>NZ_CP095397.1:0-2400000 GCF_023008545.1 Natribaculum luteum | reverse complement strand
CTCGAGCTGGACGACCCCGGCGCTCAACCGCTCGGAGTCGTTCACGTCGGGCGTCGCCATCCACTTGAGCGTCCCCCAGTCGAACACCTGCGTCGATACGTCCTCGCTGCCGACGAAGTAGTCGTCCGAATTGTCTGACATTCTCACACATATTGTCACCCCACGGGCAATAAACGTACCGTCCAGTGACCTGGCGTCTCTCACAGCGATCCGCGCCGACCGTGGGATCGGTCGCGATGGGCACTGTGCGACGGCTCCACCGAACGTGCACGCGGCCGATATCTTCAAGAATCCACGTGATGCGATAGCAGTTGACTATGGAGTTTACCAGAGACGAGTCACTGTCACGACTCGAGGCGACGGTCGAGGATGGCGAACCGATCATCGGCGCGGGTGCGGGGACCGGTATCTCGGCGAAGTTCGCCGAACGCGGCGGCGTCGACCTGCTTATCATCTACAACTCCGGGCGGTACCGGATGAACGGCCGGGGATCGCTCGCCGGCCTGCTGCCCTACGGTGACGCGAACGAGATCGTCCTCGAGATGGGCCGGGAGGTGCTCCCCGTCGTCGAGGACACCCCGGTACTCGCGGGCGTCAACGGCACCGACCCGTTCCGGCAGATGGACGTCTTCGTCGAGGACCTCAGACGGCGCGGCTTCTCGGGCGTGCAGAACTTCCCGACCGTCGGGCTCATCGACGAGGACAGCGGGTTCCGGCAGAACCTGGAGGAGACCGGCATGGGCTACGACAGGGAGGTCGACATGATCCAGGAGGCCAGCGAGCAGGGGATGCTGACCTGCCCCTACGTCTTCTCCGAGGAGCAGGCCCGCGAAATGACCGAGGCCGGTGCCGACGTCGTCGTCTCGCACATGGGGCTTACGACCTCCGGCGACATCGGCGCCGAGACGGCCCTGGACCTCGAGGCGGCGGCCGAACGGGTCCAGTCCCACCACGACGCCGCGAAGGAGGTCGACGAGGACGTGCTGGTCATCTGCCACGGCGGGCCGATCGCCTGGCCGGACGACGCCGAGTACGTCCTGCAAAACACCGAGGGCGTGGTCGGCTTCTTCGGTGCCTCGAGCGTCGAACGGCTCCCGACCGAGGAGGCCATCGAGAACCAGACGCGGGAGTTCAAGGAGATCGACTACTGACATGGCGGTCGTCATCGTCGGCACGTTCGACACGAAAGGTGAAGAGATCGGGTTCGCCCGGGACGTGATCGAAGCCGCGGGCGTGGACGTCCACGTCGTCGACGTCGGGGTGATGGGCGACCCCGAGGCCGAGTTCGAACCCGACACCGCCGCCGCCGAGGTCGCCCAGGTTGCCGGCACCAGCCTCGAGCACCTCCGCGAGGAGGCCGACCGCGGCGAGGCGATGGAAGCGATGGGTGAGGGTGCCGCCGCCGTCGCCGACCGTCTCCACGAGGAGGGCGTCCTCGAGGGTATTCTCGGTCTCGGCGGATCGGGCAACACCTCGATCGCCACGACCGCGATGCGGGCGCTTCCAGTCGGCGTCCCGAAGCTGATGGTCTCGACGATGGCCTCCGGCGACGTCGAGCCCTACGTCGGTGCCAAAGACGTCGCCATGATGTACTCGGTCGCCGACGTCGAGGGGCTCAACCAGCTCTCGCGGGAGGTCATCTCGAACGCCGCACTCGCGACCGTCGGCATGGTCTCGAGCGAACCCGACGTCGAGGTCGAAGAACGGCCGACGATCGGGATCACGATGTTCGGCGTCACGACGCCGTGCGTCCAGACCGCCCGCGAGTACCTCGAGGACCGTGGCTACGAGACGATCGTCTTCCACGCGACGGGTACCGGCGGTCGCGCGATGGAGAACCTGATCGAACAGGGCGTCATCGACGGCGTCCTCGACGTGACGACCACCGAGTGGGCCGACGAACTCGTCGGCGGCGTCCTGAGTGCCGGACCCGAGCGTCTCGAGGCGGCAGCACAGGCAGGGATTCCACAGGTCGTCTCTACTGGCGCACTCGACATGGTCAACTTCGGTCCCGAAGACTCGGTACCAGAGGAGTTTCGCGACCGGAACCTCCACGTCCACAACCCGCAGGTGACGCTGATGCGGACGACGCCCGAGGAGTGTGCCGAACTCGGCTCGATCGTCGCCGAGAAACTCTCGGCCGCGACGGGTGAGACGGCGCTCGCCTTGCCGCTCGAGGGCGTCTCGATGCTCTCGGTGGAAGGCGAGGAGTTCTACGATCCCGAGGCCGACGCGGCGCTGTTCGAGGCCCTGCGCGAGGGCGTCGACGAGAACGTGGAACTGCTCGAACTCGAGACCGACGTCAACGACGAGACCTTCGCACGGACGATCGCAGAAAAACTCGACGACTACATGCACGAGGCGGGGCTCGTCTGATCGGTCACCGTTCGTCGAACCTCGGCTACGGACTCGACGCCGGTCAGGAACGCGCCTCCTCCGACACCCGGCGGTCCCGGTCGGCCGTCACCGCGGCGACGGCCCCACCGCCGCCGGCGAAGATCGCGGGGAAGACGAGTCCCGCGAGGACGACCGCCGGCACCGCGTCGGGGGCACCGCTCGCACCGCCGACGGTGACCTCGAAGAGGAACGCACCGGCGGCCGACAGCAGGAGGTACCCCGGGACGGTCGCCAGACCCGCGAGCGCGCCGTCGCTCACCGACGCGACGCCCCGGTAGGTGGCGAGAGCCAGCCCCGCGACGAAGAGCAGCCCGGCGGGTACTGCGTGCAACAGCAGCGTGAATCCCTCTTCGCCGCCGACGTACGTGGTCGTGATGCTCCCGACCAGCGGGACGTTCCGGAACACGGTGTCGACGAAGTGGGCGTTGTAGAAGACCCACCCCACCATCTCGTAGGTGGCCGGTTCGCCGTCGAACGCTTCGACAGCACGATGGAGTCCCGACTCGCGAACGTCGGGTGCGACGATCACGTAGGTGAACGCATATCCCAGCAGCCACGTCACGATGCCGGCGACGGCGCCCGCGACGAACGGAATCGCCCGGCCGTCACTCGAGTGCGACCTCGCGCTCATCGGGTCGATCCCTCCGTGGTGGAATCGTCGTCCGCGTTCGATCTCTCCGCCGTAGAAGCGGTGGTGGCGTCGTCGGCCGCACTCGAGCCCGCGATCCGATCTGCGAACAGGTCGGCGGCCGGATCGAGCGACGCGTAGAGCTGACTCGCGACGACCGCGAGCAGCGGCAGCGAGATCAACAGGAACGTCACGTCGTAGGCCCACGTAGCGTCCTCGAGGAAGGGCGTCACGGCCGGAGCCAGCCCCCGGTGTGCGACCAGCACCGCGGCGAGGACGACGAGCAGGTGGACGACTGACGCGACGTCGTCGACGATCTCGTCGGGCCCGCCGAGAGTCGCTCGAGTGAGTCTCGCGAGTCCCGGCGCGACGTAGAGTAGCAATCCGACGACTGCGAGCGTTACGATCGCACTCGCGAGTGCGTACAGCGTGATCGGCGTGTTCGGAACGAACAGGCCGATACCCGGAAGGAGTGATACGACAGAGAGGAGAAACAGCAACGACAGCGTCGCGAACAGGAGCTTCCCGATCGACCGAACCCGCTGGTAGTCGATCGCGTCTCGCATTTCGCTTTGATTGTACGTCATGACAGCGTCGGACTCGAGTGCCGGACGTCCCAAATAACGTGACGACAGTGTCGATCGGATTTTAACGCTTCACGGACTGTTCAGTATCGTTCGATCCCGTTCACACCGACCCGTACGGCGGAGTGAAGCGACGTTCCGGACGGTCGACCGCCAGGCGATCGTTGCAGGAGTTCAACAGTGCTCCGGGACAATGCGCAGACGCGGTCCTGCTCGAGTCCCATCCAGCCACTCGACGTCGTATCTGCCGTGGTCTCGAGGCAAAGCGTCGACACGAAATACGACACTGCGTGTGGATGGTGTCGACTGCTGCAGACTTTATTTTCCACCCTAGTAAATTTTGATACAAAACTCAAACTGAGAGAACTCGAGCCGCTCGTCCGCTAGGCCCAGATCTGCACACATTCCCGCTCCCGGCGCTACACCCGCTTCTACAGTGGACTGGCCAACAAGTGGGTATGCACCTACACCAATCGAGTGATACTTCCAAAAACACTTATCAGCTGATATGAAATCCGCATGCGATGTCTATCGAGAGACGAACGTTCATCGGCGGGTTCTCGCTTGCGTTACTCGGTTTGTCCGGGTGTTCAGGTGTAAACTCTGGTGGGACGACAGACATTACTATTGCAAACGAGACGTCGAATACGGTAACAGCTGGTATTCAGGTTACACAACTGTCCGACGACGCGAAGTTGCTCGACGAAACAGTTACTATTGACGCCGGTGACACCGAGGAGTACGAGGAAGTCGTCAGTGGCACCCAGGTCGAAGTCCACCTTCGTGTAGAAGACGGTCCTGAGAATACGTATGAATGGTCTGATGGAGAGAGCGATGCGCAAGGACTTCACATCGATATCAACGACGACTCGATAACGTTCTCGTCGTTCGTTGACTAGCGTGCGAGGGTGTCGTAACGGCATATACGAGGGCGTCGTAGAACGCGTCCCACGGTGTTTTCCACCTGTGACCAGTCCTCCAGCAACGATGAGAACACCATCCGGTCGCCAGCCCCAGTATCGAGCCAGCACGACCACCGCAACGACGGTTGGAACGAGCAGGATAACGAGTGAGAATTCCTGCTGTACCTGTTTCCGAAAGCCGCCGGACTGCTCGCGGTTGCTCCGGTAGTGACGTACAGCGGTCCGTATCAGACGCAGACGACCCTCGAGGATCGGTCAGTCGCGTAACTTCGGATCGACTGCGGGATCTCTCCCCTGTTTCTTTGCCCGCCTCTTGGCCTCTCCGATCGACGACGTCCTGTTTTCTTTCTCCGTAACGGGTTCGTCGCCGATGAGATCTGTAGCGATCCGGTGTAACTCGTTTAGTTTTTCCGTCCGTTCGCGCGATTTCGTCCGCGTAGCGCTTTTGCTTCGCCTGCTGGCGTTCACCGTGGTGTGTTTCTTCCCACGTGACCGTCCTCTCGAATCGGTGGCCGAATTCGATCGGGCAGACCGAGTGGTTTCCCCGCCGTTCTGACTGTTCGCCGACAGGAAGATGGTCTCCAGGGAACCCGAGGTCGAATAGATACACGTAGTCACGGTGGCGGTGATCGATTTTGTCTCTCCGGATTCGATTTCTCCCGCCCGATCGAGGTGAACCGCCACTTCCCGGTTCGAGTCGTCGATTCGCAGGTCTCCGTCGTCGTTCGTCAGCCTGACGGTGACCTCATCACCCGAACACACACCCGTTAGATCTCCCATATGTATTCTTTAACGTCATATTTGATAGTGGTTTTGGCGACGACGTACGCGGAAGTACACGCCTGCCCTGCGCGAGCCGATTATCAGCGGTCGAGACGAACGCTCCGGGGTCGCCCGAAAATCGGAGAACCTCGAACCACTCGACCTCGAAGCGCATCACTCCGCGAGACTACCGAAGAGCGAGACAATGGCCGTCGTTGTACTCGGGGTAATAGTCCCGAGCGGATTCGAACCGCGTCGAGACCCGCTTCGCTCGTCTCGCCTGGTTCGAACCGCCGGGGATACCTGCTGCTCACGAGTTTGTTCGCAGCAGGATAGTCCCGGGCGGATTCGAACCGCCGTCAGCGGCTCCAAAGGCCGCTATGATTGGCCACTACACCACGGGACTCCGTACGTCCGGCTTGGTCCAGGGAACACAATAGTGTTACTTTTCGGACCGAGGGCGAACGGAGACCTGCCCCGCTTTGGAACGTCGACGACAGCACCTGTACAGCGTGACGCCGCCACTCGGCCAGGACGGACGACACTGTCTCACCTCACCCTCCGTTCGTCTGGCCACCAGTGTCTCGACGACCCGATCGCGACAGACGTTCGTCTGACTGACTTTCATTACCCACGACGATGTGTCTCGAGACATGCCACGGACGCCTCTCGAGCGACACCTCGGCGCGTCACCGTCGGCGTCACCGATCACCGCCGCGTTGTTCGTCGCGGGTGTACTCATGTTCGCAAGCGGGGTCGCCGCTGCACTCGTGACGGCGTCGCAGGCAGTGACGGCGCTGTACTACGCCTCGACAGCCGTTGTCGTCGCCGTGACGTGGGCGCGTGGCCTCCTCACGCTCGCCAGGCGTTCCGACGAGCGAGCGAAACTGCAACGTCGCCACGCACTCGAGTCGAGTACCCGCCGAAGCCGCTGGCGAGCACGGCTCGCGCGATTCGTCGAGCGGGCGACGGCGCCGTTCACTCGAGAGCGAGAACGGCTGTAGGTTCGGTCGTCACCTCGAGGCCCCGCTGGGTCGTCAGGAGCGTTACGCACTGAATACCGGGTGACGGGGCCGTCGTGCGGTGTTATCGCCTGTCGTGCCGAGACGACCGGTACGTACTCGATAACTATAGTTACACCACCGTATTGGCCAGGTAGAACGTGCCAATGACGATCACTCGTCGCTTACAGCGGTTGTTCGGAGGCCATACTACCGGCGAGCTCTACGAGTGTCGAAACTGTGGGAAAGGGCACGAACTGAACAGGCAGGCGTGTGTGCACTGTGGCTCCTTCCGGATCGAGCGCTCGAGCTACGACGACCTCGTGTCGGTCGATCAGTCGGCCTGATTGCCGACCTCGAGTTCGAGGTACTCACAGCAGTCGGCGTCGGCGTCGAAACAGTCCGGACACTCTGCCCGGCGGTCGATGATCGTATCGAGGCGCTCGGCGACGGTGTCGTCGATGACGCTCTCGAGTGCGCGTGCTTCCTCCCGGAACCGTTCGACCTCGAGGACGTTCGCGAGGAACCGTTCGATGATACAGTACGTCTGAAGGGCGTTGTGGGCCCGCTCGAGGCCCTCGTCGGTCAGCGTCGCGCCTTTGTACTTCTCGTGTTCGACGAGGCCGCGTTCCTCGAGTTTGCCGACCATCTCGTTGACGCTCGCCGGGCTCACCTCGAGCATGTCCGCGAGCGTGCCCGTCGACGCCGGTCCGTCTTCGATCCGCTGTGCGAGGTAGACCGCCTTGAGGTATTGATCTGCCGTATTCACGCCTGACCACCCGTACGTGTCGTCACGTCGCCGTTCGCTGCCTCGTTCATGCTCGACGCTCCATGATCTCGGTCACGTCTTCGACGCCCTCTTTTTCTTCCTCGCGGATCGCTCGAAGCGTCTCGAGGACCCGATCGCGGTCGACGGCAAACTTCCCGTCGGAGGCTTCGATCGCCTCGATCAGGTCGTCGTAGAACTTGTAGGCCGTCTCCTCGTTACAGAGCTGGTCGTAGAGGACGCCATCGGTGTCCTCCGGCGCGCCGTAGCGGGCGTCGACCAGTTCGTTGATATCCTCGTAGGAAACCGTCTCGGCGTCGAGTTCGTCGATCAGCGCCTCGAGACGCTCGCGGTGGTCGGCCGACTCGTCGGCGGCCTCGGCGAGCAGCTCTCGCACCTCCTCGTCGATCGCCTCCCGTTCGGCTGCGGGCAACGACTCGAGGTGGTGGGCGGCGCGTGACTCGACGACCTCTTCCAGCACGACTCCGATCTGGAGGAGTCGGGTGAGCTGGTGGTCGCTCGAGACGCGCTGTCCCAGACTCATATCACGTTCTCTGGGGCGACGATACTTAACGGTCCCTACTCTGTAGCCAGTCTGTGGCCACCACGGTAGTTCGGACCGACGGTCGACGACTCGTAACGGCAGGTGCGAGTCGATTCCGGGGCACCCGTGAACCGTCCTGCGGTTGTCCCGGTAACCAGCCGCAGCTATCAGTCTCACCCCTTACTCGTCGAACGTCCAGACGCGAGCGCCGTCGCCGCCGTCGATGGCGTCGACCTGCCGGAGCGCTGCTTTGATACAGCGCCACCAGCTGTCAGTGGTGTCGTACCCCGCTGGATACTCCTCGTAGAGCGCGTCGACGACCTGGGACTTGCGGGCCCGCCCGCAGTCGCGAAGGTACGCAATCGCGTGTCCGGCGGCCTCTCGGCGCCGCTCGACGACGTCTTTCGAGCGGCCGGGGATCGACAGCGAATCGAGGTCGACAACGTCCTCACCGAGGCGAACGTCGGAGGCCGCGAGATCCGTCGCAGAGCTGTACTCGAGGCCCGTCTGGACGTCGCGGTCGAGCCGTTTTCGCGTCTTCGCGACGGCACGTCGGGACAGCTCGTCGAGGCGGTCGACCTCGACGGTTCCGAGGACGCCGGCGTCCTCGGCGATGGGGTCGTTCTGGATACGCGCGATGCGCTCCGGAGAGAGGTTCGATTCGATCTCTTCAGTGGGCCGGTCGCTCGCTGGCTCGTCCTGGTCGGTTCGGCCGCTCGCTGGCTCGTTCTGGTTGCGTCGGTCACCTGCTGACTCCGCTCCGTCGTCCGGGGACTCCGCTCCGTCGTCCGGGTTCGTTCGATCGCTCTCGCTGTGCTCGTCGGCGGTCGAACGGGCCGTCGGACCCTGTCGGACCGTCGTCTGGGGTGAGCCGCGGACCTGGACAGTCGGGTCGCTTCGAGACTGCCGCCAGCCGCCATCCGAATTCGCCACGACACCGGAGCCGGTCACACCGCGGCCCGATGGCGAGCACGGATCCGCGTGAGTCTCCGTCGGCGAATCGTCCGACCGATCCAGTTCGGACGCCGCCGACGGAGGGGCGTCTTCGTCTTCCGTCTGGGCCTCGTCGTCGAATTCGCCGACCGCCGCGAGGCGAGCCTCGAGTTGCGCGATCCGCTCGCGGTAGGCGGCGAGAAGACCGTCCAGGTCACTGCCTTCGTCGATCGATGCGCGGTGCTCGACGATCCAGCTGACGTAGGCGGACCGACTCTCGAAGCCGAGCAGCGCGCGCTCGCGTTCTAACTCCTCGACCGTCTCGTCGTCAAGTTCGACGGGGAACGCCCGCATCGATACGTCGTACCGCGTCCCCCTACAAAAAACGACAGCAGACGCGCGGCAGACGAGACGTGGGCGAAGTGCTCGTCGCTCGAGTCGCAGTCGAAGAGAAACGAAGAGAAGAACCGAGTTCCGAAACGGTCCGGAAGGGCGAAGTCGTTACTCGCGCAGCCGGGCCTGGATCAGCTCCTCGAGGTCGTCGCGGAGTTCCTCGACTTCGATCTCCTCCAGGACGGGAACGAAGAAGCCTTCGACGAGCATGTTTTGCGCCAGTTCGGGCGTGAGACCGCGGGAGGTCATATACAGCAGGTCCTCCTGGTCGATCTGCCCGACGGTCGCCGAGTGACTGGCCTCGGTGTCGTGGTTGTTGATGATGAGCTTCGGCGAGGCGTCGGCTTCAGACTCGTCGGAGAGCATCAGCGTGTTCTCGCGCTGGTAGGAGCTCGTGTCCCAGGCGTCTTGCCCGACGTCCTGGACGCCCTCGTAGACCGAGCGGGCGGTGTCGTCGGTGACGCCGCGAGTGACGAGGTCGGCCGTCGTGTGCTCGGCGCGATGCCAGACCTTCACGTCGAGGTCGAAGTGCTGGTCGTCGTGACCGAAGAACGCACCGACGATCTGGGTCTCCGAGCCGTCGCCGGCGAGTTCGGTCGAGGTCTCGGTCTTCGTCAGACGCGAGCCGATGTTGCCCTCGACGAAGTTGACGGTCGCGTACGTGTCGGCGACGCCGCGTTTGACGGTGAAGTCGTAGGTCTCCTCCGAGAGGTTCTGGAGGCTCCCGTACTGGACGTAGCTGTTCTCTCCGGCGACGATCTCGACGACGCCGCTGTAGTAGCGTTCGCCTTCCACGTCTTCGGAGCCGGTCGCCTGGCGCTCCAGGATCGTCACCGAACTCGACTCCTCGGTGACGACGAGCGTGTAGTTGAACAGCGACCGGGAGTTCATCTCCGTACGAATCGTCACGTCCTCGGCGTCGACGCCCTCGGGGACGTAGATCACGGTCCCGGTGCTAAACAGCGCCGTCGAGAGCGCCGTGAGGTAGTTCTCCTGGGGGTCGACCGTCGAGCCGAAGTGCTCGCGAACGAGGTCTTCGTGTTCGGCGATCGCCTCGCTCCACGGGAGGACCTCGACCTCGTCGGGACCGACCTGGTCTTTCTCTTCGGCGGCGTCGAGCGGGTCGACCAGCGTCTCGAAGTCGAGGTCGTGAAGGTTCGTCCAGTCGCGACCCGGCGTCCGGATGACGTCGGGCATGTCGAGCTCGGCGAGCGCCTCGAGCGCCTCGAGACGGGTCTCTAGGAGCCACTCGGGCTCGTCGAGACCACTGCTGATCTCGCGTACCTGTTCGTCCGTCAGATTTGCGTGTACCTGCGTGCTCATGTGTCGTCTCGGGATTATCCGAGGCTTCCCTCCATCTCGAGTTCGATGAGGCGGTTGAGTTCGACCGCGTACTCGATGGGCAGTTCCTCCGTGATCGGCTCGATGAAGCCGGCGACGATCATCTTCTTGGCGTCGTCGTCGTCCAGTCCACGCGACTGGAGGTAGAAGATGTCCTCGTCGCCGATCTTGCCGACGGTCGCCTCGTGGGCGACGTCGACTTTCGACTCCTCGATCTCCATGTACGGCATGGTGTCCGACGTGGATTCGTTGTCGAACATCAGCGCGTCACACTCGACGGCAGTCGAGGAGTCCTCGGCACCGTCGGCGATGTGGACGAGGCCGCGGTAGTTGGTGCGGCCGCCGTCTTTGGAGATCGACTTGGACTCGATCGTCGACTTCGTGTTCGGCGCGTTGTGGTAGACCTTCGCACCGGTGTCGATGTCCTGACCTTCGCCAGCGAAGGCGATCGTGATGTGGGTGTCGGTCGCGCCGCGACCCTTGAGGATCGAGCACGGGTAGAGCATGGTCGCCTTCGAGCCCATCGAGCCCGAGACCCACTCCATCGTCCCGTTCTCCTCGACGATGGCGCGTTTGGTGTTGAGGTTGAACGTGTTCTTCGACCAGTTTTGCACCGTCGAGTACTGGACGTGAGCGTCTTCCTTGACGAAGACCTCGACGCCACCGCTGTGGAGGTTGTGGGTTCCGTACCGGGGCGCAGAACAGCCCTCGATGTAGTGAACCTCGGAGCCAGGTTCGGCGACGATGAGCGTGTGCTCGAACTGGCCCATCCCCTCGGAGTTCATCCGGAAGTACGCCTGGACCGGCATCTCGACGGTCACGTCCTCGGGGACGTAGACGAACGAACCGCCGGACCAGACCGCGCCGTGGAGCGCCGCGAACTTGTTGTCGCTCGGGGGGACGCAGGTCGTCATGAAGTGTTCCTTGACGATCTCGGGGTGCTCCTTGACCGCCTGGTCCATGTTCATGAAGATGACGCCCTTCTCCTCCCACTGTTCTTGCATGTTCTGGTAGACGATCTCGGACTCGTACTGGGCGCCAACGCCCGAGAGCGCGTTCTTCTCCGCCTCGGGAATGCCGAGTTTGTCGAACGTGTCTTTGATCTCGTCGGGCAGCTCCGTCCAGTCGTCGACGCCTTCGCGCTTGTCGACGTCCGGACGGATGTAGGGGACGATCTCCTCGATATCGAGTTCGGAGAGATCCGGCTGGCCCGGCCAGCCCGTCGGCATCGGCATATTCTGGTACTGCTTGAGCGCGCGGAGCCGGCGCTCGAGCATCCACTCGGGCTCGTCTTTGTCCTCGGAGATCATGCGGATGACCTCCTCGGTCAGTCCCTTCTCGGACTTGACCGCGGCGCGCTCTTCTTTCTTGAACTCGAAGCGGGCCTCGGTGTCGGTTTCCTTGAGGTGGTCTTGTTCGGAACTCATAATGTTTCGTAGTTCTGGTTTACGTCTGTAGGGTCTTTAGGGTTTGTCTAGCTAGATCCGGTTACGCGGCCTCGTAGACCTCTTCGCGCACCCAGTCGTACCCCTTGTCCTCGAGCTTCTCGGCCAGTTCGGCGTCGCCGCTCATGACGACTTCACCGTCGAGCATGATGTGGACGCGGTCGGGCTCGACGTAGTCGAGGATGCGCTGGTAGTGGGTGATCTGCAGGATGCCCGTCCCCTGCTCGTCGCGCAGGGCGTTGATGCCAGTCGAGACGTCCTGGAGGCGGTCGATGTCGAGCCCGGAGTCGATCTCGTCCAGGACGGCGATCGACGGCTCGAGGATCGCAGCCTGGAGCACCTCGTTTTGCTTCTTCTCGCCGCCCGAGAAGCCGGCGTTGAGGTAGCGCTGGGCGAACTTCTCGTCCATGTCCAGTTGCTCCATCTTCTCGCGGAGGATCTCCTGGAACTCGGCGACGCCGATCTCGCCCTCGTCGGCGGGGCCTTCCATCGGCGAGGTTTCGTAGCCTTCGTCCTCTTCGTCTTCGGCTGCTTCCTCCTCGTCTTCCTCGAAGAGTTCTTCGCGCTCTTCGATCTTCGCGTTCAGCGCCGTCCGGAGGAAGTTCGTCATCGTGACGCCCTCGATCTCGACGGGGTACTGGAATCCGAGGAAGATCCCGAGTGCGGCGCGCTCGTTGGGCTCGAGGTCGAGCACGCTCCAGGTCCGCATGTCCTCGGGAATCTCGGCGTCCTCGCCGAACTCGTCTTCCTCGAGGTGGATCAGGACCTCGCCGTCGGTTACGTCGTAGGCGGGGTGGCCGGCGATGACCTTCGCCGTCGTCGACTTACCCGAGCCGTTCGGACCCATCAGGGCGTGGATCTCGCCCGACTCGACCTCGAGGTCGACGCCACGAAGGATCTTCTCTCCACCGTCCTCTGCGACTTCCGCGTGCAGGTTCTTGAGTTCGAGACGTGCCATAGTACTCTGTCGTCTAAACGGTGGGTCGTATGACTGATAACGGTTTCGTATCCGGATGTATCCAGTGCTGAATGGAGAAGGATATTTTTCTAAATAGAAAATCCGTTATAGGGTTCTTCGAACTATCGATCGTCGATCCGTCACAGATACACGACGTGACGTCCGACCGATATTGCCAGTATGTCGGGTTTGAGGGCCTGGCGGGTGAAAACGCGGGAAAGAAAACCGTCGTATCACGAAGCGAAAACGAGTTCGAATGCGATGACGTAACCGAATTCAGTTCCGGGCTCGACGACTGATACGGACCGCTGTACGTCCTTCCTGCAGCGATCGCGTCCCGTCGGACGGTCGCTGCGGAAAATAGGTACAGCAGACCGTACGGCACGAGACCGTCGTAACGCCGATTGGACGGCAGTCCCGGCACGTCCGCGAACTGTCCGCGGTTACGCCGGAAATCGGGACGACCGGCAGTGTTACATGAAGCTATCGAGGCCAGTCTGCTCCTGGCCCGCCTTGACTTCCTCCCAGGAGATGTCCAGTGCCTCGAGGATGCGAGAGATCGGTCCCTTCAGGGTCTTCTCGAGCATCTCGTCGTAGTCCACTTCGAACTCCTCGGGGATCTGGTCTTCGTACTCGAAGCAGATGACGTCCGGGTTGCGCTTGAACGCGCCGTAGAGGGGGTCACGCTGGGGATCGAATCCCTCCTCGTCTTCCATCCGGCGGAAGAACGCCGGGTCGACCCGCTCGAGGTAGAGCCGTTTGGGCTTGCTGCCACGCTGGAAGTTGGTCCCCAGCAGGAGGTTCGCGTACTTCGCACCGCGGACCTGGGCCGTGTCGGTGTCGTAGTTGTCCAGCCGTTTGCCGATCCCGCCAGGGATGGCGATCTCCTCGTAGCTCGCGTTGCCCGTACGAACGTCCTCGATGATCTCGTTGACGTACTCTTTGACGCCCTCGACGTCGCCCTCCCTGACGATCATCTCGATGACGCGGTGTTGGACTTCCTTCGTGATCGGGGCGATGTCCGAGCGCTTGTACTCGAAGCCCGTGATGTCGACGTCGTCGACGTCCTTGCCTTCCTTCCAGACGATGTGGCCCGCGTAGCGTTTCTTGGTCCCCGCCTGGAAGAAGCGCCGGTAGAGTTTCTCGAACTCGATCTGGAAGCGGTGTTCCTCGGCGTGCAGATCCTCGCGTGCGAAGTCGTCGTATCGTCCGTTTATGTGATCCTCGATCTCGAACGATCGCTCGATGGCTTCTTCTTTCGAGACCTCGGGGCCGAGTGACAACATGACAGAATCTGTATCACCGTACGCGACCTGATAGCCCTGTTCGCTCGCGGCGGTCTCGGTGAATTCGATGACTTCTCTCCCTGTTGCGGTTATTGCGGCTGCAGCCTCCTTGTCGTACAGCCGAAACCGATCCCACCCCGAAACGCCGTAGAGCGAATTCATAATAACCTTGACAGCTCCTTGCTGACGGTCGTATTGCTCGTACTCCGGCGTGCCGGGGTCGTGTCCGTCTCGGAGGGATTTCTTTTCTTCGCGCTCGGCGAGCAACTCCTTGATCATCTCCCGCATCACGCCGTCGGGCTCTTTGCGGAAGTGGGTCTCGGGCTCCGTAGGAGCGACGAACGTCTCACCGTCGTAGGTCTCGGGATCGACTTTCGTCTCCGGCGAGGCGTTGACCGTCACCATACACATCGGATACAGACTCTTCAGGTCGAGCACGGTGACGTTCTCGCGGACGCCGGTGATCGGGTCGAACACCGCACCACCCTCGTACTCCTCGCCCGCTTCCTGCTGGCCCTTCGAAGGGAGCGCGAACCGACCGTGAGCCTCGTGGAGGACGTACATGTCCACCGTATCGCCCGGCGTGGGGGCGTCCTCGAGTCGACAGCCGACGAAAGAGCGCACCTCGTCCCAGAACGCGATGATCTCCTGCTGGCGGTCGAGTTCGACGCAGAGTTCGACGTCCCGGAGGTTGTACTCGAGCAGCCTGGTGGGGTCGTCCTCCCAGAGGTCGCCGATGTCGCCCGGGTAGCGTTCCTTGCCGACGCCGAGTTCCTCCTCGCCGACGGCGTCGAGTCGGTAGGAGTCGAGTTCGGAGAAGACCATCCGCTGGTAGCCGTACAGCAAGTCGAAGACGACCCGTCCCTTGATGTCCGGGCCACCCCAGTTACTACGCCAGACCTCGTCGACACGAGAGAGGCGATCGATCGACAGGTCGTAGTCGTGGTGGGGGCCCTCGAGGACCTCGAGGCGGTCGAGGAAGTACGGGGCGTCGAAATCCTCGAAGTTCCACCCGGTTAGAACGTCTGCGTCGGTTTCGTCGACGTACTCGACGAAGGCCTCGAGCATGGCCTCCTCCTCGTCGAAGCGTCGCACCTCGTGGTCGATCTCGCCCTCGATCGGGTCGTAGTCTTCGAGTGCGGTCGGGATCTCGCCGTCCCCGATTGGGGCCTCGTAGAGCCACACGACGTACTCGTCGCGGTAGGAGTCGTGGCTGGTGAGACAGACGATCGGCTCCTCGCCGTCCTCGGGGAATCCCGACCGGTCGTCGACCTCGATGTCGAAGGTGAGCACGCGTGGATCGGCGTCGACGTCGACGGGTTCGACTTCCTCGTGGGAGACGTGAAGCGAGCCGTCGTCGGCGCGCCGTTCCGGTACGCGGATTCCGCTGCGGACGTCCTTGTCGATGAGAAGTCGGTCCGGAAACAGGATGTCGGCCTCGTAGTGGTCGAAGTCGTCGCGGACCTGCCCGACGTCGCGGGGCGTCTGGCCGAAGATCTTCGTCAGGCGCTCACCCCGGATGCTCTCGTAAGGGTCGCCGTTCCGGTCCGTCTCCCGGCTTCCCGTCAGTCGGTCGTACTCCTCTTCGGGTGGGCGCTCGAGCGACGCCGTCGGTGCGTAAAAGTACGGACGAAAGTCGACGATCTGGACGTGCTCGAGCTCGTTGTCGGCCGTCCGTCCGAAGACGTGCAAGATCGGTCGTTCGCTGTCGCCGTGGCCGACGATCGTGTAGTCGACCTGCATCACGGCGAGGTCGACCTCGCCGTCGGCGTCGGGGAGCGTTTCCTCGGTCGGATCGATCACGTCGGCGGTCGGCTGCCCGCCGTTACCCGCGACGTGGGCGGCCTCTTCCTCCGGCCGCCGTTCGGACTCGCTCGAGAAGTCCGCGAGTCCCGTCTGCCCCTCCTCGGTCATGGTTCTGGCGTTGGCAGCCACCGGATAAAAACCTCCGCAATCGAGTGCCCGAGCCGATCGCAACGGGGGGTTGCCGTCGGGCCAAATGTAATTGTACCGGCAACAAGACATATAACGTGGTAACACATAGCATGGAACGAGGTGAACGATGTGGCTACTCGTGTGAACGACGACGGGACGAACGACGAGAACCAGGCACGTGACGGCACCGGACTCGAGACGGTCGAGTCGTACGAGACCGACGACGGCGTCGTGTTCTACGACGCCGAGAATCCGCTCGCGTGGGTCGAAACCACTCGGACGCTCTCGCTCGAGGAGCTCGCTTGAGCGACGAACACTAACCCTTTTCCTCCCTTCACGTCGTGTAGTCGACCGTGGTATTCGAACCGACCGAGCACGAACCGGAGGAGTACGACCCCGAGGAGGACCTCCACGATCCGGAGACGGACTCGCTGACGATTCCGAAGGTTGACCCGGTCGAGCCTCCCGAGGTGTCGACGGCCGAAACCGACGTTCCGAGTGACGTCCTCCAGACGTTCTGGGCCCTCGTGCTCGTGCTCAACGCGGCGATACTCGCCGTTACGCTCGGCGCGATGTTGCTCTACTTTCGCGGCGAGACGACCGTCGGGGGGAGTCTGGTCGCCGGCGGGTGTCTACTTTTCGCCTTCTCCGTTCGGCGCTACCGGTCGTATCAGACCGCAGACGACGAAACGCCGACCGTATCGACCGCGTCCGACGCGACCGAAACGGATTCAGGCGCGCAGTCAGGAGAGGACGCTACACCCGACGAGACGACCGACGCATGAAAACCGTACGAGACGACGACGGCAGACAGTATCTCTTGCTCAAACGATCGTCGAACGCCAGCCTCGTTCGCGATCCATCGACCGGCAACGAGTGTTACATCAGCAACGACCGCCTCGAGCCCGTCGACGAGTGCTCGCCGCTCGAGATGGCTGCAACGGGCATCGACGAATCGCTTCGAAAACTCGTCCGGGGCGTCCACGACGACCGGACGCTCGGCTTCCTCCTCGAACTCGACGACCGCGGGCCGACGAGCGTCCGCGTCCTCGCCGACCGGTACGACTTCTGCGAGAGCGACCTCCACGGGCGTCTCGCGGAACTCACCGCGGCCGGACTGATCGAAGAAGCCGACGTCGCTGGCGAACGCGGCTACCGCGTCACCGACGACTGTCGGATGGCACTCGAGGTCGTTCGCAACGCGACGCGAGACGACTAGTCGGACGCGAGCAGTTCCGCCGCCAGCGGCTCGCTCCGCTCGAGTCGCGACCGGTTCGACGTCGCGTCCTTCTCGACGCGGACGAGTGCGTCAGCCGCACCCACAAGTTCTTCGTCGTGGCTGACGACGACGATCTGTTCGACGCCGAGGTCGCGCATCGACTCGATCAGCGAGACGAGTCGCGTGACGTGGCCCGAGTCGAGGAAGACCGTCGGCTCGTCCAGGATCAGCGGCGGCATCGGCGCGGCCCCCTCGACGCCCTCCGCGAGCAGCCGGTAGATCGCACACCGAAGGCTGAGGTTGAACAGTGCCCGCTCGCCGCCCGAGAGCTGTTCGGGCTCGAGCGGTTCGCCGTCTTTCTGGTAGACCGTCAACTGGTAGTCGCCGTCCAGATCGATCCCGGCGTAGGAGTCGTTCTGGTAGACCAGGTCGAACGTCTCGTTCAACAGCCGCTCGAGCGTCTCGACGTTGTGCTGGCGCAACTCGGCGCGGAGGTCGCCGTAGGTCGCCTGTAGGGTTTCGGCTTCCTCGTACAGCGACTCGAGGTCTGCACACCGCTCGTCGACCGTCTCGAGGCGGTCCCGGAGTCCCTCGAGTTCCTCGAGTTCGTTCTCGACGGCACCGATCGCGTTTTGCACCTCGTCGCGACTCTCCCGCAGTTCCGAGAGCTTCTCGTCGACCTGCGCCAGGTACTGCTCGGCGTTGCGTTTCTCCTCGCGGGCACTCTCGATCCGGTTCTCGTCGAACTCGTCTTCGAGGTCGCGCTTGCGGTCGCGTTTCGTCGAGAGCGACTCGCGGCGCTCGTCGTTCATCTCTTTCCAGTCTTCTCTGCGCTGGCGGAGCGTCTCGACGTCGTCTGCGAGACTGCTTCGCTCGTTGGCGATCTCCGAGATGCGCTCGAGCGTCGCCAGCGTCTCCTTGATCTGCCCGCGCTCGGCGTTGATCTCGCCGAGTTCGGCCCGCGCGTCGGCCACCTCGTCCTCTCGTTCGTCGGCCGCGGACCGCTTTTCCTCGGCCGCTCGCTCGTACTCCGCAGCGTCTTCGCGAAGTCGGTCGCACTGCTCGCGCCGGTTCGCGAGGGTCTCGCGCTTTTCCGCGAGCAACTGCTCGACGTTGTCGCGGTTGTCCTCGAGTCGGTCGACCTGCCGTTCGGCCTCACAGAGCGCTTCGGCGCGGTCGATCCGCTCGGCGAGTTCCTCGCGTTCGGCCTCGAGTTCCTCGCGTTCGGCCTCGAGATCGGCGAGTTCCGCCCGGCGTTCGTCGAGCACGTCGACGTGTGGCGAGTCGTCGACCGGCTGGCCACACTCGGGGCACTTGCCCTCCTCGAGCAGCCGTTCGCCCTCCTCGATCGCGTTCTCGGCGGTCCGAACGTCGGCGGTGACGTCGTTGATCTCCGCGACCAGTTCCTCGCGGTCGTCCTCGAGGGCGTCGAGGTGGTCGTCGGCCGCGCCGAACGCGACCGGCGCGTCGTCGAACGTCGCCCGCGCGGCCTCGATTTCCGACGCGAGGTCGTCGAGTTTCGCCTCGCGGTCCGCGATCACCTCCTCGTCGGTCTCGATCTGGGCTTCGAGGTCGGCGGCCTCCTCGCGAGCCGACTCGGCTCGCTCCTCGAGGTCGGCAGCCTCCGCGCGGAGCCGTTCGACCTCGTTGTTTCCCTCCGTAATCGTCACCCGGACGTCCTCGAGGTCGTCGCGCAGTTCCTCGTCGCGAGCCTCGAGTTCCTCGATCCGAGCCCGGACGACGTCGTCGTCGGGATCGGCCGTCTCGAGGTCGACGTCCGCGAGCAATTCGGCGCGTTCCGCCGCGCGCTCCTCGCGTCGCTCTCTGAGTTCGCGGATCTCGTCGGTCGCTTCCTCGCGTTTGCGCTCGGTTTCAGAAATCTTCGAGCGCAGGTCCGTGATCTCTTCGTCGAGTTCCTGGAGCTCCTCGCGGGTCTCCTCGTGGCGCTCGAGGACGTCGACCGCGGTCTCGAGCGTGCGTTCGGCCTCGTCTCGATTGGATTCGTAGCGGTCGATCTCCTCGCGCAGTTTTGCCCGGCGGGACTCGAGCCCGTTCAGCCGATCGTGGAGGTCTTTCTCTTCCTTGCGTTCGACCTGTTCCCGGAGGTTCTCGAGGACCTCGCGCTGGCCGTCGAGGACGGTCTTCACGCCGAGGCGGGCATCGCTTGCGCGCTCGCGGTACTCCTCGAGTGCGCCGAGTTGCAGGAGGTCGTCGATCATGTCCTGGCGCTCGCTCGGCGAAGCGTGGATGAGTTTGTTCACCTCGCCTTGCCGGACGTACGCGCAGTTGACGAACGCGTCGGCGTCCATCCGCAACAGCGTCGTCACCTCCCGGCGGACGTCCCGTGCCCCCTCGATCGTCCCGTCGGGCGTCTCGAGGACGCACCTGGTCGTGGCGGCCCGATCGCCCCGCAGCTTCAGGTGGCGTTCGACGCGGTAGTCGCGGCCGTCGTGGGTGAAGCCGAGTTCGACCTCGCACTCTTCTTCGCCGGTCGTGATCACGTCGTCGAGCGTGCGGTCGTCGAGGGCCTTCGAGCCGTAGAGCGCGAAGAAGACGGCCTCGAGCAGCGTCGACTTGCCGCTGCCGTTGACGCCGTGGACGACCGTGACGCCGTGGTCGAGCGAGAGGTCGGCGTCGCCGTAGCACTTGAAGTTCCGCAGGCGGATGCGTCCAACTCTCACGCGAAATCACCCATCGAGACCTGTTCGTTCCCGTCGTCGGGTTCGTCGCCGTCCGCGTCCGCGTCGGCCCCGTCGCCGTCGGAGTCGTCGACGTCTGCGTCGTTTTCGTCTCCGTCGGATGCGTCGTCGTCTGCGTCCGACTCGCTCATCGCGTCGGCGACCGTCTGTACCTCCGCAGGATCCCGATCCGGTGCCGGGTCGAACGCCGAGCGATCCTCCTCGAGTGCCTCCCGAACGCGCCGTTCGACGGCCTCGCGGACGTTCGAGTCTGCGACGTCGCCATCGCGAACGGTCCGGTCGATTTCGAGGGCGGCGTCGCTCAGTCCCAGTTCGCGAATCCGTTCCCGGACGGCCGCGTCCGGATCGGCGAAACTCACCGACACGTCCTCCTCTGTGTCGGTGATCTCGCGGCGATCGTTGACGCGAGCGACCAGCGCCCCGCGTTTGGCGGCGAACTCCTCGATCGTGGCGGGGGTGATCGGCTCGCCCTCGCCGTCGACGGTGACGACGACGACCGCGTCCTCGAGGTCGTACTCGCGGATCCGGTCGCGAACGCGGTCGATTCCCTCGCCCTCGGCGAGGTCGACGTCGACGAAGACGAACTCGCGGGTCGTCTCGAGGCCGCGTCGGGAGATGGCCACGTCGTCGTCGAACGTGAGGAGGTTGTAGCCGCGAGCCTCGCGTTCGGCCGCACTCGCCCGTTCGGTCGACCCGCAGTAGGTGACCCACGTCTCCGCGACTTCAGCGGTTCCCGGCGTGTGGTTGTCCCCGAGCAACATCGCGTCGAACTCGACGGTGGCCTCCTCGAGGACGGTCTCGGTGTCCCAGTCGGCGTGGGCGAACGGCTCGAACAGGCCGTGGCTCACCAGAACGGCGTGGTCGGCCGCCGCCGGGACCGGTTCGAACTCGTACTCGAGGTGCTCGCGCTGGGAGCGTGCGACGAAGTCGAGGCCGTAGAACGCGACGTCGTCGACCACGTGTGGCTCGGTCCCGAGTCTGGTGGCGAGTCCGAGGTCCTCGAAGAGGTCGAGCCACTGGGCGTCGCGTTTGGACTCGTGGTTGCCGACGACTGCGAGAAACGGAATCTCGGCGTCGTCGAGAACGCGGAGGACGTCGATCGTTCCCTGCAGGTCGAGCAGTCCCGGCCGGCGGTCGTGAAAGAGGTCACCGGCGTGGACCACCGCGTCGACGTCGTCGTCAGCGGCGTCTTCGGCGACCTGTCGGAAGGCCTCGAGAAAGTCCCGTCGTCGCTCGGGCGCGTTGTACTGCTGGTACCCGATATGGGTGTCGCCCGTGTGGATCACCCGGGTCATCTATCGCGTCGTTATGCATCGATGACTAAAGACGTTCCGTGACCGGGGCGAAAGTGAATCGATCGCCACTCGACGGGCGGAGAATCAGGCCGACGACTCGATATCGAGGCTGTACAGTCGCTTGCGGGCGTCGGAGAAGGAAAAGCGAGACTGGATGACGTTCTCCTCGTCGAGTCGGTTCAGCGCGTACCGAACGGTGCGGGCGGGGAGCAGCGTCTCCTCTGCGATCTGCTGTTGGGTCATCGTGTCGTTGTACTCGAGAACCTTCGCGACGAGCTTCGCACTCGGTGGCAGATCGCGCACGTCGTCCCAGGTACCGCTTGCGTCCGTCTCCTGTCCTAACGGCTCTATCGTACTCATCGTAGACCAGATTTGTACATACGGCCTAATAATATTTGCTGTTTGCTTGTATTCCTGGAGGTAATCACACTGCCGGCTGCATCTACCCGAAGCCTCTTAAGAAGCAACGACCTACGGGTTGGTGATGAGCGACACTGTGGACGACGTCGACCTCCCATACGACGAGGACGAGGCGTCCCAACAGGAGAAAATACGGGCACTCGAGGAACGGCTCGAAGTCCTCGAGTCGCAAAACGAGGAGATGCGGGACAAACTCCTCGACGCGAACGCCGAGAACAACAAGTACCAGCAGAAACTCGAACGGCTCACCCACGAGAACAAGAAGCTAAAGCAGTCGCCGCTTTTCGTCGCCACGGTCCAGGAGATGACCGACGAGGGCGTCATCATCAAACAGCACGGCAACAACCAGGAAGCGCTGACCGAGGTCACAGAGGAGATGCGCGACGAACTGGACCCCGACGCACGTGTTGCCGTCAACAACTCTCTGTCTATCGTCAAGACGCTCTCGAACGAGACGGACGTGCGCGCTCGCGTGATGGAAGTCACCGAGAGTCCCAACGTCAGCTACGAGGACATCGGCGGCTTAGAAGAGCAGATGCAGGAAGTCCGGGAGACCGTCGAGATGCCACTCGAGAAACCCCACATGTTCGAGGACGTCGGCATCGAGCCGCCGAGTGGCGTCTTGCTCTACGGTCCGCCGGGTACCGGGAAGACGATGCTCGCGAAGGCCGTCGCCAACCAGACCGACGCCACGTTCATCAAGATGGCCGGCTCGGAACTGGTCCACAAGTTCATCGGCGAGGGTGCGAAACTCGTCCGTGACCTCTTCGAGGTCGCCCGCGAACACGAACCCGCCGTCATCTTCATCGACGAGATCGACGCCATCGCCTCGAAGCGCACGGAGTCGAAGACCTCCGGCGACGCCGAGGTCCAGCGGACGATGATGCAACTGTTGAGCGAGATGGACGGCTTCGAGGAGCGCGGCGAGATCCGCATCATCGCCGCGACCAACCGCTTCGACATGCTCGACCGCGCCATCCTGCGTCCGGGTCGGTTCGACCGCCTCATCGAGGTCCCCAAGCCGAACGAGGACGGTCGCGAGATCATCTTCAAGATCCACACCCGCGACATGAACGTCGCCGACGACGTCGACTTCGAGAGCCTGGCCACCGAGACCGGCGAGGCCTCCGGGGCCGACATCAAAGCCGTCTGTACCGAAGCCGGCATGTTCGCGATCCGCGACGACCGCACCGAGATCCGTATGGAAGACTTCCTGAACGCCTGGGAGAAGGTGCAAGCGGAGAGCGACGAACGCGAGGACGTCTCCAAGACGTTCGCCTGAGGCGTTCGCTTTTTCACCCGTCTTTTCTCTCGAGCGCCACGATCCTCGAGTTTCGACGCCGTGATCTGTCGACGCTACAGCGCCGCGAAGACCAGCCACGGGACGACGAAGAACACGACGAAAAACAGCGCCAGAATCAGCAGATAGCCTGCGACCGTTCCGCCCGCCGTTTGCCACGATGGATGCTCGTACTCGCTGAAATCGACTGCCATGGGAGTGCTGTCCGCCGAGCAGAGTATAAACGTACCGGAACGACCCCTGGAACCGAACGCGTTCAGAGTTTCGCGCCGTTTCACGGCCCCGAGAGGTCGATCGAGACAGCGGTTCGGTCATTCAGACCCGAAATCATATCGTCCCGTGAACTGGGCTATAAGACTGCGGTCGTACTCGTGGCATACGAGTGCATGAGCCATGACCGGGGAACGTACGCGAACGACCGCCCTCACAGTTTCGCTGGCGACGATCGTCCTGTGTTCGATCGTCGGAACGAGTCTGGTCGCCGGGGCTGCGGGCCCGACGAGCGAGTCCGCGGATCGATCGTCGATCGACGGACTCACCACGAACGGCGACACCGAGTCCGTTGCCAACTCGTCGCTCACCACCGCCAGACAGGCCGATGCGTCGTTTACCGCCTACGGACAGGAGGGGACGATCGTACTCGGTGGCGATCGAGAGGTCGTCTTCCCTGAGAGCGACGAGGACGAACCCCTGCCCGAGAACGCCCCCGAAAACGTCGAGTGGGAGAACGAGTCGTTCGTCATCGACGCCGACGTCGATCTCGAGGAAGGAACGTGGGTCGACGACGGGAACGTCACCGTCCCGCTGATCACCTCCTACAACGTCGACGCAGAGTACGCCGACGTTCGGATGAGCGCGCCGAACGGGTTCGAGGGAACGATCGATCCCGAGACGGGCGAGATGACGGCCCGGGCCGACTTCGTAATCGAGGCGGAGGTCGTCGGCCCGCTCGGTGGACTCGCACCCGACTCGACCTGCAGGACCGAGACCGAACTCGAGTTGACGACCGGGACCAGCGACGACGGTCTCACCGGATCGCCACTCGAGATCGACGCCGAGAACGGCACCGCCACGGCGACGCTCGTCGACGACACCTTCGTCGTCCCCGGCTTCGACACCGTCGAGGGTGTGGGCCCCGTCTGTAGCTCCGCGGCCGGTTCGTTCGGCCTTCCCGCGGAGGAACCGGGTGACAACGAATTCGTGATCGAGTTCTGGTTCGACCTCGAGGACTTCGAAGCGGCGGCGACCGACGACGAGTAGCGCGGCACGCGAACCGACGAACGACGAGGTGATGCCGATCGACGGCACGAAGTCAACGGCGTCGACGCCACCGACGGGACGAATCGGCCGGCAGCGAGGCGAGATCGGTTTTCGCACCGCTTTTACCGGCTGGTTCGCTACGAACACGCAATGACGAAAATCGTCGTGGTGGACAACCACGGACAGTTCACCCATCTCGAGCGCCGGGCGCTTCGCGACCTCGGCGTCGACGTCGAACTGGTAGACAACGAAGTCCCACCCGAAGAAGTCGACGCCGACGGCGTCGTTCTCTCCGGCGGCCCCGACATGGACCAGATCGGCCAGTCGCCGGCGTACCTCGAGGCCGACGTCCCCGTCCTCGGGATCTGCCTCGGCATGCAGATCATGGCCGAGGAGTTAGACGGCCGCGTCGGCAGTGGCGAGTACGGCGGCTACGCCGACGTCACCGTCGACGTCCTCGAGGAAGACGACCCGCTGACAGGCTCGCTCTACCCCGAGACGCGCGTCTGGGCGAGTCACGCCGACGAGGTCAAAGAGCTTCCCGAGGGCTTCGAACTAACGGCGAGAAGTGACGTCTGTGACGTCGAGGCGATGAGCGACGTCGACCGCGACCTCTACGGCGTCCAGTGGCATCCCGAGGTCGCTCACACCGAGAAGGGCGACGAGATCTTCGAGAACTTCCTCGGGATCTGCGAGTCCGCGTGATCGTCCGGGACACGTGCCGGCCGTTCGGCCACCCGTCATCACCCGACGGTGTTCGTCCCAGCCCGACGTGACTCGTCTATCGTGGGATACGTAGACGTACTGTTGTCAACGGAACTCTCGGTACGTCTGCGGCCGGTTTCGTGATGACGGGTTTTATCGCCCCGGAGTGTGAGCACCCGTACGATGACCGCTACGCAGGGGAACCTCGCTGCGCTCTCACGGTTTATTTTTCGGACGCCGCGGTGGTGGACCAGTCTGGCGTTCGTGCTGGCGATCGCCGCCGTCGTCGGCGCGGGCGTCTTCGACAATCGGTTCTGGCTCGAGGACGTCTGGCAGGGCGTCTTCTTCGTCGGCGTGCCGACCGTCGTCGCGAGCGTGCTCACGAGCGTCGTCGACCGTCGCCTCGGCGGTCAGCTCACCCAGAGCCGCTCGTCGTT
Source organism: Natribaculum luteum (assembly GCF_023008545.1). Lineage (NCBI taxonomy): Archaea > Methanobacteriati > Methanobacteriota > Halobacteria > Halobacteriales > Natrialbaceae > Natribaculum > Natribaculum luteum. The sequence continues at coordinate 2,374,769 of NZ_CP095397.1, read as the reverse complement.
GCTCGCGCTGACCTGCGAACTGTTCGTCGTCAGTTGCCTCGCCGTCGCCGGCGTCGTCGTCGTTCTCACCGGCTACGGACAGCCGTTCGTCTTCGACGTCCTGCTGATCGCGCTCGCGGGCATCTTCGCGTTTCGGCTGCTGGTCGTGATGGCCGTCTCCCGCCACCGCATGCTCGTCGCCGCCGTCCCCGCGAGCGTCCAGACGCTCGCCGCCGCGCTCCTCTTGTTCGTCTACAGCGGGACGATGCGCTTTCTCGAGGTCGGCGGCCCGCTCGTCGAGCCGTACCTCTCCCGGCCGGACGAAGCGCCGCCGATGCTCCAGACCGTCGTGCCGACGGACTTTCTCGTTCTCGGGCTGTTCTGTCTCATCTACGCCGCGGGCGTCTTCGTCTTCGTCAACGTCCTCGATCGACCCTGGGAACGGAGTCTCGGCGTCAGCGTCCTCGAGTTCGTCGGCAGTTTCGTCGGCCACGTCGCCGAGGGGACGCGCGACCTCGAGCAGTTCTTCGAGCAGATCGGCGAGGACGCGATCGTTCCAGTGACGGTCTGGTCGATCCGGCAGCCGGACGGCACGGAGAAAGCTCGCTTCGTCCTGCCGATGATCCATCCCGGTCCGATGGGTGAGATCGGCGGCGGCAACCTCCCAACGCGGGTGGCGGCCAGCACGGACGGGATGGCGTTCCCGCCCCACGCCACCGCGGGCCACGACTTCAACCTCGTCACCGAACGCGAGGTCGACACGATCATCTCGGCTGCAAACTCTGCACTCGAGTCGCTGCCCACTGGCTCGACGGCCTCGGAGAGCGTCCGGGTCAGGGTCGGCGAGACGACGGTGCTCGGACAGGCGATCGACGACGACCTGGTGCTCGTCGTCACGCACTCGCCGTCGTTTGCCGACGACATCGACTACGCGGTCGGCCTCTCGACGATCGCCGAGGCGCGCACGGCGGGATTCGACGACGTCCTCCTGGTCGACGCGCACAACTGCAACGACGGCCTCGAGGGCGACGATCTGGGTCACGTCGTCCCCGGCAGCCAGCGATCGTTCGATCTCATGGAGGCCGCACGGCAGGTGGCGACCGAACTCGCCGACACACCCCAGCGCGCGGTCCGCGTCGGCACGGCGTGGGACGAAACGCCGTGGTCGCCCGAGGAGGGAATCGGCCCGCTCGGCGTCCGCGTCGCCGTCTTCGAGGTCGGCGAGCAGCGAACCGCCTACGTCCTCGTCGACGGTAACAACATGGAGCCCGGCCTCCGAGAGCGGATCGTCGACACACTCGAGTCGGTCGACGAGGCCGAGGTGATGACGACGGACACCCACCTCGTGAACAGAGTCGAGTCGGTCAACCAGGTCGGCGGCGCGATCGCCCACGACGACCTCGTCGCGCTGGTCGAGCGGCTGGTCGACGACGCGATCGCCGACCTCGAGCCGGTCGAGCTCGGACTGGCCACCGAGCGCACGGAGGTGACGGTCTTCGGTAACGACCGCACCGAGACGCTAGCCAGCCACGCGAACGCGGCCGTCTCGATGGGCGGGGCGCTCGCGGTGATCGTGACGATCGCGGCAGTCAGCGTGAGCCTGCTGGTCTACGCCGTCACGTGACCCGTATCAGGTCTGCCAGGCGACCGACAGCGTCGTGTCGGATCGGATCCAGGCGTCGTCGTTGTGGGTGTCTGCGATGGTGACGGTCCCGTCTTCGGTGGTCCGTTCGACGTATCGGCCGCGGCCGGTTCGATGCTCACTCATCGTCGCGTTGGCGAGCGTCGGGGGCCGGTCGACGTACGTTTCGCCGTTCACGAGTGAACGCTTTATATGGAAAGAATGAAAAGACACTAACACGTTCGCGAACCGGTCCGACGGCGACGGGCGGATCGATCGCCCTCACTCGGCTGGCTTCTCGCGGGCAGGTGCCGGCGGGTGGAGTTCGATGCCGACGTGGTCGGGAGTCAACACGTCGGGAAGGTCCTCCTCGCGCTCGCCGGTGATGTGATCGAGAATCTCCCGAACGTACGCGTTGAACAGCTCCGGGTGTTCGCTCATCGGGAAGTGACCGATCTCGGCCATCTCGACGGCGATCGCGCCCTCACCGATCCCGTCTGCCGTCTGCCGGCCGTCTTCGGGCGTCGTCAGGTAGTCGTACTCGCCGTTGACGGCGTACAGCGGACACTCGTCGGCGTTGACCTGGTCGAGTTTGTCACGGTAGTCGTGGTCGACCGAGTAGTAGTAGAGGTCGCCTTTGAACACGCCCGTCGCCCCCTGCTCGTAGAGGTACATCGTCTCCCGACGGGCCGCCTCGGGGCTCTGGGGAGCCATCAGCCCCCAGCAGGAGTAGGCGTTGACTTCGGTCGTGTTGACCTGCGGATGGTCGAGCCAGTCGATGTAAAATCCGGGACTGTGTGCGCCACACTCGAGGCCGATCAGCGCCTGGAACCGGTCTGGATACCAGTCGGCGAGCTCGAGGGTGATGTTCCCGCCCATACTCGAGCCCATGTAGATCGGGTCCTCGAGCTCGAGTGCGTCGGCGATGCTGACGAGCGTCTCGGCGAACCGTTTGCCGGTCATCGTGTAGTCTTCTTTCCACCACTCCTGGGTCGTCGGCGGCACCGACTTCCCGTGGTAGGGGAGGTCGTGGGCGATGACCCGGAACTCCTCCGTGATGTCGTCGTCGGTCAGCAGGTGTCGCCACTCCTGGCAGTTGTTTCCGGCGGTGTGCTGACAGAGGAGGGGGATCCCGTCTTCGGGCCCCGCCTCCTCGAAGTAGATGCGGTGGTCGACGCCCTCGATCTCCGCGTGGACGTACTTGCCGGTGATCGGTTCGATCTCGCCTTGCTGGTACGTTTCGGACATCTCAGGACCCTCCGTTGTTGTGTGCGACGCGCATCAGGTCGAGCGTCCGCTGGAACGCCCGCAGGTTCTGGAAGATCTTCTTGTTGTTTCCGGTCAGCATCAGGTGGCCGTCCTCGTTCCGCACTGCAGATCGATAGTGCGAGGCGATGATCTCGTGGTTGAACGCGGGCGGCGTCTCCTGGACGAACTCCTCCCATGCCTCGCGGTCGCCTTCGACGCCGAACGACCACTGGTGGTTCAGCGTCGGGTTCGGGACGAGATTCGCGATCCGGCCGCCGTCCATCTCGAGCAGCACGCGCTCGTCGCCGATCTCGACGTAGAAGTTCTCGGAGAACTTGTCGTGGCCCCGGACCTGCATCTCAGGGTCGCTGTTGACCGTCTCCTTGTACGATTCCCACCACTCGTGGGTTGCAAACTCTGTTTCAGTCGCCATGACGCACCCCTACTCCGCCGAGGGCGACAAAATAGCTCACACGTTCCTGTCCGACACGGTCGTTCACGAAAAAAGACGGCCTCGAGGCCGATGCCAGGTCCGGCAGTCGGACGTGACGCGGCCGTCACCCGCTTGCGTCTTCGAAGAGGTCGTCGACTGCCTGCCGAGCGGCGAGCGCGGCGTCGTCGGCGACCTGCTCGGGATCGCGCTCGTCGTCGGGCGCGTTGAGGTAGACGTCGACCTCGAGGACGCCCTCCTCGAACGAGACGGTGACGTCGAAGTCACGGACTGCTGACTGCTTGTACCGCGAGAAGATCACGCCTTCGGCGGCTTCCGCGGCGGTCTCGACGACCGTCTCGTCCGACGGTTCCTCGCTCGACATTTACGCGCCGCCAGCGCCCGGGCCGCCGGGGCCGGCCGGGCCGCCGCCCATGGCACCGCCGCCGAGCAGGTCCTGCAGTTCCTGCTGGAGCGACTCGAACTGCTGCTGGACGCGGTCTTCCTGCTTCTCGAGCGTCTCGAGGCGGATCTCGAGGCTGTCGACTTTGTCCTCGAGGTCGTCCTGTGCCTCGTCGTACTCCGTCTCGACGAGGAGTTCGCCGACCTGGCGGTACATCGTGGTCTCCTCGTCGAGTTCGTCGAGTTCGTCGAGGGCGTTCTCGGCTTCGGTGAGCGTCGACTCGGCTTCCTGCTTCTGGACGGCGACCGTCTGTGCCGTCTCCTGCAGGTCCTGTAGCTGTTCGATCTTCTCCTGTGCTTCCGGCGGCAGATTACCCTGCATACCTCGACCGAAGCCCTCCGGACTGATAAAGCCAAGCTTTGCGTCCGGACTGGTTCGCGCGTCGACGTCTCACCGAGACGCGAACACGTCCGCGGGAACGATCGCGACGAGCGGGATTCGACCGGTTTCGGGGACGACGACGACGGCCTCGCGACCGACGATCAGCCGACGCGCCCGCTCGAGGTCGGCGACCGATCCCACGTAGGTCGTCTCGAGTGCGCCGTGCCAGGTTCGGCCGGACGGCTCGCGGGGGATCGAGGTCAGCCGGAGCGTTCCGTCGGTCGCGAGCGAGCCGGCTGTCGGGAGCCACCACCGGAGGAACACCACGAGCGCGTACGCGACGAGCGCGACAGCGAGGACGACCCCGGCCGAGACGCCGACGCGGTTCGCCGCGACGATCACCCCGACGTGCCCCAGCGCGCCGACGCCGGCGAGTGCCGTCAGGGTCTCGAGGGAGGCGTACTCGACGACCGATCGAGTCGGATCGGTCGGTTCGGGAAGCCGGATCCGGAGAAACGACCGGCCACGTCGGGACGACCGCAGCCAGGCGAGCGCGCGCCAGACGCCGGCGACGGCCGCGAGGAGTCCGGCGAGTGCGAGCAGCCACGACGGCGGTGACAGCCCGACGTCGACCGCCGCCGCAGCCGTCACGGTCACGACGGCGACCGCCCCGAGAAACGTCGCGAACCCCACGGCGAGAAGCCACGAGGCGTAGAGCAACCCCCGCACGAGCGGCGAGTTCGACGGCGTCAGTTGCCACTCGCCGAACCGGCCGTGTGTCGTCCGCGTCGACCGACTCGAGTTACCCGGCATACCGATCGCCGAGCGTGGCCGTCCGTTCGGCCACGTCGAGCAGCGAAAACCAGGTGTTGAGCGCCGCCCGGAGCGCCGTCACGTCGCGGGCGTCGATCTCGAGGACGATCGTGTCGCCGTTCCGGTCGATCGTCGTCTGCGACCGGTCGTCGTCGATCTCGCCGATCTCGCGGGCGACGCTTTCGGCCACGACGCGGGCCCGGGACTCGTCGTCGTAGACGAACTCGAGCGTGGCGTCGTGAGAGAACAAGGGCTACTTGACGTCGACTTCCTTGACGTCCCGGCTGCGCTCTTTCAGGAGTACGCGGTGTCCACAGTAGGGACAGCGGACGCCGCCGTACTCGTCCAGTTCGACGTCGCGCTTGCAGCGGGAACACTTGTAGCTCATACGTTGCGTTACTCGTCTTCGGCAAGTGCAGCGCGGATCGAGCGGCGGACGGTCCGGCCAGCGGGCGTCTCGGGGCGGTAGGCACCGCCGGTGAAGACCTCGCCGGTCTCCTCGTTCTTCCAGATGCCCGTGCCGACGCGCGTGACGTCGTCGCCGTCGACCTGGGAGTTGCGCATGTCGTCTTCGATCTCGGTGACGCGGCGTCGTGCGACGCGACCGTAGCGCGCGCCAAAGCGGCCTGCACTGCCGACCTTTCCTTTCCCTTTCTCGGCCATAGTACCGCTACATACCCGTAGCGGCCCTAAAAACCTGTTGAGTTACGTCCGGTCGTCGCTCGCGTGCGCCGCGACGGGACCGAAGAGCAGTTCGCGAAGCACGAGGCCGAACGCGGCGAGAAACCCCGCTGGCGCGAGCGGGATGGAAAGCAGTCCAGTGGCGATCCCGGTCGCTGCCACTGCGGTTCGAAGGACGAGGCCACTCGCAGCGAGAACTGGGATCGCGACGAGCACGGCGTCGTAGCGCGAGAGCATCCTGTAATTACATATAATTAACCGGTCGGAAAAGGGTAGGGGATGCGACGGTTCCGGTCGTGGTCTCGGACTACTGGAACTCCGCTTCGGCGAGCACGTCGTTTAAATCCTCGCGGACGAGTTCGCCGGTTTCGCGGTCTCGAGCGGTCGTGACGATCCGGTTCTCCTGGACGCTCGAGCCGTCCCGCAGGAGAAGGCGGACGTTGCCGCCGTCGTCTGCCCGCGTGACTTTCGCCCGGAGGCCGGACTGAGAGCCTTTGCCGCCGGCGTCGATCGGCCCTGGGATCACCTTCTTGACGTGCGGGTGGCCCGCGACGGTCTGGATCACGCGCATGCCCGTTCGGCCGCCGATCAGCGTCGTGTGGCTGCCGCCGATCTTCTCCGCCGGCGGCGTCTCGACCACGTCAAGCGCACGGTCGTCGCGGCGCTCGCGGACCGTCCCGACAGGGTCGTCGCCGTCGACCCGGTAGAACGGGTAGTGGAGTTCGGCCCGAACGGCGCGAACGACCTCGCGGTCGCCTGCAGCGTAGACCTCCTCGGGACGCTTGCGCCGAATGTCGTCGGCGATCAGTCCCGCGTAGTTTCGCAACTCCACGACCTCCGCCTCGTCGCCGTCTTCCGGGACCGTCGTGATCGTCGTCTCGCCGACGACGTCCTCGTCCTCGAGCATCGTCATCGTCGTCCGATCACGGGTGACATCGAGGACGACCGCGTCGGCGTTGGCCTCGCGACAGACCAGACAGAAGTCACCAGGTTTCTCGAGCGGCGAGGCGCAGTGCCGACACTCCATAGCGGCGATTCGAACTCCGGATGTAAAACGAGCGCGTTTTCGGCAGACTGCGACGTCCCCTCGAGGGAAGCGGTGGCGCGGTCATAACGATGGCTGTGAGTCGTTCCCGCCGCAATCGCGGACCATCGTGCGGTTGCATCGGCACCCAGTCACAGCCATCATTATCAGGCAGTCTCGTCCTCGGCCATCGCGTCGGCGAGTTTCACTCCGCAGGCTCGACAGTAGCGTGCCCCCTCCGAGACGACTGCGTCACACTCGGGACAGGTGATCACCTTGCCCGTCGGCGTGCCCTCGTCGTCCCAGAGGACTCGCCGGCGCGACCGGGTGAGGTAGTTGTACAGCCCCCAGGCGACGTTGCCGAGCCCCAGCGTCCACCAGATCGTCAGCAGGGCGACGACGACGTGCGACGCGAGCGACCCGTACTCGCGATCGACCATGACGACTCGGTCTCTGGTCTCGTCTTCGATGCGCCACCCCTGCGCGACGAGATCGTCGATCTCCTGCTGCAGTCGCTTGCTTCGCATACGTGATCGGTCGATCCGAACGGAGAAAAAGCTGACAGGGAAGCCGTCGACGACCGTCCCAGCTGAGGAGCCGTTCCGGACGATCAGCCGAGGCGAACCGGGTCGACCTTGAGGTACTCTCGAGCGACGACGGTCGCGTACGACCCCTTCGGCAGCGCGAACGACAGCGTCAGCGGGTCGAACTCGAGGTCGAGCGGCGTCCGAACGAGAATCGCCCGCCGCGTACCAGTCGAGTGAAACTCGCCGGGCAGGTCGAAGTCCGCCGGCTCAAGGTCGAGGTCGTCGAGCACCGCGCGTTCGATCTCGCCTTGCTCGCCGTCGGCCAGTTCGGTCTCGGTGCCGACCAGCGGCGCGGTGACGAACGCCCGCCCGCGCTCGCAATGGCGCGTGACCGACCGCACGCGGCGCTCGTCGACGCGCTGCTCGCGATCGGTGTCGGGCAACTCGAGGCCGTCTGGTGCGTCGGTGTCGGCGAAGCAGACGACGTCGCCCTCGACCGGCCGATCGAACGGCAGTCCGCGCTCGAGGCGTTCGCTCAGCATCAGGTTGAACGCGTACGACTGGGCGGCGTGGACGAACAGCCGCTGCAAGTTCGAGGGGAGGCGCTCGAGGGCGGCACGGAACGTCTCGGGATCCGGTTCGTCGTCGGACTCGGCCAGTTCGTGCAGCATCGACCGCTCGTACCGTAGGCGATTCGGGAACTGCTCGAGGGCTTCCTGCCAATCATGGGTCTCCGCGACGAACGATCGGGCTTCCTGTGTCGACTCGGGTTCGGCGTCGGTCGGATTGCCGAGGTAGGCCATCACGGCATCCTCCCAGTCGCCGCGGACGATCGCCAGGCCGACCTCGTGGGTGATCGGCCGCCGGCTCCCGAAGCGCTGCTGGCCGAAGAAGTTGGGGACGCCGATCGTCCGCCCATCGTCTGCGTCTTCGCCCTCCTCGTCCTCGAGTCCCGCGAACGCCGCCAGTTCGTCGGTGATCGCCGCGGCGTTTTCCGGCGCGTCGGGCTCGCTGGCGACGAGTTCGAACGCGTTACCCGCGAGATCGCCGAACTCGAGCGATCGACCAGCCCGGCCGAGGACCTCGATCTCCGCGCCGCTCACGTCGGGGAGGTCGCCGGGGTCGGCTCCGTAGACCGAAAAGAGCTGCGTCGTCACGGCGTACTTGTCCTTGGTGCCCGCCCAGGAGACCCGTTCGCGGGAGACGCCGAGGGCGTCCGAGAGCCGGGCGGCGAAGTCGTTGGTGTCCCAGCCCCGGAGCGTGGCGCGGAAGACGAGGTGCGGGTAGGCGCCGGGGTCTGCATCGACTGGTTCGGTCGAGAAGCGTTCGAGTTCTCGCACCCGGAAGTGGTCGTCTCGCTCGCGCAGCCGGCCGCCGACGCCCTCGGTCTCGCTGACGTAGTAGTCGATGCCGACGGCCTGCTCTGTGGGGTGGGCTGGACGCATGCTGGCTGGCCGGGGATTCGGCCTCGGGAGCTAAAGCGGTTCGTTCTCGGAGCCGACGCCCACTCGGCTCCGACGGGACGACGATCAGGACTCCTTTCGAATGGTGAGGATGCCGTCGTTGAGCGTCACCTCGTCCGCACCCGCGGGAACATCGAACTCGAGTTGTCGTCCGTCGACGACGACGATCGCCGTCTCGCCGACGACGTCGACCGACGGTTCGCCGGCGACGGAGCCAAAGTCCACGGCGATGACGCTCTCGTCGTCGTACTCGCGGTTGGTGATCACGACGTCGCCTCGCTCGCCGGCAGCCGCTTCCAGTTCGGGCGGTGTCTCCATGGGCGATCGTTGGAGCGCGCAGACTTTGACGTCCTCCACACGGCTGAAGCCGTGGGATTCCTCCGTGGGCAATCCGGCCAGCAGATTACCCCGGCTGTGAACTTGCGGGTTCGCTGATACTGGTTTGGTCAAGCAGACTCGACTGTTCTCCAAAACTTCTGGGTGTCCAGTCGTGTCCATTCCACTCCCAGTACGCCCCATCGGTGGGTGCGTCCCTATCGCGTTCAGCAGAGAGGGCAGCGGGCCGCGCCATCGGCCCAACTTCGTCTTGCAGTAGATTCCACGCCCCAGCAATATCGCTATGCGCGTCTAACTCGCACTCGTGGCAACGGAACGAATCGCCATCACGCAACACGTCCTCACTCTCGCACTCCGGGCACGTACTACTCGAATCAAACTCGTTCACTCGCTCGACGGTGATGCCGACATCGCTGAGCGTGAGTTCAAGCCTGTCGACGAGTTGGCGATGGGACCAGAACGCGTGTGTCTTCGTGTTCACTGTCGCCGACCAATGGGTGTCCAATACGTCGGTGAGGTCGCCAACGTATACGGTGTCCACGTTCCGTTCTAAGAGCCAGTCAGCCGCGTGTTTCACCGCCGCGTCACGGCTATGGTCACGCTTCTCCCCGCGCTCGTCATACACGCGTTGAATCCGCTTGCTCGTGTACTGGTCGTCGGGAAGCGCGGATTGCAACTCGGAAATCACCTCGGACAGGACCTGGAACTGGTCGAACTCGGGTCGAGCATGATATACGGCGGTTTCGCCAGAGGTGGTGACGATGGCGAGGGTGTTGTTCGCGCCGACGTCGATGGCGGCAGTGTGCGTCGTGTTCTCGCTGTCGAGTGTATGAGTGAATGCATCCAGTCGCTGTTCTCGTAGGTTGTCTGGCCGAATGCGAACCGGATGCGTGACACGAAGCGTGTCAGCCGCCTCGTCGTAGACGAGTTCTAACCTGCTATCGTCACCGTTCCACTGTGGATTTCCGCGAACTTCGAGAGTGATTCGTTCTTGATACTCGAAGTTGTATTTGTCTTCGAGGACGTCGCCAACGCCGAATTCGAGGATGCTCTTGTCCTCGTCCCAGTCGAACGCGTACAGGTCGTTGCGGACGAGACCGTGCAACTCGTACCCGTCGTCACGATTGCCCCAGTAGCCGGGTGGAGATGGTTTCTCCGTGACTGTGGAGTCTGCGTCGTCGTGGTATTTGTCGAGGAGGCGGAAGTGGCTCCGCCATGCTTCGCTGTTCTTGCGGGCGACTTGCTGGCATGCTGCCTTGCCGAGAATGGGTGCGTACTCGTCGTACAGGTCTGTGTACTCGGCGCCCCAAACGTCACCGTCTTCTTGGAAGTATTGTTGGCGTCGTCTCCAGACGCTTTGCGTCTGGATGGCCCACCAGAACTTTGTTCTGGGGACGTCGATAGGTTATCTGGTTCCACAAGGGGGCGTGGGCGGCCAACCACTCGAACAAGCACTGCTTGTACCGTTCGGTAGCGGGGTGAGCAGTGTACTCGTTCGTGCGTTGTGGTCGGTCGCTCATGTGTTAGATGTCGGTTTCTTATGTTGTCAACGTTGGGATTGCAGGCGGGCTATGGTATCGTGGTTGTCTTCACTAGTGATGGATTCATCCCACCTGTCTCTTACCCACAAGTTGCGCTACCAGTCTACGAGCGATCCATCGGAGAGTGGCGATCGAGATACCAGTATTTAGCGCCTTTCACCGGGTGAAATCCGTAATTGTGGATCCGAACGCAGTCGACTCGAGTACTACGCTCCGTACCGAGCGTCGATCTCGTCTCTCTTCCTGTGGGTCTCAGCTCGTGCTCGCCCGCCTCGAGAGCCTCCGAAACGCCGCTTTCGCGAGACTCCGACGGATGGGTAAGAGACAGGACTACAGTCGTGGGCTTTCTCCTGTATTTCTGTAAGCGCAGTGCTTGGAATTTCGACGCTCGTGGCTCTGCGATGTCCTCGCCGGCCGACACTCAGACCTGTCGATCAGAAAAGCGAGAGGTCGCCCGTCACCCGATCGACGCGGTCGTCCGCCGCCGGGCCGACGGCCAGGGCGGTGACGGTCCCGGGCTCGAGTTGCGTGTGCCCGGCGTCGCGGACGAGGGCGTTCGGGATCCCCTCGCGGTCGGCGATCGCCGCGAGTTCGTGCAGTTCGCGCTCGCTGTCTGCTTCGAGGACGATCTTCTTCTGCCCCCCTCGCTTCCACTGGTCTCGTGCCTGACTGTCGGCTTTCTCGTAGGCCGACAGCGAGGCGTGGGCGACTTGCGCGGCGAGCTTTCCGTTCCCCATGCCGACGTCCGTGCGGGCGACGATGGCCTGTTTCATGCGTTCGACCTCGACGCGACGGCTAAAAGCGTCGGCGATGTCGTCCACCGATCCAGCCACGCTGGTCGGGGTCAGAATCGAAGGCGTTTACACCCGTCGCGTCCGTCTGCCAGCGTATGATCCTCTCGGACGCGGACATCCTCGAGCGCCTCGAGGAGGGCGACCTCGTCGTCGAACCGATCGACGACTACGACCTGCAGATCCAGCCGGCGAGCGTCGACCTCCGGCTCGGGCGGGAGTTCCTCGAGTTCCAGCGGACGAACATTCCCTGCATTCACCCGGACTCAGAACGCGAGGTCGACGAGTACGTCACGGAGACGGTCGTCGACGACGGCGACGACTTCATCCTCCACCCGGGAGACTTCGTGCTCGGGACGACCCACGAGCGCGTCGAGATCCCGCCGGACCTCATCGCGCACGTCGAGGGACGGTCGTCCCTGGGACGGCTTGCCGTGGTAGTGCATGCCACCGCCGGGCTGTGCGATCCCGGGTACAGGGGCCAGATCACCCTCGAGCTATCGAATCTCGGCACTGCCCCCGTCTCGCTCACTCCCGGGATGCGCATCTCGCAGCTGACGTTCACGGAGCTGAAGACGCCCGCAGAGCGCCCCTACGGGAGCGACCGGGGGTCGAAGTACCAGGACCAGGACGGACCACAGGCCTCGCGCATCCAGAGCGACGACGAGTTCGGCGGCGATCAGCTGAATCGGAATCGCGACGAGTGAGCGAGACGGAGCCGCAGAGTTATTTTCGAGGCGTGCGTAACGCCGCCTAACGGATGAAATTCGTCGAAGAGATCGTCGTCGAAGAGTTCCTCCCGACGGTCCGCTCGATGCTCGCCGGCGAGTTGCGCGAGCGCGGACTCACCCAGCGCGAGGTCGCCGACGTGCTTGGAATCAGCCAGAGCGCCGTCTCGAAGTACGCCCACGGCGAGGTCAGGGTCAACGACCGCATCGCCGAGGACGACCGCGTCGAGGAGCTCGTCTCCCGACTGGGCGAGGGACTCGCCACCGGTGACGTGACGCCCGTCCAGGCGCTCGTCGAGATCGAGGTCCTGATCCGCGAACTCGAGGCCGGTGGCGACCTCCTCGCGTCGATCCACGAGCAGGCGGTCCCCGAACTGGCCGACCACGACTCGAGCTTTCGCGTCCACGACCCCGAGAGCAGCCTGCGCAGCAGCGAACGCGTGCTGTCGTCGCTCCGGCGTGGCCTGCGCATCCTCGAGAACGCGAGTGGCTTCGCCGGATTGATCCCGGCCGTGGGATCGAACCTCGTCGCCTGCGTCCCCGACGCCGAAGACGTCGACGACGTCGCCGGCGTTCCAGGTCGCATCTTCGACGTGAAGGGGCAGGCGACGGTGCCGGCCGATCCGGAGTTCGGCGTCTCCGAACACGTCGCCACCGTCTTGCTCGCCGCTCGCCGTCACGGCAGCGACGCCGCGGCGGCCGGGAATATCAGGTACGATCCAAAACTGCTCGCCGAGCTGACCGAGCGCAGCCACGTCACCGCCGAGTTCGACGAGACGGGCGACGTCGCCTCGAGTGTCGGCGCGGCGATCGAAGACGAGCCGGCGGCGACGGTGCTCTACCAGACCGGCGGCGAGGGGATCGAGCCGATCACCTACGTCCTCGGCCCGGACCCGGAGTCGGTCGCCGACACGATCCGGTCGCTCGTCCAGGACTGATAATGTCTGTTGTGACTGGTTCCCGATGCAACCGCCAGACGGTTCGCGGGTGCATCGGGACTGACTCACAACAGTCGTTACGAGACGATTCGAGCCCTCGAGTTCGACGACCCCTAGATAGAACTCCGCGTCGAGGAAATCAGGTGTAATGACAGACCGCGGCTCCGAACTCGCACAGGACTTTTACGGTCGGTGGGCACGCCTTTACGATCTCCTGGCGCGTCGAACGCCCGGGATCGTAACGCTCAGACGGAAAGCGGCGGCCGCGTGTCGCCTCGAGCCGGGCGACACCGTCGTCGAGATGGGGTGCGGAACGGGCGCGAACCTGCCGTATCTCCGCGAGCGGGTCGGCTCCGACGGCACCGTCGTCGGGATCGACTTCACGAGGCCCGTCCTCGAGCGCGCTCGAGACCGCACGGCCGCGTACGACAACGTCCACGTCGTCCGGGGCGACGCGACGGCACCGCCGGTGGCCGGCGACGTCGACGCCGTCCTGGCGACGTTCGTCGTCGGTATGCTCGCCGAACCGGCTCGAGCGGTCGACGACTGGGCGGACCTCGTCGGTTCGGGCGGGCACGTCGTGCTCGTCAATGCGGCCCGCAGCAAGCGGTGGTACGCGCCGCCGGTTAACACCCTCTTTCGTGCCGTCGTCGTCCTCTCGACGCCGCCGACGACGCGGTTCCGGTACGATCCCGACCCTGTCCGGCAGCTCGACGAACGCGTCGAGTCGGCACACGAACGACTGCGCGACCGGGCGGCAGCGATCGCCGAGGAGACCCACGCGCTCGGCGTCGTTCGGCTGACCGGCGGACGGATTTCGTGATCGCCGGCCCGGCCGCTACGCCTCGAGTTCCTCGTAGGCGACGATCTGCTCGCGGACGTCGGTCGGGATGGGTGCCGGACGCTTCTCCTCGGGATCGACGAAGACGAGCGTCGTCTCGCCGGTCGCGACGGTGTCGCCGTCGACCCGGAGGTCGTAGGTCATGGTCGCGCTCGTCTCACCCACGTCGACGACCTCGGTCGCGACGACTGGGTCGTCGTCGATCGTCAGCGGCCGGCCGAACTCGATCTCGAGGTTCGCGAGGACGAAGTTGAAGTCCTCGACGCCCACGTCGAGAACGTGGTCGACGTAGGCGGTGCGCGCCTCCTCGAAGTAGGTCGCGTAGACGGCGTTGTTGACGTGGTTCATCGTGTCGAGGTCCCGATAACGGACGTCGACGTCGACGGTGAACTCCTCTCCCATGTGTGGCTCTTCGAACGCAGTTCCGGTAGAAGTGGACTGCGGTTCTGGCAGCGCGACGAGCAGAGACCCTATCGCGCTCGCGTCGTCGCGTCGCTCGCGGGCCTCGATAACGATGGCTGTGACTGGGTGCCGACGCAACCGCAAGACGGTTTGCGGTTGCGGCGGGAACGACTCACAGCCATCGTTATGAAACGGACGAAACCGGTTCAGTCACCGTACAGCGCGGCGTGCTCTTTGCAGAACTCGGGCTCCCGAAGCTGTGCCGCGATCAGGTCCTCGTGGTAGTGGGCGTCGAACAGTCGACAGCCGTCGTTCTCGCAGAAGGCTTCGCCTGTCTCGAGGTAGTGGTACGCCGCCAGGACGTAGCCTTTCAGTGCGTCGGTCGTCCGGGGGTCGGCCTCGATCAGGAACTCCCCGCCGACCTGGTTCTCGAGCACTTCTCGCGGCGGCACGTCGCCCGACAACAGGGCGTGTGTCTGTTTCTCACGGTAGTAGGCCTCCGGCTTCGCCGGAGCCTCGTAGAGTCCGGGAACCGAGACGATCGCTGGCTGTCCGAGGACTGCCACGCGCTTGTGCCAGCGGCCGTCGTGTTCGCCCCACGTGCCGATCGCCCGGTCGAGAAGGACGACGTGGGCGTGCTCGAGCTCGCTCTCCGTCTCGGGGAGCGCTGCGTTCAACGCCTGCTGGATCTGGTGGCCGTCGTAGAGAACGCCGCCCTCTCGTTCGGGATGCTCGAGGGCGCGCTCTTCGTAGCGGATCGTCCCGAGCATGGTGGTGCCCGTCGCCCGTTCGTAGGGCGAGCGGACCCGGGCCTCGGCGAACCACTCGGGGAGGCCCTCGATGCGGTAGCACTCGAGAAATCGGTCGCGAACCGCAACTGAAGCGTCGATCCGCTCGTGGAGCCAGTCGGCGACGGCGTCGCCGTCCGCGACGGTCGTCGGCGCGCGATACAGTGACACGTGGTCGACCATGACGGGTCAGTCGTCGGCTGGCGTCGCACGACTCGTCAGCTCGACCGGTTCGGCGTCGACCTCGAGTTCGTCTAAGGCGACCTGGGCGGCGCGCTTGCCGGAGACGAGCATGGCGCCGAAGGTGGGCCCCATCCGCGGGAGGCCGTAGGCGGTGGCGACGGCCATACCGGTGGCGATCAGGCCGTCGTGGACGAGGCCGGTGTGTTCGACGACGGCGTCCTCGGACTTGCCGACCCACATGGAGTCGTGGCCCGGCGAGTCGTGACCCGGTGCCCCGTACGTATCGTCGCCGGTCTGGTCCATCACCTGTCCGCGCTCGCGGGCGTCCTGGATGCCCGGTGCGTCGAGGACGCCGCGCTCGTCGAGTTTCGTGACCGCCATCGCGTCGTGACCCGTCGCGTCGATCACCAGGTCGCCCTCGACAGCGATCGGGTCGACGCAGGTGATCTCGCGTGGGAGCGCGTGGACCGGCGTCCAGTTCATCACGATCCCCGAGACGCGGTGGTCCTCGCGGATGACGATATCCGTAAACTCGGTCATGTTCTGCATCTTCGCGCCCGCGTCACAGGCGGCTTTGATCAGGCCGGAACAGGCCTCCGGCCCGTTCGCGACGTACAGGCCCTCGCTGTCGGTGGCCTGCTTGTAGTCGACCTCGAGGTCAGCCAGGATCTGCTCGGCCGGCGACCGGACCGTCACCTTGTTCATCAGGAAGCCGCCGAGCCAGAAGCCGCCGCCGAGGTAGTTGTTCTTCTCGACGACCATCGTCTTGACGCCCCGTTCCGAGAGCTCTTTGGCGGCCATCAGCCCCGACGGCCCCCCGCCGACGACGATGACGTCGCTGTCCGAGAAGTCCATGAACTCCTCGGTCCACTCCTGGCCGATCGCACGCGTTACGTCTGCCTCGCCGACGTCGCTGAACTGGTCGAATTCGCTCATACCACCTGGTGGTATCAGTGGGTAGTGAGAAAAGTGTTGTGATACGTTACGATCGAGCCACAGGTCAGAAACGCCGAAATTCGGGCGTTATGGTCGATCTGCGAGGGGAAAAGTAGATGTAGGGAACCACCATGCACTCGAACGATGTGTCCCCGCCCTCGAGGCGATGCGCAGCTGGCGACGAACGTCTCCCCGTCGTCTTCCCTCCACACTCGTTCGTCGACGCTGTGGTCGCCGTCACCGACAGGCTGGCAGGACGTCAGCCCGCCAGAACGCTCAAGGCTCGGCCACTCCAACTTCGTAGAACGGATGAAACGTCGTGCGTTCCTCGTCGTCGTCGCCGCGACCTCGGGCTGTCTCGACTATCTCGAGGAAAACGGCAACGAGCTCTCCGATCCGGAGGACGTCGTGATCGTCTACGACACTCTCGGACGGGACGATCCAGGGACCGACGAGGAGCGCGTGTACGTCTGGGGCGTCGTCAGAAACGACGGCGATCGAGAGATCAACTACCTCGAGATCCAGGCGACGTTCTTCGACGAGAACGGCGACGCCATAGACAGCGTCATCGAACACGCCGAGGACGTCACCTCCGGCGAGGAGTGGACCTTCGAGATCGAGTTCCCCCAATTCGGCGAGGCCGCCGCTCGCGTGGCCGACTACGAACTCGAGCCGGCTACGAGCGTGTGAGCGTTCGCTCGATCCGACGTATGCCCTCGAAACCGCCGATCGACCGTCCCGAAACCGCCAGGAACCTGCGTCGTGAGCCGCAGGCGACGCGCCACTCGAGAGTCCCATGAGCGATCGCGACGACGGCGTCTCGGTCCTCGCCAAACAGGGCGGTATCACCTTCGTCGGGAACCTCGCCAAGAGCGTCTCCGGATTCGCCCTCGTGATGCTGATGACCCGGTTTGTGAGCCCGTCGGTCTACGGGCTGTTCATCCTGGCCGTCTCCGTCGTCCTGTTCCTGCAGGTGTTCGCCAACCTCGGGTTCCCGCTCGCGATCGACTACTTCGTCCCCCAGTTCCTCGCCGACGACGAACCCGGGAAAGCGAAGGGCGTGATCGTTCAGGTCACGGCTGCCGTCCTCGTGACGTCGTCGTCGATCGCGCTCGCGCTCGCGCTCGGTGCATCCGCCGTCAGCGAGTTCTTCGGCGAACCGTCGCTGCGGATCGCCCTGCTCCTGTTGAGCGTCTCCGTGCCGATGCTCGCGATCTACAAGGTGTTGCTCACCTCCTACTACAGCATCAAGCGGCTCCAGTATCGCGTCGTGATGCGGGATCTCGTCCGACCGATCGTTCGCTTCGGCGCGACGCTCGGCCTGCTGGTTGCCGGGTTCGGCCTGCTCGGTCTCATCGGCGGCTACGTCGTCGGCCTTCTCGTCGCGATCACCGTCGGCGCGATCCTCTTTACCTACCGCGCCTGGGAGATCGTCTCGGCCGACCTCGAGTTCGTCGCGCCCGGCCCGATCGCGACCTACGCCGTCCCGCTCGCGATGACCAGCGTCGTCTCCGTGCTGATGGGTCGCATCGACTACTTCCTGCTCGGCTTTTACCTCACGTCCGAAGACGTCGGGATCTATCGCGTCGGCTACATGCTCGGAACGGCGCTGTTGATCATCTTCAGTTCGCTCGCGCCCGTGTTCAAGCCGCTGATCGCCGAGCGAAAGGACGACACCGAACTCGTCCAGCGACGGTTTCGCGTCGCCGCGCGGTGGATCGCCGGTCTCAGCCTGCCGATCGCGATCACGCTCTCGCTGGGTGCCACCGCCTACCTCTCGGTGCTGTACACGCCACAGTACGCGGAGGCCAGCGCCGTCGTCGCGCTCCTCTCGAGTGCGTTCCTGTTCAACGCGACCTTCGGCGGACCCAGCGGCAAGCTGTTGCAGGGGCTTGGCTACTCGAGGGTCGTCTTCGGGAACACGCTGGCCTTGCTCGGCACGAACGCCGTCGTCTCGCTCGCGCTGGTGCCGTTTCTCGGCATCGAGGGGGCCGCAATCGGGTCGGCGACTGCCCTCGTACTCGTCGGGTTGCTGACGATCGCAGAACTGTACTATCTCGACGGCGTCCACACCTTCACTCGCGACTTCGCCAAGATCATCCTCTCGGGCGTCCCAGCGACGATCGCGGGCGTCCCCGTCGTCGTCTTACTCCCGGAGACGGCCGTCGTCGTCGTCCTCCCGGTCGTCGTCCTCGTCGTCTACGCGCTCTCGCTGGTCGTCACCGACGCGTTCACCGACAACGACGTTCAGATGCTCGCCGAGTTCGGCCCCGGCCTCTCGCGCCTCGTAAACAGGTTGCCGACGAACCTCCTGAACCGCTGATCGAATCGGACGATCAGCCGTCGACCGCACCCGTCCGAATCCGCTCTTCTGCGGCCTCGAGCGCCGCCTCGGGATCGAACGCCTCGACGATCGCCTCGAGTTCGGCCTCCTCTCGGTCCGCGAGCTTTCGGGCGTGCTCGGTCACGTTCGGGATCGCCCGGATGATGTTGTCGACGATCGGCACGTCGGCGACGCGCGGCGACCGCGACATCGGGTTGAGATCGACGACGATCTCGGTCTTGCCCATCGCGTCGAGCGCCTCCGCGCGGTCGCCGTCCTCGAGCGGAACCAGTACGACGTCGGCGTCGAAGATCCCGTCGCCGTCGACTTTCGCGCGTTCGTGCTCCAGGTTCGGGATGCGAGCGTCGGCCTCGATCCCTTTGACTTCCTCGGCACCGTGGTCGCGCAGGTGGTCGGCGATAGCCTCGATGCGTTCCGGGGTCCGGTTGAAGAGGTTGACCTCGAGGTCGGCGTCGACGACTGCGGCGAGTTCGACCATCTCGCCGGGCACGAGCGCGGCGACGTTGCCGTTGATCGAGAGCACCGGGTGCTCGGCGAGCAACAGCACTGCGGCGGCGGCCCGTTCGGCCTCGTTGGCGCTCGGCGTCGTCTCCTCGCCGAGCAGGTAGTCGAAGGCGCTCCCCCGCCCTTCGGCGTGCATCCCCTGCAAGTGCGTGATCCCCTTCTCGACGCCCCGTTCGATCCGATGACGCGTGAGGAGGTCCTGGTACCGGGGGTGATCCTCGGGAATCTCCTCTTCGTGTTCGACGTCGGCCGGGACGGTGTCGTGGTCGCTCACGAGGGACACCTCGAGACGACCGATAAAAAGCAGACCGAATCGCCTGCGCAGCTACTCGGTGAACGTGATCCAGCCGTCTGGCGCGTGGGCTTTGACTGCGTTCATCGCCTCTCTCGCGTCCGTCCGGCTCTCGTACGGTCTGGTGCTCTCGGCCATCGTCACGCCGTGTTCGTCGACTAACTTCCAGATCCAGCCTTCCTCGTCGTCCGCGGCGTGCAACTCGAAGGACGCACCCTCGATCTCGAGGATGCTCGCGCTGCCGATCAGGTCCCGGATGCTCGCGAGTGCCTCGCGTGCGGCCTCGCTCGTCTCGTACTGCTCGGCACTGGTCGTGACGGTCGTCCCGTCCTCGTCGATGAGTTGCCACCGCCAGGCGTCCTCGCCCTCGGTGAACAGTTCGAACGACGCCACGTCGAAGTCGACCCGTCCTGCGGCGGGAGCGAGCCGGCGGATGCGGTCGATCTCGTCGACTGCCGCCTGCCGAGACGACGCGGATTCGCCGCCGACGCCGACGACGTCGCGGTCTTTTTCCACCAGCTCCCACTGCCAGCCGGCGGCCGCGCTGAGACGGATCGCCGCCGACTCGATGGTGAAAATCGGTGCGTCGGCGGCATGTCGCTTGATCGCCTCGACGGCGTTGCCGACGGCGGACTGGTCGTCGTAGGAGTCGCTCGACTCCGCGATGACGGACCGATCGCGGTCGAGGAGTCTAAAGCGCCACTCGTCGTCGCCGTACAGCTGGAACGAGACCTCGCCGACGGCGTGTGTGCTCCCGCTTGCTGCGGTCTCGCGGACGCGCTCGAGACTCTCGAGAAGTTCGTCCCGGGTCGGGTGTGCCGTCTCGCCCTCGGCGACGGTGACGTTCGACGGGATGACGAACCGCCAGTGCCAGTCGTTGTCGGCGGCGTACGTCTGGAAGATCGCCTCCTCCATCGTCCGCACGTCTGTCTCGAGGTGCTCGAGGAGCTGGTCCATCGCCTGCTTCGCGGCGCTGCGCGTCGGGTGGGTGGCGGGATCGTCGGCGACCATCTTGCCGCCCTCGTCGATGAGCCGCCAGCCCCACCGGCCGTCCTCGTTTTCGAACAGTTCGAACGCGGCGGTGTCGATCTCGAGTAACTCGGCGTCTGGCGCCTGCTCTTTGAGCGTCATCATCGCCTCGGCGGCCTCGCCGCGCGAGGTGTGTTCCTCCCCGCTGTCGGCGAGGACGTTCCCGTCCTCGTCGATGAGCCGCCAGCGCCACTCGCCGCTGTCGGCCTCGTAGACCTGGAAGGCGGCGTTCTCGAACTCGATGAGATCCGCCTCGCTCGCCTGGCTGCGCACGCGCTCGATCGCTTCGACGGCGGCGTCCGGGTCCTCGTGCGGTTCGGTGCTGTCTGCGACGACGTCACGTTCCTCGGTGACCAGCCGCCAGTGCCACGACTCACCGTCGGGGTAGACCTCGTACTCTGCGTCGTCGATCCCGACGACTGCCGCGTCGCGAACGTTCGATCCGAACTGCTCGACCTGGGTCTCGCCCTGTGGTCGTGACTCGAGTACCGACGGGGACCGGGCGACGACCTGGTCGCCAGCGTCGACGAGCCGCCAGCGCCACCCCTCGCCGTGCTCGTAGAGTTCGAACGTCGGTTCACCTGCGACCGTGACCGACGCCGACTCGAGTTCGCCGAGCAACGCTTCCGTTGCTTCCTCGGCGTCCCGGCGAGAGTCGAACGTCGCGGTGCTCTCGGCTAACTGTTCGTCTTCCTCGTCGACGAACCGCCAGAACCACTCGTCGCCTCGTTCGCGAAGTTCGACGCCGAGGCGTTCGATCGTGAGCAGTCTGGCGTCGGCAAAGCGCTCGGCGAACGTCGTCGCGGCCTCCTCGGCCGCCGACTGCGTCCCGTATCCCGCGTCGGACGACGCCAGCAGCGCTCGATCGTCGTCGAGCAGTTGCCAGTGCCACTCGTCTCTGTCCTGGTGGTAGTTGAACGCGGCACCATCGATGTCGATGACGTCGGCATCCGGACCGCGGTCTTTGAGGAAACTCACCGACTCCTCTGCACCGTCGCGGTCGGCGAACTCGCCCGCGGAGTCAGCGATGACGCTCCCGTCTTCGCGCATGAGTAGCCACTGCCAGTGGCCGTGCTCGTCTTCGTACAGTCGGAACGCCGAGGTCGTGATCTCCATCAACCCGGCGTTGCCGATCTTCGATCGGACGCTGTCGATGTTCGACTCGGCCGCCGGGCGATTCAACGAACTCTCCTCGCTCTGGGCCAGCGCCTCGAGGTGCAAGACGTTCCAGACCCAGTCGCCGTTCTCGTCACGGAAGACGGCAAACTGGGCGGCCTCGAGTTCGTCGCCTGTGAGAATCGGTGGATCTTCCGTCGCACCTTCCTCTTCGACGAACATCCCCTTTCGACCGGTGACGACCGGAACGAGCGCGGTAACGCCCGCGATGATCGCGAGACCGACCGAGTAGATCGTGATCACTTCGACGCTGTAGTCAGCACCGAACCCCCGCCAGTCGCTCGGGTAGACGACGCCGAAGGAGGCGACGCCGACGAGTGCGACCACGAGACCGACGCCACCCGCCTGTATCCCGCGTCGACGAACGGGAAGCATGAGAACGATCCCGAACAGACAAAGCGACAGTCCAGCCGCGGCAGTGACACCGGAGACCCTGATGTGAAAGTACGAATCGGTCGCGCCCGCGTAGCCGACGACGAACGTGAACACCCCGGCCGCCCCGATGAGGTAGCCAGCGATGAAAATCCAGTAGCCGTAGACGTCTTTCGGGGAGTCTGGCTCTCCCACGTAGTGTTCGTACAGCCGAAACAGTTTGTCCCGTGTGTCCTGTATTCTAGACATTCGCTAATTCAAACCGATAACTGAATCGGAGTGTAATAAATTTCCGGCCAAGTATAAATTATCTATTGTGTTGTGATAGACACAAGATACTCCGTGCGTCTCTCACCCTGCCACAGGTGACGCTGCGTCGGACCGATCGCTTCAACCGGGTCCAGAACGACCTATTCGGATCGATAGAAGTCACTCCACCAGCAGGACAGAAGCGGCTCTGTCAGAAGGTTCGTCTCGAGTGACAGACCGGCGACAGCCGTCACTTCAACATCGCACCCGCCGGATGAGTCGCACACACCGACGGTTCGTAACCTGCGTCCGAGAGGCCAGTCCCGAGGGCAAAGACCGTGTCACCGAGCATCGCCATCGACGCCTGCCCCTCGACCTCGGCGACCGACTCGAGCGCGTCGCGAACGTTCGGCGTCAACAGCCCGGCTTCGCGGGCAAACGCTCTCGAGGCGCAGATGAACGACGTGAGCGTCGGCTCCTCGACGACGCGCGACAGTGCCTGCTTGCCGGCCGCCGTGAGTCGCTCGGTGTCGCCCGAGAGGACGTCCGCCGTCGAGAGTTCGCCGAACGAAACGTATTCTACGCGCGCACGCGCAGGAATCGCGTCCAGTTTATTGAACTGCGGTGCGCCTGGCTCGAGCCGAATCGGGACGCCGCCGCGAGCCTGCGCGACGACGTCGCCCAGCCCCGTCCCCGCCTGGACCTCCGCACCGTGGGCGATCGTTACCAGTTCGTTCGCCGAGAGCTTCCGGTCGAAGACGCGGTTCGCCGCGAGCGCCGTCCCGAGCGTCATCGCACCGGAGACGCCGAATCCGGCACCGAGCGGCAGGTCGGAGTCGACGTCGACGCGAGCCGAGACCTCGAGCGTCTCGAGGACCGTCCACACTGGCTCGACGTCGATCGGTTCGCCTTCGAACAGCACTGTCCGGTCGTTCGCCGGTCGGACCGTCACCGTGACCCCGTCGGTGAGCGTGAGCCCAGCCCCCCGGGAACCGGCTTTCGTCGGGTCGTCGTCGTGGTGGGCGCTGAAGAACCCCGTCACGTGTCCGGGGACGAACGCCGTCACCTCGTCGCTCATTACCACGCCGTTTCGTCTCGCGCGATATAACCTTGAAGATTCGCCCGTCTCG
Source organism: Natribaculum luteum (assembly GCF_023008545.1). Taxonomy (NCBI): domain Archaea; kingdom Methanobacteriati; phylum Methanobacteriota; class Halobacteria; order Halobacteriales; family Natrialbaceae; genus Natribaculum; species Natribaculum luteum. The sequence continues at coordinate 2,351,619 of NZ_CP095397.1, read as the reverse complement.
AGCGTCGACGCCGTACGGCGACAGCTGCTTCTGGTCCCGCGAGACTTCGCTTCGCTCGTCTCGCTGGCTCCCAGGTTTGCCGCCTACGGCGACAAACGCTGGCGATCTCTCGGGAACACGGTCGGAGCAAAGCTCCTCCCTGCTCCCACTCGCCGGCCAGCGGCGAGCCCTTACGGGCTCAGCCGCTGACGGTCTCGCGGGAACAGAACAGCCTCGCGGATGTTCTCGAGGCCGAGGATCGTCATGACCAGCCGTTCGCCTCCGAGACCGAAGCCGGCGTGGGGCGGCATGCCGTACTTGAACATCTTCGTGTAGTACTCGAACTGGTCGGGGTCGAGTCCCTGCTGCTCGAAGCCCTCGATGAGGAGGTCGTAGCGGTGTTCGCGCTGGCCGCCAGAGACCAGTTCCATCCGCGGGTGCATCAGGTCGAAGCCGGTCGAGAGCTGCTCGTCGTCCTCGTCGTCTTTGATGTAGAAGGGCTTGATCTCGCTTGGCCACTCCGTGATGAAGTAGTGGCCGCCGACGTCGTCGCCCAGTGCCTTCTCCGCCTCGGTCGGCAGGTCGTCACCCCAGACGAGCTGCTCGTCGAGTTCGCCCGTCGCGTTGATGCGCTCGATCGCTTCCTCGTAACTGATCCGCGGGAACGACTCGGTGGGCGCTTCGAACTCGTCGCGGATGCCGAGCGCCTCGAGTTGCTCGGCGCAGTTCTCCTCGACGGCCTCGTAGGCAGCCCGGACGACGCCCTCGGCGACGTCCATCGCGTCGCCGGCGTCACAGAACGCGCCCTCGAAGTCGATCGAGGTCGCCTCGTTCAGGTGTCGGGGCGTGTTGTGTTCTTCGGCGCGGAAGATCGGACCGATCTCGAAGACCCGCTCCAAGTTCGAGCCGGCCATCAGCTGCTTGAACAGCTGTGGCGACTGGTTCATAAAGGCCTCGCGACCGAAGTAGGTGATCGGGAACAGCTCGGTACCTCCCTCGGTGCCGGTGGCGACGATCTTCGGCGTGTTGATCTCCGTACAGTCGAACTCGCGGAACCGCTCGCGGGCGGCCCGCAGGATCTCGGCGCGGATCTCGAAGATCGCCTGGATCTCCTCCTTGCGCAGATCGAGCGTCCGGTTGTCGAGTCGCGTCGAAAGGTCGGCGTCGACCTTCCCGGAGGGGTCGAGGGGAAGTTCGGGATCGGCGGGAGCGACGATCTCGACCGACTCGGGGACGACCTCGACATCCGTCGGCGCGCGCGGTTCCTCTTCGACCGCGCCAGTGACGCTGACGACGCTCTCGCGGGCCGCCTCGAGGCCCGTCTCGACGAGGTCGTCGTCCATCTCGTCTTTCTCGAACTTGACCTGGATCTTGCCGCTCGTGTCCCGGAGGATCAGGAAGGCGATGCCACCGAGGTCGCGCACCTCGTGGACCCAGCCGGCGACGGTTACGTCCTCGCCCGGCTCGGCGTCGGCAGTGTAGGTTCGGTCCTGCATACCCTTCGATTGTCGGAGCCGCGACTTAAGCGCAATCGTTCGGAGCGGTACGGTCGGAACCGGGCCCGCCCTCGAGAGCGACCGCAGTTCTTCGCGCTTTTACCGATCGCGGTCGATCGGTTCGACATGGACGACCTCGAGCGACTCGCAGACGAAATCGCCGACGCCGACACGGTCGTCGCGCTGACCGGCGCGGGAATCTCCGCGCCCTCGGGCGTGCCGACCTTCCGCGGCGACGACGGCGTCTGGGCACGGTTCGACGAGGGTCAGTTCACCTACGGCCGCTTCCAGCGCGACCCGGCCGGGTTCTGGCGCGACCGACTCGAGCTCTACGAGACGATGTTCGGCGACGGCTTCGAACCCAACCCCGCCCACGAGGCGCTCGCGGCACTCGCCCGCGACGGCCACCTCGAGGCGATCCTCACGCAGAACACCGACGGTCTCCACGCGAGGGCGGCGGAGACCGTCGCCGACGGCGACGAAAACGCGAGCAACCAGTCGGGTGCCGAACTACTCGAGCTCCACGGCAACGCCCACCGGGTCCGCTGCGTGCAGTGTGGCCGCCGGAAACCGAACGAGCCGATCCTCGAGCGGGTACGAGACGGCGACGTACCGCCGCGCTGTGAGTGCGGCGGCGTGTTCAAACCGGACGTCGTCCTCTTCGGCGAGCAACTGTCGCCCGCGACGCTCCCGCGCTCGCGGTCGCTCGCCCGCGAGAGCGGCGTCTTCCTCGCGATCGGCTCCTCGCTGTTCGTCGAACCGGCCGCCTCGCTCCCCCGACAGGCGGCCCAGACCGGTGGCACCGTCGGAATCGTCAATCTCGAGGAGACCGAACGAGACCGGGACGCGTCCGTCGTGGTCCGGGGCGACGTCGTCGACCTGCTGCCGCGGCTCCAGGGGCTGGTCGTCGACGACGAGCACTGATCTCGAGGCCGCGTCGGTCGCTACCGAGCGATACGGTCGGCCGCCCTGTCGAAATTCTTCGACTCTGCTCGAGTCACGGGACCCACACCTACGTGTCGTTCCCACCAACGTACCTGATTTCGACACGGCGGGAGAGGCGATAGCCGATGTAAAGACCGGCAATCGGCCCGACAATCGAGAGGCCGAGACCGAACAGCGAACCGATCGAGTTCGGGTCGTTTTGGCTGGTGAGGAGCACACGGTAATACGTATCTTCCCCGACGCGCAGTGGCGTCTGTGGAATCTCGACCGCTCGGTCTGCAGTCGCTGTCCCCTGTCTAGCGGCTTCGACGACTACTGGCGGCACTTCCTCGCTCTCTGTCGAGACGTTTATCGAGACGTGGCGAAGCGCATCTGTGGCTTCGGTCGGTTCGAGTGCGAGATCGATTCGATAGAGGCCGTCGTCCCGTTGTACAGACCGATTCCCGACGTAGGATACATCGTACACGGATCCGTCGAGCTCTACGTACTGGTACCGGTTGATGCCGATGTCGAACGGGGCGGCTGGATTATTCGTGTACACCTCGGTTGGAATTGTGGCGTTCGAGAGAAGGTGTCGCTCGAACGCGCACGTTCGAGTGTCCTGCGGGACTGAGCAGCCGATCTCCTCGCTGATGTGTGCGTCGTCCGACGGTGGGTCGGTGGCATACGTTATTCCGTTCTCTTCATCGACGACGACTTCCGTCCGGTCGTACGTGTACGTCGTCCCCGAGATGTTCGAGACGGAGACCAACGCGGGAGAGACGAGAAGCAGGAACGCAACCACCGCCAATACGAGATCTCGTCGAAACGGGGAGAGGGTCGGGCTGGAGGGCACGAAATCACGTCAAGTACCCAATCAAATAAAAATAACTGACCGGTGAGAGAGACAGCTACAGCGACTGCCTCTACGTAGCAATATCTGCGAATTTCGACGAAACTGGTCGGACAACAGATCCACACCCGTTCGAGGATCATCGAGCGGTCACCGGCTGTCGACCGGTCGTAGAGAACGACGCAGCGGCGACTCATACGGTCCGCTGTCCGTCCGTCCCGCAGTGACCGCCCGACTGGACGCGGTCGCTGCGGCAAAGAGGGACAGCAGACCGTATCAGGCGTCGTTCGCCGCCTCGACCGTCTCCCTGACCGCCTCGACGCCCTCGTCGTAGGCGACGTTACCGACGACGATCACGTCGGCGACCGAGGACATCGCGTACGCGGAGTCGTAGTCGTGGATACCGCCGCCGTAGAACAGCGTCGACTCCTCGAGTGCGTCCCGGCCGGCCGCGACGATCGACTCCTCGCCGAGCGTGCCGGAGTACTCGAGGTAGACGATCTCCTGGCCGAACATCCGTTCGGCGATCTTCGCGTAGGAGGCGACGTCGTCCGGTGAGAGGTCACAGTCCGCCTCGGTGTACGTCGCGACGTCGGCCTCGGGATTCATTACGATGTAGGCCTCGGTCGTCGTCCGCTCCCAGTCTAGGTCGCCGTCGATGCGGACCCACTCCTTGTGCGCGCCGGTGATCCAGAACGGCGACCCCGCGTTGAACACCGTCGGAATGAGATACCCCTCGAGCGCGTCGTCTTCGACGACGACGTCGGGACTCGAGGGTTCCTGGTAGAGCGGGACGTCGTGTTCGGCACAGGCCGCGATCACCGCGGACATGTTCTCCTCGGTCATACCGGTCGTCCCGCCGATCTCGATGGCGTCCGTCCCGGTGGCACAGAGGTCGCCGTAGGTGACGCCGTCGGGAAGTTCCTTGTCGGGATCGAGTTTGAGAATGTGGTTCCAGTCGTCCCAGGGCGCAGTCATACCGCTCCGTTTCCCGGTAGACGCAAAAAACCCTGCGAAACGGTCGGAGAGGGCAGTGTTGGACGAACTCATACTGTCTGCTGTCACTGGTGCCGGCGCACCCGCCGAACGGGTCGTGGGTGTGCCGGCACTGACTGACAGCAGGCGGTATCAGATCCCTTTGCCCATCAGGTGACTCCGCAACACGTCTGCCTGTTTGTTCCCCGTCCCGGTGTTGAGGATGACCACCGTCTCGTCGCCGTCGAACTCGCCGCGCTCGGCGAGTTCCCACGCGCCGCTGGCCGCCGCCGCCGCGGACGGTGCCATCTCGAGGCCCTCGCCTTTCGCGACGGCGATCGCCGCCTCCAGGACGTCGTCGTCGTCGGTCGCGACCGCGCCGCCGTCGCTCTCGCGAAGCGCCTCGAGGACCTGCGGACTCGCACCCGGGTCGGGGATCTCGAGGCCGCCACAGATCGTGTCGGGGTACTCGACGGGTTCGTGGACGTCACGACCCGCCTCGAACGCCTCGACGATCGGGGCACAGCCGGACGCCTGCGCGGCGTACATCGCGGGCAACTCGTCGATCAGTCCCAACTCGCGCCACTCCGTGGCGCCCTTGTGCATGCCGACGAGGCCGACGCCACCGCCCGTCGGGTAGACGACCGCGTCGGGCGTCTCCCACTCGAGTTGCTCGATCAACTCGTACAGCATCGTCTTCTTGCCCTCGTGGCGGTAGGGCGTGACGAACGTCTGGAGAGGGTACCAGTCGTCGTGTTCGGCGAGGGCGTCCTCGTAGGCCTCGACGGCCTCGCCGATCCGCCCGCCGACGACGGTCATGTCGCCGCCGTGGACGTTCACCATCGCCTTGGTGGTGTGACTCGAGCGGGCGGGGAGGAAGACGTGCGACTCGAGGTCGGCCCGGCCCGCGTAGGCCGCCGCGGCCTGTCCGGCGTTGCCCGCCGAGGCGAGGGCGACGTCGGTCGCGTCGTGCTGGCTGGCCGCGGTCACGGCGACCGACTGCCCGCGGTCTTTGAACGTGCCGGTCGGATTTCGCCCTTCGTCTTTGATCACGACGCGTTCGACGCCAAGTTCGTCGGCGAGGGCGGGACACTCGACCAGCGGCGTCGCGCCCTCGTCCATCGTCACGGCCGACTCCCGGCGAAACGGCAGCAGTTCCTCGTAGCGCCACATCGAGTCGAACGGTCGCGACGAAAGCGTCTCCCTGTCGAGCGAGATGACGTCGTAGTCGTACGTCGGGTCGAGGATGCCCCCACACTCGGGGCACCGATGAGTCGCCTCGTCGGCGTCGAACGTCCCACCGCAGTCGGTACACTCGAGTCCGGCGAACGCGTCCGTCGTTTCCATGCGAGGAGGTATCGGCCCCGCCACCAAATCCCTGTCCATCGGAGCGGGGACGCGCAGACGGGCGAAGGAAAACGGCGACGAGCGACGACGTTGGCTCCACGTCTTTATACTTCGCCGCCGAATCGTCGGCCATGACGTCGGAACCGCGAGTGATCGTCGCCGGCGGGGGCCTCGCCGGTCTCGTCGCCGCTCGTCACCTCGCAGCCGGTGGCGTCGCTGTCACGCTGTTCGAACGTCGCGAGGACGTCGGCGGCCGCGTCCGGACCGTCGAACGCGACGGCTACCGGTTCGACAGGGGGTTTCAGGTACTCTTCACCGCCTATCCTGCCGTCCAGCGCGAACTCGACCTCGAGACACTCGACCTCCGACGGTTCGCCCCCGGTGCCTGTATCGCGCGGCCGGGCCACCGGTCGACGCTGTCGGACCCGCTTCGAGATCCGCGCACGCTCCCGACGACGCTGTTCAATCCGGACCTCACCGTCGGCGACAAACTGCGCCTGCTCCGACTTCGCAGACGACTCGAGCGGACCGATCCGGCGGTCGTCTTCGCCGGCGATGACGGCTCGATCGACGAGTACCTCCACGAACGGGAGTTCACCGACCGGTTCGTCGAGAACTTCGCCGCGCCGTTCTACGGCGGCATCACGCTCGATCGCTCGCTGTCGACTTCCCGCCGCGTCTTCGAGTACACGTTCAAGGCGCTCTCGGAGGGCGACATCGCCGTTCCCGCCGCGGGGATGGGGGCGATCCCGCGACAGCTCACAGCGCGCGCCCGCGAGGCTGGGGCGACCGTCGAGACGGGAACGACGGTCGAATCCGTCTCGCAGGACGGCGACGGCGTGGTGGTGTCTGCCGACGGCGAGACCCTCGAGGCGGACGCCGTGGTCGTCGCGACCGACCCGCCGACTGCGCGCGACCTCACCGGCGTCGCGAGCGTGCCGACGACGGCGCGGGCCTGCGTGACCCAGTACTACACGCTCCGAGGAGGAACCGACCTCGAGACGGGAAAGCGGTTGCTGTTGAACGCGAGCGAAGAGGGGCCGAACCACGTCGTCCCTCACAGCGACGTCGCGCCCGAGTACGCGCCCGACGACGCGACGCTCGTGAGCGCGACCTACCTCGGCGAGCGCGAGGAAGGTGACGACGAACTCGCCGCGATCAGCCGGCAGACGCTCGAGTCGTGGTATCCCGAGCGACGGTTCGACCGGTTCGAGGCCGTTCACACGGAGCGCGTGGCGTTCGCCCAGTTCGCCCAGCCACCCGGCATCCACGACCGACTCCCCGACGTCCGCGATCCCGAGGGTGCCGTCTACCTCGCCGGCGACTACACGCAGTGGTCGTCGATTCAGGGAGCGATGGAGAGCGGTCGGATGGCGGCGAAGGCCGTCGTCGAGGACCTCTCGTCTGCGTGATCGTCGTCGCTGCACCCACCGCCAACGCACGAGTGCAACCACACCGTTGACGTACGTTCGCCCCGTCGAGTAGACGATGGCAACGCTCGAGGTTTCCGACGGGACGCTCTGGTACGACGAGGTCGGTGACGGGCCGCCGCTCGTGTTCGTCCACGGCGGCTGGATGAACGGCGACGCCTGGCGACCGCAGGTCGACCGGTTCGCCGACGAGTATCGGACGATCACGCTCGACGTCCGCGGTCACGGCCGGACAGGGGCGACCGATCGGGAACGGTACTCCGTTTCGCTTTTCGTCGACGACCTCGAGTCGCTGCTCGCGTCGCTCGAGGTCGAGCAGCCGATCCTCTGTGGGCTCTCGCTCGGGTCGATGATCGTCCAGGAGTACCTCGACCGCCACCCCGACCGGGCGGCGGGAGCGATCCTCGCGGGCCCGGTCCGGTCGATGCCGCCGGTCGACGTCCCGACCGGCGTGAAGCCGTTTCTCTCGCCGTTGCCGGCGCTCACGGCCACGCTCTCCGTCGCCGGGCCGCGGACCACGTTCCGCTCGCTGCTCGGATCGATCCGCACGGTGACAAACGGGCCGTGGTTGTCGACCGACTCGTCGATCCGATCGCAGGCGATAGAGGCGGTCGGGGACGTCTCACGCGCGGAGTTCCGGAAGATATTCGACGCGCTTTACGCGTTCGACCCGCCCGAGTTGTCCCACGTCACGACGCCGACGCTCGTCGTCTACGGCGAAGCCGAGGCGTCACCGGTCAGACGACAGGGAAGACGGATCGCGGCAACCGTCGACGACGGCAGATGGGCGGCGGTTCCCGATTCGGGCCACCTCGTCAACCAGGACAATCCGCAGGCGTTCAACGACGTCTGCGCCGCGTTTCTCGCGGAACTCGACGCGACGGCGTCGCGACCGCTCTGAACGCGCGACGCGCTAGATCGACCGCTCACAGGAGCTGCCGACACTCGCCCAGCGGGGGAAACCAGAGCGTCTCGTCGCCTGTGACGTCCCTGACTGCCGGGTAGAACGCGTCGGCGTCGGTCACGAGCGGCGTCTGGAAGTCACCGCTACGCATTCCGTTGACCGTCGACCCGGGCGCGAGGCGGGTAAACGCCGGGAGGACCACCACGTCGGCCCCGTCGTACGTCCCGGGACCGTACAGCAGACACGGCAGTTTCCGGCCGTCGACCGACAGCGACGGGTGATCGTGACCGACGACGTACCGATCCGCAGCCACCGTCGGCGCTTCGTGTCCGTGCAACACGACGGTCTCGCCGTCCTCGAGTCGGTACTCGGCCGCCGTCTCGCCGTCGTAGACGCCCTCGAGCATCGCGTCGTGGTTGCCTGGCGTGACGACGAGCGCCGCACCCGCGGCGTCGGTGGCCGCCACGAGGTCGGCGACCGTCTCCTCGACGCCGCGTGGAACCCGCGAGAACGAGTGCAACAGGTCGCCCGCGATCGCGACCGTCCCGGGCGAGAATCGCTCGAGCAGCCCCTCGAGTCGGGAGACGGCGTCTGACCCGTCCTCGATCGGCGCGTCGACCGAGGACGTCGCGGCCCGTCCCAGGTGGACGTCGGCGACGACGAGCGTCTCGGCCGACGGGAGGTAGACGGCACGGTCCGCGACGGTGAAAGGAACGTCGACCGCAGCAGCGGTCATCGCTTCGGTTCGCCACCGTCGGCTCGCACCGACGGGCCGAGGGCGTCCTCGAGGTCGTACTCGGTGCCGGTGAGCACGAACAGGACGTCCTCGAGGACGACGAGAACCTCGGGAACGATCCGGACGACGAGGTACGTGATCCCGACGAGTGCGACGACCGACAGCGTCTGGCCGATGTAGTTGTGGGCGACGAGAAACGAGGTGCGACTCGCCGGTTCCCCCAGGTACGTGGTCACGACGTAGACCAGCGGTTCCTGCTGGAACCAGCCCCACGGCGAGGCCAGCCCGATGAAGACGTTTCGCACGAGGTTGAGAAACCAGATGATGCCGACCGCGAAGGCAAAGCCCGCTGCCTTGCGTCGCAGCGGCGCTTTGACGGCGGCGATCAACCCACCGAAGATCGCCATGCTCCCGATTCCCGTACAGGCCATGACGATGTACGTGGTTCGACCGGTCACCGTCTCGTCGGGGTCGAAGTCAAAGCGGCTCTGGTAGCCGTTTGCCCCCTCGACGAGGCCGGGGCTGTAGCCGAACTGCTCCATCCCCCAGTGGGCCTGGCTGGCGGTCGTCTCGATCAGCCACGTGCGAACGAACGGAATCGTCTCCGCGGGCAGGTAGATCAGCCCCATGAACGCGACCGCCTTCGAGAGCACGAGCAGCGAGTCCCGCCCCCGGAACAGGAGGACGGCCGTGTACAGCGACAGCGGGAGGGCGGCGAGACTCAGGATCGTCTCGATCGGGCTCTGAACGTGATAGTAGTAGTGGGGCACGAGCGCCAGCCAGAAGACGCCGAAGATCACCCACGCGGCCGACGCGACGTACCGCGGCGCGTCCGCAACGTCGAGCCACTCCAGGAGGACCGACAGGACGAACGCACCGATCACGACCCACGCCAGGACGTCGGTGAACGAACTCGGGACCGAGAACGCCATCGTCGGTTCCACGACGCGCGCGAGTGACGCAACCGGAGGTTCGACACCGACAGTCGATGATAGCGGGGCCACCGCTGACGCTGACGACATTGTTCGTCTCGACACCACGGCCCCATCCGCAATCAACCTGACGCCTTCGGTGAGTGTCCTCGAGTCGACCGGGTCCGCGTCTACGGCGGGGACGACCCGTCTCGAGTGGACCGCGTACTTTTTGCCAACGTCGAAAGAACTGAGAGACATGGTCGACGTCCTCGACAACAAACGAGCGGCGACGCGGTTTCGCATCTTGGTCGAGATCGCAGAGCGCCAGCCGGCGGTCAGTCAGGGAGAGATCGCCGACGAAGTAGACGTGACGAGTCAGGCAGTAAGCGAGTACATCCGTGCGCTCGTCGACGACGGACTCGTCGAGAAAGAGGGCCGCTCGCGGTATCGCGTCACCAAAGAGGGCGTCGACTGGCTCTTCCAGGCTGCCGGTGACGTTCGCCGGTTCGCCGACCACGTCACCGAAGACGTCCTCGGCGCGATGGGCGAAGACGCTGCCATCGCAACCGACGACCTGTCGGAAGGCGATACCGTCTCGCTATCCATCAGAGACGGCCTCCTCCACGCCAGCCCGGGAACCGAGGGGCCGGCGACCGGCGTCGCGACGACAGACGCCGCCGCCGGCACCGACGTCGGCGTCACGAGTTTCGAGGGTGTCATCGACCTCGAGCCGGGCTCGGTGACGGTGTGGCAGGTACCGGCGGTCCGCGCGGGCGGCAGCCGCGTTGTCGACGTCGACCAGATCGCCGACGGCTGTGCGGACACCGACCTCGTCGCCGCCGCCGGCGTCGAAGCCGTCGTCTCGCTGCGCGAGGCCGGCGTCGATCCCGACGTGACCTTTGCCGTCGGCGAGGTCGCAGCCGACGCCGCAGAACGCGGCCTCGAGGTGGCCGTCGTCGCCACGATCGATGCCGTCGGACGCGTCACCGACACGCTCAGAGACGGCGACGTGACCTACGAAGTGCTCGAGGCCTAGGGTCTCATAACGATGGCTGCGAGTCTGTACCGCCGCAACCGCGAACCATCGTGCGGTTGCGTCGGCAACCAGTCACAGCCATCATTATCAGTCGGCGTGCTCTTTCGCCGTCACGTACGCTTCCTGGACGCGACGGAACGACTCCTCGTCGCCGCCGTGGTCGGGGTGGACCTCCTTGACTCGCTCCCGGTAGGCGGACTTGATCTCGTCTCGATCTGCAGTCGTCGGCAGTCCGAGTGCCTCGAAGGCGAGGCGCGTTCGCTCCTGGAAGTCCATCGGATCGGGACCCACCTCGGGGACCTCGAACGGGAGTCGCCGCCCGAGGTGGCTGCCGGGCATCTCGTGCTCGACGAGGATCGGGTACGTGTCGGTCGCGTTCTGAATTCGGAAGAACGCGTGCGCGTCGAACGTCACCGCGACGTCACGCTCGGGCAGGTAGAATTCGACCGACTCCCCGGCGATCGGGTGATCCTCCGCGAAGCGCTCGCCGATCCGCTGGAGGTACTCGCGGATCTCGACGCGCCGGCGGTCTTCGCTCGAGTACGTCCGCTCACTGCCTGGCGATCGGTTCGGGAACAGCCGTTCGCCGACGAAAAACAGCCCCGCGGCAAACACCGTAAATATGGCCCCGAGTGCAAGCCCGGTGAGGACGACCGGCGGAATCGCGTCGACGACGTCGGTTGGCACGCTCGGCTATAGGATGTGGTTCCTAAAGAATTTCTCGTCACGCGTCGCACAGTTCGACCGCCGCCAGCCGACGGTCAGCCGATGTATCGCAGGTCGTCGTCACTCGGAACGTCCATCGACTGCTGATTTTCCATCTCCTGGATCTTCCCGATGACCTCTTCCATCTCGTCGGCGCGTTCGTCAAGCGACTCGTAGTCGAGTTCGAACTCGAGGCGGGTCTCGAGCACCTCGAGGACCGCGCGGGCGCTTTTCGGATCGACGAGGTAGCCGCTGGTCTCGCCCATCAGACACGCCGCCTCGAAGCCACGCCGCCCGCCGAGTCCGAGCAGCAGGCCGCTGACACCGACGATGCCGCCGGCCGGTTCGTCCTCGCGGAACTCGACGCCCGCCTCCTCGAGTGGCTCGAGTAGCGACTCGTGGCTGACGGCTCCGAGGACGGCGTACTCGTCGATGAGTTCGCCGGTCGGAACGCCGCCGAGTGCGTACAGTTCCGTGACGCCGAACTCCTCGGCGACGTCGAGAAACGCGTCTGTAAGGAGGTAGTGTCCGTCGTTCGACTGGGCCTGGTGGTCGCCAGTCAGGACGAGCACGTCCCGTCCCTCGGGCACCTCGACAGCGTAGAGTTCCGCACACGTCAGGTCGGCGACGCCACCGTCGATCGAGACCTGTGGCGGGAACTCCCGCGAGTAGATCCGTCGAACGAGCGTGCTCTCGTCTTCGAGTTCCTCCAGTACGTGCTCTGCGGCGAGTTTTCCGACGTGTCCGACGCCCGGCAGCCCCTCGACGAGTACGGGGTCGTCGAGGTCGACCTCCGCGACCGCGTCGATGTCGAGTTCGTCCATACCTTACCCGCGATTGCGACACTTAAGAGCGCGTCGGTACTCGCCGTACGGATCGGTCGGGTCGAACGGCGCAGGGGCGCTGTTTACCGCGTCGGCACCACACTCCGGACAGGTCGACGAAAGGGTATAGACCGGGCGGTCGTGGGCCTCGCGCCACGCCGAACACACCCTGATGTCCGATTTCATCGATTCTATCCTCGAGTCGTCGGCGTCGTCACTCGTCGTCGGTTCGCTGTTCGCGGTGGTACTCGCCCTCGCCGCCGCGGTCTTCGATCGCGGCGACCGCACGTCGGGCGCTCGCCTCGAGTTGACTCTCGGCGGTCTTGTAGTTCGGCGCCTGCACTTTGATGCGGTACTCGGGTGCACCGACGTACGTCACCTCGAGGTCGACTTCCTCGGGGACGTCGCCGTTACCCTCGGCCGCTTTGAGCGCCTTGCGAACGCCATCGACGCCGCTCTCGGAGGGGTTCTCGAGGTCGACGTAGCCGGTGACGTTGACGTACGGCACCGAGACGTTCTCGCGGGCGGTCTCGACGATCGCGTCGACCTCCTCGTCGGCGAGGTCGGTGTTCTCGAGGGCCTCCTGGCCGTGGATGGCGGCCTGTTTGAAGCCGTCGTAGAGGCCTCCGTGTGCGGCGAGCAGTTCGTTCGCGATCGAGGTGTACTGTTCGTCCTCGATCTCCTCGCCGAAGGCCAGTTCCATCCAGTTGTCGGCCTTCTGTTCGTTTTTCCACTCCTGGATCTTGTCGGAGCGCTGGTGATCGTTGACGTCTTTCAGCGAGAGGTCGATCTGCTGGGAGGACTCGTCGACGTCGAGTACCTTGCAGACGACGATCTGGCCCTCGCGGACGTGGTCGCGGACGTTCTTGATCCACCCGCTTGCGACCTCGGAGATGTGGATGAGGCCACGTTTGTCCTCGTACTCCTCGAGATCGACGAAGACGCCGAAGTCCTCGATCTCGTCGATCTTGCCGACGACGAGTTCGCCGGGGTCGGGCCAGCCGCTGTACTTCATCGTGCTTCGACGGTCTCGACGATCTCGTGGTCGATCTCGGCTTTGCCACCGGTCGGGCGAGCCAGCGTCGTCCCGCAGACGGCACAGGCGACCTCGGTGGAGGCTTTGCCGAAGACGATCTGTTCGTTCTCGCAGTCACTACAGCGGACGGTGTAGAAGTTTCCTGCCATCGTGATCACTCCTGGAACTCGAGTCGACCGGCGCGCCACCCTTCGCGGAGGTGGGCCTTGCCGCATTCGCCACAGCGGTACTTGAGGTCCGTCTTCTTCGTGGGCTTGTCGCCACCGGGCACCTTCGAGAAGCGACCGGCGTTCCCGATGACCGCCTTGTTGCGGCGGGTTCGGCGAGCGTCCCACTTCATGCCGCTCGAGCGGCCCGTACGGACCTTCTCGACTTCGTGTTCCTGATGTTCGTTGCAGTGCGGGCAGTACGTGTTGAACCGGCGTGGCATCTGCATAGTTATCTCACTTGCCGAGAGTTATGGCACGCCCGTTTAAAACGCGTTTGGTTCGCCGTCGGTCTGACCGTGGGAATTGCCCGCAGGGGCGACGACGCCGGCCGCGAGCGAAACGACGACGTGGACGCGGGGCGGCACGTGCACGTGGAGCGGCAAATTCGGCGACCGCAACCAGCAGCGAGCGAACGAGCCTTCGAAGCGCTTAATTTCCCATCGCACGAACCGCCGGTCATGAAGCGGCTCATCATCCACGGGGACCCGGGCATTCGGAAAGGCGCCGTCATCGAGTACGACGGTAGAGAGGTGACCTGTTTCGGGATCAACCGCAACGGGGAGTGGCACGGTCCCGATCGCGTCCAGCTCTGGTGTACCGTCGGCGACGAGAGCGAGATCGAAGACTACGAGAGGCGCAACTACACGCCACATTTCCTCGAGGTCGACCACGTCACTGCCGAGGAAGTGACCGTCGTCGAGCCACGAGGCGACATCGCCGTCTGATCGGTTCCCTTCTTCGCGAGGTCTCCCGGGAGTGGTGATCTCGCCCGCGCTGTCACGTCGACTGCCGTTCGAGCGGCGGTCGCACGTCGCGCCGTCGTCGTGTCCTGATCCCCGCGGCAGCGTCACTCACGCGAGCGATCGCACCAGATTCGGTCCAAAAATATCCGACACGCTTTCGAATGCTTTTACTCGACGTGAACGCCGAATCCAAATGGATGATTCGGACCGTCGACGTCGTGATCGGAGCGTCCCGACCCGTCGCCCGTCGTCACCCGCGCTGTCGTTGCCATCACGGGTCGCGTCGCTTTCTGACGGCAGAGTCGAGTCGACGACCCCGAGGAGTGCTCGATTGCGACGCCGACCGACGCTCGAGCGGTCGGCGCTCGCTTCCGACGCGATCGAACCGCCGACCGAAACCGGCCACCCGGCCACGGAACGCTCGAGGACGACGATGAGCGACTCGTTTGCCGACGTGATTCGGAGCCGTCTGACGGTCCTGTTCTCGAAGTCGCGGTTCGGTCAGTTCGCGTCTGTCGGCGCTGTCGGCGCGATCGTCGACAATCTCGTCCTCGTCGCGCTGGTCGAGTTCACGGCGCTCGGGCCGGTGGTCGCGAAAGCGATCTCGTGGGAACTCGGGATCGCGGTCATCTTCACGATCAACGAACGGTGGACGTTCGCGACGTTCGGCGAGTCGGGAACTCGAGCGCTGGCCCGCCGGTTTCTGCGATCGAACGTTGTTCGCTTCGGCGGGTTCCTGGTCACGCTGGCGGTACTGGCGGCGCTCGTCTACGGATTCGCCGTCTGGTACGTCACGGCGAACGTGATCGGAATCGGAGTCGGGTTCTTCGTGAACTACGTTTGTGAGAGCCTCTACACGTGGCAGGTCCACCGAGGCGGGCGGTAGAAACCCGCACACGGCGTCCGAATCACAACCCTTAACTACGACACCGGGTTACGAAGAAGTAGCGGGATGGGATAGCCAGGAGATTCCGGCGGGCTCATAACCCGCAGATCGGTAGTTCAAATCTACCTCCCGCTATGTTTTGGCGCGAACAAACTCGTGAGCGCCAACCATAGCACGGAGTAGATTTGAATCAGGGAGCAGCTTCGCTGCGACCGTGGTTCAAATCTACCTCCCACAATACTTTTGGCGCGAACAAACTCGTGAGCGTCGAAAATACGACGAGCAGATTTTAACCAGACGAGACGCGCGCAACGAAGTGAGCACGTCTCGGCGTGGTTAAAATCTACCTCCCACGATACTTTTGGCGCGAACAAATTTGCGAGCACTGGCTCCGGATGATTGCAGTTCGTCGGAGACTGGGGGTTCGCTGCGGGTCGACGTCCGGGCGAGGCTCGAGTAACGGAGGTCACCGACCAGGAACGCTCGACGATTGTCCAGTGACACGGCAGAGACGGGTCATCTTATCGAATTCCCAGTCCATAGTATTGCTGATAATATTTAGGTTCTATGGATAGTCTACCGGTAAATATATGTGTATATGATAAAAGAATGTATTTCATGTCAAACCGTTTCACGGGAGACAAACGTGCGAACCTGAAAGCGACGAGTTCCCGCCGACGAGTCCTCCAGACGGTCGGTATCGGTGCCGCCGCCGGTCTCGCCGGCTGTTTCGGATCCGAGCCGGACGACGACAACGATCCGTCAGCGGACCTTCCGGAAGTCGAACTGTACGGGCCGGACGGTGATCGGATCGCACCGACGATTTTCTTCGATCAAGGTGACGACACCCACCAGGACATCGCGTCCCAGATACAGAGCGACCTCGAGAAGATCGGCGTCGACCTGCAACTCGAGGGCAAGACGCAACTCATCGGCGACCACTTCGGTTCGGAACCGCTGCCGGGTGAGGATCCAGAGGACTTCGAGTACAATCCGGGCCTGTTCAACGCTGGTCCGCCGGACCGAACCCGGACCGTCTCCGACTGGGACATGCTCTATGGCATCGCCGCAAACTCGTACCCGCGGACCCCGGGGAACACCGACACGTTCTGGCTGAAAGACTCGGGGACGAACGCCTACGGCTACGTTCCCGAAGTCGACATGAAGGGTCTGTACGAGGAGTTCCGGAACGCCGAAACGGAAGCGGAACAGCAGGAGTACCTCAACGAGATCATGGGTGCGCTCACCGACGAACTCCCGGCGAACTTCATGTCGGAGTCGCTGCGATTCTGGGGGTTCGAGGAGCGCATCAACACGTCAGACGAGTTCAACCTCTACGGCTACTCGCCCGACTGGATCAACCGATATCGCGACGACCAGACTGTCGGCGGCGACTACGTCTGGCTGACAGGCAATCAGTTCAACGAGGCGTACCTGCCCGAACAGGAGGACGTCAACTCGAGTTACAGGACGGGCCTCATCTCCGACACCTCCTACGCGGTCGACACGAACGACGAGGTCTTTCCGCTGTTCATGGACGTCGAGGATAGCGGCGACGGGGAGGTGTGGATCTGCACCCTCCGGGACAACCTCGAGTTTGGGACCGACGCGGACGGCAACCCGTACGGCCAGATGACCGCAGAAGACTGGGTCTTCCAGATCGAGAACGTCCACGGCGTGGCCGACGACGCGGCCGACATGTGGAACGAGGATCTGCCGCCGGGCCAGCCTGAAGAGTGGGTGGACGTCGAGAACGTCGAACAGACCGGAGAACTCGAGTTCCAGATCGAACTCGTCGAACCGGACCCGCTGTTCCCACTCCGGCCGATCCTGTGGAGCGAGTACTGTTACCCGCGAGCGCTCTACGAGCAGTACGCGCCCGACGCGGAGGCGCTTCGCCAGTCCGACGAGGTACAGGAGTTCACCTGGACCGGCAACCTCGGCGCGTACACGTTCGAAGATCGAACGCCCGGACAGACGGGATCGTTCACAGCCGTCCGCAACGACGACTACTACATGCGCGAGCACACGGACGACAGCAACGTCCAGGTCATGGACGACGCGTGGGCGGACGCGCCCTACTTCGATCAGTTCCAGTTCGACGTCGAGGCCGAGCAGTCGACCCGCGTCGAGCGGTTCCGCAACACGGAGGCCGACCGGATGGAACTCCCGAGCGAGAACGTCCAGGAATTCCAGGAAGCCGTCGACGAGATCCGCGTCGAAGACCAGCAGGACCCGTTTATCAGCTTCCTCTTTTTCAACCAGCGATCGAACGGGAGCATCCTGACTCGGGAGCGGGACGGCCGGGAAGCCATCGCGCGCGTGGTCGACAAGGAGACGATCACCCAGGACATCCGGCGCGGGCAGGCTGACCCCGCGGTCACCTTCCAGCCGACGTGGTCCGACTGGTACGACGAGTCTGCGGTCGACGTCTACGGCATCGACATCACCGAAGACGACATCGTCGCGGCGCGTGACCTCCTGCGCGACAACGACAACTTCACGCTCGAAGAGGTCTGAGCCGCGCGGACTACGAATACAGTACGGAGTTTTCCAATACACGCTCTATGAAATGGTATGTCATTCGCCGGGTGCTCTGGGCCGCATTCGCGTCGTTTCTCATCCTCACGATCACGTTCGTGCTGATGGACCAGGTTCCGAACCAGCAGCTCATGCAGGCGGAGTTCCAGGCGGCAATAAACGACGTGGACGTCGAAACGGCCGTCCAGGCAGAGAGGGAACGGCTCGGCCTGGATCGACCGTTCCACGAACGATACGTCGACTTCATGACGAACGTCTTCCAGGGTGACTGGGGCTGGTCCTACGAGTACGACCAGCCGGTCGTCGACGTCGTCCGTGAAACCGTCCCGTACTCGCTGCTGTACGGGGTTCCCGCGATCGTCCTGTCGACGATCATCGGGACTGCGATCGGGCTCTACTCGGCGGTCAACCAGTACACGAAGAAAGACTACGCGGCGACGTTCGCGGCCTTCTTCGGGATCAGCATTCCGAACTTCTGGTTCGGGATCGTGTTGCTCGTCGTCTTCGGATCGTGGCTCGGCTGGGTCGACATCGGCTGGAACGCTGCACTCCCGAAGGCGGCGGACGGAAGCTGGACCCTACTCGAGACCGCTGGCTCCGACCATCCGGCGTTCTTCCGCCAGGATTTCGAGGGCGAGCGCTACGTCGGCATCCTCAGTCCGGCGAACCTCAAACAGCTCATCCTGCCGACGTTCGTGCTGATGACGGGCGCGATCGCCTCGGTCATGCGCTACGCGCGCGCGGAAGCACTCGAGTACGTCGACGCCGACTTCGTCAAGACCGCGAAGTCGAAAGGCGTCAGCAGCCGGGCGATCGTCGCCAAGCACATCTTCCGGCCAGCGTCGATTCCGTTGATGACGATCCTCGTCGGGCGGATCCTCGGACTGGTCCTGTTCGGCTCGTACCTGATCGAGGTGGTGTTCGGGATACCCGGCATCGGGCTGGCGTCGTTCCAGGCAATCATCAGGCAGGACACTGACCTGGTCGCGATAACGATCCTCCTGCCGACGTTCGTCGCGATCGTCGGCAACCTGATCGAGGACATCATGTACGCGGTACTCGACCCGCGGATCGACTACGGTGATCGCTAATGGACGAGGATACGGATACGCGGACGAAGACGGACGGCGGTACCGCACCTGGGGACGTGACCTTCGAGCAGGTCGACTGGGACGAGATCGACGCCGACGGCGTGGCGCGATCGAGAAAGCGGGTCGCCTGGCTCGCCGTCGTGAGCCTGTGGTCGATCGGGGTGGCGTACGATCTGTACTCTCGATTCGTCGCCGAAACCGGGCAGGCGGCGTTTCCGGTGCTGGGACCGGTCTCGCCGGTCGACTGGCTGTGGTCGTTTACGCTGCTCGTCCTCCTGTATTACGGCGTCGTCCCGCTGTACGAGAATCCGCGGATGACCCGCTACTACTGGAAGGAGTTCAAGAAAAACAAAGCGGCAGTCGTCAGCGCGCTGTACCTGATCGTCGTCTTCGCGGTCGGTGTGATCGGTCCTCGTGTGCTTCCGGAACCCGGACCGACGCCGGGGCTGGAGAATCAGCCGCCGGTCTGGGGATCGATCGAAGCGTACAACGCCGGGACCAACTGTGCCGGCGGGATGACGACGGTAGACGGCGTGACGATGTGTCAGGGAAGCTGGCAACATCCACTCGGGACGACCTCCTCGGGCGAGGACATCCTGCTGTCGAGCATCTACGGGATGGAGGTGAGCATGCAGGTCGGCCTGATCGCGACGCTGATGAGCATCGCCGTCGCTGCGGCGGTCGGCCTGACGGCCGCCTACTACGGCGGCCTCGTCGACGAGGTGCTGATGCGCTACGTCGATATCCAGATGACGTTCCCAACGTTCTTCCTGTTCCTGTTGCTCGCGTACACGATCGGCGGCAGCCTGTTCGTGCTCATCCTCATCTTCGGCCTGTTCGGGTGGGGGTCGTCCGCCCGAATCATGCGCTCGGAAGCGCTCCAGCGCCGCGAGGAGCCGTACATGCAGGCCGCGAAGAACGCTGGTGCATCGAGTCTCTGGACGATTCGCCGGCACCTCCTGCCGAACATCTCGAACAGCCTCATCACCGCCGCAACGCTGACGATTCCGTCGATCATCCTGGCTGAGGCCGCGATCGCGTTCCTCGGACTCGGGGATCCCACGGTTCCGTCGTGGGGGCGGCTGATCGCGGACGGTCGCGATCAACTCCGCACCGCGTGGTGGATCTCGACGATCCCGGGCGGATTCCTGTTTTTCACCATCCTCGCGTTCAACTTCCTCGGCGACGCGCTCCGGGACGCGCTCGACCCGAGACACGGAGGGAGTGGAGAATGAGTACACGAGACGACGACACGACCGACGCTCGACACGTATCGACCAAACGGGACGATAAGCCTCTCCTGAAGATCTCGAACCTCCATACGTACTTCAGGACGGACAGCGAGGACGTGCGGGCAGTCGACGGGATCTCGCTGACCGTCGAACCCGGCGAAACTGTCGCGATCGTCGGCGAAAGCGGATCGGGAAAGACCGTCACCAGCGAAGCGATCACGCGGCTGTTCAAGTCCCCGCCCGGCTACATTCCCGAGGGCTCGATCGAGATCAACGGGCGGGAGATCTCCGATCTGTCGGACGAAGAACTACGTCACGTCCGGGGTGGCGAGGTGAGCCACATCTTCCAGAACCCACAGGGTGCGCTGAACCCGGTGTACACGATCGGCTGGCAGATCCGCGAAGCGCTTCAACTCCATGCCGACGTGTCCAAATCCGAGGCCCGCGAGCGCGCCGTCGAGTTACTCACGCAGGTCGGGATTCCCGAGGCGAGTTCCCGACTCGACGATTACCCACACGAGTTCTCCGGCGGGATGCAACAGCGGGTGCTTATCGCGATCGCGCTGGCCTGCGAACCGGACCTGTTGATCGCCGACGAGCCGACGACGGCGCTGGACGTCACGATCCAGGCTCAGATTCTGAAGCTACTCGCAGAGCTCCAGGAGCAACGGGACATGGGGATGTTATTCATCACGCACGATCTCGGCGTCGTCGCCGAAATCGCCGATCGCGTGGCCGTGATGTACGCCGGAAAGATCATGGAGAAGGGGTCGGTCGTGGACGTCTTCGAAACGCCGGCCCACCCTTACACCCGGGCGCTCCTCGACTGTCTCCCAGGGCGAGGCGGGATCGGTGGCATCCCCGGCGAACTCCCGGATCCCCGGTCGCCGCCGCCCGGCTGCCGGTTCGCGGATCGCTGTCCGCACGCGATCGACGCCTGTCGAACCGGCGACCAGCCGGAGATGCACCGGGTCGGGGACGCGTCGGATCACACGACCTCCTGCGTTCACTTCGAACCGGGACGAGAGTCGAGTACCGTCCTGAACACCGACGCCGAACCCGCTGGATCGCCGTCTCCGACCGACGACCTCGAGCGAGGTGATCGGCGATGAGTCGATCCGGCGATCCGCTGCTCCGCGTCGGCGGGCTGAAAAAACACTATCCGATCACCGAGGGGATACTGAACACGGAAGTCGGCCGGGCCCGTGCAGTCGACGGAATCAGTCTCGAACTCGAGCGCGGCGAGACGTTCGGCATCGTCGGCGAATCCGGCTGTGGCAAGTCAACCGCGGCGGCGTCGATGGTTCGCCTCGAGGAGCCGACGGACGGCGAAATCCGTTTCGAGGGCGAAAACGTCCTCGAGTACGACGCGGCGGAGCTCCGCCGGTTTCGCCGAGAGGTCCAGTTGATCTTCCAGGACCCGGACTCGAGTTTCGACCCCCGGATGAACGTCGGCGACGCCGTCGCGGAACCGCTCGTCGTCCAGGGGATGGCCGATCGCGAGCGACGCCGGGAGATCGTCGCCGACCTCCTGGAGCGCGTCGGCCTCTCGGCCGCGGACATGAAGCGGTATCCACACGAGTTCTCCGGGGGCCAAAAACAGCGGATCGGGCTGGCCCGAGCGCTCACGGTGAACCCGAAACTCCTCGTCGCCGACGAACCCGTGTCGGCGCTCGACGTCTCTGTCCAGGCGGAAATCCTCCGGCTCATCGACAAGTTCCAGCGAGAACTGGGGCTGACGGTGCTCATCATCAGTCACGATCTGGGCGTCGTCCGTCAGGTGTGTGACCGCGTCGCGGTGATGTACCTAGGCGAGTTCGTGGAAGTCGGGCCGACCGAGGAACTGTTCTCGAATCCACAGCATCCCTACACGCGGGCGCTGCTGTCCGCCATCCCGACGCCCGATCCGACGGACCGGGGCCTCGGCGTCGAACTCAAAGGCGACGTCCCGGATCCGTCGGATCCGCCGAGTGGCTGTAAGTTCCACACGCGCTGTCCGGAGGTGATCCCGCCGTCGGGGATCGATCTGCCACAGGAGACCTGGCGATCCGTCCTCACCTTTCGCAAACAGGTCGAGCGCGAGTCGATCGACGTAGAGAGCATCGCCGAGGTTGGTGTCCTGGAATCGGACGGCAAATACGGGGACCTCGAGGACCCGTCGCCGGAAAGGGTCGACGACGCGGATCTCAAACGGTGGATTCGGTCCGAGTACGACGTCCCCGTTCGGCTGGACGATCCGCGTGCCGAAGCGACGCTCGACGACGCACTCGATGCGCTCGTCGACGGCGACCACGAACGCGCGAACGCACACCTCGTGGAGGAATTCACGACCGTCTGTGAACGCGAGAAACCGGAACTCGAGGGCTGTGGCACCGAACAGGAGGCTGCTTGTCATCTGCTCGACGACGCCCACGTGGAACCCGACGAACTCCGATTGACGGAGTAACTCCCCGGCGTCCCGCCGTTCGAATTTCCACTGCGAATTTTGTCACTCAATTAAAATGATGCCGGCGAGCGTGACCGTGCAAAACGGGTAGCCGTGTTCGAACGGGACAACTGATACCGATGGCTGCGAGTCAGTTCCGGGGCAACCGTGAATCGTCTTGCGGTTGCCCCGATACGCAGTCGCAGCCATCATTATGAAACGCGTCAGGACGTGATCGTAAAACTCGTCTCGCTGACGAGATCGCGCTCGTCGGGTCGATCGACGTTGAGGGCGACCGAGAGAGTATGCTCGCCTGACTCGAGTGGTTCCCACTCACGTTCCGTGACCTGAATCTGTGGCTTCCAGCGGCGTTCGACGACCTTTCGTTCGCCACGGGAGAAGTTGATGACGCTCTTTCGGTCCGGAATCCGTGCCGGAACTTCGCTCGCGCGGTCGACGCCGTCGACCGACCAGCGCCAGAGTTCCGGCGTCTCGGTGACGATGCGGACGGGAAACGGGAGGCGGTTTCGAAACGTCGCCCGCCAGCGGACCGGTTCGCCGGGTTCGTATTCGTCTTTGTTCGTCTCGAGGTCGACGCTCACCGCGCGGTCGCGAAGCCAGACAGGGAGGAAGGCGTGACTGGCCGCCTCCCAGTCGATCATCTTCCGGGATCGCTCGTCGGATTCGCTCGGAGAGAACGGATCCTCGTCGTCCCGCGAGAGCGCGTCGGACTCGTAGATACGACGCATCGACCGCTCGTAGGCAGCAATCGCCTAAGAAACGTTCGTTTCGATACTCGACGCGACGCGACAGCCGCCGATCAGACCTCGGTGTCGATCATCTCGTGGTACGGGCACGCGATCTTGTGGGAGCCGCCGACGGACTCGAGGTCCGGGTGGTCCTCCCACTCGCCGCAGTCGTCCTGGGCGATAGGACAGCGGGTATGGAACTTACAGCCGCTGGGCGGATCGAGTGGCGACGGCACCGATCCCTCGAGGATGACGCGGTCGCCTTTCCAGAGCGGGTCGGGTTCCGGGATCGCAGACAGCAGCGCGTGCGTGTACGGGTGGTACGGCGGGCTGAAGATCTCTTCTGCCGTCCCGACCTCGACGATCTCGCCGAGGTACATGACAGCGATGCGGTCGGCGATGTGCTCGACGACCGAGAGGTCGTGAGCGATGAACAGATACGAGAGGCCGAGGTCGCTCTGTAGATCCTCGAGCAGGTTGAGGATCTGTGCCTGCACCGAGACGTCGAGCGCGGAGACCGGCTCGTCACAGACGACGAAGTCGGGGTCGACCGCGAGCGCGCGGGCGATGCCGATCCGCTGGCGCTGGCCGCCGGAGAACTCGTGTGGGTAACGGTTGGCGTGGCTCGACTTCAGGCCGACCGTGTCGAGGATCTCCGCGATTCGGGCGTCCCGTTCTTCGCCGTCGGCGATGCCGTGAACGTCGAGCGCTTCGCCGACGATGTCGTTGATCGTCAGTCGGGGGTTCAGACTGGCGAAGGGGTTCTGGAAGATATACTGCATCTCCCGGCGCTTCTTCCGGAGCGCCGATCCCGACAGGTCCGTGATGTCTTCGCCTTTGAAGTAGACGTGTCCGTCCGTGGGCTCTTCGAGCTGGAGGAGCGTGCGACCGAGCGTACTCTTCCCGCAGCCGGATTCGCCGACCAGACCGAGTGTCTCGCCCTCGCGGACCTCGAGGTCGACGCCGTCGACGGCGCGAACCTGCGACTGATTGCCGAGCATCCGGTCGAGGAAACCGTCGGCGTTGCTGTAGTACTTCGTCAGTTCGTCTGCCTGAACGAGCGGTTGGCTACTCATAGGTCTCCTCCGTCAGTACTTCGACCTGGTAGGACAGTTCGTCCTCGAGGTCGCCCGTATAGGCCAGACACGCGGCGGCGTGTTCGCCGTCGTCGTTCGGGTTCGACGGCTCCCCGGTCTCGACGTCGACGAGTTGCGGCTCTTTCCGACTGCAGGCCTCCTCGGCGTACGGACACCGCGGGTGGAAACTACAGCCTGGCGGCACTTCGACGAGGTCGGGCATCGTCCCCGGAATCGTCTCGAGGCGGTCGCGCCTGTCGCCGATGCGCGGGATCGACCCCATCAGGCCGACCGAGTAGGGGTGTTTGGGCTGGTAGTAGAGGTCCTCGACGGGCGCTTTCTCGACGGCCTTGCCGGCGTACATCACCATCACGCGGTTGCAGATCTCGGCGACGACGCCGAGGTCGTGCGTGATGAGCTGGATCGCCGTATCGAAGTCCGACGCCAGTTCGTCGAGCAACTCGAGGATCTGCGCCTCGATCGTGACGTCGAGTGCCGTCGTGGGCTCGTCACAGATGAGCAGGTCGGGATCACAGGAGAGTGCGATCGCGATGACCGCACGCTGTTGCATCCCACCGGAGAACTGGTGGGGGTAATCGCTGTAGCGCTCTGCCGGGTCGGGGATGCCGACCTTCGCGAGCATCTCGATCGCCTGCTCTTTGGCCTCCTCGTCCGAGACGTCCTTGTGCGTGCGGATCCCCTCGGCGATCTGCTCGCCGACCGTGTAGACGGGGTTGAGAGCCGTCTCGGCGTCCTGGAACACCATGGCGATCTCGTTGCCGCGGATGCGGCGCATCTCTTCGGGACTCTTCTCGAGGAGGTTCTCCCCTTTGAAGAGGATCTCCCCGCCGACGATCTCACCGGGGCTCTCGATGAGGCCCATGACCGACAGGCTCGTCACGCTCTTGCCGGCACCGCTCTCGCCGACGACGCCGAACTTTTCACCGCGGTCGATCTGATAGCTCACGCCGTCGACCGCGCGAACGGTTCCGTCCTCAGTGTAGAACTGCGTAACTAGATCGTTGACTTCGAGTAGTGCCATCTATTGCATCCTCTGTTTCGTTGCGGTGTCTCCCTGTGGGTCGAGTGCGTCGTTGATCCCGTCACCCATCAGGTTGATAGCGAGCACGAACACGACGATGGCCAGGCCGGGGAAGACAGACACCCACCAGTAGCCCTGAGCGATGGTGTCGCGAGTGCTCGAGAGCATCGTCCCCCACTCGGGGGTGCCCGGCGTGAGACCGAGTCCGAGGAAGCCAAGCGCGGCCGCAGAGAGGACGACGGTACCGATCGACAGCGTCGCCTGGACGATGACCGGGGCCATCGCGTTCGGGACGACGTGACGGAAGATGATCGAGCGATCGGTCGCGCCGAGCGCTTTCGCCGCGAGTACGTACTCGTTTTCTTTCACGCTCAGTACCTCACCGCGGATGAGACGGGCGTAGCTGATCCACCCGGTGATCGTCAGCGCCAGGATCAGGTTCCAGAACCCCTGGCCGAGCACCGCGATGATCGCGATGGCGAGGACGAGAAACGGGAACGCGTAGAGAACGTCGACGAGACGCATGATCGCCTCGTCGATCCAGCCGCCAAAGTAGCCGGCGATCGAGCCGAGTGGAATCCCGACGAACAGGGCAAGTACGGTCGCGA
Organism: Natribaculum luteum; assembly: GCF_023008545.1. Lineage (NCBI taxonomy): Archaea > Methanobacteriati > Methanobacteriota > Halobacteria > Halobacteriales > Natrialbaceae > Natribaculum > Natribaculum luteum. The sequence continues at coordinate 2,325,858 of NZ_CP095397.1, read as the reverse complement.
TCAGCCCGATCGAGAGGCTGTACCGGGTCCCGACGAGCACGCGCGAGAACAGGTCCCGTCCCGACCAGTCGGTCCCCATCAGGTGTTCGGCGCTCGGGGCTGCGTGTGGCGATCCGACGAACATCTCGCCGGGCCCGTACGGCGTGAGTGCGAACGGCTGTACCGTAAGCGACATGCCGGCGACGTCGACGGAGATCGGCCGTGCGAGGACGGCGACGATGGCCATGAGTGCCATGACGCCGACGCTGAGCATCGCGAGGCGATTGCTCTTGAATCGTCGCCAGGCGTACTCCATCCGACTGGTGCCGCCGTCGGATTCGGTCTCGGTCCAGCCCGAGATCGGTTCCCGGTTGCGCACTCGTTCGGCGTCGAATCCAGTAATTCGGATTCGACCACGCTGCGTCGTCGTGTCTCGTTGTTTCTGCTTCATTCTTAGTAGCGGATCCGTGGATCGAGCCACGAGTAGACGATGTCGGCTAACAGGTTCGCGATCACGATCGCGACGCCGGTCATCAACACGCCTGCCTGAATGATCGGGAAGTCGCGCTGACTGATAGACCTGACGAGAAGCCGTCCGAGGCCAGGCCACGAGAAGACCTGCTCGATGACGACCGACCCGTTGATGATGAACGCGATCTGGATCGCCGCGACGGTGACGACAGCGATCATCGAGTTACGAAGGACGTGCTTGAAGATGACCGTTCGTTCGCTCAGCCCCTTCGCGCGTGCCATCCGAACGTACTCCTTGTTGAGTTCCTGGAGCATCGACGACCGGACGAGACGCATGATGAGCGACGCGGATGCGGTCCCGATGGTCACGGAGGGCAAGATGAGGAACTTCAGTTTCTCTGCGCTCCACAGCGGGGCGTCCGGCGGAATTGCCCGGAAGAGCCCGAGATTGACACTGAGAACGAGGATCAACATCAGGCCGAGCCAGAAGTTCGGCGTCGCGATTCCCAGCAGGGCGGCGATACGACTGACCTCGTCGGTGATGGTTCCGCGCTTGACTGCGGCGATGATGCCGGTCGGAATGCCGACACCCAGACCGATCAGCCACGAGAAGAGACCGAGCGCGATCGTGTGATCGAGTCGCGTGCTGATCTCGTAGGCGACGTCACGGCCCGAGATGATAGACTCGCCGAAGTCCAGGACCAGTACGTCCTGAAGCCACAGTAGATACTGTTTCCAGATGGGCTCGTTGAGGTTGTACTTGGCGTACAGTCGTTGTTCGGCCTCGGGTGAGACGTTCGTAAACTGGAGTATGAACTCGATCGGATCACCCGGGATCAGCTGTACCAGCCCGAACGAAACCATCGTTACCCCGATCAAGACGGGGATAGAGACGAGGATACGTTTGACAATGTACCGTGAAAGGCTCATGTTTCGATAGACAAGGGGGAGGGGCGGTTAGAGTCTAACGCTATCCTTCGAGGACGTCGATGAGTTCCTCGTTGTCGAGCGCGAATCGCTTGGCGACGGGCGAGATCGGCCCGTACGCCGGGACACCGATACCGTTGTAGACGGTGTCGATGATCTGCTGGCGCGGGATCAGGAGGGCGAGTGCACGGCGCACCTTCGCGTTAGTGAACGGCTCGTGCTGGACCGGGGGAATGAGCATGTCGAAGCCGCCACTCGTCGTACTCTTTGCTACGATCTCGTCGCTGTCGTCCAGGTCCTGGAACGACGCCGGGGGCGGACTCACGACGTGAATGTCGCCCGCCTCGAGGGCGCTCTGTCGGACGGAGGACTCGACGATGACGCGGAACTGGATCGTATCCGGTTCCGGCGCGCTGTCCATGAGCTCCTGACCCCAGTAGTCGTCGTTGCGCGAGACCCGGTAGAGTTCGTCGGGCTGGTACTCCTCGTGCATGTACGGGCCAGTGCCGATCGGCTCCTCCTGCAGGTCGACGGCACCCTCGCCGCCGTACTCCTCCTCGATGCCGGCCATCGGGACGATGAGCGCGTTGCCGACGTTGAGCAGGAACGGCGCGTAGGGTTCGGAGAGTTCGATCTCGAGTTCGTAGTCGTCGACGACTCTGATCTCGCCGTCCTCGCCGAGCCAGTCGTAGACGTCGGCCTCGCGCGGCGTCCCCTTGTATCGCTCCATCGAGGCTTTGACGTGGTCGGCCGTCAGCTCCTCGCCGTTGTGGAACTGGACGCCCTCTCTGAGGTAGAAGGTGTACGTGGTGTCGTCCTGTTGCTCCCAGTCTTCTGCGAGCCACGGCTGAGGTTCGCCGCTGTAGTCCGAGCCGACCAGCCCCTCGTAGATGAGGGGGACGGTCGCCTGGGTGGACGTCGTGTCGTTCTGCTGGGTGGGGTCGAAGTTCGCGATGTTGGCACCGACGGAAGCCTTGAGTTCACCGTCCCCATCGGGGTCGGCAAACGAGATGCTCGTGCCAGCGTAGACGTTGTAAATCGTCGAGAAGCGCGTGCTGTCGAAGGGGGAGACCGTCCAGTTGTCGAGGGCCTCTTCGCGGTAGGCGATGAGTTCCTCGCCGAACCGGACGAAAGTGAGCGGCGACTCCTGGGCGACGAGGTTCTGGAGTTCCTCGTAGATCGCGACTCGCTCCTCGGGGTCGGTCTCCGTCTTCCCCTCGTCGATGAGAGAGTCGAGTTCCTCGTTGGCGTAGTGGTTCGTGTTACAGCACGACGGCGTATGGAAGTCAGAGTGTAGCAGGAAGTTCACGTAGGCGTCGGGGTCGAAGCCGGCGCTCCACCCGAGTGCCGCGAGGTGGTTCTCTTCGGCGGACTCCTCGGAGAGAACGATCTCCTGGTAGGTCGTCCACTCGTACTGCTGCAGTTCGAGGTCGAAGTACCCCGTGTTCTCGAGGACCTGCTGGACGATTTGCGACCACTGGACGCGCTCGGGGTTCTCGTTCGTGACGAGGTCGGCCTCGTACGGCGGTTCGAAGCCTTCCTCCTCGAACCCTTCCTCGAGCAGCTGCATCGCGCGTTCCTGATCGCCGTTGTCGTTGCCGTCGCCGTTGTCGTCGCCGTCTCCGCTGAGACAGCCGGCGACCGCCATCGCACCGGCGGCACCAATTCCCTGAAGGATGCGTCGTCGGTCGAGACCGGACTCGACCTGTTTGTTGTCTCGTACCATGCGTTGCAACTGAGAATTCTATCTCTATATATGTGTTGGTTTTAGACCAAGATTTGGTCGGATCGGCTCATACAACAGTCGCGAACGTTGGCAAACGCACAGCTAGTTTATAGTGAGTGTGAGAAGACACACCATCGTCCCGTGCCGGCAAGCAGCCGGTGGCTCGCGCTCGTCGGAGGATCGACCGCGAACGCTCCCCCGTGGCGCTTTCATAACGTCTGCTGTACGTCGTTCCCGGAGCAAACGCCGGACAGTTCGCGGTTGCTCCCGAAAACAGGTACAGCAGGCATTATCAGTCGCCTTCCTCGTCGACGATGACGACCTCACCGTCGACGACGTCGACGTTGATGAGCGTCTTGACGTCGTAGCCGGCGTCGTCGACCTTGTTCTCTCCGCCGACTTTCTTGATGACGGCGACGGTGTCGATGACCTCCGCGCCGATCTCGTCGAGTGCTGTGAGGACCGCGGCGAGCGTCCCGCCCGTCGAGAGGACGTCGTCGAGCACGAGCACTCGCTCGCCCTCGCGAACGTCGTTGATGTACATCTCGTTCTCGGAGTAGCCCGTCTGCTGGGAAATTTCGACTTCGCCCTCGAGTCCGTACTCGCGTTTTCGGATGACCGTCAGTGGAATGTCGGTCATCAGCGAGACGGCCGTCGAGATGTGAATGCCCATCGCGGCGGGCGTGACGATCCGATCGACGTCCTCGAGCTGGGCCTTGCGGATGATCCGGATGACGATCTCGCGCAGCAGACCAGGATCGAGTTTCGGAACGCCGTCGCTTATCGGGTGGACGAAGTAATGGTACCCCTCTTTCTCGATGATAGGTGCCTCGAGCAACGACCGCTTCAACTGGTCCATGTCGTGGGTGAGGTGGTGATCGAGTAAAAGCTGACGATACCCCTCGACAGTGCTATAACGGCCCAAATTCCGCCGCCTGACGACGATCAGTCGTCGGCTCCGTAGCTGAGTTCCGGGGGCTGTTCGCCGTGGCCCAGCCGCATGTTTCGCTCGTAGTAGATGTGTGCCGCCGCCGTCAGGGTGAACGTGGTAGCGATGAGCGCCGTCCAGGCGAGCGCTGGAACCGTCGTCAGCGGGTAGACGCCCACCCACAGCGCCGCGACGAGCGCACAGCTGATCGCACCGAGCGAGAGGTACAGTTCGCGCCAGGCGAACTCGTACCCGGGGACGATCTCGAGGTAGATGCTGATATCGCGCGTCCGGTCGGTCGACTGGATGAGTCCCTGATCGGAGTCGAACGTCAGGATGCCCGCCTGATCCATCTTGGGGAGGTGTGTCTGCTGTAACGTGGTGTAGACGCGTTTGCGCTGTTCGGGTGTGACGCCCTCGAGTGTCGTCTCGTACTCCCAGGCGGCGACCTGCTGGGCGAGGTCGCCGAGTTCGACTGGTCGCTCGTCCTGTTTCAGGTACTGGACGACGTATCGTCGTCGTTGATTTCGAAGCAGGTCGAAAATCTCACCTTTCGAGAGAGGTTTCGATTCCGTGTGCCCATTCGTCACTTCATGTCACCTCACCGAACAGACGCGCATTCCAGCCACCAGCCATTAATTCGGAGCATGAACGCCACCTATATAAGAGTCGTGACTGGCGGTAATTGACACTAAAGAATTTTTGTCACTTCAACCGACGACGACGGCGAGGGAGGCTGCGACCTCGCCCGCGAGACCGGCTTTGGAACCTTCGAACTGAGCGACGTCGCTCGCGTGGACCAGGAGTGCACGCGTATGATCCGATCCCATCACGCTCGCGTCGTTGGCGACGACGAACGCGAGATCGGCCCGTTCTAACGTCTCCCGTGCGGCGTCGATCATCGCACCGTCGTCGCCGGAGGTCTCGGTTTTGAAGCCGACGATCGGCAACTTCGGACGATGGTCGCGAACGCGATCGATGAGTTTCGGCGTCGACTCGAGGTCGAGCGAGAGGTCCTGCCCGGAGCGGATCTTCTCGGGTCGCCGTTCGACCGTGTAGTCGCTGATGGCGGCGACACAGAGCAGGGCGTCTGCATCCTCGCAGGCCTCGAGCGTCGCCTCGAGCATCTCGGCGGCGCTCTCGACCTCGTGGACGTCGGCGTAGGGTACCGACGCCCCGTCGGGCGGCGACGATCCCTGCGAGAGCGGGTGTGGACCGACGTCGCCGTGGACCAGCGTCACGTCGGCACCGCGGACGTAACACGATTTCGCGACGGCCCGTCCCATCTTCCCCGACGATCGGTTGGTCAGCACCCGGACGGGATCGATCGCCTCGCTGGTCGCGCCGCTGGTGACGACGACGCGTTTGCCCTCGAGCGACCGATCGCCGACGGCGCGAGCGACCTCGAGGACGATCGCCTCCTCGCTCGCGATCTTGGCTTTCCCCTCCTCGAGTCGAGGGTCGACGAAGTCGACGCCCCAGGACTCGACGCGCTCGATCGCCTCGAGGACGCCCGGGTGGTCGTACATCGGCTCGTGCATCGCGGGCGCGGCGACGACCGGCGTTCCCGACCCGAGTGCGGTCGTCGCGCAGGTCGTGACGGGCGTGTCGTCGACCGCGCTGGCGATCTTGCCGACCGTGTTCGCCGTCGCTGGCGCGATCAGAAAGACGTCGGCCCACCCCTCGTAGCCACAGAGGTCGACGTGTTCGACCGCACCCGTGATCTCGGTGACGACGTCGCGTTCGGTCGCGAACTCGAGCGCCCAGGGGTGGATGATCCCCTGTGCACTCCCCGTCATCACCCCTCGAACGTTGGCCCCGTGTCGCTGGAGTTCGTGAGTGAGTTCGACTGTCTTCACGGCCGCGATCGATCCCGTCACTCCGAGCGCGACGTTGACTCCCTCGAGCATTCGATCGCCTATTCAGTCCCGAGGGGTTAATCGTTGACGTTGCGCGGCGACTGCGCTCGTTCAGGTATCGTCGTCGACGCTCGGGTGCATCGTCGGTGTCGCGTCGAGTGGCTCGGCGAGTCGCTCGAGCATCGTTTCGCGCGCTCGCTCGTCGCGTGCGCGGCGTTCGTCGTCGTCGATCTCCGCACAGCCAGGCGGCACCTCGCGATCGCGGCCGGTGAAGTAGCCCTCGGGTGCGATCCAGTCGTGGTAGAACGGGACGTCGGCGTCGTGGACGACTGCGAGGGCGACTTTCGAGCCGTGGCCGGCCGCGACGATCGCCTGGTGGGGTTCGCCCGCGATCCGACCCGCGGCGTAGACGCCGTCGACTGCCGTCCGACCCGCCGCGTCGACGTCGACGACGTGCTTGCTCCCGCGCTGTTCTCGCTCGACCTCGAGCGATTCCAGGTACGAACTGTCCGGCCACGAGGCAGCGACTACGCGCCGCGTCTCGAGCGACTCGCCAGCGTCCGTCGAGACGACGAAACCGTCCCCGGACGGGTCGACCGACGTAACGCGGCCGGGTTCGAACGACGCGCCGGCGTCCGTCGCCTGCTCGCGGGTCAGCTGCAGGTAGCGGCGAGCGTCGAATCCGGCGGGGAGGCCAGGATAGTTCTCGAGACTGGCGTTTCGCGCGAGGATGGATTCGCCGTCACTCGGTCGGTCTTCTGTCGAGGCGTTCGGCCGCCGCCCGTCGACGACGAGCGTCTCGAGTCCCGTGCGGGCAGTGAAGATCGAGGCGGCGAGTCCGGCGACGCCGCCGCCGACGATCAGTACGTCGTACATGGCGGATCGTCGTGAGCCGCAGCTATACAAGTGTAGCGAGTCGTGGCCCGCGAGGTGAGCGAACGGCGGACCGAAACGGCGACAGCAACGCTTACGTTCGGCTCGGTGATAGCTCGTCTGTGGACAGGATTCTCGTCAGCACCGTCGTCTATCGCGCTCCCGAGGAGATCTTCCCGTATCTCGAGTCGTTTACCGACTATCCGCGCTACGCCGACCACCTCGAGTCGGTCACGAGACGCGACGGGAGCGACGGCGTCCGGTACGACCTCCGGTTGACCTGGTGGAAGCTCAGCTACACCGCCCGATCGGAAGTGACCGACGTGACTCCGCCGACGTCGCTCGAGTGGCGACTGGTCAAAGACATCGACGCGCGTGGCGAGTGGCGCGTCGAACCCGAACCCGAATCGGCCCCGGCGGGCGAGGAGACGGCGAGTCGAATCTACTTCGAGGCGGTCTACGACCCACACTCGGCGGATAAAGACGTCGTCTCGCTCCCCCTGTTCGTCTCGTTTGGCTGGGTGGTCGAGAAGATCAAACCACGGCTACTGGCCGAGGCCAAACGCGTCGTCCAGCGACTGGTCGCAGACATCGAGGGCGAGTCACGCCAGGTCGAGTTGACGCTCCACGAGACACCCTGAGACCGGCCGTATCGCGTCCGAAACCCCCGGTGACAGTAACCCACTTACGCGTCGGCGGAAAAGTGAGAGTATGTCGCGGAACCGGCTGGCGGGGGTGGCCCGTCCGTGCACGTGATCGTCGTTGGCGCAGGCCAGGTGGGCTCGAACATCGCGTCGAGTCTCGCCAGCGAACACGACGTCGTCGTCGTCGACCTCGACGGGGATCGAGTCGAGTCGCTCACCTACTCCCACGACGTCCTCGCGATCCAGGGCGACGGAACCGATCTCGAGACGCTCGAGGAAGCGGGAATCTTCGAGGCCGACATGGTAATCGCGAGTACGGACCGCGACGAGACGAACATCGTCGTCTGCGGAACGGGGAAGGCGGTCGGCGACCCGTTCACGATCGCCCGCGTCAAGCAGACGCAACTGCTGCGGACCTGGGAACAGTCCGAGCGGGTCTTCGGCGTCGACTTCATGGTGTGTACCAACCTCCTCACCGCGGAGGCGATCGTCCGCATCGCCAGCCTGCCGGGTGCCCGCGACGTCGACACGTTCGCGGACGGCCTCGTACACATGGCCGAGTTCGAAGTCGACCCGGAGAGCCCCATCGCAGGCGACACCGTCTCCCAGGCCGACCGCTTCGAGCCGCTCACGTTCGCCGCGATCATCCGCGACGACGACGTCGTCATCCCCCGCGGCGAGACGACGATCGACGCCGGTGACGAGGTCGTCGTCATCGGGAGCGTCGAGAGCGTCCGCGACTTCGCCACCGCTCTCACGCCCGCGCCGACGCTCGAGGACGCGAGCGAGGTCGTCGTCGTCGGCGGCAGCGAAATCGGCTACCAGACGGCACGACTGCTCGAACGGGAGGGATTCTCGCCTCGGCTCGTCGAACGCGACGCCGAGCGCGCTCGTAAACTCGCCGAACGGCTGCCGAACACGCTCGTCTTGGAGAGCGACGCGACCGACATCGACTTTCTCGTCCGCGAACACGTCGACGAATCGGACATCGTCGTCGCGGCGCTCGACAGCGACGAGAAGAACTTGCTCGTCTCGTTGCTGGCACGGCGTATCGGCGTCGATCTCACCCTCTCAATCGTCGAGTACGGCGAGTACGTCGACCTCTTCGAGACCGTCGGCGTCGACGTCGCGATCAATCCCCGACTCGTCACTGCCGAGGAGATCACCCGGTTTACCCGTGAAGAACAGACAGAAAACGTCCACATCGTAGAGAGCGACCGCGCTGAAGTACTCGAGATCGAGGTCGACCGCGACAGCTTGCTGTTCGGAAACCGCATCCAGGACGTGACGGAAAACCTTCCGGAGGGCGTCGTCATCGGTGCGATCACCCGAAGCGGAGAGCTGATCTCCCCGCGTGGCGAGACCGTCGTCGAACTGGGCGATCACGTCGTCGTCTTCGTCGACACCGCAGTCGTAGACGAGGTCGAATCCGCACTGTGACGGCAACTGCCACGCTCGAGTGATCGCGCGTCGAACGGAACGAACGACGGTATCGTCGTTTACTCCTCGTACTCGCCGCCGTAGCGCATGAAGAAGTAGACGAGCGACAGCGTCGAGATCATCCCTGCGACGGTCCCGATCAGCAGCGTCAGGGCTCCGTCGGGGACGAGTTTCGCCGGACCGGCCTCGCCGCCGCCACCGCCACCGCCGGCGTCCTGGGTGACCTCGATCGTTCCCGTCATTCCGAGCCCGACGTGGGGCGTGCAGTGGAACTCGTAGGTGCCCTCGGTTTCGAAGGTGTGTTCGTACTCGAACGGTGAATTCTCGATCGCCTCGTGGCCCTCCCAGCTGGCACCATCGGGCGTGCTGTCGACGGCGATGTTGTGGTTGTCCGTTTCCCAGACGAACTTCACCGTCGTCCCCGGCTGGATCTGCATCGGGCTCTCGGTGGCGGGCTCGAAGGCGTAGTTGACGAGCGTGACCGTCTTGGTCGGACCGCCGCCGCCACCACCGCCACCGCCGCCGCTTTCGCTCTCGTTGCCCTCACTTTCGTTCCCTGCCGTTTCGTTGCCTCCAGTGTCCCCGTCGCTCTCGTTTCCTTCCTGTGCGAGTGCCGCCGAACTCGCCGCCGTCGCACCAGCAACGCCGACGGTCCCGACGAGAAACCCCCGGCGTGAAAGTCGGTCGTCGTCCTCGAGTGGGTTCATACTCGCCTGATTAGAAACCCCCACTACTGAAATCTTCGATTCCGTCGGCAACGCTACCAGCTCTCTCGATCGGCCGATTCGGGACCAGTAGCCCCGTCAGAACGGCGATAGACGCCTAGAGCGTGTAGTCGAACCCGCCGTCTTCGCTCTCGAGGAACGCCTCGAGTAAGTCGATCGTCGCGGCGACGTCGTCGACGTGGGCGGTCTCGGTGACGGTGTGGAGGTACCGCGTCGGGATCGAGAGCGCGCCGACGGGCTTTGCCCCGTGGGTATGCTGGAACCCCGCGGTGTCGGTGCCGCCCGCGGGGAGCACCTCGAACTGGTGGTCGATTTCCTCCGCCTCGGCCACGTCGCGGAGCCGACGGTGGACTTTGGGGTTCGTGATGACGCTCGAGTCTTTGAGCTTGATCGCCGTTCCGTCACCGAGTGCGGTGACGTACTCGCCTTCATCGAACTCGGGGACGTCGTTGGCGACGGTGACGTCGAGGGCGATCGCGAGATCGGGATCGACGTCGACGCCGAGCGCGCGGGCACCGCGGAGGCCGACTTCCTCCTGGACCGTCGCGGCGAAGTGAATCGTCACATCCGGCGCTTCGATCCGACGGGCAGCCTCGAGCATCGCGAACAGACAGATTCGATCGTCGAGCGCCTTGCCCGTGACGGTCTCACCGACGCGTTCGGTGGTCTGGTCCATCGTCACGAGGTCGCCCGGCGACACCCGGTCTCTGGCCTCGTCGGCCGGCAGTCCGAGGTCGACGTAGACGTCCTCCACGTCGGGCGTCTTCTCGCGTTCCTCCTCGTCCAAGGTGTGTGGCGGTGGCGAGCCGATGACACCCGGCAGGTCGCCGTCGTCCGTGTGGACGGTGACGCGCTGGGCTTTCAGGACGCGTGCGTCCCACCCGCCGAGCGGGTCGAGCTCGAGAAAGCCGTAGCCGCCGTCGTCGTCGCCGCGAACGTGGCGGACCATGAAGCCAATCTCGTCCATGTGCGCGGCGACGACGACGGAGTAGTCCCCGTCTTCGGTGTCGGCCCGCGATTCGATGGTCCCGACTACGTTCCCCATCGCGTCGGTGCGAACCCGGTCGACGCTGTCTGCGAACTCGCGACGGACGAGTTCGCGGATACGATCCTCGTACCCAGGAACGCCGCGTTCTTCAGTTAGCTCTGCGAGTAATTCGAAATCGAACCCTGCGTCGTCCATACCCGATTCTGGGGAGAGTGCGCCATAAACTCGCGGAAACGGAACCCGTGGAACGACCGTTTTCGCCGTCGATGCTGGCACCGTTCCGATGTCAACCGGGGGGTATTAACGGGTCGGTCAGCTATGTTGGAATATGAGCGACGTACGAGTCGCCGGCGTTGGCCTCACCTCGTTCGGGAATACGCCCGAGCGGACGGGCCGAGACCTCTTCGCAGAGGCGAGTATCGAAGCGTTCGACGATTCCGGGGTCCCTCGAGACGACGTCGAAGCCGTCCTCTACGGGAACTTCATGGGCGAACTGTCGGAACACCAGGGACACCAGGGACCGCTGATGGCGGAGGCCGCGGGCGTCCACGCGCCGGCCACGCGATACGAGTCGGCGTGTGCCTCCGGCGGCATGGCCGTTCGCGAGGCCGTCAAACGCGTCAGAAACGGCGAGAACGACGTGTTGCTCGTCGGCGGGACCGAGCGAATGACCAACCTCGGAACCGGCGGCGCAACCGAAGCGCTCGCGATCGCCGCGGACGACCTCTGGGAGGTCCGCGCTGGCATGACTTTCCCCGGTGCGTACGCGCTGATGGCAAAGGCGTACTTCGAGGAGTTCGGCGGCGAACACGAGGACCTCGCCCACATCGCGGTGAAAAACCACGAGAACGCCGTCCCGAACGAGAAAGCGCAGTACCGCAGCGAGATCGACGTCGCGGACGTCCTCGAGGCACCGCAGGTCGCCTCGCCGCTTGGTCTGTACGACTCCTGTCCGATCTCCGACGGTGCAGCGGCGCTCGTGATCACCAGCGAGTCCTACGCCGAGGAACACGACCTCGACGCACCCGTCGCGATCACCGGGTCGGGGCAGGGTGGCGACCGGATGGCGCTGCAGGACCGCGAGTACCTCGCGCGCTCGCCAGCCGCCCGCAGCGCTGGCGAGGAGGCCTACGCCGACGCGGACGTCACGGCCGACGACGTCGACTTCGCCGAGGTCCACGACTGCTTTACGATCGCCGAAGTGCTCGCCCTCGAGGCGCTCGACCTCGAGTCGACCGGCGAGGGGATCGCGGCCGCTCGAGACGGTCGCACGACCGCCGACGGCGACCACCCGATCAACCTCTCCGGCGGGCTGAAAGCGAAGGGCCACCCGGTCGGCGCGACCGGCGTCTCCCAGGTCGCCGAAGTGACCTCGCTGCTTCGCGGCGACCACGCCAACAGCGATCACGTCGCCGACGCGACGACCGCACTCACGCACAACGCGGGTGGCACGGTCGCGAGTGCGGTTGTTCACGTACTGGAGGTGGTCGCATGAGCGGACATCGGAAGCGAATGCGAGTACACCAGAGCGCCGCTCTGGGGGTGGTCGCATGAGCGACGTCAGAGACGCCGGCTTCGACGACTGGCTCGACGCCCTCGAGTCGGGCGACCCCTACTACCTCGAGTGTCCCGAGGGACACGGCTCGCTGCCGCCGCGTCGGGTCTGTCTCGAGTGTGGGGCGACGGACCTCGAGCAGCGGCCGCTACCGGACGCCGGCGAACTCGAGACGTTCACGATCACCCACGTTCCGACGCCGGCGTTCGAGGACGACGCGCCATACGCCACCGCCGTCGCGGACTTCGGCCCCGTCCGGGTGACAGGCCAGGTCGTCGGGATCGACCTCGAGGAGGTCGAGACCGGCCTGACGGTCGAACCCGACGTGATCACCTCGGAGACCGACGGCGAGCGAGTCGTGGCGTTCCGGCCGCGATAACTAGACTGGTCGGCAGAATCCGTCCCCAACGCCGGTCGTACGTCCGGTCTGGCGCACCCGCAAATCGGCTTGCAGTTGCGTCAAGAACGGGGGGTGTCATCGAACTGCTCTCGGCGAAGTATTTTCACTATCGTTCCCGTGAGCCAGGCGATACGTGGGTGTACGATACCGCCGATAACCCATCAGTTGAGGTAGATTTTCTTCCCGCTGTGCAACCTACAGGGCGCATAGCCAGCACCGACTCGATCGGGCCGCTTCTTTCGGACTGGTAGAACCAGTAGCCGAGGCTGTGTGTACCCCCTGCCTAGCGAGGCGCTTACCCTAACGCTGGGCAGAAACCGCCAACATATTCCCTACAATCGTCCCGTCCACGATTTGAGGCAGATATTGTGATAGCACACAACATTCATGTGAATGAACCCTACACCGGATAGTGTAAAAAGTTAGCACAGCCACGATCCCGGAGAGGAGTGCACTGACAGAGACAGACGCGCCGAACGAGGATATCGTGTTAGCACACAACTCAGAGCCGGTACGACGAAGTATCGAGGTCGAATACTGGGTAATCGACGAGGAGGGCCACCTCGTCGAGCCGAGCGGCCACATGGTGGCGGCGTCGGGCACCGAGCGAGAGTTCGTCGAGCCGATCCTCGAGATCAAGACGACCCCGTGTGAGACGACCGAAGGGTTACGTGCCGAGTTATTCAAACGGGTCGGCGAAGCGATAGAGCGCGCCGCGACAGATGGCAAACGGCTGGTTCCGCTGGCCACGCCGTTGAACGAGGACCGGGTTCGGGAACTGGAGAGCGACCGGACACGAATACAGAATCAAGTCGTCGGTGGGGACTTCTCGTACGTTCGTCACTGCGCGGGAACACACGTCCACGTCGAGCAAGTGCCGGGTCACGAGGCCGACCAGGTAAACGCACTCGTCGCACTCGACCCAGCGCTCGCCCTGGTTAATTCGTCCCCCTACTATCAGGGGCGACACCTGGCGGCCGGTGCCAGGTCGAAGCTCTACCGCTGGATGGCATACGACGACGTTCCACACCAGGGGTGGCTCTGGCCGTACATTGACGATACCGACGAATGGAAACGGCGTCTGGAACGACGCTACGACGAGTTCGTGGTTGCGGCGGCCGATGCCGGGATCAACCGCCGAACCGTCGAGTTCAACTTCGAGCCAGAGAGTGCCGTCTGGACGCCCGTTCAACTCCGCGAGGAGTTTCCGACCGTCGAGTGGCGTTCACCGGATACCTCCCTGCCGAGCCAGGTCGTCCGCCTGGCCGATTGGATCGCGACCGTCGCGACCCACGCCACCGAGACGACGCTGCGAATCGAGGGTAAAGAGGGCCGCGTAACAGAAAACGGCGTCGTTGTCCCGACGTTCGACGCAGTTCTGGGATACGTCAACGCCGCCATCCGCGACGGGCTGGCGTCGGCGTCGGTCAGGTCATATCTCGAACGCATGGGATTCGACGTCGACGCGTACCACCCGGTCACACATGAGATCGAGGGCCGTGCCCCAGTGTCCCGAGACGACGCACGGCGACTCCGGCTGGAATACGCAGATCGGCTCGAACACGACGTGCAACGGGCCGATGCGGTACGTGGCAGATGACCCGCGCCGAGCAGTCGGGGTGAGTTCGAGACGATAGATCCTGGGATTTCGCTGGGGTCAGGTCACTCATGTTTTCCCTGGCAGCCACGACCGTGTGGGAAATGCGGGAGATAGACGACGAGATATGATTGGATAGATTCAACGCCGCCTCGAGGCTGTTGGCCTCGTCGTCCGCTCCTGTCATGGGGTCAGGGGTTGCGGCGAGCATTCTTCACCTTTGGTAGGGTACGTGCGCCGTAGCCTCTGAGTCGGTCACATCGTTTCTGACAAGAGTTGGATAACTCATGTGCTGTGTGCTGAACTCAGGGCGTATATTGGCCACATGATCTGCCAAATTTCGGTGTTACGTACAGGTGTGAAGTGTTTCGGTTCACCGATCAGGAGCTGTCAATATCCCGGTTTCGGTTGGAGAGTGCGCTGAGCGCGATAAGAAGGTAAACCAATCCGAAGCAACGGATCACCGTAACCAGTCCCTTGTTCCACTCTATCGTCTCCGGTCGTTCGTAGGCGTAGTTCTCGTTCAATCTGAGCGCCTGCTTCGGAATGAAGAGCGTGAAACAAACGAACCCGCCGTGCTGAACTCATCCTCCTATGAAAATCCCGCATGCGGTTTCTGGCAGGGGATGGAGAGATCACAATCCGTCGCGCTACGTCCTTCGTCTGCACTGATCGTCGGTTAGTCGCAGAAAGGGCCGGTGAACGGTTCTGCGGCATCCTCCCAGGAACCAGTTCCAACCAGCAGTGTCAGACCCCCCAGCGGCTCCACGCGAAGACCGCGGCGACGACGAGCGCGAGAGCGGCGAACGCGCCCCACTGCCCGAGTTGGGTGTCCGCGAGCGGTGCCATGAGGTCGACCAGCCCGGTCGCCTGCATGAGTGCGAGCGCGAGCAGGAGAACGGCGAGAATCGAGACGACGCCGATCGTCGTCCCCTCTTTCATCATCCAGGCTGTTTCTCTCGCCTCCTGTTTGCTGTCCCGAGTCGGTTCCTCGATCGCTTCCGCGTCCGGTTCCTGTTTCGACGGCCTGGCGTCCTCGTCGATCTCGTCCGGGGAGGTTCCAGGAGGCGCGTCGTCTCGGTCATTCATGCTCGATCCTCGAGTGATACGGTCCGCGTACGGGTACCGTTTCGACCTGCAGATACAGGCGCGAGGACGCCTCGCTGCCACGCCGAGAACGCAGGACTAGTCCGTCGCTCGAGGCAGTTCCGCCTCGAGGTACTCGAGGAACTGTTCGGGGTGTTCTGCGTGGGGAAGCAACGTCGCGTAGTCGACGACGACGAGGTCGAGGTCGGCGGCCTCGGCGAGGTTGCGGCCGTCCCGGAGCGGGACGAGTTCGGCGTCGCGACCCCAGACGAGCGTGACGGGAATCTCGAGGGCCGCGAGTTCGGTCTCGAGGTCGACGTCGGGGTCGAGGGTGCCGGCGGCGAACGATGCGGGGGCGAAGCGCGCGCCCGGCTGGTGGGCGCTGCGCCAGGCGTAGTCGACTTCCTCGTCGTCGACGCTGTCGGCGTCGTAGTAGCCGTCGCGGTCGAGAAAGAGGCGGATCGATGGTTCGCTCGCGAGCAGGTTGAAAAGCGCCGTCCCGACGACGGGTGTCCGGAGGAGCGTCCGTACCCAGGGGCGGTCGCTCGTGGTCTCGGCGGTCGGACAGATCAGCACGAGGCGATCGACGTCGGCGTCGGCGGCCGCCGTCGCCGCGAACGACCCGGAAAGCGAGGAGGCGATCACGATCGGCTCGTCGGTCACGTCGCCAGCGAACGCACGGAGGAACGCCGTGTAGAGGTCGGCGTCGTAGACGAGCGGTGGACGGTCCGACCGGCCGAATCCGGGGAGGTCGACCGCGATAACGTGGTAGTTCTCGGCGAGGTTCCGGACGATCGGCTCGAACTCGTAACTACTCGCCGCCGCGTTGAGCCCGTGGACGAGCATGACGTCGGGGTCGTTTGGATCTCCGGCAACCGTGTACGCCACGTTCATCCCCCGCCAGCGGTAGGTCCGTTCGACGCCTGGAAGCGGGTTCTCGAGGTCGCCGGCCCGGCTGGCGAGCAGTCTGTTCCCGACGACCGCCGCGCCGACTGCACCGACGCCCGTCGTGAGTGCCGTACGGAGCTTCATACGCTCCCGTTGGACGACGACGGCCTTAGAACCGCGGATCTCGGCGAGAAAATCGGGTTACAGACGACCGTTCGAGCGGCTACCGGCCGAATCGGCGACACGACTACTCAGACGGCAGTTCGAGCGACTCGTACTCGAGTTCGTCGAGACACGTTTCGACGGGGTCGAGCGCGCCGCCGGCGATTTCGTACGGGTCCGTCTCACCCCGTCGGACCGCTTCGGCGAGGCCGTCGACACCGCCAGCGCGCTCGAGTTCGTCCTCGAGCATGGCGTGGACGTCTTCGCGAAGCAGCGTTCGAATCTCCTCGGCGTAGCGCTGTCGCGTCCGTTCGGCGAGTATCCCCGACTCCTCGAGGTACGTCCGGTGGTCGCCCAGCGCGTCGATGAACGTCTCGACGCCGTCGCCCTCGGTGGCGACCGTCTCGACGATCGGCGGCGTCCAGCCGTCGCCCGCGCCGTCTACGTCCGTCGCGTCCGCGTCCGTGTCCATCGCGTCCGCGCCGTGGTGGCCTGCACCACCACCGAAACCGGTTCCCTCACCGAGTTCGATCATCTCTCTGAGCTCCTGGACCGTGCGGTCGGCACCGGGACGGTCGGCCTTGTTGACGACGAAGACGTCGGCGATCTCTAAGATGCCGGCTTTCAGCGTCTGGACCGAGTCGCCCGAGCCCGGTGGGACGAGGACGGCGACGCTGTCGGCGGTGCGAACGATGTCGATCTCGTTTTGGCCCGCCCCGACGGTCTCGATGATGATCTTGTCCTTGCCGAACGCGTCCATCGCCTTGACGGCGTCCGCCGTGGCCGTCGAGAGGCCACCGAGCGTCCCGCGGGCGCTCATCGACCTGACGAAGACGTCCATGTCGCCGACCGTCGAGGCCATCCGGATGCGGTCGCCGAGCACCGCGCCGCCGGTAAACGGCGACGACGGGTCGATCGCGATGACCCCGACCGTCTCCCCGCGCTCGCGGTAGGCTTCGGCGAGTTTGTCCACGAGGGTCGACTTGCCAGCGCCGGGGCTGCCCGTGATCCCGATCACGTCGGCGTCGCCGGTGTGGGCGTACAGCTCCGAGACGAGGTCGCGATAGCCCGACGAACGGTTCTCGATCTTCGAGATGGTCCGCGCGAGCGCCCGGTGTTTGCCGGCCAGGAGGTCCTCGAGTAACTGCTCGTCGGCGGCGTTCATCGTTCCGGGGCGTTCTCGCGGACGAATTCGATCGTCTCCTCGATCGACGTTCCGGGTCCGAAGACTGCTGCGACGCCTTCGTCTTTTAGCTGGTCTTTGTCCTCGTCCGGAATGACGCCACCGACGAGCACCATGGTGTCCTCGAGTGCGTCGTACTCCTCGAGTCCGTCCATGATCTTCGGGACGAGCGTGTTGTGTGCACCCGAGAGGATCGAAATGCCGAGGACGTCGACGTCCTCCTGGACCGTCGCCTGGACGATCTCGTCGGGAGCCTTGTGCAGTCCGGAGTAGATGACCTCGAAGCCGGCGTCGCGGAACGCCCGGGCGATGACGTGGGCCCCGCGGTCGTGACCGTCGAGGCCGACTTTGGCGACGAGACATCGAATGGACTGTTGCTCCTGTTCGCTAGTCATGTCACACTGTTTCGTGGCCGGTCGTTTGACTTTAACGGAAGTTGCTTGCAAATGGGTAGTATGACAGGACGCCACACACGAGTCGTGTCCGCGCGCTGGACGGTAGTCCCCATCCGGCAGTGGCAGCCAGCGAGACAGACTCGAGTGAGCACCGACGATCTCCGCGAGCGACCTGTCGCGATAGCGCAGGGAAGACTTGTATTCTGCGCGTCTTTCGCAGAAGAAGTAACACGAACCAAAGGCTAAAGAGCGGAACGACCCAATATTTGCGTAATGACTATCGCTCGTCTGTTGCGGAGGGATCTATCGTGGGTGTCGAAATAAAGGAAACGAGGGTAAGCGACGCCGAGTTCGAGGCGATGGAACGGTTCGTCTTCGAATACCTGTCAGCCAGCGTCGAAAAAGAAGAGGAGGGTGGTCGCATGCGCTGGTACCCGTGGCACTCCGCCGAGTACCGACACAACCACATCCTCAACGTCGTCTCCCTCGCCGAGGAGATTGCACGCAAGGAGGGCGCCGACGTCGACGTCACCCGCGTCGCCGCGCTCTTTCACGACGTCGCGAAACTCGAGGCCGACCAGGAGATGCACGCCGAGGCCGGCGCTCGCGTCGCCCGCGAGTACCTCAACTCCCACGGCGAGTACCCCGAATCGTTCGTCGACCAGGTGTGTCGTGCGATCGAGGACCACTCCTACCAGGGCGACCTGCGGGACCTCCCCCTCGAGACGCAGTGTCTCATCGAGGCCGACCTGCTCGACAAGGTCGGTGCCAACGGTACGGCCCTGATGCTCCTGCGGATGGGCTACGAGGCTCGCACGCACATGGACGCAGACGAGATGGTCGATCGCGTCATGGAACGCGGGATCGACGCCGCCAGCCGCGTCAGAAGCGACACCGCCGAGAGCATCGCCCACCAGCGACTCAAGCGCGTCCGCTGGTTCCGCGAGTGGCTCGAGGACGAAATCGCGGCGTTCGGCGAGTAGCGGGCGGTGGACTCGAGCGTCGTCGACCGCTGGCTCGGCTAGCCGTCGCTGAGTGGCTGCCTGTATCGCAACACGAGGTAGATGAGCCCGACGATGATCGCCGGGTAGACCAGCGCGGCGACGTACGGCCATCCGGACATGATCGAAGATCGTACCGCAACCGTTCTGATCGTTTCGATTCGAGCCAGATGCCCTGGTTCGAGCGAGTGGTCTCTCAGAAGAGCGCCGTGAGGCCAATCCAGCAGAACAGCAGCCCGAAACCCCCGAGGACGAGGCCGCTCAACAGCGCGACCAGCGGCGCGAACGCGTCGATTCGCCGCCCCGTCGCGACGAGCGCGGCCGGATAGGCGATAACCCAGAGACCGATTCCACCGAAGAAGCCGACCAACAGCGCGGGGCTCCCGGTCTCGACGACGAATTCGCCGACCAGCGACGAGAGGACGTCGGGGACGTGGTCTGTCACCGCGAGCGTCCCCGGTCGGACGAGACCGATGCCGACGGTGAGCCAGAAAGCGATCTGGTAGGGGTTAGTCAGCGAGAGCGCGAACGCCTTCCGGAAGCCGGTCGAGGCCTGGGCGACGTCGCCCTGGGTGAACCCCGTCGCCGCGGTCACGTTCCGCAACGCGTCGGCGGCGAACGCCAGCATGAGGACGCCGCCGACGAGAAAGAGGGCGTCCTGAACGGTGGCGTGACGCTCGAGGACGGCGGCGACGCCGGCGAACGTGAGCACGAAGAAGATGACGTCGGCGAGCATGGCGCCGATGCCGGCTTTGAAGCCGGACGTCCAGCCACGGAGGACGCTCTCTTCGGCGATGATCGCGTTCATCGGCCCCGGCGGGGCAGCGAGTGCGACGCCGAAGACGATTCCGGCGAACGTCGTGACGACGGGGGAGGTCACGGTACTCGGTCCGTAGTGAGCGGACAAAAGTGTCGCGGAACGCGAGTGACGACGCCGTAGACGTCGCCGACGATCCGCTCCGACCCGCTATCGGGACAGCCGTGGATACGACTGGCTTCCGCCGCTCGAGTTGCGGGCCACGAGCGTCGCCACTGCGGCGGACCCGCCCGTTAGCGACCGAACGCGTTCCTCGTAGTGGAGGATCGTCAGATCCAGACACGCCCGCAGGAGGTCGTTCGACCGGTACCGGTGACGGTTCGAGGGACCGACTTCGACCGGGTCGCTCGAGCGCAGGTGATGTTCGTAGACCACGACGCCACCCGGTGCCAGCGCCTCCTTGAGGTCGGGGAGCACCTCGAGCGCGGCGAAGAAGCTCACGGTGATCACGTCGTAGGCGTCTGTCTCGAGATCGAACGCGGCGACGTCCGTGCGAATCCAGTTTACGTCGACGTCGCGGTCGTCGGCGCGACGACGGGCCGTCTCGAGGGCTGCATCGGAGACGTCCACCGCGTCGACCTCGTACCCGTTCTCGGCGAGAAAGAGCGCGTTGCGTCCGGTTCCGGTCGCGACGTCGAGCGCTCGTCCCGACGGCAGCGTCTCGAGTCGTCGCTCGAGTTCCGGAATCGGCTCCTCGGGCAGTCGGAAGTCGTCGTCGCCGTGCTTTTCGTTCCAGCGTTCGCGGTCGTCGGTCACGTCTGGAGCGACGGTCGCGTGGGTCTTGGCTCTCCCGGACGTGAATTCGGTGCGCGCTCGTCGCGCAGAAAACGTGACGGCTACCGCCGGGCCTCGAGTTCGACTTCGGCGTCTGACGACGGTTCGGTTTCCTGGATCGGCACGTACCGGCCGTCGCCCCTGATCGTCCCGGTCCACCCACAGTCGACACAGGTAAAGATGCCCTGGCCATTGATCAGCGAACCACCGCAGTCGGGACAGGTATCCTCGTCCGTCTCGGCCGGAACGTCCGAGGTTCCGAGCGGCGTCGGGACGTTGCCGGTCCGGAGCGCGGCGATCGCCTCGGTGGCCGTGTAGGTCTCGTCGCCCGCCGAGTGCGGGAAGACCCCCACCAGTTGCTCGTCCTGGTAGATCGCCAGACAGAGCACTGGCGTGACGAGGACGTCTTTCGTCTGGCCGGTCACCGACGAGCGGACCGTCCGCTCGTTGAACGGCGGCTGGATGTCTACGCCCTGTCTGTCGGCCCACCGTTCGTACCGCTCGAACGTCTCGAGGACCTCCTGGTGCGGACTCTCCTCGGCGATCGTGACCTTCTCCGGCCAGCTCCGCAGCAGGACCGTATCGACTGTCCCCTCTGACTCGCACGTCTGGAGCGTCTCGACCTGGCCGTCCACCGGCTCGAGCAACAGCGGTGCACGGACGTGACACACCACGGTGCACTCCGTCGACTGGCTATCGGTCGTCATAGGTGTTACGTGATGATGCAACGACCAGTTTGATAAGCATTTCCGCGCTCACACGTGAAGTACAGATTTCCCTAGTGTGTCGTCGAGTCGTCCCGGCGGTGGCGGACCATTCGGGTGCTACGGTTCCTCGCGACGTCGAATCGCGTCTGGCGTCGGCCTCACTCGAACTCCGGTTCTCGATCCTCGAGGAACGCCGCCATCCCCTCGCGCTGGTCGTGCGTCCCGAACAGGCCGCTCCAGAGTCGCCGCTCGAAGGCCAGTCCGGCCGACTGGGGCATCTCGTGGACCTGGTTCAGCGCCTCTTTGGCCGCCGTCATGGCGAACTTCGGCTTGGCTGCGATTTCGGCGGCCAGGTCCGAGACGACGTCGTCGAGTTCCGCCTGAGGGACGACCTCGCCGACCAGTCCGACCTCGGCGGCCGACGCCGCGTCGAGGCGTTCGCCGAGGAACACCATCCGTCGAGCGGTCGCGTCGCCGACGAGTCGCGACAGTCGCTGCGTGCCACCCCAGCCGGGGACGATCCCCAGGTCGATCTCGGTCTGTCCGAAGACGGCGTTCTCACTCGCCACGCGGAGGTCACAGGCGAGTGCGAGTTCGCAGCCGCCACCGAAGGCGTAGCCGTTGACCGCGGCGATCACCGGCGCGTCGTGGGTCGCGATCGCGTCGAAGATCCGGTGGCCGACTTCGGCGTACTCCTGGGCCTCGTTCGTCGAGATCTCCTGCATGTAGCCGATGTCCGCACCGGCGACGAACGCATCCTTGCCCGCGCCGGTGACGACGACCGCTCTGGCGTCGTCTGTCTCGCCGACCGCCTCCTCGAGTGCCTGCAGCGTCTCGCGATTCAGGGCGTTCAGGCTGTCCGGACGGTCGACGGTGATCGTTGCGATGCCTTCGCTCTCCTCGAGAGTGACTGTCTCCCAGGACATACCGGTACGTCGAAGGCGAGTGACATATACGTTCGCCTCCGCCGACCTCGAGACGGCCGTGGCTTGTGGTGCTAAAAACGAGTGGCCCCGCGCTGTGCCCGTTCAGGCTTTCGCCTGCCAGCTACGAACGCGATCGGCGCTGACGCCGTCGACGTCCTCGGCGACGGCGTCCGGATCGGCGTCGGTCAGGTCGTCGATGCTCTCGATGCCCGCGTCGGCGAGCTTCTCGGCGGTCTTCGCGCCGATACCGTCGAGCGACTCGAGGTCCGTGCCGCTGTCACTCTGGCGGGCCTGGAACTCCCGGTAGTTGCAGATCGGACAGCCAAGTTCCCAGGGCTCGTCGCCGTTGTGGATCACCAGTTCGGGCAGGTCGTGTTCCTCGCAGTACTCGTCGGTGACTTCGATCTCGCCCCGGCGCGGCAGCGGCAGCGAGTACTCGCAGTCGGGATAGCGCGTACAGCCGACGAGCCGAGAGCCGCTCTGAAGGGTCTTGATCGCGAGTTCGCCCCCGTGTTCGTCGCCACACTCGGGACAGTCGCCGATGATCGGCCCCTCGCCGGCGTCCTCGGCCTTGCAGAGCGGACAGCCGTGGACGAACGTCTGGCGGCCGGCGAGCATCTTGACGTGGTGGAGGTCGTGTTCCTCACAGGTTTCCTCCATGATCAGCGGCTTGCCCGTCGAGGGAAGCGGGAGGGTAAACTCGCAGTCGGGGTAGCCGTCACAGCCGACGAAGTACGAGCCGTGGCGACTCCGGCGCACGAGCAGGTCCTCGCCACACTCGGGACACGGCCCCAGGCGCTTGTCCGCCTTGAGCGACTTCCGGAGGTGGTCGCCGATCTCCTCGCGGGAGTCTGCGAGTTCCGCGAAGATCTCCTCGAGCATCTCGCGGGACTCCTCGGTGACGTCGTCGAGGGTGGCCTCGCCGGAGGCGATGGCGTCCATGTCGGCCTCGAGTTGAGCGGTCATTCCCTCGCTGACGACGCGGTCGGCGTAGTTTTCGGCGGCCTCGACGACGGCCATCGCCAGCCGCGTCGGCCGCGGTGGGTCGCTCTCGATGTAGCCCCGATCGTACAGCTTCTGGACGATCTCGTGGCGGGTCGCCTTCGTCCCGATGCCCATGTCTTCCATCGTCTCGATGAGCCGGGACTGGCCGTACCGGCGTGGCGGCTGGGTTTCTTTCTCCTCGAGTTCGACGTCGCCGACGGCGAGTTCCTCGCCCTCCTCGACGGCGGGCACGTAGTTCTCCGACGTGCTGTAGTAGGGATAGACCGCGTGGTAGCCAGGTTCGACGAGGCGCTTGCCGTTGGCTTTGAGCCTGCGGTCGTCGACCTCGGTGACGACCTTGAGGTGTTCCCAGACGGCGGCGTCGGCGACCGTCGCGTAGAACCGGCGGACGACGAGTTCGTAGACCTTCCACTCGTCGTCGGTGACGTCCCCGCCGCGGGTCGGGATCTCACCCGTCGGGTGGATCGGCGGGTGGTCGGTCGTCTCCTCGTCGCCCTCGGTGGGAACGATCTCGTCGGCCTCGAGCAGGTCCTCGGCGTCCTCGCCGAGCGTGGAGTGGCCGACGAAGTCGTCGAGCAACTCCTCGGGATCCAGGTCGTCGGGGTAGACGGTGTTGTCGGTACGCGGGTAGGTGATGTAGCCGGCGGTGTAGAGATCCTCGGCGATCGACATCGCTCGCTTGGCCGAGAAGCCGATCGCGCTCGCCGCGCGGATGAACTGCGTGGTGTTGAACGGCGTCGGGGGCGAGTCGGTGCGCGTACGGCGGTTGACGTCGACGACGGTCGCGGCGTCGGCACTCGAGAGCGTCTCGTAGGCCGCCTCGGCCGCGGACTCCTCCCAGACGCGTTCGGCCTCGTTGTCGTCCTCGTCGCGGTAGAAGTACTGCGACTCGAACGTCTCTCCGTCGTCGTTCGTCAGGTCGGCGAAGATTTCCCAGTAGTCGTCGGGATCGAACGCCTGGATCTCGCGTTCGCGGTCGACGATCAGCTTGAGCGCCGGCGACTGCACGCGACCGACGGAGATGAAGTCCTGGCCGAGTTGTCCCGCCGAGAGCGAGAGAAACCGGGTCAGCGACGCCCCCCAGATCAGGTCGAT
Source organism: Natribaculum luteum (assembly GCF_023008545.1). NCBI lineage: Archaea > Methanobacteriati > Methanobacteriota > Halobacteria > Halobacteriales > Natrialbaceae > Natribaculum > Natribaculum luteum. Next base: position 2,301,707 of record NZ_CP095397.1, on the reverse strand, counting down.
GATCTGGCGGGCTTCGCCGGCGGCGGCGAGGTCGAAGTCGAGCTCTTCCGGCTCGGCGAAGGCGTTTTGCACCTCGTTTTCGGTGATCGACGAGAACCGGACGCGACGGATCGGGACGTCCTCGTTGACCTCGCGGACGATCTCGTAGGCTTCCTTGCCGATGAGTTCGCCCTCGCGGTCGTAGTCGGTCGCGATCGTCACGCGCTCGGCCTGTCGTGCGAGGATTCGCAGCGTCGCGACGATGTTCTCTTTCGTCGGCGTCTTCTCGATGTCCGCGTCGACGAGTTCGGCCGGTTCGACGTCCCGCCAGTCGGAGTACTCGGGCGGGAAGTCGACGCCGACGACGTGCCCCGACAGGCCCACGCAGCGCTTGCCGCCCCACTCGTAGACGTTCACGCCGTTCTCCCGGGAAGACTCCATCGAACCGCCGCTCAGAATGTCGGCGATCCGCCGCGCAGCGTTGTCCTTCTCGGTGATAATTAGCTCCACGGGGGCTCACCTCCCGGTGCTCGAGCCGTTGTCATCGTCGCTCGATACGCCAGTCGCCCGGATAACTGTTTCGCAGAAATCGGGAGACAGCGCGGGTGTACGCGCGACACGCGCGCTTGGGAGACCGATCTGGGCAGGGGCGCGACGAAGCCGGCAACCCCGGACGAGATGGGAGTTCTTTTGCGTCGGCCGACCGACGAACCCACGAACAGTGGCCCAGACCGACCGCAAACGCGTCGACATGACGACGGGCTCGATCCCGCCGAAACTCCTCCACCTAGCCTGGCCGCTGGTGCTTGGCAACCTGCTCCAGACGTTCTACAACCTCGCGGACATGTTCTGGGTCGGCCGGGTGAGTTCGGCCGCCGTCGCCGCCGTCTCGCTCATGTTCCCGCTGTCGTGGATGTTCGTCTCGACGGCGATGGGCATCACGGCGGCGACGATCGCGCTGGTCTCCCAGCACGTCGGCGCGGGCGACGACCGACGGGCCGACCGCGTCGTCGCACAGACGATCCTGCTCACGCTCGTCGTCTCGACGACCCTCGCGGTGGTCGGACTCGCCTTTCGGCGGCCGCTTTTGACCGTCATCGGCGCTCGCGGCGACGTCTTCCTCGAGTCGCTCGCCTACATCGAGGTCATCTTCCTCGCACTCCCGTTTACGTTCCTCTTTTTCGCCTTCCGCGCCTCCCTGCAGGGTGCCGGCGACACGAAGACCGCCATGTGGCTGATGGTCCTCTCTGCGGGACTCAACGTCGTTCTCGACCCGATCTTCGTCCTCGAGTGGGGCCCGTTTCTCGGTTGGGGAACGCGTGGGGCGGCCGTGGCGACGTTCATCTCCCGCGGGTTCGCGACGGCAGCCGGGATCTACGTGCTGCTGGTCGGCGGCTTCGGCGTTCGCCTGCGAATCGGCGACCTGCGGCCGGACTGGACGGTCCAGCGACAGCTCGTCGGCATCGGCTACCCGGCGACGTTCGACGGCTGGGCGCGCAGTTTCGCCGCGGTTGCGATGGCCGGCTTCGTCGCCCGCTTCGGCCAGAACCCGACCGCCGCCTACGGGATCGGCATCCGGCTGATGTCGGTCACGTGGTCGGTCGCGGGGGCAGTCGGACAGGCGACGGCGACCGGCGTCGGGCAGAACCTCGGCGCGGAGACGCCAGAGCGTGCCGCCGCCGTCGCCCGAACCGCGACGGCGGGAACGATGGCCGTCGTCTTCGCCGCCGCGGCGCTCGTGTTCGCGTTCCCTGCCCGGTCGATCGGGGTGTTCACCGGCGACCCCGCCGTGATCGCCGACGGCGTCGTCTTCCTCCGGATCACCGCGCCGTTCTGGGCGCTGTTCGCCGGCGTGATGGTCGTCCAGGGCGCGTTCCGCGGGGCCGGAAACACGCGAGAGGCGATGGCGCTCTCGCTGCTCTCGCGGTGGATCTTCCGCATCCCGGTCGCGCTCGTGCTCGCCTTTACCGCCGTGACGATCCCCGTTCTCGGGGTCACGATTCCCACCGTCGCCGCGATCGACCTGGGGGTCGCGGGGATCTGGTGGGCGTTCTCGTTCGGGATGGCCGCCTCGTTTGTCGTCGCCGTCGCCTGGTTCCGGCTGGGGACGTGGAAAGAAGGCGTCGTCGAGGACGAACGACCGGGTCCACCCGCACCGGCGGGAACTCGAGGGGGCGACGAAACCGAGGCGGGTCACGACTGACGGCCGACTGCTGACCGCTCGAGTGTCGCGTGGAATACCGTCAGTCGCTTCGACTGGCGCTCGTCTGGCGCTCGAGGAACGTTTCGAACTCCGCGTCGTCTTCGGCGATGCGGTCCCACTCGGCGATCCCGCGTTCCTCGCGCGTGCCCGGGATCGTGTTATCGAGGACGAGCGCGGCGAGGCCGCCGACCGCCATACCCGTCGAGCCGATCACGTAGATCGTGTCGGCGATGAGACGTTCGCTCAGGACCGGCCCGAGAACTGCCACGCCTTCCATGACCGCACGGAACTCCTGTACCTGCTCGAAGTTCCCCATGTACGCTGGAATCGCCAGCCCGACGAACAGGGCGAAGCCGACGATGAACGTGTTCCGCGAGGACTCGAGGTCGACGTGCTTGAGCGTCGAGATTCCGACGGCGACGATCTGACCGAACATCGCGATGAACAGGCCGCCGACGATCGGGCCGGGAATGGTCGCGATCAACTGGCCGAAGTAGCCGACGAAGCCGACGAGCAGCATGACGACGGCCCCGACCTGCACGACGTATCGCGAGGCGACGCCGGTCAGGCCGATCGCGCCGATGTTCTCGGAGTAGGACGTCGACCCGCCGGTTCCCATGATCCCGGCGAAGACGTTCATCAGCCCCTCCATCCCGATGCCGTGATTGATCCGCTTCTCGCTCGGTGCACCCGAGCCCGAGATGTTCGCCACCGCGTAGTAGTCGCCGATGCTCTCGACGATCGAGGCCAGCACGCCAGCGAACATCCCGACGACGAACGCCGTCGTCACCTGCGGAGTACCCCACTGGAAGGGGTAGATCGGGAGCAGCAGCTGGGCGTCCGCGACCTGTCCGAGGTCGACGTAGCCCGGGTGGCCCCCGCCGATCACGCCCGTCACCGAGAGGACCGCGGCGACGATCCAGGCGATGACGAGCGCCAGAATCACCGGATAGAGCCGGAACGCTTTGTGCTTGACGTCGAGATACTGCGAGAACAGCAGGATGAGCCCGAGCGTGAGCCCGAGCAGGGGCCAGCTCTGGTCGGCAGTAGTGATCTGGGGGGCACTGAACAGCGACAGCCCGATCAGCGCGATCGTCGGAGCGATGACCACTGGCGAGAGGAACCGGCGGAGTTTCCCGACCAGCCCGAAGTAGCCCATCGCAACCTCGACGATCGCGGCGACGATGATCGCTCCCTGTAACTGCAACAGCGCGGCCTCCCAGCCTGGCTGGCCCGAAACGCCGCCGGCGGTGACGACGCCGACGATGGCCAGCGCCGGCGCGAGCATCGAGAACGGCGCACCCTGCACGATCGGGTACCGGTTGCCGAACGTCGTCTGGGCGAGCGTCGCGATTCCGGAGACGACGAAAAAGGTCCCGATGAACCGGGCGGTAACCTCGGGATTGTCCGTCATCCCCATCGCGCCGGCCAGAATCAGCGGCACCGCGATGTTCGCGCCGACCATCGTCAGGTAGTGCTGGATGCCGAGTACGACCGACTCGCCGGCGGGCGGTCGGTCGTCGATACCGTACTCGATCGCGTCGTCTGTCGTTCCGGTCCGTGGTGGGTCGTCGTCCGTCATATCACACTCGTCCGCCGAATAACTGCGCGTGAGGCTCAAATGACTGTTGATCCGTCCCGGCCGTCGCCGGCAGCGAGCGGCCCTGAAGACGTCACTCGGGTGACTCGAGTCGAGCCGAAATCGGATCGAGAGTAGCGAAAACGTGGTGAGCGGAGACGATCGAGAGCGCGACGGCCTACTCCTCGAGTTCCGCCCGGAGAAGCTGGTTCACGTCGCCGGGGTCGGCGCTGCCGCCGGTCTTCTGCATGACCTGGCCGACGAGGAAGTTGATCGCGCCGCCCTCGCCCGCGTGGTAGTCTGCGACGGCGTCGGGATTCTCGTCGATCGCCTCCACGACGGCCTGCTGGACCTCGTCCTCGCCGGTCTTGCCGAGCCCCTCCCGCTCGACGATCGTATCCGGATCGTCGCCGTCGTCGAGCATCCCCCGGAGGACGGTTTCGCGGGCGTTCTTCGCTGTGATCTCGTCGGTCGCGACGAGTTCGACGAGGCGGTTTACCTCCCCGAGGCGATCCTCGACGTCGGTGATCTCCATATCTCGGTAGTTGAGTTCGCCCAGCAGTTCGTCGGCGACCCACGTCGCCGCCAGGTCGGGGTCGAACTCGCTTGCGACGTCCTCGTAGAAGTCGGCGACCTGCTTGGTCGAGGTGAGCTTCGAGGCTGCCTCCTCGCTCAGGTCGTACTCGTCCTGGAATCGCTCGCGCCGAGCGGTTGGAAGCTCGGGAATAGCGATCTCCTCTTTCCAGCCCGAGACCCGCAGCGGCGGGAGGTCGGCCTCCTCGAAGTACCGGTAGTCTTTCTCCTCTTCTTTCGAGCGCATCGAGACCGTGATACCACGGGACTCGTCCCAGTGGCGCGTCTCCTGTTCGACCGCTCGCCCGCGCTGGATGGCGTTTTTCTGTCGAGTCTCCTCGTAGGCCAGCGCCTTCTCCGCGCCCTTGTGACTCGAGATGTTTTTCACCTCGGTCCGGTTGGCGGCCGCGAGCGCCTCCTCGTCGATCGTGCCGTCGCCGTTGGTCTCTTCTGCGGGGATGATCGAGAGGTTGGCGTCCACGCGCAGGCTGCCGTCCCGTCCTGCGTCGAAGACGCCGAGGTACTCCAGGACTTCCTCGAGTTCGGCGAGGAACGCCCGGACTTCGGAGGGGCTGCGAAAGTCCGGCGCAGTGACGATCTCCATCAGCGGGACGCCAGCGCGGTTGTAGTCGACGAGCGTGTAGTCGGCGGTGTCGATCCCGCCGCCGACGTGCTGGAGGCTCCCGGGATCCTCCTCGAGGTGGGCGCGCTCGATCGCGACGGTTCGACGCTGGCCCTCGACGGAAATCTCGAGTTCGCCGTCCGCACAGATCGGCTCGTCGTACTGGGTGATCTGGAAGTTCTTCGGCAGGTCGGGGTAGTAGTAATTCTTGCGGTGGAAGCGGGTCTCCTCGGGGATGTCGGCGTCGATCGCCTTCCCGACTTTCACCGCGGCCTCGACTGCGGCCTCGTTCAACACCGGCAACGCGCCGGGGAGGCCGAGACAGACCGGACAGACGTTCTCGTTGGGCTCGTCCGCCGGCTCGGTCGGACAGGAACAGAAGATTTTCGTGTTCGTCTCCAGCTGGACGTGGACCTCGAGGCCGATGACGGTGACGAGGTCGCCCTGCTGGACGGTTTGTGCGGTCATTGCGCCTCGATTTGACCTCCGCGGGGTAAAGCGTAACGGGACGACTCGACAGCCAGTCAGTCGTCGTCCTCGAGGAGGTCGATGACGTTCTCACGACCGATTCGAAGCTTCTCGACGGCTCCCTCGTCGGCCATCCTGGAGACGACTCGAGACGTCTTCGAGGCGGACCACTCGAGTTCGTCGGCGATGGCGGCCTGTCGCATTCGACCGCCGTTGTGCTCGAGCAGCGCCCGGACCCGGTCGTCGTCGGTCGCAAGGTCGGGCGACGGCATCTGGCCGATCGACTCGCTCGACTGTTCGGCATCGGCATCGTCCGCCGTCTCGCCGTCGGTGTCGGTTGGCCGATCGGCGGACTCGACTGCGGCCGCAGCCGACGAGCGTCGCGACGGGATCAGGTCGATGTCGTCACGTCGCCGGGCGAGGGAGACGCCGCCAGCCACGAGCACGACGGCCGCGACGACGATGACGGTGGCGAGTCCGTCGTCGACGATCACGGAGCCGACCGAATCGAGACGGGAACGGTCCGAACCGTCGTTCGCTTCTGCGGGTTCGAAGCGGGCGGCCGGTTGCTGGGTGGCGAAGTTGTCCGGGCCGATCCAGATAACCGTCGTGTCGTCGACCTCGTCCGACGGTGGTGACGTCGACGTTGCCACGTATTCCGCGGGTGGAACGAGCTGGAGACGGTCGCCGTCGTCGAGATAGAACCCGCCCTCGAACACGTCGCCGACGACGACGGTCTCCCCGTCAACAGCGGCGAAGTTCGTCCAGGTGAACGAGTAGGTGACGACGCCCCACCGTCTCGGAAGTTCCTGAATCGACGTCCGCACGCGAAACTCCGTCGCGGTCATGTTCCGACTGGTCGCGTCCGACGCACTCGAGACGACGCCAGTCATGCGCCGTTCGAACCGATCGGCGTACGCCTCTCGGTCGGCGCGGAACCGGTCCTGGAAGGCCTCGTAGTCGGCGACGTCGGTGTCGTTCTCGAGTCGCGTTCGGACCGTCACCGACCAGCGGGCAGACCCGTCGTCTGCGACCTCGATTCGCGTGACGGTCGTGTCAGCCGTGGGTACGTCCTGAACTGCAGTCTGGGCGGCCCCATCCGGAACGGAAGCGGCCGAGGTCTCGATGGGAACGGAAGAGAAGATAGACGCCACGACGAGAACAGCAACGACTCGCTCAGTTGTGACTCTCACAGTCACGTGATGGTTTTGAGAGCGACGGTATAAGCGTGCTGACCGATCGTCTGCAAATCGCTGCAATTCGGTGCAAACGTCCGACAGCGGCGGGGCTGCCGTGCAACTCGAGGGAAATCACGACAACGGTGACGACGGTTTATGTCGGTCCCGAAGAGAGACCGGATCGACGATGAAACGACAACTCCTGCTCGTCGCGATGGCCGTGTTGCTCTGTACGGGCGCGATCGGCCCGGCGGTCGTCGCTGGAGTGTCGACTGCCGATCGACAGACCAACGGTGGCGTCGACGTCACCGCTGGCGCACAGCTGTCGACGGTCGTCACCGCCACGAGCGACGAAGTACGTACCGAATTCGAGAATACCGCGTTCGACGAACGGATAGAACGTGGCAACGAGAGCGACCGCGCGGCGGCGATCGCAGACCGCGCGGCGGTTCTCGAGAACCGTTCGGCGACGCTGCGGGCGGAGTACGAAGCCGCCACGGAGGCATACCGGAACGGCGAACTCGACAGGTCGGCGTACGCCCAGCGACTCGCGTCGCTGAGTGCCCGTGCACAGGGCGTCGTAGAGAGTTACGACCGCCTCGAGGAACGCGCCGCCGAGGTCGACGACTTCGAACTCGCCGCGGCCGGCGTGAACGAGACGGCGCTGGCCGACGGCAAAGCGTCGGTGACTCGACTGACAGGCGCTGGTTCCGAGGCACTTCTCCGGCATTTCACTGGCGAGGAACGCGGTGAGGTCGAACTCGAGTTCGACGACGGCGTGTCGATCGAGGTCGAAAGCGAAGACGGCGAGCGAAGCCGCGAATTCGAGCGCCCGCGTGATGGCAACGGGACGCTGGTGATCAGCCAGTCGGACGCGCTCGCCATCGCCGAAGATACCCTCTCCGCGGCGAACGGAACCTGGATCCTCGACGAAAGCGAGACCGACGACGGCCTCTACGAGTTCGAGTTCGTCCTCACGGGCTCCGAGGTCGGCGACGCCGAGGTTAGCGTCGACGGCGAGACGGGCACTGTCGTTGCCCTCGAGGAAGAAATCGCCGCACGCGACGAGGACGAAGACGACGAAGACGGCGAAGAAGATAACGAAGACGACGAAATCGACGAAGACGACGATGACAAACGGCTGGCCATCCTCGTCGACGAGGGGACGCCAAATCCAGGCGAACAGGTGACGCTCGTCGTGCTCGCCGACGGCCAGCCGGCGGCCGGCGCGACCGTCGCGGTCAACGGCCAGTCGGTCGGCGAAACGAACGACGACGGAACGATCACCGTCACCCTGCCCAGTGAAGAGGCCGACATCGAAGCCGAGTACGCCGACGCCGACGCCGAACTCGAGTTCGAGTTCGACGACGAACGCGAGGACGACTCGCGGTTCCAGGCGGATGCGACAGTCGAGAACGGAACGGCGACCGTCTCCGTAACGTTCGACGGCGAGCCCGTTTCGGGTGCCACGGTAGCCACTGACGACTGGAGCGGAACCACCGACGATGACGGTGTGGTGTCGTTCCCGTTCGAACTGTCCGACGATGAAGACGAACTCGAGGTCGACGTCGTCAGCGGCGAACTCGAGACCGAACTCGAACTGGAATCCGACGGAGACGTAGTCGAAGACGGGGATGAAGACGATGCAGAAGATGAAGACGGTGAAGAGGACAGCGAAGGCGACGAAGAAGACGATGACAGCGAGGGCGACGAAGAAGACGACGTAGACGATACAGACGACGACAGCGAAGGCGACGAAGAAGACGACGTAGACGATACAGACGACGACAGCGAAGGCGACGAAGAAGACGACGTAGACGATACAGACGACGACAGCGAAGGCGACGAAGAAGACGACGTAGACGATACAGACGATGACAGCGAAGACGACGATGAATCGACGGTCTGATCAGACTCGGCAGACCGATTCGTCGCAGTCACTCGGTTCCCGAGTGCCGGCCGTGCTGGCCGCTGCACTCGTCACGCTCGCCTTGCTCGGGAGTGCAGTCGGAGGCGTTGGCGGCGCTCGCGCAGCGGAGACAGAGCGTCCGCCACAGCAATCAGACTCCGCGTTCGTGGTCGACCTCGAGGGCGACGGCGACGCGACGACGGCCGTCACCGTCGTCTTCGACCTCGAATCCGAGAGCGACCGGACCGCCTTCGAGTCGCTCCGGCAGAACGAGACGAAGCGGGATCGACTCGAAAACCGCACCGAGAGCCGGTTGCAGACCGTCGTGACGGCGACCGCCGAGGAGACAGGCCGCGAGATGGCGATCGAAGCCACCGACGTCTCGTTCGAGGTCGACGATGCGGACGATCGTGGCGTCGTCACCGTCTCGGCGACCTGGCGTTCCCTCGCGGCGGTCGACGGCGATCGGTTGATCCTCGGCGAGCCGTTCGCCAGCGGGTTTGCCCCCGATCGAACCGTCGTCGTCCGCCTCCCGGAGGGGTACACACTCGAGAACGTGACACCGGTGCCGACCGACCGTGACGATCGGCGGCTCGTCTGGAACGCGAGCACCTCACTCGAGGGGTACGAAGCCGTCGTCACGCCCGCGGAGGCGAGCGACGGGGACTCTCAGCCCGGTTTCGGGGTCGCGGTGGCGATCACCGCGATCGTCGGGATGGCGCTCGTTCGACGGCGGCGCTGATCGGCGGCGGTTGGGGGACGGGTCGGCCTCCTTTCGTCCGTGCACTCTCTCGGCCGAACCCGTTCTCACTCGTAGGTCAACGTCATCCCACCGTCGAACAGCAGATCGCCGCCGTTGAGGTGACGAGCGAGTTTCGAGAATCCGAGCACGAAGAGGTTCGCGACGTCGACGGGTTCCATCATCTCGTCGTTTCTGGCCTGGCCGAGCATCACGTCGCTGATCACCTCGTCGACGCTGATGCCGCGGCTCTCGGCGGTGTCAGGGATCTGGTTCGCCACGAGCGGCGTCTTGACGTAGCCGGTGCTCACCGAGAACGACCGGACGTCGCCGTCGCCTTCGGCCGCGATCGACTGGGTGAGTCCGCGGAGACCGAACTTCGAGACGTTGTAGGCGACCTTCTCGGCCGTGACGTAGTGGCCGTGGACCGAGGCCATGTTCCCGACGCAGCCCCGCCCGTCGTCGGTCTCGCGGAAGTGGGGCAGACACAGCTTCGTGAGATACAGCGGCGCTCTGAGCATCACCCGGTGCATCCGGTCGTAGGCCCCCATCGGAAAGTCCTCGATCGCGTCGATGTGTTGCATCCCCGCGACGTTCGCGAGGTACTTGACGTCGCCGTAGCTCGCAGCCTCGTCGACGATCCGCTCTACGTCGTCGTCGACGGTGAGGTCGGCCGTCACCGTCTCGATCGGTGCCTCGATGCCGAGTTCCTCGCCGTGAGCGACCGTCTCCGCGAGGCCGTCGTCGTCGATATCCGTCGCGACGACGGTGAGCCCGTTTTCGGCTGCCGCGAGCGAAAGCGCCCGTCCGATTCCAGAGCCACCGCCCGTGACGATACAGCAGTTGTCGGCGGTGAACGAGTCGTCGTCGACCGTGTGGATGCGATCCCGCGTGATCTCGGGGACTGCGACCTGTTCTCGAGAGGAATCCATCGGGAAAACGTTGTCTCGAGACGTCCAAAAGGACACACGTTAACATATCAACCGCCGTGGAGCGGCGAGAAATGCGGTCCTCGGCCGCTCGAAACCGAATCGACGCTCGGCCGGTCCACACTCGAGTGGGCCGCCGGCTCGACGACGACACGAAGTTAGTGGTAACTGTTAATATATATCGTGAGAGATGATGTCTGGTACCGATGATCGACCTCAACATAGACATGCGTCAGTACGACTGTCCGTTCATCGACACGACTGACGACGCCGACGTCGCCTTCTCTGCCGTCCAGTGGCAACTGGACACTGACGCGAAGAAACTCGAGACGCGGCTGATCGCGAAAGGGGAGTCGAGGGGTGAACTCGAGGACGGCCTGCGGCGACTCCGGGCCCACGACAACATGAACGACTGCTACGTCCTCTCGAAACAGGACAACGTCGCCCAGATCGGGACGGTCATCGACGAGACGAACGCGATGCGGACGATCCAGCGAAACGGTGGCTACATCACCGGCCCGTTCCAGATCGAGAACGGCCGCGAACACTGGCACATCGGCTTCGACGACGACGAGGACGAAGACGAGACGCTGGCGGAACTCGAGCGACACAACGACTTCGACGTCGAGAATCGCGACCAGTTCGGGGCGACGACGCTGTTCGACCTCCTCGAGAACTCGAACAGCGCAATGCACCTGCTCGAGGGCTGTCGGTCGCTTACCGAAACCGAGCGAAAGACGTTCGAGGCGGCCTCGCAGTTCGGTTACTACGAGACACCACGCGAGGTCACGCTCGAGGAGCTCGCGGACCACTTCGACATCTCGAAGACGGGCGTCTCGATGAACCTCAGACGGAGTGAACGGAAGATACTCGACGCGGCGATGTCCGCCCTGTCGAGTCTGGACGGGGAGTCGATCGGATCGGAGCCGTGAGTTTACGACGACGGTCGTGACTGCGTACCGGAGCAACCGACGGGCAGTTCCAGTGGTATCGAAAACGACGGACAGCCGACGGTATCAGGTGCCGCCGCCTTGCATGAGCAGCTGTATCTCTTCGTCCTGCACGAGGTCGTCGGGGTCGCCGCTGTCGACGATGTCGCCGCGTTCGATGACGTACATCCGGTCGACGATCTCGGGGACGTGGCTGGCGTTCGACTCGGCGACCAGCACCGAGATGTCGCGGTCGATGATCTCGCGGATGTAGGACTTGAGGTTCTCGACGACGACCGGTGCGAGACCCTCGAGCGGTTCGTCGAGGATCAGCAGGTCGGGCTGGAGCGCGAGCGCCCGGCCGATGGCCGTCATCTTTCCCTGGCCGCCGCTCAAGTTCTGGACCTCGGCGTCCCGGCGATTTTCGAGTTCGGTGAAGAGATCGAAGACGTCCTCGACGACGGCGTCCTCGTCGTCGATGCTGCGGGCGTCGCCGGCGGTCCAGATGGGCAGCCGGAAGTTCTCCTCGACGGTCATCCCGGTGAACAGGTCCCGACCTTCGGGCTGGTAGCCGATCCCCCGCTTGGGGATCAGTTCAGAACGCAGGTCGGTCAACTCCTCGCCGTCGAACCGGATCGAACCGCTGGCGATCGGCGTCAGTCCCATGATCGATCGGAACGTCGACGTCTTTCCCGCGCCGTTGCGTCCGACGAGGGCGACCGCCTCGCCCTCGCCGACCTCGAGGTCGATGCCGTGGGTGACCTCGAACCCCGCGACCGTGGCGGTGAGGTTCGACACCTCGAGCAGTGGGTCGCTCATTCGTCCACCCCCAGCAGGACGCGCCGGAGTTCGCTGTCGGTCTCGAGCAGCGAGGGGTCGCCCTCGCGGAAGACGCGCCCCTCGTGGAGGACGACCAGCCGGTCGGCGTAGGATTTGACGATGTCCATGTCGTGTTCGATCGTCACGGTCGTGACGTCGTCGGCCTCGCTGGCCTCGGCGATCGTCTCGATGACGTACTCTTTCTCGCGGGTCGCGACGCCCGCGGTGGGCTCGTCGAGCAGCAGGTACGTCGGCTCGAGTCCGAACGACATCGCCACGTCCAGCAGTTTCCGGTCGCCGTGGGGGAGGGTGTCGGCGACCTCGTCGGCGACGTCCTCGAGTCGAAACTGCGCCAGGAGGTCGTCGACGGTTCGTTCGACGTCGTCGTGTCCGTCGTCGAGCGAGAGGACGTTCAGCGTCTCGCCTTGCTCGGAGAGGACGGCGACGCGGAGGTTCTCGCGGACGGTCATCTCCTCGAAGACGTGGACGATCTGGAAGCTCCTGACGAGGCCGGCGTCGACCCGGTTCTCCGGGGCCATACCGGTAATCTCTCGTTCGACGGTGGTGCCGTCGCCGTCGTCTTCGTGGACCACGACCGATCCCTGGTCGGGCGTCAACAACCCCGTGAGGAGGTTGACGAGCGTCGTCTTGCCGGCTCCGTTCGGCCCGACGATGAACACCATCTCGCCGTCGGTCGTCCCGAACTGGAGCGAGACGTCGTCGGTGGCGCGCAGTTCTCCGAACGTCTTGCGAAGGTTGCGTGCTTCGAGCATGTCAGTTCACCCCGAACACGAGAATTCGAACAGTGGTCACGGCACGATGGACGCCCCGACGAACGGACGAGACGACCGCCTCGACGTCGTTCCGGACGAGACCGGGATCACGGCGACGGCGATCGATTGCCGCGCCGAGCGCCGGGAGCGACCCGAGGACGCCCTCGGGCAGGAAGTAGACGACGGCGAGCAACACGATCCCGGTGAGCGCGTGATAGTACGTGACGTAGAATCGCGCCAGGTCGAGCAGGTAGACGAGGATCACGCCGCCGACGACCGGTCCGACGAGCGTGCCGACCCCGCCGAGAATCGCCATGAACAGGATCTCGCCCGAGACGAACGCGAACAGGACGGGTTCCGGGCGAACGTGCAACTGGAGTAACGCGAACAGACCGCCGGCGATCCCACCGTAGATGCCGGAGATCGTGAACGCGATCCAGACGTAGCGTTCGACCGGAATCCCGATGAACCGTGCTCGAGTGCGGTCCTGTCCGATGGCGTCGAGCGCCCGTCCGAACGGGGAGTTGACGAGCTTCCAGGTGACGAGCACCATGACGACGAGAATCGCGACCGTGAGATAGTACAGCACGTAGTTGTACGCCTGGACGGGATCGAGGCCGGCAGACACCAGCAGTTGATCGAGACCGAGCAACGACGGCCGGTCGACGCCGCCGGCGCGGACCGAGAGGCCGTCGGTCGAGTTGAAGAAGCTACTCTGGACGACGAACGCGAACAGCACCTGGTTGAACGCGAGCGTCAACAGCGCGAAGTAGATGTCGAGGTGGCCGGCCACGAGGTAGCCGACGACGAGGGCGACCGCCGTCGCGGCGAGGACGGCTCCGGCGAGCAGAACGAGTCCGCTCGAGACCTCGTAATAGGTGGCGAGCACCGCCGCCCCGTAAGCGCCGGTTCCGAAGAACGCGACGTGGCCAAACGAGACCAGTTCGGTGTGGCGCAACAGCAGGTTCAGCCCGACCGCAGCGAGGCCGAACAGGAGGCCCTTGTGGATCGTCGCGAACGACAGCGGCGTCACCCGCGCGAGGTCGGGGACGGCGAGGAGAACGCCGAGGCCGAGGACGACGAGTACCACCCGAACCACCGTCGGCAGGTTCCCTGTCGAGAGGCGAGCGCGACTCACTCGATCTCACCCCACGTTCCGTACAGCCCTTCCGGTCTGACGAGCAACACGAGCACCATCAGGACGAACGGTGCTGCCAGCTCGAGTTCGGGGTAGTACGGCGTGACCACTCGAGTGGAGACACCGACCAGCAACGCGCCGACGAGCGCACCTCGCAGGCTCCCGAGGCCACCGATGACGATGACGACGAACGAGAGTACGAGCGGCGAGAGCCCCATCTCGAGGTAGGCGGAACCCGGGCCGATACTGACCATCGCGCCGCCGAAACCGGCGAAAAAGGCGCCCATCGCGAACACGAGGGTGAAGATCCGGTCGGTGCTGACGCCGATCGCGGTGGCCATCTCCCGGTCGATGGCGGTCGCACGCACGATCCGGCCGGTCTTCGTCCGGTCGAAAAACCAGACGAGCCAGCCGAACACCACCAGTCCGACGGCGACGACGACGACGTTGTAGGTGGGGTAGCTGATCCCGAACAGTTCCGTGGTCGGAATGGCGTTGAGTTCGCCGTAGACGCCGACGTCGAGCGGCTTCGCCCCCCAGACGAATTTCATCACGTCCGTGAGGATCAACAGGAGCGCGTACGTCAACAGCAGCTGGTAGACGTCGTCGCGGTCGTAGATCGGTCTGACGAAGGCCGCCTCGAGGGTGGCCCCGACCGGCAGGAGGACGGCGGCCGCTGCGAGCGAACCGGCGAGTACGACGGCACCGAAGATCAGTGCCGTGACCGGACCGGTCGGTTCGGCCATCAGGCCGGTCAGGTAGCCGACGATCGAAAACGCGACGAACGACCCGAGCGCGTACAGTTCGCCGTGTGCGAGGTTGAGCACGCCCAGGACGCCGAAGACGATCGTCAGTCCGGCGGCGATCATAAACAGGATAAACCCGTAGTAGAGGCCGTTGAGTGCGTGGTAGGGAAGCGATTCGAACATGGATGTCAGGTCCCATCAGCGGGGCTGTCTCGAGCCACATATTGAAGTTTCGTTGTCATTTGTGCGGCGACGGCGTCTCGACTCACCACGTGTCGATCCAGTCGCCGGAGACCGTTCCCGGCGGCGGCGACACGTCTTCGGGCGCGAAGACGTTGACGTTCTCGAGGATCGCCGCATCGTACTCGTCCGACCAGCCCAGTTCGCCGAAGTGGGCGTTCGAGTATCCCTGGTGGTCCGCCCCGATGGTGTGGTAGCCGGCCGGCGTGAAGAAACCGTGTCCCTCGAGGATGGCCGCGATTTCGTCCTGCTCGGGCCACCGACCCAAGATGTCGACCGCCTTCTCGGCGGCCGTCGCCCACGCGGTCACCGCACCGTAGCCGCTCATGAAGTGGGCGGTCGGGACGACGTCGTACTCCGACTGGACCTCCGACACCAGGTCCGCAGCGGGAGTCCACCGATCGGTACCCGGTTCGTCCCAGTAGAAGTTGCGCGACCCCGAGTAGATCGGTCCGTCGACGAGGTCCGCGCTCAGGTCGTTCGCGGAGCCGTACAGGACGGGTCCGACGAGCAGGTCCGTGCTGTCGAACATGCCGTTTGCGTGCGCCTGCTCGAGCAACAGCGTCGCGTCGCCACCCCAGCAACTCGAGAAGACCACGTCCGGTTCCGTGCCGTTGACCTCGGTGACGTGTGCCGACATGTCGTCGGCTCCCAGCTCCGGGAAGCCGCTGTAGACCTCTTCTGCGCCGGTGAGTTTCTCGATCCCGCTCGAGAAGAGGGCCATCTCGTCCTGGCCGAACGCGTAGTTCGGGTTGATCCCGGCGTACGTGTCGATGGAGTCGGCACCGAGGACCTCGACGGCCTGGTTGACGGCGGCCAGCGCCTCCATCACGTCGTGGTTCTGGAACCGGAACGAGTAGGTGGCGTCCGGGAAACTCTCCTCGTACAGCGTCGTCACGGTGCCGTCGGTCGCGACGTTGACGACGCCTCGATCCTCGATCTCGGGCACCATCGCCTCGTGACCGCCGCTCGAGATCGGACCGAAGGTGACGTCCTTTCCCTCGTCGACGAACCGCCGGTAGTTCTGGATGTGCTCGTCCCCCTCGTTGACGACGTCGAGGTCGATCTCTCGGCCGGCGACGCCGCCGTCGTCGTTGATGCGACGGACCGCCGTCTCCGCACCGTACTGTGCCTGGAGACCGAGAACCGCCGGTGCACCCTCGGTGAACGTCTGGAGTCCCGCCTCGATCGGTTCGTCCGGGACGTCGGCGTCCTCGGTGGAGTCGTCCGACTCGTCACCGATGAGCGCGGTACACCCCGCGAGTGCGACGGCGAGCGTCGAACCGCCAACCAGTTTCAGCGCGTCTCGTCTGTCGATTCCTCCCGTATCGTTCGAACTCGATGGTGTTCGTTCTGTCATCTGTCAGAAACACCGTCTTGTGGCTTGCTGCCCATACGTTTGAGAGAGACTATCACGACAAGTAAGTGGGCGTGAACATGTTAACAGCGGGACGAAAAATTCGAGGCGGTTCGTGGACGGGAGACGAAACGGATCGCTCGAAGCGCGATGTGCAAGCCGTTCGGCCCGACGCAGTCACTCGGTTTCGGGGTCGTCCGTCTCGCCGCCGATGGTCACCACGCTCGATTCGAACGGAAACAGCGGCGCGTCGAACGTCGCGGTCAGTTCGTCGTTCGGGAAGAACCCGACGACTCGAGCGGTGTCGTCGCCGACGTTTCGGAGACCGTGTGGTTCCATTTTCGGGACGATCGTACACTCGCCACTCGAGAGCCCGACCGTCTCGTCGCCGACGGTCGCCTCGACGGCCCCCTCGGTCACGAGCAGCAGTTCTTCGTTGCTGTCCCGGTGAGTCGGAAGGTAGTTGCCGGATTCGATCTCTATGCTGACGATCATCAGGTCCTCGCCCGAGACGTCGCCTGCGTTGGGCGTCCCTGGCGAGAGCGGGAAGTAGCCGCGGATCCGCGCGCGCTCGTCACCGTCCTGCCAGACGTCGACCCCATCGAACCGGTGAACGTCGACGGCCAGCGGTTTTGTCTGTGTCTTCGGAGTCACGATGTTTCACCCTCGTCGCTCTGGAGCGGCTACACGTGCGAAAATACTGGCGCGCTGTGTACTCGCCCCCTCGAGGGTACGCTGACGGGCGTATTAACTCGTTCACACGGCGACGGACGCCTCGTCCAACGACTGAGACCGCCGACCTGCGACACTCGAGACGCCGAACGGATCTACCAGAACGAATATCTTTGTCTGACGTACGTTTAAGTGTCGCGACGGGACCCTAGTAGGTATGTCGAAAAATCGCGTCGAGAAGCTCGAGACGGCCGTGGCGGAACTCGAGTCGACGGTCGAGGGGCTGACCGAAGAGCTCGTCGAGGCAAAGGAACGAATTCGCGTCCTCGAAGCCGAGCTCGACACCGAGACCCCCACGCGTGTCCCCAACCGACGGACCGACGAGGACAGCGAGGAGACGCCCGAGGCACAACCCGACGAGATCGAGGAAGCGGCAGCCGAAGCGACCGAGGAATCCGACGACGAAGCGGAAGACTCAGGTACCGACGACATCATCGTCGCATAAGACGCGGCGTTTCCGACGGTGCGCCGTCGGCCGACGGATCTGGAGGAGAAGATGCACATCAAGGCACTCGTCTTAGACGACTTCAAGAGCTTCGGCCGGAAGACGCGGATCCCGTTTTACGAGGACTTCACCGTCGTCACCGGACCGAACGGCTCCGGAAAGTCGAACATCATCGACGCCGTCCTCTTCGCGCTCGGACTCGCCCGGACTCGTGGCATCCGCGCGGAGAAGCTGACGGACCTCATCTACAACCCCGGTCACGAGGACGGCGCGGAGACGAGCGGGCCGAACGAGGCCGTCGTCGAGGTCGTTCTCGACAACGCGGATCGCACGCTCGAGCGCTCGCAGGTCGTCAACGCCGCCGGCAGCGACGACGTCGGCGACGTCGACGAGATCAGGATCCGCCGGCGGGTCAAAGAGACCGAGGACAACTACTACTCCTACTACTACCTCAACGATCGCTCGGTCAATCTCTCTGACATCCAGGACCTGCTCGCCCAGGCCGGCGTCACGCCCGAGGGGTACAACGTCGTCATGCAGGGCGACGTCACCGAGATCATCAACATGACGCCCCACGCCCGCCGGGGGATCATCGACGAGATCGCCGGCGTGGCGGAGTTCGACGCGAAAAAGGAAGACGCCTTCGAGGAACTCGAGGTCGTCGAAGACCGGATCGAGGAGGCGACCCTGCGCATCGAGGAGAAACGCGAGCGGCTGGCCCAACTCGAGGACGAACGCCGGACGGCGATGCGGTACCGGCGACTGCGCCGCGAGAAAGAGGAGTACGAGGGCTACCTGAAAGCGAGCGAACTCGAGGAGAAACGCGACGAACTGGAGCGGGTCGACGGACGGATCGACCGACTCGAGGACGAACTCGCGGACCTCCAGCGCGTCCTCGACGAACGGCAGGGGAAAGTCGTCCGCCTGCAGGAAGACCTCGAGGATTTAAACGCCGAGATCGAGCGCAAAGGCGAGGACGAACAGCTCCGGATCAAAAGCGAGATCGAGGAGGTCAAAGGCGACATCTCCAGACTCGAGGATCGCATCGAGACGGCCGAAGCTCAGATCGAGGAGGCCGAATCGAACCGCCGGGAGGCGTTCGTCCAGATCGACCGCAAACAGGAGCAGGTCGACGATCTCGAAGGTGAGATGCGCGAGATCAAACTCGAGAAGGCCTCTGTCAAAGCGGAGATTCAGCAGCGGGAGGGCACACTCGAGGAGCTCCACGAGGAGATCGACGCGGTCGACACCGAGTACGACGAGGTGAAAGCCGACCTCGCAGCGCGCAAGGAGGAACTCGAGGAGGCGAAGACGGCGAAAAACGATCTCCAGCGCGAACAGGACCGCCTGCTCGACGAGGCTCGACGACGGTCGAACGCGATCGACGAGACGGAGGCGACGATCGAGGAGAAACGCACACAGGTACCGGAACTCGAGGACGAACGCGCCGACCTGGAACGCGAACGACAGAAGGCCGAGGCGAACCGGGAGAACATCGCCGAAGTCGTCGAGGACCTCAAACGCGAGAAACGTCGCCTGCAAGACGACCTCGACGACGTCGACGACGAGTTGCAGGCGAAGCAGGCCGAGTACGCCGAACTCGAGGCGAACGCGGGCGAGAGCGGCGACTCCTCGTTCGGTCGGGCGGTGACGACGATCCTCAACTCGGGGATCGACGGCGTCCACGGTGCGGTCGCCCAGCTGGGCAGCGTCTCCGGGGAGTACGCCGTCGCCTGCGAGACCGCGGCGGGCGGACGGCTGGCGAACGTCGTCGTCGACGACGACGTGATCGGCCAGCAGTGTATCGAGTACCTCAAGTCGCGCAACGCGGGTCGAGCGACCTTTCTCCCGATCACGAAGATGAGCGAGCGACGGCTGCCGTCGGCGCCGTCGGACCCCGGCGTCGTCGGCTTCGCGTACGACCTCGTCGAGTTCGACCCCCAGTACGCGGGCGTCTTCTCGTACGTCCTCGGGGACACCCTCGTCGTCGAGGACATCGAGACCGCCCGGGCGTACATGGGCGACTACCGCATGGTCACCCTCGACGGCGACCTCGTCGAGAAAAGCGGCGCGATGACCGGCGGCTCGCGGAAGGGGTCGCGCTACTCCTTTACCCAGAGCGGGAAAGGCCAACTCGAGCGGGTCGCCGAGCAGATCACCGGCCTGCAAGATCAGCGTGACTCGCTAAAAAGCGACATTCGAGACGTCGAGACGCGGCTGGACGACGCCAGAGACCGCAAGACGGCCGCCGCCGACGAGGTGCGGTCGATCGAAGCCGAGATCGAGAAACTCGAGGAGAAACGCGAGCAGATCGAGGCGGAGATCGAATCGCTCGAGGACGACCTCGAGGAACTCCAGGAAGAGCGCGAGTCGGTCGACGAGCGGATGACGGAGATCTCGACGAAGATCGAGGCGAAAGGGGACGAGATCGAGGAGATCGAGGCCGCGATCGACGACCTGGAGCGCGAACTCGCGGACTCGAAGATTCCCGAACTCACAGCCGAGATCGAGGAGATCGAAGCGGAAATCGACGAACGCGAGGAGAAGATCGACGACCTCGACGGCCGGCTCAACGAACTCGAACTCGAGAAGCAGTACGCCGAAGACGCCATCGAGGACCTCCACGAGGAGATCGAGACGGCCCAGAATCGCAAGGCCGAGTACGAAGAACGGATCGACGACTGCGAGGAGTCGATCGCGGCGAAACGCGAGGTCCTGGAAGAGAAACGCGCGGCCGTCGAAGACCTCGAGGAGGAGTTGACGGAGCTGAAAGCCGAGCGGACGGAGCTCAAAGAGGAGCTCTCGACGGCGAGAACCGACCGCGACCAGCAACAGGATCGCGTCAACGCCACGGAGAGCAAACTCGAGTCCGCACGCGAGCGCGCCGAGAACCTCGAGTGGGAGATCGACGCGCTCGAGGACGAGGTCGGCGAGTACGATCCCGAGGAAGTCCCCGACCACGACACGGTCGTCGAGATGGTCGAGTTGCTCGAGGCGGACATGGAGGCGCTGGAGCCGGTGAACATGCTCGCGATCGACGAGTACGACGACGTCCGCGCCGACCTCGAGGAACTCGAGGACGGGAAAGAGACGTTAGTCGAGGAAGCGGAGGGGATTCGTGAGCGCATCGAGCAGTACGAGGCCCAGAAAAAACAGACGTTCATGGACGCCTACGAGGCGATCAACGCCCACTTCCAGGAGATCTTCGAGAAGCTCTCGGAGGGGACGGGGACGTTGCACCTCGAGAACGAGGACGATCCGTTCGACGGCGGGCTGACGATGAAAGCCCAGCCGGGTGACAAACCGATCCAGCGACTCGACGCGATGTCGGGCGGCGAGAAGTCCCTGACCGCGCTGGCCTTCATCTTCGCCATCCAGCGTCACAACCCGGCACCGTTCTACGCGCTAGACGAGGTCGACGCCTTCCTCGACGCGGTCAACGCCGAGCGCGTCGGCAAGATGGTCGACGAACTGGCGGGCGACGCCCAGTTCGTCGTCGTCTCACACCGCTCTGCGATGCTCGATCGCTCGGAGCGGGCGATCGGCGTGACGATGCAACAGGACAACGTCTCTGCCGTGACGGGAATCGACCTGAGCAGCGAGGGGGTGCCGGCGGATGACTGACGGTGGCGACGACGTCCCCCTGAACATCGTCGGCCACGAGGACAGGGAGCCGCCGGGCGAGGACGGGACGACGCTCGAGTTCGTCGACGACGAGCGAGCAGACGAGTCGGACGACGAGGACGACGAGGACGACGAGGTCGAACCCGTCGAACTCCTCGTCCAGCTCGCGAAAGACGGCGAGATCGACCCCTGGGACATCGACGTCGTCCGGGTCACGGACAAGTTCCTCGAGGCGTTGGACGAGGCCGACCTGCGCACCTCGGGGCGGGCGCTGTTCTACGCGAGCGTCCTCCTGCGGATGAAAAGCGACGAGCTGTTCGCCGCCGACGAGCCCGACGAGGAGGAGCTACCGCCGTGGGAAGCGCCCTTTGCCGACGACGCGGACGAGAGCGACTTCGATCCCGGCTTCGATCCCGTCGAGAACCTCGAGGCCGAGATGGAACGCCGCCTCGAGCGCAAACACGCCCGCGGGAAGCCAGAGACGCTCGACGAACTGGTGAGAGAGCTTCGCGACGCGGAGCGTGGAACGTGGTGGAAGGAGTCGCGCAGCTACGACACGAGCGACTCACCGAGCGGATTCGACCGGGGCGTCCAGGAGCTGAGTTACCACTCCGGCGACGACTTCCGCGTCGACGACGAGCCGACCGCCGACGACGTCACCCACACGGCCCACGAGGAGGACATCGAGGCCATCATCGACGACGTCGAGGCGGAACTCGAGGCTCACTACGAGGAGGGACGTGACGAGGTGCTGTACGCCGAGATCGACCAGGTCGGCGGCTCGCGCGTGATGACGTATCTCGCGTTGCTCTTTCTCGCCCACCGGGGCCGGGTCCGCCTCGAGCAGGACGACCTGTTCGGCGACCTCTGGGTTCAGGAAGTGACGGTGGACGCAGAGCCCAGCGAGGCGATCGCCGACTAGTTCGGACGGCGTTTCGATCGTCCTGGCGTTTCACCCGTCCTGGCGTTTCACCCGTCCTCGAGGAGGTACGGCTCTTCGGGCGGCTTGCTGTAGAGAAACGACAGGAGCGATTGCTCCGGTGTCGTCCTCGTGTGCGTGGCCGCATACGCCTGCTCGACGAACGGTTGCACCTCGTCGAACCCCGCTGCCGTCACGACGTCGCCGCTCCGGGCGTCGTAGTCGACGACACCGTGGTCGGCGAGGCGGGGCAGGTGGTCGTGAACCAGCGAGACGGCGACCTCCGTGCGGTCGTCTTCGCTCACCGCTCTCGGGTGGGCGTCTTGCTCTCTGGCAGCGATGTGGCGGGACAGCGTCTCGACGTTCCCGTAGTCGCTCTCGAGAAAGTGCGAGAGGAGTAACCGACGACGCGGGTTCGCCAGGAGCGTAAACACGGCGTCCAGGTCTGGCCTCATCATAGACAGTACTTACTCGAGGCCGAATACAATCTTCACGCCAAAGCTAGTAGGTATGCTGGAGCGAGTGACTGTCAGCGCGACGCGGGTTCGACTCGGTCGGCCGGTTCGTCGATCGGCCGAAATCGGAGCACGGTGGACGCGTATCGCGTGGATCGAGGCTGCCGTCGACGTACCGATCCTCGAACACGTCAGAACACGAGACGTTCCGGGCGAGGTCGTCACTCGAGTCGAACCTCTGTGTCACATGGTATCAAGGGCTACGAGAGTTCAAATATCCGGAGCGCTATTTCGATTCGTAATGGACGCCGAGCCAGAAGCGAGCGGCAGCGACCTCACGGACGGGGAACTCGTCCGGCCGATGTTTCGGCTGGCGTGGCCGCTCGTCGTGATCCAGCTGTTGCAGGTCGCCTACAACGTCGGCGACACGTTCTGGCTCGGTGCGCTCTCGCCCGACGCCGTCGGCGCGTTGAGCCTCGCGTTTCCGCTCATCTTCCTGTTGATCTCGGTCGGTGGCGGTTTCACTGCGGCGGGGGCGATCCTGATCGCCCAGCACACCGGCGCGGACAGCGACGAAAGCGGGGTGATCGCCGGCCAGACGCTCTCGTTCATCACGCTCGTCGCGACGGCTCTCGGCGTGCTCGGTTACGTCGTGACCGATCGAATGCTCGATCTCTTGCCCGCCGATCCCGAGACGCAGGCCGTGGTCGTGCCGCTCGCCGCCGACTACATGCGCGTGTTCTTCCTCGGCATGCCCGCGCTGTTTGGCTTCTTCGTCTTCGTCTCGCTCATGCGGGGCTACGGGAGCACTCGCGCGCCGATGCGCGTGATGGCCATCAGCGTCTTCCTCAACCTCGCGCTCGACCCATTGCTGATCTTCGGCGTCGGCCCGTTCCCCCGCCTCGAGATCCAGGGTGCCGCCGTCGCGACCGTCTTCTCGAGGCTGGTCGCGACGGCCATCGGCTTCTACGTGTTGTTCTACACGGACGCCGGCCCCGCCGTCGACCGAAGCGCGCTCGTGCCGCGACTCGAGTACGTCAGCGAGATCACGCGACTGGGCGTGCCGACCGCGCTCGAGCAGTCGATGAGTTCGCTGGCGATGATCACGATGACGGCGATGGTCTCGACGTTCCCGCCGACGGTCGTGGCGGCCTACGGCCTGGGCAACCGGCTCATCTCGCTTGCGTTCCTCCCGGCGATGGGGATGGGACAGGCGACGGATACGGTCGTCGGGCAGAACCTCGGCGCGGGAAAACCCGAGCGCGCGGAGCGAGCGGCGTGGCTCGCCGCGGGCACCATCGCGGCGATCATGCTCGTGGCGGGGACGATCGCCTTTCTCTTCCCGGAACCGATCGTCGGCGTCTTCGTGACCGCCGACGCAGACGGCGTCGCGGAGACCATCGCCTACGGGAGCACGTACCTGCAGGTCGTCGCCACGATGTTCGTGTTCATGGGCGTCCTGCAGGTAATCCTCGGTGCGTTCCGCGGTGCCGGAAACACGAAGACGGCGCTTTTGTTTTCGGTCGTCACGCTCTGGGTCGCCCGCGTCCCCGCAACCTACTACCTCGTCTTCACTGCCGGGTGGGGGACGACCGGCATCTGGATCGGAATGGTCGTCGGCGACGTCGTGGGAGCGCTCGCTGCGATCGCGTGGTTCACCCGCGGTACGTGGAAGCGTGCGATCGTCGACGAGGTCGACGCTGACGAGGTCGAGTCGACGGTCACGACGACCGACAGCTGATCGGCGTCACTCCTCTGCTCGCTCGCGGTCGCGTTTGGCTTCCTCGTATCGTTCTCGCGTGCGTTCGAACAGTTCTCGGCCGACGTCGGTCCGGATCCGGGGTTCGGCCGTCGCGAAGAACTCGTCGAGGTCGTCGTACGCCTCGAAGTGGTCGTCGGCGTCCGGGTCGTACCGTCGCTGGCGTTCGTACTCGAGCGCCTGCAGACACATGTCGACGAGGTCTGCGTCCTTGACGAACTGCGCCTCCGGCGTCTCCCGGGCCTCGTACTCCTCCCAGAGGGCCCGGAGTTCGCCGTCGTCGAACGGTTCGAGCAGCGTCGCGATCGCCGCACGCTCCGCTCGCTCCTTCTCGTCGGGGTCGATCGTGTCGGCGTTCGGATCGGCTCGCGTCGCGTAGTCGCCGGTCTCGGCCTCCGCGAGGTCGTGGAGGACGGCCATGCGGAGCGCGCGATCCGCGTCGACGCCGGCGCGGTCGGCGTAGAACAGACAGAGTAGACTCACGCCCCAGGAGTGGTCTGCGACCGACTCGGGGTCCTCGATCCCGCGGAGTTGCCAGCCCGTCCGCGTCTCGTCTTTGAGCGCGAGACAGCGACGCAGCGTCTCGAGGTCGTCCACGGTCCTGTTACTCCACCAGCGTCCACGTGCCGGGTCTGGGCTGTGCGACGACCCCGCGTCGTTCCATCTCGGTTAGCACCTCCGGCAACCGGTTGGGCTGGGCGATCTCCATCTCGATACGCTTTACGTCGTGGTACTCGTTCAGGTAGTGGCGCACGTCGTCTTCCGTGAACGTCTCCTGGTCCGCTCGCTCCATGACCCCCGAGATGAGGTCGATCATGTCCTCGATGAAGTTCCACGGATAGACGATCCAGGCCCACTCCTCGAGTCGTTCGCCGACGTAGTCGGGATCGAACCCGCTGGTCTGGAGCAACTGGAGGGTCGCGGTGCGGACTTCGCCCGCGTCGCGGTCGGTGACGTACTCGTAGGCGCGCTCGATCGAACCGCCGGTGTCGGCGATGTCGTCGACGATCAGCACGTCTTTGCCCGCGACGCTTCCCTCAGGCATCGGATAGCGAACCGACGGCTCGCCGCTCTTCTGGGCGGTGCCGACGTAGTGTTCCATCTTCAGGCTCGTCAGGTCGTCCAGTCCGAGGAAGTCACAGAGACACCGACCCGCGAACCACCCACCGCGTGCGAGTGCGACGATGACGTCGGGTTCGAACTCGTCGCGACGAACGTCGTCGCTAACGTCCCGACAGAGACTGTAGATGTACTCCCAGTTAGTGATCGTACAGTTGAAGTCGTCCGGTAGTTCGGACATTGCTGGTGTCCACCATTCGAGTGCGAGGGGTGCGGTCCCCTTAAGTGGGATGAAAGCGCTCTCGAGCGTGCGACGCCGTCCAGAATCGCCGTCACACGGACTACTGTCCGTTAGTTCCAGTGCAACCGCGACCGCCCTGTGGTTGCAATCGGTACATCGGTCCAGCAGACCGTATCACTCCTCGAGCACCCGCGCGAGTGCGACGTACGCCAGCCCGACCGCGAAACTCAAGACGGCGGCCATGACGACGATGAGGGCGGCGATTCCCGACCCGAAGAACAGCCGCGCGATCGCGAAGATCGCCACGGCGATCACCGGTGACGCGCCGAATCCGACGAAGATGCCCCCGACGAACCACGTCCTGCCGGCCGTGCGTTCGATTTCGTCGCTCGAGAGGTCGCTCACAGGAGACACAGTTCGACGTTGGACCGGGTGGATAAATCGGTTGCCGTCTCCGCGTCGCATCACGCGCATTTATTATCCAGTGGTATGACTGAATGATCGATGGCGAAAACTCAGCTACAGGCCGCCCGCGAGGGGACGACCACGGCCGAGATGGAGCGTGTCGCCGAACGAGAGAACCGCGATCCGGCGTTCGTCCGCAAGCAAGTCGCAGACGGACAGGCGGTGATCCCGGCGAATCACGCCCACGAGACGCTCGATCCGATGATCATCGGCCGCGAGTTCGCGACGAAAGTCAACGCCAACATCGGCAACAGCGAGACGACGAGCGACCTCGAGACGGAACTCGAAAAGCTCCACACCGCCGTCCACTACGGCGCGGACACGGTGATGGATCTCGGCACCGGCAGTGACCTGGATCGCATCCGCGAGACCCACCTCGAGCACTCGCCAGTTCCGATCGGGACGGTACCGCTGTACGAGGCGGTCAAGCGGGCGGGGAGCCCCGAAGACCTCACGCCGGAACTGTTGCTCGAGGTCATCGAGAAGCAGGCCGAACAGGGCGTCGACTACATGACGATCCACGCTGGCATCCTGCTCGAGCACCTGCCGCTAACCGAGGGGCGAAAGACGGGGATCGTCTCCCGCGGCGGGTCGATGATGGCGAAGTGGATGGAAGCCCACGGTGAGCAGAACCCGCTGTTCCAGATCTTCGAGGATATCTGCGAGATATTCGCCGAGCACGACGTCACGTTCAGTCTCGGGGACAGCCTCCGTCCCGGCTGTCTCGCCGACGCCTGCGACGAGGCCCAGTACGCGGAACTGGACGCGCTGGGCGAACTCACGCGAGTCGCCCGGGACTACGGCGTCCAGGTCATGGTCGAGGGACCGGGTCACGTCCCGATGGATCGCATCGCGGAGAACGTCGAACGCCAGCAGGAAGTCTGTGACGGCGCGCCGTTCTACGTGCTCGGCCCGCTCGTGACCGACGTCGCACCGGGCTACGACCACGTCACGAGCGCGATCGGCGCGGCCATCGCAGCCCGGGAGGGTGCAGCGATGCTCTGTTATGTCACGCCGAAAGAACACCTCGGTCTCCCCGAGAAAGAAGACGTCCGCGACGGCCTCGCGGCCTACCGGATCGCTGCCCACGCCGGCGACGTGGCGAATGGCCTGCCGGGCGCACGCGACTGGGACGACGCTCTCTCGGAGGCGCGCTACGCCTTCGACTGGACCGAGCAGTTCAGCCTCGCGCTCGACCCCGAGCGCGCCCGGGGGTACCACGACCAGACGCTCCCCGGCGACAACTACAAAGACGCCCGCTTTTGCTCGATGTGCGGCGTCGACTTCTGCTCGATGCGGATCGACCAGGACGCGCGAGACGAGGGCGACCTGCGCGAACTCGAGGCTGAGACCGACCTCGAGAACTCCCCCGCCGCCGAGGTCAACCGGCCGCCCGTCGGGACACACGATCCCGACCGGGTCTCCCACGACGTCGACGACTCGAGCGAACTCGTCGGCGACGACTGACCGGACTGGTGCGGTCGACTGCGCGCTGGCGGTGGATTGATACCACATCCGGACGACGGCGACGGTATGGAAACCAGACGTGTGTTGCAGGTCGACGCGTTCACGGACGAACCGCTCTCGGGGAACCCTGCCGGGGTCGTCCCCGACGCCGACGGCCTCTCCGACGACCAGATGCAGGCGATCGCCCGCGAACTGGCCCTGAGCGAGACCGCGTTCATCCGCTCGAGTGAGGCGGCAGACCGTCGAATTCGGTATTTCACGCCCACCCAGGAGGTCGACCTCTGTGGCCACGCGACGATCGGCTCGTTCGCCCACCTCTACGACGACGGCGTCGTCGCGGCCGGCAACTCGACGCTCGAGACGAACGTCGGCGTCCTGGAGATCGAACTCGAGGACGACGGGACGGTCTGGATGACACAGGATCGGCCGACGATCCGCGAGGTCGACCTCGCGTACGACCGGGTTGCCGACGCACTCGGCGTCGAGCAGGCGGCGCTCGAGGGCGTCGGCATCGACCTCCCGCTTGCAGTCTCCTCGACCGGCCTGCCGTTTCTGATGGTGCCGATCACGTACCTGTCGGACGTCGGGAACGCGACGCCCGATATGGCCGCCGTCGAGGCGCTGTCCGAATCGGTGGACGCGGTCGGCGTCTACCTGTTCACGTTCGACGCACTCGAGGCCGATTCGACCCTGCACGGGCGGGCGTTCGTTCCCGCAGCGGGCGTCCCGGAAGATCCCGTCACGGGAACTGCCAGCGGCGCGGTTGGCGCGTACCTCGACCGATTCGGGGCGTTCGCGGAGTCCGGGGCGGCCCACCAGGGCGACTCCGCCCAGATTGGGGCGGGAGGCGACGGATCGTTCCCTGACGAGTTGCGACTCGAGCAGGGCCACTACGTCGACCGCCCAGGTACCGTGTTCGTCCGCGTCGGCGACGACGTCCGCGTCGGCGGCCACGGCGTCACCGCACTCGACGGCACGCTCGTCGTCCCGGCCGACGACGAGGACGACATTCTCGAGGCCTGATACCGATGGCTGCGACGGTCTCCCGGGGACGACGGCAAGACGGTACACGGTTGTCCCGGAGCTGACTCGCAGCTATCGTTGTGAGCCGCTCAGGAAAGCGGGTCGTTCGAGTTCGACTCCGGAGCGTCGGAGCCGTCGCCCGGCCCCCGACCTTCACCGCCAGCCGTCGACGCTGCCGCAGTCGACGACTCGAGGTGGTCGCGCTCGTCGAACGCGGCTGCGTGGTCCGATCGCTTGAGTTCCTCGACACTGCGGCGAGTCTGCTCGACGTCAGACTCGAGCTCCGCCAGCCGGTCGTCGAGTACCTCGAGGAGTTCGCTTCGCATCCGCTGTGTGTCGACCTCCTCGGCTGCCGCTCGACCGGCCGCACGCGGCACCGTCAGAAACAGCGCGTAACTCTTGCCGACCTGCCAGACGAGGACACCGAGAGCGACGAACGCGAGCGTGAGCACGGGATCTGCCGCCTCGAGCGCGCTACCGGGATTCAACGGGTCGGCGAACAGCGCTGACAGCGACCCCCCGAAGCCGACGACGAATCCAGCGATCGCAAGCCCGGTCCCGAGCAGGAACGCGACCGCCGAAACCCCCCTGTACAGCATCGTCCACCTGAACGCATCTCGACCGTTCATATACAGTGACTGTCTTCGAAATCGTATAGGTTCTGTGGCCGGACTACCGCGTCGTCGCTCGTTTTCCCGTATCGGCGACCGAGCGCCAGTCCAAAGCCGTCCGGGCGACACGTACCTAGACGTACTCGAAGACGCGAGCCATCCCCCGTTCCAGGTGATAGACGTTGTGACAGTGGAACAGCCAGTCGCCGGGATTGTCCGCCAGGAAGTCGAACGTGATCTGTCCGCCGTGGGGCGGAACGAGGACCGTATCCTTGACCGCGTCGCCGACCTGGAAGAAGTGGCCGTGGAGGTGCATCGGGTGGATCGCCGGACTGCGATTTACCATCTGCACCCGGACGTGCTCGCCCTCGCCGATCGCCAGCGGATCGGCGTCCGGGTACGCCTGCCCGTCGATGGTCCACGCGCCGGGCTCTTGCATCATCCCGCCCGCGAGCGTGACGTCGAACGTCCGGTCCGGAGACCCGTCGAGATCGAGCGGCTCGAGTGCCTCGAGGTCGCCGTACTGCAACCGCTGGCCGTCGAACTGCGGTCGGTCGGCGGAGCCGTCTTCGCTCGCGCCATCGTACCGCAGTCTGGCTTCTGCCGGCTGTTCGTCGCCGACGACGGGAGCCGCGACGATGGCCCACTCGCCGGGAGAATCGGCCTCGAGGATCACGTCGTAGCGTTCGCCCATACTGATGTCGAGGGAATCGACCTCGACCGGTTCGACCGGGCGTCCGTCGGTGTGCGTGACGATCAGCGAGTGCCCGCCGACGCCGACGCGGTACGTCGTGGCCCCGCTGGGGTTGATGAGCCGTAGTCGGACCCGCTCCCCTTCTTCGACGTCGAACACGGGCGGATCGGAGGGGAGGCGTCCGTTGACGGTCAATCCCTCGTACGGGGGTCGCTGTACCTGCATCGGACCGCGACCGCCCAGCCTGCCAACGTCGCCAGGGCCGCCAGGACCACCGCCGGGCCCGCCACCAGGACCAGGACCGTTGCCAGGACCAGGCCCTTCACCGCCTCCACCGGGCCCACCGCCAGACCCACCCGGTCCGCCACCACCGGGACCGCCACCCCCACCAGGGCCGCCTCCGCCGGGGCCAGGGCCACCGCCTGGACCACCGCCGCCACCAGGCCCGCCATCGCCGCCTCCGCCGGGTCCACCACCGCCGCCAGGCCCGCCACCACCACCGGGCCCTCCGCCAGGCCCGCCACCACCGCCGGGACCGCCGCCAGGCGGCGCTTCGATCGAATCGAGCGTCGGACTCTCCGAGAGGTAGTCGTCGATCAGCAGCGTGTACTCCCGGTCGTACTCGACGTGGGGCGACTCCTCTTCGACGATCAGCGGCCCACTGAGCGCCCTGTCGAGTTGCAACCCGACGTGGCTGTGATAGACGTACGTGCCCGGCGGCGACGCGTCGTACTCGTAGGTGAACGTCTCGCCCGACGAAACGGGATCCTGCGTGACGTTCGGAACGCCGTCCATCGGGTTCGGGACCGGAACGCCGTGCCAGTGAATCGTCGTCTCCTCGGGGAGCTGGTTCTCGAGTGAAACGCGCAGCGTCTCCCCCTCGCTCACTCGGAGTTCAGGGCCAGGAAACTGATCGTCGTACAGCCAGGTGTCGCTGCTCTCGTCCGGTCCAGCCTCTACTTGCCCTTCCGAGGCGACGATCGTCACCTCCTGGTTCGATCTGTCCCCCTGGGACGTCTGCTGGAGAGGGACCGACTCGAGTCCCCTCACTCGCTGACTCCCTGCGAGTCCTAACAGTGCTGCGCTCCCACCGAGACGTAACACTCGCCGTCGTGTGATGTTCCGTTCGTTGTCGGCCATCACCCACTCCACGGCAACTACAGGGAAAAATGAGGTGGCAGTATCAGCAGGCAGTTAATTCTAACCGACAGGACGCTCGAGAACGCCGTGATGATGCCGACGAGTAGACGTGGCGTACTGAGTACGTTGGATCGCTACCGGTTTTCGATCTCCCGAGAGGTCGTCTGAAACAACCCGACTCCGTGATGCGATCACCTGCTGCACCGTGGCTGCAACCCCACGAGCGTTCGTCTGAAACTGCGCGTACTCGTTCTGCTCGTCGTAATCGCCCGTGGCTGCAACCCCACGAGCGTTCGTCTGAAACCATGCCCAATATCGGGGCGACAGACCCGACGTCGGACGGAGAGCACATAGCACTTCCGTCGACCTCCAGTAGCCAACTCTCCCCCGGAGATCGACGGAAACCGCTCGTCTGAGCATAGCTTTGAGGTCACTCGAGCACCCACCCCTTCACCAGGCCCCAGCAGCCACCGACTTCCCAGAGCGGCTATCCAGAACACGCCCCATCGTCCATTACACGAACGTGCACATAGAAACCCCTTTACCGACCGACTTTCACCACCTAGATGAATGAGTCTTGCCGATTCGGACCGCGAACTCGTCGTCGAAGAGCTGGGACGAGAGCCCACTCCGGCCGAGGCGGCGCTGTTCGAGAACCTCTGGAGCGAACACTGCGCGTACCGCTCCTCGAGACCGCTGCTGTCTGCGTTCGAGAGCGAGGGCGAGCAGGTCGTCGTCGGGCCGGGCGACGACGCGGCGGTCGTCGCACTGCCGACGGACGACACGTCGTCGGCTGACGCCGACGCCGATCGCGCCAGCGGGCGCGCAGACGAGAAAGAGGAAGACGTCTACATCACGATGGGGATCGAGAGCCACAACCACCCCTCTTACGTCGATCCGTTCGACGGCGCGGCGACGGGCGTCGGCGGTATCGTCAGGGACACGCTGTCGATGGGGGCCTACCCCATCGCGCTCGCGGACTCGCTTTACTTCGGCGCGTTCGACCGCGAGCACTCGAAGTACCTCCTCGAGGGGGTCGTCGAGGGGATCAGCCACTACGGCAACTGCATCGGCGTGCCCACCGTGGCGGGAAGCGTCGACTGCCACCCCGACTACGAGGGGAATCCGCTGGTGAACGTCGCCTGCGTCGGACTGCTCACCGAGGATCGACTCGTCACGGCCGAAGCACAGGAGCCGGGGAACAAACTCGTCCTCGTGGGGAACGCGACGGGACGCGACGGCCTCGGCGGCGCGAGCTTCGCGAGCGAGGACCTGGCGGAGGACGCCGAGACGGAAGACCGACCGGCGGTGCAGGTCGGCGACCCCTATGCCGAGAAGCTGCTCATCGAGGCCAACGAGGCGCTGATCGACGAGGACATCGTCGAGTCGGCCCGCGACCTCGGCGCGGCCGGCCTCGGCGGTGCCTCGAGCGAGATGGTCGCAAAAGGCGGCCTCGGTGCACACATCGAACTCGAGCGAGTCCACCAGCGCGAGCCGAACATGTCGGCGCTCGAGATCCTGCTGGCCGAGTCCCAGGAACGGATGTGCTACGAGGTCGAGTCAGAGAACGTCGAGCGGGTTCGCGAGATCGCGGAGAAGTTCGACCTGGGCTGTTCGGTCATCGGCGAGGTTACGGCGGACAACTACGTCTGTACCTTCGAGGGCGAGACGGTCGTCGACGTCGACGCCCACTTCCTCGGCGAGGGCGCGCCGATGAACGACCTTCCGACCGAAGAACCCGAAGTGCCGGAGACCGACCTCCCCGAGACGGACCTCGAGGAGGCCTTCGAGGCGGTCGTCTCGAGTCCGAACACCGCGTCGAAGCGGTGGGTCTACCGCCAGTACGACCACGAGGTCGGCGTCCGCACGAGCGTCCCGCCGGGCGACGACGCAGCGGTGATGGCGATCCGAGAGACAGAGCAGGGTCTCGCGATCTCCTCCGGCGCTGCGCCGAACTGGACGAGCGCGGCACCCTTCGAGGGAGCGAAGGCGGTCACCCTCGAGAACGCGACGAACCTCGCGGCGAAGGGGGCGACTCCCCTCGCGGCGGTCGACTGTCTGAACGGCGGCAACCCCGAGAAACCGGATGTCTACGGTGGATTTACGGCGATCGTCGACGGGCTCGCGGAGACGTGTGCCAACCTCTCGGTGCCCGTCGTCGGCGGCAACGTCTCACTGTACAACGACTCGGTTGCGGGTCCGATCCCGCCGACCCCGACGCTCGCGATGGTCGGCACGAAGTCGGGCTACGACGCCCCGCCGCTCGAATCGAAGCCGGAGGGCAAGCTGGTACTCGTCGGCGACCTCGCACTCGAGAATGGGGAGTTCCGGCTGGGTGGCTCGGAGTACCTCGCGCAGTTCGACGGCGACGATCGGTTCCCGGTGCTCCCCGGCGAGCCGGCGGCGTTCGTCGAGACGCTGGCCGACGTCGCCGACGCCGACGAGACGCTCGCGGTCCACGACGTGAGCCACGGCGGGCTGGCAGTTTCCCTGGCAGAGATGGTCGACGAGGACGCCGGCCTCGCGGTCTCGCTGCCCGGCGACGTCGACGTCGAGGGTGCGCTGTTTCACGAACAGCCCGCTCGAGCGCTCGTGCAGACGGCCGACCCCGACGCCGTTCGCGAGGCGTTCGACGGCGTCGCTCCGGTCGTCGAACTGGGCGAAGGGACCGACGACGGCCGTCTCACGATCGACGCCGGCGACGACGTCCTCGAGTACGACGCCGCCGCGATTCGCGAGAACCGGTCGGTGATCGAGGACGAACTCGAGTGATCGGGTAACCGACGATTTTCCGGCTAGGGGCGCTCGAGGGTGGTCACGTCCCGCACTTCGAATCGCGTTCCGCCGTTGTCGCCGATCGAGATCGAGACCGACCAGTCGTGTGCCTGTGCGATCGCCCTGGCGACGGCAAGTCCGAGTCCGTCGCTATCGGCGTCTGCTGCAGCCGGTTCGAGAACCTCTTCGTGGGCCGTCGGTGGGATCTCCGCGGCGTCGTCGAGCAGGAAGAACCCGCGCGGACCGTCGACGGGTTCCTCGAGGCCGACGAGTCCAACCTGGACGGTGAGGTCGCCGTCCGACCGTGCCGCGGCGTCGTCGAAGACCGTCTCGAGGAGGTGTGCGAACCGGTCGGGGTCGGCCCGGAGCGTCGCGCTCTCTTCGACGACGACGGCGGCGCTCTCCAGTCGCGAGGCTTCGATGGCGGCGTCGATTGCCGTCTCGAGGTCGATTCGCACACGAGGACCGACAGTGATCGCGTTCCGGGCGAACTCGCGGACGTCGTCGACGAGTCGTTCGGTTCTATCGAGGGTCGTCGTAACCGTATCTTCCGCGAGGGGGAACTCCCACTCGTCGGCGTCGTCTTCGAGTGCCTCGTCGACGGCCTCGAGCTGTCGTTTCAGGTCGTCCGAGAGCACTTCCGCGATCGCCTCGAGGCGCTCGGTCTGGCGCTCGAGTTGCTCGGTCCGTTCGCGGAGCACGCGCTCGCGGTCGGCGCGGTCGAGCGCTGCACGGGTGTTTTCGACCAGCGTCGAGAGGAGGTCCGTGTCGGTCTCGTCGAACGCGTCCGGCTCGAGCGAGGCAGTCACGAGGATGCCGTGGGTACCGATCGGGGCGACGATCTCGGACCGAAGCCTCGTGTCGGGATTGTAGGTCCCCTCGACGTCGGAGAGATCGTCGAACCGCCTGGTCGAACCGTCCTCGAAGACGTCCCAGACGAGGCCCTCGCCCTGGTGAAATCGCGGGAGGCCGCCGAACTCTTCGTGTGCACCTGCAGTGCCGGCGACGGGATCGAGGTAGCCGTGCTCGTCGTCGAGCAGCCAGATCCCGCTGATCGGCAACGAGAGGAGGTCGCTCCCGGCGTGAACGGCGATCGCACAGATCTCCTCGGGGTCGTCGGAGCGCAGCAGCCACCGCGTGATCTCGTGGAGCGAAGTGACGACGCGTTCGTACTCGTGTTGCTCGGTGACGTCGCGGACGATACCCGCGATACTCGCTCTCCCGTGGTCGATCGGGGCCATCCTGATCTCGCCGACCCGTTCGGTGCCCGCCGCGTCGGCGAAGTCGACTTCGAGTTGCCGGTAGGCGGCGTTGCCCATGCCGACTTCGCTGATGGCCTGGCCGATCGCGACCGCGTCGGAGGGTGCGACCGACGCCTGCTCGAGGAGTGTTTCGACGTGCGTGTCGATCACGTCCTCGCGATCGATCTCGAGGACGTCCTCGACGGTGTCGTTGATCGACGCGATACGGTTGTCGCTGTCGAGCGTGACGACACCGTCCTGGAGGGCTTCGACGACGGCGTCGCGCTGGGCGAGTTTCGTCACGCGTTCTTTCCGGTCGGTGACGTCGCGCATGTACACCGACAGTCCGCTCTCGGAGGGGTACGCACGCGCTTCGAACCACGTCTCGAGGGGCGTGTGGTAGACCTCGAACGAGACGGGGACCTGCTCGTCCATCGCGTGGTAGAAGCCGTCGGGAAACTGAGTCTCGACGGTCTCGGGGAACTCGTCCCACATCACGCGACCGAGCAACTGTTCGCGCGAGCGCTCGAGGAGGGCCTCCGCGCAGTCGTTGAGGTAGGTGAACCGCCAGTCGGTGTCGAGCGCGAAGAAGGGGTCCGTGATGCGGTCGACCATCGCCGTCGCTCGTGGCGTCACGCCCATCTTCCCTCCGGCGTCGCCGCTCCCCGTCGGTGACTCGGCGGTCGTCGCCGCCCCTCCGTCTCACTCATCGATGCTGACAGCCCGACCATAGGTACCCAATCGAGTATTTGAGTATCGTTTCGTGGTCGCCGCGGCCGATAAATTTATTGGTCGAGTCCGGACGAATCGATTCGATCGCCAATTGGACGTCTACCTATCGATGGCAGTATTCGGCGCTGAACAGTCACGAGACGGGCCAAAACGGTTTATTATCGTTGCGTGTCACCGGAACCCATGCGCATCGTCATCGTCGGCGGTGGTATCGTGGGGACGGCACTCGCCGCACGTCTCGGGGAAGGGGACGACGCGGTCGCGCTGTGTGAACGCTCGAGTCTGGGGAACGAAACGACCGCCGCCTCCGCGGGAATGTTCATGTGGGAGCGGCCGTCGCCGGCCCGGTTCGGCCAGCGGCTTCGCGACCGCGCCTGGTCGACGTACGGCGACCTCCTCGAGCGCGACGCGATCAGCGCGGACCGGCTCGGCATCTTGCACGTCGCCGAGAGCGAGGGCTTCGCCGCGACGCTCGAGGAGGCAGCCGAAACGCTCGAGGAGTACGGCGTCGACGCGTCGTTCGTCTCTCCAGCCGAGTTGAGCGCCTTCGGCGTCGAACCCGACGGGTTCTCCGGCGGCTTGCGGACGACGGCCGACCACGCGTTCGAACCGACCGAACTCGTCACCGCCTTCGCCGACCGGGCGCGCGACCGAGGCGTGGACGTTCGAACGGAAACCGAAGTGACCGACGTCGTGCTCGCGGACGGAGCCGTTGCGGGCGTCGAGACCGACGACGGCCACCTCGAGGCAGACGTGGTCGTCAACGCCGCCGGACCGTGGGCACCGACGCTCAACGAGTGGGCGGGCGTGTCGCTCCCACTGTGTCACACGCTCGGCCCGATGCTCGCACTCGAGGGGAAGTCGACGGCCGACCTCCCGTTTACGCTCTTCGAGTCACGACGCTACGTCCGGCCGGTCGGTGACGCGCGGGCGTACGTCGGCGAGTTCCAGACCGACTACGTCGAGGGCCAGCGGTACGAACCGACGGAACTTCGGATTCCCGACGACTTCAGGGCGGCAGCGCTCTCGATCGACGACGTCGTCCCAGGGCTCGTGGATCACTCGGTCGTCGACGAGTGGGTCGGCCTGCGGACGGTGACGCCCGACGGACTCCCGATCGTCGGCGAGACGGAGACGCCGGGCTTTTACGCCGCCTGTGGCCCGACGGGGCTTGGGATCACGCTCGCGCCCGCGATCGCGGACGTCCTCGCGGAGACGCTCGAGGGGACGGTCGAGCCGACGGTCAAGTCACGACTGTCGCCGGATCGGTTCTCGGGGTAGCGCCGGGTTCGGTCGCGGCGTGGATCGTCTGTGACTGCGAACGCAACGAACGCTTATGGGTAACGATCGGGTGGTGGTAGACATGCACGTGGTGGTCGTCGGCGGCGGGATCGTCGGCCTCTCGAGTGCGTACTCGCTTGCCGACCGCGGCGCGACGGTGACCGTCTGCGAGAAGGGATCGATCGGCGGCGGGAGCACCGAACGGGCCGTCGGCGGCATCCGCGCGCAGTTCTCGACGCCGGTCAACGTCGACCTCTCGCTGGCGAGCATGCGCGTCTGGGAGTCCTTCGAGGAGACGTTCGGGACCGACGTCGGCTTCCGGCAGACGGGCTACCTCTTTCTCGCCCGCGACGAGGCGACGGCCAAGTGGTTCCGCGAGAACGTCGCCATGCAGAACGACCGGGGCGTCCCAAGCGAGTTTCTCTCACCCGCCGAAGCGGTCGAGCACTGTCCAGGACTCGAGACCGAGCAGTTCGTCGGCGCGACCTACTCGCCGACGGACGGCTTCGCCGACCCGCACCTCGCCTTACAGGCGTACGCGACGGCGGCGCGCGAGGCGGGTGCGGACGTTCGGACGAAGACGCCGGTGACAGACCTGGTCCGCGACGGAGACCGCGTCGTCGGCGTCGAGACCGACGACGGCCACCTCGAGGCCGACGTGGTCGTCAACGCCGCGGGGGCGTGGGCGCGACGGGTCGCCGCGATGGCCGACTGTTCGCTGCCGATCGCACCGAAACGCCGGCAGATCGCCGTCGTCGATCCCGACGAACCGGTGCCGGAGACCGATCCGCTGACGATCGATCTGGACACCGGGTCGTACTTTCGCCCGGAACGCGAGGGCGACGCACTCGTCGGCGGCCACTTCCCGGGTCCGGACCCGGACCACGATCCGGACGGCTACCCGACTTCGATCGACTTCGACTGGGCCGCCGACGCCCTCGAGGCCGCCGCGGAGTGGACGACCTACTTCGGCCCCGAATCGCGGGTCAAACGCGGCTGGGCGGGCCTCTACGCCGTGACGCCGGACCACCATCCGGTCGTCGAGGAGACGGTGCCGGGACTGCTCACGGCCGCCGGCTTCTCCGGCCACGGCTTCCAGCACGCTCCCGCGACGGGGAAACTCGTCACCGAACTCGCACTCGAGGGCGAGGCGTCGCTGGTGGATATCTCGCGGCTCTCGAGCGATCGGTTCGAGACCGAGGCCGCTCGCGACGAACGAAACGTCGTCTGAGGGTATAGTACGGATTTCGTAGTAAATTACTTCGAAGATCGTACTATTGGCGCGCAGACGACGGACTGTCGCCTGACGGCGGTCCCGTCAGACGCGCTCCTCGAGGAACGCCTCGATACGCGACAGCGCCTCGCGGAGGTCCCCGAGTCCGGTCGCGTAGGAGACCCGGAGATGGCCGGTGCCGCTCTCGCCGAAGACGTCGCCGGGGACGACCGCGACGCCCTGTTCGTAGAGCAGTTCCTCGGCGAACTCCTCTGCAGTCCAGCCCGCCGGCACCTCGGGGAAGACGTAGAACGCGCCTTTCGCCTCGAAACAGGGCATGCCGATCTCCTCGAACCGCGAGAGGACGAACTGCCGACGTCGGTCGTACTGACCGACCATCTCCTCGACGTCGTCGTCACAGGAGTCGAGGGCCTCGAGCGCCGCGTACTGGGCGGTCGTCGGCGCGCTCAACATGCCGTACTGGTGGACCCGGTTCATCGCGGTGATCGCGTCGGCGGGCGCGAGCGCGTAGCCGAGCCGGAGGCCGGTCATCGCGTAGGCTTTCGAGAAGCCGTTGAAGACGACCGTCCGCTCGCGCATCCCCTCGAACGTCGCGATCGACGTGTGCTCGCCCTCGTAGGTGAGTTCGGCGTAGATCTCGTCCGAGAAGACGGTGAGATCGTGCTCGCGGGCGAAGTCGGCGATCGGCGCGAGGTCTTCCGCGGGCATCACCGCACCCGTCGGGTTGTTGGGGTAACAGAGCACGAGCGCGTCGGCGTCGGCCGCTCCGGCCCGCTCGAGTGCCTCGACGGTCAATCGGAAGTCGTCGGCCTCGCGGGTCGGGACCGGCAGGGGTTCTCCGCCGGCGAAGATCACGCCCGGCTCGTAGGAGATGTACGACGGCTGGGCGATCGCCACGGTGTCGCCGGGGTCGACGAACGCGCGAAAGGCGAGGTCGACTGCCTCGCTCGCGCCCGCGGTCACGATGATCTCCTCGTCGGGATCGTACGCCAGGTCGAACCGATCTGCGACGTAGCCGGCGATCGCCTCCCGGAGTTCCCGCATTCCGCGATTCGCCGTGTAGGAGGTTCGGCCCTGCTCGAGGGAGTGGATCGCGGCGTCGCGGGCGGCCCACGGCGTCGAGAAGTCGGGTTCGCCGACGCCCAGCGAGATGACGTCGTCGCGCTCTTCGGCGATCTCGAAGAACCGACGGATACCCGACGGTGGCACCGCCTGCACGCGCTGTGCGGGCTCGAGCGTCATGGCGAGACCGAGAGCCGATCGTCGTCGTCGCCGTCGCCGAGCTCGATCCCGTTTTCCTTGTAGGAGGTCATCACGTAGTGGGTGACCGTCTGGGTGATCTCGGGGACCGGCGCGACCTTCTCGCTTATGAACTGCGACACCTCGCGGATAGAGTCGCCCTCGACTTCCATGTCGAAGTCGTAGTCCCCGCTGACGAGTCGCAGCGAGGTCACCTGGGGGAACCGTGCGAGGCGCTCTGCGATGTCGCCGTAGCTCGTCTCACGGTCGAGCGTGACGTTGAGTTCGACCTCGGCACGGACGCGCTCGTCCTCGAGTGCGTCCCAGTCGACGACCGCCTGGTACCCCCGGAGGACGCCTGCTGCCTCGAGTTCCTCGATCGTCGCCTCGACCTCGGACTCCTCGAGATCGGTCATTCGCGCGATGTCCGCCGTGGAGTATCGCGCGTTCTCACGAAGCAACTCGAGCACCTCGCGTTCGCTCATACCGCTTCCCAACGCGAGCGAGGGTAAAAGGATTTCTTCACGCGCAAGACTGACCTGCCCCCGAGAGGATCAGTAGTGCTGGAACAGGAGCGCGCGGACGTCGTCTTTCGTCTGGACGTCCTCGGTCGTCCCGTCGGGCAAGGTGACGCGATAGCGGTAGTCGGCCGACGGCGACTCCTCCCACTTGTCGTCGTGGGTCTCGAGCAAGTTCATCATGCGATCGAGCATGTCGTCGTCGCTTGCAGAGCCGTCGTCGTCCGCCGTCTCGCCTGGCTCTTCGTCGTCTGCCGTCTCGACGTCGGCCGGGTTCGCCTCGTCCGTAAGGTCTGTCTCGCCGTCGCCGTCGACGTCATCCGTATCTGCGTCTTCGTCGTAGGTGATCGTCGCGTCGTCGTCGGTCCCCGACTGGGACGCGGCGTCGACGGCCGCGGCCGCGTCGACCTCGCCGTCGACCTCGAGGTCGCCGTCGAGGTTGTCGATCAGAAACTGGACCGCGTCGCGTTCGCGGACGAACCCGTACTTGCCGACGACCTGGTCGTTGATCTCCTCGCGCAGATACTGGATGAACGCGTGCTGCTCGTCTGTGACCTCGAGTGTCTTCATACCATCCCGATGTCGCGGCGAGTACATAATAGTTCGAGAGACGTTCCCGACGCCGGAACCGTGTACGGCCGCCTCCGCAGCCCGGACGTTTAAGCACAAACGGCGAAAACCTCCGGATATGGTCCTGACGGAGTCCGAATCCGAACTGCAGGAAGGTGACGCCGCACCCGCGTTCGAACTGCCCGGAACCGACGGCGAGACGTACACGCTCGAGTCGTTCGCCGACGGCGAGGCGTTGCTCGTCGTGTTCACGTGCAACCACTGCCCGTACGCGAAGGCGAAGTTCGACCTGCTGAACGAGCTGGCCGACGAGTACGACGACGTCGCAGTGGTCGGTATCAACCCCAACGACGCCGACGAGTACCCTGAGGACTCCTTCGAGAAGATGAAAGCGTACGTCGACGACGGGCGGATCGACTACGACGCTTACCTCCGTGACGAGTCCCAGGAAGTCGCCGCCGAGTACGGGGCCGTCTGTACGCCGGACCCGTTCCTCTTTGCCAGCGAGGACGAGTCGGAAGACGGCGAGTTCCGTCTGGTCTACCACGGCAGACTCGACGACGCGCTCAACCCCGAGGACGAACCGACGCGGTTCCACATTCGGGAGGCTATCGACGCCGTGCTCGCGGGCGACGACGTCGACCTCGAGTGGAAGCCGTCGCAGGGCTGTTCGATCAAGTGGAACGACGCCGGCGACTGATACTGCCGGACGTACGTCGTGAAAGATTCTCGCCGTCCCGGGGTGGCGAGAATCTTCACACAGTTACGTCCGATAGTATGATACCGATAGCTGCGAGTCAGTTCCGGGGCACCCGTGACCCGCCTGCGGTCTCCCGGAACGCAGTCGCAGCCATCGTTCCGACGCCGACCGGGTTCCGCCGTCCCGTTCCAAGACTATTCGACGACTATACCAACGCTTATCACTAGTTAT
Source organism: Natribaculum luteum (assembly GCF_023008545.1). Classification (NCBI taxonomy): domain Archaea; kingdom Methanobacteriati; phylum Methanobacteriota; class Halobacteria; order Halobacteriales; family Natrialbaceae; genus Natribaculum; species Natribaculum luteum. Next base: position 2,260,371 of record NZ_CP095397.1, on the reverse strand, counting down.
TTACAACTATCCAGTATGGATCGAACTGGGTCGTGGACGAGTATGTCGGAAGACGAGATGACAGCGTTCCTCCGAGAACGAGGCCACGGCGTCCTCGCGTTCGGTGACGAAGACGGCGGGTACGCCACGCCGATGTCGTTCGGGTTCGACGCCGACAATCGACAGTGTATCTTCCAGTTCGTGTTCGGATCGAACAGTACGAAGCGGGCCTACGTCGAACGCGAAGCCACGGCGACGCTCGTCGTTCACGAACGACCCGCGATCGACGACTGGCGAAGTGTCGTCGCCGAAGGAGACGTCGAACCGCTCTCGAACACCTCGGTACAGCGGGCCGCTGCCGTGTTCGCCGATCACGCGACCGTTACCAGCTTCGACGTGTTCGACGATCCACTCGAGGAAACCGACGTCGAGTGGTTCGAGTTCCAGATTCGGGAGATGAACGGTCGACAGGCGATCGATCCGGGTACCGGCGGCTGATCTATAGTGACAACTGAAACGAGTTACACACTGCTCGCAGCGGCGCGGCCAGTACTGACGCCGAGTCGCGAGCAGGCGTGCAACGACTGTCAGTGGCTACGATAAGTATCCAGCCACGGTCGTCACTTCTGGACCGCTCGACGGTACTGGATCGGCCACTCGCGGTCGCCGTCGAGGTCGTCCGCCGCGCGCAGGCCGAAGTACGGATCGCGGAGGAACTCCCGTCCGACGAGGACGAGGTCTGCCCGGTCGTTGCGAACGAGCGCGTCGGCCTGTTCGGGTTCGGTGATGCCGCCGACGGTCCCCACCGCAAGGTCGGTCTCGTCGTGGATCTTCTCGGCCAGCGGCACCTGGTAGTTCGGCCCCGCCGGAACCTGCTGGTCGGGGTGGAGCCCGCCCGAACTCACGTCGATCAGGTCTGCGCCGAGCGATTCGAGGTCGCGGGCGAGCCTGACGGACTGCTCGAGCGTCCACGACTCCCGTTCGGGGAGCCAGTCGGTCCCCGAGATGCGGACGAAGACGGGTTTCTCGTCGGGCCAGACGTCGCGAACGGTCGCCGTAACCTCGCGGACGATCCGCGTTCGGTTCTCGAAACTCCCACCGTACTCGTCCTCGCGGCGGTTCGTGACGGGCGAGAGGAACTCGTGGAGCAGGTAGCCGTGGGCAGCGTGGACCTCCGCGATCTCGAAGCCGGCCTCGAGCGACCGCTTTGCGGCAGTTCGGAACGCCTCGATCACCGTCTCGACGTCGTCGCGGCCCATCTCACACATTGCCGGCGGGTCGCCGTCGAACGGGTACGCGTCGGGCGACGGCGAGCGGACCTCCCAGCCGCCGTCGTCGGGCTGGATCGGTTCGTTGCCCTCCCACGGACGGCTCTTGCTCGCCTTGTGACCCGCGTGGGCGAGCTGGATTCCCGGGACGCCACCTTGCTCGCGGACGAACTCGGTGATCGGCTCGAGCGCCTCGGCGTGCTCGTCGCTCCAGATTCCGAGGTCGTGCGCCGAGATGCGCCCGCGCGGTTCGACGGCGGTCGCCTCGGTCATCACGATCCCCGCACCGCCGACGGCGCGACTGCCGAGGTGGACGCGGTGCCACTCGGTCGCCAGTCCGTCGCGTTCACAGGAGTACTGGCACATCGGCGAGACCGCGAGTCGATTCGGTACCACGAGATCGCGCAACTCGAGCGTCGAAAACAGCGCTGTCATCGTCACAGCTAGTAGCCAGGAAGGGAAAGCCGCGCCGAATGACGACGGCTTTGCCGGGGCCACGCTCGCGTGGCTCCGGACACCCGTTCTTAACACCGCTCGCATCCGAGCACAGGGTATGATTCTCTCCGAGACGTTCGACGTCGATCGACCCGTCGTCGGCATGATTCACCTGCCACCGCTGCCCGACTCCCCGGGATTCGACGGCGACCGCGACGCGATCCGCGAACGGATGCTCGCGGACGCGACCGCCCTCGCCGACGGCGGCGTCGACGGCGTGTTACTCGAGAACTTCGGCGACGCACCGTTCTATCCCGACGACGTGCCGAAATCGACCGTCGCCGAGATGGCGTCGCTGGCGACCGCGCTGACCAACGGGGTGGACGTACCCGTCGGGATCAACGTCCTGCGAAACGACGCGAGCGCGGCGCTGTCGATCGCTGCCGCAGCAGGAGCCGCGTTCGTCCGCGTGAACGTCCACGTCGGGGCGGCCGTCACCGACCAGGGCGTCCTCGAGGGGAGAGCCCACGAGACGCTCAGGCACCGGGACCGACTCGAGGCCGACGTCGCCGTCCTCGCCGACGTCCACGTCAAACACGCGACGCCGATGGGCGACGTCGACCTCGAGCGGGCGACCCGGGAGACCCTCGAGCGTGGCCGTGCGGACGGCGTGATCGTCTCGGGACGTGGAACCGGCGAGCAGACGGCGCTTGTGGACGTCGAACGCGTCGCGGCCGTCGTCGACGGACTCGAGCGCTCCCCGCCCGTCTTCGTCGGCAGCGGCGTGACGGCGTCCGCCGTCGGGGACGCGTTCGACGCCGGGGCCGACGGCGTGATCGTCGGCACTGCGCTCAAACGTGACGGCGAGACGACCGCGCCAGTCGCTCGAGAGCGCGTCGAGCGGTTCGTGGCGGCGGCAGACCGCTCACGGTAGGCTGGTCGTTCGAGCGACCGTCGCCGGTCGCGTTCGAAATTACCTCGACTGGCGACCGACGCCGCGAGTCGAGGGAAAAAGCGCGTTTCGACGGCGATTCGCCCCTAGTCGAGTTCCTCAGCGTCCGCCTCGAGCGACGTGGACGCCGACGACGAGCCGGAGATGGCGTACATCGCGACGCCGAGGACGACCCAGAAGAGGATGATGCCCCACTCGTGTGGCCACGAGAGCGCCGACGGCGCGCCCGGCAGGTAGAGGCCGACGAAGAACGTCGTCAGGACGAGTGCAATGGCACCGAACCCGTAACCGAATGGGAGTTTGAGCGGTCGGTCCATCTCCGGTTCGCGGTAGCGAAGCACCAGGAAGGAGATGACGACGAGCACCCACGCGACGACGAGGCCGAACCCGCCCGCGTTGACGATCCAGATCAGCATCTGTTCGCCGAAAAGCGGCGAGAAGATCGAGAGGCCGCCGATGAGGGCCAGTGCGCTCGAGGGCGTGTTGTGCTCGGCGTGGAGCGTGCTCAGCTGCTCGGGGAGCATGCCGGAGTCGGCGAGCGCGTAGATGGCACGGCTAGCGCCGAGCAGGAACGAGTTCCAGCTCGTGAGAATGCCCGCGATGCCAGCGATCGCCATGATGCGGCCGATAGTCTGGCTGTCGAAGATCGCTGCCATCGCCGACGCGGCCGGCAGCGAACTCTCGACGAGTTCCGAACCGGGCATCGCCTGTCCGGACGCCCAGATGACGGCGATGTAAAAGAGGGCGGCCAGCGTGACCGACGCCGGAATGAGGAGGCCGAGGAGCTTCGGCGAGACGTCGGCTTCACCTGCCGCCTGCGGGATGACGTCGAAGCCGACGAACATGAACGGCGTCATGATAGCGACCGTGAACACGCCCGCCATCCCGGCGCCGGCAAACGGCGGCGTCGACGGCGACTGTCCGTTCGCCACGGCACCGATCGCGAGCGTGACGCCCGCCAGTCCAATGACGAGCGCCAGGATCGTCTGGAACTGCGCTGCAGGCCGCACGCCGCGGTAGTTGAGGAACGTCATCACGATGGCACCGATCGCGCCGACGAGGACCCACGTTGCGTAGACCGGCTGGCCGGCGACCGTCCAGAGTTCGATGGCGTTGAAGCCGGGGACGACGTACGCAAGTGCCGACGGCAACGCGACGACCTCGAAGACGACGACGCCGACGTAGCCGAGCACGAGCGCCCACGTGCACACGAACGACCCGATGGGGCCAAGAGCCCGGAGGCTGTACACGTGTTCGCCGCCGACGAACGGCATCGCCGACGCGAGTTCACCGTAAATCAGCCCGACGACTGAAACCATCACGCCACCGAGGACGAACGCGAGGATCGATCCGAGGACACCACCCTCGTTGACCCAGTATCCTGTCTGAATGATCCATCCCCATCCGATCATCGCACCGAACGCCAGGACGAAGACGTCACGCTTCGTCAGAACACGTTCGAACTTGCTATTCGTTGTCTCGTGATCCATGGGTCGAGAGTTCTTATCATGGGCTATAAATCTAACTATATTCGAAAATCAGAGAAGTATTCGAACGTAGTCCGACATATCACACAATATTTCACGTTAGCGTGTCGACAGCCACGGCAGGTGAACTGGACGTATAGCGATCGTAACCGTCTCGAATGGAAGTAGTTCGACCAGAGCGTCAGATCACGCCGTCGTTCTCGAGTTCTCCAATCTCGGCTTCGGTGTATCCCACCTCTGCGAGGATCTCGTGGGTGTGTTCGCCGAGCTCCGGTGGATGCTGGTCCACGGTCGTCGTAGTGTGCGAGAAGTGCATGGGGCTGCCGGCCATCTCGATCGCCCCCGCGGACGGGTGTTCGACCGTCTCGTGCATTCCCCGTGCTCGAACCTGCGGGTTTTCGAAGACGTCTTCCATATCTTTGACGTCGCTGGCCGGTACGTCGTGTGCGTCGAACCGCTCGAGGACGTCGGCCGTCGACCGGTCGCTCAGTTCCGACTCGAGAATTGCGTCGAGTTCGGCGCGGTTCTCGACGCGGTCGGCGTTGGTGGCGAATCGGTCGTCGTCGACGAGGTCCTCGCGCTCGAGTGCGGCACAGAACTGCGGCCAGATGTGCTCGGAGGCGACGGCGACGACGACGTAGCCGTCGGCGGTCGGGACGGCCTGATAGGGGGCGATCGTCGGGTGTTTGCTGCCCATTCGCCCCGGCGGGTCGCCAGTCGCGAAGTAGTACGAGGCCATGTACGACATCCAGGCGACCTGGCCGTCGAGCAGGCTGACGTCGATCTTCTGTCCGGTCCCGTCGCCGAGTTCGCGATAGAGAAGCGCCGAGAGAATCGCCTGCGTGGCGTACATGCCGGCGCCGATGTCGGCGATCGCGACGCCGACGCGGACTGGCGGGCCGTCTTCCTCGCCGGTGATGCTCATTAGCCCGCCTTCGGCCTGCATGATGATGTCGTAGGCCGGCCGGTCGCTGTGGGGTCCCCACTCGCCGTACCCCGACAGCGAACAGTAGATGAGACCGGGATTATCCGCCGACAGCGTCTCGAAGTCGAGTCTCCACTCTTCCATCTTCCCGACGCGGAAGTTCTCGACGAGAACGTCCGCCTCGGCGGCGAGCTGTCGGAACACCTCGCGCCCCTCGTCGGTCGAGAGATCGAGCGTCATCGACCGCTTGTTCCGGTTGACGCTTACGTAGTAGGCGCTCTCGTCGCTGTCTCCGTACGTCGGAGGATGCCACGCTCGCGTCTGATCACCGCCGTCGGGTCGTTCGACCTTGATTACCTCCGCACCGAGATCGCCGAGTTGCATCGTACAGAACGGGCCGACGAGCACCCGCGAGGCGTCGAGAACCGTGACCCCCTCGAGCGGTCCCGTCTCCGTGTCGGGGGTTCGTGCTTCGCCCGTCATCGTGACGCGAGAGCAGGAGTAGCGATACGGTTCTCACCCGGAGGCGACCTCGAGACGCCGGACGTCCGTTCGTCGGCGTCGGGACGCTCCCGGGCAGTATGCTGGACGGCTCGGTTCTCTTGCGAGAGGGACACCACCAGATCGACGTAATCGAGCATCTTCCGAAGATCACTCTCAAGAGGTATTAAGAATTAGGGCAGAAGTCAACGTACGAATAAATAATTAGGATTATGAACGACAGATCGCAATTCGGATCCAGCTCTGATCGAGTGTCGGGTCGCGGCTCCGGTCGACGACGGAACGACGAATTGTCCGATAGTAGAAGACACCACCAAATAGTAGGACGCTCATCTCGATAAGTCGTAACATCAATTTTCCTTACTCTCCAAGTGTCTTCCAAGATGGACGAGAAGTCTGCGCAAGTGTTCCTTCCACCACGTGAGCGGTGCTTTGAACGTCTCCGTCTCGCCCGCTTCGGCGAGACGGTGACGTGTGTCCATTGCGAGAGTGACGACGTTGTCAAGCGCGGAACAACCGGAAAAGACGCCCAGCAGTACTGGTGCAAGGGGTGTGAGACGTACTTCAACGACCTCACAAACACGATCTTCGGCCAACATCGCTTCGAACTGGAAGAGATGTTCTATATCGTCAAGGAGATGCGATCTGAGCCGACCGCTCAGATCGCTCGTGACCTTGGCGAGACTACGAAGCTGTTCTCAACTTCGTTCACATAAGTCCAGGATGTGAGCGGGGAGATCGATGAATTTGAGCTGTACGATGTCTGTGAAGCTGACGAGATCTACGTAACAGCTGGTGAGAAAGGGATCGAAGACGAGGATCAGAGTCCGCGCAAGCGCGGACTCAAAAAAAGGGGACGAGGACGATTCGAATCAGACAAACCACCGGTGTTGACACTCGTCCGTCGGGATGACGGACGAGTTCGGTTTCTCGTCTGCAAGGATCTCCAAGACGCCGCGAAGAAGACATCGCTGTGAATACGGTGATGGAAGCGTCATCTCTGTACCGATGATTACACAATCTACGACGAGATCGAGGAGAAGGAGGGGGTGGACGGCCATCTGGCTGTCACCCACTCCGACACCTACGTCATCGGCGATGCCCACACGAACACCTGTGAGAACCGCCACAGCTTCCTTCGCCAGTGGCTGGCGAAGTTCAGAGGTGTCTCAAAACATCATCTCCAACGGTATCTCAATTTCCTTGAACTGAAACTCAATGAACCAGATAGCTGGTTCGAGAAACTCCTATGTTACAATGTATCGGGATGAGCGATAGTAGGATATAGTTCAGGCGTTTTCCCTGTTTTAACTCCATAAACAAGATATTTGTAATACAGGGGATTACGTTCGAGTATGGCCGACCAGCAACCGATAACCGATATCCACTTCGACGACGCACCTCGCGTCGAGACGAAAATTCCCGGACCGAACTCCCAGGAGTTACTCGAGCGACAGCGAGAGATCGACAGCAACGCCGTCGCGTACCCGAAGACGATCCCGATCGCGATCGAAGAGGCCAAGGGAGCGACGCTGCGCGACGCCGACGGGAACACGTTTCTCGACTTTTTCGCCGGTATCGGCGTCCTGAACGTTGGCCACTCGAATCCGTACGTCCTCGAGGCGGTCCAGGAACAGACCGAGAAGGTCGTCCACACCGTCGACTTTCCGACGGAAGCGCGACTCGACCTCATCGAGAAGCTAAACGAGATCGCACCCGGAGCACTGCCGGACAACAACCGCGTCGTCTTCGGTGGCCCGACCGGCAGCGACGCCATCGAGGCGACGATCAAACTCGCCAAGTACAACACCGGCGGCGACGGTCTCATCGCCTTCCGCGGCGCGTACCACGGCGGGAGCGCGGGCGCGCTGAGTCTCACAGCCGGCAAGAAGTACAAAGAAGACTACGCACCGCTGCTGTCGAACGTCCACCACGTTCCCTACCCCTACCCACAGCAGCAGGGGGTGTCACCCGACGAGGCCCGTGAGATGGCACTGAACAACGTCCGAGAACTGCTCGAGGATCCCTACAGCGGCATGGCCAACCCGGCCGGCATCTGGGTCGAGCCGATTCAGGGCGAAGGCGGGATCGTGACGCCGCCAGAGGGATTCCTCCCGGGACTGAAAGAGATCGCCAACGACAACGGAATTCCACTCATCGTCGACGAGATCCAGACTGGATTTGGACGAACTGGCCAGTGGTTCGCAAGCGACCTGTACGACGTCACCCCGGACGTGATGCCGATGGCCAAAGCGATCGGCGGCATCGGCCTGCCGCTGTCGGGGACGATGTACCACGAGGACCTCGACACGTGGGATGCGGGTGGTCACGTCGGCACCTACCGCGGGAACGCACCCGCGATGATCGGCGGTGTCCGCGCGATCGAGTACATCCAGGACAACGACCTCCTCGCTCACGCACGAGACGTCGGCGAGTACATGCGCGACCAACTGCGTGCGGTCGGCGACGAGACGGACCTCCTCGTCGACGTGCGCGGTCGCGGCATGTTCACCGGCGCGGAACTCGCCGGCGACGACGACCGAACCGGGAAGGAACTGGTCAAAGACGTCCAGCAGTACTGTTACGAACACGGCGTGCTCGTCTGGTCTGCCGGCCGCCGCGGGAACGTCCTCCGGCTGATCCCGCCGCTCGTCCTGACTCAAGAACAGGCCGAAATCGGCATGGAGATCGTCACCGACGCGATTCGAGAACAGGTCTAGACGCTCGTCCGACCATTCGTCTCCCACAGTGACGTCCGTCGACATTCGTCCGACCGATCTCTGTTGTTCTAGACAGTAATCGAATCCTTGGAAAGAATTATGACTGTCCCTCGACCAGTGTCGCGTACTGACGTCGTCACTCGTGCGCTCGAGTCCGACGACTTCCATGCGCTCACCAAATCGGTCGGGAGACTCTCTCGAGGGGGAACTCGAGTATACGCGACGCGGCACGCGTACACGGGACGAACGGTCACGGCCGCCGAAACGAGGTCGTTACAGGTACAACACATGGACGAAAAGGACATCCGTATTCTCAAGGCGATCGCAGCGGAAGGAATCAACAGCCCCGACAAACTCCAGGAGGCGACTGGTATCCCGAAGTCGACGATCCACTATCGCCTCAACCAGCTTCGAGAGGAAGGGATCTTAGAGAACGACATCATGGACATGAACCTCGAGAAGATCGGCCTCTCGATCACGCTGATCTCCGAGGTGTGGGCGGAGTTCAAGGAAGGGTACCACGATCGCGTCGGCGAGAAACTCGCCGACATCGAGGGTGTCAACCAGGTCTACTTCACGATGGGAGATACGGACTTCGTCGTGATCTCTCACGTAACCAGCCGCCAGATGGTCGAATCGCTCGTCGAGGACTACGAAGCGATCGACGAGATTCGACGGACCAGTTCGAAGTTCGTGATCACGACCGTCAAAGACGAACCGCGTCCGATCAACGACTTCGAGTTCGAGACACTCGAGGAGGCGCTCACCGACGACTAGTCGACGAGGCTGTCTGGTCCGTTGCACGGTCTCCCGTTTCTTCCCGGTAACGTCGACCGACGGGTTCTGTCGGCAGTGACCGAAGATGCTCGAGTGCCAGTACCACTATGTGTTCTCCCGTCGTCGTACGATTCGTCCACAGTGTACGGGCAGCGTAGGGACGATCGGCCATGGTAGCGTTTTCGACTGAGTTCTACTGGATAGCGGGGTTCGCCCTCGTCGCAGCGCTCGTGAACAGCGCGGGAATCGTCGCCATCTTCCGATACCGAGAGTGGGCGGAACGAAACCTCACCTACTTCATGTGTTTTGCCGCCGGCGTCCTCGTCTCGACGCCGTTGCTGCTCGCGCTACCGAACGCGCTGGCGAACAGTCCGAACGCGGGATTCAGCGCGCTGGTGGGATTTCTGTTCATGTTCTTCTCGAACAAGCTAATCAGGTATCGAACCAGACAGGAGACGCTCGCGTTCGGCGTGACGGCGGCGGAAGGGATCGGCATCCACTCGCTGGTCGACGGGGTGGTGTACACGGTCACCTTCAGCATCTCCCTCCTGACCGGCATCCTGGCGGGGACCGGGCTGGTCGTCCACGAGTTCGCCGAAGGGGCCATCACGTATCTCGTCCTGTTAAAAGGGGACGTGACGGAACGAACGGCAGCGATATACGCGTTTTTCGTCGCCGCGCTGACGACGCCGATCGGGGCGTTCGTCGCCTACCCGCTGGTGAGCAGGCTGGGGGAGAGCGAACTGGGGCTCATGCTCGGGTTCGTCGCGGGCGTCCTGCTCTACGTCTCCGCGTCCCACCTGCTCCCCGAAGCGAGTTCACACGAGAAGAAACACTCGACTATCGCCCTCGTCGCTGGCATCGCCCTGTCGCTTTTCATCGTGTTCTCGCGGACGGCGTGAGAGCGGCGACACTCACAGCGGAGACGACCGACTCGAGGTGAGCAGAGCAGCCCCGTCAACGGCGCGTTCGCGCGAGGGCCGCGACGACGAGTGCGGCCACCGCCACGAGAACGCCGAAGCCGGGCAGTTCCTCGTCGGTATTCTCGCTCGAGTCGTCGGTGTTCCCGCCGTCGGTATTCTCGTCGCCTTCGTTCCCGCCGTCGGTATTCCCGCTCGAGTTGTCGGTATTCTCGTCGCTTTCGTTTCCGTCGTCGGTATTCTCGCTCGAGTTGTCGGCGCCCTGGTCCGGGTAGGCGTCTGCGGGCGGGTCGAGCTGGAGTACGACGACGACCTGTCCGTGTGACGTCTCGGGTCGGTAGGTCCAGCCGCCGCCGGCTTCCTCGTAGGATTCCGCGTCGGCGATCGGATCGACGCTCGAGTCCCAGCCGTCGCCGACGGGACCTTGCTGGACGTAGCCGACCACGTCGATCCAGTCGGCGTACTCGCCGTCGACCTGCGCCTGGCCGTACTCGACGGTGCCGCCGTCTTCGGGGAGGCCGTGTATCTCGATGCAGTGGGAGTCGAGGTAGCCGTCACCCTGGGGCAGTTCCGAGGTGGTCCCGAACTGGTCGGCGTCGAGCGGCCGTTCGTAGTTGTCGGTCAGGGGGAAGTCGACGGTCATCGGATCGGCGGAACTGTGCCACTCGATCGAGTCGCTGGTCGGGATCGTGACGCTCGTATCCGGGACGGTTTCGCCGACGATCGGGTCGCCGTCCTCGTTGAGGAGGGTGACGCAGATCTTCCCGGAGCCGTCGCCGAGGTAGGGACTGCGGTACTCGTCGCGCGGGTTGACGTAGCTGATCCAGCTTCCGTCGCTGGCAGCCGCCTCGAAGTACGGATCGCCTTCCTCGGGGACCGGTTCCTCGTAAGCGTCTTCTATCGGCGCCGTCGGATTCCGGGCGTCTGCACTCTGGCCGTACACGCCCCGCGGATCGGTCGTGTCCGGCCGAACGTCGGCGGTCGACGAACTACCGGGCGAGAGATCGGCACCTGCAACGACCATCGTCGCGGTGAGACCGCTGCACACGACGAGGAGCCCGACGGCGATCGTCGCGAGATCGCTAGCTGTGAATCGAAGGTCTGGCATGGATGTACTCGTAACGTCCTGCTGTCGAACCGGGATCGAACGGACGGGTCTGCTGCGACCGTTGTGGCCGACGCTCTCGAACCGCCGTCCGCCGTCCCGTCCCGGCCGATGGACGACACGATCGAAGTAGTAAGTTTACCTATCTATATATGATCAGAATAACGGTCGGTAGGCGGTGCGTAACCGCCCGTTTTCGGTCGACTGCGGGGAACGGAGGGATGGCGACCGAGCGCGAGCGAAGACGCCACGAACGCCGAGAGACGTCTCGAGTAACTCGAGACGCCGCGAGCGGAGATCAGTCGCCGATCCAGTCGGCGAAACTCCCCTCGAGTAACGTCGCCGACTGCCGGTCGACGTACCGGCGTTGCATCGCGGCAATCGCGTCGGCGAGACTCGCGCCCGCTTCGACGCGACTCGAGACCTCGCGGTACTTCCAGCCGGCGGGCGTCACGCGCTGGCGCACCCGCCGACGGAGCGGGTAGAGGTACTTCGCGGCCTGTTCGTCGGTCAGCCCGCGGTTGATCAGGCCGTCTTCGGCGTGGGCGAGCAGGTCCTCGTAGAGGCGTTCGTGATCGGTCGTCTCCTGGCCGTCGTTCGTGATCCAGGTGAGGTCGGCCGACAGACCGTCTCGCATCGCCGCGTAGAAGTTCTCCTGGGCGAGTTCCCAGTCGAGTTCGACCGCCGGATGCTCGAGCCTGGTCAGACTCTCTAAGAGGCCGGCGAACGCGGCCTGGAACGCGACGGAGTCGCGGACGGTCGGCTGGGCGGGGATCGGCCGGAACTCGATCCGGGCGTTCGCGGCCGATCGGGTCGCGCCGTCGAAGACCGGCCGGACCCACCGCCAGTAGGTGCCGTGTTTGCGCCGGAAGTGGGCGAATCGGTCGTCGAAGCGATCGCCCGTCGTGACGGGCATCGGGACGAACGTGTCGTCGTCGACGATCCGGTCGACGGCCTGCTCGACGGTCTCCAGGTCCCGCGGGAAGCGCACCTTCCCGGCGCCAGCCGAGGGAGCGTTGAGAACCGTCTCGAAGACGCTGATCCGGTGTTCCATCCAGGCGTCGCCGAGGACGTCGTCGGCCGTGGCGTCCTCGTCGTAACAGTCCGCCGGGAAAAACGGCGAGTTGACGCCGAGCGCGAGCAGCGGGCCGGCGATCCGGAGCGCGTAGTTGAAGTACGTCGGGAGGTCGGCGGCGTGGGGCACCTGATAGTGGGGCTGGATCGACGTGATCAGGCTCTCGGGCATCACCGTGTCGGCCGACACCGAGACGTTCGGGGCTTCGATACGCATCCCCGCAGCGTCGGCGCGGGTCGTGTTCGCCATCGCGTGATACCGCGCCGCGCTGCTCATGTTCGTCGCGACGCGAATCGTCCGCTCGTCGTCGCCCTCGCCGACGGTCCGCTCGACGCTGTCGGTGAGGTAGTCGCAGGCGCGCTCGCCTTCCGGCGGGAGCGTCCACAGACCGTCGCTGACGAGTCGCATCCCGTCGATTTCGGTGACGTCGAGCGCCGTCTGGAGGCGCGCTTTCACCTCCGACTCCTGGGCAGCCAGTCCGTATGCGTTCAGCGGCTGTGGACTGGTCGTCATCTCCGCGTTGTGGAGGCCGAGTTCCTTCTCGAACCCGATCAACTCGAGCAGCCGGCGGGGGACCCGCCGCAGCGCGCATCCGTCGGCGTCGGTCGCGTAGAACTCGTACTCGAGGCCGACGATCGCCTGTGGGTTGTCGAACGCCCCGTCTCGAATATCGGACTTGATCACCTCGGCGTCCTCCTCGACGCGTTCCTGGAACGAGTCCCCGTCGACCGACAGGACGTCGGCGACCCGCGCTGCCAGCTCCTCTTCAGCCATGCGCGAGTGTGCACCCCGGACGAACTTGAATGCACGTCTCTCACCTCGCTAGTCGATCGAACCGACGGAGCGGTCGCGTCCGCCGCTGCCAGCACAGTTATTATCGTCACCCGAGAACGTCTCGGCGTTCGATGGTCGCCATACGGGCAGACGGACTCGAGAAGTCGTACGGTTCTGTCGACGCGTTGTCTGGAATGAGCGTCAGCGTGTCTCGCGGCGAACTGTTCGGCTTTCTCGGTCCGAACGGCGCTGGAAAGACGACGACGATCCGCGTCCTGACGGGACAGATCACCCCCGACTGCGGGACTGCGACGGTACTCGAGACCGACCCCGTCGCGGAGCCGATCGAGACGCGACGCCGCGTCGGCATCCTCCCCGAACAGGAGTCACCGCCGAGTTTCCTCACGCCGCGTGAGTACTTCGAGTTCGTCGGGAAGGTACGCGACATCGCTCCCGACCGGGTGACGTCGCGGGTCGAAACGTGGGCAGGTCGACTCGGCTTTCGGAGCAAACTCGACACGCTCCACACCGACCTCTCCCGGGGGCAACAACAGAAAGTGATGATCACACAGGCGTTCCTCCACGAACCCGACGTGGTCTTCATCGACGAGCCGCTCGCGAACCTCGATCCGCTGGTCCAGGAACAGGTCAAGCGATTCCTGGTCGCCTACGCCGCTGACGACAACGCCGTCTTCGTCTCGACGCACAACATCGACGTCGCCGCGGACGTCTGTACTCGCGTCGGCATCGTCGCCGACGGACGTCTCGTCGCCGAGCGCGACCTCACGGACGGATCCGAGGACGGCGACTCGCTACTCGAGGCGTTCCTGACGCACGTCGACGAGGCCGACCCGCGAGACGTGCCGGCCCAGGCGACGGGACAGCCATGAGTCGTCGCGTCGACTGGACGGTGTTCGTGGTGCTGTTTCGCGAGGAGTGGCGACTCCACGCCGAACTGTTCGGGGGCCGGCGCTTCCTGCTCTTTCCGGGCTTGCTCGCCGCGCTGTCGGCGAGTGCTGCGGTCGGGCTAAACGCGACCGGGACGACGCCGGGCGAGTTCGTCGCCGGACTGCACGTCTTCGCGCTCGTCTTCGGTCTCTACAGCGGGACGGCCGGTTTCGCCGGCTCTGACATGCTCGAGAACGTCTTCGGGCGACTGACGCTTTTACTCTCGAGTTCGACGACGCTGCCGCTATCGCGACGACGGCTGCTCGGGACCTTCCTCGTCAAAGACGCGCTGTACTACGGCGGACTGTTCGTCCTGCCGATGGCGGTCGGGATCGTCCCGCTGATCGGCGCGTCGGCGACGGCACCGCTCGTCGTGGCCGAACTGTGGCTCTCGCTGTTTCTCGCGTTCGTCGCCGGCATGGTCGTCACCGTCGCGGCCATCGCCCTCAGAACGCGAGGCGTTCCGGGCTGGGCGATCGTCGCTGCTGCCGTCCTCGTCGCCGTCGCCGTCTGGACGACTGGCGGTACCCGAGTGCTGTGGAACGGACTCGTCAGCTACGACGGGCCGGTCGGGTCGACCGTCGTCCTCGCGGTCTCGGCCGTCGCCGTCGGCAGCCTCGCGCTCGCGGGCTACGATCCGACCTACAGCCGACCGTCGCGGACGGCGAGCGACCGCTTTGCCCGACTCGAGGACGCGCTTCCGACCGACGAGGGCGGATTGATCGCGAAGACGCTACTCGACCTCGCGCGCTCGAGCGGCGGCGTCGTCAAACCGTTCGTCTCGGCGGGTATCCTGCTCGCGCTGGTCGCGTTCCTGGTCGACGTCGTCGACTCGATCACGGGGATCGAACCGTCGCCGGGGATCTTCTTCGGCGGCGTGCTCGGACTCACCGCGTTCACGACGTACAACTGGCTGACCCAGTTCGACTCCGTCGAGGAGTATCTCGCCTACCCGGTGACGGTCGAGGCCGTCTTCGACGCCAAGCGGACCGCGTTCGTCCTCGTCGGAGCGCCGACGATGGCCGTACCGTACCTCGTCGCCGTCGTGGCGTTCGACGCGACGAGACTCGACGCGCTCGTCGGCGCGTTCTTGCTCGCCGGCTACTCGCTGTACTACTACGGGCTGACCGTCTACGTCGCCGGCTTCTCACCCAACGAGTTCCTCTTCGACGCGATCCGCTTTGGCGCGTTCACCGTCGGCGTCGCCGTTGCCCTCGTGCCGACGCTGATCGTCGGGTTCGTGGTCGTTCCGCCGTCGGCACCTGTCGCCGCGGCGCTCGGCTGTGCGGGACTCGTCTTCGGCGGCGTCGGCCTCGCGCTCTCGAGTCGTGCGGGACCGCGCTGGGGTCGGCGGTACCGGTCCGGACGGGCGGAGTCCGCCTGATAACGATAGCTGTGAGTCGTTACCGCCGCAACCGCGAACCGTTTGCGGTTGCGTCGGCAACCAGTCACAGCCATCATTATGAGCCGTCTTCGAGCGGCGTCGGCGGTCGGCACAGGCGGCGGTCGAAACGTGTACAATGAAACGATATTTCTACCAGGACGACGAACCGTTTGCCGTGAGCACGAGTTATCGATCGCCGACCGGATTCGGGGGACGGTGACCCGACGCGGCCCGACGCGGCGGTCCGTTCTCGCGGGCATCGGTGCCGTCAGTGCAGCGGCAGTTGCACCCGCAGTTGCGGATTCGAGCCAGCCAGCGACTGACGCCAGCGCGACACAGGAGGGCCCCCTCGCCGACCGCGAGGAACTCGAGGCGTTCCTCGATGGCGTGATGGACTCGCACCTCGAGGACCACGACGTCGCCGGTGCGACGGTCGCCATCGTCGACGGCGACGAGACGTTCGCGAAAGGGTACGGCTACGCCGACGTCGACGCCGAAACGCCGGTCGACGCCGAGGAGACGCTCTTTCGGATCGGCTCGGTGTCGAAGCTGTTCACCTGGACCGCCGCCATGCAGGCGGTCGAACGCGGCGACGTAGCGATCGACGAGGACGTCGACGCGGCGCTCGAGGCGGTCGACCTCCCCGAGACGTACGACGACCCGATCAGACTGGATCACCTCGCGACCCACACGCCCGGCTTCGAGGAACGCCTCCGGGGAACGTTCGTCCAGAACGAGGTGGACCTGGAGCCACTCGAGGCGGTGCTCCGGACGGAGATGCCGGCCCGGGTGCGGCCGCCGGGCGAGTTCGCGGCCTACTCGAACTACGGCTCGGCGCTCGCCGGCCAGCTGGTCGCCGAGACCGCCGGCTCGTCGTTCGAGGCGGTCGTCGAGGAGAGAATCCTCGAGCCGCTCTCGATGGAACGAAGTACGTTCGCCCAGCCGGTCCCCGACGACCTTGCGGGATCTCTCTCGAAGGGGTACGGAGCCGACGGCACCAGCGAGGGCGAGTTCGAGTACGTCGGCATCCCGCCTGCGGGGGCGATGAGCGCCACGGCGACCGACATGGCGACGTTCGCGCGGGCGTTCCTGCAAGACGGCGCGGTCGACGGTGGGCGGATCCTCGAGGCGGAGACGGTCGCGGAGATGCACCGCCGGCGGTTCGGCCACGACGAGCGACTGAACGGGATCGCCTTTGGCTTCTACGAGATGAGCAGAAACGGCGTCCGCGTGGTCGGTCACGGCGGCGACACGGAGCTCTTTCACAGCCTCCTGTTTTTGCTCCCCGAACGCGACGTGGGCGTGTTCGTCTCCTACAACAGCGTCGGCGGGATCGACGCGAGAGAGGCGTTCGTCGACGCGTTCTTCGAGCGGTACTTCCCGGAATCGGCGTCGGAGACGCCGACGCCGGACGGCTCGCCGGAACGAGCCGACGCGATCGCCGGCACCTACCGCTCGAACCGGATTCCGTACACGACCTCCGAGAAGTTCGTCGGGTTCCCCTCGACGATCTCCGTCTCGGTCGACGACGAGGGGCGACTCGTCACCGAACCCCTCGGCGGCGAGACGACGCGATGGGTCGAAGTCGAACCGCTGCTGTTCGAGGAAGTCGACGGTCCCGACCGACTCGCCTTTCGCGAGGAGGACGGCGAGATCACGCACCTCTTTCTCGACAGCACACCGGTCACGGCCTTCGAGCGGCTCTCCAGGCGCGAACGGCCGCTCGTCCAGCTCGGACTGCTCGGGATCTCGGCGCTGGTCTTTCTCACCGCTGCGGTCGGCTGGCCGCTGGCCGCCGGCTGGCGACGCTACCGGGGGACGGCCACCGTCGACGGCAACTCGCCGCTTCGGTACGCCCGCTGGGTTGCGGGGGCGACGAGCGTGACGTTTCTCGCGTTCGTCGGAGCGTTCGCCGCCCTCCTCGCGAGCGATCCGACCAGCTTCTTGCTCGGCGATCCGCTCGCGTTCCGCCTGCTGCTGGCTGTCCCGCTGCTCGGGGCGATCGGTGCCACGCTGACCGTCGGGCTGACCGCGTGGGCGTGGTACGAGCGTCAGTGGGGGCCGCTCGTCCGGCTTCACTACACGGTCGTCGCCCTCGCCGGCGTCGCCTTCTGCTGGGTGCTCGCCTACTGGAACCTGCTGTGGTACCAGATGTGATCTGGTACCGGTCGTGACGGACGAACCGATACGCCGAAAGCACTCGAGCGAAACCCTCCGATCGATCGAATGACGCGGACGATCCTGATCGCCGGCACGGCGAGTCACGTCGGCAAGTCGACGGTCGCGGCCGGCCTCTGTCGACACCTCGCCGACCGCGGCGTCGCCGTCGCGCCGTACAAGGCCCAGAACATGAGCAACAACGCCCGCGTCGTCGTCCGCCCCAATGAGGACGGTCACGAGTGGGGCGAGATCGGCGTCTCCCAGTTCGTTCAGGCGCGTGCCGCGCGCACCACGCCGACGACCGACCTGAACCCGGTGTTGCTCAAACCGCGCGGCGACGGCGAGAGCCAGCTCGTCGTCCAGGGCGAGCCCCGCGAGCACTTCTCGGCCGGAACCTACTACGAGGATCACTGGGAACGGGCCCGAGAGGCGGCCGAGGAGTCCTACCGTCGGCTCGCGGCCGATCACGAGGTCGTGATCGCCGAAGGTGCAGGTAGTATCGCGGAGATCAACCTCCACGACCGGGACCTGGCGAACGTCGAGACGGCTCGCTTCGCCGACGCCGACGTGGTCGTCCTCGTCGACATCGAGCGCGGCGGCGCGTTCGCCAGCCTCTATGGCACCCTCGAGTTACTCCCCGACGACCTCCGCGAGCGGGTCGTCGGCGCGGTGATCACGAAGTTCCGTGGCGATCCGACGCTGCTCGAGCCGGGGATCGACGAGATCGAGTCGCGGACGGGCGTGCCGATCCTCGGCGTCGTGCCCTACGACGACCCCGGCCTCCCCGAAGAAGACAGCGTGGCGCTCCCGGCGACGGACGAGCGCGCCCGTGAAGGGGCCGACGACGGCGTCCCGGCAGATCGAAGCGTCACGATCGCCGTTCCCCGTCTGCCGCGCATCTCGAACGCGACCGACCTCGAGGCGCTCGCCGCGGTTCCAGGCGTTCGGGTCGACTACGTCCCGGTCGCAGACGACGTGCTCGCCCGCGGGCGCGATCCGCTCGCCGACGCCGACGCCGTCGTCCTGCCGGGGACGAAGAACACGGTCGACGACCTGCTCACGCTCCGCGAGGCCGGGTTCGGCGACGCACTCGAGGGGTTCGACGGCCCGGTCGTCGGGCTCTGTGGCGGCTACCAGATGCTCGGCGAACGGGTGACGAACGCCGCCCTCGAGGGGACCGGCGAGCGCGACGTCGTGGAGGGACTCGGACTGTTGCCCGTCGAGACGTCCTTCGAAGGCGAGAAGCGACTCGAGCGAACGACGGTCGCGGTCGACGGGACGGGACCGATCGCAGGCGCGTCGGGGACCGCGTCTGGCTACGAGATCCACGCGGGGCGGACGCGGGCGCTCGCCGAGGTCGCCACCCCGCTGGAACCCGAAAGCGCGGCTCGTGGCGACGTGCTGGGGACGTACCTCCACGGACTGTTCGACAACCGGAACGTCCGCGAGGCGTTCCTCGAGGTCGTCTATCGCCGTGCCGGGCGAACTCGTCCGGGCGCGTCGACGAGCGCGGCGTCGCCGTACGACCGTGCGGCGGCGCTCGTCGGCGAGCACGTCGACCTCACGGCGCTGGGCGGTCCGTTCGAGATATGAACGGCAGTCACGCGGTCCGGTTTTGCGTACCGTTGCGGTAGGTCCCGAGCAGTTCCTCGAGGATGATACACTCCTGGTCGGTCGAGTCGTAGTGGTCGTCGATAAACCGCTCCGCGGCCTCGTAGTTGCCCCGGAGCCCGTACTTGCGGACGGTGATCACAGCGTCGAGAAAGAAGGTCCCGCCGTCGGTGCCAAGCGCCCTGGCGTGGGACTGCTCGTCGATGTCCAGTTCGGATTTGATCTCGTCGAAGTTGAACGTCTCGACGTCGTGATCGGGGTCGATGAGCGTCAGAACGTACTCCGCGGAGAACCGGTAGAACTCCGACTTGCTCTCGAACATACCGTCTTCGACGAGTCGGTCGATTTCGTCGACGACGTCGTCAGGGTACCTGACGGTATCTTTTGCCATGTCTTCGAACACGTCTCCGAGAGGTAATTATTGTTGCGGGAAACCATTCGCATAATGTCACGTGTGAGACGTTCGCCTCGCCTGTCCAACTACCTGAAAATTTATTATTTATCCCCCGAAACACATGGACGTCATGGCAGACGAAGCCGAACTCCGCGAGCAGATGATCGAGGCGTTCGAAGGCGCAGACTACCCGATCTCGAGTCCGATGGACCTCGTCCCCGCGCTCCCCGACGGCCCGGGAACGACGTTCGAATCCGGCGACTTCTCGATGACGGCGATGGAACTGAATACCAAACTCTCCGGCGGCGACTTCCCCTACGAGAGCGTCGACGACTTCGTCGACGACGTCCTCGAGGAGTTAAACGAGAACGACTACATCTAGGTCGTAGACGTCGCCGCCGCTGGACGACTCGCACGTGAGACGACTCGATCCCGTCCAGCAGTTCGTCGGGACGGGGTCTCGGACGGTACACCAGTCACTTGGTTACGAACGTGGCGACGTCGGTCCGGCCACAGGACGGACACTCGTCGTCGACCGAGTCGACGCTCGTTCCGCATTCTCGACACTCGTAGACGACGTCGGCGTCGTGGTGTCGAAACAGGAATCGGTTGACGGTTTCGATCATACTCCCCCTCGATCGAGATTGGAACTGACGACGTATAAGATCTTGTTAAATATACACACACATTCCAGAGAAGTGGCGAGAGTGTGACCAACTCATTCGATCTCGAGTTAAAAATCTGCCGCCCCCTTCGCAAGGTTCTTTATTCGCTCCGCTTTCCACGCATATACAGATGGCTGTACTCTGGCTGGACGAGATCGGCGCCGACGACCTGGAGAAGGTCGGCGGCAAAGGCGCTTCTCTGGGTGAACTTACAGGGGCTGGCTTGCCCGTTCCGCCCGGGTTCGTGGTCACGGCCGGGACCTATCGCTCGTTTATCGAAGAGGCTGGTATCGACGACGAACTGTTCGAGGCCGTCGACGTCGACGTCGACGACTCGAGTGCGCTCGCGGCGGCGGCAGACCACGCACAGGAACTGATCACGGAGACGCCGTTTCCCGAAACGCTTCGCGAGGAGATCCTCGAGGCGTACCGCGACGTGGGCGACGGCGAGGCGTTCGTCGCCGTCCGTTCCTCGGCGACCGCCGAGGACCTGCCCGACGCCTCCTTCGCCGGACAGCAGGAGACGTTCCTCAACGTCACCGCGGACGACCTGCTCGACCGCGTCCGGCGGTGCTGGGCCTCGCTGTTTACCCAGCGGGCGATCTACTACCGACAGGAACAGGGCTTCGATCACTCCGCGGTCAACATCGCGGTCGTCGTCCAGCAGATGGTCGACGCCGAGAAGTCGGGCGTGATGTTTACCAGCCACCCCTCGACGGGTGAGCCGACGATGATCATCGAGGCGGCCTGGGGGCTCGGCGAAGCGGTCGTCTCCGGTGCCGTCTCGCCGGACAACTACGTCGTCTCCCGCGAGGACGGCACGGTCGACGTCACCGTCGCCGACAAGAAGGTCCTCCACGAGAAAGACGAGGAGACCGGCGAGACCGTCGAACGCGAGGTCCCCGAGAAGAAACGCGACCAGCGCGTCCTCTCGGACGAGGAGATCGAACGGCTGGTCGAACTCGGCGAGCAAGTCGAAGACCACTACGAGACGCCACAGGACGTCGAGTGGGCGATGGTCGACGACGAAGACTACATGCTGCAGTCCCGTCCCATCACGACGATCAGCGACGAGGGAGCCACGGCCGCCGACTCGTCGGGGGCTAACGCCGCACCGGGCGTCACCGACGGCAGTGGTAGCGTCACGGCCGAGACGACCGCCGACGCGGGCAGTGCGGGCGACGTCCTCGTCGACGGCCTCGGCTCGAGTCCGGGGGCGGTGACGGGTGCAGCCCGGATCATCGGCAAGCTCGACGAACTCGACAAGGTCGGCGAAGGCGACATCATCGTCACCGAGATGACGACGCCCGACATGGTGCCGGCGATGAAACGCGCCGCCGGGATCGTCACCGACGAGGGTGGGATGACCAGCCACGCCGCCATCGTCTCCCGCGAACTCGGCGTCCCCGCCGTCGTCGGCGCGGGCAACGCGACGACGATCCTCGAGGACGGGCAGGTCGTCACGCTCGACGGCGACAAGGGCTCGATCACCGAGGGGCGAGAGGAGACCGAGACTGAACACGACCCTGTCGAAGAGGTCAAACCCCAGTCGCCGGTCAAGCCGATGACCGCGACCGAGGTCAAGGTCAACGTCTCGATCCCGGAGGCTGCCCAGCGCGCGGCAGCGACCGGCGCAGACGGCGTCGGACTGCTCCGGATCGAGCACATGATCCTCTCGCTGAACCAGACGCCCGCGAAGTACGTCGAGGAACACGGTGAAGACGCGTTCGTCGGCGAACTCGTCGACGGCATCCGCAACGTAGCCGACGAGTTCTACCCGCGGCCCGTCCGCGTGCGCACGCTCGACGCGCCGACCGACGAGTTCCGCCAGCTCGAGGGCGGCGAGGACGAACCCGACGAACACAACCCGATGCTCGGCTACCGGGGCATCCGCCGCTCGCTCGACCGGCCGGACGTCTTCGCCTACGAACTCGAGGCGTTCCGCCGGCTGTTCGAGATGGGCTACGACAACGTCGAGATCATGTTCCCGCTGGTCAACGACGCCGAGGACGTCCTCGGAGCGAAACGGCTGATGGAAGACGCGGGAATCGACCCCAAGAAGCGCAGCTGGGGCGTGATGATCGAGACGCCCGCCGCCGCCCTCGGCGTCGAGGAGATGGCCGACGCGGGGATCGACTTCGCCTCGTTCGGGACGAACGACCTCACGCAGTACACGCTCGCGGTCGACCGGAACAACGAGAACGTCGCCGGCCGCTTCGACGAACTCCACCCCGCCGTCTTGC
The DNA here is from genome assembly GCF_023008545.1 of Natribaculum luteum. NCBI lineage: Archaea > Methanobacteriati > Methanobacteriota > Halobacteria > Halobacteriales > Natrialbaceae > Natribaculum > Natribaculum luteum. The sequence continues at coordinate 2,238,048 of NZ_CP095397.1, read as the reverse complement.
GGCTCATCGGCGACGTGATCGAGACCTGCCGCGAACGCGGCGTCGACACGAGCATCTGTGGCCAGGCCGGCTCGAAACCCGAGATGGCCCAGTTCCTCGTCAAGCAGGGCGTGAGTTCGATCTCGGCGAACATCGACGCGGTGCGTGACGTCCAACACGAGGTCAAACGCGTCGAACAGAAGCTGTTGCTCGATTCCGTTCGCTGATCGGTTCGTCCGTCCCAGGCCAGACGACGCCACTTCGCGTTCGCGAAATCCGTCCCATCAGCAAACACAACGAATAAATCGCAGAGTCTCTATTTCGGTGATATGCAGGCCGAGCCGCAAGCGTTCGACCGGGTGCTCTCGTCGATGTGTACCCGACCGCACCCGGCAGCGCGCGAGGCGGCCGAACGATTTCTCGCGACCAATCCGGGCGATCCCGGAACCTACCCGACCGTCGCGACCCTCGAGGAGGAGGCGATCGCCCACCTCGGCGAGATCGTCGGTCTCGCCGATCCCGCCGGCTACGTCGCGAGCGGTGGCACGGAAGCGAACATCCAGGCGGTCCGGATCGCCCGGAATCAGGCATCGACGGACGACCCGAACGTCGTCATGCCGGCGTCGGGCCACTTCAGCTTCCGGAAGGCGGCCAACGTCCTCGGCGTCGAGTTGCGAGTCGTTCCGCTCGACGAGGGGTTGCGGGCCGACGTCGACGCCGTCTCCCAGTGTGTCGACGAGGACACCGCACTCGTCGTCGGCGTCGCGGGCTCGACCGAGTACGGCCGCGTCGACCCGATCCCTGAACTGGCCGCGGCCGCACAGGAGGTCGACGCCCTGTTCCACGTCGATGCCGCGTGGGGTGGGTTCGTCCTCCCGTTTACGGACCACGAATGGAATTTCGAGCACGCCCCCGTCGACACGATGACGATCGACCCCCACAAGATGGGACAGGCGGCCGTCCCGGCCGGCGGCTTGCTCGCCCGCGAGGAGGCGCTGTTCGACGAACTCGCCGTCGACACGCCCTACCTCGAGTCGACTTCGCAGGCGACGCTCACCGGCACCCGGTCGGGCGGCGGCGTCGCGAGCGCCGTCGCAGCGATAGAAGAACTGTGGCCTGGAGGCTACCACGCCCAGTACGACCGCTCGCAGACGAACGCCGAGTGGCTCGCAGACGCCCTCACAGAGCGCGGATTCGACGTCGTCGACCCCGAACTCCCGCTCGTGGCGGCCTCGATCTCCGAACCGCTGTTCGAGGCGCTCCGCGGGGAGGGATGGCGCATCTCCCGGACCGGCGACGGCGAGTTGCGCGTCGTCTGTATGCCCCACGTCACTCGCGAGATGCTCGAGTCGTTCGTCGCCGACGTCGACCGACTCGCCGCCCGGACTCGAGTGGCGGTCTCGAGCGACGACTGATCAGTCTGTTGTTAGATTCTCGATCAAATTAGTTATCAGACTCGCGCCGAAGTCTCTCGTATGGAAGCGAACGTAGGCGGATTCGACCGGACAGCACGGCTCATGCTTGGATCGCTCCTCGTCGTCTTCGGAGTCGGCGCACTCGCGGACATCCTCTCGCTTGGGACGGTCGTCGGGGCCGTCGCACTCGTCATCGGTCTCGTCTTCCTCGCGACCGGCATGACCCGACTGTGTCTGCTCTACCAGGTCGTCGGCGTCGATACCTGCAGGCGGCGCTGACCCTGGACGGGCGATTTCTGCCGCACCGACACGACGAATCGACACACGTTTTTCGTCCGAACTGGACGTCCGCATAGCAATGAATCGATTCGACTGGGTCGCCGTCGTCGGGTTCGGTGCGATAGTCGCGACGGCAACGGTCGCCGACCTCGAGGCGGTCGTCCTGTCGGCGCTGCTCGGTGGTTTCGTCCTCTCGCTTGCCCTCTGGCGGTTCTCGGCGGGACACGTCTGGGAGGCGCTCGGCTGGCTCGCGTGGGTCGCCAGCGCGGTCGCGCTCGGGTTCGGTTCCGATCGGCCGCTCGTTCTCGCCGTCTTTCTCGCGTCGATACTGTTCGGATTGGGGCTGCAACTCGGCGGTCGACTCGAGTTACTCCCGGACGTCTGGACGGCAGAAAACGAGACGGGAGAGTGAGCGGCTATCTCGCCGTCTGCGGACCGGTTCAGAGGTCAGCGAGCCACTCCGTGAAGTCGCCCGTCAGGAAGTTCGCGTATTCGACGATTCCCAGTGCGAGGACGACGAGCAAGACGGCGACGACCGGAATCCGGACGAGCCAGATCCAGACGTTACCGTACGTGCCGGCACCGCTGATTCCCCGCTGCAGTTCGTCGACGGCGAAGCCGGTCGCGATCCAGCCGACGAACAGCGCGAGCAACAGCGAGCCGAGCACCAGCAAGATTCCGTTGGCGAGCAGGTCGAAGAGGTTGAGCATCGTCAGATCCAGTGCGGACGGGATGCCGAGGAGGAACAGTCCGCCGCCGAGGACGACCGTCGCGACCTTGCGATCGACGCCTTTCTCGTCGATCAGGTAGGAGACGAGGACCTCCATGATGCTGATCGCACTCGAGAGGGCGGCGATGGCGACGGTGCCGAAGAAGACGGCCCCGAGCAGCCAGCCGAACTGGATGTCGGCGAACGCCGCGGCGAGGCTGACGAAGATCGCCCCGGCACCGGGACTGGCGGGGTCGACGCCGGCGGTAAAGAGAATCGGGAAGACGACCAGCCCGGTGGTGAAGGCGATCAGCGTGTCGAACCCGAGGATGATCGCTCCGTCCTGGACGAGGTTCTCGTCTTCGCCGATGTACGAGGCGTAGGTGATCATCACGCCCATCCCCAGCGAGAGGGTAAAGAACGCCTGCCCGGCCGCGGCGGGGAGGATGCTCGTCCACTCGGCGGCGATCAGGCTCAGGTCGGGCGCGAGGTAGTACGAGTACGCCTCACTCGCCCCCTCGAGGCTGAACGCGTAGGCAGCCATGCCGAGCGTGATGACGATGATCGCAGGGACCATCACCTTCACCGCGAGTTCGATCCCCCGCCGGACCCCCATCCCGACGATGGCGATCACGGCACCCATGAAGACGGCGTGAAGGAGGATCGCGTCGAGGCCGGTCGCGAATCCGCCGAACTGTGCACCAGCCGCCTCGACCTCGGCGACGTACCCGTTCTGGAGTCCGAGCGCGAAGTACCGGAGCGTCCAGCCGCCGACGACGCTGTAGTACGAGAGGATGACGAAGCCGGTGAACACGAACAGCCACCCGACGTACGTCCAAACGCCGCTGCCCAGTCGTTTCAGCGCACCGACCGGGTTTCGCTCGGTGTGCCGGCCGATGACGAACTCGACGAGGATCGCCGGGAACCCGATTCCGAGGACGAACAGCAGGTAGATTACCACGAACGCGCCACCACCTTCCTGTCCGACCTGGAACGGAAAGCGCCAGATGTTGCCGAGGCCGACGGCGCTCCCGACGGCCGCGAGGATGAACCCGACACGTGTCGCCCACTTTTCACGCGGGACGTCTACGGAACTCATACACGAGTCGGGGACGCGGAGCGGGTAAAAACCTCTGTTTTTCACGTTTTAGACTGAAATGTCTAGAACCGTCCTGTTTCGACGTCGTGAAACCAGAATACGCACGCCGAACGTATAATTTTACGTATTTTTCATTTCCGATCATTATGATAGCACCACAACAGCTCTCGCGAACGCACAGACCACGAGTGACGATCTGATGGCGGACTCGAGAGAACAACGTTTTTGACCGGGCGGGGAGTACCGACGAGCGAGACGATGACGGTGGCTGTCGTTCCCGACGCTCGTTCTATGCGCACGTAGCGCCAGCCCCGTCGCCGGGCGGAGTCGTCGCGTTCACGCCGGTCATACGGCTCTCGCGCGGCGTCGAAACCCGACCGGAAACGACAGAGCAGACGAAAAACGAAACCGGCGGGTTTTACGCCCGCCACCGAGTCACCACACACATGAGCCACGACGACTTTCCGACTGACGAACCCGCAGTCGTGACCTGTGGGTTGCCGTACGCCAACGGCGACCTCCACATCGGTCACCTGCGGGGGTACATCGGTGCAGACGCGTTCAACCGCGCCCTGCAGACGCTGGGCCAGCAGTCGGCCTACGTCTGCGGGTCGGACATGCACGGGACACCCGTCGCGGTCAACGCCGAAAAAGAGGGCGTCGACCCCGAGGAGTTCGCGCTGCGCTGGCACGAACAGTACGAGGAGACGTTCCCGCAGTTCGCCGTCGAGTTCGACAACTACGGGCACACCCACGACGAGACCAACACCGAGACGACCAGGGAGATCGTCCGGACCTTAGACGAGGAGGGGTACGTCTACGAGAAGGAGATCCAGGTCGCCTACGACCCCGAGGCCGACCAGTACCTCCCCGACCGCTACGTCGTCGGGACCTGCCCGTACTGCGGCGCGAAAGCCCGCGGCGACGAGTGCGACGAGGGCTGTCAACGACACCTGGAGCCCGGCGAGATCGAGAACCCACAGAGTTCGATCACGGGTAACCCGGCCGAGTACCGTGAGCGCACGCACAAGTTCTTCCGCGTCTCCGAGTTCGCCGACTACCTGACCGAGTTCTTAGACGACCTCGAGGGAACCTCGAACGCGCGCAACCAGCCCCGTCAGTGGATCGAGGAGGGGCTCCAGGACTGGTGTATCACTCGCGACATGGACTGGGGAATCGACTATCCGAACGGCGAAGACGACCTCGTCCTCTACGTCTGGGTCGATGCGCCCATCGAGTACATCTCCTCGACCAAACAGTACACCGACCGCGTCGGCACAGACGAGTACGACTGGGAGGACGTCTGGCACGAGGACGGCGAGGTCGTCCACTTCATCGGCCGGGACATCATCCAGCACCACACGATCTTCTGGCCCGCGATGCTCGAGGGGGCAGACTACAACGCCCCACGCGGGATCGCCGCGACTGGCTTCATCACGATCGACGGGAAGGGGCTCTCGACCAGCCGCAACCGGGCGATCTGGGCCCGCGAGTACCTCGAGGAAGGCTTCCACCCCGACCTGCTGCGATACTACCTGATGACCACGGGCGGCCTCCAGCAGGACGTCGACTTCTCGTGGTCGGCCTTCCAGGAGAAGGTAAACGGCGAACTCGTCGGCACGATCGGGAACTTCTGTTACCGGAGCCTGCTTTTCGCCCAGCGAAACTACGAGGGCACGCCGGAGACGGACGTCTCGGCGGACGTCGAAGAGCGCATCGAGGGTGCGATCGGCGAGGTCCGCGAGGCCGTCAACGACTACTCGCTGCGCGGCGTCGGCCAGGCCGCCACCCGCCTCGCACAGTTTGGCAACGAGTACATCCAGCGCAACGAGCCCTGGAAGCTCACCGACGATTCGCCCGACGAGGCGGCACAGGTCATCCGCGACTGCGTCCAGATCGCGAAGGCCGTCGGCGTGCTCATCGAGCCGATCGCTCCCGGCAAGGCCCAGACGCTGTGGGAACAGCTCGGGGAGGACGGCGACGTCGCCGACGCCCACCTCGAGGACGCACTCGAGGCCCCGCCGCGAACTTTCGACGAACCCGACGAGCTCTTCGAGAAGATCGAAGACGAGCGCGTCGAGGAACTCGAGGCGAAACTCGAGGAGCGCATCGCGGAGGCGACTGGGGACGCGGGCGCGGAGGAAACCGAAAACGACGACACGGGGTCGGACGAAGAGAAAGATATGGCAGAGACGGACGATCTCGAGCCGTTGCTCGAAGACCGGATCAGTTTCGAGGAGTTCCAGGACCTGGACATCCGCGTCGGGCGGATCGAGGACGCCGAAGGCATCGAGGGCGCAGACGACCTGGCGCGTCTCGAGGTGGACATCGGCTTCGAGACCAGACAGGTCGTCGCCGGGATCAAGCAACTGCACGACCTCGACGAACTGCCCGGCACGAAGGTCGTGTTGCTGGCGAACATGGAGCCGGCCGAACTGTTCGGCGTCGAGTCGAACGGTATGATCCTCGCGGCGGGCGAGGAGGCCGACCTGCTGACGACTCACGGCGACGCCGACCTCGGCGAGAAAGTACGGTAACGATCGGGACCGCTATTTTCGGAGACGACCCGGTGACCGGTCGTGCGCTGATTCGTGGGCGTCGATGGTAGACGGTATCACTCGAGTCGATACGCGTCGATTCGCCGGACGGCAAGCAGGTACGCCGCCGGAACCGCGAGCGCGAGCAGCGGGACGACGACCGAGGCGACGGTCTCGAGCGTCGCCGCGGTGATCGAGAGGTCGTACGGCAGGCGCTCGGAGAGGACGACGACCGCGAGCGAGCGAATCGTCTCGTCGGCGAGAACGGCGACCGCGTAGACGGCCAGTGTGATCAGAAGCGAGAAGAGTGCGAACGCCGACTTGCTGGGCGGCACTGCGGTTCGTGAACCCGCGACGTCGATCGACCGAAACCGTGGGAACCGCGCGCCGAGGCCGGCAGCGAGTACCGCGCCGGCAATGACGACGACGGGAGAGAGTGCTGTGAGGAGCAACAGGACTGCGGGCGAGCGGCCGGCGAGATACCCCATCCCGACCGCGGCGACGGCCGTCAGCGGCGTGACGGTGACGACCGCAGCGACGACGGTCCCGTGGACGACACACGCGCCGTCGGCTCGAGCGGTCAACACTGTCGGGAGCGTCGACCCCTGGTTTCCGAGCGCGTTGAGCGGGAACGCCGTTCCCGCTGCCCACGCGCCGTAGAGGAGCACGACCCACGGGACGAACGGCGGGGCGGTGCCGGTGGCGATCACGCGTTCGAAAAGCGGCAACGCACCGAGCAGGGGGACGGCAGCGAACACCAGCTGGAGCGGTGCGCGATAGGCGCGGACCAGCGTCGTGGTCGCGACGCCGAGCGTGCCCGGTCGACGGCAGACGAGCGCGAGCGTGGCAGCGACCCGGCCCGGAGACGAGTGGTCGTCGCCGTGCCGGTCGCCCTCGCGAGAGTCCCACGCCCGATCGACGTACCACGTGTATCGTGCGCTGGCGGTCGTTCCGAGCGCCGTAGCCGGAAGGACGACGACGGCGAGGACGAGCGCTCCGGCGGCGCGTGCGATCGAGACGTCGGCACCCGGCGTCGTCACCAGGGCGAGGTCACCCAGCCAGCCGAGCGGCGGGGCGAGCAACACCGGCTCGAGCGTCTCGGCGATCACCAGGAGCTTGCCGGTGGCCATGATCCAGACGTACGCGACAACGACGACGACCGCGAGGATCGGTTTGAGCGACGAGAGGCGCTCTGAGCGGCGAATCACGCCCTTGAGCGCCAGGCCGATCGGGTATCCAGTGGCGACGGCAGTGACGAGCAGGGTCGTCGTGGTGACGATACCGCTGACGAGCGTCAGCGGGGACCCAGCGCCGACGGACAGACCCAGGAATCCGACGCCCAGCGGGACGAACGCGAACGGGGCGTACCAGATCGTCGCGGACAGCAAGAGGCCGCAAGCGACGTCCTTCGGTGGACGAATCGTCAACATCCCGGATTCGTTGTCGATCTCGCCGTACTCGCCGACGGCGCTTACGACCGCAAAGAGCGCGAACAGGAGCCACACGATGGCCAGAGCCATCGCGACGGTAGATGCCACGGCAGTGTCGCCCGCCTCGAGGTCCACGCCCCACTCTCTCGAGAGTCCAAAGAGGATCGGCAACGACAGCAAGACGCCGACAGCTCCGAGGAGCAAGACGGCGAGCCAGACGTCCTGCTCCCGGAGCTTTCGAACGACCCGGCGAATCTCGACCCTGGCGATCGAGAGGCCGACGCCGATCGACGGGACGTGACCGTCACGAGACGTCTCGCCGTCGTTACGCATCGATATCACGCCGATTTTCGTCCGGCTCGCGTCGGTCTCGAGCCTGCTGGTCAGTTCGAGTCACGTCCAGAAATGCCGCCTCGAGGCTCGCGTCGCCAGTCGTCTCGACGCGTCGTTTCAGTTCGTCCGGCGGGGCCTCGGCGACGAGCGTGCCGTCGTCGATGACGCCGACGACGTCGGCGAGTTCGTCGACGACGGGAAGAACGTGCGTCGAGAGGAAGACGGTCATCTCTCGGTCCGCGAGTGCGGCGAGCGTGTTCCGGACGGTCCGGGCAGCGCGCGGATCGAGACCGCTGGTCGGTTCGTCGAGAAAGACGACGTCGGGCTCGTGTATCACTGCGCCGATGATTCCGACTTTCTTGCGCATTCCCGTCGAGTACCCGGCGATGCGCCGATCGGCGTCCTCGAGGAGGTCGAACCGCTCGAGCAAGTCCTCGACCCGCCGTCGCGTGGCGTCCTCGGGGAGTTCGTGGAGCCGGGTGACGTACCGGAGGTGCTCTCGGCCGGTGAGTTCCTCGAACACGGGCGGATCGGCGGGCAGGTAGCCGATCCGTTCGGTGAGCGATCCACGATCGGTTATCGGAACGCCGGCGACCGTGGCGCTGCCGGCAGTTGGCGTCGTAAGCGACGTCAGCATTCGCATCGTCGTCGTCTTGCCGGCCCCGTTCGGGCCGAGAAAGCCGTACACCGATCCCGGCTGGATCGACAGCGAGAGGCCGTCGACGGCGAGGTCGTCGCGGTAGCGTTTCGTGAGTTCCTCGGCGACGATCGCGCGGTCGGTCACCGTCTCCCACCCCGGTAACGGACTCGAGTCGGTGTCGATCCGCGATCCGACGAGGTGGCTGGCGACTCGTGACAGAGAGCGATCGTGACGGGGGCGATCATATCAGCCCGTTGCCAACCGATCGTCAAATACGCTCGGAGCAATCGATTACTCTTAAAATATTTATGTGTCAAAACGTGAGACAGATCATAGTTCGCCGTATGCCTACCCCCGCACACGAAGTGGACGAGTCGACGCCGGTCGATCCGTTCGAGATCGTAAGCAACGAGACGCGCCTCGAGATCGTCCGAGCGCTTTCCGAGCACCTGCGTTCGAACGGCTGGGAGAGCGAACTCTCGTACTCGACGTTGCGCGAGCGCGTCGGCATCCGCGACAAGGGGAACTTCAACTACCACCTCGGCGAACTCCGCGGGACGTTCGTCGAGCGCGGTGCTGACGGCTATCGGGTGACGTTCGCCGGGTTCGAGATCGCGAAGGCCATCGAGGTCGGCGCGTGGGCGACCCACGAGCAGCGCGGTCCGGTCGAGGTCGGGACTGCGCCGCTCGCCGACGGCGACGATCCGCTGACTGCGGTGTACGACGACAGCCGCGTTCAGGTGTCCGACGACGAGGGACGGCTGCTCTTTCAACACGCGCTCCGTCCGTCCGGCGTCGCCGACCGGGAGATGGAGGCGATCGTCGACACTATGGCCACGGTCTGGCTGGCCGACGTCGAGTTGATGATCGACGGGGTCTGTGCGTACTGTCACGGACCGACGGATCGATCGGTCGAGCGCACGAAGAAGCTACCGTGGGCGCACTCGCTCGTCGTGGCCTGTCCCGAGTGCGGGCCAGTCGCGCGCGTTCCCGTCGGTCTCGCGATCGTCGACCACCCCGCCGTCGTCTCGTTTCACTGGGATCACGGGATCGACCTGCGTGATCGGCGCTTCTGGGAACTCGAGTTTCTCGACGACGACGCCGTGGCCGTCCTGGAGAACGACCCCGTGCGGCTACGGATCGACGTCTCGCTCGAGGGCGACCGACTCGCGGTCACGATCGACGAGAACGCTCGCGTCGTCGCGATCGAACGGGACGACGCGTGATAATGATGGCTGTGACTGGTTACCGACGCAACCGAGAGACGGTTCGCGGTTGCGGCGGTAACGACTCACAGCTATCGTTACGAGGTGCCGATCAGATTTCGTCGACCAGGTGAGCGAACGCGTCGGTGTCGGTGACCGGCATCGTCTGGGCCGACAGGTCGTGTCTGCGCAGTGTCAACGCCGCCTTGAACGCCCCTTCCCGGTCGGGGGCGTCGAAGACGACGAGGAAGTCCCACTCCCCGAGGACGGCGTAGGAGTCGAGCAGTTCGGCCTCGTGTTCGGCGATTTCGGTCCGTATCTCGCCCCAGATCGACGCCAGTTCCTGTGCGTTCTGGACGTCCCGGTCGGCGGTTCGGACGAGTGAGGCGTACGTGGCCATACTCGGGGCTACCCAGAGTCCGTGCAAAACGCTTCGCGTGGCACACGCGTGGTGTGTTAACTCGATAGTGAGTGAGTGAGTGAGTGAGTCACGTACAGCAGACGCCCGGTTCAGCGGTCGTGCAGACGAACGCGCACGTCCTCGACGGGACGATGTGTCCCGCCAGCCGTCACGTCCGGATCGGGATCGCTCAGCAACTCGAAATCGAAGCGTCGAGCGAGCACTGCGACGACGAGTTGCATCTCGAGCATGGCAAAGCGCATCCCGATGCAGTGTCGTGGACCGGCCCCGAACGGGAAGTAGGCGTACTCGGGACGCTCGTCGGCCGAACCGTCGAGCCATCGTTCGGGTCGGAACGCGTCGGGATCGTCGTAGAACCGATCGTCGACGTGAATCCGAAACTGTGGGAGTGTCACGATGGTTCCCTCGGGTATCCGGTAGCCGTCGATGACAGCGTCTTCCTTTGCTCGTCGCGTGATGATGTGTGCAGGTGGATGCAACCGCATCGATTCGCTGACGACGGCCTCGGTGTACTCGAGAGCGGGAACGTGGTCGAACGACGGTGACTCGTCGCCGAGCACCTCCTCGTGCTCCCGACGGAGGCGGTCCAGCACGTCGTCGTGCTGGGACAGGAGGAGAAACGCGTAGGTGAGACCGAGCGAGGTCGTTTCGTGTCCGGCGAACATGAACGTCATCAGGTTGTCGCGTATCTCCTCCTCCGAGAGGGTCGCACCGTCGGGGCCCTCGGCGCGCAACAGGATCGAGAGCAGGTCCTCGCCGCCTGCTCCGTCGTGGCGACGCTCCTCGATCAGTCCGTCCGCCCGTTCCCGGTAGTCGGCGAGTGCGCGCCGGTACCGTCGGTTCGTCGGTGTCGGGATCCAGGTCGGGAGAAACGACGTGAGACGGCTCACGTCGACGCGCTCGTTGATCGCCCTGGCCGCGGCGACGACCGCTTCGTCGTCGTCTCCGTCAGCGCCGACCTCGAGGTCGAACAGCGTCTTCGTGAGGATGCGAAGCGTGAGATTCGAGAAGTCGCGGTTGAGTGCCACCTCCTGACCGTCGTCCCACCGCCTGGCCGTTCGATCGGCGTACTCGACCATCGGATTCGCGTACGATCTGATGCGATCCATCGTGAACGCGGGTTGCATCAGCGTACGCTGGGTTCGCCACTGCTCACCCCGGTTCAACAGGAGTCCCTCGGGGGCGAAGTCGACCTGGAAGTCACCGGCGACGTTCCGTTCGAATCGATCGGATTCGGCGACCAGTACCCGTTCGACGTGGTCCGGATGAAAGAGCGTGGTGAACCTGCGACCAGGAAGCTGCCACCGCACGACGTCCCCGAACTCGGCGAGGTCGTCGTAGAACGAGAACGGATCGCGGAGAAACGGACGGAGGCACCCCACGACCGGGTCCCCGGATGGACCCGGTGGGAGTGGTGTTCCGGTCGTCGTCTCCGCCGTCCCGTTTCGCCCGCTGGCCTGATCTGGCGAACTCATATTGCTACGTACACGTCTCGAACCGATCGTTCTTCGGTCGAATAGCCTAGCGGCTTTTTATAGCCCCGATCGTGTCGATCGATACACACCGTGAAATACCTCGACGTACAGCTACGATTGCCCGAGTGCATGCTCCACCCGCTGGCAGCGTTCGTCCGGAACGAAGACGCCGTCGAGTACGAGGAACTCCTCACCTGGAACATCGACCCGGAACGCAGCCTCGAGTACGAACTGTTCTACCTGGAGGCAGACGCAAATCGATATCGGGACGCCCTGCACGAGGTCGAGTCGATCCTCGAGTACCAGCTCACACCGATCGACGAGCGGTCCTTTCACCTCTGGGTCTGCCAGGAAACTCGCCCCGAGGTCCGGAGGTGGCGCAGAGCGTTCGACGACCGTCGTCTCGTGATCGTCCCACCGATCCGACTCGACGAGAAAGCCGACATGCGAATGACGATCGTCGGTGACGGGGACGACCTCCAGGAATTGCTGGACGACCTCCACGACGAGATCGAGGCGACGGTCAACGAGATCGGGACCTACACCCGGGGCGGTGGAACGCCCATCAGTGCGCTGACCGACCGACAGCACGAAGCCGTGACGACGGCACTAGCGCTTGGATACTACGAGGTTCCCCGAAAGGCACCGCTCACCGAGGTCGCGGCGACGCTCGGATGTGCAGAGAGCAGCGCGTCGCTCCTGCTCAGGCGAGGTGAGCGTGCGATCCTCTCGAGTGTCCTGGGTCGGTACGGTGGAACGGTCACGTGAGTCTCGATTCGAATTCACGAGCGTTCTGGACGGTTCGTCGTCGGTCTCGACGAGCGAGGTGTAGGCGGCCATGGCTCCGCTATCCGAAGTGAACGAAAACGCTCGCGCGTGATCTACTACACGCGTGGTGTGTTAACTCGAGGGTGAGTAAGTCACGTACCTTTTTCCCGTCGTCGGCGGTAGCCCCCGGTATGAGAAACGCGAAGATCGTCTGTACGCTCGGTCCGGCCTCGAGCGACGAGCGGACGATTCGTGCACTCGCCGACGCGGGCATGGCCGTCGCCCGGCTGAACGCGAGTCACGGCACGCTCGAGGATCGGGCCGACCTCGTCGACCGCGTCCGCAACGTCGACGAAGTAACGCCGGAGCCGGTCGCAGTGATGCTCGACACGCAGGGGCCAGAGATCCGGACTGCGCCGTTGTCCGATGGCGAGACCGTCTCCCTCGAGACGGGCTCGACGGTCCGGTTCGTCGAGGGCGACGAGGCGACGAGTGAGGAGGTCGGCCTCTCGTTGTCGATCGACGGGGTCGAAGAGGGAGATCGCGTCCTGCTGTCGGACGGGATGATCGAGACGACGGTCGTCGCGGTCGAACCCGACGCAGTCGTAGCACGAGTCGACAGCGGCGGCGAACTGGCCGGTCGTCAGGGTGTCAACGTGCCGGGTGTCGACCTTGCCCTCGACGTCGTCACCGAGAAAGACAGGCAGGATCTCCGGCTTGCGGCCGAGAAGGACGTCGACTTCGTGGCGGCGAGTTTCGTCCGCGACGCGGCGGACGTATACGAGGTCAGCGAGGTCCTGGAGGAGTTCGGCGCGGAGATTCCGATCGTCGCGAAGATCGAACGGGCCGGTGCGGTCGAGAACCTCGAGGAGATCGTCGACGCGTCCTACGGGGTGATGGTCGCCCGGGGTGACCTCGGCGTCGAGTGTCCGATGGAGGAAGTGCCGATGGTCCAAAAGCGGATCATCCGGACGTGTCGCAACGCCGGTGTCCCGGTGATCACGGCTACGGAGATGCTCGACTCGATGGTTCACGCCAGGCGGCCGACGCGGGCAGAGGCCTCGGACGTGGCAAACGCCGTCCTCGACGGCACGGACGCGGTGATGCTTTCGGCTGAGACCGCCGTCGGCGACCATCCCGTGGCAGTCGTCGAGGCGATGGACCGCATCGTCCGCCAGGTCGAACGCTCCGGCGAGTACGACGAGGTGCTCGAGGGACGCGTCCCGGCTTCGGGCGAGGCCCGGACGGACGCCCTCGCGCGGGCGGCGCGATATCTCGCTCGCGACGTCGACGCCGACGCGATCGTGGCGGCGACCGAGTCCGGCTACACGGCGCTGAAGATCGCAAAGTACCGCCCCGGCGTTCCGGTGGTCGCGTCGACGCCGACGCAGGACGTTCGCCGACAGCTAGCCCTCTCGTGGGGCGTGACGCCGCTGTACGCCCAGGTGTCGGACCAGAGTGCGGACGCCGTCATCGATCGAGCGGTCCAGTCGGCGCTGGATGCAGGCGTCGCCGAGAGCGGCGACACTCTCGTCGTTCTCTGTGGCATGATGACCGACCTCGAGGGAACGAACACGACGAACATGATGAAAGTCCACGTCGCCGCGGAGACGCTGGCCACGGGTCGCGTGGTCGTCGAGGGACGCGTCGCTGGACCGGTCGCTCGTGTTCCGGACGGCGACCTCACCGACGTGCCCGACGGTGCGATCGTCACGCTCGGACCCGAGTTCGACGAGCAGTTCGACGGCGACCTGACGAAGATCGCCGGCATCGTCGACGCCCGCCGCGGCATGACCGGTTACCCGGCGCTCGTCGCCAGAGAGATGGGAGTCCCGATGGTGAGCGGCGTCGAACTCGAGGAAATCGACGCGGGAACGGTCGTGACGATCGACGCCGAGCGCGGCATCGTCTACGACGGCGACGTCGTGGGTCGACGCGAGCACGCGTGACGCAGGGCGGCGGATTTTTGCGTCGTGACCCAGTAGTACCGAGTATGCCAGCAGACGCGTCCGAGCCAGGATCGGACGACCGTGACGTCGGCCGAACCGACGCGACCGAGCGAACCGACTGGTCTCCCACCACGTTCGACGATCGGGAACGAGACGACGACGGCCAGGGCGACGAGGGAGACTCTTTCGGCCCGGAACCGAACTCGACGCCGGTCGAACCCGGCGATCCGACCCTGGAGAACGCGACGTTCGTCCTGCTCGGTGCGATCTCGATGGTCCTCGTCATGCTTCGACTGGCGGCGCTCGTCCCGGCGTGATCACGAGAAAAATTTCGGCCGGCGCGGTAAACACTTAATCGGGGTGAGACCCTAGCCCCGGACATGCTCGAACTGCTCTTCGAGAACATGCCGCTCGCGCTGTTGGCCGCGGGCCTCGTGCTGATGGCGCTCGAGGCGGTTTCTCCCGGTGCTCACTTCATCGTCGTCGGCGTCGCACTCGTGGGCGCGGGCGTCGTCGGGACGTTGTTCCCGCCGGCTGCAGCACCGCTGGTCCTTGCCGGTCTGGTTCTCGTCTTCGGGGCTGCGGCGACTTACGTCTACCGGGAGTTCGACTTCTACGGCGGCAAGGGGACGGCCCAGACGAGCGATTCGAGTGCGCTCGCGGGTCGCATCGGGTACGTCACCGAGACGGTCACGGCCCGCGACGGCGAGGTGAAACTCGACGACGGCGGCTTTAACCCCTACTACAGCGCCCGGACGACCAGTGGCACGATCGAAGAAGGTGAGGAGGTGATCGTCCTCGATCCCGGCGGCGGAAACGTCCTCACCGTCGAACCGGTCGGCGCGCTCGAACAGGACGAGATCGACCGCGCACTCGAGCGCGAGGCGGCCCGACGGGCGGCGGACGACGAGTCGACCGTCGACCGCGAGAGCGTAGACGAACAGGCAGCCGACGGCGGCGACGAGCGGACGACCGAGACGGAAACCGACTCGTAGAACGCGTGCCAGAACGGCGATCGTCGGGAAACGTGTCGTTCTGGCAAGGGAACGCTTTTCACCTCACCGCCACAACCCCCGCACATGGTCCCGACAGTCATCATACTGCAGGCTGGTACCGCCGGACTGGTCATCGGTGCGCTCGTCCTCGTCGTGGTACTCGCGGCCCTCCTGAGTGCCATCGAGATCGTCAACGCCTACGAGAAACGCGCGCTGACCGTCTTCGGCGAGTACCGTAAACTGCTCGAGCCGGGCATCAACCTCGTCCCGCCGTTCGTCTCGAAGACCTACAGGTTCGACATGCGAACGCAGACGCTGGACGTCCCCCGACAGGAGGCGATCACGCGCGACAACTCGCCCGTGACCGCCGACGCCGTCGTCTACATCAAGGTGATGGACGCCAAGAAGGCGTTCCTCGAGGTCGACGACTACAAGCGAGCCGTCTCGAACCTCGCCCAGACCACGCTGCGGGCCGTCCTGGGCGACATGGAACTGGACGACACGCTCAACAAGCGCCAGGAGATCAACGCGAAGATCCGCCGCGAACTCGACGAACCCACCGACGAGTGGGGGATCCGCGTCGAGAGCGTCGAGGTCCGCGAGGTCAACCCGTCGAAAGACGTCCAGCAGGCGATGGAACAGCAGACCTCCGCAGAGCGCAAACGCCGTGCCATGATCCTCGAGGCGCAGGGTGAACGCCGCAGCGCCGTCGAGAAAGCAGAGGGTGACAAACAGAGCCAGATCATCCGCGCGCAGGGTGAAAAGCAAAGCCAGATCCTCGAGGCACAGGGTGACTCGATTTCGACCGTCCTCAGAGCCCGATCCGCGGAGTCGATGGGCGAACGTGCCGTCATCGACAAGGGCATGGAGACGCTGTCGGAGATCGGCCAGAGCGAGTCGACTACGTTCGTTCTTCCGCAGGAACTGTCGTCGATGGTCGGCCGCTACGGCAAACACCTCACCGGCAGCGACGTCAAAGAAGACGGCACCGAACTCGAGAGCCTCGAGTTCGACGAGGAGACGCGCGAACTGATCGGGCTGGACGACATCGCCGAGATCATCGGCGAGATCGACCAGGAAGCCGAGATGGACCTCGAGGAGATGGAACAGCAGGCCCAGGCGATCAAGGAGGGCAAAGATCCGGCGAACATCTCCGATCCGGACGAGGTCATCGAGGAGATGGACCAGGAGTTCCAGTCCGACGGCGGCGAGTCGAACTGAACCGAGGTGAGACCACTCGTCGGTACCGACGACCGACTCGAGAACCCGACGAATCGCCCGACGCTGACATTCCGTCGACGGTAAGACGTTCTTACTCGCTGTCGACAGCGAGCGAAACGCCTAGAAATCAGTGAATAAGGCGGAGCGAAACGCGTTTTACGCCCCGGCCCGTTGTAGGTGACAGGAATAGCATGGGAAAGACAGAGCAGGTCGACGAGGAGAAACGGGCGACGCTGCGCCGATTCGCGGCACTCGGCGCGTCGACGCCGTTCGTCAGTTTCTCGGAGTCGGTCGCGGCCGACACGGGCGGAAGCGACGCCCGCGACGCCATCGCCGGCTACCTCTCGACTACTCCCGGGGCGCACTTCTCGAAGATTCGAGACGACCTCCAGCTCGGGACGGGCGAGACCCAACACCACCTCCGACGGCTCGAGGAGGCCGAGATCGTCGACCGCTACCGCGACGGCGACTACAAGCGATTCGTCCTCGCCGGCCGATTCGACGACTTCGAGAAGAACGCGCTCGGCTACCTCCGTCGTGACACCGCACGCGGGATGTTGATCGAACTGCTCCGGAATCCCGACGCGACGACGAGCGAACTCGCCGACTCGCTCGAGGTCTCCGCACCGACCGTGAGCAAGTACGCGGGCGAACTCGAGGACGCCGGACTGCTCTCGCGAGACGGGGGGTACACGGTCGAACGGCCCGAAACCATCCTGATGTTGCTCGTTCGCCACGCCGACTCTTTCGGCGAGCGGGCGATCGCGCTGGCGTCCGACGCCGACCGACTGGTCCGGTACGAACGCTAGGACGGGTCGCTCTCGGCCGTGATTCGAACGTGGCTCGTAATCAACGGCGATAGACAGTCGGCGCTCGTCGCTGTCGACCACGGTATCGCGAGGAGAGGTACGATGACGTTCGGTGGCGACTGACGCCGTCGATCGTCGTGCAACCCGTGGGACTGCTCTCGGCACGACGACGGAGAGCAGACAGCGCGGCAGACGCCTGCGGAGCGTCTAGACGCTAACTTTCCAGGTGGTACTCGAGGAGTAGCCCCATTTTTCGATGTCGATCTCGTAGTCGCCGTCCTGAAGGGCGCTGATGTTCGAACCGACTTCCTTGGCCGTCATTCCAAGTTCCTCGCCGATCAGCCGGGACTTGAAGTACGTCTTCGTCGCGGCGTGTTCTTTGAGGTACTGGAGAATGCGGTGCTGTTTGGTCGTCAGGTCCGTGGGGGCCATCGCACTACTCATATCTCGAGACAGGACGGCTACCTCCTTAGGGGGTTTGGTACACGTGGTTAATCGGCCGCAGTCGTGCGATTTTCTCCGCTGCAACGGCGATGGTAATCGGCCCGAAAGCAATCGTTGGTACGAGCGGTTAATACGTGTTTTCGAGCGAGTATCGTCGATTCGAGAACGTTTCCTCGCGTCGAGGTCGCCGCAGGATAGGTAATAGACTATTTCCGATCGGCGAGCGAGAGAGTCACGGTTGGAGATCGGATGTCGACCAGGAACGGTTACTCGTAGTAGGGCGTCACGAACGGTCCGAACGCACAGGCGACCGCTTCGCGAAGCGCCCGGGTGCGATCAGTCAGCCCGCCGGTAAGCATTCCGGCTGCGCCCTCGTTTTCGGCGACGCCCTCAGCACCGAGGAAGTCATCCATTACTGGCCCCAGTTCCTCGCCTGCTTCGACGCGCGCCGCGACGTGGTCGGGGAGCCGAAGGCTCGGGCCAGCGCCGCGTCCGACCTGGTCGCTGTCGGTCACGGCAGCCCACATGATCAGGTACAGTCCCGCCGTCGCGTCGAATCGTGCGACGCCACCCTCGAGTCCGACGCCGAACGTGTATTCGTCGGTTCGATCGGAACGTGACGCGGTCACCTCGAGCGCTCGCCGTGCCCGGTTTTCAGCGCCCGTGATCGTCGCCTCGACCGACCGTGGCTGTTCGGCGACGCCGGAGTCGACCGACACGGCCGTCACCGTCGGCTCGTACCGCTCGAGTGCGCTGGCGACGGCGTCGACCTTGACCGGGTTGGTGCTGCCAACTGCGAGTTCCATAGGCTCGATTCGGTCGAAGGACACTTGTGGCACTCGTTTGCGGGGTCGATCGGCTCTATTTTAATGTTTTGATTTTTCATGCCAGTATCGACGAATAACCAGTTTCTCGGCACCGTCACGCCTAAATTCCGAAACTCTTAAATAGAGAGTCTCGGAACGAAGTAGGTAACGAATCCGTCCGGGCTTTTGTGATAGGGTTCGGCCGGTCAGCATTCGCCATCGCATGACAAACACATCGTCCACCACGAGAGTACGACGTAGCGAACGAGAACAGAGCGAGCGAGAGACGGAAAACGAAGACGACGCCATCGCGTGTCCCGAGTGTAGTGGCCAGCTGGTCGTCGACGACGAACACGGCGAGACCGTCTGTGAGGATTGTGGTCTGGTCGTCGAGGAAGACTCGGTCGACCGCGGGCCGGAGTGGCGCGCGTTCGACGCCGCCGAGAAAAACGAGAAGTCCCGCGTCGGCGCTCCGACGACGAACACGATGCACGACAAGGGTCTCTCGACGAACATCGACTGGCGCAACAAGGACGCCTACGGGAACTCGCTCGACTCCCGCCAGCGCGAGAAGATGCAACGGCTGCGCAAGTGGAACGAGCGGTTCCGCACCCGCGACTCCAAAGAGCGCAACTTAAAGCAGGCACTTGGCGAGATCGACCGCATGGCCTCGGCGCTCGGTCTCCCGAACAACGTCCGCGAGACCGCGTCGGTGATCTACCGACGGGCGCTCAACGAGGACCTCCTGCCGGGTCGGTCGATCGAGGGTGTCTCCACTTCCTGTGTCTACGCGGCCGCCCGACAGGCCGGCGTCCCCCGCAGTCTGGACGAAATCGCCGACGTCTCCCGCGTCGAGAAAAACGAGATCGCCCGCACCTACCGCTACGTGGTCCGCGAACTCGGCCTCGAGGTCCAGCCCGCCGACCCCGAGAGCTACGTCCCCCGCTTTGCGTCCGGACTCGAACTCTCGGACGAGGCCGAACACCGCGCCCGCGCGCTACTCCAGAACGCCAAGGAGAAAGGCGTCCACTCGGGCAAGTCGCCGGTCGGTCTCGCCGCGGCCGCCGTCTACGCCGCCGCGCTGTTGACCAACGAGAAGACCACCCAGGCCGCCGTCTCCGACGTCGCGGACATCTCGGAAGTGACGATCCGCAACCGGTACCACGAACTGCTCGAGGCCGAGGAGACCCTCGGACTGGCCTAGTCGACGGTCACGGCGTGTCACTCGAAACAGTCTCGAACCGGCCGTTCCGCTAGTGGCTGGATTTCTCGTTCGAGTCGGCGATCGATACTGGCCGTCGTAGCGTTACGTTCGCTCTCCAGATACGTCAGCTATGCTTTCTCACCAGTAAAGGTGGAAAAATTATTAAGAGACGGTGTGTGGTGGTACCCCCCATCATGCAGAGACAGGCGTACATCCAGCTTCACGCACTGCTCTGTGAGATACGCGACCACGTCGAAGAAGAACACGACGTGCCGGACGACGCATTCGACGCGTACGACGCCCTGTCCGTGCGGCCGGTGCACGTCCATCTCACGAAAGAGCAACACGAGCGGGCGATCGGGCTCCTCCTGGTGGGTATCGGAGAAACGATCGACGAACCACCGCGCGACTCGCTACCGCCGGCGTCGTGAAAGCGCCTCGAACGACTCGCCACGTCGATGAACGCACCGCACCGAGGAGACGGCTTTTTGTCTCCGCGAGCGAGTCACGACCACATGGAGTTCGACTCGTTCGTACTGGCCGCGTCCACGAAGGACCTCTCGGAGGAACCCGCCGCCCGTGAACACGCCGACTGCCTCGAGTTTCGACTGGACCTCGCGTCCGACCCGCTCGCCGCCCTCGAGGGCTACGACGGGGAGTTGCCGATCCTGGCGACGAACCGTGCGGAGTGGGAAGGAGGCGAGGCGACCGACGACGGTCGCCTCGAGACGCTGGCCGAGGCGACCGGGTTCGACGCCGTCTCCGCGATCGACGTCGAACTCGCGTCGATTCTCGAGGGCGAAGCCGACGAGGTCCTCGAGATCGCCCGCGATCGAGACGTCTCGGTCGTCGCGTCGGCACACGACTTCGAGGGGACGCCGCCCCGACCGGAGCTGGTGCGGACGCTGACGGAGGCGAGCAAGTACGCCGACGTCGCGAAACTGGCCGTCACCGCCGAGTCGAAAGCGGACACGCTCGCCGTACTCTCGGCGACCGAGCAACTGACCGCCCACGGCGACACCGTCGCGACGATGGCGATGGGAGAGGTCGGCAGCCACACGCGCGCCGTCGCCCCGGTGTACGGGTCGAAGATCGGCTACGCACCAGTCGATCCCGAGAAGGCGACCGCGCCAGGCCAGTACGATCTCGAGACGCTCGCCCGGCTGGTTTCCGAGCTCTGCTGAGAGCGAGCCCGACCGAGACGCCAGTAGTGGTCGTCGACGCGAGCGAAACGAGAGTATTAACCACGCGCGAAAGAGAGTACTTCGTACTGACAATGACATGGATTCGAGCGCTGGCCGCTGCCGTCTTCTCCGTTCTCTTGCCCGGCACGGGCCACGTTCTGCTGCGCGAGTGGGTTCGCGCGCTGCTGTTTGCCGGACTGTACGTCTCCGCACTCGCAATCTTTCTTCCGGTAGACCAGCTCGCGACTACCGAGACGGTCACGGAAGCGATGACCATCGTCGACGCCGAGATGTCGCGGTTACACCAGTTCGTCCTCTCGTTTATCGTGCTGTTCGCCGCGGTCGATTCGGCGCTTCGGGCGATGGGGATCCCGCCGGGATCCGACGACGGCGGCGACGAACCCGCCTGTCCACACTGCGGCCGACCACTCGACGAAGACCTCGAGTTCTGTCACTGGTGTACGACGAGACTGGATCGGAAAGACGATCGGACCGCCGACTGAACTTCCTCGAGTCGTGGTACCGCTGGCCGCGTCATACAATGACGCTAGTAGTACATTGACGGAGCGTTTTTACCCGGACGGACGATACCGCCAGTCGAGCCCTCGGCCGTGAACACGGTCGAGCGGCGAGACTATCATGGAGAACGTCCCCGAACCCCGCGAACGCGCGACCGAGCCGATAGCGACCGACGCCGACCGCTACGTGAGCTACGACGACGGCGATACGACGGTGATCTGCGACCGACGGGACGCGACCGCGTGGATCCGCTCGAGCGTCGTCGTCCCGGTCGAGCGATAACCGGCGACTCTGGAGTTTTCGACCGATCCATCGCCAGGAGACGGTGACGCGATGCCGACGTCAGCGACAGCGTTCGCAGACGTACTCGGTCGGATCGCGTCTCGCCGTCTCTGGTGCGGGAACGTACCGTCCACACTCGATACACCAGGTCCAGTAGACCCGCTGCGTCAGCGTCTCGCCGGTCTCGGGTTCGGACTGTCCGTCGACGACGACGTGATCGGCGGTCACCTCCGAGACGGTCCCGTCGATCGGCGCGTGCTGTGCGACGCTGATGCCGTCGCCGGGTCGGGCGACCATCTCCCCCGCCTCGACCTCCTCACCCGGCCGGACGACTGGTTCGCTCGGCGTGACGACGCCCTCGAAGTCCGGGTTCGTGATCAGGGGTACTCTGACGCGATCGGGCGACGGCAGATCGTCGGGCTCCGTCTCGTGAGGGACCTTCTTCCACGCGCTCGGCCCGAGGACGTTGACGCGGCCGCCACCGAGTCGGTTCTTCTCGACGACCGTCTCGTCCATCACGAGGAGGCCGTTGGTCCGCTTTCGGACGCCGAACGCCGCGGATTCGTCGTCGATCTCGAAACACCAGCCAGGGCCGCCGTCGAGCAGGACCTCGTCGTCCCGGAGGCCGTCGTTGCGGCCGGCAGCGGCGAGCAACTCGCTTGCCGGCGTCCCGATCGGTACCTTCAGGAACCGGTGTTCGGGCACACGACCGTCGACGTGGACGTACTTGTGCGTCGTCGGCGACCCGTCGGTTAGCGCCCGGTAGACGTTACACAGCGTCTCGGTGTTCTGGACGATCCAGCCGTGTTCGACCGGGAGTTCGTCACCGCCGACGACGACGTCCGCGATCAGCCGCAAGAGGACGCCCTCCATGCCGTACTCGTACCGGTCGTCGGTGTAGGCGAAAACGACGCCAGACTCCGCGTCCGGCTCGAGTGGCAGCTCGTCGGGTTCGTAGACGGTCCCGTCGGTCGCTCGCTCGAGGTCGCCCAGCCACTCGTCGCGGTCGGTTCGCTTGGCACCGACGACGATCCTGTCGAACGCCCGGTCGAGTAAGGCGTCGAACAGGGCTGCCAGGTCGTCGGCGTGCTCGCGACCGAGCCACTTGTCGATGTAGTAGTTCGGTTCGCTCTCCTGGTGGTTCACCAGCAGGGAGTCGACCGACTCGAGGTGCTCCCACTTCGCGTACGTCGGAAAGCCCGCCCCGCCAGCGCCGGCGGCCCCCGCGTTTCGAAGCGTCACCGCGAACTCGGGTAACTCGAGTTGCCGGAGCTTCTTGTGAGTTGTGCTCATGACACATACTACGGACGGCACCGCCGACATTAGTTCTTAACACCCCATATAGTAAAAAACTACGTTAGTGGTTAATCCTCCGGGAGAACGGCTCAGACTCGCACAAATAGATGTCACACGAGAGGTCGATCTGGTCGTCGTCGACACCCGACCGACGAACGTGGGTTGTATCTTGTTAACACACCACTCAGTATAGAGTGGTTCGGGAAAGCATCGGTTGAGAGAAACTACGCCGGTTCGAGACGGGTTTCGACGGTCACTTCTCGATGATGCTCTCTTCGACGGCCTCGCCGAAGTGGCGGGCCGTGTCCTCGTAGTAGAGTTTGAGTTCGTCGCCGACCTCGACGTCCGTCACTGCCTTGCGTCCGTCGGGCGTGGCGACCTTGATCGTCTCGGCGTTTTGCAACAGCGTCTCGACGCGGTCGCCGTCGTCGGTCTCCAGTGCGAGCCGGAACATCGGCCGCTGCTCGATCTTCGCCCGGCCGACGATCGCCTCGCGGGTGTGCCCCTCGAGGTCGACGACCTGGACCTCGTCGCCGCTTTGCAGTTCCGCGAGGTACTTCGTGCCGCCGTCGGGCGTGCGGACGTAGGCGTGGACCGCGCCGGCGTTGACGCGGAACGGCCGCGAGGCGACGTACGGCGACTCGGCGGTCTCTGCGTGGACGAACACGAGACCGCGGGCCATCGAGCCGACGAGCATCCCCTCGTCGTGCTCGAGCATACTCCCGGTGTCGACGCAGACTCGATCCGCGGAGCCGGCGCGTTCGATCTCGACGACCTCGCCCCACTGGAGGTCCAGGGTCTCGCGTTCGGCCTCGTCTCGCACCTCGACCGTCTTGCGGATCTCGTCGGGATCGTCCGAGTCGAGCAAGACGGCGTCGGCACCGAGCTCGAGCGTCTCGAAGGCCGTCTTCGCCTCCTCGGCGCTCGTGACGCCCGCGACGAGTTCGGTCTCCTCGCCGATGCGCGCGATCAGGTTCTCGAGGGGGATGATCGTCCAGTCCTCGCCGACGACGATGGTGTACTCGGCTTCCTCGGTGGCCGCCTCGGCGAACGTCTCGTACTCCTTGCCCAGGATTCGGACGTACGCACCGGCGTCGACGTCGCCGTCGCGGCGCAGCGTCGAGAGGTCCGCAGAGCCCGAGAAGTCGGAGGGAAGATCGATCGTCGCGTCACCCTCGCCGTCCTTGCCGACGACGAAGGCGTCCGGCTGTGCGCCGGTTTCGTCGCCTTCGGCGTCGTCGATCATCGTCACGTCGCCGTCCGTCCGGAACGCGGCGACGCCGATGTCGCCGAGTTCGCGGACGCGTTCGACGTCGCCTTCGTCGACCAGTACCCAGTCAGCACCCGCCTCGAGCGCGGCGGTGATCCGCGCCCGGCGGTCGTCCCAGTCGCCGACTGCGTCGTCGGCTTTGACCCAGACTGCTCTCGTCATATCTCGACCGTCGAAGGGGACCGGCTTGAACGTGGCGAATCTGGCAGAAACGATGGCACCCGACCGAGTCGGAGGGACGAGACGGCCGGCAGGCACGACGTGACGGTGCGGTCGGTCGAACCGTCGCAGCCGGTCAGATAGTACTGATTTTCTAGATAGTAACGAAGATATCGATACTTTCTCCAAAGTTGATAATATCCCGTCGGGCGACCGATACGATATGGGTCAGCGCCACCTCGAGATGCCCGCAGAACTGACGATCGACTGTGCCGCCCACCGACTCGAGGTGGATGCTGCGGCCGCAGTCGCGCGAGCAGCGTTCGACCACGCAGGCGAGATGGCGACGCTCGAGTACGGACGACCGGCTGCCGTACTGGGTGCCATCCAGCTCGCCGCCCGTCGGACCGGCGTCGGTGAACCCGACCGCGAACGGATCGCGGCCGCGTTCGACGTCGATCCGGATCGAGTCGTCGACGCCGACGAGTTGCTGGCGACGTATCTGAGCCCGCCCGCCGATGCCGACGAGATCCGCTCGCTCCGGCAAACGCTCGTCGTGGCCCAGGAGGTCCTGGCCGCGGTCGAGCGCGGCCGCAACGCTGGCCCCGAGCTTCCGGGCTCGCTCCTCGCTGACGCCGCGCCCTTCCTGCTCGCCCGCGCGAGCAGCCACCTCGACTCCCGCACCGACTGCGAGTGCCCGGGGCTCGACGCGGCGGCACTTCGTGACCACATCGACCGACTCGAGGCCGACCTCGAGCTCGCTCGGCTAGGCACGAAACTCTACGTACTGGTGTACGCCGAGAACTAAGCGGGCCACTTATCCGACGTAGTTGGTCCCGTCGCCGAGCTTGTGTCGGAACGCCCGGTAGGCGTTCTCGCCGCGCTCGGTCAACTCGACGACGCGTCGGCGGCCGACGGATTCGATCGTGACGTAGCCGTCCTCGGCCAGCGGCTCGAGGACGTGCGTGTCGAGTATCCGAAACGCACCCTTGTCCTCGCCGGCGCGCTCGTCGGGTGCGCGGCGGTCGGCCATAAACGAGAGGTCCTGCTCTCGAGCGTACTCGATGAGGTCTTTCTTCTTGGGTGGGGTCGTCCGGTCGTCGTGGTACCCCTCCCACGCGTCGGGATCGGTGAGAAACTCCATGATCGCGACCTGATCGCGCGTCGGCGACTCGATCGGGTAGGTCGGGATGCCTTCGATTTCGTCGACCCCGAAGGAGCTTGGCTCGGTCGTCCCGTCGTGGGCGTACGTCGACGGGTCGACGTAGTAGGCGTGGGCGTCCGTCGAGACGTCCATGCACGCGATCGTCGCGCCGATCGCCGGGATCGTCCCCGCGCCGGAGACGTTGACGTACACCTGATCCTCGGCGTGTTTCGCGGCGATCGTCGTCACGTCTCCGAGGACCGCGTACACATCTGTCAGGTCACACTCCCAGGTCCGAACGTCGGGGACGACCGACTCGAGTTCCTCGTACAACGCCTCGTGATACTCCGCTGTCGCCGTCGCGTTCCGCTCGACGTGGCCGTCGCTGTGCTCCTCCCGTCGGTCGTCCGCCGTGTCCCCGTGGCTCGCGCCCTCGTCCTCGAGCAGGTAGACCAGATCCGCTCGCTGGTCGCGAATCGGCTCGAGAATCCGATCGAACTCGTAGCCAAGCGGGACGACGTGGACGCGCTTGACGACTTCCATATCCCGAGAGGCGTGTCAGGAAAAATAACGGCTCCGGAATCGGCGATGGAACTCGAGTCGAACCCGCTGACTCGTTCACGGAGTCAGCGAAACGTTGAGAGTGTCCGCTCCCCTACAGCAGTACAGATGGCTGCCTACGACGCGATCTATTTCGATCTCGACAGCACCCTCTGTGAGCCGATCCAGGGACGGTCGCAGCTGCTCGAGACGGCCTTCGAACGGGCGGGCGTCGACCAGTTCTGCACCGTCGCCGGGCTTCGAGCCGCGTCCAACGAGGTCACGGACGCCGAGACCGACCAGGAGTTCTTCGAACGAACGTTCGAGGAGGCGGCCGACCGTGCCGGCGCCGATCCTGCCGTCTCGCCCGACCTCGCGAGTGCGTACCTCGAGACGATCGATCCGGCCGCCGTCCGCTTTCGATCCGGTGCCGAGGCCGCCCTCGACCTCGCCGACGAACGGGGACCGGTCGGTCTCATCACCAACGGCACCGAGGAGATGCAGTCACAGAAACTCGAGGCACTCGGTATCTCCGACTTCTTCGACGTGACGGTCTTCGTCGATCCCAGAGACGGCGTTCCGCCCAAACCCCACTCGAAGCCGTTCGAGATGGCCCTCTCGGGGATCGACGTCGAACCGTCCGGGACGATCTACGTCGGCGACAACGTCTACACGGACGTCGCCGGCGCGAACGCGATGGGGATGGACTCGGCGTGGATCAACCTCGGCCACGAGACGGCCCCCGAGCACGAACCGACCTACGAACTGGCCTCGCTCGAGGAGTTCGAGACGATCGTCTAGCGGCGCTACCACCGGTCGCCGAGCGCCGCCTTCGTCCCGCCGTAGCCGCTCGCGGTCGTCCACGTCCGACCGCTGTCGACGTGTTCGACCTCGTAGCAGCTGCCACAGACGCCACACCGGTAGCGCTCGGGTGCGCTGACGGGTTTCGACGCCCGGTGGCGCTCGGCCCGCCACTCGCAGTCGCCCTCGCGACAGCGAAGGACGTACCGCGGCGTCGCGAACGACTCGCAGTGGCGCGGTGCGTCGATCGCCGCTGCCTGCTCGCGAAACCGCGGTCCGTGACCCGACTCGCCGAAGCGCTGGAACTCCCAGGCGTGGACGAGTTCGTGTCGGACCACCGCCTCGAGCGTCTCGCGGTCGTAACCCTCGCAGGCACGCCGCGCGAGAACGATCGTCGCGACCTCGCGGTCGGCGTCCCACCGGCAGGCACCCGCCCGTCGACGCGCCCGGGTCGAAAGCTCCCACTCGATGCGCTCGAGGTCGACGTCAAGGTCGACGGTTCGAGCGTAGGTCCGCGCCCGGGTGATGAACTCGTCGTCGCTCGTCACGCTCCCAGGGTCGAATCCGAGGCCGATAGTTCTTGAGGTCTCCCGGCACCGCAAGCCCGAGGATACTTCGCCATCCCGCGACGAGAGAAGAGCGATGAGCGAACGTGTTCTCGATCCACGTCCCGTCGACCACGACGACCCCGTACGCCCGTCCGCGCTCGTCCTGCCGGCGGTCGCGTTCGACCCACCACTCGACGAGCGTCAGCCCTGGCTCGAGCGGTACGATCCCGTCGACGCGCTCACGATCCCGGGACTCGAGCGACCGCTTTTCCTGTGTGAGGAAGGCGTCGCCGTCACGACGACCGGACTGGGCAAGAGCGACGCCGCGACGACGGTCGCCGCGCTCGCGGCCGCGCCGGGGGTCGACCTCGAGTCGGCGTACGTCCTCTCGGCAGGCATCGCGGGATCGTCGCCCGCGACGACGGCGCTTGGCTCCGTGTTCGTCGCCGACGCGATCCTCGACTGGGACCGGAAACACCGCTGGGATCGAGACGAGAGGACGGACGGCCCGTCGATCGACGTCCTCGCCTATCAGCCGGACGACGCCGTCACCCGGCTGAACGACGACCTCGTGGCCGTCGCCGTCACGGCCGCAGACGAGGTCGACCTCGAGTCGGACGAGGCCGTCCGCGAGTACCAGCGTCGATACCCGGACGCGCGTGGCGACCGTCCCACAGTCGACGTCGGCACGACGGTCACGGGCGACGAATTCTGGCACGGGTCGGGCGTCGCTCGCGAGGTCGAGTGGCTCTGTGACGCCTACGACGTCGAGCCGTACGCGACGACGCAGATGGAAGACGCGGCGACGGCAACCGTCCTCGAGCGGTTCGACCTCCTCGAGCGGTACCTGAGCGTGCGGGCCGTCGCGAACTACGATCGGCCGGCACCCGACCAGTCGGTCGAAGAGAGCTTCGACGGGACGAGCGAGAGCCTCGAACTGGCCGTCGAAAACGCCGCGCGCGTCGGTTCGGCAGTCGTCGACGGCCTGCTGACGGCCGACCCACTCGAGATCGACCCCTCGAGCCGATAGACTCGCGGGACGCGGGCGTCGTGGGGGCCGCGGACGCACCCACCGGCGGCGGTAGCGATTCGATATCGAGTGCTGTTATTAATCGATCCCCGAATAGATACTAAAGATAGCGTACGATCTGGCCTATAATAGCAGTTGAATTATTAAGTTGTGAGCGCCGAGTTCGACGCACGATGAGCCCTCCCGAGTCGGCGCACGCCCACGACGACTCCCACGCTCACGACGGCCACAGTCACGGCCACGGAGACGGGCACGACGAATCGACGAGCAGCCGCAAACTCGCCGCGGTCTCGCTCATCAACGTCGCCGGCTTTCTCGTCGAACTCGCTGGCGGTCTCGCGTTCGGGTCGATCGCGCTCGTCAGCGACGCGTTCCACATGCTCTTCGACGCGCTGGCGTACGTGATGGCCTTCGCGGCCGCCCACGTCGCCGAACGTTACGGGAACGGCGACCGCTGGTCGTACGGCCTCCACCGCCTCGAACCGTTCGCCGCGTTCCTCAACGGACTACTGCTCTTGCCGATGGTCGGCTTCATCCTCTGGGAGTCCTACCAGCGGTTCCTGGCGCCCGTCGCCATCGGGACCGGGCCCACGCTCGCCATCGCGACGGGCGGCCTGCTGGTCAACGTCGGTTCGGTCTACGTCCTCCACGGCGACGCGATGAGCCTCAACGAGAAGGGCGCGTTCTACCACCTGCTGGGCGACGCCGGCGGCTCGGTCGCCGTCATCGTCTCCGTGCTCGTCGTGGAAGTGACCGGGCTCCGAGTCGTCGATCCGCTCACAGCGGCACTGATCGCCGTCGTCGTGACGTGGTCGGCGCTCAAGGTTCTGCGCAGTAGCAGCGCGATCTTCTTTCTCGAGTCGCCTGTCGAAAGCGACGAGATTCGGGCGCGTATTCGCGAACTCGACGGCGTCGGCCGCGTCGACGACTTCCACGCCTGGCAGATCTGCAGTCAGATCACGGTCGCGACGGTCCACCTCGAGACGGACGTCGAGACGATGGCACAGGCAGAGACCGTCGTCGACCGCGTCCACGACGAACTCGCGGACTACGGCATCGATCACGCCACCGTCGAACTCTCGCCCCGCTACGCCGATCGGGACGTGCACCTCGACACGCACTGCCACTGAGCGGTGGTCAATCGAAGCGGCGCGGAAAAGGTGGACGGATTCGATTCTCCGAACCGGGATCAGGCCTCGAGTGCGAGTTCGGCCTCCTGGAGCGCTTCGTCGACCGAGAGGTCGTCGTGGACGACGCCCGAGACGGCACGTGCGATGGCCTCCGGGTCGTCGTGCTGGAAGATCGATCGCCCCATCGAGACGCCCGCACCGCCGGCGTCCATCACGCCGCGGACCATCTCGACGGTCTCGCGGTCGGTTCCCTTCGATCCGCCGGCGATGACGACCGGCAGGCGGGTGGACTCGACGACGTGTTGGAAGCTCTCGGCGTCGCCGCTGTAACCCGTCTTCACGATGTCCGCGCCGGCTTCCTCGGCAAGTCGGACGGCGTGGCCGAGCGCCTCCGGATCGGAGCCGTCGACGCCGGGGCCGCGGGCGTAGGCCATCGCGAGCACCGGAATGCCAAGTCGGCCGGCGTCCGCGGTGAGTCGCGTGAGGTCCTCGAGCTGTTTCGGTTCGTACGTCGAGCCGACGTTGATGTGCAGAGAGACGGCGTCGGCACCAGCGCGGACGGCCTCCTCGACGGTGCACGTCATCCGTTTGTCGTTCTCGTCCGGGCCGATCGTCGTCGAGGCGTTGGTGTGGACGATGTACCCCTTTCCGTTCTTGTTGGGGTGGACGCGCGGTGCGATCCCCTTCTGCGTGAGCACGGCATCTGCACCGCCGCTCGTCACGCCGTCGATCGTCGATTCGATGTCTTTGAGCCCCGTCACGGCGCCCATCGTGATGCCATGGTCCATCGGTACGATGACGTACTTTCCGTCTGTACCGATCCGTTCGAGTCGTGCGTCAGTTCCAGTAGTCATTTGCGGGATACTAGCAAGCTTTCTATTAAGGCTGTTCTGGTTCCGGTGCATTTGCCCCACGCTCGGCACCGCCTTTGAGTTCGCGGGCTTTGGCCTCGAGATCGGCCACGGGCGTCTCGCTCTCGGCGACGATGTCGATCAGCGCGCTGCCGACGATGACCCCGTCGGCGCCGGCCTCGACGATCTCTCTTGCGTGTTCGCCCTCGCTGACGCCGAAGCCGACCGCCTTCGGGACGTCGTACTCCTCGAGTCTCGCCAGACTGTCGTGGGTCGCAGACGAGACGTCGGCGCGTGCGCCGGTCGTCCCGAGGCGGGCCTGGACGTACGCGAATCCCGACGCCCGCGACATGATCCGATCCAGACGCTCTCCGTTGGTCGTCGGCGCGACGATGAACACGAGGTCGAGGCCGTGGTCGTCACACGCGGTTCGGAGCGGTCCCGCCTCCTCGGCGGGCAGGTCGGGGACGATGATCCCCGCCAGTCCGGCCTCGGCGGCGCGCTCGACGAAGGGTTCGGGATCGGGTCTGTTCCGCGACTCTGTCGCGTCACTTTCCGTAGGACGTGGTTCCGCGCCCGAACCGTACTGGAGGATCATATTGTAGTACGTCATCACCAGCAGCGGCGCCTCGACCTCGAGGTCGTCGACGAGTTCGAAGAAGCGCTCGGGCGTGGTGCCGGCCTCGAGCGCGCGGTTGATCGCCGCCTGGATCGTCGGCCCCTCGGCGATCGGTTCGGAGAAGGGGAGGCCGAGTTCGATCAGATCCGCCCCGCCGCGATCGAGCGCCTCGACGTACGCTTTCGTCTCCTCGAGTGAGGGATCGCCCGCGGTGAGGTAGGTGATCAGCGCGGGGTGGTTCTCGTGGATGGCCCGCTCGATCTCGCTGTCGGTGCTCACGAGTCGAACACCTCCACGTCCGGAGCGGCCTCGAGGTCGCGCTTCTCGGTCTCCTCGAGCACCGTCTCCAGGTCCTTGTCACCGCGCCCGGAGACGTTGACGACGACGAGGTCGCCGAGGTCCTCGTGGGCCTCCTCTACGTGGCCCAGCGCGTGTGCGGACTCGAGGGCAGGGATGATCCCCTCGAGTCTCGAGAGCCGGTGGAAGGCGTTCAACGCGGCCTCGTCGTCGACGTTCACGGGCGTCACCCGGCCGGACTCGACGAGGTGTGAGAGTTCGGGACCGACGCCGGCGTAGTCGAGACCGGCGCTGACGCTGTGTGACTCCATGATCTGTCCCTCGCCGCTCTGGAGGAGTTTCGTCATCGCACCGTGGAGGACGCCGTCGGTGCCCGTCGACAGCGTCGCGGAGTTGGGCGCGACGCCCTCGAGTTCGTCGATCTCGAGGCTCGAGCCGCCGGCTTCGACGGCGTAGAGGTCGACGTCTTCGTCTCGCGGGCGTCGTCCGCTCGATTCGTCCGCGAACCGTGGGTCCACACAGTCGGGAACGAACGCGTGGAAGGTGCCCATCGTGTTCGAACCGCCGCCGGCGCAGGCGACGACGCTGTCGGGCAGTCGTCCCGCCCGCTCCTTGATCTGCTCGCGGGCTTCCTCGCCGATCACGCTCTGGAAGTCCCGGACCATCTTCGGGAACGGGTGTGGTCCGACGACGGAACCGATGACGTAGTGGGTCGTCTCGACGGTCGTCGCCCAGTCGCGCATCGTCTCGTTGATCGCCTCCTTCAGGGTACCGCGGCCAGCCTCGACGGGATTGACCTCCGCGCCGTTCATCCGCATCCGATAGACGTTCGGCCGCTGGCGGTTGACGTCGGTACGGCCCATGTAGATCTCACAGGGCATATCGAGGTGGGCGGCCGCCATCGCGGTCGCCGTCCCGTGCTGGCCCGCGCCCGTCTCGGCGATGATCCGCTCTTTGCCCATGTACTTCGCGAGGAGGACCTGTCCGAGCGCGTTGTTCAGTTTGTGCGCGCCGCCGTGGACCAGGTCCTCGCGCTTGAGGTAGATCTCGCAGTCGTACCGTTCGCTCAGCCGATCCGCGCGCTGGAGCGGGGTCGGTCGACCGCCAAAGTCCCGCATCCGCTCGCGGAACTCGTCCATGAAGCCGTCCTCGTTCTCGAGAACGTACCGCTCGTAGGCGTCCTCGAGCTCCTCGAGGGCTGGCATCAGCGCCTCGGGAACGTACTGTCCACCGTAACTTCCGAAGGTGCTCTCGCTCATGTGTCTGTCTCAGATCGCGTCAGTCGTCGCGTGTTCGCGGTCACGTCGCCACCGTCGCCGTGGTCCATGATCGCGCTTCCGACCAGCAGGCCGTCGGCACCGGCCTCGCGCATCCGGCGGGCGTCCGCCGGCGAGGAGACCCCACTCTCTGCGATCAGCGTCACGTCGTCGGGAACGTGCGGCGCGACGGTCTCGAAGGTTTCGAGATCGACCTCGAGTTTCGCCAGATCGCGGTTGTTCACGCCGACGATTTCCGCGCCGGCCTCGAGGGCCGCCTCGAGTTCCTCGGCGTCGTGGACCTCGACGAGTACCTGGAAGCCGCGCTGGCGGGCGGCCTCGAGCAACGCTGCCAGGTCGTCCTCGACGAAGCGGGCGATCAACAGGATCAGATCTGCTTCGACGACGTCGAGGTGTTCCTCCCGGAGGACGAAGTCCTTCCGGAGGACGGGGACGTCGACCGCCTCACGTACTCGAGTCAGCGCCTCGGGCGACCCGCCGAAGTGAGTCGGCTCGGTCAGCACCGAGATCGCGGCCGCACCGCCGTCGACCATCGCCTCGGCGAGGTCGACGGGATCGTCCCGTCGCGTTCCGTCGGTCGTCGGACTCGTCGGTTTCACTTCCGCGATCACCGGCGTGCGGCCGTCGGCATCGGCAGCGGCCAGCGCGTCCGGCAGCGACCGCGCCTCGACGGAGACGTGTTCGCCGCCGGCCCGCTCGCGGGCGGCCTCGAGGATCGACGCCACCGCGGGAGCGACGTCCGTTTTAGAGGTCATTATTGTACATCGACGTACTCATATGTACAAAAAGCTTGCGCCATCGCGCGAGACCTGGCGAATATTCAAGTCCACACCAGCCATGCGATGACACATGGACGACGAAGCGGTCGCAGGCATTTACGCGCGAGGGTCGCCCTATCTCGAGCGATACGTTCAGGTCGGCGTCGCGAGCGGACGGGTACTGAGCGTCTCGTTCCCCGAGGAACCCGACGAGAACGCGACGTCGGATCACGACGTCCTCGATCGCATCTTCGAGTACCTAGACGGCGTCGACGAGATCACTTTCGACGACGTGCAGGTCGCGCTCACGGTGCCGACGGACAGACGCGCGGTGCTCGAGCAGGTCCGGACGATCCCCTACGGCGAGAGCATCGACGTGACGACGCTTGCCCGCATGACGCCGGAACTCGATCCGGACGACGAGGAAGACGTCACCCTCGTCCGAACCACACTCGACGAGAATCCGGCCCCGATTCTGATTCCAGACCACCGCGTCCGCGACGGCCCGAGCGCCGCGCCGCCGGCGATCGAACAGAAACTCCGCTCGGTCGAGGAACTTTAGTCAGCGATCCAGATCGCGTAAACGTACAGCCCGATCCCGACGAACACCGCGACCGTCGTCACGAAGTCCAGTATCGGTGCTCGCGTCGCGAGGTACACGAACTGGCTGATCCCGCCGAGTACCAGACAGACACCGGCGCCGAGAGTCGCCGAGCGTTCGCCACCCGACTCGCGGTACAGCGTCGCCCCGACGGCGATCGCGATCAGTCCGAAGACGGCGTCGGCGATGTCCCTCGCGAGCGGATCTGCCGTGATTCCTGCGTAGACGACGAGCGTGAAGTACAGCACGATCCCGAGCACGATCGCTCTGTTGACCGACTCCGGAACCTCGTCGAGTCCGTTCATACGCCGGGCCACGAGGGCTCGCCTCTTATACTATCGGCCATCGGTCGGTGAACCCGCTCGACAGATCATAATGATGGCTGTGACTGGTTACCGCCGCAACCGCAAGACGGTTCGCGGTTGCGGCGGTACAGACTCACAGCTATCGTTATCAGCTACCCGTGGTCTCCGTCCACTCGAGTCCGAGTCCCTCGTGGACGACGAACTCGAGGGCGTTGACCAGGTAGTGGGCGACGATCACGACGAGAACGCTTCCCGTGACGACGAACGCGATCGCGAGGACGAATCCGAGCAATCCCGTGACCGCGATACCGGCCGGCCCCTGCATCCCGTGACCGAGCGCGAACGCGACCGACGAGACGATCGCGAGCAGCCACGGCGAGACGTCGAAGCCAGCCGAGAGTGCGCCGATCAACGCCGCCCGGAAGAGAAACTCCTCGAAGATCGCGACGGTCGGCAAGGCGACACCCAGCAGGGCGGCCCAGCCACCGGGCGAGTCCGGCGCAAGCAGCTCGCGCAACTGCTCGCTGTGGTCGATCCCGAGACGCTTCGCGCTCGCCGCACCGAGTTCGTTCGCTATGTACAGTCCGACGCCGAGTGCCGTCCCGACGACGACGCCAGTGGTGAGGTACGCTCGAGTGAACGCGATACCGAGGTCGGCCGGGGGAATCTCCGTGTACACGGCGGCAGCGAGCAGGATCGTCGCGAACAGTCCCTGTGAGAACGCGACGTTTGCGAGCAGTTCGCCCGTCGACAGCGATCCTGGCGAGGAGTGCTCGTCGTGGTCGTGGCCGTGACCGTGACCGTGATCGTCCTCGGGTACGCGTCTAGATTCTCTCAGCGATTCGCCATCGGCCGACCCGTCGGCGAAACCGTCGGCGAGTGCGTCCGGATCGGACGCGGTCGACTCCGCCGTCGATTCTCGAGTCGGCGTCGGCGACTCGTCGCTTGGCGTCCGTGTGTCGGCGTCGTCAGAATCGGTAAACGCCGTGCTGGTGAGGTGTGAAAGAGCGAGAAGTAAGACGAGGACGACGCCCGTCAGTCCGGCGAACGTCGCCCAATCCGGCATCTACTGCGGGCTGGGATTCGATCCCCCGGCCGAGACCTGCTGGTCAAACGCCGAGCCGGTGATCGACTTGAGGCGGTCGAGCAGCGAGTCCTTCTCGGGTTCGCCCATCAGCGCGACGTCGAGCACCTCGCTGATGTTCGAGGCCGGGATGATCTCGATCATCTCCTCGTACTCGTCCTCGATCATCACGTCCTGTTCGTTGGCCTTGGGGATGATGACCGTGTCACAGCCGGCTTTCGCGGCGGCTTCGATCTTGTGCGTGACGCCGCCGACCGGGAGGACGTCACCCCGGACCGACAGCGAGCCGGTCATCGCGACCGACTGATCGATGGGGATGTCCTCGAGCGCCGAGATGACAGCCGTGGCGACGGTGATCGAGGCGGAGTCGCCGTCGACGCCCTGCTGGCCGGTCTGGACGAACTGGATGTGGATGTCCTTCTCCGAGAGGTCGACGTCCGAGAACTTCTTGATGATCGCGGAGACGTTTTGCACCGACTCCTCGGCCATCTCCTTGAGCTGGCCCGTCGCGATCACCTGTCCGCCGCCCTGGGCGGGGGCGATCTCGGCCATCACGGGGAGCATGATACCCGAGTCCTCGCCCATAACGGCCAGGCCGTTGACCCGGCCCTCGACGCCGGCCTCGGTGACCTGCAACTCGTAGTCCTTGCGACGTTCGATGTAGTCGTCGGCGAGTTGCTGTTCGATCGAGCGCGAGCGCTCCTTGGCCTGGAGGACGTCATCGCGTTCGGTGTACTCCTTGTCCTCGGCGCGGGCGATGTCGCCCGCGACCCGGACGAGCCCGCCGAGGTTCCGGAACAGGAGCGTGAGGTGCTCCTTGCGTCCCGCGCGGCGCTTGGCCTCGAGGATGATCTCCTCGACGGCCTCGCGCGTGAAGTGGGGCAGGCGGCCGTCGCGTTCGACCTCCTGGGCGACGAAGCGGGCGTACTTGCGACGCATCTCGGGAGTGTCCTCGATGGTGTCGTCCATGTACACCTCGTAACCGTAGCCTTTGATCCGCGAGCGCAGCGCAGGGTGCATGTTCTCCATCGCGTCCAGGTTCCCGGCCGCGACCATGATGAAGTCGGTCGGGACGGGTTCGGTCTGGACCATCGCACCCGAGGAGCGCTCGGACTGGCCCGTGATGGCGAACTCGCCTTCCTGGATGGCCGTCATCAGCTTCTGCTGGCTGCGGATGTCGAGCGTGTTGATCTCGTCGACGAACAGCACGCCCTTGTTGGCCTTGTGGATCGCGCCGGGTTCGACGCGGTCGTGGCTCGGCGTCTCCATGCCACCGGACTGGAACGGGTCGTGGCGGACGTCGCCAAGCAGTGCACCGGCGTGGGCACCCGTCGCGTCCTCGAACGGCGCGGTGCGCTGATCGCCGTTGTTGACGATCATGTTCGGCACCATCGCGTCCGTGCCACGAGAGGTATAGCGGAAGATGAGCCAGACGATACCCGCGGCGAGGATGCCCAGCAGGATGTTGGTGGTGATGATCGCGTACCCGATGATGATCGCGATGATGATCCACATCAGGATCGAGCGCATCTGGTTGCGCTTGCGGGCTTCCTCCTTGTGGGCCTCGATAATCTGTTCGCCTTTGCCGGCGGGCACGGTGCGGACTTTCGGCTCGTTGCCGTCGTCCGGGTTGTGATAGACCAGAACGTCCTGCAGATCCTCTTTCGGTAGCAACTGGCTCATCGCCTTCGCCAGCATCGACTTGCCCGTCCCGGGCGAGCCGATCATCATCACGTGGCGGCGCTGTTTCGCCGCCTTGATGATGATGTCCCGTGCTTCGTCCTGTCCGATGACCTGGTCGACGAGTCGGTCGGGGACCTCGATCTCCTCGGTCGAGTCGATCTGGAGGCCGCCGAGGAGGTCGTCCTCGGCGATCTCCTCGTCGATCTCGACGCCCGGATCGACCTCG
The DNA here is from genome assembly GCF_023008545.1 of Natribaculum luteum. Classification (NCBI taxonomy): domain Archaea; kingdom Methanobacteriati; phylum Methanobacteriota; class Halobacteria; order Halobacteriales; family Natrialbaceae; genus Natribaculum; species Natribaculum luteum. The sequence goes on along the minus strand of NZ_CP095397.1, from coordinate 2,200,726 downwards.
ACCGAACTGCCGAGGTCTTCGACGGTCTCGATGTCGTCGTCTTCGTCGACGTTGCCCTCGAGATCGTCGCCGGGGTCTGGACCGTCGTCGACGGTCTCGCCGACGTCTCCGTCTTGGTCGTCGATCGAAGACCAGGAGTCTCCCTGTCGCTCCGTCGGCTCCTCGTCGGGAGCGTCCGAAGCGCGGTCTTTGGGAGGGTCGTCAACGTTCGTGTCGTTACTCATAGAACTGTGTTCGGTACCAGAACCGAAGGGATTGCGACTGATATACTTTCTCCCTCACAACGCCACGTACCTCCGGTCATCGGGGCCCAACGCCACCGAATTCGAGGGTTTCGGCGGGATCGACACCTCGCCAGCCTTAAGAGTTCCAGGGGCAACTGTCAGACAATGACCCGGGGGTTCTACATCGGCCGTTTTCAGCCGTTCCACAACGGCCACCTCAACATGGTCGAACAGATCGCTGGTGACGTCGACGAACTGGTTCTCGGGATCGGCAGCGCCGGCGACTCACACACGACGCGCAACCCGTTTACCGCCGGCGAACGCATCATGATGATCACGAAGGCGCTGGTCGACTACGACCTCGTGACCTACGCCGTTCCAATCGAGGACCTGGAGCGAAACTCCGTGTGGGTCAGCCACGTCCAGAGCATGAGCCCGGACTTCGACGTCGCCTACTCGAACAACCCGCTGGTCATCCAGCTCTTTCGCGAAGCCGGGGTCGAGGTTCGCCAGTCGCCGATGTTCAACCGCGAAGTGCTCGAGGGGACCGAAGTGCGCGAACGGATGATCGAGGATGGCGACTGGCAGTCGCTCGTCCCCGGGGCCGTCGTCGAGGTCGTCGACGAGATCGGCGGCATCGAACGGCTCCAGATGGTGAGCGGGACGGATTCGAACGGTAACTGACCATGATCACGCTCTCGTCGGACTTCGGCTCGCCGTATCCGGCGGCGATGAAAGGCGTCCTCCTCCAGCGGACGGACGCGCGACTGGTCGACGTCGCCCACGACTTTCCGCGACAGGACGTGCGCACGGCGGCGTTCTGGCTGCGCGAGGTGCTGCCCTACTTTCCGCCCGCGACGCACCTCGTGGTCGTCGACCCGGGCGTCGGCACCGACCGGAACGCCGTCGTGATCCGCGCCGGCGAGCACGCGCTCGTCGGCCCGGACAACGGCGTCCTCCTCCCCGCCGCGCGCGAACTCGCGGACGGTGTCGACCTCGAGTACTTCCGCGTCGACGACGACCACGACGCGCTCCGTCCAACGAGAGCAGACGGAACGACCCCGTCACAGAGCAGCACCTTCCACGGCCGGGACGTCTTCGCCCCCGCCGCCGCCGCGGTCCACGAGACGACCCTCGAGCGCCTCGCGACGCTCGCCGTCCTCGAGCCCCTCGAGTCGGTCGTCGACCTCGCGCTCCCCGAGGCGACCGTCGACGGCGACCGGGCGAGCGGCGAGGTGCTCGTCGTGGACGACTTCGGCAACGTCGTCACGAACGTTCCCGGGCGCTACCTCGAGGACTGTGACGCCGTCCGGGTGAACGGCGAGCGGGTGCCGGTCGGCGACGCGTTCGCGGCAGTCGACCCAGGCGAGAAACTGGCGGTCGTCGGCAGCCACGGCTACGTCGAACTCGACGTCAACCAGGGCCGCGGCGACGAGGCGTTCGACCTCGAGACGGGCGACGAGGTGCGACTCGAGCGGGGCTGATCGCACGCACGCGTCGTCGTTCTCTCGACCGCTCGGGCGTGTCGTTCGCTACCATTCGCCAGACGCTGTCGAAACAGTATTCGAACGATGGGGGAGCGCCAGTCGACGCGTCGAGGCAGAGTGGTAGGTAAAATACGTGTTTGACCTTTCTGAATCGTTATGTTCACGGATCGACGACTACCTGACGTGAAACGACGTACGTATCTCGTCTCGGCCGGCGCGGGTGTCGCCGCACTTGCCGGATATACTGCAAGAGGCACGTCGCAGCGCGGTTCACAGCCAGAGTATCACGGAGAGGCAGCGGTCGTCTACGGTCACGACGACCTGGACCTCCGTCTCCGCCAGGAGGCCGTCCGTCTCGGGGACACAGTAGAGTTTGAGATAACGAATACAGGGCGTTCGGAAATCGTTCTCGGATGTAACAATCCGTGGGCAATTCAGACGTATTCGGATGGAGACTGGCAGCACGTCTTCTGGACCAGGGACCGATACTACCAGCTGTGTGTGACGATTCTCGAACCGGGAAGGACGTTCGTAGAGCGCGTCACACTGTCCGAGTCTGAACTCGCAGACGACGTCGGTGCCGACCTACGCCCTGGACGGCATCGATTCCTGCTTCTCGGTCCGTCACCCTTCGTGGCCGTCGATTTCGACATCTGCGACGACTAATACTGCCGGACAAAACGGTTCATATATCGATCGTACTCGAGACGCTGTCGTCGCTGACGACAGCCGTCGAGACGCGATCGAGTATTCTCTGACTGTTGTCCGGTAGTATAAGCAGCACGTGCGGCGGCCAGTCTCGCTACGCAAAACCACCTCCGAAGGAGGGGGTCTCGACAGACTTTTCTACGAACGGCGTCGAAAAAACGGAAAAACGAAAAGCGGGCCGACGGCGCGCTTACTCGGCGGCGATGACGTCGTCGATGCGGGCGATCATCGTCGCGGCCTCGGCGGCGCTCTCGACGGCTTCGCGTTTGACGTCGGCGGGATCGACGACGCCGTGGTCGACCGGGTCGTCGATCTCGACGGTCTCGCCGTCGGTGACCAGTCCGGCCCGTCCCTCGGACTCGTGGGCGGCACGGAGATCCACGAGCACGTCGATGGGGTCCTGGCCGGTGTTGGCGGCGAGCGTGCGTGGAACGACGTCGAGCGCGTCGGCGAAGGCCGTCACCGCGAGCTGCTTGCGGCCCTCGATGCCAGCGGCCTCGGAGCGCACTCTGTCGGCGATGGCGATCTCGGTCGCGCCCGCGCCGGGGACGACCTCGCCGGACTCGAGTGCCGTCGCGACGACGTCCAAGGCGTCACCGATCGTCCGCTCGAGTTCGTCGACGACGTGTTCGGTGCCGCCGCGGACGAAGACGGTGACCGTCTCGGCGGCCGCGCCGCCCTCGACGAACGCGAGGTCGTCGTCGCCGAAGTGCTGGGTGTGGATGCGGTCGGCGTGGCCGAAGTCGTCTTCCTCGAGGTCATCGAGTGCGCCGACGCGGCTCGCCCCGGTCGCGGAGGCGATCTGACGGGCGTCGCTGTTGCTCAGGCCCTCGAAGGTGAGGATGTCCTCGGTCGCGAGGAAGGAGGCGACGCGGTCGTCGACGTCGTCGGTCGTGAACACGACGTCGACGCCCGAGTCGGCGATCGTCTCGGCGTAGCCACGCAGTTCGCTCTCCTCGGCGTCGAGTGCGGCGTTTAACTGGTCGATCGAGTCGATCGAGTACTCGGCGTCGACGTCGCCCGTGCGGACGCCAAGTTCGACGTCGAGGATCGCGATGTCGGCGTCCTCGACGGTTCGGGGCATCGCGTCGTGGGCGGGTTCTTCGTCGACGATGATGCCAGGGACGAGTTCCGTCGCGTTCGAGGACGCCCCAACCTGCGTCTCGACGGAGACGTTCTCGCGCTCGACGCCGTCGTCGGTCGCGACGTGGCGGATGGCCTCGACGACCGTCTCGGCGAGCGACTCGGCGGTGAGACCGCCGGTGCCCTTGCCGGTCATGCTCGACGCGGCGACCTGTTCCAGGAGGTCGTCGTCGACGTCGGCCTCGAGAACCTGGTCTGCGATGGCCTCGAGTGCGATCCGGGCGGCCTCGTGGTAGCCCTCGACGATCGTCGTCGCGTGGACGTCCTGCTCGATGAGATCCTCGGCTTCGGCGAGGAGGTTGCCCGCGAGCACCGCGGCCGTCGTCGTCCCGTCGCCGACCTCGTCCTCCTGGGTTTCGGCGACTTCGACGATCATCTGTGCGGCGGGGTGTTCGATGTCCATCTCCTCGAGGATGGTCGCACCGTCGTTCGTGATGACGACCTCGCCGCTCGAGTCGACGAGCATCTTGTCCATGCCCCGCGGACCCAGTGTCGTTCGTACCGACTCGGCGACCGCCTTGCCGGCGACGATGTTCGACGACTGGGCGTCACGACCCTCGGTTCGCTGGCTGTCCTCGCTCAGGATGAACATAGGCTGTCCGCCCATGCGTCGCTGTTGTGCCATAGTTGAATCCTCACTAAAGGTATCGTCAGCACTTCTATATAAAATTTTCCCTCATACCTCGCTTCCCTCTGGCGATTGTATCACGCGCGAGCGCGCGATACACGCACTGCGGCGGCCGGTAGCAAAATATGGATCGGGCGAGAAGTGTTCGGCGGATGCTCGAGTTGGAACACGGGTTTCGGGTCGTCGACGTCCACGCGCGGTTGACGCCGAACGGAGGAGTGAAAGCTCGGGGACGGGCGATCTCGCCGGAGCGACTCGAACGCGAACTCCACCAGGCGGGCATCGTCAGCGCCGTCGTCTCCCCGGAACCCGACGTCGACGCGAGCTACGTCGCGGCGAACAACGGGGCCGCGCGCCTGAGTGTCGATCGGCCTTTCGTCACGTTCGCCCGTATTCGCGGTTCGAAGCCGCCCGGCCGGAACCGGACGAGTCGCCTCCGGAACGCCCTGGGGCGGCACGCGGAGTCCGAGCGACACACCACGCCAGAGGCTATCGAACAGTACGGGTACGACGACCGCTTTCACGGCTTCACACTCGATCCCGGAACCGACGGCCTTCCCGACGAGCGGGTCCTCGCAGCACTCGAGAATGCCGACCTCCCGCTTCTCGTCAGCGGCGGCGTCGACGCTCCGCCCGAGACGCTGGCCGAGACCCTGCTCGGTCGGTCGTTTCCCGTCGTCGTCGCCCACTTCGGCGGCCACCCCCTCGATCGCGAGCTCATGGACGAGATGATCGACCTCCTCGAGCGATACGACGACTGTTACCTCGATACCAGCTTCGTCCGGTATCGCGACCAGCTCGAGCGCGCCCTGCTGGAACACCCCGACCGGGTCCTCTTCGGGAGCGGCACGCCGGCCTGCCACCCCAACGTCGCCGTCATGGAGATTCTCACGCTCGACGTCTCCGAAGACAGGCTCCGGCGAGCGTTCTCGAAGAACGCCGCTCGCGTCGTCGAAGCGCTCGCGCCCGGTTGAGGTGTGTGTGGGATACAGGTCCGACAGGGCACGACAAACGGGACGAGAGTGGTTTCACGCTTTGAGCTCCGCTATGCACTAAGAGTGAGGCTTTAGCCTCGTATTTCTCGTGATCTGTGATTTCCGGCGGTAAAATATACATAATATATATTTTAATAAACGGAAAAAGCAGAAGACTTCTTCGACCTATTGATAGTAAGAATACTAATATGAATCTCGAGAAGAATATATACCGTGATTGAATATCGTCGGGTGCATGCAACGCAGAGATCTGTTGTCTACGCTCGGAACGGGGGCTTTCCTCGCGTTTTCTGGGTGTCTCGGCAGTGACGACGAAGGAAGTGACGAGGGGAGCGACGGAGGGAGCGTCGATTCGGCTGACGTCGAGATCGACGAAGACGCACCGGCACAGTTCACAGTGTACGACGCGTCGGTCGAATCGCCGACGATCCGCGAAACGTTTACGATCGACCTCACGATCGCGAACACTGGTGGCGAAGCGGGCTCGTTCGAGGGCGAACTCGCACTCGATTCGACCGAAAGCGAGGGCGCCGACGTCGTACGTGCGGCTGTCGAGAGCGGCGAACTCGAGTCGGGGCAACTTGGAGAGTCCTCTGTCGAACTGTCCGTTGACTACGCTGGCGGGTACGAAATGAGCATCTCCGATGCCGAGGTCGACGACGAGGTCGACAGAACGATCGACGTCAACCCGCTCACCGGCTCTCTCGAGGAAACGATCGACGTAATCGAAGACCTGCGTATCACGCCGACGGACGTCCAGTTCCAGGATGGCGTCCTGTACGAGGTCGTCGAGAGCCCGAGTTTCTGGGGTTCGAACGAACGACTCGCACTGCTTTCGACGCTCGAAGATCAGACGCTCGCTATCGTGACCGTCGAACTCGAGAACACGGGTACGAACGCCGTGATGCTGGAAGAGGAGATGGTCAGTTCGAACGTCGGTGACATCTACACGAGTTTCCCAAACGGAGCTTCTCTCGACGCGGAAGCCGAACGCAACGATGGTCCCGCGCTCGGTCAGTGGGTGAATCCTGGATCGAGCACGACAGGCTGGCTGCTCTTCGCCCTCGACCGTGACGACGTTACCGAATTCACACTCGAGATGCGTCTCGATGGGAAGAACGCCCCCGCAGACGTCGTGTGGGACGTGACCGAGGAGAGCGTTGATCTCCCGGCGTTCGAGCTCGCCGACACGAGTGTTCCGTCACAGTTCCAGGATGGAACGCAGTCGTTCGACTTCGTCGTCGAGAATACGGGAGACACTGCGGGAACGTTCCGTGGTGTCGTACAGTGGCAAGGCGAAGACCACGGCCGCAACGAGTGGTATCACCTGAAAGACGGCGACATCGTCACGCGAATTCCGGCAGGTGGTGAAAAGTCGGTATCCGTCACGACGGACTACAGTGGCAGCGAGGACATCACCTATCGACTCCAGCCGTTCGGGACGACCTGGTTCGTCGAAAGCACCCAGTAACGCGGCAGCGTTCGCGATTCGAGAGAATTCCACCTCGAGTGAACTGGCACCGACGACGATCAATTTCGGATTTCGAAGCCAAGGAGACACAGACGCGCCGCCTGCGAAACGGTGACTGTCCTGGCTTCGGCAGCGATGGATCGCTACCGTCGATCGTACACCTGCACGGCCCGATCGTGACGAGAAGAGAGGCCAGCGGGATTGCGACGCGACGTGCGATCGGCGTACCTGGCTCGAAGACCGTCTTTGAGCCCGTAGAGGGTGTTGGCCGCGACGGCAGCGCCGTTTCGTATACACGCGGTCGGCGTCGCCTCGCCGCCGAGGAGCGCTCGAGCGTTCGCGACGCCGTCTTGCAAGGCGCTGCCGAGCGGGTTGACGAGGACGGAGGGGCGCGGCCCGTAGTTCTTCGCGAGGCCGTACGCACGCGCCCGGTACGTCTCACCCCAGTCGGCGTCCGTTCGTCCGCCGTCCGCGTCGACTTCGTCACGAACCGCCATCTCCTCGCACCAGGTGACGGTAAACTCGAGTGCGGCGAGTCGGTGGGCACAGTCGCGTGCGCCGTCGATCGGGAGGTACTCGTCGAAGCCGTCGAGCGCCTCGAGGACGGTTCGGTCGAACGCGACGTTTTCGCCGTCGAAGTAGGTGACCGACCGGCCCGCGACCGATCGTGGTCGCTTCGCGTCGGCGTCGGCGCTACTGAACCCGGTGACGGGACCGGTGACGACGTCGGAGCCAGCCTCGAACGTCGCTTCGACGGCGTCGTACCAGGACGGCGAGACGCGGTACTCGTCGCCGACGAACGCGACGACGTCACCGGAGGCGACCTCGATTCCTGCGTTGCGCGAGACGTTCGGGTTGCGTTCTGAGATCTCGACCAGGACGTCGACGTCGTCGCGCGCTCTGACGGCGCCAGTCGTGCCGTCGGACGACGGCCCGTTGACCACGACGATCTCGCACGTCGACGGGAGACGATCCGAAAGCGCGTCGAGACAGAGGAGCAACTGCTCTCGGCCGTTGAGCGTCGACACGACTACCGAGAGCTCCATACTGATGGGGTAAATTCACCGGACAATAAAAATAGGATGGGATTTACCGCAGATTATATTCGAGTACTGTCACCTGACGCGGGTGTTCCAGTAGGACACTGACGCGAGGTGATCCGTGACCGGGAACTCGCCGACAGCACGATCGATCGACCTGATCGGCGACGCGAGCGCGTTCGGGATCGACCGGTACAGCCCGTACGGGACGAGAAAGTCGTCCTCGACGTCGACCAGCGTCAGATCGTTTTTCGCCAGCAAGACGGCTACCTCGCTTTTGGAGTAGAGACGCGACCCCATCGGCAACGCCCAGTTGTAGATGCTCCGGGCACTGAATCGATTGAACGTGTCGAAGACGATCTGCTCCCGGGAGACGCGTCGCATCTCGCTCAGGAACGCCGCCGGATCGTCTGCGAGGTGGAAAAACCGCATCGCGACGACGGTGTCGAAGTGGTCGTCCGGGAACGGTAACCGACCGGCGTCACCGCGGATGAACTCGAGGTGATCCGAGACGCCCGCCTGCTTTGCTTTTTTGCGTCCACGTTGCAACATCGCAGCCGAGATGTCGAGTCCCACGACGTCCGCACCGCGCTCTGCGAGCATGACGGTGAATCGCCCGGTACCACAGGCGATCTCGAGGACGTTACGGTCCGACAGGGGCGAAATCGCCTCGAGGACCGCCTCCTTCTCCCGGCGGTCGATCAGCTGACCGCCCTGAGAGAACCGCTTGTCGTCGTACTCCTCGGCGACGTCGTCGGCCTGGTACCACTCCTGTCCTTTCACACTGGCTGCAACTACTCAGTCCGGAGGATAAAACGATACTGGAGTCTGTCGCGAAGACGGCTTTTTGACCACTGGCCCCGTATGCTACTGTATGCCAACCTGCAAACGGTGCGGTGCGACGCCGGCGACGGACGAACTGGTTCGACACGAGTCCGGCGACCTCCTGCTCGTTCACTGTCCCGAGTGTCGGGGGTTAATGGGAACGTACCGGGAGCCGGGTCACAGGCCCGAACGGTAGCGACGCGGACGGTCAGCCCCCGGACGCGACGATCCGGTCCGGTCGGATGCGGACGATCACTCGGTCTTCGTCCTCCGCGTCGTGGTTGGGGTACTCCTCGACGTCCATGTACCGCCTCGCGAGGTCGTCGATGTGCTCGACGGCGCCGTCGGTCGTCACCTCCACGACCTCGCCGCGGATCGAGAGGTACCGATACGGATCGTCGGGATCGGGAATCGAGAGGCCGACCTTCGACTCACGTCGGACGTTCTTCTCCTTGCGACGGTTTCGGACCGTGTTCACGAGGACGTACCCATCGTCGTCGACGTCGACCCAGACCGGCGTCACGTGTGGCGTACCGTCGGGCATGACGGTGGCGAACTGCGCGAACGTCTTTCGGTCGAAGAGATCGCGGTGTTCGGGCGGTATCTCCTCCATAAACGCCGGTTCGACGTCGGGAGAGATAGGCGCTTGGGAGAGCGGCATAATATGTACATTATATACCTAGGATAAACATGATTGTAGGTATCAACATATAGGGAAGATTTACCAGCAGCTTCCCCACTTGATAGACATGAGCATGAGTACTACTGAGGAACGTACTGCTGCTGCGGAAGAAACTCTCTCCGAATCCGAATACCGTGACCGTCTCCGCGATCTTCCACCTAGCGCCAAACTCGTCGCGAAGGTTCTCGAGTCCGACTCCCCGCTCTCCCAGGGCCAGCTCGCCGAAGAGTCGCTGCTCCCCGACCGCACCGTCCGCTACGCGCTGAACCGCCTCGAGGACGTCGGTCTCGTCGGATCGCGGTACAGTTTCCGTGACGCCCGCAAGCAGGTCTACTACCTGAAACACTGACGGCTGGTCTCTTTCCCTGGCCTGACCGACGCCGGCACGTACTTTTTCTTCGGAAACGATGTCTCGACATGGACGTCAGACGAGTATCCGTCCCGACCGACACGCGCGCGCCGGGCGGCCACACCAACGCGTACGTTCTCGGGCGCGATCCGGCAGTGCTCGTCGATCCCGCTGGCCGAACCGACGCCCTCGACCGGGTCGTCGACGAGCGAACCGTCGAGGCGATCATGGTCACGCACACCCACCCGGACCACGTCGGCGGTGTCGCCGCGTACGCGGCCGAAACCGACGCGACGGTCTGGGCGCGACGGGGGTACGCCGATCGCTTTCGCGCGAGCGCGGGCGTCGATCCAGACCGCACGTTCTCGGCTGGCACGACGCTTTCCGCCGGTGACGGCCACCTCACCGTACTCGACACCGCCGGCCACGCGCCCGACCACGTCGCGATCCAGGCCGGAGCGGACGGGCCGGTCTGCTGTGGCGACTGCGCCGTTCGAGCCGGAAGTGTCGTCGTCGGCGCACCTGAAGGGGACATGCGCGCGTACCTGAGTTCGCTCCGACGGCTCCGGGCGATCGATCCCCCGCAGTTGCTCGCGGGTCACGGCCCCGTCGTCGACGACCCCCAGTCGACGCTCGAGCGGCTGATCGACCACCGCCTCGAGCGCGAACGCCGGGTTCGCGAGGCCGTCGTAGACGGCGCACGAACGCTCGAGGGCGTCCTCGAGTCGGCCTACGAGAAGGATCTCGCCGGCGTTCGCGACCTGGCCCGCGTGACCGTCCGTGCCCACCTCGAGAAACTCGCCGTCGAGGACGACCTCGAGGTCGACGGCGACCGCGTGCGTCTTCGATAGCGGCGAACTTTTGGCCGTCGGCGCGTACGGTCGTGTGTGCACACCCTCACCCTCGAGGAGGAACTCGCCCGCGCTCGCGAACTGTCGGTCGACGAGCTGGCCGACGCCATCGAGTCGATCGGCTTCGAGTGTACGCGCTGTGGGGCCTGCTGTACGCGAGACGGCGACGACGACCACACCGCGACAGTGTTCCCCGACGAGGTCCGGCGACTCGAGGACGCGACCGGCCGCGAGTGGCGCGACGTCGCACGCCCGATGCCCTACGGCCTGACCGAGACCGACGAGGGGCTCTCGGGCGAGACCTTCGAGTGGGCGCTCCAGACCGACGCCTGTGGCGACTGCGTCTTCTACGAGGAAGACGACGCGGGGCGTGGTGCCTGCGTCGCCCACGACGACCGCCCGCTGATCTGTCGGACCTACCCGTTCAGCGTCGCACTCGGCGGGACCAGCCAGCCGATGGGTGAGGCCGTCGACGAGGAGGGACTGGTTCGCGCCCACGAGTGCGAGGGGCTCGGCCGCGACATCTCCCGCGAGGACGCCGAGGAACTGGCCCAGGCGCTGAAAGAACGTGCAGTGCGAGAGCTCGAGGAGGCGATCGCCGTCCGGGACACCTATCGACCCGCCGATCCGGACCCCGGCGAGGTCGTCGTCCACGACTCCGAGGGAGCGAAACGGGCGGATGGGTCGCCACTCGAGGAGTAACGCTACACTGGCGAGCGATCGACGCCCGGTTCACCACGGATCGAGAGCCCGACTTCGCTCGAGCACGTGAAACCGATAGGAAATTTACACGGGCGTTTGAATCGATGGCCATGAACGTCGACTGGGACGGGGTTACGCACGTCACGAAAGTCGATCCGGCGAAAGCGTTACCGGCCGATCTCGAGATCCTCGAAGGGACTGACCTCGTGATCGTCGGCGGCTCAGACGGCGTCACCGAGGACAATTCGCTCGCGACGATCGAGCAGATCAAAAGTGCGTTCCCGGAGACGCCGCTCTTTCAGGAACCGTACAGTTCGACGCACGTCTCCAGGGATACGATCGAAGCCGCAGACTCCCTCTCGATCCCCGCAGTCTACAACGGCGACCGGGAACACTTCGTTGGAAAGCACGTCGACCTCTTCACCGAAGTCGGACAGAAACCGGAGGAGATCGTCGGGACGGGAGTGCCGATCGTCGGCGACCTCATCGCGTCGAAGGGGGTCGACGTGGTTTCGGACCTCGCGACGAAGCTGTTCGGAGAGGGATACGTCGTCCAACACCTCGAGTCGGCCGCGGCAGCAGTCTCCGGCGTCGAGTCGACGTACACGCCGGAAGAGGTCGCAGGTGCGGCGCTCGCGACGGAGGCGTTCTACGGGTTCCCGATCTTCTACGTCGAGTACTCCGGCACGTACGGCGGTCCAACGGATGTCGCGGCGGCCTCGCGATATCTGGACGAAACGGCGCTCCTCTACGGCGGCAGTATCGACAGCGCAGCGAAGGCGACCGAAATACTCGAAGCGGGCGCAGACGCGATCGTCGTCGGTGACTGTTTCCACGACGACCCGAAGGCCTATCTCGAGACGATCGTGTAACCTGCGGGCGTCCGGCGTGCTCGGCGCTTTCTGGTCGAGAGTGTTGCGTTCGGGTCGGCAGAGCCGACCACTCGCGCAGAATTGTCGTTCTAAAAGGTCTCCTCGATGATCTCGCCGACGGCGAAGTTCGATTTGACCTCGGTGACCTCGATCTTGACCCGTTCGCCGACTTCCGCGCCGGGAACGATGATGACGTAACCGCGTTCGACGCGAGCGATGCCGTCGCCCTGTTTGCCGATGTCTTCGATCTCGACGTAGCGCGTCTCGCCGACCTCGACCGGCGGCTGTGGCTCCGAGGGAGCACTCGTCCGCTGGGTGGTCGTCGACGCACTCGAGTCGGTCTCCTCTCGATCACGCGAGATGAGCGCAACGCGGTAGATCTCGCCCGGTTCGACGTCGCCCGTTTCGATCTCTTGTCTGGGTACTTCGATGACGTATCGGTCGTCTTCCGCCGAGACGTCCGTACTGAACAGACACAGGAGTTTATCAGATATTTCCACAGTTAGACCCTCTGTTTCCAGTCTGAAGCCCATCCATATTAGAACTACCGGCAGTGGCAGCGTTGGAAAACGGGTATCGACAGATTTTCTAGCGGTCACGGTCCAGACGATGCGTAGCGCCCGGCGAGCGCCGGGCTACCGAGCCGCGCCGTGCGACCGGGGGTATCCCCAACCCGGCCGATGGCGAACCGAAAGCGGCGGCGTCAGGGCGACGACCGTTCGATCGCCTCGTCGAGCTGTTCGTCACCCGTGTCCGTGACGACTCGCTCCTCTCGATACTGCTGGACGGCCGAGAGGTCGACGTCGACGTCCTGGTCGTCGAGTGCCTCGAGGAGTGCCGCGATCAGCATTCGCTGTACCTCGAGTTGCTCCTCGAGGTGGTTCGTCTGGGCCATCGTCCGCTCGGCGAAGTCGGTCAGCGAGTCGGAAAAGGCCGCGAGGTTCTCCTCGTTCTGTTGAATCCGTCGCTCGCTCAGGCTGATCCTGGTGAAGTCGTCGAGCTCCGAGAGCTGCCGCTCGAGGTCGTCGATCTGCGTCTCGACCGCCTCGACGCGTTCGTCGATGAGGTCTTCGATCCGGCGTTCGACCGTTCCCGTCCCGTCCTCGGTGGCTCGGTCGGTATCTTGTTCCGTCTCGGGTGTCTCTTCGCGCTCTTCCGTCGGCACCGGTACCGAAGCGTCGTTTCCTATTGCCATGTGATCTCACACAACACGACCGGTCAAATAGGTTTGGTCGGTCGACGAGAGCAGACGAGACGCCACCGTGTGGACGTCTCGAGCGATACGTCGATCGACGAACGATCGCTACTCGGTCTCGTCGATCTCGCTCGCTTGCAGGATGAACGTCCGTTCCGGTGGCGGAGTCGCTTGCAGTTCCACCTTCCGGACGAGTCGGTAGTACTTTCGATTCCCCCGATGGTAGTGTTCGACCAGCCCCGCCTCCTCGAGAACCGACAGGTGATGGACGGTCGTCGATCCGTCCATCCCGATGGTCTCGGCGAGTTCGGAGACGTATCGTGGGCCATGCGAGAGTTCCCGGATGATCTTTACCCGCTGAGTGCTCCCGAAGACGTCGATCAGCGACACGACAGATAGATATGCTGTACGTACACATATATCAGTAGGGCGTTCAGGGCCGACTTTTATCGTCGTTCGTGTGGGACAAACACTCATGGCAGATGACGTCAACTTGCCGGACGACAGGTCGAGGGAACGAAGGACGATCACCGACGGCTTCTTCGAACGCGAGGTGTACCTCTCTCGAGCCGAGACGGCGGCGTTTCTGCGCGACCTCGCCGACTCGATCGACGACGGGACGACGCTGACGATCTCGAGTGCCGACTGGGAGATTCCCTTCGAGTACGGCGAACCGATCGAGGTGGAAGTCGAGTTCGCCGAGCGCCGAACCCGGGAACTCGAGATCGAACTCGAGTTCACCGAACCGGAGGGTGGGGGCGACCTCAGCGTCGAGTGATACGGGCTGCTGTACCGATTTCCCGGTGCAACCGCGACCGCCCTGCCGTTGCATCGGAAATGAGGTACAGTAGTCAGTGTGAGACCGCCGGCAGCATCGGCAGCTCGTTCTTGTCGGGCAATTAGCAAACGGCGACGCAGAGAAAGCTGCTGCGAGAGGTGGTCAGGCTGCCATCGAGAAGACGGCGAGTCGGTCGTCGCGACCGCCGGTCCCGCGGCGCAGCCAGCCACTTCCGCCGATCTGGATGGCGACGTACTGCTTTTCGGTCTCGGGGTCGTACCAGCTCATCGGACTACCCGCGATCGACACCTCGCCGACGTCGTACTCCCAGAGGTGGTCACCGGTTTCGGCGTCGTACGCGATGAATTTGCCGTTCTGCGTGCCACCGAAGGTGAGTCCCGTCGTGGTCGTCAGCAGGCCACCCCACAGGTACGCACTGCCCTCGATCCAGTCGCGCCAGACGCGCTGGCCCGTCTCCGGATCGACCGCGACGATGGCGCTGATCTTGTCGTTGTAGCCCTCGGGGACGGCCTCGGTCTCGTCTTCCAGGATGCCACCCCAGTACTTCTTGCCCTCTTCGTACTCCTCGAAGCGCCACCAGGCTTCCTGTGGCGAGTTGTTCATCTTGAAGTACGCCAGGCCGGTTTCGGGGTTCCAGGCCGGCGGCTGCCAGTCGTTGCCGCCCATCGCGCCGGGCATGAACGCCATGCGCCGGCCCTCGTCGATGTGCGGGATCATCTTGAACATGTTCAGCTGCTGGACGCCCGGTTCGCTGCGCTCGATGAGCTCGCCGGTGTCGGAGTCCATCGTATAGATCCAGGCCGTCTTCCCCGCCGAGACGACGACGTCCGTGGTCATGTCGCGGTGTTCGATCTCGAGGTCGCGGATCAGGATACGCGGTGCGGCCGAGTCGTAGTCCCAGACGTCGTGTGGCGACTCCTGGTGGGTCCACAGGCGTTCGCCCGTCTCGAGGTCCATCGCCAGCGTCCCGGCGCTATTGCGGTTCGGTCCTGGACGGACGGAGCCGTCGAAGTCGGGGCCGGGGTTGCCCACGGGGAGGTACAGCCGCCCCTTCTCGGCGTCGATCGTCGCGGTCATCCAGTTCGTCGCACACGACTGCTCGATGCTGTCGCCGACCCACTCCTCTTCGGGCGAGGTCCACGTGTGCCAGAGCTGTTCGCCGGTTTCGGTGTCGAGCGCGGTGTGGAAGCCGCGAACGCCGTACTCGCCGCCGGCGCTGCCGGTGAACAGCTTGCCGTCGTAGACGACGGGTGCCCACGTCGCCGAGTAGCCTTCCTCGTGGTCGGCGGTGCTCGTGTACCACTCCTCCTCGCCGGTGTAGCGGTTCAGTGCAACGACGCCCGAGTCGAGCGTCGTCATGAACACCTTGTCGCCGAGGACGGCGACGCCGCGGTTGTTGTCGTCACAGCAAAGCACCACGTCGGAGGGAACCGCGTAGGTGTAACTCCAGAGCGTCTCGCCCTCGCGGGCGTCGATAGCTTTCACGTGGTTCGGCCCGTTCGACTGGTACATCACCGGCGGATCGCCCGGGACGATCAGCGGCGTCCCCTCCATGCTCGAGCCGGCACCGACGTGCATCACGTACTCGAGTTCGAGGTCGGCGACGTTGTCGGGGGTGATGACGTCGGCGGTCGTACAGCGGTGCTGTTCGTAGTTCCCCCCGTAGGTGAGCCACGCTTCCGGGTTCTCACCCGACTCGAGGATCATCTCCTGGGTGACGTCCACCTCCGGAATCCGGTCGACGTCGTGCTGGTGTGTCACCGACTCGTCGGGCGAGCCGAGCACCCGATACCCCTGGTCTGTTTCCCGTACGATCGTGTCCTGTGCGGCCTTGACGGCCCTGTCTTCTTCGATTCCCATTGGTTGTCACCTCGGTCGCGCCTTGCTCGGCGCACGCATGTCTTCCGTGATCCAGAAGACGTCCTTGCAGATCTCTTCCTGGTTGACGATCGTGATCGCCGCACTGGCGGTCAGCGCGGCGGTCAGCTGTGCGTCGGTCAGCGGTCCGTCCTCGGCGACGTCGAGTGCGGCCTTCGTCATCGCGTACAGCCCGCCGAGCATCGCCTTGACGTCCGAGTAGCCGTCGTCGAGGATCTCGTCGGTGACGAGGATCCGATTTTGCCAGAGGTGGACGTCGAGCGCGTTGATCCACAGCAACGCACCCCCCATGGCCCGCTGGTGAAGTGGCGGCACGTGCTCGACGTCGAACTCGACCTCCTCCGGAATCTCCTTCGTCGGTACCCACCGCGCCAGTCGCGTGTTGTTGTTCACGACGTTCATCACCAGCACCAGCTTCTCGCGCTCGTCGAACCCGATCGTCGAGAGTTCGGACGTAAGCGGCTCCGTCCGGATCAGCTCGTGTGCAGTGTGTTCGATGTGTTCCGGTGTGAACCGCGGCAGGCTGTCTTCGACGCTCTCGAAGAATCCGACGTCCACGAGATGGTCGTAGACGCGCCAGCCCGGAGCGACGAGTTCGCGATACAACTGTTCTGGCTCCGTCTCACCGTCCGGGATCCCCGCCTCGCGGACATCGGGAAGCCGTTCGATCTGCGTCGCCAGCTTCCCGAGTTCCTCCTCGAGCAACGACTCGTCGAGTTTGCCCGAGAGGTCACGTCGGATCGACACCCCCATCGAAGCGAACTCGGGGTCGGTCTCGGCGTCTACCGACTCCCGAATTCGCTCGAGCGTCAACCGGCCCTCTTCCGGAACCTGGCTCATCCCGAGGTTCCGGACCAGCTGCCGTTGAGCTTCGTCTGTTATCTGTGTGTTAGTCATGATTCGACTCGTGCGTGACTCGTGAGAACACGCACCAGTGCCGTGAGAATGGCCAACGAATCACTATATAATACTAGCCGTTTATATTCCCTTACATATGGTGGAAATAATTGCTCCCGAGACTCGTCGTCAGTTGCGTCCAGGCCCGACGGTGATTAGAACAGAACCGCCCGAGTCGAACGTCCCGTGAACTATTATTGCCGTCGTACGAATGTAGGGTGTGAAAACTAATAGCCTGGAACTTGGTGTCACGCCCGGACGAGGACGGGTCGACGAGGGAGCGGTCGTCCTCGATCGCGACGCGAGACGGGAACTGGGGGTCGAGGTCGGCGACTGGGTGCTCCTCGAGAGCGACGATCGACGGGCCGTCGCGAGGGTCGGCACCGGCGACGCCGAACGCGGTCACGTCCGGCTCCCGGAGCGACTCCGTCGGAACCTCGGAGTGGCGGTCGACGACCGCGTCGCAGTCGACGCCGTCGACGTGACCGACGCGGATCGGGTCACGATCGCCCTGCCCGAGGACGTCGGCGTCGAGGAAGGCGTCGGCCTGCACGTCAGGGACGCCCTCGTCGGACGAGGAGTCGTCGACGGCCAGGTGCTCTCGGTCGCGCTCGGCTACGGCTCTCTGCCAGCGGAGGCGAGCCGCCAGGTACCGGTCCGCGTGACGGGGACCGACTCGAACGGTCCCGCGGTCGTCCGCGACTGGACGGCCATCACCGTCGACGAAGAGCCCGCACAGGGGCTCACAGACGAGTCGACGGACCGACCCGCCGTCACCTACGAGGACGTCGGCGGCCTCGAGGCGGAACTCGAGCGAGTGCGCGAGCTGATCGAGCTTCCTCTTCAGCACCCGGGCCTGTTCGACGCGCTCGGCGTCGATCCACCTTCAGGCGTCCTGCTCTACGGCCCGCCGGGGACCGGCAAGACGCTGATGGCCCGCGCCGTCGCAAACGAGATCGACGCGCACTTCCAGACGATCTCGGGGCCGGAGATCACGTCGAAGTACTACGGCGAGAGCGAACAGCGCCTCCGGGAGGTCTTCGCGGAGGCCGAGGCGAACGCACCGGCGGTCGTCTTCGTCGACGAACTCGACTCCATCGCGCCGACGCGGGACGGATCCGGCGGCGACGCCGAGAGCCGGATCGTCGCCCAGTTGCTCTCGCTGCTCGACGGCGTGCGAGACCGAAAACGCGTCGCCGTCGTCGGAACGACCAACCGGGAACACGTCGTCGATCCCGCGTTGCGCCGCCCCGGCCGGTTCGACCGCGAGGTGGAGGTCGGCGTTCCCGACGCGCAGGGCCGCGAGGAGATCCTCCGGATCCACACCCGAGACGTGCCACTGGCCGACGACGTCGACATCGAGCGCTACGCCGAGATCACCCACGGGTTCGTCGGGGCCGACCTCGAGCACCTCGTCAGGGAGAGTGCGATGAGCGCGCTCCGGCGGGTGCGTCCCGGCGACGACCTCGAGGTGACGCCGGCAGACGTCGCCGACGTCGACCTCGAGGTGACGGATCGCGACGTCCGGGACGCGCTCACGGGCGTCGAACCCTCGGCGTTGCGCGAGGTGTTCGTCGAGGTGCCGGACGTCTCGTGGGACGACGTCGGCGGCCTCGAGGACGTGAAACGACGGCTGCGCCAGACCGTCCAGTGGCCCCTCGAGCACCCCGACGCGTACGAGCGGGTCGACCTCTCGCCCGCGAAAGGCGTGTTGCTCTACGGTCCGCCCGGCACGGGCAAGACGCTGCTCGCGAAGGCGGTCGCGAACGAGGCTCAGTCGAACTTCATCTCGATCAAGGGGCCGGAGTTACTGAACAGGTTCGTCGGCGAGTCAGAACGGGGCGTTCGCGAGGTCTTCTCGAAGGCCCGCGAGAACGCGCCGACGGTGGTCTTCTTCGACGAGATCGACGCGCTGGCGGGAGAACGCGGTCGGAGCGCCGCCGACGCAGGAGTCGGCGAGCGCGTCGTCTCGCAACTGCTGACCGAACTCGACGGCCTCGAGACCCTCGAGGACGTCGTCGTCGTCGCGACGACCAATCGCCCCGACCTCCTCGACGACGCCTTGCTCCGGTCGGGTCGGTTCGACCGACACGTCCACGTGCCGGTTCCGGACGAGGAGGCTCGGCTGGCGATCTTCGAGGTCCACACCGCAGCCAAGCCCCTGGCCGCGGACGTCGACCTCGAGCGACTGGCGGGCGAGACCGACGGCTACGTCGGCGCGGACGTCGAGGCGATCTGTCGCGAGGCCGCCACGGCGGCCATCGAGGAGTACGTCACCGACGCGCGAACCCTCGAGGACCTCGTGCTCACTGCGGCCCACTTCGAACGAGCACTCGAGGTGGTCGAACCGACGACGGCGGGCGACGCCAGGTTCGATACTTAGTGTTTCGTCGAGCCTGAATCGCTGCGCGGAACCGATCGCTGCCGTCCGGTTCCGCGCATCGATCGACGGTTGACGGAATACTATGTTTCCCGCCAGTCGGGTTGCTCGCGCGGCGGTGCGAGCACGCCGATCCCGATCGCGGGTTCGTCGGACCGGTTCTCGGCACCGTGGCGTTCCCCACTCGGGAACCGGTAGCAGTCGCCGGGCGAGAGCGTGACCTCCTCGCCCTCGACCAGCGCGACCAGCGTCCCGTCGAGGACGTAGCCGATCTGTTCGTTGTCGTGCCGGTGTACGGGTAGCGTCGCGCCGGATTCGATCCGCCAGTACTTCACGCAGGCCCGCCGCCCGGTCGCCAGGTCGGCGAGGTACACTCCCTCCGCAACCTCGTCGAACGTCGTGTCCCCGGTACTTACCCTGTCCATGGTAGCATACCTCACTATCGCCCTGTCCACGACGACTCATATAAAAATTCTCGAGAAACCTTTATCAGTCCGTTCGTGATTAGCGACGAGCGCATGACAGAGAATGCCTCACTCAGATTGTTTCACCTCCCGTTCTCGTTCGTCCTCCCGCAGCGGGTGGCGGCCGAACGGGGCTACTTCGAGGCGGAGGGACTCGAGGTCGACCTGGTCGAGCGCGACCGGCGGTCCGTCGAGGTAAAGTACATCCCCGCCGAGGAGACGCTGACCGGCGACTACGAGGTGGACATCTACCCGGTGTGCAAGTGGGAGAGCCTCAGGCGAACGTGGCGAATGGACGACGGGCGGGTCGTCGCGAACGGCACCTTCGCCGACCAGCCGTACACGGTGTTCACCCACCCGGAGACGTCGATCGAGTCGCCGGCGGACCTCGCGGACGTCCCGGTCGCCGTCAACCGCCGAACCGGCCAGGAGTACACCGCGATGCGAGCGCTCGAGGAGCACGTCGATCCCGAGGAGGTGCGCCTCGTCCACTACGGGATGCCGACCGATCGCCTGCGCGCGCTCCGGGACGGCGAGGTCGACGCCGTGACGCTGCTCGACCCACAGAGCACGCTCGCGGAGTCCCTCGGCTTCCAGCCGATCCTCGAGTTCGAGAACCACGTGGGGATCGTCGGCGGCGACGACGTCGACCGCGACGTCCTCGAGTCGTACGTCGCTGCCTACACCCGCGCCGCCCGTGACGTCAACGAGAACCCGGAAGCGTTCCGCGAGGAGTACCTCGAGATGCTCGAGAAGGACCTCGAGGTCGCGCCCGACCTCTTCGAGGACGTGGACGTGGCAAAACTTCGCGAGCGCGTGACGGTTCCGCGCTACGAGGTGCCGGAACCCGCCGACCGGGACGATCTCGGTGCGCAACTCGAGTGGATGAAAGACCGCGGCCTCATCGACGGCGAGGCAGACCTCGACGCCATCGTCGCTTCGCTCGGGTGAGTCCCATGGAGGCAGTAGACCTCGAGACCCAGCAGGTCGAACTGGACGCCCACCACGACGATCCGGGAGACCGGCCCATGTTACGAGCGCGATTCGAGCACAACGGCAGCCCCCGGTACATGCTCTACACGATCAAACGGTTCGGGTACGACCACGATCACGACTTCCACCTCGACGTGCAACTCGTCTCGGACGAACTCGAGGGCGGCGTCGAGACCGTCGAGGCGAAGTTACAGGGAGGCGAGGCCGACCTCATCGACATCGACTACATCTCGACGGCGCGCGAGCGGGCCGAGGGCGCACCGATCGTCGCCGTTCACCCGTACGGCCGGACGGTCGGGGGGCTCGTCGCGCCGACGGACTCGCCGATCGAGGATCTGACGGATCTGCCGGGCCGGCGCATCGGCGTCGTCCGCCGGCTGGACAAAAACTGGATCCTGGTTCGCGCGGCGTGTCGCGAGTACCACGGCTTCGACCCCGACGACGAGGCGATGCCGGTCGAGTCGGGATCGAAGGTCGAACTCACCCGCATGCTCCGGGACGGGGAAGTCGACGCAATCCTCCAGTTCTGGCCCATCGTTCCCGAGATCACCGAGACGGGCGACTACCACGAGGTGCTCCCGATGTCCCGGCTCGTCCAGGACCTCTCGGAAACCGACCGGAAGTTGCCGATCTCGACGTTCCTCACGAGCGAGAACTACCTCGCGGAGAACCGGGAGGCGGTCCACGGATTCACGGGCGCGTACCGGGACGCCGTCGAACGACTCACGACCGACGACGAGATCTGGACGGAGATCGGCGAGCGGCTGATGTACGAGGACGACGACGCCGTCGTCCGCGCCGTCCGCGACGGCTGGCGGGACATGGTCGTCGCCGACTGGGACGAGGAGACGGTCGCCGGGATGGAACGGCTGTTCGACCACCTGCTCGAGGTCGCGGGAGCCGACGCCCTCGGCGTCGATCGCATCCCCGACGACACGTTCCGCCTGGAGGTCTGATCGCCGTGGAATCGATCACCTTCCAGCTCAACTGGGAACCCAACGGCTTCCAGGCCCCGTACTTCCTCGCACGCGAGCGGGGTTTCTACGACGAGGAGGGACTCGAGGTTCGGTTCGTCGAGGGACACGGCTCTCCGTTCGCCGCCGAGCAGGCCGCTCGAGGTGCGGCCACGTTCGCGCTCGCAGGTGCCAGCGCCGTCCTCTCCGTCCGGAGCCGCGGACTCGAGCCGCTGGCCGTCGCGGCAGTGACGGCGAAGACCCCGGCGGCGATCTACACGCTGCGGGACGTCTTCGGCGAACCGCTCGAGCAGCCGGAAGACCTCGCCGGACGGACCGTCGCCCCCTCGGCGACGAAGACGCGCATCCTCGCCGCCCAGTTGCTCGAGAACGCCGGAATTCGCGACGAGGTCGACCTCCGGGACGTCGACCCGCACACCCACCACCGCGTCGAGCACCAGCTGCTCGACGGGGACGTCGACGCGGCGGTCGGCGTCGTCACCAACGGCCTCGAACTCGAGCGCGACCACGACCGGCCGGCGGACGAACTCCCGATCGGGGAGCACCTGGGCGTCTACGGGATGACACTCGTGACGGAGCCGTCGTTCGCGGCCGATAATCCCGAGACGGTGCGGGCGTTCCTCCGCGCCACCGCCCGCGGCTGGGCTGTGGCGTCGCGGGAACCGGAGGCGGCCGTCGACGCGCTGGTCTCGCGCAACGCCACGCTCGAGCGCCGCCGGGAGATCGAACGCGAGAAGTTCGAGGCGGCCGCCGGCGACCTCCAGGTCACCCCGCACGTCGCGGAGACGGGGTGGGGGAACCACGACGGCGACCGCTGGCGACGGCTCGGCGAGACGCTCGCGGAGACCGACCTGCTCGAGGGCGAGATCGATCCAGACGCCGCCTGGACGAACGAGTACCTCGACGCGGACGCGCCGGCGATCCGCGACTATGCCGAACGTGCGGGGCGGTGGCGATGACCGCACGCGCCGTCGACCACGTGAACGTCGACGTCGACGACCTCGAGGCGTGCTACGAGTTCTACCGGGACGTCCTCGGACTGTCGTTGCTGCGCCCGCCGGAGGACTTCCAGGGCGAGCATGCCATGTTCGAGGTCGGCGAGACCGTCGTGACGCTCGTCGAGACGGGACGCGCCGACGGGTGGTCGCCCGCGGACCTCGAGCATCCCCTCGACAAGGGCCACCTCGCGTTCGAGAGCTCGCGCGAGCGGTACGACGAGTTCGTCGACGACCTCGACGGCCAGTTCCCGAAGCAGGGACCGTACGACTGGGGCGAGTTCGAGGGCTTCTACTTCCTCGACCCCGACGGCAACCTCCTCGAGGTGGTCACGTACGATCCGCCACGAGCGGAGCGCGACCGGCCGTTGCTCACGCACGACGACGTGTGACGCGGTCGGCAGGAGTCGGTCCCGCTCCTTATAATGATTTTCGCAAATGATTTTTATACGCCTTCGTGGACAGTTGGTGACGGTGAAAGAGTGACACGCATTCACACAGGGCGTGGGGAGAGGGCGGCGCGCAACACGCGACGGGGATTTCTGGCGGTCGCCGGTGGGGTCGCCGTCGCCGGCTGTACCGGGAGGTTCGGGAGCGACGGCGAGCCGAACGACAACGAGCCAAACGACGTGGGCGACGACACGGCGGACGGACCCGAAGTCGAGTCCGTCTCCCTGTTGCTCAACTGGAACATAAGCGGCCTCCACGCGCCGTACGTCGCGGCCGACGAGAACGGCTTCTACGAGGAGGAGGGCTTCGAGGCGGTCGAGATCGAGAGCGGCGACGGCTCCGACTTTGCGGCCAACCAGGCCGGTCTCGGCAACGTCGAGTTCGCGATCTCGAGCAGCGACCAGATCCTCAACGTCAACAGTCGAGGACTCTCGCCGCTCGCGGTCGGCATCGTCATGCAACGGAATCCGAACGTCGTCTTCGCCAGTCGCAAGCAGTTCGGCGAACTCGCCGACGCCGAGCAGTTAGACGGTGCCACGGTCGGGAGCGGCCCCGGCATGGTCCGCCAGATGACGCAGGCGTTTCTCGACTCCCACGGGATCCTCGAGAGCGTCGAGTACGTCGACACCGGGTTCGACACCGTCCAGCAACTGCTCGGTGGCGAGATCGACGCCGCGGGGGGCGTCTTCGGCGACGTCGTCGACGCCGAACACCAGGGCGGCGAGATCGACGTTCTCCCGATCGCGGACGCGATTCCGTCGTACGGCCACCTCGTGGCCACCGAGAAGGACTTCGGCGATGCGAACCCGAACACCGTCCGGGCGTTCCTCCGGGCGACGGCCAGGGGTGCCGTCTGGGCGAGCCAGAACCCGGACGAGGCGATCGACCTCCTCGTCGACGTCCAGCCAGAACTCGAGGAGGTCCGCGAGAACCAGGCCGACAAGTGGGGCGTCATGCACGGCGAGTACATGACCTCGGAGACGGTGCGCGAGAACGGCTGGGGGTTCAGCGCCGCCGACCCGTGGGAACGAACGCACGAGGTGCTGGCCGACGGCGACGTCCTCGAGGGTGACGTCGACCCGAACAACGTGTGGACGAACGAGTATCTCGACGCAGAGTACGAGTACGTCGCCGACTACGCGGAACTGGTCGAAGAATGAATCGCGTTCGAACGGCCCGGTCACGACCGGAACGCGGAGACGAGAGACGATGAGCGACGGACGCGGAGACCGACACGGCCGACCACGCGTGGACGTTCCCTCGCTCGCTCGACGGAGGGGACAGAGCGTCGTCGACGTCGGCCTCGCCGCGACGAGTCGTGCGTTTCCGCCGGTCGCCGTCCTCGCAGTCGTCCTCCTCGCGTGGCACGCCGCCGTCGTGGTCTCCGACATGCCGACGCTGATCCTCCCGTCGCCACTCGAGGTCCTCGAGGCGCTCGCCGAGACGTATCCGACGCTGCTCGAGGACGCCGCGGTCACGGGGCTCACCGCGGGCCTCGGATTGCTCGCCGGTGGGACGGTCGGGTTCGTCCTCGCGTTCGCGATGACCTACTCGCGGGCGGCGACGCGGACGCTGTTGCCTTACGTGGTCGCGTTGCGCATCGCCCCCCTGATCGCCGTCGCCCCGCTCCTGTTTCTCTGGTTCGGCCGGGGCGTGCTGGCCCGGGCGCTGCTCGTGACGACGCTGACCGTCTTCCCGATCACGATCGCCGCGGTCGACGGACTCCGGAGCACGCCGGAGTCGTACCTCGATCTCGCGCGCACCGTCGGCGCGTCGCGGACCGCCGTCTTCCTTCGCGTGCGCGTCCCCGCCGCCGCGCCGAGCGTGTTCGCCGGGTTCAAGATCGCCGCGACGCTTTCCGTCGTCGGTGCCGTCGTCGCGGAGTTCGTCACGCTCGAGGCGGGGCTGGGCTACCGTGTGTTCGACACCGCGGCGTACCTCCGAACGGCCGAGACCTACGCCGCCCTCGTCGTCCTCTCGGGGCTCGGCGTGGGCTTTTACGTTCTCCCCGTCGCCGCCGAACGCGCGTTCTGGCGGGCGTAAGGGATCACTCGAACTCGAGACCCACCCACCGGAGGACGCCGCGCTGTGCGAGCACGACGACGCCGTAGAGGGCGAGTCCCTCAAGCAACAGGACGACGAGCGCCGCGAGCATGACCTCGGGACGGACGTTCTCCGAACCCAGGAGGATAATGAATCCGAGGCCGTCGTCCGCGACGACCCACTCGGCGACGACGGCTCCGACGACTGCGAGCGTCACCGACTGCTTGAGCCCGGCGAAGACGTCCGGCAGGGCGTAGGGGACGTCCACGTACGCGATCCGCTCGAGCGTGCTGGCGTTTACCGACCGCAACAGGTCGTGGTGCTCCGCCGGTGCCCGGTCGAGTCCCGCCGCCGTGCTCAACACGAGCGGGAAGAACGTGACGAGCGCGACGAACACGGTCGCCGTCGTCGTTCCCGTCCCCAGGTAGATCAGAAGCAACGGCGCGATCGCGAGTTTCGGCAACACCCTGACCGTCACGAGCGAGGGGTAGATCGCCCGCCGAAACCACGGGACGTACGCGACGAACGCCGCCAGCAGGAATCCAGCGAGGACACCCACGGCACCCCCGTAGACGACCTTCTCGAGCGTGTTCCAGGCGTTGTGCGCGTACAGCGTCGGATTTCCCAGGAGCTGGGCGGCGACGGCCCGCGGCGACGGCAACACGAACGACGGAACGTCCGCGAACGTCACGATCGTCCACCAGAGCGCGATGCCCACACAGAGCGCGCTCGCCGGGTAGAGCACGTCCGCCGCGGCGGCGCGAACGCGTTCACTCGTGGCCATGGGTTTCGTGTAACGTCCGTCGCACCGCGGCGACCTGGCGCTGGAACGCGCTCGAGCCGAACACTTCCTCGTCGCGCGGCGTCGGCAGGTCGACCTCGAACGTCCGCTGGATCCGTCCCGGCTGTCCGCCCATCACGACGCAGCGGTCGGCGAGGAACACCGCCTCGGGGACGCTGTGGGTGACGAACACGACGGTCTTCCGTTCGCGCCGCCAGAGCGCTCTGATCTCGACGCCGAGTTCGTCGCGGGTGATCTCGTCGAGTTCGCCGAACGGTTCGTCCAGCAGGAGGACGTCCGCGCCGAGGTGGATGGCGCGGGCGATCGCGACGCGCTGTTTCATCCCGCCGGACAGCGCCTGCGGGCGCGCGTCCTCGAACCCCTCGAGCCCCATCGACGCGAGCAACGCCCGCGCCCGCTCTCGCTCCGGCGGGTCGTCGGCCATCGTCCGGAGGAACACCACGTTCTCGAGTGCGCTCTTCCACGGCAACAGGGTGTGTTGCTGGAAGACGAACCCGACGTCGGCGTTCGCCTGGGCGACGTCAGGTGGCCGTCCGTCGATGCGGACGGTGCCGGTCGTCGGCTCCTGCAGTCCGGCAATCGTCCGCAGGAGCGTCGTCTTTCCGCAGCCAGACGGGCCGACCACGGTGACGAACTCGTCTCCGCTGACGCAGAGGTCGACGTCCGCGATCGCGGTGAAGTCCTCGAACGCCACCGTGACGTCGTCGAGTTCGATCATTCGTCGAGCAGTCGCCCCTGTCCGAGTGCGATTCGGAGTCGATCCCACATCTCCTGGCGCTGCCACCCCCAGCCGCGTTCGCGCATGGCGTCGCTCTCGCCGAATCTCGAGGCCGCCCGCTCGAACGTCCGCCGGATCGACGCCGGTTCGTCGTCGGCCACCGCGGCGACCCGCGCTGTGGCCGGCTCCGGGTCGCATCGCGCGTCGGCCCAGCCGGCCGTCGTTCCGGCGAGAAAGCCCGCGAGCGCCGCGGCCCGATCGACGAGGACGTCCTCGCGAACGATCACCGTCGGCCCGTAGATGGGGAAGTGATCCGTGATGGGGAGCGTGTCGACCGTTCTCCCCTGCCGCTCAAGCTGTCGTGGATCGGTGATCGACCCGGTCACGACGTCCGCCTCGCCCGCGAGCAGCGCGTCCCGTTCCTCGCCGGTCGTGTCGACGATTCGGATGTCGTCGGCGAACGCCGTCTGCGAGAGGAAGAGCCGACCGAGCACCCGCGTCTCGGAGTTCGGCGGCATGCCGATCCGCCGCCCCTGCAGCTGCTCGACGCTCCGCAGCGGCTCGCCGAACGCCTCGCGGACGGTGTAGAGGACGGTCATCGCCCGCTGGTAGAGGACCGCGATCGGAACGACCGGGACGTCCGTCGCTCGTGCGCGGGCGACCGTCGCGGCACCGACGACGCCGACGTCTGCGTCGCCGGCGGTGACCCGCTCGAGAGCGCGTCGCGATCCCTCGTAGTGGTCGACGGTCACGTCGACGCCGAACTCGTCGTACCACCCCGCCGTCTCGCCGGCGTAGACGGGGAGGTGGAGCCCGTTCGGCCGCCAGTTCAACGCGACGGTGAGGTCGCCGGTCGTCGACCCGGAACGGTCATCCTCGATCCCCGCGTGATCAGCAGCCCGGTCGAGCAACTCGTCCGCGTGGCGTTCGTACGCACAGCGGACGGCCGACTCGGGGTCGCCGACGGGTCGCCACGCCGTCGGCGGGCGACCGGGATCGTCGTCTCGAACGTGCGTGCGCTCGAGCAGTCCGACGGACTCGAGTCGCTCGACGGCGTCGACGACAGCCGCCCGGTTCAGTCGGGTCCCGATCCGGAGGTGGACGGTCGTCGCCGGTTCGCGCTCGCGGTCGGCACGCAACAGCAGGTACGCGAGGACCCGGCCGGCGTCGGCCCCGAGCCCGGCCGCCAGCCGCTCGACGACGTCCTCGTCCTCGTCGTCGAGTGCCCAGAAGGTACGCGTGCGCATTTGTCCCAACCCTCTATGCACTATCGCATAAGCGTATCTCCGACCGCTACCGGCGAAACACCTCAGCAATATTTAGAAATTGTTACAACCGGTTCTGTGGACAGTCCCATGTGTCATGTCAGATAATGGCACGCGCGAGTTTCTAATCCTCCGAGAGTTAGACGAGCCGATCACGTACGACGAACTCGACGAGGCGGCGACGGCGTCCGGCGAGACGCTCGAGAACCTCCGCGAGGAGGGCGTCGACATCAGCTGGGAGGAGTCGGAGGTGCTGACGAACGACGAGGGAAGCGTCGTCGGAACCTTCTGTCGGTACCGGGCCGAGAGCGAGGACGCGGTGAGAGAGCACGCAGAGCGGGCCGGCCTTCCCGCGACGAAAGTCACGCGACGGGGCGAGCCGCTCGAGGGGGAGTAGCGCTCGAACCACGAGACCGACGCTGACGAAGTTTTATGGTCCAGTTCGTGTCACCAGCTACCAGACACGTCATGCGCCTCGTCAGCGACCTGGCTGGCCGCCTGCGACAGCCGGAGTACACCGGCAGCAACCGGTGTCTGCCGTGTACCGCGGTGAACGTGACCATCGCAGTCGGCCTGGCGACGGCGATCGGCTTCTACACCACCGTTCCGGCGGGACTGCTGGCGTTTCTCGCCTGTGTCGGCGTGATCTACGCCAGGGGCTATCTCGTCCCCGGGACGCCGACGCTCACGAAGCGATACCTGCCCGCGTCCGTCCTTCGGCTGTTCGGGAAGGCGGCGGTCCAGGAGCGGACGCTCGAGTGTGGCGCGGACGAGCCCGTCTGGGCTGCGCTCACCGACGCGGGAGTCACGACGCGTGCTGCGTCGGACGACGGCCTTCGCCTCACCGACGCGTTTCGGGATCGATGGCACCGCGAGCGACGACGATACCGCGACGTCCCGCCGTCGCTCGAGGAGGTCGCCGCGGTCGTCGACGCCGACGAGATCACGGAACGCGACACGCTGGCGTTTTCGGTCGACGGCGCTCGCTTGCTCGAGTGGGACTCCAAAGCGGCGCTGGTCGCGGACGTCGCCGCCGCGCGGGTGCTCGACGACTGGTTCGCCGACTGGGACGAGGTCGACCGCGACGCGCGACTCGACGTCCTCCTTCGACTGCGGCTCCTGCTCGATCACTGTCCAGCGTGTGGCGGCGACGTCGACCGGGACCACGAACGCGTCGATCCCTGCTGTCAGAAGGCACGGACGTACGTCTGGACCGAGTGTGCAGACTGCGAGGCCGTCGTCGCCGAAATCGCGGTGCCAGACTCGAACCTCGAGGAGTGGGCCGAACTCGGCGACGTCGGCGAGCGTGCGACGTCCACCGCGTCCCGATGAACGTGAACGATCGGAGCCGATCGATCGGCACCGACGGCCCCGCTCGTGGCGTCGGCGAATCGAGAACGTCCGCGACTGTTATGTGTCCACACGGCAAATGAGAACGCATGTCAACGGACTTGCCCAACATTCGCGTCGGCCGTGACGCTGAGGGGGACGACGGGGACACGCGCACGCTCGAGTATCTCAACTACGAGGTACTGGACGAACGTGGCTGGCGACTGGACGACGACGACCTCTTCGAGAAGGCTGCGGTGGCGGACCTCGATCCGACGGATTACGGGCGCTTCGAGGTGGCGAAAAACCGGTACATCCTCGACGCAGCTGAAGACAACGGCTACGACTGGCCCTTCGAGTGTCGCGCCGCGTCGTGTGCGAACTGCGCCGCTATCCTGCGCGAAGGCGAGGTGTCGATGGACATGGACCTCATCCTCACCGAGGAGGAAGTCGAGGAGAAGAACATCATCCTGACGTGTCAGGCGGTCCCGACGACCGACGAGGTCAAGATCGTCTACAACGCGATGCACCTCCCGTACCTCCAGGATCGCGTCATCGGCGTTCGGGAAGTCTGAGTCTCCGCCGACGCGCCGCACGACCGCTCGTACGGACCACTGTAAGTCCTTACCGCAGCGACCGCGTCCCGTCGGGCGGTCGCCGCGGAAAATAGTTACAGCAGACCGTATCAGTCGGCCTGCTCGCTCGAGCGGGCGGTCGCGAACCGCGAGAGGTCGACCTCGGCGTCGACCCCGGCGTCGGCGACCGACTCGTAGGGCCGGTTGACCACGATGTCGCCGGCCCGCCGTTTCCCGACGCCCGGAACTGTGGTGAGTTCGTCCATCGATGCCGCGTTGAGATTCAGCGGGTACGGGACCCCCGTGACCGACCGGTAGCCGTGGTCGACGACCGCGACGTCGATCGTCTCGCCGATGGGGCGCTCGCCGGGAATCGCGACCAGTAGCGGGTAGGTGCCCAGCTGGCGGCCGAAGGTCCGGCCGTCCTGGTGGTACTCGAGGTGGACGTCCGGGAGGACGGTTCCGGGCGGCGCGACCCGTTCGAGCATCGGGTTGTCGATCTCCTCGCGCACCTGGCGCTTGTAGGGTTTGAACTGCTTTTTGTGCTCGCGGGCGATCTCCGCGCCGGTATCGGACATCTCGGTGCCGGCGAACGCCATCACCTGGCGGACGTTCACCCGCCGGAGCATCAGCCCCTCGTCGTAGATTCGACGGAGGAACTCGAGGTTGTGCTCGTAGGTCTCCTCGCGCTCGCCTTTGAGCCCGTGGACGAGGTTGATCCCCGGGAGGAGTTTGGGGAGGCGATTCGGGGCGTTCTCGCCGGTCGAGGGGCCTCGCGGCTTCGCCGCTCGGCTTCCCGAGGCGCTGTGCGCCTCGCCCTCCTCTCCCGGCCGCCAGCCCCCCTCCTCGTTGACGATCCGGACCGCCTCGAGACACTCCTCCGTCGAGACCGCGAGATTGTTCTCCTCCTGGACGACGGGGTCGGCCGATTCGAGGCCGAACGCCGCCGTGTCGCCGGGCGTGTTGTGCTCGGCGATGATCCGGATACCCTCCCGCGAGGCCTCGGGCCACTTCGCGATCGTGATCGGGTTCATGTTGTCGAGATGCAACGTCTCGAGGTCGGGGGCGACCTCGCGGATGCCGCCGTAGAGGTCGCGAAGGGCGTCGGGGTTCGGCGCTTCGCCGTCGCCGCCGTAGGCCAGGATGTCGGCCTGCCGGCCGAGCCGGAAGTGCTTGATCCCGTGGTCCGAGAGGGCGTCGACCTCGTCGACGACCGTCTCGGGCGGCCGGAAACTCGGGTTGCCGTACAGCGGTTCGGTACAGAACGAACACCGGTAGGCACAACCGCGGGAGGTCTCGAGTTCGCAGATGAGGTAGTCGGGGTGGTTCGGGTGCTGTTCGACGACGAACGCGCCTTTCCTGGCCCACTGCGTGACCTCGGGGACGTCGCGCATCCGATCGTTGAACCCCTCGAGGCCGTTCTCGACCAGGTCGTAGGCGGCAGCCTCGACGTCGCCTTTCGCGACGAAGTCGAAGTCCAGGTCCTGGCGTTCGGTCTCGATCGCGCCCGCGTTCTCGTCGCCGACGCCGAACTTGACCGGACCGCCCATGAGACTCGTGCCGCTCGCGGTCCAGGCCAGTTTGCGGACTTCGTCGGGTTCGGCGGGCGTCCCACCGACGTACTTGCCGGGGACGGTCATCCCGCCGAGGTAGATCAGCAGGTCGGCCTCGTCGACGTCCCGCCACCGGTCGGGGTCGTCCCGCAGGGCGTCGATCGTGTGGTAGGTTATCCGGTCGGGAGCGACGCCGGCGTCGACGAGCGCGCCGGCCGTGTACCGGGGGTACGTCGAGACGTACGGCGGGACCCCGAAGTGCGCCGGCTCGTCGACGTAGCCGTCGACGAGCGTGACTGTGAGCGAGTCGGGATCGGGGTCGGACATGACCCGACGTAGCCACTCGAGGCCTAAAACGGTGACTACACGACGGTCCCGGCGTCCGGAACCGGGACCCGTGCGTTGATGGTCGTCCCGCCAGTAGGGCCGTCTATGCCCGCGACACTCGAGGTCGTCTGTACGGACGACGACTGCACGCTCGACATGTTCGAACTGCACTACACCTACGACATGCCCGACGACACGACCGTCGACGACTTCTCGTGTCCGTACTGCGGCGGGACGAGTTGTCTCGAGGAGATCGAACTCTGACGGTCGGTCAGCGTCGATCCCCACCACCGAAAATCGTCTGACGTTTATTTAATTTGTACCAAAATCAATAAGAATGCGGGTGGCGTAGGCTATCGTACCGACATGGAGTACTCCACTTTTCGCCGCGACCCGCTTCCGGTCCCTGTCGGAGGTGACGCCCCGTGAGTTTCAGAGACGTCAGTCGGTCCGTCGGCAGCAAACTCTATCGCCAGATCGGACGCGCGAGCAGCCACGTGCAAGAACACAGATCGCTCCCCGTCGACGTCCTCGAGAACGACGACGCGTACCTCGTCGTCTTCGACGCCCCCGGAGCCGAGAAAGAGGACGTCCAGGTCCGGTATCTCGACGCCACGGTGAAGATCCGGATCGATCGGTTCCGCGAGTTCTACGAAGGCTTCGACATGCGCTTTCCCGGGAGGGGGATGGCGCTCGACGGCGAGGCCGAACTGCCCGACGACGCGGTGGTCGACCCCGACGCCGGAACGGCCCGCCTGACCGAGCACGGAACGCTGAACATCGAGATTCCAAAGGAAACGTCGTCCGAAGAACCGGAAGACGACACAGAGCGGATCGAGATCGACGAATAGCGCTCACCCGCCGTCGATCCGCATTCCCTCCACGATTTCGAACTCCTCCTCGCCGGGAAACCGCGTCGGATCGAACGCGTCGACGCCGTCGTCGCCAAGTATCTGTCCGGCGATCCGTTTCCC
The DNA here is from genome assembly GCF_023008545.1 of Natribaculum luteum. Classification (NCBI taxonomy): domain Archaea; kingdom Methanobacteriati; phylum Methanobacteriota; class Halobacteria; order Halobacteriales; family Natrialbaceae; genus Natribaculum; species Natribaculum luteum. Next base: position 2,168,138 of record NZ_CP095397.1, on the reverse strand, counting down.
GATCGCTGGCGCACGCATGAAGCCGTGTCCCTGGAATCCGGTCGCGACGTAGACGCCGTCGCGGAGCTCGCCCACCAGCGGGTCCCCGTCTGGCGTCGCCGTACAGAGTCCGGCCCAGGCGTCGCTCACCTCGAGGTCGACGTCGGGGAATCGCTTCCCGATCCGTGCGACGGTGTCGTCGACGAAGTCGGAGTCTGCGGTTCGGTCGTAGTCGTCCGGGTCCGCCTCGACCGGTTCGGTGCCGTCGCCCGCCAGCAGTCCGTCGGGATGGGGGCGGACGTAGAAGTCGCCGGTCGCGTCGTAGCACATCGGCTCCTCGAGGTCGGCGTCGGCGACGAGCGCCTGCACCCGGTAGGGTTTCATCGCGATCGGAACGTCGGCGGCCGCGAGCACCCGCTTCGTATGTGCGCCCGCGGCGACGAGGACGGCGTCGACCTCGCGCTCTTCGCCGTCCTCGAGCGCGACTCGCGGCGGATCGATCCGCACATCGACCGGCGCGTGCGTCTCGAGGGTCGCCCCGGCACCGGTCGCCGCCGCGGCGAGACAGGCCGTGTACCGCGCTGGATCGGTGTAGCCGGCCGCGCCGGCGATGCCAGCCACCGCGACGTCGTCGACCCGGAGCGCGGGGAACCGATCGGCGAGCGCGTCGGCGTCCATCTCGAGGGCGACGACGCCGTGGTCTTGCATCCGCGAGACCTGCTCGCGGATCGTCGCGGCGCGCTCCTGGTCGTCCTCCCGGGCCAGCCAGACGTACGGACACTCCCGGAACGGGAACGTATCGTCGCCCGACAGCGCACGGAAGCGTTCGATCGCGTCGCCGGCGATCTCGGCGTCGAGTCCGTCGGCGAAGGCGTCGTAACAGATCCCGGCGGCGCGACCGCTCGAGCCGGAGGCGACGGTCCCTCGATCGTACAGCGTCACGTCGGCACCCTCGCGTGCGAGATCGTAGGCAGCCGTCGCGCCGACGGCACCGGCACCGACGACGGCGACCTCGAGTCCCGCGCCCCGGTCGACGAAGGCGTCGGCCCCGACGGCGAGGTCGGGGCCGGGATCGCCACCGCTCGACTCTCCGTTCACCGTCGATCACCCGGCCAGTCCGCGTCGCGTCGATCCGCGGCCGTCGTCGTTCGTTCGACCAACAGCGTCATGCAGGTGGCTGGGAGTGGCACCCACTTACCTGTGGGTGATTCGACTCGCAGCAGGCGCTCGAAAACGGGGCGAATCGATCACTCGAGCAGCGACTCGAGACCCAGCGCGGGGTAGCCGACGATCGTCGTCGCGCCCGCCTCCCGAAGGGCGTCGGCCTGCTCGCAGACCTCGCCGGCGGTGCCGACGAGCGCGTAGTCGTCCGCGGCGGCGAGTAAGACGTCTCGAGTGCGTCCCGTCGCCGTCGCGTCCGTCGTCGAATCGTCGGGCAGCGCCCGTGTGACCGGGCGGCGGCGGGCGACGTAGCCCCCGACGGCGTCGAGCACGGCGTCGTCGTCGTCGGTGAGGACGGTCGGGGCGTAGACGGCCACGTCGCCGTCGAACCCGGCGGCACGGAGGCCGCGGAGTTCGCGCTCGGTCGTCCGCGAGAGCAGGTCGTACTGCGTCGCGCCCGTCGCCATCGCGATCCGTTCGACGCTTTCGGTGCCGACCCACGCGTCGGGGGCGGTCTCGAGCGCTGTGCCGAGACGCGGTGCGACGGCGCGTCGTTGCTCCTCGGCGGAGAGGTACGCCGGGTGGCCGGCCACGAGGACGCGCCCGACACCCTCGGGAATCGTCGAGAGCAGCGAGTCGTCGCCCAGCGGGTCGAACCCGTCGGCGCGAACCGGCGTCGTCAACAGGGCGTCCCCGTCGGCGGCGAGCGACTCGAGCGTCTCGCGGTCGGGAAGGTACTCGCGTCCCTCGTAGTCGATCGCGACGGTGTCGACCGGGACGGACGTGGCCCTCGAGACGTCGCACTCGGCGGGTTTGACGGCGATGGCGTCCAGGCCAGCGCGGGAGAACACGCTGGCGTCCGTCAACATCGACGACCACCTCGCGCGACGGAGAAGAGTCTACGAACGGTACGGATGCGGAACTCGATCCATCGTCTGTGCGACCATGTACGGCGAGATCCGCGACACGCGGGCAAAAAGGTAACGCCCCGACAGGTGGCCTACTACCGGTCTGGCGACGCGCCCGTCCGACTCGATCCGATCGGGGGCACATCTACGCCTGTATTTTGAAGGGACAGGACAACGTTTGTCGCTCGACAAGTCGTCAATGCAGTCGCGTTCCGGCCTCGTCGGAACGCCGAGCCGACAGCCGTCCCGGTAACGCGGGATCGGCGGAGTCCATGGCTCGAATTGCCGAACGACAGCCCGGATCAGGCACCGACGCGAGACGGAATCGCCGCGACGTGCGCTCGTGATCCATACCTCGCACGTCGGCGCGCGATCCCGGTCGATCGCGTCACATGTTGTCCATCCTCAACTTTCGGCCGGACCGCTCGTGGTGTCACTCGAGCGGTCGTCGGCCACCCCCACCCCCAACCCATCCAACCAGACGATGCGATGAGAGTGACGATCGGTCGACGTCGTCGGAACCGCTCACGTCGACGACCGGTCGACGCGTTCCGGCGCTTCGAACTCGGTCGCCAACTCGAGCAGTTGGACGAGGATCCGCCCCGTCGCCCCCCAGACGGTGTAGCCGTCGACGTGGAAGTAGTGGATGACGACGTCGCCGTAGTAGGGGTGTGACCGGCGATCGTACTCGTAGTTGTCGGGATCGAGCAGTTCCGACAGCGAGAGGACCGCGATCTCGGCGACCTCGTGTTCGTCCGGCACGTACTCCCGGTCGGGAACGCGGGCGACAAACGGCGTGACGGCGTACTCGGTCACCGTCCGGATGTCGTCGAGCTGGCCGACGACCTCCGCCTCCGTCTCCTCGAGTCCGATCTCCTCGTAGGCTTCCCGGAGGGCGGTGTCGAGGATCGTCCGATCCTGTCGCTCTGCACCACCGCCCGGGAAGCTCATCTGGCCGGGATGTTCGCCGAGATGATCGGCGCGCTTGGTGAACAGCAGGTGGTGTTCGCCGTCGCGGTCGACGACGGGCGCGATTACGGCTGCGTCGTACTCCTGATCGTCGATTTCGACCGGTTCGTGGCCGGCGACCGGCTCGAGGTTCATTCGTACCATCTCGTCAGTCGAGTTCATCGTCGAGGCGAGCGCGTTCGTCCGCGAGGTCGATCGGTGCCCACGTTTCGATGTCGTAACTTACGTCCAGTAGCTCCCGAACGCGTTCGTCGTCGTCCTCCTCGAGCGCGTCGATCGCTGCCCGTGCGAAGCGCTCGAAGACCTGCTCGCCGAGCGCCCCGCGGTCGGGCGATCGGGGCTCGATCTCGAGGATGTGCGGGAGGTCGTCGGCGTGTTCGGGCGGCGAGGGAAACGCTGTCGGTCCGGCGACCAGCAGTGGCTCGTCGAGGGAGGCGGCGGTCGAGCGTTCCGCCGGCGGTGCGATCCGCTCGTAGCGGACGAGTGCGAATCGCTCGATAGCGTCCTCGATGGCGTCGTCGACCGTCGCGCCGTCGACCGACTGCCCGTCGGTTCGAAACGCGAGTTCCGAGAGCGCACGCTCGAGTTCGTCACGGGTCAACCCGCCGAAGAGGTCGACCACGCCGGCGAGTTCATCGGCGGTCGCGTCCATGCGGGAGACAACGAGGAGTGGTCAGATTAGTCTTGTGCGCCTGAAATCACACGCCAGTAGCGGGAACGTCCGATCCTGGAACCGTCCGGACCGGCGGACCTATCCCTCCAGCCACGGCGTCGCCGCGGCGACGACCGCCTCGGGCGCGAACGGAGCGTCGGTCCACGGCGGCAGGCGTCGGTCGGAATCCGGCGGCCGGATCGCCTCGGCGTAGCGGTCGAGCTGTTCGCGTTCGGCGGCAGCGTCGTACTCGAGGCCGTTGAACGCGGCGTCGGCGCGGTACTGGTCGATCAGTCGCCGGCCCGTCTCCCGGTACCGGTCGGGAAGTGCCTCGTAGTCGGGGTCGACGCCGTGGTCCTCGAGGACGGACAACAGCGCGTCGGCGACCTCGCGGCTCATCCCCTCGAGGCCGGTGTCGCCGGCGACCGAGCGGTGGTCGTGTTCGTGCCGGCCGAGGTCGACCTGCGCCGTCCCCGAGAAGCCGGCGTGCTCGAAGGCGTCCCCCAGTGTAGCGACCTCGAGGCCCCAGGCGCGTGGGGGTCGCAATCGCCGGACGAGGTCGGCCGTCGCGGCGAACTCGCCCGCGAGCGCGTACCGGAACGCGCCCAGATAGTCGACGATCGGCGCGTCGTGTTCTGCCTCGAGCGTCCGGAGGAGCGGTTCGTAGAAGAGCCGACAGAGTCGCCCGTAGAGGCGACCGTTTTCCACGCGGGCGTAGTACCCCTTCGAGAACACAAACCCCATCTCGAGCGGAGCGAGCAGTCGGGCGACGTGGCCGGCCTCGTAGCTGCTCGCGTCCGCGTCGTGGACGACGACGTGTTCGCAGGTCGCCGCCGCTGGGCCGAGAGCCAGCCAGACGTCCCTGCCCTTGCCGAAGCCGTTCGCCAGTCCCGCGTCGGTCAACAACTCCTCGACCGCCGGCGCGTTACACCAGAGGACGCGGATCGCGAGGTCGAAGGACTCGAGCCACTCGCGAAACGACTCGATCCGCTCGGGGGCCGCGCGGACGGGAACGAAGACGGCGGCGGGGTCGACCCGCTCGAGTTCGGTCAGGACCCGTTCTGCGGCGAGGCTCGCGTGTTCCCGGTCGGTCATCGGGACGACGACGGCGGCGTCGGTCGCCCGCCGCTCGCGGGCACCGGCGGGCGACTCCCCGGGCAGGTCGTGGAGCGTCGCGATTCGCTCCTGTACGTACTCCATCAGTCGCCCCTTCGGGCGGACGGTGAAAACGACCACGACTCCGGCGAACCGTTCGCGTTACCCGTTCACGCCGGTGGGCACCCGTCCGACGGCGTTCAGCGCGGCCAGCACGAGGATGATTCCGGCGATTCCGACGGCGGACGCCTGGAGGAGGTCGTCGTACCCCACCCCGAGGTCCACGAGCGTTCCCAGAACGACGCTTCCGGTCGCCTGGATCGGCATCATCGTCCCGCTGTACAGCGCGTACGCACTGGCGCGGTTCTCGTCGGGAAACGAGGCGAGCAGGTAGGTGTCGACGGCCGGAAAGAAGCTGTGGGCGACGTAGCCGGTGACGGCGGTGACGACGAGAATCGCGAGCACGCTCTCGACGACGGTCAGCGCGACCAGCGACGCGCCGAACCCGACCAGGATCGAGAGCAACAGCGGGACGAACCGGACGCGGTCAGCGACGTAGCCAGTGACGGCGAAGGCCGGAACGCCAGCCGCAAAGAGAATCGTCAGGAACGTCCGCGCTCGGGGCTCGGAGAACTCCTTGACCTCGACGAGATAGGTCACATAGAAGTTGAACAGGCCGTTCCAGACCAGCCCCGCGAAGCCGATGACGAACACTCCCGTCGCGATGATCGGCCACTGGCGCTCGAGTGCGACGCGCAGACGGCGGTCCTCGGTGCCAGCCGTCGGGAGCGTTGTCCGCCTGGCGGTGACAGAGAGCGCGACCGTCGAGACGACGGCGGCGATCGAAATCGTCAGGAAGACCACGCGCCAGGCGGCGATCGGCCACGTCACGGCGAAGTACGCCCCGACCATCAGCGGTGCGACCACCGCCGCGACCTGGCTCGAGGTGCCGTGGATCCCGATCGCCCGCCCGACGCGCGTCGGAAACAGCTCACTGACGAGCGGGTTCGCCGAGACGAAGTAGACCCCGCTGGCGACGCCCATGAGCAACGCACCCGCGTACAGCACCTCGAGCGAAGTCGCCGTCGCGGCAAAGGCCGAGGAGCCGGCGAGGACGAGCCCGGAAGCGAGCACGAGTCGGTGTCGCGGAAACTTCGTCAGCAGGTAGCCGGTCGGAACTCGAAGCGACGCGCTGCCGATCCAGGCGAGCGTCGCCAGCAGGCCGACCTCCCCCGCGCTCGCGCCGAACGTCGCCCGGAACGGCTCGAGCAGCGGCGCGTAGATCACCCGACCGAGGTTGACGAGAAAGACCATCGCACACAGCGACGCGAAGACGGAGCGTCGCCCGCCGAATCGTCCGTTCGACGCGTCGCTCATGGATGGAATCTGACCGTCTAACACTTCAACAGTTCCGAGTCGACACGGAACTATCAGGTGGGATAACAGTCACAGAAGCCCCGGTCTTTTTCTCCCCTACCTCCGAATGGGACGAACATGAAATCGATCCGGAAGGCACTTCGAGACGGCGAACTCGTCAAGGACACCTACGAGCGAGTCACCTGTGCGGAGTGTGGCAAGCCACTGAAGACGGAGAACGATCCGGACACGATCACGACGATCCGGCGGTGTCCCGACTGCGGGAGCGAGTGGAAAGAGCTTCGCTAGCTCGCACTTCCGGCCGTGAAAACAGTTACAACCGACAGTATCACAACCGACAGTATCACAACCGACAGTATCACAACCGACAGTATCACTCGAAGACGGCGTCGAACGCGTCGGCACCGAGCGGGTCGAACGTCCCCGCAGCGACGTTCTCTTCGACGTGTTCTACGCGGCTCATCCCGACGAGCGACGACGTCACGCCCGGTGCCGACCGTGCGAAGTTGATCGACCGCTGGGCTGTCGTCTCGCCCTCGAGCTGGGCGGCGACGTCGGTCGGAATCTCCTGGGCGAGATCTCCCTGTGCGATGCTCGCGCTCGTGAAGACGTCGAGGCCCGCGTCGGCGGCGAACCAGAGCGCCGACTTCCGCCCGTCGGGCGTCTCGTGGGCTTCGACCGTAAACGCGTCCGCCATGACCACGTTGAACGGGAGCTGGATCGCCCGGAAGTGCGTCCCGCTGGCGTCCGTGTCGGCCTCGCGGGCCGCCGCCCTCGCACGCTCGACGACCGCCGGCAGCGAGAGATACGACGGGTGATCTTCCGGAACCCGAAAGGCCTCCCACGTCGCGACGCCGTAGTGGGCGATGTCGCCGTCGGCCACCCGCTCCTCGAGTCGCACGAACGTCTCCTCGAGCTGGTCGTAGACCTCCTCGCGGGAGCGCTCGCGCAGTTGCGTCTCCGGGTTGTGGACGTAGTAGAGGTCGATGGTGTCGACGCCGAGGTTCTCGAGCGAGCGATCGAGCTGGTCGTCGATGTAGTCGGGCGCGATACAGTGACTCCCCGCCACGAGGTCCTCGCGGTCGACGAGACCCGTGTCGACATACTCCGATTTGACGTACTGCCCCGGATTCTCCGGGCGTTCGCCGTCGAACGGGACGAACCCGCCTTTCGTCGCGACGAGTACCGCGTCCCGGTCGACGTCCGCCTCCTCGAGGACCCGCCCGATCACTCGCTCGCTGCGCTGACAGCGATAGTTGATCGCCGTGTCGAGGACGTTACAGCCGCGCTCGAGGGCGGTGCGGATCGATGCCTCGTAGCGGTCGTCGACCTCGTCGGTCGGCTCTCCGAGGTATGTGCCAAGCCCGATACTCGAGACGAGGCCGTCGTCGAATCGCCGGAAGTACGTCCGCCCGAACTCCTCGTGGTGGGCGTCGCGATAGTCCCACGTCGCAGATCCGGTTGCCATGGGCCGACGTAGGGTCGTCCGAAATAAAAACGCGGCTACTGACCGCCGACGTGGCTACGCTCGAGTCGCTTCTGGGTTACCGCTCGCCGGACAGCGCAGCGAACAGTCGGTCCTCGAACTCGTCTCTGCTGATCCCGTCCGAGGGACCGATCCCGTGCATGTGGTCGACCGATAGCTGACCGCCGCCCATCCGCGCGTGACCGCCCGCGTTCGCCATCGGAATGTCGCTTACTGCGTTCCGGAGCGTCTCGCCCATGTGCACCCGGTCGTCGCGCGATCGACCGGAGAGGTGGACCGTCCCGTCGTTCTCGCCGTAGACGACCACCGCCGTCACCCCCTCGAGTTGCATGAGTTCGTCTGCAGCCTGTGGAATCGCGTCGACGTTACCGATCTCGCCGACGTCACAGATCGCGAACGACCCCTCGACGCGTTTCTTCTTGATCGCGTCGGCTTTGATCTGCAGGACCTCGTCTGCCACCTGGGGGTTGGCGATTCGATCGAGCAGATCCTCGTCGATCCCCGAAAAGAGAAACGCCGCCGCGTCGAACTCCGCCGCAGAACAACCCTTGGTCAGGTGATTCGTATCGGACAGAATACCGTACAGGAGCCCGGTCGCGAGTTCGGACGAGACGGTGAGTCCGTCCGCAGACTCCGTCTCGTCGTCATCCATCGTCGCGCCGAGTTCCTCGAGGTACTCGACGACGACCGTCGACGCCGCACCGTAATCCGTCCGGATGTCGGTAAACGACGTCCCCGCGCCGTTTCCGGGGTGATGATCGACGACCGCCACCGGTTCGATCATTTGCGCACCGGGAAACCCACGGGGGACGTTGTGGTCGGCGAGAACCACCGTCTCGGACGCGAGGTCCGCTTTCGTCTCGACGTGATCCAGGTCGAGTTCGAGGACCGTCCGGAATGCCCGGTTCTCCTGGTGGCGGATCTCACCAGCGTACTTGAGCGTCGCATCCGTGTCGGCGGACTCGGCGATCCGCGCGATACCCATCGCAGTCGACATCGCGTCAGGGTCCGGGTTCGGGTGCATCAACACCGTCACCTCGTCGTGCTTCCCGAGGACGCGTCTGAGACGGACCCCCGGCGGCCGCCGGAGCCAGCGGACGGCCCACCACCCGCTGACGAGCAACGTGATGACACCGAGCACCAGCAGCGAAAGTACCAGCGGGTCGACGTCTCCCAGCACGTCGACCGCCCTGTCGACGACCAGCACGTCGTCGACGCCCGGCACCACGCCGGTCGTCCGGGCGATCTGGTAGCTCATACCCCACACTCAAAGTGAACGACCAAGAACTTTCTCCCTCGTTCGTCGACTGTCCAGCGTCACTGACAGTCGCGTCGGAACGCCTCGAGCGCGTCGCGATACCCCTCACGAAACGTCGGATACACGAACTCGTATCCCAGTTCGTGGAGCAACGCGTTCGAGCACCGTTTGCTGGTCAGAATTCGCCGCCGGGCCGCCTCCGACAGATCGTCGTCTGCCAGTCGCTGTTCTTTCGTCCGCTTTGGCGGCCGCTCGACGCCACACTCGTCGGCCAACCAGTCGGCGAACGACCACTTCGATACCGGCTCGTCGTCGACCACCTGGACGACATCGCCGCGCGCGAGATCGTCCTCGAGCAGGAACCGGACCGCACCCGCGGCGTCGTCACGATGAACCATGTTCAGATATCCTTCCGTCACCGGCCCCCCGAGGTAGCGCTCGAGTCGATACCGATCGGGACCGTACAGCCCGGCGAATCGGGCGACTGCCCCGTCGTACCCGAACGCTGCCGGCGTCTCGAGTGCGACCCGCTCGGCCTCGGCCAGCACCTCCGTCTTTGGCGTCGTCGGCTCGATTGGCGTCTCCTCGTCGACCCAGTCGCCGCCGTGGTCGCCGAAGACGCCGGTCGAGGAGGTGTACACCAGCCGCTCTGGCGGCTCGTCCCGCGTGCCGAATGCCTCGATGGCCGTCTCGAGGCCGTCGACGTACACCTCGCGGGCCGCCTCGGCACCACGGCCGCCGCTGCTCGCCGCGAACACGAGCGCGTCGACGTCCGGCACCGCCTCGAGCGACGACTGGTCGGTGACGTCGGCTCGAACGCCCTCGAACCCGTTCTCTTCGATCGCCGCCACGCCCGCCCCGGACCGACGGACGCCGATCGGTTCGTGTCCCGCCTCGAGAAGCTGTCGACCGAGTTCGAGGCCGACGTATCCACAGCCCAGAATGGCAACGCGCATACTCGAACTCGGGAGTCACGGCCTATAATCACACCGCTCGTCGAACCGTCGCTGTCAGCGGATTACCGTTCAGGGTGCCCCGTCAGCGATCACGTACTGGACGTGGACGTACTCCTCGAACGACATGGGCGCTCGCCGCTCGATCTTCTGCTGGATCTCCTTTGGATCGAGCTCGAGCTCGAGTTCGCTCGCGACCGTCTCCACGTCGAGCACCGCCGTCGACATCCCCAGCAGGAGGTGCTCACCCGCCATCTCGACGATCGTCTCCGCGTCCGGCTCGCCGTCGGAGAGCGCCTGAACCTGTGCCGCGTCCTCGAGCGAGAGCGCAGGCGAATCGCCGTCGACCAGCGCCTCGAGCGCCTCCCGGTCGACGTCGGTGGCGTCGGCGGCCGTCTCGAGTCCCACTCGATCGACGATTTCGGCCAGGTCGTCTTCGTACTCCGCGCGCAGCTCTGCCGGCGAGTCCGGCACCGTCATCCGCTGCTCGTAGAACATATCCGACCCGAGGACCGTCGACCTGATAGGAATTGCCATCGCCGACCGCCGTGTCTCGAGGTGGTCGAGAAGGTACCGCCAGGAGTTATGTTCACACTCATTCACCTATAATTGCTAAGTTTTATTATTCGAACCAATATATCTCGAGTGTCGATGGAACGGACGACCTCCCGCCGGCACTGGCTCGCCGCCTGTGCCAGCACCGCCGCTGCCGGCCTCGCCGGCTGTCTCGGAAGCGACGACGACCGCGACTCGAGTGGCGACACCAGCGGTTCCGGCCTCCTCGGAATCGGCGGCGACGACACGCTGGTCACGCCGGACTCCTGGCCGATGTACGGCGTCGACGCTCGAAACACCGGCCACCACCCCGATACGACCGGCCCGAAAGACGACGTCACCGTCCGCTGGACCGTCGAAGCCGACGACTCGTTCGAGACGAGTCCGGCCGTCGTCGACGGGACGCTCTACGCGGGTTCGCACGACAACTACCTCTACGCGATCGACGTCGAGACAGGTGAGACAGAGTGGCGAGCCGACCTCGGAACGCTCGTCCGCTACAATCCTGCCGTCGTCGACGGTACCGTCTACAACGGTGCCCATACCGACATGTACGCACTCGAGGCCGACAGCGGGGACGAACTCTGGCACGAACAACTCGAGCGGGGACGGTGGGGTCACGCTGTCCCGGTCGGCTCAGATGTCTACGTCACTGACGGCTACTCTCTTATTTCGCTCGGTGGGGAAACCGGCGACCAAAACCAGGTAGCAGGACTCCACGATGGTGCGTCTGCAGCACCTGCTGTAGCTGACGGTCTCGCTTTTGTCGGGACGTGGGACCAACTCCGAGCGATCGACCTCGAGACCGGTGAGGAAGAGTGGCGATTCAAGAATGAAGACGAAGAGCGGATGACTGTCAGCGACCCGGCCGTCGTCGATGGGACCGTCTACGTCGGCAGTAGCGATCACAATCTCTACGCGATCGATGCCGACACTGGTGACGAAAAATGGCGCTTCGAAGAATCTAGTGATACGATCTATTCAAGCCCCTCAGTCACCGGTGGTAGCGTCTACATTGGCAGTAGTGACAACTATATTTATTCAGTTGACGCCAACACCGGTGAAAAACAGTGGGAATATGAAACTGGTCTTGGGATCAGAGCAAAACCAGCGATTGTTGATGATACTCTATATATTGGTTCGGGGGATGGATCCATATACGCACTGGATCAAGAAACGGGGAATCAAATTTGGACATTCAAAACCGAGGGAATCGTATGGTCAGGACCGGTCGTTCTTAATAAATCCGTTTACGTGACCTCGAACGATGGCAATATCTACGCTCTTGAAGAAGTTTGACTTAATTATAACCTTATGAATAAGTCATATGGGATTATATATGTTTGACTAACAATCTGCCTCTTGTGAATCTTGGTTAACATCACCGGCATTCGGCCACGTTGCCGAACACTCCGTCCGCTCCCCTGTTCGATCGCCGACACCGATTCTACCAGGGGGAACCACGATTAGGACCATCGTTCGACTCGAGAAAGAAATCGGCTCAGCGTGACCGATAGTGTGGGTGGTATCGTCTCCCTTAAGTTGAACGGGTTCTCCGTCGCGGATGTATGTCGTACCTCCGACTGTCACAGGCGTTCCCGAACTCGCCTGTAGTTCGAAGCGGGCGTACTCGCCCTCAACTTCGATGTCCCAGACGTTGGCAGTCACGTACCACGACCCCGGGATCGGCATGATTGGCATGCCCGCCGGGATCCGACTCGGCGACAGGTTACGGGTTTCGTTGTCCTTGTTAGTCAGCCATTCTTCTTCAAGTTTTGTGGCGTTGACCGAGTCGTTTTGGACCCGATATTCGATCACGTCTCTGGTAACTTGATCAAGTTCATCTCGAACTCGTTCATTAATCTGATTTAGATCGTCACGATCAACAGAATCGATCACACCTTCATCTAAAGAATTACTCAATTCGTACACTATCACAGATGATGCGTGTTCTCTCCAAATCTCTGTATTATCATAGGGTGTGTCATCCGGTATTTCTAGTTCTTGTTTCACTATGCTGCGAACTTGCTTTGCACCTTCTTGACCACCGAGTTTAATCGCCTGTTGTCCAACATTTCCAAGAGATGGAAACACCTCGTTTTTAAGAGTTTTTTCGATGTGGTCTTCTTTACCACTAAGGTGATCGGTATTAGCGGCCCTTTCCGCTGTTTTTCCGGCAATCGCATTAAGCTCATTTTCTATTTCTGATTTTAGTTGCGCTCGTCTGAAAGATAAGAAATCATCATCTTCCTTGATTTCTGCAGCCAACTCGGCAGCCTGAAGCATCTCCCCTGCAGTTCGTAGTGTGATAACCTCCTCCGTCTCGTCGCTATCGTCGAAGTAATCCAGCACTTCAACCAACCAGTCCGCCGATTTCTCGTTGTACGGCACCGCAAACCAGTTGTAGTTCTTCGCCGCCATCGGCGCGTGCTCGCCGTCGCCCACCGCCGGCACCTGCTCGCGCTCGACCGTCTCGAGTGACAGATACGTCGGCGACCCGGCAGGCGTGAACGTGACGTTCTCGAGAAGCGGCGATCCCTCGAGTTCGCCCTCGTGTTCGGTGACGTTGCCCGCGAGGGCGTCCTGGGCGAAGGTCGTCACGTCAGCGAGTGCGTCGTCGGTCGCGTCGACCTCGTCGTCGAGTTCCTCCTCGAGTGCGTCCTGGGTATCCGCGTGGGTGTCGGCGACGTCGTCGATGTGGGCGAGGAGCGTCTCGAGGTAGATTTGTCGGACTTCGACGCGAGCCTTGTCCGCGACGCTGTCGTAGGCACCGTTCGGATCACCCTCGTAGACGTACCGTCGTTCGTCGTCGACTTTCGTTTTCAACTTCTCGAACGGCTCGCCCTGGATGATCTCGTGGCGTTCGAACTCGTGGCTGACGCCCGCAACCTCGTCGCGGAGCCGCGCCAGATCGTGTGCGATCTCGACCGTGAGCAGCTCCGTCGATGGATCGGCGTCGATCGTCGCGCTGTCGGTGATTCGGAACTCGCGTTCGAGGGCTGCTGCGCTCTCGATCGCCTCGGTATCGGTGAGTTGTGCCTCGAGTTGTGACTCGAGCGAGCGGTCGGGATCGAGTCCGAGCAGGCGCTCGAGGGTGGCGTCCGGAACGCCGTCGTAGTTGTCCGAAAGCGGGGCTGGCCACCCGCCGGGATCGTAGTCAGTCTCGATGCCGTTGTAGTCGACGTCGGCGTCCGGGTGCTCGCCCGAGAGCGTGATCTCGATCTCGAACTCCGAGGTCGACGTGTCGTTCGCCGTGACAGCCGCCGGCAGCCCGGTCTTCGATCGGTTGCCCTCGTAGCGCCACTCCAGTCGCTCGTAGTGTTCGTTGACGACGGTGACGTGGAAGGTGTGGTAGTCGGTCTCGAGACGTGACGTGTCTGGATCGTGTGCGACGTGGTCGACGCTCGCGGTCGACGTCGTCGTGGTGTCCTCGATCAGAGACGGGTCGCTCCAGTTGTCAGGATCGGTGGACGTCTCGGGCGGTGGCGTAACGTCCGGTTCGTCGTGGTCGTCGACGACGTGCGAGACGTCCGTACTGGCCTCGATCTCGTGGATATCGTCGATCACGTCGTCGATCTCGCCCTCCGCGAGCACCTCGGCGAACGCGACGTCGGCGACCTCGTTGACAGAGATCGTCTCCGTCGCATCCATGCCGGGTGTGGCAGCCAGGAGATCCGACGTGTCCGGCGGTGGCGGTAGTTCGCCTTCGACGTCGCCGTAGACGTAGTCCAGACCGGTACAGATCTCCTCGGCGTTGACGACTGCCGGCTCCTCGTCGTACGTTCCCTCGTAGACTTCTTCGGCGTCTTTCGCCGCCAGACAGCCCCACGCGTTCATCATCGTCCGTTGTTCGTACGGATCGGTGGTTCCGAACACCGCCCGCTGTGTGGTGAAGACGGCGTCGTTCGCCAGCACCTCGACGTGGCGGTTGGCGATCACCTCCGTGACGGGTGCACCCCCGTACTGGGCGTAGCCACGCGCCCAGCTCAGTGGGTACGTTCGTGCGGCGAAGTACCGACCGAATCCGTCGTACCCATCCGCCTCGAAGAAGCCCGTATTCAGTTGCCGTTCGTACTCCTGGGTCTTCTGCCGGAGTTCGAACAGCGTCGTCGCGACCGTGACCGTGACGTCCTGCGTTCGTTCGGCGACCCGTTCGCCGTCGCGCTCGACTGCAATGGTGACGTCTTCGACGGTCACCTCGAGGAGACCGGGCTCGAGAGAGCCGTCGCCCCCACGTTCGATCCCCACTCTGTCGATCGCGTCAGCCGCCGACTGCTGGCCGTTCTCGAGTGAGGGAACGGAGACTTGCGTCACGGTGTCGTCTCGAATCGTCTGGCCGGCGTGTGCGAGCCCTGCCTCGAGTTCGCGGTAGATCCGCAGTCGCAGGGACCGCTCGAAGACCACGTCGGCAGTCGGGCCGTCGATCGCTCGACCCCACGGATCCGCGGCGTTTGCGTCGGTGACGGGATCGCTGGCAGCGTCGTTTGCAGCACTGACGACGGCGTTTCGAAGCGTCGTCTGCGTCGCCGCTGCCGTGCGGTCCATCGCGAGCGACGGGTCGACGTCCGGCCGTGGGTCGGGTCTGGACTCGAGTACGCCGACCATCGTCACGCTGCTGACCAGCAACAGGACGCCGATCAGCGCGAACGGGATGCGGGCGCGGTCGTCGTCTGCGATCGGAACCGTCGGCCATCGATCGCCGGTCACGGCTCTCGCCCCCAGGTTCGCACGGTTATCGTCACGTCGCCCGTCGAGACGGTTTCGGCGATCGCCTCGCCGATCTCGCCGTCGTGCTCGTCGACGGGATATCGCCGCTGGATGTCCTCGACGTCGGACGCGAGTTCCGCCTCGAGGTCGGCCGCGATCAGCACCGCGAGTTCGTCGGTGAGTTTCTCGTTTGCGGCCGTCACGTTGGCGTTGGGTCGGCTCACGACACCGTCCTCGGGATCGAGGTCAACGCCGAGAATGTCGGCCAGCCGTTGATATCGATAGACGACGAGCGCACGATCGACGCTCTGGCGCTCGAGTGCGAGTCGGCTCTCTGACGGCGGCAGGTAGCCGTCGACGATCGCCGTCGCGATCGGTCGCGCGGCGGCTTCGAAGCCACCGCGTTCGTAGGCGGCCGTGATCCGATCGTCGTCGACGGGAGGGACCCCGCTCGCGACGGTCATCGTGGCAGTACTGACGTCTGCGTCCGACGGCGGCTTCCGCCCCGCGGTCGCCCGGCCCTCGATCGACGAGCCGTCGTGTGGGGTCCAGACGGCGACGACGTGGACGTCGTCGGTCGCACCCTGCAGGACGCCCATCGCGGTTCGATCGACGGCGTCCTCGAACTCCTCGCCGGCGGCGGTGAGTCGCCGATCGTCGAACCGGACGTTCGTGACGGCGGCGTCGGCGAGCAGCGCCGCCGTCGGTCCGTGGGCGACGCGGGCGTACGCCTCGTCGTCGAAATCGGTGTCGTCGAACGTGCCAGTGTCGTCGGTTCGCGCGACCGGTCGGAGGGAGTACTCGACCGACGTCGTCGTCGACGCGAGCGTCTCCGCGGTTCGGTCCGCTTCGGCGTGGGTGGGTGCCCGGTCACCGTCCTCGAGAAAGAGCGCCAGCGTCGTCACCGCTGCACTGACCAGCAGCAAGAAGAGCGCGACGTCGACGACGGTGCTGATGGCGCGGTCGCGAGCGAAGCGCGTCATCGCGACCAGACCTCCACGCGAAGACGACCACCGCGAACGTCACCGGCGGGTACGTCCTCGAGTTGGACCCCGATCGGCCGACTCGCCGATCGCGTCTCGGCCGGTGGTGTGACGCTGGCTCGCGGTGTCCCGGCGGCATCGACGAAGAACGACGCGACCGTTTCGCAATCGCCATCGTCCGCGGTCGTCGTCACCTCGAGGTAGACGTTGTACCCATCTGGCAGCCGTCCGGGTGGAACCGAGAGGTCGTCGGTGGACTCGTCGAAGATGCCGTCCGCTCCGGCGTCCGTCCACGCACGCTCGAGGACAGTTTCTTCGACGGCGCGATCGCTTACGCCGGGCGAGACGTCCGCGACGAATCCGGCGTAGATCGTCAGCCCGACGCCGACCGCGAAGACGGCGGCGAGTGCACCGAGCGGTTCGGTCTGCCCTCTACGCGACGACGAGCGTGACATGGTACTGCTCCGTGGTGCGGTCGTACTCGATCCAGCTGTACCTGTTCGAGAGGGCATCCCGGCTGCTGTCGCCGTCCACCCAGCCGAAGAACAGGCGCAGCGCTCGCCACTGCCAGCCAGCGTCCCAGCTGATCGTCCTGACCGTCAACCGGCCGGTCGAGGGGTGCCACTCACCGGCGTTGTCCTCGTGGGCGTCCTCGAGCGCGTTCACGAAGTCGACGACGGCGAACGGTCCGTCGAACTCCGTTCGCAGTGGCGTCCCGTCCGTGACGTTCTCGAGTCGGTCGTGTCCCGTCACGGGAACCACGCTGCCGTACGCGACGCTCGCGTGTGCCGTGTCGCCGTCGTCGCGCAGCGAGATGCGTTTCGCGTCGAGTCGGACCTCCTCGGCGTCGTGTTCGTAGGTGACGGTCGCATCGTACGGATTGCCAGCCGCCCTGTCGATGGCGTTTGCAGCCGCGTTCGCGTCGGGTGGCGGCGTCGACGGTAACTCGAGTGCGACGCCGGCGACGGCGACGCTGACGAGCGCGACACCGGCCCAGACGAACCACGCGTCTGCAGGTGCTTCGAACATGGCGGGGATGGCCGCGGATTCCTACTTAAACTCTCAGACGAACGTGCTGGCGACGATCACCGAACAGACGTAGATCGGCGTGGCGACCGACAGGGCACGGCCCACCCGATAGCCCACGAGCGAGCGGTCGAGCCCGTGTCGGAGCCCGATCGAGATCGTCGTCAGCACGACGGCGAGCGTCAGCACGTAGACGCCGACGACGAGTCCGAGCGCGTCGGTGGGAAGGGTCGTTGCGTCGGCCGCCTCGGCACCGCTTCCGACTATGCCGCCGGCGAGTGCGACGGTCGCGCCAGCGACCATCGGCCCGAAAAACGAAGCCGTGTTGTCGAGCGTCCCCGTCACGGTCGCGAGCTCGCGACGGGTCTCGCGTTCGACCTCCTGGAGTTCTTCCAGGTGGTCGGCCATCGAGACGACCGCGCGGCCGGCCGGCTGCCCTTCGTCCGCGGCGATCGCGAGAAGCGAGGCCGTGCTGTGTGCTCGAGGGCTCGGAACGTCTGCGAGCGAGCCGTACCGACCCAGGAAGGCGTCGCGGACGCCGAGGTGGAGGCGGCGCTGGAGGCCGGCGGCGTCGGCGAAGACGTCGCCGGTTTCGGCGGGAACGCGGTCGCCGGCAAGGGCGATCGCGGATTCGACTGCTTCGCCCTCGGCTACCTGTCGGCCGACGAGGTAGAGCGCGTCGACGAGGTGTGCTTCGACGTCGCGAACGTGCTGGCGAACGGCCGCGACGGGGTAGTAGACGCCGGTGAGTGCGATTCCGAGTGCGAGGCCGGTGGCGGCGATCGGAGCGAGAGCTGCGGGACCGAGGGCCGGCGTCACGAGATACGCACCGACGCCGACCACGAGTCCGAAGACGAGCGGTTTCCACAGCCGATCGGGAACGTCGGGATGGGCTCGCGTGACCGTCGGCGGTGGAAACGCGACCGGCCGGCGAACGAGGAGCCAGGCACCCGCGACTACGAGTAGCGTCGGGAGGACCACGTTGTAGACGACGACGAAAAACCAGATCGAGACCGGATACCCTGCGATCGTCGCGGCGGGGACGAGTGCGACGAGCGCGAGCGGCAGCATGACGCCGAAGGCGTACAGTCCGGTCGCCGGACCGCGAATGCTCGCAGTGAACTCGGCCATCCCGTCTCGAGTTCCGTCGAGAACTGCTGCGAACGCCCGATCGAGCGTCCGGGACCGTTCGCCGTCCGGTGCGTTCTCGGCTGCCGCGAGCAGGTGTGCCGATCGGCGAAGTGCCGGAAACCGGTCTGCCCACTCGGTCGCGAACGCGAGCAAACCAGATCGTGGCGTGCCCGCGGCACGGTCGACGTGAGCGCCGAGACTCGAGGCGAGCGGGCCCTGTCCGGTCTCGGCGGCGAAACGAACGGCAGATTCGGTCGCAGGCTGAATCTGCATTCGGAGGACGATGCGGCCGATCAGTGCAGGGGTATCGCCCAGCGCGCGCGTCCGTCGGACAGCCGCGAGGAGGTGTGGTCCAGAGTGGATCGCGTGAACGACGCCGAGACTGGCTGCGAGGATCGCGACGAGCGAACTCCACAGCGGCAGCGGCGCGAGAAGTAGTGGCGTCGAAAGGAGAGCCGCGAGCGCGCCCGCGACGTACCCGGCTCTGACGATCGTCTCGGCGTCGTGGGCCGACTCGACGAACGCCACGGCCTCGGCCAACTCTTCGCTCGGCTCGACCGACCAGGGGTAGAGTGCAGCGAGACGACGGAGGTGGGTCATTCGCCTCGCCCGCGATCCGCGTAGACCGCTGCGACCTCTGCGGGAGCTGTTCGGCCGTCTGCTGCGAGATCAGCGAGCGACGAGCGTCGGTCGTCGATCGCTGCACGAACGTCAGCGTACGTCTCGGTCGGACCGGCGAGTCGATCGACGAGGCGGCTCTCCCCGCGGTCGATTCTGGCCGTCGAGGTCGGCCGGTCGCCCTCGAGTTCGTACAGCGATTCGAACCGGACGCCCTCTTCGCCGACGACGACCTCTTCGATCGCCGCGAGTCGTCGTTTTCGCCCGGCTGGCATGCGGTAGGCCTGGACCGTCACGACGAGGTCGGTCGCCCCGAACGACGACGGCGGGACCTCGAGGTCGGATACCACGCGCTCGTAGACCGCATCGCCGCCGTCGCCGTGGATGGTTCCGAGGACGGCGTTCGCGTTGGCACCGACGCGCATGGCCTCGTAGAGGACCGGAGCTTCCTCACCACGGATCTCGCCGACGACGAGCGCACCGTCTCCGAGCCGGAGTGCAGTCCTGAGCGCGTCTGAAGCCGAAATTTCGGGGCCGTCGCCGGTTCCGGTCCGCAAGGACTGGACGTCCCGGTCGACCGACTGGAGCGGCCCGACCGGCAGTTCGGGCGTGTCCTCGATGACGACCGTCCGCGTGCCCGGCGACAGTTCGTACAGCAACGTTCCGAGCAGTGTCGTCTTCCCCGCGCCGCGGGTGCCGGCGACGAGGATGGCGGCGTTCCGTTCGACGGCGACGGAGAGAAACGCCGCTGCCTCGGCCGTCATCGTGTCGTTCGCGACGAGCGCCGGCAGGGTAAACCGGTCGTCGGCCCGCTCGCGAAAGGCGAAGGCGACGCCGTCCGCGACGGGACCGGTCACGCCAGCGACGCGAACGCCGGTTCCGTTCTCGAGTTCGGCCGTCGCGTCGACGGTCGGACTCGCCCGCGAGAACGACCGACCGCTCGTTCGCCGAACGCGAGAAGCCAGCGCACCCGCCCCGTCGGGCGTCAGGTGGATGTTCGTCGCCATCGACTCGCCGTCGACGACGACGCGAAGCGGGTTGTCGGCGACCGGCGAGGTGACGTAGACGTCGCTCACCCGCGGGTCAGCGAAGAGATCCTCGAGGACGCCGTAGCCGCGGGTGTGTTTCGCGAGGACGGCGGTCAACAGCGGATCCGTCGGACCGTCGGCGACGCGTTCGACTGCCCGCGAGGCGACGCGGTCGCCCTCGACGACCCCGTCGGCGACTGCTGCATACGCCTCGAGGAGCAACTCACGCTCGTCGGCGGCTAGCTCGAGGTCGACCACCTCGAGTGCGTACAGCGGGACGCTGTCGGGTCGAGCGTAGATTCGGGCCTCGCTTCCCGTCTCGAGCGTGCGAACGCCCCGGAGTTGCGCGTCGTCGACGGCGGTTCGATCGACGAAGGAGTGAGCGATCGAGAGTCCGACCGAGGGAGTCAGCGCGTCCTCGTAGTCGGCGACGCGGTCGGCGACGACCGCGAGACCGGACTCCGCGGCGATGGCGGCCGCCGGACCGGCGCGAGCGGTCGCCTCGCGTGTGGCCTCGAGCGGATCGCGTGCTGCGAGGTCGGCGAGCCGTTCGTCCCGGTCGGCGACGAGGTCGACGAAGCGACCCGCAGCGGTGAGCAACGCCACGCCGCAATCGTCGTAGCGGTACTCGAGGCCACGACGGCGGACGACGACGTCAGCGGCGTCGCGGTCCGCGAGCGCGCGGACGACTGCCGCCCGCCACGCCGGCGACGACGCGAGCGCGCCGTCACGCCCCGCGGCGTCGACGACGAGCGTTCCGTCCTCGAACGTCGTCGCACAGCCCGTCGTCTCGGGTTCGCTCGCGGCGAACCGATCGATGAGTGATCGCATGGGGGTGCTGGCCGCGCCTTCCGGTATAAACTCACGGCAGGGAAACGACGACGACCGGATCGTCGCTGGCGTCGCGCTCGAGGGTGAGGACGAGGTCGTACTCGCCTGAACCTCGGAGGACGAGTGGATCGCTGCCTGCCGTCCGGATCGGGGCGTCGACGTGGACGAGTCGTTCTGCGCCCCTACCGACACGGTAGGCGACGATGCGGTCCTCGTCGGTCCTGGAGTCGAACGCGTCGCCGACGACGACGTAGTCGACCGGCGCCCGGGCGAGCGACGGAGACGGTAGCGAGAGTGTCACGATCCGCCGCGGTCCCGCCGTCCCGGGCGGCGGGAGTTCCTCGTGCTCGAGCAACGCGGTGGCCGCCCGGTCGAGAGCGGCGACGTCCGATCCGACTCGTTCGTCCGTCCGAACCGTTCCGGCGCGGTCGACCGCCGGCATGGAGAGGCCGACCAGCGCGAGCGTGAGGACGACGGCGAGGACGAGTCGGATCACGGCAGGAGGCGGCGAACCGACGCGAGAACACCTCCCTCGTTCTCGCCTTCTTCGACGGACTCGCCTGCGTCCTCGTCGGGCGTCGTGCCGATCCGCGTCGGGTCGACGTCCTCGAGTGTCTCGAGCGTTTCGGCACCCTCGAAACTGCCATCGGCCGCTCGCGTGCACGACGGCGAGACGAGGTCGCCGCCGGGTCCGTCGGACGACCTCGTCGCACATTCGAGTGCGGCGACGCGACGCTCGAGGCGATCGACGGTCGCGATCGCCGCGTCGGCACGCCGCTCGACGTCCTCGTCTGCCGATCTGACGTTGCCGACGTAGCCACGAAGCGCCCGCGTCGACCCCTCGAGTTCTGCGACGCGAGCGTCGAGGTCGTCGAGTCGCTCGTCGAGACGGGCCAGCTCGTCGGCAACGGCGGCCGCGTCAGGGAGGTCGGTGAGCGCGTGGTCGCCGTCGACGAGGGCCCGTTCGACGGCAGCCAGTCGTCGCTCGAGCGCGTCGGAATCGGTCATGGACGCTCTGGTGCCGTAATTGTACTTAAACCTGACAGTCGCAACGTTCAATTAGGCGCTCTGTGACGTGGTACGTATGAAAGTTGCCCTCATCGGGGTGGGACAGGCCGGCGGAAAGGTGACCGAACGCCTCGCGCGCTTCGACGCGGAGATGGGATTCGACGCAGTGCAGGGCGCCCTGGCGATAAACTCCGCGAAGGCGGATCTGCAGTCGCTCGAGGTCGTCGACACGCGACTGATCGGTCAGGCTCGAGTGAACGGCCACGGCGTCGGCGGCGACAACGAACTCGGCGCCGAGATCATGCAGTCGGACGTCGACGAGGTGCTCGACGCGCTCGACGGACACGTCACGTCGAGAGCCGAGGCCATCTGGGTCGTCGCCGGACTCGGCGGTGGCACCGGCAGCGGGGGCGCACCAGCGCTCGTCCACAACCTACAGCGGGTCTACGATCGGCCGATTTACGGACTCGGGATCCTCCCGGGACGAAACGAAGGAGCGCTCTACCAGGCCAACGCGGGCCGGTCGCTGAAGACGCTCGTCCGCGAGGCCGACTCGACGCTCCTGATCGACAACGACGCCTGGCACGAACAGGGTGAGAGCGTCGAGGGCGCGTTCGAGACGATCAACCAGCGGATCGCCCAGCGCGTCGGCCTGCTCTTTGCCTCGGGCGAGGCCGTCGAGGGCGTCGGCGAAAGTGTGGTCGACTCGAGCGAGGTCATCAACACGCTCCGGGAGGGCGGCGTCTCGGCACTCGGGTACGCGAGTGCGGTTGCCGCCGAGGACAGCGCCGAAAACATCAACACGGTGATGACCGTCGCACGGCAGGCACTGCTGACCGGCACGAGTTTGCCCGACGCGACGACGGCCGACGCCGCCTTGCTGGCCGTAATCGGTGATCCCGACCGGATTCCCCGCAAGGGCGTCGAGAAGTCGCGCCGCTGGCTCGAGGACGAGACCGAGAGCCTGCAGGTGCGCGGCGGGGACTTCCCGCTCGAGAGCGACCGCCTCGCCGCGCTCGTGTTACTCGGTGGAGCCGAACGCTCCGATCGAATCGAGGCGTTCATGGACCGAGCGCGGCAGGCACAGAAAGCCGAGAGTCAGGAGGACAAACGAGCGGATCCGGCCGAACAGCTCGTAGACGATCGGCTCGAGAACCTGTTCTAGTGCGAGTCGTCGGCGACTCTTCTCCGAGGTGGCACACGCCGATCCAAAACACGGGGTTCGACGGTCACCACGACTTTCTCCCGTGTTGCAGGAGCTCACCTGGTTTCGATGCAGTGTTCCAGCGGTGCGAGAACACGTGCCGATTCAGCGCTCCAGTCGTCCTGGAGCGCAGTTAGCTATACGTGAAGGCAATACTTATAGTTTGATGATGGAAATTATATTTTTAGACTATCCTAATTAGTTCGTCTCGAGCGAGGCCAGGACGTTCGGTTCGACGGTGTACCTTCACAGTAGAATTTCGACCGGTTCAGCGGTGTTGGCCTCGGCTGCGTTCAGTCCGAAGTTTGTCCGTCGGCGATCGAGCGCGTCTCTGCGGCGGGTTCCCGGCTCGCCTTCGCTTTCCCGACCAGGACGGCTATGACGTAGATCGCGACGGCGACGAGGACGATCGTGCCGCCGGCCGTCGCCTCGTACTGGTAGGCGAGCGTGATGCCCGCGAGCACCGCCAGTTCGGCGAGAACGACCGACGCGAGCAGCGCCTCCCTGAAGCTCCGGGCCAGCTGGGCTGCGCCGGCGACTGGAACGACGAGCATCGCCGCGACCAGGATGACGCCCATAATTTGCATCGCGCCGACGACGACCATCGCGGTCAGCATCGTCATAATTCGATTGTACCAGCGGACGTTGACGCCGGCAACTCTGGCGGCGGTCTCGTCGAAGGTCACGTACAGCAGTTGCTTGTAGGTGAGGCCGACGACGAGGACGATCGCGAGAAAGAGGCCGATCAGGATCATCGCATTCTCCCGCGAGACCGTCGCGAGGTTGCCGAAGAGGTACTGATTGACGCCGACGGCGAGCCCACCCGCGTTGATACTGATCAGGACGGCACCGAGCGCGAACCCAGTCGAGAGCACGATCGCCATCGAGACGTCGTTGTAGGCGTCCGTGACCTCAGATATCAGCTCGATCGCGAGCGCGGCGATCATCGCCACGACGACTGCGGTGAGGTACGGCGAGACGCCGACGCCGAGGACGGCGTTGACGAACAGGCCGACCGCGACGCCGGCGAAGGCGGTGTGGGCGAGTGCGTCGCCGATCAGCGCGAGCTGTCGGTGGACGAGGAACGTACCGATCAGCGGTGCCATCACGGCGATGAGGGCACCGACGAGAAACGCCCGATGCATGAATCCGTACCGGAGCATCTCGATCCCGAACGCCTCGCCGACAGCCGACAGCCCGTCGCTCCAGCGGTCGAGCAGCCAGCCCAGCGCGTCGGTCGGGGCGCCGAGTTGACCGACGAGGGCAGAGCCGGCGGTTGCGAACGTGTGTGCCGTGATCGCAGTCATAGCGCGCTCGCCTCTGATCGGCGGCGGAGGTCGGTTCCGTAGGCGCGCTCGAGTGCGTCGGTTTCGACGAACTCGTCCGGCGGCCCGTCGAAGTACACCTCCCGGTTGAGACAGATCACGCGATCGGTGTGCTCGAGGACGGCCCCGATGTCGTGTTCGACCAGCAGGATCGTCATCCCGTCGTCGTTGAGGTCGTCGAGCAGGTCGAAGAAGGCTGCGACGGACTCGGCGTCGACGCCGACGGTCGGCTCGTCGAGGACGAGCAGTTCGGCTTCGCTGGCGAGCGCGCGGGCGATGTACGCCCGCTGGCGCTGTCCGCCAGAGAGTTTCGTGATGCGCCGGTCGGCCAGGTGCTCGATCCCCACCGTCCGGAGTGCCTCGCGTGTGCGTTCGCGATCTGTCGTCTTGATGCGGCCGAAGCCGGCGTGTGGGAACCGTCCCATCAGCACGACCTCCGCGACGGTGATCGGCATCTCCTTGGTGTTCTCGGTGACGTCCTGGGCGACGTAGCCGACTCGCTCGCGCTCGACGAACGCCCTCGAGGGGTGGCCAAACAGCCGGACGTCGCCACGGTCGGGTTCGTGCAGGCCAAGTACCAGCTGGAGAAGCGTACTCTTGCCGGAGCCGTTAGGCCCGATAATTCCGACGTACTCGCCTTCCTCGACGGTAAGGGAGACGTCTCTAACGACCGGACTGGCCGTGTAGCCAAACGAGAGGTCGTCGACCGTCACGTGTGCCGTCGTTCGGTTGTCTGTGTCGTGTCTCATGTCTGGTCATTCGAAGTTCTGCCACTCGTCGTCGAATTCGGTACCGTCGGGGTCCATCGCCTCCAGCACGATCCGGAACGTCGGCATGTTGATGTTCCGGGCGATCTCGAAGTATCCCCAGCCGCGGTCGACCCACTCCTCTTTCGTGCCGGCGTACGGCGTGACCGGATAGTAGGCCTCGACGTCCGTGCTCTCGCGCAACTGTTGGGCAGGACGACGAGGTTCGAAGATCGCCGCGCCGATGTACTGGATATCGTTGTCGTCGATCGTCTCGCGGGCACGCCGCATGTCCGCCGGTCGGACGTCGTCGGTCGCCGCGAGGTTGGTCACCAGCGGCTGGATCGTCGCGCCGTATCGCTCGCCGACGTAGCCGAAGGCGTTGTGTGCCGCCAGAAAGACCGTCTTGCGTTCGGCGGCGTCGAAGATCCCCTCCCACTCGGCGTCGATCTCGTCGAGTTCGGCTTTGACGTCGGCGGCGTTGGCGACGAAGGCGTCCTCGTGGTCGGGCGCGATTTCGACGAGCCCGTCGACGATGTTGTCGACCGACGCCTTGGCGAGGCCCGGATCGAGCCAGAAGTGCGGATCTTTCCCCTCGCCGACCTGTTCGTCCTCGTCGACGGTGTCCGGGAGATCCATCAGTTCGATCCCTTCTCGGGCGTCGATCAGGTGCGTATCGGCGTCGTCATCTTGGACGGTCTCGATCGCCCGATCGGCCCACGGCTGGAAGTCGGGGCCGACGTGGAGAAACCCGTCCGCCTCGACGATGTCGCTCGTGATCCCGAAGTCCGGCTCCCAGCCGTGTCCGTGCAGCCCGGTCGGGACGAGGTTGTCGACCGTCACAGGCGTCCCGTCGACGACCTGCCGTGCGAAGTCGTAGAACGTGAAAAACGAGGCGACGACGTCCGCCCCATCCTCGTCGCTGGCACCGCCGAGACACCCCGCGAGCCCGGCGGTCGCGAATCCACCGGCGGTCGCAACGAATCGACGGCGGGACCACCGTCGACGATCCGCGCTGTTCGTTCCTCGAGGCGATCTCTCACTACTCGTCGCTCGATTGTTCATCTCATCTCGGGAGTACATGGCGAAGAATATAATTCTTTGTATCTAAGGTAATGTTTAGACTTGTCTAAACCACCATGCGTCGATACGAGGTACCAGGAGTCGGCCGGCCATCGTGGCGACGCCCCGCGTGATCGACGGCAGCGCGCGGCCCGCGACGACGGACCGGATCACGACGCGCTCCTTCATTTCATATTAGATAATATTTATTTTGATTACTACAAGCTTCGAAACACCTATTTTGCCGGGGTTCGCTCACCGAGACGATGGCCGGGAAGTGGACAGGTGGCGTGGTCGAATCGGGAAATGGTGACGATCCGCCGATCGTCGACGAGTGGAGGACCGTCCCCGTTCCAGGACGACCGTCGGGACTCGCGGACGCCGACGGTTCGATCGCCTACCGGACCAGGTTCGACGATCCGCGAACCGACGGCGACGAGCGAGCGATCCTCGAGTTACGCGGCGTCTACGGGCAGGCTCGAGTCTGGGTGAACGGCACTCGGCGAGACATTGCCGGACCGTACTTCGTACCAACCCGGTTCGAGTTCGAACCTCGCCAGACGAACGAACTGCTCGTCGTCTGCGAACCGCCGGCGTCGGTCGACGGAATCTACGACACCGCGGCCGTTCCGGACGAACTCGCCGTTCCTGGCATCTGGTGGGACGTCTCCATCGAGGCCAGACCGCCGACGTTCCTCCGGGAGGTAGTGGCCACGCCACGGCTTTCCGACGACGGCGCATCCGTCGACGTCGACCTCGAGGTGGACGCGGGTGAAGCGATCGACGACGCGGTGACGCTCTCGCTGCGACCCGAAGGGGTCCGCGGTGCCGGATCGATGGAACGCACTCGAGTTGCGGCCGACGCCGGCGAGCGCGCGCGCGTCTCGAAGACGCTCGAGATCCGAAACCCGTCGCTGTGGTGGCCCCGCGAACTCGGTCCCCAGGCCCGGTACACGATCCGGGCGAAACTCGGGGACGACGTGGCAGAGCGAACGGTCAGTCTTCGAACGATCGAGCGCGACGAGGACGGTCTCCTCGTCAACGGCCGCCGGGTGCGTGCGCGCGGTTTCACCCGACTGCCCGGCGGCGACGAACGCGAGGACGTCCGGCGTGCCGTCGACGCGAACGCGACGATCGTCCGCCCGCAGGCGCACGTTCCCTCTCGCGACTTCTACGCCGCGTGTGACGAGGCTGGACTGCTCGTCTGGCAGGACCTGCCGGCGAGTGGCCCCGACCTCGACGTCGACCGCGGGATCGACCTCGCAACGACTCTGGTCGAGGAGTACGGCACCCATCCGAGTCTGGCGATGTACGGCGTCCAGACCGCCACGGTCGACCCGTTCGAGGAGCCACTCGGCAGCGGCCGTCTCGCGAAACTGGCCGTACGGTGGCGGGCGTGGCGAACCGACTTCGACGGGAGCGATGCCGAGACCATCGCGGCGGCACTGCCCGAGGACGTCCCGGTCGTCCCCATCACCGGGCCGCTCGGTGTCGATCCGGACGCCGCGATTCTCGGCCTGGGCTGGCAGTACCTCGAGGCTAGCGATGTCGACTGGCTGCTCGACCGGTACCCCTCGCTGTCGTCCGCAGTCAGCGGCTTCGGTCCCGCCTCGCTGTCGAGCGAGCGCGTCGATCCGGATCGGGTTCCGGGCGTCGACGGGGAACTCCTCGAGCGATGGGTGGAGACGGCCGCACAGTCGCGAACGTACCAGGCGAGAGCGACGAAGACGATCGCCGAAGCCCTCCGGAGGCGCGGCTGTGGGATCGTCGTCGCCTCGCCGTTGCGAGACGCCGCGCCAGGTGGTGGACCGGGCGTCCTCACGAACGACGGCGCGGAGAAGCCGGCGTACCAGGCGATGGCCACCGCCTACGAGCCGGTCCAGGCTGTCCTCGAGTCGCCGCCTGCACCCGGCACCGTCGGTTTCTCGCTCGTCAACGACACGCGCGAGCGCGTGGAGACGACCGTCCGGTGGTGGGCCGGCGAGAACGACGGCGAACAACAGGTAGACGCCGACCCACTCGAGGTTGCCGACGCCGGTAGACTCGAGATTCCCGCCGACGCAAGCGAGGTCCGCCTCGAACTGTCGGTCGGCGGTCGAACAGTCTACAACCTATACGGCTTATAAGCAACTCGCGGAGCAGTGTGAGTGGTTTACACGCCCCCGTCGGGCTCCCTGCTAACGGTTTCCACGGCCTGCTGGACCGGTACATTTAAATTGAGGGCGACAGTAGTTACCGGTACCAGAACGCCACCGGCTCGGCGTGTATCGCTCGACGATCGATGACAGGGAATCTTATTCACCGAGGTTTCGCAGGTCGTGAGCGGACGCTACAGCCGGTGCGGGTATGGCACAGAGGTTTGACTAACACATGGTAGACGAAGCGAAAAACATCGAACTTACAGAGGACGACCTCGAGAACAAATCCAAAGGACAGCTCATCAAAAAGGCCGGGCAACTCCGAGACCGACGAAACGAGCTGAACCAGATGGCTTCTGAACGCGCGTCGAAGCGCGACGAACTCAACGCGAAGACGCGCGAGAAAGTCGACGAGGCTCAGGAGCACCGCGAGAAGCGCGACGAGCTCAACGAGAAGGTCCAGGAGCACAAAGAAAAGCGCAACGAGCTCAACGCCGAGGCCAACGAGCTGTTCGACAAGGTCGAGAAGCTCAAGTCGGACATGGAGCTCGACGAGGGCAAGGACTTAGAAGAACTCGAAGAAGAGATCGAGCAACTCGAGTTCAAACAGCAGACCGAGGTCCTCTCGACCGAAGAGGAGCGCGAGCTCATCGAGAAGATCGAGGCCAAACGCGAGGAGTACGCAGACCGCAAGGAGAAACTCGACCAGAACGAGGACCTCGAAGAGCTCGTCGAGGAAGCCGAAGAGGTCCGATCGGAGGCCTCCCAGCACCACCAGAAGGTCACGGAACTCGCCGACAAGGCCCAGGAACACCACAACCAGATGATCGAGGCCTATCGCGAGGCCGACGACATCCGTGACGAGGCCGACGAGATGCACGAGAAGTTCGTCGATGCCCAGGAGGCGGCCGACCAGCACCACGAGGACTTCGTCCGCGTCCAGAAGCGCCTGCGCGAGCTGGACAAGAAAGAGGAGAAACAGCGCAAGTCCGCCCGCGACAAGAAAAAAGAGGAGGCCAAGGCCGAGGCCGAGGAGATCTACCAGAAGTTCAAGGAAGGCGAGACCCTCGACACCGAGGACCTGATGAAGCTCCAGAAGACCGGCCTACTCTAATCGAGTCGTCCACTCTGTCTCTCTCCGTTTTCGACAGTCGTGAGCCGCCGCATTCTGTCTTCGACGTCAACGCTTAACACGCCGGCACACCGAGAACCGGGCATGGATCGAGGTGTCTCCAGTGGTCAGTAGCCGTGGTATCGGCCGACTGGCGATCGTCCTGCTCGGTGCGGCGCTGTTCGCCGCCGTCGGCGTCGGCCTGTTCGTCGTCGCCCCCGAGACGCTAGCGGACCTGTTCGGCGTCCTCTTCGCGCTCGTCACCGTCGTTCTCGGGATCAGATTCGCGGGCAACGTCGCAGGTTCGCTGCTGCCGGCGTACGACGTCGCCGAGGTCGCCGTCGAGGGGCCGATCAGCCGCGACGGCGGCGGCGGTCCCCTGCCGTCGAGTCCGCGCTCGACGCCTGCAGACGACATCGTCGAACAGATCGACCGGGCGAACGACGACGAGAACGTCGACGCGCTGTTGTTGAAGCTGAACACGCCCGGCGGCGAGGTCGTGCCGAGCGACGACATCAAACTCGCGGCCGAACGATTCGACGGCCCCACGGCCGCGTACGCCACCGACGTCTGTGCGAGTGGCGGCTACTGGATCGCAAGTGGCTGTGACGAACTCTGGGCGCGGGACGCGAGCGTCGTCGGCTCGATCGGTGTCATCGGCGCGCGCGTGAACGCGAACGAACTCGCCGAGAAGATCGGCCTCTCCTACGAGGGGTTCACCGCCGGCGAGTACAAAGACGCCGGCACCGCCCTGAAGGAGATGACCGACGACGAGCGCGAGTACCTCCAGGGACTGGTCGACGACTACTACGACCACTTCGTCGAGCGAGTCAGCGACGGGCGCGACCTCGAGCCGTCGTTCGTCCGCGACACCGAGGCGCGAGTCTACCTGGGAGAGCAGGCCCACGAGATCGGACTGGTCGACGAACTCGGGACTCGCGAGGACGTCGAGGACGCCATCGCAGCGCGACTCGAGGTCGACGAGGTGACCGTCGAGGAGTTCGAACCGACGCGGCCGCTGATGCGACGTCTCGGTGCGGGAGCCCAGCGCGTCGCGTACGCCTTCGGATCGGGACTCGCGGGCATCGCGGGCGACGGCGAGTTCCGACTGCGAACCTGATACTGCCTGCTGTCCCTGTTTTCCGAAAACCGCCGGGTGGATCGCCGTTGCTCCGAGACTGACGTACAACAGACGGTATGAACGGAGGCGATCGCCTCCGGGATCGGCTGAACGAGTAAGTGGTTTTATCGTCGCGCGGAATGCATCCGACACCGTGACAACGCTGGTCGTCTGCCTCGACCGGACCGACGACGTGGGTCGAAAGACGGGTCTCCGGACCCCCATCGTCGGCTGGGAGGGGGTTCGCGCGCTCGTGACCGACGTCGGTCTCGCAGATCCCGAAGACTCGGGTGTCAACTCGCTACTCGAGACGTTGCGCGTCGCCCAGAGCCTGCGCGACGACGACGAAGAACCCGTCGTCGCCGTGGTGTCGGGCGACCGCGAGTCGATGGTGAGCGCCGACCGGGCCGTCGCACGCCAGCTGGACGAACTCATCGCGACGCACGATCCAGACTCGGCGGTCGTCGTCATCGACAGTGCGGAGGACGAGCGGCTGGTTCCGATCGTCGAGAGCCGCGTCCGGGTCGACTCGGTCGACCGCGTCGTCGTCAGGCAGGCCCGGGACATCGAGTCTACGTACTACCTGCTCAAGCAGTTTCTCGCCGACGAAGAGCTTCGCCAGACGGTCCTCGTTCCGATCGGGTTGACGCTGCTCGTCTTCCCGATGCTCGCGACGGTCGTCGGCCCGGCCGAAGGGGCAGCCGCGATCACGACCTTCATCGGGCTCTTCTTGCTGTACAAGGGCTTCAGCGTCGACGAGATCCTGACCGGACTCGCACGGCGGGCCCGCGAGTCGCTGTACACCGGCCAGGTGTCGGTCGTCACCTACGTCGTCGCCACCGGACTCACCCTCGTCGGGCTGTTCGCCGGCGGGCTCGGCGTCTCGAGTCTCGAGGATCCACAGGGCGTGTTCGTTCCCGCGATGCGGTTCGCCTTCGATAGCGTCCCGTGGCTGGCAGCGGCCGCGCTGACGGCGAGTGCCGGCCGGCTGCTCGACGAGATTATCGGCGAGGAACCGCTTCGCAGCTCCTATCTCAACCTCCCGTTCGTCGTCGTCTCGGTTGGACTCGTCGTCCGCGGGTTCTCCGCGTACTTCCTCGAGCAGGGAGGGTTCGTCGAGCCGTTCGTGGTGCCGGCGATCGACGTCGGCGCGCTCTCGATCGACAGCTTCGCGGTCACGGCCGGCGAACGCCTCGCGATGTTCGTCGCCGCGGCGTTCCTCCTGAGCCTCCTCGGCGTCCGCGTCGCGTCGACGTTCAGCGGAACGACGCTCGAGGAGTCTGACCCCGGAGACGGGCGGCGAACGTCGAAACCGGACTCCGAACTCACCGACGGCGGCTCGAAAGCCGACGTCGACGAGCACTCGGACTCCTCGCGCTGAGAGTCGCCCCGCTCGGCGCGAGTGGACTCGTCACGCCTTTACTTGCGTATCCGTAGCTTCAACCATGGACCGCACAGACGGCGGGTGGGTCAGTCTCTTTTCCGGCGGCAAAGATTCCGCGTGGGCGCTCTACCAGGCTCTCGAGCGGGGACTCGACGTGACGCACCTCGTCACCGTCCACCCCGCAGGCGACTCGTATATGTACCACGTTCCGGCTACCGACCTGACCGCGCTGGCAGCCGAGAGCATCGGCATTCCTCTCGTGGACGTCGAACCCGAGGACTTCGCGGCCGAATCCGCGACAGACTCGAGCGCGCAGGGCGACGCCGAACTCGAGCCGCTCGAGGCAGCCCTGTGCGACCTCGAGTCGGATCTCGAGAGCGACATTGCGGGCGTCACCGCGGGTGCCGTCGAGAGCGAGTACCAGACGAGCCGCATCGAGGAGATGTGCGAGCGGCTCGAATGTGACCTCTTCGCGCCGCTCTGGCGGGAAGACCCGCGGGAACTCGCCGACGCGATGCTCGAGGCGGGCTTCGAGATCGTGATCGTCCAGGTCGCAGCCCACGGCCTCGACGAGTCGTGGCTCGGACGGACGCTCGACGAGGACGCCCTGGCGGAACTCGAGGAACTCAACGAGGAGTACGGCGTCCACGTTCTGGGTGAGGGTGGCGAATTCGAGACGATAGTGGTCGACGGCCCGCACATGGACCGGCGGATCGCCCTCGAGTACGAGACCGAGTGGGACGGGACCAGAGGACGGATTCAGGTGACAGAAGCGCGACTCGAGTGAGTTACACCGCGAGCGAGTACGGCGAGCGAGCGGGACTTTTTGGTCCAGATTTTTGCGCCGAGCGGTCGCTCGAAGAGCGATCCCGAGGCGGAAAAAGGTGGTTCCTGAGACGATAGTGGTCGACGGCCCGCACATGGACCGGCGGATCGCCCTCGAGTACGAGACCGAGTGGGACGGGACCAGAGGACGGATTCAGGTGACAGAAGCGCGACTCGAATAGAACCGGCGGATCAGAGGATACCGCAGTCGGCGGCCGCCTCGAGTTCGCCCTCGTCGGCGAACGTGAGCCAGGCGAGCTGGTCGATCTCGATCCGCCGGTACGACGTGACGATCGCCAGCCACTCGCAGGAGGCGATCGTGCGAAGGCTCGTTCCGGCGTCGATCTCGAGGGAGTCGACCTCGGTCGCGACCGTCTCGACCAGTTCGGCCGTCTCCGGGTCCGGTTTCGCCGCGTCGACGCCGGCCAGCATCCGCAGATACTGGAAGGTCGCCGGGCCGACGCCCGAAATCGAACCGATCGGGTCGTCCTCGTACCGGTAGACGTCGGCCGCGGCCGCCCACGACGTGAGTGCCTCGAGGTCGGAGCCAGCGTGGCCGTCGAGGACGCAGGCGGCCTCGAGCAAGACGTGGCGTTTTCGCTGGGCACCGAAGGTGGCGACGAGGTCGTCGTCCTCGAGGTCGAGCGCGGCGAGGTCCTCGAAGGACGTGACGCGTCCGGGCTCGACGAACGTCTCGCGAAACCGCTCGACGGTCGGACGAACGCCAGTGAAGTAGCCCTGGCCGGTCGTCGACGCTGCAGCCTCGGCGAGCAGCGAGACCGGGTCGTCGCCGGTCCAGCGCTCGCGGGCGAGGAATTCAGCTGCCAGCCGATCGTACGACGTCCCGGCTGCGTACCGATCGAGGACGGTCTGGACGGCGTTCACGTCGGCAATCATCACAGGCAATACCCATAGGTGTGTCGACGACAGTCGACGGGAAAGCGGGACGACCGCCACGTCAACTCATACGGACCGCTGTAAGTCGTTACCGGGGCAACCGCGAACCGTCTTGCGGTTGCTCCGGTACACAGTTACAGCAGACCGTATCAGTCCGACGAGCCGTTGATCGTGGTGTGAGCCCCGATGAGCGCCCCAGCCAGGTCGAGGTCCTCGAGGTGGGTGTTCTCGTCGATGATCGACCGGCGGATGTCGGCACTTTTGACCGTCGCGTCGGGGAAGATGATTGAGTAGTCGACGTGGGTGTCCTCGAGCGTCGCGCCGTCCATCACGTGGACGTTCTCGCCAACGGTCGCGTTCTCGAGGGTCGCGCTCTCGGCGACGAGTGAGTCGCCATCGAGGTGCCAGCCGACGGCGTCGAGGTAGCTTTCGGGGGTGCCGATGTCGAACCACGCCCCCTCGAAACAGAACGCGTAGGTCGGCTCGCGTTCCTGGAGCCACTGGACGAACCAGCCGGGCTCGTCGGGGTTGTTGTCCTCTTCGAGGTACGTCGAGAGCAGCGAGAGCGACTCGCGGGGGAAAGCATAGCAGGCGATGGAGACGAGGGTGCTCTTTGGATCCTCGGGTTTCTCCTGGAAGTCGACGACGCGGTCGTCCTCGAGTTCGACCAGGCCGTAGGACTTGGCCTTCTCGCGAGAGCCGACGTCGTAGGCGGCGAGCGTCGGCGCGTCTTTTTGCCCGAAGTAGTCGAGAAAGTCAGCGACGTCGAAACTGATCAGGTTGTC
The DNA here is from genome assembly GCF_023008545.1 of Natribaculum luteum. Lineage (NCBI taxonomy): Archaea > Methanobacteriati > Methanobacteriota > Halobacteria > Halobacteriales > Natrialbaceae > Natribaculum > Natribaculum luteum. The sequence goes on along the minus strand of NZ_CP095397.1, from coordinate 2,133,816 downwards.
ACCCGCGATGACCAGCAGGTCGTCGTCGACGCCCTCGCGGTCGACCAGCTGGGCGAGTGCGCCGACGACGCCGAACTTCTCGTCTTCTTCGGTCGTCTCCTCGATCGAGAGCTGTGGTTTTTCGAACTCGCTGTCTGCGAGGTGGGCCTCGAAGTCCGCGGCGAACCGCTCGTTGGTGCTGACGTAGACCTCCTCGATCCGGTCGTCGGCCTCGAGTTCGGCGAAGATGCGATCGACGACGGTCGACTCGCCGATCGGGAGGAACATCTTCGGCCGATGTTTCGTGATCGGCCACATCCGAGTCGCGTACCCGCCAGCAAGAACGACGGCTTTCATGACGGATGGATTCACCGTCACGGGGTAAGTAGTTACGGTTTTAGGGCGTCCTAAATAGGGTGCAGAGTCGCCCCGAGTGCGGTGGCCTTCCCCGGAAATTCGTCCGCGGTGGCGGCCATGGACGACTCGAGTCGCCGGCGACCCGTAACCGCATCGGGCGTCGGGGAGAAGACGTATGTCGGCACGGCCCGTCACCTCCGGGTATGCGCGAGGCAGACCGAACGACGCGGCGCCGAATACGCGAGTTTCTCTCCGACGAACCCGCGACGCCGAGCGCGCTGGCGGCGACGTTCGACCTTACGCCCGAGGCCGCGATGAGACACGTCGAGCACGTCGCCCACTCCGTCGAGGGGAACGGAGAGCAGTTGCTCGTCGCGCCGCCGTCGTGTCGGGAGTGTGGATTCGACGATTTCGACGATCTGCTCAACCGGCCGTCTCGCTGCCCGGAGTGCAAGAGCGAGTCGGTCGACGAACCGACGTTCACGATCGAGTAGCGGGCGTCGTTCGATCGCCGAACCGACCGCGCTCGACCGCCGAACCGACGATCCACCGCAGGGCAGTAGGTCGCGTTTCGACACGCCTATTTACGGGGTCGGCTAGTACTGCGTAGGAATCATCGGGCGTACAGACGGACCCGCGGCCGCTCTCGATCCGCTGGCGATCGATCGCAGTCGCTTTCCGCCTCCGTCTGTACGTTCGAGACTGCTGGTAAACGAATGACGGACACCTCCGACCGAGATGGCGACTGTGCCGACGTCGCGCTGACGGTACTCGATCGCCTCGAGTGCGAAGACCTCCCCCCTGAAGCAGTCGACGCAGCGTTTCGGCTCCTCGCGGATCGTCGTCGCCGACTGTTGATCGAGGTCGTCAGGGCCCACGACGAGGCGCTCACGCTGCCAGACGTCGCAGAGGAAGTCGCACAGCGAGAGACCGGTCGATCGATCGTCGACCTCTCGCCGGAGCAGGTCAAGGAAGTGTACATCTCGCTCTATCACGACCACCTGCCACGACTGGTCGACGCCGGCCTGCTCGAGTACGAACAGGAGCGAGACCTGGTCGCTCCCGGTTACTAGAATTCGACGTTCGACTTCGACACCCGGTCGAGGTCGTCTTTCTCGATGGGTCCAGGACCGACGAACTCGTAGTCGTCGTCGGTCAGATACACCTCGCCGTCGTCGACTGTCACCTCGACGTCGGGCAGGTACGCGCCCTCGCAGGGGCCGTAGGTACACAGTCCCGTGTCGGATTCGAAGTACGCGCCGTGGTTCTCGCAGACGATCTCGCCGTTGCGCATCGGTGCGCCGGACCCCTTGTCGAGGTGGATGTGGGTGAAGTGCTGGCAGTAGTTGAGCCACCCAGCGACGTCGCCGTTCTGTCGCACGAGAATCGCTTCTCTCACCTCGTCGGTCTCGTCGTCTCGAACTCTAAAGAGGTGCGTGGTGTCGTCGGGGACCGCCTCGAGGTCGGTGATCCGATCGTCGTCCATCGTCGGCGGATATCGGCCGATCGAACTTATACCGTCGGATATCGGTTCGTACCAGGCTGGCGAGGGCTTTACCGTCTCGCCCGCGGAACGCCCGGCATGGACGACCTCCTCATCTACGGTTCGTACGGGTACACGGGTCGGTTGATCGCTCGCGAAGCCGTCTCACGGGGAGGGGCTCCCGTCGTCGCCGGCCGCGACGCAGAGCGGGTCGCAGCCCTGGCCGATGACCTCGGCGTCGAGGGACGGGCCTTCGACCTCGAGTCGGACGTCACCGCACACCTCGACGGCTTCGCGGCCGTCTGCAACTGCGCCGGGCCGTTCGTCGACACCTGCGATCCGCTGGTCGAGGCGTGTCTCGAGACCGGGACGGACTACCTCGACGTCACGGGCGAGGTAGCGGTGTTCGAGCGACTCGCCAGACTGGGTGGACGGGCTGAACGAGCGGACGTGACGCTCCTTCCAGGCGTCGGGTTCGACGTCGTCCCCTCGGACTGCCTGGCGACGTACCTCCACGAACGGCTCCCGTCGGCGGACGACCTCGCGGTCGGGATCGCGAACTGGGGATCGCTCTCACGTGGAACGCTGGTGACGACCGTCAGAAACCTCGGAAGCGGTGGCGTCGTCCGCCGAAACGGACGACTCATCCGCGTGCCGACGGCCTACGACACTCGAACGTTCGACTTCGGACGCGGGCCGACGACGACCGTCACGGTCCCGCTCGGCGACGTCGTGACGGCCGCCCACAGCACCGGCGTCGAGCACGTCGCCGTCTACGTCGACCTGCCGAATCCCGTGATCCGCGCGATGAAGGCCGGACGGTCTCTCGAGTCGCTGCTGGGTAGCTGGCCGATCAGACAGGGTCTCGAGCGGGTCGTCGAAACCGCCGTCGACGGTCCCGACGCGGCCGAACGGGAACGCGGCGAGGCGGTCGTCCAGGTCGAGGTGACCGACGGCGACCGAACCGAGCGCGCACGCCTGTGGACACCGAACACGTACGCGCTGACGGCCGACGCCGCCGTCAGTTCGGCCAAGCGCGTGCTCGAGGGGGACGCCCCCGACGGCTATCAGACGCCGTCGACCGCCTTCGGTCACGAGTTCGTCCTCGACCTCGAGGGGGTCGAGCGCGAACTGCTCCCGTCGCCGACGCAGGTCTAGTAGTGCTCGTTCTCGACGCGTTTGTCGAACAGTCGGGCGAGGAGGTCCGTCACCGGTCCGTCGCCGACGTCGATGCCGTCGACCGACTCGACGGGGCGAATCTCCCACGAGGAGTTCGTGAGAAATACCTCCTCGGCCTCGCGAACCTCGGCCGGCTCGTACCACTTCTCGTGGGTCGGAATCCCGGCCTCTGCCGCCAGCTCGAGGACGACGCGTCTGGTAACTCCCGGGAGCACGGGGCCGTCGGTCGTCGGTGTGTGGAGTCCGTCGTCGGCGACGAAAAAGACGTTGCTCGTCGCCCCTTCCGCGACGTAGCCCTCGAGGTCGCGGATCAGCGCCTCGTCGGCGTCGTACAGCTCCTGACGGGCGAGAATCCCGTTGAGATAGTTGTGCGTCTTCGCCGTCGACGGGATTGCCTCGTCGGGGACACGGCGTGTCCGAACCGTCTGGAGCGTTGCCGGCCCATCCCAGACGGGGTCGCCCTCGAGGCCGCCACGCGGGAGCGGGTCGACGGAGACGACGACCGTCGGGTCGACCTCGGGACGGGGGGTAAGCTTCCCTGGCTGGACGCCACGCGTAATCGAGAGCCGCGCCGAGGCGTCCTCGAGGTCGTTCGCCGCGAGCGTCTCGTCGATTCGCGCTCGGAGATCCGCCCGCGAGAGGCCATGCTCGAGGGAGAGCGCCTCGCAGGTGCGCTCGAGGCGGTCGGCGTGTGCGTCCCACTCGAACACCGTCCCGCCGTAGACGCGTACGGTCTCGAACGCGCCGTCGCCGTACCGGAAGCCGCGGTCGGCGACGGACACCGTCGCCTCGCTAGCCGGGACGAGGTCACCGTTTACGTGATAGATGTGCTCGTCGCTCATCGACGCTCACCGGCGCGTTCGGCTGCGAGTGCACAGAAGTTTTCGACCAGCCGCTTGCCGACCTCGAGCGTGATCGACTCGCCGCTCCTCACGTCGTCGGCCGTACCGGCGTCGACCTCGCGCGTGAGGATGCTCTCGGGGTGGAACTGAACTCCGACGTGGGGTTTCTCGCGGTGGCGGACCGCCATCAGCACCTCGCTCTCGTCTGCGGTCTGGGCCGTCTCGAGCAGGCAGTCGGGCAGATCCGCCCGTTCGACGGCCAGCGAGTGGTAGCGTCCGACATGGAACCTGTCGGGCAGTCCAGTGAAGATTCCGTCGCCGTCGTGGGTGACGACGGAGGGCTTGCCGTGGACGACCTCGGGTGCGTGGACGACGGGCGCGCCGTGGGCGGCACACAGCGCCTGGTGGCCGAGACAGACACCTAAGATGGGGTAGTCGGTCTCGGCGAACAGTGGGATCGAGACGCCGGCGTCCGCCGGCGTTCCGGGGCCGGGCGAGACGACGATTCCCGTCGGATCGAGGTCGTGTACTTCCTCGAGGTCGATCTCGTCGTTGCGACGGACCACCACCTCGTCGGTTACCTCACCCACGTTCCGCGACGACGCAGGGCCTGCCGAAGCGATGGCTTCGGCCACGTACTGGACGAGGTTGTAGACGAACGAGTCGTAGTTGTCGATCACGAGGATGCGAGGGTCAGCCATCGGTATCACCACCACGTCTACCGGCTGCCGGCCTGCCGTCGGCCTCGAGTGCCATCTCCGCCCGGTCGCCGAGGGCGTCGTCGACCGCCGTAATCAGCGCCCGCGCCTTGTCGAGCGTCTCGTCGTACTCGCGGTACGGATCGGAGTCGTGGACGATCCCCGCACCGACCCGCAGGTGGTACTCGTTGCCGTAGCGGACGAGCGTCCGGATCACGATGTTCAGGGTCGCCCGACCGTCGAACCCGAAGATCCCTACGCTGCCGGTGTACGGCCCTCGCCGCGTGGCCTCGAGTTCGTCGATAATCACCATCGTCCGGGGCTTCGGTGCGCCGGTGATCGTCCCGCCAGGGAAGACGGCGGCGATGGCGTCGGCGAGCGTCGCACCCTCGCGAAGCCGACCGGTCACGTTCGAGACCAGATGCATGACTTCGGCGTAGCGGTCGACCCGTCGGTACTCGTCGACTGCGACGCTGCCGTAGGCACACACCTTCCCGAGGTCGTTTCGCTCGAGATCGACCAGCATCGCGTGCTCGGCTCGTTCCTTCTCGTCACCAAGCAGGTCGGCCTCGAGGCGGTCGTCCTCGGCTGCAGTCTCCCCGCGTGGCCGGGTGCCGGCGATCGGTTCGGTCCGGATGAAGTCGCCGTCGTGCTCTCGCTGACGCCGCCCGCTCGAGTCTTTCGAGGGGCGTGGCGGCGCGCGCTCGAGCAGGAGTTCGGGGCTCGCGCTCACGAGTTCCGCGGCGCGAAACTCGAGCAGACAGGAGTAGGGCGCGGGGTTCACCCGGCGAAGCGCGTCGTAGGCGGCGACCGGGTTGACGGCCGCCGGCGCGACGAGTCTCTGGGAGACGTTCGCCTGGAAGGTGTCCCCGTCGCGGACGTACGCCTTGACCCGGCGGACGCGGTCGGCGAACGCCTCGCGACCGCAGTCGCTCTCGAACGTGACCGCCGGCGCTGAAACGGGCGGGTCGTCTATCGACGGCTCCCCGTCGAGGGTGCGGCGGGCGAGATCGAGCGCCCGCTCGCGACCCCGTTCGTACGCCGCGTCCGGGTCGTCACCGACGCGCGGACAGGCCGCGATTCGCAGCGTCGTCTCGCCGTCTTCGGAACTTCTCGAGTTCTGATTGATCGTGTCGGTCGGTTCCTCCCACGCCGCGAGCCGATCGTAGACGGCGACCTCGAGTCGCGGCAACCGGCGGTCGTCGACGGCCGACTCGGGTAGCTCCTCGAGTTCGCGGGCGACGTCGTAGGAGAGCCAGCCGATCGCACCACAGGGGTAGGGTATCGAACAGTCGCCACGGGAGAGCGCGTCGCCCTCGAGCAGTCCTTCGAGTGCTGCAAGCGTCGGGGAGCGGTCGTCGCTCGCTCGAGCGACGGCGTCCGGGCCGACGGTGAGTCGGTCGACGGGATCGACGCCGAAGTAGCCCCAGCCAGGCTGTCCGCCGGTCGTCTCGAGGAAGGCGCCGTCGGCGTCGGCTCCGCCCCGGGCGCGACGGTAGGCGAGAAAGGGGTCGTCGACCCGGACGCGAACTTCGACGGGGACGCGGACGGTTTCGACGCCCCGCTCGGGCGGGGCTCGGGTTCCATCTCCCGGTTCGTAACCACCGGGAGCGTCGGCGACGGCCGAGCGGAACGAGTCGGCCGTCGTGACGACGTACGGCTCGGTCATGCCGAGAACCTGGCGGGGGTCGCGTAACCGTCTTGCGGTTCGTTCGATCTCACCGGGAAAACGAGCGTCTGTACTGCCGACTCGAGTCTGCCCCCGCTAGCGGACTTCCGCTCGATCGATCCAGCCCTGGATACGCGTCTCCGAGATGTCGGTCTGTTCGGCGAGTTCGGCCGCGTCTGCAGCCGCGAGTTCGCCGACGGTTTCGACGCCGGCACCGGCGAGGCGGTCGGCGTAGGCCGGACCGATGCCCTTGATCTCGTCGACCGGTTCCGGATTCAGTTCGGACTCCGGTTCGGACCCGGATTCGGGTTCCGGCTCGGATTCGAGTTCGGATTCGGGTTCTGGCTCCGACTCGGACTCGGATTTCAGTTCGGGTTCCGATTCTGGTTCCGGTTCCGACTCCGATTCCAGTTCGGGTTCGGGTTCTGGCTCCGACTCGGACTCGGATTTCGGTTCGGGTTCCGGTTCCGACTCCGATTCCAGTTCGGGCTCCGGTTCGGGCTCGGATTCGGATTCCGGTTCTGGTTCGGGTTCCGACTCGGGCTCGGACTCCGGTTCCACGTCGGGTTCGGTCGACTCTGCTTCTTCCACCTGACTCTCGGCCGGTTCAGATTCCGACTCGGGAGTACTCGTGGTCGAGAAGTCGACGGCGTTCTCGTCGGACGGCGACGAGACGGGTCGACTCGAGTCGACCGTCTCGTCAGATTGGCCGCTCTCGTGTTCGACGGTCACGCCCACGTCCCGCTCTCGCCGATGGTCCGACTGCGAGTCGCCGAGCCCCAGCAGCGACTTCAGTTTTTGGAGGATCGCCATTACCTCGACGTAGAGGGTTGTCACACTTAAAGTCGTTTGATCGTGGCAGTAACGCTACTCGAACAGTCTATCGGGCTACAGTCTCGACCGCAACGCGCCGTTCATCACCTCGATGGGCGCGGATTCGCCCGTCCACCGCTCGAACGCCTCGACGCCCTGGTAGAGGAGCATCCACGCGCCGTCGACCGTCGTCGCCCCTCGCTCGCTCGCCTCGCGAAGCAAACGCGTCTCGAGCGGGCTGTAGACCGCGTCGAGCACCGTCAGGTCGGCGTGTAACGCCTCGGCCGGGACCGGCGAGACGTCCTCTTCCATCCCGACGCTGGTCGCGTTCACGAGGACGTCGGCGTCGGAAAGCAGGTCCGGGAGCGACTCGAGACCGTGGCCCGACGCGTCCGGAACCGCCGTCGCGAGGTCGTATGCGCGCGATTTGGTCCGGTTTACGATCGCGACGGTCGCACCCACGTCGGCGAGACCGAAGGCGATCGCGCGACCCGCACCGCCCGCGCCGACGACGACGGCCGTCGCTCCCTCGAGGTCGGCGTCGCCGCGCTCGAGCGCCCGAACCGCGCCGGCAGCGTCGGTGTTGTGGCCCGTCGGTGGCCCCTCACCCGAGAAGTCGATCGTGTTGACCGCGCCGATCCGTGAGGCCAGGTCGTCGGGTTCGACGTACGCGAGGGTATCTTGCTTGAACGGAATCGTCACGTTCAGCCCCCGAATTCCGAGCGCGTTGGCACCGCGTATCGCCGACTCGAGGTCGTCCGGGGCGGGTTCGAAGGTGACGTACCGCGCGTCGAGGCCGAGTTCGTCGTACGCCGCCTCGTGCATCGGCGGCGACAGCGAGTGACCTACCGGATTGCCGAGTAGACCGAAGACGTGCATACTCGCACTCGAGTCGGCGGGGGCATAATCGGTCCGACTCCGGCAGCGTTTCGAGCGGCGGACGCGGCGGATCGCGTTTCGCACCGCTTATACGACCCTCGAGAGTACTCCCGCGCATGCTCCTCGAGGGAGTCGCCCTCTATCTGTTACTGCTGGTTGGCGGCGTCGTCGCGCTGTACGCCGGTGCCGAGTTGCTCGTCGCCGGTGCGAGACGACTCGCACTCGGCCTCGGCCTCCGGGCGGCGACCGTCGGCGTGACGATCGTCGCCCTCGCGACGACCGCACCCGAACTGTTCGTCTCGATCATCGGCGCACTCGAGGTCTCCACGGACATCGGACTGGGCGCGATCGTGGGCTCGAACGTCGCGAACATCGGACTCGTCCTGGGCGTGTCGGCCCTGATCAGTCCGCTGACGATCAGCGGCACCACGATGCGCAGACACGTCCCCTTCATGGTGCTCGCTGCGGTGTTGTTGCCGATCCTCGGGCTGGACGGCCGGATCGGCCGACTCGAGGGACTGCTCTTCCTGCTCGTCCTCGCCGGGTTTACGGCCTACTTGCTGTACTATCTCGGTTCCGATCCCGCACCAGCGGTGGACGACCCCGACGCTGGAGCGGGGATCGCTGCCCGCGACGTCGTGTTCGTGATCGGTGGACTGCTCACGCTCGTGCTCGGGTCGCGCTGGCTCATCAGCGGCGGTCGCGGCGTTCTCTCCGCGATGGGCTTTTCGGACCTGTTCATCGGGCTGACCGTCCTCGCACTCGGCACCTCGCTGCCGGAACTCGCGGCGTCGGTCGTCGGCGCGATTCGGGGTCACGCCGAGTTTTCGGTCGGCAACGTCGTCGGCTCGAACATCTACAACGTTCTGGCGGTACTGGGCGTCGTCGCGCTGATCGCTCCCATCTCCATCTCCACGAGCACGCTTCGATTCGAACTTCCCGCGATGGTCGCGTTCACTCTCGGACTGGTCGCGATGATGGCCACCGGCGACCGATTGACGCGCATCGACGGCGCGATCCTCGTCGTGGGGTACGGCGCGTTCGTCTACCTGTTGTTCCCGTGAGCGCAGTCGACGCTACCTGACCGGCGATCGCGAAAAACGACGATTGCGGCGGCGAAACCGGCCGTCAGGCCGACGCGCGCTCCCGTTCGGCGGCGTCTACGTCGTCGGCTGCACCGTCATTTTCGAACGGCACTTCGATCGGATCCGACGCGTCCGACTCGAGCGCAGCGAGGCAGTCGGCGGCGGTGAACACGTCGTCGCCGTCCGAGCAGGGAGCGACACACTGGAGGTCGTCGTCCTCGTAGACGGCCAGACAGATCATCGGCACCACGAGTTCCGAGCGGGACGTCCGGGCGACCATCGACGAGACGTCGCGACGGTCGAACGCCGGACGGAGCGTGTAGCCGTTGCGGTCGGCCCAGGATCGAAACTCCGCGACCGCCGCAGCGACAGACGTGTCGACGCTCGCGACGGCGTCGGTTCCGCAGCGTCGACTCCAGGTCGAGACCTGGAGTTCGGCTATCTCGCCATCGGCCTCGAGCCGTCCCAGCCTGTCGACGACGTCGTCGACGACGTCGGCCACGGAGGCAGGGATACGCTCGCGAACCCGGAGTTCGACGCGTCTCGACCGTGAAGGGGTGGCGTTCGCTTCGGTCATGAGAGATCACACGCAGGCGTAGACGTGATCACGCTGTGCGACGAGTTCCAACTCCGTGAGCGAGTCGAGCACGCTCAGAATCGTGATCTTCTTGAGAGAGAGCAGTTCCTGCAGTTCGGTTACGGTGGCCCCATCCGTGACCAGCAAACAGAGGTACACGAGTTTCGCCCGCGGCGACGCGATTGCGTTCGGTACCGATGTACGACTTCGTTCATCGAGTTGCATGTACCGTCACGAAGGGCGGAGGTCTGGTATTGGTATACCCCTCCTAAATCCAGTAAATATCAGATTACGGTGGGGATTTCGGTTGAATCAGACCAGTTCCTAGTTGGTTTTTGGTAGCACGTCACATATACTCGTGGTGGGTGATGTCTATCTACATGATCAATCCGGGAGTGCGAGTGCAGCGCGGGACGGACACCGGCCCTCACCGACACGACGTCTCGCGAGAACGGACGGCGTCGGGTCGACGGCCGCGATCGAAGCGGAGCGTATTCAGGGTCGCGCCGTCGAGAGACTCGTGTGATCGCGATCGTCGAAAGCCGTGCCGACCGCGCCTCCGAGCACGTCTGTACGTTTCTCCGGGAGCTCGCCGACTGGGAACGACTCGAGGACGACACCCGTCCCGACGCCGAGGGCGGTGGCCGCTGGTATCGAACCGAGGGTGCCGAACTCCGATCGTTCGCCGATTTCCACCTCGACCTCGAGGGGCCCGTCGAGGCGTTCGACTGTGACCCCGACCTGCTCGTCTTCGCGTCGCGCCACTCCGGCGACACCGGCCCGCTGCTGACTGGCCACTTCACTGGCAACTTCGGGCCGGCGGAGTACGGCGGAGACGACCACGCACTCGCGGCGGCCTGTCCCAACGCGCTCGTTCGCCTGCTCGAGGCGTTCGACGAGTACGCACCCGAGGGCTACGACGTGGGCATGGAGTGTACCCACCACGGGCCGACCGACGTCGGGGTCCCCTCGCTGTTCGCGGAACTGGGAAGCGACGACGAGCAGTGGGACGACCCCGACGGGGCCGAGGCCGTCGCCCGGGCGATCCTCGCGCTCCGCGACGTCTCACCCCACCGGGACAGGCAGCTCGTCGGCTTCGGCGGCACCCACTACGTCCCCCGGTTCGAACGTATCGTCCGCGAGACCTCGTGGGCCGTCGGCCACGTCGGTTCGGAGTGGGCCCTCGAGGACATGGGCGACCCCGACGAACACCGTGACGTCCTCGAGGCAGCGTTCGACTGTAGCGAGGCCGACCTCGCCGTCGTCGAAGACGCGAGACCGGACCTCGAGGCCGTCCTCGAGGACCTCGGCTACCGCGTCGTGAGCGAGACCTGGCTCCGCGAGGTCGACGACCGCCCGCTCGAGACAGTCGAGTCGATCGAGCGCGAACTCGGGGCCATCGACGACGGCGTCCGATTCGGGACGCGACGGACGGGCTCGTTTACCGTCGTCGACCTCCCCGTCGAGGTGATCGAGGCGGCCGAGGGGATCGACCCCGACCGGGTCTGGGAGGCCGTCGAGGAGCGAACGGTCGCGTTCGAGACCACGAACGGCGCGAGTCGCGTCGGCGAACGGGCTGCAATCGACGACGAGGACGTCCGTGAGGCGATCGTCGAGGCGCTCGCAGCCGTCCTCGAGAAGAAGTACGATTCGGTTCGGATCGAACGCGACGCCGTCGTCGTCGAGGAGCGTGCGTTCGATCCGAACCGCGCCAGCGAACTGGGCGTCCCGGAGGGACCGAAGTTCGGCCAGCTCGCGGCGGGCGAAGCGGTGGAAGTCGACGGCGAACTGGTCAGTCCCGAGGCAGTTCGCGTCGACGAAACGCACAGGTTCTCGATCTGACCGGTAGTAAAGACGACGGTAATAACTTTTAGTCGCAGCCTCGACCGGGGTAGCCGGCGTACGGATCTGGACAAGTAAAACGAAATTTCGTTGTCAGACGGATGTCTGACGTGTAGGGGAAAGGTAATTACACTCCATATACTATACCGGGCCAAGAATGGACTCGATTGTCGAAGACGCTATCGACGAGGCCGAAGACGGGGGGCAAGCGGAGTTCTCCGGGGAGGTCGATTCGAATGCGGAGAACGCGTCGGGGACGATGACCGACGACGAACTGGCCGACGTACTCGAGGACCTCCAGACGGACATCACGGTCGTCGGCTGTGGCGGTGCCGGCGGTAACACCGTCGACCGCATGCAACAGGAGGGGATCCACGGTGCGAAACTCGTCGCCGCCAACACCGACGTCCAGCACCTCGTGGAGATCGAGGCCGACACAAAGATCCTGATGGGCGAGCAGAAGACCGGCGGTCGCGGTGCCGGCTCGCTCCCGCAGGTCGGCGAGGAGGCCGCCCTCGAGAGCCAGCAGGACATCTACGACGCCATCGAGGGCTCGGACATGGTGTTTGTCACCGCCGGACTCGGCGGCGGCACCGGCACTGGCTCGGCCCCGGTCGTCGCGAAGGCGGCCCGCGAGGCCGGCGCGTTGACTATCTCGATCGTCACGACGCCCTTTACCGCGGAAGGTGAGGTCCGGCGGACCAACGCCGAAGCCGGCCTCGAGCGCCTGCGTGACGTCTCCGATACGGTCATCGTCGTCCCGAACGACCGCCTGCTCGACTCGGTCGGCAAACTCCCCGTCAAACAGGCGTTCAAGGTGAGCGACGAGGTGTTGATGCGCTCGGTGAAAGGGATCACCGAACTCATCACGAAGCCCGGTCTCGTCAACCTGGACTTCGCCGACGTGCGAACCGTCATGGAACGGGGCGGCGTCGCCATGATCGGCCTCGGCGAGGCCGACTCGGAGGCGAAAGCCGAAGACTCCGTGAAGACGGCACTGCGATCGCCCTTGCTCGACGTCGACATCTCCGGGGCGAACTCCGCGCTCGTCAACGTCACCGGTGGCAACGACATGTCCATCGAGGAAGCCGAGGGCGTCGTCGAGGAAATCTACGACCGCATCGACCCCGACGCGCGCATCATCTGGGGCACCTCGATCGACGAATCTCTCGAGGGGTCGATGCGAACGATGATCGTCGTCACCGGCGTCGAGTCCCCGCAGATCTACGGCCGTCCCGAGAGCGAGGCCGTCCAGCCCGGCGACGACGACATCGACTTCGTCGACTGACGGCCTCGAGCGCGTTCTCCTCGTCCGTTCGGAGACGCCGTTTTCACGCCGGCCGTGACCGTCGCGGCGAGTCGTACGGCCCACGAGTCCATCCGCGCCGATCCGGCGCAGTCCGTATTCTCGAGTCCATAACTGATACTACTGGACAACACGATTCACACATCGATCGCACTCGAACGGCCATCGCCAGCGGCGACGGGCCGTGAGACGCGATCGAACGTGCACTGACTGCGTAGTATAAAAGCGAGAGAGACGTCTGTCGGCGATCGAAACGCCGGGTCGCTCAGTCGTCCGCCGTCGCCGCTTCGCTCGAGGACCGCGCGTCGACGTCGTCCTCGATGCTCTGCGGGTACTTCCCGCGCTCGAGTTTTAGATCCGACTGCGGGCGGGCCATGCAGGTCAGCGCGTACTGTTCGGCCTCCGCCTCGGTGAGCCCGCGGGCGGCGGGCTGGGTGACCTCGCCCTCGAGGATCTCCGCCGAACACGCCAGACACATCCCGACGCGACAGGAGTACTCCTGGGCGATCCCCTCCTCGAGACAGCGGCTGAGAATCGTCTCCGTGTCCGAACACGTGATGGTTTCGCCCGTGCCGACGAACTCGACGGTGTACTCTGTCATGGCCCCGGATACGGGTAGCCCGGACTTTACTTTTTATGGACGTTTTGGCCCCTGGAAAGCGACAGATTGCAAGAAAAACGTTTTCTCGTTCCGGACTACACACACGGGTTATGAGTACCCAGGAACAGTCCGCCGACGCCGCGAGGGCGACCCAGTCGCCGGATGCGGTCGTCGTCGGCGCGGGGACCGCCGGCTGTTACGCCGCGGCGACGATCGCTCGAGCCGGCTACGACGTCATCGTCCTCGAGCGAAAGACGGAGGAGGAAGCGGGACACATCGCCTGTGGCGACGCCCTGAAGGGGGCCGACGCCTTCCCCGAGGCGATCCCCAAGGAGAAACTCGAGCCCGCGTTTACGAACACCGGCGTCGACCACGGCCGCTTCGAGATTCCACAGGAGGACACCGTCCTCGAGATCCCGATTCCGGGAGAACTCGCGGTCATCGACCGCTGGAAGTACGGACGACTGATCATCGAGGGTGCGAGCGAAGCGGGCGCAGAGTTTCACTACGACACCGTCGTCCAGGACGTCCTCCAGGACGGCGACGGTCGAGTGACGGGCGTGACGGCGACCCGGAACGGCCAGCCCCGAACTTACGAGGCCGACGTCGTGATCGACGGGGCGGGCTCGCTCTCGCTGTTGCAGGACAAGGTCGACTTCTCCTCGTCGACGTTCGACACGAACGTCAACTACTCGCAGTTCTGTTCGGCCTACCGGGAGATCGTCCACGTCGAGGAGCCGGTCGAGTGGTCCGACGCACTGGTGTTCAAGCCGACCGAACGCGCGGCGGGCTACCTCTGGTACTTCCCGCGTACCGACACCGAGATAAACGCCGGCCTCGGCTTCCAGATGACCGAGGAGCCGATGAAACTCGTCGAAGACCTGAAACGCGACCTCCGCGACCGCGAGGAGTTTTCTGGCGCGCGCGTGGAGGACAAACTCGGCGCGGCCCTCCCCACCCGCCGGCCGTACGACTCCGCCGTCCACCCCGGGTTCGTGGCCGTCGGCGACGCGGCAGGACACGTCAACCCGACCACCGGCGGCGGCATCGCGGGCGCGGCGTACGCCGGCAAGTACGCAGCCGACCAGGTGATCGAGGCCCTCGAGTCCGGCGACGTCAGCGAGGAGACCCTCTGGCGGTACAACGAGCGCGTGATGGACCACTACGGCGCACGCTACGCCGCGCTGGACGTCTACAACATCCTCTCGACGGCCGTCGACGTCGACGACCTGATGGGGCTGCTCGCGGCGATGCCCGGCGACAAACTCGCCGAGGCGCTCTACTCCGGCAGCACGAACATCGGCTGGAAGCTCAAACTCGAGGCCCTGCTCAAGAGCCGCGGCCACTGGGGAACGATCTGGAACCTCTACCAGACGAAGCGCCGCGCCGACGAGATCCTCGCCCACTACGAGCGCTACCCCTCGAGTCCGGACGGGCTCGCCGACTGGCAACGCGAGCGCGACGATCTGATGGAAGGGGTCTACGAGACGACGGGGGCCGATCCCAAGTATTAGCACCGACCTTTTGCTCTGCGGGCCGTGCCGCCCTCGGCAAAAGCTCGAGCAAACGCCCCCTCCTTTCTCTCCGCTCGCATTGCTCACTTCGAGCCATAACGCTTGCTGTAGTCATCACCGGAGCAACCACGAGCTGTCTGGCGGTTTTCGGAAAACAGGAACGGCAGACATTGTCAGTCGTCGTCCCGCTCGCTCACTCCGTTCGCTCGCGGTGGGTGACGGTGGGCCGCCTGCCCTCCCCCGGGTCGCGGGCTTCTCACGGGGTTCGAAGCCCGCTCCCGGCCGGCGGTCGGGATGGTCGTCGATCACCCGACGTACGACCGGAGCCGTTCGACGCGCTTCTCGGTCGGTGGATGTGTCCCGAAAACCGTGCGTGCGACGAACCGACGCGTGCGATCGAAAAAGCGGTGTTCCTCCCACGGCGGCGGCACGATCGAGAACGCAGCCGCGGTCCCACGGTCGCGCAGGTCCGTCGTCGGGCGAGCCTCGAGGTCGCGATCGAGCGTCTCGAGGGCGCTCGCCAGCGCTGCGGGGTCGCCGGTGATCGCGACGGCCCCGTCGTCGGCAGCGTACTCCCGGCCCCGCGAGACGAGGAAGACGTACCACTGGCTCGCGGCTCGGACCAGCATCGAGAGGGGCTCGACGACGGGGTTGTAGCCGTACCGGCTGCGGGCGAGTTTCGCGACGGCACCGGGCGCAGACAGCGCCGTCAGCACCGCGGCATCCCGGTTGGCGACGTGGGCAAGTTCGTGTGCGGCCACGGCCTCGAGTTCGCGCTCGGAGAGCGTCTCGACCAGTCCTCGAGAGCAGACGAGCGTCGATCCAGCGGGGCGATAGCCCACCGTCAGTGCGACGGGAGTCTCGTGCTCGAGCACTCTTATCTCGGGTGCCGGGAGGTCGGCCTGTCCAGCGATACGAGTGACGATCGACTGGAGAGAGGCGTGAGCCGAGGCGTCGTCGACGGCCGAGCGGTCGGAACTCGAGCCTGCGACTCCGACGACCTGTCTCGTCGATTCGCCGTGCGCGAGGGTCTCGAGGTCGAACTGTCCCTCGAGGTTCCGGAGGATGGCGGTGTCGGCAGCGAACTCCGCGCGAATCGCACCGCCGACGTGGATGCCCACGAACGCGACGGCACTTACGGCGGCAAGCGAGACGGCGATCGTCTCGGCGGATGCGAGGGTCGCTGCCCAGTAGCTGCATCCAGCCGCAACGAGTACGGCGACGGTCGCCGGGATGGCTGGATGACGGCCCACGGTCCGCTCGAGCCGGGCGCGAACACGCCGGACCTCATCCGTGATGCCGTAGACGTCGTCGGGATCGACGGGCACCTCCTCGGCGCTTTCGGCGGCGCGGTGCTCGACGGCGTCTCGCATTCGATCGACGTGGTCGGGAGCGAGGATCGAACCAACGACGAGCCAGCAGAGCGCGGCCACGACGAGGAGGGCGAACCCGGGCCAGTAGGCGACGCTGAGGTAGCCGACGGCGAAGACGCCCACGACGAGCCAGTTGCCGCCGGCCGTGCGCTCGTCGTCGACGTCGTCTCTCGAGCGGAGCCACTCGTGAGCGGACCAGACGTAGCCGGCCGTCAGCAGGTAGAAAAACGCGAGCAAGACGAGGAGTGCAAACACCGTCTCGGGAAGTGCCGAGCGCAAGAACGGTAACGTGGCCAGCGCGATCAGCAGCGACGAGAGCAACAGTACGTACGAGGCGAGTTCCACGGTGCCCTGGGCGAGCGCACCCGCCGGTGCCGAGCGTTCGCGAGCCGTCCGGACGGTCCGAAGCGACAGTTCGACGATCGCCAGACAGGGAACGGCAACGGCGACGACGAGCGTGACGGCGAGCGCTTCGCCGGCGAGTCCGGAGACGGCATCGGGGAGATACTCTGGTGACGAAAGTGCCGCCACGCCGTAGTGAATGCCCGCGTAGACGGGGACGGCGACGAGCAGGAGGGCCGCGCCGATGACGGCACTCGAGAGCACGAGACAGCAGGCGGCGGCGACGACCGTCCGGACGAGGAGGCTGGCGCGGGTACGGACCGACGTCACGGCGGAGCCACCTCGTGCGGGCACGGACTGGATCGGATGGAGGGACACTGTTGGGGACGCACGTTGGTCGAACGATCGAGTTCGAGCGTCAAATAGGTCACTCTGGTTGCCTACAGAACGAATCTCATCGTCTCGTACGGACGACTGTCGATCACTTCCAGTGCAACTGCGGCCGGCCTGCGGGTGCACCGGAAAATCGGTACAGCAGATCCTATCAGGGATGCTCGTGACCGATCCGTTCGATCGTCTCAGCGAGCGTCTCGACGCCGTGTCGGATGCTCTCCTCGTCGACGTCGAACGTCGAGGTGTGGTGGCCGCCGGGGTGGTCAGTGCCGACGCCGACGTAGCAGGCGAGGCCACCGTGTTCCTGGACCGTCTGCATGAGGTACGTAGCGTCCTCGCTCCCGCCGAGGTCGTCGCGCTCGAGGATCCGGTCGACGCCGTCGACCTCGCGGGCGACGTCGCCGACGATCGAGACGAGCGCGTCGTCGCTGCGCGCGCTCGGCGCTTCCGCGCCGGTCTCGATCTCGACCTCGCAGTCGTGCATCTCCGCCGCCGACCGGAGGATCCTGCGGGCGTGCTCGTTCGTGTACTCCATCAGTTCGGTCGTCTCGCCGCGCACTTCGGCGACGACGCGTGCCTCCTCGGCGACGATGTTGGCCGCGGTACCACCCTCGACGACGCCCGCATTGACCCGGGTCGCGCCGTCCGCGTGCCGGGGGATCGCATAGAGGTTCTGGACGGCCGTCGCGAGCGCCTGGATCGCGTTTCGTCCCTCCTCCGGGCGCGCGCCGGCGTGAGAGGATTCGCCCGTGAACGTCGCCTCGAGGTGGCTCACCGCGAGGAAGCCGTCGATGCCGGCGACGATCTCACCCGTGGGGTGATCGAGGCCGACGTGGGTCGCGAGCAGGTAGTCGACGTCCTCGATGTGCTCGCTTTTCGCCATCGACTTGCCGCCGCCGACGATCTCCTCTGCGGGCTGGAAGAAGACCTTCAGCGTACCCGAGAAGTCGCTCTCCTGGACGGCCTCGAGGACGCCGATCCCGATCGTCGCGTGGGCGTCGTGACCGCAGGCGTGCATCGCGCCCTCGTGTTCCGAGCGAAAGCCTTCGGCGGCGGGGCGGTGTTCGGAATCCGCCGACTCCTCGAGCGGCAGGGCGTCGACGTCGACACGGAGGCCGACGGTCGGTCCCTCGCCGCGGTCGAGGACCGCGACGGCACCCGTGTATCCGCCCTCGAGTTTCTCGAGGACGGCCTCGTCTGCACCCGCATCGCGGGCGCGTTCGTACCACTCCTCGAGTTCTGCCTCGTCCGGAACGCCCATGCGATGGTCGCCCGCGATGGCCTCGCGGCCGACGTACAGTTCGTCGAGGTCGAAATCGAGGTCCTCGAGGGCCGCGACGATTCGCGCGGTGGTGTAGAACTCCCGCCAGGCGGGCTCCGGTTTCCGGTGGAGTTCGCGTCGAAGGTCGATCAGTCGGTCGTCCGTGGCCTGCTGACTCATGCCCGCATAGTGGGGCGTTCACCACTAAAATGATCGTCTTTCGGCACTGGAGACGCCCGACGTCGGCCAAGCGGCGGGATCGGGAATACAGTTATAGGTTCGAACATTGTCGTAGCAGGGACGATGAGCAACGCTAACGATAGACCCGGCGACGAATTCACGCAGGTGACCGGTTCGGAGGAGCCACGGATCGAGTTCTACGGTGGACGTGGGATGAGTGCGCTCCCGATCCTGATCTTCATCGCGTGGGCGATCTTCCAGACGGCGCTGTTGCGCATCGCCGACGAACCCGGCCTCGTCGCCGGCATGCTGATCGGATTGATCGTGGGAATGTTCTTCGTGAAAGGGAGCTGGACGACCTACGCGAGTACGATCTTCGAGGGGATGACCCAGCCGGTCGCCGTGACGGCGATCGTCGCCTGGATCTGGGCGGGGATGTTCTCTACGACCCTCCAGGCGGGAGGCTTCGTCAGCGGCCTGGTGTGGCTCGCAGACGTGCTCGGAATCGGCGCGACCCTGTTTCCCGCCGCGACGTTCCTGCTTGCGGGACTGCTCGCGACCGGTATCGGCACCGGCTACGGGACGACGGTCGCGTTCGTCATCCTGTTTTTCCCGGCCGGGATACTGCTCGGCGCGAATCCCGTCTTGCTGTTCGGCGCGATCCTCTCCGGTGCGATCTTCGGTGACAACCTCGCGCCCGTCAGCGACACGACGATCGTGAGCGCGGTCACGCAAGACTCGGACATCGGCGGTGTCGTCGCCTCGCGGTTCAAGTACGCCGTCGTCGCCGCGGTACTCGCGCTGGTCGCCTACGTCGTCGCGAGCGCGTCGATGCCCGGCCTCGACGTCACTGGCGATCAGGCCGAGATCCTCGTCGAGGAGAGCAACCCAATCGGCCTCGTTCACCTCCTCTCGATGGCCGTCGTCATCGGAACGGCAGTGGCGGGGCGACACATCATCGAGGCGATCTCCTGGGGAATCGTCGTCGCGTTCGTGCTCAACGTCGCCCTCGGCCTCGCGCCGATCTCGAGTATGGTCGTCTTCCGCGCCCCCGCGGACGCACCGCTCGCCGACGCCCTCGCCGGTCTGCCAATCATCGAAATCGTCACGGAAACGAGTGACCTCAGCGTCGGCGTCGGCGGTAGCATCTACTCCGGCGCGCAAGGCTTTTTCGCGCTGAGCATCCTCGTGCTGTTCATCATCGCCGCCGCCCAGATCATGATCCGCGGCGGGGCGTTCCAGGCGGCACTCGACTGGTCGCTCGAGAACGTCGCGACGAACGTTCGCAACGCCGAGTTGACGATGGTCGGGTCGTCGATCCTCATCAACGCCGCGATCACGATCAACACCGCCGCGGAGGTCGCCATCGCGCCCTACATCGCCAAAGTGGGCGAGCGGTTCAACATCAACGGCTACCGACGCGCGAACATCCTGGACGCCAACACGTCCGCACTCGGTTACATTTTCCCCTGGTCCGGGGGCGTTCTCGTGGGCTTTTCCGCGATGAGCGACCTCCCGGACGAGTACGAGTGGTTCACGGAGGCGATGGTCGTCAACCCGGCAGACGTCTTCCCGTACGTCTTCCACGGCTGGCTGCTCGTGGCCGTGTTCCTCCTCGCGGCGCTGACCGGCTTCGGTCGCGAGTACGTCATCGACCGCCAGTCCGAGGAGGTGGCGCGCGTATGAGCCTCCTCGGGAAGTACCTGAAGGGATGGCGGTTCCGCAGTGACCAGCCCGACCTCCCAGTGAACGAAGAGGTCGCGGTGTTCGTCACCGAACGGAACAGCGACGGAACCGGCGTCGCACAGATCGGCGACACGACGCTGTACGTCGAAGGTGTCGAGGCAGAGCACCTCGAAAAACGCGTCCTCGTACACGTGACCGAGTACGATCCACAGGAGGGCGTCGGCCGCGGCGAGTTCCGCGAGGTCGTCGGCGAGAGTTCCTACACGACCTGATACTGTCTGCTGTACCTGTTTTCCGAAAACCGCCGGACTGCTCGCGGTTTTCGTGAAATGACGTACAGCAGACGTTATAAAACAGCTTAGTTTCGTCGCCCCATTCCGTGGATCTGTTCGATCTCGACCTCGACGTGTATCGAGTCGGGAAACTCCCGCGCGGCGGCGTTGCGCGCGAACTCGTCGTGGCCGTGGATCTCGAGTTCTCGCGTAAAGACGGTGTAGTTCCACGAGGGGAACATCCGTTCGTCGTCGGCGTGGAGCCGTCGGTGCTGGGGTGCGCTGAGTTTCTGGGGTGGATTGGAGTGGGGGCCTTTCAGTTCCGCGCCCTTGCGCTCGGCGGTCGATTTGATGTCCTCGACGATCCCCTCGAGTGCGGCTCTGTCGCCGCTTTGAAGCGTGAGACGGGTGACGAAGGTCATGGTTCGCTTGTACACTCGTCCACGGTCGCGCCGTAAAAACTTGCTGAGACGCGCCCACGACGAATCGGCGGTCCGATATTCTCTTAACTACTCATACGTTATCTTGGGTAATGGCAGTCGAAGCTACGAGCGCAGGCGCGATCCTCTTCCGCGACACGCGGGGCCGGCGCGAGTATCTTCTACTCAAGAGCCGCCCGGGCGACTGGGAGTTTCCGAAGGGCGGTGTCGAAGGAGACGAAGAGCTACAACAGACGGCGATCCGCGAAGTAAAGGAAGAGGCAGGTATCGAGCAGTTTCGACTCATCGACGGCTTTCGCAAGGACTACGACTACGTCTTCGAGGCGAACGGCAAGACCATCCACAAGACCGTTCACCTCTTTATCGCGAAATCCTACGAGGCGAGTGCGGAACTTTCGAACGAACATCGCGACCTACAGTGGCGCGACTACGAACAGGCGATAAACACCGTCACCCAGGACGGCCCCCGCGAGATCCTAGAGGACGCCCACGAGTTCCTCGACGACCTCGAGGAGGACGACGACCTCTAGATCGCCCTCCAGCGGTCGGTCGTCGGAGAAAGCGGCTGCGGCGAGAGCGGTTGCACTCTCCGACCCGTTGTAGGTGATTTTATAATACCGTGACGTGTCGTCACCGTCATATGCTAGAGGATGGATTGTCGTACCCAGCTCGCGGTGATTGGATCGGTCGGATACTCATCGGTGGCGTACTCGGGTTCTTCTCGTTTCTCTTCGTTCCCCTGTTTTTCCTGCTGGGGTACTTCGTCCGCGTCCTCGAGACGTCGATCGAGGGTGCGGACGAACCGCCAGCGTTCGACGACTGGGGCGAGTTGTTCGTCACGGGACTCGTCGCGTTCGTGATCACGTTCGCGTACTCGATCGTCCCGGTCGTCGTCTACTCGGTCGTCGTCTTCGGCCTGATCGGTGCCGGGGGCGCGATCGGCGGCGACGGCGGCGGGTTGCTGGCCGGCCTCGGATTTCTGTCGATGCTGGCGTTTCTCCCGCTGCTGTTGCTTATCTACTACATCGTTCCGGCAGCGCTCGCGAACTACGCCCGTCGCGGGACACTCGGTGCCGGATTCGACGTCGATGCGATCAAGCCCGTCGTCCTGAGCGTCGACTACCTGATCGCGGTGCTCCTGCCGCTGGTCGTCGCGTTCGTCGTCTGGATCGTCGTCGGCATCCTCTTTGCCACGATCGTCGGTGCCCTGGTCGTGCCGTTCGTCCAGTTCTACGCGCAGGTCGCGATCTTCCGGATGTTCGGGCTCGCATTCGCCGAGGTCCAGGGAAGCGAGTCGACCGGGACCGGCCCCGCCGCGCCGTCGGTCTGATACGGTCTGCTGTCCCTATTTTCCGTAGCGACCGCCCGACGGGACGCGGTCGGTGCGGGAAGAACGGACAGTAGTCCGTATGGAAAGAGCCAACGTTTTCTCCGTGGACGCCCTCGAGCCGTCCCAGTGACGTTCGACGCCGAGTTCGTCTTCGAACTCCGAACCTGCAGGTGGGCAGAACG
Source organism: Natribaculum luteum (assembly GCF_023008545.1). Classification (NCBI taxonomy): domain Archaea; kingdom Methanobacteriati; phylum Methanobacteriota; class Halobacteria; order Halobacteriales; family Natrialbaceae; genus Natribaculum; species Natribaculum luteum. Next base: position 2,111,533 of record NZ_CP095397.1, on the reverse strand, counting down.
GACGTGGCCACCGGAGGCGACGACCGACGAGACGATCCTCGTCGCCCGCCAGCTCGGCACGAAGCGGCGACGCTGGGACACGATCGTCCTCGAGTGCGATCCCGACGGCCTCCGGAACCGGGCACGATTCGGCCGGAAGCGTCTCGACGGCGACCTCCTCGACGTGATCCGCCACGCACCCGAGGAGTGGGGCTACTACCGCGACGTCCTCCCAGATCCCGGCTACCCGTGGCGATACGTCCGCGAGTCGATCCACGAGGCCGACGAGCGGGGCATCCTCGAGACGCGCCGGAACGGCAACCGCATCGAGATCCGCCGGAAGTGGGCCTACCCCGACTGGCTTCGTCGAATCGTCGCCATCGAGAACAAGCCCGACCTCGACGCCAGCGCCGCCCGCGTCCTCGGCGACCAGCTCGAGTACGACGTCGCGATGGGGCTGGCAGACGAGGCCTGGGTCGCGACGCGCGCGACCGGCGAGCGCGTCGAACCGGCGCTGTTCGAAGACCTCCCGGTCGAGGTCGGCATCGTGGCGCTCGACCCGGAGACGCTCGAGGCCGACGTGGCGTGGTATCCCCGGGCGCTCGCGGTCGAGAAACCGGGAACGCGAATCCTCGAGCGGCCGTCCGGTGGCGAACGCGACGACTCGGCCGCCCGCTTCGAGTACGTCGACCCCGACGGGAAGGCGACGACGCGACTCGAGATCGCAGAACGGGCCTACGAACGCGGCTTTCGGTCGTTCGTCGACACGATGCGCCCGGACTGTCGATGGTTCGAACTCCGCAGTCGGGACCAGTTCCTCCCGTTCTGTGCGGCCACGGGGCGGTGTCAGACGGCCGCGGAGTGTTCGGGGTCGTGTCCGTCGTTCGAACCCGAGCCGCCGGCCTGGCGACAGCGTGGCTGGCCGATCGAGGGCGGGCCGGGAAAACGGTGTCGGACGCTGCTCGCGGAGCGGCGACGGCGACGACGGCCCGAGTTGTAGCCCGAATTAGCGAGTCACTCGGAGACAGAGACCTCGAGGTCGTCGCGGGAGACGGCGAGGCGGAACGTCGGGACGGTCCGGTACTCCACCTCGACGACGCCCTTTCGGCGGAGACTCTGGAGTCCCGAACGGACCTCGTCGGTCGACGGATCGACGTCGAACGCGTCGCGCAACTTGTGGAGGACGGAGACGACGCTCTCGCTTTCCTCGTCGGGGGCGGCGAGCACGTCGACGATCTGGGCGTGAAGTTTCGGGACGCGAACGCGAGACGGCGGGCCCTCGTCGTCGACGGTCTCGACGCCGGGTTCGACGTCGACGAGGTCTGCGGCCTCCGCCGTCGCGCGGATCAGGCTGTTGTCGTCGCGAAAGTAGTACTCTCCGAGTTCGTTCTCGAGGTACTGGTGGACCTCGCTGCCGCTTTCCATGTCCCACCGTTCCTGGAGTTCGGCGTTTTTCGTCGGTTGCAGTTCTACGACGTCCGCCAGTCGCTCTTTGGCCTCGTCGGAGAGCGTCATCGTCGAACCGTACGTGAATCCGCTATTTTTGCGTTGCGTCACGGCACGCTCGCGGCCGCCTGGTACCATACGGTCTGCTGTCCCGCTTTTCCGCAGCGACCGCCCGACGGGACGTGGTCGCTGCGGGACGGACGGACAGCGGTTCGTATCAGTCGTCGCCGGGGGACGGCGCGCTCGAAGCCACGTCGAGGGTCTCTTCGACCTGTGTGTAGACGAGTACGGAGCCGAGGACGGCGAGAACGGCACCGAACGCGAACGGGACCGCGAAGCCGTAGCCGACGAGCGCCCCCGAGGTGAGCGGCCCGAACGCGATGCCGAACCCGAAGGCCATCGTGAGAACCGACAGTTTCGTTCCCGACTCGCCCTCGCCCGCAAGGTCGCCTGCCAGCGCGAGCGACGGCGCGAACACCATCGCTCCCGCCACTCCCTGTGCCAGGCGCGCGGCGAACATCGCCGCGGAGGTCGTGACGAACCCCTGTGCGAGCGTCGTCGGAATCAGGAGGACCATGCCGACGACGATGAACGGCCGTCGTCCGTACCGGTCGCTCGCTCGCCCGATCGGCGTCTGCAAGAGCACCTGGGCGATGACGAACGCCGCGAACTGCAACCCGAACCACGTCGCCCCCTGCTCGAGTCTGGCGTTGATCTGGGGCTGGATCGTCGCGAACAGCGCGATCGCGGTCGCCATAAACAGCGTGGCGACGCCGAGGGTGAACACCGGATCGAGCAGGTTCGATCCCGTCCGGTCGCGGACGGCGATCGCGAGGTCGTCACCCGCACTGGCTTGCGTCGCCTCCGGGTCGGTGATCAAAACCGTGACCATGGCGTAGCTGATCACGGCCGTCGTCGCTGCGACGTAGAACGCGGCGTCGAAGCCGCTGACCGTCACGCCGTCGACGACCGGGAGCACGTAGGGGCCGGCGTTGACCACCGCGCCAGCAGCGACCGGACCGGCACCGAAGCCGACCAGTCGAAACGTGTTGTAGACGCCCATGTTCCCGCCGCGGTCGGTCGTGGTCGCGAGTTCGTTCACGAGCGCGATCGACGTCGGGACGATGAACGCGACGCTGACGCCCTGTAACCCGCGGATGACGACGAGCTCGAGGTACGCCTCGGCAAAGACGTAAGCCAGGTTCGTCACGGCGAGCCCGCCGAGACCGACGAGGATGAACGCCTTTCGCTTGCCCGTCCTGTCGGAAAACCGCCCCGTAAACGGCTGGAAGACGCTGTTCAGGAACCCGTACAGCGAGAGGATGACGCCGATGATCATCGACTCCGCGAGTCCAAAGGAGACGCCACCGACCACGCCACTCGCCACGTACAGCGGGATAACGACGATCAGAAACGAGTTGCCGACGCCGTCGGCCATCCGCGCGAACGCGAGCGCGAGCACTCGCCGATCGACGGCAAAGGGCGCGAGTACCCGTCGAACGATCTCACGGTTCACTATGCCCGTATGCGTCACAGAGCACAATCATCATTTCGAACCGAAATGTACTCGGCGGAAACAGTCACGACGAGTAGCGGCGAATTACAAGTGATCTGACCGCGAACCGTAGCGTATGAGTCGAGACGTCAAACTTAGTCGCGTCGACAGCGTCCTCGAGGAACTCGAGTACCCGATCTCCCGCGAGGCAGCAGCGGACGAACTTGGCGACGTCACGCTGTTGCTCGCCGACGGTGAAGCCAACCTCGGCGGGACCATCGCCAGGAGCGAAGGTGATTCGTTCGAGTCGAGAGACGACCTCGAGGACGAACTCTACAACGTCCTGCCACGACGGGCCGTCGGCGAGCCGTACCAGTCCGAAGGCGAAGGCTAGTCGACGCCGTCGAGCGGGGTAAACGCGTCCCTTAAGTTTCCTCGACTGCGTAGCCTGGACAACGATGGAGTTCTGCGACGAATGCGGTTCGATGATGAAAGCCGAAGACGGCACGTGGGTCTGTGGAAGCTGTGGATTCACGAAGCCGAAAGGAGACGCCGATCAGTACACGGTCACCGAAGACCAGGAAGTGAGCGAGGTGATCGAGTCCTCCGAGGAGACGTCGCTGCCCGAGACCGAGGCACACTGTCCCGAATGTGGCAACGACCGCGCGTACTGGTACATGCAACAGATCCGCTCTGCGGACGAATCCGAGACGCGCTTTTTTATCTGCACCGAGTGCGAGTACAAGTGGCGCGAAGACGACAACTAACCGCGAGCGGACTCAACCGCTGACTGACCAGCGGGGCGTCTCGCGGACGGAAGACGGAAAAACGGAGACGGGACGGCCGTGTCGCGGCGAAGAGTGGGAGGGTGCTTCGACGATGCAGACGCGGCTCCCGCGTTCTCCGGCCGAATCGACTCGAGGGAGCGAGTCGCGTTGTGGCTGCCTGGTGGGTGATCGATGACGTGCGGTGCTCTCTCGTCGTGTGCTGTCGGAAGACGGGTGGTGTGGCTTCGGAGTCGGTAGAGCCGTCCCAGCACGTTTCCGACGAGACGTTGTACCGGCGGGAGCGACATAGCGTCACTCCCTACCAGGGTAGGCCAACGAGTGGGTCGACACAGAAGGGATGGTGTCATACGGGCTGCTGTAACTGTATCCCGGGACGACCGCATGGCGGTTCGCGGTTGTCCCGGTACTGCGTACAGCAGTCCGTATCAGTCGTTTCGGGCGATCGTCAGATAGCCCGTGTGACCGACGGGTGCCGTCGACGGCCGGGAGCCACGCTCGTCGAAGTCCATCTCGCGCTGGATCGTCTCGCGGGTTCGAACCGCCGCGAGTCCGGCCTCGCGGGCCGTCTCGACGACTTCACGGCTGGTCTCGACGAACGGGCTGTAGACCGCGACGAAGCCGCCGTCGACGAGCAACGACGGCGCGCGCGCGACGACCGACGCCGCGTCGCCCGTATCGAGCGTGAGGACGTCGAACGGTTCGCTCGAGGTCAGTTCCTCGAGGTCGTCGACGACGTCGCCGGTGCGGACCTCGACGGCGTCGGCGACGCCCGCCAGTGCCACGTTCTCGCGTGCGACGTCCGCGAACTCCGGGTCGCGTTCGTAGGTGGTCACGGACGCCCCCGCCCGCGCCATCGACGCGGCGAGCACGCCGGTCCCGGTTCCAGCGTCGAGCACACGGTCGCCCGTCGAGACGCCGGTCTCGCCGATCACGAGGCCGACGTCGCGGGGGACCATCGGCGCGCCCGTCCGTTCGAAGTGGTGAAAGAGGTCCGGACCACGGAGTCTGCGCACCTGGAACTCGTTGCCGAGATGTGTCTCGACGCTCTCGCCGGGTTCGACGTCGTCTGGTACCTCGAGGACGCCGAGGTCGGTTCCCAGTTCTTCGCCGGGTTCGACGAGGTACTCGCGGTCGTCGCGAACGAGCAGGACCCTCGTCACTCGAGTTCCTCGACCGCCGCCGCGAGGTCGCCGTCGTTCGCCTCGAGGGCCTCGCGTGCTTCGTCTTCGCTCGCACCGGTTCGCATCGCGACGATCTCGACGTCGTCGTCGGGGATCTCTGCGCCGGCGGCCGCTTCGGCGTCGGCGTCGGCGTCAGCGTCGCCCGCACCGCGTTCGCGCTCTTCCGGCGACCCGATGACCTGGTAGGTCTCCTGGCCGCGGGCGTCCATCTTCGTCACGTCGGGGTTCGTAAAGACCAGTTCCGTCTCTGCGGTACGAATGATGACCTCTTCGGCGTCGAGTTCGTCGACGTCGATTCCCATCTGTTTCATCATCTGTTCCATCTTGCGTGGATTGAGTCCACCGCCGCCTCCTCCAAACATACCCGGTACGTTGCCATCCGCGGCAAAAAGGCTACCGAACGACGGTCTGTCGTCGTCGACCAGCCGCTCGCAAAAAAGTCCGGACGCACGTTCAAGCGTCGCCAGGAGCACCCTCGCGAACCGCGACTGCCATCCCGGTCTCGAAATCCGCGATCGAGTCGGCGTCGAGTTCCGCCCGCCCGACGGCGAGTACCTCGCCGCGTTCGTGGACGACGAGCACCTCGTCGCCCGGCCTGATCTCGGGGCCGGCGTCGACGACGAACTTCGCGAAGACGTTCTTCTCGTCGCGGACGAACGGCTCGCTCTCGTCGTCGACGATCACGCGATAGGCCGGCGACTCGAGGGCGTCGGCCAGCCGGTAGCCACCCTCGAGTCCGAGCGTGAATCGGCCGTCGGTGCCGAAGGAGACGATCCTGTCGCCGTCGGCGTGAATCTGCTGGGGTCGACCCGACGAGGTCCGTTTGATCGTCAGCGTCTCGGTCGGTGGAAACAGCGCCTCGCCCGCACCGGCACCGAACTGGTAGTCCGCGATCGTCCGCAGGCCAGGGAGATCCTCGTTCTCGTCGACTGACTCGCTCATCGTCCACCGTTGGATCCGACGGGTCGAAAGCCCTTCGACCTCGAGGAAGCGTCCGGCGGCGGAGGCGTCCGCCGCGGTGGACGGTTGCCGTCCTGTGACCCCATTTTGTAACCCATCACACAAATACAATGATTCCAGCGATAAAGAAAACTATAGGTGGGAGTTAGATAATAACGGGGTACATGGATAGTAAGCAGGTCGCCCTCGGTCTCGCCCTCCTCGGTGTTGGCGCGCTTACGTTCGTCACCCCGACGATGGTCGACTCAAGCCGTCTCGTCTCGCTTTTCGCGATTACGACGGTCGCGATCGCCAGCAGTGCGTTCCTGGTCGGAACCGTCCGCGAGGGTCGGCTCGACTAGAGCAGGAAAGTCTCGTGGCGACCGCCGAGGTCGAGGAAATCGTCGGCTTCCTCAACGAGTTCGTCGGCAGTCGATGCCTCGAACGCCATCACCTCGACGCGGACCCCCTCGTGGCGCAGGTGCGAACAGAGCCGCGAGAAGTCGCCGTCGCCCGTACAGAGGACGATCGTGTCGACGTGATTCGCGAGCGTCACGGCGTCTAGGCTCATCCCGACGTCCCAGTCTGCTTTCTTCGTCCCGTCGGCGAATCGCTTGATGTCTTTGATCTTCGTCTCGAACCCAATGTCGACTAACGCCTCGAAGAAACTCTCCTCCTCGGGGGCGTCCGCGCGGATGACGTACGCGATCGCACGCGTGAGCTGGCGGTCCTCGACGGCTTCCTCGAGCAGTTCGGAGTAGTCGATGTTGCGACTATAGATGCTCTGGGCGGTATGGTAGAGATTCTGTGCGTCGACGAGGACGGCGACCCGCTGGCCCGGATGGACGTTTGTCATAAACGGATCTGTGAGCGCGAGCGCCAAAACGCTTCCTTCGACCGACGGGGGCAGCCGATCGCCGCTAGCTGCGGAGTTTCTCGATGCGCTTTTCGGTCGGCGGGTGGGTCGCAAAGAGCGACTGGAGCAGGCCTCGCTCGTCGTTGAAGATACAGAGCGCGCTCACGTTGTCGTCGACCTGCGTATCGCGGGCCTGGGCGCTCCGGGAGATCTTCTCGAGCGCGCGAGCGAGGGGATCGCCGCTGCCGATGTACTGGCGGGCATCGTCGTCGGCGACGTACTCGCGGTAGCGCGAGATGGCGAAGACGAACAGCATCACCAGCATGTTCGCGACCGAGGAGGCGACCCACGCGAGGATGAAGCTCCCGGGGTTGTCCTCGCCGAGCATCTGGACGAGGAAGAAGACGGCGTAGCCGACGATCGTCGCGATCGACTGGCCAAGCACCATCGTAACGACGTCACGATTCTTGATGTGGGCGAGTTCGTGGGCGATGACGCCCTCGAGTTCGTCGCGCTCGAGGATCTGCATGAGTTCCGTCGAGACGCAGACGACGCCTGCGCCCTTGCGTCCGACGGCGAACGCGTTCGGCGTCCCCATGTCCATCACCATCAGTTTGGGCTTTTTGATCCCCATGTCCCGCGAGAGCGACTCGGTCATCTGGTGGACTTCCCTGTATCGCCCCTCCTCGGGCATCTCTTTGGCTCCCCTGAGCGCCAGCCACTTGCCGAGTTTGTACTGGAACGCCGGCAACAGGACGATACCAGCGACGAGCGCCGGAAGTAGCGGAAGGCCGAACGCTGCTGCGATCACCGTCGCCGCAAGGAGATAGAAGGCGAACAGGATCGACCCCACGATCGCCATGCGTAGCTGCAAGCCTCGAGTAGTCATCTCTACTCCCCGTGTAAGGAATCACGAAGTATAAACTCCTCGGGAACCACCGAAGAAAACCGACCCCTGAAGCGATTTCGGAACGACTCCGACGCTGGAAAATCGACTCGAGCGGTCGTGGGTACGGGACGATTCCACAACGGATAAGTTACTCGACCTCGCTTTCACGACCATGCGCTGCGTCGCTCACCGCGCCGTCCGATCCGTCGGGAGCGACGCCGTTCGCGAGCCTTTTCCTAAAAAACGTGCGTGAAGAGTGCTCGAGGCGAGCGTGGCACACTCGTCTTGGGCGCGTTCCGGATCGCACGAACCATCCGACTCAATACCCCACCGGACCAACGGACCATCCAGATCCATAGATCATGACACACGACATCGACCTCACTGGCGTCTTCCCGGCGATGACCACGCCGTTCGACGCCGACGAACGCATCGACTACGACCAGCTCCGAACCGACGCCCAGCGCCTCGAGGCGGCCGGCGTCGACGGCCTCGTCCCCGTCGGGTCGACGGGCGAGTCCGCCACCCTGACCCACGACGAACACGTCCGCGTCGTCGAGGAAGTCATCGACGCCGTCGACGACGTGCCCGTGATCGCGGGCACCGGCTCGAACAACACCCGCGAGGCGCTCGAGCTCTCCGAGCGTGCCGCAGACGCCGGTGCGGACGGCCTGTTGCTCATCTCGCCGTACTACAACAAGCCCGAACAGCGCGGCCTCTACGAACACTACCGGACGATCGCCGACGCCGTCGACGTCCCACAGATCGTCTACAACGTCCCCTCGCGGACGGGGCAGACGATCGAGCCCGACACCGTCGTCGACCTCGCCTCTCACCCGAACATCGCCGGCTACAAGGCCGCGGAGGGAGACCTCTGGGCGATCGGCGAGATCGTCGAACGCACCGTCGGCGAGGAGTTTTCGGTGCTCTCCGGTGACGACGCGCTCACCCTCCCGCTGCTGTCGATCGGCGGCACGGGGACGATCAGCGTCGTCGCGAATATCGAACCCGAGCGGACCTGTGCCATGGTCGGTGCGGCACTCGAGGGCGACTACGACCGCGCCCGTCGGTTGCACCACGAACTCGGCCCGCTGATGCGCCAGCTGTTCGTCGAGACCAACCCCATCCCGGTCAACGAAGCGATGGAGATCCGCGGCTACGGCCCCGCGCGGATGCGCCCGCCGCTTTCCCGCCTCTCGGACGAACACCGCGAGGAACTCGAGTCGATCCTCGCCGACCTGGAGGAGAGCTCGGTCGAGGTAGCCGACGCGGAGGGTGATCGATGACGGTCCGGGTCGGCGTCACCGGGGCGGCCGGCCGCATGGGCCGTGAGGTCCTGGCCGCCGTCGCCGACAGCGACGAGTGCGAGACCGTCTTCGCGGTCAACCGAACGCCGATCGACGGCGAGATCGAGGGCGTCGCAGTCGAACCAGCCGGCGAGTTCGGCGCGCTCGTTGCCGAGCGCGAACCGGCCGTCGTCGTCGACTTCACCGGCCCCGAGTCGGCACTCGAGTACGCGAGCGCCTGTGCCGACGCGGGCGTCGCCTTCGTCACCGGCACGACGGGATTCGACGACACAGACCGCGAGAGCCTCCGCGAGGCGAGCGAGTCGGTTCCCGTCTTGCACGCGCCGAACTTCGCCCGCGGCGTCCAGGCACTCGTGAACGTCGTCGGCGAGGCCGTCCGGAACCTCCCGGGCTACGACGTCGAACTCGTCGAGACCCACCACAACGGCAAACGCGACGCTCCGAGCGGAACCGCAAACCGCCTGCTCTCCGAAATCGAGGCAAACGGCGAGTTCGGCGGTCGCACCCACGGACGCGAGGGCGAGGCCCCGCGTCAGGAGGGTGAGATCGGCGTCCACGCGCTGCGCGCAGGTGACGTCACCGGCGAACACGAGATCGTCATCGCGGGCAACCACGAGGAAGTCCGACTCACTCACCGCGCCGAGGACCGGGGCGTCTTCGCCGCTGGCGCGGTCGACGCGGCGACCTGGATCGCAGGACGGAAGGCTGGCTGGTACGACTTCGCGGACGTGATCGACGAATGAGCCTCGAACGAGACATTTCCGATCTCTGGCAGCGATACGAGACCGACGACGTCGACGCCGACTCGGCGAGCGAGGACGACCGCGCGACCCTCGAGGCGTTCCTCGACGCGCTCGAGGCGGGCGACATCCGCGCCGCCGAGAAGCGCGACGGCGAGTGGGAAGCAAACGAGTGGGTAAAGCAGGGCATCCTGCTGAACTTCGGCCTGCGACACACCGAAGCCCGCGAGTACGGTGGCGTCACCTACAACGACGTCCTCCCGCTTGCTGACACCGCGAACTACGGCGACCGCGGCTCCCGAAACACGCCGGACGGCACCGTCGTCCGCCGGGGCGCACACGTCGGCACCGACTGCATCCTGATGAGTCCCGCGTTCGTCAACGTCGGTGCCCACGTCGGCGACGGCACCCTCGTCGACTCCTGTGACACCGTCGGCTCCTGTGCCCAGATCGGCGCGAACGTGAAACTCGGCGCGAACACGCTGATCGGCGGCGTGCTCGAACCGGTCGAAGACGCCCCGGTCGTCGTCGAAGACGGCGTCTCGCTCGGTGCTGGCTGTCGCGTCACGTCGGGATTCGTCGTCGGCGAGAACTCGGTCGTCGGCGAGAACACGCTGCTCACCCCACGAATCCCGGTCTACGACCTCGTCGAGGAGGAGGTGCTGTACGGCGAACTGCCGGCCGAGCGTCGCGCTTTCACACGCTTCGTCGAGTCGTCGATCGGCGACCACGACCTGTTCGACGGCGGCGCGTACAAGCCCGCCGTCGTCGCCACCGACCTCGAGGACCGCACTCTCGAGGCGACCGAGCGCGAGGAGGTGCTGCGGGAGTGAGCGGCCGCCGCGAGGGGGCATCGTCCGCGACCGATCCCGAGGCTGGAAACCCGCCGATTCGTCGACTCGACGGGTGGGACGCCGACGCACTCTCGGACCTCGCCGCGACGTACGACACGCCGCTGTACGTCCTCGACCTCGATCGCGTCCGGGAGAACCACCGGCGACTCGAGGCGGCGTTTCCAGACGCCGAGATCAGTTACGCCGCGAAGGCCAACGCCCTCGGGGACGTCCTCGAGACGCTGCTCGACGCGGGCGCAGGAATCGAGTGTGCCTCCGCGGGCGAACTCGAGCGGGCGCTGGCAGCGGGCGCTGCCGGCAGCGAAGTCCACTACACCGCCGTCAATCCGCCGGCGGCGGACCTCGATTACGCCGTCGAGGCGGCCGACGAACACCCGGGGCTGACGATCGTCGCCGGAGCACGGGACACGATCGATCGCCTCGCAGAGCGGGGTTACGACGGCAGACTCGGCCTACGCGTCAACCCCGGCATCGGCGCGGGCCACCACGAGAAAGTTCGGACGGGATCGGACGCGAAGTTCGGCGTCCCCGCCGACCGCGCCGTGGACGTCCTCGCCGACGCCGCCGACCGCGGATTCGACGTCGTCGGGATCCACGCCCACGTCGGATCCGGCGTCTCCGGGGACGCCCTCGAATCCCACCGCAAGTTCGTCGCGCGCGTGGGCGACCTCGCACGGGACGCGGTTGCGACCGTCGGCGAACTCGAGTTCGTCGACGTCGGCGGCGGCTTCGGCGTGCCGTACCGCGAGGACGAGCAGCCACTGGACCTCGAGTCGGTGGCGGAGGCGACCAGGGACGCGCTGGGCGAGGTCGACGCGCAACTGGCGATCGAACCTGGCCGCTATTTCGTCGCGGACGCGGGCGTGCTGCTGACGCGGGTCAACACCGTCAAGGAGGCCCCGGAGACGGCCGTCGTCGGCGTCGACGCGGGGATGACGACGCTGATTCGACCGGCGATGTACGACGCCTACCATCCGATCCGGAATCTGACGGCCGACGCGACCGCCGACGAGCGCGAGACGATCCCCCAGACCGTCGCCGGACCGATCTGCGAGAGCGGCGACGTTTTCTGTGCAGACCGCGAACTGCCGGCGAGCGAACGCGGGGACACCCTCGCGATTGGGAACACGGGGGCGTACGGCTACGAGATGGCGAGCAACTACAACTCCCGACCGCGGCCCGCGTCCGTCGTCCTCGAGGGTGACGACGTGCGACTATCTCGGCGTCGGGAGACGGTCGCGGACGTCACCCGCCCCGAGCGGACGGCGCGGGAAACCGTGGAGGATAAACCGGAGCGCGGCGAGTGAGCGACCACGGACAATCCCGGAGAATTCGATGAACGTACCTTTCGAAAAGTACCACGGCACCGGTAACGACTTTCTGATCATCGACGCCGCCGAGCGCGTTCCCGATCGGGGCGAACTCGCGATCCGCGAGTGTGACCGCGAGGAGGGCGTCGGCGCGGACGGCGTCCTCTTTCTGGCCCTCGAGCCGGAGTTCTCCCCGCCGCGGGTCGTGATGACCCTCGTCCAGCCCGACGGACGGCCGGCTCCGATGTGTGGGAACGGGGCCCGCTGTGCCGCCGAGTGGGCGATGCGCCAGACGGGAACCGACAGCGTGATGATCGACACCCAGGCTGGCACCCGCCGGGCGGAACGGACCGACGGCGGCGTCGCCGTCGACATGGGCGAACCGACGTTCGACCCCGAGGAGATCCCCGTCGAGGCCGACGAACCGGTCGTCGAGGAGGAGATCGAAGGCCTCGAGGTGACGGCCGTCAACACCGGCGTTCCCCACGCCGTCTCGTTCGTCGACGACGTCGACGCGGTCGACCTCGAGTCGGTCGCGCCACCGGTCCGTCACGCGGACGTCTTCCCGCGCGGGACGAACGTGACCGTCGCCAGTCCCGACGGCGACGGCGGTTTCCGCCAGCGCACGTACGAACGCGGCGTCGAGGGCGAGACCGACTCCTGTGGGACCGGCGCGGTCGCCATCGCGGCGGTCGCTAGACGACTCGGTCACACCGACGCGAACGCGATCGACGTCCGGCCGCCGGGTGGCGACCTCCAGATCACGTTCGGCGACGGCGAGGTGCTCCTCGCCGGCCCCGTCGAACACGAGTTCGACGGCGAGGTCGACGTCGACGTGCGAGCGGCCGAACAGTGACGGACGACTCGGCTCCCCCGTTCGACCCGATCACCTTCCTCGAGGCGGCAGTCCCGATCCAGTCCCACGAGGACGTCACCGCGATGCGTGACTTCCTCGTGGAGACACTCGAGGACTGCGGCGTCTCCCCACGCGTCGACGAGGCGGGAAACGTCCTCGCGACCCGTGGCCCCGACGAGCGAACCGGGACGCACGTCCTCCTGAACACGCACATCGACACGGTGTCGCCACACGTCTCGTTCGAACGGGACGACGAGGCGGACGCGATCCGCGGTCGCGGCTCGTGCGACGCGAAGGGGCCACTCGCCGCACTGCTTGCGGCCTTCCTCGCCGTCGATCCCGGCGACGGGCGACTCACGCTCGCGATCACGCCCGACGAGGAACTGCTCTCGACCGGCGCGGACGCGCTCGTCTCCCGCGAGGACTCGCCGGTTCGCGACGCCGACGCCGTGATCGTCGGCGAGCCGACGGACCTCGACGTCTGTACCGCCGCAAAAGGACGCTTCGAGGGGACGATCGCCCTCTCGGGCGCGAACGCCCACGCCGCCGAACCCGACAGCGGCGTCAACGCTGTCGCGGCACTCGAGTCGGTCCTCGCGGCGCTCGAGACGTTCGACGAGCGCGACGACGCCCCGCCCGAGCACCCCCAGCTGGGCGCGGCGACGCTCACACCGACCGTCGTCGACGGCGGCGAGGCGACGAACCAGGTGCCCGCGGACTGTCGGCTCACGATCGACCGCCGGAGCGTCCCGCCGGAGACGGCCGAGGCGTTTCGAACACGCCTGCTCGAGCACCTCGAGGCGGCCGTCCCTGACGCCGTCGACGTCGACTTCTCCTTTACCGAACGGCCGACGCCGTTTCTCGAGGCCTGGGAGACCGACCCCGAGGCGGCGGTCGTTCGCACGCTCGCCGACGCTTCCGGTGGCGACGTCCGGCCGTTCACCGCGGCGACGGAGGCGTCGTACTTCGCGGCGCACGCGCCGACGGTCGTCTTCGGACCCGGCGTACTCGCCGACGACGAGGGTGCGGTCGCCCACGCGCCCAGAGAGTACGTCCGCGTCGACGACGTGCGGGCGGCGGCCGACGCGCTCGAGGAGACGCTGTGGCGACTGACGAGCGAACGTCGGGAGTGAAAAGACTCGAGAAATAGTCCGGCCAGCGCTGCTTTCCCGTTACTGGTCGTCGAGTTCGTCGACCAGATCGCTCGCGACGCCGACGTAGTCCGTGGGCGTCAACGCGAGAAGTTGCTCGCGAGTCCGGTCGTCGACCTCGAGGTCGTCGAACAGGTCCTGGAAGTCCTCGAGCGTGACCCGCTGGCCGCGGGTGAGGTCCTTGACGCGCTCGTAGGCGTCTTCGGTGCCCTCCCGGCGAAGGATCGTCTGGACCGCCTCGCCGATGATCTCGGGCGTGTCCTCGAGGTCGTCGACCATCACCTGCTCGTTCGGGACGACCTTCTCGAGACCCGCCGTCGTCTTGGTGTAGCCGATCAGGCAGTGGGCGAACGCGGCTCCGATGTTGCGCTTGACCGTCGAATCGGAGAGGTCCCGCTGGAGCCGTGAGGTGGTGACGTAGTCGGCGAGGAACTCGAGGTCCGAGTTGGCCTTCGAGAGGTTGCCCTCGCTGTTCTCGAAGTCGATGGGGTTGACCTTGTGGGGCATCGTCGACGATCCGGTCTCGCCCTCGACGGCTTCCTGGCCGAGGTAGCGATCGGAGACGTACAGCCAGATGTCCAGGTCGAGGTCGAGCAGGACGTCGTTCGCGCCGCGGACGGCGTCGAACAGCGCCGCCAGGTCGTCACAGGGGTTGACCTGCGTCGTGAGTGGTTCGAACTCGAGGCCGAGCTCCGTGACGAACTCACGAGCGAACGCCGGCCAGTCGACGTCGGGGTAGGCGGCGACGTGGGCCGCGTAGGTGCCCGAGGCCCCGCCGAGTTTCCCCCGGAGGGCGTCGGTCGCCTCGCGGATCCGCCCCGTAGCGCGCCCGAGGCGGGCCGCGTAGACGGCCATCTCCTTGCCGAACGTCGTCGGCGTGGCGGGCTGGCCGTGGGTGCGTGCGAGCATCGGCAGGTCGCGGTACTCGCGGGCCATCTCGGCCAGCGCGTCGCGGACGTCGTACAGCGCGGGCAAGAGTACCTCGTCGACGGCGTCGCGGACGAGCAGGCGGTGGGCGAGGTTGTTGACGTCCTCGCTTGTCAGCCCGAAGTGAATCCAGGCCGAGGCGTCGCTGTCCTCCGGGAGGCGGTGGCGAACGAAGTACTCGACGGCCTTCACGTCGTGGTTGGTCGCCTCGAACTCGCCGTGGCCCTCGACCTCGAGTTTCTTGATGAGCTGGGCGTCTTCCTCCGCGAAGTGCCGGTAGAGACTCCGGAGCTGCTCGCGTTCGTCGTCGTCGATGGCAAGCGGCGTGGCCTCGAGGTCGGCCAGCGCGACGAGGTACTCGACTTCGACGCGAACGCGGGCGCGCATGAGCGCAGCCTCGCTGGCGTACGGCGACAGCGGTGCGGTTCGCGTCCCGTACCGGCCGTCCAGCGGCGAGACGGCGTACAGGGCGTCGGTTTCTGTCATGGTCGTCCGTGCCCGGTCGCGGTGCAAAAGCGTGTCGAAACGCGGTGCCACGGGCGTGCATATCTTCTACGTTCGATCGGGAAATCTCCGCCAAGAATATACACGATCGTGAATATTTCGGCGTTCGAGACCGCAACCACTTTGCCGCTCGCGAGCGCGAATCAGCGTATGACGCGAATCGCCGGGATGGCCGGCAACCGAGGGCGCAACCTGCTGAACATCGACGACCGCGCGCCGGGCGGCGCGGAACTTGCCGTCGTCCTGACGAACGCGGAGGACGCGCCGGTGCTCGAGGCCGCCGAAGAGCGCGGGATTCCGACCGAGGTCGTCCCGCTCGCCGAGGACATGAGTCGTCGCGAGCACGAGGAGGCCGTCAACGAGGCGCTGGCGGAGTACGAGTTCGACCTCGTCTGTCTGGACGGCTACATGCGGGTCCTCTCGGACACGTTCCTCGACGCACAGCCGACGACGCTGAACGTCCACCCGTCGCTGCTCCCGTCGTTCCCCGGGATGGACGCCTGGGGCGACGCACTCGAGGCCGGCGTCTCCGTGACGGGGTGTACGGTCCACGTCGTGACCGACGCGACGGACGACGACGGCGAGGTGATCGACCAGGAAGTCGACATGGGACCGATCGTCACCCAGGAGCCGATCCCGATCTACGAGGGCGACACGAAAGAGACGCTCAAAGAGCGCGTGCTCTACGAGGGCGAGTTCCGCGCGTACCCGCGTGCAGTGAAGTGGTTCGCCGAGGGCGCACTCGAGGTCGACGAGGATGCCGGCGAAGTCACGGTGGCGGTGGACGCCGCAGATGAAGGCGGTCTCCCGACGCGGCGTCTCGTCTCGAGCGACCGCGTCGATACCCTCCGGTACGGCGAGAACCCCCACCAGGACGCGGCCGTCTACGCCGACTACACCTGCGACGAGGCGAGCGTCGTCCACGCCGAGCAGTTGAACGAGGGCGCGAAGGCACTCAGCTACAACAACTACAACGACGCCGACGGCGCGTTGAACCTCATCAAGGAGTTCGACGAGCCCGCCGCCGCGGTCATCAAGCACACGAACCCCGCGGGCTGTGCCACCGCAGATTCGGTCGCCGAGGCCTACGATCGTGCGCTCTCGACGGACCCGATGAGCGCCTTCGGCGGCATCGTCGCGCTCAACCGCGAGTGTGACGCCGCAACGGCCGAACAGATCACCGACTCGTTCAAGGAGGTCGTCGTCGCCCCCGGCTACACCGACGAGGCACTCGACGTGCTCTTCGAGAAGGACAACCTGCGCGTGCTCGACGTCGGTGAGCTGGGTGAGGCGACGGAGCGGTTCACCGAGAAACCCATCGTCGGCGGCCGACTCGTCCAGGAACGAGACGATCAGTCCATCTCGGTCGACGACCTAGAGGTCGTCACTGAACGCGAGCCCACCGAAGAACAACTCGAGTCGATGGTCTTCGCCTGGCAGACGCTGAAACACGTCAAGTCGAACGGCATCCTCTTTGCGACAGGCACGGAGACGGTCGGTATCGGCATGGGACAGGTCTCCCGCGTCGACGCCGTCCGGCTGGCAGCGATGAAAGCCGACGAGCACGCCGAAGGCAAAGACGCCGAGGGCGCGGTCATGGCCTCGGACGCGTTCTTCCCGTTCCCGGACGGCATCGAAGAGGCCGCGAAGGCGGGAATCGAGGCGGTCGTCCAGCCCGGCGGGTCGGTCAACGACGAGGACGTCATCGAGGCTGCAGACGAACACGACGTCGCGATGGCCTTTACCGGCCAGCGATCGTTCAGACACGACTGATACGGTTTGCTGTAGCCGTGTCCCGGGCACCCGCAAGACGGTTCGCGGTTGCCCGGAACTGACACACAGCACCGTATGAGACCGGGTTTCCTGCTCGTCCATCGAGCCGCGGTCGGTTGCGTTCTGTGTGAGCGCTACACAGGCGGTACAGAACCGATAACACGCCGGAACAGGAATCGAGCCCTTATTACTGCAAAGCGGCAACAGCCGGGTGATGGCTAGAGCAATCGTCAGTGCAGCCGGCGAACTGGACTGTGACGGCAGCTGCATCCCGGCGGATCGTCGGTCGGCGGCGAGGCTCACGGATCGACGGACGGTCGAGATGCTGCGAGAGCGAGGCGCGACGCCGCCGCCGGTCGCGGGGGGCTAACGATGGAGGTACTCGGACTGGGCGTGGGCCTGCTGGCCCTGTTCGTCGCCTTCGGCTTCATGGTCGGCGTGTTCTTCGGCTTCTTCGGAATGGGTGGATCGTTTCTCGTGACGCCTGCACTGCTGGTGATGGGCTATCCCGCACGAGTGGCGATCGGCAGCGGGATGGCGTTCGTCTTCGGGACGGCCGTCATCGCAACGATGAAACACCACGGCCTCGGTCAGGTCGACTACAAACTCGGCGGGTTGATGTTCGTCGGGTTGAGCGTGGGCATCGAGGGCGGTCGCGCACTCGTGTTCTACCTCGAGACACTGGGCAAAGCAGAGCTGGTCGTCGGCACCACCTACGTGCTGTTGCTCGGTGGGATCGGCCTGCTCTTCACGCGAAACGCCCTGCGAGACGAGGAGGACACAGACGAGACGGAAGACGTCGACCACGACGTCGACCCGGACGCGATCCCCGACATCGCGCAGACGATCCAGTCGTACCACGTCCCCCCGATGGTCACGCTCAGCGGCGGCATTCGGGTGTCGCTGTGGACGATCTTCGCCGTCGCACTCGCCGTCGGCCTCGTCTCCGGCTTTCTCGGGATCGGCGGCGGCTTCATCCGCCTGCCAGCGATCTTCTACCTGATCGGGCTGCCACTCCCCGTCGCGGTCGGGACGAACCTGTTCGGCGGGCTCATCTCGGGCGGCGTCGGCTCGTTCCTCTACGCCCAGAGCGGCGGCATCGACCTCTCGATCGTCGCCCCGATGCTCGTCGGGAGCGCGCTGGGCGCGCGAATCGGCTCGACGGCGACGATGCTCGTCGACGACGAAGAACTCAAGATCTACTTCGGACTGCTGTTGCTCGTCGCCAGCGTCGCCGTCGCTCTGAGTGAACTCGGCACGATCTTTGCGATCGCGGTGCTCGAGACGATCAGCTTCGCGCTCATCCTCGTCTCCGCGTTCGTCGTCTGTGCGATCGTCCTCTATACGAGCGTCGCGGCGATCAGAAATCGCGACGTGACGCCGATCGCGAGCGGGGACTGATAATGTCTGTTGTGACTGGTTCCCGATGAAACCGCACGACGGTTCGCGGTTGCATCGGCACTGACTCACAACAGTCGTTATGACCCATCGGTAACTCAAACGGCTATTTTACCTTGGCGAGGTGGTATTTATAGTGCGTGTGAACGAAGCCGTATGGACAGACGACAGTTCATGGCGGCGTCGGGCGTCGGCGTCGTAGCGGCGATGGCAGGCTGTGTCGGGAGCGCACTCGAGGACGACGACCCGTCGGCGAACGAGGACGGCGACGACTCGAGCGGCGACGGCTCGAGCGACCGGTTCATCGAGGTGAGCGCGAGCGGAGACGCCGAGACGGAACCGGACAGGGCGATCGCCACCGTCGGCGTCGAGGCGACTGCCGAGTCCGCCGACGCGGTGCGAGACGAACTCGCAGACGGCGCGGCGGCGTTGCGCGAGACGTTCGACGAACTCGACGTTCCCGAAGAGAAGGTACAGACGGACCGGTACTCGATCCGCGATCGTCCCCGCGAGCGGGACGCACCCGAGGACGTAATCTTCCGGGGCAGACACTCCTTCGAGGTCGAAATCGACGACGTCGGCCGCGTCGGCGAGGTCATCGACGCGGCGGTCGAGGCGGGTGCCGACGACGTCGGACGGGTGAGCTTCACGCTGCAAGAAGAGACGCGCGACGAGTTGCGAAACGACGCGATCGACGACGCCCTGGCGAACGCCGACGCCGAGGCCGCACACGTCGCCGACAACCGCGGCGTCGACCTCGCCGGGACGCGGTCGGTCTCGACGCGCGACGTCCACCTCCAGCCGGTTCGGTACGAGATGGCCCACGAGATGGCGAGCGACGGAGCCGCGACGGGCTCGAGCACCGCCGTCGACTCCGGCCCCGTCACCGTGACGGCGACGGTGCGGGTCGTCTACGACGTCACCGGATAGGACACCGGCGGACGCGAGCCGTCCGTCGGGCGATTTCGGGAGCAGGATAGCGCCGCCGCTCGAGGTCGGAAGCCGAAACGCGAGAACGACGAGACGTCGGTCAGTCGTCGGCGGGAACGGCTCGCGTCGACTCGGGTTCGGCCATCGCGAGCACGTCGTCGAAGAAGTCGAGAGTGTCGTGGGGACCGGGGTTGGCCTCGGGGTGGTACTGGCGGGTGATGACCGGACAGTCACTGCCGACGAGTCCCTCGGGAGTGTCGTCGTTGACGTTGATCTGCGAGACCTCGAGGTTGTCGCCGGGGTCGGCGACGGTGTAGCCGTGGTTCTGGGTGGTCATGACGACCTGGCCGGACTCGAGGTCGAGTACGGGCTGGTTGACGCCGCGGTGGCCGAAGGCCATCTTCTCGGTGGTGCCACCGAGCGCGAGCGAGACGATCTGCTGGCCCAGACAGATGCCGGCGACGGGGAGGTCGTCGACGTACTCCTCGACGAGCGAGACGGCTGCCTCGTAGTTCTCGGGGTCGCCGGGACCGTTCGAGATGAACAGCACGTCGGGGTCGACCGCGTCGACGTCGGCGGGCGTCGCGTCGTGTGGCAGGACGTGGACGGTCGCGTCGCGTGCGACCAGCGAATCGACGATCGAGCCCTTGACGCCACAGTCGATCAGTGCGACCGTCTGGCCGTCGCCTCCTTCGCCGTGGACGGTCGGTTCGGCGACGCTGACCTGCTCGCCGATCTCGGTGTGGTCGCTCATCGCTTTGCAGGCCTCGAGTTCGGCCAGTGCGTCCTCCTCGGTGACGTCCTCGCCGACGGCGATGCCACACTTCATCGCGCCGCCGTCCCGGATGTCGGTGACGACCTCGCGGGTGTCGAGGTGGTCGACCGCGGGGACGCCCTCCTCGGCGAGCCACTCGGCGACGTCGCCGGTCAGTTCGCGAGCGAGCACGGCCCGGGGGTGAACCCGGTCGGACTCGAAGCGCTCCTCGCGGACGCCGTAGTTACCGATCAGCGGGTACGAGAACGTCAGGACCTGCTCCTCGTAGGAGGGGTCGGTCAGACTCTCCTCGTATCCCGTGTACGCTGTCGTGAAAACCAGTTCCCCACGAGCCGTTCCCGGAGCACGACCACGCCCCTCGAGTACGTGGCCGCCTTCCAGTGCTACGTAGGCCGCTGTCATTACGAGATGCGTATCGTTCCCACCGGCATAAGTGTTGTCTTCGAAGCTAAGTTACGAAATTCGTAATCGTCAAGTGCGAGTCACGCCAACTCACGTATCTCTATGGACGAGCTGGACCGGCGAATTCTGGACATCCTCCGGCGAGACGCCCGAACGCCGTACACCGAGATCGCAGACGAGGTCGGGACGAGCGAGGGGACCGTCCGAAATCGCGTCGAACGAATGAACGAAGACGGCGTCATCGAACGCTTTACGGTGACGACGCGAACCGGGAACGTGAAGGCGATGATCGAGGTCGGCGTCGCAGTCGACGTCGAGACGGGCGAAGTCTCCGAGCGGATGGCCGAGTGGGAGGAAGTCGACTTCGTCTGGATGGTCTCGGGCGAGCAGGACATCGTCCTCGTCGTCGACGCGGCCGACACGCGCGGCGTGAACGAACTCATCACGCAGGCGCGCGAACAGGACGAGGTCGTGAGCACGAAGACGCGGCTGATCCTGGACGAGCACCTGGGTTAGGGCCTCTACCGGTCGGTCTCGTCTGCGTCGTCGCCGGGTGGAGCGCCGAGACCGGGAGTCGGGCTCACGAGCGCGTCGTCGGGGTGTTTCCGTCGGTGAACCGCCCGGTAGCCACGCCTGAGCAGTCGGTCGAACCGTCCCTCGTCCACGCGAGCCTCGACGTGCCCGTCCCGGATCGCCTCGACGACCGACTCGGGCGTAAGGACGTCGGCGTCGATCACGGTGTACGCACGACCCGCTTCGAACGGGTAGTGGGCGTCGCTGCCGCCGACCAGCGGGAGGTCGCGCCGGGCGGCGAGTTCCTCGACCAGCGGCCGGGTACGGGGATGTTTCCCGTTGATCTCGATCGCGTCGAACGGGACGTCCTCGAGTTCGGCGACCGTGCTGTTGCGAAAGGGGTGGGCGACGATCGCCACGCAGCCGCGATCGTGTGCGAGTTCGACCGTCTCGAGGGGCGTGTACTCGAGGGCGACCGTCTCCGCCGGCGGATTCGGGCCGATCACGAGCACGTGGCCGCGGGTCGTCGAAACCTCGATGCCGGGAATCGCGACGACGCGCGAGGCGGAAAACGGCGTGTAGTAGTCGTGGTTCGTCGTCGCGACGCCGTCGAGACCGCGCCGGTCGACGGCCCACGCGAGCAGCCGAAACCCGTACGGGTCGAACCGATCGCCCAGACCGCGACGGCCGTGGAAAAAGCGCGTACGCTCATCCCGATACATTGTAACATAGGAGTTTCTCGAACCAGCTATCTGGTTCGTTGAGTTTCAGTTCAAGGAAATTGAGATACCGTTGGAGATGATGTTTTGAGACACCTCTGAACTTCGCCAGCCACTGGCGAAGGAAGCTGTGGCGGTTCTCACAGGTGTTCGTGTGGGCATCGCCGATGACGTAGGTGTCGGAGTGGGTGACGGCCAGATGGCCGTCCACCCCCTCCTTCTCCTCGATCTCGTCGTAGATTGTGTAATCATCGGTACAGAGGATGACGCTTCCATCACCGTATTCAGCGATGTCTTCGTCGGCGTCTTGGAGATCCTTGCAGACGAGAAACCGAACTCGTCCGTCATCCCGACGGACGAGTGTCAACACCGGTGGTTTGTCTGATTCGAATCGTCCTCGTCCCTTTTTTTGAGTCCGCGCTTGCGCGGACTCTGATCCTCGTCTTCGATCCCTTTCTCACCAGCTGTTACGTAGATCTCGTCAGCTTCACAGACATCGTACAGCTCAAATTCATCGATCTCCCCGCTCACATCCTGGACTTTGTGAACGAAGTTGAGAACAGCTTCGTAGTCTCGGCCAAGGTCACGAGCGATCTGAGCGGTCGGCTCAGATCGCATCTCCTTGACGATATAGAACATCTCTTCCAGTTCGAAGCGATGTTGGCCGAAGATCGTGTTTGTGAGGTCGTTGAAGTACGTCTCACACCCCTTGCACCAGTACTGCTGGGCGTCTTTTCCGGTTGTTCCGCGCTTGACAACGTCGTCACTCTCGCAATGGACACACGTCACCGTCTCGCCGAAGCGGGCGAGACGGAGACGTTCAAAGCACCGCTCACGTGGTGGAAGGAACACTTGCGCAGACTTCTCGTCCATCTTGGAAGACACTTGGAGAGTAAGGAAAATTGATGTTACGACTTATCGAGATGAGCGAGCGCGTATGTGCGTGCAGGTCGACGGCGAACATAGCTGTGTCTGCACAGACGGGGGCGAGGAATTTCCGTCTTGCCCGGGTACGGGGAACCATGAGTCGAAGCGATCCCGAACGCGTGCTCGTGCTCAATCCCGTCAGTGGAAGCGAAGACCACGTCGCGCACGTCGAGACACTCGCTCACGAGCACGGTTTCGAGGTTCGAAAGAGCGAGGGAGAAGGCGACGCACGGCAGCTGGCGCGAGCGGCGTCGAACGAGGGGGCCGACCTGGTGGCCACAGCAGGCGGCGACGGGACGGTAAACGAGGTCGTCGACGGCGTCCTCGCGACCGACGGGCTGGCGGAGACGACCGTCGCCGTCGTCCCCGCGGGGACGGGAAACAACTTCGCGTCGAACGTCGGCGTCGAGAGCATCGCCGAGGCCTTCGACGTGATCGAGGACGGCGAGCGGCGACGGATCGACCTCGGGATCGCGAACGGACGTGCGTTCGTCAACTCCTGTATCGGGGGCGTCACAGCCGAGGCGAGCGCCGCGACGACGCCCAACGGAAAGCGGGAGTACGGCGTCCTCGCGTACGTCCTCCGGACGCTCGAGACGATCTCCTCGTTCGACTCGCTCCCACTTCGAGTCACGCTCGAGGGTCTCGACGGATCGTCGGACGCGGAACGGTGGGAGGGTGAGGCGCTTTTCGTCCTCGTGGGTAACTGTCGACGGTTCGCGGGCGTCCGTCGGACGCAAGCGGACGTCGAAGACGGACTGTTCGAAGTCACTATCGTCGAGGAAGCCCCACCGACCGACCTCGTCGGTCAGGCTGCCCTCGAGCGGCTGTTCGACCGAGAGACGACGCGCATCGTCACGCGACGAGCGTCGAGGGTGACCCTCGAGAGCCTGCACGACGAACCGGTCGAGTACAGTCTCGACGGGGAGTCACTCGAGGCGGAGCGACTGACCCTCGAGACGAGCGCGGAGCGTCTCGAGGTCGCCGTCGGCGACCGCTACCAGCCGGATCCGGACGCGTCCGGCTGGTAGGTGATACTGCCGGACGTAAGTCGTGAAAGATTCTCGCCGTCCCGGGGTAGCGAGAATCTTCACACAGTTACGTCCGATAGTATGACTGCGGGTGCAAACAGTCGATACTGGTTTGAGGGTCCTGTCCGATGGTGGCGGTATGGTTGCCACGCGGGAACACCCACACGAGAACGCCACGGAAGACGTCGTCGCCGTCGACGCGGACGACGAAGCACTCGGCGTCGTCGACCGACTCGAGGCTCACACCGGTGACGGCATTCGACACCGAGCGTTCACGTCGCTCGTCTTCGATCACGACGACAACATTTTGCTCGCCCAGCGGGCACCGAGCAAGCGCCTCTGGGGGACTTACTGGGACGGAACCGTCGCCTCCCACCCCATCGACGGACAGAGCCAGAAAGAGGCGACGCGAGAACGCCTCGAGGAGGAACTCGGGATCACCCCCGACCAGTACGACGGCCTGCGCGTGACGGACAAGTTCGAGTACAAACGCTACTTCGAGAACGAAGGCGTCGAACACGAGGTCTGTACCGTGTTGCAACTGACCCTCCACGAGCGCTCACTCGAGCCGAACGAGCAGGAGGTCGCGGGCGTGATGTGGGTTCCCTACGAGCGACTGTACACGCACCCGGAGTGGTACCGACAGCTCCGGCTCTGTCCCTGGTTCGAGATCGCCACGCGTCGCGACGTCCGGTGACTCCGTTCGGCGAGGTGGTGAGGATGGCGGTCCACCAGCCCCCAATGTTGGATGGTAACAAACAACAGTATTATGAGGGGCCGCTCCGTACTGTCGCCCGAGGACCAACAGATCGGTCCCGCTGACAATGAGTTCGCCTCCCCAGGAAACCGAGACGCACGACGTCGAGCTCTCTCGAGAGGAACGGTGGGTCGTCCACGACGTGCTGGTGACACGGGCAGACGACGCGCTCGAAGACCGAGACGCACCGCCAGCGTGGATGCTCGAGTCACTCGAGACGATCGAATCGGGCGACGAAACGTTCACGGCGTATCAAACGTCGAAACTCCACGACGTGCTGGCAGCGTATACGAACGCGGCGGAAACCCCTCGGCGCGACGTGCCGATCGCACACGCGGTCGTCGACAGACTCGCCGACCTCGACGACTAGTGACGTCTCGAGCCGTCGTCGGTGCGTGGGAAGGGCTAGGGTCGCGTCGTCGCCCACACCGCAGTGATCGCCAGCAGAATTGCCGGCGCGAGCGGGAGGATCAACAGCGCAAAGAGGTAGTTGAAGTCGGGCGGCCATAGCACGATCGCGAGCGGGCTGACGATAAACGAGAAGAGGATGACGCCGACGAGCACCCAGCCCCGCCAGTCGAACTCGCGGTCCGCCGACTCGGGGTGAGACGGGTCGGCGACCCAGTCGGCCTGCTCGCCGTCCCGCGGACGGCGGCCTCCCGAACCGTCGTCGGTATCGCTCACCGAACCGTCGGCGTCGAACGTCGAAGGATCGTGGACGTAGCCGCCGTCGTCGCTCGAGGTCACGATCGGAGCTTTCGACTCCGTAGCCAAAGCCCTCACGGTTCACTCGCCGGCTCGAACCGTCGAATCGTCCTCGAGAACCGCGTCCTCAGGCGGGCTCACTCGAGTTCGCTGTCGGGTCGGACGACGACCTTGCCGAACCCTTCGCGCTCTTCGAGCATCTCGTGGGCACGGGGCGTCTCACTCATCGGAAACACGTCGCGGATCGCGGGCTCGAACGTGCCGTCCCAGACGAGTTCCATCACGGCGTCGACCTGTTCGGGCGTGGCCATCGTCGAACCGATGATCTCGAGTTGGTTCCAGAAGATCCGCGGGATGTCGGTCTCGGGGTTTCCACCGCCAGTGCCGCCGCAGGTGACGAGTCGGCCGCCCTTGGTGAGGCTCTTGATCGAGTCCCGCCAGGTCGGCGCGCCGACGTGTTCGACGACGACGTCGACGCCGCGTCCACCCGTCTCCGAGCGGACCCAGTCGGCGAAGTTTTCCTCCTCGTAGTTACAGACGTAGTCCGCGCCGTGGTCTTCGGCGTACTGGAGTTTCTCCTCGGTGCTGCCGGTCGCGTACACCTCCGCGCCCGCGTAGTCGGCGATCTGGAGGGCGGCGTGGCCGACCCCGCCGCTGGCTCCGAGCACGAGTACTTTCTCGCCGGGATCGAGCTCTGCCCGTTCGATCAACATCCGCCAGGCGGTCTGGAAGACGAGTGAACTCGAGCCGGCGACCTCCCAGTCGACGCCCTCGGGGACGGGGATCAGGTTGTCCTCGGGAATGGCGGCGTACTCGGCGTGGATGCCGGGGACGTGTTCGCCGATGATGTGGAACTTCGGATCGAGCGTCGGGTCGTCCATCCGGAGGTCGCCGACGCCGGCCGACAGTGCCACGCGGTCGCCCTCCTCGAATCGAGTGACGTCCTCGCCGATCTCGGCGACGACGCCCGCACCGTCGCTGCCCGGGATGTGAGGCATCTCGAGGTCGAGCGTCGGAAGTCCGCGTCGGGTCCAGACGTCCAGATGGTTGAGTGCCGCCGATTTGACGTCGACCAGTACCTCGTCCCGGCCGACTTCCGGGTCGGGGTACTCGCCGTACTCGATGACGTCCGTGTCTCCGTGTTCGGTGATCTTGACGGCCTTCATATCCCTGGCAACGGCGATCCAGTACAAAACGATGGTGATAGCGGAATTTGTCGAACCTCTGTTCGGCATTTGTCGTAATCCGTGAGTGCGTGAGACGGCCCCCCGGGAAACCGGGTCTGCGGCGGGCAGACGAGTGGCGATCGCTTTTGCTCCCGGAGGTGAACCGTTCCAGTATGAGCGAACAGTCGGAACGCGACGCTGCGGCGGACGACGCGGATCGGATCGGTGCGGCCGTCGTCACGATCACCTCGACGCTGTCGCTCGAGGACGACGTCGCGGGCGACGCGATCGTCGCGGCGTTCGAGGACGCGGGCCACGGAATCACGACGCGAGAGCTCATCGAACGAAACTACGACAACGTGCAGGCGAAAGTCTCCCGGCTGATCGATCGCGGCGACGTCGACATCGTCGTCACCACGGGCGGGACGGGCGTCGAGCCGAGCGACGCCACGCTCGAGGCCGTCGGACCGCTGATCGACAAGGACCTCCCCGCCTTCGTCGACCTGTTTCACGCGCTCGCGTACGACGAGATCGGCATCAGCGTCGTCTCGAGCAGAGCGCTCGGCGGCATCGCCGACGGCGTCCCCGTCTTCTGCCTGCCGAACGACCGGGCGACGGTCCGAATCGCGTGCGAAGAGATCATCGTCCCCGAAGCGCCGCGGCTGGCGACGCTCGCGGACGACGAGACGGACGAGGAGTGACGCCGTCGGTCGTACCGTGAGGACGCTCGGTTCGCCAGCGAGAGCGAACGCTGAACTCGCCGCGCGAGAAACCGTCGGATACGATGGACAAACGACAGCTCCGCGAGCAGGTGTGGGACGACCTCGAGGAGTCCGGGGTGGCGCGGTTTCCGTATCCGCCACACGGCCGCATCCCGAACTTCGCCGGGGCGGACGAGGCGGCCGATCGACTGGCCTCGCAATCGGAGTGGCAGGCCGCCGAGACGATCAAGGCCAACCCGGACGCACCGCAGCTTCCCGTCCGCCGGCGGGCGCTCCGCGAGGGAAAGACCGTCTACATGGCCGTTCCCCGACTGCGCGACGAGGAGTGTTTCCTCCGGCTCGATCCGACCGACCTCGAGGACTACGACGCCGCGACGACCGTCTCCGGCTCGTCGAAACACGGCGTCCAGGTCGGCCCCGACGAACTCGAGGAGATCGACCTGATCGTCTCGGGGAGCGTGGCAGTCACCGAGCGCGGCGCTCGCGTCGGCAAGGGAGAGGGATACAGCGACCTCGAGTACGCGATCCTCCGCGAGTTCGGGTTCGTCGACGACGAGACCACCGTCGCGACGACGGTCCACGACCGACAGCTTCTCGAGGCCGACGTCGCCGTCGACTCCCACGACGTGCCGATAGATCTACTCGTCACGCCCGACCGTGTTCTCCGCCCCGAGACGGGCGAGAAGCCGGCGGGCATCCACTGGGACCGACTCGAGGCAGATCGACTCGAGGAGATTCCGGTACTGAAACGCTTGCGCTGATACGTCCGGCCGACACGGTTCACACCGATCACACTCGAAACGCGATCGATAAGGACGTCTGACGTCGCCGACTCCGACGACAGCAGACGCGATCGGCGAGTCAGCGCGGCCGCTCGAGGGCGCTCGTCAGTGGGAACGCAGGGTGGGTGGGCCGTCGGACGACGGCCCAGATCGGCAAACGGGAAAATCGGGTATTGCCTGGGTGTGGCAATGGTGGGGGAAGGGTGCTATGGTGGGGTCGTTGGAAGTCGCGGGATCGACGAGGCGTGGGGGTGGGGGGTGCCTCCGCAGGTACCCGTCGACCTCCACTCGTCGCTACCGGGCGAGGGTACTTGAACGGAGGCGACGGTATAGGACGCTTGTTCCGGATTGCCTGATAGTTAAGTCGCGTTCAATCGTCCAGAAAACCGGTCGAGACAGTTGATACTGCCCGATCAGCGAAAACAGTGGTACTCGAGTGATCGTAAGCAGACACTACCGGCAGAACGGATCTCGAAGATCCGTCCCGGCGATCGGTCGAGTCCCTCTCGACCGGGACGGCAGCAAAACAGGATCGTCCGGCGACCCGTCGCCGGCGGTTCCGGCGTCGGTCAGTCGGTCAGTTCCTCTGCGGCGACCGCCGGTTCGACGAGCCGCGGATCGACCGAGAGGTCGAGTTGCCCCTTGACGAACTCCGGGATCGTATCCCGGGAGTAAACGACTGTTCGTAGGTCGTCGTTCAGGTCGATCGCGATCGGAATCGTCGTCGCCTGTCCGACGTCCGTGAGGACGTACAGGTCGGCCTCGACGATCCCGGCGTCCTCGAGTGCGGGCCGGGAGACGACGCCCTCGAGTCGTTCGACGTCGACGCCTTCGGCCTCAAGTGCGTCGGCGATCCCGTCGTCGTCGGACCCGGCGACGATCGCGTGCATGCTCATTCGTACTCGATGGTCGCAGGCGGTTTGTGCGTGACGTCGTAGACGACGCGAGCGACGTTCTCGTTTTCACCCGTAATACGGGACTGGATGCGCTGGAGCGTCTCCCAGTCGATCTCCTGGGCGCGGGCGGTCATGCCGTCGCGGGAGTCGACCGAGCGGACGGCGACGACCCAGCCGTGGACGCGGTTGTCGCCTTTGACCCCCGTCGCCTTGCCGATCACTGCCGCGAGCGCCTGCCAGGGGTCGTACTCCTCGAGTTCCTCCTCGACGACGTGGCAGGCCTCGCGGGCGACCTCGAGTTTCTCCTCGGTGACCTCGCCGATGACGCGGACCGCGAGCCCGGGGCCGGGGAACGGCATCCGCTCGGCGACGATCTCCTCTAATCCGAGATGTCGGGCGACCTCGCGGACCTCGTCTTTGTAGAGGTCGCGGACGGGTTCGACGATCCCCTCGAAGTCGACGACGTCGGGGAGACCGCCGACGTTGTGGTGGGACTTGATCCCGCCTTCCGACTCGATCCGGTCTGGGTAGATCGTCCCCTGGACGAGGTAGTCGGCGTCGGCGTCTTTCGCTTCACGCTCGAACTCTCGGATGAACTGCTCGCCGATGACCTCGCGTTTCTCCTCGGGGTCCGTGACGCCCGAGAGAGCCTCGAGGAACCGGTCTTTCGCGTCGACGACCCGCAGGCTCTCCATGTAGTCGAACGTCTCGCGGATCTGGGCCGTCTCGCCTTTCCGCATGAGGCCGGTGTCGACGTACACGGGGGTGAGCCGGTCGCCGATCGCCTCGTAGGCCAGTGCCGCCGCCACGGACGAGTCAACCCCGCCCGAGAGCGCGATGACGGCGTTTTCGTCGCCAATTTCGTCTTCGATCTCTGCGATTGCGTCTGGAACGAACGTCTCCGTATCTACCATCAGTGAGTCACCTCTTCGTCGTACTCGATTTCGTCTCGTTCGCCGGCGAGGACGGCCTCGATCAGGCCGAGAAACGGCGGGCTCGGCCGTCCGGGCCGGGACTTGTACTCGGGGTGGAACTGCGTGCCGAGGAAATACGGGTGGTCCTCGAGTTCGAGGATCTCCATGCGGTTGCCAGCCGTGCCGGAGAAGACGAGCGGTTCGTCCTCGAAGTGCTCGAAGTACTCGGGGTTGACCTCGTAGCGGTGGCGGTGGCGCTCGGAACAGGAGGTGTCGCCGTAGAGTTCGTAGGCGAGCGTTTCGGGCTCGATTACCGTCGTGTGCTCGCCCAGCCGCATCGTCCCGCCCATGTTCTCGACCTCGTACTGCTCGGGCAGAATGTCGATGACCGGGTGGGGCGTGTCTTCGTCCATCTCCGCCGAGTGTGCACCCTCGAGTCCCAGCGCGTTGCGAGCGTACTCGACGACGGCCATCTGGAAGCCAAGACAGAGCCCGAGGAAGGGGACGTCGTTCTCGCGGGCGTACCTGACGGCCTCGATCTTGCCCTCGGTGCCGCGCATCCCGAAGCCGCCGGGGACGATGACCGCGTCCGATTCCTGCAGGCGCTCGGTGTGGTGGTCTGCCATCTCGTCGGCCGCCACCCAGTGGACGTTCACGTCGACGCCGAGTTCGAAGCCAGCGTGTTTGAGCGACTCGCGGATCGACATGTACGCGTCTTCCAAGTCGTACTTGCCGACCAGCGCGACGTCGACCTCGCCGTCTTTCTCGGTCGTGACGACGTCGCGCCACTCGTTGGCTCGCTCGCCTTCCGGCAGCGCCTCCTCGGCGAGCCCGAAGTGCTCCAGGACGTACTGGTCGAGCCCTTCCTCTTCGACCATCAGCGGGACGTGGTAGACGTCCTCGACGTCGGGGTTCGAGAACACCGCATCGGTCGGAATGTCACAGAACAGGGCGATCTTCTCTTTGGTGCTTGGCTCGAGTTTGTCCTCACACCGGCCGACGATGACGTCGGGCTGGAGCCCGATCGAGCGGACCTCCTTTACCGAGTGCTGGGTCGGTTTCGTCTTCTGCTCGCCGTTTTTCGAGTACGGGACGAGCGTGACGTGGACGAACAGGACGTTCTCCTCGGGTTCCTCGTGGGCGAACTGGCGCAGCGCCTCGAGGTAGGGCATGCCCTCGATGTCGCCGACCGTGCCGCCGACCTCAACGATACAGACGTCGGTCCCCTCGGCGGCCTCCCGAATGCGACGCTTGATGTCGTCGGTGATGTGCGGGATGATCTGGACGGTCTTGCCGAGGTAGTCGCCCGCGCGCTCTTTCTCGATAACGTGCTGGTAGGTCTTGCCCGTCGTGATGTTGTGTTCGGAGGTCATCTCCTCGTCGAGGAATCGCTCGTAGTTCCCCAGGTCGAGGTCGACCTCGCCGCCGTCCTCGAGGACGTACACCTCCCCGTGCTGGTAGGGGTTCATCGTCCCGGCGTCGACGTTCAGATACGGGTCGATCTTCACTGCGGTCACGTCGAACCCGGCGTTTTTCAGGAGTCGGCCGGTGCTTGCGGCTGTGATCCCCTTTCCGAGTCCGGACATGACGCCCCCGGTTACGAAAATGAACTTGCTCCCGAGGGACGGGTCGTAGTTAGTTTCCGGTTCCGTCGGCATACCGAGTGTCCGCGGGAGCGATTGAAAACGATTTCGGGAAGCGCCCGGCTTCGACAGGTCGTGACACTCGTGGGTCTCGAGCACAACCGCCTTCCCGTCGCACAGTCGAGTAACGGGCGTGTATTTCGCCCCGATCACTGGACGGGGCGCCATCTTGCACTATCCGGATGCGTACTTTAGTCGATCGCCGGCGTCGGCGTAGATGAGTATGCTCGTACATCTCCAGCAGTACAAACACGAGGAAGTCCAGTTCGACGACAACAGAACGACCGGCGAGTCACAGACCGAGGACACGCTCGACAAAGACTCCGAGGAGTACTTCGGCGAGAACATCGATCGGTTCGACGTCGTCACGTGGGAAACGATCGAACACGACGGCGATCCGATCCAGCGCCGCGACGTCACGATCAGGGGAGTCACCGCCGTCTCCGTTCCCAAGCAACCGACCGACGAAGACGACCCCAACCTCCCCGGGAAGACGATCCAGTTCCGCATGGGCGGCGGCATAGAGTACCTCGAGCAGGCCAAAATCGTCGAAGTGCAGGACGAAGAGCCTGCAGAGCCAGCAGCCGAGGGAAAGGTTTCCAAGGAGGACGAACCCCAGGGTAAAATACCGATGGACGACGAGCCGTAGGCTGCGCCGCCAGTCGCCATTCGAGCCGTCCGTCGCCGTTGCGGCGCCCGCCGCCGTCGCGCCGAACTCGTCTTTCGAGCGGTGCCGAATCGACCACGACAGGCGGTGCGAGTGAAACGAGCGCGACGGCGTTTCCGCCTCCTCGAGCGCTCACCGTGCGGTCGCCGGTTCGAAGCCGCGTTCGACTCGCTCGCTGCGGCTTACGCCACTTGCGCCTCGAGAAACGCCCCGATCGTTCGTGCCACCGTCTCGTGTTGGCCGACGAAGAAGTGATCCGCGGAGAACGCGACGGCGTCGTGACCGAGTTCGTCAGCGCATTCGACGACGGGTTCCCAGTCGACGGTCGTGTCCCGTTCGCCGTAACAGATCTGGACCGGACACGCGATGTCGGCGAGTGCGGGGACGACCTCGAGGTCGGGGGCTAGCCCCACCGGCGGCGCGAGCACGGAGACGGCACGGACCTCGCGGTCGACGGTCGAACTCGCGAGTATCGCCTCGGCGGCTCCGAAGCTGAACCCGAAGATGCCGACCCGGTCGTACCTGTCGGCCGCCCAGCGGATCGCGTTCCGGACGTCCGCTCGCTCGCCGACCCCCTCGTCCCACTCGCCGTAATCGAGGCGGAGACAGGCGACGCCTCGCTCGAGGAGGTCGTCGCTGACGGCGACGAGTCGTCGGTCGCCGCGGTGGCCGCCGTGCTGGGGATGGGGCGGACACGCCACGACGATTGCATCGGTCTCGGGTTCGGGCTCGTCGAGCGTCGCCCGGACGTCTCGGCCGCCGGGAATCACGACGTCGGTCATGGGCCGACGTTGCGGTGCTGGAACGTTTATATTGTCGGGTAGCGGTCGAGAACGCACTCGAGTGCGATTCGACCGGCCGGCAGGCCCGCCGTCGACGGGCCACGTGCGCTCACGGTCGTGGGTCTGGAGGCGATCTGCCGGGACTGTTGCCGAAGTGAGATTTTTAAGGCTGACGGGCGAAATGTAGATACTATGGGCATCCTCTCTCGGACTTCGTACGTCATCCGGTCGAAGATCAACTCGCTGCTCAATCGAGCCGAGGACCCGACCGAAACGCTCGACTACTCCTACGAGCAGATGCGAGACCAGCTCCAGCAGGTCAAACGGGGTATCGCCGACCTCACCACGCAGAAAAAGCGCCTCGAGATGCAGAAACGCCGACTCGAGGAGAACGTCGAGAAGCACAACGATCAGGCGCGGAGAGCGGTCAAACAGGACCGGGAGGACCTGGCGCGACAGGCCCTGGAGAAAAAGAAGGCGAAGATGAACCAGATCGAGGATCTGGAGCGCCAGATCTCCGACCTGCAGAATCAGCAAGATCAGCTGATCGAGCAGAAAAACGAACTCCAGTCGCGCATCGAGGAGTTCCGCACGAAAAAGGAGACGATGAAAGCCCGCTACGAGGCCGCGGAAGCGAGTTCGACTGTCTCGGAGGCGATGACGGCGACCGGCGAGGAGTTCGAGGACGTCGGGCGCGCCATCGAACGGGCCGAAGAGCGCACACAGGATATGGAGGCCCGGTCGGCGGCGCTCGACGAACTCCACGAGTCGGGCGCGTTCGAGGACGTCCTCTCCGACAAAGACCAGATCGACCGCGAACTCGAGGCGCTGTCGACCGACAGCGGCGTCGAGGCCGAACTCGAGACGCTCAAATCCGAGATGGGCGAGGAGGAACCGGCGAGCGAGGCGAGCGAGGCGGACGAGGAGGTCGACCTCGAGGACGTCGACGAAGACGTCGAGTCGGAACTCACCGAACTCCAGGAAGAGGAAGGCTAGGTAGTCGGTTGGCAGACGTACCCGGCACGACCGCAACGTTCTGCGGTTGCACCGGGAGCCGGGTACGACCGACGTTCTGACGTGACGTTTTCTCGAGGCGCGAGCGCCGATTCGAGCAGTCGGGAGAACAGCTATTGCATTCGTTCACGAATAATCATCTATGGACGAGAGTTCCACGCTCGAGTCGGCGTCGCTGACCGAACAGCTCGTTCTCCTCGGACTCGTCGAGTTGAACCACCGTGGTCGAACGCCCGCCCAGCCCCACGAACTGCGCAAGACGTGCTGTACACAGTTGCCGAGCGACGGTGACGGCGTCGTCGGGAGCGTCTCCGAGGCGGACGTCATGCGCTCGCTGTACCAGCTCGAGGCGAACGACCTCGTCGCCGAGGAGACGCCCGATACGACGTCGCCGACCGGAAAGGGACGGCCGTACTATTCGCTGGCCATCGAGACTGAATCGATCCTCGAGGCCGTCGACGACCAGTCACCGCTCGAGGACGTCGTCGACGAGTTACGGGAGTCCTAACGCGGACAGCGGGGCAAGAGCCGGGCGTAGCTATTTGATCGTCGTCGTGGTACCGGTTCGACGCGATGGGCGGCTCACAGCCGAGCGATACGATGGCCGAGCGGAGCGAAGACGCGACGTGGAAGCTGTGGCTGTTGTTGAACGCGAACCGCTGGGTCGTCGCAGCCGTGTTGATGGCGTTCGTCTTCGCGGGAGTAGTGCTCGTCGGCGGATTCAGTCCGGTGTCGCTTCGCAGCCTCATGAACAGCCAGGACCCCGTCGAAACGCTCTTCCAGGCGCTCACGACGGCGCTCATCACCGGCGTGACGCTGGTCGTGACGATCAATCAGCTGGTGCTCTCACAGGAACTCGGGGCCGTCTCGGATCAGCGCGAGCGATTTTCGGGTTCGATGGAGTTCCGGTCGGACGCCGAAGACGTGATCGACGCGCCGATCAGCCCGCCGGAACCGGCGTCGTTCCTGCAGGCGATCGTCGCCGCCACCGGAGACCGCGCTACCGACTTTCGCGACGCTGTCGCCGACAGTCGCGACGAGGAGTTTCGGGAACAGGTCGACGACTTCGTCGACAACCTGACGACACACGCCGACACGATCTGTGCGGACCTCGAGGACGCCCAGTTCGGTACCTACACCGTCGTCAAGTCGGCACTCGACTACAACTACTCCTGGAAGATCTTTCGAGCGCGACGGATCGTGAACGCTCACGCCGACTCCGTTACCGACGAGGCGCGTGAAGCCTACGACGAACTCGTCGACGCGCTCGAGCTTTTCGGTCTCGCTCGAGAGCACTTCAAGACGCTGTACTTTCAGTGGGAGCTGATCAACCTCTCGCGGGCGATGATGTACGTCGCCGTCCCGGCGCTCGTCGTCACGACGTCGATGATCCTCTTTTTCGACACGACCGTGGCTTCCGGCACGCTGCTGGGGATCGACGTGCTGGTGTGGATCGTCGCACTGGCCGTAACGATCGCGGCCACGCCCTTCCTGATCCTGATCGCGTTCGTCCTGCGAATCGCGACGATCGCAAAGCGAACGCTCGCGATCGGTCCGTTCATCCTCCGAGAGTCGAGTCGCGGCGAGGAGATCGACTGGGAGTGACGGCCTCGGCACGCGTTCGCGGACTCGGCAGCTGAGACTGAACCGAACGACAGAAGACACTTGCTACTGTTGACGAATTGTCGCGTATGACTCTCGTGCAGTCGGCCGGGACTCGAGCCGTCGGCTGGATCGCGCTCGTCGTCGCGGTGCTCGTGCCGGGCGTCGTCGCAACCGTGTTGTGGGCACCGTTTCTGGCCGTGAACCGTATTCGATCGCTCTTTGCGACGCTTCCACCGACCGGAAGGCTCTCGCCGACGTACGTCGCCGTCGCGATCGGAGTGTCAGTTCCGTACGTCGCCGGGTTCCTTGCGGTACTCGCGTTCGTCGATCCGGCTGTCGTCGCCTGGAGCAACGCCTTTCTCACCGTCACCCTGTTCGTGTCGGTGCTGTACGTCGTCGGACTCCCCGTCGTCTGCATTCTCGGTCTCCCTCGAGTCGGATTCGACTGGGACCCGACCGGCTACGGCTGGTCGACGTGGGCGCTGCTCGTCGTCGGGAGCGCCTGGTACGCGACGCTGTTTGCGGTCCCACTCGTGGCGGTGAGTCTCGTGCTCGCGCTTCCCGGCGGCTACTGATCCGAGGCGTCGATCGGAGCGCGTTTGCCGACCGAACGCGTACCTGTGGCCGTGATCGTCGTCATCTGTGGGCCACCGGGAGCGGGAAAGACGACCGTCGCCACCCGCGTGTACCACCGCCTCGAGTCGCGGTCCCGACCGGTTCGAATCGTCCACTCCGACGAGTTCTCGAGTCGAACGTACGAGCGGCTGTACGAGCGGGCCACAGGCTGGCCGACGGCCGCGATCGGACTCGTCGACGGAACGTTCTACAAGCGCGAGTGGCAGGTGCAGTTTCGTACGCTCGAGGACGTCCGGTTCGTCCACGTGACGGCGAGTCTCGAGACCTGCCTCGAGCGAAATCGAACGCGCGAGGACCCGATCGACGAGAAAGGTGTCCACGTGATCTACCGTGAGTTCGACGACCCGGACGCGAATCTCACGATCGACACCGACGAGCTGGCCGCCGACGAGGCCGTCGAGCGGGTGCTCGAGGCGATCTGTCGGTGGCGCGAGGAGTGATAATGGTGGCTGTGACTGGTTGCCGACGCAACCGCGAGATGGTTCGCGGTTGCGGCGGGACAGACTCACAGCCATCGTTATCAGCGATGGGCGAGGTGCTACCGTGACGACACACCGGTTCCGGGCCGGTCGAGCGACTCGAGGTCCGGCCGCCCGCCCGGCATCGGGACGCCGTCGTACTCGTCGTCGGCGAGGAGGAGCGCCCCGTCGAGGTCGACGTAGTCGAGCAGCGGCGCGAGGTGACAGGCCGGCGCGATCGAGGCGTTCGACTCGATCATACAGCCACACATCATCTCGAGTCCGTGCGCCCGCGCGGCGTGGATTATTCGCACGGCCTCGCGGAGACCGCCGCACTTCATCAGTTTGAGGTTCGCGACGTCACAGCGGTCGGCGATCCGGGGGACGTCCTCGAGGGTTATACAGGACTCGTCGGCGGCGATCGGCAGCGGCGAGCGCTCGTAGACGTAGCGCAATCCCTCGGGATCTTCGGCGGCGACTGGTTGTTCGACGAACTCGAGGTCGTACTCGGCGAGAGTTTCGATCTTCGTCACCGCCTCGCGGGGCGACCACGCCTCGTTGGCGTCGACGCGGATTCGGACGTCGGGAGCCGCCTCGCGGATCGTCCGGACGATCTCCTCGTCACGATCGGTGCCGAGTTTGACCTTCAGCGTGCCGTACCCGCGCTCGACGGCCGTTTCGGTCTTCTCGCGCATCGTCTCCGTGTCGTCGATCCCGATCGTGTACGACGATTCGACGGTCTCGGTCGGGTCGAGCCCCCAGTAGCGGTAGAGCGGGACGTCGAGTCGCTTCGCGACGAGGTCGTGGAGGGCGATGCTCACCGCACACCTGGCTGCGGGGTTGCGCTCGATCGTCTCGCGCATCCGGCGTTCGATCCGGCCGAGTTCGTGGGGGTCGCCCACGTCCTCGACGACCTCGAGGAGGTCGGGCAAGACAGCCTCGACCGTCGCGGCCGTCTCGCCGTAGTGTGCTGAGGGGGCCCCACCGCCGACGCCGACGGTGCCATCCTCGTCTTCGATCCTGACGAGCACGTTCTCCGCGTGGGTCTGGGTCCCGCGGGCGATGGTAAAGGGGTACTCGAGTGGTAACTCGACCCGCTCGAACGACGTCTCGAGGCTCATAGGAGCGCGTCGAGCACCTCGTCGGTGCCGAAGCGGATGACGTCGGTGGCCGGCGCGCCGAGCTGGGACTCGTACTCCTCGAGGGCGCGGCGAGCCTCGTCGTCGGAGAGCCCCTGCGTGTTGAGTGCCCCGGCGAAGACCCGGGCGGGGTTGACGGGTTCGGCCAGTTGCTCGTAGAGGTCGACGTAGGTCGGAATCGACGGCAGTGCGAACGACTCGTAGCCGTGGATCGCCTCCCGCCCGGCGTCGTGACAGAGCACCAGTTTGTCCGGCATCGCTCCGTGGAAGATGCCACAGGTCACGGCGGAGTAGGCGGGATGGACGATGCTGCCCTGTCCCTCGACGAAGAGGTAGTCGTGGTCGTCACCCTTCTCTGTGATCATCTCCTCGACCGCCCCCGCGGTGAAGTCGCTGACGACGCGGTCGATCGGGTTGCCCCAGCCCTCGATCATGATGCCTGTCTGGCCCGTCGGGATCACGGCCGCGTCGTAGCCGGCCTCGCGGGCGTCGCGGGCGAGTTCCATCGAGACGGTCATCTTGCCGACCGAACAGTCCGTCCCGACGGTGAGGATCACCTCGGCGTCGACCTCGCCTGCGACGCCCTGGCTCACCGTCAGGTCCTCGGGCGGACTGCGAACGTCCCAGAGGTCGCAGTCGTTTTCGTCGGCGAGGGCGGCGAACTCCTCGTCGTCGGCCAGGAAGTAGTGCAGACCGGAGATGACGTCACAGCCGCGCTCGAGGGCGGTCCGGACGTCCGGTCGCCAGCTGTCGTCGAAGCCGCCGCCGATCGGCGCGATCCCGATCAGCAGGGCGTCGACGGACTCGTCGACGTCGTCCATGCTGGCTACCACGGGGGCGTCCTGGACGTCGGAGACGAAGTCGTTTACCCGCGTCCCGTGGTTGTCGCGGTCGAGGACGGCGACGACGTCGTAGTCGGCGTACCGGAGCACGCCGAGGGCGGTCTTCGCTCGGTCCGGGAACTTCTCGTGGGCGAGAATTGCAACGCGCATACGGTGATCATAACACAGCCAGTACTTAACCCTCAACGGATCGCCTCGAGAGGTGTCCGTGCGTCGTTATAACGTCTGCTGTAAGTCATTCCCGGAGCAACCGCGAGCGTCCCGGCGGTTGCTCCGGGAAACAGTTACAGCAGGCATTATCAGACGACCCGCAGGTCCGTCGTCCAGAACGACCGAAACGCGTCCTCGAGTGCGGACTCCGGATCGCCGGTCGCGTCGACGGCGGCAGTCGCGTCAGCCGTCACGTCGTCGGCGACGGCGTCGACGACGCCGCGCTGGCCGACGAGGTAGAGCGGATCGTCCTCGTAGGTTTCGATCGTTTCTCGAGCGCGCGCGACGTGCGAATCGATCTGATCGTCGCGGATGCGCTCGAAGCGCGCCTGCGAGAAACCGCCCTTGGAGTGGGCTCCTTTCACGTCGCTCTCGAAGCCACGGTAGTCGACGCGCTCGTCGGCCTCGTAGACCCCGAGCGCGAACAGGTCGGCGCGCACGAGCGCGAGGGCGTACCGACCCGACGGAACGAACCACTCCCGCTCGAGTTCGAACCGGTCACTCCAGGTCGGGTCGACCGACGGTGCGAGCGGCGGGTCGAGTGTGACCGAGACGAGGGCCGCGTCGTCGACGCAGACGAGACACGGCGCGGCCTCGTCGACGAGCGCGGATCGCTCGCCCAGGACGTCGGCGACAGGATCGGGAACCGTCTCCGCGACCGTCGCCGTCAGCGCCCCCTCGGAGCCCGTGCGGACGGATTCGAGCCGATCGAGTAGCTCCGAGAGGCGGTCGCCACGAAGCCGTTCCCGGCGGCGGACCTCGAGTGACGAGTCGGCCCCCTCGAGTCGCTCGAGTTCGCCCTCGAGCTGTGCAATACGGTCTTCTAAGCGATTCTGTCGTTCCTCGGCCGTCTGTCGGGCGGTGACGGCCTCGGCTCGGCGGTCTGATTCGGCCTCGAGTCGGCGACGCAGTCGCTCGTTCTCGTCTTCGAGGTCGTCGATTCGCTCCTTGAGCGAAGCGCGGCCGAGCAACTCGTCGATCATCGAGCGAAGACGCGAAGCCGGGACACTTCTAGGTTCCGACGTTCCGGTACTCGTCGGGCCAGCCGCCCGTGAGTTCGAGTAGCTGCTGGGCGCGTTCCCGGCGAGCGAGGAAGACCTCTCGCAGCGTCGGCGGATTGCGGATTCGGGTATCGTCGAGGACGTCCTCGGGGACGGCGAGCGTGTCCGCAGGGACGTCCTCGTCGCCGAGGACGGGGAAGTGCTTGGACTCGAGTTTCATCACGAGCGGGACGTCGAGGCGCTCGATTCCCTCCCCCGTCGCGTAGAGCTGTTCGTTGACCTGCTCGTGCTGGTGGCGTTGCATACGGGCGTGGTCCCCATCGGACGGGGTCACGTAGAGGCGTCCGAGATAGTAACCGCGAGAGAACACCTCGAACATGGTACCACGAACCAAGGGTCGGAGTGCCATAACTATTCTGCTGACATGGTTAAATACGAGCGCTATCAGTGTTGTCCCAGCCCGGAACGTCGTCGCACGGCCGCTCACAGCGGTGCCGAGGTCGACGTTCGTCGGCGTCGACCGGTCGAACGCGCGGGCACGTCGTCGCCGGACTCGATCGGGCGTTCGAGACGACGGTTCTGGCCGACACCACTGTCTTTAACCGACTGTTTGATCGATTCGGGACCGTTTCGATCACGTCGCAGGCGAACCAGACCATCGACGAGCGGTCGCAAACCGACGCCGACGCCCCCGATCGAACGCGGCGAGTACGGACGTCTTGAACGCAAAAAACGGATCTAAACGGTCGATCAGACCGATTAAACGGTTCGAACGAAGGTCCGCCTTTTTAAGATGTTACCTCAGACGGAGAGATAATGACTACGACTCGTGCTGTGGTGCTCGCCACACTGGTTGCCGTCTGCGGGCTGACGATCGCCCCGCTTGCGAGCGCGGCAGTCGTGGGGGGGATCTTCACCGCGAACGACGTGAGTGACACGGACGGCGGCTCCCAGCCGATGGGTGCGGAGGTGTCCACGTTCATGCAATCGAGCGCGGCGGACACGACCGAATCTGTCGACGCAGGGATGTTCGAGGCCGAGTACAGGAACGCAGGCGAGAAGCGTCGTGCTGACGCCGTCGCCGACCGGACGAACAGACTTGAGCAGAAACTCGAGTCGCTGAAAGCCGAACGCGAGGCGCTCAGGGAGAACGGAGACGAACACTCCGCCAGATACGAGGCCCGTATGGCCAGCCTCGCCGTCCGGATCGGCAACCTGGAGCGGGCGATCAACGATACTGTGGTCAAAGCACAGGAGACCGGGGTCGAGACGGCGAAACTGGAGCGATTGCGCACGGACGCCGCAAACCTCAGCGGGCCAGAAATTGCCGCAGTTGCGAGCGGCCTCGCAGGGGTCGAACCGCCACGAGGACCGCCCGAGGGAACGCCAGCCCAGGGGAGCGGGCCACAGAGTCCCGACCAGGGCCCGCCTGAACGCGGAGACGAACAACAGAGCCCCGATCAGACACAGGGTCCGAGCGAGCGCGGAGGCGGACCGCAAAACGACGGCGACGACACCGGCGACACTGACGACACCGACGACACCAGTACGCAGCCTGACCCCGCTCCTGACGACAAGCAGTGACGATGACGACCCAGATCGCTACCGAGCGGACGTCTCGCTGGACGGTATACCCGGCGAGCAGACACCCTTTTCAGCGCCCGTCGCTAACGTCGAGTTGATGGACTCAGCCGCGTTGTTGGATCTGCTCGGAAACGAAAATCGACGACGGATCCTCCGACTGCTGGCGCGCAAGCCCTGCTACGTCACCGAAATCTCCGAGTACCTCGGCGTGAGTCCGAAAGCGGTCATCGAGCACCTGCGGAAACTCGAGGAGGCCGGACTGGTCGAAAGTCGGATCGACGACCAGCGACGCAAGTACTTTCATATCGCCC
Organism: Natribaculum luteum; assembly: GCF_023008545.1. NCBI lineage: Archaea > Methanobacteriati > Methanobacteriota > Halobacteria > Halobacteriales > Natrialbaceae > Natribaculum > Natribaculum luteum. The sequence continues at coordinate 2,070,009 of NZ_CP095397.1, read as the reverse complement.
GGAACGTCCGCCTCGAGGTCAACGTCTCGCCGTACGGATTCGCGAGCAAGAGCGCCTACCCGGCGAACAACAGTTTCGACATCGCGCGCTGTCGGCACCTCTCGCTCGACGTCGACTACGACGAGGAAAGCGATATAGACGAACTGCTGGGCGTCCTCGAGAACCTGGAACAACTCGAGAGCGAACTGTCGCTCGCCCAGCGGTGGGTCCAAGGGCGGCTGTGTGACGTCCTCGAGCAGATCTCCGAGACAGTCGGGGCAGAACCCGAGAGTCGGATTCACGCGGATCTGCTGGCGAGCGTCCGTGAGGAGCCCAAAAGCGTCGGGGAACTCAGCCACGACGTCGATGCACCCAGGGAGGTCGTCGCCGGACTCCTCGAGTCGATGGCCGACGACGGGATCGTCCGCAGGACGAAACGTGGCTGGGAACTCGCGCCAGAGGAGTGATTCCGTCGGCCGTCGACGAGTTACTCCACGTCGCGGACCAGGCCGGCACGGAGGTCGCGTCCGAAGTAGTACCCCAGAAGACACGTGACCAGCCCGACGCTCGCGCCGACGGCGACGACGGCGCGGCCGGAGCCGGCGACCGCGAGCACCAGGTGATTGAGCACGGCGGCGACGCCGCCGACCGAGACGCCAGCGACGGCGACCTCGAGGTACCGACCTCGCGAGCTCGCGAGACCGAGGGCGAACGCGACGGCGAACATGCCGGCGATCCGGCCGGCGATCGGGACGGCGAAGCCACCGACGAGCAGTCCGATCCCGATCGCGAGCACGAGCGCGAGAAACGCCTTCGGCGAGAAGTACCGCGAGATCGAAAGTCGCGAGCGGATCGAACCGAGCCGCGAGTCGGTCGCCGACGCGTCGCTCGAGGACGACCGCCGCCACGTGTCCGACTCGTCGGCGGTCGCGTCGGGCTCTTCGGGCGAGTGGCTCGTCGCCCCGTCGAACTGCGACGCGTCGGACCCATGCTCGCCCGAGAGGAGCCGTTCTGTCTCCTCGAGTAACTCGTCGGTCGAGCGCGAATCCCGGCTCGTCGTCACGTCGTCGGAGCGGTCACCCATGGTCGACTCGAGGGCGTCCGGAATCATGGACCTTTCCCCGTCGATGACACTCCCCCGGCGAACAGGCGTGGTAGGCACCCCCGCTTTTCCGTCTGACGGTCGTACGTGAACAGAATGGGGGCAGATACGATCGCGCTCGGCGTCATCGTCGCTGCTGTCGGCGTCGTGTTCCTCTACCTCGCCAGAAACGTCTATCCGCGCCTGGGGATCGCCGACGAGTCACTCGAGTTGTTGCGGATCACGACCGCCGTCATCGCCGGCGGGCTGATCACGTTCGGACTCGTCGTCGTCGCGCTGGGGTTCGTCGGTGGGTGAGCGTCGTCGAGGAAAGGTGCCTTCAAGTCCGCCGGCACGCAATCGGGACGTATGAATCCAGGCGATCGCGTCCGCGTCGAACGTGCGGGCCACACCTACGAGGGCGTGTTGCTCCCCTCGAGCACCGACGAGCACCTCGTCGTCAAACTCGAGGGCGGCTACAACGTCGGCATCGACCGCGAGCACGCAGACGCGGAAGTCATCGAGGAGGGCGTCTACGACGTCGTCGAGGAGACCTCGACGGGCCGTGATCTGTCAGATCACGATGTCGCAGGTGCACAGGACGGCGACGGCGAGTCGGAGATCGAGTTCGACGACGATCTGCCGACGATCTCGCTCATCTCGACCGGCGGGACGATCGCCTCGACCGTCGACTACCGTACCGGTGCGGTGACGGCCCAGTTCGACGCCGAGGACGTCCTGCGTGCGGTTCCCGACCTCGCCGGCCGGGCGAACTACCGGGGACGCGTCGTCGCCAACATCCTCTCGGAGAACATGACCCCCGAGGTCTGGCAGGAACTCGCCGAGGCCGTCGTCGAGGAGATCGAAGCTGGCGCGGACGGCGTCGTCGTCATGCACGGCACCGACACGATGCAGTTTACCGCGAGTGCGCTCGCGTTCATGCTCGAGACGCCCGTTCCGATCGTCTTCACCGGCTCGCAGCGGTCGGCGGACCGGCCGTCCTCGGACAACGTGATGAACGCCGTCTGCGCGGTCGAGGCGGCGAAAAGCGACTGCGCGGAGGTGCTCGTCTGTATGCACGCCTCCGAGTCGGACGACCGGTGTGCCCTCCACCGCGGCACCCGCGTCCGGAAGAGCCACACCTCCCGTCGGGACGCCTTCGAGACCGTCGGTGCGGAACCGCTCGGTGAGGTGGACTACGACACCGGCGAGGTCTCGTTCCGACGGGCCCACGAGCAGCGAGGCGAGACCGACCTCGCGATCGAGTCCGGCCTCGAGAGCAACGTCGAGTTGCTCAAGTTCACGCCGGGGATGGACCCCGCGTTCCTCGACGTCGTCGAGGGGAAATCGGGCCTGATCCTCGAGGGAACCGGTCTCGGCCACGTCCACACCGACCTCATCCCCAGACTCGAGGAGCTGATCGACGACGGGACGACGGTCGTCATGACCAGCCAGTGTCTGGAGGGGAGGGTCTGCGACCGGGTCTACGACACCGGCCGCGACTTGCTCGATGCGGGCGTCCTCGAGGCCGGCGACACGCTTCCGGGGACGGCGAAAGTCAAGTTGATGTGGGCACTCGCGAACGCCGCCGACGTCGAGGAAGCGATGGCGACGTCGCTTGCGGGCGAACTGCAGCGACGCTCCGTGCCGTGGGAGTGATAACGATGGCTGTGAGTCGTTACCGCCGCAACCGCGAACCATCGTGCGGTTGCGTCGGCAACCAGTCACAGCCGTCATTATGAGGTGGTGACGAGAATGGACGACGCGATCGAGATCCGCCGTGCGACCCACGACGACTACGAGGGCATCGCAGCGTTCACGAGCGACCTCTGGGCCGACCGCGGCGGCGACTACCTGCCGTCGGTCTACCACGACTGGCTCGAGGACGAAGACGACGACCGCCGGAAGACGTTCCTGGCCGAGGCCGACGGCGAGGTCGCGGGGCTCTCGCAGGCAGTCGTGCTCTCGCCCGACGAGGCGTGGTTCCAGGGGATGCGCGTCAACCCCGACTTCCGCCGGCGGGGCGTGAGCCAGCGGCTCAACGAGGCCTGCTTCGAGTGGGCTCGCGACTGCGGCGCGACCGTCGGCCGGCTCATGACCTTCTCGTGGAACGCCGCTGCACTCGGTGCGGCCCGCGCCGGTGGATTCGAACCCGTCACCGAGTTCCGGTGGGCCCAGCCAGCTCCAGACGCCGACGCGACGGGGCCGCTCGAGGTCACGGGCGACGCCGCCGCAGCGTGGCGCTACTGGACCGACAGCGAGGCCCGCGAACACCTCCGCGGGCTCGCCCTCGACGTAGCGGAGTCGTGGGCCCTTCGGGAACTCACTCGCGGGGACTTGACGCAACTCGCCGACGAGACGGCCGTCTTCGCGGTCCAGGGCGACGACGGCGTCGCTGGAATGGCCTATCGCACCCGAGACTACGAGCGAGAGACCGACGACGGCGAAACGGAGCGGTGGGCCGAGTACGGCGTGGGCGCGTGGGACGACGTCGACGCCGCCCGCTCGCTGCTCGCGGCCGTCGCACGCGACGCGGCCACACTCGAGGCCGAGAAGACGCGTATACTGATCCCCGAGACGGTCGCGTACGTCAGCGATGCGGCCTACGCCTGTGGCGCAGTTTCAGAGGAACCCGACTTCGTCCTCGGCGTCGATCTCACCGTGCGCTGATCGGCTCGCGACGGGCGGCGACGCCGCTACCCGCCGCTGACCGGGGGAAACAGCGCCAGTTCGTCGTCGTCCTCGAGTTCCGTCTCGAGTCCGTTCTCCTGACTCTGTACGTCCTTGCCGTTGCGAAGCACGTTGATCTGCGAGCGTAGCTCTCCGTCTTCGAGAACCCGGTCTGCGAGCGCGGGACGGTCCTCGAGCAAGTCCTCGAGGGCGTCACCGACCGTCTCGCCCGGTTCGGCGTCGACGGCCACGTGTCGATCGCCCGCGTATTCGGCGAGGTCGGCGAACAGTTTCCACTCCATAGACGGCGTTTTCGCTCCAGGACGCAAGTAGCTACCGCTCGTCGAGTCGCCGCAGGGCCGCCGGTCGGCCGAGGAGGTACGCGACGTCGCTGGCCTCGAGTCGGTCGTCGGCGGCCGGGAGAGCCACTACCTCGCCGTCTCGGTCGATAGCGACGACGGCGACTGGCAACGTTCCGACCTGGTCGCCGACGAGCGGTCCGTCGGCGTCGACGGTCACTGCCGTTATCGTCTCGTCGGCCGCCCGGAGCAAGGAGACGAACTGTCGTCCCGCGTCGGCCGATCCGGGAAGCGTGACGAGGCGATACGAGCGATCGGCCGGGAGGTCGTCGACGTCGTCCTCGTCGACGGCGAGCGTCGCGACGTCGCTGGCGGTCGCCCTGAGTTCTGCCGTCGTGACCCACCGCATCTCCCCGTCATCGGAGACCCACACCTCGACCGCATCACCGGGGCTCGCGTCCGGTGCGGGATCTGCATCGAGGGCGACCGCGACCGATCCCGGCGCGAGCGTCGGGCCGATTCCGGAGGGACGGCTGCCGACGGCAAGGAGCTCGACCGTGCCGTCGTCGGCGAGGTCGACGTCGACGCCGCCGACGCCGTAGTCGCGCTCGAGTCGGGTCACGAGACGGTCGCGGCGCTCGTCGGGGGAGAGCCGGCGAGGCAGGTACAGCATCTCGCCGGCCAGTTCGGCTTTCGTCTCCTCGTCGACTGGATCGTAGCCGTCTGCGTCCGCGATCGTCTCGGGGAGCGTGACGGCGACGACGCGGCCGGCGGCGCGAACGAGTTGACTCACCTCGTCGATCGTCCGCGGAGTCGCGGCGGCGACGGTGTCGACGGCGACGGAGTCGCCGACTCGGCGGCCACCGTCGGCGGCTATCGCGCTCACCGCGAAGGTGACGACGGTGTAGCCCGCCGTCTCCGGATCGAGCAGCGGCGTCTCGCCGATGATGGCGTCACCCAGTGCACTCTTCGTGTTCAACCAGAGGGCGACGACCGTGACGCCCGCGAGCACCGCCACGCCGTCGGGGATTCCCTCGCCGGCGTACCACCGGTAGACGAACGCCGTCCCCGCCGCCGTCCCGCCCGCGAGCACCGCGAAGCCGAGGATCCGAACCGCCGCGTCGACGAGCAGGTCGGTCGCGATGGCCTGTGCCAGCGCTGCGGTCATCGACTCACCTCCTCGAGTCGATCGAGCGCCGACTCGCGACCCGCGACGAACGCCTCGTCGCCTGGCACGAGGGGCCGCTCGATGCCGGGTGCGAACACCCAGCCGCGGCGACGGCCGTTCGTCTCGCTCCCCCGCCGTCGGACGGCGAGCGTCGTCACGTCGTCGGTCGCCCACGACGGGTCGTCGCCGGTCGCCCCCGAGCTCACCGATATCCGTCTGACGGCGTAGCCGGCCCGTCGCAGGAGCGAGAACGCGTCGTACTCGGGGCTCGTCGCGCGCGATCGAACCGTCATCCGAACGCGGTCTGCCGCGAGCAGCGCCGCGGCGCAGTGGCGGGGAACGGCGACGGTCACGCGGCCCCTGCCACCCGCGGTGGCCGTTCCACCCGGACGAGCGCCGAACGCGGGGGGCGACTCGAGGAGTCCGTCGTTGGTCGTCGATTCGCCCGCGTCGCTCCGAGCAACCTCGTCATCGGCGTCGGTCCGGGCGCTCAGGACGGTCCCCGAGACCGTCTCCTCGCCCGCCGTGACGACGACGCTGTCGCCTCGAGCGAGACCCGTCGGGACGAGCGCGTCAACCGAGACCGCCCGGTGTCGGTCGGGGACTCGCCGGGAGAGGCCACTCGAGGGTGGCGCGGCGGCGATCGTCGCCCGACCGCGTTCGTCGATCTCGACGGCGACGTCGGCGAGGTCGTACTCGGTCCGCAGGCGGTCCTCGAGTCGGGTCTCGAGTTCCGACAGCGGGAGATCGGCAGGCAGGTGCCAGGAGTCCTCCGCGATGGTCGTCCGGAGGTCGGGAGACAGCGGGGGGTAGCCCTGGACGTCGCGGATCGCGCCGGTCGGGCGGACGGTCACGCGGCCGAACTCGCCGACGAACTCGACGACGTCGGCCGAGAGGGTGCGCTTGCGAATCGAGGAAAACGAGACGCGCCGCGGGAGTTCTGCCCCGAGCCTGTCGCCCTCGTTGTGGGCGTACAGCGCGAGCATGAGGACGACGAGTGTCGCCACGAGCAGCCGCGGTGCCCGCAGGATTGCGGGGTCGGCCAGCGCGAGGAGGCCGCCGTTGACGCTGGCGATCGCCAGCGCGAGGACGACGACGCCGAACCCCGGGAGCGTGACGCCGGTGAAATACCGCACTACGAACCCGAGCGAGCCGGCGACGAACGCCGGGACGATGCCGGCGAGCAAGCCGAGATAGATGCCGAGCAACACCTCGACGGGGAGCGAAGGCATACAGAGACGATCTCGTTCTCGAGGGAAACCAGTACCGCCCACACCCGCTTTACAGCGGATATCCGAAGCGACGACGCCGAGACACAGACGAGGCGAAGGCGAAGACGTTTACCCGACCTCGGAGCAATCAGTGTGTATGGCCGACGAGCAACGAGCGGATCGGCTACCCGAAAACTGGCCACGGATCGTGACGACGCGAGTAGCCGTCGGCCTCGCCCTTGCCGTCGCCCTGCTGTCGGTCGCGACCGGGATCGTCAACATCGAACGGAACGTCGTCTTCGGGCCGCTCGCGTCTCACGTCCCGGAACTCGTCCGGGACACCGCCGGCTTCACGGGCGCGCTGACGGGCTTTCTGATGGTCGCCAGCGCGCTCGCCCTCCGCCGCGGACTTCGGGCGGGCTGGTACGCGACGATCGTCCTCTTGCCGATCACGGCCCTGCAGGGGCTCTTGCAGGCGAGTCAGTACTCGCTGCCGCTCGTCGCCCTCTCGCTTCTCACCATACCGATCCTGGTTCTTACCCGTGAACGATTCGACAGATCGCTCGCGCTGACGACGACGCAGATTGCCGCGGGGAGCGCGCTCGTCGGCGTGCAGGCGTACGGCACCTTCGGCGCGTACGCGCTCCGGGAGGACTTCGACGGCGTCGCCACGCTCCTCGACGCCTTCTACTTCACGCTGATCACCTCGAGCACCGTCGGCTACGGCGACATCGGTCCCGAAAGCGCCGAGGCGATGCTGTTTACGATGTCGCTCGTCGTCCTCGGCGTCGCCAGTTTCGGTATCGCCATCGGGGCGCTCGTCGGTCCGGCGATCCAGGCTCGCATCTCGAAGACACTCGGAAAGATGACCGAATCAGAACTCGAACTCCTCGACAACCACGTCCTCGTGCTCGGGTACGGGGATCTGACGGAACCGATCGTGAGCGAACTCGTCGCCGCCGACGTCCCGTTTGTCGTCGTCACGGAAGACGAGGCAGTGGCGACCCGACTGATCGACCGCGACGTCAAGGTGCTGACGGCCGACCCGAGCGACGAGGAGCCGCTTCGCCGGGCGAAGATCGACGACGCGCGGGCCATCCTCGTGGCGACCGACCACGACGCGGAAGACGCACTCGCAGTGCTGACGGCGCGCCAGCTTCGGCCAAACGTTCGCATCGTCACCGCCGCGACCGACCGCGAGAACACCAAGAAGCTCAAACGCGCCGGCGCGGACGACGTCATCGCACTGGCCGAACTCGGCGGCCACCTGCTCGTCCGGTCTGCACTCGGCGCGGACGAATCGCCGGTCGTCGAACGGCTCCTCGAGCAAGAACAGTAGCGAACCGCGGGCGGCTTACCGCCGACGTCCACGGTGGACGATCGCGACGTCGGAATCGAGGCCGCGGAGCTTCCGAAACGTCGGTGGAGAGACGAACCGCGATGCCGTCGAGCGGTCGGTACTCGAGCCGACGAAGATGACGTCGTACCGTGGCGCGACCTGTGAGAGGTACGTCTCGACCGAGGCGGCAGCGACGTGGGTCTCGAATCGGCCGGTGAAGGCGTCGACGAGGTCCGCAAGCGTGTTCTCGGCCGATCGACGGCGTGACTCGCGGTCGATACACGTACAGACGCCGGTCGTTCCGCCGGAACCGGCCACGCGGATCGCGAAGTCGAGCATCGCGCGAGCGGTGTCGCCCGCGCCCCGGACCGCGACGAGTGCGTTCTCCCACCGATGGCGACCGTCGCACGACCGAAACACGACGACGTCGATCTCGCCCTCGAACAGGCCCATGATGAACGACGAGAGCCCACCGCGCTCGTGTTCCTCGTAGGGCGTGACGATGAGATCACAGTTGTTCTGCCGGGCAGTCTGAAGGACGAGGTTCGACGAGGCCTGGCCGTCGACCGCGACGACGACCTCACAGGGGACGCCGTACTCCGTCTCGAGGTCGTCTGCGAGAGTCTCGAGGTGTTGTGCCACGGTCCTGGCTCGTTCCGCGGTTTCGGCGATCCGTTCGTCTGCACGTACCGCGTCGGCACCTGCGCCGTCGGTCTGAGACTCACGCGAATCGACTGCATCGCGTGACGTCGACTCGCCTTCGGGCGACGTAGGTTCGTCCGCGGCGTGCCGGGCGGGCGTCTCGTCGACGACGCCGAAGAGGACGACTTTCCCGGCCTCGTGTGCGCTGGCGATCGAGGCAGCAAAGCGCGCGGTCGTCTCCGAGCCGTTCTGCATGGGGACGAGCACGTGGTCGTCACCCCTCGTCGTCTGGTAGAGATAGCGGGCCCGTTCCTCGTAGAACCGACTGCGCCAGACGACGAACACGATCGCGATGAACGTACTCGAGGCGGCGATGCCGACGACGTACGCGAGCTGGGCGCTTCCGGTGACGAGTACGAGCAACGCGGTCGAGAACGCCGTCGGTTCCTCGAGGTCGAGCGCCCAGGTGGCCGAGCCGGTAAGGAAGACGCCCAGCGCTGCGCCGACCGCACTGATGGGTCCTCCCTCGAGTCCGACCCACGCCGCCACGACGAGTGCGAACCAGCCACAGAGCGCGCCCGCGGTCATCCCGCCGACGAATTTCCAGGGCGTGGAGTAGCGTCCTTCGGGGTCGGCAAAGAGGGTGTACGTCCCGGAGGCGAGCGGCGGGAACAGCAGGAACGAGATGACGTCGGTCGCGTTCGACAACCACGTCACCGCGGCGATGAGCAGCGGAACGAACACGATGACCGATACGTGCTGGAGGTTCCCCGTCCGTTCGACCCACCGCAAGAGCGCGTCGAGTTCGCGCCGCTCCAGCCGCCGGAGCCGCCTCGCGAGCGCGACAAGCCGCGCCCGCACACCCTCGAGCATGACGTACCGTATGGGCAGCCGCCAATGAAAGTTTTTGGTCCGTGAACGACCAGCGCAGCGGTTCTACGGTTCTGGCGCCTCGGTGACGATCGCCACGCCACTCGAGGCGCCGATGCGCTCGGCACCTGCGTCGATCATCGCCATCGCCTCGTCGTAGCTGCCGATGCCGCCGCTGGCCTTGACGGGGAGGTACTCGCTCATGAGCTCGACGTCCGCGACCGTGGCACCCCCGGACGCGAACCCCGTCGACGTCTTTACCATCGCGGCGTCGGCGTCGACGGCCGCCTCGCAGGCCCGACGCTTCTCCGCGTCCGAGAGCAGCGCCGTCTCGAGGATCACCTTCACCGGGACTGGGACGGCGGCGACGAGTTCCTCGAGTTCGGCCGTCACGACGTCGTCGTCGCCGGCTTTCAGCCGACCGACGTTGAGGACGACGTCGAGTTCGTCAGCGCCGGCCTTCCAGGCGGCCACGCTCTCGTGGCGCTTCGTGTCGTGATCGTGTTGTCCGTGTGGGAATCCGACGACCGTCGCGAGGGTGACGTCGGGAGCAGCGGCCGCCGCCTCCTCGAGGTAACAGGGCGGCACGCAGGCGTTCATCCCGTACCGGTCGGCTTCCTCGAGGACGCGCTCGACGTCCGCGGGCGTCGTCGTGGGGCCGAGGACGGTGTGATCGATCATCGGCGCGAGTTCGCGTCGATCCATAACCGGGTCGACTCGTCGAACGGGCAAAAAGACGCCCGCTCCCGGTGGCCGACCCAGCGGGTGTGCCCCGCTGCTTTTGGTCGCCGGCGACCTACCTCGAGTCATGAGCGACGACCGGCCCGACGTCGCACCCGCCGTCGAGGAGACCGCCGAGTCCATCTCGGCGATGGAGATCCGCGGGGCGGCGACTATCGCGGATGCGGCGGCGGCGGCGCTGGCGACGCAGGCCGAACAGTCCGACGCCGCCACGCCTGCGGCGTTCCGGGCGCAGCTTCGCGCCGCGGCCAGGGAGTTGTACGAGACGCGGCCGACGGCCGTCAGCCTGCCGAACGCGCTCCGGTACGTCCTCCGCGGGATGGACGGCGAGACCGTCGCGGAACTGCAGTCGTCGGCCGTCGCACGCGCCGAGCGATTCCGGGCCGACCTCGAGCAGGCCCAGGATACGCTCGGCGAAATCGGCGCAAACCGGTTGCGCGACGGCGACGTCGTGATGACCCACTGTCACTCGACGGACGTACTGGCCTGCATCGAGGCGGCACTCGAGGAGGGCAAACACGTCGAGGCGATCGTCAAAGAGACCCGACCCCGAAAGCAGGGACATATCACGGCGGCGCAGTTGCGCGAGTGGGACGTTCCCGTCACGCTGATCGTCGACAACGCCACCCGACGATACCTGGACGACGCGGACCACGTCCTCGTCGGTGCGGACAGTATCGCGGCCGACGGGAGCGTCGTCAACAAGATCGGGACGAGCGGTCTCGCAGTCAACGCCCGCGAGCGCGGCATTCCGGTGGTGGTCGCCGCCCAGACGATCAAGCTCCACCCGGACACGATGACGGGTCACACCGTCGAGATCGAGATGCGCGACGAGACGGAGGTACTCTCGGAAGGCGAACGGGCCGAGATCACCGGCGACGACGCGGACGAGGGATTGGTCGTCGAAAACCCCGCGTTCGACGTCACGCCGCCGCGACACGTCGACGCGATCGTGACCGAACGCGGACAGTTCCCTCCCGAGAGCATCGTGACGCTCATGCGCGAACTGTTCGGCGAAACGACCGGCGAGCCCTGGGAATCCTGATCGACGGACGGACGTTCGGCCCGGAATCGTCGGCAATCGGAAAGTGTTAGTCGCTGGTATGTGCCTACTCAGAGTATGGCCATCCCAGAGGGATTCGTCCTCCCGCCGTGGTACGTTCTCGCCTTGCTGGTCCTGTTGCTGGCAGCCGTCGTGGCGCTACTGTGGGTACTCGAGCCGCCCGTGACGGACGAGACGGTCATCGCCTTCGCCCCGTGGATGATGTTCGGGTCGACGTTACACGTCCTCTACAAGATCGACGCGTTTCCGACGTCTATCGAACCGCTGTTCAGCGCTCCCACTGTCTACCTGACGACCGCGATCGTCGCGGGCAGCGCCTGGCTGCTCGGGAGCTTCCTCTACGCCGCGGGATTCCAGCGCTCGATCGCCCGATTCGTCGGCGTCTCCGGCACCGCCTTCTTCACCGTCTTCGCAGTATTCACGCTCTATCACGGCTGGATGGCAGGGACGATCGAGCCGTTCTGGCCGGTCCTTTCGGTCGTCATCACGGGCGTCGTCGCCGCGCTCGCGTGGCTCGGACTGAGCCTCTGGTTTACCGACGTCGCCGCCATTACGGGTCTAAGCGGCGCGTTCGTCGTCTTCTCGCAGGCCCTCGACGGCGTCACGACCGCCGTCGGCTACGACGTCCTCGGGGCCGGCGAAGACGTCCCCGCCTCGCAGTTCATTCTCGAGGCCGGAGCAGCCCTGCCGACCTACGAGTACGTCGGGGCCGGCTGGCTGTTCGTCCTGGTGAAAGTCGTTCTCGCGCTCGTCGTCGTCGGCCTGTTCGCAGACTTCGTTCGCGAAGAGCCACGGCGCGGACGAATCCTGCTCGGACTGATCGCCGCCATCGGTCTGGGTCCTGGCACGCACAACGTCCTCCTGTTTGTCGTCGCCTAGACGTCAGCGTTTTGCCCCCGGCGGTCGTCCCCTCGACGTATCCCAGAATGGTCACCGTGCTCACCGCGGGGCACGTCAACTGGGACGTGACGCTCCGCGTCGACAGGTTGCCCGAACCGGACGGCGAAGTGTCGATCCGCTCGCAACGTCAGTCCGGCGGCGGGAGCGCAGCCAACGTCGCCGCTGCCCTCACCCGCCTCGAGGTCGACGCTGGGCTGATCGGGAGCGTCGGCGACGACGACAACGGCCTGCTCGCCAGACGCGAACTCGAGCGACACGGAATCGATCTCGAGGGACTTCGCGTCGTCTCCGACGCGCAGACGGCGGTGAAGTACCTGCTCGTCGACGACGACGGCGAGGTGGCGGTGCTGGGAAACGACGGCGTCAACGAGGCCGTCCGGCCGGAACACGTCGACCCAGCCCGGATTCGCGACGCAGATCACGTCCACCTTACGGGCCAACATCCCGAAACCGCCGCCGCCATCGCCTCGATCGCGAGCGAGGCTGGCGTCACGGTCAGCTTCGATCCCGGCCGACGACTCGGCGACCGGGACTACGGCGACGCCCTCGCTGCCGCCGACGTGATTTTCGCGACCGACCGCGAGGCCGAGGCGATCCTCGAGTCGGAGTACCCCGGATCGACGTTCGGCGACCGAACCGTCGTCCTCACGTACGGCGGCGACGGGGCCGAAGTCCACACTCCCGAGGGATCGTTCCACCACCCTGGGTTCGACGTCGACCCGGTCGACACGACCGGTGCGGGCGACGCATTCGCCGCCGGTTTCATCGCGACTCACCTCGAGACCGAGGACGTCGAACGCGCGCTCGAATTCGCGAACGCCTGCGGTGCGCTGGCCGCGAGCCAAGCGGGCGCGCGGGGCGCACCGACGATGGCGGCGGTGACCGACTTCCTCGATGACCGATTTTGACTCCCCTGTCGGCCGGGAGCACGAGCGACGGCAAGCGCAGTCCGTTTTCACCGTCCGATGTCTGACGGTAGATATATGGACTGAGCCGTTGCCCACTCGAGTACACGGTCACGGAATCGTGACAGTGAGAGCATGAGTAAACAGATTACTGGTGGGTCTACATACGAAAACGATGGCGGCGGTCGAGAAGTGCGATACGATCGAGACGACGGCGAGCCACCGAGCGTCGCCGTCGCGACGGCACTCGCGACGTACCACGGCGACGATGTCACCACGACGAGCACGCGGCTGTACGACCACATCGACCCGGAAGCACTCGACGCCCTCTTCGCGGACAGGTACGACGGCGGCGGCCGACGGGCCGGGGACGTGACGTTCGACGTCGGCGACGCGACCATCAGCGTCCGCTCCGAAAGCGTGCGCGTGTACCCCAGGGAGTGATCGTGTCTGTTGTGACGGCGAGGACGCGGCCGCTCGCGCCGGGAACGCACGTTTTTTCTCGTCTCCGGCGGAACGCGCGGATATGGCAACGCAGCCGCACCTGTTGATCGACGACGGAGACGTAGCCGACGTCGCGCTCCTGCCGGGCGATCCGGACCGCGTCGACCGCATCGCAGACCACTGCGACGACGCGGAGACGGTCGCACAGAACCGCGAGTACAAGGTAGTAAACGCGACTTACGAGGGCCGAGAGCTGACGATCTGTTCGACGGGGATCGGCTGTCCCTCCGCCGCGATCGCCGTCGAGGAACTCGCCGCCGTCGGCGTCGAGGCGTTCGTCCGCGTCGGCACGACCGGGGCGCTCCAGGAAGGAATCGAGATCGGCGACATGGTCGTCGCAAGCGGCGCAGCGAAAAACGAGGGGACGACCAGACGGTACGAGACCGTCGAGTACCCCGCAGTGCCCGACTACGACGCGCTGTCGGCGCTCGTCGACGCCGCCGAGGCCAACGACGAGGACGTCCACGTCGGTCCCGTCGCCACCGACGACGCCTACTACGCCGAGAACGACGAGGCCGTCGACGACTGGGAAGCCGCGGGCCTGCTCGCCGTCGAGATGGAAGCCGCCGCGATCTTCTCACTCGCACGCCGCAAGGGCCTTCGTGCCGGCGCGATCTGCACCGTCGACGGCAACCTCGTCGAAGGCACACAGAAAGGAACCGACACCGAAGACGACGAACTCCCCGAGAAGGCGAAGAACAACGTCGCCCGCGCCATCGACATCGCACTCGAGGCCGCGACGACCCTCTAGTCGGCCAGCGTCTCGGCGAGAGCTGTCGCCCCGTCGGTCACACGTTCGGTCGTCGCCGACGTCCGCTCGAGCGAGCGGTTGAGCGTCGAGAAGAGCGCGTCGACCCGCACGGTCCCGTTCGCGTCTCGCCACTCGGTCACGTCGAGACGAGTGATCTCGCACTCGGCGCACTGGGATTGGTCGGCCTCGAGCGATTCGAAACAGACGTGACACCTGCCGAGTGCCGACGTCACCGTCTCGACCAGGTCGACGACGGCCGAGAGCCGGGTTCGAAGTCGGGCCGACGCGTCGGCGAAGGCGTCGAACGCCTCGAGTACGTCGCCGCCGAGCCGTGATCGGTCGGCCGTGTCGACGGCCTCGAACTGGGCGTCGACGACCGCGAGTGCGAGCAGGATCCGTCGGCGACTGGCGGCGTACGGCGGACGGTCGCCGGCCTCGAGTGTCGCCGGGAGCGACGTCGCGAGCGAGGCGAACTCGGCGACGTCGGAGACCGCGCCGCTCTGCGTCCGCGTGATCTCACGGATCGTCCGAAAGAGCCCATCGGCGGTCAGGACTCGAGACTCGGCAGTCGACGCAGTCGGGTCGTCCAGCCGCTCGAAACAGTCCACACAGAGGGTGACGAGAGAACGCGGGTGGGCCGCGTCGACGGATCGTCGTCCGACCGCGAACAGCCGAAGGTCGTCACCGGCGGATTCGCCGTCCGTCCGACAGTGCTGGCATTCGTAGCCGTCTCGTTCGAACACCGCCCGCCCGTCGGATCGCTGCGCTCGGGAAGCCACGCCGCATCGAAGACGCGGGCGTGCCAAAAGTACACCGACTACGAGGTCGTGCTCGTTCGATCGTGTGCTTGAGCGTGCGCGCACGAACGATATGACCCTGCAGTGAGGACAGTATCTACATGCCCGGGAAAAACGTCTCGAAGATACCGATCGAGTGCCCGCTCTGTCACGCGGCGTTCGAGTTCGAGCGTGCCCTTCGAGCGCACCTGCACGAGGGCCACGACGAGACGGAACTCGTCGACGAGATCATCACGCACGTCGAAGAACTCGAACGGGGCCGCGTCTGATAGCGCTGGTCGTCCGTCGGTTCCGGCACACGCGCGATGGTCACGGGCGTATCGGGACGCAGAGCCGTCGACGGTGTGACGGCCGCGACGGCGAGCAACCGTAACCCGTCTCGCGGTTGCCCCGGTACACAGTCGCCGCCATCAGTATCAGTCGTACGCGAGCGACGGCGTCGCGTCGGGCGGAACCGCGTCGTATCGCCGCAGGAACTCGAGGACGCCGCGTCGCCCACCGAAGTCCCCCTGATACCACAGGAACAGTCGCGGCACGGTCACGACGTTCTCGTTCGGATCGTAGCTCACGTTCTCGTCGAGAAACCACTCGGTCGCGACGTCGAGTTCCTCGTTGCAGTCGTCCGGCGAGTAGACGGTGACCGGCGGACTCTTGTCGGTTCCCTTCGAGAGGACGAAGTGGATTCGCGGGTCGACCTCCTCGAGTCGATACGTGCGCTCGAACGACGACGGGAACGGTCGCGGGAGGTAGCCGAGTCCCCACGGGTGCTTCGAACTCCGGAGCAGACCGTGTTCGACGTCGTCGAGACTCAACCACCGTCCGGCGATGGGGATCCAGTCCCGAGCGAAGAACCGCCAGCGGGAGAGAGGTCCATCGTCGAGAGACGGCCCGTCGTCCAGGCGCAACTGGACGTAGGCGTTGTAACAGTTGAGCCAGAACACCAGTCGCTGTCGACGGCTGGCCAGCGCCCTCGAGAGTCGTTCGCGCTCGAGGGTAGCGAGGCGATCACGCAGTCCGGCGACGTCACCTCCGGTCTTGACTGCGTACAACAGGTCGGCCGAGATCGTGAGCGGATCGAGCCGAGTCGACATCCAGTTGTTATTTCGGGTACCAGCACCTTGAAGCCGTGTTCCAACCGAAGTCGACAGTCGGATTCCCGGACACGTCTCCGTCGTCCACGAGACGGCGTCACGGCACGAACATGGTTCGGTTTTATGCAAAGTCGTGTCGAATCGACATGTGTGAATCTCAGTAAGGGATATCTCCTCGCGCTCGTCGTCGCCTTCGGCGCCCTCTCGCTGCTGCTCGTCTTGCCGTTCGCCCAGTACGTCCTCGTCGCGGTGCTCATCGCGTACATTCTCCACCCGTTGCAGGAGCGACTCGAGTCGCGCACGTCGCCGACCGTCTCGGCGCTCGCGCTCGTTTTACTCGCCACCGCAGGGTTCGTGGTCCCGTTCGTGTTGATGCTCGGCGTGGTCGTCGACAGCGCGACGCGAATCGTCGAGGGCTTCGATCCCGAGTCGGTCCAGTTGGCGGAACTCGAGCGGATCATCGCGGAGCGGACGGGAATGCAAGTCGACCTGACGTCGGAGCTTACGACCTCGGGCCAGGAGGTCGGGCTGGTCGTCCTCCAGCAGTCGCCGAACGCGTTCACGACGATCACGCACACCCTGATCGGCCTCGGGCTGGCGATCTTTCTCGTCTACTACCTCCTCAAAGACGGGCGTGCGTTCGTCGACTGGGTCCGGGAGACGACGCCGCTTCCTGCCGACGTCCAGGACGACTTTTACCGCGAACTGAACGCCGTTATGTGGGCCGTCCTCGTCGGTCACGTCCTGATCGCCATCGTCCAGGGAGTTATCGCCGGGGCAGGGCTGATCGCGACCGGAGTCCCGAACGGCATCTTCTGGACGTTCGTGATGATCGTGCTCGCGTTGATTCCGCTGGTCGGCGCGTTCCTCGTGTGGGGTCCCGCAGTGGTCTACCTCGCGTTGACCGGCGAGCCGTTTCTCGCGGTCGCACTGTTCGTCTACAGCGCGATCGTCGTCAGCATCTCCGACGACTACCTCCGACCGATCGTCGTCGACCGCTACGCCGAACTCAGTCCTGCGATCATCATTCTCGGCGTCCTCGGCGGTGCATACGCGTTCGGCATCATGGGCCTGTTCTTCGGACCGGTCATTCTCGGTGCGTTCGCGGCGACGCTCTCTGTCGTCAACGAACACTACCACCGACTCGAGGCAGAACAGGCAAGCGGCTAACTGCCCGCTCGAGTCTCGACTCGAGACGAAAAAAGAGTGGCCTCAGGACCGCCGTCGGTAGAAGACGCCCGCGCCGGCCGCGACGAGCGCGATCACGGCCAAAAGCGCGACGGCGACTGGTGTATCGACGGGCAGCAGTGAGCCGTCGTCGGCGACGCCGAGGTACGACTGGACCGCTTCGTCGTCGATCGAGGGGAACTCGCGGTCCCACTCGCCGGGTTCGTGGACCGCCGTCTCCTCGCCGACGCGGTCGTGTTCGCGGATCTGCGATTCGGAGGCGTCCTCGCCGACGAACTCCTCGACGGTCACGTACGTCGTCGTCGTGCCGTCGTCGGTCTCACCGTGGACGGCAGTCACCGTCAGGTTGTCGTCGGTCTCGATCGGGACGCCCTCGAGAGCAGCGAGGTTGTCGAACATCGCAGCCGAACGGACCTCGAACGACTCCTCGTCGACCGAGGCGGACAGTTTCGCGACCTCGAACTCCGAGTTACGGACGTTCTCGACGGTTTCGACGACGTCCTCGTCGACGTCACCGTCCTGTTCGGCAGACTGGATCAGCTGGTCGAGCGCCCGGTCGAGCATCTCGTCCTGGCTGGACTCGTAGTCGTAGCTGATCTCGAGTTCGTCGTCGACGGTCTGTGCGTCGAACTCGTAGGTTGTCTCGCCGACGTACTGCTCGAGGCCGCGATCCTCGAGTTCGGTCACGTACGCCTCCCAGTTGTCGGCGTCGGACTGGCCGGTAAACGCGTACGTGGTCCGATCCTCTTCGACGTCGATCGACAGATTCCACGACGAGGTCCGGACGAGGTCGGCCTCGTTCTGTGCGTCGATCGTCTCGCCGATCTCGTCGTACTGGTCGGCGAGGTCGTCGTCGAGGTCGTCGACCGACTCGGCGATCTCGACGAAGCCGAGGACCAGTTCGTCGTAGTTGTCGATCGCGACGTCCCACTCGGAGGAGAGGTCGGTTCCGCTCGCGTCCAGCGAGTAGTGGATTCGGTCGACCTCCAGTGCAGCGATGCGGTCGGCGATCGACTGGGCCTCGTGCTCGTCGAGGTCGAACTCGGAGTTGGTCGCGAGCTGCTGTGCCAGTTGCGATGCAAGCTGGTCTTTCACGTCCTGGAACGTGACGGTGTACTCGAGGGAGACGGCGTGTTCGCTGTCACCTTCCTCGAAGTCGTACTCTTCGAGCGAGACGTCGGCCGTCCCGCCGAGCCCCATGGCGACCCCGGCGTACCGGCTCTCGAGGCTGGCTTCGGCGTCGGCACGCGTGTCCCAGCTATCTCGTTCCCAGTCGAAGACCGTCGTCTGCTCGACGACCTCGAGGTCGTAGGTACCGTCGGTTTCGGTGATCGTCACCTCGAGGTGTTCGCCGGCCCCCTGTGCAGCCACGGAATCTGCCGGGAGCGAAGCGCTCACCGATCCTGCTGACGTAAACGTCGAGGCGGTCGTCTTCGTCTCGGCGTCGACGGTCGCCGACCCGACGGCCGGTGCGTTCTCGGCGGTGGCGACGCTCACGGTGACGTCAGCACTCGAGGAGGCGGTCGTTCGCGTGCGCGTGTTCTCGACGGTCGCCTCGAGATTCTCGACGTCGTCGGTCGTGTTCGTCGTCAGGTCTCCGGAACTCGTGATCGACTCGGGGGTCATCTTGACCGACAGGTCGCCGGCCACCCCGAGTTCGTCCTGGTCTACGTCCTCGAACTCGTCGAACGTCCCGGAGTAGAGGACGTGCATCAGCCCCGACTGCGTCTCGAGTCCGAACTCGCCAGCCAGCGCGTCGGCGTCGTCGGCGTCATCGTGGGCTTCCTCGTAGACGAGAATCGCGTCACCGTTTTCTTCGACGTACACTTCGTCGACGTCGTCGACGTCGTCGACGTCGGTCTGTTCGCCCGTCTGGGCCTGCGTCGACGAACCGAGCGGGTCGGCAGTTGCACCGACTGCGACGACCCCCGCGCTCGTGACGAGCAGGAGGGCGAGCAGTAGTGCAAAAATTTGTTTCTTGCCAAACATACGATACGGTCGTCATCTGAGGGCTATAATAGTTTCCATCACTGAAAGTCACCCGCTCCGAGGTGTCTTGGATGGTGCGTGGCTCGGGTCGTCGATTCGCGGGGAGACGCTCGACGGTGACGGGAATCCGTCGCGCTTTTGCCGCGTGAGACCCGAGTAACGGAGCGAATGGCCCGGTACCACATCGAGACGTACGGCTGTACGTCGAACCGCGGCGAGAGCCGGGAGATCGAGCGACGGCTCCGCGACGCGGGTCACCACCGGGTCGACGGCCCAGACGAGGCGGACGTCGCAATCATGAACTCCTGTACGGTCGTCGAGAAGACCGAGCGAAACATGCTCCGCCGGGCCGAGGAACTCGCCGACGAGACGGCAGATCTCATCGTCACCGGTTGTATGGCGCTCGCACAGGGCGAGGAGTTCGAGGACGCGGGTATTGACGCCGAGATCCTCCACTGGGACGAGGTCCCCGAAGCCGTCACGAACGGCGAGTGTCCGACGACGACGCCCGGCACGGAGCCCGTCCTCGACGGTGTCGTCGGCATCCTCCCGATCGCCCGCGGCTGTATGTCCGACTGTTCGTACTGCATCACGAAGCAGGCGACGGGCAAGATCGACTCGCCGCCTATCGAGGAGAACGTCGAGAAAGCCCGCGCACTCGTCCACGCCGGCGCGAAAGAGATCCGCATCACGGGCCAGGACACCGGCGTCTACGGCTGGGACACGGGCGAACGGAAACTCCACGAACTGCTCGAGCGGATCTGTGCGATCGACGGTGAGTTCCGGGTCCGCGTCGGGATGGCTAACCCGAAAGGCGTCCACGGCATCCGCGAAGAACTCGCCGCAGTCTTCGCGGAAAACGAGAAGCTGTACGACTTCCTACACGCACCCGTCCAGTCGGGATCGAACGACGTGCTGGGCGACATGCGCCGCCAGCACCAGGTCGGAGAGTACCTCGAGGTGGTCGAGACGTTCGACGAGGCCCTCGAGTACTGGACGCTGTCGACGGACTTCATCGTCGGCTTCCCGACGGAGAGCGACGCCGACCACGAGCAGTCGATGGCGCTGTTGCGCGAGACGCGCCCGGAGAAGCTCAACGTCACCCGCTTCTCGAAGCGCCCCGGGACGGACGCAGCCGAAATGAAGGGACTCGGCGGTACGATCAAGAAGGAACGCTCGAGGGAGATGTCCGAACTGAAAATGGAGATCGTCGGCGAAGCCTACGAGGCGATGGTCGGCGAGACGCGAGAAGACGTACTCGTCGTCGAGGAAGGCACTGGAGACTCCGTGAAGTGCCGAGACTCGGCGTACAGGCAGATCATCGTCCGCGACGCCGACGAGTACGACCTCGAGCCCGGTGACTTCGTCGACCTCGAGGTGACGGGTCACAACACGGTCTACGCGTTCGGTCGCCCGCTCTAGGACCTGCCGTCGGTGTACTCGTCGCTCAGTTCCGCCAGCCGACTCGCCTCGTCGTCTTCTTTCCACTCGCCGAGTTCTCGCGGGTCGACGTGGACGAAGACGTCGTCGACCTCGGGAATATCCCGGATCCGTTCGACGACGTCGCTCTCGATGTCGTGTGCCTCGAGGACGGTGTGGTCGCCTTCGACCTCGATGTGGAGGCTGACGTCGATCTCGGGGCCGACGTAGTGGGCGACGACGTCGTGGACGCCCTCGACGTCGGGGTGGGTTATCGCCCGGTGGACGATGTCACAGCGCAGTTCTTCTGGCGGGGCGCCGCCGACGAGATAGTCGAGGTTGTCGTAGACGATTTCGAGACCGGAGTAGACGATCCCGACGGCGACGACGGCGGCCGCGAGGGGATCGAGGACGGGCATCCCGGCCTGGGCACCGGCGACGCCGACGAGGGCAGCGCCCGCCGTGAGGACGTCGTTGCGGTTGTCTTTCGCCGTCGCGATGACGGCGGGCGAGTTGTGCGTCTGCCCGAGACGGAGGCAGTACCGGTAGAACAGGAACTTCGTCCCACCGGCGAACGCGAGCACGGCGACCGCCCAGGGGCCGGTCGCGACGGCAATCTCGCCGGTCAAAAGCGAGTTCGCCGACCGCCAGAGGATCAGTCCACCGACGACGAAGATGACGACCGCGACGAAAAGCGAGACGAACGGTTCGATTCGCTCGTGGCCGTGGGGGTGTTCGGTGTCCGGCGGCTGGGTCGTCACGTATAGTCCGGTGGCGACGACGAGACTGTAACCGACGTCGGCGAGGCTGTTGACCGCCTCCGACCCGACTGCAAGGCTCCCGGACTGGTACCAGACGATCCCCTTGGTCAGCACCAACAGGAGGTTGACGCCGAGGGCGACCAGTCCGACTCGCCGCATCGCTCGCACGCGGTCCATCAGTTCTCTCTACGCAGGGGACACCCAAGGACGTTCCGACAATCGATCGCGACTCGAGCGTGTCGCCGCTGGCGAGGGCACCTCGGATGCGATCGATAGATCGATCGTGTCAGGCAGTGTCACTCGAAGAGGACGGCCCGATCGTCGCCCGCTACTGTCGCCCCCTCCTGGGCCGCGAACGCCTCGTGGAGGTGGTCGTAGGTCTCCTCGAGTGCCTCGACGATCACCGTCGTATCGCCGACGACCGGCATGAAGTTGGTGTCGCCCTCCCAGCGAGGGACGACGTGGGTGTGCAAGTGGTCCTTGATGGACCCGCCAGCGGACTGACCGAGGTTCAAGCCGGCGTTGAACCCGTCCGGCTCGAGTGCGGCCTCGAGTGCGTCGAACGTTCGCTGTTTCAAGCGGGCGTGGTCGAGCAGTTGTTCGTCGGTGAGAGCGCCGTACTCGCCGGTGTGGGCGTAGGGAATCACCATCACGTGACCGGGGTTGTACGGGTAGTTGTTCAGGAGAACGAAGGCGTGTTCGTTGCGGGCGACGATCCGGTTCGCCCGGTCGTCGCTCCGTTCGGGGAATTCACAGAAAACGCAGTCGTCGACGTCCGGGTTCTTGTCGTCGCGTTTGATCCACTCGATCCGCCACGGGGCAAACACCTGCTCCATGCCCGACGTGAGTCGATCCGTGCATATATTACTTGATTCCGCGCGCGATCGCAACGCGCGCGCACATTTCCAACCATCTATTCATCGATGAAATCATATTAATTCGCTATCATTTATTCTTGTATTTCGAACGAAACCCGCTCAAATCGACTTCTAAACGATATAGAACGTTCTCAACCGCTGGATCCAGAACCCGACGCCTGCTTGCGTTTTCCACCCCTTGACGCATGAAATGAAACGAGGATTTATATTCTACCTAGATAGAGTGATCACCCAATGGCAACGACAGACAACTCATTCAACGGGATGACCGAATACTGCGAACGGTGTGGACTCGACACGATCCACGAAGTCTCCGTCCAGATCCGCACGGAGAGTCTGAAAGAGGAGAACGCACAGTTCTCCCGCGAACCGTACCGCGTCACCGAGTGTCAACGATGCGGGCACCGCGAGAGCCAGCGGATGAACAACGCTTGAGTACGCGCCATTTTTGCCGTCGGGCGATCGGAATCTCCCTACTTCGTCGTGACCTCACAGCCGCTCTCCGTAACGATGACCGTGTGTTCTTTCTGGCTGACGAGACAGCCGTCGTCTTCTTTGAGCACCGGGTAGCCGTGGACGACGCCGCGAGATTTCAGCCGGCGGAGGGCCATCTCCGGCCGGTCCGTCTCGAGCCAGCGCGTCGCGAACGGCAAGGTTCGAAACTCCTCGGTGATCTGCTCGAGTGCCTCGCGAGCCTGGCGGTTTCTGACCGACCGGTCCTGTTCCAGCGAGAAGATCTCCTCTTTCGACCCTTCGGTCACTTTCCCGCCGCCGTCGGTCGCGAACGGTTCGATGGCGACGACGTCGCCGACCTCGAGGGTCGTCCCCTGCGAGACGGCCCGGTTCGGGATATTCGGGCTGGTGTGTTGTTCCCAGTGGCCCAGCCCGTGGCCGGTGAGGTTGACGACGGGGTTGAAGCCGTAGCCGTCGATGACGTCCTCGATCTCTGCACCGATCTCGCCGGTCTCGACGCCGGGTTCGACGACCTCGAGTGCGGCTTCGAGGGCCTGCTCTGAGGCTTCGGCGAGTTCCGGGTTGCCGGAGAGGTCGACCGTGATCGCCGTGTCGGCGAGCCAGCCGTCGACGTGGACACCGATATCTAGGTTGACCATCTCCTCGCCGAAGGTCGTCTCGTCGTCGATGGCGGGCGTGGCGTGTGCGGCCTCCTCGTCGATCGAGATGTTGACCGGAAACGCCGGTTTCCCACCGAGTTCCCGGATGCGCTCTTCGGCGAACTCGGCTACCTCGAGGTGGGTCGTGCCGACCTCGACGCGTTCGGCGGCCTCCTCGCGAACCTGCGAGAGGATTCGTCCCGCCTCGCGGTGTTTTTCGTACTGCTCGGACTCGAGGTCGACCTCGGTTTCGGCCATGTAACGGGGTTGTTCGGGTCGACAAAAAGAGGTTGCGCCTCCGTTCGAACCTGGTCGTCGCAGACACAGGCCCCGTTGCCGCCGGCCGACGTCGCCCGTGAATCTGGATCTCTATACTGCTACGGACGGCTTTGTACATCGCGGGAAATAACATATAAACGACTTATCACCGGTCGTGAGCAGTGTTCGACGAGTGACGACCGTCCACCCACCGTTCGACGCCGCAGTATCGTTCGAGCACCGACGGATCGACCTCGAGAACTGGGCCGACGTCTACGTCGTCGGCGACGTCCACGGCTGTCTCGAGGACCTCGAGACGCTGTTTTCCGTCCTCGAGCTCGGCGACGACGATCTCGTCGTCTTCGTCGGCGACCTCGTCAGGAAAGGCCCACAGAGCAAGGCGGTACTCGAGCAGGTCAGAGAGTCGCCGCGACTGCTCTCGGTCCGGGGGAACAACGAACAGAAAGTGCTCGACGGCGACGCCGCCGTGCCCGCGCTTGGCCCGACCGACTACAGGTACATCGAGTCGATGCCAGTCGCCATCTCCTGGGACGGCGGCGTCGTCGTTCACGGTGGCGTCGATCCGAACCGACCGCTGTCGGCACACTCGAGTGAAGACCTGCTGACGATGCGCTCGCCGGCGGGGAACGGCTACGACGGACCGTTCTGGTTCGACGCCTACGAGGGTCCACCGCGGGTCTTTTTCGGCCACACCGTCCTCGAGCGGCCCCTCGAGCGCGAGTGGGCAGTCGGTCTCGACACCGGCTGCGTCTACGGCGGCAGTCTCACCGCCTACGACGTCCGCCGCGAGCGATTCGTGAGCGTCTCGACGGGCGGCCACCGGGATCGATCCGACGAGAAGATCGTCGTTCCCGAAACGGGGTGAGCGAACGAGAATGAGCGATCAGGAGACGGCTCGCGACGACGTGTCGAATCGAGACGGAACCGACGCAGACGGGGACAGCGACGAAACGAACGAGGACGTCGAACTCGAGTACCGGCCGGCAGCCGTCGATCGGACGGTGACCGACGGACTCGCAGGCGAGGACGGATCGTCCACCCCCGACGTCGACCTCACCGAGCCGACGTACTACCTCAACCGCGAACTCAGCGAACTCGCCTTCCAGCGTCGCGTTCTGCACGAGGTCGAAGACGAGGAGAACCCGCTGCTCGAGCGGGTGAAGTTCCTCGCGATATTCACGGCGAACTTAGACGAGTTCTTCCGCAAGCGCGTCGGCGGACTGAAACAGCAGATCGCCGCCGACGTCACGGACGAGACGCCCGACGGTCGGACGCCCACGGAACAGTGGGAGGCAGTCCTCGAAGATGCACGACCGCTGTTCGAGCGCCAGAGCCGCTGTTATCGCGAGGAGATCCGCCCCATGCTGGCCGAGGAGGGCATTCACGTCGTCGACTACGAGGACCTGACGTCGGCCGAGCGGCGTGACGTCCGCGAGTACTTCGAGAGTTCGGTGTTGCCGACCCTGACCCCGCTGACGTTCGATCCAGCCCACTCGTTCCCCTTTATCTCCAACCAGAGCCTCTCGCTTGCCGTACTGACTCGAGAACGGCCCGACGCAGAGCTGACGTTCTCGCGCGTGAAGATCCCGCGAAATCACGTCCGGTTCGTCCAGATCGGCGACGACGCTCGTTATCTCCCCCTCGAGGAGGTCGTCCGGGCGAACCTCGACCTGCTCTTTCCCGACGTCGAGATCGTCGACACCGCCCTCTTTCGTGTCACGCGAAACGCCGAGGTCCGGCGCAACGAGGAAGTCGCCGAGGATTTGATCGAGATGATCGAGGAGGTCATCGAGGAACGACGATTCGCAACCGTCGTCCGCCTCGAAATCGAACGCGACGCGCCCGAGGAGATCCTCGAGATCCTCACGCGTGAACTCGAACTCGAGGACCGCGAGGTGTTTCACCTCGAGGGCCCACTCGAGTATCGGGACTTCGCGGAACTCGTGGACCTGGATCGTCCCGACCTGAAACTGCCGGCGTGGACGCCCCGTCCACATCCCCGACTCGGCAAGCGAGCCCACGAGGACGACGAGAGCGTCTTCGACGTGATCCGCGAGCGCGACGTGCTCGTCCACCACCCCTACCACAGCTTCGAGGGGACCGTCCAGCGGTTTCTCGACGAGGCGGCGAACGATCCCGACGTACTGGCGATCAAGGCGGCGATCTACCGAACCGCGAGCGACTCCCAGGTCATCCAGACGCTCATCGAGGCGGCCCGGAACGGCAAACAGGTCGCGGTGATGGTCGAACTGAAAGCGCGATTCGACGAGGAGAACAACCTCGAGTGGGCGAAGAAACTCGAGGAAGAGGGGATCCACGTCGCCTACGGCACGATCGGCTACAAGACACACACGAAGACGTCGCTGGTCGTCCGCGAGGAAGACGACGGCGTCTGCCTCTACTCGCACGTCGGCACGGGGAACTACCACTCCGAGACGGCCAAACGGTACGAGGACCTGGGCCTGCTGACAGCGGACCGGGACGTCGGCCAGGATCTCGTCAAACTGTTCAACTACTTCACCGGCCACTCGCTGCACCGCGAGTACCGGACACTGCTCATCGCGCCGGGGAACATGCGCGAACGGTTCGTCGACCTGATCCGCGCCGAAGCCGATCGCGCACGCGCTGGCGAAAAAGCCCGCATCGTTGCCAAGATGAACCGCCTGGAGGACCCCGAGATCGTCCGCGAACTGTACGAGGCGTCGATGGCTGGCGTGGACGTCGACCTCGTGGTCCGAGACATCTGTCGGCTCCGTCCCGGCCTCGAGGACGTCAGCGAGAACGTCGACGTCTACAGCATCGTCGGCCGCTTCCTGGAGCACTCGCGGATCTTTTACTTCCACGCCGGCGGCGAGAAGCGCTACTACATCGGCTCGGCCGACTGGATGACTCGAAATCTCGACAGCCGGGTCGAAGCCGTGACGCCGATCGAAGATCCACGGCTCCAGTCGCGCCTCGAGGAGATACTCGGGACGCTACTGACGGACACTCACAACCGGTGGAAGATGCAACCGGACGGGAGCTACGAGCGCTGTCGATCGGACGGACAGTCGACGAACGCCCACGAGCGGTTCATGGACGCCGCGCGGGACGCGACGACCGACGAGTCACGAAGCCGGCACCGCCAGAACGACGATTAGCGTCGCCCCTATCGGTCGACGCTCGAGGTCCACTGACAGTCGGGACAGGCGTCGATCCCCTGGACGTTCGTGAGCGTCGTATCGCACCGTGGACAGCGTCGCGAGGCGTGGTGGGGCTGTCGGAGCATCGAGTTCGGGTAGGATATCGACGATATTAAAAATTCACGTACGACGATTGTCGTTCATTCTGCCCGGTATCGAGTGCAGACGGTGACGCGAGAGACGTACTCGAGGCGTGACTACCGACTGGCGCGTCCCGTCTGCATCGCGTCGCTGTTGTACGCCGAGCCGAGAGTGCCGCGCGCGTCGATCGCGATGACGCCGGCGGTCGAGCCGGTGAGTTCCGCGAACTCCTCGATGGCGAGGTCGGTCGCCTCCTGGGCGTCGAGGCCGCGCTCTACGTGGCGGACGACCCGCCGCGAGAGGGTGACGCGAGCGATGTCCTCGCCGGCTCCCGTCGCGCTCGCGCCGCCGGCGGGCGAACAGTAGTAGCCCGAGCCGACCTGCGGGACGTCGCCGACGCGACCGGCGAGGGCGAGCCAGCGCCCGCCCGTCGACGTCGCCGCGGCGAGGTGCTCGCCGTCGAACGCGACCGCGCCGACGGTGTCGTGATCGTGTTCGTCACCGACGCCCGATCGGGCCTGGGCGGCGTCACCCGCCGTTTCACGGCCGCCGGGGTCCGTCCGACCGAACGTCTCGCGAATCCACTCGAGCTGGGCTTTCGGTCCGCCGTCGGGCGCGTCGTGGTCGGCCCACTTCTCGCGCGTGCGATCGGTCCAGAGATCGACGCCCGTCTCCACCCCGTAGGCCTCGGCCAGCGCGACGGCGTGCTCTCCCGAGACGAAGACGTGTGGCGTCTCTTCTGCGACGACGCGAGCCGCGCTGACGGCGTGTTCGACCCCCGGCATCGAACAGACCGCGCCGACCGACCGATCGTCGGTCATGATCCCTGCGTCCGTCCGGATCTCGCCGTCGCTCTGGACTGCACTCCCGACGCCCGCGTTGAACCGGGGCGAGGACTCGAGGACGCGGACCGCGGCCTCGACGGCCTCGAGCGGCGTGGTCGCGTCGACGCCCGTCTCGGCTGCCTCCTCGAGTACCCGTCGCCGTGCGGTCGGCTCCTCGGGTTTACTTCCGGCACCGCCGTGGACGATGATCTGCATACGGAGTACGTTCGCCACGAGCGGAATAATCGTCCCGGTTCGATGCCCTCGGCGACGTCAGCGTCTCGGTTCTCGGAGAGTCACGAACGGAAGGTGTCGCCTCGAGGCGGGAAGGTGGCCAGTTCCAAAATCAGTGTGTTCAGCTCCCGGGCCGGCAGCACAACAAAACCAGTAGATTTAGTGGAGTGTAGGACAAGAACGGGGGCCGATCGTAATATTTTCCGACGGAAATCCAAATGGCAGCCCTTTTAGAGGGTAGTGTGAGAAGCCTACAGACGAGATGAGCTACGACAAGATCGAAGTCCCCGAAGGTGGGGAGAAGATTACGCTCGCAGAGGGGACCGAGGACGAACTCGAGGTGCCCGACAACCCGATTATCCCGATTATCTACGGTGACGGCGTCGGGAAGGACGTCGGCCCCGCCGCACAGAAAGTGCTCGAGGCCGCCGCGGAGGCGACCGGCCGCGAGATCAACTGGATGCGACTGTACGCCGGCGAGTCCGCACGCGAGAAGTACGACGAGAACTTGCCCGACGAGACCGTCGAGGCGATCAAGGAACACCGCGTCGCGATCAAGGGTCCGCTGACGACGCCCGTCGGCGCGGGCTTCCGTTCGCTCAACGTCGCGCTGCGCAAGAAACTCGACCTCTACGCGAACGTCCGCCCGACCTACCACTTAGACGGCGTCCCGTCGCCCGTCAAAGAGCCCGAGAAGATGGATATGATCACCTTCCGTGAGAATACGGAAGACGTCTACGCAGGCATCGAGTGGGAGGCCGGCACCGACGAGGTCCAGCAGGTCAAGGAGTTCGTCGAAGACGAGATGGGCGCGACGGGCGTCATCCACGACGGCCCCGTCGGTATCGGCGTCAAGCCGATCACGGAGTTCGGGACGAAACGACTCGTCCGCGAGGCTATCGACTACGCACTCGAGCACGACCGTGACTCCGTTACCCTCGTCCACAAGGGGAACATCATGAAGTTCACCGAGGGGCAGTTCCGCGACTGGGGCTACGAGGTCGCCAACGAGGAGTACGGCGACGAGGTCATCACCGAGGACACCCTCTGGGAGGAGCGCGACGGTGAAGCGCCAGAGGACGCCGTGGTCGTCAACGACCGCATCGCCGACAACATGCTCCAGCAGATCCTCACCCGCACCGACGAGTACGACGTCGTCGCGACGATGAACCTGAACGGCGACTACATGTCCGACGCCTGTGGTGCCCAGATCGGCGGCCTCGGCATCGCGCCCGGCGCCAACTTCGGTGAGGGCCTGATGCTCGCCGAACCCGTCCACGGCTCCGCACCCAAGTACGAGGGCCAGGACAAGGTCAACCCGACCGCAATCATCCTCTCGGGCCGCATGATGCTCGAGTACATGGGCTGGGACGACGCCGCCGACCTCGTCCGTGACGCCGTCGAGGAGACCATCTCGGAGGGCTTGGTCACCTACGACTTAGAACGCCAGCTCGAGGACGCCGAGAAGCTCGCCACCAGCGAGTTCGCCGAGGAAGTCGTCGACAACATTGAAAAACTGGCATAAAGCCAGTTTTTCAAGCAGTCAGAACGCAGAGCGTTCTGACGACATCGAGAAGCTCGCGTAAGCTCACTTTCCGAGCGTTCGATTTTTCTTTCGGTTCCGTTCGAAGACTCGAGACGACCGGTCGTCCGTACCGTCACAGAGTGTGTAGACGCACACATACGGACCGCTGTCCGTCCGTCCCGCAGCGACCGCGTCCCCTCGGCGGTCGCTGCGGAAAAGCGGGACAGCAGACCGTATCACAGTATCAGCCAGCCCATCAGGAATCCACCGCTTCCCGCGAGCAGGAAGCCAAGCACCGCGCTGTGGACGACGAAGTCACGGACCGACGCCGTCACTCGCTCGAGGCTGCCGGCCGTCACGACGAACGCCGGTGCGCCGCCAGCGCTCGTCACGACGCGGTTCGCCTCGTAGCCGTGGCCGACCAGTTCACAGGAGCCGACGACGTAGACCTCGTCGCCTGGCTGGACGTGGGACTCGCGGTAGGTCCGTTCGCTCGAGGCGGCGTCGATCTCGAGGTCGTCGAGGGCCGATCGAACGTGCTCTGGCGGCTGTTCGTCGCTACCGACCGTCGTCGTCACGTCACGAACCAGGACTCCCGATCCCGGCGGGGAACACAGAACGTCTGCGTCCTCGGGATCGACCAGCAACCCGCCGGACCCGTCGTCGACGTAGAATCGCGTCGCGTCGGTCTCGAGTGCGATCGGTGCCGAGATCGATCCACGCGTCGACCACCGCGATTCGACGACGCTCGCGGCGTACGCGACGCACGGTTCCCCGGAGAACGGGCCGACAAGTGGCTCTCCGACCGGCCGTGCCTCACCGGCTACCTGGACCGGCCCGTCGTGGACGAACCCCGTCTCGTCGGTCGGAACGTCGAGTGCGCGGTACCAGTCGTAGTTCGCGACGGCGACCGACAGCAGAAAGACGCCGAAGACGAACACCGCCGCCCCGACGACGAACCAGCCGCCGTCGGGGTACGGCCCGAGCGATCGCAGCCCGCCAAAGACGGCTCCGGCGACGCCCACCGCGAGAAGCGCCGTCCAGCGGTCGAGTCGCGTCCGCCACGCGAGGAGTCGAAGCTCTCTCCCGATTCCGTAGTACGCCGACAGCAACAGGAACGGGACGACGACGGTTACAGAAATGCAGGAGAAAGCCCACGGCTTTAGCCCTGTCTCTTACCCATATGTCGGAGTCTCGCGAAAGCGGCGTTTCGGAGGCTCTCGAGGCGGGCGAGAACGAACCGAGACCCACAGGAGGAGAGACGAGATCGACGCTCGGTCACGGAGCGTGGTACTCGAGTCGACTGCTTTTGGATCCAAAATCACGGATTTTGCCCGGCGAAAGGCACTGAATACTGGTATCTCGATCGCCACTCTCCGATGGATCGCTCGCAGACTGGTAGCGCAACGTGTGGGTAAGAGACAGGGCTTCAGCCGTGTGGAGGATGTCAAACAGCTCTCACAGCGACTCCTCGTCTACCAGCTTCTCGTCGCCGTGGCGCTCTCGCAGCGCCTCGAGGGACTCGCGTTGGTCCTCGAGTCGCGGCGTCGGTTCCTCGTAGACGTGCTCGAACATCGATTCGGGGTCGGCCTCGAACGACTCCGCGACGTCGATCGCCTCCGCGAGTTCGGCCTCGATTCGCTCCTCGAGTGCGTCGCTCAGTTCGTCGTCGAGGCGGCCGGTCGTCCGGAGATAGCGCTCGAGGCGGTCGATCGGGTCCTTCTCGCGCCAGCGCGCGACCTCCTCGTCGTCCCGGTAGACGGTCGGATCGTCGGCCGTAGTGTGTGCGCCGTAGCGGTAGGTCAGCGCCTCGATAAGCGTCGGTCGAGGCTCGCCGTCGGCCGGATCGCGGGCCTTCTCGACGGCCGCGTTCGTGACCTCGTAGACTGCCAGCGGGTCCATCCCGTCGACCTGTACGCCGTCGAAGCCGTAGGCGTGGGCCTTCTGGGCGATGGTGGCGCTCGCCGTCTGGTGCTCTCGCGGAATCGAGATCGCCCACTGGTTGTTGTTACAGAAAAAGACCGTCGGAGTGTCGAACACGCCCGCGAAGTTCAGCCCCTCGTGGACGTCGCCCTCGCTGGTCGCGCCGTCGCCGAAGTGGGTGAGAAAGACGGTCTCGTCGCCCCGGTACCTGGCGGCCATCCCCATCCCCGTCACGTGCGGGACGTGCGAGCCGATGGAGATGTTCAGCGGAAAGACGTTCACGTCGGCGATCGCCTCGTTGCCGCGTTCGTGGCCCATCCAGTACAGCAGGTACTCCGAGAGCTTCCCGCGGGCGGTGATCGCCAGGTGCTCGCGGTACTGGTAGGAGATCCAGTCGCCGTCGGCGAGCGCGTACGTCGAGCCGACCTGCGTGCCCTCCTGGCCGGCGAGCGAGGCGTATGTTCCCAGCCGTCCCTGACGCTGGAGGCTGAGCATGCGTTCGTCGAACCGCCGGGCCAGTCGCATGTCCGCGTACATCTCGAGCAACGTCCCGTCGGAGAGGTCGGGTTCGTCGCCGAGGAGTTCGCCCTCGGCCGAGAGCCGTCTCACCGGTTCGTCCGGTGCTCGGTCGAAGAGGTCGCGTCGTCGCTCGTCCGCACTCGGCTGCCCCTCGTTCGCCATGCGTACGCGTACCTACTTCCAGATATAGGATGACGGGATAGCGGCAAAACGTGCCCCGCCGTGTGTCACGCGATCGTTTCGGCGAACCGTAACGTTTTGCACGGCCACGGTCGTCCGCCGGCGTATGAGACACGCTGGTCCGACCGGACCCACGATACGCGGATACGCGCCACTCGTCGGTCTCCTGGGATTTGTGGTTGTCGCGACGGTCCTCCCGGTTCGGGCTGGCGTCCCGATCCCCGCGGTGCTCCTCGCGTGGATCGTCGTTCTCGGGATCGCCGTCCTCGAGCAGCAAGTCGCGGTGTACCAGACGAAAGCGGCCGCGTCGAGAGACGCGAACTCGGTCGAGAAGTTGCGACTCGAGGTGATCGACCTCGCGGCGTCGCTCTCCGTTCGGCCGCCGGCCGTGACCGTCCTGGAGACCGACGCTCCGCTGGTGGGCGTGACTGCCCTTCCCGGCGTTGCGGACCTGCTGGTCTCCGAAGGGGTCCTCGAGGCCGTCGACGACGACGAGCGGCGCGCGATCCTCGCACACGAACTCGCCCACGTCGCTGGCCGCGACGGAGTCGTGACGACGGCGGGGGCGGCAGTCGCGAACGCGACCGGGATCGCGACCTTCTGGGCGTGGGCTCTGTCGTGGGCACCGCTCCGGATGCAACTCGTCGGCGTCGCCGTCTACCAGCTCTGTTACCTGGCGCGGTCGGTAACGCGCCTCGGGCTCGTGACACACGTCCTCGCAGCCTTCCTGCCGACCGTCGTAGTCGCACTCGTGAGCGCGGTTTCCCGGCGGCAAGAGTACCGTGCCGACGCCGTGGCGAGCCGATGTCTCGGCGATCCGCGGCCGCTCGTCCGGGGAGTGCGAACGCTTCAGCTCCGTTCTCACACCGTCGACGCGCCGTCTACGGTCCGGTGGGAGAGCACGGCCACGTCGGCGGAGGAGAGCCGCCTCGAGTGCGTCTTCGCGACGCATCCACCGTTCGGCCGGCGGGCCGATCGCCTCCTCGAGATCGACAGTGAAGCGACGTGATTTATGTGCAACCAGTGAAAATTCAAATCAACTCACCGTTGTAGAGCGATGACGGACGTCGACGCACTTCGAACCCGCCTCCGCCGCGGAACGCCCGAGGAGCGGTCGCGAGCGGTCCGTGCGCTCGCCGAGACGGCTGGCGAGGAGGCCGGCTCCGCGATCGCCGACGCGGTCCTCGACGAGAACCGGACGGTTCGGCTGGCGGCGATCGAGGCGTGTGCCGACCTCGAGCTCGACGGGGCGATCGGCTCCCTGTCCATCGCCGCCGAATCCGACGGGGACGACGAGGTCCGGGCCGCCGCGACGCGGGCGCTCGGAACGATCGGGGTGACGGAAGCCGTTCCGCCACTCCTCACTGCCCTGGAGGACGACGTGATCGCCGACGCAGCCCGCGAGGGACTGAGTCGTCTCGACGGACCGTCGAGCGCCACGGCGACCGAGCAGCTCCTCGATCGGCTCGAGGACGCCCTCGCCGCCGACGACCGGGAGACCGTCGATGCACTCGCCGCGCCGCTCCAGCGGGTAACCGAGTCTGCGGCGCTCCGGGCCGTCCGGGAGCGCCAGGAGGAGTCGGACGCGGTCGCGGACGAGATCGGTCAGCTCGAGCACTACGACCAGGTCGTCTCGGATCACGCCCTCGTCTCCGAGGCGACGCTCACGGATCCCGACCCATACGTTCGACGCGACGCCGCCGACGAGGCGGGCCGGGTGCTCCTCGACGATCGGATCGACGGAACTGACCGACTCGAGCCCACCCCACGAAACCGATTCGAAGAGGTCGACGGCCTCGTCTCGCGCCTGCTCGAGCTCGTCGACGACGAGTACGCGTACGTACGCCGGGAGGCGGCGCTGTCGTTGATCGCCGACGGAAACCAGCGAGCCGTCGAACCCCTGTGTCGGATGCTCGATCGGGCGGCGGGTGACGGCGACGAGTGGACGGTGCAGGTGGCCCACTGGGCGCTGGAGCTGCTCGAGCCGGGCCGGGCCGTCGAGATGCTGGGTCACGAGCTGAAGTTCGCGCGCGGGTTCGAGGGGATCGTGCTGGCCCTGCTGACGAACCGACTGCGGTCCTACGTCGGCCGGTTCGCCTACGTCGATACGATCACCCGGCTGCGCGCGCGTCGGCGGGCACGGCGGGCCGTCGCCGACGCCGGTCCCGGCGAGCGCGAACCGGACGACGTGGCGATGCTCGCGCTAACCGGCACGGCCGACGACGTCCCGTCGTTGCTCGAGTGCCTGGACGACCCGAACGAGCGCGTCCGGGCACAGGCGGCGTTCGCGCTCGGCCACGTGGGGATCTCGTGGCGACGGCTCGGCGTGAGCCCGCTCGATCGACGGGCCGGCGGGACGATCGACGACTTCGGCGGCGAGCGCGACGACGCGGTCGTCGCCGCCCTCCTCGAGCGTCTCGCGGACGAACGTGCCCCCCTCGTCGTCGCCCGAATCGCCGACGCCCTGGGAATGCACGGGGCGATCCCTGCGGTCGTGCCGCTGATCGACCTGCTCGAGCGCGACGACGAGCGCTGTCGGGAGACGGCGGCGGCCGCGCTCGGCCGGATCGGCGACCCGGACGCGACGGGGGCACTCGCCCGGGTTCTCCGCGACGACGAGGCCGAGCGCGTCCGCACGGCCGCCGCCACCGCGCTCGGTGCCATCGAGGACGAACGCGGCGTCGACGCGCTGGCCGCCGCACTCGTCGACGACGACTCGAGTCGGGTCCGGTCCCGTGCGGCGCAGTCGCTCGGGGTCATCGACACGCCGGCAGCGAGGCGTGCACTCGAGGACGCCGGTCGGGTCGATCCCGACGAGGACGTCCGCAGCGCGGCTCTGGGTGCCGGCGTGCGGGCGCGACTGCGGCGGTCACGAGTCGGAGCCGTCGCGGCCAGCCTCGGGGACACGCTCCTGGTCGGCGTCGGCCTCGTCCTGATACTCGGCGCGAGACTGCTCGCGCCCGTCTCCGGACCGCTCTCGGTCGCCGGCCGGCTCCTGTGGCGGGGCGTGACGTACGCGGTCGACGTCGTGATCGGCTGGCTCCTGATCCTCGCCGCACTGATCGGCCTGGGGCTCCTCGTCGCGGCGCTCTCGACCGCCGCATCGCTCGTCTTCTGAGAGTGGGCCAGAGATACCGTCCCGGCGACGGAACCGCTCACTCCGACGGCTCGATCCGTGCGAGGGGGTCCCCACGTCGGAACTCCTCGTTCTCGCCGACGAGCACCTCGGTCAGCGTGCCGGCGGCCAGGGCGGGTACGTCCACGCTCACCTTCTCGACCTGGATCTCACAGATCGTCTCGTCCTCGTCGACCTGCCCGCCCTCGCGGACGAACCAGTTCGCGACGACGCCCTCGTCGACGTCGTCGGCGTCCTCGGGCCAGACGGCCGCGGAATCGACCTCGATCATTCCCCCACCGATCGGATCGCCGCCGCGATGTCGTCGGCGTCAGGCAGGACTTCGTTCTCGAGCGGGCGTGCGTACGGGATCGGCGTGTCTGGCATCGTGACGCGGGAAACGGCCTCGAGGTCGTCGAGTGCTCCCTCCGTAGCCCGGGCGATCAGTTCGCCGCTGACGCCGTAAGAGTGGTAGTCCTCGTCGACGACCACCAGGTTGCCCGTCTTGCGGACAGACTCGAGCACCGTCTCCGTATCGAGGGGAACGAGCGTCCGGAGGTCGATCACCTCTGTCTCGATACCGTCGTCGGCGAGATTGGCAGCGGCCTCGAGCGCGCGGTGGACGTGCAGGCCGAGCGTGACGACCGTGACGTCGTCGCCCTCGCGTTTGACGTCGGCCTCGCCGAACGGGATCTCGTAGTCGTCCTCGGGGACGCCAGTTTTGGGCCCCTCGGGGGCGGGCATCCACGCCAGGCCCATCAGGCGCTTGTGGAACATGTAGACGACGGGGTCGTCGTCGCGGATGGCGGCGTGCATCAGCCCCTTGGCGTCGTAGGCCGTCGAGGGGACGACGACCTTCATGCCGGGGAGGTGGGCGAACGTCCCGTAGAGCGTCTGGGAGTGCTGGGCGGCGTCGTTGTAGGTGCCGCCGACGGCCGTCATGAGGACCATCGGGACCGACACCGAACCCCCGGACATGTAGGCGTTTTTCGCCATGTTGTTGTAGATCTGGTCCATCGCGACGCCGAAGAAGTCGGCGAACATCAGTTCGACGATGGGACGCATCCCCTGCATGGCCGCGCCGACGCCCGCGCCGATGAAACTCGTCTCCGAGATGGGGACGTCCATGATCCGATCGTAGCCAAACTCCTCGAGCAGCCCCTCCGTCGAGTCGAAGATGCCGCCGTAGTCGGCGACGTCCTCGCCCATCACGAAGACCTCCTCGTCTTCGCGCATCTCCGTCGCGATGGCCTCGACCATCGCTCGACTCATCGTGAGTTCGCGGTCTGTCGCCTCCGGGCCAGGCTCTTCGACCTGCGCCATCACTCCTCACCTCCGTCGGCCGCGGCGAGTTCCCGATCCCGGCGTTCGGGCCAGTTCTCGAGTTCGTCCGTGAAGACGTCCTCGTAGGCCTCCTCGGGGTCGGGCTGGGGCTGGTCTTTGGCCCACTCGATCGCCTCCTCGACGCGCTCGTGGGCGCGCTCGCGGATCTCCGCGATGTCGTCCCCGGTGAAGCCGTGCTCCTCGAGGTGGCCCTCCATCCGTTCGATCGAGTCGCGCTCTCTGGCCAGTTCGACGTCCTCGTCGGGACGGTAGGCCTCGGGGTCGCCCATGAAGTGGCCCATCCGGCGGTGGACCTGCACCTCGAGTACCGTCGGGCCGTTCCCGTCTCGGGCACGGCCCACGGCCTCGCCGGCGGCCTCGTAGATGGCGACGGCGTCGTCGACGTCGACGCGCTCGCGGTGGACGTCGAAGCCGTCGGCTCGCTGGGAGCCGTCGGCGACGTCGGTCACGCGCTCTTTGGGCATGCTGATCGCCCAGTCGTTGTCCTCGACGACGAAGACGACGGGCAGGTCGTGGACCCCCGCGAGGTTCAGCGACTCGAGAAAGGCCCCCTGGTCGATCGCACCCTCGCCGAGGAAGGCCACGGCGACGTCGTCAGTGTTGCGCTTTTTCGCCGCCAGCGCCGCACCGACGGCGGGCGGGACCCCCTGGGCAATGATCCCGCTGCAGGCGAAGTTCACGTCCGGATCGTAGAGGTGCATGTGACCTCCCTTCCCCTTGCTCAGGCCCGTCTCCCGGCCGAATATCTCGGCCGTCATCCGCTCTAGGTCGACCCCCTTCGAGATCGCGACGTGGTGCGGTCGGTGTGGCGCGGTGACGGTGTCGTCGTCCCGGAGGTGGGCACAGACGCCCGCCGCCGACGCCTCGTGGCCCGCCGCGAGGTGGAGTTCGCCGGGGATCGGCCCCGCCGAGATGTCGAACGCCGGCTGTTTCCCCTCGAGATACTCCTCTTGCAGCCGTTCCTCGTAGTGGCGCGCCGTCACCATCTCCTCGTACATCCGTTGTAATGTGTTGTCTCCTACCATGATTGCCACGGTAGAGCACACACCGAGCGTCCGCATAAACGTTGACGAGAATTCGGGCGGTGCGACCCTCGTGATGTCCGACGCAGCGCGAAGGGACTATCGGCGATCCGCGCCGTCCGGTCGCGGGAGCTCCCCGGTTCGTTCCTTGCGCATCAGGTCCCGGACGAACAGCCGGACCTGCCGCTCGAGGTCGTCGACGTCCTCGTAGGCGTAGATTCGCGCCTCCCAGCGGTCGCGGACGGCGGCGATCATCGCGCTCCGGACGCCGGACTCGTGGACGAACAGCACGCGCTCCCGGCGGTGTTCGGGTTCGTCGTCGGCGTACAGCGCCTCGAGGACCGAGCCGACCTCGATGCCGACGCCCAGGTTGTCGCCCATCGCCGGGACGACGTACACCACGGCGTTGCTCGCCCGCGCGAAGGCGATGCTCTGTGTGGCGGCGTCCATCTCCGCCAGGGGGACGTCGACGTCGATCGCGAGGAAGGCGTTGACGCCCGCCGTCGCCCGGAGGCGGTCACGAACCGAGAGCACGAGATCCAGCGCGGCCTCGTCGCGCTCGAGATCGGCGTGGTCGGACCCGACGAGCGTCCCGAAGTCGACCGACGCGGGGATCGACTCGGGCGCGGCGGTCTCGAGGGCGCGTTCGACGTCGAATGCCTTGTACGGGCCCATCAGGTAGACGAGAAATCGGGAGTGGGGGAGGTCGCCGAGTTCGTCGAGCAACCGATCGCGCATGGCGAGGTGTGCTCACCCACACTATATAAAATGGCGTGCTGTCAGCGATTGCTGACTCAGCGAACGCTTATGCGAATGGAGAACCGACGGAGAGACATGGCGGAGTCCGAGCGAACGGCCCGGCGGTTCGGCGAGGACCTGCTGCCCGAACACAGCGTCCTCTCACTCGAGGAGTACCTCGAGATGCAGCGGGCGATCGGCAACGAGACGCGCTTTCGCGTCCTCAACGCGCTCGTCGAAGCGGGGCCACAGAGCGCGAGCGAACTGCGGGACGCCCTCGGCGTTCGCTCGAACGCGCTACACTACCACCTCGACGAACTCGTCGACGTCGGCCTCGTCGAGAACAGAAAGCGCAAAGAGCCCGACGCCGACGGCCTCTACTCGTACTACCGGGCGACGTCGCTCGGGGAGGGGATACTCGCGGAGGGCGTCCGCGAGCTAATGCGCCGCGAGTGGGACGCGCTGGAAGAGTACAGTTAATCCTGCCAGCTCGGGTTCTCCCGCGGCGGGCTGAAGATGTCGACGCCGCGTACCGTCTCGTCGCCGCGATTCTCGGCGGCGTGGGGCTGGTCTCCGGGGATGCCGTAGCTGTCGCCGGGTCCGCAGACGATCTCCTCGCCGTCGGTCAGGAAGGTCAGTTCTCCCTCGTAGACGATCCCCGTCTGCTCGTGTGGGTGACTGTGCTCTTCGACGACCGCGCCCGGTTCGATCTCGAAGTGCTGGACGTTCATCGAGTCGGTCCCGGCCATGAGCGCCAGGTGGACGCCGTCGGCCGCCTCGGCAGTTTCTACGTCCGTGAGTGACACGCGTTCCATACGCCGGTACTCGTAGCGGTAGCACGTATACTTTCGGACGACGGCGCTGGCAACCTCGAGTGACTCGGCGACGCGCCGAACTACGCACTCGTCACGTCACGTCACGTCACGTCACGTCGTCTCGTCGACGGGTTCGATCACCGACTCGGCGAACTCCTGTACTGCTCGGCCGGCACGGTCGGCGTCGGGACCGATCCAGGCGAGGTGATCGGACTCGATTCGGCAGACGTCGGCGTCCGGCAGTGTCTCCGCGACGAATTCGGCGTGAGAGATCGGCACTGCCGCGTCGAACTCGCCGTGGACCACGAGAACGGGGCACTGAATCGTCCCGTAGTCGACGAGCGGGAGTTCTCGGAACCAGCGCTCGTCGTTGAGCGTCCCCTCGATTCGCGCGCTCACGGGGAGGATCGTCGGAACGAACTCGAGCGACCGGGCCCGGTGTTCCGGATTCGTCCTGACGAAGTCGACGTACTCGTCGAACGCCTCGCCCTCGAGCGTCGACAGGCTCCCGTGCAGTAACGCGATGAGGCGGTCCGGAACGGTCCGACGGAGCGCGGCCACGACGCCGGACTGGACGTCGAGAACGGGTGTGGACGTGAGGATGGGGTCGATCACGGGATTTCCCGTGTCGAACATTCGCTCGTCGAACTCGGTGGTAACGGCCGACCCGAGAATCAGACCCGAGACCCGCTCGGGATGCTCGGCCGCGAGGTGGAGCGCCGACGGGCCGCCACCGGAGAGACCGACGACGAGCGCCTCCTCGACGCGGAGTTCGTCCAGCAGTGCGGCGAGCGAGGCCGCCTGGTCGCTCGGCGTGGGGTCGTCGCCAAGCGGCGTCCGCAGATACCCCGGACGAGACGGGGCGATGATTTCGACGTCCTCGTCGAACATCGCCTCGCCCAGCACGAGTCCCTGATCGTATCCGCCCGGGTCGCCGTGGAGAACGAGGATCGGGTACCCCGACCCCCGTCGGGCGACCTCGATTACCCCTCGATCCGTCGCGACGAGTTCGCTGCCGGCCGCTAACTCGTCGAGTCGGCCCCGTTTCCAGCGCCACAACGCCGCTCCCGTTGCTCCGAGGAGGAGCCCAGCACCGCCGACGACCGATCGAAGCAGGTCCCGTCCCATGGCTGTCCGTCGAAACGTCCTCGAGCGGCGTATTTCGTCCGCCGATTCTCACTCCGAGCGAAATTCTCGGTGGGTCTCGTCCAGATTACGCGCTCTCTGCGCTCGCGGTCGGCGGGCCAAGCGGTGCCAGAGTGGAGTCCGATTACGCCTGCGTTCCCAGACGTCGCTCGAGGAAGTCGTCGAGGGTCCGGAACAGGCGGATCTTCTGGTCGATGTCCGAGGATGCGTGGCCCTCCTCGCCGAGTTCGGCGTACTCGAAGTCGCCGTCTTCGCCCGCCTCGTAGCCGAGTTCCTCGAGTCGGTCGCGGAACAGTCGGGCCTGCGAAACCGGCACGCGGCGGTCGTTGACGCCGTGAACCATCAAAAGCGGCGCGGCGAGGTTCTCGGCGTGCGTGATCGGACTGCGCTGTTCGAACAGGTCGGGGTTCTCCGCGGGCGAGCCGATGTTCTTCTCTATCAGTTCCGTCCGGAAGTGGGGCATCGTCGTCTCGTACATCTCCCCGAGGTCGGTGAGACCGATCCACGCGATGCCGGCGTCGTAGAGGTCGGGGTACTGGACGAGTTGCCAGTACGCGGAGTAACCGCCGTAGGAGCCACCGAAGACGACGACGCGATCCTCGTCGACCCAGTCTCGCGTCTCGAGGACGTACTCGAGTCCGCGGGCGACGTCGGCCTGTTCGGCACCGCCCCAGTCGTCGTACAGTTCTCGGACGAACGAGCGCCCGCGCCCGGTCGAGCCGCGGTAGTTCACCTGCAGGACGCTGTAGCCCCGGGTGAGCAGGAACTGCGTGTAGAGGTCGAACTCGCGGTGGTCGGCGGATCGCGGCCCGCCGTGGGGGTTGACCACGAGCGGCGACGGTCGCTCGCCCGAGTCGTAGAGCAGCGCCTCGATCTCGAGGTCGGTCGCGGGCTCCAGGTCGACGGCCGCCTCGGCTCCGGTGACGCCGCTGGACTCGAAGCGGAAGTACTCGGCGTCGACGAACTGCTCGGGCTCTAAGTCGCCGTACTCGGCCTCGACCAGGGTCTCGTACCCGTCGGGCTCGCTACTCGCCGTCCCCGTTCGACGTTTCGAGTCCGTCTCGGCCGCGCGTTCGACGTCGTAGGCGAGCAACTCGGGTCGGCGGTCGGGCGTGGTGTGTGTGACGACCACGCGACCGTCGTAGAGGACCGCGTCGCCGTGATCCGGGATCGTCGCGACGCCCTCGGGGAGGTCGAACTCCGTCGCGTCGCCCGTCTCGACGTCGTAGACGACCGGCACCACCGCGGCACGGCGGGTCCGCTGGACGAGGAAGCGGTCGCCGTCGGGGAGGAACTGGACGGCCTGCTCCTCGTGAGCGAGGTCGCCGAACCAGGTCACCTCGTCGGTCTCGAGGTCGTAGATCCCGGCGCGGCCGAGGTCCTCGCTGTTGTCCGTGACGAGCAGCCGGTCGCCGTCCGGGTGCCAGTCGGCGGCCGCGACTTCGGCTCCGGTCTCGCCGATCTCGAGACGCCGGGGGTTCGATCCGTCGGCGTCGGCGACGTACGCGTCTAGATTCTCGTAGTCGTCGGACTCGTTGGTCACGTAGGCGATCCGCTCGCCGTCGGACGAGATCGTCCCGCCCCACACGGCCCGCTCGTAGTCGGTGATCTTCGTCGTCGCGTCGCTCTCGAGGTCGTGCCGGTAGAGGTTCATCTGGCCGTCCGCACTCGAGGCGATCAGCAGAAACTCCTCGTGGACGTCGGCGAGGATCGACTGGCCGTCCAGTTCCACGACCGACTCGACCACGCCGTCGCGGTCGATCGCGTAGACGTCGTTTTGCTCGTTGCCGTCGTCGTCCAGGTGAAAGTACACCCGGTCGCCGTCGGCGTCCCACCGCAGGAACCACCGGGCGTTTCGCGGCACCTCGCCGTCGCTCACCTGGCGCAGGTCGCCGGTTTCGGCGTCGAGGAGGTGGAGTTCGTTCCGACCGGAGACGTCGTAGTAGAGTGCGACCTCGGACCCGTCCGGCGAGACCGTCGGGTGGTGGAAGGTCGGGAGACTCGCGAGTTCGGTAAGTACGTCGTCGGGTTCCGACATGCCCGCCACTTCCGACACCGTCCCTATAGCTCTTCTCGAGACGGAACGCGTTACCGCAGAACCGAGCAATCGGTCGACCCTCGCGCGATCACTTCCGGGGCACTCCCCGAAGGTTGAACTACGGAGACGCGTCACGTTCGAGTATGTACGCCGTCGTCGGCTGCAGCGAGTGTTCGAACCTCTGGATCATCGAGGGGCGCTCGGAGACGACCCAGTGTCCCCGCTGTGGCTCCCGCAAGAAGTACGAGAAGCGAAAGAAGTTCGTCGAGACAGAAGACGGCGATCACGCGCGCGAGGTCCGGGCGTCGATGCTCGCGAACCGGCAGGGCCACGGCGAGGCGTTCGCCGAACTCGACTCCTATTCGGACCTCGAGTCGCAGGTCGACGGCGGCGTCGTCGACGACGCGGAGTACCTCGAGGCGTCGGGACTCGACGTCGACGAACTCGAGGCGGCGGGCGAACGCGACCCGCGCGGGTCGACCAGCAGCGGGAGCCGAAAGGAGATCGTCGAGCGCGCACTCGAGGAACTCGACCGGCCCACCGAGGCGGAGGTGATCACCTACGCGGACGACCGCGGGGTGCCGGCCGACTACGTCGAGCGCGCACTCGAGAAACTCCACCGGCGCGGTGAGGTAAGCGAGAGTGGTGGTCGCTACCGCCGGCTCTAAAAGTCAGGGCAGCCAGCCCGCCCGCACGGCGATCGCCACG
Source organism: Natribaculum luteum (assembly GCF_023008545.1). NCBI lineage: Archaea > Methanobacteriati > Methanobacteriota > Halobacteria > Halobacteriales > Natrialbaceae > Natribaculum > Natribaculum luteum. Next base: position 2,026,978 of record NZ_CP095397.1, on the reverse strand, counting down.
AGCGCGGCGGCGATCGAGACCAGCACCTCGAGCAGTCGGAGGTAGCGATACGCGCGGCTGTCGTCGATCGGATCGTCGGGGCAATCACACGACATGGGTGGTGCGCCCGCCGGTGCTCGCCGGTCGGACGCACCTTCGACTACCGGCCGCCGGTAAAAATACCATCGCCAACAGCGTGTGGTGAAAGTGAAAGTGAAGACGGCCGACGAGACGTTACCGACCGAGGTCCTCGTGGGCGCTCGCGAGGTGTCTCGAGGCCAGCGCGGCGAGCAAGGAGAGTTCGCCGGCGAGCGCGCCGGTCGCGATCACTTCCGCCAGCGCGTCGGCGTTGCTACCGGCGGGGTCGCCGCCGCCGCGCAGTCCCATCACCTCGAGCGCTTCGGACTGGGTGGGCAGTTTCGTCCCGCCGCCGACGGTGCCGACCTCGAGGGAGGCAAACGAGACGCTGGCGTAGAGGTCGTTCGCGCCGGCGTCGTTCTCCCGCGTGTCCATCGTCGTGATCGCGTTCGCGCCCTCGACGACCTGGGCTTCGTCCTGGCCGGTCGCGAGAAACGCCGCGCCGACGACGTTCGCGGCGTGGGCGTTGAATCCGAGACTGCCGGCTTTGGCGCTGCCGATCAGGTTCTTGCGGGTGTTGGCCTCGACGATGGCCTCGGCCGTCGTGTGCAGGCGCTCCTCGAGGAGGTCGCCAGGGATCACGACGTCTGCCGTGACGGAGCGTCCGCGCCCCTCGACGGCGTTGATCGCGGCGGGCTTCTTGTCCGAACAGAGGTTGCCCGAGAGCGCGACGAGCGAGGCAGGGGTCTCCTCCTCGACGACCGTACAGGCCTCGCCCGTGGCGATCGTGGCCATGTTCATCCCCATCGCGTCTTTGGTGTCGTAGGCGAAGCGCAGGTAGACGGAGTCGCCGACGACGTAGGGTTCGACGCCCAGCAACTCGCCGTGGCTCGTCGTCGACTCGGCGGCCTCCCGGAGCGCCTCGAGGTTGTCCTCGACCCACTCGACGGTCTCGGCCGCTTCGGCGACGCCGTCGACGCGGAAGACGGGTGCGCGAGTCATCCCCGACTTGGTGACGCGAGCGGTCGCACCGCCGGCAGCGCGGATCACCGAGAGACCACGGTTGACCGACGCGAGCAGCGCACCCTCGGTCGTCGCCAGCGGCAGGTAGTACTCGCCTTCGGCCGCGCCGTCGGTTCGCGAGTCTGCCGACTCGTCGACGTTGACCAGGACGGGGCCACAGATGCCCATCGGCACCTGCGCCGCACCGATCGCGTTCTCGATGTTCGGTTCGGCGTCGGCGGCGTCGAACGCGTAGTCGCCGATCGTCTCGAGATCCGCGCCCGTCTCGCGCTCGAGCAACAGCCGGCGGGCCGTCGCGGCCGTGTCGTGGTCGACGTGCTCCTCGAGTTCGTGCAGCCGAAGCTCACCCTCGCGGACCTGCTCGGCGAGGGTTTCGGGGTCGGTCATGCCTCGAGGGTCGCAGCCACGATTCCTAAGGGTTGCTGATTCGGCCGGTGACGGGACGGCACTTCGGGAGGGCGCAGGGAACCGGCTGGAGTCGAAAGAAAACGGTCTCGTGGCTATCTATTCACCACGACTAACGATTAACTAACATCGTCTATCATCTCGAAAATACTTATACGTGTCCGACCACTATTTACTCGTGTATGAGTAAGATTTCGACCATCCTCGTCACAGGCGTGCGAACGTACGCGAAGGTACAGCGAACGATCGAACACTCGCCCGACTTCTCGGGCCCGCAGACGAACTCCAGGGACGGACGCCCCGGGAGGTCCCTGCCGGCGGGCGGGTTCCTGACGGGATGAGCCACCGCGGGGCCGTCCCCGCGAGGTCTCGTCGCTGCGCTTTCCCGTCGACGCTCTTTCTCCGACCGTCGTTCGGTAACCCATCGAGACGGCGCTGACATGCGATTTCCGGCGCGACACCGTCGAATCCCCAACGGTTTTGCCCCTCGCACGCGCCGTCTCGAGGTATGACCGATGCCGCCGATCTACTCCTGCGGAACGCGGAAGTCCACACGCTCACTGCTCCCGACGAGTGCTACGACGCAGTGGCCGTCCGTGACGGCGAGATCGTCGCCGTCGGAAGCGACTACGAGATCGCGTTCCTCGAGGGCGTCGAGACGACGGTGATCGACTGCGACGGACGCGTCGTCCTCCCCGGGTTCGTCGACGCCCACACGCACCTCGAGAATCTCGGACAGTACCAGGTCCACGCCGACCTCACCGACGTCGCCGGTCCCGAGGCGTGCATCGAGCGACTCGCCGACGCGGCCGACCCCGGCCGCGAGTGGACCCTCGGGTTCGGGTACGACGAGAGCGAGTGGGACGACGCCCGGTATCTCACCCGCGAGGACCTGGATCGAGTGAGCGATCGACGGCCAGTCGTCGCCGTGCGCGTCGACATGCACACCGCCTCGCTGAACTCGGTCGCCCTCGAGCGACTCGCCGAGGCGATGCCCGACGACGACGTCGAGCGAGTCGGCGGCGAACCGACCGGCGTCGTCGTCGAGGAGGCGACGGAGGCCGTCTGGGACGCCATCGAACCCGACTGCGAGGAGACGCGAGAACTCGTCGCCGCCGCCATCGAGTACGCGACCGCCCGCGGCGTCACCTGCGTCCACGACAAGGTACGCGACTCACACGCCCCGCGGATCTACCGCGACCTCGAGGCGGCGGGCGACCTCGACTGTCGGGTGCGGATCGACTACTGGAGCGACCACCTCGAGAGCGCGATCGACGTCGGCCTGGCCACGAACGCCGGCAGCGAGTTCGTCGAGACGGGCGCGATCAAGACGTTCACCGACGGCAGCATCGGCAGCCGAACGGCGAAGCTCTCCGAGCCGTACGTCGACGGCGAGGAAGACGGAGACGACGACCGCGGCCAGTGGGTCGTCTCTCCCGAGGAACTCGAGTCGATCGTGGCGACGGCCGACGAGGCGGGCTACCAGCTGTCGATCCACGCCATCGGCGACGAGGCGATCGACGAGACGGTGGCCGCACTCGAGGCGACCGCGGACCCGGGTGCGGCTCGCCACCGCGTCGAGCACGCCGAACTCGCGACCGACGAGACGATCAAGCGGATGGCCGAGGCAGGTATCGTCGCCTCCGTCCAGCCGAACTTCCTCCAGTGGGCGGACGAGGGCGGACTCTACGACCAGCGCCTCGGCAAGACGCGCCGGAAGCGATCGAATCCCCTCCGGACGATGCTCGAAGCGGGCGTTCCGCTCGCCTTCGGCTCCGACTGTATGCCGCTCGACCCGCTTTTCGGCGTCCACCACGCGGTTAACGCGCCGGTCGAGTCCCAGCGGCTGTCGGTGACGGAGGCGCTGCGGGCGTACACCCACGGCGCTGCCTACGCCGGCTTCGACGAGGATCGACTGGGAACGGTCGAGGTCGGCAAGAAGGCGGATCTGGTCGTCTTAGAGGAGTCGCCGTGGGACCGGTCGGAGCGGATCGACGAGATCGACGTCGCGACGACGGTCGTCGACGGCGAGGTCGTCTACGACGGCCGGTGACGGAATTACGCGTGGACGAGCGTCCGGACAGCGCCTACATCACGCGCCAGAGCAGCGACTTCAGCCGGTAGCCGATCGTCTCGTTCTCGTAGCCTTTCCAGCCGCGTATCCCGCCTGCGAGCGTCGTCGCGTCGTATCCCTCGTCCTCGAGGACGCTCGTCGCCTTCCGCGCCACGACGCCCGCCTTGCAGACGGTCACGACGGGTTCGTCGTCGGGAATCTCGTCGAGACGTCGACGGAGGGCGTCGTCGTCGCCGCGACGGAGGTCACCGTAGACCGGCACGTTGTGGCTCCCGTCGATGTGGTACTGCTGGTAGGACTCTCGAGGCCGCACGTCGAGGACGAACGGACCGTCGCCACGCGACAGTCGGTCGTCCAGTTCCGGTGGCCGAATCTTGCTCATCAATCCCAATTCCGTGACGACCGTATAAAGCGGTGTGGCTCTACCGCTCTCATTCGAGGTCGATCCGCCGTCCCACCTCGGCGGACTCGTAGGCGGCGTCGATCGCACGAAGGTCCTGGATACCGTCTTCGCCGTCCGGTTCCGGCGTCGTTCCGGTCAGCACGCAGTAGCCGAAGTAGTCGAACTCCTCGCGGACCTCGTCGATCGGTTCACCCGTATACTCCATGCTCATGTCACCGCTCTCGACGCGGATGTCCTGGGGGACGACGCCGCCAAAGGGCGAAGTGATCGAGACGAGTCCGTCGGTACCGACGAGCTGGAGCTGGCTCTGAGCGTGTGCGTTGAAACTCGCCGTACACGAGGCCGTCGTGTCGCTCGGAAACTCGAGCTGGAACGAGACGTGCTCGTCGACGTCGGCGAACGGGCCGCCGCTCGAACGCGCACACGCGTAGACCGAGACGGGATCGCAGTCGAGCAGGTATCGGACGGTGTTCATCGGGTAGACCCCGAGATCGACCAGCGCGCCGCCGCCAGCGAGGTCGGCGTCGAGTCGCCACGAGTCCGGCCCTGCCGTCTCGAGGATCGGGTTGGAGAACCCGCCGTGGGCCTGGACGACGTCGCCGATCAGGCCGTCGCGAACGATCTCTCGGGTCCGGCGAACCGTCGGCTCGAGCTGCAGGCGATAGGCCGTCATCAGCGTCACCCCGGCGTCGGCACACACGTCGACGACCTCGCGGGCCGTCTCGACGGTCGTCTCGAGGGGTTTCTCGGAGATGACGTGTTTTCCTCGCCGCGCAGCGGCTATCGCGTACTCGCCGTGGAGGGCGTTCGGCGTCGCGACGTACACCGCGTCGTAGGCGTCCGAGCGGTCGCCCTCGAGGAACGCCTCGTAGTCGACGACCGCCTCGGCCTCGAACGTCTCGGCCACGTCGCTCGCAGCGGCGGGTGAGCCGCTGACGAGGATCGTCGTCGTACAGTAGTCGCTCTCCTGGATAGCGGGGAGCGCTCGATTTCGGGCGAACCCACCGATGCCGATGACGGCCATCCTGACCGTCCCGTCGACGACGTCGCGTTCCCAGTCGCGTCGCCCGAAGTCGGTGAAGTACTCCTCGAGTGCCATACAGGTACGGACGGACGCCAGGCAAAAGTCACTCGTTCAGCGCCGTCTGAACGTCGGTGCTGCTAACACGGGTACTAATTCTTCAACATGCGTTTCAGACCCTCGTTGAACTGCAAGTCGGTGCATTCATCGCTAGTTCACCACCAGTATTGCCTATTGAAGAGAAAATCTTTTCATTGGTGCCGTGTGAGGTGGGATACACGACAGGTGACGTGAATGGTAGAAATGGAAACGGCAGAACTGGAGACCGATTTGAGTCTCTTCAAGTACGACAATCTGGAACAGCTCCCGGCCCGGTATCGCGATCTCGGGAATGCAGAGCGAACCGACCGCATCGAGGCCGCCCTCGAGGAACTCGGTGACGACGTGGTGATTCTCGGGCACAACTATCAGCGCCGCGAGATCGTCGAGCACGCGGACTTCGTCGGCGACTCCTACGGGCTCTCGAAGCGGGCCGCGGAGACCGATGCCGAGTACGTGATCTTCGGCGGCGTGACGTTCATGGCCGAGTCGGCGGACATCATCACCGACGACGACCAGACCGTGATCTTGCCGTCGATGGAGGCCTCGTGTCCGATGGCCGGGATGGCCGAGGCCCTCCAGGTCGACGCCGCGTGGGCCGAAATCACGGAAGCCACACCGGAGGCCGACATTATCCCGATCACGTACATGAACTCCTACGCGGATCTGAAGGCCTTCTGTGCGAGCCAGGGCGGACTCGTCTGTACGTCGTCGAACGCCCACGAGGCGTTCGAGTACGCCTTCGACAAAGGTGACAAGGTGCTGTTCCTGCCCGACAAACACCTCGGAGAGAACACCGCCTATCGGCTCGGCATGGAAGACGAAATCGCCGAGTGGGACCCATGGGATCCCGACGGCAAGGACGCTGCGGACGTCGTCGAGAACGACGTCATCCTCTGGGACGGCTACTGCCAGGTCCACGAGCGCTTCCGCGAGGAGCACGTCGATCGGGTTCGCGAAGCGAACCCCGGTGCAAAGGTGATCGTTCACCCCGAGTGTCGCCGCGAAGTCGTCGAAGCCGCCGACGAGGCCGGCTCGACGGCGACGATCCGCGAGACGATCGCCGAGGCCGACCCCGGCGACACCTGGGCGATCGGCACCGAGATCCACCTCACCGAGCACTTGCAACGGTGGTATCCCGACGTGAACGTCGTCCCGCTGTGTGGCGACGCCTGCATGGACTGCAACGCCATGCGACAGATCGACCCCAACTACCTGACGTGGGTGCTCGAGGAACTGGTCGAGGGCCGCGAACGAAACGTCGTCGAGGTCGCCCCCGAGGAGAAAGAACTCGCGGGACTCGCACTCGATCGCATGCTCGAGATCTAACCATGACCGGATACGACACCGCAGACGTGCTCGTCGTCGGCTCCGGTATTGCCGGCTGTGCGGCTGCACTCGCGGCGGCGCGCGAGGGTGCGGACGTCCTCGTCGTGACGAAGGCGACGCGACCGGAAGACGCGAGCACCGACTGGGCCCAGGGCGGCATCTCCACGACCCGCGGCGACCCCGAGAGCCTGAAAGCGGACGTGCTGGCGGCGAGCGACGGAACGGCAGACGAAGACGCGATCGACGTCCTGCTCGAGGACGCAGACGACGCCGTCGAGGACGTCTTGCTCGAGACGCTCGAAGTCGAGTTCGACGAAGCCGGGGACGACTTCGACTACACGCGCGAGGCCGGCCACTCGGTCCGGCGGATCCTCCACGTCGACGCGACGACCGGCACGCACATCCTGCGGCCGTTTCTCGAGTACCTCGACGACCACGAGCGCGTCGAGATCCGCCAGGACACGGCCGCACTCGAGTTGCTCACCCACGAGGGCCGAGTCCACGGCGTCGTGACCGACGAAAAAGCCGATGGAAACCCGGTCTACGCCGGCGCGACGGTACTCGCCACCGGCGGGGTCGGCGTGCTCTACCCGCGTTCGACGAATCCCGACGACGCGACGGGCGACGGCATCGCCATGGCCGCGCTGGCCGGGGCCGAGGTGGCCGACCTCGAGTACGTGCAGTTTCATCCCACCGCGTTCGACGGCGACGATCCGTTCCTCCTCTCGGAGGCCCTGCGCGGCGAGGGTGCTGTCCTGCGCAACGGCGACGGCGAGCGGTTCATGCCCGACTACCACCCCGACGCCGACCTCGCACCGCGAGACGTCGTCGCCCGCGCGGTGGCCCGCGAGCGCGAGGGAACTGACGAGGTCGTCCTCGACGTGAGCACACTCGAGGACGAGTTCGAGGCCGACTACCCCGCCATCGCCGAGAAGTGTCGCGACCGCGGGATCGACGGCGACGAGATCCCCGTCGCACCCTGCGAGCACTTCCTGTGTGGTGGCATCGACGTCGACGACCGCGGTCGCACGTCGCTCGATCGGCTCTACGCTGTCGGCGAGTGTGCCCGCACCGGCGTCCACGGCGCGAACCGGCTGGCGAGTACGAGCCTGCTCGAGGGGCTCGTCTGGGGCCTGCGCGCGGGCGCGGATGCCGTTGGCAACGGCAACGACGGCGAGGTGATCGAAGCCCCCGACCTCCGAAACAGCGACCCCGAACTCCCCGAGCGCTTCGCCGCCGAGAAGTTCGTCCGTCTCCAGCGGACGATGGACGAGTACCTCGGCCTCGAGCGCGACCTCGAGGACGTCGCCCGCGCCGGGGCCGTCCTCCGGCGGCTCAAAGGCGAAGTCGACGCCTACACCCGCACCAGGACTTCCCGGAGCCTCTACGAACTCCGGCACGCATGCGTGACGGCGCTGTTGATCGCCCGCTCGGCCGCGGAAAACCCGGAGTCGAGGGGGTGTCACTACGTGGTCGATGAGGGTGCGAACCAGGCCGAGCCAGAAACACCAGCGGACGACTGATGATCACCGACACGCAGATCGAACGCTGGTTGCGCGAGGACGTCGGTCACCACGACGTCACGAACGACGTTCCGGGAGGGACGACCGGGCGTCTCGTCGCGAAGGAGGAAGGCGTCGTCGCCGGCCTCGAGGCCGCGACGGCCGTCTTCGAGTATCTCGGTGTCGACGTCACAGAGCGGCTCGAGGACGGAACGCGGGTCGCACCGGGCGACGACCTCCTTTCCGTCAAAGGATCGGCGCGCGAGGTGCTCCGGGGCGAACGCGTCGCGGTCAACCTCGTGGGTCACGCCTCGGGAATCGCGACCCGCACACGAGCGGCGGTCGACGCTGCGAGCGGGGCGCTACGCGCCTCGGAACCGCGAGCGACCACGGGCCGCGAGCGCCGAACCGAATCCGACGACGTTCGGATCGCGGCGACCCGCAAGACGACCCCCGGACTCCGCGGCCTCGAGAAACGGGCCGTCGTCGCAGGTGGCGGCGATACTCACCGGCTCGACCTCTCGCACATGGTGATGGTGAAAGACAACCACGTCGCCGAGCTGGGACTCGAGGACGCCGTCGCGCACTTCCGCGAGCGCGTCTCGTTCGCGACGAAGATCGAAGTCGAAGTGGAGACGGTCGCGGACGCCCCGCGCGCGGCGAGGGCGGGAGCCGACGTCGTCTTGCTCGACAACATGACCCCCGAGGAGGTCGAGCGAGCCGTCGACACGCTCGAGGGAGACGACGTGCTGATCGAGGCCAGCGGCGGTATCACGCTCGAGACGGTGCCCGACTACGCCGCGACAGGCGTCGACGTGATCTCGATGGGGTCGCTCACCCACTCCGCGCCGTCGCTGGACGTCTCGCTGTACACGGGCGAGCACTGATCCGGCGGCCGGGCCTCGAGTCGTCGGTTCCGAGAGCTCGTCGAACGCGGGAGCGGAGACGCCGCTCTCGAGCGTTCAGATCCGGTCGCAAAATACTGCGTAGTCGTCGGGAAAACCGTCGGTCGTCGCCTTACAGGCGGGTGACGTTGGTCGCCCGGGGGCCCTTGGGGGCCTGTTCGATGCTGAATTCGACGTCCGTGCCCTCTTCGAGGTCCGGACCGCCAACGTCTTCCATGTGGAAGAATACGTCGTCGTCCGCGTCGTCCGTCGAGATGAAACCGTAGCCGCCAGTGTCGTTGAAGAAATCAACGTTTCCTTTCGCCATTGCGTAGTTGGATAGCGTGACCAGGATTCACCGATCAGTGATACCTCTCATCCTGAACTGAGTTCTTTCCCACCGAGGATGGACTGGAGCTGTTCAGGCGGATCTAGTCCTCGCCGTTTCCACGTGGCTAACATGGTCGTGATCGTCTCGTGAATCTGGACCCCTTCGGCTGAGCGGAGGGTCCGGAACATCTTCCGCAGCACAACTTGCTCGCGCAGAGCGCGCTCTGCGCGATTATTCGTCGAATCGACGTCTGGCTCTGTGACGAACGTCAGCCAGTGGCCTAACCCGTTCCTGATCTTCTCGATCAGCTTCTGGACCTCCTGTGCCTCATAGTCTTCCCTGATCAGGCCTTCCAGATGTAACGACGCCTCCGCCCGCTTCTGCTCGCGGGCGGAGGCGGATGGATCCTCCTTGTCGAACGCCGTTAAATCGTCATGGAGAGCGTGTAACTCCGCAGATAACTTCTCTGCTTCCTCGTACCGTTCAGCAACGTACTCCGCCTCCCGCAACAGATGTGCCCAGCACCGCTGGAGCTTCGTGTGATAGCTCGGATACGCTGACCAACCGTCACAGCTGAGCGTCGAGTCCTCGGCGAATTCCTCGCCGAGGACGTCCTCTAACACCTGGCTTCCACGACTCTCATCAACCCAGAACAGCACCTCTTCGTCAGTAACGAACGTCCACGCCCAGTGTTGCTCTCCGTCAACAGGAAATCCCGTTTCATCGCAGTAGACGACGTCACTTTCCTGAATACGGGCTTTGACATCGTCATACGCGGGTCGCAGCCGGTCTGCGACCCGCTTGGTCAGGTTGTAGATCGTCCGATGAGAGATGGGAATATCGAGTTCCCAATCAAACAGCTCCGCCTGTTTACGGTTCGGAAGTCGCTGATGGAACCTACCGAGGGCGGTTTGGGCCATGATATTCGGCCCAAACCGCCCGGTTTCCGGGCAGTCAGGATGTTCAGCAACGACCTCGTTTCCACAGGAACAGCGGTGTTTGCCGAGTTTGTACTCGATGACAGTGGTTGGAATGGGAAGAGGAATGTCGATAACAGTTCGTGAGACGTAGCTGTCCGGGTTAGAGAGGCTTTGCTCACAATCTGGACAATATCCCTGATCGACTCGAATAGTCTCCTCTGGTTCAGGTGGCGGTCGAGTTGTTCCTTCGTGACCTTCGCTACGTCCTGGGGATGAGTCGCTGGCGGCGTCAGCGTCGCCGCCAGCGTCGTCTTCCTGGTTTTCGTCCTTTTCCTCGTCGCTGTCGTCGTTGCCAGGTGATCCAGCCGCACCACCCTGCTTACTGGGTGGTGTGTTTGGGTTTTCGTACCTCTTGAGGCGAGTCTCAAGTTGTTCGATCTGTTGTTGCTGTGCAGCGAGTTGGCGACGGAGAAGACGGTTCTCAAGCTTCTGGACTACGAGTTGCTGGCGGAGATGCGTACTGTTCTCGGTGCGGATCGCGGAATCTATCGATTCCGGCGATCCGCCAATCCCCAGCGACACACTTGGTTCACCATTGAGAGACCATTCATGAGACTGCTACGAAATCGGTCTGACGGCAAATCGCTATCCAACTACGCCATTGCTTCTAGACACAGAGGAGTTAGACGGATAAGTATTCCGTGAGAACGACACTCGTGTTTCGACCGTGGACGACCGGTCGGCAGACGCCGTCGGTCGGCCGCTCGAGGGTGACTACGCCTTCTCGATCGCCTGCTCCAGGTCGGCGACGACGTCCTCGGCGTCCTCGATGCCCACCGAGAGGCGCACGAGGTCGTCGGTGACGCCGCTTGCCAGCTTCTCCTCCGCGGTGAGTTGCTGGTGAGTCGTACTCGCCGGGTGGATGATCAGCGTCTTCGCGTCGCCGACGTTCGCCAGCAGGCTCGAGAGATCGACCTCGTTACAGACCGTCTCGGCGGCGTCGTACCCGCCCTCGAGGCCGAAGGTGATCATGCCGCCGTAGCCGCCCTCGAGGTACTTCTTGGCGTTCTCGTGGGTCTCGTGGCTCTCGAGGCCGGGATAGTTGACCCACGCCACGTCGGGGTGATCCTCGAGGTACTCCGCGACGATCTGGGCGTTCTCGCAGTGTTTCTCCATGCGCACCGGCAGGCTCTCGAGTTTCTGCAGCGTGACCCAGGCGTCGAACGGCGACTGCTGGTTGCCCAGGTCGCGCAACCCACGGGTGCGCGCGGCGATGGCGAACGCCTGCTCGCCGAAGGTCTCGTAGAAGTTGACGCCGTGGTAGGCCGGGTTCGGCTCGGTGAGTTCGGGGTAGTCACCCTCCGGCCACGGGAACGACCCGCCGTCGACCAAGATCCCGCCGACCGTCGAGCCCGCGCCGGTGAGCCACTTCGTCGTCGAGTTCCAGACCAGGTCCGCACCGTGCTCGAGCGGACGACAGAGGTACGGCGTCGCGAACGTGTTGTCGACGAACAGCGGGACGTCGTGTTCGTGGGCGATCTCTGCGACGCGCTCGATGTCCGGCGTCACGAGCGCGGGGTTGCCGATCGTCTCGAGGTGGACGAACGCGGTGTCGTCGTCGATGGCCTCCGCGTAGGCCTCGTAGTCGAGGCTGTCGACGAATTTCGTCTCGATGCCGCGCTTCGCGACGGTGTGGGTCAGGTAGGTGTACGTGCCGCCGTACAGCGCGGACGAGGAGACGATGTTGTCGCCGACCTCCGCGAGGATGAACGTCGCGAGGTCGAACGCCGCCATCCCGCTCGCCGTCGCGAGCGCCCCGACGCCGCCCTCGAGGCTCGCGATGCGCTCCTCGAGCATCGCGTTCGTCGGGTTCATGATCCGCGAGTAGATGTTGCCGAACTCCTCGAGTCCGAACAGGCTCGCGGCGTGGTCGGTGTCGTCGAAGACGTAGGAGGTCGTCTGGTAGATCGGTGGGGCGCGTGCGCCCGTGGTCGGGTCCGGTTCCTGACCGGCGTGTACGCTCCGCGTCGCGAATCGGCGATCGGATTCTTCGTCCGTCATGCCCCGAACACGGAGTGGGAGGGTTGTAAAGCCGCGAGTAGTTGCAAAATGGGTCGCAATCGCGGACGGATACGTTCAGATCAGGATTCGTCGTCGGCGTCCCGTATGCAGGGTTCGAGTATCGGATCGGCCTCGAGTTCGGCCCTGAGTTCGTTCTCACGTCGAGTGAGCCGTTTTCTGGGTTGCCGTTTCCGCTCGAGTTCTCGCAACCGTTCGAGTTTCTTGTACTGAGAGTAGACGCCGAGGGTCTCCCTGAGAAAGTGGAGTGCGGGCTCTGAACTTCGCCGCTTGCCGTTCAGTTCTGCGACGAGCTTCGCGACCCGCTGGTCGATCTCGCGTTTCGAGTCGTCATCGTGGTCCTTCTCGAACTCGAGCACCGCGTAACTCGCGTCCGTGTACTCGTCGCCGTTCTGTAGCACGCGACAGTCGTCGCGCAACTCGAGGTGGCCGTCGACGGGTTCGTCCCGGAAGCAGACGAAGTAGCCGGGCTGAAGGAGCTTGTGTCTCGTCCGCGGTTCGGAGAGTTCGAACGTTATTTTCTCGTCCAGTATTTCGTCGTGTTGATCGACATTGTTGACGAGGTTGACGAGCTGATCGGCACCCAGAGTCGCGATGCCGGCATAGATGGCCAGCTGAGGAAAGAGCACTGCAGCGCTCTCGGAAAACTTCTCGATCGTCTTCACGAGATCCGTACTGACGCCGTCGAGATCGTACACCTGGACTCGGAGATGGAGCCGATCGTGTTGCAGGTCCGGTATCGACAGAATCACGTCGTCGAAAAAGTCGCCGCGCCAGCCGAGCGCCTGTTCTTTTTCGAGATAGTGAAGGCGCTCCACGGGCGGTTCGTTTCCGAACCGGTATCTCGTTTTGACGATGAGGTCGTTGTCCCGTCGACCGGGCGGTCTGAACCGGTCTCGGCGCTCTCGAACCATCACACCGTTTAACCGAACGCGTAGCGGATCCGCGTTCTGAAACGTCCCCTCCACGGAAAACGCGTCGTCGAGGTGTCGAAGCTCTCCGCCGCGTCGCGTCTCGGAACTCGTTTCGTGCGTCGTTCCTCGCCACATAGTAACACGTCGCTCCCAGACGAGTATTATTAGTCCTATCCGATGGTAACTGCGAAAATCGTCGAGAGATGATTGAATCGCTACCGAAAGCGTGACAGGATCGTGAACGTCGGCGGAACGTGTCGAACGTCCACCGACCGTCCCTGCTCGCTACTCGAGCAGCGACTCCCCGGTCATCTCTGGGGGCTGGTCGACGCCGATCGTCTCGAGCAGCGTCGGCGCGATGTCGGCCAGGGTGCCGCCCTTGCGGACGGTCCGGCCATCGTCTGTGCCGTCGGGGGAAACGTAGACGAACGGCACGTCGTTGTAAGTGTGGGCCGTGTGGGGGTCCTCCTCGGTGCCCATGTCGTCAGCGTTACCGTGATCTGCGGTGACGAACACGTGCGCGCCGGCGTCCTCGAGCACCTCGACGAGCCGACCGAGTTGCGTGTCGACGGCCTCGACGGCCTCGACGGCGGCGCGGTAGTCCCCGGTGTGACCGACCATGTCGGGGTTGGCGTAGTTGAGCACGAGGACGTCCGGGTCGTCGGACTCGACGACGTCGATGGCGGTGTCCGTGACCTCGGCGGCGCTCATCTCCGGTTGCTGGTCGTACGTTGGCACGTCGGGGCTCTCGACGATCTCGCGAATCTCGCCGTCGAACTCGACCTCGCGGCCGCCGTTCAAGAAGTAGGTGACGTGGGCGTACTTCTCGGATTCGGCGATCCGGAGCTGGGTCTTGCCCGCCTCGGCGAGCACCTCGCCCAGCGTGTTCTCGGGCTGGGTCGGCGGGAACGCCACGGGGAGGTCGAACGTCTTGTCGTACTGGGTCATCATCACGACCTCCACCTCCGGCGGGCGGGTTTCGAACTCCCACGCCGGGCGAATGTCCGCGAGCATCCGCGTCAGCTGTCGAGCGCGGTCCGAGCGGAAGTTGAACCAGACCACGGCGTCGCCGTCCTCAAGCGCCGGGCCGCCGTCTATTAGCGTCGGCTCGACGAACTCGTCGGTGACGTCGCGCTCGTAGGACTGCTCGACCGCCTCGACTGCGGACGAGGCCTCGAACTCCGCCTCGCGGTCGACGATGGCGTCGTAGGCTCGCTTCGTCCGCTCCCAGTTCTGGTCGCGATCCATCGCGTAGTACCGGCCCGTGACGGTCGCGACGTGACCCGTGCCGACGTCGGCGACGACGTCCTCGAGTTCGGCGAGATACTCCTCGCCGCCGTGGGGAGAGGTGTCTCGGCCGTCGGTGAAGGCGTGGGTGACGGCCTCGACGTCGCGGTCGGCGGCCATCTCGATCAGCGCGTGGAGGTGCTCGTGATCGGAGTGGACGCCGCCATCGCTGACGAGTCCGAGGAAGTGGACGCGGCCGTCGGTTTCCTTCGCGTGCTCGAACGCGGTGTCGATCGCGTCGTTCGCCCGGAAGGAGCCGTCGGCGATGGCGTCAGAGATCCGGGTGTACTCCTGGTAAACCACCCGGCCCGCGCCGATGTTCAGGTGGCCGACCTCGCTGTTTCCCATCTGGCCTTCGGGCAGGCCGACGCGTCGACCCGACACCTCGAGTCTACCGTCGGCGCCGTCGCGCGCGAGTCGGTCGAAAACTGGTGTGTGCGCTGCCTCGACTGCATTCCTGCCATCGTGCTCGCCGAGTCCCCAGCCGTCGAGGACGATGAGTGCCGCTTCCATGGGCGAGGGGTCACGTCCGGGGCGTAACTACCTGTCGTTCCCCCGTCGAGTCACGGACGGCTGCTGGCCCCGCGAGTTCCTGGCCGTCGATCCGACCGATCACTCGAGGTCGGCGTGATCGTACGTCGCCCCGCAGTCGCCACAGACCGTGCCGTTGCCGGGCTTGCCTCGCTGGGCGAAGACGCCGCCACACTCCGGACAGATCATAAACAGCCGGTGTTCCGGCGGGATACCGGCGGTAAACTCCATGTGTACCCATGCGTCGGGATTCTCCTCGTCGTAGATCGTCACGCCTGTACTCGTCTGTCGCCAGTTGATCGCTTCTCCCTCGGTCTCGGTGGACCGGGTCGCTCGCTCGGACATCGAGATACTCGCGCTCGTCACCCAGCTACTATACGTTTTCTGATAATATTTTACCCGCACTCGAGTTAATCATTGATCACGGGACTTTTGCCGGTGGAATCGGTCACCGAACGTATGACTCTCGATCCGGTACACTTCGACGGCATCGCGCGGCTCGCGCGGCGGATCGACCACGGTGCCGACGAGCGCGACCACCGCGCGTTCGCGGAGACGGTCTGGAACGACTTCCTCGATCCGCTCGTGGACGACCGCGGACGGCCGGTCGTCGAGCCCGTCGCCGACGTCTCCCGACACCGGGTCGACTGCGAAGACGTCGCGCTCGCCGACTCGCCGTTCCCGACCGAGCACGGGCTCGACTCCGGGACGATCAACCCGACGACCTTCCGGAACGGGCTCGTCATCGACATCGCACAGGCGGCGATGAGCGCGACGCCGAGCGACCTCGACCTCCACCGGTCGCGGACCGTCGTCGCGACCGTCCACTCGAACGATCCCACCGCGACGGTCTACGACGAGTGGGATCGCTTCGACGAGGGTTACAGTCGCAGCCGCGCGGTGAAGGTCCCGCCGCTGCCGCGGTTCGCCGAGGGCGTCGTCCACGCGCTCGCGCTTTACCTCGCGGAGAGCGAACACGCCCTGGAACACGCCGGCGACGTCTCGGACCTCCTCGTCCTCGACGGTCCACTCTACCCGCGTGGCCTGTTGCGCTGGTCCGACCAGCACCCCGACCTCGCTGACTTCCTGCTCGAGGACCCGCGACCGACGACCGTCCTCGAGAACTACGTTCGGCTGGTCGAGGACTTCGTCGCCCGCGACGTGCCGCTCGTGGGGTTCGTCAAGAACCCGGCGACGCGGGTGCTCACCCGGACGGTAAAGCAGAACGGTGCCGACGCGCCGTGGGCGAACGACGCCGCCTTCTTCACGCGCGTCCTCGAGGTCGGCGAGTACGTCGACGACGTCGACGGCGACCGCTGGGAGCGGGACACCTCGGCGCTGACGTACACAGGCTGGTTCCGCTCGCGCGGCGGAGTCGACCGGCCACTCTCGAGCGACGGCGACGCACTCGGCGTCGAGCGCGAACTGTCGCCCGAGAGCTACGAGGTCACCTTCTTCGTCGTCTACGATCCCCGTGACGACCTCTGTTACCGGATCGAGGCACCGTACGCGTTCACGCGCGATCCCGACGTGCGCGAGGGGCTCACCCGACAGCTCTTGCAGGACGTCGCCGTCGCCCACGGCCCGCCGACGATCGTCGAGAAAGCCGACGAACTCGCCCGGATCGGCACCGCCGAGAAGCGCTCGCTCAGGGAGACACTCGAGGAGGCGTTCGAGACGACCGAAGACCGCACCTACGACGACCACCGGTGGGGCGACGAGTTTGCCTGAGGGACGGAACCGACTCGAGTACGCGACCTTCGTTGCCGTGTCACACGTCCGCCAGACGACGGCGTCTCACACGCCTTTTATTCGTCGGCGACGAAGCACGAGCATGCTCCTCGTTCGCGGCCGCGCAGGAGGGACCGAGCTCACCGGGACGATCTACGAGCGCGGCGAAGAGGCGCCCCGATTCAAAGGCGCACCCAACGAAGACGCCGCCTACGTCTGGGTGTGCGACGAGTTCTACGAGGTCGACAGCGGCGGCTCGACGCTCGAGGTGGCCGATCGGGAGATAAACATCGCGTTCGAGTCGCCGATGCCCCGCGGATTCGACACCAGAGAGCAGGCGATCGATGCTGCCGAAGACCACGTCCGGACCCAGTTCGCCCGGATCGGCATCGAACCCGAGGACGTCGAGGTGTCCGTCGAGAAAGGACACGACGAGAGCTAGGGCCCGAACGCACCGCGAGGCCGCTCGAGGCGAACGCAGAAATCGTTCGGATCGGGGGACCAAATTACTTAGGAGACGGGCTTTTTCCGATCCCAGAGAGTTACTCGAGTATGAGTTCAGACGTTCGCCTCGACGACGGAGGCACAAACAGAGAGTCCATCTTCGACGTCGACGACGGGATCTACGAGGTGCTCTCGAACACTCGGCGATCGACGCTTTGCTCGCTTCTGCTCGAGTGTGGCGGCGAACTGCCGATGGAGACGGTCGTCAGACACATCGTCGCTCGCGAGGCCGCCGAACCGCTCTCCGAGATCGCGCCGGAGAAACGCCGGACGGTCGAGATCAGTCTCTACCACCAGCACGTGCCGAAACTCGCAGACTGTGGCGTCGTCACGTGGGACCGCGAGGCGGAGACCGTGGCGCTCGCGGACGACGCGTTCGACCGGGGACGACTCGCGGCGCTTCTCGGTCCGGGATCGATCCAGCGCTCCGAAACGTTGTTCGAACTACTCACACATTCGCGCCGTCGAACCGTTCTCTCGGTCCTCACCGAGCGCGGCGACGTCGTGTCGACCGACGACCTCGCGGCGCGCATCGCCGCCGCCGAACGGGACGTGCCACGTGACGCGGTACCGACGTCGGAGCGAGACCGCGTATACACGACGCTGCGACACGCTCACCTGCCGGCGATGGACGACGCCGGCGTCCTCGAGTACGATCGCGAGGACGAACTGGTCGTCTATCGGGGGCATCCCGCACTACTCGGCCGATAACCCGCCGTCGACTCTCTCGTCCGTCAGGCGAACCTCCCGTCTCACGTCCCGTCTTTTCTCGCGTTCGCCCGCGCGTGCATTTATATAGCTGCATGGCGCAACGTCGTCACGAATGGCCCGGCCGAGTCAGCCGACCCGTCGTCGCCGACCGTTTCTCCGGACGGTGGTAGCCGCGGGACACCTCTCGCTCGCCGGGTGTCTGAACGGCGGGGACGGAGAGGAGTCGGAGCCGTCGTCCGACAGCGGCGACCCCGAGGACCCGCTTCCGTTTCCCGAGATCGAGGATCCACCCGACGCGGTCTACCTGCCGACGCACAGAGAGGAGATGCGGACACTCGATCCGGTCTTCGCCGGAGAGTACGGCGTGACGCCGATGCTCACCTATCCGCATCCGTTCTGGACCGTCGCCGGGGACGTCGAGCGGACCGATCCGACCGCCGAGGACGACGTCCACCTGATGGTGACCGTCTGGGACCGCGAGACGGAGACAGTTATCCCGGCCGACGCCGGGACGAGTCTCGAAGTCAGCACCGACGGCGACCTCGTCGACAGACGCAACCTCTGGGTGATGCTCTCCCAGCAGATGGGGCTGCACGTCGGTGACAACGTCCCACTCTCCGGCGACGGAACCTACCGCGTCGAGGGACGAATCGGCTCGCCCGGCGTCCGAACTACCGGTGCGTTCGCGGGTCGGTTCGACGCTCCCGCCGAGTTCGCGTTCGAGTTCACGTTCGACGACGACCTCCGCGCTATGGCAGCCGAGGTCGACTACTTCGACGAGGACCGCTGGGGTGAGCCCGGCGCACTCGAGCCGATGGGTCACGGCGTTCCCTACTCCGCGCTGGCCCCCGCCGACGACCTACCCGGAACGCTACTGGGAGCGCCGACCCGCGACGGCGTCGTCTTCGCGACCACCCTCCTCGAGTCCGGATCGCGATTCGTCGACGGCGGGGAGCGGTATCTCGCCGTTTCGCCCCGGACGCCGTACAACCGGTGTGTCTTGCCCGGGATGGCTCTCGAGGCGACCGTCGACGGCCGAACCGAACGGATCGAACTCGTCGAGACCCTCGACGACGAACTGGGCTACCACTACGGTGGCCCGCTTCCGGACGGCGCGGCCGTCGACGAGGTGACGGTCGACGTGCTCGCGCCGCCGCAGGTCGCCCGCCATCGGGGATACGAGCGGGCGTTTCTCGAGACGTCGACCGTCACGCTGGAGGTGACACAATGAGCGCCCACCGACCGGCCGACCTCGATCCGCGCGAACTGTCGGTGCTCGCCGTTCGGGGTGCCGTCGTCGCCGTTCTCGCGACGGCCGTCGTCGGCCTGGTCCTCGGGGGCCTCGCGATCGAGACGGCCAGCGCCGGCGACAGGGCCGCGGTCGTCAGTCCGACACCGGAGGAAGTCGACGCCGATCCCGGCGAGACGGTCGACGTCGAGGTCGTCCTGCGGAGCCGCGGCGGCCACGACGGCGTCGGCGTCGAGTCGGTCGCGCTCCGCGCGCTCTACCACCCCGACTACCTCGAGGTGGTCGACGTCGAACACGGCACCTGGCTCGCGGGCGGTTCGGAGACGGACGTCGAAAGCGACGCGACGATCGCGAACGACCGCGGTGTGACCGAAGTGACCCAGTCGCGGGTGCCGCCGGCGGGTGGCGCGACCGGCGACGCGGTATTCGCGACGCTCACCGTCCGCGTGGTCGACGACGCCCCGCCGTCGGCGGCGACGATAGACTTCGGGGAGACGGCAGTTACCCTCGCCGACGGCTATCCCCTGCCGATCTACGACCGCGCCGTCACCGTCTCGATCGACGGTGGCGGCGACCCCCACGAGTCGTTCGACCACGGCAACCTCGAGGATCTCGAGGGCAGCGACCCGCCAGTCGACGACGGCACCGACGGGAGCGACGGCGGGGAGGCCGATTCGGTTTCGGGCGTCCTCGTGGCCGTGAGTCTCCTCGCGGCGTTCGCGATCGTGGCACTCGCGAGACAGCTGTCGAGGTGACGGTCACGCGACGGCGACTGTCACGCGATGGGAAACGCGTTTTACGGACGGGCCGGATGGAAAGTATATGACCGATCTGGGCGACTTCGGTGAGTTCAACGCGGACGACACCGCGGACGGGCCGGCGACCGCCAGCGAATCCGGCGGCGCGGACGACGCGAGCGCGAGGACCACCGACGAGTTCGAGGCGACCGCGGTCGAACCGCGCGGCGAGGACACCGGCATCGGGGCGATCTCCGTCTCACAGGGCCTCCAGATCAGCGAGGAATCGGACGACACGACGCTTCGCACCTACGTTACGGAGGGCAACCGGTCGTCGGTTCGCATCGGCACGTACCTGCTCGCACCGTATCCGGAAGCCGCCGACGGACGGGGCGGAGAGACGCTCTTCTGTCGAATTTCCGCCCTCGAGTACGCCCAGCAGTACCACGCCGACGACGCGACGGAGATCCACGCCCGCCGGGCGATGCGCCAGGACGGGATCGACGAGGCCGACTACAAGTTCGTGGCGGACCTAGAGCCCGTGGCGATCCTCTACCGGGACGACGGCGAGTTGAAACGACGGATGACCGATCGGGTACCCAAACCCCAGACCGTCGTCCGCGAGGCGACCGACACCGAGGAGATCAAGACGGGACTGAAGATCCCCGAGGACGGCGTCTTCCTCGGCCACCTCTCGGTCGGCGGCGAGAAGGTGCAGACGGCGGCCTCGCCGCCGACGATCGACTACCGGCTGAAAGACGACTACGACGCGGGCGACCCGCTGGTGTTTCGCCACACCCTGATCGCCGGAGGCACCGGGTCCGGCAAGACCCACGGCGCGAAGAATATCCTCCGACAGTACCTGAGCGAGGATCGAACGTACCCGATGGAAGACGGCCGGGACGTGCAGGCCGCCGTCGTCCAGTTCGACCCCCAGGACGAGTACGCCCAGATGCACGACGACAACCCCGAACTGACCGACGAGTTCGCGCGCCGCCTCGAGCGCGAGGGCGTCGCCTACGGCGGCCACGACGACACGAAGGCGTTCGTCCCGAAAGTCGGTACCGCGTCGTACTCGGCCGGCCACCACCGCGCCGAGCAGGTCGAGTTCACGATCCCGTTCTCGATGGTCTACGACAACCCGTGGCTCGTGGCGGGAAGCGGGCTCAACGACAACCAGTACGGTGCGCTGGTTCGCGTCCTCCTGCCGCAGTTCAAACGGCAGTACGGCGACGGCGGCACCTACGAGGAGTTCACGACCTTTCTCGACGACCCGGCGCTCCGGGAGGAACTCGACGAGTCGGGTCAGGTCCACGAGGCGACGTTCGACGCCGTCCGGCGACGGGTGGTCGGCTTCGATCACGTCTTCGACCAGGACGCACGTCCGATCACCGACCTCGTCCACGAGTTCGTCCGCCCCGGCGGGCTGACCGTCGTCCCCACGTACCACATCACCGATACGAGAGCGACCGAGGCCGTCGTGCTCGCGCTCTCGAGTCTGCTGATCGACCAGAAGCTCTCGAACGACCCGACCTACGATCGAATCAAAGAGACGCCGCTCGTGCTGGGGATGGACGAGGCCCACAACTTCCTCACCGACGCCGACAGCGTGCAAGCGGGGAAGGTTATCCGGAAGTTCACCGAGGCCGCGAAACAGGGCCGCAAGGAACGCCTCGGCCTCTTTCTCATCACCCAGGACCCCCAGGACATCGACGACGCCGTCTTCAAGCAGATCAACACCACGATCGTCCTCAACCTCGGCGACGAGGAGGCGATAAAAAGCGTCAACATCCCCTCGAACCTCGAGTCGAAGGTGCCATACATGGAGAAAGGCCAGATGGTCGTCTACTCGCCGGACAACTCCGAGCCCGTCGAGTTGATCGGCCTCTCGACGTGTCTGACTCGCCACGGGCGAGACTGACTACGGGTAGCCAGAAAGCAAAGCGTTCCGGCAAAGGAGAGCGAACAGATCGAAACCGCTCGAGTGAACGACGACGCTCAGGCGTCGGTCCCGACGGTCAAGACGGGAACGGGTGACGTCTGGACGACGCGCTGGGAGACGCTGCCGACGACGTTTCGTTCGTACTCGTCACCGCTCGTTCCCATCACGACGAGATCGACGTCGTGCTCGGCGGCGTAGTCGACGATGCACTCGGCCGGGTTGCCCGTCTCGACTGCCGACGTCGCCTCGACGCCGTGGCCCTGTGCGGTTGTGACGGCCTCGTCGACTGCCTCGAGCGCGCGCTCTCGGAGGTCCTCGCGGACCGCGTCGACACGCTCGTCGTCGAGGACCAGAAACGCCCGGTCGTCGACGACCGAGAGGACGTGCAGCGTCGCGTCTCGGGTCTTCGCGACGTCGATCGCGTGCTCTGCGACCGCACTTGCGTGGTCGCTCCCGTCCGTCGGAAAGAGGATCGTCTCGTACATCCCTACAGTCGACACTCGATCCTCGAGAAAAAAGTACTTCGCGATCGGTTCTCGAACGGTGGGAAGGACGCCACAGGGATCACGCGCCGGGGATCCCGAGGGCTTCGGGCGCGAGGACGTCGACGAGGGTGAAGGCGTAGACGATCGCCACCGCGACGATCCACGCGACGAAGCCGATCGCGGCCGCCGTGCCCCAGCCGCCGGGGTAGCGCCAGTTGAGCACGCCGATCCAGGCGACGAGCATCAACACGACGCCGAGGATCGGCAGCCAGTCGAACAGGACGAACCGGTCGACGAGCGCCGACGAGACGGCCCAGACGATCGCGCCGACGAGTGCGGTAAACAGCGCGTTGGACACGCCCGCGTCCGCGTCGACGATCAGTCGCACCCCCGCGAGGATGGCGACGGTGCCGACGAGCAGGCTCGCGACGAAGATCACGGCGGCGTCGAGAAGTGCCATCAGCGTTTCCAGCTGAGTTCGATAGCGATCGTCTCCCGATTCCCACGGAGGACCGACGATCGCTCGACGACTTCGACGTCGCAGTCGACCTGCTCCGGTGGGTTCAACGTCACGGTCTTGTTCCCGACGTCGACCGCGAGTTCCTCCTCGCCGCGTTCGAACTCCGCCGCGAGGTCCGAGAGGTACGCTGCCAGCTCCGAACGCGTCATCGTCTCTTTCGATTGCGTCCGATCTGCCATGGAGGCCCTGACCACGCTCGGCCGGAAAAGTATGGACGGCAAACAGGCACCTAACGTCGTCTTACTGCCGCCGAAACCGTCGAAACGACCGGCTGACGAGACGTCCACGCGACCGCCGTCGACGTAACGCCGTCGGGCGCCGACAGGGAGTTTTTTGGCCACGGGAGCGCTACCGAGCGACGATGGACGTGGACGTCGGGATCGTCGCCCAGCGCGACAACGAGCGGGCACAGAGACTCGCCGCGACCCTCCTCGAGACGCTCGCAGGCGACGAGGTGAGCATAACGGTCGACGAAGAGACGGGAACTGCCATCGGCGCACCCAGCGTGCCGATCGCCGAGATGGGATCGGCCGACCTCGTCGTGAGTATCGGCGGCGACGGCACCTTCCTCTTCGTCGCGCGCGAGGCAGGCGACGCACCGCTCATCGGCGTCAACCTCGGCGAAGTCGGCTTCCTCAACGCCGTCTCGCCGGACGACGCCGTCGACGCCGTCGGCGACCTGGTCGATACCCTCCGCGCTGGCGGCGACGTCGACGGCGCCGAGGTCAACCGCCTGCACGCCAGCGGTACGGACTGGGCCCTCGAGCCGGCGCTCAACGAGGTCGTCGTCCACGGCCCCCGACGCGGACACGGCGGCGGTGCCGACATCGACGTCCGCGTCGACGGCGAATCCTACGCGACGGGTCACGCCGACGGTGTCCTCGTCGCGACGCCGACCGGTTCGACCGCCTACAACCTGAGCGAGGGTGGCCCACTCGTCCGACCGACGGTCGACGCCCTCGTCGTCACGCAGATGTGTGCCGACGACTCGATGCCTCCGCTGGTCGTCGACGCAGACAGCGAGATCACGCTCCACGTCTCCGGAGCCGACGTCGGCTGGGCCATCAGCGACGGTCGCAACAGACGGGAACTCGAGCCGCCGGCGACCGTCACGGTAACCGTCGCCGACGACCCCGTCACGCTCGCCGGCCCGCGGGCGAACTTCTTCGACGCGCTCGAGAAACTCGAGTGACGACTGCCCCCAGTCGCCCTGCGGACACGGCTCACCTCGAGTCCCGACCACACGGAGGAGGTGTGGTGGGGTGGGCACTTCCGTTGCGACAACGCTCGGTGCGGGTTTGAAGGTGATCGAGATTACATCGCGGCGGTGAACGTGGCTCGCGTGTTCTTCAGCGAGACGGATGGACTGGATCACGGTTTCATGTCCTCCTATACGGGGGATTCGGAAACCGTGCCAGCTCGCCGTTCCGTTGGCACGCGGCTCGCGTTCGGGCGTGGCGTTGTTGCCTACGAGCCCGAACAGACAGGGGCGACCGCTGGTGGTGGGTCGGCTGTCATAACGCCCGCTGTCGCCCTGTCAGAGTCGAATGCGGATGGCGGTGATGGGTGTGGTCCAGCCACCCGTCAGTACACCCAATTCCAACGGGTTACTGCTGAACACTGCTGAAAATAGGAACGGTAACATTCACTCGCCTCGGGGTCGAACTGCGAGTAGGACAATGCGAATCGAACGCTCCTTTCGCGGCATCTCCGAACGACTCGCCGTGCGCTACCTGACGAACCTCGGCGGCGAACAGGTCGACGACGATACGGTCGAGGGCGACGGGTGGACGGCCCGCCTCTCCTCGGAAACCGTCGGCGTCGGGCCGTCGCTCACGCTCACCGAGGTAACGGTCGTCTTCGAGGGAGAGAACGACCGACTCGAGTCGCTGGTCGAGTCGTTCGCCCAGAAAGCGATGCGCGCGGGTGGCTGATGACGGGCGACCCGATCGAGGGACAGGTCCTCCTGCTCACGGCCGCGAAAGCGAGCGTCCCGCCGTCCCGGCTCCCCACCCTCGTCGACCGCGTCCAGGCGGACCTGGGGCCGCGACTCGAGGAGTACCGCCGGCAGTACGAGTGTGCCTACGAATCCGACGACCTCGTCGCGTTCTTCGTCGAGTGGGGCCACTGGGACGACATCGGCGACCGACTGGACCTCGAGGAGCGCGAACAGGCCGCCGTCCGGCGTGCACACGAGGAACAACTCCTCCGCATCGGCCGTCGGGACGATCGCGAAGAGGAGTTCGAGACGGCACTCGAGATCCGGGACCCGCTGATCGTCGGCGTCGACTCGAGGGCGTGACTGCGACACTCGAACGAACGTCTCGAAAAAATCTCGCTGGACGCGTCGGCTGTGGGCGCCGACGTCGTCTCGTCGTCAGTTACAGTTCGTTCCGAAATTCTGCGTCGCGTAGAGGCGACCGTCCGCCGCGACGGTGACGCCGATTCCCTGGCTATCCCAGCGGTCGCTGAGGATGTTCTCTCGGTGTCCGTCGCTGTTCATCCACATCTCGACGCTCTTCTGGGCGGCGACTTCGGGCGATTCGTCTGAGTGGTAGTTGTAGAGGATGTTCTCTCCCCAGGCCTGACAGGAGACGCCGGCATCGGCGTACCGGTCGCCGACGGTCGAGCCATCGGGGCTGGTGTGAGAGAAGTAGTCGTTCTCGGCCATGTCCTCGCTGTGCCCGCGGGCGACGCCCGCCAGCTGTTCGTCGAACTCGAGGGGGTCGAGACCGTGCTCGGCTCTGATCTCGTTGACCTCGTCGTGAATCGCCAGTTCGACCTGTGCTGCGTAGGTGCGTTCCTCCTCGTCGTCAGTGGTCTCGTCGGCAGATTCGTCGCCCGTCTCGTTTTCCGAGTCGCCCGACTCCTCGTCAGACGCTTCTTCCGAGTCGTCGGTCGTTTCGCTCTCGGTGT
This sequence comes from Natribaculum luteum, assembly GCF_023008545.1. Classification (NCBI taxonomy): domain Archaea; kingdom Methanobacteriati; phylum Methanobacteriota; class Halobacteria; order Halobacteriales; family Natrialbaceae; genus Natribaculum; species Natribaculum luteum. Next base: position 2,001,324 of record NZ_CP095397.1, on the reverse strand, counting down.
CGTCGGCCGTCTCGTCTGCTCCTTCGTCGTCGGTCGTCTCACTCTCGGTGTCGTCGGCTGTCTCGTCCGAGAGTACGACGTCGACCACCAGATCGGACGAACTCGAGCGGTCCGGTGACTCTGCCGGTCCGTCGTCCTCACTCGAGAGGGAGTCGCTCAAGGAGACCTCGAACCGCAGGCCGTCTTCGTCCTCGCTCGAGGCTGCTTCGTCCTCACTCGAGGAGGTGACGTAGTCGCTCAGAGAGATCTCGATTCGAAGTTCGTCGTCTCCGTTCGCTGAATCGTCTAGTTGCGTGTTCGACTGGGTATCGGCCTGGCCGACTCCCGCCGCGACCGTCGCCGGCAGGGCCAGTCCGACCACTAACAGTCCGATTCCGAACCAGCGAAGAAGCCGTACTGCTCGCTGGTCGGTCGTGTCTCGTTCGCGTGCCATGCATCTGTGAAACTCTCTTTGACCACTATGAATATTTTCGAAGTTAAGTTAGATAATTACTGATGACTCTCATTTTATTACTCATTAGTGAGTCTAGATTATAGTATGACACTACTGTTCGCCGAGGAACGCCAGCAACGCCTCGTTGACCCGGTCGGACGCGTCGAACTGCACCCAGTGGCTCGCGTCGGGGAAGCGCTCGACGCGGACGTCCACGACGTAGTGTTCGAGACCCACGGTCTGGTCGACCGACAGCGCCGGATCCCGCTCGCCCCACAGCACCAGCGTCGGCACCTCGATCGGTGACGGAGATGTGACCAGTCGGTCGCCGACCAGCGGAATCGCACCGGGGAGCTGTTTCCGGACCGTTCCTCGACCGAACGCCCGATAGTAGTTGAGCGCCGACTCGAGCGCGCCCGGCCGGTCGAACGCGGCCTTGTACCGCCGCAGGTCCTCGTCGGTGAACGCGCCCGGGACGGCAACGCCTTCCTCGAAGAGTCGCTCGATGGCGGCAAAGTCGCGGGCGGCAAGCGTCCGTTCGGGCAGCCACGGCACCTGGAACAGCAGGGCGTACCACGACCGGCGGGCTTGCTCGAGCGAGAGGTCGCGGACGTACTTGAGCGGGTGTGGCGCGTTCAACACGGTGAGCGTCGACACCTGTTCCGGGTGGGTCATCGCGGTCGCCCAGGCGACGACGCCACCCCAGTCGTGGCCGACGACGTGGGCGACGCTCGTGTCCAGCGTTCGAACGAGGGCTGCGACGTCGTCTGCGAGCGTCGAGAGGCGGTAGGCGTCGATCCCGTGGGGTTTCTCCGAGCGGTTGTAGCCGCGCATGTCCGGGGCGACGACGTGGTAGCCAGCGTCGGCGAGCGCGGGGAGCTGGTTGCGCCACGAGTACCAGAACTCCGGGAAGCCGTGGAGCAAGACGACCGGCGGACCGTCCTCGGGGCCGGCCTCGACGTAGTGCAGGCGTACGCCGTTTGCGATCGTCTCGTCGTGTGTGACCAGTTCGTCGATCGAATCCGACGCCGACGCGTCGCCCTCCTCGCTCGTCGTCACCCGAACGGGTATCTCGCTCATGATCGATCGCTATCGTGGGCGACCGGCAAATAGCTATGCGAGCGGCCTAGTCGAGCAGTCAGGCGGTCACCACCGTTCGCCCTCGAGTCGCTGCAGCGACTCGATGCGGGACGTCGTCGGCGGATGGGTTCGAAAGAGCCAGTTCGACAGCCGGGACAGTCGCTTCCTGTGCCACCAGTACGAGGGCTCGGTGTCGCCGTCGGGACCGAGCATCACTTTCTCGACCTCGTCGTCCTCGAGTGGCAGGATCGACAGCGAGGAGAGACTCGAGACGTCCCGGAGGTCACGCCGTGGCGTCTCGTCGATCCGATCGTCGAGGGTTCGAAGGGCGCTCGCGAGTGCTGCGGGCGATCCCGTCGTCTCGGCGGCAGCCCGGTCGGCAGCGCGCTCTCTGGCCCGCGAGAGGCCCGCGGTGACGGGCCGACCGAGGAGCGACGTCGCGCTGGCGACGAGCACGAGTGGGGCGGTCAGAAATCCGAACGTCTCTCGAACGTCGTCGTCGCCCAGGTACGTCCTGATTCCCTCGGCGAGGACGACCGGGACCGAGGCGGCAGTCATCACCATCGCGTCGCGATTGGCGACGTGGGCGAGTTCGTGGGCGATCACCGCCTCGAGTTCGTCGTCGGAGAGTGCTCGAAGCGTGCCAAGTGAGATCACGAGGTGGACGTTTCCGGGCCGGAGTCCGACTGCCATCGCCTCGGGTGCGTCGCGCTCGGAGACTGCGATCGTCGGCACGGGGACGTCGTACAGCGTCGCGACCCGCGTCGTCGTCCGATGGACTCGTGGGGCGTCTTCGGGATCGACGGGAACCGCTCCGGCGAGTCGCTCGATCGTTCCGATCTGCCCGTACTCGAGGGCGGCGATGGCTGCAAGCAGGCTGGCGGCACCGCTCGTCGCGAGTGCCCGCGAGCCGGGGTCGACGAACGCGACGGCCACGTAGACGACGAGCCACGTGAGAGGAAAGAGCCACACTGCACTGGCCATGCTGCGAGGCAGCGTCACACCGCCCAGATCCGATCGGGGCCGACCGCGAGCACGACCAGTAACGCGGCGGTCTCGAATCTGCTCGACGACGACGACGACGAACACGGTCAGGAACGTCGCGATGCCGACCGTCGCCAGCTCGAGTGCACCGTCGTTGGCCACCTCGAGAACGACGTACGTGGCAAGCCACACACAGAGAAGAAAACCGAGGGTGAGAGCGGAGAGCAGGAGGATCGAGACGACCATCTGGACGCGAAGGTGCCGACTCGGTGACATCCAGGTCAACCGACCGACGGCGAGAAAAAGTACGCTCCGGTTCGCCGACGGCAATCAGACGGACCGCTGTACGTCCGTCCCCCAGCGACCGCGTCCCGTCGGGCGGTCACTGCGGAAACTCGGGACAGCAGACCGTATCAGTCGTCGCTGGGCGCTGCCGCACCGCCTTCGCTGCTGACGCCGGTGCCGGGGCCGACTTCGATTTCGAGGTCCTCGAGTTTCTCGTCGGGGACGACGCCATCGACCCAGCCACGGTGTTCGTAGTACTCCGCTTTCATCTCCTCGAGTTCGCAGTACTCGCCTTCGGAGGCACCCTGGCCGGGGATGCCGTCCTCGAGGAATCGCTCGGGCAGGGAGTCGTCGCTGCCGTCGAAGCCGTTCAGGTTGTTGTAGTAGCGCTCGAGGTTGTAGACCCGTTCGCCGGCTTTCATCAGCTCGTCCTCGGTGACGTCACGGCCGGTCATACCGTTGTACTGGGTGACGTACTCCTCGATGCCTTCGGCGAAGGCGTTGAACTTGCAGATGTCGAAGGAGTCGCTGATGGCGTGGAGATCCTGGAACTGGGCGGTCAGTTCACCCTTGCCCTCCCACTCGTAGGGATCGACTTTCTCAGGGATGCCGAGGATTTCGGCTGCGGGCGTATACGCACGAAGGTGACACGCCCCGCGATTCGAGGTGGCGTACCCGATGCCCATCCCCTTCATACAGCGGGGGTCGTAGGCTGCGATGGTCTGGCCTTTGACCGCCAGCGAGTTGTCGTGGGCCTCCTTGCGGTCGGCGACGCGGCGTGGTCCCTCCGCCAGCAGGTCCGCGAGGTCGTCCTCGCGGTGGGCGATCCGCTCGATCAGGTCGATCATCGTCTCGCTATCGCCCCAGTCGAGTTCGCCGACGTCCTCGAGTTTGCCCTCTTCGGACATCTCCATGGCCATCGCCATCATGTTGCCCACCTCGATGGTGTCGACGCCCATGTCGTTACAGCGGTCGATCATGAGGGCGATAGCGTCGCGCTCTGTGTGTCCGGAGTTCGGGCCGAGTGCGTACGCCGACTCGTACTCGTAGGACTCCATCCGAACGTTCATCTCCTCGCCTTTGTGCATCGCCTGCACTTCGACTTCCTTCTTGCAGGCGACCGGACAGGAGTGGCAGGTCGGTTCGTCGACGAGGATGTTCTCGCGAACGTTCTCGCCGGAGACGCGTTCGGCGTCGACGTCGACGCTCTCCGTTTCGCGCATGCTCTCGGTCGACGTGTACCGTCCGTTCTTCGTCGGGAGGCCGTCCATCTCCTCGGCGATGTTCATCAGGACGTTCGTCCCGTACATCGAGAGTCCGCCCTCGTTGGGCGCGGTGACGTCGGACTCCTGGATGGCCTTCATCGCCTGCTGGTGGCCCTCGCGGAACGTCTCGGGGTCTGCCGGTTTGGGCATGTCGGTCGTCGACTTCACGACGACTGCCTTGAGGTTCTTCGACCCCATCACACAGCCCGTCCCCCCACGCCCGGAGGCCCGGTCGTCCTCGTTTATGATGCAGGCGTATTTGACCTCGTTCTCGCCGCCCGGTCCGATCGCCATCGTCGAGAGGTTCTTTCCGTAGGAGCCGTCTACCTCCTCTTCGATCGTCTCTCGTGTCTCGTGGATGCCCTTCCCCCAGAGGTGGGAGGCGTCCCGGAGTTCGACTTCACCGTCTTCGACGACGGCGTAGACCGGGTCGTCGGCCTGTCCCTCGAACAGCAGGCCGTCGAAGCCGGACCACTTCAGCCGGGCACCGGACCAGCCGCCCTGGTGGGAGTCGGTGACTGTGCCCGTCAGCGGTGACTTGGTGCAGACGGCGATCCGCCCGCTCATCGTCACCTGCGTGCCCGACAGCGGGCCGTTCATGAACGCGAGCAGGTTCTCGGGACCGAGCGGGTCGACGTCCGGCCCCTGTTCGAAGACGTACTTTACCCCCAGGCCACGCGCGCCGATGTACTTTTTCGCGTCCTCGTCGTCGATCGACTCGTAGGCGACCGATCCGTCGCTGAGGTCGACGCGGGCGACCCTGTCTTGGAATCCGCCGAGTTCGGTCATGGTAAACTCAGTACGTTATATTGTACCCGCAGCCTGTTAGTCGTTCCCACCCCAGCGAAACCGGACGTGATTACGTAGCGGCTGCGATCGACCTATGGGCAACGAAGTCCTCTTCACGACATTCGGTGAGTGTCTGCCCACTCTCAGCGTGGCAAATGCTGCAAAAGCGTAACCGTCGACGGTCAGCGAACGTCGTCTCACCGACCTACAACAGCAGCGCGACGATCGCGAGAACGATGAAGATCAACACGAAGATTCGCGCAATCTCCATCGAGACCCCAGCGACGCCCCGTGCACCGATCGCCGCGGCGAGGATCGCGAGCACGAAGAAGACGATCGCCCAGTACAGAAACTGGCCACCACCGATCTGGAGCGGGAGGGTCGCCTCGAGCATGATCCAGCGCACCACGATCTCACACATAAGCACGGGCCACCGTCCAGAACCGTTCGATTCCGCTAAGAGGTAACTACGACGCGGTAACGAGATCTTCAGGTCGTCGTTCCATCGACCGTCCGACGAAGACACGAAGTGTCGGTCCCCGGCGGGCGAACGCGTCGCCGCTAGTCGAACCGTACACAGGTCAACCGCCTCGGGGTCAAGTCGTTCGAGAATCGGAGAATCTCGTGATCACGGAAATCTTCGATTTCCGGACGACCCCGTGACATCCGCCTCGTTACTTCTGTGAACCCGCGTTTACTCCCCGAAGAACGCTCGACACAGCTTCGCTTCGGCGGTTCGAAGGTGCTCGTGGAACGTCGGCCGGGAGACGCCCATCGACTGTGCGAGTTCCTCTCCCGTCGTCGGTCGCGGCCACTCGAAGTAGCCGCCGAGATACGCCCGCTGTAACGCGGCGAGTTGCCGGTCGGTGAGTTCGTCCTCGAGGTTCGCGGCGAACTCCTGTCGGGTCTCGTCGGCCCGCTCTCGTTGCTGGAACGAGCGGACGTCGGTCTCCGGATACCGTTCCTCGACGGCCTCGACGACGTCGCGGACGTTTGCGGATCGCGGAACTTCGAGCGTGAGGCGTGTGCGGCCGTCCTCGGCGGTGATCGATCGCACGACGGCCCCGCGCTCCGAGAGCCACTCGACGAGACTCTCGTCGGTCGTGAGTTCGACCAGACACTCCTCGTCGCGTTCGACGATCGGCCGCAGTTCGACACCCTCGAGTTCCGCGGCCGCCGCCTCGAGTTCGTCCATCGACGCATCGGTGGCGGTGTACAGCGAGGCCGTCTCGTCGTCCGTACGATGGACCGACCGCCGGTACTCGAGTTCGCAGTCGGCGGCCGCAGAGAGGGCCACGGGCGCGACGTTCCGGTCGACGAGTTCGAGTTCGACGGCGACGACGGCGTCGGTCGCGAGCATTCGGCTCGTCTCACGGGCGTTGATCCCGCTCGCGACCGCCCGGGTCAGCGCCGAGAGAATCACCTCGTCGCGTTCGTCGACGTCGTGTCCCTCCGTAGTTCGGACGGTCAACACACCGTACTCGACGCCACTGTATGCAAGCGGAATGGCGGCGACGGTCGTGCCGTCGACGCGGTCGACGGCGACGCCGCCACGCTCGAGTGCGACGCTGGCAGGGTGGCCGTCGTCGATTTCGATTGGCTCCGGCGTGGTTCCGGCGCTCGTGCGGGCCTCGATCGAGCTGGTCGCGGGACTCCGCTCGCCGATCCAGACGCCCTCGTAGGCCCGTTCGGCGGCGATCCGGTCGCAGACCGCGTCCTCGAGATCTGTCCGCGAGGTCGCACCCGCGACGGCGGCAGTGACGTCCTGGACGAGCCCCTCGACGCGTTCCAGAACGCGCTCGAGTTCGGCGCGTTCTTCCTGGAGTTTCTCCTTGTGACGTTCGAGTTCGAACTGGGCCTGCTTGCGTGCGGTGACGTCGTTCTGGAAGCCGACGTAGTTCGTCACCTCGCCGTCGTCGTCTCGAACCGGTGCGATCGTCACCTCGTTCCAGAACTCCTCGCCGTCTTTCCGGTAGTTCTTGAGTTCGACGGTGACCGGTCGCTGTTCGTCGATGGCCTCGCGCATCTCGCGGATCGCTTCCGGATCGGAGTCTTCGCCCTGCAGGAACCGGCAGTTCTGGCCGACGACCTCCTCGGAAGTGTAGCCCGTCAGGCGCTCGTAGGCGTCGTTGACGTAGATCAGCGGGTTGTCCTCGCGGGACGGATCCGAGAGCGTGACGCCGATAGGCGCTTCGTCGATCGCCCGGTCTTTGATCGCTCTGTCACGGACGTGGGACGTGTCGTCGTGATCGAAGGTGATCGTCGCGCCGTCGTCGCCACGGTGGATACGAGCGTCGAATCGGTCGTCCTCGAGCGAGACGGTCCGGACGGTGCCGATCGCCGTCTCCTCGATCTCCGCCTCGAGTTGCTCCCACACTGTGTCGAGCACGCTTGCAGCCGGTCGATCGCTCACATCTGTATGGGTGTCGAACGCGTCGGCAGCAGCGGCGTTTACGCACGTGACAGTGCCACCAGCGACGGCGACGACCGGATCGACGATGCGCTCGAGAGCGGCGGCCGGTGTGTCTCCCCCGCCGGCCGAACTCTCGTTGCGCTCCGTATCGGTGTCGGTCATACACCTACTTAGGAAGGGTCTGACTATGAAGTATGGTGGTAGTATCGTCGAACGGCGATCCGACGAACCCACCGCCTATGGCGGCTCTCCCTATCGGGAATACGCTTATGTGATCGTGAGTTGTGTGTTAACACATGGCTATACAGAAGGGTCGTTCGCCGTTCGACCGACTCAAACAGATGTTCGACCGGTCCGATCTGCGCTGTCCGGAGTGTGGCTACGTCGACGTCGAGGGCGGCTGGCGAGTCACCACCACCGGGAGCCGCGTCAGGTACCAGCACGTCTGTCCGAAGTGCAACGCGATCGACACCAAAGAGGTCCGTCTCGAGTGAGACACGTTGCACGCGTCGATACGCGTCCGTAGACGAAGGCGATTTACGCACTCGAGCGCTTCTCCCGACAATGAGTCAACCCACGCCCGACGTCTACGAGCAGGGCAAGGGCATGGACGCCCACAACAAGGTGATGCGGGAGATCCGCTCGCGGAAAGAGCGAAGCTACGACCCCCACGAGCCGACTCGTGTCTGGCTCGACGAGGACAATACGCCCGCCGGAGTCAAACGGAGCCTGACGATCATCCTGAACACCGGCGGCTGTCGGTGGGCTCGCGCGGGCGGCTGTACGATGTGCGGGTACGTCGCCGAGAGCGTCGAGGGCGGCAGCGTCAGCCACGAGGCGCTGCTGGACCAGATCGACGTCTGCCTCGAGCACGAAGCGGAGAACGCGGACGAACCCGCGCCGCTGATCAAGATCTACACCTCCGGATCGTTCCTCGACGAGCGCGAGGTCGGCGCCAAGACCCGCGACGCCATCGCCGAGACGTTCGCCGACCGCGAGCGGATGGTCGTCGAGTCCCTGCCCGACTTCGTCGACCGGGAGAAACTCCGGGACTTCACCGACCGCGGCCTCGAGACGGACGTCGCGATCGGCCTCGAGACCGCCACGGATCGCGTACGCCACGACTGCGTGAACAAGTACTTCGATTTCGCCGACTTCGAGGACGCCTGCGAGGAGGCTCGAGCGGCCGGCGCGGGCGTGAAAGCCTACCTCCTGATGAAGCCGCCGTTTCTCACGGAATCCGAGGCGGTCGCGGACATGATCTCCTCGATCGAGCGCTGTGCCGACGTCGACGGCTGTCACACGATCTCGATGAACCCGACCAACGTCCAGCGCTACACGATGGTCGACGAACTCTACTTCTCGGACGGATACCGCCCGCCGTGGCTCTGGTCGGTCGCCCACGTCCTCCGCGAGACCGCGAACGTCGACGCAATCGTCGTCTCCGACCCCGTCGGCCACGGCTCCGACCGCGGCCCACACAACTGCAAGGAGTGTGACGACCTCGTCCAGAAGGCGATCAAGGACTTCGACCTCCGGCAGGACCCGACGGTCTTCGAGCAGGTCTCGTGTGAGTGCGAGGCGACCTGGGAGGCCGTGTTAGAACACGAGCGGAGCTACAACCAGCCGCTTACGCGCTGACTCACGTCCTCCAGCGGCTACATCGCCTCGAGTCTGCCAGTTCGCGAGCGGTCAGTCGTCGGCGGTAGCCCCCTCACCGACGGCGTGTGAGGACACGACGCTGGCTCTCGGAACGCGAAGCTCGACGACCGTTCCCCGTGGATCGTTGTCCTCGAACGAGATCGTCCCGCCGAACTGGGCGACGACCCAGTTGACGAACCACAGTCCGAGCCCGCTTGCGTGGTGCAGTTGTGTGATCTCTTTTTCCTCCTGGAGTAGTTCCCGCTCCTCGTCTGGAATACCAGGTCCGTCGTCGGCGATCGAGAGGACGAACGGGCCGCCGTCGTCGGAACACTCGAGTGTCACTTCGACGGCTGGCTCCATCCGATCGTTGTGAACGACCGCGTTCTCGAGGACGTGAAAGATGGCCGTCTCGAGGTGGTCGTCGGCCTGAGCGACAGCTCTGTCTGGAAGCGAGCAGGCGACATCGACGTCGGGATATCTCGCTTCGAGGCGGTCGATCGCCGCGTCGACGCTGTCGACGAGGTCGACGGGGCCGGTGGCGTCGCTTCGCTCGAGCGTGCGTTCGACGGCGCGGGTTTTCTCTGCGAGTTCGATCAGTTCGGTCGCCCGCTCACGGATCGTCTCGAGGTGCTCCTGGTCGTCGTCCTCGACGGCATCCGCGAGCAGCTCGGCACAGCCCTCGACGATGTTCATACCGTTCCGGAGGTCATGGCGCAACACCCGGTCGAGGATCTCGACGCGTTTCTGCCGTCGCTTCCACTGGGTGACGTCGGTGTAGACGACGAACGCTCGGTCGGTCGCGTCGTCGTTCGCTATCGGTACGGTCTGCAGTTCGAAGTCGCGCAACCCATTGGTCGTTCGCCGTTTTACCGCGCCGTCGACGACGTCGCCACGATCACCCCGATCCTCGAGGACGTCGGATCCAGCCTCCTGCTCGTTCGGGACGACGAACGGCGCGATCGGTTCGCCGTCGATCTCTCCTTCGCCGTAGCCGAAAATCCGCTCGAACGAGGGGTTGACTCGTTCGACGACCGGTTCGCCGTCGACGTAACGAACGCTGGCAACTGCGTCTGGAACGTTCTCGAAGAGGGCGACGAATCGATCGCGTTCCAGTCGCCGTCGTCGATCGAGGGCCGTCAAATCGGCCATCCTGTCTTTCCCGTCGCGTTCGTCACTGGGCGTCGTCGCTTCCCGGTCGGCGAGGAGGTCGTCGACCCGCGCCTCGAGCGTATCGACTCCCTGTGATTTCGGGACGTACCCGTCTGCGCCTGCAGCGATCGCATCGCCAGCAAACGTCTCACTGCCGTCGGCGGTGAACACGACGATGGGGACGTCGGAACGACGCGAGCGAACGCACTCACAGAGTTCGACGCTACCGATCCCAGAGGCGGTCCGATCACAGACGATGCAGTCGGCCTTCGAAAGCACCCGACGACACGCCTCGAGTGTCGTGACGTGTTCGACAGTCGCACCGGCGTCACGAAACGTCGGAGCTACGTCGGCGAGTGGAGCCGGATCGACGTAGACGATGAAAGTCGAGTCACGCATCTTTTGTTCCCGGTTCGTTCACAGTGTGGTACCCGTGAGATGAACACCCACTTCTCGAACGACCGTACTACGTAACTGGATTTCCAACGGAAATAAGTGTGGTGGTGGTGGTCAGTTCGTCGCGTACTCGAAGCCGCGAAGAACGCCCTGGCCATCCGTCTCGCCGACGTCGGGCAGCGTCACGCGTTCCGGGTGGGGCATCAACACCGCGACGGTGTCGCGGTCGCCGACCAGCCCCGCGACGTCGTGTTTCGATCCGTTCGGGTTGGCCTCAGGCGTCGTCTCGCCGTCCTCGTTGCAGTACCGAAAGAGGATCCGATCCTCGTCTTCGAGTTCCGCCAGTCGATCGTCGTCGACCTCGTAGCGACCCTCGGCGTGGGCGATCGGGATCTCGAGGACGTCGCCCTCGTCGTAGGCCTGTGTCCAGGGCGTGTCGTCGCGTTCGACGCGCACGTAGACCGGCTCACACTGGAAGCGAGCGCTCTCGTTGGTCGTGAACGCCCCCTCGGTCAGGCTGGACTCGCAGCCGACCTGTGCACCGTTGCAGACGCCGAGGACGGGGACGCCCTCGCCTGCGGCCTCGCGGACCTCCTCCATGATCGGCGCGCGGGCGGCCATCGCACCCGCCCGCAGGTAGTCGCCGTAGGAGAACCCGCCGGGGAGCACGATCCCCGTCGTGTCCTCGGGGAGGCCGTCCTCGTGCCAGACGATCTCGGCATCGATACCGAGATGCTCGAGGGCGCGTTCGGCGTCACGATCGCAGTTCGAACCGCCGAATCGAATGATCGAGACCGTCATCCTACCGTTCGTCGACCTCGACGTCGTAGTCGTGGATCGTCGGGTTCGCCAGCAGGCGTTCTGCCATCTCGTCGGCGCGCTCTCCGGCCTCCTCGGCCGACGCTGCCTCGAGGTCGATCTCGAACTGATCCGCCGAGCGCAGCGCCTCGAGTTCGAAGCCGAGTCGCTCGAGTGCGCGTGCGGTCGTCTCGGCCTCCGGATCGAGGACGCCGTGTTTGAGTCGAACCGTCACCGTCGCGGTGTAGGCGGTCATTACCTGAAACCCCGTAACCGTGCTCAAAAACGCTTTCGCCTTCGCTCCGTCATACACGTTCGTGGATACCTGCCTCGAGCCCGTCGGCTGCGAGCGCTCGCGTGATCCGGTCGGCCGCGCGTCTCGCCCCGGCGACGTTACCCGCGAGCGGGCCGACGGTTCCCGCGGCGAGCGCGCCGGTGACGAACAGCCGCGATCGGGAGCCGTCGACGCGTCGCCACGCGAGCGTCTCGTCGGCGAGAACGGGCATCCCGCGATAGCCACGCTCGAGGTCGAGCGACCGGGTGACGCGATCGACGAACGGATGCTCGAACACCGGCGCGAAGCCTGTCGCGAGGACGACCCGGTCGCCGGTCACGCAGCCGCCGTCTTCGAGTAGCAGGCGGACGTGACCGTCGACGGTGCGCGCCGATTCGACCTCGCCACGACGGACGGCGAGCCGTGCCGCATCGACGGCTGACTCGAAACGGTCGTGGAGGTACGGCGGGAGGGTCGCGTCGTTGCGCGCCTCGCAGACGACCTCGTAGCGCGCCCGCGAACCCGGCGGGTGGGCGTGGAGGTGTCGCTCGACGTGGTCCCAGTTGATCCAGCGCGGATCGGCCTCCGTCACCGCACGCTCGAGCGGGTGGCGGGTGAGCAGCGTCACCGGCTCACGTCCGCTCAGGCAGGTCGCGAGCTGTCCCGCCGTGATCCCGCCGCCGACGATCACCGTCCCGTCCGCGCGCTCGTCGGGGTCGAACCCGTCCCAGACGTGGACCGCGTCCGCGTCGTCGGCCCACGTCGGGCGACGATACCGCCCACCGTGGCCGATCGCGAGGACACAGTGGCGGGTGCGGATCGGGCCGTCGGTCGTCTCGAGAACCAGTTCGCCGTCGTCGCGGATCGTCTCGACGGTCGCCCGTCGGTGGAGCGCCTCGAGGTCGTGGCCGTCGATCACGTCGTCGGCGTAGTCGAGAAACAGCGACAGCGACGGCCGTCTGGGGTAGCCAGGCGTCGGCAGGAGTTCGTCCTCCCGGTCGCGAGTCTCGGCGAAGTGCTCGAGGCCGAACGGATCGGTGCCGACGTGGTGGACGAACGTCGAGCGGAGTTCGGCCATCTCACACGCCCTCGCTTTTCGCCGGAACGATTCGAGGAGCCCGTCGTGGGGGTCGACGATCGCGACGTCCGCACGCTCGAGGCCCACGTCCTCGAGCAGTCGCTGGACGAGGTACGTACCGTGGATGCCGCCGCCGACGATGGCACACTCGAGTGGTCGATCGGATGTGGTCATTGCTGTAGCTCCGTCCGTGGAGACGGTGGACGTGTACGGCCTCGACGACCGCAATAATAAGCTCTGTGATAGAGATAGCAAGAATTAATAAAACTGCAGCCCTATTATTAACAGGATGCGCGATCACTCGATTCCAGTCACGGTGCTGTCCGGAACGCTCGGAGCCGGCAAGACGACCGTTCTCAACCACGTCCTGCGCGAGAGCGACGACCGCGACCTCGCCGTCCTCGTCAACGACATGGGCGAGGTCAACGTCGACGCCGATCTCGTCGCCGAATCCTCGGACATCTCCGAGGACGAAGAGGAACTGGTCGAACTCTCGAACGGCTGTATCTGCTGTGAGCTTCGCGGCGACCTGCTCGACGCCGTCGCCGAACTCACACGCGAGCGGGAGTTCGACGCTCTCGTCGTCGAGTCGACCGGCGTCGCGGAGCCGCTGCCGGTCGCCCAGACGCTCACTATGGGCTTCGACCAGTCGGACCTCGACCCCACCGAGTTCTACGAGGAGACCGGGATCGAACCCCTCGAGCACTGCCACCTCGACACCACCGTCACCGTCGTCGACGCCCACCAGTTCCGTCGGGCGATGGAGTCGGAGGAAGTCCTCGACGACGACGGCACGAAGAAACACCTCGGCGATCTGCTCGTCGAACAGGTCGAGTTCTGTGACGTCCTCGTGGTCAACAAGTGCGACCTCGTCGACGAGGCGACTCTCGAGGAGATCGAAGAGACGCTCGAGATTCTCCAGCCCCGCGCGGAGATCGTCCGGACCGAACACGGCGTGATCGATCCCGACGAGATCGTCGACACGGGCCGGTTCGACTTCGAGGAGGCACGGACGTCGGCGGGCTGGATTCGAGAGCTCCAGGAACCCCACGAATCCGCCGAGGAGGAACACGGCGTCACTTCCCTCGTCTTCGAGGCTCGCGGTCCGCTCCACCCCGAGCGATTCGCGGACTACCTCGACTCGTTCCCCGAGAACGTGGTCCGCGCGAAAGGTCACTTCTGGCTCGCCAGTCGCGAGGACGAGGCGCTGACGTTCAACGTCGCCGGCAAGTCGATCCGCGTCGGCCCCGGCGGCAAGTGGGTCGCGGCGCTCCCGCCCGAAGAGCAACAGGCCCAGCTCGAGGCAAGTCCACAGCTCGAGGAGGTCTGGGACGAGCAGTGGGGCGACCGGAGCGTGATGCTCGTCGTCATCGGCACCGAACTCGACCACGACGCGATCCGGGCAGACCTCGAGGAGTGTCTGCTCACGGACGCCGAGCTTGACGACGACTGGACGACCTACGAGGATCCGTTCCCGACGTTCGACCTCCCGTCCGAGGCAGACGAGGAGGCCGACGCCGAGGCCCAGGAGGAGGTCGGCCTCGCCGACTGACCGTGGCGACACGTCGATCCCGACCCGATCCCGACCGCGACGACCGACTCCCGGCCGACGCTCGCGTCGCCCTCGAGCGATACGAGGACGCTCCCGACGTGTGCACGATCTACGACGCGTCGATCCCAGCCAGAGTGGCGACAACGTGGATCTCGGCCGAGGAAGGATCGTTCGTCGCACTCGAGGACGCACGGTGAGACAGCGATCGAACCAGACGACTTCCAGCAAACAGATGTCGACGGCATTCCAGACTGCGGTTCGAACGAACGTACAGCGCGAGAAACGATACGCGGCGATCGACCGTCTGGTCGCGAGCGGTGACCGGACGAGCCTCGCGGTCGTCGTCCGAACGGGCGGGCTCGACGGCGAGTTCCGAAGGCGAGCGCTCGAGGGACTCGCCGACTGCGGCGGCAGCGAGCTGCTGGCCGAGCTGGCCGATGACACGACGATCGAGCGCTCGCTCAGACGACGCGCGGAGCAACTCGCGTAGCCGCCCGGCGAGACGCACTTGGTCCAGCGAGCCGTAGTCGACCCGTGCTCGAAGACCGACTTCGAACGGCCGTCGAGAGCTACAACCGGTATCGAGAGCCGATGGCGACGGCGACCGTCCTCGAGTACTCGCCCCGTCGATTCCGGGTCCGCTTCGAGGGTCCCTTCTGTACGACCTGCTGTCGGGACGACTACTTCGACGACTTACGCTACGAACTCGAGGAACACGGCGTTCCGCTCGAGGCAGTCGACGTCGAGTCGATCGAGCAGACCGGCCTCGAGCGGTTCGACGTGACGTTCGTCGTCGACGCGGTCGACCGTCGCGACTGAATCTCGCTCCCGATCCAGCGCGTTTCGATCGTGTGCCACACTGTCGCCAACCTCGCACAGAAAGCAGGGCTTTTAGCACTCCTCGGCTTGAGAAGGGAGTGATGTTCCGAATTTCGCTCGAGCGGAGGTGGCGGCGATGACGACCGATATCACCGAGATCACGGTCGTCGGAGACGACGACACCGGGCTGGTTGCCCGGGTGACGAGCCTCCTGTTCGAGCGCGGACTCAATATCGAGGACCTGGATCAGGCGGTCCGAGACGGCGTCTTCCGGATGTACCTGGCCGTCGACACCGCCGAGATGGTCTGTACCGAGGAGAAACTGCGGGCCGACCTCCACGACCTCGGCGACGACCTCGGACTCGACGTCCAGGTCCGGTTCCCCGCGGACCGCGAGACCCAGCAGATCGCCGTCCTGGTCACGAAAGAGAGCCACTGCCTCGAGGCGCTGTTCGAGGCCTGGGCCAACGACGACCTCGGTGCCGACATCGGCGTCGTCATCGGGAACCACGACGACCTCCAGCCGCTTGCCGAACACTACGACGTCCCGTTCCACGACATCGGTATCGACGGCGGCCAGCAGGACGAGGAGAAACTGCTCGAGTTGCTCGCCGAGTACGACGTCGACCTGATCGTCCTCGCGCGGTACATGCGCATCCTCAGCCCGAACGTGGTCTTTCGCTACGAGGATCGCATCATCAACGTCCACCCCTCGCTGTTGCCCGCGTTCCCCGGCGCGGAGGCCTACCGGCAGGCCATCGAGGAGGGCGTCCGCGTCGCCGGCGTCACCGCTCACTACGTCACCACCGACCTGGATCAGGGGCCGATCATCACCCAGCGCGCCTTCGACGTCCCCGACGACGCCGACCTGGCGGAGGTCAAACGCCGTGGCCAGCCGCTCGAGGCCGAGGCGCTGCTCGAGGCGGTCCGCCTGCACCTGAACGGCGACGTCTCGGTCCACCGTGGCCGGACGACCGTCCGCGAGAACGGCGACGACTACCAGCTCGGGCTGCCCGGAGAGATCGACGAGGTCACGCCGGACCGTCCCGTCGACGGTATCGGGAGCGCCGTCGCGAACGACGACTGATACTATCGGACGTAACTGTGTGAAGATTCTCGCCACCCCGGGACGGCGAGAATCTTTCACGACTTACGTCCGGCAGTATGAGACGGACCGCTGTACGTCAGTTCCGGCATAACCACGAACTAACTGGGTTGTGTCGGGAAATCGTTACAGCAGACCGTATGACGGCTCGTTTTTGCGTCGACGATTTCTATCGACTCGAGGGCACCTGATCGCTTTATACTCACAGCCGCCTTACCCTGTGATGGCATGGCACAACAAGAAGTCCAGCAAGAGCTGTTCGTCGACCAGTACACGCTCGGTCTGGTCGGTCCGGACCAGGAGTGGGCAGGGACGGTCGCGGACGGTGGAACGATCGAGACGTACACGCCGCCGGCGTGCTGGGGACCGATGATCACGCCGAAGTTCCGCGGCGGCCACGAGGTGACCCGGCCGATCCGCGTCGAGAACGCCGAGGTCGGCGACGCCGTCGCGCTCACGATCAGGGAGGTCGAGGTGACGAGCCTCGCGACGAGTACGGGCTCGATGACCGAACGGGAGGAGGCGTTCGGCGACGATCCGTTCGTCGATCACCGCTGTCCCGAGTGTGGCACGGAATGGCCGGAGACGGTCGTCGAGGGAACCGGCGAGGACGCGATCCGCTGTGCGGAGTGTGGCGCGAACGCCTCCTCCTTTGGCTTCGAGTACGGCTTCACCGTCGCCTTCGACGACGACCACACCGTCGGCGTGACGATGGACGAAGACGCAGCACACGAACTCGCCGAGGACGCCCACGAGGTGATGGACGTCCCCGAGAACTCCCGTCAACACCCCATCGTCCTCTACGAGCCCTCGGAGATGCCCGGAACGCTCGGGCGACTCCGGCCGTTCATCGGGAACGTCGGCACGACGCCGCCGGTCGAGATGCCGGACTCGCACAACGCCGGCGACTTCGGGCAGTATCTCATCGGAGCCGACCACGACTGGGGTCTCGAGAGCGAGGAAGACCTCGGCCAGCGGACGGATGGCCACATGGACGTCTCCGAGGTACGGGCCGGTGCGACGCTAATCTGCCCGGTCAAGATCGACGGCGCGGGCGTCTACGTCGGCGACCTCCACGCGAACCAGGGCGACGGCGAACTCTCCTTGCACACGACAGACGTCAGCGGAACCGTTCGGATGGACGTCGAGGTCATCGAGGGGCTCGAGCTCGACGGCCCGATCCTCCTGCCCAACGCCGAGGACCTGCCGTACATCAGCGAACCGTACAGCGACGACGAACTCGAGACAGGTCGCGATCTCGCCGCCGACCACGGTGTCGACCTCGTCGAGGAGATGGGGCCGATCCAGGTCATCGGCTCCGGCGCGACGATCAACGACGCGACCCAGAACGCGTTCGACCGCGCCGGCGACCTCCTCGGCATGAGCGAGGGCGAAGTCCGGGCGCGGTGTACGTTCACCGGCGGCGTACAGGTCGGCCGACTCCCGGGCGTCGTGCAACTCGACGTGCTCGCCCCGATGGCCGTCCTCGAGGAGCGTGGCATCGCCCACCTCGTACGCGACCAGTACGATCTGTAGCGCCGTCTGCGTCCGGGATCAACCGCCCTGAACCGCGGGAACCACCGTCAGCGAGGCGTCCGCGGGACATGGCGTCTCGAGAGCCACGCGGTTGCCCTCGAGCGAGATCCTGACGCTCGGGCGCAACTCGTCGCCGTCGTAGAGGTGTCCTCTCGCTCGTGGGTAGGCGTCGACGAACGCCTCGACCGCGTCGGCGACGGTGTCGCCGTCGAACGCGAGACTGACCGTCTTCTCGCCGGTCGCACTCCGAAGCGGACCGTAGACCGTGATCTCCATACCTGTACCTGGCTCGGCGCGATAGAAAACGTCTCGCCGTCCGTTTCGTCGCCTCTCGTCGAACAAATTGCACACCGATGTGCATTCGCATGCATTATCGTGAAGCGCAGCGGTCACATCAACCGTCGTATGTGGAGTGGCAACACGAACGGCGACGAACGGCCCGCCCAGAAGTACTGTCTCGAGTGTGGCTGGTCTGCGACTCCAGACGAAGACGACACAGTCGAAGACGTCTCGAGGCGCGCTCTCGAGCACTTCGTGGAGACGGGCCACACGGTCGTATCGATCGACTACCTCCCGCCTCCGTTACTCGACCGGTGCTGATCTGTTTCGCACCCGGTCCGTCGTCGAATCGAGCAGTCGGCAAGCGGTTCGTGAACCGCGAATTGCGTGTTGCTACAGCCCCCGGACCGACCCGATCGCACTCGAGAGCGGCGGCGCGTCGAAGATCTCGCGGCCGGTGTACGCGTTCGTCCCGGCACAGTACATGTCTCGAGCGGTCTCGACGACCGCCTCGTCGAGCGGTTCGGGCTCGACCTCACACAGCGACTTCCAGTCGGCGACGTCTTTCGCTTTCGCCTCCGCTTTCGCGTCTTTCACCGCGTCGACCCACGCCGGCTGCGTGCGCTTGTGGTACTGTCGGAGCACTTCCTTCGACAGCTGCGTGCCCTCGTAACTGAAGCGGTTCTCGTCGAAGGTCCCGACGACGTCCGCCACCCGGATCTCGCCGTTCGCGGGCTCCCGCTCACCGTCGGCGGCAGCGGACGCCCCATCGTAATAGAGACACTCGATCTTGCCGTCCTCGTGGACCAGCCCCGCCGCGTCGGCCTGCTCCGTGACGACGCGGTTTACCTCGCGGGCGACGTCCTCAAGGTCGGCGATCGACGCCTTCCCGGCGATGTAATCGGCCTCCTCGCGGTCGAGGTAGCGGTCGCCCTCCTCGTACTTCGTGGAGAACTCGACGATCGGCTCCTCGAGGTCGACCGCCTCGTCTGGCCACTCGTCGAACGCGAGGCCGTGGTCGTCGGGTTCGGTTCGCCGCCGGAGACTCGAGCCGACGGGCACGCGGTTGCGGAAGACGATCTCGAGGGGGACGAGGTAGTTCTTGCCCGCGGACTCGTGGTAGGCCTCGTAGTCGTAGTCCCGGCCCTCGTGGGGGAGATCCGGCACCTGCGTCAGGTCGATCGCCATCTCCTGGGGCGGCCGGGTGGCGTCATCGAGGGCTACGACCTCGCCGTCTTCGACGACTCCCCGGTAGTGGGTCGGGACGCCCGCGTCCTCGAGCAGTTCGAAGTTGAACGCGCCCATGGTACAGAGACTCGCGCCCTTGTCGGGGATCTGGTCGGGCATCTTGCCCCAGTCGAACACCGAGTAGTCGTCGGTGAAGACGAACGATCCCTGGCCCAGCGAGTCCGCCGTCGCCTCCTCCTCGATGCGGAACTCTTTGACACTCGTCATTCGAGACACCTCCGGCCGATAGCGCCGCCGCGGTTCATACTCGCACTGCTGGTGCGTGGTGCAAAGAAGGTTTCAGTATTCGTCGAGAGTTCGCGGCCGTCTACGGCCTGGACTCACTCGCACCACGCCGCGGACCGCCGCCCGATCGCGTCATCGTTTCGACGCGAAGTGACGACCACACGTCGACGATCGGCGACCGGTTGGAGGACTGACCCATTACGTTTTTGCTCCTCTGATGGGTTCGTATGCACGATGGACCAACCGGTAACGGAGGGGGACCTCGAGTTCGAACACGTTCCCGAGACCGACCAGTCGTTCGAGAACGCCCTCGAGAAGGCACGAGACGGCGACCGACTCACCGTCGACGACGGGATCGAACTGCTGACGACGGGGACCGACGTCGAGGGAATCGACCGGACGCGCAAAGAGCAGGTGCTCGAGGCGGCAGACCAGCGCCGTCGGGAGGTCGTCGGCGAGGAGGTCACGTTCGTCGCGAACCTGAACAACAACGTCACGACCGCGTGTAACGTGGGCTGTCTGTTCTGCAACTTCAAAGACGCAGCCCACACGTTCGAGAGCGACTACGACGGCGAGACCGCCGGCTTCACGAAGACGCCGGCCGACTCCCGCGAGATCGTCCGCGACGCCGTCTCTCGGGGCATCTACGAGGTCACGTCCGTCTCCGGACTGCACCCGGCGCTGGCCCTCGACGACGAGCACCGCGAGATACTCGAGGCTCACCCGAATCCGAAGGAGATCAACTACGTCCCGCCCGAGGCCTACGAGACCGACCCCGGAACCTACGTCGAGCAGATCGACGCGATGAGCGTCGACGGCGTGCACGTCCACTCGATGACGCCCGAGGAGATCGACCACGCCCGCCGCGGCACCGACTGGAGCTACGAGGACGTCTACCGCCGCCTGCGGGATGCGGGTCTCGACACCGTGCCCGGCACCGCAGCGGAGATCCTCGTCGACGAGGTCCGCGACGTGATCTGTCCCGGCAAGATCGACACGGGCGAGTGGCTCGAGGCGATGGAGGCCGCCGCCGCCGTCGGCCTCGACGCGACGGCGACGATCATGTACGGCCACGTCGAGAACGAGGCCCACCGCGTCCGTCACCTGAAGCGGGTTCGCGACCTCCAGGAGCGCGTCGACGGCGCGATCACGGAGTTCGTCCCCCTCTCCTTTATCCACCAGAACACCCCGCTTTTCGAACACGACGTCGTCTCCGGTGGCGCGTCCCGCGACGAGGACGAACTCATGATCGCCGTCTCGAGGCTCTTCCTCGACAATATCGACCACATCCAGTCCTCCTGGGTGAAGTACGGCGACGAGGGTGGACTGAAGATGCTCTCGTGTGGGGCGGACGACTTCATGGGGACGATCCTCTCCGAGGAGATCACGAAACGCGCCGGCGGCGAGTACGGCGAGTTTCGGTCGTTCGCCGACTACGTCGAACTGATCACCTCGATCGGCCGGATTCCGGTCGAGCGCTCGACCGACTACGAGACCCGACGGGTGATCGATCCCGACGACCCGCCGTTTGGCCCACAGCTCGGTCCGAAAGCCGACGGCACGCCGCTGCTCGAGTCCGACGAGCGGCCGCTCCCGGCCGACGACTGACCGAGATTTTTCACCTCGTCGCTCGTCGATCCGCGTATGAACCACCTCGTTCCAGCCGCCGAGAACCGCTGGCAACTCCCGAACCACGCCCACCTCGTGGTCTACGAACGTGACGACCGCGGGCTGCTCACGATCTACGACTGCGCTGCAGCCCAGAAGCCGCCGTCTGCCCAGCTGCTCGGCGACCTCGAGTCCGTCGACGCTCACGCCGAGATCGACCGAACACCGACGGGCCGCGTCGTCAGGATGCGCGAGCCGTCGATACTCGAGCGAGTCAGCACAGGCCGGTTTCGGATCGTTCGCGAGTGAGTCGCGTCGACTGCCCGCCGCTCGAGCGAATCGACGGGCGGTCCGACTCGAGGCTGTTTCACACGTTCCAACAGCGTTCGGATGACAGTATCTGTTAACCTTTTACTTACACAACTACACTAGATAGAAACAGAATCTATTATATACCGGAATTTAAAAAGTCAGTGACGTTGTGATATGAGCTCAACACTTGCCACCCTGCGGAACCTGCTGGGGGCCGTCGCGAAGTCGTACGTGACGGTCGTCATCGTCGCCCTCCTCGTCGGTGCCAGCATGGCACCGGTCGTCTGGGGGATGACGAGCAACCCGGACGGAACAGTCGCGGTAATCGAAGTCGATTCGTCACTCTCCGAATCGTCCGCCGAGCGGATCACGGACGACCTGCGCGAGGCGCGACAGAACGACTCGATCGACGCAGTCGTATTAGAGGTCGACAGCCCCGGTGGTGGCGTCAGCGCGAGCGAGGGACTCTACCTCGCGGTCGAGCGCACCGCCGAGGAGATGCCCGTCGTCACGAGCGTCGAGTCGACGGCGGCCTCGGGCGCCTACTACATGATCGCACCCAGCGACGAGATTTACGTCAAGCCCGGCTCGATCGTCGGGAGCATCGGCGTGCGAGCGACGTACCTCGACGTGCCGCCGACTGACCAGGAGATCACGACCGGTCCCGACAAGAACGGCGGCGGCACCGAAGACGAGTACGAGGCACAGGTCGAGATGATGCGCCAGGCGTTCGTCGGGACCGTCACCGAACACCGCGGCGACGAGTTGACGCTCTCGGAGACGGAACTCGCGTACGCGAAAGTCTACACCGGCATCGAGAGCGTCGAGAACGGACTCGCAGACGACGTCGGCGACACCGAGGTCGCGGTCGGTGCCGCCGCAGACGAGGCCGGCCTCGAGGACTACGACGTCGTCGAGATGGAAAGCGAACCGCTCTCGGGTCTCTCGGTGATCATCGGCGGTGAGAGCGGCGACCGGCAGGTCGCGTCCGGCGTTCACCCACAGACCTTCGGCCAGTACGGCGCCGTCAACACGCCCACGTTCCTCGCGCTGTGGGGATCGGTCGACGACGAACGGGTCGTCGCCTCGACTGCGCTCGAGCGTTCTGTGGCCAACGAGACCGGGGGTGATCGCCCGTGAGCGTTCGCTCTCGATTCGTCGTCTTCGCCGCCGTCGTGCTCGTCACCGTCGCCGGCGTCGGCGTGGCCGGACTCGTCACCGAGCAAGGTGCGACGGAACGACCGACGGTGGATCAACAACAGTTCCAGCCGAGCGCGATCGACGCGCCGACCGTCGACCGTGGCGGGGCGATCACCTACGACGACGACGGCGAGTCCAAGACCGTCGTGATCGACGTCGCCCACTCGAACGACGTCGCCGAGGAAGACCTCGAGCCAGTCGTCTCCGCGCTGACCGCGGGCGGCCACACCGTGCAGTACCACGAGTCGTCGGACGACTTCGACAGCGAACCCGCCGCACGGCTCAACGAGACGCTGCGCGGTGCCGACGCGCTGATCGTCGTCGATCCCGGAACGCGCTACACCGCCGAGGAAGCCGCCGGCGTGAGCGCGTTCGCCGACGCCGGCGGGCGCGTGCTGTTCGCTGCCGGGCCAGACTCGGGTGGCCTCGGGGGACTGCTCGGGCTACTCATCGGCGCTCAGCCGACCAACGGCGAGTTCGCTTCCGTCACCTCGCCCGTCGGCATCGCCTACGACACCGGCTACCTCTACAACATGGAGGAGTACGAGAACAACTACAAGTCGATCTACGCGACCCCGTCGAGCGACTCCGAGTTAACCGACGGCGTCGATCGCGTCGTCTTCGATAGTCCGACCCAGGTCGTCGCAGACGGCCAGACGCTGCTCACGACACTCGAGGGAACGGAACACTCCGAAACCCGGGAGGCAGGCGAGTACGGCGTCGTCGCACGGAGCGGGAACGCGATCGCAGTCGGCGATCCCGGCTTCATGTCCAGCCAGAACTACAACCGCGCGGACAACGACGTCCTGCTCGGGAACGTCCTCGAGTTCCTCGTGACCGGCGAGAAAGAAGCCGGCGTCCCAGAGGAGCCGAGCACCGAGAGAGACACCGTCCCGCAGTCGGGATCGAGTGCACCTCGCGTGCCGGGCGAATAGACCGACGGGTCAACCGACTCTTTTTTCGACGACTCGAGCGCACAGCCGTCGTTCTGTCGGCTGTGACCGTGTGCCAACGTCTCCCCTGCGACAGGTTTCGGGTTCGTCGGCACCGACTCATAATGATGGCTGTGACTGGTTACCGACGCAACCGCAAGACGGTTCGCGGTTGCATCGGGAACGACTCACAGCTATCGTTATCACGTCCGCCGGTATCAGGGCTCGCCGCTCTCGAGGACGTTCCGGTACCGCCTCCCGGCCTCGTCGTCGGCCGCGAGCGCCTCGTGGATCCGCGGCGAGAGCCACTCGCGGTCGGCGTCGGCCGGACGGCCGTCGAACCCGTCCGTGCGCAACGCTGGCGGCAGGAACCGCTCGTAGACGGGCAGTCGTTCGTGAAGCGGAACGCCGGCGTCGTCGGCGATCGACTCGAGTTCTCGCAGGGCGGGCCAGGCGTAGTCGGGGTTGACGTGGTCGTCGGTGACGGGCGAGACGCCGCCGAGGTCGTCGATCCCACAGTCGACGAGGTCGCGGGCGGGCGCGAGATTCGGCGGCACCTGCACGGACACCTCCTCGGGGAGGGTGTGGCGGGCCATCGCCGTCACCCGACGCATCGTCTCGAGGTCGGGCGTCCCGCTGCGCCAGCGGTCGTTGTCCACGACGGGCTGGACGATCACCTCCTGGACGTGGTCGTATCGCTCGTGTAACTCGCGAATCGCGAGCAGGCTCTCCGCCCGATCGCGCCAGGACTCGCCGATCCCGACGAGGATGCCGGTCGTGAACGCGACGTCGAGCTCGCCCGCGTTCCGGATCGTCCGCAGCCGCTGGCCCGGTTCCTTGCGGCGTGGGCCCGCGTGTGCGTCCACCTCGGCGGTCGTCTCGAGCATCACGCCCATGCTCGCGTTGACGTCCGCGACCGCCGCCATCTCCTCGCGCGTCTGGTCGCCGGGATTGGCGTGCGGGAGCACGCCCTCCTCCAGGGCGACCTCGCAGGCCTCCCGCAGGTAGGTGTGGATCGAGTCGTGGCCCCACTCCTCGAGCTGGTCGTAGACGGCGGTGTAGCGGTCGTCGGGGTCGTCACCGAACGTGAAAAGCGCCTCCGTACAGCCCGCGTCGGCCCCCCGCCGACAGATCTCCCGGACCTCCTCGAGGCTGAGCAGCGACGCCTCGCCGGGCGGGTCGAAGTAGGTGCAGTAGGTGCAGGTGTAGCGACACGCCGTCGTCAGCGGGACGAAGACGTTCCGGGAAAACGATAGCTCCGGGGCGGCGGTGACGTCGGCCGGCGTGACTTCGAGCAGTCGCTCGCGGTCCTCGTCTTCGATCGTCACGTCGACGCCGTACTCGGCTGCCCCGGGAATCATCACGTCGGAGTGTCGTCGCCTCGAGTATAAGCTTTCAGTTCTGGTTAGAAGGGAGAACGAACCTGCTTGTCGACACTCGAACTGTAGAGAACTTCTCGCGGGTTATTCGTCGCCGTTGTCGGAATCTTTCGCCAGCGATCGAACGAAGTTCGAGACGAACGCGGGACCGCGGCGGACGCGTTGCTCTTCGACCTCCCGTCCCGTTTTCGGCGACTTGCTCATATTACGAGAAACGAGTGACGGAGTTAAAAAACTATCCCAGCAGCAGTAACCGATCGGTTGCTGGCTTCGGCAAACGTGTCGATCGGGTCTACTGCCCCCGCAGCCGAAAGCAGGATTCCCAAAGTGAGAAACAACACGCCAGAGCCGAGGGTCAACTGAGTGTAAAATAGCGCTTTTGCATCCCCTGCAGCCATCTCTTCTGCGTCTGCCAGCCAGGACTCGTACTCGCGAAGCATCCACTCGTTCCACTCGCGTTCCGTCCACGACGCCCGATGGAGATCTCGAAGGTGACATCCTCCTCGCCGTAAACGGAGAGGGATCGAAGATCCCTCAGGCAGTCGGGCTACGCCCGACGACGGCGAGGCTTCCCGTACCGCAGGTTGGGATATTTGCTGGTCTACGATACGGCCTGTTCTCTCGTGTTGAACGTCCCGCTCTCGCGGTCGAACAGGTGTACCGATGGCTGTGCCACACAGCCGTTACTCCTATCCTCACCGTGAGGACTCGGAGTTATCTTCTGACGCATATTCTCCGCCCCGTTACAATCCGCGTTCCCGACCAACTCGCACGACGAGCAGACGTACAGCCCACGTTCGACCCGGTTTGATTTCGTGTCGTCTCCACACCGTGAGCAGGTCTTCGACGTCTCCCACTCGTTCTCTTTCAGCACCTCGACACCACGAATCTCGCCCTTGTATTCGAGGTACTGGTAGATACGGTCAAACGCCCACGAGTGCAACTTCTTGTTACCGGTCTTGCCCCAGTCGGACTCTCGCACGTCTTCGGGCCAACTCACCGCGAGCGTGCCAACACCGCGTTCGACACACTCCGTGATGATGGTGTCCGTGAGAACGTGGTAGAAGTGTGTCTCTCGGTCAGCGAGTTTCCGGCGTGCCCACCTCGACTTCTCCGAGGGGCCGTTCTCCCCTTCGGTGTCGTACTCGGCACGTTTGAAGTAGTGCTTGTCCTGTTTGAGCGAGTTGCCGGGGTACAGGACGTACTCGTCGGGGTACGCGACCGTGGCGATGTTCTTGATGCCGAGGTCGATCCCTGCCACGCCATCTCCTGATGAGTCGTTGGTTTCGAGTTCGACTTTGCAGACGAAGTGCAGTTCCCACTCGTCGCCGTTCCAGACGGCTCGAACGTTCTGCACGCTGTTGACTTCTGTGAGGTCAACGTCTGGGCGTGTCTGGTACTCGCAGAGGATGAAGTCCGACCAGTTCTCTTTCAGGTTCGAGCCTTTCGAGAGGCGGACGCGGTTGTTCTCTGGATCGTGTTTGAACCCGTCTGCCTTGAACGTGACCGTACTCCTGGGGCGTGTGTTGCCATGTTTGCGGTAGCCGGGCGGATTCGCCTCGTCGTCCTTGTGTCGCAGGTCGAACCACGACTGAAAAGCGTCAGAAAGTTCTTCGATGACTTTCTGACTGGATTGTGCGTTCAGGTCTTTCCAGCAGGGTTGGTTCTTCATGTACGCTTTCAGCGTTCCGTCATCGGGGATTTCGCCGGTTACCTCCCAGATACGATCAGCTGTCCAGCGTGCGACGTTCCAGATCTTCGAGGCGGAGTCGCCGAGCGAATCGAGACCATCGCTGACCTGTTGGTGGTTCTGGATGGAACCAACGTAGGTGCGCGTGACCTCAATCGCCATACATAGCCCATGTAGAGAAATTTACTTAATGGTTTGGGTTAACGTGGAATATCCGGTCTGCTGTCGAGCGGTGGTTCGCGTAGTTGAGTGACGCGATTCACGCCCGGCGTAAACGCCGGGATTCTCTCGCTGTAAGAAGATAGTCCCTACTGATGCCAGTCGGGTAGTCCGATCCGACATTCGTGACGAGGGCCAGTCCGGACGAGAGAACGATCAAACAGAACCCGGCGACAGAGACGACATTAGCGAGTCGAAGTGTCGTGGGGAACGACGTGACCGCAGTTAAAATCAGTCCGACGACGATCAGATCGATCTTGAGCGTCGTCATAGCCGTCTCGTCGATGTCTCGAATCAGGTGAATCGTTTGATCGAGCGATGCTCGAGCGTCACTCCGCGCCGCTCGAAGCGCCTCAATCTCGGAATCCCAGGCAGGAAACCGATCCTGGTGCCATCGATACTCGGTTGCTGCGGTCTCCTCGTCTCGTATCGATTCGCCGAGTTGTTCGTCCTGATCGTCCATGAGACGTCCATTTTTTCTGATCTAATTTAGGTATAAAGAGATACTGATCTCCGCTTCGAGGGCTGTACTGTCACTCAGTATCGGACTTACGCCCGACCGTCACCCGTCCGTCGGTCGTCTCGAGTGCGAACCTGACCCCCTCCAGGAACGCCCGCGAGCGCTCGCCGCCGTGGAGGAGGACCTCGACCAGGTCCGCGGGTTCGTCGACGTCGGTCGAGAGTCGAAACGAGTCGACCGTCGCGAGGTCGGCGTCGATCTTGCGGGCGACCGCACGGTGGTCGAGATACGAGGTGCCGTGGTAGTCGACGCGGAAGTCGTCGTGGCGAGCGACGAACGCGTTCGTCCCGCCGCCTCGCCCTGGCGCGAGCACGACGTCGCCGGACGTCGCGAACAGCCGTTCGACGGCGTCGGGGGTCGCCAGCGCAAGATCAGCCATCACGACCGCGACAGCGTCGGGCGTCGACGCCAGGACGGCGTTGACCGCGTCGGTCAGCGGTCGGTCGTCGACGGTGACGCGAGCGTCGACGTCGACGGGTCCCGTCGCGAGGACCGTCGGCTCGCGGCCAGTCTCGCGGATCGACTCGAGGACGTCACCGAGCATCGCTCGAGCGAACGACGATCGTTCGTCTGCGTCCAGGACGGGAGCGAGACGCGTCTTCGGCGAGTCGACGGCAAACGGGACGACGACGTGCATCTTGTGGACGTTGCCGACAGGTGAGCAAAAGCGCGTCGGAGACGTGACTGCGACACGGCCGAACGCACGAGAGGTGAGGAGTGATCGAAAGACGGGCTCAGAACAGCGGCTCGAGTTCGTCTTCTTCGTCTTCGACGAGACTCTCGAGGTTGTCCTCGCTTTCGGACTGAATGTCCTCGATGTTGTCCTGGGCTTCGATCGCGACCTGCTGGAGGCGCTTGATCCGCGGGACGTTCGTGACCCCGGCGAGCAAGATTACCGCGGAGACCTCGGGCTCGTTGCGCGGGTAGTCACCACCGCGGACCTCCATGCTCCCGGTCTCCTCCTCGAGCCACTTGCGGCCGCGTTCGATTCCTTTCCGATTCAGGTACTCACTCGGGCCGGAGAGAACGAGCAGGGCGCGCTCTGCGCCGTCGATCTCACAGGGGAGCGTGAGCCGGCCGAGCGCGGCCTTGCGAACGAGGCTCGTGATTCGGTTCGTCGTGTTCGCGGCGTCGAGTCCATCGGCGTCGCCGCCATCGTTGCCCGTAAACCGCGAGAGGAGGCCACCGCCGGTGTTGAGTTCGACCTCCTCGGAGGCGAACCCGACGGTAGAGACGCCGCCGCCGGAGAGCGTGTTGATGATCTCCGAGGAGTCGACGACGCTCTCTGCGACTTCCTGTCCGTCGCCGACCTCGCCAGCCCCGAAGAGGACGCCAAAGCGACGCACGATCTCCTCGTTGATCTGCTCGTAGCCGCCCTCGACCGACTCGCCGGCCTTTCGCCAGGAGTCGTTGTCGAAGACCATCAGGTTGTCCACCTCGCGGACGAACGTCTGGAACGAGCGCGCGGCGTTTAGCGTGTAGATACCACCCTCGTCCGTCCCCGGCAGCACGCCGAGTCCGTAGACGGGAATCGTGTAGATACGCTTGAGGTGTTTCGCGAGGACGGGTGCGCCACCCGATCCCGTCCCGCCGCCCATTCCAGCGACGACGAGGAACGCGTCGACCTCGTGGGTCGGGATCGCGTCGATCGCGTTCTGTACCTCGTCGATGTCCTCCTCGGCGATTTCCGCGCCGAGCTCGTTGTCCGCACCGACGCCGTGGCCTTTCACGCGAGCCTGCCCGATGAGGACGCGATTCTCCTGGGGAATTCGATCGAGTCCCATGAGGTCGGCTTTCGCCGAGTTGACGGCGATCGCCGCACGGACGATCCCGCTTCCCGTTCGTTCGTCGTACTCGAGGAATCGATCGACGATTTTCCCACCGGCCTGTCCAAATCCGATCATCGCCAGCTTCATAGTTGATTAGGGGGCTCCGTTGCGTTGAAAACAGATCGATAAAGGACATAAACCTTGTGATGGTGTGAATTTCACAAATATTGTCGTTTCGGCGGAAATTGGCGTAAAGCACCACTATTGTGCGGCAAATCGCTTGTGATATGCTATAGTTCGTCTCTAGGGTGTTAGTTTTTTTATAACTAGCTTCGAACGAAGCTCGCGGCGGTCGACACGGAAGTACGCGGACCGCCGGCAGCGAGTCGGCGTGTCGGAGTGACGGTGCTCCGACGCACTCCACGACGAATCGCGGGCGCATCGGCACCGACGCACGGTCGTCGTTATCAGGCCGTCCGTTTGGTCGTCACCGACTCCGTCTCGCGCTCGAGTCCGAGGTACTCCGGGAGCGTCTTCAGGTCGCTCTCGTCTCGTCCGAAGGCCGTGACGTCGTTTTCGACGACGGTGTTGTCCATCTGCAGCGAGCGCGCCTGGTCGGGCCCAAACGGGACGAACGGGACGGGACCGACGGCGGAGAGGCCGATCTTCGCCACCCCCATCGGGACGGGAAGCACGGTGACGGACTTGCCGTCCGCCTCGTAGGCGAGTTTCGTCACCTCGGTCAGCGTCACCACCTCGGGGCCGCCGATCTCGTATGTGTTGCCGACGTGCTCGTCGTCGTCGACGGCGTCGGCGAGCATCGGGACGAGGTCGCCGACCCAGATCGGCTGAAACCGCGTCCGGCCGCCACCGGGCAGCCCCGTCACGTACGGCGTCGTCAACTTCTTCGTGAAGGAGACGAACTCGCCGCCGTCTCCGAAGATCACCGACGGGCGGAGGATCACCCACCCGAGGTCGGAATCTCTGAGGACTCGCTCGGCCACACCTTTGGCGCGGATGTACGCCGTGTCGCCGTTCGGGTCCGCGCCGAGGGCGCTCATCTGGACGAACCGCTCGACGTCGCCCTCCTCGGCGGCGCGGACGAGGTTTTCGGTGCCCCGGAGGTGGACGCTCTCGTGAGAGAGGCCACTCGGCGGCTGGAACAGCGGCGAGAGCGCCACGAGATTGACGACGACGTCGTGGTCGGCGACCGTTCCGGCGATCGAGTCGTACGCGCCGACGTCGCCCATCGCCGTCTCGACGCCTGCGGGGAGGTCGACGCCGCTGGGATCGCGCGAGAGCGCCGTCACCTCGTGGCCGCGGTCGTGTAGCTCTGCACAGAGGTTTGTGCCGATGAAGCCGGTTCCGCCAGCGACGAGGACGTTCATACTCGAGATACGTCTCTGGAGTGGTAAATAGCTAGTCGGCTACACAGTAAGGGAGCCAGTCGTCACAGGTCACCGAGACCACGCCACAGGTTGTGCCGAACACGGAGCCGAGTTCGATCGCACAGTCGAGGTCGATCCCGCCGCGGACGGTACAGTACGTAGAGAGCATCACGACCGGCACCACGACCATGAGGAGCCGGTAGACGATCGGGTGAGCCTCGAGAAACGACTCGATCGTCGAGACGAGTTGTGGAATGTGAACTCTGGACACGGCTTTCGGTACTATTCTCCATGCGTTCACATATTCGTTGCCCCTCGAGATTCTCCTCGAGTCGTAGCCCCGAGAGACGAGGGCAGGTCCCCGCTGGCCAGCGACGGTATCGGGCGGCTCCTCTCGACAGATTGTAGTAGTTCTCGCCGCGAGGTTCGGGCATGCTCATCACGCTCGAGGGACTGGACGGCAGCGGCAAGACGACGGTCTGGGAGGCGTTGCATGACGTCTACCCAGACGCGACGTTCACCCGGGAGCCGACGAACTCCTGGTACGGCGACGCCGTCTATCGCTCGATCGAGGACGACGACGCCGATCCGCTCGCGGAACTCTTTCTCTACACGGCCGACCACGCCGACCACCTCTCGCGCGTGATCGAACCCGCCCTCGAGCGGGGCGACCTCGTGATCTCGGATCGCTACTCGGATTCGCGGTACGCCTACCAGGGGGCGACGCTCGAGGGTGAGGTGACGCGGCCGATGGAGTACGTCATCGGCATCCACCGGGCGTTCACCGTCGACCCCGACCTCACGCTGTATCTCGACGTCGACCCCGAAACTGCGGCCGCCCGCGCCGGTGTGACGAACAAGTTCGAGCGAGCGGAGTACCTTGCTGCCGTCCGGGACAACTACGAGCGCCTGCTCGATCGTGACGCCGGTCGGTTCGTCCGCATCGACGCGACCCAGCCACCGGAGGAGGTCCTCGAGCGAGTCGAGGAGGTCCTCGAGCGCGTCCTCGAGGAGTAGTCGGTCGTCTCGTCTGCGGTCCGCCGTTCCCGGCGCAACCGCGAACTGTCTGGCGGGTTTCGGAAAACGGGTACAGCAGACCGTCTCAGTCGTCGATCGTGTCGGGAAGTTCGATCTCGTCCGGGTGGGGCATCCAGAAGACGTCGATGGTGTAGCCCAGCGTGAGTGGGAGTGCGATGACGAGCATCACGACAGCCTGCTGGGAGCCGAGATCCATGCCGAGTCCGAGCGGCCCGCTGAGCACGAGCGTCGAGAGGAACAGAACGACAGGCACCAGAAACAGGACGTACAGGATGGTCCCCCACTGCGTCTCCAGCCGAATGCGGAGGAAACGGGTCGCGACGGCGGCGATGAGCGTGTGCAGGCCGATGATCAGGAGCAGGCCGACCACCGAAACGAACGACACCATACCGACGCTAACGTCCGAGCACTCTTTTCGGTATCGGAATCACTTTCAGCGTTGCCTGCGACCATATCACATGGATCGTGTCATCGGAGAGCGTGACCTCGAGTCGGTTCCGTTCTCGGCCGAGGAGGCGATCGCACTCTATCGAGACGTCGTCAGGACGCGCCAGTTCGACGAGCGAGCGCTGGCGCTGCAACGGCGCGGGTGGATGAGCGGCTACCCGCCGTTCCGTGGCCAGGAGGGCTCGCAGGTGGGTGCCGCCCACGCGCTGTCGGCGGACGACTGGCTCTTTCCGACCTACCGATCGAACGCGATGCAGATCGCCTACGGCGTTCCGATGAGCGACATCTTCCGCTTTCGCCGTGGCCACCCCGAGTACGCGTCGGATCACGACCTGAACGTCTTCCCGCAGTCCGTCCCGATCGCGACCCAGATCCCCCACGCAGCGGGGGCGGGGATGGCCGCCACCCACGCCGACGCCGACCACGCCGTCGTCTGTTACTTCGGCGACGGTGCGACCTCGGAGGGAGACTTCCACGAAGGGCTCAACTTCGCCGGTGTCTTCGACGCACCCGTCGTCTTCTTCTGTGAGAACAACGGCTGGGCGATCTCGATGCCCAGCGAGCGACAGACCGCGAGTGACACCATCGCCGTGAAAGCCGACGCCTACGGGTTCGAGGGCGTGCGAGTCGACGGCAACGACCCCCTCGCAGTTCGTGAGACGGCCGCAGACGCCCTCGAGCGAGCGCGTGAGGGGACGCCCGTCCTCGTCGAGAGTCTCACCTATCGCCAGGGTGCACACACGACGAGCGACGACCCATCGCGATACCGCTTCGAGCGCGACGACCTCCCCGAGTGGCGCACCGCCGATCCACTCGAGCGCTACGAGCGGTACCTCCGCGAGCAGGAGGTCCTCGACGACGACCTGATCGAGACGATCCACGAGGACGCCGCTGCCGAGGTCGATCGGGCCGTCGAGATCGCCGAAGAGACGCCCCATCCCGACCTCGAGGACGTCTTCGAACCCGTCTACGAGCGTCGGCCGCCGCGCCTCGCCGAACAGCAAGCGTGGCTCGAGGAGTTCGCCACCGAACGCGACCACGGCGAACTCGAGTACTGATAACGATAGCTGTGAGTCTGTACCGCCGCAACCGTGAACCGTCGTGCGGTTGCGTCGGCGACCAGTCACAGCCATCAGTATGAATCCGGTGGTGGCGAGTCGCCCGCACGCCCCCGCCCTGACCGATTAGTCCATCGCGATGTACGTCTTCGTGTCGCTGACGCCGTCGAGTCCCTGTATCTTCGAGGAGGCGACGTCGAGTACGTCGTAGACCTCTCCGGTGTCGACCTCCGTGATGATGTCGTAGTTCCCGGCGACGATGTGGGCGTTCCCGACCGGCTCGAGAGAACGAATCTCGGATAGGAGTCCTTCCGATTTTCCGGCGGCAGTCTTCACCATAATAAACGCGTGAACCATCTGTCGCGGTGTGGTACTCTATCACACGACTAAAGTCTTTGCCCGACTGGTGGGGGTAAACTTATTCACGGGGGCCAGCGTACCCCGTCCCATGCGGTTTGTCATCATTGGTGCAGGGCGGGTCGGTCTGCGGACCGCGCGCGTGTTGCGCGACGAGGGCCACGAGGTGACGCTGGTCGAACGCGACGAGCCGCGCGTCCGCCGAGCCCGCAATCAGGACTTTCAGGTCGTCGTCGGCGACGGCTCCCGGGAGGACGTCCTCGAGGACGCCGGCGCCGACGAGGCGGACGCCCTCGGTGCGCTGACCGGCGACCTGAACGCCAACTTCGCGGCGTGTATGATCGCCAACCACTACGGCTGTCGGACGGTCATGCGCATCGACGAGGACTACCGCGAGAACATCTACCGCAAGTACGCCGACGAGGTCGACGAGGTGATCTATCCCGAACGGCTCGGCGCGATGGGCGCGAAAAACGCCCTCCTGGGCGGGACGATTCGCGCGATCGCCGACATCGCCCAGAGCTTACAGATCGTCGAGTTGACGATCACCGACGACGCGCCCGTCCGGGGCTACACGATCAGCGAACTCGAGCTCCCCGCGAACGCGACGCTGCTCGCGTTCGGCAAGCGAGATGGCGTTCTCGAGATTCCGACGGCCGACGAGTCACTCGAGACGGGCGATCGACTCGTCGTCCTCGCCGACTTCGACGTCCTGAGCGACGTCCGGCAGATTCTGGTCGGCGAGTCACCGGCTGTCGCGGCTGCAAACGCCGGTTCTGGAGGTGTCAACTGATGGTTACAGCGTTCGTCATGATCAAAGCGAATACGGGCGAGGCGGATCGACTCCGAGACAGCATCGAGGCCATCGAGGGCGTCGAGTCGGCACACATCGTCGCCGGCGACGTCGACATCATCGCGAAAGCGCACGTCGAGACGCCGGCCGCGGTCAAAGACGTCGCAGCGACCCAGATCCAGGGTATCGAGGGCGTCGAAGACACGCAGACGTACATCGCGATGGACTGAGCCGGGCTACTTCTTTGGCGTGGCGACGATAGCGTCGCTACCGCCGGTGTGTCGCCGCCTGGCGAGAACGGAACTGACCGGCGGCTTTCCCCTCGGTTACAGCGGCATCCCGCCGCGCTCGCCGTCTGCCGCCTCCTGTCCCCGCGTCTGGGCGTTCTCGAGCAGCGTCGCCGCCTCGCCCTGGTACTCGTAGCCGGGGATGATCCCCTGGGCGTAGGTCCCTTCGACGTACTCGATCAGCGTCTTCGCGTCTTCGACGCCCTCGCGAGCGTTCCAGGCGACGTACTCGAGGAGCACCCGAACCTCGTCGCCCTCGCGCTCGACGCGTGGCTCCTCGTGGGTGCTCGTGGTGGCGACGGTGAACGTGTCCTCGAGGCGGCGCTCGAGTGTCTCGAACCAGCCGTCTTCGACCACGTCGGCGACCGTCTCGCCGGCGACGGCGGCGTCGAGCGCCGGCAGGCTGATCGTGACGTGGAACTCGCCGTCACGCTTGCCCTCGGCATCGGTCGCGGTGACAGCCGTCTCGAAGACGGTCGTCGTGAGTTCGTACCCCTCGTCGGTCGCCTCGAACGCGTCGTGGGCCTCGAGTGCGCGCTCGACAGGTGCAGGACAATCGTCGGTCATCACTCGACTAGAGGCGACTGCGAGAGAAGGGCGTTACGTTCGCGAGACAGTCCGAGGGTCTCCGTCGCCGTTCGTATCGATCGTTTCACCGAGTTTCACTCGACAATCCACCGTTGGGTGGCTGAACGGGATGGATAACTACGACGGCCTCGGCCGTTGCTCGATGGCATGACCATCGACAGGAAGGTCGCCGAACGACGACGGTTCGCACGAGTACTCGGAACGACAGAGGAGGGCATCGGTCTCCCGGTCGGCCCGTCCGAAGACGCCGTCGAACGGGCTGCCCGACGCGACGCCGCCGACGACTGACGAGTATCGACACCTGGCCGCTCAGGTGAGGTCCCGCTCTTCGAGCACCGAGTTGATCGCGGTCGCGAGTTCTTCGAAGTCCTTCAGCGTGAGCCCGTCGGTCGTCACGAAGACGCCCTCGCGGTCGGACGTGACGCGGATGAGAAAGCCGTTGTCGAAGACGCGAATCGTGTACCGGTACGCACCAAGTTCGGAGCCCTCGTAGGCGGTCTGGGTGGTCTTGAACCCGCGCCACTCGTGACCGATGAACGTCGCGAGGTCGGCGTCGCGTTCCAGGTCCTCGCGCAGGTAGAGCTGTTCGAAGTCGTCTCGAGTGAAGTAGGTGACGGATCGGCAGCTGTCGCCGACGGCCGTTCGACAGGTCGTAACGAGCTGGTCGGCCGTCTCCGCGGGCAGTAGACCGGAGGCCATACCGGAGTGGGAACGCGCGACTACTTAAAACGCGTCGTGTCGACGGTCGTCGGGCCCTCTCACGGCGGTCGACACTGTGACTCGTCTCCGTCAGATCCCGCATTCCGCACTCGTCACTCGCGGATGCGAGTGACACAGTGCGAGGGCTGGGATTTGAACCACGCCCGAGAACCTGCCACTTCGTTCGCAGAACCTCGGTCTGATTCAAACCCAGCGTCTCGCAGACACGACTCTCACTGTCGATCGAGTCGGTATGCGAGGGCTGGGATTTGAACCCAGGGACCCCTGCGGGAGCGGGTCTTAAGCCCACCGCCGTTGGCCTGCTTGGCTACCCTCGCGAACGAATGCAATCGTCCGTTGACGGTTGGGGGGGATGTGCGTTTCGGTGTCCGTCGGCGACTCGAGTCACAGCGCTCGTGTCGGTTCGGCGACGCCGCTGGCCCTCGTCGATCCGTCGAAGAAGGCGGTTCGGTGGCTCGTTCGCCCGTCTGCTGTCCGTCAGTCGCGGTGGACGGTGACCGACTCGAGCAGGATGTCCTCCTTCGGCCGGTCGTTCGCGCCGGTCTCGACGGAACCGATCTCTTCGACGACGTCCATCCCGTCGATGACTTCCCCGAAGACGGCGTGGCGGCCGTCGAGGTGTGGCTGGGCGTCGAGAGTGATGAAAAACTGCGAGCCGTTGGTGTTCGGCCCCGAGTTCGCCATCGAGAGGATGCCGGCATCGTCGTGGCGGAGTTCGTCGTGGAACTCGTCGTCGAACTGGTAGCCGGGTCCGCCGCGGCCGGTGCCGGTCGGGTCGCCGGTCTGGATCATGAAGCCGTCGATGATCCGGTGGAAGAGCACGTCGTCGTACAGCGGTTCGTCGGTGACGCGGTCACCCGTCTCGGGGTCAGTCCACTCCCGGTCGCCCGTCGCGAGGCCGACGAAGTTCCCGACCGTCCGCGGTGCGCGTTCTTCGTAGAGTTCGATCTCGATGTCGCCCTTGCTCGTGTGCAGGGTCGCCGTTGGATTGCTCATACCTCGAGCGACGACGGGACGGGTGAAAACGATGGTGGTCTCGCTCGCCGGCGTCCAGTCCCCGACGTACATAGTTCTCGCGGTCGTATCGTCGACCATGAACGCCGGGTCGCACACGGCAGCCGAAGTGACACTCGCCACGCTGCCCTCGGGTGCCGACCTCACGACGACGGTGCACATCTACGAAGGTGGCGGCGACGGGCCGACGCTCTACGTCCAGGCGGCCCAGCACGGTCGCGAGGTCAACGGCACCGAGGTACTGCGTCGGTTCCACGACCAGCTCTCGCTCGGTTCGCTGTCGGGGACGGTGATCGCCGTCCCCGTCGCCGACCCGCTCACGTTCGATCGCGTCTCCTACACGACCCCCGAAGTGCTCGACAGCGTCAATCCGAACATGAACCGCGTCTGGCCTGGCGACCCGTCGGGCAGTCTCCACCAGCGGATTGCCGCCCGCCTCTGGGAGTACGTCGAACGCGCCGACGCCGTCGTCGACCTCCACACGGGCAGTCCCGACATGCTCCCGCACGTGGTCTACCTCGAGGGCGACGCCGACTCGCGGGCGCTGGCGGCGGCTTTCGGCACCGACCTGTTGCTGTCCGAGCAGGCCCACGACGAGGCGTCGACCGAGTGGCACCGCCGCGGGTTCGACGGCAAACTCCGCGTCGCGGCCGCTCGCGAGGGAATTCCGTCGATCACGCCCGAACTCGCTCACAACAAACAGATTCTCGAGGACGCCGTCGAATGCGGAGTCGAGGGCCTGTTCGACGTCCTCCGCCACCTCGGGATGCTCGAGGGGCCGGTTCCCGATCGAGATCAGACCGTCGCGCGAAACCACCTCGGACAGGTCACAGCGAGCGCGTCGGGGCTGTTCCGCCCGAAGCCGACACTCGAGCTCGGTCAGTTCGTTCCGGCGGGGACGAGCGTCGGGACCGTCTATCACCCGACGACGTACGAGACGGTACACGACGCGGCGACGGACCGAACCGGGATTCTCTACGCGCTCACGAAAGAGGCGACGGTGACGGCCGGTGACAAACTGGCGAGCGTGGCGCTGATTCGCGAGGAGTGAACTCGCAACCGACAGTCGACGGCACAGAGAGAAGAAAAGCGGAGAGGAGAAACGCGGCCTACTCGCCGGCCATGTAGATCATCGGCCCGATGATGAGCAGGCCGACGCCGGCCAGACGGTAGACGCCCGAGTCGCCCGTCATACTGATCGGAACCAGCATGAAGAGCGCGCCGGCGAGCACGATGTTGAGTCCGAGTACCCGTCGCGAGCGCAACGGCAGCGCGCTCAGGACCGCCAGCACGAACACCGCGACGAGGACGTGCCCCATGTGGAAATTGAGTAACACGTTGTCGATCGTCTGGAGAGGTACCTCGATCATTCTTGCCTGATACTCCCGACGATTCGGCCTTTAATACTTCGGTTTTCGGCCTCACTCGAGGGCGTCGGCGACGACCTCGATCGGCGTCGGCGGTTTCGCCCCGTCGGGGCGACCCTCGAGTTGCGTCCGACAGGACGCGCCGGGAGCGACGACCCGCTCACCGTCGCTGTCGTCGACCTGTTCGTAGAGGACTGAGGCGATGGCGTCGCTCATCGAGGCGTGTTCGGCCTCGTACCCGAAACTCCCGGCCATGCCACAGCAGCCTGAATCCAGCGGGTCGACCGCGTAGCCCGCACGCCGGAGGACGCCGACGGCGTGGTGGTCTTTCCGCGTCGCCTTCTGGTGGCAGTGGCCGTGGTAGGTGAGCGACTCGGTCGGCACGTCGAACGCGAGGTCCTCGTCGAGCCGGAAGACGTCGAGGTACTCGCAGACGCCGTAGGCGTTCGCGGCGAGGGTCTCGACGTCCTCGCCGACGAGCAGGTCGCGGTAGTCGGACTGGAACATGACCGCGTCGGAGGGTTCGATCACGACGACGTCCCACCCGTCCTCGACCAGCGGGACGAGGGCGTCGACGTTCTCGCGGGCGGTCTCGCGTGACTGCTCGAGAAAGCCCTTCGAGAACGCCGGCCGGCCGGTATCGCCGAGGTCATCGGGGACCGTCACGTGGACGCCCGCAGCCTCGAGGACGCGGACGGCGGCTTTCCCGGCGTCGGGGTTGCTGTAGTTCGTGTACGTGTCCGGGTAGACGACGGCTTTGCGGTCGGCGTCAGCCTCGCGCACGCGAGAGCCGCCTCGCGTTTCGAACCAGTCGCGAAACGTCGTCGCGTGGAACGTCGGCAGCGGTCGGTTCGCGTCGATACCGACGGTCTTCTCGAGTAGCCAGCGCGCGCCGGGGACTTTCGCCGCGGCGTTCGACAGCGGAGCGAGCGTGCTCCCGAGTCGCGAGAGGTCGTGGACGT
This sequence comes from Natribaculum luteum, assembly GCF_023008545.1. NCBI lineage: Archaea > Methanobacteriati > Methanobacteriota > Halobacteria > Halobacteriales > Natrialbaceae > Natribaculum > Natribaculum luteum. The sequence continues at coordinate 1,962,324 of NZ_CP095397.1, read as the reverse complement.
TGGCGAACAGTCTGTCGCGCAGCGAGGCGCCGTTTCGCTCGTGGTACTGGTGGGTCACCTCGGCTTTGAGCTTGGCCATGTCGACCTCGCTCGGGCAGTCGATCGCACAGCCCTTGCAGCCGACACAGAGGTCCATGACCTCCTCGACGAACTCGTCTTCGAACACCTCACCCGGCGGTAAGTTGCCGCTCATCGCCTGGCGGAGCGCGTTCGCCCGACCGCGAGTGCTCGTGATCTCCTCGTGGCTCGCGCGGAACGTGGGACACATCACGCCGCCCGTCGTGGCCTGTTCGCCGCGACAGCCGGCACAGCCGTGACAGAGCTCGATCATTCCCTGCATGCCGTTGTCGTTCTCCCAGTTCAGTTCGGGCTCGAACCCCGCGTGGAACTCGTAGTCCGGCCCGAACCGGTGGTTCTCGGTCATGTCCGTCGGGTCGTCGTCGCGGAAGACGACCTGTCCCGGGTTCAACAGCCAGTCGGGATCGAACGCCGTCTTGAGTTCCTGGAACGTCTCCCAGACCTCGTCGCCGTAGAGCTTCCGGTTCCACTGGGTGCGGGCGCGGCCGTCGCCGTGTTCGCCCGAGACCGAGCCGTCGTACTCGACGACGAGGTCGGTGGCGGCGTCAGTGATCGACTCCACGTCGTCCAGGCCGGTCTCGGTCTTCGTGTTCACGAGCGGCCGAATGTGGAGGACGCCCGGCCCGGCGTGGGCGTAGAAACTGGCGTAGGTGTCGTGGTCCTCGAGGATCGCCTGGAAGTCCGCGACGAACTCCGGCAGGTTTTCGGGTGGAATCGCCGTGTCCTCGACGAACGCGACGTGTTTCTCGTCGGTCGTCCGCGAGAGCAAGATCGGCAGCCCCGACTTGCGGAGCTTCCAGATCTGCGCCCGGCTCTCGTGGTCGTAGGCCTGGAGGGCGTCGAACGCGCGTACCTCGGCCTCGAGGTCGACTCGCTCCTCGGCGGGGTCGGGCTCCCCTTCGGGCTCGACGGTGGGACAGCGGTCGGCCAGCAGGTTCGCAACTTTCCGCTCCCCGTCGGCGACGTCCTCGGCGTAGAACTCGACGATCAACACCGCGCCAGTCCCCTCCGGCAGGATCTCGGTCACCTCGGCGAACTCGGCGGTCTCGCGTGCGAGGTCGATGAACACGTCGTCGATCACCTCGAGTGCCGCCGGGTCGTGTTCGACGATCGGCGCGACGTCTTCCATCGCGTCGAGGACGGTGTCGTAGGCGAGCAACGCCATGCTCTTTTCCTCGGGGACGGGCTCGAGCGAGACCGTCGCCTCGGTGACGATCGCGAGCGTCCCCTCGCTCCCACAGAGGAGTTTCGCGACGTTGACCGTGCCGCCGGGTGCGTCGGGTTCGCCTGCGCCGCGTTCGGCCCCGCGGGCGTCTTCGCTCCCGGCTTCGCCGTTCGCGCGTTCCGAGGCGCCACGCGCCTCGCGGATCAGCCAGTCCAGATTGTAGCCGGAGACGTTGCGCTTGAGGTCGGGATAGGTCTCCTCGATCAGATCTGCCTTCTCGTCGACGATCTCGGCGACCTGGGCGTAGATTCGGGACTCGAGGTCCGCGTCGCCCGCTCGCTCGCGCAGTTCCTCGAGGGTGACCTCGCCGAAGGTCGTGACGGTGCCGTCGGCGAGGACCGCCTCGACTTCCTCGACGTAGGCGTCGGTCTTGCCGTACTGCAGCGAGTGTGCGCCGGTGGAGTTGTTCCCGATCGCGCCGCCGAGTGCGCTCTTGTCGCCCCAGGCGGGGTCGGGCGCGAACTTGAGGTCGTGGTCGGCGAGCGCCTCGTTGAGCGTCCCGAGGTAGATGCCGGGCTGTGTGGTCGCCAGCCGCGCGTCGGGATCGATCTCGAGGACGTCGTCCATGTAGCGCGTGAAGTCGAGGACGACGGCCTCGTTGACCGTCTGGCCGGCGAGGCTCGTCCCGCCCCCGCGTGGCAAGACGGGGATCTCGCGTTCGGCGCAGTACTCGACGACGCCCGCGACGTCCGCCGTCGACGTCGGGAAGACGACGCCGATCGGCGTCACTTCGTAGATGCTGGCGTCGGTCGCGTACAGCTGCCGGGAGTAGGAGTCGAAGCGGACGTCGCCGTCGACGAGTCGTTCCAGGTCGTCGACGAGGCCGGGTCGGTCGACGTCGTCGCTCCGGTAATCGTAGTCCGCGCGGTCGTCGGCTGCCGGATTCGAACCACTGTGGTCTACTGCCATAGTGCGATTTGGGATCAGGTACCTCGACTCGAGGGAAGGAGCCGAGAAAAGAGCGGCGATTGTTCAGAAGACGTCAGGGAAGAAGACGTACACGAACAGCATCGCCCAGAGGCCGACGAAGAGGCTGTAGTAGACGAGCGGGATGAGGTTCAGTCGCATCACGCGCCCCTCGTGACCGACGAGACCGACGGTCGCGAGCGCCGCGACGACGTTGTGGATCGCGACGAGGTTCCCGATCGCGCCGCCGACGGCCTGTGCACCGACGATGATCTGGTGGGGCAGACCGAGTTGCGAGGCGGCCTCGAACTGGAACGCGCCGAAGGTGATGTTACTCACCGTGTTCGAGCCGGCCATCGCGGCACCGAGCGCGCCGATGAGTGCCGCGATGAACGGGTAGATCGGCCCGGCCACGTCCGCCGTCGTCTGTGCGAGGACGACGATCATGCTGCCGTCGTCTGGTGCGCCGGGGTGGGCACCCGACTGGAGCATGACCTGCACCATGGCGATGACGAACACGAGCGCGACGAGCGGTGCGACGATCTTCTCCGCCGCTTCGCGCCACGCCGCCGTGACCTGGTCGCCCGACATCCGAAATAGCGGGATCGCGATCAGGGCGCTGACGACCAGCCAGAACCCGGGGACGTACACCCACGAGATGCTGCCGTCGAGGGTGGTCCCGAGGATGTCAGACCACGACGTGACGAACATCGACCGCTGGAGGAAGTTCGCGATCGGATCGACGACTCGCGTGACGACGAGCAAGACGACGAGGGCGACGTACGGCGACCAGGCGCGCCACAGCGGGATCCCGTTGGCCATGCTGGGGCTCGCACCCGCGCCGTCGGCGACCGTCGCGTCGTCCGGGCCGCCAGTCGTCCCGGGGGCGCTGGACTCGCCGGGCGCGATCGTCCCGACCCAGTGGTCGGGCCACCGTTCCTGTGGCGGGAAGTCCCACTCGTCGTCGGGGAGGAAGTAGCCTCTGTTCAACGCGGTGACGACGATCGCACCGCCGACCATCGAGCCGACGAGCGCCGGGAACTCGGCGCTGATCTGGGCCGACGCCCAGTAGGGGATAGCGAAGGCGATCCCCGAGAACAGACACAGCGGTGCGACCTCCCAGGCCGGCTCGAGACTCCGTTCCTCGCCGAAGAAGTAGACGACCATCGCGACCGCGATCAGCGGCATCGCGAAGCCGACGAGCGCGTGAAACGTCGCCGCCCAGACGGCGACCTCGACGGAGAACTCCTGGACGGTCATGCCGGCGTTCGTGATCGCAGACTCGGTAAAGCCGGTGTCGGAGAGCGGAGTTTCGATGCCGACGATGATCGGCGTGCCGACTGCGCCGTAGGTGACCGCGATGATGTGGCCGACCAGTCCCGCGATGACCGCCGCCAGGGCGGGGAAGCCGAGACCCAGCAACAGCGGCGCGACGACCGCGGCGGGCGTCCCGAAGCCGGCCGCACCCTCGATGAACGTCGCGAGGAAGAAGGCGATCAGAACGACCTGTACCCGGCGGTCGTCACTGATCGTCGCGAACCCGGCGTTGATGCGATCGAACGCGCCCGCCTGCATCAGCGTGTACAGCAAGACGAGCGCCCCAAAGACGATCCAGAGAATCTGGAGCGCCGTCATGACGCCGACGATCGACGCCGCAGCGAGCCACTCCGGCGGCATACTCCACACGCCGTAGCCGACAAGCAACGCGACGATCCACGCGATCGGCATCGCTCGAGTCGCCGGCCACAGGAATCCGACGAGAAGGATGCCGGCGAGCAACAGCGGCGTCGCGGCGAGCAGGATCTCTACCGTCGTCGCCATCGTCTCACCTCCCCTCTCGTCCATCTGTTCGGCAGCCGCCGGTTCGCCCCGTCTCTCTTTGTATGTGTGTTATCATCTGCCATGTGTGGGAACAGAACAATAATATCCATTATATAATATAAAACCAGTGGATAGTAGATACGATTGGAGAGTTAGTAACTGTCGGCCGCTTTTTCCGACGATCGTCCTGATTCGGCAACGGTACGACGTGTGGAAGGGATTTGAATTGAATTCGTTACATTGTTTAATTAATTTGTTTCTCCTCGCGATTAACAGAACAGTGAAATGGCCAGCCCCGAAGTTCGACGTATGAGTGTCGAGACAGGCGCGATCGTCGAGCGATTCGAGACGTCACTCGCCGAACTGGACGTGGCGGTAACGCGGACCCGGCCGACGGCGTTCGAGTCGACCCTCGAGGAGGTCGTTCGCGAACCGGCCGTCGGGACGCCGCTGCCGTTCGCGTCGGTCTCGCTCCCGGCGTGGGTCGACGCACGTCCGACGCCTGCGACGCTCGAGTCGGCCGCGACGGGCGTCACGGCCGCGTCGTTCGGGATCGCAGACTACGGCAGCGTCGTCCTCCCGTCGACGCCCGAGGGGGCCGAACAGGTGAGTCTCTTTCCCGAACTGCACGTCCCCGTCCTCCGCGAGCGGGACCTGATCGCCGACATGCCGACAGCGATAGACCGACTCGGACCGCGGCTGCGCGACGGCGAGAGCGCGATCGTCGCCACGGGGCCGAGCGCCACGGCCGATATGGGTGCGCTCGTGAGGGGTGCCCACGGCCCCGAGGCAGTCCACGTGATCCTGCTCGAGGACGGGGAGGTGAGCGACGGTGAGTGAAGCCCGCGAGGAGAAAGCCGCCTACATCCGCCACCTCCTCGAAACCGAAGGTGACGCGGTCGCAGAGAACACGCAGGGGTTCAACCAGGGCCGGTACGAGTCAGTCGCCGAACTCGAGGAGTACGAGGCGCTGAAAGACGAGGCGCGTGCGATCAAGGAAGACGCGATCGAGCGCCTGCCGGAACTGATCGACGAACTGACCGAGACCGTCGAGGCGAACGGCGGGACGGTCTACCTCGCCGACGACGCGGCAGACGCCAACAGGTACATTCGCGAGGTCGCCGCCGAGAAGGAGGCCGACTGCCTCGTGAAATCGAAATCGATGACCAGCGAGGAACTCGAGGTCAACGAAGCCCTCGAGGCCGACGGCGTCGAGGTGATCGAGACCGACCTCGGCGAGTGGGTCCTGCAGGTCGCCGAGGAGGCACCCTCCCATCTCATCGCACCGGCGATCCACAAGTCTCGCGAGGAGATCGCCCGCCTCTTCAACGCCCAGTTCGACCCCGACGAACCGCTCGAGACGGCCGAGGAGTTGACGACGTTCGCCCGCGAATGGCTGGGCGAGCACATCCGGGACGCCGACGTGGGGATGACGGGAGCGAACTTCATCACCGCCGACTCGGGGACGATCGTGCTGGTCACGAGCGAGGGCAACGCGCGCAAGACGGCGGTCGTCCCGGACACGCACGTCGCGGTCGCGGGCGTCGAGAAGATCGTCCCCTCGGTCGAAGACGTCGCGCCCTTCGTCGAACTCATCGGCCGGTCGGGGACGGGTCAGGACATCACCTCGTACGTCTCCTTCCTGACGCCGCCGGTCGAGTCGCCGGTCGTCGACTTCGACGACCCGGACGTGCCGTTCGACGAGCGCGACGACGACCGGGAGTTCCACCTCGTGTTGATCGACAACGGCCGGCTGGCCATGCGCGAGGACGAGCACCTCCGGGAGACGCTGTACTGCATCCGCTGTTCTGCGTGTGCGAACTCGTGTGCGAACTTCCAGTCCGTCGGCGGCCACGCCTTCGGCGGCGAGACCTACACCGGCGGCATCGCCACCGGCTGGGAGGCCGGCGTCTACGGGTACGACAGCGCCGCCGAGTTCAACGACCTCTGTACCGGCTGCTCGCGCTGCGTGAACCAGTGTCCGGTGAAGATCGACATCCCGTGGATCAACACCGTCGTCCGCGATCGACTCAACCGCGAGGGCGACGACGGACAGTTCGAGTTCGTCTACGACGAACTCGTCCCCGACGAGGAACCCGGCGGCGTCGACGTCCAGAAGCGGCTGTTCGGCAACGTCGAGACGCTCGCGAAACTCGGCAGCGCCACCGCCCCGCTCTCGAACTGGCTCGCGACCCTCGGTCCCGTTCGTCGCGGACTCGAGCGCGCCGTCGGCGTCGACGCCCGCCGACCGCTGCCGTCGTTCGAGCGTGAGACGCTCCGGGACTGGTTCGAGAGGCGAGGCGGCCACGCCGCCTCGAAAGAGCGAGCGGCGGAGCCGCGAGCAGAGAGAGGCGACCGAGAGGTCGTCCTCTACCCCGACGTCTACACGAACTACGTCGACGTCGCCCGCGGGAAAGCCGCCGTCCGCGTCCTCGAGGCACTCGGCGTCCACGTCCGGATCCCCGCCGTGCCCGAGAGCGGTCGCGCTCCGCTCTCGCAGGGGATGGTCGCGACCGCCGACGAGCGCGCCAGCGACGTCTACGCCGCGCTGGCCGAACACCTCGACGCGGGCCGGGACGTCGTCGTGATCGAACCCTCCGACCTGGCAATCTTCCACCGCGAGTACGAGCGATTCCTCCCCGAGGCGTCCTGCGAGCGACTGCGCAAGAACAGCTACGAGGCCCTCGAGTACATCTACGGGCTGCTCGAGAACGGGGCCGACCCGGACGCACTTCGGACCGGCGGCGAGGAGATCGCCTACCACTCCCACTGCCAGCAGCGGACACTCGGACTCGCCCCGTACACGCGGTCGGTCCTCGAGTACTGCGGCTACGACGTCGTCGAGAGCGACGTCGAGTGTTGCGGAATGGCCGGGAGTTTCGGCTACAAGTCCGAGTACTACGAACTCAGCATGGACGTCGGCGAGCGCCTGGCAGACCAGTTCACCGCGCCGGAGACGAAAGACCGCCTCGTCGTCGCGACGGGGACCTCCTGTGGCGACCAGCTCGACGACCTGCTGCGTCGCGACTCGCGTCACCCCCTCGAGGTGCTCGATCCGGCGACGCCGACCTACTGATTCCAGCCGGCCTCGTCTGGATCGATCAGCCGCTCGCCGCGGTCGAGCGCGTCGATTCGGGCGACGTCTTCCGGCTCGAGGTCGATCGCGTGTCCCTCGAGGTTCTCCTCGATGTGCGTGCCCGTCGCCTTCGGAATCGCGACGACGCCATCGCGCTGGGCGAACCAGGCCATCGTCACCTGCGCCGGGGTCGCGTCGTAGGCGGCGGCGATCTCCTCGAGGTCCGCGCTTTCGGTCACCCGCCCCTGGATCAGCGGACAGTAGGCGACGAGCTCGACGTCGTGTTCGCGCGCGTACGAGAGCAGGTCGGCCTGTTGCAGCCACGGGTGGAGTTCGACCTGGTTCGCGAGGATCGGCGACTCGAGGATCTCGCGGGCCTGCTCGAGTTGCTCGACGGTGAAGTTGCTCACGCCGACGTGGCGTGTCAACCCGCGGTCGCGAGCCTCGTCGAACGCGGGCAAGGTGTCCTCGGGATCGTAGGCATCGGTCGGCCAGTGGACGTACAGCAGGTCGACGTAGTCGACACCGAGTCGCTCGAGGCTCTCCTCGGTCGTCTCGAGGACGTCGTCGGACGAGAGGTTCGACGGATGGACTTTCGTTGCAAGAAAGACGTCCTCCCGGGGGACGTCCGCCCGTTCGAGGGCCGTCCCGACCTCCCGCTCGTTGTCGTACATCTGTGCGGTGTCGACGTGGCGATAGCCCGCCTCGAGCGCCGCGACGACGCTCTCGATACACGTCTCGCCCTCGTGCCCGGAGGTTCCGAATCCGGGCTCCGGGATGGAGTCAGTCATCGTGACGCTGCTACGACCACCGATCACTCGAGTTCCGGGGAACCGGCAAAGAAACGACGGCCGGGACGAACGAACAGTGACGGACGCCGAAACAGGTACAGCAGGCAGTATCAGCGGTCGACGCTTCCCAGCACGATGTCGAGGCTGCCCAGAGAGGCGATCAGGTCTGCGATATACTCTCCTTCCGACATCTCCGGCAGCGCCGAGAGGTTGTGGAAACACGGACTGCGGATCTTGAACCGACCCGGCGAGTTCGTGCCGTCGGATCGAATGTAGACGCCGAGTTCGCCCTTCGCCGACTCGACAGTGCGATAGGTCTCGGTGTCGGCGTCCGGCTTGAGCGTCCGGGGAACGTTGCTCTGGACCGGCCGGTCGTCCTCGGGCCACTCCTCGAGCAAGTCGATACACTGCTCGATGATCTTCGCGGACTCCTCGACCTCCTGAATGCGCACGAGGACGCGGCTGTAGTTGTCACAGCCGTCCTCGGTGACGACGTTCCACTCGAGGTTCGGGTAGTAGCCGTAGGGATCGTCCCGGCGCAGGTCGTAGTCGATCCCGGAACCGCGGGCGACGGGGCCGGTACAGCCGTACTCTTTCGCTACCTCGGGTTCCAGGACCCCGGTGTCGACGCACCGAAGCTGGAAGATCTCGTTGGTGACGATCAGGTCGTGGTACTCGTCCATCTTCGCCGGCAACCCGTTGAGGAAGTCTCTGACCTTCTCGAAGAACTCCTCACGGGGTTCGGGCAGGTCCCACGCGACACCGCCCAGCCGGAAGTAGTAGAACATCATCCGCTGGCCGGTGAGGTCCTCCAGGATGTTCTGGACGACCTCGCGATCGCGGAACGTGTACTGGAAGATCGCCGTGAAGTCGCCGAAGACGTCGAGACCGAACGTGCCAAGCGCCAGGAAGTGCCCGAGCATTCGGCCGAACTCGACGGCCATCGTCCGCAACACCTGGGCGTACTCGGGCACCTCGAGGTCGGCCAGATCCTCGACCGCACGGGCGACCGCCCACTCGTTGGGGAGGTTCGCCGTGTAGTCCCACCGGTTCGAGTAGGGAATGAGCTGATACCGGTACGTGCCCTGCTGGCACATCTGCTCTTCACACCGGTGCAAGTAGCCGATGTCGGGGTCGACGTCGAGGACCGTCTCGCCGTCCAGGGCCACTTTCAGGTGGAGGACACCGTGGGTCGCCGGGTGGTGGGGCCCGATGTTGATGAACATCGTCTCCGACTCGAAGTCCCTCCGGTCGGGTTGAATCGGATTCGCGTGTTCGCCGTACCTGACGACCTGTGGTTTGTCCTGGTCGTAGTCGAGGCTGAGGGGGTGGCCCTGCCACGACTCCGGCAGCAGGATGCGCCGGAGGTCTGGATTCCCGTCGTACTCGATGCCCACGAGATCGTAGGCCTCGCGTTCGTGCCACTCGGCGGTACGGAAGACCGGTTCAGCGCTCTGACACACCGGTTCGTCTTTCGGCAGCGGGACGACGAGCGACACCTCGTGCGTTCGCTGATCGAACTTCGTCAGGTGGACGATCGACTCGTAGCGATCCTCGTACTCCTCTGCGGTGATACACGAGAGGTGGTCGAATCCCTCCGCCTCGCGTAACGTCGATAGCACCTCCTGGACGTCGTCCGGCCGGATCACGAACGCCGGTGCGTTCTTGTGATCGTCTCGACCGATCGCGTACTCCGCGAGTACCTCCTCGAGTTCGCGCTCGTCGACGACGGCTTCGCGACGGTGGTCGAACTCGGGATCGATTCGGTCGGGTTCTCGCTGTGGGGTTTCACTCATTCGATCGCCTCCCTGGAGGGCTCGAATCGCCGTCCCTGCTAGAGCATAGCGCATAGCACGAAAATGTATTTTGGTGACGAAAACAGACGTTCACACCGTCGAGACCGTTAACCGCGGCCAAACGGAAGGTCATCTGTACTCCGTCGACGAGCGGTCGATATACAGAATAGGATGGGCCAGTAAAGGTCGGTCGTGTTCCCCGGCCGCCTTCGCTCTGCCTGGAACGCGCTCGTCACTGCAGCACTCGCTCCGGGCATCCTGAGCCACGAGTACGCCCACGTGCTCGCCTGTCGACTCTGCTCGATCGACGTCCACGCCACGCCCGCGTTGAACCCGTTCGGCGACGACGCGTACGTCGACCACGCTCCCGTCGACTCATTTCGCGCCGACTTCGCCATCGCGCTCGCGCCGCTGGTTGGGAACTCCGTCCTCGGCATCGGTGCGTTCGCGCTCGCAGCGTCGGCGCTCGCGCCACCGTGGAACCTCGCCGGCGTCTGGCTCGGGGCCTGTTTCGCGTTGACGGCGTTTCCCAGTCCGTCGGACACGGCCGACCTGGTCGGCCACGCCCGGTCGCTTCCACCCCGGACGCGCCCGGTCGGCTACGCGCTGGCCGTCCCCGTCCGCGCGCTCACTCGCACTCCCTTCGTCGCAGGGATGCTCGGTTACCTCTGGATCCTGGTTCTGTACGGTCTCGTCGGCGGGACGTCGTTCTGACGCTTCCGGACTCGCGTCTCGCGACCGTCGCTTCTCGGCTCGCAGCGTCCGCTCGCCGTCAGCGCTGGCGTTGCAAATCCTCGAGCGTATCGACGTCCTGGAGGACACCCGGATCGTCGGTCGTAATACAGGCACTATCGTCGCTCTCGATCAGGACGGGGCGACCACCGACGTCGCCGTCGACGGCGAGAAGCGCGTCGAAGTGGCGCTGGTCGAACAGCACCGGGTTCCCACGTCGGCCGTCGGAGGCGGCTGCCAGTGCCGTGCCGAGCCCTGCCCGGTAAGCGTCGACGAGTTGCCGGACGGTGGCTGGATCGACGGCGGGCATGTCTCCGGGGAGGAACACGACGGCGTTCGGATCGACGTCGCTGGCCGCGCGGAGCCCCCGTTCGACGGTCGTCGACAGTCCCTCGTCGTAGTCGGGATTGTGGACGATCTGCACGTCGAACCCGGCGAGTGTAGCGCGGACGGCCTCGGCTTCGTGCCCGACGACGACGACGACCTCGGCGAGGCCGGCGTCGAGAAGTGTCCGAGTCGCGTGCCGGACCAGCGGTTCGCCCTCGAGTTCGGCGAGCAGTTTGTTCGCCTCGCCAAAGCGGGAACTCGTCCCACCAGCGAGGACGACGCCGACGACTGTCGGATCGGCAGGGTCGGCCGCCTCGAACGCCTCGGTGACCGCGTCAGGACCGTAACAGGGGAGGTCGTCGGTGGTCACGCGACCACCTCGTAGGGGACGACTCGTACCTGCTCGCCCGCGTCGATCGCGTTCCGAGTCAGGACGACGCCGTCGGCGAGAGTGACGCGCGTACTCGAGGCGACGCGACCGGGGGCAAACCGCTCGTCGTACAGCGAGAGTGACGACGTAGCGTGCCCCAGCGGCGTCGCTCGATCGTCCTCGAGGGAGACTGGAATCGCGAACGTCACGTCGTCGTCGGGAAGCGTCACTCGCGCGGTGAACTCGGCAGCAACGGTCGGGAGGCGGTTGCGACCGGTGAGTAACGACCGGACGACCAGCGTCGCCGCCGTGTGAGCGGCGACCGGCTTCCCGGGAAGCGCACAGACCGGCGTTCCGTCGACGGTTGCGACGGTGACCGGCCGGCCGGGTCGGAGGTCGACACCTCGGAACAGCACGTCGTGATCGCGGAGAACCCGGATAACGTGGTCGGCACTGCCGACGCTCGTCCCGCCCGTCGTCACGACGATATCGTGGTCTCGAACGGCCGCTCGGATCCCCTCACGGACGGCCGCCTCCTCGTCGGGAACGGGGTCGCTGACGACAGGCCCGTGTCCCCACTGTCGGACGAGATTACAGAGCAGTTCCGAATCTCGATCCGGCTGGCGACCCTCGTGGATCTCGGTTCCTGTCGCGAGGATCCCGACCTCGAGGGGCCGGTGAACGGTCACCCGTTCGAGTCCGACGTCTCGCAAGAGTGCGGCGTGTCGAGCGGCGAGTCGCTGACCCCCTGTGAACAGCCGTTCGCCGGCGGCGGCAGTCGCGCCCGCGGGATAGACGTTCGTCCCCGGGGACAGCGACGGCCACGACAGCCGTCCGTCCTCGAGAGACGCCGCCTCCTGCATCAGAACCGCGTCGGCTCTCTCCGGGAGCAGGGCACCGGTCGCTACCGCGACGGCGTCGCCTCGCTCGAGCGTCGGTGGGGGGTCTTCGGGGAAGACCTCGCCGACGACCGTCAGCGGATAGTCGTCGCCCGCCGCAAACGCGAACCCGTCCATCGTCGCCCGGTCGTGCTGTGGGACGTCCGTCGGTGCGGTGACCGACTCGGCCAGCACTCGGCCGGCGATCCGGGCGAGGTCGACCGTCTCCGTCGACGGGTAGTCTCGAGACGTGCGGAGATCGAGGAGTCGCTCGACCGCGACCGTGCGACTTACTGACGTGCTGCTGGTCATATCTGTCGTACGCCGATCACGTACAAATTTCTTGTCAGTCCATATACCCGTAGTTACTTTCTCGAGTGTGTATAACCATATTTGGTTTCAAAATCCTGGTTGAATCGCTGTTATGCAAAGTATTATGGTTATATACGTTGTGTCACCTCGTCACAGTCTGTCACACGCCAGCAGATACCAATATGGAATTCAGTGGGACGTTCGAACTCGAGGAGACGACCGTCGACGAAGTGTGGCTGGCTCTCTCGGATCCAGCGTTGATCGAGGAGTCGCTCCCGGGGTGTCAGTTTCTCGTCGAGGTCGACGATACCGACGTCGACTTCGACGAGTTGCGCGACGAAGCGGCCGATCGAGAGATCGAACCGACCGCCGATCCAGACGTCATCGCGGGCCGTGCGTTCGAGGAGGGGGGCCACTACGCGGCACTGATGCAGATCAGCGTCGGGCCAGTCAACCCGACGTTCGAGACGGTAGTGACGATCGATCACCGCGACTATCCGGAGATGTCCGCCGTCGGTGAGGGGTCCTCGAGCAACAGTTCGTTCGAGATGGCCTCGGGGATGAGCCTCTCGGAAACCGAGGACAGCGTCGCCGTCGAGTGGGAGACCGAAGCCGACGTGTTCGGGAAGGTCGCGCAGATGGGCCAACGCGTCGTCAACCCGGTCGCGAATCGGGTGGTCAAACGCTTTTTCTCGTCGGTACAGGAGCAACTCCACGAACGACAGCTCGCGGACGCCGAGACGAGCGCGTCTGCTGACGAGGAGGCAACCGAGAGCGGACGAGGGCTCGTCGACAGGGTACTCGGCCGCTCTGGAAGCGAGACAAACGACTCATAACGAGATGACAGAACACGATATTACACTGACGGTCAACGGCACAGACCACGAACTCACGGTTGAACCGCGGACGCTCCTGGTCCACGCGCTCCGAGACGAACTCGGGTACACTGGAACGAACGTCGGCTGCGAGAGCAGTCTGTGTGGCGCGTGTACAGTCCACCTCGACGACGACGCGGTCAAATCCTGTACGGTGCTGGCGGTGCAGGCCGACGGTTCGACGATCGAGACGGTCGAGGGGCTGGCAGAGGACGGCCAGTTCCATCCCATCCAGGACGGATTCCAGGCGGAACACGGGCTCCAGTGTGGCTACTGTACTCCCGGAATGATGATGGCGGCGACCGATCTCCTCGAGGAGAATCCCGACCCGAGTCGTGAAGAGATTCGCGAGGGACTCGAGGGGAACCTCTGTCGGTGTACGGGCTACCAGAACATCGTCAACGCGGTCGAGAACGCGGCCGAGACGATGGGGTCCGGTGCCGTCGCTGACGGCGGGTGCACGGCCGACGGTTCCGCTGGCTCGTGCTGTGGCTCCGGCGAGGACGAGGTGCGCTGGCCAGGCGACGGAGGTGACGCGGAATGAGCATCGAATCGGTCGATCCGGACGAGGTCGACGCCGCCGACATTCTCGGCTCGGCCATCGAGCGCCGGGAAGACCCCGCGCTCGTTACCGGTGACGCCGAGTACACAGACGACATTCAACTGCAGGAGATGGCCCACATGGCGATCCTCCGCAGTCAGTACGGGCACGCGCGGATCGAGGATATCGATACGAGCGACGCGGAGACGATGGACGGCGTCGTCGCCGTCTACACCCACGACGACCTCCACCGTGACGACACGCCGAGTGGGGGCTCGTACTCGCTTCCGGTCGGATGGCTACTCGACAGCCTGCGGCAGGTCGACCACCCGATACTGGCCGATGACCGCGTTCGGTATCAGGGAGACGCGATCGCCGTCGTCGTCGCCGAAGATCGATACGTCGCTCACGACGCGGTCGACGCCATCGACGTGGACTACGAGCGACTCGACGCCGTGACCGATCCAGCCGACGCGATCGGCGACGACGCCCCGCAGCTCCACGACGATGCCGACGGAAACGTCGCCTTCGACTGGGAGATCGGCGACGCCGAGCGCACCGATCAGGCGTTCGAATCGGCCGCACACACTGCGAGCATCGAACTCGAGAACCAGCTTCTGATCCCGAACGCGATGGAGCCGCGTGCCGCGGTCGCCGACTACAGCCCCGGGACGAACGAGCTCGACGTGTTCATGACCTCCCAGAACCCCCACCTGCATCGTCTGCTCATGTCGGGAGTCATCGGGCATCCGGAGCACAAACTGCGGATCAAGGCTCCCGAGGTCGGCGGCGGCTTCGGGAGCAAGATCCACCACTACGCCGACGAGGCGCTGGTGGCGTGGGTTGCGAAGGACCTCGAGCGACCGGTCAAGTGGACCGCCACCCGGACGGAGACGTACAAGACTGACGCGCAAGGTCGTGGTCACGTCACGACGGCCGCCCTCGCGATGGACGAGGACGGCACCATCGTCGGACTGCGCGTCGACACGGAGGCGAACCTGGGGGCGTACCTCTCGACGTTCGCGCCCGCAGTTCCGACGTACCTGTACGGGACGTTGCTCTCGGGACAGTACGACATCCCGGCCATCCACTGTTCGGTGACGGGTGCGTTCACGAACGTGCCGCCAGTGGATGCCTACCGAGGTGCCGGCCGACCGGAGGCGTCGTTCGTGATCGAGCGACTGGCGAAACTCGGTGCCGAGGAGATGGGGATGGACCCGGCCGAGTTCCGGCGGCAGAACTTCGTCCCCGAGGACGGGTTCCCATACGAGACGCAGGTCGCCGTCGTCTACGACAGCGGCGATTACGAGAAGGCGCTCGACAGGGCACTCGAGATGGTCGACTACGACTCGTTCCGCGAGCGCCAGGAGCAGGCCCGCGCAGACGGTCGATATCTCGGCATCGGTTTCTCGTGTTACATCGAAGCGTGCGGGCTGGCCCCCTCAGAACTCGCCGGCCAGCTCGGCGCACAGGCCGGACTCTGGGAGTCGAGTCTCGTCCGGTTCCATCCCTCCGGGACGGTCACAGCATACTGTGGCACGTCTGGCCACGGACAGGGACACGCGACGACGTACGCACAGATCGTCGCGAACGAACTCGGGATCCCCTACGACGACGTCGAGGTCGTCGAGGGAGATACCGACGAAATCCCGCAGGGAATGGGGACGTACGGGTCCCGGTCGGCGGCAGTCGGCGGGAGTTCGCTGGTCAAAAGTTCCGAGAAACTCGTCGAGAAAGCCCGCGAGATCGCGGCCCACCAGCTGGAGGCCGATCCCGCGGACATCGAGTTCGAGGGCGGCGAGTTCCACGTCGCGGGTGCGCCCGACCGATCGATCGGCATCAAGGCGGTCGCCCAGCAGTCCTATCTCGCCCACGACATCCCCGACGACATGGAACCCGGGCTGGAAGCCACGTCGTTCTACGACCCCGAGAACTTCGTGTTCCCGTTCGGGACCCACGTCGCGGTCGTGGAGGTCGATCCGGAGTCGGGAGAGATCGACTTCGAGCAGTACGTCGCCGTCGACGACGTGGGCAACCAGATCAACCCCAAGATCGTCGAGGGACAGATCCACGGCGGCGTCGCCCAGGGTATCGGACAGGCGCTCTACGAGGGCGCGGAGTACGACGAAAACGCACAGCTCGTGACGGGATCGATGCAGGACTACGCCGTCCCGAAGGCGATGCACATCCCCGATATGGAAACCGGGTCGACCGTCACCGAGAGCCCGCACAATCCCCTCGGCGTGAAAGGCGTCGGCGAGGCCGGCACGATCGCCGCACCGCAGGCCGTCGTCAACGCCGTCACGGACGCACTCGAGCCGTTCGGCGTCGATCACGTCGAGATGCCGATGACGGCCGAGCGCGTCTGGACCGCCGCCGGCGAGCAGGCGACGACCGACGGCGGAACCGACGAGACCGCTGCCGACGACGGAGGTGAGCAGTGATGTACCCCGACGAATTCGACTACCACGAGGCGGAGACGGTCGAAGACGCGATCGAACTCCTCGACGAGCACGCGATGGAAGAGACGGAACTGCTGGCGGGCGGGCACAGCTTACTCCCGGCGATGAAGACCGGACTCTCGAGCCCGGACGTCCTTATCGACATCGGCGACGTCGACGAACTCCACGGCGTCACCGTCGACGGCGACACGCTCTCGATCGGCGCGATGAGCCGCTACAGCGACGTGCTCGGCTCCGAGGACGCCCACGAACACGCCCCGGCGCTGACCGCGGCGGTCGAACAGGTGGGCGACCGACAGGTCCGCAACCGGGGGACGGTCGGCGGGAATCTCGCACACGCAGATCCGGCGTCGGATCTCCCCGGCGCTGCGCTGGTCTCGGACGCGACGCTGGTCGTCCAGGGGCCGGACGGCGAGCGGACGATTCCCGCAGCGGAGTTCTACTACGGGATGTATGCCACCGATCTCGGACCCGCCGAGATCCTCACGCGGATCGAGGTGCCCTCGGCGGTCGACGCCGTCGGCACCTACGCGAAGAAACCGAGCCCGTCGTCGGGATATGCGATGGTCGGCGTCGCAGCCCTGGTGAGAGTCGACGACGGGACCGTCACCTCGGCCCGGATCGGCGCGAACGGCGCGATGGACCACGGGGTGCGCCTCGAGCCGGTCGAGGACGCCCTGACCGGCGAGACGCTCGACGAGGAGACGATCGCCACGGCAGCCAGCCACGCGACCGACGACCTCGAGACGGCACTACTGATGGACGACCTGCAGGCGTCGGGTGACTTCCGCGCCCAGCTGCTGGAGGTCTATACCGAGCGAGCGCTCGAGAAGGCGGTCGATCAGATGTCTACACCCGCAGCCGCGGACTGAATCAGCGGATCATGGAAGACGAACCGACCACGGCGTTTGCGGACGTGACCGAACGGGATGTCCATACCGCATTCGAGGAGCAAGACTACGTCGCCGAAGATGAGATCGTCACGACGGTACTGCTAGCGTTGCGTTTGGGAAAGCCGCTGCTGGTCGAAGGAGAACCGGGCGCTGGCAAAACGGAACTCGCCAAAGTACTGGCGTCGAGTCTCGGAGACGAACTGATACGGTTGCAGTGCTACGAGGGACTGACCGCCGAGCACGCCCTGTACGAGTGGAATTACACGAAGCAATTACTCGCCGTGCAAAGCGGAGCGGATCCCGAGGCGTCAGTGTTCTCCGAAGACTACTTGCTCGAGCGGCCGCTGTTACGGGCCCTCCGTCACGACGGCGACTTTCCGCCGGTCCTGCTCATCGACGAGATTGATCGCGCTGACGACGAATTCGAGGCGCTGCTGCTGGAGGTACTTTCGGACTTTCAGGTGTCGGTTCCAGAACTCGGCACTGTCTCGGCCGAACGGCCACCGATCGTCATCGTCACGTCCAACCGAACGAGGGCGTTGAGCGACGCGCTCAAGCGACGCTGTCTCTACCTGCACGTTGAACCGCCGTCCGTCGAGAAGGAGACGGCTATTCTCTGCCGGAAAGTACCCCAGCTGGACGGCGTCGTCGCAACGGAGCTCTGTGCAATGGCTGCGCGACTCCGCGAAGAGCCGCTGCGAAAACCGCCCGGCGCGGCTGAAACCATCGACTGGGCGCGAGCGATCGCGACGATGCGCGACGACGGAGACGGAACACTCTCCCGCGAGACACTTCAAAATACGCTCGGCTGTCTGCTGAAAGAGGTCGAGGACGTCGAGCGAGTCGACGACGACCTCCTGACGGACCTGCTCGACGCCGCCGAGCAGGCGAGGGCAGACCCATGAGCGAGCGCTCGGACAGCGACGACGTCGGCGAACACGTCCGGACGGAGCTCATCCAATTCGTTCGGGCGCTCCGCCGCGACGGCGCAGCCGTCCCGGCCAACGCCGCACCGACCGCCGCTCGAGCACTCGCCGCGGTCGGCCTCGAGAATCGCCGCCGCGTCCGGACGGCGTTGCGGGCCAGTCTCCTCACGGACAGTGCCGACTTCGAGACGTTCGATCGGCTGTTCGAGGCGTTCTGGCGGCGACTCACGGCGGGACTCGAGGACGAGCGATCGCTGTCGTCGCTCGCCGCCGAGTCGGACGGGCTCGCACCACTCGGCGAGCCGGCTGTCGACGAAAACGCGCCCGGAGAGAGTACCGATTCCGACCACGCCGGTCGAGCCACCGGCCGGTCGCTCGCCGAATCGTTTGCAACGGCAGCCCCAGCAGACACCGACGCTGACTCCGACGATACCGAGGCGACGGCGGCGCTGTACAGTCCGTCGGGCGTCGCCAGCACGGTCGACGGACGCGCTCTCACTGACGCCGGCGACCTCTCGACGGCGTTTCGCGAACTGACACGCGCGCTTGCCGGCCTCCAAGGGCGGCGCTTCGAGCCCGGTTCCGACCGCGCTGCGATCCGTCGGGCGCTCCGGACGAGCGTGAGTACCGGTGGTACTGTCCTCTCGTTGCCGAAGCGAGAACGCCAGCGCACGGACGTCCGTGCGCTGGTCGTGGTCGACGTCAGCCAGTCCGTCATCGACGCCGTCGACCGGGGCTTCCTGATCGACGTTCTCCGGCAGGCCCGCCGCCACTGGCGGGACACGCGCGTGTTCTTCTTCGACGAGGAGCTGCGGGAAGTGACCGAGGCCGTCGACGCACCGTCATCGCAAGCGGCGATCGCCGCACTCGAGGCCGCGGAAACCGCCTGGGGTGGCGGGACGCAAATTGGCGGCTCCCTCGAAGGTCTCCGTGAACGCGCACCCGACGCCATCGATCGGCGGACGGTCGTGTTCGTCATCAGTGACGGACTCGACCGAGGCGACGTCGGCGTCCTCGAACGCGAACTGTCGTGGATCGCCCGGAGGGCAAAACGGGTGCTCTGGTTGAACCCGCTGGCAGCGACTGCCTCCTACGAGCCTGCCGCTCGTGGCATGGCCGCTGCTCTCCCGTATATAGACGGCCTGTTCGCGTTCGCCGACCCGAGCGACGTCGTCGAACTGGCACGACAGCTCCGCCAGCAAGGTGTGGGCGGGCGAATCGGCTACGAATTCGACACTCGAGAGAACCGACAGACGACCACTCGAACGGTGACTAATACATGAGTACGAGCGACTGGAGCCTCCCGGAAACGGACGTATTCGAGCGGATACGAACGACACTCGAGAACGACGACGCGGCCATCCTGGCGACGGTGATCGCAGTCGACGGCAGCGCGTACCGCCGGCCAGGTGCAAAGATGCTCATCCAGCCCGACGGCGGTGGTGCAGGCAGCATTACCGCTGGCTGTCTGGAAGACGAGGTTCGCGCGCTTGCCACCGACGTCCTGGACGACGGTGCGCCCCGTGTCGAGACGTGGGATCTGACGGGCGACGACGACACGTGGGGTCTTGGTATCGGCTGTAACGGCGTTATCACGGTTCTGCTCGAACCGCTCGACGAGTCGTATCAGGAAGTGGTCGAGGCCCGACAGGCAGGCGAGGCGATCGGGGTCGCGACCGTCGTCGGCAGCGAGACTGACGCGACTGTCGGCGATCGCGCATACTACGTGCCGAGCGAGGGGTTCACGGACGACCTCCCCGAACCGATACGTGACTCTCTTGCGGAATCGGCAAAGACGCTCGTGGCAGCCGGGAAAAGCGAGACGTTGACCGTCGACACGGACGCGGGGACTGTCGACGTGTTCGTCGACGGTGTGCGCCCGCCACCCGAACTCGTCGTCTTCGGCTCCGGACACGACGCCGGCCCCGTCGTCGAGTTGGCGCGGCTCGTCGACTTTCATACGACGGTGGTCTCGTTCCGCGGCGGGCAAGCCGACGAGAACCGGTTCCCGCGGGCGGATACCGTCGTCTCGGCGTCGCCGCGGGAAGTGTCGTCCCTCCGAGAGTGGGATTCGGATACGTACGCGGTGGTGATGAGTCACAACTTCCTCGACGATCGGCTCACGCTCGAGCAACTGTTGGAGACGCCGGTCCCGTACGTCGGACTGATGGGGCCCCAGAAGCGCTTCGACGAGATGCGCGAGGAGTTCGCCGACGAGGGTCGATCGTTCACCGACGCCGAACTCGAGCGAATCTACACACCGATCGGGGTGAACCTCGGTGGCGACACGCCCTATCAGATCGCCTTCAGTATCGTCGCGGAACTACTCGCGGTCGCCCACGGTCGGACGCCACAGCACCTCGGCCGGCGAGAGGGACCGATCCACGACCGCGTGAACGTCGGAACCGACTGAGATGGATCGAACCGACGAACCCGACGACACTACGGATTCGAACCAGAACGCGGGACAGATGCTCGCCCGGACCTGGGTCATTGCCGCAAACTTCCGGACGCCCGCTGACTACGGAATTCCGACCGCGCCATCGCTCCCTGCGGAACGGCGTGCTAATGGGGCTCTGACGTTACTCCATCCTGACGATTCGACGCCACTGCTGACGATAGAGGCGCCAATGTCGGTACGGCGGTAGTTCCGAAAATCGAACTGATTGCATTCTCTCACGCTGAAACACACGCCCTCGGTCACAACTGGCCGACGACCGTCGACGGCCGACGCGAACGCGTATTCGTGACTTCGGGAAACGCACACCCAGATGTCAGTACATACTCGATCACGTCTCGACATCTGCACCGCTGGCGATAGCGTCTCGCGTGCGATCGGTGTACGGACCGCGCTGTCCGGCAGTATGATCTTCCATTCGGAAAATCCCGCAACGTTAGTCGTCTGGAGGACGTCAAATCACAGGCTCTGGTCGACCAGCAATCGATCAGAAGGCATCGAAATGACCAGGGGACGAGAATGCAAATCCGCCTACGATCCAATATTCGTGACTCACGATGTTGTTCGTCACGAGAATATGGGCCAACTCGGATTTGAACCGAGAGCCTCCACCTTATCAGAGTGGCGCTCAACCTGATTGAGCTATTGGCCCGCTTCGCATCTCACAGTTGCCGGGTGATACGTTTAAACGTTTCTTTCTCACAGAGCCGTGAGATTCGCTACCGAGCGTGGCCTTCGCCCGGTTCGTCGTCCTCGTCTCGAGGCGACGAGTCGTCGCCGAACTCGATCCGGTAACTGTCCTCGTCGTCGTCCGACTCGACGGTGTAGTCGTCCTCGGAGAGGTCGTACGTCGATGCGTTCCCTCGAGCGCCGCCGTCCGTCGATTCGGCCGATCCTCGAGCGGCGTCGTCGGGGAAGCCGAACGTCCAGACGGTGCCGCTGGCGAAGCCACCGGTCTTCTTGTCGACGTACGGGACGACGACGAACCGCTTGATTCCGGCCCGGATCGGGATGCGGGTCGGCGGCAGGACGAGCAGGAATCCGATGAGATCCGTCACGAGGCCGGGAGTGAGCAGGAACGCGCCAGCGGCGATCAACAGCGCGCCGTCGAGCAGCTGGTTCGTCGGCGGCTCGCCCCGTTCTAGCGAGCGCTGGATTTTTCGAATCGTCCGGCGACCCTCGGCGCGGACCAGCAACATCCCGACGAGACCCGTCAGGACGACGAGCAAGACCATCGCGACCCAGCTGAACCAGGGAGTCTGGCTGACGATAATCGCCAGGAGTACCGCGTCCAGGAAGGGGATGAGCAACAGCGCCAGGAGCCACCGGAGCATGCTCTCACGTAGCTGCCGAAGGGTGAAAACCCTTTACTCTCCCGCCAGCAGAACACTCGACGGATCGATCTCGGAATCGAGGTGACGGTCGAACGAAGGTCTTACGCCTGCCACGTCCCTCGTCGTAGCTATGGAAGACGTCACGCGGGTCGAGTGGCGCGAGTGGGGACGGGACGCCTTCGAGGAGGCGCGAGCCGAGGACGTCCCCGTCTTGCTCTCGCTGACTGCGACGTGGTGCGATCACTGTCACGAGATGGACGCAGAGACCTACGCCGTCCCGACGATCGCGGCGAACGTCAACGACGACTTCGTTCCCGTTCGCGTCGACGTAGACCGCCATCCCCGCGTTCGCGATCGGTACAATATGGGTGGTTTTCCCTCGACGGTCTTTCTCTCGCCCGACGGCTCGCTGTTGACCGGTGCGGGCTATCTGGGTCAGGACGGGATGCGACAGGTCATCCAGCGCGTCCGCACGATGTGGGAGACGAAAGGAGCCGACGCCGGCCGCATTCCACGCGCACTGCGTGAGGACGAACCACCGTCTGGCGAACTCACCGACGACGTCGAGGCAGCCATGCTCGGCCGGCTGACCGAGACCTACGACGACGTGGTCGGCGGCTGGGGCGATGGGCCGAAGTTCCCGCTGCCGGACGCCATCGAGTTCGCACTCAAGCGCGACCGGGAGATGGCGCTGCGGTCGTTCGACGCCGTCAGCGCGAACCTGTTCGACGAGTACGAAGGCGGCTTCTACCGGTTTGCGACCGAACGGGACTGGTCTGGCATCCAGCACGAGAAACTGCTCGACTCGAACGCCGCGCTCGTGCGCGCGTTCGCGAACGCGTACTGTTACACCGGCCGCGAGGAGTACCGGAAGCCGGCGGATCGGACGATCGACTACCTGACGACGACGCTGTGGAACGACGCGGCGGGTGCGTTCGCCGGGAGCCAGGCACCCGGCGACGCCGAGAGCTACACGCTCGAGCCCAGCGACCGCGAGACCGGTGACGAGCCACCGGTCGACGACACCGTCTACGCAGGTGCGAACGCACTGGCGATCGACGCCTTGCTCGCCTACTACGCCTACACCGACGACGAGCGCGCCAGGCGGTACGCCGAACGCGCCCTCGAGTACCTGCGCGAGGATCTGCTCGAGGACGGCGTCGTCGTTCACTATCGCGACGACGAGACGGACGGCGATCGCTGTCTCCTCGCGAACCAGGCGCGCGTGCTCTCGGCACTGACGAGCGCCCGGAGCGTCCTCGGAGCCGACACGCTGGCGGACGCCCGCACTGTCGCGGATACGACCGTCGACCGGCTCCGCGATGGCGATTCCTTCGTGGACGCCCCGGCGACTGGCGTCGGCTTGCTCGACCGACCCCTCCGTCCGCTCGACGGCAACGTCGAACTCGCCGACGCGTTGCTCGATCTCGCCGTGCTCTCGGGCGAGCGTCGCTTCCGGACGATCGCCCGCGAGACGCTCGAGGACTTCGCCGGGGCGAGCAGCCGTTTTGGTGTGCAGGTCGCGCAGTACGCGTCGGTCGTGTCCCGCCTGCTCGAGGGACCGCTCGTCGTTCGCGTCGCCGACGCTCCGGGGTCGGACCTCCACCGCGGGGCTCTCCGCGTCGCCGACCACGAGAAGGTGGTCGTCCCCGACGCAATGGGAGAGGACCTCGAGTCGGGGACCGCCTGCGTCGAACGCGGCGAGCAGGTCTCCGACGTCGTCGAAACTCCCGACGAGTTGGTCGAACAGGTGCGTTCGGTCCTCGAGTGACGACCTGATCGTCTAGCGCCACTATCAAACTACCGCAGTGTTTATGGTTGTGGGGTCGGTTCCCTCACGATATGGCCAGTCTCAGGGATCTCGGTCTCTCCGAGTACGAAGCGCGAGCGTACCGCGCGCTACTGAACACCGGTCCCACAACGGCAAAGGAGTTGTCGCGTGCGAGCGATGTCCCGATGGGTCGGATCTACGACGTGCTCAACAGCATCGAGCAGTACAATCTGGTCCGCAGCCAGACTGCGAGTCGTCCGAAGAAGTACGTCGCCGTCGAACCCGCGACCGCCCTCGACCGGCTCCTCGAGGACAAGAAACGCGAACTCGAGGAGAAGGCAGATCAGTACGAGGAGATCGTCGACGATCTCTCGGAGGAACTCGACGCGGCCGGTCCTGTCGAAGAACAGTTCTGGACCGCCGCCGTCGGCCCCGACGAGACGATCGACCTCCTGTTAGAGCGGCTCACGGCTGCCGACGACGAGATCATCATGGTCGCAGCCGATCCGTCTCCGCAAGTCGACATCCGGACGGTCGGCAAGGACGCACTGGCACACCTCGAGGACGCCCTCGAGCGCGGCGTGAGCGTCGACGTGCTAATGAGCCGGGATCTCGTCGACGCGCTCCCGTCGACGGTCGGCCGCCGGTATCGACAGGCCCTCCAGTCTCGAGCCGATTTCGACGTGCGGACGAGCGACGACGTGACGGGGACGTTCAACATCATCGACAACGTCGAGGTCTGCATCCAGGTGCCGAACCCGCTCTCCTCCGGCGAGGCGTTCGGGATGATCGACCTCAAAGACCCCGAGTTCGCTGCCGACGTCCACGACGAGTTCCTGCCACGCTGGGAGGACGCGACGCCGCTTTCGTTCTGACTGGAACCGTCTGGCTGGATCGGGGTCGGGGTGACGGTTGGCCGCTCGACCGGAGACGTGAGGTCCGTTCTCCCAGGTGAACCGATTCGGACCCTCGTCGACTGGTTTCGACTCGTGGCTCTATCACGCACAAGTAAGGTCCACATTTTTCTAGCTGGTGACGATGTGGCTCGAATGTGAGTAGCGAACGGCTCCCCCGTCAGCTCGGGATCGCGGCATGCCTGGCAGTTATCGTCGGGATCCTCCTGCCGTACGTACTCGTGAGCCGGCCAGCCGTGGCGACCTACTACGATTTTGCGCCCGTGAGGATGGAAGTCGTCGGACTCCTCGCGGCGATCGCGCTAGTCGCTCTCCTCGTGTGGTTTTCGGACGTCATCACTTCGCCGACGCTCGCCGGCTTTCTCGTCATTGTCGGGGCGACCATGTTCCTCAACACGACGATATGGGTCTGGACGGTCCCGACGCACCTCGTCATGGAACTTCCGACGGTCGACGAGTTCCTGTACCACCGGTGGGCCCTCACGGTCCTCACGGCTCTCGTCGCGACGAGCGGTCTCTGGTACGTCGTGCGTCTCTTACCTCGGAAGACTACGCCTCGAGGTCGCCGTTGACCTCCTCGCGCAGCGTCCCCATCTCGACGACGCGCTCGGCGTGGGCGTTGTGCTGGTGGATCGACTCGTCGTTGGACTGTTTCATCGTGATCACGGCGTCGTCCGGCAGTTCGTCGAACTGCTCGACGACGCCTTCCGCCATCGACCGGACGCAGTCTTCGACGAACTTCGCGTCGCTGTGGGCCTCGAAGGTCATGTGGTCCTCGTCGGGGCGCTTCGCGAGGTTGTAGATCCGCGCGCTCATGGCGTCGCGGGCGACGTCGATCACGTCGTTCAGGTCGACCTCGGGATCACCGTTTGCCTCCACGGTGAGCGTCGCGTGACCGCGCTGGGAGTGGCCGGGCTGGGGAACCTCGTCTAAAAACTCGGTGATCGTCTCCTCGTCGACCTCGAGATCCTCGAGTTTCTGTTTCGCACGGGCGGCAGACATCCCCTGCGAGCACGGGCAGACGGTCATGCCGACGACGCGGGCACCGATCTCCTCGCGGGTCCCCTCGTCGGTCGCCGTCGCCGAGGCGATGAGGTCGACGCTGTACTGGGTCTCTCGGTCAGTCGCGGGCGTCTCCTCGCGTCGGACGAACTCGGCTTCCATCGACACTTCAGCGCGCGTCGTGTAGTCGTGTTTCTCGAGTAGCCGTTCGGCGGCGTCGCCACAGACGTCCTCGACGCGGTAGGCCTCCTCTCGGGTGGCTTCCTCGAGAATCTCGTCGATGACCTCCATGTTCCGGCTCATGTCCGCGCCTTTCCGCCAGGAGGGAAGGTCGACGAACACCTCGAACTCGGCCATCAGGACGATCGGTCGCTTGCCCTCACGGGCGATTTTGACGAGCTTTTCGACGCCAGTGACGCCGACCTGGCTCAGTCCGACGGTCACGTCGGGTGCAGTCGCCTGCACGTCCGGCAGTTGCTTACTCATTGCCACGTACTCGGAGTAGCGCGCGATTAGGGCTTTCGGAAGCCGACGTTTTGTCTGGCGTGATCGTCGAATCGACCGACTCGAGAGGCGTCTCCACCGGCCGTGTCACCCGCACTCGCTGTCGATCCTGCCGGGTTCACGGAGTGGACCAGCGGGGACGCGATCGAATCTCCCCCGTCTCGCTCTTTAAGTGGTTCTGGTGACAAGGTAAAGCTACGAAGGGAATTTTCGTCGGGTCTGCTCGTCGTAGTGGCTACTCTGTCGCCGTTGGTCCGTCTCTCTCGTCGTTTCGTCGACGCCGACTTGCCCGCTCGTCCTTTAAGTGGTTCTGGTGACAAGGTGAAGCTACGAAGGGATTTTCGCGGCAGTTCGAACGAAGAGGTTTCGATCCGTCCGGCGCTCACTCGCAGACTTCGACTTCGGTCTCGTACTCGCGTTCGGCGGTCAGCGACGCCGTCGTCGGGAGCGGGACGTCGATAACCCGCGCAAAGGTATAGTCCCACACTCCCGACGTGATCGACGCGGTGTTCTCGACGTAAACGTAGTACTGGCCGCCCTCTTCGGCAGTGAACGCGTCGTCGATGACCGAGGCGACGGCGTGATCCCGGAGGACGGCACCGTCGGCGGATTCGATCCGGAGCGTGGGTCGTGCACCGTCGACCGTCCGGACGCGATACTCGAGGGTTTCGCCCGCCTCGAGGTCGAACTGAGGGGCGAGCATTTTCCCGGCGGGGACGGTCATCCGATCGTTCGCCAGTTCGTCGCGTTCGGGCTCCGTGCGCTCTCCGAGGTTCGTAACGCGAACCGTCCCGGACCCGCCAGTCTCGAACGTCTGTCGCGTCTCGAACGACCCGCCTTCGTCACTGTAGACGGTCTCGCCGTCCGGCGCGTCGATCTCGAGGCGGATCTTCTGACGGTCGGATGCCGAGACGTCGACGTGGACGGTGTCACCATCCTCTGCGGTGAACTCTCGGGTTACCTCGTCACCACCCTCGAGAAGCGCCTCGCCGTCGACGACGAGTTCCGTCTCGGTCCGAGTCTCGAGTGTACAGTCCTCGTCGTTCTCCTGGGTGACGTTTTCCTCGTCGTCGCGGTCGTTCGGCGTGGCGTCTCCTTTGTCGTCCCCGAGACAGCCCGCCAGCGCGGCCAGCGTGAGACTCGCGCCGGCGAGCAGTGTCCGTCGGGTCGGTGCCAGTCTGCGTCCGTGCGGCGATCGATCGCTCATGGCTACGCGTGTCGCCGTCGGTCCAATGAGTGACGGTATGTATATGTGCAGTCACCTAGTGGCTCGCTCAGTGACGGACGCGCTGGCCGAACCGGCGTCGGTGTGCCAGCCGACGATGTCGGCCTTCTTTAAGTGGTTCTGGTGACAAGGTGGAGCTACGAAGGGATTTTCGCACGGGACTGGCTTCGGGGTGGCGACGCGACGACCGTTAGTCGAGCAGTCGACCACGGGGTCAGTCCGTCGCTCATCGCTTTAAGTGGTTCTGGTGACAAGGTGAAGCTACGAAGGGATTTTCGACGGCGATCTCGTCTGCGAGCCCGTGCTTTCTCCGGGTCGCGCGGTCGACGGCGGCTTCGCGTCGGACCGCCTGGATCCGACTTTCTTTAAGTGGTTCTGGTCACAAGGTAGTGCTATAGACGGGGTTTCTCACCGAGTAGTTTTTCACCGAGCGTGTCGCTTTCCGGACTTCCCTCGAGCAGCTGATCCCACTTCGGCGTCCAGTGTGGTATCCACGACCTGTCTTGTCGGCTTTAAGTGGTTCTGGTGACAAGGTAGAGCTACGAAGGGATTTTCGCCGCGCTCGTTCTCGACTCGAGAGCCGTGCTATCGCATCGCAGCTCCGTGGGATGGGTTTATCCGTCTCTACGTGTGAGCCACCACTTGTATGAGTGGTGACGGCGTTTCGTCGGGGGCGACGCTCGGACGGCGAGTACCGACCGACGACGGTGAACGACGACTCGAGACCCGCCCCGGTGCAGGTTCGATCTCGCGAGCGGCGGCCCAGCGCGACGCGACGGTTCGCCGGTGGGGCGTCGTCACGCCCAGCGCGACGGTCATCGGCCGCGCGGAGTCGCCCGAGGCGGACCTCTCGGAGAGCGTCCGTCGCCTCCACGACGAACAGCACACGGCGACCGCCGGCCACAGCGCGCGAGCCCACCACCTCGATCGGCTGCGAACGACCCAGGCGCTGTGTAACGCCCTGGACCTGACGCCGTGGCAGCGAGACCTCGCGCTGGGGATCATGGACGAGATCGACCTCACTGCCTTCGGCAGCCAGCGGGCGATCCCCAAGGTCGCGCTGGTGGTGATCCGCCACGTCGTCGACGTCGACCGGCGCGCGTACTTCGGGCTGGACGACGTCGACGTAAGCGCGCTGTCGCCCGACCGGATGGACGAACTGTTCGCAGAGTACAAGGCACACGACGTTACCGACGAGAGCACGTTCAAGCACCTCGCCGCTCAGCACGGCCTCGACATCACGAACCTCAACCGGCTCCGCCGGGTGCTACAAGAGCAACTGGACGACGATGCACTGCCGGCGTACGGCCGCAACCCCAACCGCGACCCGAATCTGCCGAGCCTGACCGGCCGGGAGGCCGACGACTCGAGCGAGGAGTGAGCAGTCACGGCACCGTTCACCGTCGTCGCTGCCGACCCACCGTCCTCACGATTCGCGCGCAGGCGTCCCCTTTTGTGCTTTGCCCGCAGACTATCTCCACCGTGTCTCGAAGGCCATCATCCGTGAGGCCGTGGGGAACGATTGCACGGCGATTGCGTTCGAGAACCCGAAACTCGAACGCTTCAAAGTTCCAGCAGTGGGCGTTCCGCGAACTCCAACGGCACGTCGAATACAAGGCCGAAGAATACGGTATCGAGGTGGACGATACGGTATCGAGGTGGACGACGTTGCACCACAATACACGAGTCAGTGGTGCAGTCACTCGGGGTGTGGATTCACTCATCGGGACAATCGGGATGGCGATAAGTTTGAGTTCCTAAAGGGCGGTAAAGAGTTGCATAGCGATTACAACGCCGCAAAGAACATTGCCAACCGACACTGCGGGGCGGGTATGCCCATCGCGGGCAGAAATCTCGCGGTGGATGGGCCACCAGTCAACTGGCCCTCAAGTCAGGGGCGTTTAACGTGAACGGCGACTACACGCCTGCCCAGTTGGGTTAGAACGGGAGTCCACTGACAAGCATCGGGGTCAAGCCCCGGGAGGGTTGACGTATCGCTCGAGTTTCTCGCGTGCGTCCTCCGTGACCGACGAGCCGTGATAGACGAGGCCGGCATCGAACTCGTACTCGAGGAGGCGCTCGAGGCTTTCCTCGGCGCGGTTCAGGTTCTGCGAGTAGACCGCAGGCGGGAGGTGAAAGTAACCGGCGGGGAGCCCGCGCTGGTCGGCCCCGGAGACGGCGTCGCCCATGACGGCGACGCCAGCGGCTTCGTCGACGAGCGCGTGATTGTCGGGTTCGTGGCCCGGGACGTGTACCGCGGTGAATCGCCCGATCCGGTCCCCGTCGCCGTAGCGGTGGTCCGGGTCAGTTGCCGTCTCGGCCGTCGTCTGTTCGGGGACCCACGTCTCGAGTCCGTAGTGGTCGACGAGGGCGTCGAAGCCGCCGATGTGATCGCCGTCACCGTGCGTGACGACGAGCCGTTCGGGTTCGACGCCGATCGACGAGATGCCCTCGATCACTCGGTCGGTGGTGCCCGCGAGGCCAGCGTCGACGAGCGTTGGCGTTCCGTCAGCAAAGAAGAACACCCGGAACCGCTTGCCGCTCTCTTCTGTTTGACAGGTGATATCGTAGACGTTCTCGAGTATCTCCGTCGGCATACCGTTTCGGTCGTGGTCAGGAAGGATAAGCGTTCTCGCAGCCCGGCCGTTGGCGTCTCACGCGAACGACGAACTGACGACGCCGCCGATCACGCACCGCCAGCTACCGGCGGAAACACCGAGATCCGGTCGCCGTCCTCGAGTCCGGTCTCGAGGTCGTCCATGTGGACGACGTTCCGGCCGTTCTTCAGGACGTTTAGCTGTGGGCGGACCGAACCGTCTTCGATTAGCTGTCCGTCGAGATCCCCGTACTTCGCCTCGAGCGCCTCGAGGACGTCACCGACGGTCGCGTCGTCGTCGTACTCGTGGGTGACGTCTCGCTGGCCGACGGCCTCGCGAAAGGTCGCGAAAAAGCGCAGGTCGATCTCCATACCCGAACTGTGGCGGTGTGAGACCATAAGTATGAGTCTGGCCGTCGGCGGACGTCAGGAGAGCGACGCAGCCGGCGGAGTGGTGTACGAGACCGAGTCGACGCCCGCCGATTCCAGCGCCCGGTCGATCGCGCTCGCACCGAGACTCTCGGCGGTCGCCGCGTCGTCGGCCTCGACGGCTACGGAGACGGTAAACGTGACCGTGATCGTGTACGGTTCGAACGGTGCCGTCGGGTGTTCGTACACGTCGGCGTCGCTGATCGCCCAGTCGGTGATCGGGCCAGACGCACCGACCGACTCGAGGCTCGCGGCGAGTTGGTCGATCGCCTCGTCGCGGGCCGTCGTGTCGGTTCCCTCGTGGAGGGTTACAAGCGTCGTTCCGCTGCGGGAGACCGCGTATTCCATGCGGATTGGTACCCATCGTGGAGGTTTGAACCCTTGGGTTGCGTTGTGCATCCGGGTCACGCTCCTCTCCGTCTGATAACGATAGCTGTGAGTCGTTCCCGACGCAACCGCGATCCGTCTTGCGGTTGCGTCGGCAACCAGTCACAGCAATCATTATGAGACTGGCGAACGGCGGGGTCGAACTGGGTCCGAAGACGGAGTATACGGGACGATCACTGGACGACGTCGGCCGACGCCAGCCGGTCGTAGATTCCCGCTACCTGCTCGAGAGAGTGGTCGACCGAGAGCATCCGGCGTCTGCGCAGACAGAGGTCAGAGAGCCGGTCGTTCTCCTCGAGGGTTCGCCAGATCGCGTACCGGAACTCCTCGAGGTCGCCGCGCTGGTAGCGGTAGCCGGTCTCGCCCTCGATGACGGACTCGGAAAGCGCTCCTTCGTCGACGGCGACGACGGGAGTGCCACAGGCGGTCGCCTCGAGTGCGACCAGTCCCTGGGTCTCGACAGGGCTCGGGAAGACGAAGGCGTCGAGCGCGGCGTAGAACGCGGGGAGTTCCTCCCGGTCGAGAAAGCCGAGAAATCGCACGTCCGCGTCGGCGTCGCGAGCCAGTTCTTCGAGGTCGTCGCGGGCGGGGCCGTCGCCGCCGAAGACGAGCGTTACATCGGTGCCGTCGACGGCCGCGACCGCCTCCTCGAGGTTCTTCTCGAGGCCGTGGCGACCGGTGTAGCCGACGACGGGACGGTCCTCCGGGAAGTCGTGACGACGACGAAAGTCGATCGGGTCGACGGGCCGGAAGAAGTCGGTGTCGATCCCGTTCGAGACGACGGTGACGTCGACGTCTGCGCCGACGTGCTCGAGGAGGTGTCTGCGGGCGAACGACGTCGGCGCGATGACGTGGTCGACGCGCTCGAAGAACGAGCGCTCGTAGACGTGACAGGTGAGTTCGAGCGCCTCGACGACGTTCTCGGGGACGTGCTGGTCCGCGCGATCGCCAAGCAGCGTGTGGTACGACGCGACGACGGGCACGTCACGTTTGCGAGCGAACCGGACGCCGGCGTAGCCGACCGTAAATGGCGTGTGGACGTGGACGAGGTCGGGCGTCTCGAGGTCGTCCGGGATCGCAGGCAGTCCGAGACGGTATCGCGGGTACAGCGGCGCAGGGAGGCTCCAGACGGGGTACTCGCCCTCGCCCGGCTCGTAGCCCGCCATCTCTGGGTAGACGGTCGACATCTCGCCGCGGTCGCGAGTCCAGCGCTCGCGCCAGAGCCGAACCGTATAGGTGACGCCGTTTACCGTCGGCAAGTAGAGGTCGGTGAACGCGGCGACGGTGTCGACTTGCGCCATCGAGGCGATGTTCGATGTCGCGGAAGGAATACGTTCCGCAGATCGACAGTTCGTGATTCAGGCCCGCAGTCAGTCGATCCGGAAGGCCACACCGTGGTCGGAAAGCAGCGAGCGCATTCGCTCGACGCCGCTCGTCGTATCCCAGCCCTCGGAGGTGTAGTGTTTGTACGGATGTCGAAGCCACGAGTATTCGCGGTGGGCGAACACGTCGATCGCGTCGTGGCCGTCCTGGAAGATCGTGACGTGCAGTTGCCACTTTGCGAGTGGAGACGGCCGACGCACCCAGCTACCCGCCGACAGTCGGCCGTCGCCGTGGACCTTCAGCGACGCGATCGGCTCCGGAGCAAACTCCATCGCCTGGAGATCGGCGCGGAACTCGGAGAGTTCGCGTCCGACGGTTCCGACGTACTCCGAGGGGTCCATCGTACACTGTGCGAAGCCACCGAACGGTTCCTTGATCCGGTGGACGGTCGGGAGGACGCGACGTCGCATGCGGGTCATCCAGTCGACGTTCGCGTGGAGAGCGTCGCTGTCGTTCGTCGCCACGTAAGCCCGTAGCGAGCGCGACGTCAAAGTCGTTGCGAGTGTGTTCGACGCCACGAGGACGTGAAAATCAGGTATAGCTACAGATCCTGGAGTCGGATGCCGTCCTCGACCAGTCGGGCGTTCCGCTCGCGATCGAGGTGTTCCGCGAGATCGTCGTGTTCGTGCAGTTGGGCGATCACGTCGGCGTAGAGGTTGCGCCAGGCGATCGCATAGATCGGCGACTGACCCCAGGCTCGCAGTTCCGGCACCAGGTCGTCGTAGGTCTCGAATCGATCCTCGAACCGATCGATCGCGTCGAGGACGTACCCCGCGGCCTCGCGATCGTCGTCGGCCCCCTCGATCGCGCGGTTGAGCCGCTGTTCCCAGCCTGCGACCGCCTGTTGCATGTCCGCCGCTGCGTCGGTGCCGTCGTCGGGGAGTCGTTCGAGAAGCGGTTTCGGAACGCCGAGCGAGATGTCGTCCATACGCCGCAGTAGGGGCGGCGGCGTCAAGAAACCACCCGCTCGTACTGTCGGCGTCCCCGCATCACGGTATACCCCACGACGGCCGCGGCTGCGCCGGCACCGACGGACGACCGACGGTATCAGGGCCAGATCGCGAACAGCACCTCGTCGACGAACTCCTCGTCGATCCGGTAGTGCTCCTCGCGTTCGCCCTCCCGTTTCCAGCCGTTGGCCTCGAGGAACTCGATCGCCTGCTCGTTCGTTGCGGGAACGCTCTGGTAGACCTTCCGGTAGCCGTCGCCGGCCCACTCGAGGCCGTACTCGAGCAGCGCCGATCCGATCCCCTCCCGGCGGTGGTCCGTGGCGACGCCGACGGTGAGTTCGGCCGTGTGACACAGCGAGGGGAGTTCGGGCGCGTCGACGTGAAGCCAGCCGACGAGTTCCTCGTCCGCCGCAGTCGACTCTTCCTCGCCTTCCTCGTCCGATTCGGGCTCGAACACTGCGACGAAAAACACCCTCGAGCGTTCGTCGTTGGCGCGGACGAGCGCCGGCTCGCGCTCGAGCTGCTCGACGACGTTCTCGGCGACGACGTAGGTACCCTCGCTTCCGACCGACTGCATGACCTCGATCAATCCCTCCCGGTCTTCTTCGCGAGCGGGACGGATCGTCACCGTCCCGTCCGCGAGTTCGTGCTCGGCCGGTGCCGCCGAGAGGGCGATCCGGAGTTTGCCGTCGGTTTCGACGAGGTAGCCGGCGTCTTTCAGCTCCCCGACGGACGCCCGAAGCTCGTCCGGAGAGAGCGGAACCGCCTCGGAGTACGTCCCCGATCGAGCAGGCTTCGACTGGGCCGGCCCCTTGTCGATCCGAATCGACCGTGCGAGTTCGTCGGGTGAAACTGCGCCGTGGCACTCGACGTACTCGTAGATCGTCCGCTGCGCCTCGTCCTCGAACGACAGCGTCGGATGAACGCTCATACCCCACCCCCGACGACGAGCGCTATTATTATGCTGCGCGTACCGCTGGCCGGCGATCGAGCCGACTCGAGGAAGCGCGTGACTGCCAGGACGGCCCGGGATCGTTTCGAGCACGGGAAATCGTCTATTATGCTGCACCGACGCCGGCGTCGTCTGTGGTGGGGAAGTGACGGACTCGGCACCGAACGGATCCGGACTGTCGCTCGTCGGCGCATCTCTCGAGACGACAGAAGCGCCTATCGGCTGCGGCCGATTTCGTATCCCGACATACAGTTTATCATATTAATGCCCCGGCAGAAGGACTACTCGAGGACAGCATCGGTCGTGATCGTGGATGACCGGAAGAGCGACCCACCCGACACACCGAGTTGGTCCGTCTCCGTTCAGGCGACGGGTCGCCTTCGGTCGGCCGACGCGAGATCCGAATCCCGCGTTCTCGTTTCGTCGCGTCCACGTGCACGCGAAGACACCGGTCCGTCGACAGTGACACGACAGCGGGGACGCTCAGCGACGCGATGACCGGCGGAACGTCCCGGGGCGGTACTGCCGGCTGTCGCCGCGTTCCGACGCATCCGCACGACGCGGGTGATCGACACCGACACACCGCCGTCAGTACGAACGACGAGGGCATTCCTGGCTATCGCGCTACCAGTACTCGCTCGCGCGCGTATCTGAACACGACCAGGTGCGGCGACAGCTGGCGACTCGAGACTGGTCCCATCGCTCGAGCCACAGCGACAGTATCGTCCCGGACGTCCCTGCCGACACGGGAGATTACGGAACGCCTCGAGCGTCGGTACCCGTCACGATCGGCCACCGTCGGGACCCCTCCGGTACGGGACGGTGTCGCGACCAGTAGGTTCGCGAACGCTGTCGGCTGGACTCGACGAGCTGTCAGTACAGGTGTGCGATCGGGCCCGGTTCAGTACCGATCCGACCGCAACTCGCGCTTCGAACGGGCGAACGTCGGTTTCCCCGGGCTCGAGACGATGACGCCGGTCCGATCGTCCCTAGTCCCCGTCGTGACTCGCCGCCTGCATGCGGAGACACGGCGGGGAGTGTGGACGGGCTGTGTCATCAACGACGCAACTCGAGTCGGTCAGCCGTTCGTCGATAGCGACCCGAAAGAACCGACGGGCGCCAGAGGGGCGTCGCGCGCGTTTGCGACTCGAGAAAGATCGTCGAGAAGGATAGCACGACGCTCGTTCGCTGCGCTTTCCGCCGAGATAGAGCGACGAGGATCGATTCGCTTCCGTCGCCGACGGGTCGCCTGACACAGCCGATAAATTCTATGTCGCGATATCAAATTTGCGATGGTCGATACCTCCGCCCGAACGAATCGATACCCGAAAAACGGTGAAGACGACGTGTAACGGTGATCGGCCGTCGTGGGCTCGAGCGGCCGACGGTCGTCGACAGACGAGCGCTCGAGGAGGTAGCGAAAAAAGCGTGATTATGCGCCGCGGGGTTCGGTCGCCGACGCCACGTCTTCCTCTTCGACGCCGCGACCGGCGGCGGCGACGAAGACCATCGAGATGCCGGTCGCGAGCAGGCTCACGCCGACCAGCAGGCCGACGGCCCACATCGCGTCCGCGGGGAAGCCGAGCCAGAGGAGGCCGGCCAGGACGAGCGAGATCGCACCGCTCGCGGCGATCCAGCCGCGTCCCTTCTGCGCACCCATCCGCAGGCTCAGTCCGAGTTCGGCGATGCCGTCGACGAGCAGGTAGGCGATGACCAGCAGCGTCAGACTGGCCAGCCCGAGAACCGGGTTCGCGAGCAGGAGGAGCCCGGCGAGTACCGAGACGACGCCGAGCGTAACCTGCCAGAGCGAGCCTTTCCACCCGCGGGCGGAGAAGGCGTGGACGCCGTGGACGATCCCGCCGACTAGCAGTAGCGCACCGAGGAGGTACGTCATCGAGATGCCCGTCACGAACGGGAACGCGATCGCGAGAACGCCGATCAGTGCGATGACTCCGCCAGCGATCGCGAGCGTGCGCCATCCCTTCTGTAGCGAGTACGCCGCGTACTCCTCGTCAGTTGTCATTGAGTTCATTTTACTCACCAGTTATGAATACGACGTGTGAGTATATAAAACATATTTATGGGCTTACATTTAATCCAGAGAACAGACAGGTCCGTCGACGGGGAAGTCACGGCACGAGGCGCGGCAATTATCCGGGTTCACAGACGATTACGACCGTGACCGACGACAGCGACGAAGAGTACGTCGACTGCGAGCAGTGCGGGCACCGAGTCCCCGCGGCCATCTACCACGAGCACCTGCTCAAGGAGTGCCCCGGCGAGTGACAGACGCCGCGTCCGCGGGGGCGACGTTGCTATTTCTCCTCGACGTGGCGGATCTCGCAGGCGATTCCGCGCGTACTTTCGACCATTTCGCGACCGAACATCTCCGCGCGGCCGACGCCGAAGGCCTTCGGCCCCTCGACGACGACCTCGTCGCCGACGCGGATGTCCTCGTCGGCGTCGACGACGCCCGGCGCGAGGACGCTGCCGTGTGGCACGAAGCCGTCGATCTCGACGCGTTTCGTCGGCGCGTCGCTGTCGACCCACCGCCGCGCTCCCTCGAGCGTGAACGAGAGCGTCCCGTACTGGGGGACCATCGTCGCCAGCTGCGTCTCCTCGGCGTCGCGAACCTGGATTCGCGGGTAGCGACTCGTCGTCGTGATGTCCTCGAAGAGGTCGTCGCCGGCTCCGTCGCCGAGCAGGTAGTCGGCGATGGCACGGACGGTGTTGTGTTCGCGTTCGCGTTTCCGGTACGCGGGCCGTCCGGCGAGCGCGTCCCTGAGGTTCGCGAGTGACTCGTCGTCCGTCGGGTGGTCTGCGACGGTGTAGGTGACCTCGAGGTCGAGTTCGTCCTCGACGCGGGAGACGATGTCGCGGTAGCCCTCGTCGGGAACGTGAGCGACGATCTCGGGGTAGTCGTTGCGCTCGAGGTAGCGTCGGAGCACCTCGCTGACGAACTGCTTCTCGTCTTCGGACCACCGCCCCGTGACGACGGTGTCGTAGTGCTGGGCGGGGTAGGTCGTCTCGAGTTCCTGTGGGACGACGCCGATCGGACTCGTCATCGAGACGAGATGGGCGCGCCACTGGATGGCGTCGTGGAACTGTCGGTGACTCTGGGATTCGCTGTAGGGCTTGCGAGCCGAACAGGGGACGAGGACGAGCGGTGCGGAGAAGCGATTCCGGTAGCGCGTCGTCACGCGGTCGGCGTAGCGCTGGATCTCGACCCGGCGGAGCGTGTCCTCGGTCGCCGCGGAAATCTCGGCGTCACGGAGGATCGGCGTGCGCTCCTCGAGGTACTCCCACTGGGAGTCGAGTTCGCGCATCGCAGCGGTGAGCCACTGGTCGTGGCGGGCCTGTCCCTCGAGGTAATCCCGCAGGCGACCGTCACGGATCCGCCGGCGGACGACGGCGAGTTCCGCCTCGAGTGCGTTTCGGTTGTGCTCGGCGCAGTCCTCGCGGGTGAACTCCTCGCGCGGGGTTCGGCAGGCGGGACACGAGCAGGGAAGCTCCTCGAGGTCCTCGAGGAAGTACTCGCCCTCGCTCGTGAGGTACTTCCCCTGCGTTCCCTTGACCGTAGCTCGCGAGGCGTCGAACAGGTCGACGCCGGCGTAGGCGAGCGTCGCGACGTTCCGGGGCGTGGCGACCCCCGAGAAGTACAGTGCGGTGTCCTCGGGGACGGCCTCGCGGACGTTCACCACGGCCTCGACGAGTGCCGCGCCGTGGCCGACGACGGACTGGACGTCCGAGAGGACGTAGGCATCGGTGCCCTGATCGGAGACGTGCTCACTCGAGACGACGGCGGCGCTCGGGTAGTCGACGTCGGGGTTGTCGACGGCGAACGAGTCCTGGACCTCGGGGGCGGTGCCGCCGGGGAACGCCCGGTGCGGGAGCACCGTCAGGTGTGCGTCGTCACCCTCGGGCAGTTCGCGGTCGGCCGACCAGAGAGAGCCGGCGTCTTCGACGACGTCGTCGACGAGCGCCGGCGTCGTCCGGGGCGACGAGAGGCGAAGTTCGCCCAGGTGCGCGGCCCCGTCGCGCTCGTGGACCTCGAAGTAGTCGGTCATACCAGATGTGATCGGGGAGCGCGAAAGAGGCTGTCGAAAGCCGGCCGACGAGGTCATACTGCCGGACGACAGTCAGTGAACACTCGGTCGCGTCTCACGGCCCGTCGCCGCTGGCGACGGCCGTTCGAGTGCGATCGACGTGTGAATCGGTTCGTCCAGTAGTATCAGCTAACGATCTCGAGATACGTGGCCGTCGCAGAGGTGTGGCCCCGGTTGAACGAGAGCAGTTTGAACCGGACCACGTCCGCGACCTCGAGGTCGGCGGGGACGTCCTCGACGAAGACGACGAAGCCCTCGACCTTGCAGACGGCGTGGCGTTCACCCGTGTGGTGCCGAGAGAAGTCGACGACGCCCGCCTCGTGGACGTCGCCGAGTTCGACCGGCGGCTCGCGCGCCTGGGCCTCGCGGTGGCGCTCGAACGATTCCCGTTCGTCCGCAGGTCGGCCGCCTCGAACTCGTCGAAAGAGCCACGTCCCGAAGACGACGGCGACGACCGCACCGAACGCCAGCGATGCGGCCCCGATCATCGATCGCGCGTCAGGTCGATCGTCTCGACGCCGTCGGGAAGCGCCTCGAGCACCCCCTCGGGCCACCCCCGGTGGCCGAGCGTGAACTCGCTGTCGGGGTTTGCCTCGACGAGGCGGGCGACGCCACGGGCGGCGGCCTCGAGTGCGGCCCGGTCGGTCCGGTCGGGCACCTCGGCCGTGAGCGGATAGCTTTTCGAGAGCGCCCGCGGGAACGGACCGAAGGGGGGTTCGACGCGCCACGAGTCGTCGTACTCGCCGGCGCTCGAGGGGTCGCCCTCGGTGAGAAAGACCGCGTCGGGCACCTCAAGACGCGCGAGTCGCTCGTGGTGGCGGATCACTTCGGGTCGGCGGGCGCTCTCGTGGGACGTGTAGAAAAACGAGCCCTTCGAGACGGGGTCGGTTCGCTCGAGTTGCTCGGCGTGGTCGAGTAAGGCGCGATAGCCGTCGAGCATCGCCGGATGGGCGCGGGCGCGCTGTTCGACGAGCTCGAGCAAGTTCCCCGCGCGAATCGCCTGTTTGATCCGGCGGATCTCCTCGAAGGTGACGTGGAGGTTGTGGGCGGCGAGTGCCTCCTCGCGGTCCTCGTCCGGGATCGATCGGAGGTCGTCGGGATCGTGGGCGGTACAGACGGGACACGAACACGGGAGATAGTCGAGGTCGTCGAGGTGGCGAGTGCCGCGGACGGTGAGGTAGCGATCGTCGCGGGCGTAGAGCGCGTAGGCAGCGGAGTCGAACAGATCACAGCCCATGGCGACGGCGAGCGCAAACATCATCGGGTGGCCGGCACCGAAGAGGTGGACCGGCGCGTCGGCACCCAGCCCGCGCTTGGCGGCGGCAACCACGTCGACCATGTCGGCGTAGCGGTAGTCGTTCATCAGCGGGACGACTGCACCGACCGGGAAGACGTCGAGGACGGTCGCGTCGGCGTGGCGGGCGGCGTCCTCCCGGAGGTCGGGATAGGTCGATCCCTGCACGGGCGCGTTGACGAGCATGTCGCCGACGTCGACGCCTTCGGCGACCTCGAGTCGCTCTTTCGTGGTCTCGAGTTCCGACGCGGCGCGCTCGCGGGAGACGTCCGGCGGCGTTGGGATGTCGACCGGCGTCCCGACGTCGGAGCCGATCTCGTACTGGAACTCGAGAATCTCTTCGGTCGTGACGGTGATCTCGCCGTACTCCGAGAGCTGAAACGACCCAGAGTCGGTCATGATCGCACCGGGGAAATCCAGCATGTCGTGGAGCCCCTCCTCGAGTGCTCGCTCGCGGAGACTGTCCGTGTTGTGAATGATGTAGGAGTTCGTAATGAGCATCTCGGCGCCGAACTCGTCGGCGAGCCGGCGTGGCGAGATTGTCTGCAAATTCGGATTAATAACCGGCAGGAGGGCGGGCGTCTCGACGGTCACGTCGGCACGCGGCACGCGTAACTCGCCAATTCGGCCGCCGGCGTCGGTGTCCCGAAGTTCGAAGCAGTCGCGCATCGTCTGCGTGTTCGCGAGCGTGGCGGTAAACGTTCCGTTCGAGACGATCACGGATAACGCGCTGGCGATTGCAAGCGACGGCTGCATTCGGCAGCGAAAATCCGGCGTCGAGTCGGGAAACGAGAGTCTCACGAAACGATAACCGTGAAAGCGTCATTATCGGTCATTTCAACGCCCAGAACAGTGACTTTTCGAGAAACAATCGCGTAACAGTCGGGTCGTTTTAGCCCGGGAATAGCCGTATCTACCGGCGCATGGATTCACGACTGCAGAAAATCGGTGTCGTTCTCGTCGCCACACTCGTCGTCCTGTCAGGCAGCGCGACGCTCACAGGTGCGACGACGGCCGACGACGATGACACCGGAGACATGAGCGTAACACTCGAGAACGTCCAGGTTGGGACGCTCGAACTCGAGAACGTCACCGTCGAGAACGCGACGATCGACGAGCTGACCGTCCAGACGCTCGACGTCCAGGACGAACAGGAGCTTCAGGAGCAGCTAAACGAGACACAAGACAACGAGACGGAAGACAACGCGACCGACACCGCCGACGGCGCGGACGAAGTAACGATCTCTGACATTGCGATCGAGTCGCTCGAACTCGAGAACGTCTCGATCGATCAACTCGAGACCGAAGACGGTGCTGTCGGTGACGGTGACGAGATGGGCGACGAGGAAGATGACGAGCTGGACGACGGGGCGAGCGACGAGATGGGCGAGGATGGTGACAACGTCACCGACGACAACGTCACCGACGACAACGTCACCGACGACAACGTCACCGACGACAACGTCACCGACGACAACGTCACCGACGACAACGTCACCGACGACAACGTCACCGACGACAACGTCACCGACGACAACGTCACCGACGACAACGTCACCGAAGACAACGTCACCGAAGACAACGTCACCGAAGACACCACCAGCGACGACACCGAGGACGGGGCGGAACAAGATCTAATCGACGAAGACGCCGACGAACTTCAGATCGAGAATCTGACGATCGAGTCGATGAACGTCGAACGGATGACGATTGAGGATCTGACCGTCGAAGAAGATGAAGGCGGCATCCTTCAGGGCGTCAGTGACTTCTTCGAAGGCGTTTTCGGCGGCGACGGTAACGAGACGGCCCAGGACGACAACGAGACCGAAGACGACAACGCAACGGCTGAGGACAACGCGACGCCTGAGGACAACGCAACGGCCGAGGACAACGCAACGGCTGAGGACAACGTGACGACCCAGGAGATCGACGAACTGACGATCGAGCAGTTCGACGTGACCGAACTCACGTTCGAGTCGCTGACGATCGAGACGTTACAGGAAAGCGACGAAGCCACCGACGACACCGAAGCGGCCGACAACGACACTACGGATAACGAGACTGAAGCAGGCGCAGACGACGAGATGGCTGACAACGA
This sequence comes from Natribaculum luteum, assembly GCF_023008545.1. Taxonomy (NCBI): domain Archaea; kingdom Methanobacteriati; phylum Methanobacteriota; class Halobacteria; order Halobacteriales; family Natrialbaceae; genus Natribaculum; species Natribaculum luteum. The sequence continues at coordinate 1,920,912 of NZ_CP095397.1, read as the reverse complement.
AACCGACGACGAGACGATGGACAACGAGACGATGGACAACGAGACTGAAGCAGGCGCAGACGACGAGATGGCTGACAACGAAACCGACGACGAGACGATGGACAACGAGACGATGGACAACGAAACCGACGACGAGACGATGGACAACGAAACCGACGACGAGACGATGGACAACGAAACCGACGACGAGACGATGGACGACGAAACAGACACGGCTGGTGACAGCGAAGAAACCGTCTCCTTCGCGTCCGCCGAGGCGATGACGATCGAGGATTCGACCGCCGAAACCGTGACGGTCGGCAACATTCAGGGACTCGAGGAACAACTCGGTGATCAGGCGGACAACGAAACTGAAGCGGCCGACAACGAAACGGAACCCGCTGACAACGAGACGGCTGACAACGAGACCATCGACGAGTCCGAAGACAACGAAACCGACAACCAGTCGTCGCTTCGCGCGTAACTCGAGTCGTCCGACCGGTCTCACCGAGCAGTTTTATCGATCGGAATCGTCACCGAACAGCCGATAGTACGAGACGCCGAGGACGGTTCGACCGTCGCGAACCTCGCCGTCGCCGATTGCCGTGAGGAGATCCTCGAGCGTCGTTCCCGTGACGCGGATGCTCTCGTTGTGATCGAGTCGCTGTTCGGCCGTCGGGCGACAGTCGTACGCGACGAAGAAGTGCAACAGCGTGTCGGCGATGCCGTTTGCGGGTTCTACCGTCACCAGTGGCTCGAGCGTCTCGGCCTCGTGGCCCGTCTCTTCGGCGAGTTCGCGGCGTGCGGCGGCCTCGAGGTCGTCGTCGTCGGGTTCGACGCCGCCGACAGGGAGGCTACGGTTGACACGGGAGACGGCCTGTCGCCACTCCTCGATGAGAACGACGTCGCCGTCGGGAGTAAAGGGGAGGACGACGACGCTCGCGGGCTCTGTGAGGTAGTCGAAGTCGGTTTCGGTCCCATCGGGAAGTCGAACGGTCTCGTTAACGACGTCGAAGCCGGGACAGGTGTAGGCTACCTGCCGATCGAGCGTGTCCCAGACGAGCGGATCAGTCGGCATATCGACGGTTACGTGGGTTCTGTGCAAAAATCTCTCGTCGTGTGATGAACGGGTCGTTGTCCCGATAGGTCACCTGATCAGTCAGATCAGACATACGTCGAGCGTTATCGATCCTGTCGTATCGTACCAGCTCTATAACAAAGCCACAGATCGGTGAAGGTCGGTTTTCAGAGGGTGATCCATGGATCAGCTAACCGGCTTCCAGCGCGACCTCTTGTACGTCATCGCGGGAATGGATCGGCCGTCCGGCCAGGAGATTCTCGACGACATCAACAGCTACATCGATCAACCGGTCACACACGGCCGGCTGTATCCGAACCTCGACGCTCTCGTCGACCAGGACCTCGTCGAGAAAGGGCAGATCGATCGCCGGACGAACTACTACGCGCTCACCCCGAAGGGGCGGCGCGAACTCGAGCAGCGACAGCAGTGGGTCGAGCGACACGTCGACCTCGAACCGAGTCAGAAACAGTGAGGGGGCTCCCGGTCGAATCCGAACGAGACGGTCGGCATCGCTGACGACAGCGGTGGTCGACGGGGGGCATCCCGGCTCCAAAAATGGCGGCGGATCAGCGTGTGTCGTCCAGGTCGACGAACGCCTCCACGCTCGCGGTAAGCCAGGTCGTCAGTTTCTCGTCGTCGGAGCAGTCTTTCGGAAGGAGGGTACAACGGTCGGAACGGTCTTCGTAGCGGACGACGACGGTTTCGAGGGGATATCGGAACGAATCGTCTTCGGTAGTGAAACGTCGTTCGCGGGCAGTGCGATCGTCTGAAACGTCGGCGGACCCGTCCATGTGGAACTCCGGCGTCACTCAGTGACGCCGTACGTTCGCCTCTGTACAGACCGTACAAAATCACTGCTAATTGTAATATAGAGGTCTCAGTACGACTTTCGGGGGATCAGTATCCGGACGGGAGTGCAAGAGCGGCGACTCGTCAGCAGGGACGGCGAAAACGTAGTAGCTTCGAGGCGTCACTACCGGCCGACGGCGGTCCGAGACGTCGACGTCCGCTCGCTGACTTCGTCGCGAAGCGGTAACGAGTCGAAGTACCCGTCCGTCGTGCACTCGCTGATCGCTCGACCGCGGTCGTCACCGGTACACGCGTGGCGATACGCCTCCGTGAGGCCGTTCCAGTCGGCAAGTGGCTGGAGCCAGACGTCGGTGCCCGTCGGCGTGATCTCGACGCGAAGGTACATCTGGGGAAACGAACACGTCGACGGGGCGACGACGTGTCTGACTCCGCGCGAGGACCAGCAAAGCGGCCAGTGGACGTGTCCCGACAGCGCGAGCGAGACGTCGTGGGCGGCGAGCACCTCGAGCAGCGCGTCGGCATTCTGTAGCCGATGGTGGGTCCGGTGTCCAAACGCGTCGACGCGCGCGGAGAGGGAGACGAGCGGGTGGTGAAAGAAGACGACCGGCACGGCGGCATCGGCGAGCGTCTCGTCGAGCCACTCGAGTTGGTCGTCGGTCACGAGGCCGCTGTGGCCGTCGACGAGTTCGTCACCGGAACCGGTCGCACTGTCGAGGCCGATCAGGTCGACGCCACCGACGCGGACGTGATACGGCAGGTCCCCGGGCGCGTAGTTCCGTGCGAACGACGTCACGGGCGGGGCGTCGTGGTCGTCGAACGACTTCGGCACGTCGTGATTGCCGGGGACGGCGAAGAAGGGGAGGTCAGTCTCCTCGAGCAAGCCGGTCGCACGGTCGAACTCCGCCGGCGTGCCGTCTTTGGTCAGATCGCCGGGACAGACGACCGCGTCGGCACCGAGCCGGTCGGCGTCGACGAGCGCGCTTCGAAACCGTTCGACGGTTCGATGGAAGACTTTCGTCGAACCACGGGCGTGTGGCGTCACGTGGGGATCGGAAACCACGGCGAGAGTCGTCTCTGATGCGGTCGGCGTCGTGAGGCGAGCGAGTAATGTTTCACACTCGTCGCCGAGTGGTAAGTCGCGCATCGGCTCCACGACCGGGGGTTGCGACGAACCGAATATGAAGTTGGCGTATGGAATATATAGAAGGTTATTTTGTTATATATTGCCCTCCGGAGGCCGAAAGCCGCCGATGACCGCAGTGATTATGCCGAATCGTCGCGCGTTGTGGCGTCGGCCATCGGACCGTCGACGGTGACGTTCACCGCGAACGGCCGGTTCTCGCGACCTGCCGGTGGTTCGAGGTAGCCGACCGCGTAGGCGGTGTAGGCCGTCGCTTCGGCCAGGTCGACGTCGAGCGTCGTGACGGCGTCGGCCGCTGTGCCGCCGGCCGGCCGCACCTCGAGTGTGTACGAACCGGTCGGGAGCGGGACGTAGTCCGTCCCGTCGCCGAACGCGACGTCCGCGAACAGCGGCTCCTCGGCGTCTGCCGGCACCACGTCGACCGCCGGGGCGTCGGGCGAGGCGTGGACGAGGCGAACGAGCGCCGCGCCCGCGTCGACGAGCACCAGCGGCTCGAACGTCCCAGCCTCGAGTTCACCGATCGCCGCAACCGTGTAAAACGCCGGTCCGAACGTCACGTCGCCCTCGAAGGCGACCGTCCCCGGGTCGCCCGCTGCCGTCACCTGGACGGTGTACGTCCCGGGGTCGATCTCGAGGTACGGCGAGACGTCGTCGTAGGCCAGATCGGAGATTACCTTGTTGCCATCGACGTAGACGTCGACGTTCGGTGCGTCGGGTGAGAAGTGTGCGACGCGAACCGCCGCGCCTGCAGTATCGCCTTTTTTCCGCTTCTCGTCGTCGCTTGCCGTCTCGTTTCGTTCGTCGTCTTCGTACTCTCCTTTCGCGAATACCTGACCGCTCATCGCTGCTGCTGCGCCGGCAGCACCGAGTCCTTTCAGCGCCGATCGTCGGGATACGGGCATAATGCAACCGTGACGGGGGATTCCGACGACAAAAACGAGGTAGTCAGTAATCCTGATTGTCCGGTCGTTTACCTGTGATCGTTCGCTGTAGGGCATGCATGAGCGGGAGAAACGTCTCCGTACTCGAGACGGTCAGTCGGGATCGAACGAGACCCGGGAGAGGTCGGCCTCGAGGTCGTCGACGTGATCGTTGTACGCCGCGACGAACGCGGGGACGTCGCCCACGTACTGACGGAGGTCGGGAATCGACGGCGGTTCGTACTGCGAGAGGAGGTAGACACCACCTTCGCCGCCGACACGCAGGTACGAGGCGACGGCCCCGTCCCACTTCAGTTCCCAGCGCGTCTTCGAGATCGTCTTCGAGAACGTCCCGTACTCGCCGTCGTACCGGTGGAGTTCGCCGGCAATCGCGTCTGCGACGTCGCGAATCCGCCGGACGATGCGGTCGCGCTCGACGACCAGCGACTCGGTCGACGCGACTGCGGGAAACTCGGTCGACACGTCCTCGAGAACGCCGTCGAACGAGGCCACGTGCCGGTTGTACGCCTCGACGAACGCGTCGTAGTCGGCCATCGCGTCTGCCAGCGCCTCCGGCTTCGGCGGCTGTTTCGTCGAGACGACGTACGTCTCCGACCCGGACGTCGGTTCGAAGCGGAGGTACTGGACGTCGCCGGCGTCGTACTTCAGCGTCCACGCGCCGGCGTCGGTCACGAACGTCTCCTGACCGTAATCGCCACCGCCAAGCAGTGCGAGTTCGCGCGCGATCTCTCCCGCGTGAGCCGTGACCGCAGCGACTACCTCGTCCCGTCGTGCAGCGGCGTCCGTCGCCCCGTCGACGTCCGTCTCGAGACCATCGGTCATACCGAGAACAGACGACGAGCGCAGGTAACTGCTGCGACTCATACGCCTCGAAGCCGGAACGTCGACGTGACGGAAACGAATTCCAGACAAACGCAGCGAAGAGAGTGTCACGATCGCCTGCGCTAGCATTTTTGGAGCGGTGGTTAATGCGTTCGTCGTCATACCGCCGTACGAGCACTCATGACCACCCTTGTAAACCTCCGGATGCCTGCGGCGGGAACCGTGATGGGCGACGTCTTCGAGTCCGTTCCGTCGGCCACCTGCGAGATGGAGCAGGTAATCGCATCAGACGGCTACCGAATGTGGATCGACGGCGCGGAGCAGTCGACACTCGAGTCGACACTCGAGTCCTCACGCTCGATCTCGACGTACGAGCGAGTCCTGACGGGCGACGGCCGGTGGCTGTACGACGTCGAGTTCACGTCCGACGTCGTCGACGTCTTCGACCTCGTCACCGAGGAGCAGGGGACGGTCGTCACCGCGTCGGCCAGCAACGGCACGTGGGAGCTACAGGTTCGGTTTTGTGACCGCGAGTACGTCAGTCGCGTCTACGATCGGCTCCTCGAGCACGACGTCACCACCGACCTCACCCGACTCACCGACCTCGACGGAGAGTCCGTCTCGAGTCACGGGCTCACGCCAAAGCAGTACGAAACGCTCGTTGCGGCACACGAACGCGGGTACTTCACGATCCCCCGCGAGACGTCGATGGAGGAACTGGCCGACGAACTCGGCGTCTCCCACCAGGCGCTCTCGGAACGCCTGCGTCGGGCCTACCGCGCACTCGTGGACACCGAACTGAACGGGACCGAAAACCCACAGCTCTCACCTTCTCACGGCTAACTCGGGCGTCCGTCGTCGCGTCGCAGTCGAAGTGAGCAGGACTGTCGCTCTCGAGTCGTCCGAGTTTGACTCGCGTTCTAGAGATCGTCGGTCTGTAGCGACGGCGTCGTCAGCCGATACCAGTCGGCCCACAGCCGAACCCAACCGGCGTACAATCGGGGCCAGTCGGCGACGACGCTCGTCGGCCGATCGGGTGCTGGCCGCGTCGTAATCGCCGTCTCACACGACGGGCACCGGTAGGTCAGGCCAGTCGAGTCGTGGCTGACGAGCCAGTCACCGTCGACCGGACTCTGGTGGCCACAGTCGGGACAGAACAGGATCGACTTTCGATAGGGCGGTCGATCACGTGGCGGGGACGAAGACACGAACGAATCACCACCGAAAGTGGCGTGGTCTCGCCATATAACGGTGCTGTACTAGGTGTCCAAAGATCCCTAGTTGACGCCCCCGGACACTCAATACCGTAGTCGTGGAAGACCACACCGAATGGTCGCGACCGGAACGGCGTTTCCCACCGTGAAGAGAGCAGCATCGACGACCGGTTCGCTTCCGACGTGGTCGAAGAACCCGACGTCGACTGACATCTCGCAGCGCCGCTCGCGGGCGTGCGCGCCGCACGCGAAGGGATTCGGCTCTCGCTAGAACGCGACGAATGAGCGAGCCAGACACGGGCCCCAGAGCCGCACACGTACCACCCGACGCACCACCGCGACAGATCGGCCTGGAGGCGGAAGCACTCGACCGCGAGCAGACGACCCTCGAGCGGGTACGACTGCCCTGACCTGCGGTTCGGCGACTCGCCCTGCTCGGGGTCGTCTACGTGGTGGCGCTCGTCGCGCTGGCGCTTACGTTCGGCGATGGTACGGGGGGCTTCCGTTCATCCCGGTCGTCGTCCTCGTCGCGTTCGCCTTCGAGACGACCGACTCCGCAGCGGGGATGGGATTCGGGACGGGGCTCGCCCCGCTCCTGTTCGTCTTCGGGTACAGCCCACTCGAGATCGTCCCCGTCTTGCTGCTGTCGGAGACGCTCACGGGACTGATCGCCGGCGTCGTCCACCACGACGTCGACAACGTCACCTTTTCCCTGCGGCCACTCAACGCCGAGACGAGACTGCTCGGCTTGCTCGTCGGCGTCGGTGCAGGTGCCGCGTTCACCTCTGTCCTGCTGGCGTACTTCGCGATCGGCCTCTCCGACTGGCTCATCGAGACGTACGTCTCGGTGCTCGTCATGGCGATGGGGGTAATCGGGCTCGCTCGTGCGCGGCTGCGCACGTTCGAGTATCGTCCGCGCCGACTCGTCGCGTTCGCACTCCTGGCCGGCGTGAACAAGGGCATCGGCGGCGGCGGATACGGTCCGGTCGTCACACTCGGCCAGATCCTCTCGGGAGTCTACGAGAAGAGCGCGGTGGCGATAACCACCCTCACGGAGGGCATCGTCTCGATCACTGGCGTGATCGCGTTCGGATACCTCGTGACTCGAGGCGTGTCGGTCGACCTGCACCTCTTTCCGTCGATCTTCGCTGGCGGCTTCCTCGCGGCGCTCGTCGCCCCCTACCTGGTTCGAGTACTCCCGAACACGCTCTGGCGCTATCTCATCCCGGTCTACGCGCTCGGAATCGGCGTCGCCGGGCTACTGCTTAGTTTCAGCGTATGAGTCTGCCACACCCGTGAGAGCCACGTAAGCGCTTGCCCTTCGAGGACGTCCGCTTCATACTGCCGGACAACACGGTTCAGCCGCCGATCGCACTCGAGACACTGTCGCCAGCGGCGACAGCCGTCAAGGCGCGATCGGGCATTTAATGACTGTTATCCGATATTATCAGTCATGGAGGGACAGTCATGGAGGGAGAGTCCACAGTTTTGCGATAGAAAAACCGACGAGACTTCGTCTAGGACCAGACGAAATAGGTTCGACTAGCCCGAGTTCACGACGATTCGACGAGATGCAATGAATGCGGAGAGTGAAAGTCCCAGACGATATCTGAATGGCATCAAGATTCAACCGATTCCTCGAGTCCGCTGCCACGGAACGGCCATCTGCGTACAGGTTAGAGGTATTCTCGCCGGTGGAATTACGGAGGGAAGTTCGAGATTACGTCCAACGCTTTCCTGCCAGAGCCATGCACGACGTCCGGGGTCGACGACGTCATCTCGATCGCGACGTTGAGGACGTCGCGGGCGAAAGGGGCCGGGTCGGTCACGCTGAAGTAATCGAAGTGTGGCTGGCGATAGATCGAGGCGGCGACGTCCCTCGCCGCAGCCGACAGCCGTGGCGGCTCGACCAGCGGAATATCTTCTCGCACGATGCTGAGGAGGTACAGGAGTTCACCCCGCAGAAGGTGGGTTGCAACTCCCGTTTCGTAATCCAACTGCGGGCGAACGGACTCGTCGCAGGCGAGTTTCCAGTAATGGAAGGCGAAGTCGACACCGACCTGGCGGGCACACTCGAGCGACACCCAGAATCGGGGATTGACCTCGAGTAGTACGAACTCGCCCGTCTCCGCATTACGCTTGAACTGGACTGACGCTGGGCCGTGCCAGTCCAGGGTATCAAGCACTGCCCGTCCTGCCTCCTCGAGTTCGGGAACGTCGGCGGTCTGGCGAGCAACGCTCGTGTTTCCGGCGTAAGAGTATCCACGAAGCTGACGTTTGTGACACGTCGAGACGACGTCACCATCGTCGTAGAGGGCCCAGAGCGCGTACTCCGATCCTGGCACGTACTCCTGTACGATCGGTACGTGTCCCATCTCCTCGGACAGCGATTCTCGATCGGGTTTGCGACCGGGTTCGAGAAACCGCACCGAACCGGGGTGGACGATCTCGGCAGAATCGAGAGCCGAAACGTAGTCGGCCGTGAGGATCGCGTATCTCGGTTTGACGATCTGTTCTCGATTCCAGTCGTCGACCTCGTCGAGTGGTTGTGTCTCCGGGACGCTAACTCCGGCGGCTTCCGTGACCTCCGTCAATCGCACTCGATCGTAGACGCTCCGGAGCGTCTCGACCGACGGCCAAAGCGGGGTGACGTGTGGTGCGAACTCCGACCGATACTTCGAGAGCGCCCAGACGTCTTCTTCTCTGATCGGGGTGATCGTGCGAACGTCGGCTCGTTTCGCGAGCGTGAGCAGGGCGTCCTTGTAGCCGAGAAAATCTACCGCGGGGTCCGGGATCACGTAGTTCTCGTCACAGTAGCGCGAGTAGAACTCGGGAGCAGTCTCGTGTTCCGAAACCGCGATCGTGCGGATACCACGGGAACTGAGCGAGCGAAGGCAGGAGAGAGAGCTCGGAGCAACCGCCGGGACGACTGCACTCCGTTCTTCCATAGGTCCACGGACTGCGCATCTCACGATAACTAATGATGGACTACAACCAATTCGATTGAATATTCAACGAAATAATCGACTATAGGTTGTAATTTTTAATTTTTCACAGTTGGGTAATCCTGACATCGCCGATCGGTTCAGTTGTCAGGGTTCGTGATCGATCCTCGACGAAAAACGCGTGGATCGAGTTCTCGCGATCGATTCGTCACCCTGTGAACTCCTCGTCCAGTCGCATAAGCGCTCGCGTTCAATATGCCACTCTCGTCAGTTGTGACGTATTTCACCGGCGCGCCAACCTGGTGCGACAGCGACGCGGCCGTCGCCATCGAAGCGATCAGTGACTGGAGTGTGACAGTGGCGATCGCTCGAGTGATCGACCGACGGCCAGGTGCGATCGTCACGACGGTCGTCTCACGGGGCTGGTGCTAACCGCCCGAAAATGCGGGAGAACATGAACCGGCGCAGATTCGAACTACGCCCAGACGTGCTCGCTTTGCTGCGCGCGTCTGGTCTACTTCGAATCTGCTTGGATCCATTTCCCCGCACCGCAGACTCGTCGCTTCGCTCCTCGTTTTGCGGTGCGGGAAAAGTGGGCCGGCGCAGATTCGAACTGCGGTTACGGCCACCCGAAGGCCGAAGGATACCAAGCTACCCCACCGGCCCGCAACTGAGCAAAAGGCACGGCCGGGTATAATTCTTGCTTTGTCCGGGCGAGTGGTTCCTATGCTAACGATAGCCACATGAACGCCACGTGGCGACCACGACAGCCGTCGCCAGGTACGACCGGACGAACTGGCAAACTCGAGTCGCTGTACTACCGACTGCAACGGACAGATACTCGAGTGCTCGAGTCGGCCGAGGTGGGCACAACTCGTCGTCGGACGAGGGACGGCGCTCTCGAGTCGCCGGTCAGAAGCGAGCGTAGCCGTCCGTATCGAGGAAGTGGTGGACGACCGTGATCGCGTCGTCGGCGTGCAGCCGTTTCGGACCGAGTCGGAGCCGACGGTCGGAATGGGACTCGAGTAACGCGCGTTCCTCGTCGGTAAAGTCGTGGTGGTCAGAGAGGACGAAGATCGGGTCGTCGGGGACGTCGGCATCGGCGTCGACGATCGGGTCGCCGTCTTCGTGGAGCGTCACCACCGTGCCCTCGTCTGCGACGGTCTCGAGGGTGGCCTCGAGCCCCCGTCGGTAGAGTTCGATGCCGGGGCTGGGTTCGGCCGGGAGCGCGCCGATGGCCTCGTCGCGGTGCTCGAGTGCCTTTCGAACGAGTGCAGCGGTCGATCGTTCGTCGGGGTTGAGCCGTCGGAGTTCGCTGCCGTCGAAGGTAATCGTGAGTTCGTCCTGGATGACGAGGTAGACGCGGGCGTCCTCGCGGATGCCGTGTGAGAGGACGAACGCCGAGGTGATCGAACGACAAAGGGCATCGAGACGGCCGGCACCGCCGGCGAGGTCGTCGAGCGAGAACTCCGGCTCGGTGGGGGCGTCGTGGCCGATGAGAACGAACTGGCGCATAGCGAAGCGTCGGGAGCCGGAGAAATAGGGGTCTCGATTTCGCTCGCGCTCGAGTCGGCGACTCGCGTGCGCTCAGCGATCGGTGGGTCGACCCAGCAGTCTATCGACCCACTCGAGACCCGGCGTTCCGTCGCGATACCAGACGACGGCGGCGACGGCGAACAGACCCAGCTGAATCCACTCGTAGGGCCCCATCGCGTAGTAGTTGAGAAACGCGTCGAGGATTCCCGCGACGGGCTCTTCTGGCGGGACCTCGAGCAGCGGCCAGAGGAAGTACTCGGTCCCCGAGAGGTCGCCGGTGAGGATCGACGGCGGGACGTCGGCCACGAGGTGTGAGACGTACCCGAGTCCGAACGCGGACGCCGACTCGGGCCGGTCGATGCGGCGGGCGACGGCGTACGCTGTCGCGAGCACGAACGCGGCGAAGAAAATCGAGTGGGCGAGCGTTCGACCGCCGGGCAAGACGTCGAACGTCCACGCGAACGGTTTGTCGACGAGGTCGGGTGCCTGCGAGCCGACCGCGAGGGCGACGACGGCGAGAGGGGCGACTGACCGGTCGGACCGACGGCTGATCGAGGCGGTGTACAGGAGGTACGCGACGGCGACGTGTCCCCAGGGCCACATCCCGCTGACGTTACGCGAGCAGTGAAATAGGCGCTTCGACTTCGAGTGGCGACGGCGTCGACGGAGGTTGCATACGCGGGGCCAACCGTTTAGAATGTGTTCGACGAGCAATCGCGGTATGGCACGAGCGCAGTCAGCGGGGCGAGAGTTGCTCGTCACCCTCGAGGGACGAGACTGTCAGTTCTGCGTGGACGGCGAACTCGTCCGCGACGAGTACAAGGGAAACGACGCGGTCCTCTGTGAGGCGTGCGGGACGCCGATCGCACAGCTCTGGTGAGCGCCGAGGCAATTCGACACCACGGGCCGATTTTCGCGCGACTCGAGGACGAGCGTCGAGAGCCGCGCCGACGGTCCTACCGCGAGCGCGTCTCCGGGTAGTCGTGGCCGACGACCAGCGCCACCACGTGGATCGTCAGGAGGGCGAGAAACGACGTGAGGGCAGTGATCGAGTCGATGCCGACGACGAACACCGGCAGGTAGAGAAGCGGCAGGAGAGCACCGAGCCAGAACGCGACGGTCGTGACGGAGCTCCCGAATTCCATGGCCAGTCAGCGCATCGACTCGAGGTCGACGAACGAGTCGCCCTGGGCGGTGACCCAGGTGGTCAGTAGTTCCTCCTCGGTAGCCTCTCGCGGGAAGATCGCACACTCGTCGGGGGCGCTGTCGCAGTCGATCGTGACGTGATCGAATTCGGCTGCCGGATCGTCGGTTTCGGTTCGGTCGGGTCTGGTGTCGACGTCGTGGCTCATGATCAGGGGGGCGGTTGGATCGCTCGAGTCGATGCTACAGGAGAATGGACTATTGTTATCGACGTGCTAAACGCGCCGTCTCGGACGGTAGGATGAGATCGACGACGAATTCGATCGTTTTAATCGACTGAAAAAGAACGTGACGGGTTTTGACGTGTTCGAACTCGTTATAGCTGCGGTAGAGTCACGTGAAATCGGATGAACTGGCGTTAACGTCTCGTTTCGAACGGTCAGAAACGCGTCAGTCCAGGGATGTCGAAGTGTCTGCCGTCCGCCAGTTCCGGCGCGACCGCCCCGTCCAGCGGTTGCGCCGGGAAACAGGAACAGCAGACAGTATCAATCGACGAGCGGACGCGCCCCAAGCGTCAGGTCGACGGTCTCGGTCCTGCGGTCGCGCCGAATCTCGATCGAGATCGTCTCGCTCGGGCTGGTCTCGAGCGCGAGGTGCGTCGAGAGGGCGTGTCGATCGGGGATCGGTTCGTCGTTTATCGCGAGGATCACGTCGCCACCGACGGGGATGACGGCCCCGTTGCGACGGACGACCTCGTCGCTTCCGCGCAAGACACCGTCGGCGGGGCCGTCCTCGGGGACGTCGGTGACGATAACGCCGGTCGCACGCGGGAGGTTGTTCTCCCTGGCGATGAGCGGGTCGACGGTCCGCAGGCCGATCCCCATGTACGAGTGGCGGTAGACGCCGTCGTCGACGAGTGCCGGAACGACGCGACGGGCGAGTGCAGCCGAGATCGCAAAGCCGATGTTGTCGCCGCCGCCGGCGTTGATGACGCCCACGACTGTCCCGTCGAGGTCGACGAGCGGCCCGCCGCTGTTGCCCGGATTGACGGCCGCGTCGGTCTGGACGACGTTCGGAAACGCAAAGTCACGCTGTGGTACCTGGAGTGCCCGGTCGACGCCGCTTACGATGCCTTTCGACATCGACCCCTCGAGTCCGTACGGGTTCCCGATCGCGAGCACCTCCTGGCCGACGACGGGAGACTGCTGGCTGAGCTCGAGCGGCGTGGCGACGTCCGGGACGTGATCGACCTCGAGGACGGCCAGATCGCTGTAGTAGTCGGTGCCGACGACCGCCGCGGTCGACCAGTCGCCGTTCGGATACTGCAGCTCGAGCTGGTCGCTACCGTAGACGACGTGGTCGTTGGTCACCACGTGGGAGTCGTCGTAGACGAACGCAGAGCCCTGGCCACGGGTCTGGCCGCCCGCCGAATCGTCGACGCCGAACACCCGGACCAGCGTGACGGAGTCGATCGTCCGCTCGTAGACCTCCGTGTACGTCGATCCGTCGGCTCGATCGTCGCGATCGATCGGCGCCTCGTCGGTCTCGAACGACGGGCCGGACCGGGGGGTGGCACAGCCGGCGAGCGATCCGACGAACCCGGCACCTGCCGCCGCGAGAAATCGGCGGCGACCGAGTCGCATCTCTTCCATATCGGCGGCTAGAACCCGACCGACTTGAAGCCCCAGTACACGACGGAGACGCGCGAGCGCGGCGAAAGGAAAGCGTGTTACCGTCGGCGCACCGAGTGGACGGAAATGACGCTCACCGAGGACGTCCGTGCGCTGCTGGCGACGGGCCCCGTCTGCGACTCGTGTCTCGGCCGTCCGTTCGCCGAACGGAGTTTCGGACTCACGAACGCCGAACGCGGCCGGGCGCTGCGGACGACCGTCGCGTTAGAAGACGACGAACCGTTCGAGTCGGACGACCCCGCCGACTGCTGGGTCTGTGAGGGGTACTGTGGCACGTTCGACGCGCTCGCCGATACCGTCGTCGACGAACTCGAGGGCGTCGACTTCGACACCTATCAGGTCGGCAGCCGCGTGCCGCCGCTGGTCGAGGAAAACGAGCGCCTGCTGCGCGAGGACGCCGGCCTCGAGGAGGACGCCGGCGAGTCGATGAAACGCGAGGTCAACCGCGAGGTGGGTCGTCGCATCGGCGCGAAGACGGGCGCGGACGTCGAGTTCGAACGCCCGGACGTCCTCGCCGTCGTCGACCTCGAGGCGTTCGACCCCCTCGAGGCGATCGAAGAGGGGACGGTCACGGGCCACGCGGTGGACGTCCGGGTCAATCCAGCGTTCGTCTACGGTCGCTACCGCAAACTCGAGCGGGACGTTCCGCAGACGGAGTGGCCCTGCCGGGAGTGTGGCGGCAGCGGCGTTCAGCTGGGTGACGAAGGCGAAGAGCCCTGCGACTACTGCGACGGCACAGGTTACATGTACGAGACGAGCGTCGAGCAGGTCGTTCGACCCCACGTCGTCGCGGCGATGGCCGGCGACGAGGGGACCTTCCACGGGGCGGGTCGCGAGGACGTCGACGCCCGCATGCTCGGCGAGGGACGACCGTTCGTCCTCGAGGTCAAGCGTCCGAAAGAGCGCAGTCCCGACGTCGACGAACTCGAGCGCGAGATCAACGACGCCGCCAACGGTGCAGTCGAAGTCGAGGGCCTCCGGCTGGCGACCTACGAGATGGTCGAGCGCGTCAAAGAACACGACGCGAGCAAACGCTACCGCGCGGACGTCGAGTTCGACGAGCCCGTCGACGACGCGGCGTTCGAGGACGCACTCACCGAGCTAGACGGCGCGACCGTCGAACAGTACACGCCCCAGCGCGTCGACCACCGGCGAGCGAACCTCACCCGTACCCGGACCGTCCACGAGATCGACGGAGAGTTACTCGAGCCCACGCGCGCGGAGGTCCGCGTCCACGGCGAAGGTGGACTCTACATCAAGGAGCTGATTAGCGGCGACGACGGCCGCACGGAGCCGAGTCTCGCCGGCCTGCTCGGCGTGGAAGCGGAGGTGACGGCCCTCGACGTGATCGGCGTCGAGGGCGAAGACGAACCGTTCGAACTCGAGGAGTATTTCAGAGACTGAGACGGTCTGCTGTGCCGATTTTCCGGTGCAACTGCAGGGCGGTCGCGGTTGCACCGGAAACGAGTCCGTACGAACCGAGCGGCCACGCGAGAGGGCAAGGGTTTTGCTCGCGGCGAGATCACTCGAGCGCATGGGACGTGTCGGCGTCGACGAGGCGGGCAAGGGACCGGTGTTCGGATCGATGTTCGCGGCTGCAGTCTACGTCACCGAGCGGAGCCACCTGCCCGACGGCATCGCCGACTCGAAGCGACTGTCGCCGACGCGCCGCGAGGAACTCGCCGCGACGATCCGTGCGGACGATCGCATCCGGATCGGCGTCGCCGAGGTCCCGACGGCCCGGATCGACGACCCGGCGACGGACATGAACGCGCTGACGGTCGACGCACACGCACGGGCGATCGACGACGCCGTCGACGGCTGCGCGGAGACGATCCGTGGACTCTGTGACGCCTGCGACACCGACGCCGATCGGTTCGCCCGACGGGTCGCCGACGCCTGCCGGACGGACGTCGACATCGAGGCGCGCCACGGTGCCGACGACGACTCGAAACTCGTCGGGGCGGCGAGCATCGTCGCCAAGGTCGAACGCGACGCCCACGTCGCCGCCATCGCTGCGGAGTACGGCGACGTCGGTAGCGGCTACCCCGGCGACCGGACCACCCGCGAGTTCCTCGAGCAGTACGTCGCCGATCACGGCGAGTTACCACCCTTCGCCCGCCGGTCGTGGTCGACCTGCGACGACGTCCTCGCGACGGCCGAGCAGACCGGCCTCGATCAGTTCTAGAATCGCCGGCGTACGGCGACTCTTTTATGTCCCGTCCGAAACGACGGGACGTCATGATCGAGGTCCTCGCGCTCCTCGGGTTGGCAGTCGTCGGAACCGGCGTCGTCTGGAAGGGCAGCGTCTGGCTCGAGGATGCCGCCGACCGCATCGCGACGGGTTACGGCGTCCCGGGCGTCGTCCAGGGGGCGATCATCGCCGCCGTCGGCTCGAGTATGCCCGAACTGGTGAGCGTCCTGCTCGCCACGTTGCTCCACGGCGAGTTCGAACTCGGCATCGGGGCCATCGTCGGCTCTGCGGTGTTCAACCTCCTCGTCATCCCGGGTGTCGTGGTACTGGTCGGCGGCCAGATGGAGACGAGCCGGAGCCTGGTGTACAAGGAGGCGCTGTTCTACATGCTCGCGGTCGCCGTCCTCTTGCTTACGTTCTCGCTCGCGGTCATCTACAACCCCACCGAGAACGGTCTCCTCCAGGGAACGATGACGCGCCCGCTGGCGCTATTCCCGCTCGCGCTGTACGGCCTCTACGTGTTCACGCAGTACCTGGACACCACGGAAGACGAGGATCGGTCGATCGACGGCGTCGGCGTTCGGACCTGGCTGTGGTTCGGGGTCGGTCTCGTCGTCATCGTCGTCGGCGTCGAAGCGCTCGTGCGCTCTGCGATCGGCCTCGGCGAGGCGTTCGACACGCCGACGTTCCTGTGGGGGATGGTCGTCGTCGCCGCCGGCTCGAGCGTCCCGGACGCGTTCGTCAGCATCGCGGCGGCCAGAGCCGACCGGCCCGGCGTCAGCCTCGCGAACGTCCTCGGAAGCAACGTCTTCGACCTGCTCGTGGCCGTTCCACTCGGCGTCATCGCGGCTGGCGCGCTGCCGATCACGTTCGAACACGTCGTCCCGATGATGGGGTTTCTGGTCCTCTCGACGGTCGTCTTCTTCACCGCCATGCGCACGGAGATGCTACTCTCGCGACCCGAAGCACTGCTATTGCTGGTGCTGTACGGCCTGTTCGTGGTGTGGATCTTCGCGGAGAGCATCGGCGCGACGACCGTCATTCCGACGTGAGCGTCGGCTCGCCACTCGAGCGAGGTGAAAACCAGGAGATGAAATCGGCCGGCAGCTACTTCTCGCCGGTCAGCAGGTACCGCAGGATGTCACCGTAGGCGGGGCGGGTGACGAGCACGCCGACCAGCACGCCGAGGATGGTGATGATCGCGAATCCGCGAAGGTCGCCCAGGCTCAACACGGCCAGCGGCGAGAGGGCGATGATGGTCGTCGCCGCGGCCGCACCGATGACCCAGAACGCCTTCCGGAACCGCGACTGGAAGACCCGTCTCGAGTTGACGTCGCCTTCGGACATCACCTCGTCGGCGATGATGATGAGGTCGTCGACCCCCGTCCCGATGACGGCGACGAACCCGGCGATGTGCGAGAGGTCGAGTGGCATCCGGATGGCGGCGGCGAAGCCGAGCAGGATGACGACCTCCGACAGCGCGGTGACGATCATCGGCGAGGCGACGCGGACGTCCGTGTATCGCAGGTAGACGACGCCGCTGACGGTGAGCACTGCGAGCACGCCGATGAAAAGCGAGTAGAGCTTGAAGTCGTCGGCGAGCGCGGGCTGGATCGAGTACGTCTGGGAGCTCTCGAAGTCGAGCGGCGCGCGGAGGCTGCCGGCCTGCAGGTTGACCGAGAGCGACTGTGCCTCCTGCTGGGTGGGCGTGATCATCTGGAACTGCGGGCTGTTCTCCCACTCCCCGCGGTCCATGCTCTGGCCGAGGTCGCGACTCATGCTGTGTGCATCGACGACCTCGTCGTCGACGACCGTCGTGAGACAGTAGTTGGGCTGTGCCTGCTCGAAGTCGATCTCGCCGGTTTCGGGATCCTTGATGCCACAGTTTTGCATCCCCTCTGCGCTCGTGAACCCGAACTCTTTCATCTGCTGTTGGTACTCCGGTGCTTTCTGGTCCGACACCGTGACGGGCACGTAGTGGTAGCCCTCGCGCTGGTTGTACGACGCCGCGCCGATCGTATCGAAGTCGTCGCGAACGAGAACGGTCTCGTTGACCTGCGTCCCGTTTTCGGGATAGTGTGCGACGACCTCGACGACGCCACGCTCGGAGAGCAGCGTCCGAAGCTCCTGGGACGTCATGTCGGGTACCTGGACGACGATGAAGTATTCGCCACCGAGCGTCTCTTCGGTCGTCACCCGACCGCCGGAGAGACCGGCCTCGTTTACCTTCGTCTCGATCGTCCGGACGATCTCCTCTCGAGTCGTCTTCGTGACGCCGTCTCGGACGTCGTCTTCGGTCGCGTCGACGTCTGCTTCCTGAAGGGCGGCGGCGAACTCCGCGTGCGTGACGTTGTCGGAGTCGACGAACACCTCGGCAGTGTAGCTTCCACTCTCCTCGTCGTAGCGGACGATGGCGTCTTCCGGATCGACGCCGAGTTCGTCGTACAGCGTCCGTTCGACGGTCGCCGTCTGGCCGGAGTCGATCTCGAGGTCCTCCGCGGTCATGCCGACGACGGGCGCGCTGAGACGCGTCCCGCCGTCGAGGCCGAGACCGTACTGGAGGTTGGTCAGTCCGGCCGCGTCGGTCTCGTTCGTTGTAGTGTCGTTCGCGGCGGCAGCGATGCTGTCGTCGGCGAAGATGCCGCCCGGGATGAACAGCGCGACGAGCGCAGCGCCGACGAAGACGACGAGCAAGAGCACGCGCCAGTAGTTCTTGACGAACGCGATCGGGTTCATCGGTTCACCCCCTCGAACTTGTACCAGCGAAGCAGGCTAAGGTTCAACATGTACGTGTTCATCAGGTCGGCAGCGAGACCGACGAAGAGGATGACGCCGATCGACGCGAGCAGGTCGATACCGAACGCGTACGCCGAGATTGCCATGACCAGCATCGCGGCCATCGACGTCAGCGTCATCGTGACGCCAGTCTGCATCGCACGGTAGGTGCTCTCGTAGAAGTCACCGCCCCGTCGCAGGACGTGGTTGTTCAACAGGATGTCCGAGTCGACCGAGTATCCGATCAGCATCAACAGCGCGGCGACAGTGCCAAGCGAGAGCGGGATGCCCGCGACGTTCATGAACGCGAGCGGAATGACGAGGTCCGAGAACGCCGAGATGACGATGGCGATCGACGGGACGAACGTCCGAAAGAGCAAGAACGCGATGAGGCTCATCCCGACGAACGCGACCGCGATCCCGAGCAGCGCCGTCTGGCGGGCCTGCGAGCCGAAACTCGCCGAGGTTGAGGAGACCGACTGGACGACCCCGTCGCTTCCCGCCGCTGGCTCGAGTTTCGACTCGGCCTGGTCGCGCAGCGTTTCCTGGTCGGTCGAGGTGAACTGGACGATGTACTGGTCGTCCGCCGCCTGGACCGCCTGGATGGACGCTGGCTCCTCGTCGAACGCGGCCGCAATGTCCGCTCTATCCGTCGACGTCTCGATCGTCAACTCGGTACCGCCAGTGAAGTCGATCCCGGCGTCGACTGGCGTCCCAAACGCCACGAACCAGCCGGCCAGGATGAGCAACGCGACGGCGAGAACCGCGAGCGGGACCGCCGCGAGCTGGCGATTTGTGTACCGGGTGTAGTCGATCTCCGGTACGTCGAAGTACCCCATATACGCGAGCACTTGCGGGCGGATCAAGTAAGCCTTCTCAATTCGTGGCGTTTCAGGACGAACGCAACGAACGAACCGAGCCGCACTATCCCTTTAGTTCTCGAGTGCGTACCCCCGCGTATGGAATCCGCACCCGAACGAACGGCTGGCGACGTCGCGACGCGCGTCGTCCTCTCCTACCCCGAAGACCTCTCGAGGTGGGGCCGGTTCCAGGTCGAGAAACCGTCGTTTCAGGCGTTCTTGCGAAAGACACGAGACGAGGCCCGCGAGGGTGACGTCTGGGAGGAATTCGTCGGCGTCGGCTGCTGTGGGAACACGTTAGACGTGCCGCTGCGCGTCGAGCGCGTCGAGGGCGGGCCGCGAGTCGGCGGGGAGACGGCGATCGAGTACGACGTCCGTGAAGCCTGCGACCTGCAGGGGAGCTGGCGCGTCCAGAGCGAGGGCGGGCCGAGCCGCGCCTGATCAGATCGTACTACCGGACAACAGTCGGTACATACTCGATCGCGTCTCGACGGCTGTCGCCGCTGGCGAGAGCGTCTCGAGTGCGATCGACGGCTGAACCGTATTGTCCGGCAGTATCAGTCCGGCAGGTAGCGGACGCTCAACACGCCATCCCCACATGAGCGGCGCACCTCCACGCGAACGACGTCGAGCCTGGCCGCCCGCGCGACCGTCTCGAGGTCCTCGAGGACGTCCGCTGCGGCGTCGTCGACTTCCTCGGATGGCACCGACAGGACGTGGATCTCGCCGGTGCCGGCCCGCTCGGTGCGGACGAGGTCGCCGACCTCGGCGTCGGCTGCGGCGTCTTTCGACGCGACCGTCGGCTCCAGGTCGCTGTCGACCACCTCGACCTGCCGCCGCGAGGCCACCTCGATCACCTGCCAGGTGACCTCGAGCGGCGGGTCGGGCGCGACAGTCGCCTCGAGGACGTCGCGGACCTCGAGACCGGGGTTCGACGAGAGCGTGTGGATCTGTGCGGTGTCGACGTCGCGGACGACAGCGGAGTCGTCCTCCGCGTGCGTGACGACGAACGTGCCCGTCTTCTCGGTCATACACGAACGAAGGCCGTCGACGGCTTTCGGGGTTTCGTCTCGAGTCGGCGTCACCGGGAGAGACGATGGACGGCGTAGATCGACAGCGCGGCGAGGACGGGTGGAACGAGGCCGACGAGCGACGGCAGCCCGTACAGGGCCTCGACGACTGGTGTGAGCGGGCCCGTGACCTCGACTTGCTGTGCTGGCGGTGTCGAAACGATGAGTCCGACGTAGATCGAACAGATGAACGCGAAGCCAGCGAGCGCGAGGCGGCGGTCGTACCGGGTGTCGTGGCCGACGTCTCGCCGGTGTCGGCGTGCGACGAACAGGATCGGGGCGAGAATCGGCATGACGGTCAACAGTCCGACGACGACGACGAACGACCGCGAGAGCGACAGCGTCGCCGACGTGTCGACGGTCTGTCCGATGAAGACGACGAGCGAGAGCAGAAAGACGAGCGAGAGCAAGAGCGCGAGCACCGCGCCGACGACGGCGTACAGCTTGAACAGCCGCGAGTCGCTTCGCCGAAACGCGTACGGGACCGCACCGAAGACTCCCCTGTAGGCGTCGGTGTCGACTGCCTCGCTCATTGCCCGACGTTGGCAGTCGGCCCGAATAAGCGATGCGATACCGTCCGCCGTCGACGAGTGCGTGACGGAACGTCTTTACTCCCAGCAGTCGGCCACTGGCACATGGACGTCGACATCGGAAACGCACTCTCGCCGGTCGCGACGCCGGGCGTCTCGCGCGAGTCGCTCGAGCGACTTGACGAACGGGTCGCGTCGGCACACGAACGTATCGAGTCAGGCCGTGCCGACGGCGAACACGGCTACGCCGCGTTGAACCTCCCAGAACGGACCGACCCGGACGAAATCCGGGCGGCCGTCGACCCCGTCGGTGACGCCGACGCGCTGATCACCGTCGGCATCGGCGGCAGCGCCCTCGGCGCGGCGACGATCACCGACGCCCTGGGGTCGGACACCGAGACCGTCTTCCTCGACAACGTCGACCCCGAGTGGGTCTCGACGCGTCTCGAGGCGCTCCCGCTCGAGTCGACGGCGGTAAACGTCGTCTCCCGGTCGGGGACGACCGCCGAGACGCTCGCGAACTTCCTCGTCGTCCGCGAGGCGTTCGAAGACGCGGGCGTCGACTGGACCGAGCGGGCGATCGTCACGACCGGCGAGTCCGGTCCGCTGGCGGACCTCTCCGAGCGCCACGACCTGCCCCGGCTCGCGGTCCCCGACGGCGTCCCCGGCCGGTTCTCGGCACTCTCGGCGGTCGGCATGGTCGCCGCCGCTGTCTGCGGGGCCGACCTCGAGGCGCTGCTCGACGGTGCACGCGCAGAATCGGAGACGCTCGCGGGATCGCTGTTCGAGTGTCCAGCCTACGCCTACGGCGCGACGACGTACGCGCTCGACCAGCGCGGCGCGTCCGCGAACGCGATGATGCCCTACGCGGAGTCGCTCGAGACCTACGCCGAGTGGTTCGCCCAGCTGTGGGCCGAGAGTCTCGGCAAGGACGACCTCGGGCAGACGCCGATCCGGGCGCTCGGCGCGACCGACCAGCACTCCCAGCTCCAGCTCTACCGGGCCGGTCCGCGGGACAAACTCGTCACCTTCGTCACGCCCCGCGAGCGCGAGGATCGCGCGATTCCCCACACCGACGTCGACGAACTCGCCTACCTCGGCGACTCGACGCTCGGCGAACTGCTCGAGGCGGAGTTCGAGGCGACCGAGGCGAGCCTCGCCGCCACCGGCCTGCCGAACGTCCGGGTCGAACTCGAGCGCGTCGACGAGTACGAACTCGGCGGCCTGCTGTACGGCATGGAGGCGGCCTGCGTGCTGGCGGGCGAACTCTACGGCGTGAACGCCTTCGACCAGCCCGCCGTCGAGTGGGCGAAGAAGGCCACGCGGGGGCTGCTCGGCGGCGGCGAGTTCGAGGAGGCCGACGCCGTCTCGGAAAAGCGGATGCTTCGCGTCGAGCGCTGACGACGACGACGCGTTCCGCATGCGATGACGCTTTGGGGCTACAGTCGAAAGGTCACGTATGGGTGAGACAGCACAGGTCGACGACGGCAGCCAACTCGAGTTCGACGCCGTCTCCGCGGTCGGGACCGCCCTCTCCGGGATCGCGATGGCCGGACTCCTCGTCCCGGTTCGACAGGGCATCGACGATCCCGTCGTGTTGGCCGCGCTCGCGCTCGCCGTCGTCGCTCTCGGCGTCTTCCTCGGCCGTCGACACGGCAGCCTCGAGCGGTCGACCGGCGCGCCGATCGCCGCCGTCGCCAGCCTCACCGTCCTCCTCCTCTCGGGGTACGCGCTGAACCAGGGCGTGACCGGGAGCGTCGGGCTGCCGGCCGTCTCGGGCTCGTTCCCGCTGGTTCTCGCGGCGTTTCTCGCGGCCGGCGGTGCCGTCGGAATGGCGGTCGCCGACTACACCGGCATCTCGAGTGGCGGGCTGAAACGGCGGACGGCCGCGACGGCCAGTCTGGCACTTCTCGGCGTCGTGGGGTTGCTCTCGACGTACCTGGTCATGTTCGCGGTGGCGGCTCCCGTCTACCTGTTCGTCGACGAACTCTCACAGGTACTGCTCACTGCGTTGAGTCAGATCAGCATGGCGATCAGCACGGCGATCGTCGCCGTTGGCTACCTCCGCCTGTCGGGGAAAGACCTCTCGTTTATCGACCTGCGGATGCCGACAAAACGGGACGTCGGCTGGGTCGTCGGTGGCATCGTCGTCCTGTTTGGAACGCTGTACGGGATCAGTTTGTTCCTGCAACTCGTCGGCGTCGAGAACGCAGACCACGGCACGACCGAACAGGCCGCACAGAATCCCGAAATTCTACTCGTGCTCGTGCCGGCGGCGATCCTGATCATCGGTCCGTTCGAGGAACTGCTCTACCGGAACGTGATCCAGAAGTCGCTGTACGACGTCTTCTCGCGCGGTGGCGCGATCGTCGTCGGGAGCGTCATCTTCGCGTCCGTCCACACCCTCGCCTACGGCACCGCCGGCATCGGTGCCGTCGTCGCCAGCCTCGGCGTCATCTTCGGGCTCTCGCTCGTGCTCGCGACCATCTACGAGCGGACCGAGAACCTCCTCGTGCCGGCGGCCGTCCACGGCGTCTACAACGCGCTGTTGTTCGCGAACCTCTACGTCACGTCCGTCTGATCAGTGGTCGCTCGAGAGAAGACGACCCGGCTTGGCCGGGCCGATTACGTCACTGCACCGTCACTGCGGATTCTTGCGCGCGAGGTCGGAACCGCAGATTGGACACCGATCTTTTTCCTCGTCGAACTCCCGGCCACAGCCCTGACACTGGAACCGCCAGTCGCGCTGTTCGGTGATCCCCTCGCGGGCGATGAACTCGACGTCGACGTCGAGTTTCTCCGCGACGTTTTGCATCGCGTAGTCGTCCGTGACGAGGACGCCGTCGAGTTCGAACGCCGTGGCGATCAGGCGAACGTCGGTGTCCGAGAGCACCTCGAGGTCGCCGGACTCCCGTGCCGCCCGGCGGACCTTCTCGGTGGCGTCGTCGTTCGGGATGTGGATGTGCATGCCCGATCCCTCCATCGCGTCGTAGCGATAGGCGCTCTCGTCTTCGAGTTCTTCGCGGACGAGTGGAATCGTCGCAGTCTGTTCTGTCGTGTGATAGTCGTGGATAAAAGCCGACGAGTCGAGAACGTACATACCGTTACCGTTGAACGACGATGTAATCTTTCACCGCCTGCACGTGTCTGACAGGAACGAGAAAGCGGCCGGTCTCGTCGCGGTCGAAGTCGACCGATCGAGCCGGTAGTTCCTCGTCCGGTTCGACGACGAGGTCGTGGAGTTTGCCGGATTTGAGATCCATCGTGATGTTGTAGAGCAGTCCGAGCTCGGTGCCGTCGGACCCCATGACGGCCTTACCCGAGAGGTTCTCGGCGAGTATGTCACTCATGCGTTTTCGTACTTACTAATCAGTATTAAACGCCACGGGCTGTCTGACGCGGGACCGACGCTGTCGTGGGCGGCCCGTAGTGTAGACTCGATCGGGGACGGAGTACAGGGGCGTGACGATGGGTTTAACTGCTGGCCAACAGACAGTCCAACAAAGACCTTCTCGGGTGGTTCATCATGTCGGACACGGACACGCGCGACCCCACATCTCTCAGAACGCCGATCGTCGCCGTCCTCGGACACGTCGATCACGGTAAGACGAGTCTCCTCGACAAGATCCGCGGCTCCGCGGTCATCGAGGGCGAAGCAGGCGCCATCACCCAGCACATTGGCGCTACCGCAGTCCCACTCGAGGTGATCTCGGGGATCGCGGGCGAACTGGTCGATCCCGACGACTTCGACCTGCCCGGCCTGCTCTTTATCGACACGCCAGGGCACCACTCCTTTACGACGCTTCGCTCTCGAGGTGGCGCACTCGCCGACATCGCCATCCTGGTCGTCGACGTCAACGACGGCTTCCAGCCACAGACGATCGAGGCGCTGGACATCCTCCGGCGCACCCAGACGCCGTTTATCGTCGCGGCGAACAAGATCGACACGGTCCCCGGCTGGAATCCGAACGAGGATACCCCGATCAAACCGACCTACGAGTCACAGTCCGACCGCGTCCGGTCCGACGTCGACACGAACCTCTACGAGATTATCGGCAACTTGAGCGACGAGGGCTTCTCCGCCGACCTCTACTGGCGCGTCCAGAACTTCCAGCGCAACGTCGGCGTCGTCCCGGTGTCGGCGATGACCGGCGAGGGCGTCCCGGACCTGCTTGCCGTCATGATGGGACTGTCCCAGCGGTACATGAAAGAGGAGATGGAGATCGACGTGTCGGGTCCCGGCGTCGGGACCGTCCTCGAGGTCAAAGAGGAGAAAGGCTTCGGGACGACGATCGACACGGTGCTGTACGACGGCACGATCCGCGCCGACGACACGATCGTCGTCGGTGGCATGAACGAACCGATCGTCACCGACGTCCGCGCACTGCTCCAGCCCCGCCCGCTCGCCGAGATCCGCACCGAGAGTCGCTTCGAGAAAGTCGACGAGGTCTCCGCCGCCGCAGGGATCAAGGTCGCCGCCCCGGATCTGGCGGACGCGATGGCCGGCGCACCCGTCCGCGTCGTCCGCGACCGCGACCTCGAGGACGTCATCATGGAGGTCGAGGCAGAACTCGCAGACATTGCCGTCGATACCGACGAGGAAGGCGTCGTCGTCAAAGCCGACACGCTGGGCAGCCTCGAGGCGATGGCCGACGCCCTGGAGGAGGCAGAGGTGCCGATCGTCCGCGCCGAGGTCGGCGACGTCGCCCCGCGTGACGTCTCCGTGGCCTCGACCGCCGACGACCACAAACAGCGCGCCATCCTGGGGTTCAACGTCGACGTTCTCGCCGACGCGAAACAGCGAGCCGAAATCGACGACGTCCGCCTCTTTACCGACGACGTCATCTACCAGCTCATCGAGGAGTACGAGGAGTTCGTCGAGGAAATCGAGCGCGCACAGCAGGACACCATCCTCGAGAACATCACCCGGCCCGCACGCTTCCGGATCCTGCCGGATCACGTCTTCCGCCAGAACGACCCCGCCGTCGTCGGCGTCGAGGTCAACTCCGGGACGCTCCAGAACAACACGTTCGTCGTCAAGTGGGAGGGCAACGAACCCGAACGCGTCGGCCAGGTCAAGGGCATCCAGGAACAGGGCGAAGACGTCGACGAGGCCCGCGCGGGCGAGCGCGTCTCCGTCGCCATCGACGGCCCCACCGTCGGCCGCCAGATCGAGGAAGGGGAAGAACTCTGGACCGAGATTCCCGAAAAACACGCGAAGATCCTAGAGCAGGAACTGACCGAGGAGATCCCCGGCGACGAACTCGAGGCGCTGAACATGTACCTCGAGAAACAGCGCAAGCGCGACCCCTTCTGGGGGAAGTGAGACCTCGCCTCGATAGTTACGACGTTCTCGCCGTCTCGTCTCGCGTTCGCCTCGAGTCGTGACGCCATCGGTCGGACCGCAGTGTGACGATCACGGTCGAACGCGTCACAACTCGCGGTGCTGTCTCCCGGTCGAGAGAGGTCGCTGAAAATCGTCGTTTCGTTACCGTGCCGTCGGCGTCACGCCCTGGTTGATCGCCTGTTTGACCTGCAACGCCGCGCTGGCAGCTAGCCCACGGGCGACCTCGTCGCGCTCGTCGGCCGTGATGATCTCCTCGGGAGTCTCGCCGACCTCGAGTTCGGGCGAGAAGCCGGCACTGACCGGGTGGCCGATCGGCGGCTGGACGGCGACCGTCACCTGCGGTCCAGAGACGCCCTGCGAGATTTCGGAGTCGACGACGTACTCGCTGGGCAGGAACTCTCGCGTGCGGGCGGCGATACGCGAGACGTCACGATGGAGCGTTCGTTTCTGGTCGCGAGAGAGGTCCGGAATATCCGCCGCGGTCCGGTGACCAGCCTGCGTCACACCCGGCAGCCCTGCGTACGGCGTGTTCCCGTTCATGAGAATTCGTTATCCTGGATAGTGGATGCGCTCGTAAAAAGGGTTCGGCTCGTGGTACTCGGTAGACAATCACATAATCGGCTCGCTCTCGCCGTAGACCGCCAGGACGACGGCCGTCGTGTACGTACCGGGTTCGGCCTCGGCGGTCTCGACGCGCACTCGAGGCTCGCCAAGCGGCCAGTCCCGGAGGTCGCCGCCGGCGGCGAGTCCCTCGCGAACGCGCGTCTCGACGTCCGCGGCGTCGATCTCGCCGGCAGCCTCGTAGAACAGTCCCGGCCCGCCGTCGGTCGACTGCACCCAGCCGAGGGCCGCGCTCACGCTGCTCGGGCCGGCGGCCGTCGCTCGAGCCTCGACGACCGTCAGCCGTTCCCCGGCGGGGCCGAGGTCGGGCGCGGTGCCGACGGCCTCGACGTCGGTCTCGGCGGGAACGACGGACGAGACGGCGACGAGATTGTAGTTCTCGACGCCCGCGTCGGCGAGTGCGGCGTCGTAGGAGGCCATCTTCGTCGGCGCGGACGCCGA
Source organism: Natribaculum luteum (assembly GCF_023008545.1). Taxonomy (NCBI): domain Archaea; kingdom Methanobacteriati; phylum Methanobacteriota; class Halobacteria; order Halobacteriales; family Natrialbaceae; genus Natribaculum; species Natribaculum luteum. The sequence goes on along the minus strand of NZ_CP095397.1, from coordinate 1,893,771 downwards.
CCCCCAGACGACTCGAATCGTGCTCATGTCCGTCCGTCGGGGACCGCCGGCGTAAGGCCTTGCGATTCGCTCTCTCGTTCGTTTCCTCGCTGCTGGCGACAGTCGCCGAGACGCGATCGAGTCGTCCAGACTATCGTCCGATAGTATCGTACGAACCGCCGTACGGCCGTCCCGCAGCGACCGCCCGAACGTGGTCGCTGCGGACAAGCGGGACAGCAGACCGTATCAGGCCCTCGCTCCGACCGGATAGATGTAAAGCGGTCGGCAGTCGGGCGAAGCGTCGACGAGGGTCCGCACCCGACGGTCGCGGAACGAACCGATCGCGACCGTCGAGAGGTCCAGTGCCTCCGCCTGCAGGTACAGGTTCTCCCCAACGTGTCCGGCCTCCATCGGGACGTATCGAAGCCGGCCACGTTCACCGTACTCGCGAGTGGTGCGCTCGTCGACGGCGCAGATCACGACATCGATGGCCGCTCGTCCGACCGGCTCCTGACCGACTGCAGCCGCTCGCAACTCGGCTTGCACGTTCCCTCGAGCGGACAGCGCGAGGTCGTGTGGCTCGGGTCGATACCGATACACACCGGCGTCGAGACCGTCGACGCCGGGGTCCCCCACGACGACGTACACCTCGAGCGGATACCGGGCTCCCGCACTCGGCGCTGCCCGATACCCGCTCTCGGGATCGGTGATACCCTGCACCGCCCAGAGCAACTGTGAGAGTTCTCGTCGCGTGATCGGGGTGGCAGCGTACTCGCGTCTCGAGCGGCGGTTCGCGATCGCCCGTTCGACAGCGACGTCGCCGTCGGTCTCGGGCGGGGGCAAAGACACGGTTTCGATACCCTCCCGGACTTGGAGTGGACTGTCGTCGCGGGCGCTGGCGTTCCCCCGGCCGAGCAGCAGTGACACGATACCGGCCGCGAGCCCGGACACCGTGGTCCGCCTCAACAGTCGTCTGAGAGTCATACGATAGCATACGGCAAATCAACTGAAAGCCTTTGGCCGACGGCACTTCGGCTGCGTTCCGGCGGACGACCGACGGCCCGGTCTTCGTCTCGTGTTTCGATCGTGTCGAGAAATCGTGTCGTCACTCGAGAGGTCGAACGGCGACACTCGAGGCGGCGACGATAGCGCCAGCAGCAACGACGTCTGGGTCGGGCGGTGACCGTGATCGATCCGCGATGGTACCGACGGTGACGACCGCCGAGCGGTGAAATCGACCGCCGAGCAGTATCTTCTCTCGCAACTGGACAGTAGATTTATCTCCCTACAGGTCAACGATCAGAACGGAAATCGCGCTCCGGGAGGCACGCGAACCGACGCGTGCCGGACGGGTGTACGTCCGAGATGCGGCAGTCGCTGAAGCCGCGTCCGGAGTCGTCTCGACGAGAAGAACCGTCTCGAACGACCGACGATCACTACCGAACCACGATGTCAAACGCGAGCACGTTCAGCGCTGGAGGGCCTCGATGAACGAGTCGACCGACTCGGAGTCGGTTTCGTCGTCCCTGCCAGAGTGTCCACGCTGTGGCACACCCGTCGCAAACGTGACGATCACGGGACCGATGGACCAGTACGCCAGTCCCTGTGGCTGTCGAATCCATCTGGGCGAACTCGAGTCGGACGACTGACCGCCTCGAGCGGGACTCGTACGGAGACTGCTACTCGAGCAGGCGCGAATCGATCACCTCGACTCGAGCCCCCGGGCCCACCGTCGAACGTACCGCACAGCAATAGCTTCCCGCGCCGGGACAGTAGATTTATCTCCCTACAGGTCAACGACTAGAACGGAAGCCACGCGCTACAGGACACGAAACGAAGTGTCCCGGGTGCTGTGACACCCGAGACGTGGCTTCCAAACCCATGCAGGGGTTTCGAAAGCCATGCTCGGATTCGTCCTGACGGGACATAAACGTCTCGCACGGCCGACGTATCGCAGTCACGCACCGACACTGACGGGTCGATCTCGAGTTGGAGGGCGTCGATGAGCGGGTCGATCGATTCCGAGTCGGTCGACTCGGAGTCGAGCCCGGAATCGTTCCCGCCGTGTCCACGCTGTGACACGCCGGTCGCGGACGTGACGACCGTCGGTCCGACAGCGCAGTACGCCCGTTCCTGTGGCTGTCGAATCCCCGTGGGTGCGCTCGAATCGAGCGACTGACCACTCGAGGGCGGTCACGACCACCACCATCCACCATTCGAGGCCTCGCTCCTCGAGTTTTCGTTCTAGACGAGGGCATCATAGAAGGCTTCCCACGGCGTTGGGTACACTCACTTCCATGGTGAAATAGCCGATATGTACGTATGCGTATTGACCGCCAGCGGTTCTGGCAATTCTGAGAGATGTTCTAAGCGCCGTGCAAGATGTACAGCGCATATCTTGCTACGGAACTTCACGGTCGAGAGTAAATCTGCTGGAGTCGTATTGGTGATTAAGTCAATAAAACGGTGACGTGATGATAAACAGAATACCAACAGCCATAAGAAAGATTCCACGGATTCGATATGGGGTCTTTCCGGCTTCAGTCAGTCCATTGTCACCCGACGTAAACGGAAAATTGTGTATTTGGAATCCAGATTGCGGATCTTGATAAAAAACCCACCCGAAAAACGTGAGTACAATCCCGATGAATAACATCACAAAATTGATCATACCTGATTAGATACTTTGAGGACTAATCAGAGCTACGGTTGGTTATTTAGTCTACTGCAGACATCCTCTACACCTTGCACTACACTTCTGATGGGATTCAGAGAGGTTAGTAGCTGTCCCGCCATGTGATTGACCTGTATTGATCGAATTAGGGTCCGACAGCGTCGGTGCGAGAGCCGTTCGATGGCAGCTTCTCTAGACGGAACGCGAGTGAACAGCGGGTACTCGCCGACGGCCTCCTCGACGATTTCGATCTCCTCGTCGATCAGACAGTCCAGTTCGGAGATGATCTCGTCGATAAGCGCGTCGGTTGCCTCGATCTCTTCTTCGAGTTCGTCGGCCCGTGCCATGGTCTCGAGGCCGTCCCGGACGTCCTCGACGGCGGGTGGGGTGAGGTTTCGGAGTCGGTCCACGAGCGGGCTGATCTTGGCGGGATTGTGTCGTCCGGCAGGTAGCGGTCAGCCGAGCGTCAGAAACCACGCACCCTCGAGAAAACGGAGTCGAAGTCCAGAGGAGAGAGGTTACTGGTAGAAGTACCCCGCCGAGGAGATCACGTCGCTGCCGTCGTCGTCCTCGATCTTCTCGAGTGCGTTCTCGAAGTCCTCCGTGCGGACGTCGGTGCGGCCGTCGCGGATCGCGAACATGCCGGCTTCGGTGGCGACGCTCTCGATCTCGGCCCCGCTGTAGCCGTCGGTCTCCTCGGCGAGTGCGCCGAAGTCGACGGTCTCGTCGACGTTCATGCCCCGGGTGTGGATCCCGAAGATCTGCTCGCGGCCCTCCCTGTTGGGTTCGGGCACTTCGATGAGGCGATCGAATCGACCCGGACGCAGGATGGCGCGGTCGAGCATGTCGAAGCGGTTGGTCGCGGCGATGATGCGGACCTCGCCGCGGGCCTCGAAGCCGTCCATCTCGGAGAGCAGTTGCATCATCGTCCGCTGGACCTCGGCGTCGCCGGAGGTTTTCGAGTCGGTCCGACGGGAGGCGATGGCGTCGATCTCGTCGATGAAGATGATGGCGGGCTCGCGTTCGCGGGCCAACTCGAAGAGGTCGCGGACGAGTCGCGACCCTTCGCCGATGAACTTGCGGACGAGTTCCGAGCCGGCCATCTTGATGAACGTGGCGTCGGTCTGGTTGGCGACGGCCTTCGCGAGCATCGTCTTCCCGGTGCCCGGCGGGCCGTAGAGCAAGACGCCACTCGGCGGTTCGATACCGACCTCCTCGAACAGTTCGGGCTGGGAAAGTGGCTGTTCGACGGCCTCGCGCACCTCGCGGATCTGCTGGTCGATCCCGCCGATGTCCTCGTAGCCGACCGACGGGCTCTCGTCGATCTCCATCGACTGCGCGCGGGCGTCGGTCTCGGCGCTGAGGATCGTCTGAATGCCAAAGGAGTCGTTGACCGCGACGCGGTCGCCGGCCTCGAGTCGGTCGCGCATCCGCGGAGCGACCTCGGTCAGCACCTCCTGGTTGTTGCCGTGTTGTTTGACGACGACCTCGTCGTCGACGACGTCTTCGACCGTCGCGATGTACAGCGAGGAGCTCTTCAGCGCCTCGTTCTCGCGTTCGATTCGGTCGACCTTCTCGTGGAGGGAGCGGCGTCGCTGTTCGGCGGCTTCGAGCTGTTCGGACAGCTGATCGTGGACGTCCACGATGTCGTAAAAGTGAGCGCGAAGCGCCTCGAGCCGCTCGTCGTCCGGCATGTCCGGATCGATCTCGCGGCTGGGACGGTCGGGGAGAGACGGACTTCGAGACATCCTGATATAGGCGCTAAGTCGCGGATCATAAATGTGCCTTTGGGTCCCGGACGGATTGTAGGTCACGAAGGCGATACGTCGGCCGAGAGATCGGTCAGACGAACGTACGAGGCGGACGCCACGCCGATCGCAACGGGGAACGCCGCCACCGCCAGTGACACGCCCCCACCGTCAGTGTAGAAAAAGTACATGTTGGTGCGTCGTGACGACGGTGTATGGTCACGCGTCGCCGCTGCGTCGTCCTCGCCTGTCTCGTCGTCGTCGCCCTGTTCGGTGCGGTCGCACCGGGCGACGCCATGCCACCGCCGCGGCCGCTCTGTGACGCGTGTGGCGAGACCTTCGAGGCGACCGCCCAGGCCTACGGCGTCGACCTCGCCGTCGAGCGAAGCACCGCGACGGTGTCCATCCAGGAGAACGGGAGCGCGACCTGGGTCGTCCGCAACCACCTCGAGGACGCACGCGGCGTCGAGGTCGAGCGGCTTCGCTCGAACGCCACCCTCCGGATGCGGATCGCCGACAGGGCGATGTGGGATACAGACGCCGTCGACGCGACGGTCTCCCCGGCGGGGGTCCTGACGATGCGCTATCGCGAGGTCGACTTCGCCGAGCCGTCGATCGGCGGGACGCTCAGATCGGGCGAGTTCACCAGGGAGTACGGCTATCGAAATCTCGACGGGCTCGGTGCGGACCGACTCGTTGTCGTCGCACCGAACGGGAGTCGCGTCGGACGAACCGTCCCCGGTGCGACGGTGTCGGACGATGGCCGACGGATGACGCTCACGCGACTCGAGACGGGCAGGTTCGTCACGTTCGTCCCGCGTGACGCCACACTTGGCCCCCTGTGGAGCGCACTCGCCGTCGGGTCGGTCGTCGCCCCGGTGGTCGCGCTGAACGCGCTCGTCTCGATCGTCCTCCCGACGGCGGTGGTCACGCTCCTGGTCGCCGTCGGTAGCGGCGTGCTCTCGCGACTCGAGCGGGACTGGATCGCCGAACTCGAACCCGGACGCGTTCGGGACGCGCTGGGAGCGAGACCGGAACCGAAAGTCGCTCTGGCCGGCGTGGGTGCGCTCGCGCTGCTCGCGGGTGTTGGACTGTTACTGTTCGGTGGGTACGCTGCGCCGCTGTTCGGCATCGGCGTCGCCGTCGCGGTGCTCGGGGCGGCGCTTGGCCGGCCGTCCGTTCGCGAGCGCGTGACATATCGAGCGCTCGTCGCCGGGGCGGCGTTCGGGGCGGCCCTCGCCGTCGGCGTGACGATCGCCATCGCCGTCGGGATCACCCAGAAACGGCTCCACTACGCGCTGCTCTCGAGTCTGCCGGCGCTCGTTCCCATCTTCGTGCTGCTCCCCGCGGGCTACGCGGCCGGCCGGGGGAACCGCCTGCTCACTGCGGGGACGGTCGCCGTCGGATTCGTGCTCGCGGTCGCACCGCTCGCGTCGTTTACGTCGCCGATGGTCGGGGGTGGGTTCGTCTCCGCCCCCGTTCTCGTCCTCGGCGCTGCGATCTACGCGATCGGAATCGTCGTCGTCGGCACGCCGCTTCTCGTCGCGGGGGCGTCGCTCGCACCCGCGGACGCCCACTGATACGGACCCCCGTTCGTCCGTGCTGCAGCGACCGCGTCCCGTCGGGCGGGCGCTGCGGAAAAGCGGGACAGCAGACCGTACGAGAGACGGGTCCGTTACGGCCGAACGGGCGGTTCGGGTCTCCGCTTTCCGGCGGTCGACGGCCGACGAAAACGCCGGATCAAACCAGCGACGCCAGCTGCTCGAGGCGCTGCCCGTAGGTGTCGAGCGCGCGCTCGATCGGGTCGGACGTGCTCATGTCGACGCCGGCGATCCGGAGGAGGTCGAGCGGGTACTCCCGCGAACCGCGCTGGAGGAACTCGCGGTAATCCGCGGCGGCCTCCTCGCCCTCCTCGAGAACGTCGTCGACGATAGCGAGCGCGGCAGAGATGCCCGTCGAGTACTGGTAGACGTAGAACGCCCGGTAGAAGTGGGGGATGCGCATCCACTCGCGGGCGATGCGGTCGTCGACGTCAGCGGGCTCGTAGTAGCGTTCCTTGAGGCCCTGGTAGAGGTCGTCGAGTCGGTCGGCGGTGAGCGGTTCGCCCGCCTCTTCGAGTTCGTGTGCCTCGTGTTCGAACTCCGCGAAGAGCGTCTGCCGGTAGAGCGTCGAGCGCACGCGCTCGAGGAACTCGTTCAGGACGTGACGGCGGAACTGCTCGTCGTCGACGGTCTCGAGCAGGTGGTCGGTCAGCAGCGCCTCGTTGACGGTGCTCGCGACCTCGGCGACGAAGATCTCGTAACTCGAGTAGACGAAAGGCTGTTCGTCTTTCGTCAACTCGGAGTGCATCGAGTGGCCGAGTTCGTGGGCCAGCGTGTACATCGAGGAGATGTCGTCCTGGTAGTTCATCAGGATAAAGGGCTGGGTGTCGTAGGTGCCACCGGAGTAGGCACCGGACTGCTTGCCGTCGTTCTCGTAGACGTCGACCCACCGGGATTCGAGGCCGTCGGCGACGCGAGACTGGTACTCCTCGCCGAGGGGGGCGAGCGCGTCGACGATGTGCTGGCGGGCGTCGTCGTAGGGGACGTCCGGCCCTTCGTCGCCGGTCAGCGGCATGTAGAGGTCCCACATCCGGAGTTCGTCGACGTCCAGTGCCTCGCGTTTGAGTTCGGCGTGGCGGTGAAGTTTGTCCAGGTTGTCGTCGACGGTCTCGACGAGCGTGTCGTAGACCTCGACGGGAACGTTGGGGCCGTCGAGTGCGGCCTCGCGGGCGGTGTCGTAGTTTCGCGCGCGGGCGAGTTTCACGTCGGCTTTGACGCTGTTCTTGTAGGAGGCGGCGACGGTGTTGCGGACCGACTCCCACTCGTCGAAGTAGGCCTCGTAGACGTGCTGGCGGAAGTCGCGGTCGGGGCGTTTGAGCAGGTTGACGAAGTTGCTCTGGGAGATCTCGACTGCCTCGCCGTCGGGGTCCTCGACCGTCGGGAACTCCATGTCGGCGTTCGAGAGCATGTTGTACACCTCGCCCGTCGCACCCGTGACCTCGCTCAAGTCAGCGAGCAGTGACTCGACTTCCGTCGACCGGGTGTGGGGTTTCATCCGCAACACGTCGTCGACGTAGTGGTCGTAGGTCTCGAGGTCCGATTCCGCCTCGAGCATCTCCTCGAACTCCTCGCGGGTCAGCGACTGGATCTCCGGTTCGACGAAGGAGGCGGCCGACTGGGCCTCGGCGGCCAGCGACTGGGCGCGGGCGGACATCGCCTGGTATTCCTGGTTCGTCGTGTCCTCGTCGCTTCGCATGCGGGCGTAGGAGGCGACCGTCGAGACCTCGCGCATGAGGTCGTCGCGAAGCTCGAGCACCTCGAGTAACGTCTCGGCGTCGTCGGTCGCCTGCCCCTCGTAGGCGGCGAGGTCCTCGATGCGCTCGGCGACCTCTTCGTAGGCCGCTTCCCAGTCCTCGTCGGTCGCGTAGATGCTCTCGAGATCCCACTTGTACTCCGCGTCGATCTCGGAACGGTCCGGTACGGAACTCATACTCGTGTTTCGAAACGCAACTGCTAAAGATTGCCGAACCCGGAATCGGGGAGACGGAGATTTTTGTCGGTTCCCGTCCGATACCGGCCATGAACCGCGACGACGACAGACCCGCCACGCTCGAGCGCGCGCTGGGGCGGGCGTGGTCGGACGACCGGGCGTGGAGGGTGCTAACGAGATTGACCGAACTCGAGAATCGGATGGGTGGCTCACCCGGCGAACGGCACGCGGCGGAGATCGTCGGCGACGCACTCGAGGCCGCTGGCGTCACCGACGTGCGAACGGACGAGTTCGCGATGCGCTACTGGGAGCGGGCGACGACCGAGTTCGCCGTCGTCGACCACGAGACCGAGGGCGGTGGTCGCGAGAGCGTCGAACGGTCGTTCGAGGCCATCGCGTTGCCGTACTCCGCGGCGGGTGACGTCGAGGGACCACTGGTCGACGTCGGCTACGGCACGCCCGAGGAGATCGAGGCAGCCGACGTGCGGGGGGCGATCGCGGTCGCGAGCACGACGACGCCGCCGGGGCAGCGGTTCGTCCACCGGATGGAGAAGTTCGGCCACGCCGCGGCGGCCGGCGCGGAGGCGTTCGTCTTCGGCAACCACGTCCCCGGCCAGCTTCCCCCGACCGGCGCGGTGCGCTTCGGTGACGAGGCCGCGATGCCCGGCGTCGGCGTGAGCGCGGAGACCCACGACTGGCTCTGTGAGTACGCCGACCGGGGCAGTCGCGCCCGCCTTCGGGTCGACGCGACGACGGCAGACGGCTCGAGCCAGAACGTCCACGGGACGGTCGGGCCAGACACGACCGACGAGATCCTCCTGCTCGCCCACTACGACGCCCACGACGTCGCCGAGGGCGCACTCGACAACGGCTGTGGCGTCGCCACGGTCGTCGCCGCCGCGTCGATCCTCGCCGCCCTCGAGGACGACCTCGCGTGTCGCGTCCGGATCGCCGGCGTCGGCTGCGAGGAGATCGGGCTGCTCGGTGCCGAGGCGCTGGCGGCGGCGGTCGACGAAGCGGACGTTCGCGCCGTCGTCAACGTCGACGGCGCGGGCCGGTTCCGGAATCTGCAGGCGTACAGCCACACCTCGGAGCCGCTCGCGGAGGCGGCCGAACGCGTGGGACGCGAGTACGGCCAGCCGGTCGTCCACGAGCCGGATCCACACCCGTTCAGCGACCACTGGCCGTTCCTCCGTACCGGCGTCCCGTCGCTGCAACTCCACAGCGAACCACCAGCAGGCGGCGAACGCGGCCGCGGCTGGGGACACACGGCGGCCGACACGCGGGACAAGGTCGATCCGCGAAATCTCCGCGAGCACGCGATGCTGACGGCGCTGCTGGTGTGGGAACTGGGTCGACTCGAGGTCCCCCGGATCGACGAGGACACGCTGCGAGCGGCGCTGCAAGAACAGGAGTACGAACCGGGAATGCGGGCGGCGGGGATCTGGCCCGAGTCGTGGGACTAGGCCGAGCGTCGCTACGTCTCGACGGCGACGGCCGTCCTGACGACTCGAGCGACCCCGAGGACGGCGACGAACGTGCCCGCGAGGACGAACCCCACGAAGAGGACGACGCCGAGGACGGTCGCACCGAACGCCGAGTGGGAGAGCAGCGGGTCGACGAATCGACTGCCGACGAAGACGACGAGCACCCCGGCGGCGATGCGGATCGCACCGCGCCAGTAGGCACCGTACTCCTCGGGTGACAGGTCCATGTCCCGACGTGTGTCGCGCGTCGGCAAAACGGTTTCACTCGGCGATGCCCTCGCGGATCTCTCGCGAGACGCGCGCGCCGGTCGCCCGGTCGATCCGTCGCCGTTCGAATATCTCGCGGGCGCTCGCGGCCGCCTCCGGGTCGGTGTCGAACTCGAGGTCGGGATACGCGACGCGTGTCAACACGAGCGGTTCGGCCGGGGCCGGCGGAATCCCCTCGTGACCGGGAAGTTGCGTCGGCGAGAGCGCGCGATCGATCTTCTCGAATGGGGCGTCGCCGGTCCCGACGGCGTGAGCGAGCGAGACCAGTCGACGAACGAGTTCGCGGGCGAACCCGTCCGCACGGACCGTCACGACGAGGTAGTCGCCGTCGCGGCTCGCCTCGAGGTCGGGCGATCGCTCGGTGTTCGCGTCGTCCGGCGTGAGGTTGTGAAAGTCGTGGGAGCCGGAGAGGGCCTCGAGTGCGGCGTCGAAGCGGTCGTCGTCGACCGTCGCGGCGAGTGTGCGGTCGGCGTCGGTGGCGGGAGCGTAGAGGTGGTAGACGTACTCGCGTCGGGCGGCATGGTGGGTCGCGTGAAAGTCGGCGGGCGCGTCGGCCGACGCCCACGCGCGGATCTTCGCCGGGAGTTCGGCGTTGAACGCCCGCGGCATGAGCCAGTCGGGGGCCTCGAAGGCGACCGTCTGGGCGACGGCGGAGACGCCCGCGTCGGTTCGCCCGGCGGCGGCGTACCCTGCCGGCTTGTCGCCGGTGAAGACCTCGAGATCACGGAGCGCGTCGAAGAGTGTGTCCTCGACGGTCGGAACGTCCGGCTGGCGTTGAAATCCGTAGTACGGCGTGCCGTCGTAGGCGATTCGGAATGCCCGCATCGACATCGATTCGACCCAGGGCGTCGGGGCGGTTATACTCTCGGACGTCGCTATCGACGATCGACAGAAGTGGGACGTCGCTCGTCAGTCCGCGGAACTGCTCTGGCTCCGGCGTTCTCGCTCGAGTCGCCGGCAGCCGGAGACTAGCTGGTCGGGGAGGGAAGTCGCGTTCTCGTGTAACGCCTCGAAGATCACCGCGACTTCGTCGAACCGCGGGCCGCGAGACGCGACCAGCGGGTCGGTGTCCCACTCGACGAACCCCGCGTCTGCGAGCATCGGAAGGTGGGTGTGGCGCAGTTCGCGTCGAAGCGTCTCGAGATCGCGCGGATCGTTCGGGTTCATCGCGCTCCCCGGTAGCAGGACGGTATCGTCGGCTGGAGCGTCCAGGAGGGCGACGATCAACTGGCGGCGTGGTTCGGTCGAGACTGCACTGAACGCGCGATTCCATCTGCGAATGACGCGCTTACCATCTCGGAACGGAGCCGTCGTCATCGAACTCGTCTTGCGTCCCGTCCTCGTTAAGCTGTTGGCCTAACGATAGGATGGTTGATTAGTATCGTTCGGTTGTATCTCCCGCCATCACCGAGCGACGGGGAGAGCAAACCCCATGCCGTGACGGGGTGATATCGTCAATCACCTGCATACTCCGGGAAGGTGGCCTTCCCTGCAGGGGCTGGAGTAGGTGTACTATGGGCGAGTCCAATGGACGTGAGAGTGAGTCACACGAGAACGTCCACAACGTCGTTCTCGTCGTCCTCGATACGGCGCGAGCGACGAGCGTCGACGAGGTGAACGCGCCGGGCGAGCGAAACGCGACGGGGTGTGGAACCGCGGAGAGTCGAACGATGCCGACACTCGCCTCGCTCGCGGCCGAGGGGACCTCCTTCGAGCGCGCGTTCGCGACCGCGCCGTGGACGGTCCCCTCACACGCCTCGCTGTTCACCGGAACGTACCCCTCGGAACACGGTACACACGGTGGCCACACCTATCTCGGCCCAGATCACCGGACGCTCGCGGAGTCGTTTTCCGACGCCGGCTACGAGACCGTCGGCGTCTCGAACAACACCTGGATCACCGAGGAGTTCGGCTTCGACCGCGGGTTCGAGACGCTGCGCCGTGGCTGGCAGTACGTCCAGTCCGACGTGGACATGGGAACCGTCGTCCGGGCCGAACACCTCGAGGCGAAACTCGAGGCCGCCCGCGATCGGCTCTTCGAGGGCAACCCCGTGGTCAACGCGGCGAACCTGCTCTACAGCGAGGTGATAAAGCCCCAGGGCGACGACGGTGCCGACCGGACGACGACCTGGATCGCAGACTGGCTACAGAACCGCGAGCGCGACCGACCGTTCTTTCTGTTCTGTAACTACATCGAACCCCACGTCGAGTACGATCCGCCGCAGGCACACGCCGAACGGTTCCTCCCGCCGGACGCGAGTTACGAGGAGGCGACTGCGATCAGACAGGATCCCCGCGCCTACGATGTCGGCGACTACGAGCTCGGCGAGCGCGAGTTTCGACTGCTCCGTGCGCTCTACAGGGGCGAACTCGCCTACGTCGACGAACAACTCGGCCGCCTCCGGGACGCACTCGAGTCCGCGGGCGAGTGGGAGGACACCCTGCTTGTCGTCTGTGGCGACCACGGCGAGAACGTCGGTGAACACGGTTTCTTCGGCCATCAGTACAACCTCTACGAGACGCTGTTGCACGTCCCGCTCGTCGTCCGTGGCGGCCCGTTCACCGACGGCGGACGCCGGAGCGAACTCGTGTCGCTGCTCGACCTCCCGGACACGCTCCTCGATACGGCGGCCGTCGACGATCGAGCGTTTCGCGAACAAAGCTGGGGACGGTCGTTGCACCCGGACGCGAGGAACGATCCTCGAGACGCGGTCTTCGCCGAGTACGTCGCGCCCCAGCCGTCGATCGACCGCCTCGAGGCTCGCTTCGGCGATCTGCCCGAGCGCATCTACGAGTTCGACAGGCAACTCCGGGCGATCCGCACGGCCGAGTACAAGTACGTCGTCGGCGACGGCGAGTTCGAACGACTCCACCGGATGACGACCGATCCACTCGAGACGACCGACGTCGCCGACGACGAACCGACGGTGCGGGCCGACCTCCGGGAGCGACTCGAGCGTCGCTTCGACGGCCTCGAGAGCGCGGCGACTGAGGGAAGCGTCTCGATGAGCGAGTCGACGGAAGACCGACTCGCGGACCTCGGCTACCTCTAAAAGCCACGGGTCACCCGACCCGTGGTCGTTTACTCGGTCGACGCGTCGTCGAACGTCGTCGGAACCCACTTCCGGATCGAATCGTCGGTTTCGTCCATCCACGCGACGAGTCGTTCCTCCAGATCTCGTTGCACCTCGGCGTAGCCAGGGTGGTCGATCAGGTTCTGGAGTTCCGCCGGATCGGCCTCGAGGTCGTACAGTTCGTTTCGATCGGGGCCGTTGTAGACGTACTTGTACTCGTCCGTGCGGACCATCCGCTGGCTGTAGAGGCCGAACTCGTCGCCGTGGTACTCCGCGTAGATGGAATCGCGCCAGTCGTCCGGTCGCTCGCCCTCGAGCAGCGGGACGAAACTTCGGGCGTCGATATCGTCGAGAGGCTCCGCCTCGCCGATCTCGAGGAACGTCGGCGCGAGGTCCTGGAGGAGAACCGGTGCGTCGCAGGTCGTACCTTCCTCCGTGATGCCGGGCCAGCGCACCTGCAAGGGAACGTGATACGTCTCGTCGTACATCAGTGGGCCCTTGTTGAACTGGCGGTGGTTGCCGACGAAGTTGCCGTGATCCGAAGCGTGGACGACGACGGTGTCCTCGGCGAGTCCGTGTTCCTCGAGGGCCTCGAGGATTCGACGTACCTGGTCGTCGATCATCGTCACGAAGCCCCAGTACTTCGCGATTTTCTCAGCCCACGTCTCCCAGTCGAAGTCCTCGACGCCGCGGTAGCGAACGTACTGTTCGTGGACGGCCGGCTTCCCCTCGAACGTCTCGGCGTAGGTGTCCCAGGGCTCGATCTCGTCGGGGTCGTACATCGAGGCGTACGGCTCCGGGACGACGTACGGATGGTGTGGCCCGTAGAAGTCCGTCCGATGGAAGAACGGGCCGTCGTCCTCGGCGTGGCGTTCGATCGCCTCGATCGTTAGCTCGGCGAGAAAGTACGCTCGAGTTGCTTCTACCGAAGCAGACGTTTCCGCCGCGACTAACATGCCAGTGCTGGTGTAATTCTCGTCCGTGAGGTCCTCGTCGGCGATCGGCTCGCCGATCTCTTTGCGATACTCGCCGAACCTGGTGTCGATGTCGTCGTGGTGGACGTCGCTGCCACCGAGATACTTGAAGCCGAAGTCTTCCGGAGGTGGACCATCGTCGTCGTTCCCGGACTGGCCCTCGCCGTCTTCGTTCGGAGTCTTGCCGACGTGCCACTTGCCGACGTACGTGAGATCGTAGCCGGCGTCGTCGAGGCGCTCGGAGAACGTCGGCAAGTCCGCCGGGAGGTGATCCCGGATCGCGTCCGCCTCGTGGCTGTTGTTCAACATCCCGTGATTGTGGGGATACAGCCCGGTCAACAGCGACGCACGGGCGCTGGTGCAAATGCTGATCGGCGTGAACGTCCGTTCGAAACGCATCCCCTCCGCCGAGAGTCGATCGAACGTCGGGGTATCGACCGGCGGTCCGTCGGGTGTGGTGCACTCGTACCGTTCCTGGTCGGTGAGCAGAAGCAATACGTTTGGGCGGCTGTCGACCATCAGGCGTCGTACATCATCCCAACGGATAATGCTACTCCCGACTATCGTCGCGCTACGGCGCCTCGACGCTGATCGACTCGCCGTCGACGATCGTCACCGTGTGCTCGTACACGGTAAACGACACCGTCCCGCGTCGACGTTCACCCGTCGACCGGCGTGCGAAAAGCGCCTCGAGGGCGTCCAGGTCGACCCAGGTGTAAAGCGGTTCGACCTCGAGCGGTTCGTATCCCGTCATCGTCGCGATCGCGTCGGCGAGGACTGTGACGAGTGAATCGTCGGTCGCCGGGTCGTAGGACGTACGATAGACGCTCGCGTTGCTGTCCGCGTCGAGCGCGTCGACGGTCGCCGGTTCGGCCTCCTCGCTCACGTCGTCCGTCACGCGTTTTCCCACCTCGGATCCGGGAGTGCAAACGGCGTCTGAGTTCGTCCCATCGTAGACGACGATACCAAAGCTACCGGCGAAAGTTACGTTAGTGCGTCTAGGTAGAACCCGTTTATCAGCGAAGGTGTGTCGGCGGTGTCACGACGGGCCGTCCTCGAGTGCGACCGTGTTTCCGACCAGCCGCGAGAGTGCACGCCTGAGACGCCGGGAGACCGCTCGCTGGCTCACGTCGAACTCGTCGGCCAGTTCCGACTGCGTGACCCCCCTCGGCTCCTCGAAGTATCCCCGTTCGTACGCGGTGTGGAGCGTCTCGCGCTGGTCGTCTGTCAGCCCGTACCGCTCGCCGCTTCGGGCGTCGCGAACGGTGTAGACGCGCTGGAGTGTGATCGGAACGTCGTTTTGCTCGCAGTATCGCTGGAACCGTCGGATCCCGGCGCGGTCCGTAAACCGGAGTTCGAACCGCCAGCCGTCGGCGGTCCCGCGTCCATCGAGGATTGTCGCCCCGCTCGCGGCGATCCCGTGAACGAACCCCTCGACCGACGGGTTCCACCGCGCCCTGTACAGTCGCATCGAATCGACTCGAGACAGTTTCTCGAGCGAGCGAACGGCCTGCGTCTCGAGGAGCGTTCGTTCGAACGCGTCGAAGTCGTTCGCGTCCCAGACGCAGAAAAACGGGACGATCCCCTCATCCGCAGGGATGATTCGCTCGAATTCGATTCGGATGGCCGGGTCGGCCTCGATCGTCGCCCCGAGCGGGAAGCCGTCGGCCGGAAGCCAAAACTCCGCAATCGTCGCCATACCGCAACTAGATCGACGGCAGAAAAGTATTCAGGGGTGTCCGATGGTGTCGACCAGCGTCGAGCACCACGATCAGTGCGTTGTCGCGATCACGCCGCGAAGTCGTCGAACGTCGGCCGATCGCGATCGCCGGGGAACTCGTCGACGGGAACCTGGACCTGGTCGCCCGCGTCCATGTCCTTGACCGTCACCTCGTCGTTCTCGAGGTCGCGCTCGCCGACGATCACCGTCGTCTCGGCGTTGATCGAGTCGGCGTAGTCGAGTTGCGCGCCGAACGAGCGACCCGCGACGTCGGTCTCGACGACGTGGCCGCGGTCGCGCAGTTCTCGAGTGATTCGAGCCGCCGTTTCCCGCGTGTCACCGACCTGGAGGACGTAGTAGTCGGTGGCGATCTCCTCGTCGGGCCAGACGCCCGCGCGCTGGCACAGAAGCGACAGTGTGGCGTGTCCCGGCGCGACGCCGACCGCCGGCGTCGGCTGGCCGCCGAACTGCTCGATCAGGTCGTCGTAGCGCCCGCCGCCGAAGACCGAACGGGAGACGTCGCCCGCGGAGTCGAAACACTCGAAGACGACGCCCGTGTAGTAATCGAGTCCGCGGGCCGTCTCGAGCGAGATCGTACAGTACTCGCGAGCGCCGAAGTCCTCCGCGGCGGCGAGGACGTTCCGGAGGTTCTCGACCGCGTCGGTCACGCGTTCGCTGTCCGCGAACTCGACGACTGCGTCGAGATCACCCGTGGCGATGAGGTCGTCGAACTGGGCTGCCTGGTCGACCGAGAGGCCGGCGTCGACGAGCAGATCGTGGTACTCAACTCGCTCGATCTTGGCGGACTTGTCGACGGCGCGGATCGCCGCCTCGGTGTCGACGTCGGCGTCGAACGTCTCGAGGACGCCGCCGAGGATGTCCCGGTGGGAGACGCGGAACTCGAAGTCCTCGCCGGTCAGCCCGAGTCCCGTGAGGGCGTCGGCCGCCCAGGCGAGGACCTCGGCGTCGGCTTCGGGTTCTGCAGAGCCGAAGATGTCGACGTTCGTCTGGTAGAACTCGCGCTGACGGCCCTGCTGGACCTGTTCGTACCGCCAGAACGGCCGGGTCGAGAACCACTTGATCGGCTTCGAGAGCTCCTGTTGCTTGGCGACGACCATCCGGGCGACGGTCGGCGTCAGCTCCGGCGTCATCGTCACGTGACGGCCGCCCTGGTCCTCGAAGTCGTACAGTTCGTCGACGATCTCGTCCCCGCTCTTGTCGGTCCACATCTCGGCGCGCTCGAGTGCGGGCGTGGCGATCTCGCGGAAGCCGTATCGGCGGGCCGTCTCCTCCAAGACGTCGGTCGTGGCCCGCCGAGCGACCATCTCGTCGGGATAGAAGTCACGGAACCCCTTGATGCGGTCGTACATGGCCGTCCGTTCGAGCACGGCACACTTCTATGTGTCCGTTCGGTCGGACGACGACGCTCGCGTTCGCTACCGGACGCCGGTCACGTACGTCTGCTCGTGGTCGGGGAACAACTCGGTGATTGCGTCCCGGCCGTCCTTCTCGGCGATGATCGCGCGCAGTTCGGCCTCGTAGTCCGCCCGCGTGATCTCCTCGCTCGGACCGACGGTCACGTCGAGCGTCGCGTCGACGAGTCGGTCGACGGCGCTGCGACCGAAGCCCGACAGCGGCGCGATGTAGTCGACGTCGTGTCGATCCTCGAGGCTCTGGGCCTGCGCCCGCGAGACGGTCGGGACGCGGTCGTCGCGACGGGTGCCGTCGGCGACCGCGTCGAAGCCCGCCTGGGCGACGCGCTCCAGGGCGTGCTGGTGGACGAGCTGGATGCCGTTTCGCGGGAAGCCGTCCTCACGAATTCGATCGGCGGCCTCCGCAGCGACGTCCGGATCGAGCTCGAGAAGTTCGAAGTCGAAGCCGGTCGCAGCCGCCGTTTCGCGGGCGTGTTTCCAGTCGTCGGTGACGCCGAAGTGGGCCGTCGTCAGGGTGACGTCGTAGAACTCGTCTAACAGTAACGCCGCGAGCGTCGAGTCTTTCCCGCCGCTGTATAACAGCCCGAGTCGCATCAGCGCCGCCGGATGTCGAAGCTCTTCTTCTCGGGCTTCAACTCGTTGAGCAACTGTTTCATCTTCTCGTCGTCGATCTTGCCCTGGAGGCGACCGCTCTGGGCCAGCGCGACCACCTGGCGCTCGACCTGCTCGCCGAACTGTGGCTTGCTCATCTTGACGGTGTTGAGCCGTTTCCGGGCGTCGTCGGTGAGGTACTGGCGCAACAGCGCCTGCTTCTGGGCTTCGGCCTGTTGCTGTGCCGCCTCCTGGGCCTCGCCGCTCTCTTGTTGCTGGGCCTGCTCCTGGAGCTGTTCCATCTTCTTTCGACGGAGTTCCTCGAGATCGTCGTCGTCGGGACGTCCACTCATGGTTCCGTGTTGTCTATCGCAGGGGAAAATGATTACGGACGACCGATCGAACGCACCGCTGATACCGTCGGTCGTCGCTGGTTCTCGGCGTACCCGCGAGATGGTCGTGGATGCGCCGGGAACGGATCACAACCGTCGTCGTGACGCTACCCTCGCGTCGAGACGAGAAAAATCCGCTACGCGTAGCGTTCGAGTTCCGGGCGGTCGAGCTCCTCGAGGACGTCGCCAGCGGTGTCGTCGAGCAGGCTCTGTCCCTCGGCGGTGACGCGACGACCCTCACCCTCTGCAGTCTCGACGAGGTCTTCTTCCTCGAGCTGCTGGAGGATGGTTCGGATGACGTTTCGCGAACCGTCGGCGCGACGGTCGGGGGCGACGCGGTACCGGTTCGAACCGCCTTTCGAACCGCCGTACTCGGTGGCGAGACGCTCGACACCGACGGGGCTGTTGTCTGCGACCTTGCGCAGGAGGCTGGCGGCACGAACGGCCCAGAAGTCGTCCTGTTCGGGAGGGAGTTCACGGTCGGCACCAGTCGTCGCGAACTGGGCCCACTCCGGTTCGTCGAGTCGATCCTCGAGTTCCTCGGCGAGCGCCTCGATGAGCGCATCCGCCGGAACGTCGTACATCGTAGCCATTGGCGTTTCGTTCCCTTCCGCGGCATTTAAGAGCATCGTTGTCCGCTCGAGCGGCCCGCTCGCGCCCGTCACTCGTCCACACGCGTCGCCGCTCGCTGACGTCGCGTCGACGGCGTTCCGGTTCGTTTTTCGCACTGGCTCCGGAACGTCGGGTATGGACGAACGCGCCGCGCTGGCGCTCCTCGAGCGCGAACTCGACCCGGTCGGTGACGACGCCGCCGTCGTCGACGGGCAGGTGATGACGACGGACATGCTCCACGAGCGGACGGACTTCCCGGCGGGAACGACGCGATACACGGCCGGGTGGCGAGCCGTCGGTGCGTCGCTGTCGGACGTGGCGGCGATGGGTGCCGAAGCGACGGCTGCGGTCGCCGTCTACGGTGCCCCGACGTTCGACGACGAGGAGTTACTCGCGTTCGTTCGCGGCGCACACGACGTCTGCGAGCACGTCTCGGCATCGTACGTCGGCGGCGACCTGGACGACCACGACGAGTTCACCGTCGCGACGACGGCACTCGGCGACGCGACCGACCCCGTCCTCAGAAGCGGCGCACGGGTGGGGGACACCGTCTGCGTCACCGGCACCCTCGGTCGAAGCGCCGCCGCCGTCGACCTGTTCGACCGCGGCGAGGTGGAGCGGGCGAACGACCTCTTCCGGTTCGAACCCCGCGTCGACACCGGGCTGGCGATCGCCCCCCACGCGACGGCGATGATGGACTCGAGCGACGGACTCGCCCGGTCGCTCCACCAGCTCGCCGAGGCCTCCGGCTGTGGGTTCGCCGTCGACGCCGACCGGGTGCCGATCGACGAGACCGTCCACGAGATCGCGACCGACGACGCCGAGGCGTTCGACCGTGCGACGACGTTCGGCGAGGACTTCGAACTCGTGTTCACGGTTCCGGAGACGGACCTCGAGAAGATTCGCGCGGGCGCGGACGTCCCGATCACGGTCCTCGGTTCGGCCGTCGAAGAGGGCGTGACGATCGACGGCGAACCGCTGGCCGATCGCGGGTACACGCACGGGTGAGACTCGCCGTCGCCGTTCGGATCGGCAGCCGGTGAGAGTTGTCAGCCGACGATCTCGATCGGCACCGGCATGAAACAGAGGACGCCGAACGCGAACGTGACGACTCCGAGGACGATTCGACCCGTGTCGAGGTGGTCGTCTTCGACCGGTCTCGCCGGTCCCGCCGCGGCGATGAGCGCGGCGAACAGTCCCCAGAACACCCAGACGAACACCGAGTTGCCGCTGTAGTCAGCGACGTAGTAGAGGTAGCCGGCGAGTCCGAGCAGGACGCCGGGGACGAGTGCGGCGACCGTCTCCTGGAGGTCGCCGACCATCGCCCGCAAGATGTGGCCGCCGTCGAGCTGTCCCACCGGGATCAGGTTGAGGAACGTAACGAACATGCCGACCCAGCCGCCGATGACGACCGGGTTGACCGCCTTCGCCGGATCGTCACGGTACAGCGACTGGTCGAACGCCGACGCGAGCAACTCGAGCAGGGGCGGATACCCCAGTCGGATCTGGATGGAGTTCGGGTCGTTGACGACCGACTGTGGGGCAGTCACCGGATCGAGGTGCAGTCCGACGACCGTGACGAGGACGGTCGCGACCAGCCCGGCGATCGGACCGGCGACGCCGATGTCGAAAAGCGCCTTCCGGTCGGGCATCCGGCCTTTCATCTTGATGACCGCACCCATCGTCCCGATGAGCGTCGGCACCGGGAGGAAGTACGGCAGCGAGGCGTCGACCCGGTGGTACCGGCTCATCACGTAGTGGCCCATCTCGTGGACGCCGAGGACGCCCAGGATCGCGACGGTGAAAGGCCAGGCCTCGAGCGCCGCTCCGACCGGGTCCTCGAGCGGATTGACGTAGTACCACTGCGCACCGGCGAACAGCGTCGAGAACACCGTCGCGACGAACAATACGACGTTCGTCCACGGGATACCGTCGATGCCGACGTCGGTGGGTTCGGCGACGAGGACGAACTCGCCGTGGCGTCTCGTGAGCTGGACCTCGTAGCCCGCATCGCGAAACGTTGGCCAGAGCTCCTCCATCGCCGACTCGGGGGCCAACAGCGGATCGCCGTAGTAGAGAAGCTGCTCGCCGTCGGTTCTGGTCTCGTAGACGGCGAACACCGACTCGATCGTCTCGAGTGGAGGGCCGGAGTCGGGCGCGTCGGCGTCGTCCATCGTCAGTGATTACTCGTCGCGAGGTATAAATCGACTGCCGTAGCGAGTGTCGCGGTACCAGCTGTCAGTCCGATCGGCACGAAAAGAACGAGGAGAACGAGGACGAGGGTGGACGAAACGACAGTTCTCAGGCGGGTTCGACGCGCCACGTGGTCGCACTCGTGTACGACCACTTCTCGATCTCGAGGTCGGTCGCGGAGTCCGACAGCTTCACCATGAGCGCACCGATCTCCTTCGGGGACAGGCCGACGTCGTCGGCGATGAACTTGCCCTTGAAGTAGAGCTCTCCGTCTTCGACGCGTTCGCGAAGGTAGCGTTTCAGGCGGCGTTCCTTGCTTTCCGTGGAGGGGGAGGCTGTCGTGCTCATCGACGGTATCACCTCGTCGCCACGATCTGTTATAAAGGAAGGATGGTTAGTCACGTTTCGATTGCATTCAGGAAAACGGAGGGAAACAAACCGTTCGACACCTCCCGAACGACGACGTTTTAATACCGCCCCAGATAGCTCGAGACGTTTTAGAACCGATGCTAATCGATTATCTCTGTCTGTCGATGCGAGCCGGAATCGACTCGAGTTTGTCGCCGACTGACTGAAGACCGTTCCGAACCTCGCCGATCAGGCTCGTTCGTGAACCCAGAACTCGTCGTCGACCGTGACCTCCTTTTTGAACAGCGGCACCTCGTCTTTCAGGCGATTGATACCGTCCTCGACGGTTCGAAACGCCTCGCCCCGGTGTCCGGCGAGGACGACGACGAAGACGATGTCCTCGCCGTCGCGAACGACGCCGGTCCGGTGGAACAGTTCAACTGCGTACACCCCGTCGCGGTCCTCGAGGTCCGTCCGCAACGACTCGAGTCGTTCGTCGGCGACCCCCTCGTACTTTTCGAACTCGAGATACTCGGTTCGGGCGTCGTCGGCCGAGTCCTTCGCGCGGACGCGACCGGTAAACGTCGCGATCGCGCCCGCACGGTCGGCGTCGGGCGAGCGCTTGATCCGGGCGACGAGCGACTCGAGCGTCTCGTGTGGTTCGGCGTCCTCGAGCGCCTCGACGATCGTCTCGAGGTCGAGGTCGGCGGGCGTCGGGACGGTCGCGACGGTCGACTGCGGAACGTCGTCGCCCTCGCCGACGAGGACCGTCGGGTACCGCAACGACTCGACGCCCACGACGACGGCGTACGCGCAGTCGCCTGCGAGCGTGTCGAGCGCGTCGGATACCGACAGGTCGGTGCCGGTGGCGGTCCAGTCGCCGTCGGCACCGAGGTCGTAGGTGACGTCGCCGCCGGGGGTGATCGACGGATCCCGTAGCTCCGGCGTCCCGTCGGCGATGGTGGCGTCGTACCAGATCACGCCGACGCGACCCTCCCGGGAGAGGTGGTCGACGATTCGGTCGGCGGTCCGCTCGAGTGCGTCGTCGGCCACGTTGCGGCCACAGATGCCGAGTACCTTCATGTGCGAAACGTGAACGGCTCACGGCTTGTAGCTGTCGCCGCCGAGTTGGCAACCCTTAAGATTGCAACCCGGTTAGACCGCGGTAGTATGAAAGTGGTCGTCTCCATCGGCGGGAGCGTACTCGTGCCAGAACCCGGTGCAGGCCGGGTCGCCGAACACGCTGCCGTCGTCGAAGACCTCGTCGCGGATGGCTGTCGGGTCGGTGCCGTCGTCGGGGGCGGCGGCGTCGCCCGCGAGTACATCGGTGCCGCCCGCGACCTCGGTGCGAACGAGATCGAACTCGACCAGCTCGGGATCGACGTGACCAGACTCAACGCCCGCCTGCTCATCGCCGCACTCGGCGAGGAGTCGGTGACGGCCCCGGCGCTGGACTACGAGGAGGCCGGCGAGGCGCTCCGACGGGGGAACGTCTGCGTCATGGGGGGCGTCGCTCCCGCCCAGACGACCGACGCGGTCGGTGCCGCACTCGCGGAGTACGTCGACGCCGACCTCCTCGTCTACGCCACGAGCGTTCCCGGCGTCTACAGCGACGATCCCAACGAGACCGACGACGCAACGAAGTACGAGCAACTCTCCGCCAGCGACCTCGTCGACGTCATCGCCGGCCTCGAGATGAACGCCGGCTCCTCGGCCCCGGTCGACCTGCTGGCGGCGAAGATCATCCAGCGGTCGGGCATGCGGACGATCGTCTTGGACGGCACTGACCCCGAGCGGATCGCCCGCGCGGTCCGGTACGGCGAACACGACGGCACCGACGTCATCCCCGAAGGCGTCGGCGAGGAACCGACCTACTGGGCAGACGATGAGTAACGACGCGAACGGCGACGATCGGTCCGACACCGGGAGTCCGTACACGCTCCAGCGCGAGGGCAGCGACGCCCACCACGCCTTCTGGGCCGACGACGTCGCCGACCGGGTCGAGAAGCGGGCGACAGACGACGAACCGATCGTCATCAAAGGCGGCATCTCGCCGTCCGGCGTTCCACACCTCGGCAACGTCAACGAGATCATGCGCGGCTACTTCGTCGCCGAAGTGCTGCGCGACCGGGGATACGAGGTCCGGCAGGTGTTCACCGCCGACGACCGCGATCCGCTCCGAAAGCTCCCGCGGACGCTCTGTGACCTCGAGGGGAACCTCGTCGACCTCGGCGACGTGGACGCGGGCGCGCTCGGCCGGAACCTTGGTGCACCCTACACCGACATTCCGGACCCGTTCGGCTGCTGTGACTCTTACGGCGACCACTTCTCGACGATCATCCAGCAAAGCGCCGACGCACTCGAGGTCCCGATCGACCTCGTCTCGAACACCGACCTCTACGAGTCTGGCGACTTCGAGGATCTCACCCGCTTTATCCTCGAGCATCGCGAGCGCGCACGCGAGGTTCTCGCCGCCTACCAGGACAAGGTCGACGAGGACTACGTCCCGTTCAACCCGATCTGTGCGGAGTGTGGAAAGGTCACCGAGACGGTGACGGACGTCGACCTCGAGGCGGGGACCGTCGACTACCGCTGTACGGACATGGAGGCCGGCGACCGGACGATCGAGGGCTGTGGCCACGAGGGCACCGCCACGTTGCGCGAGGGCAAGCTGCCCTGGCGGTTCGAGTGGCCCGCCCAGTGGCAGGTGCTGGGCGTGGACTTCGAGCCGTTCGGCAAAGATCACGCCGAGGGCTCCTGGCCAAGCGGCGAGGACGTCGCACGAAACGTCCTCGAGATCGAACCGCCGGTGCCGATGGTCTACGAGTGGTTCACCCTCGACGGCGAGCCGTTTTCCTCCTCTGCGGGCAACGTGATCCTCGTCTCGGACGTCCTCGACCTCGTCGAACCCGAGGTCCTTCGGTACTTCTTCGCGAAAGACCCCGCGAAGGCCAGGGACTTCAGCGTCGAACGCCTCGACCAGCTCGTCGACGAGTTCGACCGCTTCGAGGCGATCTACTTCGGCGAAGTCGAGGCGAGCGACGACGAGGAGGCGTTCGCAGAGCGCGTCTACCCGTTCGTGGTCGAAGAGCCCAGAGAAGAACGGATCCGCCTGTCGTACACCTTCGCCGCGGTACTGGGAATGACCGACGACCCCGACCTGCGCGAGGAGATCGCCCGACGCGAGGGCCACATTCCCGACGACGCGCCGGAGTGGGCCGTCGAGGCAGCCCTGGCGCGAGTCGAACGCGCACGCAACTGGGCGCGACGCACCGAAAACGAGTTCGACTACGAACTCAAGCGCAGCGAGATACCCGACCACGACTTCGACGCGACGACGGAGGACGCACTCGAGGAACTCGCCGCGTTCATCGAGGAAGGACACGACCCCGACGAGATCCAGGGCGAGATCTACGAGACGGCGAAACGTCACGACGTCCCCGTCGGCGAGTTCTT
This sequence comes from Natribaculum luteum, assembly GCF_023008545.1. Taxonomy (NCBI): domain Archaea; kingdom Methanobacteriati; phylum Methanobacteriota; class Halobacteria; order Halobacteriales; family Natrialbaceae; genus Natribaculum; species Natribaculum luteum. Next base: position 1,869,292 of record NZ_CP095397.1, on the reverse strand, counting down.
CGCGGCGGGATACCGGCTCTTTTTCGACGAAGAGCAGGGACCGAAACTCGGACCGTTTCTCGCGAAAGTCGACCGGGAGTTCGTCGTCGACAGGTTGCGCAGAGAGCGCTAGTGTTTCGTCGAGCCTGATCGACGGTTGACGGGATAGTAACGGCAACAAAAGCCCTTTGAGAACTCCCCCCGGATGTAGGAGTAATGGACTACGGTTCCTCCCCGTTTGCCTTCTTTGCGTTCGTCGACGCGGTCACGTCGGGTCCGCTCGCGTGGGTTCTCGTCGGGATCGGTATCTACTGGCTCGCGATCCTCGTTCTGAAACAGCGAGACCTCCTCCCGAGCTACGTCGGGACGCAGGGCCCGATCCTGACGATCCACACGAAACGCGGTCGCGCGTTCCTCGACTGGCTCGCCCGCCCGAAGCGGTTCTGGCGTGCGTGGGCGAACGTCGGCGTCGGCATCGCACTGGTCGTGATGGTCGGCATGTTCGTCTTCCTGCTGACTGCGGCGATCTCGTCGCTTCAGACGACCGAGCCGACGAGCGTCCAGCAGCCGCGAAACATCCTCGTGATTCCCGGCGTCAACGACTTCCTGCCGCTGTCGGCCACGCCCGGGATCGTCTTCGGCCTGCTCGTCGGCCTCGTCGTCCACGAAGGCGGCCACGGCCTGCTCTGTCGCGTCGAGGACATCAACATCAAGTCGATGGGCGTCGCGATGCTCGCGATCCTCCCCGTCGGCGCGTTCGTCGAACCCGACGAGAAAGAACAGTACGAGGCGAGTCGCGGCGGCCAGACGCGAATGTTCGCCGCGGGCGTCACCAACAACTTCGCAGTCACGATCGTCGCGTTCGCGTTGCTCTTTGGCCCCGTCGTCGGCTCCATCGGCGTCGCGCCGGGCGCGGCCGTCGGCGGCGTTGCTCCGGGTTCACCCGCGGAAGACGCCGGAATCACTCCGAACGACCGCATCACCGCGATCGACGGCACGCAGGTCGAAGACAACGACGACCTCGAGACTGCCCTCGAGGCGACAGAGGGCGACGAGGTGACGGTCGAACTCGACGGCGAGAAGACGGTCCCCGTCGAGCGGTCGGTGCTCGTGACCGCGGCGGTCGACGACGGGCCGACCGGCATCCAGACGGGTGATCGAATCGTCGCCGTCGACGACGAACCCGTCGCGACCGAGTCGGGCTTCTTCGACGCCGTCGGCGACAGCGAGCGCGTCACGCTGACGATCGAACGCTCCGACGGCGAGCGCGTCGAGCGCGAGGTCCCGATCGGTGCCGCCACGCAGGTCGCCGCGGACGGCCCGCTCGAGCGCGCCGGCGCGCCAGCCGAGGAGACGCTGGTGATCACGACGTTCGACGGCCAGCGGGTGACCACGTACGACGACCTGAGCCGGCTGCTCTCGGAGACGAGCCCGAACGACGAGGTGGTCGTCGCGGGATACCTCGACGGGGAACGCGTCGAGTACACCGTCACGCTCGACGAGCATCCCCAGTCGGGCAGTGGCTTCCTCGGGATCGTGGGAGCCCAGGGGGTCTCCGGCTTCTCGGTGAACGACGTGGGGATCCAGCTCTATCCCGCCCAGGAGTACCTGGTCGTCCTCGGTGGCGAAGGAGAGAGCAACGGCACTACGGTCACGAACTCCTTCCTCGGTAAGATCGTGCTCGTGTTGATGTTGCCGATCGCCGGCATCCTTCCTGGCTTCCTCCCGTTTAACTTTGCCGGGTTCACTGGCGGTATCGAGAACTTCTACGAAGTGCAGGGACTCCTCTCGCCGCTCGGAGACGGGACGGTCTTTGCGATCGCGAACATGCTCTTCTGGACCGGCTGGATCAACATCCAGCTCGGCTTCTTCAACTGCATCCCCGCGTTCCCGCTGGACGGCGGCCACATCCTGCGGACCAGCACCGAGGCGGTCCTCTCGCGGCTCCCGATCAACGCGACCCGCGGGATGGTCCGGACCGTGACCACGACCGTCGGACTGACGATGCTCGTCAGCTTCCTTTTGATGGTGTTCGGCCCGACCCTGTTTGCCGGCTAAGAGCCGCAGGCGTCCGAACGAAAGGAGACGGCCGACCTCACTCTTCGTCGTCGATTCCGTGGCGCTCGTAGAACTCCTCTGGCGTGTCGGGAACGCGCTCGAAGTCGGTGTCGAAGTAGTGTTCGTGGTGGCGGACGACCTGTTCGACGATCCAGGCGCTGAACTCCTCGTCGAAGCGCCACGCTCCCTCGAGTGGGGGAATATCGAACCGTTCGTCGGTCGAAAACGCAGCGTAGACGTGAAAGAACCCGAGGATGACGTCGGCGAAGTCCTTCGCGTTCTCGCCGCTCGTCTCGCGGCGGTGCTCGAGTTCCTCGTGGCCCGCGTCGGTGAGTTCGAAGTACTTCCGGTCGGGTTCGTCCTCGCGTTCGATTCGCTCGGCCCAGCCTTTCTCCTCGAACTTGTAGAGAATCGGGTAGACAGAGCCGTACGACGGCTCCCAGTGACCGCCGCTTATCTCACGGATTTCTTTGAGTATCTCGTAGCCGTAGCGTGGCTTCTCCTCGAGCAACTCGAGGACGAGATAGGCGATCAACCCCTTTGGCGGCCCACTTTTCCGCATGTGCCCGACGCTTTAAACGGGGATACGTAAAGGGTTTCGGTCGTCCGCAAATCCCACCCGCCGTGGCGGGCGGTAACCGGGACGAGTGGGCCGAACGTCGTCGAATCCACAAAAGCAATCCCTTTACTTCCTGGCTCCTAACCCGCGGTTATGGAGCGACGTAGACGCGAACCGCCGCAGACCGAAGAAGGATGGTACATCCTACACGAGTTCCTGACGGTCGACTGGGACGCCTGGCGGGCGGCCCCCGGCCGCAGTCGGCGACAGGCCATCGAGGAAGGCGTCGACTTTCTCGCCGCCTGCGAACGCGTCGAGGACGCCGACGAAGGGAGTTCGGCGACGTTCTCGATGGTGGGCCACGAGGCCGACCTCATGCTCGTGCACATCCGGCCGTCGATGGCGGACCTCGACGTGCTCGAGCGCCGCTTCGAGCAGACCGCGCTGGCCGACTTCACCGAGCGGTCCGACTCGTACGTCTCCGTGACCGAAGTCTCGGGGTACGTCTCGAGCGAGTACTTCGAGGAAGACGGCGAGGTCGAGGATACGGGCATCGCCCGCTACATCCAGATGCGCCTCCACCCGGAGATTCCCGACGCCGAGTACGTCAACTTCTACCCGATGGACAAGCGTCGCGATCCGGAGTACAACTGGTACGACCTGCCGTTCGACGAGCGCGCAGAGCACATGGAGGCACACGGCGAGATCGGCAAGAAGTACGCCGGCAAGGTCACGCAGGTCATCTCGAGCAGTGTCGGCTTCGACGACTACGAGTGGGGCGTGACGCTGTTTGCCAACGATCCGACGGACATCAAGAGCCTGCTCTACGAGATGCGATTCGACCCCTCGACGTCGCGCTACGCCGAGTTCGGCCCGTTCTTCGTCGGCCGCCGGTTCGCCCCCGAGAACCTCGAGGCCTACCTCGCCGGCGAACCCGTCTCGCAGGAGGTCGCCGAGAGCCACGACGGCGAGGGCGTCCATCCCCACGGCGACGCCGACGCGGGTGGGCACCCACACGGCAGCGAGGGTGAGGAAGTCCGGAGCGAACTCGAGGAGGTGGGCGTCTACGCCGGGCAGCCACACGGCGAGGACGTCCACGCGGTCGTCCTCTACTCCGAGGCAGACGCCGACGAGCTGTTCGAAGAGGTCGACGGCCTGCGTACGAACTTCGACCACTACGACACGCACGTCAAGACCGCAGTCTACGAGTCGGACGCCGACGAGAGCGCCGTCGTCAGCCTCTGGGAGACCGAGAGTGCCGCGGACACGGCCGCGGGATTTCTCGCCGACCTCCCCGGCATCGTGCGCCAGGCGGGCGACGACGAGGAAGACTCGTGGGGAACGATGGGCATGTTCTACACGGTCAAGCCCGACTACCGCGAGGAGTTCGTCGAGACGTTCGAGGAGGTTGGCGGCCTGCTCGCGGATATGGACGGCCACCGCAAGTCCAACCTGCTGGCCAACCGCGAGGACGAAAACGACATGTTCATCGCCAGCCGCTGGGACTCCCGCGAGGACGCGATGGCGTTCTTCCGCAGCGACGCCTTCTCCGAGACCGTCGAGTACGGACGAGACGTTCTCGAAGACCGACCGCGACACGTCTTCCTCGCCTAGGAACGACTGCTGGCCGTCGGTTCCGGAGAACCGCCAGCCGTCGGCGGGCACTCGTATACAGGACAGCAGACAGTATCGGGACACACCAGAGCAGAGCGCGCTCGAGACGGCGACAGCGACTCGAGTTCGAGTGCGGCCGAGGGCTGCACCGCGTCGTCCGGCAGCGTAGGGCCACTCGAGTTCGAGTGCGGCCGAGGGCTGCACCGCGTCGTCCGGCAGCGTAGGGCCACTCGAGTTCGAGTGCGGCCGAGGGCTGCACCGCGTCGTCCGGCAGCGTAGGGCCACTCGAGCGTCGTCGACCGGCGTGGAGAGATGCTACCGGTTTCCGAGGACGTAGCCGGCGACGCCGAACAGCCCGAACGCCAGCGTCAGGTAGGGCCAGTTGCCGGCGTCGCGGTCGGTCACACGGGCGTGAGCGGCCACGCCGACGGCGAGGATCAGGTGTGCGACGAGCGTCGTCAGCCAGAACGTCGTGCGTTTCATCGGCCGACTGGTTCGACCTGACGGACATATCGGTTTCGAACTCGTTTTCGGGACAGTACCGGCTGCTCTTGCAATCAGCTATCGGCAATAACGACGGACGTATTGTCGATGTTTCACGAAGAACTTTTGTCAATTACCGAGAGAACTAGCTACGGCGTTCGTACCGCCGTCGATCAGCGCAAGTGCCCACGATTTTCGTACACGACGTCAACCGACGGGGACACAGCACGGAAACGACCAGCGGACCAGTGCCGAAACCGAGTTCGACCAGCCAATCGATGACGAGTCACCATCCCGGGGACGAATCCCCATCGACCATCACCGAACCGATCGTCGACTACGAATCGCTGCGCACCCGCGACGACGTCGCGTTTCACGAGCAGACGGACGTAGTCGACGAGGAAATCGTCGACGAGGTAGCAGCGCTCGCCGATCTCGCCGGAGTGGGTATCACGAACCACGACGGCGACCTGCTGTTCCGACGGCTCACCGACACCTGCTCGTGGAAAATTCCCGTCGCACCGGTCGATCCCGAGGCTGACTTCGCCACGGCAATCGCGGAACACGTTCGGGAGACCATCGGGTTCGCCGTCGAACTCGACGGGATCGAAGGCGTCTGGGACGTCCGCGTCCAGACGGCGGACGGGGAGAAGACGGCATCCCGAGGATTCGTCACCTTCAGCGCCTCGACAGTTTCCGGCAGTTACGACCTGACGGCGGCGACCCCCCAGGGCGATCCTGTCGAGGATGCTGCCTGGTTCGACGAACTCCCCGCCGGGGCGGACGAGATCCCTGGCACAGAGCTGTTCGTCGACTGAACGGATATCCGGTACCCAGCACGCCTCGTCGTGGCGGATTTCGATAGAGTCAGGGAAAAGTACTCTTGAGTCGGTTACCAACCGTCCGGCAGTGAATCGACGTGCCGTCCTCGCCGCCGTCTCGAGTGTGGCACTCGCCGGCTGTACCACTAGATTCGGATACACTAACCGCGTCGAGGTCGTCCAGAAGTTCGTCCGGGTCACCGACCACCGCGAGGACGGCCGCTATATTTTCGACGTCGCCGACAGACAGTACTGGAGTGCGGTGGACGGTCCGTGGTACAGCGGCGAGGTCCACGACCTCCTCGCGGACGAGGTCGGCGACGGGAAACCGCTCGTCGTCACCGACGCGACGGCTCGAGCACTCGAGCGGCGGTTCGCCGAGGTTCGGTACGGCGTCCGTACCTGTACGGTGGTCAGAACGGACGAGAGTCGGCACTGTCGAGCGGCGTGGATCGCCCGCGACGACTTCAACGAAATCGAAGTCGGAGACGTCGTCACCGTCCAGTTCGACGACGAGCGCGCACGCGTCACGTCCGTCGTCCAGCGACGACGCTATCGGGACTGATAACGATAGCTGTGATAACGATGGCTGTGAGTCTGTACCGCCGCAACCGCGAACCATCGTGCGGTTGCGTCGGCACCCAGTCACAGCCATCATTATGATACATCGGCGAGTCACGCGATCGAATCGCCGATCGTCATCCGACATGACGGCGGGTCGTCGATCAGTATCCGCCACGTCGACGTCGGAACACAGACTCGAGGAGACGAACCCGTCGCCGAGCGGGTTATACTACCGGACAACAGTCAGTGACGACTCGATCGCGTCTCGACGGCTGTCGTCAGCGACGACAGCGTCTCGAGTGCGATCGATGGCTGAACCGTGTTGTCCGGCAGTATTAGAAGTCGTGATCCGGGTCGTCCTCGACGGAGCGTTTCATCGAGTCGCGGCGAGCCTTCGCGTCCCGGCCCGTCGCCTCGAGCAGGAAGTCGTTTTTGGCGTCGACGGCGTCGGCTGCGGCCTCGAGTTCGTCGGGGCCGAGTTCGGTCGGGTCACGTTCGTGGAACTCGACGGCGAGTTTGTCTTTCTTTCCGGAGTACTCGACGGTACCGACGACGATGCGTTCGAAGACGGGGTTGTCCGGCTCTGCGACGACGAAGAGTTCGCTGCCCTTGAACTCCTCGGTGTCGGTGATGGGACCGAAGTAATCCTCGACTGTGGCTTCCATGTCGGGAATCCGCTCCTCGAGATACTCACCGCGACGCATCTTGTACTCCTTCATGGATTGGAGATACACGGGGGAGCGTTTACCTCTTTTCATAGCACACGTGCGTGTCTCGCCGTCTCGAGTGAGGCGACGCCACACCTCGGCAACGAGACATCTCGGTCGTAGCGAGAGTCGGTGTGTGGAGAACGTGGCCGCCGTCTACCGTTCGCGTTCGCCGAGGTAGCCCTTCCGACACTCGGGGCAGATGTCGCCCGCGCGCAGCGAACCGCGATCGCCGGGGGCGACGAACGAACACTGCGGACAGAAGAACTCGGTCGCGACGCCCTCGGGAGGGGTTCCTTCGCCGGGCGTGGGCGCTTCCTGGGCGCTGGCGATTCCAGTTCCAGTTCCGGCACCGGTTTCGGTGCCGGCAGGTCCGTGGTCGGCAACCGCCGTGTCGGCGGCCGATGGGTCGCTCTCGACGTCGGCGTCGACGAAGACGGCGTCGTCGTCTGTCTCGGGCCAGGACGTCGGTTCGTTCTCCGCGCCGACGGGCGAGTCGACGTCGTCGGAGTCGAGGACGGTCGTGGAATCGTCGACGGCGTCTGCGTCGTCGTCCGTCTCGGGCCAGGCCGCCGGTTCGTTCTCCGCGCCGACGGGCGGACCGACGTCGTCGGAGTCGGGCCACTCGCCGCGTTCGCGTTCGCGGTCGGGTTCGATTGCCTCGTCGTCGAGGATTTCGGCGTCGTCGGTGATCGGCTCGCCGTGTTCGTCGGTCGGCACGTCGAGCTCGTCGTCCGGTTCGGCGTCGTCGACGCTCTCGTCGACGCCGGTCTCGTCTTCGTCGCGGCTCGAGTCGTCTGTCGTCTCGGCGGCGAGACTCGTCACTTCGGTGTTCTCGCTGATGACGCGTCGTTCGCCACAGCGGGTACACTCCTCGTACTCCCGGACGATCACGACGACCTCGCTGCCACGCTCTTCGCGCTCGCGCTCGACGTCGGCGTCGCCGTACTCGTGCCCGAGCAGCGAACATCGCAGGACCATTGTTCATTCATACCGATTCAGGACATAAAAAACGTACTGCAAGACGGAATCTCACCTTCCGGGAACGGCAAACGTCAAATCCCGGGTCGTCGAATGTGTGTACAGATGAAAGCAAAGCGGGAGTATCGGGACCGGGAGTCGACGGAGGTGGCGGTCCTCGACGCGCTCGTCAACCGCGTCGACGACGGGATGACCGTCTTCGAACTCCGGGCGGCGGTCTCCGTGGAGATCGACGACCTCGAAACCGCTCTCGCGACGCTGAAAGAAGACGACCTCATCGTCGTCGAGTCCCGGGAGGGACGGACGGTAATCAAACCCGACGAGAAGGTCGTTCCCGACGAACCGGCCGACGACGAGGGATCGTTCGCCGACTGGATTCGGGAACGAATGCCCTTCTAACCACTCGGCAGCGGTCGCAGCGTCGTCCCGTCGCGAACATCGACAATCCTGATACCGTTGAAGCACCTCGAGTCGAGCATGAGCGTCATCGAAGCCATCCACGCCGACCACGGTGCGACGTTCGGCGAGCGCGATGGGCGACGAGTCGTCGAACACTACGGGCGACCGGAGCGGGCCCACCGCGCGGTCAGAAACGGCGTCGGACTGTTCGAACCCGCCTACGGCGTGGTCGTCGTCGAGGGTGACGACCGCCTCGAGTACGTCGACAACGTCGTCTCGAACCGCGTCCCCGCCGAAGACGGCGAGGGCTGTTACGCACTCGTACTCGATCCACAGGGACGGATCGAGACCGACCTCTACGTCTACAACGCGGGCGAACGACTGTTGCTCGTTACGCCGCCGAATCTGGCCGCAGACCTGGCCGACGAGTGGTCCGAGAAGGTGTTCATCCAGGACGTCGAGGTCCGCGACGCCACCGACGAGTTCGCGATCTTCGGCGTTCACGGGCCGACCGCGACGGAGAAGATCGCGAGCGTCCTGAACGGGGCCGCCTCGCCCGATCGACGTTACTCGTTCGTCCGCGGATCGATGGGCGAGGCGGGCGTGACCGTCGTCCGAACGGACGCCTTAGCCGGCGAGGAGAGCTACGACGTCGTCTGTGCGGCCGACGACGCCGAGGCAGTCTACGACACGCTCGAGACCCAGGGGATGAACGCCGCACCGTTTGGCTACCGGACCTGGGACACGCTCACGCTCGAGGCCGGGTCGCCGCTTTTCGCGACCGAACTCGAGGGGACAGTGCCGAACGTCCTCGGGCTCCGGAACGCACTCGACTTCGAGAAGGGCTGTTACGTCGGCCAGGAAGTCGTCTCCCGCGTGGAGAATCGCGGCCAGCCCAGTCGACGACTGATCGGGCTCGAACTCGAGGGCGACGCCGTGCCGACCGCCGGCGCGGCGGTCTTCGCCGGCGACGCGGCCGTCGGCGAGGTGACTCGCGCCGAGACGAGTCCGATTCGCGAAGCGTCGATCGCGCTCGCGCTCGTCGAGTGGGGCCTCGAGGTGGACGAGGTGACGGTGCGCCTCGAGGGCACAGAAGTCCCCGCAAGCCGGACGGAACTCCCGTTCGTGGCAGGCTCGGAGCAGTCCGATCGGCTACCGACGTACTGATTTGTTGTCAGACCCCTGTTGTTTGTCTGTACGTTTATCAGGATAGACGAGAATCGTCCGTCCATGTCCAGGTTCTCCGCCCGCTTCGCCCTCGTCTCGTCGATCACGACGGTGACGCTTGCGGTCTCCTCCTCGAGCGCCCTCGCACAGGACGTTCCCGGCCCCGGCCCAGGGCCAGGCCCCGAGGCGGTCCCGCGCTTCCCGTGGTTTCTCGAGGGGATCGGCGCCGCCGTCCTGACGCTCATCGTCGGCGGACTGTTGATCGCGTTCGTCCCCGACTACACGCGACGAGTGACGGACCGGGCGCTCGAAGAGCCCGGGCGAGTGTTCCTCTGGGGGGCCGGCATCTCGATCGCCGTGATCGTCGTCGCCGTCGTGCTCGCGATCACCGTCGTCGGTATCATCGTCGCGATCCCGCTGCTCATCGCGTTCGCGCTGTTCGCACTCGTCGCCGGGGAGTTCGGCTACCTCGCGGCGGGACGACTGGTGAGCGACGACTGGCTGCCGGCGCTGGGCGTCGCAGCACTCGTCGCCGCCGTCGTCGGATCCGTCCCTCTGCTGGGCGGGCTGGTCGCGTTCGGCATCAGCAGCGTCGGCATCGGGTCGGTCGTCGTCGACTACCGGGCATGACGCGAACGCGATCGACGAGGAGCGACGGTCGACTCACTTCGAGCGCGAGAGCATCGCCTTCAGGTGAGTCATCGAGAACAGTGAGGTCGGCCGGTCCATGTGAACGCCGATCTCGCCGGAGAGCGCGCCGAGGCCGATCCGCTGGACGGGTTCCGGAAGCGAGTAGGCCCGCCGGAGCCAGTGGCCGAGTTCGATCTCGCGCTCTAGATCGTCACGCCAGGCGCGTTCGTAGGCGGCGAGCGTGGTCGGCCGGTCGGGATCGATCTCGCGGGCCGCGTGATCGGCGCTCGTCATGCCGTAGAGGATGCCGCCGCCGGTGAACGGCTTCGTCTGTGCGGCGGCGTCCCCGATCAGGAAGCCGCGTCGACTCGTCACCCGCTCTGGCGGGCCGACCGGGATCGCCCCCGAGCAGCGGTGGGAGACGTCGACCTCGTAGCCGTCGATCAGGTCCTCGAAGTGTTTGTTGACGTGGGCACCCGGCGGCGCGGCCAGGCCGTACTCGACGCCCGCCTCGCCTCTGGGGATCCGCCACGCGAAAAACCGCGGCGCGGTGAGGTGAACGTCGACGAAGTCGCCGGCATCCGACTCCTCGGAAAAGGCCAGCACGCCGTGGAGCAGTTCGTCGGGGTCGGCGAGCGAGAGCGCGTCCCGAACCCTCGAGCGTGGCCCGTCGCAGCCGGCGACCATCTTCGCCTCGTACGTGTCGGTACCCGTCGGCCCCTTCGCCGTCACCTCGACGCGGTCGTCGTCCTCACAGACGTCGGTGACGGTGTGTTCCTCGCGGACGTCCGCGCCAGCCTGGCGTGCGAGGTCGGCGAGATGGCGATCCAGGCCGACGCGGTCGATCACGTTCGAGACGACCTCGCGCTTGTAGAACGGGTACGAGCCGCTGTTGGGGCCGCCGACGTGGAACCGCGCGCCGTAGACCTCGTTCTGGAGTAACTCCTCGCGTGCGCCCTCGCCGGTGTAGTCCCAGACGTCCGAACTGACGTGGCCCGAACACGCGAGCGGTTCGCCGATCCGACCCTGTTCCAGCGCGAGGACGTCGTAGCCCGCCTCGGCGGCCCGCCGGGCGAACCGCGCACCGGCCGGACCGACGCCGCCGACGACGAAATCGTACATGTTCGTCAGGATTCTCTCGGTCGGTAAATAGTTTCTCGAGTTCGACGGCGGTCTAGAAGAGACTGTCGGCCGTCGCAGCGCCGACGACGCTGAACATCGACCCGACGCTGACGGCCTTGAACGTGACGAGGGCGAGTTCGCGTCGCGTCTCGACCGAGTCGAGGAACGTGTCGGGAGCGTCGAACAACAGTGCGAGGATCGTCACCGATCCGAAGGCGACGACCATCAGTGAGAGAAAGCGAATCGGGACGCCGACGAGGTCCTGTTCGTCGTCCGGATCGCGCTCCGTGTCGGCCTTGTAGAGCGTGCCGTACCCGATACCGACGACGACGAGGACGGTCGCGAACGCCTGGTAGAGGTTCATACTCGCGGCGAGCAGCCAGACCTCCTCGGTGACGACGAACGGACCGGCAAGCAGGAAGCCGCCGACGATCTGCTGGGCGGAGTCGGCCGGCTGGAAGTGACGGGGTCGTCGCGGGCGTCGAATGCGCATCTCGAATCAGAAGAGCAGCGACCACAGCCGGTCGTGGTCGCCGTCGAAGCGCTCGAGGAGCGCCCGGATCTCGTCTCGAGTCGACTCGTCGACGCGAACGAGGACCATCCCCTCGTCGGGCTGGCCGTAGACGACGCTCGCGCCGTCTGGTGCGGCGACGATCGCAGGCAGCGTGGCGAGGTCTTCTTCGCCATCGACGAGGATCGTCGTCGGCTCCGGCTGCTCGAGCGCGTCGACGAGCGCGCGGACGAGGTCTTCGGTGAGTGCGGCAGGCGGGTTCGTCACCTCGACGCTCGCGCCGGTGGTCACCGCCTCGCGGATCTCGGCGTCGACCTCGCTGCGTTTGGTTCGGCCGTCGACGAGGGCGACGTCGGGGGCGCGGCCGGCGCACAACAGGTGGTAGGTGACGACGTCGCCGACGGCGACGATCGGGGAGCCGGCACGTTCGAGTAACGCCTCGGCGTCGGTCTCGATCGGACCCATCGGCGCTTTGAGTTCGGAGCGGAGGTCGTCGGGGAGAGAAAGCAGTGGCTCGGGATCGCCGTCGGCCGGCGCGCCGGAATCTGCGTCGCGACTCACGTCAGCGGACTTTGAGCGCGTACGCGCCCGGTTCGTCGACCTGCATCTCGCGGGCGATCTCGCTCTCCTCGGGGTGGGAGATGACGACGTAGCCGGCCCAGTCCTCGGTCAGCGACGAGGAGCCACAGGCCTCACAGGTTTCGGCGTCGGCGTCGTTTACCCGGTGGCACTCTCGACAGACGAGACGGTTCGAGGCCATGCTCACTCACCCGCCGTTGCTTCGCGTTTCTCCCGGTCTTCTTTCAGCCAGCCGTGCTTGCCGAGGCCGGGCTGTTTCGCCGTGAGACCGATCTTCGAGTCGCGGGGGTTGCGTTCGTCGATGCTCTTGGTGACGATCCGCGCCCGGACGGCGTCGTCGACGCCGAGCGTGCGGTTCGACTCGTTCGAGGCGAGCTGCTGGTTTTCGCCGTCGAACGCGAGGTACTCGTCGGAGATCTGCGAGACGTGGAGCAGCCCGTCGACGGGGCCGATGCCGACGAAGGCACCGAACTCCACGACCTCAACGACGGTCCCGTCGACGACCTCCTGCATCTTGGGATCGAACGTCACCGCGTCGAACTCGGCCTCGTAGTAGACGCCGGGCCGATTCGGCAGGACTGTCCCCTCACCGATCTCGTGGACCTCAGTGACGGAGACGACGCTTCCCACCTCCTCGTCCATGCGTCCCTCGAGTTTGTCCTGTAGCAGTCGCTTGACGAGCTGTGGCGAGACGTCGCCCAGCTCTTTCGGCGGTACTTCCACCGTGTCTTTCAGTCTAACCCGTTTGTACATCTATGGTCGAGTGATTGCAAGTTTGTTTCTCCCGCGTAATGCAATTACCGGTACGTTCTCTGCGAGCACACGGTCGCGAAGCGGCAGATCGTTCGTGACGACGTAGTCGACGACGTCCTCGCGAGCGAGTTCGACGAGTGCGTCGTCCGCATACGGTTCTTCGGTGTCGACGACGAGACAGCGTTCGACCGCGAGGTCGTGGCCGACGTTCGCCGCCGTGCCCTCGGTGCCGCCTTTCTCCGACAGCCGTCGCAGTTCTTCGACGACCGGCTGTGGGGTGACGGGCTCGAAGGTCTCGAGGAGGCGCTCGAGTTCGTCGAACAGCCGCACGTCGAGTTCGACGGGCATCATGAGCGCGCTCGTGTCGAGGGCGGCCCGTTCGGTCATCTATCTTTATTCCTGGAGCGTTCCGACGCCGATCAGCCGCCAGCGTGCACCGATGCGACGGTTGATCGCGATCTTCGACCCCGGCTCGGCACAGACGGGGCGTTTGAGGCTGACTTCACACTCGTCTGCGCGCGCGCTGGTCACTGCACCGACCGTCGTCGCCGTACCGATCGTCATCATCAGCGGTTCGCCGGTGGAGATTTCGTCGACCGTCTCGCCGCCGTCGGCACCGACGACGCGCTCGAGCAGGTCGACGTCCATCGTGAACTGCTCCCAGGTCGGCGGGAGCGTCCCCGGCGGCCCAGCCACGCGGCCGGCGAGGGCGTCGCCTTTGGTAAGCGAGGGGTCGAGACCGGTCCCGACGCCGAGCAGTCCGCCGGGGGTGGCGACGTCGACGCCGGTGCCACCGGCCTGCAGCGAGCGGACGGTCGTCTGGATCGGCTGGTACTCGGTCTGGCCGCCCTCTTCGATCTCGCGGCCGGGGCGGATCTCGATCTCGTCGTCGACCTCGAGTTGCCCCTCGACCAGGCTCCCGCCGAGGACGCCGCCGGTGAGGTTCTCCCACGTGGTACCCGGCTTGTTGATGTCGAAGCTGCGGGCGACGTGCATCCGTGGATCGGCCTCCGGATCACGCTCGGGCGTCGGGATGTGCTCTTCGATCGCGTCGATGAGCAGGTCGATGTTGACGTTCTGCCCAGCGCTAATCGGGACGACGGGCGCGTCTTCAGCGACGGTCCCCTCGACGAACTCCTGGATCTGTTCGTAGTTCTCCCGAGCCCGCTGGCCGTCGACCAGGTCGACTTTGTTCTGGGCGATGACGATGTTCTCGATGCCGATGATGTCGAGCGCCATCAGGTGCTCTTCGGTCTGGGGCTGGGGAACGGGCTCGTTCGCGCTGACGACCAGCACGGCCCCGTCCATGATTGCAGCACCCGAGAGCATCGTCGCCATCAGGGTCTCGTGACCCGGGGCGTCGACGAACGAGACGGTCCGCAACGGCTCGCTCTCGGAGCCGTCTGGACACTCCTCCTCGACGGTGTAACACTCGGGCTCGTCCACGTCGGGACACTGGCGCAACGTCGCGTCTGCGTAGCCAAGACGGATAGAGATACCGCGTTTCATCTCCTCCGAGTGCTGGTCAGTCCACGAACCGCTGAGTGCCTGGACCAGCGTCGTCTTGCCGTGGTCGACGTGACCGACGAGTCCGATGTTCACCTCCGGTTGTCGATTTCCTGCCATAAGACGGTGAGTAATCTTGGATAAAGCTTCCGCGGTGCGCTTGATAAACCTACTGTTCTGTGGGCGTTTTATCGGCCGAAAACCCCCACGAGTGCGAACACCTCACTCGAGTTGACCGGTACGTGGCCGTGATGCTCGAGGGACGGCGAGCGACCGGGCGCGGAAACCTGCGTCGCCGACCGGGTCGTCGGCGGGCCGGGAGCCCCAGAACTGTAACGTCGCATACAAAACTGCAGTTTGGCGAACGCTTTACCCGCGCGACGTGGTGCATTCGACCATGAGCAGGTCAGACGTCTCGAGCGAGTCCGCAAAACTCCTCGAGTGTACGGACTGTCTCGCACCGGCCGACGCGTTCGCGCTGATCGGCAACGAGACGCGGCTGTCGATCCTCGAGGCGCTGTGGGTGGCCGACGAGCGGCCGGTCTCGTTTTCCGAACTGCGCCGGGAGGTCGGAATGCGCGATTCGGCACAGTTCAACTACCACCTCCAGAAGCTGACCGGACACTTCGTCCGGCAGGTCGAGGACGGCTACGAGTTCAAACACGCCGGCGAGAAGGTCGTCCGGTCGGTGATCGCGGGCTCGTTCAACGAGCATCCGACGCTCGAGCCGTTCGCCGTCGAGGGGTCGTGTGTCGCCTGCGATGGGCCGTTGCAGGCCGTCTACGAGGACGAACGGCTCGCGATCGAGTGTCCCGACTGCGGCCAGCGCCACGGCGAGTACTCGTTTCCGCCGGGTGGCCTGAACGGTCGCACGCGAGAAGAGATCGCCGACGCGTTCGACCAGCGGGTGCGCCACCTCCACTGTCTCGCCGCCGACGGCGTCTGCCCGGAGTGTAGCGGTCGAATGGAAACGCACATCGTCGAGGACGGCGTGTGCTGTCTCGGCGTCGGAGTGCGAGTCGACCACGAGTGCGCCCAGTGTGGCCACACCCTCTGCTCGGCCGCCGGCCTGCGCCTGCTCGACCACTCCGAGGTCGTGAGTTTCCACCGTGAACGCGGCGTTCGCCTCGACGAACGCCCCTACTGGACGCTCCCGTGGTGCGTCAGCGACGAGTACACCCGCGTCCTCGAGTGTGATCCATGCCGACTCGAGGTCCGGTTGCCCGTCGACGGCGACGAGCTCCGCGTGGTCATGGACGGCGACCTCGAGGTGCTCGAGACGACGGTCGAGTCGTCGGGTTGAACGTTCCCCGGTTTCTCGCCAGGTCGCGTCGCGTCGACCGGCTGGTCTCGTTCTCCCGGCAGTCCGTCGTGGCGAATACTGAAACGAGTTTCAGTTCGACTGGTTACAGAAATGTATTTCAGCTTATACTTATGCGGACGGCGCGCCTACGAACGAGTGCAGACTATGACCCGAGTTCACCCCTTCGTCGCGGGCGAGCGCAACGTCGACGACCGGTCTGTCACCTCGCTGCTCGTCGGCGACGTGCTGGCGATCGTGACGTTCGCCGCCGTACTCGCCAGCGCGGACACCGTCTACACGGCGCTACAATCCGTCCCGCCGCTCGCGATGCTCGCCGCGTTCGTCGCCGCGGTGGCGACGCTGCTCGCCGTTCCCGCCGCCGCGAGCTGGACGTGGCGGACGATCGTGACGTTCGCCGCCGTCGAGCGACGCCGCGCTCGTCGCCGCGACCCCGAGCCCGAATCGCCGTCGAACCGTTCCACCCGTCTCCACTGGCGCTGATACCGTCTGCTGATACGACTGGACAACAGTCAGTACACACCCGAGCGCGACTCGAGTGTGTCGCCGCTGGTGACAGCGTCTCGAGTGCGACCGAGGGATGAACCGTGTTGTCCGGCAGTATGACGTCCAGTCGACGGGACGAGACCCGCGCGCTTTTTTCGACGCGGCCCCTCCTTCCGTCCGTGACCGAGTTCGCGTTCGAACTCGAGCTGTGTGCCACCCTCGAGGAGCGACGCGACGGGATCGTCGCTCGCCAGCTCGGCGGGAGCGTCGCCGACCCCGGCGGCCGCGTGCTGGACGTCGTCTGCGTCGAACCCGGACCGGCGTTCGACGAGCGCGTCGCGATCACGCCGGCGTCGATCCCCGACGCAGCGATCGAGAGCGACGTCGGCCCCGGCCGGGCACGCTACTGGAAAGACGCCTTCGACTGCCACCCCGAGACCGCGCGCCGGGCCACCGAGCGCGCCGTCGATATCGGCTTCTTCGAGCGCGAACGACACAACGGCCGCGACTACGTCAGGCAGGTCGCCCGCTACCCCGACTGGTTCGACCGACTCGTCGGCATCGAGAACAAGCCGGACCTCGGACGGCCGGGCGACCTCGAGTCGCAGTTGCGGACGGACGTCAGCCTGGGACTCGTCGACGAGGTGATCCTCGCGACCGAGAGCTACGTGACTCGAGCACACTTAAATCGCATCCCCGAGGAGGTCGGCGTCTGGCGAGTCCGGCGTCGCCGGGACGACCGGCCGGCGATCGAGGTCGTTCGCGAGCCGACGTCGCTGCCCGCCGACGACTGGGGCGTCGAACTCCTCGAGGAGCGGCCGGGCCGGACGGACGTCGAGGTGGTCTCCCCCGCGGCGAAGGCACGTGCCCGTCGACGGCTGGCCGAACGCGCCTACGGGAAGGGGTGGCGGACCTTCGACCTGCCTGCCTGTCGGACGTGTCGTCCCGACGAGTCGTCGGGAGCGACGCTGCCGTACTGCGAGTGGGCGGGACGCGTCGTCGACGCCGCGACGGTGTGTGGTCCCGCCTGCGGCGGCTACGACCCCGGCGACGAACCCGCGGTCGACCTCGAGGCCGAACGCGAACGCCGCACGCCGTGGGAGGGCGATCCGGCGGGGAAACGTCGCCGACAGGCCGGGCTCGATCGGTTCGGAGAGCCTTAGAGCGTGTACTCCTCGCCGTCGACGGCGAGCGGTTCCTCGAAGGCCTCCTCGACGGGGTAAAAGTGGGCGACGTGGACCAGTCGCGTCTCCGTGGCGTTCAGCTCGTCTGCGAGCGCCAGCGCCCCCTCTCGAGTCATGTGTTTCGTCCCGAAGGTCCGGGGGACGCCGTTTGCGTCCTCGTGGCGACCGCCGAGTGGATGGTACTCACAGAGGCTCGCGGGGACGATGGCGTCGGCGAGCAGCAGGTCGGGGTCGGCCAGCACCGCACGCGAGTCGTCCGGGAGGGCGTAACTCGTGTCGCCCGTGATCGACAGCTTCGCGCCGGTCTCGGGGTCCTCGACGGCGAGGCCGTAACAGACCAGCGGCGGGTGATCGACGGGGACGAGCGTCACGTCGAACCCGCAGATGCGGACGGGTTCGAACGGCGTCGTCGGTCGAACCGTCACCGCCTCGAGGTAGTGGTAGTCGTCGGCGACGGTCTCGGCGACGCTCTCGTCCGTCTGCGGGTCGGTCTCGTCGGCGGCGTAGACGTCCAGCGAGTCGACGACGCGGAAGACGTTGCCCAGTCCGTCGAGGTGGTCGAAGTGGATGTGCGTGATGACGGCAGCGTCGGGGAGGGACACTCCGTCACGCAGGAACTGGTACCGAAAGTCGGGACTGGCGTCGACCAGCAGCGACTCGCCGGTGCGCTCGTTCTCGACGTGGACCGAAAACCGGGTCCGTTCGACGCCGCGGGCTCGAGCCTCCTGGCAGGTGTCGCAGTCGCAACCGACGGTGGGCGTTCCCGTCGTGTCACCGGTGCCGAGCAGCGTGATACGCATCGTCACGCGTCGGCGTACTCGCGTCGGGCGTCAGCTGAACCGTCACGGAGGAGTCCGGTCGGCGGGTCGGTACTGTAACGCTCGAGTGAGGTCCCGACGGCGGTCCAGTCGGTGGGCATACGCTCGACATCGGTCGGCGGGCGTAAAAAGCGTGGTGACCCTGGCGACCCCGTCGTGTGGCGACTCGAGCAGTCAGTGGCTGTGATTGTGATCGTGGTCGTGGTCGTGGCCGTGACTGTGACCGTGATCGTGATCGTGGCTGCTCGACGTCCCGCCGTCGCTCGCCTTCCCGATGTCGCCGCCCGCGACGAGTGCGTCGTGGTCGCCCTCGATCATGTCCATGTTCTTCAGGTTGTCTCGCTCCTCGAAGTCGGCGACGGCCTCGAGGAGGTCCTCCTGGGTGAGCGTCGTCCGGTTCTCGGTCAGCGCGTCGAGGACGGCCTCCCGGAGGACCATCCGGAGGTCGCTGCCGGTGAGCCCCTCGGTGGCGTCGGCGACGACCTGGGGATCGAACTCCTCGATGTCCATCGCGCGGGTGATGACCCGGAGGATGTCCGCCCGCATCGCACCATCCGGCTTGGGGAAGTTGACGATCTCGTCGAAGCGACGCCAGGCGGCGGCGTCGAGCTGGTCGGGGTGGTTCGTCGCGCCGATCAGCAGGACGTCGTCCTGGATCAGCGAGACGTCGTCGATGCTCTTGAGTAAGGTGTTGACGGCGCGTTTGAGCGCGGCGTGTTCGTCGCTCCGGCGGGTCTTGGCGACGAAGTCGAACTCGTCGATAAAGAGGATACACGGCGACAGCCGCTTTGCGACCTCGAAGGTCTTGTCGACGTTTTTCGCCGTCTCGCCTAAGTACTGGGAGGTGATCATCGACAGTTTGACCTCGACGAACGGGAGATCCATGTCGCGCGCGAGTGCCCTCGCAGTCGAGGTCTTGCCGGTTCCCGGCGGTCCGACGAACAGCAGTTTGCCGATCTCGCGCAGGCCGATCTCCGCGAGGTAGTCGCGGTGCTCGATCGCCTTCGAGATCTTCTCGATTTCGCCCTCCTGGTCCGGCGTGAGGACGATGTCGTCGAGCGAGACGTCCACCTCCTCGGGCGCGCGGACCTCGACGAGGTCGAGCATGTCCTCGTCGTCCTCGTCGTCGAAGTACTCCTCGAGCAGGCCGTCGATCCAGACCCGGTCGGCCTGGATCGGGCGATTCATCTCGCGGGCTTGCTCGTAGTCGAGGTCGAGGTCGTCGCGATCCCCGAAGTGCTTCGCGAGCGTCGGGTTTTTCATCAGCCGTTCCTCGTCGACGCGCTCGAGGAACCAGCGTTCGGCCATCTCCGTCTCGGTGATCGTGATACTTCCCGAGAAGTCGTCTCGGTCAGTGAACATGAGATCGGAGACTACCTCCCAGGGCCGGTCGATGCCCGTCGCCGCGCGTGCGGTACTGTTCGTCACCGACAGCGGTCGTTGAATTCCTCCACGCTGGCCCGTCGAATCGCCACCGTCGTCGTCACTCGAGCCGCCGGTCCAGAAGACACGACGGAACTCCGGTGGCAGGTCGTTTTCGTCTAGCGATCGATCGTCCGAATAGGCGCTCGTCGTGAGCAGGAACTCGACGACATCGAGTGCCGCGTCACTCATTCTTCGGTTCTACTCACCACGTGGCCTTAACGTCGTCGTCCGACACAACGTATGCGCCGAACGCACACGGCCGGGCTGGTTGCGTTCGCGCCGTCGTGACCGTTTCGAGCAGTGACGAGTACGTCACTCGGCGCGGCGCAATTATTTTCGTCCGTCGGTCCACACAGGGGAGTATGAACGTGTTACTGGGGATCGTCGGCAGCGACGAGTCGATGCGAGCCCTCCGGGCGACGGTCGAACGAACCCGCGAGGTCGGCGACGACCTCACCATCGCGGTCGTCGAGAAACCCGAATCGGACCGCACGAAAGAGGACGTGTACGCCCAGACGGAGGAACTCGTCGAAGAGGCAGGCATCGACGCGGAGATCCGGACGCTCGAGGGCGATCCCGGGAGTGCGCTGGTCGAGTTGGCCGAACGCGGCGAGTTCGACCAGCTCGTGATCGGCGGCGGCACCCAGAGCCCGATGGGCAAGATCCGTCTCGGCCCGATCACGGAGTTCGTCCTGTTGAACGCGACGACGACGGTGAAACTGATCCGATGACGATGAGAGGCTCACGCGTCTATCCCGACGAACGGGCCGGACCGTTCCCGGCACCACCAGATACGTTCGAAGACGGCGAAGGACGGTCGATCGAGATCCGAGCGCTCGAGGAAGACGACGACAGTCAGGTCGACGACCTCGTCGCGATGTACCTCGAGTTCGATCCCGTCGACCGCGCACAGGGCATCCCGCCGACCGGCGAACAGCGCATCCGGGAGTGGCTCGACCCCATCCTCGAGGGCAGCGTCAACGTCGTCGCCTGGCACGACGAACAGGTCGTCGGTCACGCCACCCTCGTTCCCGACACCGACGACCCCGCGGTGGCGACCGACCAGCCGGACAGTATCGAGTGGGAACTCGCCATCTTCGTCCTCCAGGCCTACCAGCAAGCCGGGATCGGGACGCAGTTGCTCGAGCACTTGCTCGGCTACGCCAGCGAGGTGGGCATCGAGAACGTGTGGCTCACCGTCGAGCGGTGGAACGGACCGGCGATCTCGCTGTACGAGGCAGTCGGCTTCGAGGTCTGTAGCGCAGAGAGCTTCGAACAGGAGATGGCGATCCGCCTCGAGTAGCGCTCTCTGCCGTTCTAGACCGAGAGGACCGGCTGGCTCGCGTACGCGAGGACGTACTCCGCGGCCCGTTCCAGGACGTCCGGCGACGTGTCGGTCACCGACTCGCGCGGGATGACGATGAAGTCGGCACCGACGGCGTCGGCGGCGTCGAGCACGACGCTTCCCGGGTGGCGCGTCTTGCGCGTCGACGAGAAGCCGTGGATCATCGAGGTCGACACCGCGACGCCGTACTCGCCGGCGACGCTCTCGACGTCACCGAGGAACTCACGGGCGTTGTCGGCGACGTCTTCCTCGTCGACGGCCCCCGCGTCCATTCCCTTGACGACGCCGCGTCCGATGACGTAGAGTGCGTGGACGGACGCGCCGTAGCGATCGGCGACGGCGACGGCGTATTCGGCTGCAGTGGCGGACTCCTCACTTCCGTCGACGGGGGCGAGGACGGTGTCGACCGTAAACGGCTCGCTTGCGTCCATGCCCGGTGGTGTGCGGGCAGTGGTGAAAAAGTCTCGGCAACGTCCCGACGACCGAGTTCCGGGGGTATTTATACCGTCTCGAGCGAAACCACCGGTTATGTTCGATACGGTCGTCGTCGCAACTGACGGCTCGACGAGCGTCACCCGGGCCGTCGACGTCGGACTCGACCTCGCCGGACGGTTCGACGCCGACGTGCACGCGCTCTCGGTGATCGACGCGGGCGAGGTCGACGCCTCGCCGGAACAGCTCCGTGACGAACTCGAGACCGCACTCGAGACCCACGCCGAAGCCGCGCTCGCGACCGTCCACGAGCGTGCCGGAAACGGACTCACGACCGAGATTCGAGAGGGCCACCCGGCACCGGAGATCTGTGCCTACGCCAGAGAGATCGACGCCGACCTGGTCGTCACCGGCACGCGCGGTCGCCACGGCGAAAACCGGTTTTTGCTCGGTAGCGTCGCCGAGAAGGTCGTCCGCTCCTCGCCCGTCCCCGTGTTGACGGTCCGCCAGCTCGAGACCGCGACCGACGAGCCGGCCGCCGAGGCCTGATCCGGACCGGCGGTTTCTTCCCGCTCGCCCGCCGAGAGGTCTGCATGCACGACGAACTCATCTCGGACGACGAGCTTCCGCTCGCCCGCAAGTCCGTCCTCCCCGGGACCGGCTTCTTTCTTCCCGACTCGCTCGAGGACGACCTCGAGGACGAACAGGCGAAAGCCGCACTCGAGGGGACGGAGGTCGCCGTCGTCGCCGACCCGGACGCCGACGGCCTCGCCTGCGTCGCCTTGCTCCGGGAGGCCTACGACGACGTCCGGAACGTCCCCGATCCGGAAGAACTGACCGGCGACGAGACGGACGCAGACGACGCCGACGACGAGACACCGGACCCACTCGAGGAGCCCGAACCGACGCCCCACCGCGTCGCGCTCCTCCCGGCCAGCCCGCACGACCTCGAAGACCAGCTCGAACGCGTCGGCGAACACGCCGACGAGGGGATCGACGTCTACATCTGTGACCTCTGTCCGGACCGCTACGAGTACGTCGAGGAGGAGCTCGAGGCCGCCCTCGAGGTCGCAGACCGCGTCGCCTGGTACGACCACCACCAGTGGGGCGACGACGTGGCGGCCGCAGTACGCGAGGCCGGCGTCGACCTCGTCGTTGGCGACAGCGAAGAAGAGTGTAGCGCGGACGTCGTCTACCGCTCGCTCGAGTACGACTTCGACCCGACGTACGAGGACCTCGCCGCGGTGACCCGCGACCACGACCTCTGGCTGCGAGAAGATCCCCGTAGCGACGACCTCGCGGACTACGCCTACTGGACCGGCCCCGAAGAGTACGTGGAGGTCGTCCGCGAGTACGGTGCGGACCTGCCGGAGTGGGTCGAGGCGTACCTGGCCGAGAAACGCGTCGAGAAGGAGGCGCTCATCGACCGCGCCGTCTCCCGCGCGGAGTTTCGCGAGATCGGCGACTACACCGTCGGCGTCACCTACGGCCGCTGCTCGCAAAACGAGGTCGCCGAGGCGATGCGCGAGCAGGGTGCCGACGCCTCCGTCGTCGTCAAACCGGCCGGTTCGGCGTCGATCCGCGGCACCGACGCGTTCGACCGCTGTCACGAGGTCGCCGGGCGAGTAAACGGCGGCGGCCACCCCAAGGCAGCCGGCTGTAAACCCGACATCTACGACGACATGCTCGACTACGCCCACCACTGGACCTCTCGTGGCGCGGTGACGAAACAGGTCATCCTCGACGCGTTCCGTGCCGTCGTCGACGGGGAGGCCACGGAGGACGAGACGTCGTAGCCTCGAGCGGAGTGTATCAGAGACGTCTTCTCACGGAGTTGGGTTCACTCACTTCGATGGTGAATTAACCGATAAGTAGGTGTTCGAACGGATCACAGACAGATCTATCAAATCACGTTCCTCGCCTTATCTCGTCTTCGAATCTGCCGAACTCGACGAGTCTCATCTCCGCTAACTCGGGAAGCAGGACGTGATGGAGTTCATAACAGACTGTGAGGTGCTTCTCGGAGTCAAGCGTTTCTCTCTCACCGAGTATCGGATCTGCAGGCATCACACTCTCATCCAGGAGCGCACGTAATACTCACCACTGTTGCGCTGAGAGTACACGTTCGAGTTGATCACCGTTACAGCGTTTGTCACTCACGAGCCTGTAATCTGCTATTGACTCTGTCTTCCGCGGCGGAGGTCACTCCGAACGGTCGTTCTTTTCGACTTCCGTGACGATCACGTCCCAGTCAGGATGGTCCATCCCATTTCGACACTCGAATCCACCCTCCACATCGATTCCATTCTCGTAGGCCCGGAGAAGGAGCGCACGTAGCTCCGCGTTCAATTTTTCCTTCGACGTGAGCGGTGTCTCCTCAGAAGTCATTTTCCCGCGCCTTGCTCGGATCGCTCTGCTGGTGGTTCGTGGCCTGGGGCATGATTGTGATCACGCCGTAGCTATGCACGCGGATCTCGTGGCCCTCGTGCACGAATGTAATGTGAGTATCTCCGGTCGTCCAGTTTCGAACCTGAACGAGCGCATCTAACGCCTCTGGGTCAACAGTGGAATGGAGCGGGCTCAGCTCAACCGGATCAGTGTCCATAACTTCCGCCAGCGTTGCGATAACAGCCATGCTCGCAGGTGTCTTCGCCTGATCAAACTGGGTGCGAACAGTCCCAGGTTCCCGGGAGTACTCGACTTCTGCTACGCCGACTCCCGATACCGTTGCGTCCATCTCGACCGATTCTAGCCGTCTGAGTCGGTTTAACAGGGGTACTGATTATACAGAGGGTTTAAGTGTGAGTGCCTGTCCGAACGATCACGACGAACTGCTAAGCGTTGCTCCAATGAGGCGTCGATGCCCGCGTCGGAGGCGTGACGAGAGTGACTGCTGTGTGATGCCGAGTTCGTCAGCGATCTCTTCGAGCGAGGTCTCGCGTGGGGTGTCGAAGTAGCCCCGCTCGTAGGCTAACACCAGCGCCTCGCGTTGCGTCTCGGTCAATTCGTAGCCCTCCCCTTGAATCGGAAGCATTGCGTGGATAGCGGTGATCGCTATCGGAATATCGTTTTCCTGGCAGTACTCTCGAAATTCAGCGATTGCCTCCTGACCCTCGCTGCGCACCTCGAATCGCCACCCGTCTTTCGTACCGATCCCAGCGAGCACGACAACGCTGGCCTTGGCAAGCGCACTCAGGACGCCGAAGTACTCTGGTTTCCACTCAGCACGCATGAGATACTCGTCTTCGATGCTATCGACAGATCGGATATTGGTCACGCCAGCGTGTGGTTCGAACGCAGCTTCGATGTCCTCCGCTTCTACACCGCGTACCCAGAAGTACGGAATAATCAGCGTCTCGTGTGGAATCAGCCGCTCCAGTTCGACCGTCACACCCGGCAAACTCTCGAACACACTACCCAACGGAAATTCCTCTGCCGGACTCGTAAACTCCATCACGGTCGCCATGCGGAAACGTTCGTCTAACAGGCAGATAACCGGCGTGGGTGGTGTACCATGGCGTCGAGAAGAGCCAAAACACGGTTGTTGACCGGTATACTGTATTCGAAGACCAGGTTGCCGTTGCCGGATCTCGGCCCTCCATGGTGCACCATGTCATCCCCTTTTGTACGACCCGGAGCAATCTAGTCTCGCAAACGAGCATGAGTGTGATAACGGAGGTTCGAATCCCACCCGACGATTTCGAACTTGGCCAAATCCTCAATATCGAGGAGGCGTCGGCCATCGAACTCGAAACGCTCGTTCCGACCAGGGACACTACCGTGCCGCTCTTCTGGGTCTACGAACCGGTCGGAGACGGATTTCTCGACACCGTCGAACGCTATCCAACCGTCAACAGCGTCACAGAGGTTGACGTATTCGAAGACCGGACGCTGTTCAGGCTCGACTGGGATGCGAGCCAGGATCACCACTTTCAGTGCGTCCTAGACCACGAGGGGCAAATACTGAGTGCCACTGGAACGCCCGAAGGATGGGATTTCGAGATGCGATTCACAGGCCGCGAAGCATTGAGTCAGTATCAGGACTGTTGTGAGGACGCGCACATCTCGCTGGATATTATCCGTATATACAATCCAGCGGATCCCGAGGCCGATTCGTGGTACGGCTTGAGTGAGCCACAACGAGAAGCGCTTGCACTTGCAGTTCGAATGGGATACTACGACATTCCACGAGGCTGTACGACCGCGGAACTCGCTGACGAGCTCGGGATTTCCGATCAAGCAGTGACAGAGCGTCTGCGTCGCGCCATCGGTGCGTTCGGTAGGCACGCGCTTCTCACTCCCGAGCCAGAGGCGTAAGTGGCCTGGTCGTTTCCATTATACACCATGGGACAGGACCAGGCAGTTGGGGCTCCACTATTGTGAATATGAAAGAGAATAAAGAGCGAGGGGCACGTAATATACAGTCAATTGATGGGCTTTCCGGTTCTTCGGGGCGTAAGAGACCGATTCTCCCCGATACGATTCTGTCGGTAGTAGCGAACGAACACCGACGCGCTATCCTCAACGTTCTGGACAATGCACCCGATAAGACACTGGAGTACGATGCGCTCGTAGACCACGTTGCAGACCGGATTCGAGACGAAAACACGGAATATCTGTCCGACGAACACCGACAACGTGTCCGGATCGCACTTCATCATACTCATCTCCCAAAACTCGATGAGGCTCAGATAATCGACTACGAGGCTGAAACGGGCCATGTCCAGTTTGTTGGCGGTGAACTGGCACAGAAGATCCTGACGCTGGTCGAGCCGTACGACACTCGCGAGTGAAGGACGGGTATCATCGAGAATGATTAACTCCAGTTTCGAATTCATCCTCTCCGTCCCACGTGGTCAGGTACCCACCGCTAAAGCGCTGTCTCTTACCCACACATTGCGCCACCAGTCTGCGAGCGATCCACCGGAGAGTGGCTCTCGGGATACCAGTTTTCAGCGTCTTTCGCCGGGTGAAATCCGTGATTTTGGATCCAAAAGCAGTCGCCTCGAGTACCACTCTCCGTGACCAGGCGTCGATCTCGTCTCTCTTCCCGGTGGATCTCAGTTCGTTCTCGCCTGCCTCGAGAGTCTCCGAAACGCCGCTTTCGCGAGACTCCGACGTATGGGTAAGAGACAGGGCTAAAGACGTGGGTTTCCGCGCTGCCTCTGTATGAGCCGTTCTATGATACCCCCTCGAGCGCGCGACAGTCGAACGACCGACGGTCACCGCGCGTCGTCTCGAGGCCGTTCGTACCGCCGGGAGCCGACGATCATTCGGCCGGTCAGTGCGAAGACGACGAACACGAAGACGAGCCAGTGCGCGTCCTGCCCGCCGAACGGTTCCACGTAGTCGACGACCCCGACGAGGATCGTGAGCGCGGCGACGTAGAGGGTGTTCGTCCCGACGAACTTCGCCAGGGCGTCGTCGTCGACGACTCGTTCCGGATCGTACCCCGCGATCAACTCGACCCGCCCGAAGTACCTGATCGCGACGCCGAGGAGGCCGACGAACACGCCGCTTGTGACCGTGAGGATAACCCGCTCGAGACTCATGTTTCAAATTCATCACTACTGCCGAATGAAACTACCGGCGTGACGGGTTCCCTCGAGGCGAACTGTCGACGACGAGGCGATCACCGTCGCGCCAGCGCGCGCATCACGAGCTGCAGGACGTGGACGAAGACGCCGGCGACGGCGACGTAGACGCCGATAGTTTGTAGCGCGACCGACTCGGACCGACGGTCGCGCACGCGCCAGATCTCCCAGCCCAGGCGAAACAGGAAGCCGAGAAAGACGAGCACGAAGCCGACGACCAGCACAGCCGAGACGAACGTCCCGATCGCGATCGCCACGATCCCGCCGATAAACGAGACGTTGGCGTACGTTCCCCAGTTCTCGAACGTCTTCGAGCGCGCGTAGACGTACGTCGCGATCAGCGCGGTCACGAGCGCCACGACGACTGCGGTCACGACGAGCACGGTGAGCTGGCTCTGCCGGGGCGCAAACGAGAGCACGCCCGCGCCGAAGATCCCGAACGCGAGTTGCAAGACGACCGTGCCGACGAACGCGATTCCGGCGTCGCCGCCCTCGACGCCGCGTTCTGCGATCAGTTCACCGCCGACGATCGCCGCGCCGTAGACGACCACGCCAAGGATCGGAACCGAGAACAGGTAGTCGTTGACGGCCGCGAGCGGCGTCGCCGCGATAACGTACATCAGGACGACGTTGATCGCCATCAGCGCGCTTGCCCCGCCGACGACCGTCCACTCTCGGACCGAGATGAGAAAACCGCGTCCGGTCTCGGCCGGCGTCTCGTAGGAGCTCATCACTCGTCTCTAGCCGGACCAGCGAGGTAAGCTTTCACACGGCAGAGCAAGGGGATGGAACTCGAGTTGTGCCCGTTTCGCGTGACTCTGGCTCCGTTACTCCTGGACGGCCCACCGATCCGAGTACGCCGTCCCGCAGCGACACTGGGCGTAGGCGTGGATCACGTCGCCCTCGGCGTAGAGGCCGCCGACCTCCTCGTTTTGCTCCTCGGCGAAGGCGAAGACGAACTGCACCTCGTGGTCGTCGTCGGTCGCCTCGCTCGAGTCGCCTTCCGGCGGTTCGTCCGGGCAGGTGCCACCGGCGAGGTCGCCATCGATGATCCCCTCGACTTGCATCGCAGAGCCGGCGAACTGCATCGCTTCGGTCCCCGTCGCTGCCTGGAAAGCGTTGCGTCCGCGCTCGCCGTCGACGACGATCACGACGCCGCCGTCGACCCGGTCGCCGAACTCCGCGAGCCGGTCGTCGTCGACGAACGACTCAGCGAGAAAGAGCGCGACGTCGTCCGGCCGGTCGCCAGCGAGAAACTCCTCGCGTGGGTCACTCATGCGACGTGGTTGCCACTCGAGGGGGAAAAAGGGCGCGACACCGTCGCGCCGGGGTCGCGGGACCGCTACTGATCTTCGACGTCCTCGGCGATCGACGCGAGGCTGTCGCTTGGGGGTTCGCGGGCCTCGTAGACCGCGGTCTCGCCCGGTGCCCGGAGCCCGTAGAGGAACTCGGGTTCGACGACGTCGACGTGTACGGATCCACCGGTGCGAACGTCGTGGTCGTCGACCCACGCCGAGAGTCGGTCCTCGCCCTCGCGGGGATCGCGAGCGAACCGCGGCGCGTCGTAGACGCCCGGGATCGAGACGTCGTCGCCGGTCAGCGCCCGCTCGACGCGCGCGAACAGTTCGTCGCCGTCGAGGACGAGTCGGACGACCTCGTCGACCGGAAACGCCTCGCGGTCGTCGGCGGGAATCTCCAGTCGAACGCCGGTCGCCGTCTCCGTGAGCGTCGCACGTACCGTCTGCACCGACGGGTGATCGCTCGAGACGCGGTCTGCCATAGAAGTGGAGAGATTACTCGTCGTCGCCCTCGCCGAGCAGTTCCTCGACGTCGGTGCTGCCGCGCTCGACGATCGAGGCGTTGATCTGGGCGACGGCGTCGGAGATTTCGCGGCCGCGGACCGTGATCCGTCGTCGCTCACCGTCACGCCGGGGCTTGTAGCCCGTCTGGCGCTCGTTCATCAGCACTTCCTCCAGGTTCGGGCCGGCGACGGTCTCGTTCAGCGGACGGCCCGCGTCGTCGGAGCCGCCGGTGATCTCGAGCGTGTAGCCGTCGAGGCCGACGGCGCTTCCGTCGACTTCCTCGCCGATCTCCTTGCCCATGAATCGGTTCGCGTCCTGCTCGTCCGCCTCGAGCTGGTAGGCCATCCCCGAGTCGGGGTCGCCCACGACGACAGTGAAACTTGCCATGCCCGACGGAAATCGTCCTGCAGTCAAAAATACGTCGATAGACGGCCGCCCGTTCGCGTCGGCGCGGACGCGCCGCGAGCGCGTCGGGATCGGCTGTCTCCGCCGTCTCGTTCTCCGGCGTCGAACACACTCAAGTACGATCGCGGGCTACGAACGGTCGTGTCCCTCGATCCCGACGACCTCGAGTCTCGCCTCCGCCGCGAGTTCGGCGGCAGCCGCGGCGAGTCCCACGTGGTGGCCAGGCAGGCGGTCGACCTCGCCGACGCCGGCCAGTACGAGGCCGACGTCGGCACCGAACTCACGGCCGCCGTCGTCTGCGAGGAACTCGCGGACGCCCCCGACGGAACCCCGTCAGACCGGTGGAACTGGTGGATCGGCTCGCTCGAACTCGCCTTCGGCGGCTACGAGCAGTTCGGCGTTCGACGGTATCGCGAGTGAATTACTACAAAATCTGTAGCAAATTGGTACAGAAACGATAGCAAGACGAGCGCGGCGTCGTCGCGGAACCGATGGAAGAAAACCGCTCGAGGCGCGAGTAGGCGGTGATGGACCTCGAGTTTCTTGGCGGGGCCGGCGAGATCGGCCGGAGCGCGATCCTGATCGACGACACCCTGTTGCTCGACTACGGCATGGACTCGGGCAACCCGCCGTCGTTTCCCGTCGGCGACGTCGACCCCGAGTCGGTGGTGGTGAGCCACGGCCACCTCGACCACGTCGGATCGCTCCCGTCGCTGCTCTCGGGGGACGCACGCCCGGAGATCCACTGGACCCCGCCGACGGCCGACCTCGCGATGCTCCTGGCACGAGACACTCTCAAACTGCACGGCGGGAGCTACGACTGCCCGTTCACCGAGGCCGAACTCGCCCGCGTCAGCGAAGTGTCGCGGACCCACGGCTACCGCGAGCCGTTCGAGGCCGGGGGCTACGAGGTGACGTTCTTCGACGCCGGGCACGTCCCCGGCAGCACCCACGTCCTCGTCTCCGACGGCGAGACGCGGCTGCTGTACACCGGCGACTTCAACACCGAATCTCAGAACCTTCTCCCGGGAACGACCGCGCGACCAGACGCCGACGTCGTGATCTGCGAAAGTACCTACTCCGATACGACCCGGCCGCCGCGGGCGCGACTCGAGCGGGAGTTCGCCGAGAGCCTGCGGACGACGATCTGGGAGGGCGGTACGGTCGTCGTCCCGGCGTTCGCCATCGGCCGCACCCAGGAGGCGCTCTGCATCTGCGAGGAACACGACCTCGAGTGTTACGTCGACGGGATGGGAAAGCGGGTGACGGAACTGTTCTTGCGGCCGCGAAACCGGGAGTTCCTGCGCGATCCGGCCCTGCTACGGCGAGCGAAAGGAAACGCCCGGTTCGTCGACGGCCGCGACGGACAACGACGGCGAATCGCCGACCAGAACACGATCATCGTCACGACCAGCGGGATGCTCCACGGAGGTCCGGCGATGACCTACGTCCCCGAAATCCGGTCGCATCCGGCCAACAAGATCGCGCTGACCGGCTACCAGGTCGAGGGGACGCCCGGCCGAGACTTGCTCGAGACCGGCAGCGCCGAGATCGACGGCCGCGTGATGCGGGTCAGCGCACAGGTCGAACAGTACGACTTCTCGGCCCACGCCGACCGTAACGGACTGCTCGAGTTCCTCGAGTCGTACCGGGACGCGGAGATCGCGGTCGTACACGGGGACCGCTGTGAGGCGTTCGCCACGGAACTCCGGGCAGACGGATACGACGCGACGGCACCGGGTCTCGGCGACACAGTGGCGTACTGACTGGCGCGGTCGGATCGAGTTCGCGTTCGCGACCCGGTTCACGTGGACGGACACCGGCGACGGCCGTCGGTCGCCGTCGAGACGGAATCCTACTCGAGCGGAAGGGCCGTACGCTGTTCTATTAGCGTGGAAGACGTACCCGTCGTAACCATGCTGGGACCGTTCGAAAACGGCAAGAGGGGACGATCGGAGACCGTCGCGTCGGACGGCCCGGACTCGTCGATGCTGCTCGACCGCCACCTGCCCGCGTACGACGTCACGCAGATTCGCCACGCGGTCGTCGACGCCGAGCCGGCGACGACCTACGAGGCGATGCTGACGGCCGACATGGCGGACACGGGCCCGGTCGTCCGCACGCTGGGGTGGCTCCGGGACGTGCCCGCTCGACTCGGCCACCGGCTTCGCGGGACCGAGCGGGAGTCGCTGCCAGAGCGACTGTCGATCGACGAACTCGAGGAGACGAGCGAGTGGGTTCGCATCGACGAATCGCCGGGCGAGGAAGTCGTCTTCGGTGCGGTCGGGAAGTTCTGGCAGCCGAACATCGAGTGGCGCGAGATCGACCCCGACGAGTTCGCCGACTTCGACGAACCGGGGTACGCGAAACTCGCGGCGAACCTGTCGGTTCGGCCCTACGGCGAGGGGCGGACGCTGCTCACCTACGAGGCGCGAACGGCGACGACCGACGAAGAGTCGCGACGGCGATTTCGGCGGTACTGGCGACTCGTCGGCCCGTTCGCCGGCTACCTGATGGGACGGGCCACGGAGCGGATCGCGGCCGACGCCGAGGCGCTTTCGAGGCGAGCGTCGGCGTCGACGGTCGTCGACGATGGCACCGACGCGACTCGAGCGAAACCGGACGACAGCGACACTGTCAGCGAGACACGAACGGGGCCGCCGACGGAGTCGACGTCCTCGAGAGCGCGACTCGCGGTCGTCGCGCTCGCGGTGATACTCGTGGCGTATCACGCCGTCGTCCGACCGTGGCACCGTCGGTGGGGCGCGACCGACGAGGAAGCGACGGGACGGCTGCCGGGCGACGGCCTCTGCCCGAGCGCCGAGAGCCAGGTGACACACGCGGTCGAGATCGACGCGCCGCCGGAAGACGTCTGGCCGTGGCTCGTCCAGATCGGACAGGACCGCGGCGGGTTCTACAGCTACGACTGGCTCGAGAACCTGATCGGCGCCGATATCCACACCGCCGAGTACGTCGTTCCGGAGTACCAGGCGCTGTCGGAAGGCGACGTCGTCCGACTCGCACCCGAGGACTACCCTATCTCGACGCCCCAGAGCGCACCCGAGGTCGCACTCGTCGAGCCCGAACGGGCGCTGGTCCTCCGACCGCCGGGCGAGCCGCCAGCGTGGACCTGGGCGTTCGTCCTCACGTCGTCCGATCGTCGGACGACGCGCCTGCTCGCCCGGAAGCGGTCGGGAGCGTTGTCGCCGCTCGAGACGCTCCTCGAGTACCTGTTCTGGGATCCGTCCCACTTCGTCATGGAGCGAAAGATGCTGCTGGGGATCAAGCGCCGCGCGGAGGAGTCGACGAGACTCGAGCCGCTCGAGGAGTGATCGAACTCGCGAGATTTCCATCGGGTTTTCGTGGATCGTCACCGCTTATCATATCGACGAAGATAGTCTCGACCAGTGAGAGGTGTTTCGTCGCCAGCGACCCGATCGAAGCCGAAAACGGCCGGATAGGCTGTCAAGCTTTTCACCTCGCCTGCCGTACTGGGATCCGAGACACGAGCGTGTCGCGTGTCACGGCCACCGCCACTGCACCTCCACTCTGATGATTCCACAGCCATCGGCCGCGGTCGTTCGACCGGCGGCCATCGGTCACGCCTCGTCCGTTCTGCAGACGGCCGACGTTCCGGAGCCGATCGCGACCGGTGAGTTGCTCTGGCTCTTTCTGATGCTCACCCTGTTGCTCGCGACTGCTCGAGTGCTCGGCGAACTCACGAAGCGATTCGGAATGCCGGCGGTCGTGGGCGAACTCACGGCGGGGATCGTCCTCGGCCCGACGGTGATCGACAGCGTCCTGCTCGTCACGCGGACGGTCGAGTGGGTCGAAGGCGAGGCGGTTGGCCAGCAACTCGCCGCCGTCGAGGTCGTCTCCTGGCTCGGGCTGTTGATGCTCATCGTCCTCACCGGCCTCGAGACCGACCTCGAGCTCATCGTCAGCAAGGCCAGAGCGGCGACGCTCGTCGCGCTCGCGAGCATCGTCGCGCCGTTTGCGGCCGGGTTCGCGTTCGCGTGGTACCTCCCCGATCGGTTCGTCGCGACCGGCGGCTCCCGCCTCGAGTTCGCACTGTTCATGGCGGTCGCGATGAGCATCTCGGCCATCCCGGTCATCGCGAAGATCCTGATGGACATGGGCCACGTCAGGCGCGACTTCGGCCAGCTCACGCTCGCAGCGGGGATGATAAACGACACCGTCGGCTGGATCATGCTGGCGCTGGTCGCGGGACTGGTTCGGACCGGCGAGGTCCAGTTCGCCGCGACCGTCGGGACGCTGCTGTGGCTCGTTGCCTTCCTCGGCGTCGGATTCACCGTCGGTCGCCGTGCGGTCAGGTGGCTGTTCGTCTGGATCGACAACACCGTCGGCGGCGAGGTCGCGAAGCTCACCACGCTGATGGTGCTCACGCTCGGCGTCGGGTCGTTCACCCACGCGCTCCACCTCGAGGCCGTCCTCGGCGCGTTCGTCGTCGGCATCCTCGTCGGACAGGTCGACCGCTTCGACTACGAGACCGAACACACGCTCGAGGTGGTCACGATGGGTGTGTTCGCACCGATCTTCTTCGCAACGGCGGGGCTTCGTGTCGACCTCCGGGCGCTCGCCGACCCCGTCGTCTTCGGGGTCGCGGTCGGTGCGCTCGCGATCGCCGTCGTCGGCAAGTTCGCCGGCTCGTACGTCGGGGCGAGGGCGGCCGGCCTCTCGAGCTGGGAGGGCGTGACGATCGGTGCCGGGCTGAACGCCCGCGGTGCGATGGAGATCGTCGTCGCCACGATCGGGCTCGCGGTCGACGTGCTGACGATCGAGATGTACAGCATCATCGTGATGATCGCCATCGTGACGTCGCTTATGGCCCCGCCGATGCTCCGCTGGACGCTCCCACACGTCACGATGAGCGCCAGCGAACGCAGGCGCATCGAACGGGAAGAACGCATGCGCGAGAGTTTCGTCGGACAGATTCGCCGCATCCTGCTACCGACCCGCGGCGGTGCCGACACCCAGTACGCCGCTCGCTTGCTCGGCCCGCTCGTCCGCGATGCGGAGATCGAACTGACCGCGCTGTACGTCACCGAAGACGGACGCCGGCGGGGGCGGTGGATCGAGCGCGCACTCGAGCGACTGCCCGGACCCGACCCAGTCTCACGGGAAGCGCGCTCCGGGTCGGCCACCGACCGTCGCACTCGCGCGACAAACGGGAGTTCCGGGGGCGGGAGCGAGCGAGACCACCCTCCCGGCTCGAGCGACGAGGAGATCGCGGCTGCGTTCGAGGTGATCGAGCGACGACTGGAACTCGACGACGGTGATCTCCGTCTCCGAAAGCGGGTTCGTGACGCCACCGGGAGCGTCGCGGAGACGATCCTCGACGAGGCCGCCGAAGGGTACGGAATGCTCGTCCTCGGCGAGTCCGGCCGTACTCGGGATCCGGACGAGCCGCTGTTCAGCGAAACCGTCGACCACGTCGTCCGGGACGCTCCCTGTCCGACGATGGTCGTCAGCACGCCTGGAACGGGAGAGGCCGCCCTCGAGAGCCTGGAAGCGAACATGCGGCGGATCCTCCTTCCGACGGTCGGAACGGAGTACAACCGTCACGCGGCGGAGATCGCGTTCACCATCGCCAGACGGGAGAACGCGATCGTCGAGATCGTCCACGTCGTCGCCGAACCGCGGCCCGCCGACCGCTTCGTCGAGCAGCCGGACCTCTCGAAGGCGATGGCCATCGGAGAGGGGATCGTCGACCGCGAGGCCGAACTCGGTCGCGAGATGGGCACGAAGGTGCTGACGACGGTCGAAGTCGGCGACGAGCCGGAGGCGACTATCGTCGACCTCGCGAACCGAGACGGCGTGGACCTCATCGTCATGGGTAGCGACATCCGGGCGATCTCCCAGCGCGCATTCTTCGGCCACCGGGTCGAACGCGTCGTCGAGGACGCGCCCTGTCCCGTCGCCGTCATCAGCTCGGTGTGATCGGGCCTCGAGTCGACCGACCTCGAAGGCGCTACGCGACTGCCAGTCTACGGGTGAAGCGATCGAATCCGATCAGTCGCCACCGTTGGTATCGTCCGCGTCACCCTCGTCCGGGCCCGACTCGTCCAACTGTGCGTGCCAGCCGCTCGAGTCGGACTCGGCGGTTTCGTCCGCTGCCGTCTCGAGTCCGGCGAACGTAAACGGGTCGTCGTCGCTCGCGGCCGAGGGGTCGGCGTCCGATTTCGACGTGGGCTCGCCAGTCGTCGTCCCCTCGCTCGCCGACGCCGAGTCGGACGCCTCGACGAACGAAATCCGCCCGTCGTCGCCGGAACTCGCGTCGTCGCGGCCGTCGGCTACCGACGCGGGCGTCGGTGGCTCGAAGACGGACACTATCCCGTCGTGGCGGACGACGTACAGTTCTCGCTGCGGATCGAAGACGATCGCAGCGTCGGCGTCGATCCCGAACTCGGCCAGCGCCGCCAGCGTCTCCGGCTTCGCTCGCGGCCCCTCGAGTGCCGCGTCGGGCAGCGCCATGGTCGTGATCACCTCCTCGAATCGGGCGCGGTCGTCGCGGTACACGAGCCACTCGCGTTCGGCGGCCGTCGGTTCCGGGAGCCGTCGGGAGGCGTACGCGAGTCCCCCGAGACCGCCGACGCCCACCAGCAGGAGCACCGGCCCGCCGACCGTCCGCACCGGACCGGCCGAGGCGGTGACGACCTCGGTCTCGTACTCCTCGTACGGCTCGTCGTAGGAGTCCTGGCCCTCGAGCCGGTACGTCCCGCCCTCGGTGACGATTGGAACCCGGTAGCTGTCCGTGGCCGACCGCTGCTCGCCGTCGATCGTTCCCTCGATCACCCGGCCAAACTCGAGGACAACCTCGGTCTCGCCCGGACTGGCTCCGAGGTCGGACTCGATCTCGTCGATCCGCGTCGCGACGTCGCTGACGTCGACGGCGAACGTGGCGGTGACGTTCTCGCCCGGGTCGACGTCTTCGCCGGTCGTCGACGCGAGCCGTTCTCGCTCGCTCCAGTAGACGGTCCCGTCGTCGGGATCGACCGCACGATAGGACAGGTCGACCGTGAGCGCGACGTCGACGCCGTCGCCGGTCCGTGACTCGTACCCCCCGACGAACTCGCCGTCGACCGTCGGGCTGATCGCCGTGTAGTACAGCGGCCGGTTCTCGAGTCGGGTCCCGGTGGGATAGACCGAGTTCGGCTCCGTGACCGTGGCGTCGTGCGAGACGTCGCCCGTGGCGGTCCAGGTGGACTCACGTTGCCGTGTCGTCTCCTCGCCCGGATTCGCGTACGCACCGTAGCTCAGCCACCCCCCAAGGACTACCAGGACGACGAACGCGACGATCAGTACCGTTCGATACTCCTCGAGCAGGACGCGAAGTCGCAGCCGTCGCTCCTCGTCCGCCGCCTCGCCAGTCT
This sequence comes from Natribaculum luteum, assembly GCF_023008545.1. Lineage (NCBI taxonomy): Archaea > Methanobacteriati > Methanobacteriota > Halobacteria > Halobacteriales > Natrialbaceae > Natribaculum > Natribaculum luteum. Next base: position 1,832,653 of record NZ_CP095397.1, on the reverse strand, counting down.
CCGTCGATAGGAATGTCATGTCGATCTCAGTTTCGCCTCCGAACGATCGATCGCGTCTCTCTGCAGCGGTTTCGGATCGCCGTCCGTCTCGAGCGGACGTCGCCTGGCCCCGAGAGGACTCGCCCGATCGCGTAGGTGCCACCGCCCAGCAGCGACAGGATCGCCGTCGACGGTGCCCACGGGTGGACCGCGTAGAGAGCGTCGACGACCGGGGCCGGGAGCACGTACAGGTAGCGGTACTCGGTGACGTACATCGGATAGTGGCCCGTCTCCTCTGGGGCCGTGATCGAGACCGTCGCCGTCGTCTCGTCGCGTGGCCCGACGATCGCCCGTCCGGGATCGACGGTCACGTCCTCGCTGCCGGGTTCGACGTAGGAGATCACGGGAACGAACCCGCCGTTGGAAACCGGGTACGGGATCTCGCCGGTCGTTTCCCGCTCGATCACGAGCGGTCGCTCCGAGTCGAACTCCGCGCTGACGACGGCGTAGGACTGCGTGCCAGCCGGTACGATCATCGCCGCCGCCGCCGCGACGACGACCAGCAGCGCGAAGCCGGCCGAGAGCAGCCGGGGATCGAGCCAGTCGTCCGCCTCGTCGCCGGTGCGCGACTCGAGCGACGGCTCCCGTCGTTCGCGGATCGTCTCGGCGACGTAGAGGACGATCGAGACGCCGAGAATCGGAACCGCAAGTCCCGACGCACCCGGAAGATTCCGGACGCCGAGTGCGACGGCCAGCCGCGTCTGGACGGACTCGAGTGCGCCGCTCGCGGTCATGACGGCCGTCCCGAACGCCGGGATCGTCACGATCTCGCCGTTTACCTGCCACGCCTCGGCGACGATCTGGGCGTCCTGGACGTACGGCTCGTCGCCGTCCTGGTCGGTAAACGGGTTCGCGTCGCCGCGGGTCACGTACCCTCGATCGGTCTCCTCGACGATACGGTGGGTCGTCAGCCCGCCGCCCTGGATCTCCTCGGCCTCGAAGACGACGACGTCACCGGGCTCCGGGTCGCCGGTCACCTCGCTCGGGATCGCGACGAAGCCGTCGCCGGTGTCGATCGTCGGCTCCATGCTCCCCGTCTCGACGAACCCGAGCAGGATCGGCTGGCCGAGCACCTGTCCCGCCACGAGCGAGACGAGGACGACGAACGCCACCCCCTGTAGCCCCCGTTCGACCCCCCGTCGGATCATTCGTCACCTAGTTACATTATGTTTATTCATTTGTAATTTGTGGCAGTCAACCAGTTTGCGGTGGTGGTCACGACGATCGAGCGGCGGTCGTCCGTCGCCATTGTAAGACGGCCGTTGACCCACCCTCTCGGGACGGTCAACGGAGGATTTCGAACTCGAGTGGACGGTATCGTCCTCGTTGACCCCTCGAGAGCGAAGAAACGAGGACGGCGAGAGCGAGAGAGCGATGGGCCGTCACGCACCGACCAGGACGATCGCCAGCAGGTACGCGTTCCACGTCGCGGCGAGCAGCCACACGCTCGCGAGCGCGGCCGGGACGACGAGCACGACGGAGTCCGGGGCGATCCGATCCGGCGCTCGCAGGACGGCAGCCGTGATCACGAGCCCGAACCCGACGGCCATCGCTTTCACCCCGAGGAGTCCGAGGACGCCCGCGCTCTCGAGTACGAGCACTCCCGCGGGGTTCGACTCCTCGAGGCCGAGCTCGAGGCCGCCGACGGTAGTCCCGAGATCCGCGGCGGTCGCGACCACGACGGCGAGCCAGAGTCGCCGGTCGAGCGGCGTTCTGTCGACGATTCCCGTTCGCTCGTCCGTCTGGCGGTCGTCGATCGCGGCGACCAGTGCTCGAAGGTAGCGTCGTATCGTCGATCCATCCATGGCTCGAGTTCCCCTCCCTGTTCCCTGCGTGGCCGTTCCGGGCGGCACACGGCGGCTCGAGGGTACTCGAGGGGGCGATACGACGACCCATTGTAATACGGCCGTTGAGGCGTCTCACGGTTGGTGAACTGGAAGTTAACGTGAGACTGTGGGCTCGAGCGGGTACAGCAGCGTCCGAAAACGAGCGAATGCCGACATGTGGTCCAGAACGGCCGGCGTGACGACCGCCGAGAACTGTCGCTCGAGATCACCGACGAGATATAGAGATTGTGTGGGGAATCGATCGTGACTGTATGGAGATTGTGTGGGGAATCGATCGTGACTGTATGGAGATTGTGTGGGGAATCGATCGTGACTGTATGGAGATTGTGTGGGGAATCGATCGTGACTGGATGAGTGACGCCGGCGGTCGAAAAAGCCTGTGTCAGCCGCTAGCTGGAGAAGAGCCGCTCCAGTTCCGCATTGATCGTCTCGCGGTCGATCTCTTCGTCGCTCAGGTCGAATTCGACGTCGGCGGTCTCCTCGTAATCGCTGAGTGTTGGTGTGTCGTCTGCCATGTTAGATCGCCTCCGCAGTGAGTTCGATTTCGTCGTCGACAGCCACCGAGTCGACTGCGCTTTCGGGCAGTGCGAACGCCACCAGGCTGAACTCGATCTCGTCGCCGGGCGACAGCGTCGAGATGGAGATGAAGTTGACCGATGGTGGGATCCCCCACTCGATTTCGACGTCGATACTCCCAGCATGTGGAACCAGAAGTACGCCCAGTACGCCGTCGAAGTTCTGCCAGCTCACGTCGCCGAACGCCAGTGGCGTCACCTGGAGTTCGATCTCCTGGGTGCCCTGGTTCTGGACCTGGAAGATGTCTGCGATCCCCGTGATGGCGTTCGCGTTCAGTCCCTCCCCACCGGCGAGTCCGTCGCCGATGTTGTCGTTGTCGCCGGTGAGGTTGATCGCGAGCGCGTTGCTGGCCGTCGTGTCGACGTAGTTGCCGTTCGGTCCATCGCCGGGTTGAATCCCAAGATACGCGCTGGCGTCGTCGGCGACGTTGACGGCGACGTCGCGCTCGGCTTCGACGCTGCTGAACGCGCCGGTGCCGAGCGTGAGGCTGCCACCGGCGGCGAGCGCGCCGACACTCAGGACGAATTTTCGTCGTTCCATGACGTTCCAACCCGGTTAGCTGCTCGGCGTCGCGACCGCGTTGAAGGTCACCGAGTCAAGCAGCTGGTCGCCGCTGCCGAGGTTACTGTCCGTCGTGTCGACTTTGATGCTGACTACCGTGCTTTCACCGGGTCCAAGGGTGGTGGCACTACTCGAGAGCGGACTGCCGCTGTAGTCTCCGTTACTGGGATAGAACTCGACGAGACCCGAATTGTTTCCGGACTTGGAAATATCCACGTTGACCTCCTGAGTACCCTGATTTTCGACGGTAAACACGTTGTCGATTTCCGTGACTGCGTCGGGGTTGACGCCATCACCGCCCGCGCTAGTTGAGTTGCCCGAATCGAGGTTGATCATCAGCGTGCCGCCGTCCCCGTCGTCGGTGACGTACTCCGAGTTGTTGCCGCCAGTTCCCTGCAGTCGCAGGTAGGCGGACGCGTCGTCGGCGACCTCGACGTCGACGTTTCGTGTCGCGGTCACGCTCGAGAACGCGCCGGTACCGACGACCGCAGCTGCTCCCGATGCCAGTGCTCCCATTCCGATGACGAATTTGCGTCGTTGCATGGTTGGATTCTCCGTGTCGTTGTCGCTCGAGGGCGACCACACCTCGTCGGCTCCACGTCGGCTCGTCGTCGCCCCGATCCCCACCGCGGGGATCACAGATCAGCCGTGTCCAGCAAGGGGTATTGTAATACAGTCGTGGAGTCGATCGCAGAGTCTGGTGTCCATCAGTCAACGCCCGCCCGACTGGACCGGCACGGGCGTATGGAACGGGTTGACTCGAGTCGACCACCACTCGGGGCAGCCGAACCTGCGGTCCAGCCGTCGTTGACTCGCCCCTCGAGTCGGTATCGACGCGGTTGACCGTCGGTCAAGCCGGGTCCGACCGGGCCTCGAGAGTCGGTATACCACCGGTTGACCGGCCGTCTGGATGGTATCGATGGCGTTGACCGACTGACTCGAGTCCGGCGAGAATCCCGATTTTGGCGGTTTCAGAACTGGTTGGATTCAAACAGTTATTTACAGACCAACATTTTTGGCCCATGCCGTACTAGCGTGTATCCGAAATGGGGGCAACTCACGCAGAAGCGTCCGGGGGAACCGAGACGTCGGAACTGGAGACGGACGACGGAGGAGACGCCGCGGCGGGGACAGCTGACGACGTCCTCACCGAAGACGAGCTCTTCACGCTCCTGTCAAACCAGCGGCGACGGCACATCCTGCACACGCTCATGCGAGAAGACCGGAGGGTCGACATCGGCGACCTCTCACAGGAGATCGCCGCCTGGGAGGACGGCCTCGCGTTCGAGGAGGTCTCGAGTAGCGATCGAAAGCGAGTCTACACGGCACTCCAGCAGTCACACCTCCCGAAGATGGACGCCGCTGGCGTCGTCGAGTTCGATCGCGACCGGGGCACGGTCGAACCGACGCCGGCGCTCGAGAACGTCGAGATCTACATGGACGTCGTCCGCGGACGGGAGATTCCCTGGGGCGCGTACTACCTCGGACTGACGACGCTGGCCGGCGCACTGTACGTGGTAGCGACGAACGACCTGACGCCGCTTGGCCAGCTCACGCCGTCTACCTGGGGCGTGTTCGTCGTCGTCACGTTCGCCGTCTCCGCGATCGCACACCGGTACTGCGAGCGGCAAAACCGGCTCGGGATCGCAGACGAGCCGCCGGGCGTGGAACTCGAGTACCACGACCGCTCGGGAGACGACTGATGGATCGACGACTGAACACGCGATACTCGAGATCAGAACGGACCAGCGACGGCACGCGATAGTCATGAAACGGACCCGACGCGCGACGCTGGCGATGATCGTCGGCTCGAGTGGCGTCCTCGCGGTCGACACCACCGGTTTCTCGACCGCGAGGACCGATCGTGACGTTCGCGTCGCAGTCGTCGACGACGCGGACGCCTACCTCGGGCTGACCGAAGACGGGGTCGAGGACGGCGGCCTGCTGTTCGGGGGCGAGCCTCGTCGGCCACCGGTCTCGTTCGACGTGATCAACCAGCTTCCGGAACCGATCACCGTCACGCTCGCAGTCGATACGTTCCGGTTCGACTCGGCCGACGGCGTCGACGTATCCGACGACCGGGTCGTCGTCGGCGCGGACGGCGACCGACTCGGTCCCGGCGAGCGACTCGAGAACGTCACCGTGAACCAGGATCCGGGCGGCGAGAGGCCGCCCGGCTCCACGGTGATGGGAACGATCGAGATCGACGCCAGCAGCGACGGAACCCGGATCGAGGCCGAGCGCGACCTCGTACTCGAGTGGCCAGAGATCGACGTCGACGCGGCGACGGTCGACGTCCGCCAGACCGGCGGGGGCGTCTTCGAACACGAGTGGAGACTTCGGACCGTCGACGTCGATGGGACCGCACTCGAGCGGCTTCGGTTCGACTACAGCGACGTCGAAACCGCACCAGCGCTCGATTTCACCGACGCCGACGAGGTGTCAGTCTCGGTGGCAGTCGACGGCGACGAGCGCGTGACCACGGGATCGATCGACCGGCGAGACGCGACTGCACTCGACGTCGCCCTCGAGCCGCCGCTCGAGCCCGACGCGGCGACGATCGAGATCGTGCTCACCGACACTGGCCCACCGGCGTCGCCGGGCGGCGGGAACGGCGACCGGGCAGGGGCGACGGTCGAACTCGACGGCGGCACGGTGACCGAGCGCGTCGAGGCGAGCTGGCGGCAGGGCTGAACTCGAGTACCGATCGTGCCCATCAGCGCTCGTCGGATCGATTCCCGTCGCTCACGGTTCTCGGCCACTCGCAGGAGAAAATCGAAGGAAAGAGACGGAGACGGTCGGCCGTCGATCGCGTCGATCAGTCGTCGGCAGGTGCCGCGCCTGCGCCCTCTTCGGCCTGTTGTTTCGTCCAGGCGAGTTTGCCACCGGCGGCGAGGATGTCGCGTTCGCGCTCGGAGGCGTCGAGTTCGGCGGTGAACTCCCAGTCGTCGTTGACGCGGACGGTGAACTCCTCGGAGCCGCTCTCGACGCCCTCGCGGACGTCGTCGACGATCTCCAGGTCGTCGCCCTGCTCGAGCTGGTCGTAGGTCTCCTCGTCGATGGTCAGCGGAATGAGACCGAAGTTAAAGAGGTTCGCGCGGTGAATGCGCGCGAAGCTCTGTGCGAAGACGCCCTGGATACCGAGGTACATCGGACAGAGCGCGGCGTGTTCGCGCGAGGAGCCCTGGCCGTAGTTCTCGCCGGCGACGAGGAAGCCGCCGTCGGACTCGAGTGCGCGGTCGGCGAAGGTCTCGTCGATGCGCGAGAGGGTGAACTCGGAGAGTTTGGGGACGTTCGACCGGTACATCAGGATGTCCTGGGTCGCGGGGATGATGTGGTCGGTCGTGATGTTGTCCTCCATCTTCAGGAGCGCCTCGCCCTCGAGGTCCGAATCGAGGGGATCTTTCAGCGGGACGTCGCCGATGTTCGGACCCTTGATGAGTTCGTCGTCGACGGCCTCGTCGGGTGCGATGAGGTCCGTCTTCGAGCCGGTGTACTCCTCTGGGAGTTCGACGCCGGGGGCCTCGAGGTCGCCGAGTTCGTCGGCGAGGTCCCGGGGGTCGACGATCTCGCCGGCAATCGCCGCGGCGGCGGCGACCTCAGGCGAGCAGAGGAAGACGTTGTCGTCTTCGATGCCCGAGCGGCCCTCGAAGTTGCGGTTGAACGTCCGCAGCGAGACGGAGTCGGAGGCGGGGACGTGGCCGATGCCGATACAGGCACCACACGTCGCCTCGGAGAAGTTGACGCCGGCGGCCATCATCTCCGCGACCCAGCCCTCGCGAGCGAGCATCTCGGAGGCCTGCTTGGAGCCGGGAGCGACGATCGTCTCGGTCTCCGTGGCGACCTCGCGGTCCTCGAGCATCTTCGCGACGGGGAGGATGTCCTCGTAGCCGCCGTTGGTACAGGAGCCGACGATGACCTGCTGGACGTCAGTGCCGGCGACCTCGCTGACGGGCACGACCTTGTCCGGCATCGACGGCTGGGCGATCAGCGGTTCGAGATCCGAGAGGTCGACGACGATCTCGTCGTCGTACTCGGCGTCGTCGTCGGGCTGGAGTTCGACGTACTCGTCTTCGCGGCCGACGCGCTCGAGGTAGTCGCGAGTCTGCTCGTCGGTCGGGAAGATCGACGTCGTCGCGCCGAGTTCCGTACCCATGTTGGTGATCGTCATCCGCTCGGGAGCGGTGAGCGACTCGACACCGGGGCCGGTGTACTCGAGGATCTTGCCGACGCCGCCTTTCACGGTGAGCCGACGCAGCATCTCGAGAATGACGTCTTTCGCCGTGGCCCACTCGGGGAGTTCGCCCTCGAGGCGGACGTTGACGACTTCGGGCATCTCGATGTAGTAGGGTGCGCCGCCCATGGCGACGGTGACGTCGATCCCGCCAGCGCCGATGGCGAGTTCACCGAGTCCGCCGGGGGTCGGCGTGTGGCTGTCCGAGCCCAGCAGCGTCTTGCCGGGAGCCGCGAAGTTCTCGCGGTGGACGTTGTGACAGATGCCGTTGCCGGGGCGAGAGAAGTAAGCGCCGAATTTGCCGGCAGCGGAGCGAAGGAAGCGGTGGTCGTCCGTGTTCTTGAAGTCGAACTGGTAGGTCTGGTGGTCGCAGTACTGGGCTGCGATCTCGGTCTGGACCTCGTCCAGTCCCATCGCTTCGAACTGGAGCCAGACCATCGTCCCAGTCGTGTCCTGGGTGAGAACCTGGTCGATCTCGATACCGATCTCCTCGCCGGTTTCGAGGTCGCCCTCGACGAGGTGGTCGTCGAGAATTTTCTCGGTAAGGGTTTGTCCCATAGCGTCCGGACATCGGCTTTCCGGATTGATAAAACCAGCGTGTTTCTGTCGTGGATGAACATGTAAGATCCGGCGATTTAGACGGTCACGCTGCAAATATTGCGCCAGCAGTGACCAAACGTTCAGTCGATAGTTCTCTCGAGACGATCCGAACTGGCGGCGACCGGTCGGCAACGATGCACGTCGCGACCGCACCGCAAACCGACCCGAACGCGACACGCTTTTGCCCGTAGCGGGCGCGAACTCGAGTGAATGTATCGCTCCGGCACCTTCGTCGCCGACCACGTCTCGCCGGTGATCGACGAGCAGGTCCAGCCCAACGGCGTCGACCTCACGCTCGACGTCGTCTTCGAACAGCGCGAACCCGGCCGTATCACCACCGACGGGAAGGAAATCGGTGACCGGGTGGCACGTCCGCTCGAGGAACTCGAGCAGAAGACGCCCGAGACGTACTACCTGCCGACGGGCGGGTACGTCGTCCGCTACTGCGAACGGATCGAGATCCCCGAGGGACACGTCGGGTTCGTCTATCCGCGGTCGTCGCTCATGCGCAACTCCTGTATGCTCAACACCGCGGTGTGGGACGCCGGCTACGAGGGCCGTGGTGAGGGTCTCCTGCAGGTCCACCACGACGTCGAACTCGAGCGTGGCGCACGGATCGCCCAGCTCGTGTTCGCCGAGGCCGACCACGACGACGTCTACGACGGCAGCTACCAGGGCGAGAACCTGTAGCAGTCGGCCGATTCGCATACCGTTTTCACCTTCCGTTCCGTACGTCGTCTCATGATGGCGACGACGCACGTGTTCGCGGGACTCGCGATCGTCGCACCACTGGTACACGTCGCACCCGAGTTCGCGGTTCCCCTCGCAGCCGGTGCGATCGCGGGCGGGCTGTTCCCCGACTTCGATCTCGCGTTCGAACACCGGCGGACGCTGCACTTTCCCGTCTACGGCAGCGTACTCGCCGTTCCGTCGGCGATCGGTGCCGCGCTCGTTCCCTCGGGTCTCACCGTCGGGTTCGCGGCGTTCGCCGTCGCCGCCTGGCTCCACGCCGCGAGCGACGCCCTCGGGAACGGTCCGGAGTTCGATCCCTGGACGGACGCCCGTGAGAACGCGGTCTACAACCACTTCGCCGGGCGGTGGATGCAGGCCAGACGGTACGTCCGCTACGACGGAGCGCCCGAAGACTTCGCGCTCGGACTCGCACTCGCGGTGCCCCCGCTGGTCGTCTTCGACGGGCGGGTCAGAGTCGTCGTCGCCGCCGCCCTCGTTCCGGCCTTCGCATACACGCTATTTCGCCGACAGATCGCTAACCTTGCGCCGGCGTGGCTCGAGTGACATCGACCGGCTGCCATCCGTTTCGGCTCCGAATTGTACGGAACGAGAAGCTATTCGTCTCGAGATAGCAATCGGCCGATCGATCGAGACGAGTCGCAACGCTCATACGACCCGTCTTCGAGCCTTCGAGTATGGTCGATATCGTCGTTGCCCGAATCACCCACCTGGTGTTCGCCGCCATCTGGGCCGGGAGCGTCTTCTACGTCGCGCTCGTCGTCTTGCCGCTGGCCCGGGATGGTGTGTTCAACTCGACGAAGCCACTCGAGGTCGTCTCCAGCAAACTCACCACCATTTCGCGGGTGAGCGCCGCCGTCCTCTTTCTCACTGGCGGCCATCTCGCGGGGAGGCTGTACACGATCGGCGGCGAGGGACAGGGACTGTTCACGTCGATCAACGGCCAGCTCGTGCTCCTGATGGTCGTCCTCTGGCTCGCGCTTGCCGGCCTCGTCGAGATCGGCGCGAAGCGCTTCGAGTCCGGCCTCAACGGGAAAAAGCTCCGGGAGCCGGCTCGAGACGCACTTCCGGTGTTCCGCGTCGCGGCGGTCGTCGCGGTCGGGCTGCTCGTCGTCGGCGGCCTGATTACGACGGGTGCGTTCGTTCAGTTTCTCTGAGCGAAACGATTCTGGCGCGTGAACGGTCTACGAAAGATACTTAGTCGATTGCTGTAACGTCAATGCATGATGATCAGGGGCAAAGGCATGGCCCTGTCACTGCTCGCAGTGGGAACGGCTGCGGCCGCAGGCTACGTTCTCCGTGCTGGCCGCACGCGAGCACGCGACGGGCAGACCAGAGCCGACGTCGGCGCGCGGATCGTCGAGGAGAAGGAGATCCCCGACAACGCGACTGTCGTGGACGTCTCCTCCCGGCGACTACAGGACCTCCCAGCCGCCGGCGAAGCGATCGAGCGGGCCGTCAGAAACGACGCTCGAGACGAGTGGGAACACGTCACGCTCGAGTGCGACGACGCCTGGCGCGTCGTCGACGCACTCCGGGCGTCGTTGCCGTATCACGACGCAGACGGCACGGAGTACAATGGCGTCTACGTCCACTGTGACGGCCGCGTCGTCGTCCTCGACGCGTTCGGCTGGGTCCGCCTCGAGGAACCGATCCCGTGAGCCGGCCGGCTCGGGTTCCGTCGGCACGGGCTCGATAGCGTGCGGATTTTCGATCGCCGGCTCGCTCGTCGAGCCATCGGCGCGTGATCGTGTCGACGGATCCGAATCGCAACCCCTACCACGGCCGCGAGCGCACGCCAGCATATGCAACTGGGCGTAATCGGACTCGGTCGAATGGGACAGATCGTCACGCGCCGCGTTCTCGAGGCGGGCCACGACGTCGTCGCGTTCGACCTCGACGAGGAGGCCGTCGCCGACGCCGCGGAGGCCGGCGCGGAACCCGCAGAGTCGGTGACCGACCTCGCAGACCGACTCGGCGAACAGAAACGAATCTGGCTGATGGTTCCTGCCGGTGAACCGGTCGACGCCGCACTCGACGATCTCGAGGATCACCTCTCGGCCGACGACGTCGTCGTCGACGGTGGCAACTCCTACTTCCAGGACTCGATCCGACGCGCCGAGTCCTGTCCCGCCAGGTACCTCGATTGCGGAACGTCGGGCGGCCCCGCCGGCGCGGAACTCGGCTTCTCGCTGATGATCGGCGGCCCCGAATCGGCCTACGACGAACTCGAGCCGATCTTCGACGCCGTCGCCACCGGCTCAGACGGCCACGGTCATATGGGTCCCGCGGGCTCGGGCCACTACGTCAAGATGGTCCACAACGGCGTCGAGTACGCCCTGATGCAGGCCTACGGCGAGGGATTCGAACTGCTCCACGAGGGCCGGTACGACCTCGACCTCGAGTCGGTCGCGACGGTATGGAACAACGGCGCGGTGATCCGCTCGTGGCTGCTGGAACTCTGCGAGGAGGCCTTCCGCGAGGAGGGGACGGATCTGGGGACGGTCGCGGACCGCGTCGAGGGCGGCTCGACGGGGACGTGGACGGTCCAGGAGGGCCTCGAACAGGAGGTTCCGGTGCCGCTGATCTACACCGCACTGGCCGAGCGATTCGGCTCGCGGGCCGACGACGGTCGGTTCTCGCGACGCCTCGCGAACCGACTGCGCTACGGGTTCGGCCGCCACGAGGTTCCCCGGCGGGACTGACGACGGCGACGACGCTCGCGCCAGGCCCTCGGGGACGAGATCACGGGCGTCGACGGCGTCCTGACGGCAGACAAAAGGCAATACAATTAAATCACCGCACCCAAATGCCACGCATATGGACTACAGTCAGATGGGGCTCATTATCGGACTCGTGATGACCGTGGGTGCTGTGGCCCTGCATTTCATCAAGGGCACACCGTGGACAGCCGGCGAAGACATCACCCAGGACGTCCTCGAGCGTCGTGCCGAGACCGTCCCCGAAACGGACTTCCCCGAACCGATGAACCGCGCCATCGGCGGTGGCGGCGTCGCGGCAGGTGCAGTCGCCGGCGGCGAAGCGGGTGGCGAACTCGAAGAAGGTGAGGAGGGCGCAGAAGAGACCTCGGGCCCCGGCGACATCCCCGAAGACGAGATCGAGTACTTCGAGATCGAGTACGTCAAGGAAGGCGAGACGATCGAAGTCGCGAACAACGAGACGCTGCTCGAGGCCGGCGAAGACCAGGGCTGGGACCTCCCCTACGCCTGCCGCCAGGGCCAGTGTGTCTCCTGTGGCGGACAGATCTCCGGCGACTCCAACGAACTCGTCGAACACGACGACCAGCAGATGCTCGACGAAAACGAGATGGGCGAGGGCTACGTCCTCACCTGCGTCGCCTACCCCCGCGGCGAGTTCTCCCTCGAAACCAGCGAAACGCCCTGAGTCGGACCACCCGGTCGATTTTCCCGTCCGACTTCTCGCTTCGATTCTCACGTTTGCTACTCGAGTGACCGAGCACCACGGTCTTCGACCGACGTCCCCTCCCCGCTCTCTCGCAGTCGTGTCCACCGTCCGTCGCCGACGACTCGTCGACACACATCACAACGTTGATTTTCTCGTGTTTCGTTTCGAATCACAGTGAGCGACGAGCGTCTCGACTCGAGCGACGACACGGTCGACCAGCCCGAGGCCGAGCCAGCAGGCGGGGGTGATCGTCCCGAATCGATCACCGAGGGAAGCCTCGTCCGTCCGCTCTTTCACCTCGCCTGGCCCATCGTCGTCATCCAGCTGCTCCAGGTCACGTACAACGTCGTCGACACGCTCTACCTGGGTCGGCTCTCGGCCGAAGCCGTCGGTGCGATCAGCCTGGCGTTTCCGCTCATCTTCCTGCTGATCGCCGTCGCCGGCGGCTTCACGACCGCGGGCGCGATTCTCGTCGCCCAGTACACCGGCGCGAGAGGCGACCGCTCTGCGGGACTAGTTGCTGGCCAGACCATCACCACGGTCTTCAGCCTCGCTATCGTCATCGGCATCGCCGGCTACTTCTACACCCGACCCGCGCTCGATCTCCTCCCGAGCGATCCCGAGACGGCAGCGACCGTCATCCCCCTGGCGGCCGACTACATGGAGGTCATCTTCCTCGGGATCCCGCTGATGTTCGGCTTCTTCGTCTTCTCCGCGCTAATGCGTGGCTACGGCGACACCCGCACGCCGATGCTCGTGATGGTCGTCTCCGTGGGACTCAACGTCGTCCTCGACCCGTTTTTCATCTTCGGCTTCGCCGACAATCCGATCATCGGCTGGCTCGACGCGGCGCCGCTGCTCGGCGTCGTCGACTTCGCCGGCCTCGAGGCCACGCTGTACGCCGCCACCGGCTTCACCGGATTCGGCATTCAGGGTGCTGCGCTCGCGACCATCCTCTCCCGTGGCGTCGCGACGGTTCTCGGCCTCTGGCTCCTGCTCGGGACCGGCCTCGGGCCGGCGACCCGGATCGAACATCTCAAGCCCGACCTCGAGATCGTCGAGGACATCGTTCGGCTCGGGTTACCGAGCACCGTCGAGCAGACCACGAGCGCGCTGGCGATGATCACGCTGACGGCGATGGTCGTTACCTTCGCGCCGCCGATCGTCGCCGCCTACGGACTCGGGAATCGGCTCATCTCGCTCGTCTTCCTCCCCGCGATGGGCCTTGGACGGGCGATCGACACGATGGTCGGCCAGAACCTCGGTGCCGAACGGAGCGACCGGGCCGAACGCGCGGTGTGGCTCGCGGCGTCGACCGGTGCCGGCGTCATGCTCGTCGTCGCCGTGATCGCCGCGGTCTTTACCGAACCGATCGTGAGCGCGTTCCTCGGCGACGTTCCCGACGCGCCCGCCACGATCGCCTACGGCGTCGAATACGTCCGCATCCGCGCCGTCGAGTTCGCCTTCATCGGCGTCTCGCAGGTAATCCTCGGTGCCTTCCGTGGTGCCGGCAACACCAAGATCGCGATGACCATCTCGATCCTGACGCTGTGGGTCGGTCGCGTCGCGAGCGTCTTCGTCCTGGCGTTTGGCTGGTCCGTCACCGTCCCCGTCGTGGGGGTGACGATCGCCGCACTCGAGTTGGGCGAGACGGGTATCTGGATCGGGATGGCGCTTGGTAACGTCCTCGGTGCGATCGTCGGCGTGGCGTGGTTCCTCCGTGGTTCCTGGAAACAGCGTTACATCGAGGAGCCCGAACCCGCCGCTGGCGTGGTCGGCGGTGCCGAGGACTAGGTCAGAAGTGTTATAGGGAAGTGGGATCTTTCCTCTCACGAGGGCGCGTAGCTCAGTGGACAGAGTTCTTGGTTCCGGACCAAGATGTCGCGGGTTCAAATCCCGTCGCGCCCGTCAGCAGACGTCACGTTCTACGACTAAACCGAACTCCCGAGTAGAGAGTTCGAACCCGTTGTTTTCGGAGCTTCCGACGCCTCGAAAGTCGGGTCTGGAAACTGATATCGAGAGGAATCATGTTGCGGGTCCACGCCGTACGTCGATTTTCTTCTCAAATCGGGGGTGGTCGGCGTGACGGTCTCGCCGTGGCCGTCGACGGATCACTCGACTTGCCTCCACTGTGGAGCCCACGTCACCGACCGGTTCCGTCGCGTCTTCGGTGATGATCGCGATCGCGCCCACCGCTGTGGCGAGTGCGATAGCTACGCCCGGTTGAACCGCGGGTCCGCTGCTGGCGTCGACGTCGCGATCCCGGACCCGGAGACGTCGCCCGGCCGTCACGGAGGTGAGCCAGATGCGTGAGGCGTTCGTCCCCGCGAGTCGCCTCTACGACGTCCGGAGCGGAAACCGGATCGCTCACCCTGCCCGCCAGGCGAGCGACGACGACGTCCGGCGTGCGCTCGAGAACGGAGGTGAACTAGCGTGAGAACGCCGACGGGACTCGAGCGGTTCGGTGTCGTCGCGCCGACGATCGTCCGTGAACCCGCTCGAGACGACCAGGACATCCCGATCTGTGCCGAGTGTGGCTACCCCGTCGCGAAATCGAAGGGACCTCACCGCGTCGAGAAGCCCCAGCTCGTCGATGACAATCTCGCCGACGCCCTCGAGTATCTCGTCACCTACGGGTGGCGGTGCGATCGTCACGCCGCCGACGTCGTGATGCCGAGTCACGCGAGCGGTCCCGACGCACCGGGCATGATCGACGGGTGGATCGGTGTGCAACTCCGGTTCGCCGACGAGCACGTTCGGTACGTTCCGATCCCGGAGCGGGAGGTGGCCGATGTCGAGTGAACAGGCGACGCTCGTCGACTTTGGGCCGGATCTGTCCACCCTCACCGAGGCAGAACGCGAGGCGTACGTCGCCTGCCGAGAGAACGACGTCGGCGTTCGCGAGTTCGCCCGTCGAACCGACCGCCGTCCTGGTACCGTCGGGAACCTGCTTCGGCGAGCGGAAGACAAGCTCGAGGAGGGATCGACGTGAGCCGACACGTCGAAACCAGCGAGTGTGAGCGCTGCGGCGAGTCCGTCGACGGGCTTCGCCGTCTCTGTGTCGAGTGTACGCGCGACGTCCGAAACGCGCGGGAGGGACCGCTATGAGTGTCGACGCGACGGACGACCCGGTGCAGTTCGACGACGTCACCGAGTCGGAAGCCGACACCTTCCCTCGGCCACGCGCTCACGGCGCCGCGGTGATGAACCACTTCGCCGACGTCGACGATCCCGACGCCGATCGGAGTGCCGACCGCGGGACGTTGTACGACCGAGCGTTGGGCTACTGGCGTGAGCACGTCGGCGATCGCGACGCCGAACCGTACGTCGCCGTCGACGACTTCGAGGCAGACTGGTTGCCTTCAGGAGACTACGCGCTCGTGCTCACGTCGTCGCGATGGAAGGCCGGTACCGGTCGCGGTGACGACTATCGAGCGTACTACGAGCACCACCTGAAGCTTCGCGAATGGGGGCCAGAAGACGACGACGGAGAACGGCCGTTACACAAGCCAGCACTCGCGTTGCACGTCGAAATCATGCCCCAGTTCACGGACATGGTTTACGAGAGCGGTGACTCCCTCGAGTGTCCCTACGGCGAGGGAACGCGGTTGCTCGCCTGGACGACCTGGGCGGAAGGTCCCTTCGAGATCGAACGCCGGTTGTACGATGCCCTCCGGGCTGTCTACGGACGCGACGCGGTCGACCTCGACGATCGCGTCGACGACGCCCGCCGGATTCCGAAAGCCGAGGCACACATCCGGTTCTCGATCGGGAAGAAAGCAGCTGCGATCGAAACCCTCGAGCAATCGAAACAGCTCATCGACTGGGGTGGCGAATCGGAGATCGATGCTCACCAGCGACGGCAGAAAGAGGGCTGGCTCGAGGCGCTCGTCGAGAGCGACCGGTGGCACCTCCTCGGGTTCGATCCACAACGCTACAGCACCGAGGTGAAGATCTACCAGGCGAACCAGTGGCACCGGAAGCCACCGAGCGATCCGTTCCACCATCCGAAACTCGAGGCATCGTACGCCGGAGTCGACCGCGGCGAACTCCCCCACGTCTCTGAATGGGACGACGTCCTCGAGCACCTCCGGGCGGTCGTCGCGACGCACGCACGATGGGCCGGGATCGGTCGATCGGACCTCGTCTCTGACGGGTTCTTCGATGGGCCGCAGGCACCGCCGTGGGAGTTCGAGCGGCCGACAGGCCGCCGGCAGATGCTGAAGCGCCGGTACGAGGATCTGGCGACGGACATCTACCGCGAAGCGCTCAAGGAGTCGACGACGGCCGTCTACGACATCCTGCGCGTCATCGCCGAGCACGACGGTGCGAACTACGACACGCTCGTCGAGCGCACGGGACTCGCGAGATCGACGGTTCGCTACCACGTCCGTCGACTAGCTGAAGAAGGCGTCGTCACGCGCGAAGGGAATCCCGTGATGGTGTTCTTCGTCTCGCGAGTCGTCCTGGAGCGAGCGCGCGAGATTCTTCGCGAGGTCCGACCGGAAGACACGCCGGAAGACATGGACGATCGTGCCGAGGAACGCCGCGAGCGCCGCGAGGAACGGCAGGAAGACGGTGACGACCAGACGGACACCGACGACGACAAACGCGACGAGAGCACGGACGATGCGAACGAAATCGGCTTCGAGTACCTGGCCCGACTGAGCGCGTCGATCCACGACGTGGCGTACCTCTACGAGCGCGACCAGCTCGACGATCGCGACGTCCGGGTGCGCGTCGACGAGGTGCCGCCGCCACTCCGGTAACGTCACCTCCGGGTTCGCCCCTCGAGTAGCTACAGCATTCGCGATCGGCACTTCTTTTCGCGGCTTCCTCTCGGTGATCCTTACATTCTTCGCAGACACATTCATTTTCAGGTGTGTATTTCACTTTCACCTGGGTGTAAGCGGAGCGATCCCGTGGGCGTTGGGCCAGTTTCGCTGGTTCGCTCGAGGAAACGAACCGGCAGAATCACGGTGTGTGCATCGCGAAATCGGCCGTTTCAGACGTTGGCCTTCGCACCGGGGTTGCCGGGTCCCCCTACGGTAGGTGCCCCTAAGGGGGTAGGGCAATTGCGCGGCGCGCAGAGCGCGCGCCGCGCTAGTCGAAAGACGAATCGGCCGAAACCGGACGGGAGAACGGACGAAACGAGGTGGTGGGAGGGGCCGGTACCTCGACAACCGGCGTTGTCACGTAGAGTTAGGAGGGGTTAGAAAACGGGCAAAATAGCAACATTTGCCTGGTTGGTCTCATGGTGATTAGCCGCTATTGGATCGACGATCGTCGGTTCCAGCTGCCCGCGTGACTAAGGCCAAATATCCAAATTAACCGCTCCGTCTTCGTACTACACCACAGTCTTATTATGGCTCAGCATGTATCTGTAATTGTTGGCGGTCAGACCGGCTATAGCCACGTCGCAATTCGGTTTGACGGCCAACAGCTAGGTGAAATAGAATCTGACCTAATGAAGAAGGTCACCCAGAACGCCTAGGGCGACTAGCCATCGCCTGTAAAGGGGTCTGGTGACTCGGCTCCTAGCGAACATTTCCTTTCAATAAGTAAGTGATCAGAACTTGAGGCCGACTAAGAAAAATCGGTGTTAGGGGTGTATGACGTGTGCCTTGGGGGTCTTAATCTGCAGTGAGTTTGCTGACGTACACCCACGCCAGCAGAGAGGCGAGCGAAATGGTCAGGCCAGCTACAACCGCGAGGCCGATACCCGACCAAACACCGCAGATCCCGAACATTGCGCCACAGTAGACGCCGATTTCGGGGGTAGACTCGGCAGAGATTGTCGCGAACATTCCCTGGCTACTTGCCCCCGAGGCCATCGGAGGACTTTGCGCCTAAGGCGCTAGCGCGTAAAGCGCTACTATAAGGTGAGTGATGCTGATATTTATGTTTGGTCCGGAAAGATATTTAATAGGATTTTCTTCCACTAGATATTCATTGCAGATCTAATATCTGATTGGTTTCTTTTACTTCCCCACAGGGTTGCACGCTGGCAGAATTCGATCACCGAATATGCACACGAACCTCCACTCGCCGTGTGCATATCTCAAATCGAGCCGTCGTTTGAGCCGCCGTTCTTCTCTGACTAACAGACACGTTTCATCGATTTTGCCGACATAGACCGGTCAGTGAGTCGAAAAACTAGAATTTCGGGGTCGTGTGTACGAGTATACGGAGGGCTGACGGCGAGTATAAATATGATACTGAGACCGCCGTCGATGCTGATTAGAAAATCGAGTCGATCGAGATCTTCGCCTGCTCGGTTCCGCGGTGATCGCCGCCACCATGCCACCGGAGCAGCGGGAGGTCGCTCGAGCGAACCATCTTATCGCGAAGAATCGTCAGCCCCGATCGTCCATGCGGTCGGTAGACGACGAAACAGTACCAGCCGTCGTGACGGCGTAGCTTCTCGTGGTACTTCCGGTAGACCTTCCAGTTACCGGGCTGGCCGTCGGCGTGCTCGAGCATCGTGCTCTTGATCTCGACGGGCGTGCCGTTGCCGAACTTTGCGTCGTGCCACGAGCTGCGCTCGAGGTCGAACCGACGCTTCTCAGCCATGCGCTTCTCGACGATCGTGCCGAAGTGGTTCGCTCGCTTCGACCGCGATCGGGTTCGACTCACGCACACCACGCGCGTCGCGCGCCGATATATATACTCCTCCGCTGCTGGGAACGCCGCTCGCCCATCGGTCGCTTCGGTCCCGATAGGGAGCGAAGTGCGCTGTGGGCTGCAACCTTTCTAAAGGGAGGGTGCTTGAAACTGGAACGTTGGAATCCCGACGCCGTCATGCGATCACCTGCTCGACGGTTTCAACCCACTGGCGCTTCTCACGGTCGCCCTCGTCGTAGTCTTCCAACCAGTTGTAGACGGTCGTGTTGCTGAACGGGACGTACTTCGACGCCTGGTTGGGCGTCATCCCCTCGTCGACGCACGCCTTGATCGTCCACATGGCTACCTGCTTGACGTCGTCTTTCTCGAGTGGTTCCTCGTCGACGTCTTCGCCCTCGGGTGCCCGCCAGGACCAGTCGCTCGCCTCCTCGGTGGCCATCGACCAGTCGGTCGGTGGAATGCCCTCGAGCGGCCGGGGATCGACGTCGACGAGTTTCCCACCCGAGATGCGATCGGCGACGACCGCCCGCTTCTTGCTGACCTTCTTGATGATCGTGCCGACGCGCCACAGCATCGGGTGGATCGAACTCTCGTCGTGGCCGATGTAGATCAACGCTCCGCCGTACTTGCGGATCTTGAACACGAGTGGTCCCATCAACTTCCGGACGAGGTGACCGTCTTCGCCGGTCCCGCTGGCGGCACTCGAGAACTCGTCGCCGATGAAGAGCTTTGGGCGTTGGGCGTTCTCGACCGGGTCGCCGTCCTGGGCTACCCACTCCTCGAGGAGCGGGTAGTGTGGAATCCAGCCGTCTTCGACGTCGCCGTTGTCTCGCACCCAGTCGTCGTTTCGCTCGAGCGTTCGGATGTTCGATCCGACGAGGAGATCGCCGTCGACCCATCGCTCGCGCAGCTGTCCCAGGAGACCGGCGAAGTCCGACTTGCCGGCACCCATCTCCCCGAGCACGACGATCACCGGAGCCGGACCCGCGACGATCTCCTGGAGGCGAGTGACGGCCTTGATGCCCGCGAGGTCGGCCTGCTGACTCGGGTCGCCGATGTAGTGTTTCAGCGTCACCGTGTCGCCGTTCTCGAGTGCCTGGCGTGCCGTGTGGCCACCCTCGGCCTTGAGGATGTCCCGGTTCTTCTGGACCGAGAGGTAGTCCGCTGCTGGCTTCGAGTTCCATCGGTCAGGGTCGTGGTGGATCGCTCGGACCGCCAGCTGCCGATCGATCTGTTCGTCGCGAACGAACCCCGAGTGCGGAAGTACCTCGTCGGGATCGCGCTCGTGGTTGTTGTCCTGGTACTCGCGAAAGCCACCGACCGTGTAGTTGTCTTGCTCGTCGCTCATCGGTTCGTCCCTCCATCGGTTGCCGTCTGGGTGGTCGTCGATCCCTCAGCCGGTTCCGGCGTTCGTGGTCCGTGCTCGTCGGTGTACTCCTCGACGTACTGGGTGACGTCCTTGATCTCGTCGACGTCCCGCTGCTCGACGTCTTCTTTCGCCGCCTCGAAGCGATCCTTCACTGCCGTCCGTGGGTTCATCAACCCGCGTTCGTCGGCTTCGGCTTCCTCGTTGACGACGTCGCGTTGAATCTGGAGCCCCATCTTCGAGATCCGGCCACGGAGTCGGTTGAACTCGAGGAAGGCGTCGACGAGGTCGCCGTGGACGTCCTCGAGCATGGCCTTGGTGGTGACGAGTTTCGAGTCGGCCAGCTGGGACATGTAGCACCCACGAACGACGAGTCGGCCGGTGTCCTCGTGGTAGGTAAACTCGCGAACCTCGTAGGCGTCGCCGTCGTTGCACACGTACGGTGACGGTCCCTCGACGACCTTCTCGTTCCACACCTCGGGTGCGACGTAGAGCTTCCGGCGGGTGTCGTCGACGCCGTTGATGTGGTAGACGTCGACCATGTTCCGGTTTCTGAGCTTGCGAGCACCGGTCACGAACAGCCCGAGGAGTGGCGGCCCGAGGAGGAGCATCGCGGCGAAGATGCCCTTCGCGATCGGTGGCACGCCGGGGATCGCCGGACGGAACCAGATGAGCGCCGCGCCGAGCGAAACGGCGAGCCCGAAGACGAGGAACTGGCCTTCAGCTGCGACGTACGTCAGCCGGTCGGCCCAGCCGCCGAACGTCCCGCTCGTCTTGTCGCTCACGCCTCGATCACCCCGTTGTCTTCCGAACGGATCACGTAGGCTGCGCCGAGCGCTGCCGAGACGATCGTCATGATCACGCCCGTGAACAGGCCGCTTTCACCGCCGAAGTGACGGAACGGGTTCTTCTCGACCTGGCCGACCGAGACGAACGCGCCACTTCCCTGCTCGAGGCTGGCGCGCGTCGCGATCGCGACGCCGGCCCCTTCCCGATCGGTGACCGGCATCGTGACCGTGTTGGTTCCCTCCTGGAGGCCGGTCTCTTTGTAGTTGAACGTGCCCGTCCCTTCCTCGAAGTCACCGGCTTCGGTCATCGAGATCTGCGTCGCCGAGTCGGCTTCGATCTCGATCGTGAACATGCCAGGCCGGTACTCCCAGTCGACGATTCGCGTCTCGTTGTCGATCTGCTGCAGGTAGTCTTCGGATGGGGCGACGGTCGGTTCGTCCGTCGCGTTCTCCTGGACGTCGGGACTCACCGGTCCCTGATCGCCAGGGTACACCTCGTCGCTCGAGTTCTCCTGTGCCTGTGCTGCCACCGGTTGCGTCGCGATCGCGCCCATGCTCATCGCCAGCGTCACCGCTACCACCGTCGCAAAGATACTGAGTCGCTTCATCTCACCTACCTCCGAACGGGAGTAGATCGGTCACGATCCCGACGATTGCCATGATGACGGCACCGATAATCGCCAGGCCGACGAGACCACCCCCTCCGTCGAACCAGTCGCCACCGCCGAACAGTGGCGTTCCACTGGTGTCGTCTTCTGCCTCGAGCTGCTCGAGATACGTCTCGAGTTCGTCGAGATAGTTCGCGAACTCCGTCGAGTCGTACGTGTCGTACTCCGGGCGTTGATAATCCGGGTCGTTGACGGTCACGTCGTCAGAATCGGACTCACCGACGGTCGCCTCGACGCCGTAGAACTCGAGGATGTCGTAGACGTGCGTCGTGTACTTGATGTCGTCGACGCTATCGAACTGGTCCATCTCAGAGACGATCGTCTCGATCGAGTCCGGCGTACCAGCCAGCGCCTCGAGGTCGGCGATCGTCTGGTCGTCGACGTGCGTGATCGTCGCGCCGTCAGCGTCGCGCATCTCCACGACCTCGAGCACGCCCGTCGCCATCGTGATTTCAGACCCGGACGGTTCGTCGAACATCAACGCCCGACCGGCGATCCCATCAACGGGATCTGTAGTCCGGGTTATCGCGTGGTACACCGTGTTGTTCACGTCACCGAGGGGATTGAACAGCCACTTCTGACTCCCATCGGACGTGTCGAGGGCGTACATCTCGGCGTTGCCGTTCGAGACGTACACCTCGCTTCCGTCCGAAGACACACTGATCGACCGAGGCATGATATCCGCGGTGTTCGTGTTCCAGACGACAGACCAATCCGACGGATCGAGTGCGTAGTCTCCGTTATCGTTCGAGACGTAGACCGTTCCATCGGGACCGGTCGTCAGTACACGCGCATAGTCGGTCAGACCGGTATAGGTCGACAGTTCAGACCCGTCCGACGGATCGAGCGCAGCGACGACACCGTCGTCGCCGATGTAGACAGCACTTCCGTCGGGTGCCGCCGCAGCGCCGTATACGTTCGAGACCGGCGACGACGTGTTGAGCCACAACTCGGTACCATCGGTCGCGTCGATTCCAGCCACGTCCGGCGTATTCGTGCCGACGACGACGGTCGACCCGTCGGGCGTGACCGTGATCGAATAGCCGTAGTTCGACGGGGTGTGGCTCCACTCGGTCGACCCGTCCGAAACGGAGAGCGCGAGCGTATCGCCGTATCCGGTCACGTACAGCGTGCTCTCGTCGGGCGAGAGCGTCATCGCTTCGACGCCACTGCTCGAGCCGGTCGCGTAGTCGATCGACCACAGCTCGGACCCGTTCGTCGCATCGACTGCTGCAACCGAGTCAGCCATTCCGATGAACAGCGTTTCGCCGAGGCTATCGGCAGCCACCGCGGCAATCTGCTGTCCGGTCGAATACCGCCACTGTTCTTCTTGCGTGACTAGATCGATCGCACGCACCTCGTTGTCGTTCTCGTAGGCGAGGAATCCGACGGGACCGACGTGATAGGAGCCGCCAGATTTGAAGCCATCAGGCGGCAGATCACTACCGAACAGCACGCCCGTATACGATGTGTCCGCGACGAACTCGTCGGGGTGGACGTGTCGATCCGAGATCGACGGGTCCGGATCGACCCATCGACCCGTTGCACCCGACCACGAGACGTCCATCTCCGAGACGAGCGAAAAGTCGGGTTGCTCCATTCCGAGTTGCTGGAGCATAGCGACCCTGAAACGAGCATTCGTCGGGTCGTCCGTCCCCGAGAGGAAGTGAGTCATGCCTTCCGGGGAGCGGACCTGCTGTGGCGTGATGTTGCCAGCGTCCAGCTCCGCGTAGACGTCCTCGACGAACGCCTGGCTGTAGTTGCCGGTGACGGTGTCACTCTGTGAGTGAATTTCGTCGAGGAGCCGGAACGTCTCGAACGGGTTCCACACGACCGCAGACGAGAGGTCGGAACCGACGTTCGGGATCGAGAATTTGCTGTCCAGCGTCACCGTCGTCGAATCGCTCAGTGTGTACGTCAGCGTCTCGTTCGCCGAATCCCACGAATCGACGACGTCCTGCGAGATCACCGGCACCGTCTCGAGGTCGGTTCCGTTCGTGGTGTCCCGAAGGTGTACTTCGGGAACCTCGAGCACCGCCGACTCGAGATCACCGAGCACGTCGTCAGCCTCGTCGGGGTTGACGTTCGAGATCGCCGTGCCGTCGTGCAACGTGAGGTCGATCTCCTGGGTGGTTCCACGGAATCGGAACTGGACTGTGTTACCCGAGCCGTCTGTCCCGGTCGCCGCGATCCACGCGTCGTCGCCGGTATCTTGCGCCGCACCAGCAGCGAACCCCAGTTGCAGCAACGACTTGGCCGTGACGTGCCAGTGGTTGAACTCGGGGAGTTCGTAATACTGCCGAATCCGCTGCATAGCGCGGTCGTAGGCCGTGCTCGCGGATTTGCCGTCTTCCCACGCACTCGCGATCCCGTGGCGACCCTCGAGGTTCGCTACTGGTGGCGCGTCTTTCAGCCGGTTGCCGAAGACGATTTCGTGCGTAGTGAGACTCTCCGCTTCGGACGTGCACAGGTTGTGCAGGATTGCCTGATCTGCCGACGGACTCTCGTTTATCGAATCGCGAAGCGATCGGACGGCGACCAACCCGACGACGCCACCGACACCCCATGCAGCAGTGTCGACGGCATACTGGACACCAGGCGTCGACGCCGCGCCCGTGATCGCCGAGACGACGCCGTCAACGAGACCCTCTGCCGCGGTCGCGGATTCGGAGCCAAACGTTACCCCCGTAGCGGAGGCTCCGGCTGCGATCGCGAGCGTTTTCATCGCCTCTCGTCGAGTCAGCCATCCCGACTCGAACCTGTGGGCTGTGGGCTGTGGGCCGCCGTTCCGATCTGGAGCGTCAGCCGCGGACGACACTACGACCGACCTCCGTTATCACGCGAGAGCCAGGCACCTCCCGCGACCAGGCCGACGATCACGACCAGGCCGACAAGTGCCGACCCCGATCCGTCCGACCCGCCGATGATGCCGCCGAACGTGCCGTCGTCGATCGTGACGCTGTCCGCCTCGAGGTCGTCGGCCGTGACGAGCACGCGGTATTCGTCGCCGTCGACGAGACCGTTCGATTCGTCGAACGTGACCGACGTCGTGTTACCCGGATCGGCCGAGAGTACGTTCTGGGCCACCAGATCAGCCGATGCGGTCACCGACAGAATCTCGTCGTCGGTCGTGATGGTTCCGTAATTCGAGAGGTCAACCGTCCCGTCGTCGGCAATGTCGGCAGACGGGACGTCGACCGTTCCGGCCGTCGACGCGTTCAGATCGACGGTGTAGGTCGTGTTCGCCGTCACGTTCGCACTGTCGAACTCTGCGATCGTCCCGTTCAGAGTGGTGGCGTTGAGTGCCGAGTTCGTCACGTCGTCGCCGTCGACCAGGAAGGCGTCTTCGCCGTAGACGTCGACGTCGGCCGTCGCGTTCGCAGGATCGGTGATCGACTCGTTCCACGTCACGTCGACTGTGAGATTGCTCTCGTTGTCGAAGGTGACCGTCTCGTTGGCCATCTCCGTGGTCGCCGCGGTCGCACCGATCGATGCGAGCGCGATCGCGACGAGCGCGAAGACTACAACCGTCGTTGTGGCGTTTGAAAAATTCATTGTGAACCTCGTCAGTAGTACGCGATCAGGTAGTAGCCCGCCCCGTTCAGGAACAGCAGGAACACACCCGCGAACCAGTAGGACTCGAGGGCGCTCGAGACGGCCGGGACGATCGCCGAGAACAGGTTGAGGATCACCATCGCGCCGACAATCGCCGCCTGTTCCTGCGAGAAGTCCGAGAAGTCGCGAGCCTCGTTACTGAACCAGGCCGCCCCGAGGGCGATCATCGAGAAGACGAAGCCCCAGGTGATTTCCGTTCCCGACGCGCTGTAGAGCACGTCGCTCAGGTAGAACGTGATCGGGTTGTCCAGGCCGATCGTCCCGAGTCCGGACAGACTCAACGTCGCAGCCACGAACAGTGGTGCGAGTACGGCGTCGATGAAGTCGACGCCCTTGTGTTTCTTCATTCCAGCGAATAGGTTTGCGGTTGCCATGTGCAACGCTCGAGCGGTCGACCCGCCCGCTCCAAAAGGTCAGCAAAAAATAGGCTCAGCAAACTTTATACCAAGGCGGGTTGCCCGCCTGGCTGCATGGCGTTGAACAAACTCCGACAGTTAGACAAGAACTCGGCAGGCGTCACCCTGCCGAAAGACGATCTTCGCCTCGAGGGACTCCTCGACGAGAACGGCGAGATCGACGGCGAACACCACATCCACATTCGCCACGTCGACGACGGCCAGTGGACGCTCGAGTTAGTCGAGGGGATCGACGCGTGATCGACGACGTCCTCCAGGAAGCCAGACGGGAGCGACGTCGCGAACTCGAGCGGGAAGCGATGCGTGCGATCGAACTCCGCACTCGGCTGCCGGCGATCGTCCAGGAGGCGATCGCCCAGCTCCTCGAGGAAGCCGACGACCTCGAGCACGCTCGAGAACTCGCCCGACTCGACTCGAGCGAGAGCGTCAGGGTGTCGGACGGTGGTGAGCCATGACGGTGACCTGTGACGAGTGTGGCGACGACGCCGATCCCGAGAAGGTGAAGATGCTCATGCGTCCCGGAACGGACGACGATGAGACGTATCTGCTCTGTGTGTGGTGCCAGACGGGGTATCCTCGAGACCGACAGTACGCGCCACACCCGGCCGATTTGGAGGGTGAATGAGACATGGTCGACGTCTGCGAGACGTGCGGACTCGAGAAAATCGGTGGCCGCTGTCTCACCCGCTGGTGTGACGATCGTCACGAGTCGGTCGACCGACTCGAGGTGACCGAGAAGGGGGACGAATCGGACCGATGATAGAGACCATTGTCGACAAACTTGTGATT
Organism: Natribaculum luteum; assembly: GCF_023008545.1. NCBI lineage: Archaea > Methanobacteriati > Methanobacteriota > Halobacteria > Halobacteriales > Natrialbaceae > Natribaculum > Natribaculum luteum. Next base: position 1,806,354 of record NZ_CP095397.1, on the reverse strand, counting down.
CGAGGCGACGATCCCCGTGAACCGCACGCGAGCCGATCGGGAATGAAGCTTCGAGCGGTGGCTGTCGCGATCACTCCGGCGGTCGCGCTACTCGCAATCGCGATCGCGCTCGAGGTCCCGTCGGTGATCGCGACGGTCGGCCCGATCGTTCTACTCGTCGTGGGCGTGAAACTCGTCGCCTGTCGGATCAACGAGCGAATCCAAGAACTCGAGATGTCCGATACTAGGGGTGAATCGGAAGCGTGATCGAGAGTCGTGGAACGGGGTTCTCAGATCGGACCCCCTGGGGTTGCGCTCAGATGTATACGCGATCCTCGATGTATGCACCCTGCCGTGGGCAATGGGCCGCTCGAGTGCATAGAATCGAACTCGATCCGACCGGCACCCGCGCCGATCACGCCACACCCCGACCCCCACACTTAAAGAACAGACCGGTCGGTCACCCACGACCGACGCGAATCGACCCCCCGTGCATACACTCGTTTAAACCATGACCAAGCGAACCAGCCTGAAGCTCACCGACGAACGACAGCGAAAGCTCGAGCAGGCGAGCTCGATCGTCGCCGCAGATGAGTACGACGACCCGCCGATGTCCGTCGTGATCGACGCCGCCTTGACGCATCTACTCGAGAGTGAACAGAACATCCAGGACGCTCGAGGCGAGGTCGATCCCGAGACGATTCAAAAGGTAGCAAACACCTCGGTAATCGGTCTTCGCTACCGGACTTCCGTTGTGAGTAAGTGGAGATAGGAAAATGGTATTTGAAATCAGAACGTTAGGCTGACACTGTTTTGACGTGCTCCTCGTCTGGCGTATGAGTGTTGCTTGCAGCCTTTGAGACGGCCTCAGCAAATTCCATAGAATCCTCATTCAGTTGTAGTGATTCGACAACCTCTCCCTCTGGAGTCCGCAATTGGATAGATATCTGATCATCTTCAGTATCAAAGACATATACGAGTGCAATTACACCGATGAGAACCCCAGCAACACCAATCAAGAGGAACATTTCAGAGAGTCCTCCTGGCATCAGTCCTTGAAGAGCTAAGGTGACAACACCGGTCAAGAGTGAAATCAATCCGACTGCTAGACTGTCGGTATTGAAATTGTTTCCCTCTTCTTTTCGGATACGTACCCCACCCAAATTATCCAAAAACTGAGATGTAACTGAGATTGTTCTGTCGTCGTCCTCACGATACGTGATAAATCTTCGATCAGTTAGAAGGTATGTGACTGATCCCTCGGTAGACGCAGTGATCGCCGACTCTCCATTGGCGAGATAGGATGCAAGTGTTTTCTGTTGCGCTTGTAATAACGTCATAGTTACATTCCCAGATATAAGTGATAGAATTTGTCTTTTTCTATGACTATCTGAACTGGGGATTAGCTACTTACAAGGACGTCATAGAAGGCACCAGTCTGAAGCTCACCGACGAACGACAGCGTAAAATCGAGCAGGCGAGCGCGATCGTCGCCGCCGACTAGTACGACGACTCGCCGGTGAGTGTGGTAATCGACGCGGCGTTAACTCATTTGCTCGAGAGCGAAGAGGATATTCAGGACACTCGAGGAGAGTACGATCCAAAAACGATCCAAGGAATTTCGAATACATCAGTGATTAAACTTCGATATTGCACAACGATTGAAAGTAGATGACGGTAGAGAAATATCTAATACGATAGATTTGTGTAGATACCTCTGGTTGATTATTAAAATAACAAATGAGGGATGGGTATCAGCTTCTAGGGGTCAGTCTCGAAGGTTGCTGTGGTGACTGTAGTATCAGATGCAGAATCAACCAATTGGACCTCTACTTCGCCATCAAGATCCGAGTAGAGGTTTACCCCGTCACCCGAGCCGGTGTGACTAACACTCACGGTAAGGGTAGCACCTGCACCGAAATCATCATTTAGTTCGGTTTCAATCGTCGTTTCGTCAGAACTAGCTGAGCCACCCACGGTATCAGAATCGGTAGCATCTAATGACGCAATTTCACCACCATCACTATCACGAAGAATGACTTTCACGTTGCCATTAGCAATAGAGTCCCCTGATGAATGACTCAGATAGAATAGCTCAGCGTCGGGAGTTGTGCCAGAAGAGTCTGGCTGCCAATCAGAGTTCATATCTATTTCAGCTGCAGTAGTGGGCGCTGGTTCACCCATATTGTTACCAATATCAAGAACGAACGCCGCAATTACAGCCGCAAGAATCACCGTGATCGCGACCATCAGAATCACGCCGATCACGGGTGAGACTGCTCGTTCCTCTTTACTTCCGATCAACTTCGATCTGTATTTCTTTAGATCCATATTTACCATAGCACCCTGCGAACGGCGGAAAGATTATGAACGGTGGTGTGGAACCACCGAACGCGCGTAGGGGGATTGGGTAGCAATACCATCCCAGCGCGCTTTCCGACGTCCGGCTTGGCGCTGGTAGTTCCCACGTAACTACGGCCATATATAGTTAAAGGTAGCTGACAGTCAATTGAATTGATAGGACTTTCAGATGTGATAATCAGCGAACGCTATCTACCCTACAGCGGCCCCTTGAACCTACGCCGTCTTGCGATTTTGCTCTAACTTCGCCAAAGCGATAGGTGTTTGACCAATCACTCTCACCTCCACCTATGGATCGAGACGAGTCGTTACTCGAGGAACGCGACCTCGCGCGCACCTACGACGGCGGGGCCTACGACGACGCCTGGACGGCTGTCAAGCAGTACCGTCGCGTGGCAGCCTATCGCATCGACAACCCGGACGAGGGGTACACGGCAATCGCGAACGCGCTCGAGTTACCCGTCGGTCGCGTTCGGTCGTGGGTGGACTACGAGAAGACGCCCAACGTCGTCGCGGGGCTCCGGGCGGCACGCGAGCACGGCTGGCTCGAGGTCACCTACGACGACGACACCTTCACCGCGTTGAACGCGCTCGTCGCGAACGTCTATTCCGGCGGGTCGATCAATCAGCAGAACTGGCAACCGCTGTTCGTCCTGAACGAGCGCGGGTTCAACTCGCACGTGATCGACGCGCTCGAGCTGGCCGACGTCGGATACACGGTGCACGACGAGGCCGACGACGATCGCGGTCCGGTTATCCGACCCGGCGAAGACGGGGCGATCCTTGGGCGGGTGTTGTACGTGCTCGGTGCACCGCTCGGGAAGAAGTCGAAACTCGAGGAGTTCTCGTTACCCTGGTATCTCGACGAGGCACCTCGAGACGTCCGAGAGCTATTCGTTCACTGTTATCTGTCGAACCGTGCCTATCCCGATCCGGCGAGCGCGTCGATACAGATTATCGAAGAACGGCCGCGTTCCTACCGCGAAGAACTCGCGGCGTTGATTCGATCTGTCGCCGATGGGCCGGTGACGGTCGGTGAGGAGTCGGTGACGATCTCGGCAGACGCGTCTCGGTCGCTCGGGCACCTTCCAGAACACCGAATCGCAGCTGAAGAATCTGAGTGAGTTCTATCATCCGATTTAAAACAAATCTCGGATACGGCCAAGAATGGAACGCGAAGATGGAAGACGTTCTGGAACACGTCTCAGACGTTCGTGGACATCCTGTCGAATATCTGGATGTTCTTTGAGAAACTCATCTAATTCCCAGATTGATCCAGTGTGACTATATTTGAATACTGCATCGACGTTCTCGTTGTCTGCAATGTACTTTCCTCTGGCTAGTGCCTCCGTCTGTGACGGTTCAGTGCCACCGTTGTATTCGCTGTCTGGGGCTGTCACAAGGATCTGATACCCATCTTGTTCATCAGACTGCTCAATCACAACACCGTTAGCCTCAATCGCTGCGAACCGATCTAAGCATACGTCACAATAGTTGTACTGGCCAGATGGTTTGTTATCCGTGAAGTCTCCACAGCGGGCACATTCTGGCATGTGATATTGTTAGAATGTAGGTACAAAAAAGTACCAGTGTGATTAAAATGGAATGCGATACGAACGTTCTTTTGTACTTATCGTGGTGGATTCAATAAACCGCTAAATGCTGTTCTCTAAGACCTCTGCCTCGAGGTCGCCCTCGAGATACGCCCTTCCTCGATCGGTGATCTGATAGAGGCCTTCGTCGACGCGATCGACGAGTTCGGCATCGCGAAGCTTCCCGAGTCGCGTGCTCAGATAGTGTCTCGAATAGTCCGTATTAGCCGACAAAACGCGCGGAGAGAGTATAAGACCGCTATCGGCGAGGGTCTCGAGGATTCGGTCGTCTGCTTGTGTCATCCACGATACCCTCGGTCGTCGCATACTGGTACGTGCTGTGCTGGCATTTTAGCAATACTGGTTGGATTAACTGGTAGCAACATACGATACTCTGTAGATTAACGTACGGTCGGTTAAGTATAAGTGAGTGGGATGTTTCGGTCACAGTGACGGAAGTCAGACGGACCCGCCGCTACCCGGCCGGGTCCTCAGTAGGAATGCGGACCCGGTGTTAGGGGCACCGGCCCGCCTGGCTCCCGTATCCAGGTTACGGAAGCATGCAAGCGCACGATTCCGCGGGAGATAAACCTCCCGCTCGATTGCACCGATCGGCCCACGGCTCACAGCCCACGGCCCGGACTACTTTCACCTGTCGCGACAGTCACCGAAATTCGACTAGTGCGGCTGACACTCTCGAGAACAGGCGCGAGAGCGATTCCGTCGTCCACTTTCACTTTCACCGACCACCCAAGGATTCGTCCTTTTACGGACAACTCCGTCAGCAACGACCGATGGTGACGACGATCGACTTGGATGATGAGACAGATCGATGGAAGTGGGTTTGCCCCCGCGGCCATCGCAGCTGGGAAGCGACGAACAACCACTTCTGGTGTGCCGAGTGCGCGCGCACCTACGCTGGTGACGACTACGATCCCGAGTTCGACCACTTGCACAACCTCGCGTCCGGTGAAACCGTTCACCGTGACGACCTCCGGTTGCTGACGCGTGCCGGCCCCTACGACTCCCTCCGGGGTGGTTCTGCGTGAGCGACGAGTTCCACGCACTCGAGCGACAGGCCGACGCCCTCGAGGCGATCGCGACGGAACTGCGCTACCAGAACGCGGTTCTGTGCGAACTCCTCGTCTCGATGGACGACCTCGCTGCTCGCGTCGACGACTACCACTGTCCGGAGTCCGAACCACGGCAGCGCTCCGGGCGAGCGATCCAGACGGCGATCGCCGATCAGCTGTACGAGCGCGACGACGCCGAGGAGAAAGCGTCCGTGGGCTTTGGGCCGAAAGGTCACGCGTCGAACTGGGGGGAGAATAGGTGAGCGGCCTCGAGCCGATCACACCCGAGCAGGCCGTCAAGCTCCACCTGGACGCGATGCGTGACAGCAACGCGGAGTGGACGCGCGTTTCACACCGGAGTCACCTGCGCGCGTTCGTCGAGTGGTGTCGCGAAGAGGCCGGAATCGACAACATGAACGAGTTGTCGGGCCGGGATCTCTACCACTTCCGCGTGTGGCGACGCGAAGGCGGGTATTCGAAGGGGCAAGACGAGGAGATCGCCCCGAAGACGCTCCACTCGGTGTTGACGACTGTTCGGTCGTTCCTGAAGTTCTGCGGGGAGATCGAAGCGGTTCACGAGGATCTGTATCTGAAGGTTCCGCTCCCAAGTCTCTCACCGGGCCAGGAGGTGAGCGACAGCACGATGGTCCCCGAGCGAATCCCGCCGATCCTCGAGTACCTGGACCGGTACGAGTACGCGAGCCGGGACCACGTGGTGTTCTTGCTCATCTGGCATACGGGTGCCCGCCTCGGTGGTATCCGCGCGCTCGACGTCGGTGACTGCGAACTCGATGGACGGAAACCGACGGTCGAGTTCGTTCACCGACCGGAGACGGGAACGCCGTTGAAGAACGACGAGGGCGGCGAACGGGTCAACCGAATCAGCGACCGGGTGGCACAGACGCTACGCGATTACATTTCCGGTCCTCGAAAGACGGTGACCGACGACGAGGGTCGACGACCGCTCGTTTCGACCGCCCAGGGACGCGTCGCGCCCTCGACGCTCCGGAACATCGTCTACAGGTGGACCAAGCCGTGCCAGATCGGCGACGAGTGTCCCCACGACGAAGATCCGGAGACGTGCGAGTGGACGTCGTACAACACGGCGTGCAAGTGCCCCTCGACCCGGTCACCTCACGATCTCCGGAAAGCTCGAGTCACGAAGTACCGTAACGAGGGGGTCGCTCGAGGGATCGTTTCCGATCGACTCGATGCCTCGAACCAGATTCTCGACAAGCACTACGACCGCGCATCGAAGCGCGAGAAAGCAGACCGCCGATGGAGAGAAATCCAGCAGTGATCATGAATCTCGAAACCCCAAAAGTGGCAGCAAGCGCGGTGGTGAAGACCCGTCGCGCCCGTCAGCAGACGTCACGTTCTACGACTAAACCGAACTCCCGAGTAGAGAGTTCGAACCCGTTGTTTTCGGGGCTTCCGACGCGTCGACGGCTCCAAGCTACGACCAGGAGGAACGTACCGAAGAGATGAACGTGGTGAAAGGCATTCTCGACGACGGCGGCGGCGGCGACCATGACAAACTACCCCAGCGGGAAGCAAGCCGCACTCGAGACGTGTGACGACCGCCTCGAAGCGGTTTGACGAGTTACTCGTCTCCTTTTCTGACGATGTCGACGAACGTCCCGACGTCGAACGTGCCGGGCGGTCACCGCCGTTCGCTGCACGTTCTGACGCCACTGTTATTGCCCTCGAGCGTGCACTGTTCGCGTGTGAGTGATCGACGAGAGGGGAGTGACCGTTGCACACTGTGTGGGACGGCACCCTCCGGGTCGGCCGTCGAAGCCGAGTCCGGCGAGCAGTTCTGTTCGTCCGGCTGTCGAGACGTGTACGAGACGCTCGGGACAGTCGAAGCCGGAGACGAAAGCGCCGTCGAACCTTCTCACGGCGAGGAAACGCACGGTCGGACGCAGCGATCCGACGTCGAGTACGCAAACGACGCACTGGCCCGCACGTTCTTTCGGGTCGACGGGATGCACTCGGCGATGTGCGAGTCGTTTCTCGAGTCGGTCGCCGAGGCTCGCGACGGCGTCGAGAGCGCGGCGGCGAGTTACGTCACGGAGGTCGTGCGAGTCGACCACGACCCCGATCGCGTGTCGAAACGCGAACTCAGGGACGCGCTGAGTACGGTCGGCTACACGGCGTACCTTCGCGAGGAAGCGAGTGGCACAGACGAAGAGGGCGGAACACAGCGGTCGCGGGAGATGCACGGCCTCCGGAAGCGCCGGACGGACGACGTACTCGAGTTTCGGTACATCGTCGGCGTCGTCTTCGGGATGTTCATGCTGGTCCCCTACGTCGCGGTCCTGTATCCGGTGTATCTCGCGTCGTTCTCCGACGCGGGGATGCTGGCGCTGTTCCGTGACAGCTTCGGCGGCTTCGACGGACTGGCGTTCGTGCGGCTGTTCTCCGTGCTGACGGGAGCGATCCTCTACTTCACGGGGATGCCGCTCCTGCGCGGTGCGTACGTCAGCCTGAAGATGCGACGTCCGAGCACCGACCTGCTGGCGACGCTGACGATCGTGAGCGCCTACCTCTACGGGACGGTCGCCGGCCTCACGGGACGGATCGACGTCTACTACGATCTGACAATCGTGGTCGCCGCCGTGGTGATGGCAGCGTCGTTCTACGAGGAGACGGCCAAACGGCGCGCGATGAATCGGCTCACGGACCTGACGGTCTCGCAGGTCGACGAGGCACGGCGGTACGAACCGGGTGGGACGACGAGCGACGTCCCGGTGGGGGACCTCGAGCCCGGCGACCGGGTTCTCGTCCGGCAGGGCGAGCGAATTCCGGTCGACGGGACGCTCGTCGACGGCGGCTGTACGGTCGACGAGGCCGTCGTCACCGGGGAGTCGCTCCCGGTCTCGAAACGAGCCGGCGACGACGTCGTCGGTGGCTCGGTCGTCACGGGCGACGCGGCGGTCGTCGAAGTGGGCACGGAGACGACGAGCAGCATCGACCGACTCACGCGCGACGTCTGGGACCTCCAGTCTGCAGAACACGGTGTGCAGCGCCGTGCCGAGCGACTCGCCGCGACTGCCCTCCCGCTCGTCCTGGGTGCCGCCGCCGTGGTCGGCGTGGTACGGTTCCTCCTCGGCGCGAGTCCGACGGCGACGCTGCTGGCCGTGCTCCTGACCGTGATCGTCTCGAGTCCGTGGGCGCTTGGCTTCGCGACGCCGCTTTCGGTCGCCTCGAGCATCCAGGAGGCGATGGAGCGGGGGATCGTCGTCTTCGACGAGACCGTCTTCGAACGGCTCCGGGACGTCGACGTCGTCGTCTTCGACAAGACGGGGACGCTCACGACTGGCGAGATGACAGTCCTCGAAGCCGACGCGTCGGAGGAGCTCCTGCGGGCCGCCGCCGTACTGGAGCGGCGGACGTCACATCCGGCCGCGAGGGCGATCGAGCGTGCGTTCGTCGACGAAACGGACGGGAGCGAGCCAGTGCGGTCTGACGGCGGACGATTCGACGGTCGGGCGGACGAACTGGACGTCCAGGAGTTCCGGAGCCACGCGACCGGCGTCGAGGGAGTCGTCGACGGACGGACGGTACTGGTGGGCCACCCCGACCTCTTTCGAGAGCGTGGCTGGACTCTCGACGAAGGGACTGAAGCGCGCGTTCGCGAGGCTCGAGACCGCGGTCGCCTCCCCGTCGTCGTCGGTCGAGATGGAGCGGCAGACGGCGTCGTGATCGTCGGTGACGAGCCGAGAGACGACTGGGAGGAGACCGTCACCGCGATGACCGAGGCGGGGATCGAGGTCGTGGTCCTCACCGGCGACGACGAAGCGGCGACCGACGTCTTCAGTCGCCACCCCGACGTCGAGTACGTGTTCGCGAGCGTCCCGCCCGAGGGGAAGACGGCGACGATTCGGCGACTGAAAGCCGACGGCAGGGTGGCGATGGTCGGCGACGGAACGAACGACGCGCCCGCGCTCGCCGAGGCCGACCTCGGGATCTCTCTCGGCGGCGGTACGGCACTGGCGTCGGACGCCGCCGACCTCGCCATCGTCGACGACGAGCTCGTGGCGGTCGAGCGAGCGTTCTCCCTCTCGGTTGCTGCGGGACGACGCGTCGAACGGAATCTCTGGCTGGGACTCGGCTACAACGCGATCGTGATCCCCGTCGCAGTAGTGGGCGCGTTGAACCCGCTGGTGACGACTGCTGCCGTCACGGTGAGCAGTCTCCTCGTCGTCGCGAACTCGTCGCGGCCGCTTCTCGAGTGAAGCCGAACGGGCGACGCGTCGTCTCGCACCTCGAAGGAGTAAATGTATTTCGAGTTTATTTTTAACCACATTAATAGACAATTCTAGTACTATTTCGTGCAATAGTCTCTATTTATACTTGTATACGACCACGAACATGCCTCCTTCGAGATCGGCGGACGATCGAGAGCGAAAGTCCTCGACAATCCGTTATACGGATCGTATCTCACGACTTCGAGCAATAGGGAAAATCGATCTCGGATCGGGGTTCATTCGAGATGAGCGAGTAGTAACCGGTTGGGATCGGCGATAACGAGCCCGATTCGGCGTATTCGAGCCATTTACCGATGGATTAGTGCTGCAGATAAAATTCAGCCATTTATCACATGTATACAGTACTGGTTTCTTTATAAAGTATACTATCGATCCGATAGAAGTGCCACAAGAACGGCGATTTCATAAACTAAAGAATCGTTTCTCGAGGCGGCAGGAATCGACTACCACGTCCGCACCGGTTCGCGTGATCTCCGAGAACGGACGTCTCGTCGACCGGTTCCACGAGTGTCGGAGTCGGGGTCGTCGATCGGTCCGCCGTCGCCGGCAAACGAGTTGGTCGCGACGGTGGAACCCGCTCGAGTGTGTCGAACGTAGAGGCGCTTCACTGCGCTGGCGATTTCAGTTGTCGATCGTGTTGCGCAGCTGTTCGCTGTGTTGCAGTCGATCTATGATATCGCCGTGAATGTGTCCGTTCGAGCCGACGAGTTCCTGCCGGTCTTTTTCGGTGTAGATCTCGAAGGGGTCGCCGCTCGTGTCGGTGAGCGTCGCGCCCGCCTCCTTCGCGATGACGACGCCCGCGGCGACGTCCCAGGGGTGGGTGTCGTACTCCCAGACGGCGTCAGTGCTGCCGTTGGCAAGATAACACAGGTGAAGCGCTGCGGCACCGAGCCGTCGGACGCCGCGAGTCTCGTTGTAGAAGTGGGTGAGAAAGCTACCGTCCGGGTCGTATCCCGAAATCAGCATGCTTTCGTCGAGTTCGGTCCGGTCTGTCGTCGTGATCCGATTGTCGTCCTTGTAGGCACCCTGGCCCTCGATCGCCGTCCAGAGTTCGTCGGTTTCGGGCGCGTAGACGACGCCCATGACGGGGACGTCCTCTTCCAGCAGCGCGATCGAGACCGCGTAGTTGGGGTTCCCGTTGGCGTAGTTTCCGGTCCCGTCGAGCGGGTCGATCAACCACGTGTACGTGCTCCCGCTCTCGACGGATACGTGTTCTTCCGACCGGATGTTGTGAGCGGGGTACTCGTTCTCGATGGCCGTCGTGATGATGTTCTCCGACAGATAGTCGGCTTCCGTGACGATATCCGCCTTGTCGGTCTTGAACTCCTCGGCCTCGACCCGACCGTGGAGTTCCCTGAGCGGATCGCCAACGCTTCTGGCGGCTTCTTTCGCCAGGCTGTGTGCCCGTTCGATCATGTCCTCCGGTTCGTCGTCGTCGGCCGCGACGGTCCGCGGGAGCGACTTCGCCTCTGAGCCGCGAGCGCCCCACCCGAGGAGTTCGCTGACCGCCGTGAAGAAGTCGTCGTCGTAACTCGTCCGCACGATGTCGGCGGTGCTCTGGGCACCGGTGATCGTGACCACGTCGTCGGTCTCGAGTCGGACGTGGTGGCGACCGCCGTCGACCAGCATGTCGGCGTCCTCGCTGCAGACAACCCGGATCGTCGTATCCTCGCTGACGATCACGGGACGAACGCCGATCTGGTGGGTGTGCAGCGGCACGATCTCGAGCGACGAATTGTTCGTCGGGCGGTGGATCGGGCCGTTCGCGGACAGCGAGATGCCGGTCGATCCGGTCGGCGTCGCAACCGCGAGTCCCGTCCCGTCGTACTCGCCGACGTACTGACTGTCCGCGAATACGTCGAGTTTCGTGATTTTCCGGTCGACCGGATCGTCCGGTGGGACGTGCTGGACCATGACGTCGTTGATCCCCGTGGCTTCCACCCCGTTGGCTTCGACTGCCAGCTGCTGGCGGTTGTCGATCGTCGACCGTCCCTGGACGACCTCGGTCAGGGCCGCCTCGAGGTCGTCGACCGCCACGCGAACGAGGAACGCGAGCGTCCCCGTGTTGATCCCGAGAAGCGGGACGTTTCGCGGCGCGAACTGCTTGATACCCTCGAGAAAGGTGCCATCGCCGCCGATGGTGATTCCGAGCGTCTCCATCTCCCCGGCATAGACGTCGTCGATGGAGGTTCCCACGTCGACGGTTTTCAACCGTAACCCGTTCTCCTCCGTCCACGTGCGCAGTCGGTCAACGGCTACGTCGCTTTCCTCGCCAGGGCTCGTGATCGCGATGATGTCCTCGACTGTCGACAGGCGTCTCCCTCGCATATACCAAGTGTTATCTATTCACAAGGATTTAAATTGCTTTTGTTTAGCGCAATACTATCGGCGAGGGTTCACTTCGTCGCGATTTCTCTCGGCCGACACTGTGGCTGGTGCGGACGAACTGACGCCACAGAATCGCCACGAAGAACTACGGGCGGTCGTGTCCCTCGGCGATCGCGACGCGCTCGGCCGCCGTCTCGACGGACGGGTGGACGTCGCGTTCGGCCTCGAGGTAGTCGCCGATCGCCTCGCGTCTGCGCTCGTCGACGGCAACTTCGAAGACGAATTCGCCGCTCCCGTGCAGACCTCGCTTGCGCTGTAGGCTCGCACTAACGAGTTCGTTGTCGAAGTAGAAAGGCGCAGCCTTCGTCATCAACCGTTTGTAGACCACGTCTTCGACCGACCGAACGACACCGCGACTCACCGAGTCCGCTGCTCTGGTGAGATACTGGATCGACTCCCGCCAGCGATCGATGGCTTCGGTGGTGTCGTCGAGCCGTTCGTAGGCACTCGAGAGTTCGTCACCGGCTTTCAGCAGATCCTCCCCGGGGGACTTGTCGGCCCGTTCGCCGGGGCCTTCGCTCAGATGTGCTTGCTCGACTGTCTTCTCTCGAATTTCCTCTGCCACCCGGTCGTGTCGCTTCGGCCGCCACTCGTCCCACTCCGCCAGCTCCGCGCTAGAACAGCCGTCCTCGCGGAGGGCCGTGGTGATGCGTTCGCCGAGTTCGACGACGGCTTCCCAGTCGCCGCGGACTTCGTATCCCGAGACTGTTTCTTTCATGGTCACTGCAGTTTGACTGGATCGCGTTACCGTCGCTCCCCGTCCGCACGGTCGACGTTCGCGGCGAGGGTCTCGAGGCGTGCAGCAGTTCGTGTCGCGAGCAGTTCGAACGACGCGCGCGTCTCGCCGCCGTCGGCTCTGACCCCGACGGGTGCGAGCTGTCCCCGTTGCTCGCGTTCGTCACGCGTTCGTGGCAACTGGAGGCGACCGAAGCCGGGAATGGAGATGCCGGGCGGGTCGCTCTCCTCGTCCGACGTGGTCAACTGCCCGACGGCGGGATCGAGCGGAAGGCGCTCGAGGACGGGGACGTCGAACTCGTCGCCGAGTCGGGCGGCGCCGCCAGCGTCGAAGATCTCGTGGACCGATTCGCAGTCCGGACACTCGAACTGGCTCATGTTCTCGACGAGGCCGAGGACGGGGACGTCGTAGCGGGCGAAACCGCGAAGGCCCCGCCGTGCGTCGTCGACGGCGACAGCCTGTGGTGTCGTCACGACGACGGCACCGGAGACGGGCAGGTGCTGGACCAGCGACAGCTGTGCATCGCCGGTTCCGGGTGGCAGGTCGACGACGAGGTAGTCGAGCGATCCCCACCGGACGTCGCCGAACAGCTGTTTGATGAACTCGTCGACCAGGGGCCCACGCCAGATGACCGGGTCGTCTTCGCCGGCGATGAATCCCATGCTCATCACCGACACGCCGTGTGCGGTCCGTGGCACCATCTCGTCGTCGGGCGTCGCGTCCGGCGTCCGCTCGGAGAGACCGAGCATCGCGGGCGCGTTCGGGCCGTAGACGTCCGCGTCGAGGAGCCCGACGTCGGCCCCGCCGGCGGCGAGTGTCGTCGCGAGGTTCACCGCGACGGTGCTCTTGCCGACTCCACCCTTGCCGCTTGCGACTGCGACGACGTTTTTCACGTCCGGGAGGAGGTCGATCCCCGGTCCGGTCGCCGTAACCTGCGGTCGCCACTCGACGCGAACCGACTCGACGCCCGCGAGGTCCGCCGTGGCCCCACGTATCTCGCGTTCGACGTGGGACCTGGCGGCCGCCGACGGGGCCACCAGCGTGACGGGCACCGTCAACTGGCCGTCCTCGACGGAGATCGCTCCGTACCCCTCGAGGTCGGCGAGGCTCTCGAACAGCAGTTCGCGACCGACCTCGGCGTCCGCGAGCGCCCGCTCGACCGTCGCGGGATCGACGCGCGTTCGGTCCGCCCGGCTCATGTCGGTGGGCCTGACGGACGAGTCGTTCGCCGACCGGTTCGAGGCGCTGAATCGGTGATCGTCGACCACATCTGTGTTCAGTGTTGGCTAGTACCGTCAGCAGAATCGAGCATAAACCTTGCGGCACGGGACCGCCCGCCGTCGGGCTATCCCTCGATGCTGTCGATGAGCGTCACGAGGTCGTCGAGGTAGCGCATCCCCTTCCAGACGGCGACGAGTCCCGTCATGAGTTCGTGCTGTGACACCGCGTCCGGGTAGATGCGATACTCGAGGAAGATCCGCTGGAGATCTTCGAACGCGACGTTGGTGCCGCGTTCGTCGACGAACCCGTAGACGACGGGGATCGTCGTGAGCGTCTCGCGGACGCGGGCGACCAGTTCGTTGCGGTCGGCCGCCGTCATGTTCTGAATGCGCGATCTGATTCCCTCGCCGTACTCGATTTCCTGCCCGAGAAGCAGCGGGCCGCCGGGACGGCGCTGAATGACGTGGACGAGCATGCCGGACATCTCGACGGTGAGATTGAAGTGGGCCGCCTCGTCGGGGACGGGTTCGACCGATTCGACGAGTTCGTCGTCGATCCACTCCGTGACCTGCGCTTGATCGATCGTCTGTGGCATGGCTACCAGATGTGTGGGGCCGGGAAATGAATCTTGCCCCCGACCGAGTCGCGTCCGAACCGGACGATTTACGTTACCAAGTGTCGTGATGTACCGGACAGATGCGAGAGCTCGTCTTCCAGATCGAGTACGACCACGGCGCGGATCCCGTCATGGACGTCTTCATCGAACAGCCAGAGCTTCGTGCCCGATCGCTCGCCTGTCACGCTTCGCTGCGGGGCGTCTGGCGACTCGACTGGATCACCGGGCCGCCCGCTGCCGTCGAGACGCTCGAGGACGTCTTCCTCGACGACGAGCACTGTAACGACTGTTTGCGGACGCCGGGGTGTACCGCCAGCCCGACGTACGACGTCGTCTCGGAGACGGCGGGCGGGAAAGTCATCTACACCTCCCGAACCGAGACCGACCGGTGCAGTTCGATTCCCAGACTCGCACGCGAATGGCTAGAGGGGGGACTCCTGTTCCAGGCCACCCGATCCCACGACAGCTACGAATGGCACGTCCTCATGCAACGAGGTGACGCCGTCGGCCAGCTCACGGACGCCATCCAGCGATCGCTCGGGATGCAACGCCGCTTCGACCTCAGATACCTCGGCGAAGTGACCGAACGGGAGCGCCACCTGCTAACCGGGCCGCCACTTCCGTACGAGCAGCGACTCGCGCTCGAGCGGGCGGTCGAGACCGGATACTACGAGACGCCCCGCGAGACGACGCTCGAGGAACTGGCCGCAGACCTCGAGGTCCCCCGGTCGACGCTCTCGTATCGCCTCCGGCGAGCCGAGGCACGGCTCGTCCGGGCGTTCGCTGCGCCGCTCGGCGACGCGCCGTCGTCCGACTGAACTCGCCCTCGCTACCGGAGTTTGACGGTGACGCTCCGGCCACACGCCGGACATTGAGCGTACCGCGTCGAGTCGCCGTCGTACGTCCACCGGTAGCCACAACTCGAGCAGTTCAACCTCGTTTGAGTCATGTCGATTCTACTGTTCGTGGTTCGGAAGTTATATGTTTCGGCGGTCGTGTCCGACCGCGACCGCCGGCTAGGGCACAGTCATCACGGGAGGTCAACGAATCATCGTAATCGCCGTAAACGCCGTGTACCCGAGGACGATCGCGATGGTGAGCGACGCGATCCACGCGAGGATCGTATACCCCATCTTCTTTCGACTGACGCTCCCCGCACCGCCGCTGGCGTAGCCGCTACCGATGATCGCGCTGATGATGATCTCGTTGAACGAGACCGGAATGCCGAAGAAGACCGCGGTCTGGGCGATGGCAAAGGACGGAACCAGCGCGGCGATAGAACTTCGGGAGTCAAGAGCCGAGTAGTCGCGCGAAACAGCTTTGATCATCCGTGGTGCGCCGGTCCACGAACCGGCGAGCAGGCCCACCCCCCCGCCGATAAGGATCGCAGTTAGCGGGAGCTCGAACGGGTCGAGCATCGGGAGCAGCGGGCCGATCGCGAGACCGACCTGGCTGCCGCCGGCGGAGAACGCGACGAGTCCGCCGAGTACGAGCAGGAAACGCCGCTCTGCGCGAACCTCGTCGCGAGCGAGTTCTCGATAGCTGATTCCAGCACAGGTCAACGCGATAGTGAGCGAGATGAACGCCTTCCCCGCAGTGCTCTCGGCGCTGACGAACAGCGGGAACGCCTGGGCCCCGACGGTCGAGATGGACGCGGCGTTCGAGGCGCTCCCGAGGGCTGCAAACTCGATGTTCGCGATAACGAGACCGACGGCACCCGCCAGTCCCGAGATGTACATCGGTCGCCGGTCGGGATCGCTATCGAGCGACCTGGCCGTCGCGTAGGCGATCCCACCGCCGACGAAGGGGGTGAGCGTCCAGAGCAGTGCGATCTGTCGATACTTTCCCCAGGCTGGATCGCCACCGAGAGCCAGGCCGACGCCGACGACGGCACCCGTCACGGTAAACGCCGTCGCGATCGGGTACCCAGTGAAGACGCCGATCGCGACGAGTGACGCTGCCGTAAGCAGGCCGACCGTCGCGGCGACAGGCGAGAGCGACACCCCGTGGATGAGTTCACGACCCATCGCCTCGGAGACGTTCGCCCCCTGAAGCGTCGCACCGGCGAACCCGAGCAAGCCGACGAGAAAACTCGCGCGCATGATCGAGATGGCCTTCGCTCCGACCGCAGGGGCAAACGGCGTCGACCCGGACGACCCCGCGCCGATCGCCCACGCCATGAACAGGCTCGCGACTGTGGCGACCAGTAGTGCTACGATCGCGACCACGTCGGTACGGATCGTAGTCGATTACCAAAATAGTACCCCTTACAGTAATATCTATAACAAATATCGATCGGCTCGAGGCGACGCGGCGCAGGTCGAAAAGACGGAATCGAGGTGATGGTGGTTAGAAGAAAAGCGCCGGCACCGTCTGCCGGAAGATGTTCACCGCGATGATAAAGAGGATCGCGATGACGACGTAGTTGAACCGCTGTTCGTTGATCTCGAGTCGACGCAGGTAGGTCCCGATCAGGAGCCCGACGAGGGTGACGAGCGCGATCGCACACCCGAGCCAGAGCTGGTACGGCGTCAACAGCCCGTTGAACCACATGAGGACGATCCGCTCGGTGAAGACGAACAGGAATATCATCGAGAGGCCGCCGACGTACCGCTCGGTGTTCCGTTCGAACGTGTGCAGATACGCGGGCAGCAGCGGGCCGAGGTTCGCAGCACCAAGCAGGAATCCCCCGCCGAACCCGACGGATCCGAGTGCCAGCGGGTTGTGGGCCTCCTCGATGACGATGAAGTCCTTCGTGATCTCGAAGAGGACGTACGCCAGCAGGAGCAGGCCGATGAGGAAGGGGATGACCGGCCCGGTACTGTACTCCGAGAGGAAGAACACGCCGACGAGCGAACCCGCGAGCGCGAGCGAGATGAGCAACCACTCGCGTCGAACGTACGCCAGCCCCGTGTTCGTCTCACCGACCTGGAAGACGTTGATCATCCACGGTGGAATCGTCAGTACGACGACCGCCATCGTCGGGTCGATGACCGTCGCGAAAACGGGCGTCGTTATCAGCGCGTAGCCGAATCCGATCGTGCCCTTTACGACAGCCGCGACGACCGCCACGACGAAAAAGAGGATGAGCGTAGAGGTTCCGACGTCCGCCTGGATTTCCGACCCGACGTTACCTGCTCCGGGATAGAGCGCGATCGCTCCGATCAGGACTGCCCCGGTCGCGAACGCCATCATCACCTCGCGGTACTGGAACTGCAACAGGTTCTGTACGAATTGTCTTGGATTGACCTTTGCTTCCGATGACATCGTTCTGTCTCCGTGCTAACTCGTGCCGTTACTCGACGGCACACTTGTTCGGGCCGAGTTCGATCTCGGGGTCACATAGCTCACGTTTCCCTTCGTTGATGGCGATGATCTTGTCGTGGTTGGCCGGCTTCGAGCCGAGGCGATCGAGGATGTACTCGACGAAGGCGTCTTTCTCCTCGAGTTGAACCGCATCGTTCGTCTGTTTGATCTCGCCGATCGTCGCCGAGACCGGCTTGCCCGGTTCGACCTCCTCGCTTCCCCAGTGGGCGGGAAAGACGAACGTGTCGTCGCTACGCTCGAGGATCGTGTTGAAAATCGTGTCGTAGAGCACTTCCGCGTGCTCGGGGGCACCGTCGTCGCCGTGCTCCAAGTCCGGCCGGCCGACGCTGTCGACGAACTGCGTGTCACCCGTCAGCAGGGCGTCGCCCGCGACGTCGAACGTGATGCTCTCCATCGTGTGTCCGGGCGTGTGCATCACCTCGACGTCGTAGTCTCCGAGCGAGAGGATCTCGCCGTCTTCGACGTACAGCGGGTCGCCGTGACCCTCAGGCTGGTCGGTCCGCTCGCTGGCGGCACTGCCGACGACCAGTTCGGCGTCGTACTTCTCGGCCAAGTCGCTGCCGGCGGAGATGTGGTCGGCGTGAATGTGAGTGATCGCGACGTACTTCAGGTCGACCTGATCGTCGTCGTCGAACAGCCGTTCGTCCGCCTGCAGGTTCCGCTCGTAGACGTCCGTATACTGGACGGGGTCGACGATCATCGCTTCGCCGTCGTGCCCGAGGACGTACGAGAGACAGCCGTTCGAAAGGCGCTTTACCTGCTTGAAAACGAGGTCGTCGGCGAGGCCGATGTCGACGACATCGAACACCTTGCTCCACCCGAGCATCCCGTCCTCGAGGGTGACGGCGTCGAATCCCTGCTCTGCGAGTCGCTGTGCTGCTCGTCTGCTCGTGTTCCCGTGTGCACACACTGCGACGACCTGCTTGTCGTCCGGGAGGCGTTCACCGGGGTCCGACTCGAACTCGTCTCGGTCCTTGCTGTACGTGAGGTTGACCGCACCTGGAATGTGCCATCCTTCGTACGATTCGGTTCCACGGACGTCGACGACCGGTACGTCGTCGTCGGTCTCGAGTCGTCCCTTGAGCACTTCTGGCGAAATCTGGCCTACGATAGTTGCACCTGACATCATGGATCGTGTACTCTGTTCTGTGGCAACCGGTATCAGTCGCCACACAACAACCCCATATACATTATATGAATTAAAATTTGCGCCGTGGTCACCGCACACGTTGTCGTACGACAAGGATCGGAGTTGGCACGTGACAAACTCGTCACTTCGGTTAGATCACCGAGCGTCTCGTCGCGACTCCCCCGTGGTGGCAGCCGGGGCAACTTTGATACCAACCTGTGACATATTCACACGCGTGTTCGAGAAGATCCTCCTCCCGACCGATGGAACCGAGTTCGCAGACGAGATCGCCGAGTGGACGTACCTGCTCGCGGGGGCACACGACGCGGAGGTACACGGCCTCTACGTCAACAACGTCTCCGACGTCATCCCGGCAGCCACCTCGCCGGCACCACCGAACGAAGTCGCAGACGCCGTCGAGCGCGAGGGCGAACAGGCGCTTTCGAGACTCGAGCAGTTACGACCGAACGGAGTAGAACTGACCACGGAACTTCGAAGTGGGAATCCAGCGAAGCAGATCCTCGATTACGCGGACGAACACGACGTCGACGTCGTCGTGATGGGTCGAAAGGGGACGTCGTTGCTCAGCAACCTCGGCAGCAATACGCACGACGTGGTGCTGGCGAGCGACGTCCCGATCACGGTTTATCCGTCGTCGGCGTGAGCGCGGGCCGAAGCGAGACTATCGCTTCCGGTTTCTGGCGTCTTCCTGGTAGACGTTCCCCTGTGGGATGAGGTAGGTCTCCGTGTACTCCTCGCCGTTGGCGTAGTCGACGCCTGGCTGGATGTGCGGATACGGCCCGTCGGCGGGCGTGTTCTGGACGTCGCCGCCGTCCTCCGGCGTCTGCACCAGGTCCATGACCTCGTAGTCGACGGGTGAGTTGTTCTCGAGGTAGTCGACGAGGACGTCGACGGGGATCGTCCCTTGCTCGATCTCGACGTTCCGGAACGGGAATCCGCAATTTCCGAGGTCGCGTTTCGGATCGCCCGGCCGCCTCAGGGTCGCGACGGTGTACGACTCGTCCGGATCCATCGGTTCGCCGTCGACCGTCATCTCGACGAGGCGGCGACCCCGCTTCGCCGTCGGATCGATGGTGACCTCGACGTTCGAGGAGTAGTTACGCACGCGACCGTCCTCCTGGTCGTAGACGTAGGGCGTGAAGTTGTCGATGAGGAACTCCTCCATGTGGTTCATGATCTGCTGGCCGTAGGCGTCACCTTTCGCCACCGGCGCAGTCATCGGGAAGAACGTGTAGAGGTCCCCGATCGTGATCTCGCCCTCCGGGATAGCCGCTCCGTATCGGAATCCGTGGGAGATCGCCAGGTCGGCGTCGAGGTACTCCTTCAGCGCGTCGTTGTACATCGTGTTCCACGCGCTCTCGAGGAACGACTGCCGGTAGAGGGGCTTTTTCGTCTCGCCGACGACGGTGTCGATCGGCCGATCGAGCGTGCCGTTTCCGCGTTCGAAGTGGACGTCTTCGGCGAGGAACGGCTCGCGGATCTCCTCGACCGTCCGTTCGGCCGCCGGGTCCGGTTCCGGCGTGTACTCGTGGCCTTCGACGAGACAGTAGAGGTTGTGCCGGAACTCGGGTTCGCCGTCCCGAATACGGATGTCCACCCGCCCGAGGCCGTCGCCCATGCCCGACTCGACGACGAGGGTGTTGGTGTCCTCGACGACGATGGGCTCGTGCGTGTACTCGTGGGTGTGGGCGCTGAACATGACGTCGATGTTGTCGATGTCCTTGGCGGCCTGGACTTTCCACTGAAGCCCGATCTCGCTCACCGCGACGACGATATCCGCACCGTCGTCGCGCGCCATACTCGCGTACTCCTCGAGCAAGGAGGGGTGTTTGGCGAACTTGTACTTGTCCGTGTAAAACAGGGGCATCATGCGGTCGACGTAGACGTTCGTCATCCCCACGACGCCGACCGTCAGGCCGTTTACCTCCGTCAGCGAGTACGGGTCGAAGATGAGGTCTTCCGTATCCCACTCTAGGAGGTTGTTGGCGAGGACGGTCGCGTCCAGCGACTCCATGATGTCGACCATGTTGCCGTCCTCGACGGCCTCGTTGGAGTAGTCCCAGTTACCGGGGACGTAGAAGTCGGGACGGAGGTGCTCGTTGACCGGCTCGAGCATCGACTTGCCGTTCGTGTACGTCGTGACGGCCGTCCCGTGGAAGGTGTCCCCGCTCATCAACGTGACGACGTCGTCGTCGTACGCGTCGCGTACCTCCTCGAGTTTCGCCGCGAGGCGAGGGATGCCACCGCCCTTGCGAATGACCTTGTCCTCGCCGTCGAACTCGAAGTCCGGCCGTGACTTCGGGTTGTTGTAGTACACCTGGTGTCCCTCGGTCATCTGTCCATGCAGGTCGCTTACGTGCATGAACGTCACGTCGGGTTCACCGTCCGGATCCGCCGAAACCGTATCATCGAGGCGACGCCAGTCGCCCATCGAGTCCGTGTCCAATGGCATTGAATACCACACTAATGCATCAATGACAGAGGGGATAAAATTTTCGCCGTCAGTAGCAGGATAGAGTGTCGTCTACTCCGCAAGCGGGTGTTTCGCGGTGACAGAAATCGCCGTCAGCCAGGTAAAAGCTCACGGCGAGACCGCCGCGACGACGGACCGAACGAGGTCGCCACCGACTCAGTCGTCGCGACGTGCCGACTGGGACTCGACGTCCCACCGCTCTGGCCGACCGACCGGGCCGTCGACGTACCAGGCGTCGTCGTCACCGGGCGAGGTCGGGGGGGAGATGGGTCGTTTGAGCCACTTCGGTCGGCGCAGCCCGTTCGGCCCCGGTGCCGGCTTCGTCTCCTCGAGCCACTCGCGGTAGATCTCCATCGACCGGTCCGTGTCGACGTAGACGTCGCCGTAGTAGTCGTCGTCTTCGGCCGGGCGGACGGTCACCTTCTGGTGCCAGCAGTGCATGCCCGAGATGGGATCCGGGTGGGGCGCGTGCGTGAGGTTCTGTGCGACGCCGCCGTCGGTCCACCAGACGCGCTCGCTGTCGGGATCGTCGCTCTCGAAGGGTTTGATGCCCTCCACCTGGCGCATTCCCCACATGCTGTTCTCGTTGTCGAGGTCGACGGTCACTTTCCCGTACGGGTCGCCGCCCTCCTCGACGTCGGTGTCGGTCTCCTCGCGGTCGACCTTCCACTGGCCCATGTGGTGGCTCTGGGCGACGATGCCGGGTTTGATGGATTCGGTCACCCAGACCTCGTTGACGTAGTAGCCGATGTCCGTCTCGACGCGGACGAGGTCGCCGGTCTCGAGCCCCATCCGCTCTGCGTCGTTCGAGTGGATCCACACCGGGTTGTTGTGGGAGATCTCCTCGAGGTACTTGCTGTTCGACGAACGGGAGTGGATCTGGGTCGGGAGCCGGAACGTCGGCACCAGCACCATCTCGCCGTCCTCGTAGTCGACGTTCTCGGGGTGGACGTGCGACTTCAGGTAGTTGGGGAGCGTGTACCGCTCGTCGTCCCAGCCCCAGTCGGCCATCGTCTTCGAGTAGAACTGCTGTTTCCCCGTCGGCGACGGGAATCCCTGCTTCGGTTCGCCGTCGACCATCACGCCGAGCACTTCGGAGTCGTACTGGGCGTCCTCCGAAATTTCGATGGTGTCGTAGTCGTAGCCCCGATCCTCGTCGGATCCCGTCTCGTCGCGATCGCGTGCGTCAC
Organism: Natribaculum luteum; assembly: GCF_023008545.1. Lineage (NCBI taxonomy): Archaea > Methanobacteriati > Methanobacteriota > Halobacteria > Halobacteriales > Natrialbaceae > Natribaculum > Natribaculum luteum. The sequence goes on along the minus strand of NZ_CP095397.1, from coordinate 1,783,974 downwards.
CGCCGTCGAGTTCGACGCGGATCTCGTCGCTTAGCACGCGTCGGATCGTCCCGTACTGGTCGACGTAGACGTCGTCTTCCTCGAGCACCGACGGATCGAGCGGTTCGTCGTAGAGTTCGTAGTCGTTCGTCGACGCCTGGAACGCCCCGTGGTGTTTCATGTACTCCAGGGGCGTCGTGTCTTTCTCCTCGGCGAGGTCCTGGAGACCCTCCTCGTGTTCGAAGACGTACCGGTAGTACTCGTCGATCGTCATCTTCGCCGGCTCGTCGCCCTCGCCGTCGCGGTAGGGGCTCTCGAAGTACTGGCGGATGCCGAGTTCGCCGTCTTCGTCGACGCGCCAGGAGAGGTCGATCCAGAACTCGTCTTCCTCCCACACCTCGCCGGGGTTGGCCTCGTAGGTTCGCTCGACGTCCTCGCCCTCGCGCTCGGCGTACTCCCGGAGGACGGGCTGGCGGTAGGTGACCCACGTCCCCGCGTGGGTCTCCTGGCTCTGGATGTCGTGGCGTTCGGGGCTGTGTCCCATCGGCAGGACGTAGTCGGCGAAGTACGCCGTCTCGTTCCACGTCGGCGTGAGCGCGACGTGCATACCGACTTTCTCCTCGTCGGTCAGTGCCTCGATCCACGAGAACCCGTCGGGGTAGGTGTAGACGGGGTTGAACACGCGCGTGAAGTAGACGCTGATCTTGCCGCGCCCTTCCTTGAGGAAGTACGGCAGCAGCTGACTCATCTCGTAGTGGGCGAAGGGATACTCCTTCGGGAGCTGGAGTTCGTCCCACAGCCGCTGGCGCGGCGGTTCGTTCGGCAGGTGCGGGTCGAACTTGTGCCACGCGTTCGGTGACGTCCCGCCTTTCGTGCCGACGCTGCCCGTCAGCACGGAGAGGAAGTGCAGCGTCCGCGAAACCTGCCAGCCGCCTTTGTTCCCGCTCGCTGCGCTGCGCCAGATGTGGCTCGCGTACCTCGAGCCGGCGGTACCGATCTTCCGGCCGACCTTCCGGATCACCGCGGCGTCGACGCCGCTCTCGGCTTCGGCGAACTCGGGTGTGAACTCCGCGTACGTGTCGTAGAGCACGCGGAGGTACTCGTCGAACGTCCGCGGCCGGTCCGGGTGTTTCTCGTCGAGGAACTGCTCCCAGTTCACCCAGTTTCGCATGAACTCGGCGTCGTAGAGCTCCTCCTCTAGGATCACGTTCGCCATCGCGAGCAACACGGCGGCCTCGCTGCCCGGCTGGGTCGGCAGCCAGTAGTCCGACATCGCGGCGGTGTTCGAGAGCCGCGGGTCCAGCACGGCCAGTTCGGCACCGTCTTGCATTCCCTCCATGATGCGCTGGGCGTGCGGGTTGAAGTAGTGACCCGACTCGAGGTGTGCCGACAGCAACAGGATGAACTCGGCGTTCGAGAAGTCGGGGCTCGGGCGGTCGTACTTGTGCCACAGCGCGTAGCCCGTGCGGGCACCCGCGCTGCAGATGTTCGTGTGGGAGTTGTGACCGTCCAGTCCCCACGCGTCGATGACCCGGTCCATGTACTCCTCGTGGCCAGGTCGGCCGACGTGGTACGTGATCTCGTTCTCGCGGTCGTCTTCGATCGTCTCGCGCATCTCGCCGGCGATGTCCTCGAGTGCCTCGTCCCACGAGATCTGCTTCCACTGGCCGCTGCCGCGCGGTCCGTCCCGTTTGAGCGGGTGGCGGATCCGCTGTGGGTCTTCAATCTGGTTGATCGTCGCCGGGCCCTTCGCGCAGTTGCGACCGCGACTACCTGGATGTTCGGGGTTCCCCTCGATCTTCCGGATCTTCCCGGTCTCCTTGTCGATGTACGTCAACAGGCCACAGCCGGCCTCGCAGTTGAAACAGGCCGTCGGCACGACCGAGTACTCGCGGGGCTCCCCGCTCGACTCGTACTCCGTCCAGTTGTGCCACTCTGCGGGGTCGGGGTAGTCGGCCAGGTGACCGTTGCTCGAGGCGGGCGTGACGCGACCGCTCGAGCCCTGGCGTTGTTTCGTCGTCTCCGCCGAACGATTCGACAGCAGGCCGAGCTTCTCGGCGACTTTTTCGATCTGACTGAGGTCGTATCCGTGTCCCATGGGTTATGCGAGTGAGATTGTCTGCGGGGCGGTTATCCAGCAGTACTCGAAGGCGAACAGGCCGACGAGCGCGAGCGCGCCGGCGAGTGCAACGAACGGGAGGCTCCCGCCGGCCGCGAGAACGGCAAGCGGCAGCACGATGCCGACGCCGATGCCACCGAGCCAGAACGCCGTGCGGAACCGGCCTCGAACGATCCGGGCGGCCGCCTCCTCTGCGTCCTCGGTCTGGTGGGGCGTGAAGATCTCCGAGGCGATCAACACGAGGTGGGTCAGCAGTCCGGCGGCGAGCGCCAGCCGCGACGGGCCGGCGAGGCCGTCGAACCCGGCGAACCCGAGCAGCGCCGTAGCCGCACCTCCTGCGACGACGGCCTGTGCGAACATGTGCAGCGGCATCGCCGGGCTCTGCCAGAGGTCACGGCCTTTCGACTGGCTGAACAGGAAGGCCGTGTAGACGGCTGTCGCCGTCGCCAGCGCGGCACCGCCGAGCAACACGGCGGGATTCGTGACGTAGCCGAGCTCGAGGAGCCAGCCCGCGAGGACGACCGCGAGATAGGCACCGTAGGCCGTGATTATGTACGCCCCCTTGACCAGCCAGGAGTTCCAGTTCGGGCGCAACAGCACCCAGTGGAACCGCTGTGGTTGCTCCAGGTCGACGATGAGCAGGAGGCCGGTGAGCCCGAGGAATGCCATGCTGACGAGCGAACTGGCACCGATCAGGCTCGCACTCGGTTCGACGATGCCAAGCGCCATCAGCAACGCGGGGACGAGGAAGACGCCCGCGGAGATGGACTTCGTCCACGTGTAGGAGTACACCTCCCAGCCCCACGACTGGTAGTGGCTCTCGCCGATGTCGTAGACCCGGCGTGCCTCCTCGTGGAGAAGTTCGTACGCCCGCGTGACGCTTCCGGAACTCGAGTCGGCAGTGTGTCCGCCTCCGGAACTCGTCGCAGCGTCTGCGCTCGTGGCGACGCCGCCGTCGGACGCGACCCGGCCGTCGCCGTCGGACTGACAGCGGCAGTTTCCACCGCAGCCACAGCCGCCGTCGGCACGAGCCTCGCCGTCGCTCGAGGAAGACAGCGTCACGTCCGAGTTCGCGAGCGACTCGGCGGCACGCTGGAGATCGAAGTCCTCACGCTCGCCGCCTTGCACCTCCGTTTGCGTCGGTGCGTCGCTCCACATGTAGTGTTCTTCGCGGCCGGTCGTCCCCGGCGTCACGCTGCCCTCGTCACCGTCGACGTAGAACAGCTTGGGCTCGGTCCCTTTCTCGGGCTTGCGCGCTTGCACCTCCTGGTTCGAGATGGTTCGCGTGATCTCGGTGTCGGGATCTTCCATGTCGCCCGCGACGATAGCGTCTTCCGGGCAGACCGTGACGCAGGCCGGTTCGCGACCCGAATCGACGCGGTGAGAGCAGTAGTTACACTTGGCCGCCGTCGACGTCTCCGGATCGATGTACAGGGCGTCGTACGGACACCCCTGCATGCACGCCTTGCAGCCGATGCACCGCTCCGTGTCGAAGTCGACGATGCCGTCTTCGCGTTCCCACAGCGCCGTCACCGGACAGACGTCGGTACAGGGCGAGTCGTCGCAGTGGTTACACCGCATCACGGAGAAGTTCCGATTCGTGTTCGGGAACTCCCCTTTCTCGATGTACTTGACCCACGTCTTGTTGACGCCGATCGGATCGTCGTGTTCGGCCTTGCACGCGACGGTGCAGGCGTGGCACCCGATACACTTCCGGTTGTCGATGACGAATCCATAGTTAGTGATTGGGGATCACCCTCATTGTTCTGTGTTACTACGTATCGTGAGGTTGATTAGCACTTAAGCTTTGTGTCGAAAGCGGTATGCAGCGACGCCCACGACTCGACTGTCTCCTGCGAGTCCGCCGGGGCAACGAAGATGCAGGCGGCCAGCCGGGAGGGCAACTACTCGATGGAACGGCGGGTTGTCATCGGGCGTGCGCGAAGCTCGGCGGACGCTGCCTTCGATCGAATCGTCGCCACAGTACCGTCGACAACGTAGATAGTAATTCAAATACGAGATAATTCTCTATACGAGAACGGACGTGCGTGCACCTCGAGTGGGGTAAAAATTGCCACAGAGTGCGGGGCATGATGACGTCTGACAGAGACGGGAGCCCACACCGAAGCGCCATCTTTGTTCTCTATTTCAGAACAGATTGTGGCGTCGGGGATACACATTTGTAGGAGCACGATGAAAGTTGTGAACAGAACCCACATGTCAAACGAGGCGAAACACCCGGTTGGGACGACGAAGAAAACGTTGCGGCTCATCGAGGTGCTAAAAGAGGACGAATGTGGTCGCGTCACGGAACTCAGCGAGAAAGTCGGCATGGGAAAGAGCGCAGTCCACAATCACCTCCAGACGCTCAAAGAGGAGGGGTACGTCGTACAGAACGGAGATCGGTACTGTCTCGGCCTGAAGTTCCTCGAGATCGGCGGCCACCTTCGAAGCCAGATGAAACTGTACAAAACCGCCAAACCGAAAGTCAAGGAGATGGCCGAGAAGACGGGCGAACTCGCGAATCTGCTCGTTGAGGAAGACGGGATCGGCGTCTACCTCTACCGATCGAAAGGCGAGCAGGCGGTCGAGTTGGACACGTACGTCGGCCACCGGACGCACCTCCACTACACGGCACAGGGAAAGGCGATCCTCGCGTACATGCCCGAAGAACGCGTCCGAGAGATCATCGACCAGCACGGACTCCCCCAGGCGACGCCGAACACGATCACCGATCCCGACGAACTGTTCGACGAACTCCAGCAGGTTCGAGACCGCGGCTACGCGACACACGAGGAAGAACGCCTGGTCGGACTGCGATCGGTCGCCGCACCGATCAAACCCGGCGACGACTCCGCCTGCGGATCGATCAGCATCTCGGCACCCTCGAGTCGGCTGCGAGACGACGAGATTACCGAGACGGTCCAGAGCGCTGCCAACGCCATCGAACTCAACCTCAAGTACTCGTAACGGTCGCGTTGTCAAATAGAGAACGCGACCGGTCTCGACGGCCCAGGCAAGCCAACAAAGCGCCTCGAGGCGACACGACCGACCTCGCCACCGCTTCCGTCGTCCGTCCAGCAACCAGTTTCGTCTCCTGGCGACTGCTTTACATCACTATGTGCGTAATATTCGGGGCGTCGAACGCGAGCGACGAGCCCACTGGTCGTTATCACTCCACCGTCAGATAGTAATCAACAGAACTATATATACGGATATGATTAAATATATTGTAAGTTTATATAGTAGATCGAGGCGAAGTCGTGTCGAGACAGACGACCGGTCTACGCTCACAGAAACGCCGATCACCCCGTTGTCCGTGGACAGCACGACGGCACCGACGGACAAGGAATCCGACTGCCGAGAATTCGTCTGGCGCGATGGGCACGACGCCTCGTCCAGTCATCGCCGATCTCGTGCGAGCGAGTCCCCACACTGGCAGGGCCAACCGCTCGAAGCACGTTCACGGGCACGACACTCCGCCCTTGTGCCGGAAGCGCCAGCAGCGGTCGGCATCGAACGTATGAAGTTCCGTTGCCGTCTCACGTTTTAATAAATATATTTTTGTTTTATTAGCTAATCAGTCACATCAGATCCCTGTTTGGTTGGGTACTACCATTACACATTGGTTCGAGTGTCGTCGCGACGAGTCGTTTCGATCGCAAGCGGCAAACGGCTCGGTCCCCGTACTCGAGGCGATGATCGACTACGAGAACGCCGGCTACCGGCGGCTGTTCGACGGCGACGGGCTCACGTTCGGAACGGGATTTCCGCTCACGGGCGCGAACGAGTCGACACCGTCTGTCGACGAGGAGCTTCGGCTGGCGGCACGCGCCGAGTCACTCGGCTTCGACGCGCTCTGGGCACGCGACGTGCCGACGTACTGGCCGTCGTTCGGCGACGCCGGACAGACGTTCGACGTCTGGCCGTGGCTCACCCTCGTCGCGGAACACACCGACGAGGTCGCACTCGGGACCGCGAGCGTCGTGCTCACGCTCCGCCATCCGATTCACGTCGCGAAAGCCGCGGCGTCGCTCGACCGGCTCTCCGATGGACGGCTCGTCCTCGGCGTCGCGTCGGGCGATCGCGATCCGGAGTTCCCCGCGTTCGGCGTCGATCCGTCGGAACGCGGCGCGCGCTTTCGCGAGAGCGTCGATCTGCTCCGGACCCTCTGGACCGAGGAGTTCCCCGAGATCGAGTCGCGGTGGGGCCGACTGGACGGCGACCTCGAGCTCGTCCCGAAGCCGACGACCGACGCCGTGCCGCTGTTGCCGACCGGCCACGCCCGACAGACGGTCGAGTGGATCGCCGACCACGGCGACGGCTGGCTGTTCTACCAGCTCCCGCGTAACACGCTCCAGACGTACCTCGACGACTGGCGCGACGCGGCCGGGGACGCACCGTTCGCGATGGTCGTTCGCGTCGCGTTCGCCGACGACCCGCGGGCCGACCCCGAGCCGATCCACCAGGGCTTTCGCGCCGGAAGCGAGTGGTTCCGCGAGTACTTCCAGGACCTCGACGACCTGGGGGTCGATCACGTACTCGTCAGCCTGGAGGACGACGACCCCGAACGCGCGCTTTCCGTGTTCGCCGAGGAGGTCCTCGAGGACGTGGCGTAACCCCCAGGAATTTGCGTCTTCGACGCGAAACGCGGGTATGAGCCGAACGGCCGTCGTCGCCGGCGTCGGCCCCGGTCTGGGGGCCTCGATCGCACGCAAATTCGCACGAGAGGGCTGTGACGTGGCGCTTCTCGCCCGGACGGAATCGTCCGTCGAAGCGCTCGCGACGGAACTCGAGGCGACCGCCGGGTCGGGAGTTCCGATCCCGGCGGACGTCACCGATCCGGGCGAGGTCGAGGCCGCCTTCGAGCGGGTCCACGACGAACTCGGCCCGGTCGACGTCCTCGTCAACCACGCAAGCGGGGGCTCGTGGAAGGGACTGCTGGAACTGGACGTCGACGAGTTCGAGTCGGCGATGGCGGTCGGCCCGCGCGGCGGCTTCCTCTGTGCTCGAGCGGCGGTCCCCGACATGCTCGAGGGCGACGGCGGGACGGTCATCTTCACCGGCGCGACCTCGGCGGTGCGCGGCCGCGGTGGGGCGCTCGGGTTCTCGGCGGCGAAGTTCGCGGTCCGGGGCATGGCCGAGTCGATGGCTCGAGAACTCGGCCCCGACGGGATTCACGTCGCCCACGTCGTGATCGACGGCCAGATCCTGCCGCCAGGGACGGACGTCGACGACCCCGCGGAGTACCTCGATCCCGACGAGATCGCCGAGAGCTACTGGCACCTCGTCGAACAGGACCGAAGTTCGTGGACACTCGAGCTGGACCTCAGACCGCACGTCGAGTCGTTCTAAGCGGGGCTCTCGAGCGGTGGATTACCGCTCAGAACGATGGTTACGGGTCATTTCCGGGGCATCTGCGAAGACGGTTTACGGCTGCCTGGCACACAGCCACAGTCGTCCGTATCAGACGTAGTCGCTCTCGCTCTCGTAAACCGACGGGTCGTCCTCGTACTTCCGGGCGATCTCCTCGAGCGTGGTGAACTGCGCCCGTTCGTGGCCCTCGACGTACCGGATGAACTCCTCGAGCAGCGGGATCATGTGCGGCAGGCCGTGGATGTCCGGGTGGATGGTGAAGGTGTAGACGCCGGCCCCGCGTCGGTCGTACAGGAAGTCGAACTGGCGCTTGTAGTACTGCTCGTACATCATCTCGGGGTCTTTGTACCCCGCGTGGTAGATCGGCTGTTTGATGAACAGCATCGGCGGGATGTCGTCGCGATACCAGCTGATCGGGATCTCGACGACGTCGGTTTCCTCGCCGTACTGGTACGGCTCCATCCACGTCTCGGGTGCTTCGTCGTAGCGGATCTTCTCCCAGCTGTCGCCTTTTCGCATCCAGCCCGGTTCGAACTGGCGTTCCATCAGGCTGCTGTCGTAGAGGAAGCCGTGTTTCTCGACGAGTTCCGGCGTGTGCTCGCTGAACTCCCACCAGCTGGCGCGGTGGCCGACCGGTTCCGATCCCGTGACGTCCTCGATCAGGTCGATCGATACCTCGAGGATTTCGTCTTCCTGTTCCCGCGAGAGGTCGGTCGGGTTCTCGTGTGAGTAACCGTGGACGCCGAGTTCGTGGCCGGCGGCCGCGACCGCCTCGATCTCGTCGCGAAACGTCTCGATCGTGTGACCGGGGACGTACCACGACGTCGAAACGCCCTCGCTCTCGAAGAGTTCGAGCATCCGGGGGATGCCCTCGTTGCCGGCGGACAGCCCTCGAGAGAGGTCCGCGGGGGAGTCCGCGCCGCCGTACGAGCCGAGCCAGCCGGCGACGCAGTCTGCGTCGACGCCGATTGCAACGTCGATGTCACCCATAGTGCGCTCGATCCTGCCGACGGCCACCCACAAAGAGGTGTAGCCGTCGCGTTCGTGACGGTCCTACGTTCGAACGCGTTCGACGGCGAATCCGACTCGAGTACCCCCTCGTCGAGCACCGATAGCGCGTACGGCGTCGCCCCGAAACGACGAGCGATCGGTGGCGAGACCGTCGCTCGAGCGACGGAGGGTGTACTCGGCGACCTCGAAGCTGTCGAGCGCATCACGAGTCGAGGACAAGCACTATTGTTATAATACAATCGTAATTGTTTTACCACCCTCGAAAATAGTCACGATCGGTGTCAAACGAAGATGCACATCATGGAAGGATTCCTGCCGCCGTTCTGGGCGGCGGCCTGGTATCTCGTCGCCGCGCCGGTCGTCGCGTTCGGCGCGTACAGAACCGCGAAGATGGTCCGTGAAGACTCGAGTCGCATCGCGCTCGTCGCGATCGCCGGGGCGTTCGTGTTCGTCTTCTCGGCGCTGAAGATTCCCTCGGTGACGGGGAGCACGTCCCACCCGACGGGAACCGGCGTCGCGGTCGTCCTGTTCGGTCCGGCCGTCACGGCGTTTCTCTCGACGATCGTCCTCCTCTATCAGTCGCTGTTGCTCGCCCACGGCGGCATCTCGACGCTCGGGGCGAACGTCGCCGCGATGGGGATCGTCGGCCCGTTCGTCGGGTGGCTCACCTACCGGTTTACGCGACGGTACGCGGGTCTCGAGGGGTCGACGTTCGCCGCGACGGTCGTCACGAACTGGGTCACCTACCTCGTGACGTCCGCCCAGCTCGCGATGGCCTTTCCGGCAGGCGGCGGCCTCGAGGGGGTCGTCTCGGCGATGGCCGGGTTCGCGGCCGTCTTCGCCGTGACGCAGGTCCCGATCGGCCTCGTCGAGGGGGGGATCGCCGCGGGTCTGATCGGCTATCTGGTCGAGGTGAAAGCGGACGTTCGGACGCGACTGAGGGTGTCAGCGTGAACCGAGCGATCCTCGTCGGCGTCGTCTTGCTGGTCGCCCTGGTCGCGATCACGGGGGTCGTCCCGGGAGCGTGGGGCGGTGCCGACGGCGAGGCCGAGGAAACGATCGGCGAGGTCGCACCGGAGTACGAGCCGTGGCTCTCCCCGATCTGGACGCCGCCGAGCGGCGAGATCGAGAGTCTCCTGTTTAGCCTGCAGGCAGGGCTCGGCGGGGCGGTCATCGGCTACTACGTGGGCGCGTTCGGACGAAACCGGAATGCATCAAACGCTTGAGTCGGTGCAGGTCGCCTCGAGGCCCGCGATCGACGGCCCGCTGAAAGTCTACGTGTCGCTGCTCGCACTGGCGCTGGTCGTCGCGAGCCCGAACGAGGCGACGCGACTCGGCGCGCTCGCGCTGTTTTCGGCGCTCGCACTCGACGCCGCCGGACGTCACTACCTGCGTCTGCTCGGTCCGCCCGTGGCCTTTCTGGTGCCGAGTCTGGTCGTGATCCTCGCCGTCACCGGCGGCGAGACCGTCGTCGTTCGCGTCTGGCTCCTCGAGGTGACGGCAGAGGCCGTCGAGACCGCCGCGACGACGGGGTTGCGCTCGGTCGCTGCGCTGTCGGTGATGGCCTTCCTCGTGCTCAGCACGCCCGTCCCGGAGCTGTTCGCGGCCCTCCGACGGCTCCGCGTGCCCGCGTTCGTGGTCGACCTGTCGCTTTTCGTCTACCGCGGAATCCAGATTCTGCTCGCCGAAGCCGACCGGCTACGAACCGCCGCCGCCGCCCGACTCGGGTACGTCGACCGGCGAACGCAGGTCCGAACCACGAAGCTCGTCGCCGGCTCGTTGCTCGTGGGGTCGCTCGAGCGCGCCGAACGCGTCGACGAGGCGATGCGTGCGCGGTGTTACGACGGGCGGATGCCGACCGTCGAGCGGGCGAACGAGGGGTACGCTCCCGCGGCCGTCGTCCTCGGCGTGCTGATTGCGACGGTGGTACTGTGACGATCGAGACGACCGACCTCGAGTTCGCCTACGAGGGCGAGCCGGTCCTGCGTGGCGTCGACTTCCGTGCCGCAGGCGGCGAGGTGACGATGCTGCTCGGACGGAACGGGGCCGGCAAGTCGACGCTACTCAAACACCTCAACGGACTCGTCGAACCCGACGGCGGCGCAGTCTACGTCGACGACGAGCGCGTGACCTACGACGACGCGAGCCTCCGCGACCTCCGGACGAAGGTAGGCTACGTCTTCCAGAACCCCGACGACCAGCTCGTCGCGCCGACCGTGGGCCAGGACGTCGCGTTCGGACCCGAGAACGTCGGCGTCGACGCTGCCCGACGAACTCAAGAGGCACTCGAGACGGTCGGACTGTCCGGGTTCGACGACCGGCTGTGTACCACGTTGAGCGGTGGCGAGAAAAAGCGCGTCTCGCTCGCAGGCGTGCTGGCGATGGACCCCGACTACCTGCTGTTCGACGAACCGACGCTCGGGCTCGACGGCGACGGCTGTTCGACGATCAGTGCTGTGATCGACGCGTTGCGACGCGAGGGGATCACGGTCGTCGTCGCGACCCACGACCTCGGGTTCGCGCTCTCCGTCGGCGACGTGCTGACGGTACTCGAGGACGGGGAGATCGGCTATCGGGACGCGACCATCTCCCGCGAGCGCGCCGCGGAGTTCGGTCTCCGGACGTTCGCCTTCGACGGCTACTAGGCGCTCGTCGCTATCCGCGATCGCGTTCGGGAAGTTTCCACCGCTGGGTCGTCTCGGCGTACGTCCCGTCGGTCGAGAGCGTGACCTCCCGGTAGAGGCTCTCGAGTTGCTCGAGCGTGTGCTGGATCGAGTACGTCTCGACGGCGGCTCTCGTGTCCCAGTCCGTCTCGAGGCAGGTCTCGATCGTCTCGGCCATGTCGTCGCGGTCCCCGTATCCGAAGCGCGCGCCGTTTTCCGGCCCGATCGTGTCCGTAAACGGCGGGACGTCGGCGGCCGCAACGGGCGTGCCACAGGCGTTGGCCTCGAGCGTCGACAGACCCAACGTGTCGCCGGTCGAGGCGGTGACGAACGCGTCGATCGACGAGTAGAAGACGGGAAGCTCCTCTCGCGGCAGGAAATCGAGGAACTCGACGTTGTCGGGGGCGTCACATTCGAGCGATCGACGGGCGGGGCCTTCGCCGACGACGACGAACTCGTACTCGGACAGCCGTTCGGCGACCGCGACGATCTCGTCGACGTTCTTCTCGCCGCTGATTCGGCCGCTGTACCCGATCACCGTCCGGTCCGGGTACCACTCCTCGTCGGTCGGCTGGAAGAACTCCATGTCGATCCCGACGGGGAGTTTGACGGGGTCGACCTCGCGGTCGATCCGTTCGGTCGAGGCGGTGACGGCGTCGAAACTCCCCAGGAGCGTGTTCTCCCAGGGGAGGTAGAGCCGAGTCAGAAGCGACGCCAGCCGTCGCGACTTGACACTCTGTGGGAAGTACTCCTCGAGCGGGGTATGGTGCGTGTAGATCGCCGGAACGTCGCGCTTCCAGGCGTAGTACCGCCCGAGGATGCCGACCGGTGCTGGCCCGTGACAGTGGACGAGATCGAGGTCGGGAAGCGCCGAGAGGCGTTTGAAAAGCGGGATCCGGTAGCCGCTGTAAAACGGGTTCGGGACCGAACTGACGGGGATCTCCCGCTCCCCTGGTTCGTAGTCGCCGTCGGGATAGACGACGTAGACCTCGTGACCGTTTCGCTCGAGTCGTTCCCGCCAGTGTTTGATCGTGTACGTTACCCCGTCGATCTCCGGGAAGTAGCTGTCCGTGAAGAATCCGACTTTCATATCAGGTCAACCCCGTGTACAGCGAGTGCAACTGATCTGCCGTATTCGAGAGCGAGAACTGTTCGCTGGTCTGTAACGCGTTCTCGCCGAGTCGCTCTCGTACCGTCTCGTCTGTGAGCCGCGCGAGCTGTTCGTCGAACGTCCCGTCTGACTTCAGGCAGTCGTGTCCGTCCTCGAGCCACGCGAACGTGTCGATGTCCCTGACGACGACCGGCGTCCCGGTGCTCATCGCCTCGAGCAGTGCGATTCCTTCGTTCTCCTCGTGTGTTGGGAAGAAGAAGATGTCTCCGGCGGCGTACGCGCCACGGATATCGTCGACAAAGCCCGTGAACGTGCAGTTGTCCGGCGACTCCTCGATGAGTTTCGTCGTCTCTCGTCCCTTCAGCGAGAGGTCGAGTGGACCGAACCAGACGAAGTCCAGTTCGGGCATCCGGCGGGCCGTCTCGACGAACTCGCGAAGCCCCTTTCGCTTGATCACGTGCCCGACGAGGAAGACGACCGGCGGCGTCAGGTCGTACCGCTTTCGGTACTCCTCTGTGAGCGTCTCGAAGCCCTCGAGTTTCTCCCGGTCGACGCCGTTCGAGATGACGGTCGTCTTCGCATCGGAGTACGTCTCGATGAGTTCTCGGTTGTACTCCGAGGGACAGACCAGCGCGTCGCCGAGACTGTAGGCCGTCTCGAGATACGGCCGCAGGGGTTTGGCGAGCAGGTTCGTAAATCGAAAGCTGTCGCCGAAGTCCTCGGCGGTCACGTGAGTGTGGATCACGACCGGAACGTCGCGACGCTTCGCGCGCTTTGCGTAGTAGATCGACCGAGGACCCATGAGATTCAGATGCAGAACGTCGGCGTCGAGATCGGGCTCGACGGTGTACTCGATCCCCCGCTCTTCTAACATCTTTCGCTGGTGTTTCACCGACTCCCGGACCCCCCCTGTCACCACGTCTTCGAACTCAAAATAGTGACTGGTCCTCATTCTGATCGGTATGGTTGGCGGTTAGATGGGACGGTTATCAATTTTTCCCTCCCGAACGTGTGAACGGCTCGAGACGACGATTTTTGGCGAGTTTCGAGGGCGAGGCGATGTGCGACATCGTGACTCATATAGGCGTCGTCACCGAGACGAGTGCGACGTCGGCGACCAGCGTCGGGACGTCGCTGCTGACCTCGAGTCGCGTGCGGTCGATTCGGGCCACGACAGCCGATCATCGTCGTCGATACGCGTCCGGACCGCTCTCCCGTTCCAGCGATGCATCGTGTGGTAGAACCCGCCTCGAGTCCTACTGCACTTCGAGCCACGGGACCTCCATCAGCGCAGGGATGTGTGTCTCGATGTGGTGTTCCCAGACGCCTTCCTCGCCGAACGCCTCGCCGTGGTCCGCGGTGACGACGACGGTGCCGTCGAGTTCGTCGATCAGGTCCACGACGGACTCGAGGGCGATCCGGAGGTTCTCCTCGTAGTACGCAAGCGCCGCCTCACGCGTGCCGTCGCGCAGGAGGGTGCCGGGGTCGAGTTCGAGCCACAGGCCGGCCTTCTGTGCGACCTCGCTGTCCTCGAGGGCGCTCTCGACGCGCGGTCGAACGGTGTCGCCGACCGACGAGAGCAAGCCGCCGTCCTCGTTGCTCTCTTCGGCTTCCTCCTGACGACGGATCCCCTTGCGGATCTGTTTTAACTTCTGGCCCTTGCCTCGAGCGAGGTAGGGAGCGTGCGGTTGCATGTAGTGGATGACGGTCCGCTCGGCACGCTCGACGGCGTCTCGGTGGTCGTGAAACGACTCCGCGAGGCTCTCGGGCGGGACCGTCCCGAGGTCGTCGTCCCAGCCGTGTTTCCACACGTCGAAAACCTGGCTTATGTGGTCTGTCGCAGACCACTCGTAGTCACAGCTTGCACCCCACTTCAGTTCGTTCAGCGGGATGCCGAGGCTGTTGATGAAGGGGTTCGACGAGAAGTACGCGAGGTCGTGGTCACCGGTGAACGTCCGGTAGGCCCACTCCGGGGTGGACGAACCGGTGCTCCAGCGCTTTTCGAGAGTACCGTCGAGATACTCGTCGTAAAGCTCGCTGAAGACGTCGTAACGACACGCGTCCAGCACCACGCAGTAATCCCAATCGGACTCGAGGAAACGCTGGTCCTGCATCAGTCGTCACAAAATTCGATCAAAGAGACATATGCCTTCCGATGCGAGAACGACGGCGTAACGTCCAGCGTGCGTGTCGTCGCGTCGAGTCGGCGTAGACGACCGTGTCACACCCATCCTTGCGGGCCTGTTCGACGACGTTGACACACGCCACGACGGGGAGTTTCCTCGTGCATCGCGTACGAGGAAAGTGCCGCGAGGTGGAAGACGACGTCGACGTCCGTCGGGAGGTCCTCGTCGAGGACGCTCGCCTCGACGAACTCGACGTCGGGAGAGAGAATCTTCGGTGTGTCGAGGTGACAGTCGTCGACCGCGACGACCTCGTTGCGCTCGGCCAACTCGTTGGCGAGGTTCGATCCGATAAAGCCAGCGACGCCGGTGACGAGTACGCGTGGATCCAGCATCCGTCAGTAAGACCGATCAAAAGGGGTTCAACTGCGAGAGCGGGCAAACGCGGCCGGCGGTGCCAAGAGCATATGACGCTTCCCGTAGAACGGCGCAGGTAGGTCCTCGAGACATGTCACGTTCTCCACTGCGCGCGCGGGTGATGATATCGTGAACGTCCGCTCGGTTCTCACCCGAAACCGCCTCCGGGCCACCTTCGTGATCGTCGTCGTGCTGTCGAGTGCCGTCATCGCCTACGGGTCGGCTCACGGCCGCTCGACCGCGAGTGAGGCGGACGTCCCCAGGGCGGAGCCTCGAGACGGCCACACGGTCGTCACCGAGTCGGGCCGGTACGGGACGATCGTCGCCTACGCGCCGGACGGCAGCCTCGAGTACTACGACAGCAGTCACACGAAGTACTTCGACGTCGACCCCGTCGACAGCGAGGCGACGACCGTCGAGTACGCCGCAACCGACACGATCCACACAGAGGGACCGACCTGTCGAACGCCGCCGTGTACGCGCAACGTCGTCGAACGGGTCAACCTCTCGACCGGCGAGACCGAGGAGATCTACGCCCGCTACGACCACCGGGAGAAATCCGGCGAGTGGCACGACGTGGATCGCATCGACGACACCCACATCGTCGTCGCCGACATCGTCGCAGATCAGGTGTTCGTCGTCGACACCGAGACGGAACTCGTCGAGTGGCTCTGGGACGCCCAGAGCGAGTTCCCCGTCGATGGAGGCGGCGCGTACCCGACCAACTGGGCACACATCAACGACGTCGAGTACGTCGAGCGCGGAGAGCAGGCGGGACGGATCGTGGTCAGCCTGCGAAACCAGGACCAGGTCGTCTTCCTCGACCGAGACGAGGGCCTGCTCGAGGAGTGGACCCTGGGTGCCGAGGACGACTACGACGTCCTGTACGAGCAGCACAATCCGGACTACATCCCGGAAGACGAGGGCGGTCCAGCCGTACTCGTCGCCGACTCGGAGAACGACCGCGTCCAGGAGTTCCAGCGCGAGGACGGCGAGTGGAACCGAACCTGGGAGTGGACCGACGCACGGATGGAGTGGCCCCGCGACGCCGACCGCCTGCCCGGCGGCAACACCCTCGTCGCCGACACGCACGGCGAACGGATCCTCGAGATCGATCCCGACGGCGATATCGTCTGGGAGGTGCCGGTGTCACACCCCTACGACGTCGAACGCCTCGAGACCGGCGACGAGAGCACGGGTGGGCAGAGCGCGGCGCAACTCGGACTCGAGTCGCGAACTGTCGGCGCAGGTAACGCGAACGACGAGCGTAGCCTCCTGCCGATCGGGACGCTCCGATCGCTCGCCAGGGACCTCCTGCCCCACCGCCTCACCAACGCCGCCGTCTACGTCAGCCCGGTGTGGATGGGTGCGTCGGAGTTCGCTGCCGCCATCGGGATCGGACTGACCGGCCTCGCGTGGGCCACACTCGAGGTCAAGTGGGGGCTGGCCGCCGCCGGGGTTCGGTTTCGAACGCCGGTGTACCGCCAGGACGACGAGTGATCGGGTCGCCCGCTCGCGACCCTCGAGCGTGGTGCCATCCGGTCAGTCCGATGCCGGACGCCGATGCGAACGCGGCGTCGGCGAGTCGGCGAGTGACGCTCGGACGATTCGACGCCGGAGAGGAACCGGCCATCCGGCCAAGCTTTAACCCGTTTTGCGTCTGACTAGCGGTTGACAGTCGAAACCGGAACTCGAGTTGGAGTATGTCACCCAAGGTCACACCCACGCGAGGAGACGGACGCCGCCCCTCCACCGGGGGGACGGAATCGACGGAATTAGCCGGGTCGATTCCTGTCCGGCACCCGAACGGCGGTCCCGGGGTAGGTGAGCCATGAAGTTCCTCGAGGTGTTGCCGCTGGTGTTCGTGATGATCGGGGGCCCCCAGATCCTCAGCGCCATCTTCCTCGCGACGAGCGAGAACTGGCGACGAAACTCCGCCGCGTTCGTCGGTGGTGCGGCCATCTCGATCCCGCTCGTCGTCACGGTCGCCTACGTATTCAGCGCCAGTGCGACCGAACAGGGCGAACCGAACACGACGGTCAGCACGATCGTCCTCGTCGCGCTTTTGCTCGCGATGGTGCATACGTATCAGACGAGAGAGGAGGCGGAACCACCGCGGTGGATGGGGAAACTCGAGACCGCGACGCCGCGATTCTCGTTTCGGCTCGGCTTTCTCCTCATGGGGTTTTTCCCGACCGACATCCTCACCTCGGTCGCCGTCGGCTCGTACCTGGCGGCCCGTAACGCCCCGTGGACGGACGCCGTCCCGTTTATCCTGCTCACGCTCTTGGCCCTGGCGCTCCCGTCGCTTGCCCTGGTCGCGTTCGGCAAGCGCGCGGAAACCTTCCTCCCGAAGGTGCGAGCGTGGATGAACTCACACTCGTGGATCGTCAACGAGATCGTGCTCCTCCTGTTCGTCGCGATGTCGCTCAACAACCTGCTCGGCTAGACGAGCAGGTGTCCGCCGAGGACGTACAGCACCGCGAGAATCGACTGGAAGGAGAGCGATCCGAGCGCCGACAGGACGACGAACGTCCGCGGGTCCATCGTCGACAGTCCGGCGGGGATAGTAAGCAGGCCGCGGACGAACAGCAAGGTGTTGCTCACCGGGACCGCGATCACGCCCCAGCGGTCGAACCAGCCGTCGAACCGATCGAGTCGCGACTCCGAGAGGCGAAGCCAGCGCGACTGGAGGACGTACTCGCGGCCGCCGCGTCGGACGACGAAAAACAGGAGCAACTGCCCGACGGTCGTGCCGACGACCGCGATGGCGACGATGGCGGCGACCTCGGGAAGCGACGAGCCGATCAGCAAGAGCGCCCCCGGCACCACGAGTTCGCTCGGCATGAAGCGCAACAGCATCGCGCCCTCGAGGATGCAGATGCCAAACAGCACTGCCAGGCCGAGTTCCGAGTCGAGCATCGACGTGAGCCACTCGGGCATTCGATCGACCTGGAGCGGGATCATCGGCAGCGTTGTTATCGGTTGTCGCCCTTAAGTGTTCAGATCGGTGCAGGTCACTCCATGTACCCCAGGTCCCGGAGGCGCTCCTGGATCTCCTCGTCGGCGTCGGCGAGTGCCTCGTCGGGATCGGCGTCGTCGACGTCCGGCGTCGTCCACGCGCCACCGGCCGCGTCTTCGAACGCCGCGAGCGCGCGCTCGGCCGCCGCGACCGCCTCGTCGTCGGCCGCCTCGAGCGGCGACTGCTCGGCGGGGTCGACGTCGAGTCTGAATCCTTCGTCGTCGATCACGTCCGCGCGAACGTACTTGGCATCCGTGCTGCGAGCGGCGCGCAGTCGGGAGTAGCCCCGATGGTCGTCCGGCAGGTCGATCCCGGCATCGGCCGCCTTCTCCTCTAGGTGGTGCAGTTCGATGACCGGCCGAGAGTACTCGACGAACGCGTAGTCGTCCTCACCGTCGCGGACGGCTCGCTGTCCGGGATCCGGGTCGGCGACGTCGTCGAACTCGCGGTAGGAACTCGAGAGCAGCGACCGCGTCGGGTCGCAGGCGACGGCGTCGGTCCTGGTGGGGTCGACCTCGAGAGCGTCGAGCGTCGTGTGATAGAGGTCGACCAGTTCGACGAGGTCGGTTCGTCGGTCGCCCTCGAGTGCGGGGTGTTTGACCAGCAGCGGGACGTTGATCAGTTCGTCGTAGAGGGCGAACTCGTGTCCGTAGAGGTCGTGTTCGGCGTGCAGTTCGCCGTGATCGGCACAGACGACGACGGTCGTGTCGTCCCAGCGGTCGGTCGCCTTGAGCCACTCGAACAGGCGACCGAGTTCGGCGTCGATGTGTGCGATCTCGGCGTCGTAGAGTCCGCGTATGTCCGCCCACTCGTCGTCGTCGATTTCGCGAGCGCCGGAGTTGTACTCTTTCGAGTTCTGGCAGACGTCCGATGGGTCGACGTCGGGTGCGAACCGGGATCGGTACTCCTCGGGCGGGTGATACGGCAGGTGGGCGTCCATCAGGTTGACGAACGCGAACCAGCCGTCGTCACTCTGGCTTCCCTCGATGAACGACTTCGTCCGGTCGACGACGGCCGGCGTCTTCGAATCCGCACCGTCGTCGCTGGCGAGTCGAGCGTGTGCTTTCGCTCCGATCCGGACGACCCGGGAGGCCAGGTTCCGAAGGGACTCGTTGTCGTTGACGAGTTGCCACGCCCTCGAGAGCGGACCCGAGAGGAAGTCGCCGGGCATGACCTCGAAGAACGTGTCGTGGTCGTCGAATCCGCGGGTGAGATTCGTGTACGGCGTGATCCACGCGTTCGAGGAGTAACACGCCGTGTCGTAGCCGGCTGCCGACAGGACCGACGCGAGCGTCCCAGCGTCGTCGAGGTACGGACTCCCCTGGTCGGCCCCGTGCTGGGAGGGATAGAGCCCGGTGAACATCGACGCGTGCACCGGCAACGTCCACGGTGCCGGCGCGACGGCCGACTCGAAGACGGTCGCTTCCGCGGCAAACGATTCCAGTGACGGCGTCGTCGGCCGGTCGTACCCGTAGGGCGTCAGATGGTCCTTTCGGACCGTATCGAGCACGACGAAGAGGACGTTAGACGGGCCCTGACTATCCATCGTCGGTGATACCGAACTATCACTGATAAATCGATCGGAACGAATACGCCCGCGGCACGCTCGAGACTGCGGCGGGTTCGGATTCGGGTACGAGAATTCGAATCTCGAGTGCAACGGGAACGCCTTTCACCGCAGGCTACGTGGCTACGACCTGAATGGACGGGCGAAACTGGCGCATTCTCGCCGCGAGCGTGGCCGGCACGATCGCCATCTTCGCAGTGTTGTTCTTTCTGGTCGGCGGTCGCCGTGTTCTCGAGGTACTGTTCACGGCGACGCCGTCGCTGGTCGCCGTGACGTTCGTCTTCGGCCTGGCCTGGCTCGCCGCCTGGAGTCTCATGCTGTGGGTCATTCTCGGGACTCTCGAGGTAGACGTCCCGGCCGGCAAGTCGTTTTTCATCTACGCTGCGGTCGTCTTCGCGAACAACGTGACGCCGTTCGGCCAGGCCGGCGGTGAGCCGGTCGCAGCCTTGCTCATCTCGCGAACCTCGAGGGCACGGTACGAAACCGGGCTCGTCGGGATCGCGAGCCTCGACGTGCTCAACGTCGTCCCGTCAGTTTCGCTGGTACTGGTCGGCGTCGGCTACTACGCGGCCCACTTTACGCTCGGCGACCGACTGCAGACGGCCGTTGGCTCCGCGATCGTGGTGGTCGTCTCGGTCGCCGCCGTACTGCTGCTCACGTGGCGGTACCGCCACAGGTTCGTAGACCGGACGGCCGGCGTGATCTCGAGGACTGCCGGACGGTTTCGGCTGGCTCGCTTCACGACGGAAGCGATCACCGAGCAGACGATCGCCGACCGCATGCACCGCTTTTTCGGCCACGTCGAGCGGGTAGCGGTCAACCGCCGTCGACTCGTCTCGACGCTCGGGTTGTCGCTGCTCGGGTGGCTCTTTCAGGGGGCCGCACTCCTGGCCGCGTTCGCCGCGGTCGGCCACACCATCCCGCTGTACGTCGTGTTGTTCGTCATCCCGCTCGGGAACCTCGCCGGTGCGGCCCCGCTTCCGGGCGGTCTCGGTGGGATCGAAGCCGCATTCGTCGCACTCCTCGTTCCGACGACCGGAGTACCGGCGTCCGTCGTCACCGCGGCCGTCCTCATCTTCCGTGCAGCGATCTACTGGATGCCAGTCTTCATCGGTGGCGGATCGATGACGGCGTTAGGCGTCCGGACGCTCGCGTGATACGGACTCCCGCTGTACGTCAGTTCCGGCGCAACCACAGGGCGGTCGCGGTTGCACCGGTACATCGGTACAGCAGGCCTGCGAGTCGACGGCACAGCACGAGTGATACGGTCTGCTGTCCCTCGTTTCCACAGCGACCGCCCGACGGGACGCGGTCGCTGCGGGACGGATGGACAGCGGTCCGTATGAGAAAGGTCCTCGCGATTCGAGAGAAAGAGACAAGCAAGGTCAGGCTGCGTCAGAGTCGTCCGACTCGGGGAGCGTCGCCCAGAACACGATCACGCCGATCGCCAGAACGCCGATCAGGAGCGTTCCCGCCACAGATATTTCGATGCCGAGCATGTCAAAAAGCGTCCGAAGCTCGACGATGACCGGAATCAAGATCCCGATCAGGATGAGCAAGCCGCTACGAGAGATACGCATCAGTTCGTCACCTCCCGGACAGTGGCAGGGTCGAGTGGCGTGATGATCATCGTAGTCAGGCGTGAAAACGAAGCCAGGAAACCTATATCGCCCTCCGATTCCCAGTCCGTGGGAACGGGCGGCTCAGCGACTCGTCGTCCAGAAAATGGGACACGTCCCCCGAGAGGAGGAGCCCCTAGACGAGTCCAGCGGCGGACTCGAGTGCGACCTGCGCGAACAGCGTGAGGTAGTCGATGCTGACCGGGAACGCGTCGCCACCCGGACCGAGCAGACCACCGCGCGAGATGATGCTGGCGAGCGGAAGCGTGTACGCGAGGATGACGAGCACGACAGCGATCGCCGTCCACAGCTTCATGTTGTCGAGGACTGCCGGCGAGTCGTCGGGACCGGACAGCGGCGTGGGGATGACGTTCTCCCCGGGCGACTCGGCGGACTTGTTGAACGCCGTGATGAGCATGTTCCAGAGGAACAGCGTAAGCGAGAGGAACAACAGCGTCGCGCCGATCGCGAGCTGGGCGTTGAGTTCACCGACGGAACCGAGTGCCGCCTCGAACTCGAAGCCCTGGTACTGTGGCTCGGCCGTCCGACGTGGGATGCCGATCAGCCCGCTCCGGTGCATGCTGTTTGCCATGAACGTCATGCCGACGAACCAGAGCACGACCTGGAGGAGCGCGATCGGTTTACTCGCGAGCTTTCGACCGGTCATCTGCGGGATCAGCCAGTAGGAGCCGGCCATGAACGTCAGCGCGACTGCGGTCCCGACAGTGAGGTGGAAGTGACCGGGGACCCACAGCGTGTTGTGCACGAGGTAGTTGATGTTCATCCCGGCGTTGATCATGCCGGAGAAGCCACCGGCGGCGAACATCAGTCCCGCAAGCGCCATCCCGGTGAAGGCAGGTTCGCGCCACGGGAGCGACTTCAGCCACGAGAAGTAGCCGTCACCGCCGTGCTGGCGAGCACCGTGTTCGATGCTCGCGACGACGGTAAACGCCGTCAGGAAGCTCGGCAGCAGGAGGAACATCGTGTTCGTCATCACGATGAACTTGAATCCCTCCGCGATCCCGGGGTCCATGTACTGGTGGTGGATACCCACGGGCGTCGACAGCAGCAAGAACAGGATGAACACGACGCGTGCGAGCGGATCACTGAACAGCCGTCCACCGGCGAACTTCGGCAGGAGGAGGTACCACATCATGTACGCCGGCATCAGCCAGAAGTACACGATGGGGTGGCCGAAGAACCAGAACAGCGTCCGCGTCAGCAGCGGATTCACGTGGTCGAAGATACCGAGCGACCACGGGAGCAAGAACCCGAGAATCGAGACGGCGATGGCGAGCGTCGCGATGTACCACATGATCATGGTCGTCAGGACCATGAACGTCGGTAGCGGGATCCGCTCGTCGGGGTTCTCACGCTTCCAGGCCCACCAGGAGCGGAACCAGTCTGCGCCCGCGAGCCAGGTGCCGATGACGAACAGCACCAGCCCGATGTAAAACAGCGGGTGTGCCTGCAACGGCGCGTAGAACGTAAAGAGGACGTCCGCGCTCACGTCGACGGACTCGACGAAGCCAAGGAGGATCGTCACGCCAGTAATCACCGCACCGACCGTCATCATGAGGAACCACAGCCACGAGAAACTCATGTCCTCGAGGGGCCGCTCGAGACTTGTCGTCACGGCCCAGGTGAACATACCCACGAGGAAGAAGATCGTGAACGCGATCACCATGAAGACGCCGTGTGCCGTCAGAACGGTGTAGTAGTCTGCGGAGTCGATAAATCGGACGACGTCAGTCCGGTGGAGCGTCTGGATTACCCCGAAGATGCCGCCGAGGGCAAGCATGATAAACGAGGTGTAGAACGCCGACCGGATGAGTTTCGCTTCTCTCGGGAAGTGGTCGATGTAAGCACCCATTGTTTAGGCCTCCGTCTCGTCTGTAGTGTCGTTACCGGTTTCGACGTCGGTTCCGTTGATGGCGTACTCGTCTTCGGGGTGGACGATGATCTTCCCCTCCATCGTGTGGTGACCGGCGCCGCAGTACTCGGCACAGAGGATGCCGTACTCGCCGGGTTCGTCGAACTCGACGGTAACCGAGGACACCTCACCCGGGATCGCCATCGTGTTGATGTTCGTGCCGACCACGCTGAAGCTGTGAATCACGTCTTCGCTGGTGATGTAGAACGTGACGGTACTGTTTGTGGGCACCTCGATCGGATCGAGGCCGGCCTCGACGGAGCCGGGATCGAAACCGAACTGCCAGGCCCGAACGTACACTTCGTACTCGTTTTCACCGACCTGTTTGACGCCCGGCTCGCCGAAGTCTTCGTGTTCGTTCAGCGTATTGGGGTTGACCGTCTCGGCTTCGTCGTCGATCATGGCGATTCCGAGCCCGACCGATCCGTACGTAATCGTCGCGATGAAGCCGACGATCAGAACCAGTGCAGCGACGAGCCAGAGTTTTTCGTACCTGTGAATATTCATATCATCCCCACCACCGTCGGACCATTACCCAGGAACTCCACGAAGTACATGAACAGCCACATAGATGCCAGAATCAGGAAGTAAATCCCGATTAGCGCGAGCGTCCCGATCGGGTCGAACTCGTCGTGGCCGAGTTCACGCTCTCGTTCTTGCTCCTGTATTGCCGAACTCATACGGGGGCGTAGGTAAAGCCGCGACTTACGACGTAGCCCGGTTCCCAAACGATGGGAACGGGTCAACCTTTTAAGTATCTTGGGTGCAGAGCTACCCGCATGTCATTCGACGATCTGCAACCGAGGATTGCCGTGGCAGTCGGGCTCCTCGCGCTGATCCCGGCGATCATCTACGCAGTCGGACGTCCGAGCTTCGGGGGATACGTCGCAGCGATCAACGTCGTTCTGATCTTCTGGTCGCTATACCTCGCGACGGAACCCGTTGCTAACGACCACCACGGGGACGAGTCTGCTAGTAGCGCGCCGTAACGGACATGGACACGACCGCGGTGACGGAGATTTCTATCTACGCGCAAGCGCACTCTCGTTCGGTCGCCGCAGAAAACGTCGATCTACTCGTCTTTCTCGTCGTCGGGTTGCTGGCAGGAGCACACTGTCTCGGAATGTGCGGTCCACTCGTGACCGCGTACACGGACCGGGTCACTGACGGGTCGTCGCGTCGCGCACACGCGCTATCAATGTATGAAGTGCGACAACACGCCCTGTTCAACCTTGGGCGGGCAGCGAGCTACGCGATTCTGGGCGGCGTCTTCGGACTCCTCGGCGCTGCTGCGTTTACCTCCCTCGAGGTCGTCGGGTCGGTCGGTGACGCGGTCAGGGGCGTGACGGGCATCCTCGTCGGCGCCGCCATCATCACGAGTGGTCTCTACTACGTTCGCGGGAAACCGGGCATTCCACACGGGATGCCGATCGTCGGCCCGCTGTTCGACCGGATCTCGAGCGTTCTCGTCGGTCGAATCGATCGACTGGCGAACTCGCCCGGCATCGTCGGGCTGGGAGCGATCCACGGCTTGCTCCCGTGTCCGATCATCTACCCGGCGTACTTCTATGCGTTCGCACTCGGCGACCCCGTCCGGGGTGCGCTGTCACTCGCCGCACTCGGACTGGGCACGATCCCGACGCTGTTCGTCTACGGGACGGTGATCCAGTCAGTCGACGCGACAAATCGGGTTCGTCTGCACAGAGCACTCGGCGTCGCGTTCGTCGTCCTGGGGTACGTTCCGCTCCAGCACGGACTGATGATGTACGGAATTCACCTCCCACACCTGCCGCTGCCGTACCAGCCGCTACCGCTGTGAATACACGTCTATGAGCTCCGACCTCCAATCGACCGACGAAACGGAATCAGCCTCCGGTCAGTGTACCCTGTGCGATCTGCCGACGCCGGACGAACCGATCACCGACCCCGACGTCGACGGGACGTTCTGCTGTCAGGGCTGTCTCGAGGTACAGCGCGCGCTCGGCGACGTCGACGACGCCGAGTCGGAAGCGATCCAGGACGCCCTCGAGGGCGAGACGACCGACCTCGAGGACGTCGACGGGGAGAACGCCTTCTTCGCCGTCGACGGAATGCACTGCTCGACCTGTGAGGCGTTCCTCGAGGGGAAGGCGGCAAACGTCGAGGGAGTTCACGCCGCAGAAGCGAGTTACGCCACGGACGCCGTCCGACTCGTCTACGATCCGGACGTCGTCGACGAGCGCGAACTCCCCGACGTCCTCTCTGGGTTGGGGTACACCGCCCGCAAACGCGGTGACGCCGACGACGGTGAAGAGGGGAGCGAAGCCGACCTCGTGAAGTTTCTGATCGGCGGTGGGCTCTTCGGGATGATGGTCATGATGTGGTACGTGCTCTTCCTGTATCCGACGTACTTCGATTACGAGCCGATTGTCGACCTGGGAGGCTACGATGGGCTCTACATTTTCGGTAATATCTGGTTACTGACGACGTTCATCCTCTTTTATACCGGCTATCCGATCCTCCGCGGTGCGTACGTCAGCCTCAAAGCGGGGTTACCGAATATGGACCTGCTGATCGCGCTCGCTGCCGTCAGCGCCTACACCTACAGTACGCTCGCGATGCTCGTCGGTCGGACGGAGCTGTACTTCGACGTGTCGGTCGCGATCATCCTCGTCGTGACTGCCGGCAACTACTACGAGGGGCTGATCAAGCGCCGGGCAGCCGGCCTGCTGTCCGACCTCACCGAACAGCAAGTCGAGGAGGCACGGCGGTACGACGATGGCGAGACGATCCCCATCGACGAGGTCGAACCCGGCGACCGACTCCTGGTGCGACCCGGCGAACGAGTGCCGCTCGACGGCGAGGTCGCCGAGGGGAACGCCGCAGTCGACGAGTCGCTCGTGACCGGCGAGTCACTCCCCGTCGAGAAAGGCGTCGGCGATGCGGTACGAGGCGGGACGGTCGTGACCGACGCCCCGCTGGTCGTCGCGGTCGGCGACGACGCCGTGAGCACGCTCGATCGTCTGGTCGAACTCCTCTGGGCGATCCAGAGTTCGCGACCCGGCGTCCAGCGACTTGCGGACAAGATCGCGACGATCTTCGTTCCGCTCGTCGTCGTCCTCGCCGTCCTCACCACGGCCGGGCTTCTGATCACGGGGTCGTCCGTTACGGCAGCGCTGCTGGTCGGGCTGACGGTGCTCATCGTCTCCTGTCCCTGCGCGCTCGGGCTCGCGACGCCGCTTGCGATCGCCTCGGGCATCCAGTCGGCCGCGAAGCGAGGGATCGTCGTCGCCACGGAGAGCATCTTCGAGGACGCCCCGGACGTCGACGTCGTCGCACTCGACAAGACCGGGACGCTCACGAGAGGGTCGATGTCCGTCGAGGCAGTCCACGCGGCGAACGAGGAGACGGCAGACGCGGTCGTCGGCCGCGCAGCGGCGGTCGAACGACTCTCGGAACACCCCATCGCTGCGGCGATCGCCGAGTACGCCCCCGAGACGACCGCCGACGTCGACGGGTTCGAGCGGGACAGCCGCGGCGTCAGCGGCGTCGTCGACGGCGACCGCGTCGTCGTCGGCCACCCAGAGCTGGTGCGCGAACGCGGACTGTCGATCTCCGACGAACTCGAGTCCCACGCCGACAGCGCACGCGAAGACGGCGACGTTCCGGTCGTCGTCGGCTGGGACGGCCGCGCTCGCGGCGTGATCGTCGTCGGCGACGCCCCGCGCGAGGAGTGGACGGAGGCCGTCGAGGCGCTCTCGAGCGGGCGCGACGTCGTCGTCATCACCGGCGACGAAGGTGCAGCGGCAGACCGGTTCCGCGACGTCGACGGCGTCGACGAGGTGTTCGCGGGCGTTCCCCCCGAAGCGAAAGCCGAGACGGTCCGTCGTCTCCGGTCACGGGGCACGGTCGCGATGGTCGGCGACGGCAGCAACGACGCCCCCGCCCTCGCCGCCGCCGACGTCGGCATCGCACTCGGTAGCGGTACGAAACTCGCCACCGACGCCGCGGACGCGGTGATCGTCTCCGACGACCTCGGGTCGGTCGCCGAGGCGTTCGACGTCGCGGGTGGAACACACCGGCGCATCCGCCAGAACCTCGGCTGGGCGTTCCTCTACAACGCCGTGGCGATCCCGCTCGCGATCAGCGGGCTGTTGAACCCCCTGTTCGCCGCCGTCGCGATGGCGGCGAGCAGCACGCTCGTCGTGCTCAACTCCTCGCGATCGCTCGGGTCTCGAAAGTAGGGCTCGGACGACTCTCGAGTCGACGTCGGAGACTCGAGTTACGTGGTCGAGCCGTCATCTGCGTGCTCTTTTTCCCCTGTAGTACTCATACGGACTCCTCTCAGTCAGTTCCGGCGCACCCGCGATCCGTCCTGCGGGTGTGCCGGTGCCCAGTGATAGCAGACCGTATGTTCGGTGCCCATGGCCCGGTGGTAATTCTAGCCGAGACAAGTGTTAGAATACAACATATTAAAACTACATCATAAAATATAAATTTATATAATACGACATGAATATGATGCGTGGAGAAGATATACAACGTTTTGCAATTGTCCTATCCGTTTCTGGAGGATCGATTTATTTACAACACCCAACAGGTGGTCCTGGTCTCGTACTAATATACGCGGGATTGGTTCTGGGACTTCTCGGGTTAGTATTAGAAATAGATTAAATAATATATCAGTCCCGTCCTAAAGTCGTCTATCTTTTTTAGGAGAGAGCATCCCGCCGTCGACGGCGGGCGTGAATCGCTGCACGAAGGATTTCGGTGCGCTGTGGCTGTACCGGGTGCTAACCAACGCAAAATAACCAAGATACTCTCGAGTCAGCAGGGTCGAACCACGACCCCACTGCCGGATAGAAATAACGATTGTACGGCCCCGCCAGCACCTCGTCGGTGTGTAAACGTACGTTCCCGACTCGGCAAGCCTCGGCTTGTGGGAAGCCCTGTCGTTTCCGACGGGGAGAAGTCACAGTTCGCCTCTAGTAGCATCAACTGACGACGCCTGCTAAACGAAGTTACCGGCCTTGCTGCTGTGCTCACAAACTCGGCAGTTAACTGTCGAGATCGAGGGAATAGACCTAAACCGGTCGCCGTAGGTGATGGCTTTACGACAGTCGAGCGAGGGTGTGATACGGACTGCTGTAAGTCATTGCCGGCGCACCCGCGACCCGTCTTGCGGGTGCGCCGGTAAATCGTTACTGCAGACCGTATGAGTTCGGCAACATGGAGTGGGAGATCCTCTCGATAGATGCATTGGCCGTCGAATTCGATGAGAAGTTATGCGAGAGCAGCGCTGTGTAGGAATTACGGTCTGCGACGAAGGAGCAAGCCTAGGCCGGGATTTGAACCCGGGCTCTCGTCCTTACCAAGGACGCGCTTTACCGCTAAGCTACCCAGGCGCGCATCTTTTCGTTGACGGGAGTCGTCTTTATGGGTTTCGATTCGACGGAGGGATGCGGCACGTTCTCAGTCACGGATCGGTCGCCGACGTCGCTCGATCCGACCGGACGGTCTCGTGGGCAGTCGCGTCGGTCTCACTCGAGTCGAGCGCAGGAATACACTCCTCGGCGGGTGGGAAGTCGACGCCAGCGGCGTCGCTGATCTCGTTTGCGAGCGCGAGCAGTTCGGCCGTCGGCGTCGCGCCAACGGTGGCCGCTCCGGTGACGACCGCCAGCTCGAGGACGTCACGCTCGAGGTTCGCGTCCAGTCGCTCGACGTCGGCTTCCGACTGGTCGCGCAGCGTCTGATCGCGACCGAACGCCCGGACGGTTCGGACGGCTTTGCCGGCCGCGTCGGTCCGGGCGAGCAGGTAGAACCCGCGGGCGACGAGGATGTCGGCGGCGAGGATCTCGAGGTCGGCGTCGCCGTCGTCCCCGTCGACGGCGGTCCAGGGTTCCTCGTGGGCCAGCGTCCGCGTCAGGCGAAGGCCCTCGTAGATGAGCTGGACGCCCGCCGCACGGTGGGCGATGCTCTCGAGATCGGCGGTCGGATCGATCGCAGCGGCGCTCTCGAGCGTGAGTACGCCCGGCGTCATCGATGCGCCCTCGAGCGTATCGGTGATAACGTCGTGCAACTGAGACGACTCGACGTCCGCGACGGCGTCACGGGCGGCGCGCCGGCAACTGGCGGCCCTGTCCATCAACCGGGGCTTACGGCGGGGGAGGCAAAGACCTTTGGAAACGCCGGTCCACACTCACGCATGATCGACTCTCACGCAGACGGACGGGTTCGAACGATCACGATCGATCGCCCGGACGCCCGCAACGCGCTCACCTGGGACGGGCTGGACGAACTCGAGGCGGCCGTCGCGGCTGCAGACGAGCCGGTGATCTTCCTCGAGGGGGCCGGGCCGGCGTTTTGCGCGGGTGCGGATCTCGACGTCGTCGCCGAACTCGACGGCGACGGTGCCGAGGAATTCGCCAAACGTGGACAGCGCGTCGCGCGGGCGGTCGAAACGTCGTCTGCAGTGGTCGTCGCGGGAATCGACGGCGCGGCACGCGGTGGCGGCCTCGAGTTGGCGCTCGCCTGTGACGTTCGCGTCGCGACGCCCGAGGCGACCTTCGGTGAGCCGGGAGTGACCTTCGGCCTTTTCGGCGCGTGGGGTGGCACCGTCCGCCTCCCGCGCGTGATCGGGGAGGGAAACGCCCTCGAGTTCGCGCTCTCGGGACGAATCGTGGACGCCGAAACGGCACTCGAGATGGGGCTCGTCTCACGGATCGTGGCCGATCCCCGATCGATCGCGACGGAGATCGCCGAGAACGCCCCGGATGCGCTGACAGTGCTGAAACGACGGCTTCGCGACGACGCCGATCGGGAGACGCGAGAGCGGCGAGAAGCGGAGGCATTCGCGGAACTCGTCGCGGCCCACGCCGACGACGTGGCCGCGCTGCGCGGCGAGGACTGAGGTCACGACGACACATTCGAGAACGTGCGAGAGCGGTCAGAAGAGGGGGTCGGGTGCGGGCGGAACGTCGCGTTTGTGCTCGCTCGATTCGTACATACCTCGAACCTGGGCGACCGTCTCTTCGTCGACGCCGAGGTGGCGGCAGGTCGCGGCAGCCGAGAGCGGCCCGTCGACGTGGGTGGCGAGAATCGTGTCGAGGGTGTCGTATGAGAGTCCCATCTCCTCTTCGTCGGTCTGGTTGGCCCAGAGTTCGGCCGTGGGGGTCTTCTCGACGAGGTCCTCGGGGACGCCGACGTGGCGGGCGAGCTGGCGAACCTGTGCCTTGTAGAGGTTTCCGATCGGGTGACAGTCGACCGCTCCGTCGCCGTACTTGGTGAAGTAGCCGACGGCGGCCTCGCTGCGGTTGCCCGTCCCGAGTACGAGTCGATCTTCGTGGTTCGCGACCAGGTAGTTCAAAACCGCGCGGACGCGCGCTCTGGCGTTGCCCACGGCGACGTGGTCGCCCTCGGCCTCGGAGTAGGCCTCGAGTAGCGTCTCGATTACCGGTTCGATCTCGATCACGTCGAAGGGCATATCGAGCTCGAGAGCGACTCGTTCGGCGTCGCTCATCTGCTCGTCGGCGCTGACTCGAGCGGGGAGGACGAGTCCGTGGACGCTGTCCGCCCCGAGTGCTTCGACTGCGAGATGAGCCGTGAGCGTGCTGTCGATGCCACCGGAGAGACCGAGGACGGCCCCGTCTGCACCTGCGGCGTCCACCTGATCGCGAATGAAGTCGGTTATGTGCTGGCGGTGCAACTCGAGTTCCTCCTCCGAAAATCGAAGGTCGAGCATCACCACGCCGTACGATGGCAGCGGTGAAATAGACACCCATGACGCGAGAGACGTGGACGAACGTTCGATTTCGGCTCTGACGGTGGCGGGGAGACGCGTGAATGATCGGAAGCGCTACGTTCAAGTGCCGCCGGCGAAAATCTCGATACGGGAGCGCCGGTGGTCTAGTGGTAGGACATGAGCTTCCCAAGCTCATAGCCCGGGTTCAATTCCCGGTCGGCGCATCTTGCGACGAACAGCCCGTGAGTTGCAACTGGACTCGAGGGAATTGAATGAGACGAGTCACAGCCCGGAACGGCGGCAAAGCCGCCGCACGCCCGGACTGTCTCGGCGTGGTTCAATTCCCGGTCGGCGCATGATCTTCCCGCCTTCCTCCCGGTAGGTATCTGCGTGTCGTGAGAGAGGCGAAGACGACGGGACGAGCTCCTGCGCCGGGGTCGATTTTCGAACCCCGACATCGCCAGACGGGTTGCCGATGGCGGAGCGAAATCCCTCGAGAAGATGGGCGCAGACGCGTCGACAACCTGGATCTGCGGATGGAGCCGAGTTCGCTCTCGATTGCCGGAGCGATATATCGAAAGAGCGGACGATATTCAGAACCGACCGGCACGCAGGTCCCCTCGACGGACGTATTCTTGCCAAAGGATTTCAACCGGCCCATGGAACGTAATAGAAAGTGATGGGCTCGAATCGGAAGCTGATTCCACGGAAGAACCGTCTTCGAACGGCGTCCGCTTTACGGGGCGTACGAATACGTACCGATCGGTCATGCTGAACCCAGTCCGCGTCGACGCAATTATCGATCTCGCCTACGGGGCGTTGATCATCTTTGCGATCGTGCTGATCGCGAGACTCGAGTTCGGCATCGGGATCGCCTTCGGTCTCGGTGTCTTCTCCGCCTACATCCTTCACGTCGTCTGGAAGATGGCCAGGTTCGATCCCGAGTGGATGAGCCAAGCCGTCGAGGAGACGGTAGATGAGACGGTCGAAACCAAAGTGGAGGAGACCGTCAAGGAAACCGTCGAACAATCGGTCGAAAAGACGGTGGGCGGACAGATCGAGACGATGCAGGCGCAAGTCGAAGCCGTCGACGAGCGCGTGGATCGACGGCCCCGCGAAGAGCAGGTCGAAGAGCTCATCGAGGAATCGGACGAAAAGGAGTCCGACACGTAGCAACTCGAGAATGGAACGGCATCAACGCACGATCGTTACCGGTACCGACGCCCGCTTCGACACCGTCTCGGCGACGTTCCCGACGAGAAAGCGGTGCGTCGCACGAGTCCAGTCCTCGCCGTGACTTCCGAGGATGATCGCGTCGTAGTCGTCGGCGCGATCGATGATATTTCGGGCCGGGTGGCCGATGCCGACGACCGTGTCGATCTCCCGATCCCGTTCGTCGGCTCTCTTGCGAGCGCGTTCGAAGACGGGGGTAGCGCGTTCGGCAGCGGCCTCGTTGATGTCGTCCTCCAGCGAGAGACCCACCGCGTCGCCCATCATCATCGACGGGACGCCGACGACGTGTAAGACGGTGATCTCAGCATCGGGGTGGTTGTCGAGCGCGTACTCGAGGGCATGTTCAGCGTGTTCAGAGTCGTCCATCGGAACGAGAATTCGCGAGAGCATGCGGCAGTTTAGATCGTCCACCTATGTAAGTGCTCGATCAGGTAATCCCCGGAACGACGGTGAAAAACGCGTAGGCCAGGAGCGTCGACATCGACGGGCCGATGATCCACATCGAGACGTACTTGACGATCGCCCGTGGATTGAAGAGATCGGCCGCGTTGAGCACTTCTTCGGGCTCTTTCTCGCCGATCGCTGGCGTCGGTGCCTCCTCCTTTTCTTCGGCGACGATCGCACCCAATTCGATCTCTCGATCCTCGAGATCGCCGGTGACCGCTTCGCGGACGGTGATCGGACGCGTCGCCCGCCCCCAGCCGATGCCGACGATCGTCATCACCGTCGCCATCACGAGGCTGATCGGGATGCCGATCCAGGAGAGGGTGGTCGTGATCGTCGACGCGGTCACCATGACGAACAGCGCCGCAAGCAGCGGAATGTCGCTCAGTTCGCCGCCGACCGACTCCATCGTTCGGCGAGCGATCGTAAATCCACCCAGGCCGATCGCGAGCGTGGCGACGACGATCGCGATGTCCGTGTTTAGTCCGCTGACGCCGCCGACCAGCGGCGCGGCGGCGTTCGGGACGTTGCTCGCACCGGCGCTGAACGCCATGTAACAACCGATGACGAGGACGACCACCGTTGTGGCGAGTTCGAACCACGTCGTGTTCGGACCGAACGCCGGCTTCGGAACCGCCCCCTGCCGATCGAGGACCAGTAACGGGCCGTCGGATTTTTCGATCCGGACCCGGCGGTTGACTTTGGGATAGATGTAGCGCCCAATGATCACGCCGATCCACAACCCGATAATCGGCGTGACGATCCACCACGACAGGATCTCGGCGATCGTCGCATAGTTCAACGTGTCCGTCGCCAGTCCGAGTCCGGCGATCGCACCGACAGTCGTCATCGACGTCGGAACGGGGACGCCGAAGATATTGGCGACGAGGATCCCCAGGCCGATGAAAAAGAGCACGGCGACGCCCGCCGTCAGGGTGAGATCGATCGTGATGATACCCTCGCTGAGCGTATCCATCACGTTTCGTCCGACGGTCCACCCGCCGAAGAAGACGAAAAACGTCATGACCGCCGCGGCCGTCGTCTTCCGGACGATCCCAGCACCGACCGACGGCCCCCACGTAATCCCCGTCGACGAACCGCCGATGTTGAATCCGACGAAAACCGACGCGACGACCCCGACCAACAGAACGGTCTCGACCATCGATCGATGATACAGGTGTACTGGTAAAATAAGTACGGTAGCAAATAGATACATTATCTCGCAAGAAGAGCTTCCGAACCAGTGTGACACTCCCGTCGAAAAAGCATAGCCTGAGTTTCCAACCCGAACGTTCAAGTTGCAAGAATCGCTATACAGTGGGACGGTCAGGTCGGAACGGAGCGGATTCCGAACGGCCTTCGGAGGCGGCCACGCCGCCAACCCAATGAGACAATATCCGAAACACCGACGCGGTGAACGCGAATCCTCGAAGGGTTCGTCACTGTGCCCGTCGGTCGAGCAAGCCCGACGATACCTCCGAGTCCGTCGAAGCGTCAGCGACTCCCTGCTGGCAAAAACAACTGATGGAAGTTACCGACGCCGAGGATAGGAGTAACGGCGGTTTGGCACCGCCAGCCAGCCACCGATCACAACGACTGGGTGAAACGAGTTCCCGTGAAGTGGCGGCGTCCGTGGTTGCAAACCTGAAACTCCCACCGCTCGGGATTCCTGCGTCTTCAGGCGCAAGAGGATGTCAAGGGCTGGGCAAATTGTAATTCTACTCGTCGTGCTACGACTCGACCGCCCGTACCGAAATTTGAAGACGACTTAGACGATTACACTCCGAACACCCGATTCGGGTTTTATAAATCCGGCTCTGTTGAGATCCTCTTCTTTAGAGACAAACTCTCGTGGAAACACCGCTCACTACAGGCGCGAACGGGACCGGTCCACCGAGTCGCGAACGCGGCCACAAAATCTAATACGCCCGAATCGATGGCCACAATGCTCAATACGGTCGTTCACCATTGTCGACGTGGAGTCGGGCTACAACGGTCGGGGTGGTCGGTATGGGCGATGGATGGGAAAGGAAGGCCACAGCCCCCACGAGCGAGCGTTCGACGACAGGCTGTCGGTCAAATGCTACGGGGGCAGACGAGTGCGTACCGAACGCGGGCTGAGTCGGTGCGGCTCACGCACGGCGTTTTACCATCATCTTTGAGGCGACTCCCGAGACGTGTCGCTCGAGAAATATATCGGTTCGCCAGACTCGAGTCGCTCAGAGGGTCCCTCGGAGGTGGACGCCCTCGTCGGTGATTTTCTCGATGCTCCCCTCGTCGAGCGGGTGGGCGTCGGCCGTGACGTCGCCCCAGCCGAGTTTGGCTTTGATCGTGTCGGTGAGGCTCGGATCGGGGTCGACGTAGCCGCGGCCGTCTTCGACCTCGACGATGCGGCCGATCGCGGCCCCGTCTGAGTTCAGTACTCGTTTGCCTTCGTCGTCTTTGGTGAGTGTCGTTCTGGACATGGATTACGGAAGATGAGGGTCGGACGGATCTCGTTTGGACGAATCCGGCGTGCCGATTCGCAGTTCGTCGTCCGAGGAGTCGTCGCTGTCGGCGTCGGTGGAGGTGTCCGCCCCGGTGACGCGGGTCGCTGCTGGCTCTCTCGCTGGCTCTCGTTCGGTGGCGGGCCTCGTCGGCTCTCGTCGCTCGTAGCCGGTTCCCGACGGGCGACCCGGCGTCTCGAGACGCGGCTCACCCCGCGGGTCGCCTCGCTCCGACAGTCCGCGTTGGCCACGAGACGGCGGTTCCGGTGGTGGCCCTGACTCCTCGCCGGTCGATGGCGGACCCGCCCTGCGGTCACTGCTCGGAGACGGCCGGCCGCGGGAGCGCTCTACGTCTGGGTCGGACGCCGTTCGGGACGTGGAACCGCCGCGAGTGGGCCGTAAACCGCGTCCGGAGTCGGCTCGCGGCCGAGTGGACTCGCCGAAAGGCTGTGGTGGAGCGTCTGTCGGTGGTCGAGGCGAGCCGGGTGACTGCTCTCGAGGAGGTCGTGACTGCCGATTCGTCTGCAAATCAGAGCGTGATCGCCGAGAGGATTGTGGCCGTTGTGGCGGTGGGTCTCGTCGAGATCGAGACCGGTGCTCCCGACCAAGTGGTTGTTGGGGTGGCGGTGACGTTGGCTCCTCCGGCACGAACTCGCGTCGCTCTCCTCGCTCCGGAGGCGACTGGCGAGCGGGTGGCGCGGTTCGAGACGCTCGTGCCGAGCGGCCGCCAGAGACCGTAAACTGGTCGGCTTCGGGCGGGCGTTCCGACCGTCGCTCGCCTGTCTCCGACTGACGTCGATCAGGGAAAGGGATGCGTTGCCATCCTTCCCGTGGCCGCCGGTGGGGCTGGTCTGTCGGTTGCGAGGGCGTCACCGACCACTGGCGACGCTCGGACGGCGAATGAGGGTCCTGACGTGGCAGGTCACGCGCGGCGTTTCGTACCTCCGGGGAAGGTTGCGAGCGGACAGTTCGCGAGCGATTCTCGGGGCGTTCGGGTCGATCGTGTCGGCGCTCCGGCCGGTTCGACGCTCGGTCGCGGGTCGGCGGGTTGGTCTCGCGTGATCGTCGCGTCCAGTCGTCGTCACCCCGGCGCTGGTCGAGCGGGTGGTCGGACGCCTCTCTGTCGGTTCGATCTCTCATGCTCGAGTCAGTCTCACGAACGACACGCACGCATCGGGCAATAAAGCGAAGAAATCGTTTTGTCGTGCCACCGCCGCTTACTGGAAGATACACTGTAGAAAGTGATGATTACGAATACGAGCGCGAGAACCGATTAGAGAGCGGACGACGGCAGGGAATCGTTTCCAGGCGGCGATCGTCACCGTCTCGAGCAACGAGTTGTTTGCAGTCAGCAACGGAAGTGTTATGCTGGTAGCAGCGTATTACTATTCGACTTCATGGCCGAGTTTCCGTCGAGTGTGGTCTCGTTCGACGACCCCCGCGTAAACCCACGATTCCTCCGGTGGATTCCAGGAGACGAGGGCGACGTGGTCCTCGTCGGTGTCGTCCACGACCATCCCGCGAGTGTCGCTCGCGTACGCATCGTTCTCGAGTCGGTTCGACCCGACTCTCTCGCTCTCGAGTTACCGCCCGCTGCGGTCTCGCTGTACCGGGCGCACGCCCGAAAGACGGCCTCGTTCGGTGGCGAGATGACCGCGGCGATCCGCGCCGCTCCCGACGCGAGAGTGATCGGCATCGACGCGCCAAACTGGTCGTACGTCGGCCGACTGGCCGCGCGACTCGCCGCCGATCGGGTCCCGCTGTCGACCGCGAAACGAGTGCTCTCGAGTCTCGGCGCGGCGACCCGCCAGGCGCTCACCTGCCGGCTGGCCGCGACGCTCACCCACGCGACCTCGATGACGGTGACGTGTGGCGAGCCGATCGAGTACGACGTCGACGCGGCCGACCCGCCGGAACGACAGGCCGACCACGAGCAGAGACACGTCGCCGGCGTCCAGGCGCTGCTGGGGAGCACGAGCGGAAGCTCGCTGGCCTACCGCGACGAGACCCGCGAAGCGTGTATGATCGACCGGCTCGAGTCGGCCCGCAAAGACGGAGACGTCGTCGCCGTGGTCGGCATCGATCACCTCGAGGCGCTCGAGGCGGCACTGTCGGACTCGACGTAACGACAGTCGGTCGAGTGACGGTCGAGACGGACCAGCCACGAGCCGAGATGGATTACTGCCGAAGCGTCGAGATGCAGTTCCAGCAGTAGGTGAACGTCTGGTCGGCCTCGTTTCTGACGCCACAGTGAGGACAGCGGATGGTCTCACCGTCGAACTCCGGGTCGCTGTCGACCTCGTCGCTCGAGCCAGGATAGCCGTCGGGACTCGAGGAGTACCGTGCGCCCGCGCGGTTGCCGTCGGCGAACGAGGGCGAAAGCGACTGCTCGTCGCTCTCGTCGCGGGCGTAGAAGTAGTACAGTAGCAAGTGGAGGAGGGCGAACAGGATCACGTACCCGACGAGCCAGCCCCAGAGCTCCATCGGTGTGCCATACGTTCTCTACCCACTTGGCTATTCCGCGGGCAGTTGCTGGCGATGACCGTCTTCCTGCGAAGAAAGAGACGAGAGCGATCACTCCGCGGTCGTTCGCGGGCAGGCGGTTACTTCGGGGGCTCGAGGTCGCGTCCGAACTCGTCGAACTGCTCGAGGTCGTCGGGGAGGTCGTACTCGATCCGGCGGTCTTCCTGTCGGTTGACGCCGGCCTCCTCTATTGGGACCGCCACGTCTTCCCAGCCGGGTTTGATTCTGACGCTCTTTGCGGGCATACCGACGGCGATGTGGTGGGCGGGAACGTCGTGCTGGACGATGCCGCGCGCGCCGATGATGGCGTTTTCGCCGACTTTGCAACCGGCACGAACCATTGCGTCGTAGGTGAGTCGAACGTCGTCTTCGACGATGGTGTGGTAGTTACGGACGGTCGTCTGGTCGACGACGTCGTGATCGTGGCTATAGAGATGGACGCCATCCGAGACCGAGACGCGGTCGCCGATCGTCAATCGGCCGCGATCGTCGAGATGGACGTCGTCGTGGATCACCGTGTTGTCGCCGACGGTGATGTTGTGTCCGTAGGTGAACGTTATTCCCTTGAAGAACCGACAGTTGTCCCCACACTCCTCGAAGAGGTGGTCCGCGAGCATCCGGCGAAACCGGAGGGCAAACTCGACGTTGTCCGCGATCGGGAGGCTGTCGAACTGTCGCCAGAGCCACTGGAGGTGTTTCGACTCCCGGAACGCGTCTTCGTCTTTCTCGGCGTAGTACTCGCTCTCGAGCGTGGTGTTACAGGGGTCGTAACTCTGTAACCGAATGCGCTCGGCGGGCGAGACTGCTTCGCCGGCTTTCCACCGTTCGTAGGCGTCTCGGTCCCCCGAAAGGTCGATCAAAACGTCCTCGACGACGTCGCAGGTGTCCTCGTCGCTTGCGAGTCGCTGATCGACCTCCTCGATGAACTCGCGCATACCAGCCTCGGCCTCGTCAGGGAGCGAGACGTACCGCTTGGTCATACACACTCCTTACCTGGCAGCATTGATAGGCATTCGGTTGTGCGTTCGCTTTGCCAGACCGCCTCACTGGACCGTGTGACGAGGTGATAGAGCGGGAGACGCCACTGTCTCACTTCGACAGCGCCCGTTCGACGGCCGTCGCGACCCCTCGAGCCTTTTCGGCTACCGCTTCGGAGACGTGCCCCTTCGAGACGGCCGCGGCGAGCTCGTCCTCGTCGACGACCGCGACCGTTCCGTCGGACCGCCGGATCACGTCCACGTGGAGGTCGACGTACCGGGCGCAGTCGGGGAACAGTTCGAGGGGCGTACAGACGTTGACGTACGTCCCCTTCGCGTTCCCGTCCGCGTCACGGTAGGTCGTCGGGTACCACCAGCGACCCTCGCGCAGTTTCGTCACCGCGACGTCGCCCTCTTCTTTCGGAACGTCGAGCGCGTCGTACGTTCCGCCGCCGCGCATCCTGCGTTCGAGCGTGACCGTACCGTCTGGCTCCCACGCCGTCACGTCGCCGGTGCCGAGTGTGAGCAGTCTGCCGTCGGGTTTGCCGTGTCCGAGCGCGAGTCGGTCGCCCTTGAGTGGCCCGAACTGCCGGGCGACGGTCGCGAACGGGAACGCCTCGCGGTCGTCGTCGGCCATCGCGTCGTCGTCACCCGGCGACCAGCGATCGCCACAGACCGCCTCGGCGAAGTCGACTGCCGCACTCGCCGCCCGGTCTGCAGCCTTGGTGCGGTGGTGGCCCGGCATCGTCGTCTCGACGGTCCGGCGAGCGTCGTCCAGCGCGAACCGCGACTCGCGGCCGAACCAGAGCCAGGCCGTCGCCTCGGGCGCGACGAGTCGGCGCGGTTCGCCGGCTTCGTCGGGCGCGTCTGCGAGCGCGTCCTCGAGGTCGCGCGCCCGATCGGCGACCTGCTCGAGTGCGTTCGTCATCGCCTCGAGGTCGGCGTCGGTCGCGGCGTGACGCCAGCGCAGTCCCCACCCCTGCGGGGCGTCCACCGAGAGCAGGTCGGTCATCCCGACGAGTTCGGTTCCGCGCTCGCCGTCGACCGCCGCCGAGACGCCCGACCGGCCTTTCGAGAGGGTGAGCAGTCCGGCCTGGACCTCGAGCGTCGGAGTAACGAGCGGACGGTCGTCGTCCCACGGCGGCGTCGGCTCCTGGACCTGGACCCGGTAGCGGTCGCCCTGATCGACGTAGCCGTCGACGTCGTCGTACTTCAGGTAGCCTCGAAGTCCGTCGCCGAGGTCGACGACGGCTCCGCGGCCGGTCGTCTCGACGACCTCGGCGTCGAAGACGGCTCCCCGCGGTGCGTCGTCGTCCCACAGGAAGGTGTCGATGGCGACCGACTCGAGTTCCGTCGCGACTGTATCGACCGCCTCGGGCGCGCCGGAGACGGCGACGCCTTGCCGGTCGCGGGTCGTCTCGATCGCGACGTCCGCGGGGGCGACCGAGAAGTCGGCGTCGAACCGCTCCTGGATCGGTTCCGAGGCCTGGACGACCTCGAGACCGTTCTCGTCGATCAACTGGGTCACCGCCGTCGCGTAGATGCCACGGACGCGAACGGTCGTCATCGCGGCGTCACCTCGAGCGACGAACGATTGGCGTGCATGTCGACGGCTTGGCGTGGAACGCCTTTGTGGATTCCGAGTCGTCGTGGGGGACGAACGCTCTCGGTTAACGTATTACTTGACGGAGAACATATCGGAAACTATGGGTACCAGGCGAGATCCGGTCGATCGAGCGGCCGACGAGTCGACTGACCTCTACGACGTCTCGACGTGGGAGCCGCGATCGGCGGTCGACGTGGTCGCCGCTGTCCTCTACAGGGGCCTCACGTACGGGCTCCGGACGATCGTCATAGTGACCGCCGCGTTGATTACCGTCTCGTTGCTCGCGACGCCCGCCGTCGTCGTCGCCGAAGAGCCTCTCATCAGCGTCTTCTTCGGCCTGTCGACTGTCCCGGCGCTCGCGCTCGCAGCCTACATCTGGTACGCGGACATCACGACGAGCGAACCGCTCTCCCTGCTGGTCGCCACGTTCGTCCTCGCGGTGCTGTTCGCGACGTTCGGTGCGGTGGTCAACGCGGTCGGGGGCTCGTTCGTCCAGCCGATCCCGGTCGTCGGGAGCGTCCTCTTTTTCTACCTGATCGTCGGCCCCGTCGAGGAGACGGTGAAGTTACTCGCCGTCCGGGTCCTCGCCTACCGGAGCGACAGTTTCGACGCCGTCATCGACGGCGCGGTGTACGGTGCCGTCGCCGGCCTCGGCTTCGCGGCCATCGAGAACGCCGTCTACATCGCGGGGTACGTGGCCGACGTCAGTCCCGAAGCGGGGCTGTTCACCGCCGCGAGCGGCATCGCGACCCTCCGGGCGCTCGTCGGGCCCGGCCACGTCATCTACTCGGCCATTGCCGGCTACTACCTCGGTCTCGCAAAGTTCAACCCTCAGTACGCCGGCCCGCTCGTCGTGAAGGGCCTGCTCGTCGCCTCGTTCGTCCACGCGACCTACAACACGACCGTCGGGGTCGTCCCCAACGCCATCGCGAGCCTCTACCCGATCAGTTCCGAGGTCGCGTTCGTCGGCTACGTCGTCGTCTACGACCTCGCCATCGGCTACTACCTCTACCGAAAGATCGCCCGGTACCGCCGCCTCTACCGCGCCAGCGGCGCGGACGGCAACGACGACCTCTCGTCCGAGTTGACAGAGTTCGAGCCGCCACAGCGGTAGCGGGCGTTCGTCCCGGGGCAAGCTGCGATCGGAGCGGTCACGGCCAGGAGTCGGCTACGCATCCTCCCAGTAGCCGACGTCCCCGTCGATCGGGTAGTAGCCGTGGAACGAGCGTTCGTCGCGTCCGCCCGGTGGTGATCCGACGAAGACGCCGAGCTTCTCCATCTCCGGGTAGATGGTCACGTCCGGTTCGTTCATGGTCGACACCGCGAGGTACCGCAGCGGGTCGTCGCCGTCGTTGACGACCTGGTGGCCGCCGGTCTCGTCGGCCGGCAGGGAGACGTAGTCGCCGGCCTCGAGCGACGCCTCGCCGTCTTCGAGCCGGATCGTTCCCTCCCCCTCCAGGACGAAGATCGCCTCCTCGTTGGCCGTGTGGTAGTGGTACGGCCACGACCGCTTGCCAGCCTCGAGTTCGTACAGACTACAGCCGAGCTGTTCGGCGTCGACCGCGTTCGAGAGTTCCTTGCGACGGAACGCACTCGTTCCGTGGTCGTACTCGTTCCACTCGACGTCCCGTTCGTTGCATTTCCCCATCCCTCGGAGAAGGGACGG
Source organism: Natribaculum luteum (assembly GCF_023008545.1). Lineage (NCBI taxonomy): Archaea > Methanobacteriati > Methanobacteriota > Halobacteria > Halobacteriales > Natrialbaceae > Natribaculum > Natribaculum luteum. The sequence goes on along the minus strand of NZ_CP095397.1, from coordinate 1,742,379 downwards.
CGAACGGCTTGAAAATTGTGCCGCAGTTACACGACAGGGTGCTCGAGCAGAGTGTCGCTACTCGACGTACCCCTCGAGCAGTCGCTCGACGTACTTCGCCAGCACGTCCACCTCGAGGTGGACCGGATCGCCCGGCTCCTTTTCCGAGAGCGTCGTCAGTTCGTAGGTCGTCGGGATGATCGCGACCGTCACGCGGTCGTCCTCGAGGGCCGCCACCGTCAGGCTGATCCCGTCGAGCGTGATCGAGCCCTTCTCGACGACGTAGCGGTCGTACCCCTCGGGGAGCTGGAACTCGAAGAACCAGTCTTCGCCCACCGATTCGATCGAACGGACCGTCGCGACCGCGTCGACGTGCCCCTGCACGACGTGGCCGTCGAACCGGCCGTCGGCCGGCATCGCCCGCTCGAGGTTGACCACGTCGCCCTCTGTGAGGTCGCCGAGGTAGGTCCGGGAGACGGTCTCCTCGGCGAGAAACACCTCGAACCACGACCCGTCCTCGAACCGTTCGACCGTGAGACACGCCCCGCTGACGCTGATGCTCTGACCGCACTCGAGCCCCGTCGCCACCTCGTCGGCGGCGATCCGGAGCCGCAGGCCGTCTTCGGTGCGCTCTCGAGCGACGATCTCGCCGGTCTCCTCGACGATCCCCGTGAACATACTCGAGGGTGGCAGGCGGCGAGTGAAAGCCGTTCCGGGTCGGCGCGCTTTTGGGAGTCGCCGCGCTACTCGAGGTAATGGCTGGGATCATCGATACGATCACGTTCGCGGGCACGCTGATCCTCGCGGTTCCCGCAGCACTCGCCGGCCTCGAGCTAGTCGCCCGCGGAAATACGGTCGTCGGCGCGACGCTCGTCGGCCTCGCCGTCGGACTCGTCGTCCTCGAGCGGTACCTGACGTTGCCGACGGACCTCCCCGGACTCCTCGCGAAACGCGTCGTCGGCGCGGTCGTGAAAGAACCGGACTCGGAGTCGGACGATAGCTGAGCCGACAGTTACTATCCTCTCCGACAGAGACGAACAGAAAAATATAACAATTTGTTAAGATAAATCTTTGGGGGCCGGCCACGATTTATCCCGCTATGACGCTCGAAGAGCGGTATCTGGAGAACGAATACTACACGCAGGACGAACAGGGGGAGTTCGACCTGTTCGATCTCGGTGACTTCGAGTTGGCCGAGGGCCGAACGCTCGAAGACTGCAAGCTCGCCTACAAGACGCGCGGAGAGTTGAACGACGAGAAAGACAACGCGGTGGTCTTCCCGCACATGTACTCGGGGACCCACCGCGACATGGAGATGTACGTGGGCGAGGACATGGCACTCGATCCGAACGAGTACTTCATCATTCTCCCGAACCAACTCGGCAACGGTCTGTCGACGTCGCCGCACAACACCCCGCCACACGAGGGTGGAATGGGGAATTTCCCGGAGGTCATGATCGAAGACGACATCCGGGCACAACACCGGTTGGTCACCGAGGAGTTCGGGATCGACGAGGTGCAGCTGGTTCTGGGATGGTCGATGGGCGCCCAGCAGACCTACGAGTGGGCGGTTCGCTACCCGGAGATGGTCAAACGAGCCGCGCCGATCGCGGGAACGGCCAAGGTCACGCCCCACGACCAGCTCTTTATCGAGGCCCACAAGGAGATGATCACGTCCGATCCAGCCTGGAACGATGGCTTCTATACTGAACCCCACGCGGTCATCACCGGACTCAAGCGACATGCACTGATCTGGTCGGTGATGGGCCTCTGTACCGACTTCTATCACTACACCGAGCGGGCGTGGGAGCGTGCGGGATTCAATTCCATCGAGGACTTCATGGCGAACTTCTGGGAAGACTGGTTCCTCCCGATGGATCCGAACAACCTGCTGACGATGGCGACGAAGTGGCAACACGGGGACGTGAGCAGAAACACGGACGGCGACCTCGAGGCCGCGCTCTCGAGAATCGAGGCGAAGACGTTCGTGATGCCGTTCGAGGAGGACATGTTCTTCCCGGTTCAGGACTGCGAGTACGAACAGGAGATGATCCCGGACAGCGAACTCCGGCCGATTCCCAGCCTCTGGGGTCACTTCACGATGTTCGGGATATTCGAGGAGGACAAAGAGGCCATCGACGAGAACATCAGAGAACTGCTGGAGACGGAGGTGTGAACCCGCCGAAACCGTCGACGACTACGATTCGAACGCGGCGGGATCGAGCGAGCGAGACGGCTTCTCGAGCCACTCCGCCGTCTCCGACCTGGAGAAAAGCAGGTCGGCGACGCGAACGGTGTCGCCGTCGGTCCCGGTGACCGCGGCCTCGAGTCGGACCACGTGGCCCGTCTCCACGGCGTCGCCGTCGGCAGGCCGCTCGCGACGCTCGAGACCGACGCTGTAGACTGCCGTCTCGATTCCCTCCTCGAAACCGAAGGCAACGACCTCGGCCTCGAGGTCGGCCTCGACGGCGCTGGTCGGCGGTTCGTCGGCGGTGAGCAGCGCACGGGCGGACGCCAGGGCGCGGGTGACGGCGACGTGAGCCCGTCGCTCCCATCCGCCGTCGCCGTCGACGACGAACGTCCGGACGAGGCCCCCGTGGTAGCCGTCGGTCTCCTGCGGTGCCAGCTCGACGACGATCGGTTCGCCCGCGGGCAGCGCCACGTCGGGGTCGGTTCCAGCCGAAACAGCGGTGTTCCCGGCGGGGAAGCCGCCGGCGGCGACGACCGCCTCGTCTGCCAGTCGGCGCAGTCGATCCGGCGTCAACGGGTCGCCGTCGACTGCGAGCGAGCCGTCGACGACGGTCGCGTCGGCGAGCACCGACGCCGCCCGTCGAAGGCCCGCGCCGGCTGCCGCCTGTGCGCGCTCGATTCGCTCGCGTTCGCCCGGCGTCTTCTCGGCGCGTGCGTGGTCTACGGCATCGGTCGAGGCGAGCGAGAACCCGGCGCGTTCTATGTACAGCGCCGCGTCGTGGGGGACGGTCTGTGGCGTCAGGATCGATCCGTCGAGGCCGCGCTCACGTAATCGGGCGGCGAGCCGTTCGGCGGGGTGGTCACTCGAGTCGGACCGACGACACGCGAGCCACTCCGCACCGTCGAACGCGACCGCGACGGGGTCGCTCGCGTCGACACGGCAGTACCGCAGCGTGGGATCGCGGTCCGTGGCGACGTGGGCGAACGCGTCGGCCTCGCGGGCCTCGAGTTCCGCCCGGAGGGTCGCCTGCAGGTGTCGCCGACGGTCGGTCACGGCGCTTCGGCTTCAGCTTCGGCTTCGGCCTCGACCGGTCGTTCGGCCTGTGCGATCAGTTCCTCGACGCCGGCACCGGTCAGGCGATTGTTGAGCAGGACGTCGATCGGGAGCGTGGGCGCACCGTCGACGAGGTTTTCGAGGAGGACGAGTCGCTCTCGAGCGCGCGACATGCCGACGTAGAAGACGCGCCGCTCGTTGTCGGTGAGCACCGGCACGGGCGAGGTCGTCTTGGTGAACTCCTCACAGCCCTCGACGTCCGTGGGGTCGTCGACGGTCGCGACCATCTGTTCGACGACCTTCTCGGTGAGGTCGGTCGCCACGAAGACGTGGTCGGCCTCGCGGCCCTTCGCCGAGTGGATGGTGCCGACGCGGACGCGGTCGGGATCCATCATGTGATACTCGCCGATGGCGAAGTACGCCTGGATACTCTTTTTCTGGAAGTTCGTCACCTTCCGGACCATGTCGGCCGCCGAAGCTGGACCGGGCATGAAGGGGACGTGTTCTTCGACGACCTCGAGTGGGACCGTCAGTTCCTGGAGGTCGTCGACGTCCGCTTTCTCCTGGAGGTCGTCGATCACGTCGAACAGGTCGTCACGGTCGTTAGTGCCGAACGCGGAGTCCATGAGCATGTCCGCGAGGCGGCGGGCCTGCAGTCCGTCGACGTCCTCGCCGGCCTCGACGGCCTCGACGGCGCGGACGTACTGGGTGAGCCGGTCGGTCCACATCCGCTGGTCGGTCAGCGCGGTGAAGGGGACGCCCTCGGTGATGAACTCGTCGACGAACTGGAACATCTGGTAGCGTGCCCGGAACAGGAGCATGATTGTGCCGTCGTCCTCGACGAGCGTGCGCCGGACCATCCGGACGAGGTCGAGCATCGACCGGTTCTGGTGGGCCTCGACCGAGCCGCCATCCTTGCGCGGTTCGAGGTCTTTGTCCTGGCGCTGGTCGATGTGGCGGATCTCCTGGTTGACCGCGTTGAGGACGTTCGACGGCAGTCGGTAGGAGTTTGGGAGAATGACGTCCTCGTCGACGTCCTCCTCGAGCAAGAGCGCGGGATCGGCGCCCTGCCAGGAGTAGACGACCTGGTCGTCGTCGCCGGCGATCAGGACGCGTTTCACGTGCGGTTTCCACTCCTGGTAGACGTCGTACTGCAGGGTCGTGATGTCCTGAAACTCGTCGATCACGAGGTAGTCGACGTTGGGGACCAGCGAGCGCTGTCTCACCCGCTCTAACATGTCCGCGAAGCCGATCTTGCCCTCCCGGCCCTTGTAGGAGCGCCAGGCGCGGATCGCCTCGGGGACGTCGATGCGGTCGTCGTCGGAGGGCCAGGTAGGCGTGTACTTGTTACCCTCCTGGGCGTTCGGGTCGATCTCCGGCGGGAGGCGGACCTCCTCGACGTCCCACTGGAAGGGGACGTCGTACCAGTCGGCGACGTCCCGGCGGGTACGCTGGAGCCACTGACTCGTCGCGATGATCTTGTTACCGATCGTCGTCGATCGCGCCGTCCGGCGGCCGGCACCGCTGTATTCGTCTTCGTATTCGAGTCCGTACTCCTCGCAGAACTCCTCTTTGTCCTTCTCGCCGATGACGTCGCCCCGAGAGAGGTCGAGCAGGTCGTAGGCTTTCGCGTGCATCGTACAGACGTTTCCCTGTAGTGCACGCGGACTCTCGTCGAGCCGTTCGGCGAGGCGTTCGCGAACCTCCTGTGCTGCCGCTCGCGTGTACGAGACGACGAGGATGTCCCGGAAGGTGACGCCCTCCTGGTCGAGGATCTCCTCGACGTGGTCGAGGAGTGCTGTCGTCTTCCCGCTTCCCGGGCCGCCGAACAACCGGGTCACCTGCGTCTCCGTGGTACTCATTATACCCATACTGGGCCGCGACACCTATAAGTCACGTGGGTTTCATGCGAGAAAATCGAGACCGACGATCGACGGCGAGTCGACGCGTTCGATCGATCAACTGCTTCGGGGTGAGCGGGCGGTGCGAATCTCCGCGCCGTCACGGATCTTGTCTTCACATTCTGGACAGACGCGGGGATTCTCGACCCCGGGCGGGGTGAACACACGAGCGTACGCGTCAGTGACGAATGAACCGCAGTTTTGGCATTCCGGCATTTCGTCTCTCCATGTTCCTGTACGGAAACAATACGTAATAATTGTATCGACGGTTCAAAGAGGAAAATACCTCCGGAATTGGCGATGGCGTCGCTGTTCGACGCGGCAGCGGCAAAAAACGGATCGATTCGAGCGAACGGCGCTCGAGCTCGGCGGTACGAAGGCGCTATTCTCGAGGGTCCCACCCACAGACGGTACACGATGTCGCGGAGAGGTCGTGAAGACCGCCACACTCTGGACATTGCTTTTTGTTGTAGTCTTTCTCCCACCCTACTCGTTCGACGCTGTGACCGCGGTCGGTCAGAAACTGGTCGAACACGTCGTCGTCGGCACCGTTGGGTGCGGATGCCATAGTGATGGTATGGCACACCAAGCTAATAAATCGTCGGGTCGTGGCACTCGTTACCACATGACAAGTACGCCGAATCACTACCTGCTCGAACAGTCGACGCACAAAGTGACCCTCGAACTTTTCTCGTTCTCTCGCCAAGGGTCGTCTATGAGCGACCTGCGCCTCGACGCGACCCAGCTCGATCGCTACTCGAGACACGTCATCATGGACGAGGTCGGCCCCGAAGGGCAAAAGCGACTGCTCGACGGATCGGTCGTGGTCGTCGGCGCGGGCGGTCTGGGCTCGCCGGCCATCCAGTATCTCGCCGCTGCGGGCGTCGGACGGCTGGGGATCGTCGACGACGACGACGTCGAACGCTCGAACCTCCAGCGCCAGATCGTCCACGGCGACGACGACGTCGGCCGGCCGAAAGTCGACAGCGCCGCCGACTACGTCCGCAAACTGAACCCCGACGTCGACGTTCGAACCCACGAGACGCGCCTGACCGCCGACAACGTCGCCGGCCTGCTCGAGGGCTACGACGTCGTCGTAGACGCCAGCGACAACTTCGCGACGCGGTACCTGCTGAACGACTACTGTACGCTCTCGGGCATCCCGCTCTCTCACGGCGCCATCTACCGCTTCGAGGGGCAGGTCACGACGTTCACTAACGACGGCGACGGGCCCTGTTACCGGTGTATCTTCCCCGAAGCGCCCGAACCCGGCACCGTTCCGGACTGCGCCACGACGGGCGTGCTCGGCGTCCTGCCCGGCACCGTCGGCTGCGTCCAGGCGACCGAGGTCGTCAAGTACCTGATCGGCACGGGCGAGTTGCTCGAGGGACGACTGCTGATGTACGACGCGATGGGGATGACCTTCGAGACCGTCGAAGTCCGGAAGAATCCCGGCTGTCCGGTCTGTGGTGACGACCCCGCGATCGAGTCGGTCCACGACGTCGAGTACGAGGGCGTCTGTTCGATCGCCGCAGACTGATACCGTTTTTACCTGCTCTGCCGTAAGGACCGGGGATGGAACGCATACTCGTCGCCATGGACGGCTCGTCGCAATCGCACCACGCACTCGAGTACGCCCTCGAGACGTTCCCCGGCGCGACGATCCAGGTGGTCCACGTCCCCGAAGTGGTCGAGTTTCCACTCGACACTGGAACAGATCCGTACGACCTCGCCCTCGAGCGCGCCGACGACGTCTTCGACGAGGCACAGAAGATCGCAGACGAATACGGTCGCAGCGTCGAGACGGACACGACAAACGGCCACCCGGCGAAGGCCGTCATCGCGTACGCCGACGACCACGACGTCGACGCGATCGTCGTCGGAAGCCGGGGACGGACCGGCGCGACGCGACTGTTGCTCGGCAGCGTCGCCGAGACGATCGTCCGGCGAGCGAACTGTCCAGTGACGGTCGTCAGGTGATCGTCGCGTCTCGAACGATGTCGGTGACCGCCGGAACGACTCATACGGACCGCTGTCCGTCCGTCCCGCAGCGACCGCGTCCCGTCGGGCGGTCGCTGCGGAAACGAGGGACAGCAGACCGTATCACGACAGTCGTTATCAGTCGTCGTTCGAGAACTCCGGCTCGTCGGGGAGGTCGGCCTCGTCGGTCGCGATCACCGGGACGTACGACCGGCCGGCGTAGCCGCCGAACACCCACTCGCGGTAGGTCAGTTGCCGCTCGAGACCGCCCTTGCGGGCGACCTCGAGTCGTCGTTCGGTCGTCTGGAAGTAGTTGACGACCGTCACGAGCAAGACGCCACCGAGGGTGTTGCCGAGCAACACGGGCAGGACGAACCCGACCAGCCCGGTCACGAGCACCGGCTGCCCGCTGAAGACGAGGTACATCAACTCGGTAAAGGAGACGACGACGTGAAACAGGTTGCCGAAGGGGATCGCGAGGAAGGCGACGTACACCAGCAGGAGTCGCGAGATCGTATCCCTGGAGGCGAAGTCGACCCAGACGACGCCGGCGACGATCAGGCCGGCGAAGCTCGCCTTGAAGAAGAGGTCCCAGAACGGCGTCTCGACGCCTTTCGTCGCGATCTCGGTGGCGGCCGTCGCCGCCGCCGGGTCGAACACGCCAGTCGTGGCGAGGACGAGCGCACCCAGCGTCCCGCCAGCGAAGTTGCCGACCAGAACGATCGCCCAGATGCGAAGCAGCGCCGGCAGACTCGCCAGCCGCTCGAGGACGAGCGCCACCGGTGGGAGCGTGTTCTCGGTGTACAGCTGGTAGCCGCCGAGAATGATGTAGACGAACCCCAGCGGGTAGAGGATCGCGCTCAGAATCGGATGGGCGTCGGTGCTTGCGGTCAGCGACGCGTACAGGAGGTACGTGATCGTGATCGCGAACCCGGCCGCGAGCCCGCTGAAGAACAGCTCGCGGACGCCGGTGTCGATCTCTTCGTCTGCGGCGGCGAGGATCCGCTGGAACACCTCGTCGGTCTCGAAACGGTCGCGGACGACCGCACCGGCGGCGGGCGCACCGTGTCGAGATCGTTCGACGCTCTCGCGGATAGACTCCGCTGGCTCGCGGTCGGTCATCGTGTTCGGCTACCGACCCACTAGATAAAAATCTTCCTGCTTGCACCCAATTTTGACGTGTTTTGTCCCCTATACATATGATAAACCACACGTATATTCATTAATAGAGCTGTTCCTGTGAATTGGTGAGATTCGGATCGCGGGGTCAGCGGTACGCGACGCGTTCCCGGTCGAACGCGCCGTCCCCACGCCAGCGCCACGAACCGACCTCGAGCGTCGGCACCAGCGAGACGATCAGGTACGATCGATCTGGCCACGCCGCCGCCTCGGCGTCGGTCGCGCTGGGCCCTGCCGGACCGTTCGGGTGGGAGTGGTAGAAACCGACGATCTCCTCGCCGCGATCCTCGAGTCGCTCGAAGATCTCGAGTTGTTCTTCCGGGTCGATCAGGTACCGCGTCCGCGGGGTTTCGGCCGCGTTCGTCGCCGGGTACCGCGAGTCGACGCGGCTTCGCTGCTCGCCGAACGCGCCGCCGAGGACGCCACAGATCTCCCGTGGCGTCCCCTCGCGAGCGTCCTCGACGATCGCCTCGCGGATCGACTCGGGAAGGACGATCACACCTCTACCCGTCCCTCGAGGTCCGCGAGCGGGACGGCGACGTCCGCTTCCGGTGCGTCGAAGCGCTCGGGGTGGACGATCGGCGCGAGCGACTCGAGAGTGTCGACGATCCGGGGGCCGGGACGGTTCACGTAGTGGTGGCCGTCCATCGCCCACGCTCTCCCCTCACGGACCGCGGTGAGGTCGGCCCACCCCTCGCGATCGGTGAGGTCCGCGAGGTTCGCCGCGGTCTGCTCGAGGTCGAACCCGCAGGGGGCGACGATCACCACCTCGGGGTCGTACTCGAGGACGTCCGCCCACTCGCGGGGCGTCGACCGGTCGGCGGGATCTGCCATGCCGTACTCGCCGCCGGCCGCCGCGACGAGTTCGGGAATCCAGTGGCCGGCGACCATCACGGGATCCGTCCAGTCGAAGATCACGGTCCGTGGCCGGTCGTCGACGCGTTCGGTCCGCTCGCGAACCGCCTGGATCCGCGTTCTGAGGTTCGAGACGACGTCTTTCGCACAGCGTTCGCGTCCCGCCGCCCTACCGATCCGCTCGACGTCGCCCAGGACGTCCGCTACCGTGTGCGGATCCGTCGTCACGACCTCGGGATCGGCGTCGATTTCGTCGACCGCGCGCTCGACGACCGCCTCGTCGACCGCACAGACGTCACACATCCCCTGGGTGACGATCAGGTCCGGGTCGAGTTCCGCGAGGGTCTCGACGTCGACGTCGTAGACCCCCTCGTCGGCGACCTCGAGCACCTGCCGGTCGATCTCGCCACTCGAGGCGTCGGCGTCGATCCGCGAGCGCGTGACCGCGGGGATCGAGTCGACCTCGGGCGGGTAGTCACACTCGTGGGAGACGCCGACCGGCTCGAATCCGAGCGCGCAGACGATCTCGGTGGCCGACGGAAGGGTCGTGACGATTCGCATACTCGACGTAGGGGCCGGATCGTCAAAAGGAGTCGCGTCGGTGTTCGTTCTCACTCCGGCGTCTCGGAGTCGTCGTCCGCCCCGAGTTCGGCGGGTCCGACCGCGCCCGACTCGGCGTCGAGTTCCTCACCCTCGAGCACCTCGTCTTCGATCTCGATGATGACTCCCTCCTCGGACTCGCGGATCCCCACCAGCCGCTCGAGTGCCGTCTCGGTCTCCTCGTTGACCGCCCAGACGAGCCGGAGGACGCGGTCGAGTTCGGGACCGACGTCCGCCCGAAGCTGGTCGCGCGTGAGCTGGTCGATGCTCCGTGCGCCCTCCGGGTGGAGGTACTGCAGTGGGTGATCGGACGGAACCTCCCGCAGATCGACGTCGAACGACCACAGGTACGGCAGCACCTGGACGGCGTACCCGTGTGGTTTCGGCGCGCGTCTGCCCGCAGCCGTCAGCGCGGCCGTCAGCACGGTCGATCTGGCGTCCGTGTCGTAGTAGATGCCGGGAACTCCGGGTATCGAAATTCGCATTGGATTCGAGAAGAGGTGCGCTCGAGACGAGAGTCTACGCCCGGCACATCAACCCTCGTTTTAAGTGTCGAGCGACGGTGCAGTCGCACCGACGCCGCCGAATTCGGCCAGGAGACAGCAGTCAGAACCCGCTGAGCTTGTCCCGACGGTAGAGGTCGAGTTCGCTGACCGAAGAGTGGTCGCGCGTCGCCGCGAAGGCGATCGCCTCGGCGACCTCCTCGGGTTCGGTCACCTCTCCCTCCTCGAAGCGCTCGGCGAACGGATCGCCGTCGTAACTGCCGAACTCCGAGCGCACCTCCGAGGGGTTCACCACGGTCACGCCGACGTCGTCCTCACCGACCTGTGCCGCCACGCTCTTTGCGAACCCGCGGACCCACCACTTCGTGGCGGCGTAGACGGGATTAAACGGCCGGGGATACTGGCCCGCGAAGCTCCCGACGAAGATCAGGTGCCCCCCGCGTTCGCGAACGTGGGGAATCGCCGCCCGCGTCGCGTAGAAGACGCCGTCGACGTTGGTATCCTGCATCGTCCGGTAGTCGTCGGTCGAGAGTTCCTCGACGTCGCTCCCGCGAGCGAGCCCCGCGTTGTTCACCAGCACGTCGAGTCCGCCGAAGACGTCGACCGTCTCGGCGACGAGGGCGTCGACTTGCTCCGCCTCGCGAACGTCGGTCGGCACGACGAGCGTCTCGACGCCGTGCTCGGACTCGAGTTCGGCCGCGAACTCCTCGAGTCGATCCTCGCTGCGTGCTGCGAGGACCACGTTCGCACCTTCGGCAGCGAGCGCACGGCAGGTCGCCGCGCCGATACCCGAACTCGCACCGGTGACGATCGTCGTCGCTCCGTCGAGTCGGCTCTTGGATGCCATGCGCGTGCCATCGACTTCGAAGGGGTTCGGTGTTTCGGCCCGTCGTCGGCCCACCTCTTTATCTGTGCTCGAGTGCTACCAGTTGTCACAGATTCGGGTCGACGACCGAACGCCCGAGGTGAACACCGTGAGTGGAGAAGACGAGAGCGAGCGAGAGACTGAAGCGACCGACGAGCGACAGCGTGGGTTCCGACTGACCGTGGGATTGTGGCCGCTGTCGAATCTGCTCGATAGTCTGATCGAGGTGAATGTGAGCAGTACGTCGGACGAGGCCCTCGGCCGGACGACCGCCGACGAGACGGTGCGAAACCCGCGACGCGAGCGCATCGAGAACCGTCGCGAGTCGACGTCCGGGGAGTACCTGATCGACACCCGACTCGCCGACGACGAGTTCGTCGTCGTCGCCGACCTTCCGGGTGCGAGCGAGGACGACCTGTCCGCCGGTATCGATCCGCGAACGAGCGAACTCGTGATCACCGAGGACGACGTCGTGATCGGCCGCGTCGGTGTTCCGCGGTGGTCGTCCGAGGCGACCAGGGTCGTGTTTCACAACGGCGTGCTCGAAGTTCGCTTCCGGCGCACCAGGTCCTGATCGCCTCGAGTCGCGTCGACGACGGTCAGTACTCCTCGAGGTCGTACAGTTCGCCGTACTTCGACTTCGCATACTCGAGGAAGTAGTCGGCGGTGTACTCCTCGCCGGTGGCCTCCTCGACCAGGTCGGGCGTCGTGTACCGTTTGCCGTGTGTGTGGACGTTCTCGCGGAGCCAGGCGTTGAGTTGGTCGACCTCGCCCTCGCGAACGTCGTCGTCGATCTCGCCGAGTTCGTCCTCGGCGGCGGCGTACAGCTGGGCGGCGAGGACGGAGCCAAGCGAGTACGTCGGGAAGTAGCCGAAGCTTCCGTGCGACCAGTGGATGTCCTGCAGACAGCCCTCGGCGTCCGTCTCGGGGCGCACGCCCAGATACTCCTCGTACTTGTCGTTCCACGCCTCGGGAACGTCTTCGACCGCGAGGTCGCCCGCGATCAGGTCGCGTTCGATCTCGAAGCGGATCACGATGTGGAGGTGGTAGGTCAGTTCGTCCGCCTCGACGCGAATGAGGTTGTCGTCGTAGACCTGATTTGCGGCCTCGTAGGCCTCCTCGGGCGTGACGTCCTCGAGGGCGGGGAACCGCTCGCGGGCGACGGGGAGGAAGTACTCCCAGAACGCCTTCGTGCGGCCGACGTGGTTCTCCCAGAGACGCGACTGTGACTCGTGGACCGTGAGGTCGCGGGCCTCTCCCAGCGGCGTCCCGTAGTGTTCGTCGGGCAGGCCGAGCGTGTAGTTCGCGTGGCCGAACTCGTGGATCGTCGAGGTGATCGAGCCCAGCAGATCCGACTCGTCGAATCGAGTCGTGACGCGGGCGTCGAACTGCGTTCCCGTGGAGAACGGGTGTGGGGCGGTGTCCAGTCGGCCGCGGTCCCAGTCGTACCCCAGCGCGTCGAGGGCGTCACGGCAGAGTTCCTCCTGCGTATCGGCGTCGAACTCGCCGGCGAAGGCGTCGGTCTCGAGGTCGGCGTCGCTCTCCGAGATCGCCTCGATCAGCGCCACGAGTTCGTCGCGCAGTCGCTCGAGGACCCGTTCTGCCGTCTCGAGGTCGAGGTACGGCTCGTACTCGGCGAAGAGCACGGCGTAGGGGTCCTCGTCGGGGTCGACGTACTCGGCGTACTCGCGTTTGAGTTCGACCAGCTTCTCGAGCGTCGGCGCGAACGCCTCGAAGTCGTCTTCCTCCCGCGCCTGCTTCCACACGGGGTGGGCGTTCGCGGTCGTCTCCGAGAGTTCCTCGACGAGCTCCTGCGGGACGCTCGTCTCCCGGTCGTACTGCCGGCGAACCTCACGGACGACGGCCGCCCGTTCGTCGTCGACGTCGGCAGCCTCGAGGTCCTCGAGCAACTCGCCGGTCTCGTCGGCCGTTAGCAGTTCGTGACTGATCGACGAGAGCGTCGAGAGCTGTTTCGCGCGTGCGGGCGTCCCCTCGTCGGGCATCACGACCTCCTGGTCCCACCGCAGGACGCCGGCGGCGTTGCCGACGTTGGAGATGCGTTCGACCCGTCGTTCGAGCTGTTCGTAGGTGTCTGACTCCGTCGCCGAAGTCTGATCGGTCGCCATCGAATCGAAATACCTCGGGAGGACCTATCAACCTCGTGGTTCCGGAGAGCGACGAGCGCGAACCGGGTCAGAGAGTACGGCCGCCGGCTCGCGACTGGAGCCAGCGCTCGGCGATCGTTCGATAGGTCCGGTAACAGCGCTCGAGGACGTCGATCGAGACGCTCTCGTCGCTCGTGTGGGCCTCGCCCGGCTCCGACGGCCCGTAGATCACACACTCGGTGCCGGCCGCCGAGAGCCAGCCGGCGTCGGTCGCGTGCGGTTTCGTCACCAGTTGTGGCTCGCCGGCCTGGGTCGCGGAAGCCGCCTCGAGGACGAACTCGGCGAACGCCTCGTCGTCACACCGCATCGGCGGCAGGTCCTGGTCGACGGTCCACTCGACGCCCTCGGCCTCGACGCGCTCGAGTGGCGCGCGCTCACCTGGGACGGTCCGCTCGTCGACCGTGATGGTACAGCCGTCGGGGACGACGTTCATCGCCGATCCGCCCTCGATCTCGGTGACGACGACGCTCCCCTCGAGTCGCTCGCCTGCGACCTCGACCGCGGGTGCCTCGAGATCGCGAACGGCGTCGACGGCGTCAGCCGCCCGGTAGATGGCGTTCTCGCCCGCCTCGGGTTCGCTGGCGTGGGCGGCGGTCCCGGTGGCGGTGATCGTGCTCCCCCGCCGTCCCTTGTGGGCGACGACGACGTCGGTGACGTCCGGTCTCGAGTAGTTCGTCGACCCCTCGCCGACGACGGCGTAGGCGGGCACGAAGCCCTCGTCGATCGCGTGTCTGGCACCGACGCCGCCGACCTCCTCGCCGACGAAACTCGCGAAGACGAGCTGGCCGGATCGGTCGCTCGAGGTGGGCGGCTCCTCGGCGTCCCGGAACGCGACGGCGGCGGCTGCCAGTGCACCTTTCATGTCCGCCGCCCCACGCCCGTAGATCCGGCCATCACGCTTCTCGAGGACGTACGACCCGTCGTCGGCGACCTGCATCCCGTCCGGCGCGACCACGTCGTGGTGGCCAACGAGCGCCAGGCTCTCGCCTGCGCCCTTCCGGGCGATCACGTTGCCGGCCGCGTCGCGGGTCACGTCGGCGTCCGTCTCGCGGCGGAGCCACGACTCGAGGGCGTCGCCGACGGCCGTCTCGTCGTCGTGACTCGGGATCGAAACGAGCTCGCGCGTCAACTCGAGTACCGTCATGGGGGTCGATACCGGTTCCACCGAGTTGATCCCATCGGCAGCGAGACGGAGAGAGAACGGGGACGGCCGGCTACAGTTGTTGTACCTGCTTGTACGGCGGCTCCTCCTCGAACGACTCCGTCTCGGTGAGGCGGGTGACCGAGCGAACCACCTCCCTGACGTTCGCCGTCTGCTCTTCGCTCGCGGCGGCGACGGCTTCCGCCTCGCCCGCGACGTGGTCGGCCGCCTCTGCGACGTCCTCGACCGTCGTCGCGATCACCTCGACGCTCTCGGCTTGCTGGTCCGTCGCCGCGGCGACGTCTTCCATCCCGCTTGCCGTCGCCTGGGCGGACTCGTGAATCGCGTCGAGGTCGTCGACCGTCGCCCGGACGCGGTCGGTGCCGTCGTCGACGAGTTCGACGGTTTCGTCCATCGTCTCGACCGTCTCGACGGCGCCCTGTCGAACCTCCTCGACGACCTCCTCGATCACCTCCAGGTCCTGTCGTGCCCGTTCGGAGAACGACATGACCTCCTCCGCGATGACCCCGAGCGTGTCGCTGCCCCCGGCGGAACGCGACGCCTCGATGTTCGCGTTCGTCGCGAGTACCTTCGTCCGTTTGGCGAGGTCGTCGATGCGCTCGACGACGGCGTCGATCTCGTCGGTCCGCTCCTCGAGGTCGGTCGCGGCCGAACTGACGCGGTCGGTCGCGTCGTCGATGTCCTCGAGCGCCGACAGCGCTTCGTCGGCGGACTCGGCACCGCTTGCGGCCAGTTCTTCCGTCTGTTCGCTCGTGCGATTGACCTCGTCGGCGACGGACGCGACCTCCTCGACCGCGGCGCTCACGTCCGAGAGTTCCGTCGCCGCCCGGCCGACGTCGTCGGCCTGCTGTTCGGTCAACTCGCTGATCGTCTCCGCGCGGTTCGCGACCGCCTGGCTGGCGTCGTACAGCTCCTCGATTGGCGCTTTGACGTCGGATTCGACCTCGTGGGCCAGCTGGTCGCGCCGATCGATGGCGCGCTCGAGACGCTGGTTGTAGGCGTCGACGTACGTGTCGGCGGCGACCTGCAGGTCGAGGTTGATGATGCGCAAAAGCGACAGCACGTCCCGGACGCCGTCCTGGACTGCCTCCTGGATCGCCTCCTCGAGCAGGTCGTCGAGTTCCGCCTGTTCGTCAGTCTCTTCGTCGCTGCTCCCGCCGAAGCCGATCGCGTCGAGGACGCCGCCACCGCGTTCGTCCGATTGCAGGTCGTCGCGACGGTCGGCCCACGCCTCGATCGCGTCGGTGACCTGCTCTTGGACGCGGTTGTTCATCTCCGAAAGAAGAAGATCGTAGTAGACGCCGTACTGCCCCACGTAGTGTTTCAGGGGCATGTCGATCATCTCGTGGAGCTTGCCGATCCGCGCCCGGTCTTTGAAGTACTCCAGATCGTAGCCCCCGGTGGCGAGCGAGACGAGGTAGGCCTGCTGGGTCTGTTTGAGTTGCTCGACGTCTTTCGGCGACCGTTCGATGACCTCTCGGGTCTGCTCGTGGGCAGTCAGGTTGTCGTAGAAGTCCTCGGCGATCTGGTGGCGGCGTTCGCGGAGCATGGGCTCGAGTTCCGAGAGCCGGCGCTCGTCTTCGGCGTCGAACCCGATGAACTCCTTTCGCCAGTCGACTTCGTCCTCGTCGAGTCCGATGTCGTCGACGAGGTCGTCGACGTCGAGAAACGGGTTCAATCCCCCGCGACCGAACTTGCGTTCCGGATCCATAGGGGGACATGTTCCCATTCTTGTTTAAGTTTACCTGTACGTTCTCAATCGAGTAGCGTCGCGTCGGGCAGTCGTGCTCCCGCAGCCTTATACCGACACGCAACTAACTCCTGGACATGAACGTCGTGCCGGACACGAGCGTGGTCATCGACGGCCGCGTCTCAGCGGCGATCGAAGACGGCCGATTCGAGGACGCGACCGTCTGCGTTCCAGAAGCCGTCGTCGCCGAACTCGAAGCACAGGCCAACGACGGCCTCGACAGCGGCTGGGACGGCCTCTCGGAACTCCAGCGCCTGGCCGAACTCGCAGACGACGGCGAGATCGACCTCGAGTACGTCGGCGAACGGCCCAGCGCGATCGAGCGCGGGCACGCCTCGGAGGGCGAAATCGACGCGCTCATCCGCGACCTCGCCGAGGAGTACGGGGCCACCTTCGTCACCAGCGACATCGTCCAGGCCGAAGT
Source organism: Natribaculum luteum (assembly GCF_023008545.1). Lineage (NCBI taxonomy): Archaea > Methanobacteriati > Methanobacteriota > Halobacteria > Halobacteriales > Natrialbaceae > Natribaculum > Natribaculum luteum. The sequence goes on along the minus strand of NZ_CP095397.1, from coordinate 1,725,772 downwards.
CGCGAAGGCGAAAGGTCTCGAGGTCGACTACATCTCCCCCGAGGTTCGCCGGGTCGGGACGCTCCAGATCGAGGAGTACTTCGACGAGGAGACGATGAGCGTCCACTTAAAGACCGACGCCGTCCCGATGGCAAAACGCGGCGCACTCGGCGAGATGCACTACGAGGAGATCGCCGACGAACCGCTCGACGAGGAGACGATGGACGAGTACGCCCGCGAGGTCGTCGACGGCGCACGCGAGGCAAGCGGCGGCTTCATCGAACTCTCCGAACCGGGCATGAAGATCGTCCAGTTCCGGGATTACCGGATCGCCATCGCCCGGCCGCCCTTCGCCGACGGCATCGAGATCACGGCCGTCAAGCCGATCGCCCAGACCGACATCGACGACTACGAACACGCCGACGAACTCAAGGGTCGGCTGTTAGAGCGCCAGCGTGGCGTTCTCATCTCGGGGTCGCCGGGGGCCGGGAAGTCGACGTTCGCCCAGTCGGTCGCCCGCTATCTCTCGACGCACGACTACGCGGTGAAGACGATGGAGAAACCCCGGGACCTGCAGGTCGGCCCCGAGATCACCCAGTACACCGCGCTGGGCGGCCAGATGGAGAAGACCGCCGACGCCCTGCTGATGGTTCGGCCAGACTACACCATCTACGACGAGGTCCGCAAGACCGACGACTTCGAGGTCTTCGCGGACATGCGACTGGCGGGCGTGGGTATGATCGGCGTCGTCCACGCCACCCGCCCCATCGACGCCCTCCAGCGCCTCGTCGGTCGCGTCGAACTCGGCATGATCCCACAGGTCGTCGACACCGTCGTCTACATCGAGGCCGGCGAGGTGTCGACGGTCTACGACGTCAAGACGGAGGTCAAAGTCCCCGCCGGACTCACCGAGGAGGACCTCGCCCGCCCCGTCATCCTCGTCACCGACTTCCAGACCGGCGAACCCGCCTACGAGATCTACACCTTCAACCGCCAGGTCGTCACCGTCCCGCTGATCGACGAGGAAGGCGGCCCGGGCCGCGAGTCCGGCGTCGACCGCATCGCCAAACAGGAGATCGAACGCGAGATCCGCTCGGTCGCCCGCGGCTACGTCGACGTCGAACTCAAAAGCCAGGACCGCGCCGTCGTCTACGTCGACGAAGACGACATCTCGAGCGTGATCGGCAAGGGCGGCGGCCGGATCACCGACATCGAGAACCGACTCGGAATCGACATCGACGTCCGAACGCACGACGAAAACCCCCACTACGGTACGAACGCGAACGCGAGTGCGAGTGCGAGTGCCGACATGGGTGGCCCCGGCGGCCAGCGCGAGGGACAACTCGTCACCCCCGAGATCACCTCGCGACACATCGTCATCCCCGTCGACGGCAGCCACGGCGAGACGGTTGAGGTGCAGGCCGGCGGCGACTACCTGTTTACCGCGACGGTCAGCCGCGGCGGCGAAATCCAGGTCTCGCGCGGAAGTGCGATCGCCGACGAACTCGAGCGGGCGATCGATCGGAAGGATCCGATCACCGTCGTCTCCTCCTGACGACCGCGAGCGAGAGGTTTTGGCGTTTTTGGCGACGTACGAGCCACAGCGCGTGAAGATACAGCGGACACTCACCGTTCGCACGAAAAGTCCGCTGCCGTGACGAAAACGCCTCGACTACATCCCGGCGCTGACGCGCTCGCGTTCGCGCTCGTCTTCGCTCGAGCGCATGTCGAGGTCTTTCTGGAGCGCGAGGATAGCGTCTTCGGGGTCGGTCTCGGAGTCGAAGACGCGATCGAATCCCAGTTCGCGGAAGAACTGACGGGTCTCCTCGAAGTCGTCCTGACCGACCGCGAGGTTGCCGCCGATGTAGGTTACCACGTCGAGGTCGGCCTCGGCGAGGCGTTCGTGAAAGCCCTCACAGTCCTGTTTGGCGTGGCCGTACAGCGAGGAGACGAGGACGGCGTCGGCGTCGTGGGCGGTCGCCGCCTCGACGAACTCCTCCTGGGAGGTCTGTACGCCCAGGTTGACGACGTCGAAACCGCTCGCCTCCAGTGCCTGTTCCAGGATCGTGATACCGACGACGTGTGCGTCGGAGCCGATCACGCCGAGGACGACTTTCGTGGCCATCGTGGGTACCGCAACCGACGAAACGGATCTACATAAACCTAATGAATCATCATTATGTACTCCGGGCTACTCTCGACGGTACAGACCGGGGTTTCGCCACCAGAACAGCCCCCAGGCGGCGAGGAAGCCGCCACCCATGGCGAGGACGTCCCTGAGCAGCAGCGGGAGTCCAGTATCGACGATCGCCACGAGGATCATCGACGACCCGAGGACTGCCCCCAGGACGACAAACGAAACGTCGCCAGCGATGCGCAGCCTCGAGTACTCCCAGTAGTGCTGGCGGTCCTCGTCGTACCAGACGCCGACGTAGATGAGCACGGGCGACATCGCGGCGATCATCGTGACGACCTGGTAGGCCTCGGGCAGTCCCAGAGGGAACAATACGAGAAGATTGACGAGCTGGGCGAGGATCGACGCGGCAAAGAGGCTCCCGAGTAGCCATCCCCAGCGCGGGATCGACTCCGTATCCATGTACTGACTCGTTCGCACCGAAAAATAATTGTGCCGTTGTCGGATCAGGGCCGTGTTACTCGGCACAGCAGGCGTCTTCGCTCGCTTGCGAGTCGTCGACGCCACCGTCTGCAGTCACCGGTTCTGTCAGTCGGTAGAGACTCTGTCGAGCGTCGGCGAAGTAGATGTCCTCGTCGACGATACCGATTCCTTCGAGCCGCTCGAGTGCGTATCGTACGGTTCGGGCGGACAACATCGACTCTTCGACGATCTGTTTCTGCGTCAGCGGGCCGTCGTATTCGAGTACCTTGAACACCAGTTTCGCACTCGGCGGCAGGTCCTCTATTTCCTCCCCGTCAGTGTCGGCCATCGTTACGAATCGAAAACTCCCAGCAGTATAAAAGTTGAGCCTTACTGGGACAGCGTAGAAGTCGGTAGGGAGATCGGTGAGTAATAATGTATTACTGGTCGGTTCGCTCACACGTGCTCGTCGGCGGGACGGTGTCGAGAGCCATGCACGCGACCGATGTGGCGTCCAAACGTACCCAGTCTGCCGATCACCACGGAGTTCGGTTTCGAACGACTGAACAACCAAACCGATTTTACAGTTCGGCACGGACTCGGTGACGTGCCCGAGGCGAATCCGGTCGAGCGGTGGGAGGCCCGACTCGAGGAAGCGGGAGAGCTCACGCCGGAAATCGTCGAGCGGATCACCCGCCTGCACGGCGACCGCGGGGCGACGGCCATCGAAGCCGTCGCCGAGGGCCGGGTGAAAGTCTACCGGGATTTCACCGTCGTAGTGGGCTACGAGGACGAGTACGTCGTCGAAGGCCGGGGCTGTACGTGCAAGGACAGCGAGTACAACTTGGATCCCGACGACCCGACCGACCTCTGCTGGCACGCGCTGGCGGTGGCGATCGCCCGCCGGATCGGCCGCGTCGACTACCACGACATGTGGTACTCGGACGTGCGGGAGTTTCTGTGATCGTCCCGCCTGCATCGACGCGCGGAATCGATCGCTGTCGTCCAGTTCCGCGCATCGATCGACCGGTGACGGAATACTAGTCGTCGACGTCGATCGACTCCTGGTTCTCCGTCTTCCACTTCTCGACGTCCTTGATCGCGTGTTCCGGCGGCACGTCGATCGCGGGGTTCTCCTCGAAGAACCCCGCCGGCTCGAGTTTGAACGAGAGCATCTTCACGGGGAGCACCGGCCAGTCCTCGGGGACGCTGACGTGGGTCTGACAGAGGTTGTACCAGACGACGACGTCCTCGTCTGCGATCGATCGATCGGCGTCGGTCCACGCGGGAAGTCCCTCGCCGCCGGGGTTCTGGTTGGGATAGTCACCCGCGGGGTAGATCTCGTCGTCGTCGTACTGCGTGACCCAGAGGTGTTTCGTCGCGAAGCCGGCCCGTTCGGCGTTCGACGAGCCGGGTTGCATCGGGAACGTGGTGTTCGACCCGGCCTTCTGTCGGAGCCGGTAGCCGACCGGTTCGCCCGTCGCGTCGTTGTGGACGTCCTCGTTGACGATCTCCCAGTAGCGGCCGGCGTGGGGATCGGTCAGCCGCTGGGCTTCAGACTCGCGCTCGAAGCGCGTTCGCTCGACGTACGCGGCGTTGCCGTGTGGGTTCAGGTGCATTCGGTCGGCGTCGCCGTGGGGCGTGGGATCGTAGCCGTCGGGACCGTAGGGCACCTCACGGAGGTTCACCTCGCGGACGGTGTTGGTCGGTCCGTCGAGTTCGAAGTCGAGTCGGCAGTTGAACACGTGCTGGTGGAGCATCGACTTGTGACTTGACCCGATCGTCTCGGCGTACCCCGTCTCGCCGTCGTCGGGTTCCAGCAGTCCGGTCGCGTTGCAGCCGGTGAGTCGCACCTGTCCCTCGATGCTTCCGTCCTGGTAGAAGTACCAGTAGAACGCGAAGTCGTAGTTCCCGATCGTCGAGATGAAGGAGATCACCAGTCGACGATTTCGCCGGACCTCGTCGTCGTCGACGCGCCAGTCGTGGTGTTTCCAGAGGGTGCCGTAGTCTTCCTCGTGGAGACAGATCGCGTTCGGGATCACCTGTGGCTCCCCGTCGCCGTCGTTGAGGACGGCGTCCCAGTAGTGCATGTAGCCGAGACAGTCACAGCCTTCCGTCAGGGAGTTCGCGAGCCGGCCGATGCCGTACTCTCCGACGTCGAACGGTGCCTTCCAGTCGTGGTCCGGGTCGGGATCGTTGTACGCCGTGACGACCTCGGGCCACGAGGCCCGCCGGAGGATCGAACGCTCGGTTCCGTCGTCGTCGTACGTGACGTCGTAGAGGACCAGGCCTTCGCGGTGGTTGAAGCCGACGCGGACGTGCCAGTTTTGCCACTCGACGGTGTGTCCGTCGACCTCCCAGCTCGGCCCCTCGGGCTGGACGACGTTGTACGGCCGGAGGTCGTCGCGAAGCTCGCGCTTTTCCTCCCGGTAGTAACGCGTCTCCCGGTCGGCTACGACGTCGGTGCTCTTCGGACCGGTGTCGACGACCTTGACCACCTCGCGGTCGTCGAGGTCGACCCACGCGTGGATTCCCGAGAGCGGCCGGTTGTACGCCTCGGCCCCCTCGTCGTCGGGATCGCCGTGCACCCAGGCGATCCCGTGGGCGAGTCGCCTGTCACGACCGACGTCCTCGGGGACGAAGTCGTAGCCGGCAGACCAGGCGGTCACGATCGCGAGGTCCGGATCTGCTCCGCGTCGTCGCACCGCCTCGCGAAACTCCGGATGGTCGGTGACGACCTCTTCGACCTCGACGAACTCCTCGCCGATCATCCGCGGCTGACCGCGGTCGATCTCGTCCCACTCGAGGAGTTCCTCGTCGTCGAGCGAGACGACTCCCTCGTACGATGCGTGGTCTTCCTTGTCCCTGACGACCACTCGAGCCCGTCGATCCGGACTGTCGCCGCCGTCCTCGAACGCGCGAAGCGCTTCCTTCGGCGGTTCCGCGAGGGTGATCTCGACGAACCGGGCGTCGTCGCTCAGCGTCGCTGCGCCATCGACGGTCGCTCGAGCACGCTCGATCTCCGCCGGCGTCAGCGGATCGAGCGGATGGTCGTTCGGATACGCGGTGTCGGCAGACATTCTCTGTTATATGACAACACACCATTACATAATTCTGTTGAACGTTCTCACTGCTGACGTCTCCGTCCGAACGCGCCACACACTCGAGCGAGCCAGCGATTTCATACTACCGGACAACAGTCAGTGAATCCTCGATCGCGTCTCGACGGCTGCCGCCGCTGGCGACGGCGTCTCGCGTGCGATCGACGGCTGCACCGTGTTGTCCGGCAGTATCAGGACGAGTCGAGTCGTCGCTGCTCGGTCTCGAACTCCGTCTGCAGGCCGAGTTCTCGCAGCGCGTCTGCCGCTGCCTCGAGGCTCTCGGTCCCCCTGACGCGGGCGGCGATCTGCGAGGTCGCCGCGACGGCCGACGGCTCGAAGTAGAACGTCACTGCACTCGCCGGCACGGCCCGCAACGAGACCTCGCCGCCGCGGATCGTCCGGTCGCCGTACTCGCCGCGTGCGGCTTCGACGGGGACGCGACTCGCCTCCGTCTCGACGTGAGCGAGCAGGTCCTCGAGTTCGTCCCGGACGCGTCGGGTGATTCCCCACGCGCCGAGCAACCCGTCGCAGTCGGCGGCGCGGGAAATGCCCGCCTCGAGTTCCTCGGGAGCGAGTTCGCCGTCGCTCCCGTAGCCGACGACGCCCAGGCAGGCGTCGACCTGGAGTTTCTCGAGTGCGACGAGTCCGAGCCCGTCGGTCACCGGGCTCCGGACGCCGGGTTCGTCGCCACGGGCGAGTACGTCGCCGCCGGCGTCGACGCCGACGACGAGGTCGATCCCCAGGCGGTCGCAGGCGTCGTCGATCCCTCCGGTCATCGTCTCGACGCCGTCGCTGATGTCGACGAGCGCGACCTCCTCCCCGAGGTGGCGGGCGACCGCAGTCTCCGAGAACTCGAGGCCGTCGTGAGTCCTGGTCTCGCCGGTCGCGAGGCCGACCGACTCGCTGACCCGCTCGAGGGCGGCCACCTCGTCGAAACTTCGGGGACCCGGGCGGTCGTCTTTCGGCACGGGCTCCCACGCGACGCCGCCCAGCAAGACGTCGAGGCCGTGTGCCTCGAGCAGACGCGCCGTCGGGACGCTCCCCACGACGTCGCCGCTGCCGCCGATGCCGAAGACGAGTGCCGCGTCGTACTCGAAGCAGTCCTCGAGCGATTCGACGCCGTTCATAGCTCTGCGAACGCGTCCCGGACGATCCGTTCGTGGTCGAATCCCATCGCCGGCAAGTCCGCAGGATCGAACGTCGCCACGCGGCGTGCCTCCTCGCGAGGTTCGGGGTCCGCCTCACCCTGCGGGTCACAGCGGTACGCCGCGCTCACGTTCCCGCGGTCGTCCCGGTCGGGGTCGTCGTAGAGGCCGACGAACTCGCGGACGTCGACCTCGAGGCCGACCTCCTCTTCGACCTCCCGCGTACACGCCTCGCGAGCGGTCTCGTCGCGTTCGACCAGTCCGCCCGGCAACACCCAGTGTCCCTCGAACGGGGGGTGGTCACGCTCGAGGAGCAGGACCTCCCCCTCGAGGGGGATCACCGCGTCCGTCGCGAGTGCTCGACGGGTCTCCATGCTCGGTCGTACGTCGCGATCGGACAAAGTGGTACGGCCCTCGTGGTTCGCACTCGAGCGAGCCTACTGGTCCGCACAGAACTGGACGAAGTTCCGCAGGATCTGGAGCCCCGTCTCGCCGCTCTTCTCGGGGTGGAACTGGGTGCCGAAGACGTTGCCCGCCTCGTTGGCGACGACGGAGGGGAACTCGCGGCCGTAGTCGGTGGTCGCGACCGTCGCCGCGTCGTCGTCGGGTTCGGCGTAGTAGGAGTGGACGAAGTAGGCGTACCGGCCGTCGACGCCCTCGACGAGCGGGTGTTCGCGCTCGACCGACAGCTCGTTCCAGCCCATGTGGGGGACCTTCTGGCCCTCCGAGAAGCGCACGTTGGTTCCGGGAACGAGGGCGAGTCCCTCGACGGCCGCGTCGCCGTCGGTCTCGCCCTCCTCGCTCGAGGTGAGCAGCATCTGCATGCCGAGACAGATGCCAAAGAGCGGCTGGCCGCGGTCGGCGACCGCGAGCAGATCTTCGCGGATCGGGTCGGCGTTCTCGACGCCCTCGCGGAACGCACCGACGCCGGGCAGGACGACGCCGTCGGCCGCGTCGAATGCGTCGGGGTCGTCGGTGATCTCGACGGCGGCACCGGCGCGCTCGAGTCCGCGCGTGACGCTGCGGAGGTTCCCGAGCCCGTAGTCGACGACGACGACCTCGGCGAGCGTCTCCTCCGGTGCGGACGTGGTCGTACTCATGTGAGAGCGTGGGGGACGGGGGGGCAAGTGCGTTGCCCTTGGAGAAAGAACCGCGACTCGTGGACGCTCGCGGCGTCCGGAAGGGCGAACGCGAGCGATTCGTCAATCGCCGGTGAATCCCCGACGCTAAAACCCCGCCGCCCGTAGAGCCGTCCGAATGAAGGGTCCAGGCATCCTCTGGATGCTCGAGACTGCGGTCGGGCTGTCGATGGCGGGGCCGATGTTCGTCGTCGGCGTCGACTTCCTCCGGACTGGCCAGCCCGTGGCGGGGATCGGCTTCCTCCTGCTCGGAGCCGTCGCGCTGTTTCTCCCCTCGTATCTCGTCCGCCGGATCGGCGGGCCGCGAGCGTGGATCCGGAGACGGCTCGGCCGAGAGGAGACGCGCCGCTCGAGCGCGCTGGAGCGATTCCGCGACCGGTAAGTGGCGGGTCCGCGTCTGCCGACCGTATCAGAACCCGTCGAGTCGCGTCTGGCCGCTCCCAGAGTCGTCGACGCCGGCGAGGTCCGCCGCCGTCCGGATGGCCGACTCGAAGGTGTCCCGCTGGCTCCGATCGTACAGCGTCGCCGCCGGGTGCACGCAGATCAGCACCCGTCGAGATCGCTCGCCGAGTCGAACCTCCTCGATCGAGCCGGCCTCTTTCGTCACCGCGACCGATCGACCGAGCAGATGTTCGGTCGGCACCTTCCCGAGGGTGACGATCACCTCCGGATCGACGAGATCGATCTCCCGAAGGAGGTAGCCGCGACAGTTCTCGAGTTCGTCGGCGGTCGGATCGCGGTTCTCGGGCGGTCGACAGCGCACGCAGTTGGTGATCCGGACGGCCTCGCGCTCGAGTCCCGCCACCAGCAACTCGTCGTCGAGCACGGAGCCGCTGCGGCCGACGAACGGTTCGCCCTGGCTGTCTTCCTGTGCGCCAGGTCCTTCGCCGACGAACAAGAGGTCGGCGTCGTCGGGGCCGGTTCCGTTGACGATCTGACTTCGCGAGTCGACCAGCGCCGGACACCGGGTGCAGTCGGTGACACAGAGGCCGTCCATCTCTCCCATAGTGGCGTCTCCGTCGGGTCGCTACTACGTGTTTCGGGTCGAGGCGACGGCCTCATGCGGACCGCTGTCCGTCCGTCCCGCAGCGACCGCCCGACGGGACGCTGCGGAAAACAGGGACGGCAGACCGTATCAGCCCTCGAGATCGCGACGGTACGCGTCGCCCGCCCGCGCAGCGAGTCTGGCGACCCGAAGCGGTTCCGGACGCCCACCCTCGGGCGTGAACGCGCGGACGACGTCGGCCGTCTCGCTCGACTCGAGGCCGACCGCGCGCACGTACACCGTCTCGTCGGGCCGTTCGCCGACGCTTACCTCCCGGCGAGGCGGCAGCGACCGGTACAGCGCGAGGCGCTCCTCGAGTTCGTCGCCCGAGAACGCCTCGCGGATGCCGGTCTCGAGACCGTCGCTCGCCTCGAAGGTGACGGCGACAACGGGACGGTCGGCGCGCTGGTGGATCGTCGAAATATCGAGAACGTTGTACCACGCGGGGGCGACGGCCCCGAGGAAGACGTACCGAACGTCTTCGCGAAGCGTGCGATCGACGAGCGAACCGACGGCGTCTGTCGCGTCCGTGCCGCCGACGGTACAGGATGTAAACGAGAGCCCGTCGACGACGCGATCCGCCCGGACGACTGCGGCCGACAGCGTACTCCGCTCGGCGCGATAGGACTCGGCGATACCCAGCGCCCGGACGCCGGGCTTCATCACTCCTCGTCTTTGATCTCTTTGAGGCGGTCGATCAGTTCGTCGCTCGAGGCCCCGTTTTCGAACTCGATCGTGCCCCGGTGGGAGTTTTCTTCGGACTGCACCGCGTCGTCGTCGTCAAAATCGGCGTCGATGTCCTGTTGCTCGGATTCGTCGTAACTTCCGAATCCCATACACTGTCACATACGACCTTGGAAGGGAAAAATCTACGGCCTTTCGTGGTGTTCTCACTCGTATCACTCCACCGAACGCCAGCGAGCGTGCAATCTGAACAGTGCAAGCGGCGGACGCGCAACGCTTTTTACACAGCGTTCCAACCGTTCGCACATGGCACCCGAACCCCACAGCCGGCGTGTCGCTCGAGAGCTACATCTCCCGTCGGGGTTCGGTTTCTTCTTCGCCCGGTAAACCGGGCCGGTGGACCCGCGAGCGCCCACACCGGGCGTTCGCAGCGAAACCGTCCACGCCGAATCGATCGCCGGAGACGTCGCGGGTCGGACTCGCCGTTCGCTCGGCCCTCGAATCGTTTCCGGTGGTATCGGAACCGCTAACTGATCGACCCACAGCCATTGGAGTAAGCGAATGCAACTGCCACACGCACAGGCTGCGGTCGTCGAGACCGCAAGCGCAGACGAGGCACAGTCCGTCGACGACCTCGCTGCGGCGACCGACCTTCCGCCCGAGACCGTCACCGGGGCGGCGTTCGAACTCGAGGAGAAGGGGCTGGTTGCCGTAGACGAGCGAGTCGACGAAACCACGGTACAGACCGACGAGGGGCGCGAGTACGTCGACGAGGGACTCCCCGAAGTGCGCCTCTACGAGGCCGCCGTCGCGGCCGGCGCAGACGACGACCCCGCGCCGATGGGACAGGTCATCGGCGCGTCGGGTCTCGAGGGGCCGCAGGTCGACATCGCGCTGTCGAACTACGCCCGGAAGGGGTACGGCGCGATCGAGAGCGGCGAGATCACCGCCGATCCGGACGCCGACCCGGACGCCGACCCAGAGGCGGAGGCGCTGGCGGCCCTCGCCGAGAGCGACGACGCGAGCGGCCTCGGCGACGACGTCGTGGACCAACTCGAGCGCCGCGACCTCGTCGAGCGCCGCGAGACGACCGTCCGCGAGGTGACGCTGACCGAGCGAGGCGTCACGGAGCTGATGGCGGGCATCGAGACCGCCGAGACGGTCGGCCAGGTGACGCCCGAACTGCTCACGAGCGGCGAGTGGGAGGACGTCGAGTTCGCCGAGTACAACGTCGAGGCCGACGCGGAGCGCGTCGACGGCGGCAAGGTCCACATCCTGCGCCAGACCGCCGAACGGGTCAAAGACGTGCTGGTCGGGATGGGCTTCCAGGAGATGGAAGGCCCCCACGTCGACGCGGACTTCTGGATCAACGACTGCCTGTTCATGCCCCAGGACCACCCCGCGCGCACCCACTGGGACCGATTCGCCCTCGAGAACCCGACCGAGATCGACCACCTTCCGGCGGACCTCGTCGAGCGCGTCGAGCGCGCCCACCGCGAGGGCGTCGGCGAGGACGGCGAGGGGTACCACTCCCCCTGGGACGAGGACTTCGCCCGCGCGCTCGCGCTGCGTGGCCACACCACCTCGCTGTCGGCGCGCTACCTCTCGGGCGAGGAGATCGGCGAGCTAGAGCCGCCCCAGCGCTTTTTCAGCGTCGAGAAGGTGTACCGAAACGACACGCTCGACCCGACGCACCTGCTCGAGTTCTTCCAGATCGAAGGCTGGGTGATGGCCGAGGACCTCTCGGTCCGGGACCTGATGGGCACCTTCGAGGAGTTCTACGCCCAGTTCGGGATCACGGACATCGAGTTCAAACCCCACTACAACCCCTACACGGAGCCGTCGTTCGAACTCTTCGGGACGCACCCGACGACCGGCGAACTCGTCGAGATCGGCAACTCCGGGATCTTCCGGCCGGAGATGCTCGAGCCCCTCGGGGTGGACTGTGACGTGATGGCCTGGGGGCTCGCTCTCGAACGGCTGCTCATGCTGATGTACGGTTTCGAGGACATTCGCGACATCCACGGAACGCTGTGTGACCTACAGCTGCTGCGGGATACGGAGGTGACCTACTGATGCCAACGGTCGACGTCGACCCCGACGAACTACGCGAGCTGACCGGCCACGAGGAGAAAAGCGACGACGAACTGATCGACGACCTGTTCGGGCTCGGCCTCGAGTTCGAGGGCCGAACCGAGGAGGGGACGTTCGAACTCGAGTTCGCCCCCGACCGGCTCGACCGGCTCTCGGTGGAGGGGGTCGCCCGGTCGCTGCGTTACCAGTACGGCGACGTCCGCGGCGTCTCCGTGCCGTCGACGAATTCGCCGGAGTGGACGATCGAGGTCGACGACTCGGTCCCCGACGAACGGCCGTACGTCACGGGTGCCGTGATTCGGGGCGTCGACCTCGACGAGGACGCCCTGGACTCGCTCATCCAGCTACAGGAGAAACTGCACGCGACGATGGGCCGCCAGCGCGCGAAAGGGGCGATCGGGATCCACGACCTGACGATGCTGAAGGGGCGCGATGCGCTACGCGCATCGGATCGGTCGAGTGGCGACGGGCCGCGAGACGGTCCCGCCACGGAGGGCGAGCCGACGATCCGCTACGTCGGCGTCGACCCCGACGGCGACCGGTTCGTTCCGCTCGATTCGGACCAGGAGATGACGCCGGCGGAGGTCCTAGAGAACCACCAGACCGGCGAGAAGTACGCCGATCTCGTGCGCGATTACGACCGCTATCCGGCGATCTACGACGACCTCGGGCTGTTCTCGTTCCCGCCGGTGATCAACGGCCGCCGGACCGAGGTGTCGACCGACTCCCGGGAGCTGTTCGTCGAGATGACCGGCACCGACCAGTGGACGATCGACAAGATGCTGAACGTCGTCTGCTACGCGCTGGCCGCCCGCGGGGCGACGATCGAGGAGGTGACGGTCGAGTATCCGGACGAGGAACTCGTCCGTCCCGACCTCTCGACGAAGACCAAGACCGTCTCCCACGACCGCGTCGAGACGGTCCTCGGGATCGACCTCGACCCGGATGAGGTGATCGACCTCGCCGAGCGTGCGGGACTCGAGGCGACGAGCGGTGAGAACGAGGCAGGGGAGGTCGTCTACGAGGTGACGATCCCGCCGTACCGCGTCGACGTCCTCCACTCCGTCGACGTGATCGACGACCTCGGGCGCGCCTACGGCTTCAACGAACTCGAGCCGAAGTATCCCGACGTGGGCACCGTCGGCGGCCGCCACGAGCGCAGCCGGCTCGAGGACGCCGCGCGGACGCAACTCGTCGGCCTCGGCTTCGAGGACCTGCTGAACTTCCACATGATCAGCGAGGCGGAGAACTACGAGCGCCTCGACCTCGAGGCGGGCGACGACGCCTACGGCGCGGGCGAACCGGCGACGATCAAAGAGCCCTACAGCGAGGACTACACCATGCTCCGGACCTGGGTCCTCCCGTCGCTCTTGATGGTCCTCGAGAACAACACCCACCGGGCGTACCCGCAGAACCTCGCCGAGATCGGCTTCGCGGCCCACGTCGACGAGAGCGAGAACACGAAGGTCGCGGAACGCCGCAGCGTCGGGGCGGTCCTCGCCCACCACGACGCCGCCTACGAGGACGCCAAGGCCAGCCTGCAGGCGCTCGCGCGGAACTTCGAGGTCGACCTCGAGACGCCCCCGACGGAGCACCCGACGTTCATCGACGGCCGTACCGCCGCCGTCGTGATCGATGGCGAGGAGGTCGGCGTGATCGGCGAGGTCCACCCGAAGGTGCTCGTCGAACACGACCTCGAGGTGCCCGTCGCCGCGTTCGAGTTCGACCTCGAGGCGCTTCGCTGATCGCGCGCGGTTGCAGCGAGGCAGCCACGGCGAACGCCGCGGAAGGTCGTCACGGCGACGGCGCTTTCGGCTCGACGTTCTGATTCATCCGGAACAGGTTCGCCGGATCGTACTCCGCCTTGATCTCGGCCAGACGGTCGTAGTTCTGACCGTAGCCGCGCCGCTCCTCGCCTGCGTCTTCGCTGATGAAGTTCACGTACACGCCGCCGGTCGCGTACTGGGCCATCTCGTCGTAGAACTCCCGGGCCCACGAGACGCAGGCCTCGTCGTCAGCGGGGTCTTCCCACCGGGTGTGGACGTTCATCGCGTAGGCCGCGTCGCGGTGGGGGTACGCGGTCGCGTCCGGTGGGACGCGGGCCATCGCGCCGCCGACCTGTCCGAAGAAGATCTCCGTCTGGGGCGTGGGGAGGTTCTTTGCGTACTCGATCGCCGTATCGATCGCCTCGTCCGTGAGTTCGGTGAAGTTGTGCGACTTCCAGTAGTTGCGCGCGCCTGGCTCGAGCAGCGGGTCGAACGCCTGCTGGAACCCCTCGTACGGCTGTGGTTCGACGACGTCCGCGATCGGCTCGTCGAACTCGCGCACGGGCTCGAGGTGGCGCTCACCGTCCGCCACGTCACCCGCGTAGAACGGGACGACGACGGTCACGGTAGTTCCGTGGACCTCCTCGGGGAGGAAGGGGAGCGGCGGGGCCTTCCGGAGCACCACCCAGACCGCCATCTCGTCGGGTGCGTCCTCGTTGACGTCCCGGACGTGTCGAACGACGTCGCGAGCCGCGTCGTGCGGGTAGACGACGAGCCCCGCGAGCACGTCGGGGCCGACCTCGTGGAGGTCGAACTCGAAAGAGGTGACGATCCCGAAGTTGCCACTCCCGCCGCGGATCCCCCAGAACAGGTCGGGGTTCTCCGTCTCGCTCGCGTGGGCGAGGTCGCCGTCAGCCGTCACGAGATCCACGGAACGCAGGTTATCGACCGTCATCCCGTACTTTCGGGTGAGCCAGCCGAAGCCGCCGCCCAGCGTGAGCCCGGCGACGCCCGTCGTCGAGTTGATCCCGAGGGGCGTCGCGAGGCCGAACGCCTGCGTCTCGTGATCGACGTCTGCGAGCGTCGCACCGGGTTCGACGCGGGCCGTCTTCGCCTCGGGGTCGACGCGAACCGACCGCATGGCCGAGAGATCGATCGTGAGGCCGTCGTCGCAGACGGCGTTGCCGGCGATGTTGTGGCCAGCGCCTTTCACCGAGACCAGCAGGTCGTGCTCGCGGGCGAACTCGACCGCCGCGACGACGTCGGCGACGCCGGCGCACCGAACGACGACCGCTGGTCGGCGATCGATCATGCCGTTCCAGACCGCTCGAGCGTCGTCGTACCCGTCGTCGCCGCGCTGGAGCACGTCGCCCCGGGTGCGTGACTCGAGGTCGCTGACTGTACTACCGTCTACCGGGGTTGCGTGAGTCGCCATGGTGATCCCCGATGTTAGTTCGCCGCGAGCAGACATAAATTACTATATATTAAATAGTTGAATAAGATTTCTGTACTATGCAGACAATAGGTTGATACGTAGCGAGATGAAGCCGCCTCGACGAGGAGAGCCGTCTCGCTGTCGATCGCGGAGACTGTCCAGTTTGCCGTCGCACAGGTTCTTGCCGCGGGAGCGCGAGAGAGGCTGTGATGCCGTACGTACAGTGTAACGGGGCGGACCTCTACTTCGAAGACGAGGGAACGGGGGATCCGATCGTCCTCTTGCACGGAGTGATGGCCGGTCTTCGGTTCTTCGAGCCCCAGTTGGCGAACCTGTCGGCGGACTACCGGCCGATCGCACTCGACTTCAGGGGACACGGCCGATCGTCGAAGACGGACCTCGGACACACGGTACCCCAGTACGCCCGCGACCTGAACTCGTTTCTCGAGCAGCGAGCACTCGACGACGTCGTTCTCGTCGGGTGGTCGATGGGTGCACACGTCGCCTGGGAGTACCTCGACCGGTTCGGAACGGAACGGGTGCGAGGGCAGGTGGTCGTCGACATGTCGGCGTCAGCGTTCGAGTGGGACGAGTATCCGCACGGGAGCACCGATCTGGCGCGACTGACGGGGTTGCTCGAACTCGTCCAGACGGATTACGACAGTTCGATCGAGCAACTCGTCGAGTCCGCGTTCGCCGAACCGCCTGCGGGCGAGACGCGGTCGCTCGTGTTCGACGAACTCTCGCGTACGCCGCCGCCGATCAAGAGCGCGATCGTTTTCGATTACACGATGCGAGACTACCGCGACGTGCTTCCGGGGATCGACGTGCCGACGCTCGTCGTCGCCGGCGCGGACGAGAAGTGGCGAACCGTCGCGGCCGTCGAGGACGTCGCCGAACGCCTCCCAAACGCCGACTTCGAGGTCATAGAGGAGTGTGGACACTGCCCGTCTCTCGAGGTACCCGCGCGGTTCGATCGAGCGATAACGAAGTTCGTCGAGTCGTTGTGAGCGGGGCTCACGGCGCGAAGCGAGCGAAAGATACCTGACGGTCGCCGGTCGCAGGTCAACTCAGAATTCGTGTTCTACATCCTCTTCGTCGGCTTTCTGGATGATGATCTTGCCGTCCCGGACGCGGACGAAGACTTCGTCACCGATATCCATGCCCGCGACTGCGAGTTCGTCCTCGTGGAGATTGAGGTGAACGTTGTGATAGTTGCCGTCTTCGTCTTTCGCACCGCTTGGACTCAACTTCTTTTTCCGTACCATCGCGGGATTCTACCACGAACTTCGCCGTAGGATATACTTAAGTGTTTTCTACGCCACGGCGAGTGAGTTCACGTCACACAGGTCGGAGAACCAACGTCGAATCGGCCCGCGGCTAGCAGTGTTGCTGAAAGGTGGCGAGGCGAACGTACTTAAAGATACCGACGCTGGCGGTCGATTTTCGGGGATATCTTTATGTCGGACCCTGTGCTGGTTTGCCATGGAGGGCCAAAACCATGGTACGTGAAGATGGTAAACGAAACTTCGCACTGCGAAGCTCGAGTGGCGAAGAGTCGAGCGTCTTCTCGGGGAACACCCCGAGACAGGCAGCACTGAAGGCGGCTCGACGTCTCGAGCCCGCGCCAAGCGAAGACGACGCAGAGAAGACCGAACTCAGGCTCCGCGAGAAGGGAACCGACAAGGTTCACATCTACGACGGCTGGGCCTGGGAGGAGACTGCACCGGACGACAAACCAGACTGGATGCCGGACGACATCACCGAGGCGAACGTCTCGAAGAAGGGTATCGAACACCTCGACGAGTAGGTTGCGTTCATCGGTGCTTTTCTCTACGACGCGATCCGGACAGCCCCCAGCGTCAGCACTGGGTTGCGCACGATCTGCCACTCTCGACGCGTTTTTGCCTCTCAACCAGCTACGGAATGACACATGACAGCAGTCACCCTCGGACCCGAGGGAACGTACTCCCACCGAGCGGCGCGGGCAGTGGCCGACGAGATCGACTTTCGCCAGTCGGTCACCGCGATCGTCGACGCCGTCGCGAGCGGCGAATACGATCGTGGCGTTATCCCCGTCGAGAACAGCATCGAGGGGAGCGTCACCGAGAGCTTAGACGCCGTCGCCGAGTACGACGTCGCCGTCGTCCGCGAGATCGTCACGCCGATCAGACACGCGCTGCTCGCACAGGGGCCCGCGTTCGAGACGGTCGCCAGCCACTCGCAGGCGCTCGCGCAGTGTCGGTCCTACCTCGAGTCCGAGTACCCCGAGGCCACGCTCGAGGCCGTCGCGAGTACGGCACAGGGGGTCGAACGCGCCAGGGAGGATCCGACGGTGGCGGGAATCGGCCACCCGGACAACGCCGGCGGCGACCTGCGCGTACTCGCCGAGGACATCCAGGACCAGACCTCGAACGCGACCCGGTTTTTCGCGCTCGCACCGGCCGACGAACGCTCCGAAGCCGGCGGGAAGACCTCGCTCGTCGTCTACCCCAACGCGAACTACCCCGGGCTCTTGCTCGAGTTGCTCGTCCCCTTCGCCGACCGGGACATCAACCTCACGCGCGTCGAGTCCCGTCCGAGCGGCGCACGGCTGGGCGACTACGTCTTCCACATGGACGTCGCCGCGGGGCTCTACGAGGAGCGGACGCAGGCGGCGATCGCCGACCTCGAGGAGATAGCGGAGAACGGGTGGGTGCGTCGACTCGGGTCCTACGACACCGAACACGTCGTCGAGTAACCACCACCGCAAACGGTTTCCGTCGGATCCGGGTAGCACCGACTATGCCACGTTCCGAGGGAGAGCCCGCACCGACCGTGACCGCCCGAAACCAGGCCGGCGAGGAGGTGCGACTCACGTTCGACGAACCGACGGTGCTGTACTTCTACCCGCGAGACGCGACGCCGGGGTGTACGACCGAGGCGCGCCAGTTCGACCGCGAACTCGAGACCTACCGCGATGCGGGCGTCGACGTCTACGGCGTGTCGACCGACGACGTGGCGTCACACCGGGAGTTCTGCGACGCGGAGGGACTCGAGTTCGACCTGCTCGCCGATCCCAGCGGGGATCTCGTCGAGTCGTTCGACGTCGACCGCCGGGACGACGCGGCCGCGCGGACGACGTTCGTCCTCGCAGACGGCGAGGTGCAGACCGTCTACGAGCGGGTCGATCCCGACGGCCACGCTCGCGAGGTGTTACTCGACGCCCTCGAGGACGGGCTGGTGTCGCTCCCCGAGGAGTGATACTGATGGCTGTGACTGGGTGCCGACACAACCGCAAGACGGGTCGCGGTTGCGGCGGTAACGACTCACAGCTATCGTTATGACGGCCGCTTTCCGCTCGAGTCGTTTTGTCCACCATTGCCGGGCAGAATTTATCCCGGTCGACGGCGTATCCCGACGTATGCGACGCAATCCGTTCGAGGAACTCGAGGAAGTGCTCGACCGCGTCAGTCGCCAGGTCGAAGAGGGGATGACTCGCGGAACCGGCCTCCCGGTTCCAGGCGACGTCGACGTCGACGTCGCCGATGCAGACGACGAGTACGTCGTCACGGCCGACCTGCCGGGATACGATACCGACGACATCGAGCTGACGCTCTCGGAGGGGTCACTTCGACTCGAAGCGACCCGCGAGGAGGCCGACGAGTACGAAGGGGGGCGGTACATCCGTCGCGAGCGAACCCAGCGGTCGGTGAGCCGGCGGATCCGACTGCCAGAGCCGGTCGCCGAAGACGAGGTATCGGCGTCGTACCAGAACGGCGTGTTGACGGTCCGACTGCCGAAAGAGGCCGGCGGTGAGGACGCGACGCAGATCGACATCGACTGACAACCAGTCACAGCCGCCGTTGTGAGACGGTCGGACGACGGCCAGTGCCCACTCGATCACGGGCCCACGGCTCGTCGCTGACGGCCGTCGCGTGTGATCGACGTGCGACTTCGCCCGACGAGGTAAACATATTGTTCAATACACATAAATGAAAATACACTAAGAAATTAGGGAGGGGGCTTATTTGACCAAACGTCGACGGGTCATTACCATGAGTAGTGACACCGGGTCGACGATCGACGTTGAAGAGCCCAGCAGATCAGTCGCACCAGAACTCCCCCGCCTCTTCGACGCCCTCTCCGACGCTCGCCGTTGTCTCGTCCTGGCGGCGTTGCGATCGACAGACGGACCGATCGCCGAAACGGAACTCGCGAGTCGCGTCCTCGAGTACGAACGGGGGACGTCGATCGGGGAAGGGTGCAGCGAGCCCCGGCAGGTGCACGTGACGCTCCGCCACCGCCACCTGCCGAAACTCGAGGAGTACGGCGTCGTCGACCGTGGAGCGGTCTTCGAGGAAGCCTACGGCGTCCTCGAGAGCGGGTGTGCTGTGCTCGACGAGTGACGACTGATCGGCAGTTCGCATCGATGATGCTCGGCCGGTTCGCTCTCGATACGAGAGGGATCGAGCCCGACAGCCCGGTTCCGTCACTTCTCCCGCTCGAAGGCCTCGAGTAGCACCGTCAGGTGCGTCGCTTTGTCGCGCGACGGATCGAGAACGCCGTCTCGACGACGTCGTCCGCGCGTGCTCCGCTGCCGGGGATCTGTCGTCCATGTCGGGGGAATCTGGCATGGATGAGACAGGGGTTGGGAAAGCAGGCCGACGATAGACTCGCGTCGAGCGTCGGAACAAGGCTGCTTGTACCCGTATTTCGGTGGGTAGCAACACAACTGTTTGTAATGGATTTCCGTAATGTATAGAGAACCTGGAGATCGGTTCGATGTGAGATAGCGGACGAAGCGGCGATTTTACAGGTCCAGTCAGTCAATGTGGTAGTCCTTTTACCCCACCCCGAACTAGTGGGGGACATGAGTTACGACCCGCAGGAACTCGAGGCCGAGTGGCGCGACCGCTGGGCCGAGTCGGGGCGGTACGAGGCCGACCCCGACGAGCGAGACGACGCGACGTTCGTGACGGTGCCTTACCCATATCCGAGCGGTGGGATGCACATCGGCCACGCCCGCACGTACACCGTTCCCGACGTCTACGCACGATATCGCCGCCAGCAGGGCGACAACGTCCTCTTCCCGATCGCCTGGCACGTCACCGGAACGCCGATCATCGGCGCGGTCGAGCGGTTAAAGAAAGGCGAGGAAGAACAGCTCTCGGTCCTGCGAGACACCTACAACGTCCCCGAGGAGACCCTGGAGGACCTCGAGACGCCGATGGGCTTCGCCCGTCACTTCATCGAGGAACACTACAAGAAGGGGATGCGCCAGCTGGGACTGTCGATCGACTGGCGACGAGAGTTTACGACCAACGACGAACGGTACTCGAAGTTCATCACCTGGCAGTACGAGAGCTTACGAGAGCGCGGACTGCTCGAGAAGGGACTGCACCCGGTCAACTACTGTACCAACGAGCAACAGCCTGTCACGACCCACGACCTGCTCGAGGGCGAAGACGCGGAGTTCCAGGAGTACACGCTGATCAAGTTCAGCGACGGCGAGACGGTCTACCCGATGGCGACGCTGCGCCCCGAGACGGTCCGAGGTGTCACCAACGCCTACGTCGACCCCGAGGCGGAGTACGCCCGCGCGGTCGTCGATGGCGAGGAGTGGGTCGTCTCCGTCGAGGCGACCGAGAAGTTCGACC
This sequence comes from Natribaculum luteum, assembly GCF_023008545.1. Classification (NCBI taxonomy): domain Archaea; kingdom Methanobacteriati; phylum Methanobacteriota; class Halobacteria; order Halobacteriales; family Natrialbaceae; genus Natribaculum; species Natribaculum luteum. The sequence continues at coordinate 1,705,149 of NZ_CP095397.1, read as the reverse complement.
TGCAGGCTCGCGACGTCGAGGTCGTCGAAACGTTCGAGGGAACGGAACTGGTCGGTGAGCGCGTCACGAACCCCGTCACCGACGAGGAGATCGTCGTCGTCCCCGCCGACTTCGTGGACACCGACAACGCGACGGGCGTCGTCATGTCCGTGCCCGCCCACTCGCCCGACGACTGGGTCGCACTCGAGGAGGCGAAAGCGCGCGCCGACGACCTGGCCGAATTCGGCGTCGATCCCGACGAGGTGCGGGCGATCGAGCCCCGCGCGATCCTCACCATCGAGGGCTACGGCGAGTACCCCGCGAGAGACGCCGTCTCCGACCACGACGTCGACTCCTCGAGCGACCCCGCACTCGAGGAGGCGACCCAGGAGCTGTACAACCGCGAGTTCCACCAGGGCGAGTTGATCGAGGAGTACGGCGAGTTCGCCGGCGAGGTGATCGAGGACGTCCGCGACGAACTCAAGGCCCACTACCAGCAACGGGGCGCGTTCGACGTGATGTACGACTTCGCCGAGGAGGTCGTCTGTCGCTGCGGTGGCGACGTCGAGGTCGCCGAACAGGAGACGTGGTTCCTGCGGTACAACGACGAGGAGTGGCGCGAGAAGACTCACCGCGCCGTCGACCGGCTCGACGCCATCCCCGAGAACACCCGCGAGCAGTACGACCACACCATCGAGTGGCTCGAGGAGTGGCCCTGCATCCGCAACTACGGGCTGGGAACGCGCCTGCCGTGGGACGACGAGTTCGTCATCGAGCCCCTCTCGGACTCGACGATCTACATGTCCTACTACACCATCGCCCACCGGCTGCAGGACGTCCCGCCGGAGGAGATGGACCGGGCGTTCTTCGACACGCTGTTCTACGGCACGGACGCCGTGGACGACCCGAACGAGCGCGCACTCGAGTTGCGCGAGGAGTGGGACTACTGGTACCCCGTCGACTATCGGTGTTCGGGCAACGACCTGATCTCGAACCACCTCACGTTCTTCCTCTACCACCACGCCGAACTCTTCTCCGAGCCGAAGTGGCCCGAGGGGATCACCGTCATGGGTATGGGGCTGCTCGAGGGCGAGAAGATGAGCTCCTCGAAGGGCCACGTCGTCCTGCCCGACGAGGCCATCTCGGAGTACGGCGCGGACACCGTCCGCTTTTTCCTGCTCAACAGCTCCGAGCCGTGGCAGGACTACGACTGGCGCGCCGAAGAAGTAGGCGCGACTCGCGACCAGCTAGAGCGGTTCTGGAACCGCGCGGTCGAGATCATCGACGGACCGGAAGGCGAACGCGAGCTAGAACGGGTCGACCGCTGGCTGCTCGCGAACCTCCAGGAGACTGTCCGGGAGGCGACGGCGGCGATGGACCGCTTCGAGACCCGGAAGGCGAGCCAGACCGCGTTCTACCGGTTCGAGGAGTTCCTGAAGTGGTACCGACGACGCGCCGACCTCGAGCGCCCCGGCGCGCGCTGGACCCTGCGGACGGTCCTCGAGACGCGGCTGCGCCTGCTGGCCCCGTTCGTGCCGTTCATGGCGAACGAACTCCACGAGCGGCTGACGGGCGAGCCCGCCGAGGACGTCCCGTGGCCCGAGCCGGTCCCCGAGTTCGACGATCCGGCCGTGATCGCCGAGGAGGACCTCGTCGAGGACCTCGTCGAGGACGTTCGCGACATCGTCGACGTGACCGACACCGATCCCGAGACGATCCGGGTCTACGCGGCCGCCGACTGGAAGCGCGACGTCTTCGAGACGGTCGTCGACGTCGGCCCGAATCAGGGACAGGTGATGGGCGAGGTCATGCAAGACGAACAGCTGCGCGAGAAAGGCGACGCCGTCAACCAGCTCGTCGGCGACCTCGTCTCGTTCGTCCGCGAACGCGACGAGGAGAGCCTGGAGACGCTCGCGGAGATCGACGAGATGACGGTGTACGAAGACGCCGCCTCGTTCCTCGCCGACGAGTTCGACGCCGACGTCGAGGTCTACGCCGAGGACGGCGACCCAGTCGACCCCGCCGACAAGGCCCGTCACGCCCAGCCGTTCCGTCCGGCGATCCACCTCGAGTAGGTCGTCGCGTTTCGGCTCGGGACGCCGCCCCGTCCGGCGTTCACAGCACCTGACAGACGCCTGTGTCCTTTATTGCCGCGTTCGCCGTGGACACCAGTATGAGCCGCGCGGATGCCGACGAGGACGAGTCGAAGGCGAAGCGAGCGTTGCGTACGGTCACTCCGTCGTACAGCGGCCGGCCGAACGTCGAGATGGACGTTATCGGGTGGAGCATCCTGCTCGGCATGATCCTCGTTCTGTTGCCCATGCTGCCGTTTCTCGTCGCGCTCTGGCTGCTCGGCAAGCTCCTCGACGCACTCACTCGAAGCCCGGGCACAGAATGACCTCCACGCGAGAACGACCGCGGATCGAACGCTGGCGATCGAGGGCACGACCGTCGGCGACGCCGCGAACTCCACACCTCTTCGCGATGACGTGGCGAGACGGGCTGTTCGCACACTGGCCCGTCGATCCCGATCGGCTGCGACCACACGTGCCGGAGCCGCTCGAGCTCGACACGTACGACGGGACCGCGTGGGTGAGCGTCCTGCCGTTCGTCCTCGCTCGAGTCGGCGTCCGCGGGTCGCCCGCAATGTTTCGGCTCGCGTTTCCGGAACTCAACGTCCGAACCTACGTCCGATACGGGGACGACGCGGGACTGTTCTTCTTCGACGTCGAAGTCGGAAGCGCGTTCGTCGCGAGCGCGATCGGCCGGACGACCCGACTGCCGGTGTACCGCGCCCGGATGCACGTCGCGGGTACCGACGGCCGCGTCGCGTTCTCGAGTTCGCGCCCCGACGCCGACGACCTCGCCCGGTTTTCGGCGACGTACCGACCCGACGGACCGGTCTCCCACGCCGAACCCGGCTCGCTCGAACACTGGCTTACCGCGCGTCGTCGCTTCTACGCACCTCGAGACGGGAGCGTGTTGACCGCCGAAATCGCCCACGCGCCGTGGCCACTCCAGCCCGCCGCGGTGACGATCCACGAGAACACGCTCCTCGAGGCCAACGGGCTGCCGGAGCCAGAAGGCGAGGCGATCTACCAGTACTGCGGCGAACTCGAGATGACAGGGTCGATCGCGCGTCGAATCCGCGACCGGTAAGGAGAAAGGCGTTACTCGTCGACGCCGACGAGATCGAACGGCGAGCCGTTACCTTCGTCTGCGGCCTGGGCGTAGACGACGTGGGCGGCGGCGACGTCCTGGATCGCCAGCCCGGTCGAGTCGAAGACGGTGACGCCGGTCTCGGCCGTGCGGCCCTCGCGCTCGCCGACGACGATCTCGCCGATTTCGGCGTCGATGTCCTCGTCGGTGAGGACGCCCTCGGCGTAGGGGACGTTGATCTCGCCGGAGTGGGTACACTGCTCGTGGTCGTCGATGACGACCGTCGCCCCGAGGAGGAGATCGTCGGCGAGTTCGTGTTTGCCCTCGGCGTCGGCACCCATCGCGTTGACGTGGGTGTGTTCGCCGACGTCGTCCGGACTGACGATGGGGTCTTCGACGGGCGTCACCGTCGAGAGGACGTCGCAGTGGCCTGCCTCGGCGATCGACCCGCCGCGGACGTCGAACTCGTCGCCGTAGGCGTCGACGAACCGCTGGACGCGCTCGTCGTCGACGTCGCTGACGACGACCTCCTCGATCGGTCGGACCTCGGCGATGGCCTCGAGTTGCGTGTACGACTGGACGCCGGCACCGACGATCCCCAGACTCCGGGCGTCCTCGACGGCGAGGTGGTCGGTGGCGACCGCGGCGGCGGCACCGGTCCGTTTCATCGTCAGCGCCGTCCCGTCGATGATCGCGAGCGGGAACGCCGTCTCGGGATCGGAGTAGATCATCGTCCCCATCACCGTCGGGAGGTCGTGGTCGGCGGGGTTGTCCGGGTGGACGTTGACCCATTTCAGCCCCGCGGCGTCCCACTCGCCCGCGTCCAGGTACGCGGGCATCGACCGGAAGTCGCCGTTGTACTGGGGCAGTTCGATGTAGGACTTCGCCGGCATCTGTGCGTTGCCGTGCTCGTAGGCGGCGAAGGCGTCCTCGATCGCCTGGATGACGTCCGCCATCCGAGTGTTCTCGTCAACGTCGTCGCTGTCCAGAAGTAGCGTCTTCATGCTGGCGAATATTGCGGCCGAGCACTTAGTTTATCTGAATACCGAGTCGTGCTCGCGTCGCGACGTCGACGCTCGAGTCGGAGACAGCGGGTCGAAAAAACGAATCGATCGAGAACGAACGGTCGGCGAGTACGGCAGTCGGGCAGTCTGGTAGCGGCCGATCTTACATCGCGCCGCCCATGCCGCCCATGCCGCCCATACCGCCCATGCCGCCGCCCATACCACCGGGGCCGCCGGCGGGCATGTCGTCGTCATCGTCGTCGCCGGTCTTGCCGCCTTTGAGTTCGCCGGCGGCGATGACGTCGTCGATGCGAAGCAGCATGACGGCGGCCTCGGTGGCCGATTCGATCGCCTGGGTCTTCACGCGCAGGGGCTCGTAGACGCCCTCGCCTTCCATGTCGATGACGTCGCCGGTGTAGGCGTCGAGGCCGGCACCCGTCTCCTCGGCGTCGTGTTCGCTGCGCAGTTCGACCAGCGAGTCGATGGGGTCCAGCCCGGCGTTCTCCGCGAGGGTGCGCGGGACGACCTCGAGGGCGTCGGCGAACGCCTCGATGGCCAGCTGCTCGCGGCCACCGACGGAGTCGGCGTAGTCACGCAGCGCGAGCGAGAGTTCGGTCTCGGGTGCGCCGCCGCCAGCGAGCACTTTGCCGTCCTCGATCGTCGTGCGGACCACGCCCAGCGAGTCCTCGATGGCGCGGTCGACCTCATCGATGACGTGCTCGGTGCCGCCGCGGAGGATCAGCGTGACGGCCTTGGCGTCCTCGACGTCCTCGACGAAGATGCGCTGGTCGCCGCCGACGTCGCGCTGAGCGACGTTACCGGCGAAGCCGAGGTCGTCCTCGGTGATGTCGTCGACGCTCGAGACGGGCGTCGCGCCGGTGGATCGGGCGATACGGCTGGCGTCGGAGGACTTGACGCGACGGACCGCGAGGATGCCCTCCTGGGCGAGGTAGTGCTGGGCCATGTCGTCGATGCCGCCGTCGACGAAGACGACGTCCGCACCGACGTCGACGAGTTCGTCGACCATCTCCCGGAGCTGGGCCTCTTCCTGGTCGAGGAACTGCTGGAGCTGGTCGGGATCGGTGACGTTGACCTCGGCGTCGATCTCGGTCTCTTTGATCTCGAGCGCGTCGTCGACGATCGCGACCGACGCGTCCTCGACGAAGTAGGGCATGTTCTCGGAGACGCGCTCCTTGTCGACGATGACGCCCTCGACGAGTTCGGACTCGTCGATCGAGCCGCCGACGACCTTCTCGACTTTGACGTTGTCCGTGTCGATGCCGTCGTCGTCGGCGACCGTCCGGACGGCGTCGACGACGAGGTCGGACAGCAGGTCCTTGGCGTTCTCGGCACCCTTGCCCGTCATCGCCGTGGCGGCGATCTGGGTGAGGATCTCGGTGTCGTCCTCGTCGACCTCGATCGCGATCTCCTCGAGGGCCGCCGTGGCCTCTTCGGCGGCCTGGCGGTACCCCTTCGCGAGGGTAGAGGCGTGGATGTCCTGCTCGAGGAGGTCCTCGGCACGCTTGAGCAGTTCGCCGGAGACGACGACGGCCGAGGTGGTGCCGTCACCGACCTCGTCCTCCTGGGTCTCGGCGACCTCGACGATCATGTTGGCCGCCGGGTGGTCGATGTCCATCTCCTTGAGGATGGTGACGCCGTCGTTCGTGACGACGACAGAGCCCGTCGAGTCGACGAGCATCTTGTCCATCCCTTTCGGGCCGAGTGTCGTCCGTACGGCTTCGGCGACGGCCTTGCCGGCCGTAATGTTCATCGACTGTGCATCCTTTCCGGAGGTTCGCTGGCTCTCCTCCGAGAGAACGATGAGGGGCTGGTTGCCCATCTGTTGTGCCATTGTAAGAGAGAGATTGATTGCTATTCTATATAAATTTTTTGGTGTCTGGAGAGACGAATCGCCGCACACGGCCGTCGTCGACTCGAGAGAGATCGATCGTCGACCGGTTATTTATACTGGAAAAACGGCACGTCGTCGAGGACCGGGGCGCAGAGAGACGATTCGAGTCGAGACAGTGTGAGGCGGACTACGAGTTGCCGCCGGGGAAGCGGTGGTACTGCATCCCCTGGTGTTTCATCTCGTTGTGTTTCTCTTCGAGGAACGAGTAGACCGCGCCGTGGGGAGCCCCGTCGAGCAGCATCTCGGCGGCGCTGCGGACGGCGTCGACCTGCGGCGGCGTGCCGATGATCCCCAGCGTCGAGCCGTAGATGACGACCGAGGCTCCCGAGAGCTCTTCCATGAGTTCGCGAGTGCGGCCACCCTCGCCGATCAGCCGGCCCTTCTGTCGTTTCATGTCGTTTTTGTTGCGCGAAGCGGCGTCGATGTCGACGACGTCGAACAGCATCATGTCGTCCTCGAGCAGCCGCAGCGCTTCTTCTGGCGGGAACCCACGTCCGATCGCGCGGACGATCTCGGGACCCTTGAGGCCGCGAACGGGGTCGCCGACGGTCTCGACGGCGACGGAACCGTTCTCAGAATCGATGTCGAGTCGCACTTCAGCTTCCGCCTCGATCTCGCGCATCGTCTCGCCGCCCTCGCCGATGAGGGCCCCGACGCGGTCCTGCGGAATCTTCACGTGTTGCATGTACTCGAGTACTGGCTCAGCCAGTTTAAGGCCTTGGTCCGCACTCGACGCTCGGGCTGTGGCGCGCTAGCAGGCGGCTACGAGCGAGATCTGGGACGCCACTCGTCACGCGTCGGTCTCGAGGACGGACCGAAACCGGACCGACTCCGACAGCGTGTCGAGAATCGCGACGGTCCGATCGTCGGTCGGCATCCCCGAGCAGCCGGACGCCTCCCCTGGTGTGATAATGATGGCTGTGACTGGTTACCGACGCAACCGCAAGACGGTTCGCGGTTGCGGCGGTAACGACTCACAGCTATCGTTATGAAGCCGCGACCGATCGCACGGGCGATCACGCCTCCATGTACTTGTGCGGGTCGTTCACGGACGCTGTCGGCGATCAAAAACGGGGCAGATCCGAGTCCGTCAGCGCAGCGTGGCGATCACGTCCCGGACCGAGCGCCCGTCGTCGACGACGTCGCGACGATACTGCATGTACGCCGCCCCGAGGGGCGGCTGGAGGAGGTACGCGAGCGCGATCGGCAGCACCGCCTCGACCGGCGGAAACCCCGGTGCTGCGGCGATCGCGAGTGCGATCGAGAGGTTGCGCATGTTCGTCGCGTAGACGAGGGAGACGGCTCGCGAGGAGTCAAACAGGCGGCGACCGACGACCGAACCGGCCCCGAGGACGATGGCGTAGAAGACGACCAGCGGAACGATCACGGCGAACGACGCGATCGGGTCGGCGAGGATGCTCTCTGATCGCATCGCCATCGCGACGAACACGATCGTCACGACCCCGAAAGAGCTCAGTCCGCCGAACGTCGGTTTGAGTCGCCTGAATCCGTCCGATCCGTACTGGCGGAGCAGCCCCCACCTGGTGACAGCCCCGGCAACCATCGGGAGCACGATGATCATCGCGAGCTGTCTGTACAGCGCCGCCGGCTCGAACCCGACGTCCGCGCCGACCAGCACCGACAGATACGCCGGCAGGATCGCCACGGCCGCGAGGAGATTGACCGACATCGCCACGAGCGCGCCCTCGAGATCCCCGCCCGCCAGTCCGGTCCAGGCGGCGGTCATCCCCGAGGTCGGGATCAGCGCGATGAAGTACAGACCGACGGCGTAGTGGGGGTCCCCGGCGAAGAACAGCCGGGCAAGTCCGACGGCCACGATCGGTGCGAGCCCGAAGTTCAGGACGAGGCTCGCACCGACCAGCCCCGCGTGCCGACGGATCTTCAACAGCTCTCGCAGGTCGAGGTTGATCATCATCGGGTAGACCATCAGAAAGAGAATCGGCACGACAGCCGCCTTCAGGGCGCTCTCGACGCCGGGCCCGAGGAACTGTCCGCTCACGAGTCCGACGACGATCGCGAGGACGACTGCAGGGACGAGATTCGCCTTGATACGCTCCAGAACGCTGGTGATCATACTGACGATAGCAGTATAGCTCGAGTAGAACAAAACTACCCCGGTAGAAACGAATATGAGTAAGCTTTCGGGCCAGTTTAGAGCGCGTTACGGAATATTACCGGATACAGTTATGTACTTCTTGTACAATATCACGTGGCCGACCTCGCCTGGTCCGCGTTTCCGTCACCCGGATCGCGTGCCGTCGGAACGCGCCGAGAAGAGTCCACCCCCGCTACTCCTCGAGGACAGACCGGAACCGGACCGACTCCGACAGCGTATCGAGAATCGCGACGGTCCGGTGGTCGGCCGGAACGGTCGGGAAGTGTGCACCGGGGTTGACGACCGTCGTCCGTCCGTCGGTCTCGTGTTCGCGCTCGTGGTGGTGCCCGTAACAGACGTAGTCGTACGTTTCTCCGTCGGCGAGCGCGCGCACTTCCGCGAGCGATTCCCCGTGGAGGACCGCCATCGAGAGGCCGTCGAACTCGAGGTCGGCGAACCGGCCGTGGAGTTCGCTTCCGGTCCCGAGTGCGTCGAACGCGGCCTCGAGACCCGCGATCTCGCCGTCGTTGTTGCCGAGGACGCCGTGGAGTTCGAAGCCCTCGAAGGCGTCGATCACCGGCGGGGCGACGAAGTCGCCACAGTGGACGATCACCTCGACGCCTTCCTCCTCGAAGACGTCCGTCGCCGCTCTGGCCGCCTCGACGTTGTCGTGAGTGTCCGCGACGATTCCGACGTGCATGGTTCCTCGCGCGTCGGCGAGACACAAGAGCGTTCTGGCGATCGCGGGTTCGGACGGGGTCAGGGGACTCGAGGAACTCCCGCCGTCTCGAGTGCCCGCCGCCGTTCGTCGTCGGTGAGCCGGTAGGGTTCGAGTTCGACAGCGAGGTCGCCGAGGTCGGCCCGGCGGCGCTGGTGGTCGGCCAGGAAGTCGGTGATCCGCTCGATGGCGAGTTCCTTCAGTTCGCCGCTGAGGAGGTCGCCTTCGCGGTAGTCGGCGGCGATGCGCTCGAGGTCGTCGTCGTCGGGTTCGAAGAAGAATCGCAGGTACTGGAACGGGACGTCGACGGTCGGATCACCGCCGCGTTCGCGGTGTTCCTCGAGGCTGGCCCGGCCGCCGGTGTAGGCGTGACGGCGGATCGTCTCGGCGACGGTCTCGGGGTCGTCGGTGAGTTCGATCGACGGGGCGTCGCCGGACGAACTCATCTTGCCCGGACCCTCGAGGCTCGGGAGGAAGCGTCCGAGTAGCGCACCCGGTTTCTCGACCGGCAGCGCCTCCTTCGCCGCGACGTCGCGACAGACCCGGACGTGGGGATCCTGGTCGACTGCGATGGGGACGAGGGTGGGCTGACGGCCCGCCACGAGCTGGGGGAGCAGGAGGTGGGTCGCCTGTACGGCCGGGTAGAACTGCAGACCGACGGTGTCCGTCTCGCCGTAGACCGCCTCGACGGTCGCCGGCGTGAGGTGGTTCGCGAGCCGAACGGCGATCGGGTAGACGACGTCCGCGTCGGCCGTGTCGACGACGATCCGGGTCCGTTCGGGGTCGAAGCCCACCGCGAGGACGTCACGGAGGTTCTCGCGTGCGTGCTCGCCGATCGCCTCGAACGACTGGTCTTTCGCGAGGAACTTCTCGTCGTCCGAGAGCGGGACGTAGACCGTCGCCCCCGTCTCCCGCTGGAGTCGTCTCGCGAGATACAGCGGGAGGACGTGCCCGAGGTGCATCGGGCCCGAGGGGCCGCGCCCGGTGACGACCGCGTGGGGGTCGCCGGACTCGGCCGCCTCGAGGTACCGGTCGACGTCCCGGCCGGCGTAGAAGGTCCGACGGCGGACCAGCGGGTGATCGGGGAAGCGAGCGACCTGCTCGTCGGTCAGCGGGTCGGCACCGAAGCGCTCGAGCAGTTTCTCGTAGTCGACCTCGCCGGCAACGGCGTAGGGCGTGACGGTGAAGTCGGCGTCGGTCGCGTGCGATTCGGTCGTGGATTCGGTGTCAGTCATACTGGGGAAGCGTCTCGAAGCAGTGGCTGGAAGGCGATTCACGCGAGAACGAGGGAGCATCGCCGTCGCGCCCGCCGGGTTAGGCCGCGTCGTGCGCGGCGACGACACTGTCCGCTCTCGAGACGGCGTGCCAGCGCCACCGGAGAGCGGACGTCATCGAGTTGACGTCGGCGTGCCGATCCAAAGAACGTTTCGGCAACCGAGGGCGACGCCCGCCGATCATGCAAGTCGTAACCAGTATCGGTTTACTGAGCCGTACAATAAACCATTATTAATTATTTGATCGGCGTTGTATCGATACCATGGTCGTTACACGGCTCCTCACGCGCTCCCCCCACCAGGAGCGGACCCGGGCACTCGTCAAGACAGTGCTGTACCGGGCGTTCATGGTGGTGATCACCGTCGCCGTCGCGTGGCTGGTGACGGGAAGTACGGGCGACGCCGTGAGCATCGGCCTCGCGACGAACCTCCTGAAGACGGGGACCTACTACGTCTACGAGCGCGCCTGGGATCACATCTCCTGGGGCGTCTAGTCGACCGATCGCGACGCAACTCCGACGCGAGGACTCGAGAACTCTCGATCGCCGTCGCGAGAGCAGTCAGTCGCGAGAGGGATCGGGGTCGGGGCTCGTGACGAACTCGAGTAACTCCTCGCCGCTTACGTCCAGTCCCTGCCTCGAGAAGAAGTTCGCCACGTTCCGGCAGTCCCGCTCCAGGAAGTCGCGACTGTTGGGGTGGTGGACCGTCACCGCCTGCCCGAGGTCGATCACGACGAGTTGGCCCTCGTGGAAGACGACGTTGTACTCGCTCAGGTCGCCGTGGATCAGCCCGGCCGAGTAGAGCCGGCGCATGTACTCCCGGAGCACCTCGTAGGCGGTCTGGGGGTTCTCGACGTGGACCTCGCCCAGCCGCTTCGCCCGCCCCTCCTCGTTGCCGATGTACTCCATCACGAGGACGTTACGCTCTGCAGCGATCGGTTCCGGGACGCGAACGCCCGCACGCTGGGCTCGTTCCAGGTTCGCGAGTTCCTTCTTGACCCACGCGAGGACGACGTCTTTTTTCTTTCCGCCGAGCCCCTCGAAGCGGGGGTCGCCCTCGAGGTAGTCGCGCATCTGCCGGAAGTTCGAGGCGTTGATCCGGTAGATCTTGACGGCGACCTCGCGGTCGTCGCCGAGCGCGTGGTAGACGTTGGCCTCCTTGCCCGTGGAGATCGGCCCGCCGAAGGCCTCGACGTGGCCGTCCTGGACGAGCTTGTACAGCGCCGCGAACGTCGCGTCGTCGAACACCGACTGTTCGACCTTGAACTGGTCTGCGTCCTTGATCCGCTCTTCGAACTGTTCGAACTCCCGGTCGCGCTTGCGGGCGATGCGATCCGCCTCCGTATCGGAGACGTCGATCTCTTCCCACTCGTCGCCGGGGGTGTCGGCTTGCTCGAGGTCTACCAGCCCGAACTCGTCTGCCATCTACGGGACAGTAGGGAGCCAGACGGGTAAAGTGCTGGGTCTCGTTCGGCTCCGTCGAAAGACCGGTCTTTACGACCCGCGAGACGGTACACTCGAGCAACAACGATGTCAGTCGCCGACGAAGAGAATCCGTACCTCCGGGATCCGCCGACCGACTTCGAGCCGGTCGACGAACTCACCGAGGAGAAAGCCCGCGACCAGGTCGACCTGCTTCGCGAAGCGATCCGCGAACACGACCGCCGCTACTACGTCGAGAACGATCCGGTCATCGCCGATCGAACCTACGACGCCCTCTTCTTCCGCCTGCAGGACCTCGAGGAGGCGTTCGACCTCGCCCACCCCGACAGCCCCACCCGGCGGGTCGGCGGCGAGCCGATCGAGGAGTTCGAGACGGCCGAACACGTCGCACCGATGCTCTCGATCGACGCGAGCGGCGAGGCCGCGGACGTCCGGGAGTTCGACCGTCGTGTGCGCGAGGAGATCGGCGACGTCCGGTACGTCTGCGAGCCAAAGTTCGACGGCGTCTCGATGGAGTTCGTCTACGAGGACGGCAGCCTCGAGCGTGCCGTGACCCGCGGCGACGGCCGGGAGGGCGACGACGTGACGCAGAACGCGCGCACGATCGGTTCCGTTCCGGGGAAACTGCACGACGACCCGCCGGAGTTCTTCGCCGTCCGCGGCGAGGTCTACATGCCCAAAGACGCCTTCCAGGCGTACAACCGCGAGCGGGTCGAACGCGGCGAGGAGCCCTTCGCAAACCCCCGGAACGCGACCGCGGGGACGATCCGCCAGCTCGATCCCTCGGTCGTCGCCGAACGACCGCTCGAGGTCTTCTTCTTCGACGTGCTCGACGCGAGCGACCTCGAGGACACCCACTGGGCGGAACTCGAAACCTTGCCGACGTACGGCCTGCGGACGAACGATCGGGTCGAACGAGTCGACGACGTCGAGGCGGCGATCGACTACCGTGATCGCATGCTCGAGGCTCGCGACGACCTGCCCTACGAGATCGACGGTGTCGTGATCAAAGTCGACGACCGCGAGGCTCGCGAGGAGCTCGGGTGCACGGCGCGACACGACCGCTGGGCGTACGCCTACAAGTTCCCCGCCCGCAGCGAGGTGACGACGATCGCCGACGTGGCACTCCAGGTCGGCCGTACGGGCAGGGTGACGCCGGTCGCCTTACTCGAGCCGGTCGACGTCGGCGGCGTCACCGTCTCGCGGGCGAGCCTGCACAACCCCGAGGAGATCGCCGAGAAGAACGTCGACGTCGGCGACACCGTTCGCGTCCAGCGGGCAGGCGACGTGATCCCCTACGTCGAGGAGGTCGTCGAGAAGGGAAGCGACAGCCACTACGAACTGCCCGACGCCTGCCCCGTCTGCGACAGTCCGATCGAACGCGAGGGGCCGATCGCCTACTGCACCGGCGGCCTCACGTGCGACGCCCAGCGACGGCGCTCGATCGAGTACTACGCGAGCGACGACGGCCTCGACCTCGAGGGCCTCGGCGAGAAGAGCGTCCGCCAGCTCGTCGACGCCGGACTCGTCGAGCACGTCTCGGACCTCTACGACCTCGAGCGCGAGGACCTCGTCGCCCTCGAGGGATGGGGCGAGACGAGCGCCGAGAACCTGCTTTCCGAACTCGAGGACGGCCGCGAGCCGCCCCTCGCCGACTTCCTCTCGGCGCTCGGAATCCCCCACGTCGGGCCGACGACAGCCCGGGAACTCGCCCGCGAGTTCGGCAGCTTCGAGGCGGTTCGCGAGGCGGCCGAACGCGAACCCGAACGACTCGAGCGCGTCGACGACGTCGGCGAGACGGTCGCCCGGGCGATCCACGACTTCTTCGAGAGTGAAGGGAACGCCGCGGTCGTCGACGACTTGCTCGAGCACGTCTCGCCCCAGCAGACGGAGACGAAAGGCAGGGAGGAACTCGAGGAGCTGACGTTCGTCTTCACCGGATCGCTGTCGACGATGACCCGCGAGGAGGCCCAGGAACTCGTGGAAACCCACGGCGGCGACGCCACGAGCAGCGTCTCGGGGAACACGGACTACCTCGTCGTCGGGGAGAATCCCGGCACGCGAAAGCGCGAGGACGCCGACGAGCACGACGTGCCGGTGGTGGACGAAGACGAGTTCCGCTCGTTGCTCGCAGAGCGCGGGATCGACGTCGACTGACGGCCCGGAAGGGATCGAACGCGTCGAGAGCGGCCGGTCAGCCGGACAGGCGGTCAGCGATCGGCGACAGCGTCTCGAGCCCGTGGACCTCGTCTTCGGTCTCGGGGACGGTGACGACCTCGAGGTCGGGAAACGTCTCGCGGATCTCCGCGAGGCGTCGCTCGTGGCGACGCTGGCGCGACTGACAGCGCGAACAGCACTCCGCGGCGTCCTCGAGGACGCGGTTGACGACGAGCGTCCGGACGGGGACGCCGGCCTCGCGCAGGCGCTCGACGAGGCGTTCGGACTCGGCGATGGCCATCGTCTCGGGGATCAGAACGACCCGAAACTCCGTCCGCTCGGGATCGGTCAGGATGTCGTGGGCACGCTTCATCCGCGCCTGGAGGTTCTCGAGTCCCTCCTCGTCGTCGCGACCGCCGGCGTAGGCGAGCGGTCCGAACATCATCTGTCGCGCCGAGTTGCCGATCCGGCGAACCTGGCCGCGCAGCGAGCGGGTCGTCTCGAGGGCAAGTCCCATCACCTCGGGGAGGTCGAACAGCCGCAGGGTGTGTCCCGTCGGTGCCGTGTCGAAGACGACGACGTCCCAGCGGTCGGCGTCGACGTACTCGACGAGCAGATCGAGCGCGGCCAGTTCGTCGCTCCCCGCCGGGGCCCCCGAGGCGAAGAGTCGTTCGACGTCCGCGTCCTCGAGGCGAATCCCCGCCGAGCGAAGGTCGGCGGCCAGCGCCCGCGCGATCCGCTCGTAGCGGTCGGCACGCGCCTCGGGGTCGATCTCGATGGCCGAGAGTCCAGACCGGAGTTCGATCGGGTCCGGGCCGAGATCGGTCTCGAACGCGTCGGCGAGCGAGTGTGCCGGGTCGGTCGAGACGACGAGCGTCTCGTGGCCCTCGTCGGCGAGTCCAAGTCCGGTGGCCGCCGCGCAGGTCGTCTTGCCGACGCCACCCTTGCCGCCGTAGAAGATACACCGGGTCACGAGCGGAGATACGGGACGAGGGCTCTAAAGCGATCCCCGGAACACGGCCGCGAGTTGCCCGGACTAGAGGTCGAGCTGTTCGAACCGCAGGTAACTGAGGCCCAGCGGGACGACGATCCACAGGATCAGGATCACGACCGCGACCCACTTCGAGAAGTAAAACGGGATCTCTCCCTGCGGGAAGAGATTCTGGAGCGGGTTGACCTCGGGGAGCAATCCGGCGAGCGCGGCACCGTAGGAACCGCCGGGACTGAGTCGCGGATAGAAGAGATACCAGTTGGGTGGCCGGGTGCCGAAGGCGGGGATGACCTGCCCCTCGAGCAGATAGTACACCACGTCCCTGAACCGGTCGAAGACGAACGAGAAGAAAAAGAAGACGCCGACGACGGCAGCGGCGGCCTTGGTTGTGGACTTCGTCAGTGCAGAGATCGCGACGCCAAGGCCGACGTAGACGGCACCGAACAGCAACGAGAGGAGGGTGAACACGAGGATGTGTCCGATATTGAACTCGTCGTAGAGGGCGACGACGACGACCACCGCGACGAGGAGGCCGGCGAAAAACGACGTCCACAGCACGAGCGTCCGCCCGATGAATTTTCCGACGATAGCGTCGAGCCTCGAGTGAGGCAGCGAGAAGAGGATCTTCGCGCTTCCGGAGTCGACCTCGCCGGCCAGCGCCTTGTAGCCGACGAGCAGTCCGATCAGCGGGATCAACAGCGCGACGGGCGTCTGGAGGAAGAAGATCAAATCGATCGCGGCGATCTCGGCTCCCTGCTGGGCGGCGGGTTGCCGGGCGAACAGGTCGTCGAGCCAGACGAACAGGAACGCCATACCGCCGAGGAAGGCGACGAACAGGAGCGTCAACAGCCACAGCACCTTCGAGCGGGCGGCGTCCTGGAAGTCCTTCTTGGCGATTGCACGGACGCTGTCGAGCGAGAGCGAACTCATACCGACACCTCCTCTTTCGTGTACGAGTGAAACACCTCGTCGAGCGAGGCCTCCTCGGTCGAGAAGTCGCGTACGTCGAGGCCGTTGCTCTCGAGTGCCTCGAGGACGGCGGTCTTCGAGCCGTCGCAGGTGACGACGATCGTCGGCTCCTCGTCGTCTTCGACGGAGACGGCACCGACGTCGGGCAGCGAGCGCACGGCCGCGACAGCACCGTCGTCGATCCGGTCGACGGTCACGCGCAGGGTCGTCCCGCCGCCGACGGACTCGCGTAGCCCGGTGACGGTGTCGACGGCGACCATCTCCCCCTCCCGGAGGATGCCGACCCGGTCACAGACGGCCTCGACCTGCCCCAGGATGTGACTCGAGAAGAAGACCGTCGCGCCTCGGGCGTTCTCCTCGCGGACGATCTCGCGCATCTCGCGTGCGCCGTTCGGGTCGAGGCCGGTCGAGGGCTCGTCCAGGATGAGCAGGTCGGGCTCGCCGACCAGCGCCATCGCGAGCATGAGCCGCTGGGCCATCCCTTTCGAGTAGCCACCCGCCTTGCGGTCGGCGGCGTCGAGGATGCCGACTCGCTCGAGCAGGTCGTCGGGGTCGTCGTCGACGCCTTTCGACTCGATGGCGAACTCGAGGTGCTGGCGGCCGGTCAGTCGGCCGTACGTCTGGAATCCCTCGGGGAGGACGCCGGTCCGCTGGCGGATCTCGCGACTCGAGCGGTGTGCGTCGAGTCCGAGGACGCGCGCCTCGCCAGCGGTCGGGCGGACGAAGTCGAGCAAGACGTTGATCGTGGTCGACTTCCCCGCGCCGTTCGGCCCGAGAAAGCCGAACACTTCGCCCTCGCGGACGTCGAAGGAGAGGTCGTCGAGTGCGACCGTCGATCCGTAGACCTTGGTCAACCCGTCGACCGTTATCGCCGACATAGGTGTGTGGACTCCGTGTCAACCGATAAGGTTTGTCACTGGTCGTCGAAGATCGGCCTGGGTTTAAATACGATCGTCGGGATCGTACTGCGCTGCGACCCGTTCGGCCTCGGTCGCGTAGCGCTCGCGGGTCTCCTCGTCGGGGACCGCCTCGAGTTCGTCCGCCGGGATCTCGGCGGCGGCGGTGACCGGCGAACCGGTTCGCAGCGCCGTCGCCGACCGCTCTCGCTGCTGGTACCGGCGTCCGTCCGGCGTCGCGTAGACGATCGTCACGAGGTTCCGGTCGTCGAACGTCCGTTCGACGAGCCAACACTGTACGGTCGAGTCGCTCATGGCGAGACGTTGTGGATCGACCGAGGAGTATCTACCGCGTCGAACGTCGACGCCACGCGTCGAATCGCAATCGTACCGGGGAGCCAAACGGGGGCGAAGCCAGCCACGAGAAGTGACTCGAACGCGGCTCTCTCCGGTACTTTCGAGGGGCGTACCAGACGGTTTTTGTTGTCACTGATACACGTCTCGAGTATGAGCACAGAACACGCGACTGGCACAGAACAGTTGTTCGATCGCCCATCGAACCCGATCGGCTACGTCGCCGTTCTCATGGCGATCGTGACCGGCGTCGTGCACCTGGTGGCGTCGATGAACGCCATCCAGTTCAGCCAGATGCTGGGGATCCTCTTTATCCTCAACGGTCTCGGATTCATCGGCGGGGCGATCCTGTACCTGACCCGGTACTGGCGGCGACCACTGTTTCTCGTCGCGGCGCTGTACGCGATCGTCACCATCCTCGCGCTCTTCCCGGTGCAGGGCTGGGGCGTCGAGGCGTTCTACATGGAGGGTAACCTCAACCCGTTCGCGGTCGTGACGAAAGTCGCCGAGGCCGTACTCGCCGTCTGTGCCGTCTATCTGTACGTCGACGCCGGCGAATGAGCGACGGCTTATGAGAATCGGTGTTTGGCGAACTCCGCGAGCAACGGGAGGTCCTCGAGGTGCAGTAGCTTCGAGATCGCGAGTTTGTTGCCGCTGTTTGCCTTGCTCAGCGTCTCCCGGTCGAGTCGGTTCAGATCCCGAAGCAGGGTGTCGTACCGGTCGTTGGGGGCGAGATACAGCAGTTGGGTCATCGACAGCCGGGCATCCATAAGCGGGGCAACGTCTCTGTGCCAGAGGTCGTCATACAGGGAGATGTTCTCGGCAGACGTATCCGGTTCGTCGGGAGTGAGACAGTGGTCGACGGTGACCGCGGCGGCACGCGCAGAGCGCATACCCTTGTGAATCCCCTCGCCCCAGAGGGGATCGATCGTCGGGACCGTATCGCCGATCGCCATGAAGTTGTCTGTACTCAGGCTTCCGGGACGCTGGATGTGTGCGGAGCCACGGTGCTGTTTGCCCTCGAGTCGTGTCGCGTTCTCGAATCGTGGGTCGGTGTCGATCCAGTACTGGAGGTAGCCGTCGATAGTGCGGTTCGCCTCGACGTGTCGCTGGTAACTCTCGTTCTGGATGTAGCAGACGCCGACTTTCGCCGTGTCGTCGCCAGTGTGGAAGATCCAGGAGTAGCCGCCGGGCGCGAGGTCGTGGTCCAGTCGAAGCATCATCGCGTCCGTCAGGTCCGCATACCCCTGCTGGTCGACCGTCACCCCCTCGAGTTCGTACTCGAGACCGATCGCCTGTTTCTCGCGTGTCAGGTCACTCACGCCGAGGGCTTTCGCGAGCGGGGCGGCCGGACCGGTCGCGTCGATGACGACGTCGGCGTAGACCTCTTCGGACCCGTCGTACTGCACTCCGACGAGATCGCCGCCTTCCATCACGGGACTCGAGACGCGGGCATCGAACCGGTACTCGGCACCGTGTTTCCGGCCCTCCTCGACCAGGAAGTTCTTGAAGTCGGCGAACTCGAGGACGGCACCGGCCTGCTCCTGGACGAAGTACTCGTTGGGAGATTCGATCACGACGCTGTCGGTGAAGTTCATCACGACGTCGTCCGGAATCCCGAAGGCAGCCATCATCGATGGGAACGTCCCGGCAGTCGACTTGTTGCTCTGACGTGGGAACTCGTCTTCCGGCTCTGTCTCTAGGACGGCGACGTCGTAGCCCCTCGCAGCAAGATCGCGTGCACACTGTGCGCCGGCGGGGCCGGCACCAGCGATGACCACGTCAAAACTGT
This sequence comes from Natribaculum luteum, assembly GCF_023008545.1. Taxonomy (NCBI): domain Archaea; kingdom Methanobacteriati; phylum Methanobacteriota; class Halobacteria; order Halobacteriales; family Natrialbaceae; genus Natribaculum; species Natribaculum luteum. The sequence goes on along the minus strand of NZ_CP095397.1, from coordinate 1,686,386 downwards.
CGCGCATAAATTGTGATACGTCGTGACCGTTATGAAGCTTGCTGAGTCGTCCAGCGCTGACCGTCACGTCGTCGACATCGTCCGGTCTTTCGGAACTGCCGTCGCCTCGAGCAGGCGGCCGACTCCCCGTACGACCGACGTGACGACGAGATGCCAAACGATTAGTCATCCTAGAGACTAGCGGCGACGATGGACGACTCTGACCGGCAAGATCCGGAGGAGACGGTACGCGAAGCGGTCGAACGGTCGAGAAGCGGTGCGCCGGCAGTCGGCGCGGTCGTCCGCGACCGCTTCTCGTCCGACGAGGTGTTCCAGCGGATCGTGGCGGCCGCCGACGAGGAGATCACCTCGGGGAGTCGCGAACTGTTCTTCAGCGGCCTCGCGGCCGGCTTCGCGATCACGATCACGGTCTTGCTGTACGTCTCGATGGAGGCGTCGACGAACGGTGACCCGGTGTTGAGCGCCCTGCTGTATCCGCTCGGGTTCATCTACATCATCATCGGTGGCTACCAGCTGTACACGGAAAATACGCTCCCACCCGTCGCGCTCACCCTGGAGCGACTGGCCAGTATTCCGGCGTTGCTTCGCAACTGGACGGTCGTGCTGGCCGGAAACTTCGTCGGTGGTGCCGCCGGAGCGGCCGCCCTCGCGTGGGGCGGCGTGTTCTCCCCGGACGCAGCGGCGGTCGCGATCGAGGTCGCCGAGAAGGGGGTCGCGACGGACGGCTGGACGCTGTTTTTCAAGGCCGCGTTCGCCGGCCTGATCGTCGCGAGCGTGGTCTGGGTCGATTACGCCGCTCGAGACACCATCTCGCGGCTCGTGGTCGTCTACCTCGCTTTCCTCGCGATCCCGCTTGGGGGGCTGTTCCACGTCGTCGTCTCTTTCTCGGAGATGCTGTACCTCGTCTTCCAGACCGACTTCTCGTTTGTCACCGGACTGACGGGCTTTGTCCTGCCAGTGTTACTCGGGAACACCATCGGCGGCGTCTTGCTCCTGACGGTCGTCAACTACTTTCAGACCACGGAACGTCGACTCGAGTCCGCCCGGTTCGGGGGGACGGAGCGACAGCTCTCGATCCGCGAGTGGCTGTTCGGCGGGCTGGTTGGCCGGTCCTACGTGCCGTTGATCGATACCGCCGAGATGCCCGCAACTGACGGCGAGCAGTATCGCATTCTGGTCCCGATCGCGAATCCGCGAACCGAATCGCACCTGGTCGACCTCGCCTGCACGCTCGCGACGGGGAGAGACGACGCCGTCGTCCACGTCGTCCACATCGTCCAGGTGCCAGACCGGATGTCTCGTGGGTACGGCGTCGGTCAGAGCACGCAGATCGTCGCCGAGTCCGACGAACTGCTCGAGACAGCCCGCGAGATGGCGAACGCACACGGCGTCGAGTGTGAGACCTCGACCGTTGTCTCTCACCGCTCGTTCGAGGAGATCTTCGACGTCGCCGAACGCAAGCGCGCGGATCTCGTGGTGCTCAGCTGGGACGACGACCGACTGTGGGCTGCCGGGCGAACCGACCGCTCGTTGAGCGACCTGGCCCGCCACCTTCCATCCGACTTCCTCGTGCTCAACGACGGCGAACTCGACGTCTCGCGGATCCTCCTGCCGACCGCGTGCGACGGGCACTCGGAGCTGAGCGCCGAGGTCGGACGGGCGCTGCGCTCGAGCGTCGGTGCCGAAATCACGCTCTTGCACGTCGTCGACGACCCCGACGAGCGCGAGGAAGCCGAAGTCGCCCTCGCCGACTGGGCCGACGAGTACGGCTTCGACGACGGCGTCGACCGCGTGGTCGACACCTCCGGCGACGTCGAGGGGGCGATCGCCCGCGAGGCGGCCGATCACAGCATGATCCTGATCGGGGCGACCGAGCGGGGGCTGCTCTCGCGACTCGCGACCGAGTCGCTGCACCTCGACGTCGTCAACGAGGTCGACTGCCCGGTGTTGCTCGCCGAGCGCGAGACGGATCGGAGCCTTCGCGAGCGGCTCCTGGGCCGACCGTAGGCGACGCAGCAACGCACGGTCCGCCGACGTCAGGCTGAAATCCGTCGGGTGGCTATGGGCTGGCGATGAACGCCGACGCGGTGCGCGAGCGCGCGGGCGGACTGCCGCGAGAGCCGGGGGTCTACCAGTTTCGAGCCGAAGGGACGACCCTCTACGTCGGCAAGGCGGTCGACCTCCGCTCGCGAGTGCGCTCGTACGCCGACCCGCGAAGCGCGCGCATTCGCCGGATGGTCGAGCGCGCAGACGACCTCGAGATCGCCGTCACCGACACCGAGACGCAGGCGCTGTTGCTCGAGGCGAATCTGATAAAGCGCCACCAGCCCCGGTACAACGTCCGGCTAAAAGACGACAAGTCGTACCCGATGGTCCAGCTCACGGACCACGACGCGCCGCGGATCGAGATTACTCGCGATCCGGACGGCGAGACGCGGAGCGCCTCGAATACGAGCGGTGGAACCGCGAGCGAGGCCGCGACGGTCTACGGCCCGTTCACGAACAAAGGACGGGTCGAGACGATCGTGAAAGCCCTCCGTGAGATCTACGGCGTCCGTGGCTGTTCAGACCACAAGTACGCCGGTCGCGATCGGCCGTGTCTCGACTACGAGATGGGGCTGTGTACCGCGCCCTGTACCGGCGAGATCGACCCCGAGAGCTACCGCGAGGACGTCGAGAGCGTCCGGCGGTTCTTCGAGGGTGAGACGGGCATCCTCGCGGACCCGCTGCGCCGGGAGATGGAGGCCGCAGCACAGGATCGAAACTTCGAACGCGCCGCGAACCGCCGGGATCGACTCGAGGCTGTCGAGGCCTTCCACGGTGAGGGCGGCGAGGCGGTCCAGTCGCGAAGCGACGAACGGACCGTCGACGTCCTCGGTGTGGCGATCGAAGGCGACGAGGCGACGGTCGCCCGCCTGCGGGCCGAGGACGGCAAACTCGTCGAACGCGACCGCCACGGCCTCGGCGCGCCCGCCGGCGAGAACGAGGGTGTCCCCGCGGTGCTCGCGGCGTTCGTCGTGCAGTACTACGCCGAACGCGACCTCCCCGACGCCCTCTTGCTTCCCGAACGCCACGACGACGAGGAGCTCGCGGCCTGGCTCGAGGCCGAAGGCGTCGCCGTCCGGGTGCCCGGTGCGGGTCGGGAGGCGAAACTCGTCGACCTCGCGCTGAAGAACGCCCGGCGGAACGTCGGTCGTCGCGACGAGTGTGGGATGTTGGCTGACGCCCTCGGACTCGAAACCGTCCGGCGGATCGAGGGCTTCGACGTGAGCCACGCCCAGGGGAAATCGGCGGTCGGGAGCGACGTCGCCTTCGTCGACGGCAGCGCCGAGAAAGGCGACTACCGACGGAAGAAACTGACCGACCAGAACGACGACTACGACAACATGCGCGCCCTGCTCGAGTGGCGCGCGCGCCGCGCCGTCGAGGGCCGCGACGACCGACCCGACCCCGATCTGCTGTTGATCGACGGCGGCGAGGGGCAACTCGAGGCGGCCCGGGAGGCCCTCGCGGACGTCGGCTGGGACGTCCCGGCCGTCGCGCTCGCGAAGGCCGAAGAGCGCGTGATCGCCCCCGACCGCGAGTACGCCTGGCCGAGCGACGCGCCGCACCTGCACCTCCTGCAACGCGCTCGAGACGAGGCCCACCGCTTTGCGGTCCAGTACCACCAGACGGTCCGCGACGAGGTGAAGACGGTCTTAGACGACGTGCCCGGGATCGGGCCCGAAACGCGAAAGCGACTGCTCGGTCGCTTCGGCAGCGTCGAGAACGTCCGCGAGGCGAGCCTCGAGGACCTCCAGAGCGTCGCGGGCGTCGGGGAGAAGACGGCTCGAACCGTCAAGGATCGGCTGTAGCAGAGCCGCTCGTCCCGAAAGACCGACAACCGATAGATGTTATCAAACCACCAACGGTTGGATAGGGCTTTGCTCTTGCAGCACCTCTGTTAGCACGTGTCCAACGACGACCCACTCGACGACCTGCTCGACGAACTCGACAGTCACGGCGACCTCGAGACCGCAGAACAGATCCTGTCGATCCGCACGGAGACGCGGCGGTACGGAAAGCCGGTGACGATAGTCGAGGGCTTCGACCTCCCGAAAGCCGAGATCGAGTCGGTCGCCTCGGAGCTGAAATCATCGATTGGGACCGGCGGAACGGTCGACGAGGGACGGATCGAACTCCAGGGCGACCACCGCGACAGGGTTCCGGACCTGCTGCGCAAACGCGGGTTCGAAGTCAGGGAGTGACCGACGGCTGACCCCACCTCGGTTCCCCCAGCCTCGGTGCCCCCACCCGGTCGTGGGCGCCGGAACTGGCAGACAGCCGGCGGTGTGACGGTCGAATCGTCCCCCTCGAGTCGGTACCATAACTTTGTCAACCGGCCCCGTAGCACACGCTATGAGTATCGAGATCAGACCGGCCACCACAGCCGACCGCGAGGCGATCCGCGAGGTCGCCCGCGAGGCCTGGCACGACACTTACGACGAACTCGACGAGGAGACGATCGACGAGACCGTCGACGAGTGGTACGCCGACGACGAACTCGAGCGTGCCCTCTCGGAACCCGGGACTGCCGTGCTCGTCGCCGAGAGCGACGACGAGGTCGTCGGCTTCACCCACGGCGTCGTCCAGGGAGACGAGGGCGACGTCTTGCGGATGTACGTCCGTCCCGACAACCAGCGAGCGGGGATCGGCACCGCCCTCCACGAGCGCCTGCGCGAGGACCTGGAAGACTTCAATATGGAGCGGATGCGAGCGATCGACCTCGCGTCGAACGACGGCGGCCGCGCCTTCTACGAGGAACTGGGGTTCGAAGCGAGCGGCGAGGGAACGGTCGAGATCGGCGACGAAGAACGAACGGAGGTGGTGTACACACTGGACCTGTAGGCATACTGCCGGACAACAGTCACTGACCGCTCGATCGCGTCTCACGGCCCGTCGACGCTGGCGATAGCCGTTCGAGTGCGATCGATGTGTGACTCTGTCAGTAGTATCAGTCCGCCTCGGCTTCCCCGTCGGCCCGCGCCTCGCGCCAGTCCTCGAGGTCGTCGTCGTCGGTGTCGTCGATGCGCCGCTCGTAGTAGGCCATCGGGTGGGCGATCCGCTCACAGAGATCGTCCTTGTTGACGCAGTCGCCGTAGGACTGCATCGTCGCACACGACGGCGGCGAGTACTCCGTCGGCGACGTCTCCCCGCTTATGTGGTCGGTCTGGTAGCGGGTCATTTCCTCGCCAAAGGAGGAGTTGACCCGGTAGAGTTCGACGATCTCGTCCGTGCTCATTCCGATGCTCGTGAGAAACGACGTGATCGCGAATCGGGAGTGGTGGGGCAGATGTTCGCCCTTCTGGATGTCGTCGAGCAGGGCCTTCATACAGGGTGGGAACAACTCGGGGACGACCGTGTCGATCTCGCGAGTGAGGTCGAGATCCGAGAGGACCTCCCGGACCGCAGCGGCCTCGGACTCGAGTGCGCTCGCGATCGCGTCGGGAACGTCGAACGGCAACCCTTCTTCGACGCGCTCGCGGACGGCCTCCCGGCAGAGCGTCAGCAGTTCGGCCTCCGAGACGGGCACCTCGCCGTCCGCCAGTGCCCGGTTGACGAGTCGCCACTCGTCGCCCCACAGGTCCGCCGCCAGCGGCAGGTACGCACCGACGTCGATCCGGTAGCCCTCGCCCGTCTCGGAGACCGCGCCCTCGAGGTCGAACTCGGCCAGCAGGGTCTCGAGGTCGACGCCGGTGTTCTCGACGCTCTTGAGTTCGGTCGTGTCCTCGAAATCGGCGGTGAACCGATCGTAGGCCGTCGCGGCCTCCGCACGGGCGTACTTGCGGACGAGGACCGGCTGGTCGACGAGCGAGACGAGGACCCGCGCGACGGGGTAAGAGAGTAACTCGGTGCGGACGTCCCGGCGCGGTTCGCCCGTCTCCCCCTCCTCGACGGCGGCGACAACCCGTTCGCGGGCGCGGTCGACGACTGCGTCGTCGGTCTCGACGACCGTCGCGAGGTCGACCGCCTCCGTCGCCACCGACTCGCGGGCAGCCTGGAGGAACGGGTATCGGGCGTGCAGTCGCTGCATCGATCCTAGGATTTCGCTCGGACGGGTTAAACGCGATGATTGTCGGTCGCTCCGGAAAATAGACGGGATCGACAGCCACGCGGACATCGATCGGCCGACGACCGCCAGCCGCGAGCGGTTCCCGTCGCAACGGGCGATTTCAAGAACCCCCGACACGTCAGTCGAGATATGCCACGGGCGACCAGAGACGGCGTGTCGATCTACTACGAGCGCGACGAGTCCGACGGCGACCCGGTCGTCTTCGTCCAGGGGCTGGGCTACGGGCGCTGGATGTGGCGCTGGCAGCGTGAGGCCGTCGACGACGAGTACGACGTCGTCGCACCCGACAACCGGGGAACTGGCCGCTCGGACGACGGCCTGAACGTCGTCGTCCGCAAACTCCCCGGACGGCTCCGCAGGCTCGTCCTCGCCACGCTCGCCGGCTACTCGATCGAGGGGCTCGCCGCCGACCTCGAGACCATCCTCGCCGACGCCGGCGTCTTCGACGCCCACGTCGTGGGCGCGAGCATGGGCGGGATGATCGCCCAGCAGTACGCCCTCGAGTACGATCGAGCGAAGACGCTGACGCTGTGTTGTACGAACCACGGCGGCCCTGACGCGGTACCGGTCCCCGACGAGACCCAGGAACAGATCTTCGACGTTCCAGCGGGGGCGAACGAACGCGAGACGCTCCGTCACCGGATGCGACCCGCGTTCACCGAGCGGTTCACGAACCGGAACCCGCACCTGATGGACCGGATCATCGAGTGGCGACTCGAGCAGGACGCAGACGATCCGGCTCGGGAGGCACAGGCTGTTGCAGTGGCCGACTTCGACGTCAGCGAGCGGCTCCGGCGCATTCGCGTGCCGACACTCGTGCTCCACGGGACCGACGACCGCGTCGTCCCCGTCGAGAACGGGCGGTTACTCCACGAGAAGCTTCCGGACAGCCGCCTCGAGACGTTCGCGGGTGGGTCGCACCTGTTCTTCATCGAGCAGGCAGACCGGGTCAACGAGACGTTCCGCTCGTTTCTCGACGAACACGCGTGACTCGCGGGTGAGCGCAACCGATGTCGACGCCCAGGGCGGGAACAGCGACGGTCGGCCGTCCGCGGCGAGCGGTCGCGACGGTCGTGCTCGTCGTCTTCGTCGACCTGCTGGGCTTTGGCGTCATCATCCCGATCCTGCCCTACTACGTACGGAGTTTCGGCGTCAGCGACGTCTACATCGGATTGCTCGCGGCGTCGTACTCGCTCATGCAGTTCGTCTTCGCGCCGCTGCTCGGTCGCCTGTCGGACCGTCACGGCCGACGGCCGGTGATCATGCTGTCGCTCACGGGCAGCGCTGTCGCGTGGACAGTCTTCGGCCTGGCGAGTGCGGTCTGGATGTTGTTCGTCTCGCGACTGCTCGCAGGGGCGATGGGCGGCAACATCGCCGCCGCACAGGCGTACGTCGCGGACGTCACGCCGGAAGCACGCCGCGCGGAGTCGCTCGGCCTCGTCGGCGCGGCCTTCGGTCTGGGGTTCGTCTTCGGGCCCGCGATCGGCGGCTTCTTCGCCAGCGATACCGTCGTCACGACCGCCGACGGTCTGTTGCCCGACGTCGTTCCGACGACGCGGTTCTCGGTGCCGAGTTTCGCCGCTGCCGCGCTCTCGCTTTGCAGTTTCGGGCTCGCAGCGACGTTCCTCGAGGAACCCGACCGGGTTCGGTCGCGGGGCCCGCGCGAGACGGTCGTCGGCCAGTTCGCGACCGCGCTGGGCGACGACCGACTCCGGGGACTCGTCGTCGCCTTCTTCCTGCTCTCGCTTGCGTTCTCCGGCGTCCAGGTGATGTTCATCCCGTTCGTCGCCGACGCCTACGGCTACGACGCGAGCCAGGCGGCGTTGCTCCTGACGTACGTCGGCGTCTGGGGCGTCTTCGTCCAGGGCGTGCTCGTCGGCAGGCTCACGCGGCGCGTGCCGATTCCGTGGATCGCCCTCGGGGGAAGCGTCGCCCTCACCGCGGCGCTCGCGCTGTTGCCGTTCTCGCCGCTCGTCGGTGACCTTCTCCCGATCAGACCCGTCTCGTTTCTGACGCCGCCGCTTCTCGTCTTGCTGCTCGCGCTTCCGCTGCTCTCGCTCGGCAACGGCCTGTTGAGCGTCGGCCTCACGACGCTCGTCTCGACGGCGGCCAGCGCGGAGACCCAGGGACGGGCGTTCGGCGTCACCCAGGGTGCGGGCAGTCTCGGTCGCACCGTCGGTCCGCCGATCATGGCGGCGCTGTACGCGGCGGCCGTCTACTGGTCGCCGTTCGTCGTCGGCGCGCTGTTGGTCCTGCCCGTCTTCGCGATTCTCGTCGGAATGATCCGCCGTGCCGCCGTCGCGACGGTCTCGAGTCGGTAATCGGAACTGAGGGTTCGAAACGAACGCGACAGCAGAACGTCGAAAAGAGAGGATCGTCCGACCGAATCGAGCGATCAGTCGCTCTGGATCCGCGGAGCGAGCATGTACGTGACCTGGCCCTGGCCCTCGGCGAAGCCGAAGTGCATCTTGATCGGGAACTCCTCGCCGAGTTCAAGCGTGACCTCGGTATCCGAGGGGATGGCCTTGTTCATGTCCTTCAGGTAGTCGAGGCTGAAAAGCGAGTGAGCGGGACCGACCTGCAGCGAGATCAGGTCCGCCTCGGTGAGTTCGAGGTGGACGTCGTCGGTGTCGCCTTCCGCGTCGACGTAGAAGTACTCCTCGGTGTCGTCGACGCCGAGGGCGATGTGGTCGGAGACCATGTCGGCGGCTTTCACCGACCGGTTGACGTCCTTCCCCTCGAGGACGACCTCTGCGGGCAGATCGAGGTCCGGAATGTCCGGTTCCTGTCGGATCGAGTCCGGATCGATGAGCGCGAGCGTGTACTCGAGACCGTCGATCTGGATCTGCAGCTTGCGGGTCTCTTCGTCGAGTTCGAGCTGGATGAGCTGGCCCGATTCCGCCATGCCGGCGATGTCCTCGAGTCGGGAGAGGTCGACGCCGATGAGCCCGCCGTCGGCCTCGTAGGATTCGAAGGCAGCCGCGTCGAGCGAGAGGTCGACCATCCCGACGTTCGCGGGGTCGACGGCGCGAATGGCGAGGCCCTCTTCCTCGAGGTGGATCTTGCACTCGTCGACCAGCACGCTGACGGAATCGAGCGCACTGGAGAGCGTTTCCGCGCTCACGATGGCCTTGAACATATGGATCGGGATACGAACGGTCGGCATAAAAAGCCACCCTTTACGGAGAGTCATGAGAAGACACCGCTCTCGATGTCGCCCGGTCTGCGCTGTCGGTCGACGAACGACACGCGTATCCGACTCGACCGGCTACTCGAGACACCGAATGAGCCGAAAGGACCACTACTACAACAAGGCCAAACAGGAGGGGTACCGCTCCCGGGCGGCCTACAAACTGAAGCAACTCGACGACCTCGAGAACGTCGTCTCTCGTGGCGACACCGTCGTCGACCTCGGGGCCGCCCCCGGCGGGTGGCTCCAGGTCGCCGCCGAGAAGGTCGGTCCACAGGGGAAAGTGATCGGTGTCGACCTCCAGCGGATCAAGCCACTCCCCGAGCACGACGACCGGGTCGAGACGATCCGCGGCGACATGACCCAGGAACGGACCAGGGATCGCGTCGTCGACGCCGCGGGCGGCGAGGTCGACTGCGTCGTCTCGGACATGGCCCCGAACATGTCCGGCGAGTACTCCCTCGACCAGGCCCGGTCGCTGCACCTCGCCCGCCAGGCCTTCGAGACCGCACTCGAGTTACTCGACAGCGACGGCGACTTCGTCGTGAAGGTCTTCGAGGGGCCAGACGTCGACGACTTCCGGGCGGACGTCGAAGAGGAGTTCCAGTACGTCCGCGCGACCAGTCCGAAAGCCTCGCGCCAGGAGTCGTCCGAAATCTACCTCATCGGCAAGGGCCGACTCACCGCGCCCGTCCAGGAGGGCGACGAACTCGAGGTCGAGATCGTCGACGTCGGGAGCGAAGGCGACGGCATCGCCTCGGTCGACGGCTTCCGGCTGTTCGTGCCGGCGACCGAGGAAGGCGACGTCGTGACCGTCCGCGTCGAGGACGTCAAGCCGAACTTCGGGTTCGCCCAGCGGCTCGACCGATCGTAGGCGCTTCTGCCGGACGGCAATCTGATTCTGCCGGAGGGGCTCATACTGCCGGACAAAAGTCAATAAACACTCGATCGCGTCTCACGGCTCGTCGCCGCTGGCGACAGCCGTTCGAGTGCAATCGATATGTGAATCGTTTTGTCCAGTAGTATCACTCCTCCTCGTCGAGGCGACCGTGACGGTCGTCGATCTCGTCTAACATGTCGAGCGTCTTTCTGATCGAGGCGCGGATCGCGTCACTTCTGTTGACGAACTTGCCGTCGTCACCGACGTGGTCGTCCAGGTCGTCGAGCAGTTCCTGTGGAATTTCGACGCTAATCTTTGGCATGGTCGGTTCGTTCGCATGCAGCGTCGTTAAGCCGTCGGTCCATACCACGTCGAGACGGTACAATCGAGCGACGGAGGCGACCGTCCTCGCGCCTCGAGTCTCGAAGCCTCGTAACGATAGCTGTGAGCCGTTACCGCCGCAACCGCGACCCGTCGTGCGGTTGCGTCGGTACCCAGTCACAGCCGTCGTTATCACTCTGCGACGGACCCTGCGTCCGAGTCGGGCTCGGGTTCGGCGCTGCTGCCGCCACCGCCGCCAAAGAGCCGACCGCCGCCGGTGAGCACGTAGAGGACGACGAGTCCGATAAGGTACGCGACGGCGATCGGGAGCGCGAAGACGAGCATCGTCAGGACGCCTTTCGGGCTGGCAAACGCCGCGACGACGAAGATGGCGAGGACGACGGGCCGCCACCGCTCGAGCATCGACCGGTAGGAGACGATGCCGCCGACGTGGAACAGCGCCATCGTGACGACGATGTTCATGAGGAAGCCGATGCCGACGGTGGTGAAGATCACGAGCCAGAAGAAGCTCTTGATCTGGTAGGAGACGACCATCCCGTTGCTGATCGCGTCGGAGACCAGATACGAGATGACCGCCGGTGCGATCCAGAAGAAGCCGAGGTACGTGCCGACGGCGAAGCCGGCGAGCAACGAGCCACCCCAGACGACGAACGTGCGACGGTCGCCGTAAACGAGTCCGCGCTCTTTGGCGGCGGGCCATGCGTAGTACAGCACCATCGGTAACACGGCGACGACGGCGGCGAGCGTGCTCACCTTCACCTCGAAGATCAGCACCTCGACCGGGTGGAGCGCGATGACGATGTCGAGCTGGTCGATGAGCTGGTCGAGGGTCATCGCCGCGGGATCGATGTCGTTGCGGACGGCCACCTCGTCGAGGACGCTATCGGGGACCCGGTCGAGGAACAATATGAGGATCGATCCCAGTCCGCCGGAGTACAGCCAGAAGAACGTCCCCCCCATGACGACCATGAACAGGCCCACGAGGCGGAACATCTTCGACGTGAGGCTGTTGAAGATGAACGCGAGGTCGTAGGCGTAGCCACCGATGTCCTCCTCGGTCGTCTCGTCTTCGGTGAACGGGTCGATCATCCCGGCGGCGGTACTCGAGAGTAGACTTTCCTCCTCTTCGTCCGCCGCATCGGCCGCCGGGGACCCGCCCGCGGAGGCCGCACGCTCACTGTCCTCGTCGCCGTCGGTCTGGCCCTGGAGCGTGTCGAACCGGTCGAGGATCGCCTGGGCTTTCTCCCGGTCGTCGTCGTACATCGCCTGCCGGGCGTGTTCTAGGGCCTGCTCTTCGCTCATCTCGAGGAAGACCTGCGGCGGGGCGACCCGGATGCCGTCGGCGTCGAGGACGTCGAGGTCGATCTCGGCCGGATCGCCGGTGCGAATCGCGGCCTCGCGGGGATAGACCGGCTGCTGGAGGACCCGAATGGTGTAGGCGAGCAAGACGAGAAAGCCAACACCCAGCGCGAAGAGGAGGCCGGCCGCGAGGTCACCGAGCAGCCCGTACTGGGCGGAGAGCGCCTCGAAGGTCGTCGGACCGCCGGGCCGGAGGAACTCGGGAAGGACGGGGTAGAGGTCGTCCTCGAGGAGGTCGAAGCCGCCCTGGTTGACGAAGGCCGACGCGGCGGCGAACGTGACGCCGACGGCGGCGGCGAACTGGAGGATGCGCCGTTTCACGAACGCGGTTCCCCGGCCGGCAGACTGGGCGGCACCGCGACGGCGCATATCGGTCACCAGTTTCGCGAGGCCGAGACTGAAGACGTAGAGGATGGCCATCGGCATCGCCCACATGACCTGCGTGAACGGATCCGGTGGGGAAAACAGCGCGCCGAAGATGGCGATAGCGACGAACGCGTGGCGCCACTTGTCACGGAACACCTCGTAGGGGACGATCTCGGTGTACGAGAGTGCACCCATGAAAAGTGGCAGCTGAGCGGCAAGGCCGAAGGAGATCGTAAGGAGAGCGATAAATTCGGTAAACTCCGTGATACCGTAGCTGGGCTTGACGCCGGCACTGACGGCGTTACCCGCGAGGAAGTCGAACGCGTACGGGAAGAAGATCACGTAGGCGTAGATGACGCCGCTCCAGAATAGCGTAAACGAGGTCAGGACGAATCCGATCGTGTACCGTCTCGAGATCGGCACGACGCTCTCGACGCCGCGACGGCGAAGCGCATCTCGGGAGTAGTACAGTAGCACGGGAATCGCGGCGACGATGCCGAAGAAGAGTCCGATCTTCGCCTGTAAGAGGATTACCTCGAACGGCGTCCGGGTGATGATGTCGGTCGAATCGGCGACGTGTGCCGACATCTCGGCTTTTGCCGTCGACTCGAGAAACTGCCAGATCCAGTACCGCAGGAGGTAAAACGAGGCGATAAAGCCCGCGACGAAGACGATGAACACCTTCTGGAGGTGTTGCTGTGCGCTCGAGAGTATCGCTCCGAGCGTCTCCCGGCCGCTGTTTATGGTCCGGGCGGTATCCTCGTCGATGCTCATTGAGTGTCCGTGGATAGCTTACATCCAGTTATCAACCTTTCGAGTAGATATCGCAGCCGGATTCACGTCGTCGCCGTGGCGCTCCAGAAGTGGTCACAAGAAAAAGGCCTATAACCGACGGCCTATCTATCTCTCGATAGATGACGGACGAGTCGGACGACCCGGGCGTCGACGAACCCGAAGAGCAGCGGGAGTCGACCGACCGGGATTCGCGCGACGACGACTCGACCGACGAACCTATCGACGAGGAATCGTCCAGTCACGAGTCGGGAGACGAGCCGAACGAGACGTCTGACTCGGAGACGACCGACGACGACGAGGCGACGGACGGACTCGAGTCGTCCGGAGCGACTGGCGAGCGCCGCGAGGCGAAGACGGACGGCGAAGGTATCGTCGACGACCTGCCGGAGCGCGACCGTAACGAGCCCGCCTACCCAGAGCCCGACGACGACATCGGCGGCATCGAAGCCCCGCCGGACGACGAGGAGATGCCGCTTGCGGATCACATCGAGGAGATGATCCTTCGCCTCGCCGTCGTCATCCTGGTCGGTTCGGCCGCGACCGCAATCGGTCTGCTGTGGGCCTCGGACGCGATCGAGTTGATCTGGCAGAACGTCTTTCCCGGCCCGAGCGAGGATATATCACGGCCACACGTCTACCAGCCGCTCGAGCTGTGGCTGACCCGGATCAAGGTCGCCTCACTGCTGGGAATCATGGCCGCCTTGCCGATGTTCGTCTACCAGACGTACCTGTTCATGCGACCCGGTCTGTACCCACACGAACGCAGGTACTACCTCGCGGCTGTCCCGACCAGCGTCGTGCTGGCGGCGATCGGGATGCTGTTCTCGTTTTTCCTCGTCCTGCCGGTTCTGTTCCGGTACTTCACGTACTACGCCGGCGAGGGTGCCGGCGACGCCTACAGCGTCGGGATCGCCTACGCGCTGGGCGAGACGTTTAACCTGATCATCACGCTCACCGGCTTTCTCGCGATCGTCTTCCAGATTCCGCTGTTCATCATGCTCGCGATCATGATGGGCGTGACGACCCGTCGGTGGCTCGCCGAGAAACGACTCTACTTCTGGGCGGCCTTCGCCGGGCTATCGTTCATGTTCACCGTGGACCCGACGATGATGGCTCCGGTGCTCGTCGCCGTCGCCATGATCCTGCTGTTCGAGGGGACGCTGTTCCTCCTGAAGTGGACCGGCCACGAGTGAGCGCGAGCGTCGTCGGACAGCGGGGATTCATACGGACCGCTGTACGTCCATCCCGCAGCGACCGCGTCCCGCTGGGCGACCGCTGCGGAAACGAGGGACAGCAGACCGTCTCAGTCGGTGACGATGCCGTCGTACGCGGACGACGGAGCGACGCGTTCCGTGGCGTACTCGACGGCCGCTTCGGTGTTCGCGGCCCCCTCGTAGCGGCCGTCGAACACCGACATGAACTCCCGGGCGAGGCGTTTACAACTCTCGCAGGTCGTGACGGTCCTGACGACGGTTCGCTCCTCGAGTTCGAGGCCGGGATAGATCGTCACGGAGAGTTCGTACCCCGGCCGTTCGGTCACCTCGAGTGTCGCTGGAGCGACGCGAAGCGACACGTCGCCGGTATCGTGGACGTACCGCAGGAATCGCCGGGGAGTGGCGTTGGGCGTCGGACGGGAAGCGTCTGCTCGATCACGAGACCACGCTGCTGGAAGGTCGTCAGTCATCGATAGCAGGTACCACGCCACAGTATAGAAATAGGAGTTATTTCGACAATATTGTCCACCGATACCGAGAATGCGTTTCGAATCGTCCACTACTAGAGAGTTTCTGATTTCGTTCGCCCATAATCGGCCGGGGGGTGGCGTCGAGAACTGGACGGGCGTCAGGCGTCGTCGGCAGTCGGGTACGTCGCCTCGAAGACGTCCTCGACGACCGGCGACTCGTCGGGGCTGACGCTGCCGGTGCGGTAGCCGTGGAGGTCGAGCGTGACGTGGTCGAAACCGAGGTCGTCGAGCGCGTCCCGGACCGTCTCGACGAACTCTACCTCGAGTGCGCGCTCGAGTTCGTCGGGTGCGACTTCGATGCGCGCGAGGCCGTCGTGGTCTCGCACGCGGAACTGCTCGAACCCCCACTGTCGGAGCAGGTTCTCGGCGCGTTCGACTCGAGTGAGTCGGTCCTCGGTCACCGCAAGTCCCGTCGGAATGCGCGAGGAGAGGCAGGCCATCGAGGGTTTGTCCGCGACCGAGAGGTCGTACCGGTCGGCGATCTCGCGCACCTCGTCTTTCGTGATCCCGTGGTCGAGAAGCGGCGAGTAGACCTCGAGTTCCTCGACCGCCTGGAGGCCAGGTCGGTGGCCCTCGTCCGGATCGTCGGCGTTGGTGCCATCACAGACCGTCCCGATCCCGAGGTCGCGGGCGGTCTCGAACATCCGACCCAGTCGCATCGTCCGGCAGTGGTAACACCGATCGTCGCCGTTCTCGACGAACGCCGGACTGTCGAGTTCGGAGAACTCGACGACCTCGTGGCGAACGCCGATCTCTTCGGCCACCCTCCTCGCGTCCTCGAGTTCGGCCGCAGGCAGCGTCTCGCTTTTCGCAGTGCAGGCGACGGCGTCGTCGCCGAGGGCGTCCACCGCGAGTGCGGCGACGACGCTCGAGTCGACGCCGCCGGAGAAGGCGACGAGAACGCCATCGTGGCTCGCGAGGTCGGTCCGGGCCGCCTCGAGTTTCTCCTCGACCGTGGTCATGGACCCGTGTTCGAAGCGAACGGGCAAAAGCGCGTTGTCGTCGGTCGCGACGATCCTTAAGTACGCCCGTCAGGTCCAGCGTCGGCAGTTACAGTGCCGGCGCTCGTGGAATCGAACGGTCTCTGATGTACA
Source organism: Natribaculum luteum (assembly GCF_023008545.1). NCBI lineage: Archaea > Methanobacteriati > Methanobacteriota > Halobacteria > Halobacteriales > Natrialbaceae > Natribaculum > Natribaculum luteum. The sequence continues at coordinate 1,670,504 of NZ_CP095397.1, read as the reverse complement.
GTCGACTACAGCGGTCGCGAGGGGACGACCACGACGACGACACGACGGACGCGAAGGCCTCGAGAGGTAGCCACGTCGTCGCCGCCGTCGGTCGCGGACTCCAGGCCGGGCTGGTCGCGACGCTCATCATGACCGCCTTTCGACTCCCGATCATGCGCTCGCTGCCGCCGTCGGCGAACTTCTGGGCGCACTACGTCAGCGGCGGTGATCCCGACGAGCACCCGATCGCCGGCCTCGTCTTGCACCTGCTGTACGGGACGACCGCCGGGGCGGTCTTCGGCGGCCTCTTCGCCTTGCTCTCCGCCGAACGGTCGATCGAACCGGAACAGCGCGGGCTCGTCTGGGGGTCGGTATACGGGCTGGCCCTGTCCGCGTTCGGTTCGCAGTTCATGCTCGAGAAACTGCTCGACGTTCGGCTCGAGGCGGACGAACTCGCGCTGTTTCACGCCGGCCATCTCGTCTACGGCCTCGCGCTCGGCGCGTGGGTCGGCTCGCGCACAGAGGGCGTCGAGGATCCGGACACCGAGTACGAGTATCGGGACGGAAATTGATCGAACGGCCGTTGCCGGGCGGAGCCGCTGTGACGGTTCCCGGTCGTCTCCTACGGTCTGCTGTGACGATTTGCCGGTGCAACCGCGACTGTCCGACAGTTGCACCGGAACTGACGGACAGTAGTCCGTATCGAGGCGTGGTCTGCACTCGAGATCCCATTCCTCAAAACGTGGCTGCAGCGGCAGGGAGCAGATCGAACTCGATCGCCGACCGAGCACCGACCGTGACTGACTACGAACTGCACGAACCCGACTTCTCGGAGACGACCACCGACGAGTGGGAAGAGCCACAGCTCGAGGAGTTCGAGACCGACGACCTGGGTGAGGTCGCCGCCCACTTCCTGCTCTCGTCGTCGGGATTTCCGCCGGAGAACTTCACCGACCTGAAACTTCCCGTCGTCGAGCCAAGCGGCGAGTTGAACAGGAACGCCTTGCAGACGGCCAAAAGCGGCGGCCACGGCGTCGGCGCAGTCGAGGACCTCGACGAGGAGCGCCAGGAGGGCGTCGAGAATCTGATCGATCGGCTGGCGAACGAACAGTTCGAAGACGCCGATTTCGGCGAGTGATACCACCGGACAACGGTCGGTACACACCTGATCGCGACTCGACGTCCGTCGCCACTGACGACAGCGTCTCACGTGCTGTCAGCGTGTGACCCGTTCTGTCCAGCAGTCTGACGGCCCGCCGGCCGGTGGGTTACTCGAGCAAGCCCATGTCGCTCGCGGCCAGGTCAGCTACGCGGTCTGCGACGTCGGGGTCGACTTTGGCGACCGTCTCTCCGTCGTGGAGGCGCTCGTTGTGGTTCTCGAGTCGGTCGGCGACGTCCGAAAGCGGGATCCTCGCTGTCGTCTCACACGCCGGACAGACGATCGGGACGCGTGGACTCTCGTCGTCGTCGTTTCGTGTCGTCATTTCCCGAATCTCTCGCAGCGACCGTCAAAAACGTCCCGTTCGCTCGAGATGACGTCTTGCCGACGGGACGACCCGATCAGCGAGCGCCGCGGAGCAGTTTGACGACGCCCTGTGCAGCCATGCCGAGCACCGCCCACTTCCAGGCGAGGACGGCGACGCCAAGCAGTGCGACCGCCCTGGCGTTGTGCCCGCGATCGAGCGCCCGTTTTGCCTCGACGACGACCGACGCCACCGTCAGCGAGCGCGTCGCCTTCGAGCCGAGAAATCGTTTGAGTACCATATCCGTCCTAGCACGGCCGACGGGATAACGACCGCGCTGGAGTGAGCAAGTTGCACCCGACGAGAGGTGGCCGTCGGCGACGACTACGTCGTCACGAACAGCGAGCGATCGATCTGCGCCAGCGTCCGATCGATCAGCCGGCCGACGTCCGCAATCGACGAGAGCAGCGGGTACGTACTCGGACACTCGTCGTAGAGGTACTGCCCGAAATCCTCGAGGTCGATCAGTCCAGTTTGGTACTTGCGACGGAGGGCGTCCTGACGTCGTGCGGCGAGGTCGTCACACCGCGTTTGGAGCCGCTGGAGCCGTTCTCGCGTCAGGCGGAGGGCGTTGAACTCCAGGCGATCCAGCGGCTGGTTCAAAAGCGACGCCAGCTCGTCGAGCAGCTCCGAGAGTTCCCGCTCGGCCCGTTCTATGGCGGCGGCCTCGTCGTCGAGCAGTTCGAGCAGTGATTCCCGGACGCTGACGGCCTGGCGGGCAGCGTCGACGAGCGATCGTTTGAGCGACGGGTGTAACTGCGACCCCTTCGTGATCGCCGCCGCGAGTTCCTCGCCGAGTTCGCCAGCCAGATGTTCGGCGTAGGGCTCGTCGTACACATCGTGGTAGTGTGGGACACACATCACCGTCTCGGTGTAGGCGTCGCGGACGCGTTCGAGTCCGGTCCGGTGTCGAGGCGCGAGCGGTGCCGGTCCGGCAGGTCCGGATCGAGACTGGTTCGGCTCGAGCGCCCGGACTCGCTCGAGGAACTGCTCGAACGCGTGTCGCTCGTCCTCGAGTTGCCGACGCTCTCGCCGAAGGGCTTGCTGTGCCGCCTGGAGAGTATCGGTAGAGACGACGGATGACACGACAGTATCACCACGCCGTGCGGTCGTCTTAAAAGTATTCGTTTTCTTATATATTGTGATACGTGGGGGTCTGACGACGATGTGCGACTATATAGACGGCTCCGTTCCCGGTCCGACCACGCCGAGGCTGCCGTCACGTCACGTTGGCTGGCCGGCCCATCGTATATAGAAACATCGGGGTCCGAGCGAACGCATCGCGGTCGAACTGGGACGACGGTTGCGACGCCGACGTCCGGTCTACCTGTGATGCGAAAAAGTCCGTGACGGCATCGTCGTAGAACGTCAGGCCCGTCCCACCGAGCGTCCGGTGGGCGTAGGTCGCGAGGTAGAGCCGGCCCGCCGTCAGCGCCGCCTCGAGCTGGGCGACCCGGTAGCCGCGATCGCCGAACGCGTCGACGACCGACTCGAGGTCGGTCAGGAAGTAGACGCAGACGGCCGCGTCGGCACCGAGGCGCTGGTCGAGCGCGAGGTGGCCTGCCTCCTGGCGAAACTCGTCCCGGCCCAGGAGCTCGAGTTCGCCCTCGGCAGGGTGGTACCGGTAGGCCCCCGACTCGAGGCCCGAGACGGCGTTGACGACGAGGTAGGGTTCGGCGAACGAGAGCGGCGGGTCGTCCTCGCGCCTGACGTCCATCGGAACGCCGCGGACGGCCCGATCGAGCACCGTCGACAGTTTGCGGAAACTGATCGGCTCGCGCCGGTACTCGCGACAGGAGCCGCGACGGCGGATCGTCGCGTGGAGCGGCCGACTCGAGGCCGTCTCGTGGTCGACCGGGTCGAGGGGAATCCGCTCGCCGTCGTCTCCCCCGCGGGTCCCGATCGACTCCGCCGGCCGGTCGGTTCGCCATCGATCCGCCGACCGGCCGTCCGCGAGCACGCTCGCCGACCACGCCTCGTGGATCAGCGGGAACGTCTTCTCGTTCGGCGAGAGGGGTGCCGTTCGCGGATCGATCGGCGCGACCGACGGCGGGTCGGGTACGCCGCTCCCGGCCCCGATCGCGACGAGTTCGAGGGGTGCTTCCCGTTCGGGGTCGATCCCCAGCAGGTCGACGACAGGAGCGTCGGCGAAGCCGGTCACGACCTCGGCGCGCAGGTCGAGCGCGTGGGCGACGGCGAGCAGGTTCGCCAGAATCGTCCCGGAGTCCCAGAAGGCGTGGCGATAGGTTCGCTCCCGGTACTTCCAGGCGTTTCGCCACCACGTCGAGGTCGCGACGATCGACAGCGGGGCCGCGGCGACGCCGTCGTGTGCGCTCGCGTCGGCGAGCACGCCGCGGTAATCGCCCTCCCGGAGCACGTCGAGCGAGAGGGTACGGGGATCGAAGTGGTAGACGCCGGCCTCGAGGTCGACACCCTCGGCGACCGTCTCGTCCTCGAGGTCACCACAGACGACGTAGAGGTCGACGTGGTAGAGCGCGCCCGTCGCCGATGCGGCACGGAACAGGCGAGTGCCGCCGCGGACGTCGATCCGTTTCGTGATTCCGGCTGCGTAGTAACAGAGGGTCGCGAGCGTCTCGCGATCGGGAACGACCGTCGGGTCGCCGTCGGGGGCCGGTTCGGCGACCGCGGTCAGCGCGGACTGCTGGGGCGGTCGAACCGACTCGGACAGCGAGCGCGTCGAGAGCGCTTCGTAGACCTTGTACGGTGTCGGCTTGTTGTCGAAGTCCAGTCGGTGTCCGCTCGTGCGCACGCTCTGTGGGGAGTGTTTCGTCCGCTCGTGGTACTCGAGCGCACCGACCTCTGGTGGGGCCATAGCCCGGATTACGACGGCGATCCCGAAAAAGGAAGACGGGGTCAGCGATCGCGGAGGTCGTCGTGGAAGACGATCTCCGCCCCGGCGTCGACGCCCGTTCGATTGGCGAATCCCCGCTCGAGTTCGACGACGTACTGAGCGGGCCCGTCGCTTTCGTAGCTCTCGAGATCCGCTGTCGAGGTATTGGGTTCTGGCTCCGCGTGTTCGACGTTCAGCACCGTCCCGTTGGGCGCGACGAAGATCATGTCGAGCGGGACGTACGTGTTTTTCATCCAGAACGACCGGTCGTCGGCGTCGTCGTAGACGAACACCATACCGTGGTCGTCGGGCAGCGACTCGCGGTACATCAGCCCCCGCGTGCGCTCCTCGCTCGTGTCGGCGACCTCGAGGGAGACGGTGGCGTTGCCCTCGTCGGTGACGAACGTGGCGGTGGCGTTCTCGTCGGTCGAGTTGGTGACGTCCGCCGCGCCGTCGGTATCGTTCGGCGGGTCGTCGCCGACGATTGGCTGACTACAGCCGGCGAGCGCGACAGAGAGTACGAGCACGAGCGTGAACGCGGACGGTCGCATTCGCCAACGGATACGTGCTTCGGCGTGAAAAAACGCCACTCCGGGACTCATCGCCTGCGAGGGAGACAGCTGCCGACCGGCGACCGTCCACGTTCGGGCGGGAGTTTTTTCTCGTCTCGGTGGAATACGCCGGTCGATGGACCTCGAGTCGATTCCGGGCGTCGGCGAGAAGACCGCGAGCGCGCTCGCCGAACTCGACGACCCCGAGCGTGCGCTACGGACCGGCGATGTGGCCACGCTCGCGCGGGCACCGGGCATCACGCAGGGACGCGCCGCGCGCATCGCCCGCGGGGCGATCCGCCGCGAGCACGACGACCCTGGCGGCTTCCTCGCGACCGACCGTGCACGCGAAATCTACCGGACCCTCCTCTCGTCGCTCCAGGACCGAACCGTCACCAGCTACGCCGCCCAGCGACTGGAGACCATCTATCCGAGTTGCCGACGCTCGCGCATCGAGGAGGTCCAGGCGTTCGCTCGCGAGGCCGTGACCCGCGACCCCGACCCCGAGGTGCTCGAGGCCCTCGCCGACGTCAGGCCGCTCGACGACGCGGGCGACGTCCGGGTCCGCGACCGGTGTCTGGCGACGACCGACGCCGAACGGTACAGCGAGGCCCGCGAGGCGATCCCGGAGCTTTCGGTCGAGGTGGTCGAGGACGCACGCGACCTCGCCGAACTCGCGCGAGGGTACGCGACCGTGATCGCACTCGACGAGTCGTTCGCCGGCGTCGACGTCGAGGGCGACGTCCAGGTCCGCCCGGACGCCCTCGAGGACCCCGCCGAGGTCGTCCCCGAGCGGGCGCTCGCCTTCTTCGCGCGCAACCGCGACACCTTGCGAGCAGCGATCGCAGTCCACCGCAGGGCGGGACTGGAGTCCGACTGCGACCTCGACGCGCTCGAGGACGGCCTCGAGCGACTCGCCGCGGACGGTACCGTCGCCGGCGACGACGAACTCGATCGGTTGACCGTCGCCGTCGACGACCTCGACGCGGCCGCCAGCGCGGCCGAGAGCGTCGCGAACGACCGCCTTCGCGAGGCCATTCGCGAGCAGGACGTCACCATCGAGGGGTCGGACCTCCTCTCGCTGGTCGAACGCGGGGCAGGCGTCGACTCGCTGCTCTCGCGAGAACTCGCCGACGAGTACGCCGCCGCGGTCGAGAGCGCACGCGAGCACCTCGTCGACGCGCTCGATCTCGATGCCGGCGAGGCGGAGATCGCCCGCCGGGCGTTCGGCGACGAGCCGACCTTTCCCGTCGAACGCGACGAGAACGCCATCTCGCGGCTGCGCGAGGAGCTGACGGCGGCGAAAGAGCGCCGGGCCGCCAGACTCAAGCGCGAACTGGCCGGCGACCTCGCGGCACAGCGAGAGGGAGCGACGCGACTCGTCAGAGACGCCCTCGAACTCGACGTCGAGTACGCGATCGCACGGTTCGCCCGGGACTTCGAGTGTACGATGCCGACGTTCGTCGACGCGGACGCTGAGGTCGGGTTCGCGATCGACGGCGGCCGCTCGCCACTGCTCGACGAGCCGCTCGAGGCGATCGATCCGGTCGACTACGCGGTCTCGGGCGTCGCCCTGCTGTCGGGTGTCAACAGCGGCGGGAAGACCTCGACGCTCGACCTCGTGGCGAGCGTCGTCGTCCTGGCCCACATGGGGCTGCCCGTTCCTGCGGCGGACGTCAGGCTGCGACGGTTCGACGACCTTCACTATCACGCCAAGAGCCAGGGGACGCTCGACGCTGGCGCGTTCGAGTCGACCGTCAGGGAGTTCGCCGACCTCGCCGACGGCGGCGACGGCAGCCTCGTGCTGGTCGACGAACTCGAGAGCATCACCGAACCGGGAGCGTCGGCGAAGATCATTGCCGGCATTCTCGAGGCGCTCGAGGAAAAGAGCGCGACGGCAGTGTTCGTCTCGCACCTGGCCGGCGAGATCCGCGAGATGGCCGACTTCGACGTGACCGTCGACGGGATCGAAGCCGTCGGTCTCGTCGACGGCGAACTCGAGGTGAACCGCTCGCCGGTCAAAGATCACCTCGCACGGTCGACGCCGGAGTTGATCGTCGAAAAACTGGCGAGAAAACGCGACAGCAGGTTCTACGGGAAGCTACTGGAGAAGTTCGAGTAGGCGATCGACTCGGGGCGGTCGTGGCCACACCGGACAGTCGCCGGGGGCGACAGTCGTCTCTCACAGTCACCACCGGGTGGGTCTTTTCGTTACGGTCACGACTCGCTGCTCGATTCGACTGAGAGCGGGCCTGACACTCAGTTTCAGCCAGCACAACAGTCAAACGAGACATTAACGGCCCGATAAGTATGTCCGCTCGAGGCCGATGGCCCGTAGCAGGGGACCTGGTCGATGGGATTTGTCGCAGAAGTACAACTCGTCTCCGAAGACCTCGCGCTAGTGCCGACGATCGAGGCCGGACCGGACGTGACGATCAGGCACGAGTACGAGACGGCCAGTGACGGGCGGTTGCTCTTCGTCTCCGTGTTCGGAGACGAGTGTTCGGCTGTCGAGTCGGCGATGGTGGCGGATCACACGGTTTCTGATCCGACTCGCGTCGCGACCTTCGCCAACCGGGCCGTCTATCGGGTGGTGGTCGACACCGACCTCGAACTCGTTCCGCCGTGTTGCAGCGAGCAGGGGCTGTTCGTCCTCGAGAGGACGAGCAACGGTCGCGGGTGGCTCGCCCGGATACACGTGCCGACCCGCGACGTCCTCTCTTCGTTTCGGAAGTACTGTCGCGAACACGGGATCTCGTTTCGCGTCACGCAGCTGCGCGAGTCGACGGCGACCGACGACGACACGTACATCTTGACCGATCGCCAGCGCCAGATCCTCTCGCTGGCGTACTACGCTGGCTACTACGACATCCCGAGACGCGTCTCACAGGGTGACCTGGCGGACCAACTCGACGTGTCGACATCCGCCGTCTCCCAGCGACTCAGGCGTGCCGTCTCGAGTCTCATCGCGACCACGCTCGAGCACGACCACACCCGCTCGGATCCCGACTGATTCTCCGAGGGCGGCATCGCGACAGTTTTCGTTCATCTATCGTTTCGTGAGCGATCGAAATACTGTCAGCTATTCGAGAGTATTCGAACATTCTAAATATATTTGTATTCTACCCGATACAGTTTCAGACGACTGCCACCGCCACGTGTGAGTCGATATTCACGATACAGTGGCGAGTTATTTCGATATTGATCACTCACTCGATCGTCCCAGAGAAACAACTATCAAAAGTTCGTTAATTCGTTCACTTTTAAAGACTGGATATCCGAATCCATAGATATTGAACCCAAACGTGACTTTACTGAAAGTGACTCTCTATGGGGAAACAACGAGACGTACCGACGTCGAACGCGGGTGATCGACCCGTGGACTTCGATAGCTGTCGTGGACGAACACAGGGGGACGATTCTGACACCGAAGTATCCTCGCGGCGAACGTTCTTGCAGACCGTAGCTGCCGCGGGAGCAGCCGGAGCGACTTTCGCGTCGACCGCGAGTGGCGCGTCCGGGCCGTACTCGGAGTACTACGACGAGTACGAGAACGTCGTCGACGTCGTCGAGGCCGGAGCCGACGACACCGGCGGCGAATCAATCACACCGACTCTCGAGCGATATCGCACCGACGACACGCTGTTCGTATTCCCGGAGGGGCGATACTACATGGACGAGCAGTTCCGATTTACGGGCTTCGAGAACGTCGGGTTCGTCGGCGACGGCGCGACGCTGGTTCCGGCGAACTACTACGACTTCGACGGCCCCCAGTACCGGCTGTTCCGTCTGGGCGTCTCCTACAGCCCCGGCCGGCGTCTCCGGTTCGAGGGATTCGACGTCGACCAGACCGCCTCGAACACGGGCATTCGCGTGATCGAGGCGTACGCCTCCCAGCGACTCGAGGTTCGCGACGTGAACATCTACGGCCAGCACGACAGTGGCACCTGGGGACCGGGGATGTTCAACGTCACCGACCCCGACGGCCAGGGCATCGTCGAACGATTTCGCGCACCGGACGGCGGCGAGTGGGTGGACAACACGCCGAGCGCCGGCGACCGCTGGCGAGGGCCGATCGGAATCGAGGCGAATCAGAACCGGGGCCGACTCACGTTTCACCACTGCGTGCTCGGTGCGTTCCCGAACAACGGCCTGTACGCGGCACACGGCGACGGGACGATCGTCGTTCACGGCGGCCTGTACGAGAACAGCAACGGCGCGAACGTCCGCGTCGGCGGGTCGAACAGCCAGATAAGGTGGCCGACGGTTCGCGTCGACAGCACGCGTCCGTTAGATCAGTCCCAGCGCGGGATCCGTATCGAGAACGGGCACGGTATCCGCGTCCACGGTGCCGCGATCACGGTCTCGTCGCCGGACCCGACGAGCCACGCGCTGTCGGTGATGAACACCTGCGAGAGCGCACGGATCGAGAACACGCGAATCGAGATGGCAGGGGACGACGTCAACCACGGAATCGTGATTTCGCCGCTGGCGGGCGAGACGGTCGTAACCGACACCGAGATCGAACACAACACGGCCGGCGGCCACCCGTTCTGGATTCGAGAGAGCGACAAACAGGATCGAGTGCTCGCAGAGTACGTCACGATCTCCGGCGAGGCGGGGGACGGCGGCGGCTTCCGCGACGGAATTCGCTGTGAGCGAGACAACTGCCGGTTCAACGTCGTGGACGTCACCCAGCGTGGCCCCGGTAGCATCGACCGAAACGCGATGGTCAACACGGGTTCGAACACCGTCGTCTATCGCGGAACCTACCGGGCGGACCAGTATCCCTACGTCGAACTCGGCTCCGACACGGTCGTCCGCGACGCGGATCTCGAGTCCTATCAGAGTGGCCGCGAAGCCGTCTGTCTCTACACCTCCGCTTCGAATCCGGCGTTCAAGAAGAACCGACTCATCAACGGAATCAGAGACTACGGCGCCAGCGGGGTCACGACCTGGGCCAACACGTACTGAGCCGTCGCGACGCCCGGCCGGGGACGCGTATGCACTAATTCGTCGTCTCGAGCCGTTTAACGCCTCTATAATAACGTTCCAGGATACGGTAGTCTCCGGTACTGTGTGTACGTCGGACGTCGCTCGAGTGGCGACAGCGAAGCCCGCCGATCGTCGCCGATCCTTGAAGGTGGACCCGTGAACCGGAGCATTGCCAGCGGCATCCTCTCGGTCGTCGGCGGAAAGGTCGTCATCCTCGTGGTGACCGCACTGACGACACCGCTTCTGTACCGTCTCCTGGGTGCGTCGCGGTTCGGGGAGTACTCGTTTCTCCTCTCCGTGTTCGCACTCTACATGATCTTCGTCAGTTCGGGGATCACCGACGGCGTCCGAAAGTTCCTCGCCGAAGATCGGCCGATCGCGAACTGGAGCGAACTCGTCGTCGGCTTCTACTTCCGGCTGGCGATCCTCACGTCGGTCGTCGGTGCCGCCCTCCTCGTTGTCGCCGCTCGAGGCAGGATCGTCGAACTCGCCTTCGGCCCCGGATTCGCGACGTACTTTCACGTCCTCGCGGTGCTCGTGCTCGCTGCGCAGTTTCGCAGCTACGCCCGCAAGACGCTCATGGGCTTCGGACTCGAGCGGTACTCGGAACCGTTGCAGATTCTCGACACCGTCGCGTTCGTCGCCCTCGCGATCCCGCTCGTGGCGCTCGGACATGGTGTGATCGGCGCGCTCGCCGGTCGGGTACTGGCCAGTGCGCTCGTCGCCGTCGTCGGCCTCGCGCTGGTCCACCGCCAGGTCTCGCTCCGGTGTATCTTCAGCCGGCCGCCCTCGAGGTTTCCCAGCCGGACGATGCTTACGTTCAACTCGATGAGCGTCGTCCTCGTGTTGCTCCTGACGTCGCTGTACCACGTCGACATCATCATGCTCCAGCGGTTCAGAGAAAGCGCCCAGGTCGGCCACTACCGGGCGGCGCTGACGCTCGCGGAGTTCCTCTGGTTCGTCCCGCTGGCGCTCCAGACGGTGTACGTCCACTCGACCTCGGAGCTGTGGTCGCAGAACCGCCACCGGCAGATCTCCGAACTCGCCTCCCGGACGACGCGGTACACGTTCTTGCTGACGGCCGTCATGGCCGTCGGACTCGCCGCGCTGGCGGACGTTGCGGTCCCGATCTACTTCGGTCCGGACGCCACGCCGGCGATCGAACCGCTGCTGTTGTTGTTACCTGGCGCGCTCGGCTTCGCGCTCGCGCGGCCGATCCTGGCCGTCGCACAGGGGAAAGGGACGCTCCGCTACCCGGTCGTTGCGACCGGTCTGGCGGCGGTGATCAACGTCGCGCTCAACGCCCTGTTGATCCCTCGCTACGGAATGCACGGCGCGGCCGTCGCGACCAGCGTCGGCTACGGCTCGATGTTCGTCTTCCACTGTCTGAGCGCCCGGCTGGTCGGGTTCAGGCCGCTCGTCGGGGCGCGAATCGGACAGGCGACGCTGGCGACCGGCCTCTCGTCGATCCCGATCTTCGCCATGGCGACGAACATCACGAAGCCGTGGCTTGCGCTCGTCGTCGTCCCGCCGGCGGGCTTCGTGATCTTCGTGTTCTGTGCGCTGCTCACCGGCGCGCTCGGACTCGGCGAACTCCGCGAGGTGCTGGCGGCGTTTCCCGGTCCCGTCGAAGCGCCAGCGTCTCCGCACCGCCAGCCGACGAACGACCGACTCGGGTTTACGGTCGGCGACTGGTTCCAGACGCTGCTGCTCGTCGTCGGAATGGTGTTGCTCGTCTCGGGAGCCATCGTCGCGCTGTTCCGGACGGGTGCCGTCTAGAATCCATCGATACTATCGGAATTGCGTGATCGTCGTGTCGCCTGTGCGAGACTGGACCCCTGGACGCCTCCAAACGACCGCTCGTTTCCAGGATTCACGTGGTCACTTCCTCCGCGACGAAGTGTCCGCGGAGTTTGTCTTCGTCCTCCGGTGAGAGGTGCGTCTCGAGGAGTTCGGGGTCGTACGGCTCGAGTTTCTCGATGACGCGGTCCCGCTGGACGTCACTCACGAGTATGAACAGCGCGGACTCACCAGAGTCGATCGTCTCGCCGACTTCCTTGATGAACGAATCGTCGATACCGATATCGGCGAACGTCCCACCTAGCACGCCGGATACTGCGCCAACCGCCATTCCCAGCACAGGTACGAGGAAGATCAGCCCGATGAGCAGGCCCAGAGCCCACCGCCGAGGGCACCCGTACCGACGAGGTTCTGTGCCTCAACACCCTTTTGGGCTGAGTAGCCACCCACTCTCGCTCGGGCGAACGGCTGGTCCCCTACGAGTGGCTAGATTCGACTGAAACCGGATTCTGAGTCGTGGTCCATCAGTGGCAGAACCTCACACCGTCGGGTCATCCTCGGGTCCGAGGTCAGAACGGCCTGTATCGGGCGGCTGTTCGTCCTGCTGGTCGGCCACGCTATCGGAGAACTCGTCGAGCGTGTGCTCGGACTCGACGTCAGCGCGCTCGTGCTCTTGATTGGCCAAGACCGGGAGGATCATCCGGATGAACGTCACGATAAACAGCATCAGGAACGGGCCGAGGAAGATCCCCGACCAGCCGAACAGCGGCGGCCCGAACAGGTACGCGAACATGACGAGTCCGGTGTTGAGCAGTCGTCCTGAGAGGTACGGCCGGATGTACGTCCGGATGAGGTTGTCGAACGCGACGATCATGACCGCGAGGAACGCAAGCGGGAACCAGATGAGACGCGGATCGACGGTGACTGCCTGGACGGCGAGGATCGCAGCGACCGTGAGATAGACGATCGACCGGCCCACGAGCGGGACGAGCGTAAAGAGGCCAGTGACGACGGCGAACAGTACTACCGAGGGGATCGTCAGATCCCCTGGCGCAGTGAAGTTGAACACCGCGTAGATGACCGCCGAGAGGATGATGACCGCGAAGATCGTCATCGTGTAGCCGAAATAAATCGAACCCAGTCCCCGATCGACGGCCGACAGGTACGCCGATGCGAGGCTGTCCTCGCCGAACACGTTCGATTCGAACCAGGCGGCGATGTTTCGGTCGCTTGTCAGCAGGAAGAACGCGATCAACAGCGAGATGAACGCGTTGAACAGCACTGCGCCGATCGCACCGACGACGCCGCCGAACGTGCCCAGAAGGTTCTGGACCGACGGATCCTGGATCAGCACCAGCGTCGTGTCGTATACCTCCGTCGGCGTATTCGGGAGGTTCGGGATCGAGACCGGTAACTGCGCGACGACTCTGTCGACCGGTATGTCCGAGACCGTCGCCACGAGTTGCCCGAGCGCCACGAGCAAGATCGCGCCGGCTAACACGATGATCGGGACGATAATGAGAAGCAGTGTCAGGGCCGCGACGAGCGTCGGTGAGGCGATACGCCGCTCGAGTCGTCGAGTGATGGGCCGCGCGACGTAGTAAATGAACAGCCCGAAGATGAGCCACGGGAGATACTGGTTGACGACGAGTCCGAGCACAGCCAGTAACACAGCTCCCAGAACCCACCAGCCGAGGTGTTCGTGTGCCGACCAGACGCGAACGTTCTGTACTGGAGAGTCTGTTTCACCCATGTGAGATAACACCACAGTAGGTGTCTTAACGAAAGTCCATTTTCGGGCAGAATTACCAAAAAACGGGCATCCAGGTACCGGGTACCGACGCGGTCGCACGTGGGGGATTCCGTTGAAACCGTTGTGGAAGCGGTCTCTATCGATGGCTGACGACGGCGACGAGACACAGTCAGCGGGATCGTACTATCCGTATCCCCTGAAACGGGGTTTATTTCCGTTGACAGCATTGTGCCAGTCGACCATGAACATCAACTGGACAGCGATCCTAACTGGATTCGTCGTGAGCCTCGCGTTAGGGTTCATCAGCGGCCTCGTCTACGTCGGATCGGAGGCCTCGATCGTGCTACTGTACTGGGGAGGAATCGGGTTACTCGGTGGCCTCACCGCCGGATACCTCGCTGGCGGGACAGTGGGTTCCGGGGCGGTCCACGGCGGTATCGCGACCGTCTTCGGGTCGCTGGTCTTGTTAGCCATCACGACGTTGACGGCCCTGTTATTTGCGGGGCTCGTCGCGTCGTTCAGTGTACTCGTCCTCGGGTTACTCCTGCTCGCGTTCTACGCCATCCCAGGTGCGCTGGGCGGGGCGATCGGCTCGTGGGCGAAACACCGCCGGGCCGCTCCGGAGCAGACGGGCACCCGGGCCTGAGCGATCGCTGGCAGTACCAGTAGCGACCTCCCGATTTTGAGCGATTTCGCGAGACTCCTGCGCAGAGAAGCCTCGAAACGCGAGATCGACGAGACAGCGTTTCTCGGCGGTGCTTGCGGCTGTCTGGCTGCCATCGCTCGCCACGACTCGAGTGGTCAGCACGACTACAGCGACCGAAATCATGTCGAAAAGCGGTTTCAGACCGTTTCACTGCGCCACGATCGACCGACCCGAGCGCTCAATGGCCAAACACCAGCCGAGGAGGTTCTGAACGATAGACAGCGCCGAAAGTACCCAGGTCAGTACCAGTCGAGCAGTGAGAGCCGCTACTAACATCACTGACACCTACAACGCCGATCGTCAGTTCGCACACGAACTGCGTAGCCGTTTTACGCCGGGGTCGACGTGAAAGCCGTCGGTCGGGCCGCTCGGGACCACGTGCCCGTCAAAACGAGCGTCACCGCTTCGGACGGGGGCTACCGCTCGAGGAGGTCGGTCGCGGTGACGACCTCGACGTCCTGTGTGTCGACGTGCTCGAGCAGGTCGCGGAACGCACGCTCGCTGATGCCGTCGTCGCCGACGTACTCGAAGCGAAGCACCGCGAGTTGCTTGTACTGGGCGGCGTACTCGACGAAGCGCTTCGCCTCGTCAGCGCTGCCGGAGAACGTGCCGAGGTTGTGCGGGTCGGTGGCGGGTAGCCCGTTCGGACCGCCGCCGTATCGGAACGCCTGCTCGTGGTACTCCCGGACGAGATCCATCGAGTCGGGCCCGAGGACGTTCTTCGGCGTGACGAAGTGCTTCGCGCCGTCTTCGAAGCCGCGGTTCTCGAGGTAGGTCTTCGTGCGTCTGATCAGCCCCTCCTGCTCCTCGGGCGAAAAGTCGTCGAAGAACTGTGCGCCGGTCCGCGGACGTGCCGCCATGTCCCAGCCGGCATCGTCGAGTTCGGACATCGCGTCGATCGTGAGCCGGCCGTCGTTACCGACAGCCTCCGGAATAATCGCCTCGACGCCGGCGTAGTCGTACTCCTGCATAACGTCGAAGGCGACCTCGTGGTGTGACTCGAGCGTGCTGTCGAACACCAACATTACGGCACCCGTCTCGGGGCGGTCCACCGCGCGCAGGTCGTCGATCGCACAGTCGATCGAGCCGCCGTCGTCGCCACGACGCCGGGCGACCAGACGGATCTCGCGGACGTCGGAGAGGTCGGGCTGGGTGTCGACACGGTTGACGCCGAAGTCGACGCGAACCCAGCGGTCGGTCGGTCCCGTGAGAGTCCGGCGCATCCCGAGGGCGTTTCGCGAGTTCGGAGCGAGCAACTCGAGCGTGAGATCGAGTTGCTGGCGGCCGGTGTACCGGACGGCAAGCGAGAGGTTCTTCCCGCTGAGGTCCAGTCCGTCCGACACCGTCGTGTAGACGCCGACGTACTCGGTTGCGTCGTCGGCCGTCAGGTGGGCGGACTGGGAGCCGGCGTAGGGGTCGTCGTCTGTCGCGGCGAGGTCGCCTTTGTCGACCATCGTCACCCACTGCTCGAGGTCTTCGAAGTCCGCGATGGATTCGCCAGGCAGGTGAGAGAGTTCGCTCCCCGAGTTCGACGTTCCAGTGGGTGGCGTTTCGTTCGCCGACGGGTCGTCGTTCGCGCTGCCCGAGCCGTTCAGGCTAGAGACGCAGCCAGCGAGCGACAGCGTACTCATCGTACCGACGGTGGTTACGAACGATCGGCGGGTTCGGTTCGTCATGGGTGAGGCAGACGAACCGCCCGCCCTTTCTTATACGCCTCTTAGCACGGTTCGGTTTCGTCGCCGCTCGAGGTCGACATTCGGGGTCCGTGGCCGGCTTAATACGTTGATAAGTGAGAACGTGGTGCCGGACGGGATCGGATCGTCCCCGCCACGAAACGGAGTCCGCGTACCGTTGGCAACGGTGATCGTACCGTGGCTAATTCGTAACGCCGAGTTATCAGTGATATAAGTAACGGTGTCAAAAGCAACCGAAAGCGTGTGACCAGAGAACAAATACCTGACCGACGATTCGGTCGACGACGGTATCTCACGAGCGCCGCCGCTGGGATCGGTGCTGTGCTCTCGTTTGCCGGGTCGGCCACCGCCTGGAACGTCGAGGATCAGTACCGGACGGTCGTCGACGTCGTCGAGGCGGGTGCAGACGACAGCGGAGCGGAGTCGATCACACCCGTGGTTCGAGAGCGGGCCAGCGACGACACCTTGCTTCGATTTCCACCGGGACGGTACTATGTCGACGAGCAGTTCCGACTGACGGACTTCGAGAACGTCGGGTTCGTCGGTGACGACGCGACGCTGGTTCCGGCGGCGTACGAGGATTTCGAGGGACCGCAGTACCGGCTGTTCCGGCTCGGTACCAGCTACGCACCCGGACGGGACCTTCGCTTCGAGGGGTTCCGCGTCGACCAGACCGCGCCGAACACGGGGATTCGCGTCCTCGACGCAGTCGTCACGGACGGCCTCGTCGTGAAGGACGTCTACATCCACGGCGTCCACGACAGCGGCACGTGGGGACCAGGACGGTTCGACGTCGTCGACGCCAGTGGACACGGCCTCGTCGAACGGTTCCGGGCCTTCGACGGCGGCTGTCACGTCGACGAGACGCCCAACGCCGGGAATATGTGGCGCGGGCCGACGGGGATCAGCGTGGACGAACACCACCGCGGAACGATCGTCTTCGCAGACTGCGTCCTGGGCGGTTTTCCGGACAACGGCCTGTACGTCTCGAGCGAGACCGGCCGAACCGTCGTCGACGGCGGCTGGTTCGAAAACAGCACCACCGGATCGATCCGCCTCGGTGGACGAAGGGGAACGATCCGGAACGTGACGGGCGTCGTCGACAGCAACCCGGATCGACTGGTGCGTCAACACCCCATCCGTCTCGACTCCGGCAGGATCGACGTCGAGAACGTCGACCTCCGGCTGCCACGGCCCAACGGCGACGCGATCAGGGTGATGAACGACGTCGACGAGGCGTCGATCGCAGACTCGAGTATCGCGATCGGTCCCGTTCCGAGTTCGGGAATTCGGATCGACCCCGCAGCGGGACCGACGTACGTCGAGGACGTGGACGTCGCGATCGACGGGAGTGCCAACGCGATTCGGATCCTCGGTCGCGACGCCGGGACCGTCGGCGTCCAGGACGTACGGATCACCGGCGACGCGGGCGGGTCGCCGATGCGTCACGCGATCTACTGCGAACGGAACGGCTGTCAGTTCCGAGGGCTCTCCGTCGACCAGCCGGGGGCGGGGAAACGCCGCGGCATCGAACTCCGCGGCAACGACGCGTTCCTGTACGACAGCACGCTCGAGACGAGCGACGTCCCGATCGTCGTCAACGGTGCGGACGACGTCTGGATCGAAGACTGCACCGCGCGCTCGTACGACGGCGACCGGTCGATTCGCATCACCGCCGACTCTGGAACCGTTCGACTCAAGGACGACACGTTCCCCGGCGGCGTCAGCGACGCCCGCTGACGGACGTCCTCGTGGTGTGGAGCGACTTATCGAATCGATAATAATGGGACGGGAGGCCGAAGCGCCGGCAAATGCCACGCGTCAGTGTGATCATCCCGACGTACAACAGAGCAACGACGCTCCCCCGCGCGGTCGACAGCGCACTCGAGCAGACGGTCGACGATCTCGAGGTGGTCGTCGTCGACGACGGGTCGACCGACGAGACGGCGTCGGTGCTCGCCGGCTACGACGACCCGCGCGTTCGCGTCGTCACACACGAGACGAATCGAGGGGCGAACGTCGCCAGGAACACCGGCATCGAACACGCCCGCGGCGAGTACGTCGCCTTCCTCGACTCCGACGACGAGTGGCGTCCCACGAAACTCGAGCGGCAACTCGCGGTCCTCGACCGTCGTTCGAGCGAGTGGGTCGCAGCCTACTGTGACTTCACGATCGACGTCACCGGGACGACCGGTCGGTTCCAGCAGCTCGTGGCTGGCGTCCTCTCCCGTGCGGACGACGAGACGACGCGGGAAGGCGGCGACGAACTGGTCGGCGAGATCCTTGCGGACAACGTCCACCCTGGAGCCGGATCGACGCTCCTCGTCCGACGAGACGTCGTCCGAGAGGTCGGCGGCTTCGACGAGACGCTCGATCGGTTCCAGGATCCGGAGTTCGTCCTCCGGATCCTCGAGGAGGGGAACCTCGCGTACGTCGACGAACCGCTGGTCGTGCGCGAGGAGACGGGCAGTCCGCCGGCGGACGTCGTCAGGGCGGCCGACGAACAGTACCTGTCGACGTACGAGGACACCGTCGACCGACTCGAGGCGGCGGGCTACGAGATCCACTCGAGTCACGAACTCGTCCTCGCGAAACACTACCTCGCCGAGGGACGGCTCCTCCGCGGGGCGTGGCACCTCCGGAAGGCGGCGGTTCCACCCCGACACTACCCTGGCCTGCTCTGGGCCGCCGGCACCGGCGTTCGTCGCCGGCCGATTCCGGTCGTCGCGGTCGCCGCGCTCGTGCTCGCGGTCGTCGGCTGGTACGGCCGTCAGTCGTGACGAATCGATAATAGAAACCGAGAAACGACCTCTGTCGACGCTACTGGCCGTTCGTTCGCAGCTGCCAGAGGTCGCCCAGCGTGATCACCTCGAGGTCGTCGCCTTTCCCGTCGATGTGCTCGAGTAACTGTCCGTACTCCTCTTTGGACATCGTGTTCTCCTCGTCGAACGCGTGGAAGTTCAGGATCGTACAGTTGTTGTGCTCGGCGGCACGATCGACACACCGCTTCGAGATGTCGAGGTCCCAGCCGATCGTCCGCGGGAGCACCAGCGGATCGAAGCCGTAGACGCCCGTCGTGTTGACGTCGCCGGACTGGTTGAACCCGCCACAGTCGTGGTACCTGTCGGTGTACTCGAGGCTGGTCTTGTCGAAACTGTTGTGCGGATAGACGATGTAATCGGCTCCCTCGAACCCGTTGTCGATGAACCACTGTTTGTCGCGTCGGAGTCGCGGTTCGATCTCCGCTTCGTCGTACCGGTGGATCGGCTCGTGAGTGCCGTGGACGACGATTTCGTCGCCGGAGTCCTGGCGTTCCTGGAGTTCCTGGACAGTCATGTACCTGCCGCCGGTGGTGCCGTCGCTCGTGGTGTCGGGAATCGGAGCCTGGATCGCGGGAACGCCGTACTCGTCGTGCATCGGCGCGGCGTCGTCGTAGTAGTCCCGTCGGCCGTCGTCCCAGGAGAGCACGACGTACCCTTTGTCGGGTTTCGCGTGCGTCCGCAGGTCGTCGACCCACACCTCCGCCTCCGGTCCGGTGTTGAGGACGACCAGTTCCATCCGCTCCAGGTCGCCCATCTCGGTCGGGACCGGGGTCGTCTCGAACACGCCGGGATTCGTTCGGAACCAGCCGACGTCCGGCGTCCGGTACGTGATCTGTCGGAGCTGGTAGATGGTATGGCTGCCGTAGGCGTCCACGAGCCGGAGGTAGACGGCCACATTCCCGGGCGTCGTCGTCCGCATCGCAAACGAGAAGTCGCGATCGGCGAGGTCCTCGTCGAGTTCGCGCTCGACGACGATGTTCTGGTCGCCGGTGGCACTCAGTCTGAAACTCTGCGAGCCGTCGAAGATGACCTCGGTGTCGGGTTCGCCCGACCCCTGGACGACGGACCACGCCGACAGGTCTTCGAAGTCCTCGAAGGACTCGCCGGGTTGGCTGTAGGTCTCGCGGCTCAGCGACTCCGTCTCGAGCGACGGAACGCCACCGGACGTCGATTCATTCGGATCGCCACCCGGCGAGTCGTCGCTCGAGGCGAGACCCAGCTGGTCGGTACAGCCGGCGATCCCCGCGATCGCGGCAGAACTCGACAGTGCGAGAAACCGTCTTCGCGTCGATGGTCGTGTCATTGATCGCTCGAGGCTACCGACACCGAACCCATTATTATGGGTCCGATAGCGGTGCGTTCGCGCGCGGTTTATCACGACGCTAAGGCATCGTGGGTCGAAGCCGACGAGGGCTGCAGCCGCCGTCGCGATCGAACTCTGTCGTGGCCGATCGCTTAGCGGATCCATAGTTAATGGCGACGCTGGCCGACGAGCTACCAGTCCAGTCTGCAGTAGCGTGTCGGCGAGCGATCGGACCCGATCGACTGGCCTGCGCTACTCCGGAGGTGACATTCGAGGATGAACAAGGAACTCTTCGGCGTGTTTGGTGGTATCGAGACGTTCGAGCAGCACAGAGCCACAGGCGAGTTCGACGAGGTCGTCGCCGGGACGAGCGTGACCGTCGGCATCCGCGACTCCGGTCTCGGGACCCCCGGCTGGAGTGCGAGCTACGCGGGCGAGAACTGTCTGTGTGTCATCTGGGGCGAAGCGTACGCACCCGACGGCGAATCGAACGTCGCCCGCTGGCTCGTCGAACGGTACGCCGTCGACGGCGCCGCGGCACTCTCGGAACTCGACGGCTCGTACCTGGTTGTCCTCGAGTGCGACGGCGAGGCGCTCGTCGCCACCGACCCGATTCGATCCAGGGAGTGCTTTTACACCGACGACCCGGGCGTTCGCGTCTTCGGCAGCGATTCGGCGGCGGTCGCACGCACCGTCGACGAACCGACGCTTCGACGTGACGCCGTCCTCGAGTTTCTCCACCTGGGGGTCACGCTCGGCGAGAAGACGAGCCTCGAGCAACTCGACCGGCTCCCGCTCGACAGCTACCTGACCGCGAGGTCGGTCGAACCTCTCGAGCGGTTCGTCTACGATGCTCGGCAGTTCGACTACGTCGACGAACTCGCGACGCGACTCCGCCGTGCGCTCCGTCGGCGCTCACAGTTGCCGGGTCGAAAGGGGCTGCTCCTCTCGGCGGGGTACGACTCGCGGACGCTCCTTTCGGAGATTTCAGAAATCGAACGCTGTTACACTATCGGGTCGACCGCCGCACAGGAGGTGCAAAGCGCGAAACGGATCGCGAACCAGTACGGGGCGACACACACGGCGTTTCCACCCGACGAACGGTACCTGCTTGCCGACGAGACGAAAGTCCGCCACTCCCACGGCATCAAGGAGTCGCTTCACGTCCACCACGCGGGCTACACGGACGAGATGGACGTCGACACGATGTACCACGGGCTGCTCTGTGACACGTTCTTCCGCGGTCACTTCACCGCACAGGACGGGATTGACGTCCTCGGAAAGCGGATCCCGTTCGAGCGGCTGGATCCCGACCCGGAGCCGGTCGACGTGCTGCTCGAGCGCTTCGGCTACGACCGGGACGCAAGCGCCGCACTCGCCGAGAAGACGTCGTTCGACGTCGATCCAGACGCGTTCGTCAGAGACGCCGTCCGATCGGCGTTCGGCGACGCGCTAGTCCGGTCGGACACGATCCAGAACGCGATCAACTGCTGTGGAATCGCCAACCAGCCGTCCATGCCGTTTCACAACCACCTGGCGGACAACTACTTCGCCTCGTTTCTGGTAACGGACACCGAGTTGCTCGACTGGCATCTCACGACGCCGCCGGAGTACCGGACGACGGAGACGTTCCTGCAGGCGTGTGAGCGACTCGACGACGACCTCTTGCGACAGCGCCCGCCCGACCGGCCACACGACTCGCTACTGTTGAACGAGGTAGAACGGTTCGTTCGGCGGAAAACACCGTTTCTCACCTCGTTCGAGCCACCGTGGCCCGACCGCGAGACGCTCTTCGATCGGTACGAACTCGACCGGAAACTTCTGGCAGACCTCGATGACGTTCACGACCTTCCCGCCAGACACAAGTTACGACTGACCGACCTCCTCGGCTGGGTCGACGGCTGGTCAGGACGGGGCGATCGAGTATCGGCGTGGCTGCTCGCTTCGGGGTCACCGACCGTCCCGTCGTCTGCGAATCGGAGGCATCTTCTGGAGTGACGCTCGTCGAGTTCGGGGCGGGCGAGCGACCGCCGAACTGCAAAAAACAGTTCACGACAGTTCTAGGTAGTCATTAGCGAACGAAAATTTATAACCAACAAACGGATTGCACGTAATATGCGTCTGACGCCGTTTCGAACGTACTCGTCGTCGCCTGCCCGCGACGAGTCGACGACGTGCGCTGACACGCCTCTCGACGGGGAGAGGTCGAGTGAGGCGCCAGCAACTGGGATGAAGGTGGATGGGGTCGGCTACGACGCGTCTTCGGCCGAAAACAGGGTCGAAAGGGACGTTGACGTGGTCGCGACGCTCGACGAACTCGAGACGCCAGTAACCGTCGACGAGATCGCCGATCGGCTCGTCTCGAATGAATCAAACAACATCGAGACCTGGGGTGACGTCCACGAGCGGCTCTACCAGGTTGAACTACCCGCGCTCGACGAGGCAGGCGTCGTCACGTTCGATACAGAACAGGGGACTATCGACGCGCCGAGCGACGAGGGGATTCTCGAGGCGGTACGATCCAACACGTCGGTCAAACGAGCCGCACTCGCGGCCGTGTCGCTCGGATTTCTGTCCATTCCGCTTTTCGTACAGCTACCGTCGCTCGCGAGCATGCTGAGCGTGTCGTTCGCTGCAGTCGGACTCGTCGAGTACGTTCGAATCCGGTAATCGTCGGGGCAGACTCGAACGGCCACTACTTTCTTGCGTGTCGGCCGGCGGTCAGCAGCGTGAACATCAGGAGGATGAGTGCGCTCAGACCGATCCCGGACATAATCGAGAAGATCGGAAGCTCCAGGACGGCTCCAAGGAGCATGATCGCCCCCGTGCCGGCGGCGCCGATGTAGTAGTCGTCCCACTCGTGGTGCTGGCGTTCGTCGTCGGTCGACGGGTCGTCGTTCACATCGGGATCGAGGTACGGGTCGAGCTGGTCGGCGAGTGGCTTCCGTTCGACGATCCCCCGACTCTTCTGGTACTCGATTATCCCCGCCTTATCCAGTTTCGGGAGATGGGACTGGTACAGCGGGATGTACACGCGCTGGCGTTGATCGGAAGAGAGCGCTTCGACGGTCGTATCGTGTTCCCACGCGGCGACCTGCTCTGCGACGTCGCGCATCCGGACGGGATCCTCAGTGTCCTGGAGGTACCGCAAGACGTTTCGCCGACGCTCGTTCTGGAGAATGTGGAAGATCTGGTCTGTGGATAGTTCGCACTCGTCGGCGTCAGTCTCAGTCTGCGAGTCGCCATCTGCTGCACCGATTTGTTTCGTGCTCATTGTCCCTATTCGCCCATTTCAGAAGAGGGTATTAAATGACTGAAATCGTCCATCGGTGAACGATACACTTTCACCGATTTTAGAATTACAAGTCACGTTTCACACTGTTGTATCATTTTTATTCCCTGGTAGCAGACTGAAAGATCCTCGATATCGACAGAATTACTCGAGAGATTGAATTACACACAATGATGTTAGTGACACAATATGAATTGACGATTTACGAAGATTCTACGCAGAAGAACGGTTCGAACGTACGAAAAATACTTATACTAGATAGGGTCAATCGCGGCCTCGAACCGGTCGACAGGAGGAGAAATTTCCTGGTAGGGAGTAATAGAAAGAAGTCCCTCGAGTGGGGGTTATACGACCGATAATAAAACGCCGAGTGGCCCACCGTCTACGGGATGAGCGACAAAGACTGGTGGTTCGTCGACCTCGCAGCCGTCGTCGCGATCACCGGAGGCCTCGCGTTCGGACTCCTCTCCGGCGTCGAAGGTGTCGGTCGAATCGCGCTGTCGATACCGCTCGTTCTCTTCTTGCCGGGCTACGCGCTCGTCGCAGTGTTGTTTCCAGACGAAGCAGACAGCGAGTACCGACCGTTCGACGACGAGAAGACCGGGCTGCGAAATCCGCTGCTGGTCGACGGCGGACTCGACGCCGTCGAGCGATTCATCCTGTCGATCGTCCTCAGCGTCGCCCTCGTCCCGGCGATTGCCCTCTTTACGACCGTGACCCCCGGGGGTATCGCGCTTCGTTCGGTACTCGTCGGGATCGCGCTGACGACGATCGTACTCACGCTGGTCGCGATCGTCGCCCGGTACGGCTGTCCGCCAGAACGGCGGTTCTCGATCGCACTGTCGCCGCCGTTTTTCTTCCGGGATGTCTCGAGTCCGTACGAGTCGACGTCGACGAGACGGTACAACGTCGCGATCGCGGTCAGCCTGCTGTTGTTGCTCGCCAGTGTGGGCTTTGCGATCGCGAATCCACCGCCACACGACGGGTTCACCGAGTTCAACGTCGAAACGGCGAACGTAACCGGCGAAACGGAAACGATGTACGACGACTCGTATACCGTCGGCAACGCCCAGAACCTGACCGTCTCGATCACGAACCAGGAACACCGGGAGACGACCTACACGACCGTCGTGGTGCTCCAGCGCGTGAGCTACGACGACGGCGTCACGGTCCACGAGGAAGACCACCTCGCTACGGAACCGGTGACCGTCGCAGACGGCGCGACACGCGAGCAGACGCTCGAGGTGACGCCGACGATGGCGGGCGATGACCTCCGGTTGGTGGTTCTGCTGTACGAGGGAGAACCGCCTGCAGAGCCGTCCGAGGAGAACGCCTACCGCGCTCTGCACCTTCCAATCGAGGTCGCGTAGATGTGGCCGTGGGAACACCTCGCGTTCGGCTACGTCCTGTACTCCCTGCACGCGAACGCGATCCGGCGAGAGCGACCGTCGGGTCGTGAGACGATCGTCGTCGCAGTCGCCTCGCAGCTACCCGACCTCGTCGACAAACCCCTCGCCTGGGCGGTCGGGTTCGTCGAGACCGGCTACGCGCTCGGACACTCGATCTTCATCGCTCCGATCGTCTGTCTCGCGGCCGCCGCACTCGCCACCCGTCGAGGTGAGCAGTCGCTCGGAGGTGCGTTCACCGTCGGCTACCTCTCGCACGTCGCTGGCGACGTGCTCAACCCGTTCTTCCTCGGGCGAGGCCTCGAGGTGCGCGTACTGCTCTGGCCGATAGCGTCGCCGCCGGCGGACGCACACGGCGGCTTCCTCGAGCACGTGCTCGTCTACCTCGCACGACACGTGGCGTACCTCACGGCGGAGGGACTGACGCCGTATCTCGCGTTCCAGCTCGGTCTCGCCGTCGCCGTCGCATTGCTGTGGCTGTACGACGGTGCGCCGGTCGCGTCCGACCTCTGGCGGTGGCTGGCCCGTCGGGCGCGATAGGCCGCCGCCATCGGGAAGTGACCCTACTGGTCACGGCAAGAGTCTCCAGGACGGACCGACGCCAAAGACCCGGTCACCGCCGCATTCGTCGATCGCTACCGACGACGTGGCGGGAGAACGCATCCTCGGTTTCGTGGCGATCCGCCGTTCGCTTTTCGTACCCGTCGTACAGGGACGCCTGCCAGGGTTCGCGGCGGGCATATTCGACGCAGACACGACGTCGGTCTGTCGAGAACGTGACCGACCGGTCGGTAATCGTCGGTAGACGCTGGTCGGAGACGACGGACGATGCCGAGGACGACGAGAGCGAGCGGCTCTCTGCCCTGCCACCGGCGGCGCGACGAATCGACGAGCGGCTCGAGCCTCGAGCACGCTTACACGAAGTACAGGAGAAAGCCCACGGCTTTCGGTGGCGATCCGTACGCTCACGGCGATCGGAGAGACGCAGTCGCGCGTCTTCACCCCGTCGAGGACGAAAGGCCGGTCGTTTCGGCGGCCGTCGACGACGCCACGAACGGCGTCGTGGAATCGGTCGAGGTGCCACGGCGGTCGTCACGTCGCTCGGCGAGTGCGTCGACTCGAGATGGACAGAAGGTGTCGGCATGCCACCGTCGTCGAAGGTGACACGGAGGGCACGCGCACCCGTCTATGGCAAAGCCGTGGCTCCCGCGTTGCAGTGCGTTGCAGTACTGCGAGAACGGTGTGGGGACAGGCAGGTCAGGCGGACGTCGAGGTGACGCACATCGCCACGTCGCCGTTGGTGTAGACGCTAGCCTGTGACGGTCGACAGAGTCGATCCCGTGGGACGTCTCGAATCTGCCCGTAGCCGTTTGCGTCGACGAAGTACGTCGCGTCTGTCGACTGTTTCGTCCGGTAGACGACGTACTCGTGGTCTGCGGGTTCGCCGTCGACGATCGTCGCCGTGTCGGCCGGATACGCGTGCGTGCGGCTGATCATCGTCTTGTACGGGTGGTCCGTGTAGAGGACCTGGTCTGGGCGGATCTCCTGGCCGCTCGGCGATCCGGTCATCTCGCCGATCGTCTGGGCTGCGGCGAGTTCGGGTTCGTCGTAGGCGAGTTGCTCGTGGTGATCCGGGAAGACCGGGTTGTCGACGTTGCTCTCCGGTGCCAGTATCATCGCGCCCGGGTAGACGAGCGCGAGGAGCACCAGCACGACGACGAACACCGACGAGAGGTCTCGCGTGAGCGTCCGGATGCCGACCGCACCGAGGATAGCCATCGGCGCGTAGAGGAACGCGAACCACCGCGTCGGGATGAAGTTTCGGATCCCGAACATCGGCAGTCCGAGGACGAAGACGAGCATGATGGCGGCCGCGAGCAGGAGCGTGAACACCGACTGCTCGGCACGTCGCCTGTGGACGACGTACAGACAGCCGGCGAACGTGGCCCCGAGCAGGATCAGGAAGCCGAGCACCTCGACGTGGGCGACGACCTGATCCAGCAGCGTCGGTGCGGCGGCCTCGCCGCCACCGCCGCTCGAGGCGCTGGGACTGGCGAGGTTCAGGAAGCCGGCGCTGTCGGCGAGCGTCTCGCCGAGCCAGCTGAGCACCGTCGCCAGGAACGACTCCCGCCGGTACGGCGTCAGCGACCAGACGAAGATCGTCAGCCCGACGTTGAAGATGACGAGGCCGACGAGGTTGACCGGCTTCTTCGCGCGGAAGACGCTCGTGTCGAGGCGAGTCAGCCCGAACGGACCGATCACGAAGACGAGCTGGGCGAGGAAGGCGGCCAGCAACAACACGAGCATGATGAACGTCGACACCTGATGGGTGAGGATGACGGCGACGCTCAGCAGGATTAAAAGCGAGAAGTCGCGCACGGTGTACTCGATTCGCATGACCCGGATCAGCGCGTACAGCATGGCGAGGAAGAACACGAGTCCCAGGCTCGTGGGAATGAGGTGGATGCCCCACAGCGAGACGTAACTCGCGACGGCGTAGAACGCGGCAGCGAGCGTCGCCCACCGCGCGGGAATCAGCAGGTTCGTCGTCGTGTAGACCAGCAGGATCGACAGCGGCATCACGACGCCGACCGAGAGGTACAGCGCGCTCTTCAGCGAGACGCCGTACAGCAGCGTCGACGCTACGACGAGCAGGTGGTAGAACGGCGACGCGTAGTGTTTGTCCTCGGAGATCGCACCGAGAGAGCCCGACTCGTAGATCGCGTGGGCGAGGTCCGTGACGTGCGTCCACCCGTCGATGCCGACGAGGCCCGGCGTCGCGTACAGCGCGGTGTACCGGAAGACGAACGCGAACAGAACCAGTTGCAACAGCACCACCCCGCGGTTGAAGTCCCGATCGCTCGTAAAGAGGATCTGGACGAACACGAGCGTTCCGACGACGCTCGCGAGGCCGAAAAAGAGGTGCGTCCGCTCACCCTGGAGGGTGGTCGCGACGACCATCGTCGCGAGGCCGACGATCGCGACACTCGGCAGCGACATCGCCGCTCGCCGGGACAGCGTCGGGAGCTCCAGCGAGCGCTGATCGTAGTGGGCGGCGAGGAGGTACAGGACGCACGCCCCCCCGAGGACGATCGGAATCGTCTCGATGTAGATCTGGGAGGCGACAAACCGCAGCGGGAACAGCAGGACAGCGAGCGCGAGCCCGGCGATCGCTGCGGCGGTGTCGAGCCGGATCGGCCGGATCCCCGCGAGCGGCCGACTAAACGCCACGGCTTACCCCCTCCTGGACGGGCGTCGGCCGACCGTTCTCGTCGCCGAGCACCCGCTGATAGACCTCGAGCAGTTGGTCGCCCATCGCCTCGAGACCGAGTGCGTCGACCGCCTCGCGGCCGTTCGATCGGCCGCCGTCTTCGAGGACGTCCTCGAGGGCGGCGGCCAGTTCGTCGTCGCTCGTGGCGACGGCGCAGTTGTCGACGTCGCCGATCGTCTCGCGGACGAAGCCGACGTCGGTCGAGACGACCGGCAGGTTGCACGCGGCAGCCTCCTTGACGACCATCGGCCCGGCCTCGCGCTCGGAGGAGACGAGGAGGACGTCGCTGGCGTTCATGTAGTAGGGGACCTCCTCGTGTGGAACGCCGTTGACCGCCCGCAGGTCGACGTCGACGTCGGCGTG
Organism: Natribaculum luteum; assembly: GCF_023008545.1. NCBI lineage: Archaea > Methanobacteriati > Methanobacteriota > Halobacteria > Halobacteriales > Natrialbaceae > Natribaculum > Natribaculum luteum. The sequence continues at coordinate 1,642,195 of NZ_CP095397.1, read as the reverse complement.
CTCGACGATCCGTCTGGCCCGCGGGAAGTCCTTCTCGGACCGCGAGGGATCGTAGGGAAAGAGTGCGATCGGTCGGTCGCGCTCCCAGCCGACGCGTTCGCGCGCCTGCTCTCTCGGGATCGGCCGGAACAGCTCCGTGTCGACGCCAAACGGGATCAACGCGTGGTCGACCTCGAGTACGTCCGACATCGCCGGACTCGGGACGACGACGGCGTCCGCGAACCGCGCGCCGTACCGGCTGATCGTCCGGAGCCAGCCCAGCTGGCTCATCAGGTCCGTCCCCCACAGCGTCACCACCACCGGTCTCGTCGGCTGGGCGAGCGCGAAGGGTGCGACGAGCCCGTAGTTCGCGTGGACGATGTCGTACTCCCCCGTTCGGACCTTCGAGAGGATCTTCGGGTAAAAGCGCAGGTAGTCGGCCGGCGTCCGGGGCGACTCGGCACTGTACTCGCCGGGCACGCCGACGACGGTACACTCGACGCCGCGGTCCTCGAGGACCGACACCTGCTGCTCGAAGAACGACCTCGTCGAAGTGATGAGTTGGAGTACCTTCATGGCGTCAACTCGGATTCGCCGTCAGCGACGCCCGGTCCAGACTCCCGTCACGGGGAGCAGTTTCGACCTCGCGGACGACGACGTCCGTCACGTCGACCGTCTCCGCGAGGACGCGGTCGCGTCGGCGCTCCCACGTCGTCGGGTCGTCGGCTTCGAGGATCGAGACCGCCTTCTCGAGGCCCGCCTGGTGTCGGTCGTCGCCGTGGAAGTTGAACAGAAGCCCGTACCGTTCCTCGAGTTCGGTCGTGTACCCGAGCGACAGCGAGTTCACGTAGACCGCGGGCGTCCCGAGCAGCGCCGCTTCGGCCGCCGTGGTCGCCCCCTCGCCGACGACGACGTCCGCGTAGTAGAGCAGGTCGTGCATTCGATCCGGCGACGTCGCGAGCCGGTGGTCCTCGAGGTCTGGCGGCAGGTCGATCTCGGAGGTGAACAGGACGTGTGCGCCCGCCTCCTCGAGGCAAGCGACGACGTCCCGGGGGTCGTCGAACCCGCCCTGCCCGACGTCGTGTGAGGAATCCCAGCTGCTGAATCGCGCCACCGCGAGCGTGTCCTCCGGCTCGAGTCCGACCGCCTCGAGGACGCTCGGATCGGGGTCGAACCGATTCGGGTGCAGGTAGGCGAGTTCGTGATAGCCCGGATACCGGACCTGCTTCGAGCCGACGTCGCCGCGGTAGCACGCCGGCGTACAGACGACGTCCGCGAACGGGTACGCCAGTTTCTTGATGAGCGTCGCGTGTTCGGTGTCGTAGAAGACGACGCTCTTCGCGTCGAGCGCCGCCGCGACGTGTGCCGCCGCGACGCCGCCGATGGCCGTGATCACGTCCGGATCGATCCGTCGGGCCCGGCGGAGCAGTCGCGTCTCGTAGGTCGCCTGGACCGCCGCGAGCGAGAGCAGCGAGTTCGACCCGCCCGCCAGCACCTCGTGGTCGATGCCGTAACACTCGAGCAGGTCGACCGTGACCTCGTTTTCGCGCGCGAAGACGTACACCTCGTGGCCCCGCGCTTCCAGTTCGGACACGGCGTGTTTGAAGAAGTGGACGTGTCCGGGGTGCTGGATGGTGACGACGACGCGCATCACCGACGCACCTCCAGGGTCGCGTTTTTTCGCGCGTCGAGCGCCACGGCCACGACGAGGATCGCGACGCTCGCGAGGAGCCCGACCGCGCCGCCGGCCAGTCGCCACGCCGTCGACCCGGTGGTGGTCGAGTCCGTGGCGGCGAGGACGCCGGACGCCCCGAGGGTCGCGACGCCGGCGATTCCCGCCACGTAACACAGCATGGCGGGGCGAGCACCGCCGGATAGGGTCTGGGCTTTCAGCCGCCGGAGGAAGCCTCGAAGCAGCGTCAGCGACGTCGCCGGGACGAACGTTCGATACCTGATCGTACTCTCCTCGTCGTGGTACACCGCCGGCATCGACACGTCGGCCACCCGCATGCCGGCGACGTTCAGCCGGACAAGGAGGTCGTTGGGGTAGTCGTGATCGTCCGGCAGCGACTCGACGTCGACCGCAGCGAGCGCCTCGTGTGAGATCGCCGTGTAGCCGTTCTGGGGGTCCTGCAGTCCCCAGTAGCCGCTGGCGATCTTCGTGATCTGGGTCAACAGCCAGTTGCCGAACAGCCGGAACGGCGGCATCTCCCTGCGGTCGTCCCGGTCTGCCAGCCGATTTCCCTTCGTGTAATCCGCCTCGCCCTCGACGATCGGATCGAGCAAGCGCGAGAGCTGGTCGGGGTCCATCTGGCCGTCCGCGTCCATGGTGGCGACGACGTCGACGCCGTCCTCGCGCGCGCGAACATATCCAGTTCGAAGCGCACCGCCGGCACCGACGTTCTCCGCGTGGCGGATCGGGACGATCTCCGGGCCCGCGGGCACGCCACCGTCGGCGATCGAGGGGGTCAATCGGTCGTCCACGACCGCCGTCAGCTCGGTCTCGTCGGCGTCAGCGTCGGCAGTCGCGTACGACTGGATGATCTCCCAGGTGCCGTCGCTCGAGCAGTCGTCGACGGCATATACCCGATCGACGAACGCGGGCATCGTCGACAGCACCTCGCCGACGTGCGCTCGCTCGTTGTACGCCGGAACGACGACGCCGATGGTGTGTCCGCGATACATTACAGCCTCCGGTAGACGAGTCCTTCGCTCGTCGCGTCCTCCGGCTCGAGCGCGCCGGTCACGTCGACCAACGCGGGGTCGTCGTTGAGTTGCTCGGCCACGGAACCGAGATCCAGCTCGAGGAACCGCTCGTGTGGCGTCGCCAGCACGACGGCGTCGAACCCCGAAAACGAGAGCGACTCCTGGACGTCGACGCCGAACGATTCGCGGATTGCGTCGGGGTCGCCGTGGGGATCGTAGCCCACGACGTCGACGTCGAACTCCCGGAGGTAGGTGACGACGTCGGCGACTTTCGAGCTACGGATGTCCGCCACGTCCGGTTTGTACGTCAGCCCGAGGAGCAAAACGCGACTCTCCCGCAACGTCTTGTGACAGTGGTTGAGCGACTTGATCGTCAGCTCGGCGACGCGCTCGGGCATCGACTCGTTCACCTGCCGACTCGTCAGCAGCAACTCGGGGACGAACCCCTCGCGTCTCGAGCGGTGGACGAGGAAGTACGGATCGACCGGAATGCAGTGACCGCCGACGAGCCCCGGTCGATAGTCGTGGAAGTTCCACTTCGTGCCCGCCGCCTCGAGCACCTCGTGGGTGTCGACCCCCATGCGTTCGAGGGCCGTCGACAGTTCGTTCACCAGCGCGATGTTGACGTCGCGCTGGACGTTCTCGACGACCTTGCACGCCTCGGCGGCCTCGATCGAGGAGGCGCGGTAGACGCCAGCGTCGACGACCGACTCGTACAGCGCGGCGACGTCCTCGAGTACCTCCTCGTTCTGTCCGCTGACGACCTTGACGACGTCCTCGAGGCCGTGCTCCGAGTCGCCCGGCGTAGCCCGCTCGGGAGAGTAGCCGACGAAGAAATCCTCGCCCACACGGAGCCCCGACGCGCGCTCGAGCGTCGGAACCAGGACCTCTCGCGTCGCTCCCGGATAGACGGTCGACTCGAGGACGACCGTCGTCCCGGGTTGCATGTGCGAGCCGACGGTGGCGGCGGCGCTCTCGACGTAGTCGAGGTTCGGCCGCTCCTCGTCGTCGATCGGCGTCGGAACGGCGATGGCGACGTACTCGGCGTCACAGATTTCCGTCGCGTCTGCCGTGTAGGCGACGTTGTCCTGCTGGATCGCCTCGTCCGTGAGGTCGCCGGTCGTATCGATCCCCTCCTGGAGAGTCTCGATCTTCGACTCGTCGACGTCGTATCCGATCACGCGGTAGTCCGCCCGGGCGAACCCCACCGTAAGCGGGAGCCCGACGTATCCGAGTCCGACGACACAGACTGTCGCCTCTCGAGCGTGCTGGACGCTCGAGTGCTGGATCGTGACACCGCGCTCGGCTGGGCGTCCTGCGTGGTCACTCTCTCCGTTCTCCCTCTGTCGCTCGGTGTCGCTTATTGTCGGGGTCATAGATGCTACGTGCGCTGGTCCGCCACGCCGCACCGACCGGGTGCGCTGGCGGCCGATACTGCCAGTCCCGAAACGACGGGACGAGCCTCGAACCGAGCAAGCAGCCACGAGCGGTTTATTATAAAGCTGGTAAGCAGTTGCAGCCCGACTCGTTGCGAGAGCGGAACGATTCGTTCGACGTCACGCCAAGTTTCTCCGAGAAAAGACGGCCGGTTTCGACCGAGTGAGCGCTTAACTGCTCACTAAGCGGTTGCTGTACCGATTCATAATGAAGTCCCCGGGGGGACGACTCACGATGCGGCCGAGACGCGACGACGTCGCCACGACGTCCAGTTCCGCGTCGGTCGCACCCGAACGGAGACAACTATGGTGAACAGAACCCAGACCGCGATCGACGTCTCGTCCGCACCGGTGCTCGAAGCGGCAGCGACCGGTACGGTCTCGATGCAGTGCTCGTCGGCGGGCGCGTGTGCGCTCGCGTCGCCGTCGCCGCTTTCCGTGGCCGGCGAGTACGCGAACGGACCGTTGCTCTGGTCGCTCCCACTGCGCGTTACGGCGGTCTGGGAGCTGGGGCTGATCGTGATTTTGCTCCTGACGACCGGCGTTCTCGTCGCGAGTCGCCTGGCGGACGCGGCGGCGGATCGAAAGACGAACGTCGCCGACCTCTCGCTGTCGGGCGAGTCACCGTCGAACGACGACGCGACCCACGAGAGACACAGCTACGAGAACCTCATCTCCTCGAGCACGCCGCCGGAACTACTGAGCGACAGAGGCCGCGTCGTCCGGATACTCGTCGAGAACGGCGGCCGAGTTCGGCAACGACAGATCGTCGAGGAAACCGGCTGGTCGAAGTCGAAAGTCAGTCGCCTGCTCTCGAAGATGCAAAACGCCGGACAGATCGAGAAGGTCTCCGTCGGGCGGGAGAACGTGGTCGTCTTCCCCGACGAACGATCGACGGCGGAGGCCCGGTCGACGGACATACTGTCGGACAACAGACAGTGACCGGGTAGCCGGCGAGAACGCGATCACCTCCGTCCGTGACCGGGTGCACGCGAGCCTGTGTGCCGCGTGACGCATCTTCCTGCTCACAGATCCAGTTCGCGTGGCTCGTCGTCTCGCTCCCGGTCACACGATCGAGTCGGCTGCGATCGACGAGATCGCCGATGGGAGTGCGACGGTCGACCACGGTTCGTCGACCACCCGCCTGGCAGACGAACTCGCTCGAGGAGGTGCTTAATATCCGTCTAAGACCGTCTCGGTGTGGCGAAGCGTCCGACGAGCGCAAGACGAGAGGCGGCCCGTCGATGGCCGAAATCTTCCGGGTGGCCGGCTCGATTTCGTCTGGGTTTTGGGCGTTTTCGTCGACGTTCGTCGCCAACTCGTCCGGGTCCGTACTCGAGTTCCCACGACGACGACGCGTTTCGTCCGTGATCGACGTCTTACCCGCTCTATAGTAATAGTCTGTGTCGACGACGTGAGCAACAAGCACCCGAACCGCCCGACGGTGGGCGACACGCGGGTAGTACTCGACTATGACACGGCACAGCACTGAAACGCAGGACGTTGTATCGAATCGGCCGGCTGCGACGGCCGCAGACGCGGTTCGACCCGTCGCTGATCGTTCCCCGATCGCGGTTCGAACGGAGGTGAACGACTGATGTGCGGGATCATCGCACGTATCGGACGTGGCGACGCGGCAGACACGCTGTTGTCCGGCCTCGAGAACCTCGAGTATCGAGGATACGACTCCGCAGGGATCGCCGTCCAGAACGGTTCGGGCGTGAAGGTCCACAAGTGTTCGGGCGAGGTCTCCGAGCTCAAAGCCGACCTGCCGAAGGCCCCGAGCGGAAACATGGGGATCGGCCACACCCGCTGGAGCACGCACGGCCCGCCGACAGACGAGAACGCCCACCCGCACACGGACACTGCGGGTGACGTCGCCGTCGTCCACAACGGCGTCATCGAGAACTACGAGGTACTCAAAGCCGAGCTCCAGTCGAGGGGTCACGAGTTCGAAAGCGACACCGACACGGAGGTCATCCCGCACCTGATCGACGAGTACCGGGAGACGGCCGCCACCACCGAAGCGGCCGTTCGGCAGGCGGTGGCCACCCTCGAGGGGAGCTACGCTATCGCCGCTATCGTCGACGGAGAAGAGGCGGTCTACGCGGCGCGACAGGGATCGCCACTCGTCCTCGGGATCGACGCCGACGAGTGGTACCTCGCGAGCGACGTCCCGGCGTTCCTCGATCACACCGACGAGGTGATCTACCTCGAGGACGGCGACGTCGTCGTTCTCGAGCCCGACGCCTACCGGATCACCGACCGGGACGGCAACCCCGTCACGCGGTCGGTCGACACTGTCGACTGGGACCCCGAGGACGCGGGGAAAGGCGAGTACGACCACTACATGCGAAAGGAGATCGACAGCCAGCCGTCGGCGCTCTCGAACACGATCGAGGGACGCATCGAAGACGGCGAGGTCGCCCTCGAGGGGCTGCCGGCCGGCACGTTCGCCGACGTCGAGACCGTCCAGTTCGTCGCCTGCGGAACGTCGTACCACGCCGCCATGTACGGCGAGCAGTTGCTGAAAGCCGCGGGCGTACACGCACAGGTGATCCGCGCGAGCGAGTACGACTCGATGGCGGGGCCGGTCGACGAGACGACGCTCGCCGTCGCCGTCACCCAGAGCGGCGAGACCGCCGACACGCTCGACGCCATCCGGACGGCGAGCGGTCGCGGGGCTCGCACGCTTGCGGTGACGAACGTCGTCGGGTCGACGGCCGCCCGCGAGGCCGACGACGCGGTGTACATCCGCGCCGGCCCCGAGGTCGGCGTTGCAGCGACGAAGACCTACTCCTCGCAGGCGGTCACGCTCGCGTTGCTCACCCAGCGTCTCGCAGCGGACGTTTCCGGCGGGGCGACTCTCGAGGACGTCGAGACGATGCTCGCAACACTCGAGGACCTGCCGGACCACGTCGAGGAAGTCCTCGAGGCCAGTCGCGCCGAGACGCTGGCCCGCGAGTTCCTCGATAGCAGATCGTACTTCTTCATCGGCCACGGCCTCGGCTACTCGGTCGCACTCGAGGGCGCGCTGAAGTTCAAGGAGATCACCTACGAGCACGCCGAAGGCTTCGCCTCCGGGGAGCTCAAACACGGCCCCCTGGCGCTCGTAACCGACGAGACGCCGATCTTCGCCGTCTTCACCGGCCACGACGACGGCAAGACGAAGACGAACGCCATCGAAGCCCAGGCTCGTGGTGCACCCGTCGTCGCCGTCTGTCCCGACGACCACCCGGCGGTCGAAGTGGCCGACGCCCACCTGTCGATTCCGGAGACGCACCCCGTGTGGGCAGGGCTGCTGGCGAACGTCCAGCTTCAGCTCGTCTCCTACCACGCGGCCGACCTGCTCGGGCGGCCGATCGACAAGCCGCGCAACCTCGCGAAAAGCGTCACCGTCGAGTGACGCGAGCGGTCGACGACCGTCTCACAGGCGACTGCAGCGACTCGACTGCTCGGATGAGTGGATCGGGTAGGATGAGATGGGGTGGAGACGTCCACGCAGAGCAACGTCGCGGATCCGCGAGCGCTCGGTTAGCCGGCGACACGGCTACACCGGACTTATCGGAGGGGGAACCGGGAGACTGCGGACGACCGTTGCGGTCGCCGAAACGACCGCGAAACGGTTTCGGTCGTCGCTCGAGCGGCTGTCGTGATCCGCCCGACCAGAGTCGGGTGGACGTCGGCGTCCGACCACCCATCGACGAGGGGTGTGCGCCAGCCCTGGAGAGACGGGGCGAACGCGACTATTTCGCTCGTTCGAGCGATATCACCGGGTAGAACGGATTTAACAGCCGTATAATGATACGCCGGATCAGCTAACGAGAGACCGTGATACGAATGGCTGTCTCGACGCGAGCGTCGACAGTCGAACGCAGTCGCGTTCGAGCCCCTGGCCCGTTGGAGGCCGCCGAGCCGTCGCACGCGCTCGCGATCGCGAACGTGACAGCCGGACGGTCGTCACGACTGGCGAACGAACCATCCCCCTCGAGCGATTCGGTGACCCGATCGCTCGCCGTGGACCGTCACGGGGTGTCCTCGAGGGCACACGCCGGGGAGGGAGAGAGAGCAAACGGAGACCAACGGATCAAGTAACATGCCTCGCCACAGACACGGACAGACGACGGAGACCCGCTCGATCAGGATCGGCGTCCAGCTCCTGCTGGTCGTCATCGGCGTCCTGTTTCTCGCGGCTGGCGTCGCGCTATCGCTCGGCACGCCAGACGTCGGTGGCACCGTCGGCGACGCGATCGGAGCGTTCGGTGACGGCGGTGTCGACGACGGTGCTGGCGGGATCGACGATTCCGGCGACGACGATAACAGTGAGACGACCGACGACGGCGGTAGCGACGACGGCAGTGCCGACGGCGGTAGCAGCGACGAGAGCGACGGCGGCGGGGATAGTGACGGTGGCGGCGGAGACGATACGAACGGTGGTGACGACGACACCGACGACGGTACTGGAGACGGCGACGGCGGTACTGGAGACGGCGACGAGAACGATGGAACCGCGGAATCTAATGACGGAAGCAGCGACGACAGTAGCGACGACGATAGCACCGACGGCGGAGACGGAGGTGACGTAGACGACGGTTCCGATAGCACGGACGACGGCGATACCACCAACAGCACCGACGATAGCGACGACGGTACCACCAACACTACTGACGACGGCGATACCACCAACAGCACCGACGATAGCGACGGCGATACCACCAACAGCACCGACGACAGCGATACCACCAACAGCACCGACGACAGCGATACCACCAACAGCACCGACGACAGCGATACCACCAACAGCACCGACGACAGCGATACCACCAACAGCACCGACGACAGCGATACCACCAACAGCACCGACGACAGCGACGACAGCATATTGGACCTGTTCGCCGACAGTGAAGACAACAGCACCGACGATAGCAACTGATACGGACCGCTGTACGTCCGTACCGCAGCGACCGCGTCCCGTCGGGCGGTCACTGCGGAAAAGAGGGACAGCAGACCGTATGAAAGGTCGCGAACGGCTCGATCAAAACACCGTATTTTCGGCGCCCGTCCACGAGAACGCGCTATCGCCTCGAGGCGAGCGGCCGCATTTCCCGTCGTGTCCACGATCGGGCCGAAACCTACCGAATGCTTAAGCCGTTGGGCGAGCGTGGTGAAAGTAATGCCTGGCGACCCCGACGAGGGGATGTTGTCGTGGGACGAGTCAGTGTTCAGAAACGAGCACGTCTTCGAAATCGACTACGTTCCCGAGACGTTCAAGCACCGCGAGGCGCAGATGCAGAGCCTCAGCTACGCACTGCGTCCGGCGGTCCGGGGTTCTCGTCCCCTGAACGTCATGGTTCGCGGGCCGCCCGGAACCGGCAAGACGACCGCCATCCAGAAGCTGTTCGACGAAGTCGGCGCACAGACCCGCGACGTTCGTACCATCCGCGTCAACTGTCAGGTCAACGCCACCCGCTACTCGGTCTTCTCGAGACTGTTCGAGGGAACGTTCGACTACGAACCCCCGTCGTCGGGCATCTCGTTCAAGAAGCTGTTCAGCCAGATCGCCGAAAAGCTCGTCGAGGAAGACCGGGTCCTCGTCGTCGCGCTCGACGACGTCAACTACCTCTTCTACGAGAACGAGGCCTCCGACACCCTCTACTCGCTGCTTCGCGCCCACGAGGAACACCCCGGCGCGAAGATCGGCGTCATCGTCGTCTCCTCGGATCCCACGCTCGAGGTGATCGACGAACTCGACTCGCGCGTCCAGAGTGTCTTTCGGCCCGAAGACGTCTACTTTCCCGTCTACGACGAACCCGAGATCGTCGACATCCTCGACGAACGCGTCGTGCGTGGCTTTCACGACGGCGTCATCTCGAGGGAGGGTCTCGAGTACGTCGCCGAGCTGACCGCCGAGAGCGGCGATCTGCGGGTCGGCATCGACCTGTTGCGTCGGGCCGGCCTGAACGCCGAGATGCGCGCGAGCCGCGTCGTCGAGCGCCAGGACGTCGAGAAAGCCTACGAGACCTCGAAGTACGTCAACCTCTCGCGGAGTCTCTCGAGTCTAAGCGAGAACGAACGCGAACTCGTCCGGGTCATCGCCGAACACGACGGCGAGCAGGCCGGCGAGGTCTACGAGGCGTTCCACGAGGAGACGGGTCTTGGCTACACCCGCTACTCGGAAATCGTCAACAAGCTCGATCAGCTCGGCCTGATCGAAGCCGAGTACGCCGAGATCGAGGGTCGAGGTCGGTCGCGATCGCTCACGCTCTCCTACGAGAAAGACGCCGTCCTCGAGCGCCTCGAATGAGCCAGTCCCGACTCGAGGCTCGCCACACCGGTGACAATTGTTAACCAGTCGCTCTCCCGACGACGACTCGTAGGCGGGCTCTACCGCTCCTGTGTTACGGTTCGTACGGGTTCGCCGGGAACCCGATCGCTCGTGAAGCGATCGATCGGGGCCCGGAGCCGATTCTGGCCGGCCGTGACCGTGTCGCCTCGTGTGATTTCGTCGAACTCGCAGGCGGTCTCATACTGCCGGACAAAACGGTTCAGACATCGATCGCACTCGAGACGCTGTCGTCGCTGACGACAGCCGTCGAGACGCGATCGAGTATTCACTGACTGTTGTCCGGTAGTATCAAGGAGGGTATCGCGTACATCGCCATCGACGATTCCACGGCGTCCTCGAGATCGCTGCTGGCTTGCTGGAGGCCCTGTGTCATATCGAGCTACCGACCACGGACCCTATAACTGCTGGCCGGCAGCGGCAACGTTCGACCGCCGTCCGCCCGGAAAGAGACTCGTACGCGGGACTACGCCTACCCGCAGTGGGTCGGGGCCTACTATCGCGTGACGATTCATGTAGGGACCGTCTTCAGAACACGGATGATTTGTACCCCGTGACTTCGGTCAGAAATACCAGACCGACACGTGAGACTGACTGGCCCCTTTTTCAAGTTGCGGTCTGCCTTCTCGACCGTATCATGCACGTATCACGACGTACTGCGATGAAAGCCATGGGCGCTGTCGGTGGATTGACTGCGGCAAGCGGCGTTGCGATGGCCGTCGGCGAACACCCGGACGACGAGCGGTCGAAAACCGACGAGGAATCGACGAGCGACGAGAAAAAAGCCGACGTCCCGGGTGCGGCCGTTCGCGTCGCACACTTCTCCCCGGACGCGCCGAACGTCGACGTATACGTCGACGGCGACCAGGTTCTCTCGGACGTCGCCTACGGCGACGTTTCTCCGTACCTCGAGATCGAACCGGGCACCTACACGGTCAAGATCACGGCGGCCGGTGACCCCGGCACCGTCGCGTTCGAGGGCGACGTCACGCTGGAGGCCGCCTTCTACACCATCGCGGCCATCGGCGAACTGGGCGCGAGCTCGTTCGAGCCGCTCGTCCTGTTCGACGCCGGCTCGGCGCTCGCTCGAGTGATTCACGCGGTGCCTGACGCACCCGCAGTCGACATCTACGTGGAAGACGAACTCCTCTTCGAGAACCTGTCGTTCGGCGAATCGACCGACTACGCCGCCCTTCCCGCGGGTACGTTCACCGTTTCGGTCCGTCCGACCGGGGATCCGGAGACGACGATTGCCTCGTTCGAAGCCACGCGTGAGATCGGGGTCGCTTACTCCGCGTACGCGATCGGCTACGTCGAGCCACCCGCGGGCGCGGCGGATCGAGAATTCACCGTGAAACGAGTGGAAGACGGACCGATGGACGAGAAAACGAAAAAATAGGATTCGAATCGCCTTCGGATACGGTTCGAGTCGCACCGTTCATAGAGTACCGCCGACAGCCACCGGGACTCGGTAGCCGTCGACGTACGGGCCCGACCGACCGTTCCCGACTCGCGGAGTGACGTTCTGGCGGTGGACGAGAGTTCTGGGTCCGACCCGATATGCGTGTGGGTAAAGTGCCTCGACTCCCTGTATCGGACAATGAGCGAGAGTCGAGGCCCCCTCCAGCCGGACCGTCCAGACGTCGACCGACCGTTCGCGGTCGACGCCCCGTTCGATCCCGCGGGCGATCAGCCCGAGGCGATCGAGGAGCTAGCCGGGGGGTTCCGATCGGGGATGGACAAACAGACCTTACTCGGCGTGACCGGGTCGGGAAAGACGAACACCGTCTCGTGGCTGATCGAGGAGGTCCAGAAGCCGACGCTGGTGATCGCCCACAACAAGACGCTGGCGGCGCAACTGTACGAGGAGTTTCGGAACCTCTTCCCGGAGAACGCCGTCGAGTACTTCGTCTCCTACTACGACTACTACCAGCCCGAAGCCTACGTCGAGCAGACCGACACCTACATCGACAAGGACGCCTCGATCAACGACGAGATCGACCGCCTGCGTCACTCCGCGACCCGGTCGCTGCTCACGCGCGAGGACGTCATCGTCGTCGCCTCCGTCTCGGCGATCTACGGCCTCGGTGACCCGCGCAACTACGTCGACATGTCCCTGCGACTCGAGGTCGGCGAGGAGATCGGTCGCGACGACCTGCTCGCCCAGCTCGTCGACCTGAACTACGAACGCAACGACGTCGACTTCACGCAGGGGACCTTCCGCGTGCGCGGCGATACGATCGAGATCTACCCGATGTACGGCCGCTACGCCGTCCGCGTCGAGTTGTGGGGCGACGAGATCGACCGCATGGTCAAGGTCGACCCCCTCGAGGGCGAGGTCGTGAGTGAAGAGCCGGCCGTCCTCGTCCACCCGGCAGAACACTACTCGATCCCCGAGTCGCGACTCGAGCGGGCGATGGACGAGATTCGCGAGGACCTCGATTCCCGGATCTCGTACTTCGAGCGCCAGGGCGACCTCGTCGCCGCCCAGCGCATCGAGGAGCGGACGGCGTTCGACCTCGAGATGATGCAGGAGACGGGCTACTGTTCGGGCATCGAGAACTACTCGGTGTACCTCTCGGATCGCGAGTCGGGCGACGCCCCCTACACGCTGCTCGATTACTTCCCGGAGGACTTCCTGACGGTCGTCGACGAGTCCCACGTGACGCTACCCCAGATCCGCGGCCAGTACGCCGGCGACAAGTCCCGCAAGGACTCGCTGGTCGAGAACGGCTTTCGCCTGCCGACGGCCTACGACAACCGGCCGCTGACCTTCGAGGAGTTCGAGGAGAAGACGGGGCAGACGCTGTACGTCTCGGCGACACCCGGCGACTACGAGGGCGAGCACAGCGACCAGGTCGTCGAGCAGATCGTTCGGCCGACCCACCTCGTCGACCCGAAGGTCGACGTCTCGCCCGCGACGGGACAGGTAGAGGACCTCATGGACCGCATCGACGAGCGAATCGACCGCGACGAGCGGACCCTCGTGACGACGCTGACAAAGCGGATGGCCGAGGACTTGACCGAGTACCTGGAGGAAGCCGGGGTCGCCGTCGAGTACATGCACGACGAGACCGACACGCTAGAGCGCCACGAGATCATCCGCTCGCTCCGGCTGGGCGAGATCGACGTACTCGTCGGCATCAACCTGCTCCGGGAGGGACTCGACATCCCCGAGGTCTCGCTGGTGGCGATCCTGGACGCCGATCAGGAAGGCTTTCTCCGCTCGGAGACGACGCTCGTCCAGACGATGGGGCGGGCGGCACGCAACGTCAACGGCGAGGTCGTCCTCTACGCCGACGACCCCTCGTCGGCGATGGAGTCGGCTATCGAGGAGACCCAGCGCCGTCGCCGGATTCAACAGGAGTACAACGAGGAACACGGCTTCGAACCGACGACGATCGAGAAGGACGTCGGCGAGACGAACCTGCCCGGCAGCAAGACGGACACGTCGAACGTTTCGGGAAAGGACCTCGCGGACGCGGACGAGGCCGCACGGTACGTCGCGGAACTCGAAGAGCGGATGCAGGAGGCGGCGAACAACCTCGAGTTCGAACTCGCCGCGGACATTCGCGATCGAATCCGCGAGATAAACGAGGAGTTCGACCTCGAGCGCGACGACGAGGGGATCGCACCGCCGGCCGAGGAGTTCTGATACCGACGGACGACACGGGTCACTCGAGTGTGTGCTGACCGTCGTCCGACAGGAGGAACGAAGTCGAGTCGCGACGACGTGCGACGAGTGAACGAGTACCGGAGAGAATTCAGGCCGTATTCTGGCCGTCCGACGCACCGCCGGAATCGTTCAGCACGAACGCGAGGACGACGCCGACCAGCGTCATCAGGACGACGAATCCCACGATCGCGCCGATGAGCATCTCTCCGCCGGTTTCGGAGAGCGTGCCTCCCTCACCGCCGTAGTTGACTCCGATCCCGATCATGGTGCCGATCATCAGAAAGACGGCAGTGACGGCGACGACGATTTCGATGATTTGCTCCCGCTCGACCATTATCTGTCGGATTTCGTCGGCCGCGACAAAAGCGCTTCGAAGGGGAGCCGAAACCAGTTGGTAGCCGCTGGTCGACGAGACGCTGACCAGTGGCACGCAGGCGCGAGATTTACCCGTCTCGAGCCCCTATCCGGTTCGAATAGCCGATCGAACGCCCATCGAAGATACCACGACGCAACTCATGAACACACAAGCGTCACCGAAAGCCTCGCTCCCCCTCCCGGCAGACGAACGCCTCGAGGGACGGTCACGCCGTGCCAGAACGGAACCGATGTCGGTGCTCGCGCTCGGAGATGGCCTCTACGAGGTCGACTCGAGCAGCGGCAACACCTACCTCGTCGACATGCTGGCGGGTCGGTGTACCTGTCCGGATCACGTCTTCCGGAACGTCCGCTGCAAGCACGTACGCCGCGTCGCCATGGAGATCACCGAAGGGCGCGTCCCGCCGCCAGGGAAAGTCGCCGTCGAGTGCGTCGACTGCGACGCGGTTCTCTTCGTCGACGAGGACGCCACGGGGCCGTTCTACTGCGACGTCCACACGCTCTATCCGGGCGATACGGTCCGCGACCGCGAGACCGGCGACCGACTGACCGTTGTCGACGTCTCGGACCTGCGGGCCGACCACGTCCGGATCAGGGACGCAGGAAGTACGGTCGCGGAGTACGGAACGAACGAGAACTACGATGCCGACGTGCCAGTGGTCGGAGCGGTCTACCCCCACGCCCGCGTCGCACCCAACGGCCCCGTCCCCGAGTCGCTCAAGGTGTACGTCTTCCCGCGGACGCGCCTCCGGAAGCTGACGCCGCAGGACTGACCGAGACGTCTGTTTCAGCGGCCGTCGGCGAGAACAGAGGAAACGCTCGACAACTGACCACCTATTCATTGGCAGACAATTTATCGTCCCGCCCGAGATAGTGACGCGGTAGCAATGGACGCTGGACTCGAGTACGAACGGTTCGAGGAGGGACGACGCGTCAACTACTGGGAGCTCGATCGAACGCTCCAGCGCGAGGTCCGGCGGACGTACGACGACGACGCCTGCAAGTGGGGCGAGTCCCGCCTTAGCGAGTTCGGCGACCTCGTCGGCCACACCGTCGCGGACAACGCCGATTACGTCGACGAACACGGCCTGGAACTCGAGACGTACGACGAACGCGGCGAGGTGCAAAACCGGGTGCGCTATCCCGCCGAACAGCGCGAGAACGAGCGACTCGTCTACGAGTCAGGGATCGTCGCCGACGTCTTTCACGCCCCGCCGGGCCGGGAAGCGCCGATGCCGCTCACCCACAACCTGGCGATGCAGTACCTGCTGTGTTACGCCGACGTCGGCCTCGACTGCCCGGTCGCGATGACCGCGGGCGCAGCGCTCGTCCTGGAGCGGTTCGACGACGGCGAACTCGAGGAGTACTTCGATCGGCTCACCACCCGCGAGTACGACGACCTCGTCGAGGGGGCGATGTTTCTCACCGAGAAGCAAGGCGGCAGCGACGTCGGCGCGACGGAGACGCGGGCGACGTACGACGAGGACGAGGGCTGCTGGCGACTGGAGGGCGAAAAGTGGTTCTGTAGCAACGTCGACGCCGAGGGGACGCTCGCGCTCGCCCGAACCGAGGGGGCACCCGACGGAACGGCGGGGTTATCGCTGTTTCTGGTCCCCCACACCACCGCCGAGGGCGAACTCAACGATCAGCTCTACCGACGTCTCAAGGATAAACTCGGGACGATCTCGGTCCCGACGGGCGAAGTCGAGTTCCGCGGCGCGGAGGCGTTCCTCGTCGGTGACGAGCAGGCGGGATTCAAGCAGATGGCCGAGATGCTCAACTTCGAGCGGCTCTCGAACGCGGCGGGATCGTGCGGCCTCGTCGGACGGGCGCTGCTCGAGAGCAAGATTCACGCAGCAAACCGCGAGACGTTCGGGAAGACGCTCGACGAGCACCCGCTGATGCGTGCCGACCTCGTGGACATGGCCGTCGACCACGAGGCGGCGACGGCGTTTACGTTCGAGACGGCGCGGCTGTTCGCGGAACGCGAGACGAGACGGCGGAACGGCGAAGACGCCGACGACGTCTATCGACTGCTTCGGACGCTCGTCCCGATCGCGAAAGCCCGCACCGGCCGGATGGCCGTCGACGCCGCCTCCTACGCGATGGAGATCAAAGGCGGCGACGGCTACGTGAACGACTTCGTCACCAACCGCCTGCTGCGGGACGCGCAGGTGCTGCCCATCTGGGAGGGCCCCGAGAACGTCCTCTCGCTCGACGTGTTACGGGCACTCGAGCGCGAGGAGTCTCACGAGCCGCTGCTCGAGACGATCGAACGGCGACTCGAGGGCGTCACTCACTCGGTGCTCGAGGAGACGGCCGCGACGGTCGAGTCGGCATATCGCGACCTCGCGGGAGCGCTGGCGACGCTCGCCAGCGAGGACGCGGCGTACGCACAGCTCTCGGCGAAGCGACTCGCACGCTACATCTTCGACGTCTTCGCCGCCACGCTGTTGCTCGAGGAAGCCCAGACCGCCCTCGAAGCGGGCGACGGCCGGATGGCACTCGTGGCGAGGCGGTTCGTCGACCGGGAACTCCGAGCGCAAGAGGCGAGGGGGATCCCGAGCGGCGATCGCTTCCCGCTCGAGCACTTCGACGCCGTCGTCCGCTACGCGCCGGTCGATCCGGAGACCCTCGAGACGACGGCGACCGCCGACTAGTCGCCCTCGCGGCGTTCGATCCGCATCTCCATGCCGTCTTCGGGGTGGGCCGTCAGCGAGCCGCGCAACTCGATGGGGCCGTCGTCGACTCGCCGGAGTCGGTATCGCTGGGCGACGGTCGACGCGACGATCGGAGCCTCGAGCATCGCAAAGCCCTTGCCGATGCAGCTTCGCGGGCCGGCACCGAACGGGAAGTAGGCGTACGTCGGATGGGACGGGGCGCGCCACCGATCGGGGTCGAACGTCTCGGGATCGTCGAAGTACCGCGGGTCGCGGTGGGTCGCCCACTGCGAGAGCAAGACGAGCGAGTCGGCCGGGATGCGATACCCCGACAGGTCGACGTCCCGGTCGACACGGCGGAACATCGCGTACACCGGCGGATACAGCCGCATCGACTCCTGGATGGCGTTTCGTAGCTCCGGGAGTTTGCGAACGTCCGCCGCAGTCGGCGTGTCGCCCTCGAGGACGGCGTCGACTTCCTCGTGGACACGCCGTTCGACGTCGGGGTGGTCGGACAGCAACGCGAACGTGTAGGTGAGCACGAGCGCCGTGGTGTCGTGGCCGGCCAGCAGCATCGTCACCAGTTCGTCGCGGATCCCCTGCTCGTCGATCGCCCCGGCGTCGTTCGCCCGCAGGAGTCGCGCCAGCAGGTCCTCGGCGTCTTCGTCGATGCCGCGTCGTTTCCGGGCCGCGACGAGGTCGTCGACGACTTCCTCGAGGCGGTCGATCGATCGCGAGAACCGCTGGCTCTCGGGCGTCGGCAGCCAGTCGGGCGTCAGCGCCCGCCGCGGATCCGGCTCGAACCGGCGGCCGATCGGCTCGAGCAGGTGGCCGACCAGTCGGGCGGTGCCGGGGGAGAGGTCGACGCCGAACATCGCGTCGACGATGATCTCGAGAGTGGTGCGGGTCATCTCCCACTCGACGTTCCGGACCTGGCCGTCCTGCCAGCGATCGACCATCGCCGTCGCCCGCTCGGCCATCGTCGGCGCGAGGCCGGTGATGCGATCCGGTGCGAACGCCGGGCCCGCGAGGTCCCGCCGTTCGCGCCACGTGTCGCCCTCGCTCAACAGCATCCCCTCGCCGAGCAGTTCGCCGAGGGCGTCGGTCTGAAACTTCGGTTTCGAGAAGGCGTCTTCCTCGCTGACGAGCACGCGTTCGACGGCGTCCGGCGAGGTGAGCAGGTGAGTCCGGTACGGGCCCAGGTCGAACGCCGCGACGTCGCCGTAGGCGCGACGAACGTCCGAGAGGAACCCGAACGGGTCGCGGGCGTACCGTGGTAACACGCCGACGATCGGTGCGCCGTTCGGTCCGGGTGGTACTGGCCGGGAACTCATCGGGAATGAGTTGGTCCGAGCGGAAAAGAACGTTCCCCCGACGCTAGTCACTGATCTCGTAACGGCTGTCGTGAGTCGTACCGAGGCACCCGCGAACCGTCGTGCGGTTGCCTCGGGAACCAGTCACGATAGACGGTATCAGGACTCGAGCATCGCCGCGGCTTCCTCGACCGACAGTTCGCCCTGCTCGACGGCGGTCAGCACGCGCAACACGTCGGGGTCGTGGTCGGGTCGCTGCTCGCCGAGTTCGTCGAGGGTGACCTTCGTCGACTCGCCGACGAACTCCGGAAAGTCAGTGCCGTCGGCGAGGGCCGTCTCCTTTTTGACGCGGTAGTTTCCGCCGTCGGTGACGTGGAGGTCGCCGGGGTGAAAGAAGTACCAGTCCTCGCGGTCGAACCGTACGCCGATCCGGGGCTTCGCACCGAAGTTCTGTGCGAAGTAGATGAGCGCCTCGACCTCCTCGCCGGTGAGGTAGATCGGCTTTCCGGCGCTCGATTTGGCCTCGATCGCGTAGAAGACGTCGCCGTCGCCGGCCAGTACGTCGGGCAGTTCGCGTTCCGTCGCAGAGCCGCTTGCGGGGGCACGCATCACAGCGAAGCCCGCGTCGTCGAGTTTGTTGACGAGTTCGCGCTCGCGCCGGTCGCCCTTGGCGCTTGACATTCTGTCGGAGCGTTGCCGTCGCGTCGTGATAAGTCAGGCGATGCGATGGACCGACGCGGCCGAGTCGGTCTACGCTGGGAGCAGCGCCATCGCCGTCTCGAGTTCCTCGGGGCCGTACTCGAGGGCGATGTAGAGGAGACCGAACTGGAAGGCGTTGAACGCGGCGTGAGCGGCGATGGGGACGACGAGGTTGTCGGTCTTCGCGTAGAGGTAACCGAAGATGACCGAGCCGCCGAAGACGACGGCCAGCGAGACCGCGAGTTCGGCCGGCGCAGCGGCGGTGCCGTCGGCGGCGACCCCGAACGAGGGGATGTGGATGAGTGCGAAGATGAGGCTCGTGACGACGACCGCGCCCATCTTGCTGAACGCATCGTAGAGGCGCTTCTGGACGACGTTCCGGAAGAGAAACTCCTCGGCGGGAGCGTTGAGCAGGAAGACGATCACGATGAGGATCAACACCATCGTCGGGTCGTCGCCGACGAACTCGACGACCTGGTTCTGCGAGGCCGGCAGGTCGAGCACCTGCGTGACGATCCCGACGAGGAAGATGAAACCGATGCTGCCGGCGACGCCCGCGAGGACGTAGAGCCATCCCCGCCGCGTCGGGAACCGCAAGTCGAGGTACGACCAGCCGCGTCCGGTCACCGCCAGGTACAGCCCGCCGGCGACGAAAAAGCCCGTGAAGTTGAGCGTGAAGAAGGCGATCACCGCCTCGCGCGTCGCAGCTGCAGGCGAGGTGGCGATCGACGGATCGACCAGGAGAGCGGGAATCGTCAGGAGTTGCGCGGCGAGGAATCCGGCGGCAGTCAGGAGGGCGGCCACGACCACCGACCGGACGCGTCCGTCCGTACGCGATAGCGTTTCCATGGACGATCGTACGGGAACGGGCTCCTTGTGCGTTCCTCTCCCGGAAGCGTGGCGAAGACGAGCCGGTCGGTCGGTTGGCAATCCAGGAAACCGACTACTGAACACCGGTTCGCGTCCGAATTCGCACTACGTTCCGTGGTCCCACGAGCCCATATACTCGCGCTGGACGTCGGTCAGCGCGTCGTACTCGACACCTTCGGCCTCGAGTTTGATCTCGGCGATCTCCCGGTCGAGTTCGTCGGGGACGTCGTGGACGCCGGGGTCGTACTCGTCGCCGTTCTCCAGTAGTTCGCGGACGCAGACAGCCTGGATACCGAAGCTCTGGTCCATCACCTCGACGGGGTGGCCGAGCGAGACTGGCGCGGCGAGGTTGACGAGTCGGCCCTCGGCGATGACGTTCAGCCGACGGCCGTCCGCGAGTTCGTAGGCCTCGACGCCGTCGCGGGCCTCGTAGCGATCCACGGCGAGGTCGTCGAGCGCCTCGAGGTCGATCTCGATGTCGAAGTGGCCGGCGTTGGCGAGCAAGACGCCGTCTTGCATCTTCTCGAAGTGCTCCTCGACGATGACGTCGCGGTTACCCGTCGTCGTGAGGAAGACGTCGCCGACTTCGGCCGCTTCTGACATGGGCATCACGTCGTAGCCTTCCATGTGGGCCTCGAGCGCGCGGCGGGGCTCGACCTCGGTAACGATGACGTTCGCGTTCTGGCCCGCTGCCTTCTTCGCGACGCCCTTGCCACAGTAGCCGTAGCCGGCGACGACGACGTTCTTGCCGGCCCACGAGAGGTTCGTGGTCATGGCGATCGACGCCAGCGAGGACTCGCCGGTGCCGTGGACGTTGTCGAACAGCCGCTTCATCGGCGTGTCGTTGACCGCGAAGACGGGGTACTCGAGCGCGCCGTCGGCGTCCATCGCGCGCAGGCGGTGGACGCCCGTCGTCGTCTCCTCCGCGCCGCCGACGATGGAGTCGATGAGTTCGGGGTACTCCTCGTGGATCAGGGCGACGAGGTCCATCCCGTCGTCGACCGTGATCGTGGGTTCGTGCGCGACCACGGCGTGGATGGCGTCGTAGTACTCCTCGTCGTCGACGCCCCGTTTGGCGTAGCTCGTGATCGACTCGTGGGCGTCGAGCGCTGCCGAGACGTCGTCGTGGGTCGACAGCGGGTTACAGCCCGTGACGGCGACCTCCGCGCCACCCTCGGCGAGCGTCTCGACCAGGATCGCCGTCTTCGCCTCGACGTGCATCGCCATCCCGATCCGCTCGCCCTCGAGTGGCTGCTCGGCCTCGAACTCCTCGCGGACGCGCTCGAGGATGGGCATGTGCTGGGCCGCCCAGTCCATCTTGCGCCGGCCCTCCGCTCGAGCGGCGTCGACGTCGTCTAGCTGCTCGCTGATCGACGGATACTCGGTCATGACTCGAGGGAAGGCGAGCGCGCCCAAAACCCTACCGAAGTACTCGAGATGCCGTCAGCGCGACGAAGCGGATTCGACGAACGAACCACACCTGCAGGTCGACGGAACGTGGCGGTGACCGAAGAGAATCCGGCCGAGATGGCGACCGGGAACCCCTGGCGGTTCCGATCGCGGTCGGCCGGAATCGGTCGGTGGACAGGGGAGTCGACGACGCCGTCAGGCGTGTCGGCCAGGGATTACTGGGAGCGTGTGCCGATCGACGGTGTCGGGTGCCTCTGTGCTACGTGTGTCGATCGGACGATGTGTGACGTCGGTCGATGTGTGACCTCGGTCGAGTTCCGATGGTCAGGTCAGTTCTCGCTTTCGTCGTCAGCGTCGTCCGCGTCGTCTTCGTCTGCGTCGTCTTCCTCCGCGTCATCTGCGTCGTCCGCTTCGTCCGCGTCCGCATCGTCACCTGAACCGGCCTGGGCCGGCGGTCCCCGTCTGTCGTCCTCGTCGTCTTTCTCGACGTCGTCGCTGCCGGGGCCGGCGTGGGCCGGCGGGCCCCGCTTCTCGTCTTCGTCGCCATTTCCGACGTCGTCACCGCCGGGACCGGCATGAGCCGGCGGGCCTCGCTTCTCGTCTTCGTCGCCGTCTTCGACGTCGTTACCGGGGCCAGCGTGAGCCGGCGGGCCAGCGTGGGCCGGCGCGTTACCGGGGTTGTTCTTGACGACGAACGAGGCGACCTGAGAACCGATGCCGCCTGCGGTCTCGCTCGGATCGAGGGTCGCCACGAAGCTGCTGACAGCCTGGCTGAAGGTGGCGCTCTCCTCGAGGATCCGGTCTTCGACCGACAGGAGCGTGACCTCGGTCGTCACCGATTCGTTCTCGTCGGTCGCCGTAATCGAGACGGCGACCGTCTCGTTGGGCGTCGGCAGTTCCACCGTCCCGTTCTCGTCGGTCGCGTACTCGCCTGCGCCCGCGTATGTCGCGTTCTCGTCGACGGTGTCGACGGTGACGGTCGCGTTCTCGGCCGGGCTGTCGTTCGCCTCGACCGCGACGGACACGACCTCGTCTTGCTCGACGTCGACCGACAGCTCGGTCTCTTCCTCGGGTTCTGCGGTCTCGAGAGTCACCTTCTCTGACGACGAGGCGTTGTCGTACGTCGCTTCGACCGAGACGTCGACCGTCTCGTTGGGCGTCGGCAGTTCGACCGTCCCGTTCTCGTCGGTCGCGTACTCGCCTTCGCCCGCGTAGGTCGCGTTCTCGTCGACGGTATTCACGTTCACCGTCGCGTTCTCGACTGTACTACCGTTTGCCGTGACCGTGACGGTCACGTCCTCCTCCTGGGAGACGTCGATCGACAGTTCGTCGGCTGTCGACGAGTCTCCCTCCGCGGCCACCGTTCCCAGCGGCGCGAGGACGGAGAGTACCATGACGGCGACCAGCGCCGCCACGATAGTTCGATTTCGATTCATTACGATCGAGACATTCAGGAAGAACGGAATAAACCCCGACGGCAGTTCGACCCGTTCGCGATCGATGATAACGACAGCAGAATCGTTTTGAGCGTTTATCGACGTATCTGAACGTTCAACGAGACTGACGGTCAGCTGTCGGCTCGAGCGATCAGCGCCTCGGCGTGCTCGGTCGCCCGCTCGCGGACCGCCGTCTCGTCTACGGTCAGGACCTCGCGGTCACGCATCAGGACCTGCCCGTCACAGACGGTGTGGCGGACGTCCGCCGCCGCCGCAGCGTAAACCAGGTGACTGACGAGGTCGTGTGGCGGTGTCAGGTGGGGCTTCTCGAGGTCGATCACTGCCAGGTCCGCGGGTGCACCTTCCTCGAGACGACCGGTCTCGAGGCCGATCGCCGCCGCGCTGTCGCTCGTCAGCATCTCGACGACGGCCTCGGCGGGCACCGCGCTGGCGTCGTCGGCCGCGAGTTTCCCGATCATGGCGGCGTCGCGAGCCTCGTCGAGCATCGAGAGGTCGTTGTTCGAGGCCGGCCCGTCGGTTCCGAGGCCGACCGTGACGCCCGCCTCACGCAGGCGCTCGACGGGTGCCATACCGCTGGCGAGTTTCATGTTCGAGGCTGGGCAGTGGATCACGCTCGCGCCGCTCTCGGCGAGCAGGCCGATCTCCGACTCGTCGACGTGGACGCCGTGGGCGATGAAGTCCTCGGACTCGAGCAGACCGTGCTCGGCGGCGTAGGCGAGCGGACGGACGCCGTGTTCCTCGACGATGGGCGTCACCTCGCCGCGCGTCTCGTTGGCGTGAAAGTGGAGCGGAACGCCGAGGTCGCGGGCCTCGGGGACGAACTCCTCGAAGTACTGTCCGGCGACGGTCGTCAGCGAGTGGGGCATAAAGGCCGCCGAGATCCGGCCGTCGGCCATGCCGTCGATTTCTTCGGCGACGGCGAGTCCCTCCCGGGCGTCCTCGCGGGCCGCTTGCTCGTCCTTGCCGACGGAGATGACCCCGTGGCCGAGACGCGCGCGCAGCCCCGCCTCCTCGACGACCTCGGCCATCGTCGGTACGAAGAAGTACATGTCCGCGAAGGCCGTCGTCCCGGACTTGATCAACTCGAGGGCACCGAGTTCGGTTCCGACGCGGACGTCCTCGGCCGTGAGTTCGCCCTCGGCGGGCCAGATGTCCTCGCGAAGCCACGCCTCGAGGGGTTTATCGTCGGCGTAGCCTCGTAGCAGCGACATCGCGACGTGGCTGTGGCCGTTGACGAACCCCGGCGTGACGAGCGAGTTCGAGGCGTCGAGTACGTCGTCGCCAGCGAGGTCCTCGCCGACCTCGAGGATCTCGCCGGTGTCCTGATCGACCAGTACGTCCGCACGCTCGACGCGCAGGTCGGATGTGAGGACCTGTCCGCCGGTGATCGACAGCGTGGTCATGACTCGAGATTTCTCGTCGGGAATCGTCAATCTGCCGTCTGCGGTCGACGTCACAGTCGGCAGGGTACGTCTCCAGTCGCCCGACGCGTTACACGTGGATACCAGTTCACGTCTCGGCCGAGTCCGGACGTTCACCCCCTGGGGGACGCTCGAGGACACGTCGCCAGCGAAAGAGTTACTAATCAAGTACTCGAGGTATAAACCGTTTAATCACGGTACTGCAGCCGATCTGAACGTTCTAAAATCGATATGAATAGTCACCACCGTTATTCAGGATGTGACGACTGTCGTCGCGTATGGATCGAAACGCAATCCAGTTGCTTGTCGTCGCCACGCTCGTCGCCGTCGCCGGCTGTGCCGGTGGCGTCGGCGGGGAGTTCGGTGGCGATCCGGCGACCGACGACTCGACTGACCCAGTCGACAGTACCGGTGCAATCGACGGAGACAGTGGAACGGCTACGTTCTACGTCAGCGACGAACCGAACCAGATCGACGACTTCGAGCACCTCAACGTGACGGTGACGAAAGTCGGATTCAAGAAAACTGGTGACGTGGCCGACGAGCGTACGGACGCGAACGAAACCGGCGGTGAGTCCGAAGCAGAGTCCAAGAACGAGACCGACGAAGAGCCCGAGGGAGAACCCGAAAACGAGACAGACGGTGAGTCCGAGGGAGAACCCGAAAACGAGACAGACGGTGAGTCCGAGGGAGAACCCGAAAACGAGACAGACGGTGAGTCCGAGGGAGAACCCGAAAACGAGACAGACGGTGAGTCCGAGGGAGAACCCGAAAACGAGACAGACGGTGAGTCCGAGGGAGAACCCGAAAACGAGACAGACGGTGAGTCCGAGGGAGAACCCGAAAACGAGACCAGAGAGGCGAGCGGAGCGGAAGAATCCGGTGAACCGGGTGAATCCGACGAATCCGACGGCGCTGCAGACGAACGCTGGATCGAGTACGACGTCGACGAGAAGACCGTCGACCTCACCGAACTCAAAGGCGCGAACGCGACCGCGCTCGACGAGTTCGAGCTGCCGGAAGGCGAGTACGAGACGGTCTTCATCTACGTGAGCGACACCGAAGGAATCCTGACCGACGGCACCGAGACGAACGTGAAACTCCCGAGCCAGAAGCTAAAGCTCCACACGGCGTTCACCGTCGGGGCTGGCGACGAAATCGACTTCGTGTACGACATCGCCCCCCACAAGGCCGGAAAGAGCGGGAAGTACATCCTCAAGCCGGTGATCAGCGAGAGCGGGACGGGCGACGAAGTCGAGATCCACGACGTCGACGCCGAGGACCGTGCCGGCGGTGAGAAACCGTCCGACCGCGACAAAAGCGAGAACCCTGAAGACGCGAAGGCCGACGACGAAGACGAAGACGAGAACGCCGAAACCAACGGCGACAGTCCCGAGGCGACCAACGAGACCGGCGCCGACGACGAAGCGCCAGCGTAGGCGTACGACGACGGCGAGCACATTGACACGGCCGCCGAAATTGTCCATTTTATCGACGCTCGGTCACCGCGAATAGACACATCTGACCGAAATCGGACCCGTCAACAGCACGCCGACGATCCGGCAGGCGGCCTCAGCCGCGGATCCACTCGAGCGGCTTCAACACCGCCGGCCGGTAGTCCGCGTGCGGGTCGTACTTCGCGAACGCCAGGCTGTTCGACATCACGCTCACGCTCGAGGTGGCCATCGCCAGTCCCGCCAGCGCTGGGTTGAGCAGGCCGAGCGAGGCGATCGGGACCAGCGTCGTGTTGTAGACGAGCGCCCAGAAGAGATTCTGGCGAACCTTCGCGATCGTCGCCTCGGAGATGCGGACGGCCTTGAGCACGTCGGCGGGATCGTCACGCATCAGCGTCACGTCGGCGGACTCGATGGCGACGTCCGTCCCGGAGCCGATGGCGACGCCGATGGCCGCGGCCGTCAGCGCGGGCGCGTCGTTGACGCCGTCGCCGACCATCATGACGTGCGAGCCGTCTTCCTGCAGCGACTCGACGTGGTCGGCCTTGTCCTCCGGCAGAACCTCGGCGCGGACGTTCTCGACGTCGATGCCGACCTCTCGAGCGACCGCGCGGGCGGTGCGCTCGTTGTCGCCGGTGAGCATCACGACCTCGACGCCGCGGTCGCGAAGCGCCGCGACGGTCTCTTTGGCGCTCTCGCGGACCTCGTCGGCCACCGCGAGCACGCCGACGAGCTCGCCGTCGACTGCGACTGGCATCGCCGTCTTGCCCTCACGCTCGAGTCGCTCGAGGGCGTCCTCGGCGGGGTCGGGGTCGACTCCCTCGTCGGCGAGCAGTTTCCGGCGGCCGATCAGGACCGTGCCGTGGTCGGTCTCGGCCCGGATGCCGTGGCCGGGAACGTTCTCGAACTCGCTGACCTCGCCGTAGTCGATCCCCCGTTCTTCGGCACCCTCGACGATCGCACGAGCGATGGGGTGTTCGGAGCCCGACTCGGCCGCGGCCGCCGCACTGAGGACGACCGACTCGAACGACTCCCGTTCGCCGACGAGGACGCCGCCGTCCGTACTGGGACGGCCGCCGTCGGTCGCCGCGTCCGGTTCGATCGTCACGACGTCGGTCAGAGTCATCTCGCCGTGGGTCAGGGTCCCGGTCTTGTCGAAGACGACGGTGTCGACGCCCCGGACCTTCTCTAAGACGTCGCCGCCTTTGAACAGGACGCCGTTCGTGGCCGCCAGGGTCGACCCGACCATCGTCGCGGCGGGCGTCGCCAGTCCGAGTGCGCAGGGACAGGCGATCAGCAGGGCAGAGGCGAGGACGATCACCGAGAACTCGAGGACGGGGACGCCCGCCTCCGAGCCGGCGGGGAGCGCTACCTCGGGGCCGCCGCCGACCATTCCCCAGGTCGGGAACGAGTCGACGAATGCCGCGAGCGACTCGGGGAACGCAAACCACAGCAGCGCCCAGACGATCGCATTGACGATCACTGCGGGGACGAAGTAGGCGCTGACCCTGTCGACGAGCCGCTGGATGTCGGGCTGGCGGGACTGGGCTTCCTTCACCCGTTCGACGATCTGCTGGATCGCCGTCTCGGAGCCGACTTTCGTCGCCTCGACGAAGAGTCGGCCGTTCTTGTTGACGGTCGCGCCGACGACCTCGTCACCCTCGCCTTTCTCGACCGGGACCGACTCGCCGGTGAGCATCGACTCGTCGACCGCGCTCTGGCCCTCGACGACGACGCCGTCGGTCGGGATCTTCTCGCCCGGTCGGACCTTGAGGACGTCGCCGACCTCGACCTCATCGAGGGGAACCTGTCGCTCCTCACCACGGGCGGCTTTGCCGTCCGCTCGAGTCCCCTCCGGGGCCTCCCACTCGACGACGGTCGCCTCGTCGGCCTCCATCTCGAGGAGTTCTCGCAAGGCGTTGCCGGCCCGGGCTTTCGAACGGACCTCGAGCCAGTTGCCGAGCGTGATAAACCAGAGGATGAAGGCAACGGCCTCGAAGTACAGCCCCTCGCTGGAGATCTGTCCGAGCAGGACGGCCGTACTGTAGACGTAGCCCACGGAGGTCCCCATCGCGACCAGCGTGTCCATGTTCGCCTGTCGATTGTTGACGAGCGCCCGGTAGGCACCGACGAGGAACTCCCTGCCGAGCGTCGCCATCAGCACCGTCGCGATGGCAAACTCGAGCCACCCGAGGTCGACACCGAGGACGGTCTCGGGCAGCGCGACGAGGTCGAACATCGCCAGCATGATCGGCACGAACGGCAACGTGAGCAGGCCGCCGCCGATCACGAGTCGGCGCTGACGGCGGAGTTCGCCCTCGATCGCCCGCTCACGCTCGGAGCCGTCGTCGTCGCCCTCCTCGCGGACGGGTTCGTAGCCGGCCCGCTCGATCGCGTCGTAGATCGCCTCGAGCGAGGCGTCAGCGGGGTTGTACTCGACTCTGGCCTCGTCGGCAGCGAAGTTCACGTCGGCGCGAACGACGCCGGGCAGGTCCGCGACGGCCTCGCCCACCGTCTCCGAACAGGTCGCACACGACATCCCCATGACGGTGATCGTCCGCGTCTCGGAGGCCGCTTCGTACCCCGCCTCCTCGATCGTCTCGTAGATCTCCTCGAGGGAGGTCTCCGTCGGGTCGTACTCGACTGTCCCCTCGTCGGTCGCGTAGTTGGCACTCGCCGAGGCGACGCCCTCGAGGTCGTCGAGGGCGTCCTCGACGGTCCCCGAACACGTCGCACACGACATCCCCGTGATCTCGAGGTGTGCCCGTCTCTGTTCCATACGGGTAGATAAGGACTGGCTATTCAAGCGGTTTGTGCGTTACAAACCAGGATTGACCCACAGTATATTTTCGAAACAAAGTCGCAGGGAGTCAGTGGTCGAAGAATCGAAGGTAAATCGGGGGTCAGACGAACAACAATTGTTATTCATTCACACGACCCCGACGGCTCATACCGCCGGCTGTGGCCGTGTTCCGGCGCACGTTTGTCGTTAGCAAACGCGAGCGAGGTCGAACGACGGCAACAGCCGGGCGGCGAGAACCGGTAGTGTTTTCCAAACGTCGCAGTAACGAGAATGTCGAGTCGATTTCGGTCACGACTCGAGAGACACATGGAACTCGAAGAATTCGCCGCGGCCAACGCGCCCGAGGACGGCACCGAGCGGTTTCAACTGGAAAGCAGCAAGCTCCTCGACGTCGATCTCGACGGTTCTGCGATGCTGAAAGCCGGGTCGATGGTCGCGTACACGGGCGACGTGACGTTTACCGGCAAAGGATCCGCGGAAGGAGGGATCACCGGCTTCCTCAAAGAGAAGGCGACGGGCGAGGGGACGCCGGTGATGGAAGCCGAAGGGACCGGTCACGTCTACGTCGCAGACCAGGGAAAGGAGATCCAGGTGCTCGATCTGGATCCAGGACAGCGACTCTCGGTCAACGGCAACGACGTCCTCGCGTTCGAGGCGCAAATCGACTACGAGATCGGGACCGTCGGGAGTCTCGGCGCGACCATGTCCGGCGGACTGACGAACGTCTTCCTCGAGGGCCCCGGCAGCGTCGCGATCACGACCCACGGCGACCCGCTCGTCCTGACGCCGCCGGTCAAGACCGACCCGGACGCGACGGTCGCCTGGAGCGGGTCGCTGTCGCCGAGTGCGAGCGTCAACCGGAACCTCTCGGACATGATCGGACAGTCCTCCGACGAGCGCTACCAGCTCGAGTTCACGGGGACCGACGGGTTCGTCATCGTTCAGCCGTACGAGGAGACACAGCCCCAGTCGCAGTAACCGCTCTGCGAGCAGGTTGACGCCGGTCGCCAGCGACACGGGAGAGCACGATGGAAAGACAGTTCCCACCGCCGGCCCAATAGCGCCACATGCGAATCGCCGTCCCCAACAAGGGCCGCCTGCACGAGCCGACGATCGACCTTCTAGAGCGGGCGGGGCTTCATCTCGAGAACGGAGCCGACCGCAAACTCTACGCCGAGACCGTCGATCCCGACGTCACCGTCCTCTTTGCCCGTGCGGCCGACATCCCCGAGTACGTCGCCGACGGGGCAGCCGACGTCGGCGTGACGGGCTACGACCAGGTCCAGGAGGCCGCAGTCGACGGCGTCGTCGACCTGCTCGACCTCGAGTTCGGCCGCTGTCGGCTCGTCCTCGCCGCGCCGGAAGACGGCGACATCGAGTCGGTCGCGGACCTGGCGGGCAAGACCGTCGCGACGGAGTTTCCGACCGTCACTCGCGAGTTCTTCGCCGAGCGGGGCATCGAGCCCGACGTCGTGGAGGTCACCGGCGCGACCGAACTCACGCCGCACGTCGAGATGGCCGACGCCATCGTCGACATCACGAGTACGGGCACGACGCTCGCGGTCAATCGCCTGGCGATCGTCGAGGAGGTGCTCTCGAGTTCGGTTCGACTGATCGCCCGCGAGGACGTCGTCGACGACCCGAAAGTCGAGGAGATCCGAACGGCGCTCTCGTCGGTGCTCGCCGCCGACGGGAAACGCTACCTGATGATGAACGTCCCCGAGGACCGACTCGAGGAGGTCCGCGAGGTCATCCCGGGACTCGGCGGACCGACGATCATGGACATCGCAAACGGCGGGAGCGAGAAGGTCGCCGTCCACGCCGTCGTCGACGAGCGGGACGTCTTCGAGACGATCACCGAGGTCAAAAACTGCGGCGCGAGCGACATCTTGGTGACGGAGATCGAACGGCTCGTCGAGTGATCGGCCGTCGGCGTCAGTTCTCGACGAGGACAGACCTACACCGGTGCGGTCCCGAGCAGTCGCACGAAGTTGAAGATCGTGAGCCCGACGAGCACCGCGACGGTGTAGTAGACGACAGTGACGAGCAGCGTGATTCGATAGCTCAGGTCGTAGACGACGCGAATCGCGACGTACGCGACGGCGAACGTCACGGGGATGACGACCACGGGCCCCCACTGCTGGAGCAGGATCGACACGAGACCGAGCGCCGGCGCGACGGTGAACGCCTGTCTCACCCCGACGTCGCCGAGAACGTACCGTGCAGCGATGTGTAGCGTCACGCCGTAGAACAGCGTCGAGACGAGAAACGTTCCCAGATACGCGATCGGGCCACCAGTAGCTGGATCCAGCGCCTCGGGTGCGACCTGTGCGACGACCATGCCGGAGGTTCAGAGTCCGCCGATTTGTGCCTGCCGAAAGCGATCCGCCAGATGTCGTGGGTAACGTCGACGCGCGAGACCGACGCGAACGACGACGGAGCGTTACTCGAGCAGTCCGAGGTCCTCGAGTCGCGAGACGATCTTGTCGACGGCGTGTTCGGCGTCTTCGGGCTTCTTGCCGCCGGTGATGACGAGTTTGCCCGAGCCAAAGAGCAGGGCCACCACTTCGGGTTCGTCGAGGCGATAAACGAGGCCGGGGAACTGCTCGGGTTCGTACTCGATGTTCTCCAGGCCGAGCCCGATGGCGATCGCGTTCAGGTTGAGGTTCCGTCCCAGGTCCGCCGACGTGACGATGTTCTGGACGACGATCTCGGGGTCCTCGTTGACCTGAATCTGGAGTTCGCGCAGCTTGTCGAAGACGATGCGCAGGCTCTCGTGGACGTCGTCGGTGCTTTTCGCGCCGGTACAGACGATCTTGCCCGAGCGGAAGATCAGTGCTGCCGACTTGGGGTTTTGCGTACGGTAGACGAGACCGGGGAACTGTTCGGGGTCGTAGTCGGCCCCCTCGAGGTCCATCGCGACGCTCTGGAGATCGAGTTCCTGTCCGATGCCGGTCGACGCCACCACGTTTTCGATGTTGATGGTATCCTTCGGATCCGTCATTCGTCGTTTAAAAAGACGTATTTAAGGTTTATAAAGGTTGGTACCACCACCTGATCTGTCCGGTATGTCGACGTATCGACCCACAGGCGTCCGTTCACGCGATTTTCGGAGTTACGGTCGGCGACGACGTCGCCGGCGAGCCCCGTCGAAAGCGGTAGGCTCATACCTCGCGCGCGGCCAGAAGACGACGTGTACCTGCTCGAGCTCGGCGGCGAGGATGACGCGTTCGCAGCCTGTGAAGCCCGGAGCGGTGCGGCCGACGTCCGCCGGATCGCGCCCGGGCTCGCCGTCGCCACGGCGATCGTTCCCGGGCGAATCCGCGGTCTCGCCTACACCCACCGCGTGAGCGACCTCGTCGGGCGCACCGACGCCGACGTCGCGAGCGCGACGGCGCTGCTCGAGGCGGCCACGATCGACCGCACGGGAACCGTCGCCGTCCGCGCGACGGACGTCCACGGCTCGAGCGGCGTGAGCACGACCGAAGCCGAGCGCGCCCTCGGGAACGTGCTCGTCGACCGGGGCTTCGAGGTCGACCTCGAAGAGCCCGACCACGTCCTGCGGGCGGCGTTCTCGGAGGGGCGACTCGAGGACGGGGACGACCTGGTGACGGTCGACGACGAATCCCGCGGCGAGCGCGTCTCGGTCTGTGCGCTGGGCTGGCTCGAAGCCGAGAGCGTCCGGGACTTCGGGACGCGAAAACCGACGGACAAACCCTTCTTCCAGCCCGGCAGCATGGACCCGCTGCTCGCACGCGCCGTCGCGAACGTTGCCGGCGCACGCCCCGGTCGGACGATTCTCGACCCGATGTGTGGTACCGGTGGTGTCCTCGTCGAGGCCGGCCTCGTCGGCGCTGACGTGATCGGCACCGACGCACAGGCGAAGATGGTCCGGGGCGCTCGAGAGAACCTCGCACACTACCTCGCGGGCGCGTCGCCCACGGACGCGGACGTCCCCGCCGGCGAGTGGCACGTCGGCCGTGGCGACGCGACCCGGCTACCCATCCGGGACGACGCGGCCGACGGCGTCGTCTTCGACGCCCCCTACGGCCGCCAGTCGAAGATCGCCACGCACCGACTCGAGGACCTCGTCTCGGGGGCGCTCTCGGAGGCCCACCGGGTCGCCTCGCGTGCCGTCGTCGTCGCGGATCGACCGTGGGTCGACGAGGCACGTGACGCGGGCTGGGAGATCGACGCCGCGTTCGAACGACGGGTCCACCGGTCGCTGACGCGGTACGTGCTCGTCCTCGAGTGAAACTGTCGGCTGTGCGTTACGCCGTGGTCTCGAGCGCCCGGTCGCGAAGCCGCTCGCCCTCGTCGGTCTCGACCGAGAGGTCGGGAACGGATGTCGGCCGCCCGTCGTCGTCGACTGCGACGAACGTAAACGACGAACTGGTGGTTTCCTCGAGGTCGCCGCTTCGGGGGTCCTCGCGCCAGGCCCGGAGCGCGACGTGGACGCTCGTGGTCCCTGCGTCGTAGACGTACGCCTCGACGAGCGCCGTCTCGCCGACGGGAATCGGCCGTTTGAAGTCGAGTTCGTTCACCCGTGCGGTGACGCAGGTCTCGCCGGCAAAGCGCATCGCAGCCATCGCCCCGACCTCGTCGAGCCACTTCATCAGGTTTCCGCCGTGGAGCGTCTCGAGGTTGTTCGCGTGGTTCGGCTGGACGCGGAATCGATTCCGGATGCGCGTCTCGAGTAGCGTCGGCATAGTCGGAAGTTAGCCCAGAGCAAGATAACTGTGGTCAGACGACTCCGGTCGGAGCTGGCGATCGATTCGGCCGGATCGGGACCCAGTCACAACAGACGTTATCACTCTCGGCCGAGTTCGGCGAGGAGATGCGAGACGTGAACCCGGTCGCTCGTCCCCTCGGTCATCTCGAACTCGACGTCCGCCGCCAGCCGGTGGACGCGAGCGAGTTTGGCACCCTGGTAGCGCGACCGGGCGACGTCGATGATCACCTCGAGGACTTCCTCGCCGTCGAGTCCCTCGTCGACGAGCAGGTCGTCCAAGGTCTTGCGGGCGTCCGTAAAGTCGCCGGCCTCGGCGTCCGCGAGCATCGACTCGACTTCCTCGTCGAGTCCGACCGCACCGAGGGTCTCGTAGGCCGCGCTCATCGTAATCTCGCCTTCCTCTTCGGCGGTCGTCTGGGCGGCGAGGATCGCCTGCCTGAGGTTGCCGTCGGCGTAGCCGGCGACGAACTCGAGGCCGTCGGGGTCGTAGGCGACGTCCTCGGCCTCGACGATCCGCTCTAAGACGGCGACGGTCTCCTCACTCGTGGGTGCGCGCATCGAGACGGGGAAACACCGCGAGCGGATCGGCGGGATGAGCTTCGTGGGCTGGCGGGTCGCGACGATAAACTGCGTCGTCCGGTGGTGTTGCTCCATGATCCGGCGCAGCGCCTGCTGGAAGTCCTCGCGGACGTCCTCGGCGTTGTCGAGCAGGATCGTCTTGTAGTTGCCCGAGACGGGGGCGTAGCTCGCAGACTCCTTCAGGACGTGGTTGATCATGTCGCGTTTCGAGAGGCTGGACTTGCCGACGAGGAAGTGCTCGAAGCGGGGATCGTTCTTGATCTCCGTTTTCGTCCGGCCGAAGAAGTCGGCGACGTTGATCTCGATCAGGTCGTTGTCGGGATCCGCGTGTGCCTCCCTGGCCAGCGCGCGCGCCGCGGCCGTCTTCCCGCTTCCCGGCGGTCCCTGCAGGACGAGGTTGATCGGCTCCTCGACGGCTCGCTGTAGGTACTCGCGAGCGTCGTCCTGTGGCAACTCGTCGAGATCGGGCGCATGCGTCTCGGTCCACAGCGGCGCGTCCATCGACCGCCAGTAGGGACGGGACGGGTAAGAATCGGTCGATTGTCCGATCCCGGTCATCTCGGCTGCGGCGGTCTCGACGTCGACGATCCCCGCCGCGGAAAGCGAGGTCACGGTCGGCCGGAAGACTCGATGGCCGTGGGATCGGGGATCACTCGTCGACGACCTCGAGATCGCCCAGTTCGCCGTGATCGGTCGTGTACACCCCGTAGGTGTGGTTGCCGGGTTCGACGCCGACGACGTCGACCTCGAAGGTGACGTCGGTTGTCTCGTCGGCCGCGAGGTCGAGGACCCGTCGCTCGAGGACTTCGCCATCGATCCGGAACTCGACGTGCTGGCGGGTATCGAACGCGTTGGGGTTGCGGATAGTCGCCTCGACCGTGATCGTCTCGTTGCTCCCGACCGACGACGGTGCGTCGACGGACTCGACGAGGAACGACGTGTTCGCGGTGCCGTCGGCCGCCCGTTCCGTGGCAGTGACCGTCGCCGTGTCGCTTACGGGGTAGCCGTCCTCGAGGTAGGGTCTGTCTTCCTCGCCGTCGGTCTCCTCGTAGGCGAACGTCTCGTTGTTCGTCGTATCCCGGTGGACGACCGCCGTGAGCTGGCCGAGCATCTCGGTGTCGTCGCGCTGATCGACGGTGACGTTCTCGTGGTCGCCATCCTCGAGGTAGTCGGAGACACCGACGATCGTGTCGGATCCATCTTTGACGACGACGAAGCCGCCGTCGGACAGCGATACGTTGTTGATCGTCACGTTGGTCCCGTCACCGCTCTGGTCCGAGAACTCGATCGATGCGTCGTAGTCTTTGGCGACTTCCGAGCCGAAGATCGCGGGTGCCTGACCGACGATCGCGCCCGCAGCGAGGACGACCGCGACCGCGATCAGGATCGCGAGGATCCGTTTGACCGTGCCGAACGTCGATGTCGTGTTCATCTGTCGGAAGACGAGGTAGTCTCGAGCGATACCTACGGGACGGCCGACCTAAAACGCTCCCACCGTTGCACCCGCAAGCCGACCATTCGGCCGACTAGTTGGTAACTACAACAGTTCAGCGGTGGAGTACGGATCGAATGGACGGCCGTCGGTATCGAAGCCGGTTTAGCCACGGCGAACGGAGACGTTGCCGATGCCACTGCGCGTGACGTTTCTGGGGACCAGCGGGGCCGTTCCGACGACCGAACGGAACCCGATCTCGATCTTCGTCGCTCGAGAGGGAGACGAGCTGTTGTTCGACGCGGGCGAGGGAACCCAGCGACAGATGATGCGCTTCGGGACCGGCTTTTCGGTCTCGCACCTGTTCGTCACGCACCACCACGGCGATCACGTCCTCGGGATTCCCGGGTTGATGCAGACGTGGGACTTCAACGACCGCGAGGAACCGCTCGCGATCCACACCCCGAAGGGAACCCGACGACAGATGAAGTCGCTCGTCTACACCCTCGGCAATCGGCCGTCGTTTCCCGTCAGGATCAACGAGGTCGGCCCCGGCGACGTCGCCTACCGCGCCGACGAGTACGAGGTGCGCGTCTTCGAGGCCGACCACGACACCCGCGCGGTCGGTTACGCCCTCGTCGAAGACGAGCGCAAGGGTCGGTTCGACCGCGAACGCGCCGAAGAACTCGGCGTCCCCGTCGGCCCGAAGTTCTCGAAACTCCACGAAGGCGAGTCGGTCGAACTCGAGGACGGCACCGTCGTCCAGCCGGAGCAGGTCGTGGGCGACTCCCGGCCCGGCCGGAGCGTCGTCTACACCGGCGACACGCGCCCGACCGCCGCCACCGTCGACGTCGTCGACGAACCAGACCTGCTGATCCACGACGCCACCTTCACCGACGACCGGACCGACCGGGCGGCCGAGACCGCCCACTCGACGGCCCGCCAGGCTGCACGGATCGCGGCCGAGACGGGGGCGAGACGGCTCGCGCTGGTCCAGATCTCCTCGCGGTACGCCGGCGACGTCTCCGACCACGTCACACAGGCCAGGGACGTCTTCCACGGCGAGGCGTTCGTCCCCGACGACGGCGACGCACTCGAGATTCCGTACCCGGACGCCGAGGAGTAACGCAGCCCTGCGAGTCGCCACGACCGGGCCGCCCGGCGGGCTGGAACCCGCGTCGGATTTATACGCGACTCGGCCCTATACCGATCCGTGAGCACGCGAACGAGTGCGTTGGACGCGGTCGTCTTCGGTGTCGACGTCCAGAGCGGTGACGTGCGCGGGGACGCGCCGTCCTACGCACTGGTCGTCTACGACGGCGACGACGTGGAACGTGACGTCGTCTCCCACCGGAAACTCCGCCGACTGATCGACGACGAGCAGCCGGCGATCGTCGCGACGGACAACATGTACGAGCTCGCGGCCGACAAAGACCAGCTCGTCCACTTTCTCGGCACGCTCCCCTCGGAGACGAAGCTGGTCCAGGTGACTGGAGCCGAACAACCCGAACCGCTCTCTCGAGTCGCCAAACGCCACGGCATCCCCTACGCCAAAAAGCCGATGCGGGAAGCCGAGGCGGCCGCCAGACTCGCCGCCCACAACGTCGGCCACGAGGTGTCGGCGTTTACCGACACGACCGAGGTGAAAGTCTCGCGGGGCCGCTCGACCGGCAAAGGCGGCTGGAGCGAGGATCGGTACACCCGCCGCATCCACGGGGCCGTCAAGCGCCGGGCCCGCGAGGTCGAGTCGGAACTCGAGGCGGCAAACCTCGAGTACGAGAAGGAGGTCCGGGAGAGCTACGGCGGCTACGCCAACGCGGTCTTTACGGTCGAAGCGCGTCCGTCTGACATTCCGGTCTCGCGGGAACGATCCGGCGACGTCAGAGTCGAGATCGAGCGGCTGCGCCGGGACGGCATCGAGTTCCGCCCGCTCGTGAAGCGACGCGATCACGTCATCGTCGGGATCGACCCGGGGACGACGACCGCCGTCGCCATCGTCGACCTCGACGGCACCGTCCTCGACGTCTGGAGTTCGCGCACGAGCGACACCGCCGACGTGACCGAGTGGATCGTCGAGCGCGGCCAGCCGGTGATCGTCGCCGCGGACGTGACGCCGATGCCCGAGACGGTCGAGAAGTTCCGCCGGAGCTTCGACGCCGCGGGCTGGACGCCCACCCGCGACCTGCCGATCGACGAGAAACAGCATCGCACGCGCGAGCACCCCTACGACGACGACCACCAGCGTGACGCGATGGCGGCGGCGCTGTCGGCGTTCGACGACCACGAAGACCAGTTCGAGCGCATCGCCCGCAAACTCCCGCCGGGCATCGACCGCGGCGAGGTGATCGCCCGCGTCGTCAGCGACGAGGAGAGCGTCGAGGCCGTCCTCCGGGACCTCACCGACGAGGACGAACCCGAAGAGGACGAACCCGACCACCAGCCGCGAGAACTCACCGCGGAGGAAAAACGCATCCGCGACCTGAAACGACAGGTCGAGCGCCTCCAGTCACACGTCGGGACGCTCGAGGACCGACTCGAGGACCGCGACGAGCGGATCGACGACCTCGAGGCCGAACTCGCGGCGGTCAGAAGCGAAGAGCGCCGGGAGATCAGGAAAGAACGCGAGGTGAGCCGCCTCGAGCGGCGCGCGAACCGCCTCGAGCGCGAGCGCGACGAGGCCCGCGAGGAGGTCGAAGCGCTCGAGAAAAAGGTCGAGCGGATGAAGGCACTCTGGAAGCTCGACCACTCGAACTTCAGCGACATCTCGGCGAAAAAGGAGGGACTGGTGCCGGTGAAAGTCGTCGAGAAGTTCACCAAGGGCGCGATCCGGACGGCAGACGAGCAGTACGGCATCGCCGCGGGTGACGTGGTCTACCTGCCCGACGCCAGCGGTGCCGGGCGGTCGACGGCCGAACTCCTCGCGAGTTTCGAACCGCGCGTGATCCTCAAAGAGGGCGGTCTCTCGGAGATCGCCGACGAGATCCTCTTCGAGCGTGAGGTGCCTGTCGGGCCGGCCGGCGACGTCGCCATGCAGGAGGTCGACGAGCTCGCTGTCGCCCGCGAGGACGACGTCGAAGCGGTCATCGACGACTGGCACGAGCGGGCCAGAGAGCGACAGAAACAGCAGAAAGCCGCGATGGTCGACCGACTCATCAGCGAACACCGGGCGGGCGACAACGAGGCCTGATCAGGAAACGGTCCCAACCGGTATTACTCGACCGACGACTCGAGCGGCGACAGCACCTGTGGCACCTCCTCGAGTTCGACCTCGTCGGTGAGGTCGTCGGTCTGGTCGATCGGACCGTTGACGAACAGCGCGTGGCCGACGAACGCGGCCGCGACGAGGCCGAGGGCAGGCACCGCCACGGCGGACGTGATCGACGTCACCATCCCGATGAGTGCGCCAGCGGCGAGGCTCACAGCGATGCAGATCAGTACGAGATCGTAGTACTGCAACGAGTAGGCCATGCGTTCGATACGAACTCGACCGTGAAAACCGTTCGGAGCGCGCCGGGTGACAGTCTCGCCAGGCGACCGGAGGAGAGATCAGGCCATCCCCCAGGCCCTGAGCATCCCCGAGACGAGGGCCTTCACGACGAGTCCGAGGCCGCCGAGGACGAGCGCGATTCCGGCGGCGATCTGCAGACTCTCGAGGGCGACGAGCACGATACCGACCAGGACGATCACGATTCCGATAATTCCGACCGGACCGAGGTTCCTGAGCATGGACCGGTCTGGACGGGCGAGGGAGATAAACGCCGTGGTTCGATACTGCCGGACGGCGAACCCCCTCGAGTAGACGTGACCGGCCGGAAACCTCCGGGCGAATCGATCGCCGGCGGGCGAAACGCCACACCATCAATAAAGTGTTAAACGCCTCGAACCCCAACCACGGTCCATGAGTGACGACGAGGGCGGTCGCAAGAACCTCCGAATGCCAGACGACGACGAGGTCTTCGCGATCGTCACGAACATGCTGGGGGCAAACCGCGTCAAAGTACGATGTGCCGACGGGAAAGAGCGCACCGCGCGCATTCCCGGCAAGATGCAAAAACGCATCTGGATCCGCGAAGACGACGTCGTCCTCGTCGAACCCTGGGACTGGCAAGACGAGAAGGCGGACATCACGTGGCGCTACGAGAAAAGCGAGGCCGACCAGCTCCGCCGCGAAGGGCACATCCAGTGACTTCTCCCACGACTAAACAGGTCGTGGGCTTCCCTCACTGAGTACCGTCCCAATCGTGGACAGCTAGGTTATCTCCTCTGGGCGCGTACCTACAGGAATGAGCCGGAAGAAGTACATCGTCGATCTCTCAGACGAAGAACGCACTGAACTCGAAGAGTTCGTTACGAAGGGCACACACCGGGCAGAAGCAATCAACCGCGCAAGGATCCTCCTGAAGGCTGATGACGGGCTCACAGATGAGGCCATCTGTGAGCACGTCGGGTGTTCGGTTGGGACACCCCATCGGACCCGCAAAGCGTACTCCGAGCGAGGGATTGCGGCGATTCATCGCCGCAAACCCGACAGAGACTACACGCCGAAGCTTGACGGTCGTGCTGAAGCACATCTCGTTGCTCTCGCCTGTTCAGACCCACCAGAAGGCCGAACGCGCTGGACGTATGCGCTTCTCGCAGACCGCCTTGTCACGCTTGAGGAGATCGAGTTCGACTCGATCTCCGAGGAAACCGTCCGACAGCGGCTAAAAAAACGACCTGAAGCCACACCGCTCTGAGTACTGGCTTATTCCGCCCAAAGAGAACGCAGAGTTCGTCTATCGGATGGAAACGATCCTTTCGCTCTACGAAGAACCGTACGACGAGGCCCGTCCAGTCATCTGTTTCGACGAGTCCAGCAAAGCACTTCGAAAACACGTCCGCGACCCGCTCCCGGCGTCACCGGGAGCGGTCGCTCGCACAGATCACCACTACGAACGTAATGGGAAACGAAGGCTTCACCTGGCGACTGAACCGTTGACTGGCTGGTGCCGCTTCCATGTGACTGAACGACGGCGGACCTGTGAATGGATCGACTGTATGCAGGCGATTGCCGACGACTACCCGGATGCAGACCGCATCCGGGTAGTCTTGGACAATCTCAGCACACACAATCCGGCCGCCTTCTATCGGTTCTTCCCGCCCGTGAAAGCACGCGAGTATCTCGATCGGTTCGAGTTCTACTACACGCCCACGCACGGAAGTTGGCTGAATATGGCCGAACTCGTCTGGAGCACGCTCCAGACCCAGTGCCTCAACCGCCGAATTCCGGACGCAGCGACGCTCCAGTCGGAGGTCGCTGCGTGGGAAGCTGAGCGCAATGAGTTGGATGTCACGGTCAACTGGCAATTCACAAACGAGGACGCTCGAACGAAACTACACCGCCTCTATCCGACTGTCGAGGAGGCTGAGGACTAGTCACTTGACGCTTGGGAAGGTACTGAGGGTTAGGCCCACGTCGTCTGGGGAGTTCGCAGGTTCCATCTCACCGGTGGTTC
Organism: Natribaculum luteum; assembly: GCF_023008545.1. NCBI lineage: Archaea > Methanobacteriati > Methanobacteriota > Halobacteria > Halobacteriales > Natrialbaceae > Natribaculum > Natribaculum luteum. The sequence continues at coordinate 1,601,355 of NZ_CP095397.1, read as the reverse complement.
CTTCGAGTACGACCTGCGTTTCGGGCTGAGCCACAACAGCCCCCACCGTCGATAGCGGACTCTGAATGTTCTTACCGACGGCTCGTTTGCCGATGTTCGTCGCACCATTCTTGTCGCCGTTGTCGTCCAGTCCACAGTCGTGGCACTCGACACGCCCCTGCACTTCCCGCGATGTGTTCTGCGACCCACACCGCCAACACGTCACAGACGTGTCGTACTCGTTCACGGGGAGGCACTCTCGCCCGTCGAGATGGGCTTTGTACGTGAGGATGTTCGCCATCTTCGCGTATGGCATCTTGTGGGTCTTGTCGTTCACGTACCGACCCTTGTCGTTGTCGAAGCGCAACCCAGTCATCTCACCGAACACGATGACAGCGTTGCGCTCCCGAGCGCGAGCGACGAGTTCGGTCGCCACTTGGTGCAGTTCGTGTTCGACCGTTCTGGATTCCTTGTCCCCGAGGCGTTCGATGACCTGCGCTCCCGAACGCACCTTCGCCTTCCCGATGCTCTTGCGGAGTTGCTTGTAGTGTTCACGGACGCGACGGACTTCCGCTCCGTGGAACTGCATGTTTCGGTCGGCGATGAACGTGCTGACGGCTATCCACTTCGCACCCATATCGACGGCGAGAACGTCATCGTATTCGTCTGCGACGGCCACAGACCGCTTGCAGACGAGGTGAACGTACCACTCGCCGTCCCAGTGGACGAGTTCCGAGTCGCGGATGTACTCGTCTTCGAGGAGGTGCGTGTCCTTCTCGGGGATGCGGACGGGTACCCAGATGCTATCCCCGCGTTCCTTCTCGGGATTGTAGACGGGGAGTTTGAACCACCACGACGAGAGAACTGTGTCCTCGTCGTGTTCGATGGTGATGCAGTCGTTGCGGAGAACGACAGGTTGCTCGGTGTCCTCTCGCGGGTTCTTGTTCGACCGGACTTTGCCCGCCTGTTGTTTGGTGGCGGAGTAGAGGTTCGCTTTGTCGTCACCGTGAACGGCATCTTGGAACGCGCCGTACTCGCGTTCGACGAGTCGGGCTTTACGTTCGGTGAGCGAGTGGAGTTTGACCCGTACCGTGGTGGTGACTTCTCGATGCATCGTTATCGTCCGGTCTGTGCTTCGATGTACTCCTCGATGGTCTGACTCGACACCTCTCCTGCCGAGGAGACGAAGTACGAGCGTGTCCACAGCGAGGGGAGGCCGAAGTCGAACTCGTCGCGGAGATTCCGCGAAGTGTAGCCCTTGACCTGCTGGATGATTTTGTTCGGGGCAAGTTTCGGGTCGCCAGTGATGAACAGGTGTACGTGGTCGGGCTGGATTGCCAGTCGGAGAATGTCGAGGTCGAGTTCGTCGGCTTTCTCCTCGATGAGTTGTTCGAGGCGGTCGGCAACCTCGTCGGTCAGCACCGGCTTGCGGTACTTCGGGCACCACACGAAGTGGTAGTGGAGGTTGTGAACCGACGTTCGCTCTCGACTGTACCCGCGTGGCATACGAGTAGATAGAAGTCAATATATATTACATGTTATGAATCCATCAACACTCGGTCGGCTATCGAGGATGGTTTGTGTCGTGTGTGGGCGGATTCATCCCACGACTGAAGTCCTGTCTCTTACCCACAAGTTCTAACCCCGTAGCTGACGAATTGAGACGGGAAAATGGGACGGGGGTCACGGAGTTGGCAGCCTGATTTAGACGATGACGGAGAGTTGTGTGACATGGATGTATCAGGTTGGATTCGAACAGAGTTTCGCTCAGCTAATCTCGGAGACAAGCGCCTCACCGATCGACTGGTGCAACTTGGGGATGAACTCGGCAGTTCACCTGCCGAGTCCATCCCAACTGCCTGCGAAGACTGGGCCTCCACAAAGGCTACGTACCGATTTTGCGATAATGAGAATGTGGAACCAAACGAGATCCTCTCCGCTCACAAGCAAGCACAACGATCACGAGTGAGTCAGTTAGACGAACTCGTGATCGTCTCCGATACCACTGAACTTGTCTTTCCGAGACATCCATCCAAGGACGGACTCGGCGACATTGGTAACTCTGAGATGGACCTTGAGGGCGTCAAAGTCCACTCAACGATCGGCATTCATCCACAAACACATCGAATGACAGGGGTCCTCGATCAGCAGGCGCTGATCGAGGACCAACAGGCTGACAAAAAGTATGAGACAAACGGGAAATCAGAGCCAATTCCGTTGGAGAGTGAACAGGAGAAGTGGGCTCGTGGTGACAGGCAAGCCAGAAACTGGCTTGCCGACGATGTTCGCCCGTTGTTTGTTCATGATCGAGGAGCAGATGCATTCGCGTTCTATACAGACGTTGTCGAAGAGATAGAGAACGCTGGATTCATCGTTCGAGCCAACCAAAACCGACGGATTTGGACAGAAAACGATGAATCTGGGAAACTCTTTGACTGGAGCAGCGACCTTGCCGAGCAAGGTCGCAAAACGATCGAGATTCAACAGGCAAGTGGGCGAGAAGCCAGGACAGCAGAGCTGTCGATTGCAACGGGAACCTGTGAGTTGCGTGCGCCGCGGAATAATCCTGATCAAGACGGTTCAGTGGCAGTAAATGTCGTACGAGTCGATGAGATCGGTGAAACTGACGACCCGATTCAGTGGGTGTTACTCACCACTGAATCGGTCGAAGAGTTTAACGAGACGCTGACTGTCATCGACTATTATGGTCTTCGCTGGCGAATCGAAGACTGGCACAAAGTGCTGAAGAGTGGCTGTAACATCGAAGAACGGCAACTCCAGACTTGGGAACGAATGGAAGTCTTGCTAAGTCTGTACTCGGTGATTGCCTGGAAGGTCCTGGAGTTACGAGAGCTTGCTCGGGGAGAGACCTCGACTGCACCTGATGTCTTGTTGAGCGAAGCAGAGCGCGCAGTTCTGGAAACAAAATTTCCAGAACTGCAAGACCAGAACGGGAAAGCCTACGCTGTGAGTGTAGCGAAGCTTGGCGGGTATCTGGACCGCGGATCAGATCCTCCTCCAGGATGGGAAACGATGTGGAAAGGCCTCCAGAAGCTACGCATGTGGGCAGAAGGGTACGAACTCGGTGCTGAATGAGCGCCAACGGCGACTCATTCAGCGGACCTCAACGTGAATTCAGACTTCGTTCCAATTTTACAGACTGACCACTCCTCAGAAACGGTGAGCCAGTCCAGATAATGAAAACATCCCGACTAATTCTTTGATTTCAGACGCATCTACTTGATTTTTCTCGCTGGTGCTGAGTTATGGGTAAGAGACAGGACTGAAGTCGTGGCCTTTCTCCTCGATTTCGTGTAACGCGAGCGGCGTTTCCGCCGAGTCGAGACGACCGCGACGGCTCGAGCAAAGATTGCAGGGCCTGGTCCTGGTAGCGGATTGCGTACCGCGAAAATCGGCGAGCGACGGTGTCGGCCGGTTCAGGCGATCTTCTCGTACTGCTCGGAGAGTTTGTCTGCGGCCTCGCCGAGCTCGTTGCGCTCGAACTCGGTCAGGTCCCACTCGACGATCTCCTCGACGCCGTCTGTGCCGAGTTTGACAGGAACGCCGAGTCCGACGTCTTCGTGGCCGTACTCGCCCTCGAGTTTGACGCTCGCGGGCAGCACCTCGCCAGTGTCACGGAGGATAGCCTCGACCATGTGGCCGACGCCGGTCGCTGGTCCCCACTCTGTCGCACCTTTCTTCTCGATGACGTTCATCGCCGAGGTCTGCAGTTCCGAGAGGATCTCCTCTTTCTCCCCGTCGTCGAACTCGAGGTCCTGGCCGTCGACCCGCACTTTCGAGAAGACGGGGACCTGCGCGTCGCCGTGTTCGCCGAGGATCGTTGCCTGGACGTTCTGGACGGGCGCGTCGTAGCGCTGGGAGATGACGTACCGGAACCGGGCGGAGTCGAGTCGGCCGCCGAAGCCGATCACCTTCTCGCGTGCCCGGTCGCCCGACTCGTAGAGGTGACGGTTGAGCAGGTCGACGGGGTTGGAGGTCGTGATCGTGACGAAGTCGTCGTCGTTGTGCTCGGCGATCGAGGAGCCGATGTCCTCCATGATGGGCGCGTTGTCGCCCGCGAGGTCGATCCGCGTCTGCCCGGGCTGGCGCGGAATGCCGGCCGTGATGACGACGACGTCGGAACCCGCGGTGTCCTCGTAACCGCCCTGGCGGACGACGGTGTTCGAGTCGTACGCTGCTCCGTGGTTCACGTCCGCGGCCTGTCCGACTGTGTCGTCTTCCTTGTCCGGAATATCGACGAAGACGAGTTCGTCCGCGACCTCTCGCAGTGCGATGTTGTACCCTGCTGCGGCACCGACCGTCCCGGCTGCACCGATCACGCTAACTTTCGTCATACCAGGTGGGAGGTCAACCGGCGACGCGTTAAATCCGTCGGATCCCGCGATTTCGCACGAGGCAACGACACGTGTTTCGTCGCTCGTCGAACGCGCTCGAGACGGGGTACACCGATACCGGCAGGTACACCATACCGACTCGGTACGCTCATTGGGATCCGACGTGCTAACTCGAGTATGCGCGCGAGCGTCATCGGCGGCGGGACGATCACCGACGAGGAGACTCGAGTCGCGGAGGCGATCGGCCGAGAACTCGGACGGCGCGGACACACTGTCGTCTGTGGCGGTCTCGGCGGGACGATGGAGGCGGTCTGTCGCGGCGCGAACGCCGAAGGCGGCGAGACGATCGGCATCGTACCCGGCGAGGATCGGTCGGCCGCAAACGAGTTCGTCGACACGGCGATCGCGACCGGGATGGGCCACGCCAGAAACGCGCTGGTAGCACTGAACGGCGACGGCGTGATCGCCCTCTCGGGCGGCCCGGGGACGCTCTCTGAGATCGGGTTCGGACTCGTCTACGACCGACCCGTCGTCGGGATCGATACCCACGACGTCCCCGGCGTCGAGAGCGTCGAGACGCCGGCGGCGGCGGTGGACGCACTCGAGGCGGCCGACCGGTAGTCCGTCTCGGCGGCAGGGAGTCGAGTGCACACTTATCCGCCCGGAAGGCATATCTAGCGTATGAATAGTTCCGTCAAAACGCTGGTCACGGTCGCTGGAAGTATCGTCGGCGGACTCGTCGCGTTCGTCGCGATCACGGTGCTCGTGACCGAAGGGCTCGAGCCGTACGTCTGGCCGTCGCTGCTGGTCGGCCTGCCGGCCGGGGTCGTGGCGGGCGTCGCCGCGGCCGTGCTCACATTCCTCGGCGCGAACTACTACGAGGAACGCGGGACCGAGACAGGCGTCTCGCGGCGGACGGCCGTTCGCCTCCGGGCGGCGCTCGGAGCCATCGCGGGCTTCGTCGTCGGCGGCGGCGTCGGAACCGCCGCGTTCGCACTCTGGGGCGGCGGCCTCGCCGGCGGAATGTTGTTCGTCGGACTCCCCGCCGGCCTCGTCACCGCCGCGGTGGCCGGCCACGTCGCCGTCCGCTTCGGTGGACGCCGCGGCGAGACGAGGCAGGCAGTGCTTCAGTGACCGCCCCTGGGACTCGCTCCTTCGCAGCCTTTTCGACGTCGTAGTTCCTCTAGGTGAACATGAGCGACTTCGACAAGGAAGCCGAACGCGAGAAACTTCGCGAGAAGTACGAGCGCGACCAGGCCGACAGAGAAGCCACCCAGCGGATGAGCGACCTCCTGTTGAAGGGGGCGACGATGACGAACGTCCACTGTGACACCTGCGGCGACCCGCTGTTCAAGCAAAACGGACAGACGTTCTGTCCGTCCTGTCACGGAAGTCCGGAGGCCGTCCAGGGCACCGACCTCGAGAGCGACGCGACTGCAGCGGACGACTCGGTGGCCACGGCCGACGCCACCGAGTCGACGACGAACGTCGACGCCACCGAGCCAGCGACGAACGCCGACGCGACAGCGGCCGAACCCACCGACGCGGACGAACAGGCTACGACGGAGACGCGCTCGCGGGAAACGTCGACGTGGGAGGGCGTCCGAACACCGCCGTCGCAAGCGTCCGACTCGCGTGGTGCGGAGAGCAGTGCCGACGCCGTCGACCGTCGATCCGGCTCGAGTGACCGGCCCGCCACGACGCGGCGAGTCGACGGCGACCTCGAGGGCGGACGGGCCGCACTCGCGGCCGCACTCGAGCGCTTCGCCCGCGAGGCTGCCGAGACCGACGATCCACGGTACGCGAAAGAGTGCCTCGAGGCGGCCCGCGAGGCGAGCGAGGCGCTGGCGGCGCTCCGGCGCTGACTGTCGGTTGCGTCACCCGGCGTAGTCGCTTCCCACGACGTCGCGGATCCGTTCGGCCGTCACCTGCCCGACGCCGTCGGCTTCCATCAGCTCTTCCTCGGAGGCCGTCATCACCGCCTCGACGCTCCCGAACTCGGCGAGCAACGAGCGGGCGGTGACGGGGCCGATGTCGGCGATCGAGGAGACGACGTACTCCTGTTGCTCTCCCAGCGTCTTCGACTGCTTCTCGCCGTGGACCGAGACTGCCCGTCCGGCGGTGTCCTGTTCGCGGCCCGCGACGACCGCGAGCAGTTCGGTCGTGTCGGCCTCGCTCTCGGTTCGCAAGACGCTCGCGCCGAAGTCGACGGCGAGACTCGAGAGCGCGCCACGAACCGCGTTCGGGTGGACGTCCCGCTGCTCGTAGAGGCCCTCGCCCTCGACGACGACGATCGGACGCGAGTAGTGGCGGGCCATGTCGCCGACCTGCTCGAAGACGGATCGGTCGCCGCCGACCAGCGAGTCGACGAAGTCTGCGACGGATTTTCGTTCGACGGCGACGCGATCGGAGAGGACGTAGTCGCCGACCGCGAGCGTCTCGAGGCGAACCTCGATCTCGTCGCGCCTCGAGAGGTCGCGGGCGATGTCGGCGTCCATCTCGCGCTGGTCGGCAACGACCTCGATCGTCTCGCCCTCGCCGCTCGGCGCTGGCGTCTCGCCTTCGCTGGCGTCGGACTCGTCGGTGGCGTCGGCTCCATCGTCTGGATCGGCAGCAGCGTCGGCGAACTCCTGTAACCCGGGCTGACCTGGAACCCCCTCGCTTCCACTCGAGACCGTGCTTCCGTCCAGCGATTCGTCCCCGTCACCGTCTACTTTCGCCCCGCTCTCGAACGCGTCGAGCGACTGCTGGCTCGCGTCGAGTTCCGCCTCCAGGTCGTCGGCCATCCCTTTCAGGTCGCGCAGTTCGGACTCCATTTTCTTCTCGCGTCGTCGGGAGATCCAGAAGTACGCCTCGTCGCGGGTGTCGTCGGCCATCAGGACGACGACCCGCCCCTCCGACTGGCGGCCGGTCCGGCCCTTGCGCTGAATCGAGCGGATGGCGGTCGGGACGGGTTCGTAGAAGAGCACGAGGTCGACCTCCGGCACGTCCAGACCCTCCTCGGCGACCGACGTCGAGATCAGGACCTCGAACTCCCCCGCGCGGAAGTCGTCGAGGACCTCCTGTTGTTGTTTCTGGGTCATGCCGTCGCTCCCTTCCCGGTCGCCCTGGCCGACGAACCGTCTGGCGTCGAAGCTCTCGGAGAGAAAGTCCGTCAGCGCCTCGGCCGTATCCCGGGACTCGGTGAAGACGATCACGCGCTCGCCGCCCTCGAGGCCCAGGGTCTCGGCCAGCAGCATCCGCGTCTTGCGGTACTTGGGGTGGAGCTGGTCGAACGACTCCGCCCTGCGCATCGCCTCGCGGACGCGCGGGTCGGAGACGAGTCGCTGGCTCGCCTTCGACGCGCCCGAACTGCGAGCCTGGTTGCGCTGGCGGTCGAAGTACCGGCGAACGGCCTCGACGCTCTGGGTTTCGACCAGTGTCACGGCCTGGCGGAGCTTCATCACCTCCGCGTGGACGGACATCCCCTTGTACCCCTCCGACTGGTCGTTTTCGATCAGTTGCTGTAACTCGGCGCGCATCCGGTTGAGGTCCTTCTGGGACTGATCCGGCTGGGTCGACCGCGCGACGCCGAGTTCCTTGAGCTTCTCGAGACGGTCCGTGATCACCTCGTTCAACGCGTCGCGGATCTCGAGGACCTCCTCGGGGAGGTCGATGCGCTCCCACTCGACGTCGGTGTCGTGGGTGTACTCCGAGACGTCGGCGTCCTCCTCGGTCATCACTTCGACCTCGTGGATGCCGAGGTTCTCACAGACCTCGAGGATCGCTTCCTCGTCGCCGCCGGGCGAGGCGCTCATTCCCGTCACGAGCGGATCATCGGCGTCCGCGTGGTAGCGTTCGGCGATGTAGTTGTAGGCGTAGTCGCCGGTCGCGCGGTGGCACTCGTCGAACGTGCAGTGGGTCACGTCCACAAGCGAGATCCGGGAGCCGACGAGGTCGTTCTCGATCACCTGCGGCGTCGCCATCACGACCGTCGCCTCCGCCCACAGTTCGGCGCGGTCGTCGGGGCTAACGTCGCCGGTGAAGACGACGATCTCCTCGTCGGGGAGCTGGAGGGCCTCCCGGTAGAAGTCGGCGTGCTGGGAGACGAGCGGTTTCGTGGGGGCAAGCATCAGCGACTTGCCGCCGACCTCCTCGAGCCTGCGGGCGGTCACCAGCAGGCTCACCGTCGTCTTCCCCAGCCCCGTGGGGAGACAGACGAGCGTGTGGTCGTTCGCCGCCGTTCCCGCGAGTTTCAGCTGGTAGAGGCGTCTCTCGAGGAAGTCAGGCTCGAGCAGCGGATGCTCGATAGTGGGGACCTCCTCGTCCGTCGTAGCCATTTGCGGAGGATTCGAGAGCGCCGCGGTTAAGGGTTCTCGTACCGCGGTGAAAGTGAAAATCCTGCCGTATTCGAGGAGTTCACACACACCGCAATCGTGATCGAACGGCGTAAGAAGGCGAGTCGACTCGAGGGCAGTATGGAGGTCCTCGGTCGACTGCTGGCGCTGCTCGCCGTGTTGCTCGTCGGGACCGGTCTGCGGACGTCGGGCGTGCTCGACGAGCGGCGGACGGCCCAGTTGAACGCGACCACCTACTACGTCGCCCTCCCGGCACTCATCTTCGTCTCGACGTACGACCAGGCGATCGGCGAACTCCTCTCACCGGCGCTGATGGCGGGGATCCTGTTCGTCCTGCTCTCGACGGCGGGGGTCGCCCGACTCGTGCACGGAAATCGCTCGTCGGGACCGCGCCAGAGCGTGGCTATCGTCCAGTCGTACCACTCGAATCTCGGCTACCTCGGCCTGCCGCTGGTCGCCGCGACGTTCGACGCCGAGGTGACCGCGATCGCGAGCGTGATCCTCGGCGTCGGTTCGCTCGTTCAGGTGCCGCTGACGGTGCTGATTCTCGTCCTCGTAAACGACGCCAGCTCCCGGCTCGGACGCGAGCTTGGACGGCTCGCGACGAATCCCGTGTTGATCGCGCTGATCGCCGGTATCGTCGTCGGGACGGCAGGAATCACACCACCGTCGCCCGTCGTCACCGGCCTCGACGTCCTCGGGTCGTTCGCTCTGCCACTCGCGCTGCTCTGTGTCGGGGCCGCACTCGAGGTCGATCTCCCCGCAATCGACCTCGGCGCGGTCAGTTCCGTCGTCGCGCTCAAGATCGGCTGCATGCCGATCCTCGCGTGGACCGTCTTCTCGCTGCTCGGCGTCGACGGCGCGACGTTCACCGCCGCCGTCGTAATGTTCGGTACGCCGACTGCAGTCTCGACGTTCGTCTTCGCGAACGAACTCGGCGGTGACGCGGAGTTCGCGTCGCTGAACGTCTTCGCCAGCACGCTCGCGTCCATGGGGACGCTGTTCGTTCTGATCACACTCGTCGGCTAGACGTTCGCGTCGATCCGGTCGTCCGTGGTCGCGTTCATGCGGGGACGAACTCGAGTGCGACCCAGGCCAGCACGGCGGCGTAGATCGGGATCGTCAGGTTGTCGTCGATGATGTAGGTGCGAACCGAGAGCGTCACGCCGTCGGCGATCGTCGCACCGACTGCGGCGGCGACAGCGGCGACGGGGCGGTCGTAGAGAAACGGCAGGGCGATGACCGTCGAGACGACGAACATCGTGGCGAGCACCTTCGGGCTCTTGATCTGTCGTAGCCGATCGTCCGACAGCGCGCCGCTGATCGGATCGCCGAGCGAGAGCATCAACATTGCGGGGAGGGCGACGTGGGGATCGAAGATCACGACGACGATCGCCATGCTGGTCATGTACAGGCAGTAGCCCGCCGGGTTGTCCTGTTCGTACTCGCGGGTGAGCACGTCGTAGAGCCGCCAGTCGAGGCCGATCCGCAGCCGGATGAACTCGAGGACGAGCGTCCCGGTCGCGAGGACGACCATGAGTGCCTGGAACCGGACCCACGACAGCGGGAGCTCGAGGTAGTTCGCGAGCAAGTACAGCGCGACCAGACCGGACCCGCTCGCGTGGACCAGTCGGCGCTTGAGCTCGTCGGCCATTACTCGAGGTCGTCGAACGCGAGGTCGCCCGCCCGCAGCGCCGCGAGCGTCTCCGGAAGCTCGTCGATCGGCAGTCGCTTCTGGGCTGTCGAGTCGCGTTCGCGTACGGTGACGGCCTCGTCGTCGAGGCTCTCGTAGTCGACCGTCACGCAGAAGGGCGTACCGACCTCGTCCTGGCGGCGGTAGCGCCGGCCGATGTTGCCCGAGTCGTCGTAGGTGACCGACAGACCCTCGGCGCGCAACTCGGCGGCGATCGCCTGGGCTTCCCGCTCGAGGTCGTCGTCGCTTTGCAGCGGGAAGACGCCGACGAAGGTCGGAGCGACTTCGGGGTCGAGCTCGAGGTAGGTCCGCTCCTCGCCGTCGACCTCGTCCTCGCGGTAGGCGTGGTGGAGGACGGTGTAGACGAGCCGGTCGACACCGAAGGAGGGTTCGACGACGTTGGGGACGATGTGTTCGCCGGCGATCGTCTCCTCGTCGACGGAGAAGCCGCATCGTTCGACGGGAATCTCGTGGGTCTCGCCCTCGAGGTCGATCTCGACGGTGTCACCGTCAAACGCCGCGCGGTCGCGTTCGGCCAGTTCCTCGAGTTTCTCGACGACCGTGCCGGCGTCGCCGCCGAACTCCGGCCCGAGGTAGCTCATGTCGGGGTCGACGGTGGCGCGCTCGACGGTCTTCGGTTCGTCGTACTGCTTGAAGATCGTGAACCGTTCGTCGGAGTGGGCCTGGTGTTTCGAGAGGTCGTAGTTGCCACGGTGGGCGAAGCCGGCGATCTCGATCCAGTTGCCGTCGATCTCGCTTTCGGCGTCCCAGCAGTCGCTCGCGTAGTGGGCGCGCTCGCCCGAGAGGTGCTGGCGGAACCGGAACCGGTCCATGTCGACGCCGACCGACTCGTACCACTCCTGGGAGATGCCGAGGAAGTAGCCGATCCACGGGTCGGCGATCGTCCCGTCGTCGACGGCCTCGCCGATCGTCGTCTCGACGGTCGTGCCGTCGTCGGCCTGCTGCTCGCTCGCCGGATACAGCGTCACCGCGACGTCGGCGACGGCCGAGAGGTCGGGTTCGTCCTCCTCGGGGTCGAGGAACAACTCGAGTTCGGCCTGGGTGAACTCCCGCGTTCGAATAATGGAGCGCCGGGGACTGATCTCGTTGCGGTACGCGCGCCCGATCTGGGTGACGCCGAACGGCAGCTGGTTGCGGGCGTACTCCTTGAGCCGGGGGAACTCGACGAAGATGCCCTGAGCGGTCTCCGGGCGCATGTAGCCGGGCTGGGAGTCGCCGGGGCCGATGTTCGTCGCGAACATCAGGTTGAAGTTCTCGACGGCGACGCCCGCCAGCCCCGCACCACAGGAGGGACAGACGAGTTCGTACTCGGCGACGATCTCCTCGACCTCCGGGATCGGGAGGCTCTCTGCGTCCTCGTACTCGGTGTTGTCTTCGACGAGGTGGTCCGCGCGGTGGCTCTGGCCACAGTCGGGACACTCGATGAGCATGTCGTCGAAGCCCTCGAGGTGGCCCGAGGCCTCGAAGACCGGTTCGGGCATGATCGTCGGCGCGTCGATCTCCATGTGCCCCTCGCCGACGGCGTAGCGCTCGCGCCAGGCGTCCTCCAGGTTGCCCTTCAGCGCGGCACCCTGTGGTCCGAAGGTGTAGAAGCCGCCGACGCCGCCGTAGGCGCCCGCAGACTGGAAGAAGTAGCCGCGACGCTTGGCGAGTTCGACCAGCTTCTCGCTCGTGTTCGTCGGTTCGTCGCTCATCGTACCTCGACGGTGCTGTCGGGACTCGTTCGGCGGCCGTTCGACCGGCTCGACCGCTCGTCGGTCGACCGCTGCGAACGATGCTCGGCGATACTGATCATACGTACGCGTAACGTGAAACGCGGTATAAAAGTCACTTTCGTAGCGTGGCAGTCGGGCTCGAGTAAGTATTCGTCGCTACTCCTCGTCGTCGGCGCGCGACTCGTGGACGTTGTACGCACCACCGGCGTAGGGATCAGACTCCGCATCGTACGACAGTTCGCTGCGCTCGAAGAGGTACATGAAGAAGCCGAAGATCGGCACCAGCAGAACGATCGCGGCCCACTTTTCGGGCCTCATCCCGACTCTGCCCGCGTCGTAGTAGGTGAACACGGAGAGGCCGACGAGCCACGCGAGCGGAATCCCGACGATGACGAGCAACAGCAGTACGTCGTTCATGATGGTAGCTAGCACCCATCGGCCGTAAATCGACTGCCCGCTCGAGACGCGAATCGATGCGGGAACAGTCGAGCGTCTACTCGCCGTGGACCTCGAAGTCGATCGCCGCTCCCTGTCGCGACCACCTTTTGACTCGGTCAGCCGCGTCGCGGCTTCCCTCGCAAAATCTGGACCAAAACGCGAACGATCGGGCGTCTACTCGCCGTGGACTTCGAAGTCGATCGCCGCACCTTGTCCGAAGCCGACACAGAGCGTCGCCAGTCCGCGGCCGCCGCCGCGGTGGCGGAGTTCGTGGATCAGCGTCACGGGCAAGCGTGCGCCGGAGGCCCCGAGCGGGTGGCCGAGTGCGATCGCGCCGCCGTTGACGTTGAACTTCTCGGGGTCGACACCCAGCTCGTCTCGCGAGTAGACGGTCTGGCTCGCGAACGCCTCGTTCAACTCGACGAGGTCGTAGTCGTCGATCTCCCGGCCCGTGCGCTCGAGTAAGCCCCGCGTCGCCGGAACGGGACCGATCCCCATCACAGTGGGATCGACGCCGGCGACGTTGTTCGAGCCGACCTCGGCCATGATCTCGAGGTCGTGTTCCTCCGCGAACGCCTCGCTGGTCACGAGGACGGCGGCCGCGCCGTCGGATATCTGGGAGGCGTTGCCGGGCGTGACCGTCCCGTCGGACTTGAAGACGGTCGGCAGGCCGGCGAGCGTCTCGAGGTCGGTGTCGGGGCGGATGCCCTCGTCTTCCTCGACGAGTCCGTCGTCGGTCTCGATGGGGACGATCTGGTCGTCGAACCGGCCCTCCTCGGTCGCGGCGGCGGCGCGCTGGTGACTCTGCAGGGCGTACTCGTCCTGTTTCTCGCGGGAGACGTCGTACTCTTCGGCGACCTTCTCCGCGGTCATCCCCATCTGGAGTTCGGCGACGTTGTACTCCGCGGCGAGTTCCGGGTGGAGGTAGCCGGTGGCCTCGCCCATCGGGACGCGCGACATGTTCTCGACGCCGCCGGCGATGATGCACTCGCGCTGGCCGGCGCGGATCGCGTCGGAGGCGGAGATGATCGCCTGCATCGAGGAGGCACACCAGCGGTTGATCGTCGTCGCCGGCACGGACTCGCCCAGCTCCGACAGGAGCGCGATGACGCGAGCGAGGTTGTTCGACTGCTCGTCGCGCTGCTGGGCGACCCCCCACATGAGGTCGTCGACGTCCTCGCTCGAGAGGCCGGTCTCGGCGAGGATTTCGTCGATCAGCGGGATCGAGAGGTCCTCGCTGCGGACGTCGGCGAAGACACCGTCTTCTCTCCCCTGTGGCGTGCGAACCGCTTTCGCGATCACTGGCGTCTGTGTCATACACTCTCGAACGAACCTCACGAACTTAAATGGCGGTAGAACTGCAGGTGACGCGGACGGAGTTTACGGTGCTCTCGCGACCCGAAGGCGCTCGAGACGCGAGCCGTTCGTTCGACGCGAGACGGACGGCGGACGAGGGTGAAATGACTATTTGAGCTAGGGGTAGCGCCTTGATACTGGCTCTCGCACGTCAGTACGATGACGGACAATCGACAGCTCGCGGCGATCGCCCTCGTCGCCCTCGTCGTCGGCTCGACGGTGGGGTTCGCGTTCGCCGGCGGGTTCGACTCGCCGGTCGCCGCGGACGACCCCGAGAGTACGACGGCCTTCGACGACCCGACGATCGACCGATTCGACTCGAGAGAACAGTTCGCCGCCTACCTTCGCGACTCCCGTTCCTCGGGCGGGATGGCCACGTTCCAGACGCCGGACGTCGCGATCGAGACCGACGACGCCGCCGTCGAAGAGGAGATGGCCGAAGGCGACCGGGCGACGACGACTGCCGACGGTGACGCCGCGGCCAGTAGTAGCGGCGGTGGCGCAGACAGGTACGCCGAGACGAACGTCCAAGAGGCGGCCCTCGACGAACCGGACGTACTCAAGACCGACGGCGAGACGATCTACTACGCCGATCGGCGACACCGCCGAACGCTCGGCTCGACGGCCGTCGTCGACGCGTCTGAGCCGGCCAATCCGTCGGTAATCGGTGAGATCAACACGGGCGGAGAGCTGTTGCTCGCCGACGACACGCTCGTCGTCTTCAAACGGTCGGCGATCTACGGCTACGACGTGACAGACCGGTCCGACCCCGAGCGGACCTGGACCACCGCGATCGACGGCCACGTCGAGGCCGCGCGCCTCTACGACGGCGACGTCTATCTCGTCGTCGCGGACCGCGTCTCGCCGGACGATCCCTGTCCGATCGAGCCAGCCGGCGACGACGGTCCCGAGGTCGCGTGCACCGACGTCCACTACCCGACCGAGCAAAACGACGCGAACACGGTCTACACGACGATGCGTGTCGATCCCGAAAGCGGCGAGGTCGAGGACGCGGTCAGCTTCCTCGGCTCCTCGCGGACGACGGCGACCTACGTCTCCGAGAACGCGGTCTACCTCACGTACGCCGACGCACCCTCGCGTGCCGATCTCCGCCTCGAGTTCCTGCTCTCCGACGGCCGCGCTCACCTGGACGACGAGGCGATCGACCGCCTCGAGCAACTGCGCTCGTACGACCTCTCGGAGGCGGCGACGCGCGCCGAGATCCGGGCGGTTCTCGACGACTGGCGCGCCGGCCTCGAGCGCAGCGAACGCCGGACTGCAGAGCGCGACCTCGAGGAGGCCTGGGAGTCGTACGCGACCGAGAACCTGCGCCAGTTCAGCCGGACTGGCGTCGTCGAGGTCGGCATCGACGGCGACCTGGCGGTCGACGCCGCCGGTTCCGTCCCCGGAACGCCGCTGAACCAGTGGTCGATGGACGAACACGACGGCCACCTCCGCATCGCGACGACGGTGCGTGCGCCGGGCGTCGACGCCGAGAACGACCTCTACGTCCTCGACGACGACCTCGAAACCGTCGGCTCCGTGACGGGCATGGGCGTCGACGAACGCATCTACTCGGTGCGCTACGAGGGCGAGACGGCCTACGTCGTCACGTTCCGTCAGATCGACCCCTTCCACGTGATCGACGTCTCCGACCCCGAGAATCCGCAACTCGAGGGCGAACTCAAGCTGCCGGGCTTCTCGACGTACATGCACCCGCTCGGCGACGACCGCGTGCTCGGCATCGGCGAGGAAGACGGACAGGTGAAAGCCGTCACGTTCGACGTCGCCGACCCCGAGAATCCGGTGGTCGAAGACGACCTCGTCCTCGACGACCGGTGGTCTGCGATCCGGGAGTCACACAACGCCTTCCTCATCGACGAGCGCCACGGCGTGTTCTTCCTCCCCGGCAGCGAGGGTGGACACGTCGTCGCCTACGAGGACGGCCTCGAGCGAGTGACGACCGTCGAGACGAACGGCCCCGCGATGCGGGCGACCTACCTCGACGACTACCTCTACGTCTTCGGCGAGGACGAACTCGTGGTCGTCGACGAGACGACCTGGGAGGAGGAGACGTACCTCGAGCTGTAGTCGACGCTCGAGCAGAACGGCAAACGTCGTCTCCGCCGAGGACAACCCTTATTCGGTCGGTTTCGTAATACGTTCCTATGGACGAGAACGCGGCACGGGAACGGGAGACGGTCGACGACGGTGACGACACGCCGGACGACGATGGGACCGACGCGGCGAGCGAGTCGGCGACGACTGCGAACGCAGATGGCGACGACGGGCCGATGCCGGGCGTCCCCGACCCCGACGCGGTCGACGCAGACGACGAGGTCCCGGCGGACGTCCAGAAGTACGCCCGCTTCCAGAAGATGGATGGCGCACAGTACGAGCGGGTCAACGAGTTCCTCCGGGATCGAACGTACGTCACGGCCCGCGAGTGGGCCATCGCCCGGCTCTGTTCCGACTTCCGGACCGAGACCGGCGTCGAGATGACCAAGATCGGGGAGAACCTGCCGGAACTCGTCCCCTTCATGACCGACACCTACACCCCCCAGGCGGTCAACCAGGCCCGGGCGAGCTTCGAGGAGAAAGTCCGGAAAGCCGGCGCGACGTTTCTCTACGGCGCGATGTGCGATTTCTTCACCGCCGAGGAACTCGACGACGTGATGTACGAGGCCACCGAGGTCGCGAAGTTCTTACTCGAGGTCGAGGGCGTCGACCTCTCCGTCGAAGAAGAACTCGAGGCCGAAGAGCGCATCTCGACGGTGATGCGAGAGGTTCGGGAGGCGAGCAAGGAACTGCGTGAGGAAGGCGAGGAAGCCGATCTCGAGAGCTGAACGCTCGTACCGACGGTTGTGAGTCACCTCCGACGCAACCGCACGACGGTTCGCGGTTGCATCCACAGTCACGACCGACAGTCTCAGTTCTCGCCGAAGAACGTCTCCGGCTCCCGGTGTGAGAACGCGATCACGCGACGACGCGAGAGCGGACGGACGTGCGTCTCGAGTTCGCCGCGCTCGTCGGCCAGCCGCGAGAGGGTCGCCACGTCCGAGGGCTGGTAGTACAGCGGGACGAGCACGGCCTGCCGGGTCGACTCGTCGAGTTCGACGACGAGCGAGAACGCGCTCGCATCGCCGTCGCCCCGGTAGAGTTCGTAGCGCGTGACTTCGAAGCCAGCGTCGACGAGGCCCGCCAGGTCCTCGAACTCGTCGTCGGGGACGACCACGTCGAAGCCGACGCGCTCGAGGTCGTCCTCGTCCGTCGGCCGTTCGTCGCGACCCTCGTCCCCGCCAGTCGACCCGTCGAAGCGGCGGTCCTGGGGGCCCGGCTGTGGCGTCACGTCTCCCGGGTGGAGTTGAAGCACCGACCACCCCTCGTCGCGATACTGGTCGGCAGTCGCCTCGACGTCGTCGACGAACGCCTCCCACTGCTCGAGAACGGCGTCCGGCAGTCCCGCGCTGTTCATGTCCAGTCAGGGACGTGCGAGTGTCAAAAGCATTCCTCTCACGGGTGGAAAATAAAGATATTAGTTCACAGACCACATTCACGGCTGTAGTGACGTCCTTACTCTCTCTTTCGAACCTGCAGACCCACTTCCGGACGGATCGCGGAACGGTCAAGGCGGTCGACGGGATCGACCTGACGATCCGGGAAGGGGAAACGGTCGGACTGGTCGGCGAGTCGGGCAGTGGCAAGAGCGTGACTGCCCTCTCGGCGATGCAACTGGTCGACGATCCCGGCGAGATCGTCGGTGGGTCGGTCGAGTTCCACGACGCCGCCCTCGCCGACCGGCTCATGGAGTCGTATTCGGATCGCGCCGCCGAGTTCGTGGACGTCGACGCGGGACGGGTCGACCTGACGGCGGCACCCGAACCGGCGATGCGGGAGATCCGCGGCAGCGAGATGAGCATGATCTTCCAGGATCCGATGACGTCGCTCAACCCGGCCGTGACCGTCGGCGAGCAGGTCGCCGAGAGCCTGCTGTTGCACCAGTACGACCGCCAGCGGTCGGACAACTGGTTGAACGCGGTTCGCGAGGTCGCGCCGTCGATCGGCCGCGACGACGTCGAGGAGGAAGCCCTGGCCGAGGCCGTCGACATTCTGGAGCAGGTCGGCATCCCCGAAGCCGAGTCCCGGATCGACCAGTACCCCCACGAGTTCTCCGGCGGGATGCGCCAGCGCGTGCTCATCGCCATCGCGCTGGCCTGTCGGCCGCGCTTGCTCATCGCTGACGAGCCGACGACGGCACTCGACGTGACCATCCAGGCGCAGATCCTCGACCTCGTAAACGAGTTGCAAGACGAGCTGGGGATGTCCGTGCTATTTATCACTCACGACCTCGGCGTCGTCGCCGAGACCTGCGACCGGGTCGCCGTGATGTACGCCGGCGAGATCGTCGAGGAGGGACCGGTCGAGGAGATTTTCGAGAATCCCTCGCACCCGTACACCTACGCGCTCCTCGAGTCGATCCCCACCGAGGACAAGGAGCGACTCACGCCGATCGAGGGGAACGTCCCCGACCTGATCGACCTGCCGGAAGGGTGTCACTTCGCCGATCGGTGCCCGTGGGCCGAACCGGCGTGTCGCGCCGAGGTACCCGACCGCCAGCACGGTCCGGAGGGCGTCGACCACCACGCGAAGTGCATCCACGAGGAGTTCGACGAGCAGGTCTACGCGGACGAACACGACGGAATCGCCGCGAGGACCGAGGCGAGTTTCGACGAGACGCTCGTCTCCGTCGAGGGGATGAAAAAGCACTTCTCGCAGGCCGAAGGCGTCCTCGATCGCTGGCTCGGCGACGAGCAGCGCCACGTCAAGGCCGTCGACGGTGTGAGCTTCGACATCTACGAGGGCGAGACGCTGGGACTGGTCGGCGAGTCCGGGTGTGGGAAGTCGACGACGGGACGGACGATCCTGCGGCTCCTCGAGCCGACGGACGGAACCGTCGTCTTCTCGGGGACGGACCTCGCCGACCTCGACGACGACGCGTTGCGGGAGCGACGAAAGGACATACAGATGATCTTCCAGGATCCGATGTCGTCGCTCGACCCCCGCATGACGGTCGCCCAGACCATCGCCGAGCCCCTGAAGGTCCACGGGCTGCCCGAATCCGAGGCGGGCGACGACCGCTCCCAGCGCGAACGCCGCCAGGAGCGGGTCGACGAACTGCTCGAGGCCGTCGGACTCGACGTCTCCCAGCGGAGTCGCTACCCCCACGAGATGTCCGGCGGCCAGCGCCAGCGCGTCGGCATCGCGCGGGCGCTCGCGGTCGACCCCGACTTCATCGTCGCCGACGAACCCGTCTCGGCGCTGGACGTCTCCGTGCAGGCACAGATCATCAACCTGCTCGAGGACCTCCAGGAGGAGTTCGATCTCACCTACCTCTTTATCGCCCACGACCTCTCGGTGGTCCGGCACATCTCCGATCGCGTCGCCGTGATGTACCTCGGCGAGGTCGTCGAGATCGCCGAGACCGACGAACTGTTCGACGATCCCAGACACCCCTACACCCGGGCGTTGCTCTCGTCGGTTCCCGAACCCGACCCGAGTGCGGACGGGGACCGGATCATCCTCGAGGGCGACGTTCCGAGTCCGATCGACCCGCCATCTGGCTGTCGGTTCCGGACCCGCTGTCCGAAGGTCATCCCGCCGGCGGATCTCGACGTCGACCAGGCGGCCTACCGCGAGGTGATGAACTTCCGGGACCGAGTCGAGGACGGGAATCTCGCCCTCGAGAGTTACGCTCACGGCGAGGAGTCCACCGAACCCGCCGACGTCGAGGCGGTCGCCGACGGCGGCGAACCGAACGGGGCTGCCGTCGTCGACAGGTTCTTCGACGAACCGCTGCCGGCCGACGTCGAGGCGACGATCAGCGAGGCGGTCGACCTCCTGCTGGCCGATCAGTGGGACGACGCGGCCACCCTGCTTCGCGAGGAGTTCGAGTCGGTCTGTGAACGTGAGCAGCCCTCGCTCGAGGAAGACGTTCACCCCGCCGCTTGCCATCTAGACAATATTTGACGGGAGAGAGGACAGGTAGCGATCGGACTTCTCGAGGGTGTAACCGGACGTTCTTCCCGACGATGACCGGCGTGTACTGCGGTTTCGAGCGAGGTCGATCCGATACTATTATAATGTCACTACTACACTTGTGAGTGTATGTCACAGGAACCTACAGTAGATCGTCGGTCCGTTCTGAAGGCGGCCGGTGGTGCTGCAGCGACGATGGCCGTCGCGGGATGTCTGGGCGGCGACGACAGCGACGACGGCGGGAGCAGCGATGGGCTCCTCGTGTACGGCCGCGGGGCGGACTCGGCGACGCTCGACCCGCAGGCGACCAGTTCCGGCGAGGACGCGAAGGTCATCAACCAGGTGTACGATCGGCTCGTCCACTTCGAAGCCGGCGAGTCCACCCTGGTCGCGGGTCTCGCCGAGGATTACGGCCTCGAAGAGACCACGACCACGCTCACGCTTCGCGAGGGCGTGACGTTCAGCAACGGCGACGAACTCACGGCCGAGGACTTCATCGCCACGTACCGCCGATTCGTCGACGAGGAGTACGACTACTTCATCGGAACGGGAGACGAGGAAGAGGACGGAGCGACCCAGTCGTTCTACGGTCCGTACCTCTTTGGTCCGGTCGAGTCCGTCGAGGCGACCGGCGACTACGAACTCGAGATCGAACTCGGGAAGCGCTACGCGCCGTTCCTCCGTTCGCTCGCCGTGTTCGCGATGGCCGTGTTGCCGAAAAGCGAGATCGAGAACGACCACGACTTCGGAACCGATCCGATCGGCACCGGCCCGTTCACGTTCGACACCTGGGAAACCGGCAACCAGCGCATCCGGCTGTCGCCGAACGAGGAGTACTGGGGTGAGACACCCACGGTCGACGAACTGGTCTTCGAGGCGATCGGCGAGAACTCCTCGCGCGCCCAGGCACTCGGCAACGGCGAGGTGGACATCATCGACGGCGTCGGTGCCGCCCAGTCGGACGTCATCGAGGGCTACGACAACGCCGCCCTCGAGCGCACCCCTGGGATGACCATCGGCTACATGGCGTTCAACATGGACCGCGTCGAGGAGTTCCGTGACAGGCGGGTCCGTCAGGCGATCAGCCACGCGATCGACACCCAGGCGATCGTCGAGAACATCTACCGCGGCCTGGCGATCCAGTCCAGTCAGCCGCTGCCCCCGACGGTGATGGGCCACAACGAGGACCTCGACCCCTACGAGTACGACACCGATCGGGCCCAGGAACTGCTCGACGAGGCCGACCTCGGAGACGGCTTCTCGTTCGAGCTCGCGACGATGACGAACCCGCGGCCGTACTTCGCCTCGCCGGTCCAGACGGCAGAGACGGTTCGCTCGAACCTCGCCGACGTCGGTATCGACGTCGAGATCAACGAACAGTCCACGTGGGACGCGTATCTCGATTACACCGCGGAAGGGAGACACGACGCCTGTTTCCTCGGCTGGATCTCCGACAACGCCGACCCGGACAACTTCTACAGTCCGCTGCTCCACCCCGGCGTCGCCGTCGAGGACGTCCCGGACGGCCAGGACTGGGTGAGCTTCGACGCCGAAGGATACAACGACGGCAGTCGATCGGCATGGGCGAACACCGAGTTCATGGAACTCGTCACCGACGCCCAGCAGACCTACGACGAGGCCGAGCGCGAGGAGATGTACCTCGAGGCCGCCGACATCGTCCACGAGGAAGCGCCGTGGGTCTTCATGACCCACACGGAAGAGCTCCGCGGGGTACACGAACGCGTCGACGGCTACGTCATCGAGGCGATCGGCGGCCCGTTCCTCAACCTCGTCGAGCTCGGGGAGTAACGGTCGAACCGAGCAACTGCTAGTTCAGTATGAACGTACGTAACGACGACAGGTAGCACATGATTAGTAAGCGATTTCTGCTCAAGCGGCTGCTCTTGCTCGTTCCGGTCGTGCTGGGAGTGGCCACGGTCGTCTTCGCCATCCTCCATCTGTCGCCGGGGAATCCGGCCCGGACGATCGCCGGACAGCGCGCCTCCGAGGAGTTCGTCCGCCAGATCGAGAACGACCTCGGACTGAACGATCCGATCTACGTCCAGTACGGGCGATTCCTCTGGAACGCAATCCAGCTCGACTTCGGTAACTCCTACGTCATTCGCAGGGGAACGCCCGTGACCGACGTGTTGCGCTATCGGTTCCCGGTCACCCTCGAGTTGGCCATCTACGGACAGCTCGCGGGGATCGTCTTCGGGATCCCGCTTGGCATTTTAAGCGCCGTCAAACAGGACTCCGTGACGGATCACCTGACCCGAATCGGCGCGCTCACCGGGATCAGCATCCCGATCTTCTGGAGCGGGCCGCTGCTCATCCTGGTGTTCGCAACGGTGCTCGACGTGCTCCCGACCAGCGGGCGCATCTCGAGTAATTACTCGATCGATGCGGTGACCGGGCTGATCACCGTCGACGCGCTGCTGTCCGGAAACCTCGACGCCTTCCTCTCTGCCGTCCAGCACATGCTGTTGCCCTCGCTGGTGATCGGCGTCTACTCGATGGCGCTGATCTCCCGGATGATGCGCTCGTCGATGCTCGAGGTGATCCGCCAGGACTACATGCGGACCGCCCGCGCGAAAGGCCAGGGGGCGAAGATCACGGTCATGAAACACGGCTTCCGGAACGCACTGATTCCGGTGGTCACCATCATCGGCATCCAGTTTGGCTCCCTGCTCGGCGGGGCCGTCCTCACGGAGACGGTGTTCAATATCACGGGCATCGGTATCCTGCTCGTCGACGCGATCAGTGTCGGCGACTACCCGCTCGTCCAGGGGACCGTCCTGCTGTTTGCGTTCCTGTTTACGCTGGTGAACCTGGGCGTCGACGTCACTTACTCGATACTCGATCCGAGGATTGACCAATGAGCTCCGAAACTACCTCTCAACGAACAGACCAGTACCGCCGAGGGTTCTTCGAGCGACTCCGCCAGTCGCCGTTTCTCTCCGAGCTGCTGTCGAACCGCCTCGCCCTCCTCGGACTGGGGATCATCCTGCTGATCGTCGTCGTCGCGGTGCAGGCGCGACTGTTCCTCGACCTCGAGGCGATCACGGCCACCCAGCTCGGGACGAACCCGTCGATGGAGGGGCCATGTGGCGAACGCAGCGCGATCGCGGCGATCCAGTCTGCCGGTTCCTGTGCACACCCGATGGGGACCGACATCCAGGGACGGGACATCTTCGACCGCGTTCGTTACGGCGCGTGGCTGGCGCTGAAGTACGGGACGATCACGGTCGCCGCGTCGACCGCACTCGGCGTCGGCCTCGGGACCATCGCGGCCTACTACGGCGGCTGGATCGACAACCTCATCATGCGGACGATGGACGTCCTGCTGGCGTTTCCCAGCCTGCTGCTCGCGCTCGCGCTCGTAGCCATCTTCGGTGCCGGCCTCTGGAAGGCCGTCATCGCGCTCACGCTCGTCTACACGCCGCGGTTCGCCCGTGTCGTTCGCGGTGCCGCGTTGAAGGTACTCGAGGACGAGTACATCGAGGCGACGGTCTCGCTCGGCGCACGCGACAGGCGCGTCATCCTCAGACACGTCCTGCCGAACGCCATCGCGCCGATCACCGTCCAGAGTACGCTGAACTACGGGCTGGCGATCATCGACATCGCCGCGCTCTCGTTTCTCGGCTTCGGGGCGACCGCTGGCACGCCCTCCTGGGGGCTGATGCTCTCGAACGGCGTCGAACAGGGGCTGTTGTCAGGCCACTGGTGGTGGTCGTTCTTCCCCGGCCTGTTGCTCGCGCTCACCGTGCTCGGGTTCAACCTGCTGGGTGACGGGATGCGCGACGCGCTCGATCCGCGGATGCGCGAGGCCGTCGACTGATCGATGGACGCAGACGGCCCCGCAGGCGCCGAATCGCCGCATCCCCCGCTCTCTCGACTCGGTGCGATGTTCGCCGTAGGTGCGGTCGCCGGCGCAGTGACGGTCGTCGCGCTCGCGGTCGGAACCGACGCCGACGCGAGCGCACGGGTGTTCTCGCTCGGCGCGCTGGTCTTCGGTGCCGCGTTGCTCGGCTGGTCGACCGCCGTCCTGGCCGGGCGCGGCCTCGAGGCCGCACACCGACACCTCGAGACCGGCAGCGACTGGACGGAAGCGAAGTCCCGCCGGGCAATGTTGTTGCTCTGTGCGTTCGGCCTGGGCGGGATGGTCGGTGTCTCGATCGCGACCGCGATCGCGTGACCGATCGCGACCGGTCGGCCACCGGTCAGTCCGGGAAAAACAACGACGGATCGTCGTGCGAGAACGTCACCCAGTTCTCGAGCGAGGAGGGCCGAACGTGAACGAGGAGGTCGTCCACCTCGAGCGGCGACGCGACCTGCGAAAGGGAGTACTGCATCGGAACGACGACCGCAGTCTGGGTCCGTTCGTCGAGTTCGATCGCGACGACGGCAGCGGTGTCGTCGGCGATCCGGCGGTAGACCTCCGCCGCCTCGAACGACGCGGCCTCGCGTTCGACGACCGCCTCGAGGTCGTCGTACTCGTCGTCGGAAACGAAGACGACGAGGCCGATCCGATCGTCGTCCGCGGCGAGCGAGACGTCGCTCGGCTGGACGGTGAGGACTTCCCACCCCTCCTCGCGGTATTCCGTCGCGAACGCTTCCGCATCCGCGAGCAGGTCGTCCCACAGTTCGGTGTCGGGACCGTCTTCCAGAGGGTCGTCGGTCATCGACTCCCTCCCGATCGTCCGTGCATGCTCGAGTCGGGGACGGTCGGCGGGAAAAATCTTGTCCTCCCTCCGTCAGGATCGGTCGTCGACGGCCACGCGTTCGGCGACCCGTTGCCGCCCGCCGACGAGAGCGTCCTCGAGCGCCTCGCGGACGCGGTCGGCGTCGGACGGCCCGCCCGCAGCCGCGACGCTGCCGACCGAGTCCGGGTCGAACGGCACCGCGAGCGCGTCGTAGACCGCCTCGAGGACGTCGACGAGTTCCCGGTCGTCGACGATCAGAATGCCGGAGGCGACTGCGGCATCGCTGCGGACGCGCTGGGCGATGCCGACGAGTTTGCCTGCGGCCACGCCTCCGGCCTGCAGCGAGTGGGTTCCGGGACAGAACGAGTCTGCGGGTTCGCCGCGCTCGAGTGCGACGCCCAGGTCCTCGAGTGCGAACTCGACGTCGCTCGTCAGTCGCTCGTATCGCTCGTCGGTGCCGCGCCGGAAGTCGGCGACTGGTTCCGCGCGGGCGAACGCCAGCGTCGTCGCCCCGTCGTAGGCGACCGCTCGACCGCCGACGCTGCGCTCGACCGGCGGAAACCCGCGCTCGCGGGCGACGTCCTGTGCGCGGCCGTACCCCTCGAGGCAGGCGTCGCGACGGCCGAAGGCGACCTGGCGGTGGGGCATCCAGACGCGAATCGCGGGGTCGCCGGCCGCGGCGACGTCGAGCAGTCGCTCGCTGACCTCGCGGTCGGCGTCGATCGTTCCGGCCCGACCCCGGAAGACGCGTGCGGGCATGGCAGGCGGTTGGAGCCGACGGACCAAATACTGCCGGATACCACGGTTCACACACCGATCGCACGCGAGACGCGATCGGGCAGTCACGGACCGGTATCCGGGAGTATAAACGTCCTCGCAACCGACCAGCGACATCGATGGCCGTCACGCTCGGCGAGGAGATTCTGGGACAGTACGAACGGTTCACGCTGTACAACTCGCCGTATTCCGCTCACGACGAGGGGCGAGCGGTCGACCTCTATCCCGGAACGCCGACCGACGGACGGACGACCGCGGCCCCGAGCCCCGTCGCCGGGACCGTCCTCGAGACGAAGACGGTCCGTGCGCCGCCGAAGCCGTACGCACCGGCACACGACCACCTGATCGTACTCGAGTGTTCGGAACCCGCGTCCGTCGCGGGGCTGACCGCCCGCATCCTCCACGTCGACCCCACAGTCGAGGCGGGCGACCGGATCGAACGGGGTCAGCGACTCGGCACGCTCGTCCGCGCCGGCTTCTTCGCCCCGTGGGTCGACAACCACCTCCACGTCGGCTTCCGCCGACCGGAACAGAACCCCTACCGGGCGTCGGGGTCGCTTCCCATCGACCCCGGCGTCGCGGTGCGTCCGCTCGAGTGGGACGGAACGGGGACGGTCGTCGCGACCGGCGAGACCTACGCGGCTCTCGACGCGCCGGTCCACCCGAATCCAGGCACCGAGTTCGTCGGCGTCCGCGCGGACGGCGGCGGCGTCCTCGACGGCGGCCTCCCGCACTACGACGGCGGCGGGCTGCTCGACGGGACGGACGGACCGGTTTCGCTGAACGGCGACCGACTCGGCGTCGCCAGCGACCGGACCGTCACGTGGGACGACGTGACCGTGACGGTCGACGGCGAGCCGATCACCGGGCTGTCCTTGTTCTGCGCTCGAGACGCCGACTTCGGGGCGAAGCTGATCTGTCCGGATCGGCCGCTCGAGGTCGGCCAGCGGGTGCGGGTTCGCCTCGAGTCGGCGTGACGAGTCGCGTGGGCCGTCAGTTCTCCTGTAACGTCGCCCCGTCGACGACCCGACCGACGAACAGCGGCGTCTCGGTCGGTCGATCCCGGATATAGAAGAGGAACGGTCGGTCGACGGTCATCTCGACGTGCTCCATCGGCGCGCTGTCCTCCATGGCGACGGCCGTCGCTGCCGCCGCCTCGGTGCCGCGTTCGTCGACCTCGACGAAGCTCTGGTGGATAATTTCGCTCACGAACAGGTCGCCGTCGTCGGTCATCCCGCTGAAGTCCGCACCGGGACCGAACGCCCGCTCCATGCCGAGTCGCCGCATGACCTCGACGAGGCTGAAATTCGACTCGACGCCGAACTTCGGGAGGGCGAGGTCGACCTCCGGAACCGACGTCTCTCCGAGCATCGTCGCCAGCCGGTCGACGGTAAACGTCGCCTCGAACTCCTCGAACTCGCCGTCCGCCGGCAGCACGATCACCATGCTGGTGTCGTCGTTGACGTACGGGAGTTCGACCAGCTGGTGGCCGTCGACCTCGGCGTAGGGCACCTCGATCGACTGGTGCATCGTCTCGACGTCCGTCTGCTGGCCGTCGAGACCGGTGAACGTCCGGGGTTCGGTCTCGTCCTCGGCGAAGGGGTACTTCCAGCGTGCGACGAAGTAGATCGCGTTCGTCAGGACGAGCTTGGTCGAGGCGTCGATCGAGTTCTGTGGGAGCAGGTCCTCGATCCGATCGTTCGTCTGTGCTTCGACCCACTCGTTGATCTGCCGGCGCGCCTCGTCGGGACCCCCCGAGAAATCAACCAGTTGCATCCCCGCGCCGTAGTAGGCCTCGAGCAGGTCGAGGAAGTCCTCGCGGAACGGGTACCCGTCCTGACCCCACAGGGAGTTGGCGGTCGTAAACTGGAACGCGGGGCCGTCGTCGCCCTCCTGGTCGTCACTCGCGGACGCCGTCCGCTCGCCATTCGAGGCACCACGCGCTTCGCCGTCCTCGTTACGGCGGGCGAACTCCGCCTCGAGTGCACCGAAGGCGGGGTGGAGGTCGCCGTCCTCGAGTTCGTACCGCAGTGCGTCGGCCATCTCCGCGGCCGTCTCGCCGCGTGCGCCGGCGTAGGTCATCGCGAGCGCCACGGAGACGCTGTACGGGGAGAAAAAGAGGTTCTCGTCGGGACTGTCGGCTCGCAACTCCTCGAGCAAGTCCAGCGAAAACGCGACGTTGCCGCGGACCTGCGTGGCGAGTGCGTCGTCGCCGATCTCGGGGTCGGTCACGAGTTCGAGTTGGGGGAACTCGGGGGCGTCGTACTCGCCGAAGCCGTCACCGGTTCCGTTTCCGTTCCCGTTCTCGTTCGGCTCGTCTTCCGTTCTGTCGGGATCGTCGCCGAGACAACCAGCAGCGCCGGCCAGCAACGCACCAGTCAGCGCCAGGACGGTTCGTCTGTCAGTCGACATACGCGAACGTCGTCGAATCGAAATAAACGCTTTCTGTAGAGTGAAACGCGCGCTTTAGCGTGGGGTCAGCACGTCTCTCACCCGCCGGCCAGCCGAGTAAACGCCAGTCAACGGGCGAGACGCGGCAAGCGACGCACACAAACCGCTGGCTCGCAGACAGGCGAACATGACAGACGAGTTCGACGGACTCGAGACGTTCCTCCAGGAGTACATCGACGACTACCACGAGTTCCTCTCGTGGCTCGGCGCGACCGTCGACGACGTCGACCAGGGGACGATGACGATGACGGTCCCCTACGACGAGAAGCTCACCAACGTCCGACCGACGGCAGACGGCACGCCGGACATCCACGGCGGGGTCGCCGCGACGCTCGTCGACACCGTCGGCGGCCTGGCGCTGCGGACCGAACTCGAGGAGCCGTTCGCCGCCGGCGTCGCGACGATCAACCTGAACGTCAACTACCTGCGTCCGGCCACGGGCGACCTCACCGCGACGGCGACCGTGATTCGTGCGGGCTCGAGCGTCGGCGTGAGCGAGGTCGTCGTCGAGAGTCCGACGCCCGACGACGGGCCGAAGGAGGTGGCGATCGGACAGGGCGCGTATCGGTTGTTCCGCGAGGATTGAGTACGTCAGTTCCAGCGCAACCGACGTTGTCAGACGAACTCGAGGTCGTCGCTCTCGACGACTTCGCCGAACAGGAAGTCGGCGTGCTCTAGGGCGTACTCGTGGTGGTCGTCTTCGATCGCGCCGATACAGTCGTGGACCAGAAGCGGCCGGAAGTCCCGCAGGCCGGCGCTGCCGGCGGTGTGGAGCACGCAGACGTTCGCGAGCGTGCCACAGAGCACGAGGTTCTTGATACCGCGGGCGTTCAGCCACCCCTCGAGTTCGGTCTCGTGGAACGCGTCGTAGGTGTGTTTCTCGACGATCAGGTCGGCCTCCTCGTCGGGGAGTTCCTCGACGATCTCGGCCTCCCACGAGCCCTCGAGGACGTGCTCGCCCCAGCGGTCGAACTCGTCGTAGTAGTGGGTGTCCTCGAACTGCTCGGGCGGGTGGACGTCGCGCGTGTAGACGATCGTCGCGCCGGCATCCTGGGCCCGCTCGACGAGTTCGGCGATCGGTTCGATGACCGCCTCGCTGCCAGGGGCGTACAGCGAGCCGTCGGGGTGGCAGAAGCCGTTTTGCATGTCGACGACGACGACGGCGGTGGTGTCTGGCTCGAGTTGCATACGCGATCCTACGAACGCTGTTCCCAAAACGTCCCCGACGACCGGGGCGTTTTTCAGGTTCGCTTTCTAACCAGTTACCATCGATCCGCCAATGAAGGCAACCCGCGCGTTCGTCCTCGTCGCAGTCGTCGTGTTGTCGACGATCACGGCCCCGGCGGCAGCGGCGGGGTCCGCCGCAACCTCCACCTCCACGTCCGTCGAGGCGACCCAGCCGTCGACCGCGACGCCCCTTCCGCAGGTCGAAACCGGTACTGACGAACCGACGACCAATGGAACGATCGGTTACGTCGAAGGCTACTGGTACAACGACTCGCTGCCCGCCGACGACCGCGACGACGGCGTCCTCGAGGAAGACGAACTCGAGGCGGTCGTCTACCGCGCGATGGCCCGCGTCGAGGTCATCCGCGAGAAGCCGTTCCAGGAGGCGGTGTCGGTCGACGTCATCACTCGCGAGGAGTTCGAAGCGGAGAACGGCGACATGTTCGGCGAGTTCGAAGACGACGAACGGCTCTATCACAACGTCCGATTCGAGTCGCTGTTCATGGTCGACCGCGACACCGACGCGGTCGAGGAGTACAAGGCGATGTACGACAGTTCCGTCGCGGGCTACTACGATCCGGCGACCGACGAGATCGTCCTGGTCTCGGATACGCCCGAGACGCCCGCGACGAACGAGGTGACGCTCGGTCACGAACTCGTCCACGCGTTACAGGACCAGTACGTCGGTCTCGAGAGCAACGAAAACGAGACCCGGGACGAGGCAAACGCCAGAAACGGGCTCATCGAGGGCGAGGCCGTCTGGGTCGACACCGAGTACGAAGATCGCTGTCAGAGCGAGTGGGACTGCGTGCTCCCGGACGAGCAGCGAAGCGAGGAGCCACCACAGCTCAACTGGGGCATCTACTTCACCGTCTTCCAGCCTTACGACGACGGCCCCGACTACGTCGACTACCTTCTCGAGCAGGGCGGCTGGGACGCCGTCGACGCCGCCCACGACGACCCGCCGGCGAGCAGTTCCGAGGTCATCCGTCCCGGCGAGGAGCGCGAACCGGCCGACCTCGAGATCGAGGATCGATCGACCGACCGCTGGGAGCGTCTCGAGACCGACGAGGGGCCGGACTACTCGTCGTTCGGCGAGGCGACGATGGCGGCAATGTTCGCCGACGGAGCGATCGCACCCTTCGAGTCCTCCGTCGTCGGAGCCGGGGAGTTCGTCACGTTCGACGACGACGGGTACGTCGCCGACATCGACTACGACCAGCCCTACACGGACGGCTGGGCCGGCGACAGGCTGGTCGTGTACGCGACCGACGAACGGACGATCGAGGAGAGCGGCTACGTCTGGCGAACCGAGTGGACCAGCGACTCCGAGGCCGAACAGTTCCTCGACGGCTACCTCGAGTTGCTCGACATCCACGGCGCAGATCCCGTCGACGGCCGGCAGGACACCGTCGTGATCGACGACGGCTATCCCGGCGCGTACTACGTCGACCACGACGGGACGACGGTGACGATCGTCAGAGCACCCTCGGTCGACGAACTGCCGGAGATCCGCGAAGGCGCGGCACCTGCCGGCGAGGACACCCTTGTGTTCGAAGACGCAAACGAAACCGACGGCACAGACGAACGTTCGGGGGCCGACGACGAGAGCGACGAACTGCCCGGGTTCGGCGTCGGCGCTGCCCTCGGCGCGGTGCTGATCGCCGTGACGGTTGCACGCCGGCGGTAGTCGACAGAAACGCTTTGCCTCCGGCGGCCGTCTACTGTGCTAATGCGACGGGTCTCTCTCGTCGTCGTCGTCGCGCTCGTCGTACTCGCGGGCTGTACGGCCCCGATTTCGGACGCCGAGGACGAACTGGACGGCGACCGCGAACTCGGACGCGTCGGTGACTACAACGCAACCGACACGATCGAGATAGACGGCAGCGGCCCGCTCACCGAGGACGAACGCGAGGCCGTCAAACACCGCGCGATGGCCCGAATCGAGGAAATACGCGGCCTCGAGTTCGAGGAGGACGTCGAACTCGAGGTCGTGAACCGCGAGGAGTATCGAGAACGCTGGCAACAGGATCGAGACCCGGCGTCGCAGTTTACGAACGAACTGTGGCGAGGGGCGTTCGTCGTCGACGGCGAGACGGACGTCAACGAGGCGTTCGACGAGCTCTACGGCGATTCGATACTCGGCTACTACTCGGACGGGCGTATCGTACTCGTCGTCGACGACGACGACCGAATCGACCGGACGACGCTTGTCCACGAACTCGTCCACGCCCTGCAAGACCAGCAGTTCGGCCTCGGGAGTGGCGGCGCAACGATCGACGAACGGCGTGCGACGACCGGGCTGGCCGAGGGCGAGGCCGAGTACGTCCCGTCGCTGTACGACGAGCGCTGTGGCGAGCAGTGGGAGTGTCTCGACGCCGCCACGCCGGACACCGCACCGCCCGACCAGAGATCGTTCAACGCCGGCCTGTTCCTCTCGGTCTACACACCGTACGCCGAGGGGCCCACGTTCGTCGCCCACCGCCACGAGACGACCGGCTGGGAGGGCGTCGACGCCGTACACGAAGATCCGCCCACGAGTACGGCACAGCTCATCCACCCCGAGCGATACCCGGAGGCTCGACCAGCCGACGTGACAGTCGAGGACCGATCGACCAGCGAGTGGGAGCCGCTGACCGACGACGGCGAGCGGCGAACGGAGACAGTCGGTGAGGCGACCCTGTTCGCGACGCTCTGGTCGAACGGCGTGATCGGCCGACCACTCGGCGAGGGATCTGGAGAGTACTCGCGGTACAACTACTCTCACCCAGCCACCGACGGCTGGGCCGGCGACACGTTCGTCGCCTACGGCGACGGCAACGAGACGGGACACGTCTGGAAACTCGCCTGGGAGAGCGAGGGCGACGCCAGGGAGTTTCGCGACGCGTACGTCGAGGTGCTCGAGAGCCAGGGCGCAGACGCCGTCGATTCCGCCGACGGCGTCTACCGGATTCCGGACGACGAGGAGTTCGCCGGCGCGTACCGCGTCGACCTCGAGGGCGACGAGGTCGTGATCGTCGGCGCACCCACGGTGACGGACCTCGAGGCGATCCACAGGCCCTCGCCGACGTCGACCGCGATCGCGCCTGCGGCCCCGCCGACGGCACCGACGCCCGAGGCGACCTCACGGACAGGAGCGCCGGCCGACGCGTCGGTGCCGGTAAATCCGTAAGCGACAGCCCTCATACCGGACAGAACGTCCGTTTCCGAAGACGGGTAGCTTTTTCGCCCTCCGACGGAAAGCGGAGATATGACGAATCCGTTCGGAACCGTTCCGCCGGAGGCGATCCTCGACGGCACCGCGACGGACGCCTACTTCCAGCGCACGCAGACGACGCTCGAGCACGCCGGCAAGAACCCCCACGTGGTCGCCGAAGTGACCGCAGACCAGTTCCCCACGGGCGAGTTCGAGGTCTTCACCGGCGTCGCCGACGTCGCGACACTCCTCGAGGGGCGGGCGATCGACGTCGACGCCTTGCCCGACGGCCAGCTGTTCGACGGCGGCCCCGTCTTGCGGATCGAGGGATCGTATCTCGAGTTCGCCGCCCTCGAGACGTCGCTTCTCGGATTTCTCTCCCAGCCGAGTGGCTTCGCGACGGCCGCACTCGAGGCACGGCGCGCCGCGCCCGACTCGCTCGTGCTCTCCTTTGGCGCACGGCACGTCCACCCCTCGATCGCGTCGGTCGTCGAACGCGCCGCCGTCCTCGCGGGACTCGACGGCTTCTCGCACGTCGCCGCCGGCGAAATTCTGGAACGGGAGGCCAGCGGGACGATGCCCCACGCGCTTTTGTTCTGTTTCGGCGAAGGCAGCCAGGCGGCCGCGTGGGAGGCCTTCGACGAGGCCGTCCCCGAGGACGTCCCGCGGATCGCACTGACGGACACGTTCTGGGACGAGAAAGCCGAGAGCTTACTCGCCGCCGAGACGCTCGGCGACGACCTCGACGGAGTTCGACTCGACACCACGGGGTCGCGCCGCGGCGACTTCCGCCACCTCGTCCGCGAGGTGCGCTGGGAACTCGACGCCCGCGGGTTCGACGACGTCGACATCTTCTGCAGCGGCGGACTCGGGCCCGAACAGCTTCGAAACCTCCGGGACGTCGCCGACGGCTTCGGCGTCGGCAGTGCGATCACGAGCGCAGATCCCGTCGACTTCAGCCTCGACATCGTCGAACTCGAGGGCGAGGCGGTCTCGAAGCGGGGCAAACTCGCCGGGAAGAAGGACGTCTACCGGACGCCAGACGGCGACCACCACGTCGCGCTCGCCGACGCCGACGCGCCGACGGGCGGCGAGTCGCTGCTCGAGCCGCTGATAAGAGACGGCGAGATCGTCCGCGAGTTCGACCTCGACGCCGCGAGCGAGCGCTGTCTGGCCGACGCCGACGCCGTCGGCTTCGGCGTCTCCGGCGAGGAGAACGTGTAGACGCGGCGTCCGCGTCTGCGTTCGAGCGGTAGACGACTTACTCGAGGCGAAACTCGAGCGGTAGGCTCGAGTGATCCGAGGAACGAACCGGCGAGCGAAGAGCTACGACACACGCCGGGATCGAGGTACGCTACGGGGCCACGACCGTCGGTGGCTAACACGGAAGCATATGGGACAGTGACCAGTGGAAACCGACATCGACGACCCGTCAAACCCCGCGGTCTGTTGCACGCATCGGCCAGTAATGACGTCTTTGGCGCGATCATCTAACCGCTCGAGTGTGAGCGTCGTTCGACGCCGTTGACGCCCGCAGATCGCGGGGTGGAGGGTCTCACCGCAAGGGCTACGCGCGCTCGAAAGCACACCCGTTGGTCACAGTTCGGTGGCGACCGTCGACGGGTCACGCGAACGTGTAGGTGAACCTCGAGGATCGAGGAAACACGCAACCAGAATACCCCCTTCGGCGAAACCTCGCCCGTCAGGCCGGGGAGGACGTCAAAGCTGTTCGATACTCCCGTCGGCCTCGCGCTCGCGGAACACCTGTCCCTCGAAGAGCGTGACGACCACGTCGTCGTCCTGCCACGCCGTCGGCGGTAGCCGTGCCTTTCGGCAGACGCGGTCGAGATACTCACGTTCGCTCCAGTCGTTTTCCACGGGAACGGTCGGATAGAGCCAGCCACTCTTTCCGCCGCCGTCGACCGCGACGCCGTGGACGCCAAGCTCGAGGTCGGCGAGCGGATCGTCGGTCAGAACAACGTTCTTGACCGCACAGACCGAGACGGTGAGATTGGGAAGCTCCGATGGCGTGACCTCGGAGCCACAGGAACTGTCGCTTGCGGCTTCGATCGCCGCGTCGACGATGACGTGTCCGAGCTGTTCGTCCGATCGGTAGCCGCCAGCACACCCCCGGAGACTCCCTCGACCACAGGTCGACTCGAGACGGACGAACGCGCCCGTTCGCGCGTAGAACGCGTCGCGCATGCTACCTGGATGTTCTCGTTGTCCGTTTTGTACGTAGGATTCGACGGCTTCACGCGCGAGTTCGACCGCGCGTGCGCCGTCCTCGTAAGAGAGGTCGACGCCCTGTCGCTGGGACATACAGGTGTACGTGGACGTTATCGACCTAAAGCGCTTCCATTCGCGTTCTGCGGCGATTGTTGCCGACCGAGGCACTTATTCGGCCGAAGGCCCTACGGTTAGTTGGGAGAGAGAGCCTGGCTGCCGCGGCGGACGCGTCGGTAACGGCGCGCCCGTCCAACGTGGATCGTCCGTCCGGACGTTTCACGCCCGCGAGGAAAGTCCCCCCACCGTTCGGGCAGGTGACCGGGCGCAAGCCCGGAGCGGGAGACCGCTGGCTCTGGAACAGAAACGACACGTCTCGACCCGACCGATGATGCGTGCGAACCCGACCGCGAGGAAGGGGAGTTGACCCGCAGAGGGAGCGCAGTCGAGTATCGCGGTTCGAAACCGCAGGTCGCGCTCGGCGCGATCGACTGTGCAGAGACGGCCGAGGATCGATGGAACGGCGAATCCTCACCGGTGCAAGTCCGCGCCGCTGGTAGCCCGAAGACACCGCGAATTCCGCGGGTGGCGTGGACGCTCAGCCGAATGCCGGGACGAACAGAAGGGGGCTTACTCCTCTCACCCAGTTTAACCGAAAGAGCCGACGCAAGCGGCTCTGGATCGACTCGCTTCGATCAGCAGTCTCTCACAACGTCTGCCGTACGTCAGTCCCGGGCCAACCGCCAGACAGGTCGCGGATGCGCCGGGACACAGGTACAGCAGGCGTTATCAATCGATACAGTAACAACAACCACAACCACACCCGGCTCCACAGCCACCGATACAGCACCCACAGCCACAGCCAGGTTTGGGAGTCCCGATACAGATGCTACAGCCACAATCACACCCGGTACAGCAACCGAGCGAACAGCAACTACAGCCACAATCCGCCCCAGAAACATCTGACGTCTGATAGACGTCCGACCCATCTGTCGTCGGTGACTCGACGTATTCGGTCCAGTACGGCACGCTCGAGATTGACAGCACGTTTTTGACGGGTTCGAACTCGTCTTCGGCGGCGGCAGGTATCGTCGAGACGTTCCCGTCGAGATCGGCTGCGATTTCGCCGTAAAGGCGGGCCATCTTCGCGTCGCCGCTGTCGGCGTAGTGGCGTTGATACGCACGGATTGCCGCGACGTACCCCTCAAGGTGGGTCTCGATGTCCGCCGACTCTTCGCTTTCGAACTTGACGAAGTCGACCGTCTTCCGCGCCACGTCGTGGTTGATTCGCCCGGAGAGCGTCGAACCGTCTTTCGCTTTGCCGTCGACTTTCATCGGCCCCTTCGCGAAGTTGAGACTGAACCCGTACCGATCGCGGTCGTCAAGCACGCCGTACCGGGTCATCTGGGCGCCACGAGACTGACCTGCACGGTTCATGTCGAATGCCGCCTCGAGCACGTCGTCGTCGGTCTCGAGCGTCAGATCGACATCCTCTCGCTGCACCTGCAACGTTCCCCGGTCGAGGAGCGTTTTCGTTCCCGTAGAGTCCATCGAGACCGGCTTCTGTTTCGTCGTAGACTGCGTACTCTCCACCTGTGAAGACGGTTCCCACCGCTCCTGGCGTACGAGTTCGTCCTCTCGCTCGATGGTGACGTCGTAACTTCCCTGGCCGTCGGGTCTGACGCGAGCGACGCGGACTGCGAGTCCTTTCGGGGGACGGTCACGAGAGGACGCTCCTTGCACGGGGTTAGCGAACAGCGCCGTTCCCACCGTGGCAGCCGCACCGACGAAGTTTCGCCTGGAGAGAACGCCCGTACTACGGGAATCGTCGTGATCGTGATCGTGATCACAGTCGTCTCCCTGGGACTGGCTCTGGTGGTGTCGAAGATAGTCTCCCAGGAGTGCGGCGAAGTCTTTGACACCGACAGTCTTCATCACGCTCGGCAGTGCACGCTTGCCTTTCCGGGCGGTGTCGCCGTTGACGAAGTAGAAGTCCTCGCTCCACGAGTCGGAGTAGTGGGGTGCGAGCAGTTCGTCCGCCTCGGGATCGCTCAGCGAGACGAGTCGGAGTGGTTCGTCTGCGCGGTCGCGGACCTTGTACGCCAGATCGTTGCACATGGTACAACTCGCGTCGTACAGGAGGACCGGTACAGACGCCGAATCGCCAGTTGTAGCCGCTTCGCCTTCAGCATGGGTTGATCGCGACATGCATAATGTAGATAATCGTTAATGTATTTATATCTAACTAATACTTAAATAGTATATTGGTTTTCTAGACTAGGAACTAGTCTGGCTTAGATTATAAAATTAGCCACAGAACCGATGTCGGATTCAAAGAGAAAAGCAACAGGATACCTAATGTCTATCAACAGTAATTGAGGGAGGTTAGCTATCGAGAGTCGAATTACTTATTACCAATAGCCCCGAAACTCGATATCACCAGAACCTCCACCGAAAGGCGCTACGAGAGCGTCGACGACCGAAGCGACAGCAAGAAGCAAGACGGATCTGTCGAGTTCGAGTGACCGGCGCCGTCGGATCATCAGTGCGATTTACGTATGAACGTTCTGTCATTCTAGGAAAGAATTTTATATTGAATTGACGTACATGAAAATGGGCATGTCCCTCGGTTTCAACAGCCAATCGTCGCTAAGTACGGTACTCGGTATCGTCATCGTGATCGTAGCGATCGTCGGAACCCAATTTCTCGGTTGGGAGTGGGGAAGTGGACAGCTCGTACCGACGGTTATCGCCGTCGTCCTCGTGGGGGGCGGTGCCCTGCTGGTCCTTCACGACCGTCTGACCTGATCCCTCTCGACAAGATGGCCAGTTACTGGCGAGTTAAGTAAGTTGTTCTGTGTTGAATTGTTTTCGGTAATTTTAATATACTTGTTTATGCATCTTCACGTGACCAATGGCAACTACCAGAAGAAAGATGCTCGTCGGAACGGCAATCTCGGGAACGACGCTTCTGGCGGGCTGTAGCGGGATGTTCGGCGGCAATCCGGACGTTGTCGTATTCAATCGAACCGATAACGAGCTGACTGCCGACGTAACGCTCGTCGACGCCGACGGCGAGGAACTGGTGTCCGAAAACGTGACCATCGAGCCTGACGGCGCGTTCGAACACGACGATGTTCTGTCGTCGGGCACGCACACGCTCAGCGTCGACGTCGAATCCGGCCCGTCCGGCGAACGAGAGTTCGACGTCGAAGATGACGACTCGTTGCAGGCCCGCGTCGATCAAGACAACATCGAATTCGACAAACTCTGAGACCGGCAGACGTCCGTCGGTGCCGACGCAACCTCGAGTGCGCGCACTCGAAGTCCTGTTTCAGGTTTTCGGGACGCAGAGCAGTTTCGAATACAATATTGGTACTAGCAACAGGGTATAGGTACCGCCACGGATAGTGAGCGTGATGGCATCCGGACACGGACGAGAGCGACGAGCGAGAACGACCGGCCGTCGAAAGCGACGACGGAAACGTCTGCGTGACGAGGACGGCCAGTTCGTCCAGACGATCGGGTTCGACGACGTGCTCGCAGTGTTCGACGACGTCGCCGGACCAGTCGTCACGACGACCGACGTCGCAGACGGCCTCGGGATCACGACGGAAGCCGCACGACGGAAACTCAATCGACTCGTCGCCGAAGGCGAGTTGTGTCGACGAAAGACGGGTCGGACGGTCGTCTACTGGCGAACAGACGGTCGCGGGAAAGTGACGATCGATTCGGCGAGTGACGGAAACACGAACTAGAACGATGGCAACCACGAGCGACGACGAGCGCACACTCAGCCTCAGCGAAGGCCGATATCTCTGTGGGCTGTTGACCCTGACGCTGGCCGACGACCCGCCGATTGGCAACAGCGAACTCGCCGACTTCCTCGAGGTCAGTGCGGCGAGCGTTACCGAAATGTTCGACAGCTTCGAGAAGCGGGGGCTCGTAACCTACCAGCCGTACCACGGTGCCGAGCTAACGGCGTATGGCGAGCGCGTAGCCCGTGAATTCCGCTGGCGGCGCTGTGCCGTCGTAGTTGGATAGCGATTTGCCGTCAGACCGATTTCGTAGCAGTCTCATGAATGGTCTCTCAATGGTGAATCAAGTGTGTCGCTGGGGGTTAGCGGATCGCTGGAATCGATAGATTCCACGATCCGCACCGAGAACAGTACGCATCTCCGCCAGCAACTCGTCGTCAAAGAGCTTGAGAACCGACTTCTTCGTCGTCAGATCACTGCAAAACAACAGCAGATCGAACAACTTGAGGCTCGCCTCAAGCGGTACGAAAACCCAAACACACCTCCCAGTAAGCAGGGTGGCGTGGCTGGATCACCTGGCAACGATGACAGCGACGAGGAAGAGAACGAAGACCAAGGGGACGACGCTGGCGGCGACGCTGACGCCGCCAGCGGCTCCTCTCCAGGACGTGACGAAGGTCACGAAGGAACAACTCGACCGCCTCCGGAACCAGAGGAGACTATTCGAGTCGATCAGGGATATTGCCCAGACTGTGAGCAAATCCTCTCTAACCCGGACAGCTACATCTCACGGACGATTATCGACATACCTCTCCCTATTCCAACCACTGTCGTCGAGTACGAACTCGGCAAACACCGCTGTTCCTGTGGAAACGAAGTCGTTGCTGAACATCCAGACTGCCCGGAAACCGGGCGGTTTGGGCCAAATATCATGGCCCAAACCGCCCTCGGTAGGTTCCATCAGCGACTTCCAAACCGTAAACAGGCGGAGCTGTTTGACTGGGAACTCGATACACCCATCTCTCATCGGACGATCTACAACCTGACCAAGCGGGTCGCAGACCGGCTGCGACCCGCGTATGACGATGTCAAAGCCCGTATTCAGGAAAGTGACGTCGTCTACTGCGATGAAACGGGATTTCCTGTTGACGGAGAGCAACACTGGGCGTGGACGTTCGTTACTGACGAAGAAGTGCTGTTCTGGGTTGATGAGAGTCGTGGAAGTCAGGTGTTAGAGGACGTCCTCGGCGAGGACTTCGCCGAGGACTCAACGCTCAGCTGTGACGGTTGGTCAGCGTATCCGAGCTATCACACGAAGCTCCAGCGGTGCTGGGCACATCTGTTGCGGGAGGCGGAGTACGTTGCTGAACGGTACGAGGAAGCAGAGAGGTTGTCTGAGGAGTTACACGCTCTCCATGACGATTTAACGGCGTTCGACGAGGAGGATCCGTCCGCCTCCGCCCGCGAGCAAAAGCGGGCGGAGGCGTCGTTACATCTGGAAGGCCTGATCAGGGAAGACTACGAGGCACAGGAGGTCAAGAAGCTGATCGAGAAGATCAGGAACGGGTTAGGGCACTGGCTGACGTTCGTTACAGAGCCAGACGTCGATTCGACGAATAATCGCGCAGAGCGCGCTCTGCGCGAGCAAGTTGTGCTGCGGAAGATGTTCCGGACCCTCCGCTCAGCCGAAGGGGTCCAGATTCACGAGACGATTACGACCATGTTAGCCACGTGGAAACGACGAGGACTTGATCCGCCTGAACAGCTCCAGTCCATCCTCGGTGGGCAAGAACTCAGATTAGGATGAGAGGCATCACTGGCCGGTGAATCCTGGTCACGCTATCCAACTACGTGCCGTCCAGCAGTTTTTCGAAGTTACGTCACACGTCCAGTTGCACGGCGAACAGGCCTATCGTATCGGACGACTGCTCTCTCACGAGGACGTTCGCGAACTCAACGACCGAGTCGACCTGCCGTGCGTAGACCACTGCGAGGCGACGGATCTCGACGATTGTGATATTCCAGTAACGTGACCGCCACCGAGCAGTGACGTTCCAGTGGCGATCCCACCGGCCGATTTGCAGCGATAATTTCATAAATCAGGGATAGAGCGCTTCTCAAACCCGAAACAGTGTCGCCGTCTGTAACGACTAAGTTGTTTTAGGGCAACCTAAAACCATACATGCGACGGATAATTCCTGCAGGCAGGCTCGAGTGGTGGTATTCACATCGGAGTCCCGGTTTCGAAGGGCGTCAGTCTGGTGATCTGAGATGATAGCAGAGCTGTTCTCGGGGGTAGCCATCGAAACGTGGGTGATCATCGGGTCGCTCGTCGCGATGTCGGTTCTGGTAGTCGAGCTTGGACGATTCGTCGTCGACGACACGATCGTCTCCTGGTTCGGCGATTCGGAGTACCTCCAGCCAGTTGGTGGAGCGTTACTCGGGTTGATTCCCGGCTGTGGGGGAGCGATCGCCGTGATGCCACTGTACGGTCGTGGCGTCGTCGGGTTTGGAACCGTCGTCGCCACACTGGCGGCGACAGCCGGTGATTCGGCGTTCGTCTTGCTCGCTGTCGCACCCGAAGTGGCCCCGATCGCGTACGGGGTCGCGTTCGTAACGGCAGTTCTCTCCGGTCTGCTGATAGAGAGATACGGGACTGGAACGGCACGAATCGATCAGATCGTCAGACAGCCAGCGACGGCCGCCGACGGCGGCGCAGTCACCCAGTCCGGGCACGCGGCCTGTGGTACGACCCGTCGGCCGACCAGTTCGGTCGACACCGCGACGAACCTGTGGTCGTGGGCCGTGCTGGTCTCGTGGTGGACGATCGCCCTCGTTGGACTGGGCGTCAGTATGCGGGCACTCCTCACCCAGTCCGAACCACAGCTCGTCCTCTGGGAAACCGACGTCATCACGGCCGTCGGCGTGACGGGGGTCGTTCTGTCCGGATACGTGTACGGCCGCGGAATGGCACCGACGACCGATCGGGTCGGTCTGCATCGATACGTGTCCGCACTGTGGCGGAGTGCCGCGTCGACGAGTCGGATCGTACTCTGGGTCGCAGTCGCACTCTTCGTGTTCGAACTCGCGACCGTGGCTGACGTCCAGTTTGCACAGCTGTCGACTGCAGGGATGCTCGCACCCATCGGTGGTGCCC
This sequence comes from Natribaculum luteum, assembly GCF_023008545.1. Lineage (NCBI taxonomy): Archaea > Methanobacteriati > Methanobacteriota > Halobacteria > Halobacteriales > Natrialbaceae > Natribaculum > Natribaculum luteum. The sequence continues at coordinate 1,559,927 of NZ_CP095397.1, read as the reverse complement.
TCGTCGGGGCGATACCAGGCTGTGGCGTCCACGTCGGGATCGCCACGGCGTACGGCGAAGGTGCGATCCCGTTTTCGGCGCTCGTCGCCAACGCGATCAGCCAGGACGGAGATGCGTTCTTCCCGCTGCTGGCGATCGACTACCGAGCAGCGATCCTCGCGACGATCTATACGGTGATCCCCGCCGCCGTCGCCGGTGGTGCAGTCCACGTCCTCTGGCAGCTGTTCGATCTCCCCCAGATCTGGTTCACACTGGCCGGATGAGCTGGTGACGGCCATTCGATCGCGGTCACAGCAACGCTGCACCCGGCTCAAATCGTCGTGTTCGAGTTACATACTGACGCAGACGCCTCGCTTCGCTCGGCGTTTTGTGTCGGTGAAAGCGTCCTGACGGAGATTTGAACACGGTCGCAGCGAAGCAGCTCCCTGCTCAAATCTCCCGAGTCCGTTTTGACGCGACAGATACTCGCAACGCTGCGCGCCGCTCGTGGGTTTGTCGCGTCAGAAACGTCCTGACGGAGATTTGAACTCCGGTCCCTGGCTCCGCAAGCCAAGAGGATAGTCCACTACCCTATCAGGACTCATCTCTTCGTAGCCGCGTGGACATTAAAGCACTTTCGAAAGGGACCCGTCGACGACTCTGCGTCACATTGTCGTACTCCCGGATTTTACCGACGGCGTCTACGACCCGACTCGAGGTGCCAAATCACCTCCGAGAACCTGTTTTCCGGTATACGGCGTCACGAACGAGACCACCACCACCAGTCGCGACGAGCCGAACGTCACGCTGACATTTATATACGGAGGAGCAGCCAGACGGGGTATGCTCCCCCACTCGAGTTCTAGCGTCGTCTGCGACGCACAGTACCAGCCGGAACACCGAATGAATAACGCTTATGCGCGGGCTACTCATGCACGAGCATAGAATGAGCGACATCGAGGGCGTGTACGAAGACCTCGAGGCCGACGTCTCCCTCGAGGAGTTTCGCGAGGCCGTCGAGGCGAAAGTCGAGCAGATGGGGGGACTCGCGGACGAGGAGACGGCGGCGATGCTCGTCGCTCACGAACTCGGCGAGAGCGAGGTCGGCGGCGTCGCGGACGTCGAACCGGGAATGGAGGAAGCCAAGTTCGTCGCGAAAGTGGTGAGCATCGGCGAAGTGCGGACGTTCGAACGCGACGGCGACGCCGAGGACGGCCGCGTGGTCAACGTCGAGGTCGCCGACGAGACGGGGTCGATCCGTGCCGCGTTCTGGGACGAACACGCCGAGGCCGCAGTCGAAGAACTCGAGGAGGGGCAGGTGCTGCGAATCGTGGGGCGACCGAAGGAGGGATTCAGCGGCGTCGAAGTGAGCGTCGACGACGTCGAACCGGACGACGAGACGGAGATCGACGTGCAGGTCTCGGATACGCACACAGTCGACGACCTCTCGCTCGGCCTCTCGAACGTCAACCTCGTCGGACTCGTCCTGGACACCGATTCGATGCGAACGTTCGATCGCGACGACGGCTCGGAAGGGAAGGTCGCGAACCTCACGCTCGGCGATTCGACCGGGCGCGTGCGCGTCACGCTCTGGGACGAGCAGGCAGAACGCGTCGACGACCTCGAGGCTGGCGACACGGTCGAGGTGATCGACGGCTACGTTCGCGAGCGCGACGGCGACCTCGAGCTCCACGTCGGCAACCGCGGCGCACTCGAGGACGTCGACGAGGACGTCGAGTACGTTCCCGAGAGCACATCGATCGAGACTCTCGAGATCGGCCAGACGGTCGACATCGCGGGCGTCGTTCGCTCGGCCGACCCGAAGCGGACGTTCGACCGCGATGACGGCTCCGAGGGACAGGTCCGGAACATCCGCGTTCAGGACGCGACCGGCGACATCCGCGTGGCGCTGTGGGGCGAGAAAGCCGACGTCGACGTCGGACCCGGCGACGAGGTCGCGCTCGCGGACGTCGAGATCAAAGACGGCTGGCAGGACGACCTCGAGGCCTCTGCCGGCTGGCGGTCGACGGTGACGATCCTCGATACGGACGGAAGTGACACGGCCGCAGGCGACGACGACCGAAGCGCGGAGTCGACCGGGCTCTCTGCGTTCGCCGACGACGGAAGCGACGAGTCAGAGAGTCAGACTACGGGGGCTCGCAGCGGCGAGGACGGAGAGGGCGACGAGAGCGAGAGCGACGTCACCGACGGCGAGGAGCGCGAGTTTACGGGCGTCGTCGTGCAGGCCGGCGACCCGGTCGTACTGGACGACGGCGAGGAGACGATGAGCGTCGAGACGGACGCCGACGTCGGGCTAGGGGAAGAAGTGACCGCACGCGGCGTCGTGCGCGACGGACGGCTCGAGGCCAGTGACGTGTTCTGAACCGGCCACGAGTCCGATCGAGGTAGGAAAACCATTAAGAGTGTCAACTGCAGGTGCTAGGGTATGAACGTCGAGCTTCCGTTCGCCCCGGTGGATACGATCATCCGGCGGAACGCGGGGAATCTCCGGGTGAGCGCCGACGCGTCGGAGGAACTCGCGAAACGCATCCAGGAACACGGTGCGACGCTCGCGGCGGACGCAGCCGATCAGGCGACGGAGGACGGTCGGAAGACGCTGATGGCACAGGACTTCGGCGTCGAAGCGATCGTCGACAAGGACGACCTGGAGCTTCCGGTCGCGCCCGTCGACCGGATCGCACGCATCGACATCGACGGCCGGTACCGCGTCTCGATGGACGCCCGCATCGCGCTCGCGGACATCTTGGAGGACTACGCGGACAACGTCGCCCGGGCGGCGGCGAAACTGGCGCGTCACGCCGACCGACGAACGATTAAAGCCGAAGACATCGAGACGTACTTCTCGCTATTCGAGTGAACTCGGATGCGATTCGGCTACAGCGATACCTGTCTCGATCACAACCCCGGCCCGCGCCACCCCGAGTCACCAGACCGGCTGCGAGCGATCCGTGAAGGTCTGAAACGTAAACACGGCGTCGAGTACGTCGAATCCGATCCGGCGACGCTCGAGACGATCGCAGCGGTTCACGACCGGGAGTACCTGGAGGAGGTCCGCGAGTTCTGTGCGAACGGTGGCGGCAACTGGGATCCAGACACGACCGCGGTCGAAGCGACGTGGGACGCCGCCATCCAGAGTGCCGGGCTCGCCTGCTGGGCGGCTGAAACGGCGCTCGACGGGGCGGACGGCCGCGAGACGCCGTTTTCGCTGGGTCGACCGCCGGGCCACCACGCGGTGTTCGACGACGCGATGGGCTTTTGCTTCGTCAACAACGTCGCGGTCGCGACCCAGTACGCCATCGACGAACGAGACGCCGAACGGGTCGCGATCGTCGACTGGGACGTCCACCACGGGAACGGGACGCAGGACATCCTCTACGACCGTGGTGACGTTTTCTTCGTCTCGCTTCATGAGGGCGGGCTGTATCCAGGGACCGGCGAGATCGACGAAATTGGCGAGGGCGACGGCGAGGGAACGACGATGAACGTCCCCATGCCGCCGGCAGCCGACGACGTCGACTACCTGGCGGCGCTCGACGACGTAATCGCACCCGCCCTCGGTGCGTTCGATCCCGATCTCCTGCTGGTCAGCGCAGGGTTCGACGCCCACCGCCACGATCCTATCTCCCGGATCCGCCTGTCGACGGAAGCCTACGCACTCATGACCGACAGGATTCGAACGCTCGCGGACGACGTCGACGCCGCGCTCGCGTTCGTCCTCGAGGGTGGATACGGTCTCGAAGTCCTCGCCGACAGCGTCGCGCTCGTCCACGAGACGTTCGACGGGCGAGAGCCGATCGAGCCAGACGGCGACGTCAGCGTCGACGTCGACGAGACTCTCGGAGAAGTCGCCGAAGCACACGGACTCGAGTACTGAGTAGAGTACCGAGCGTCGTCAGGGTCGCGGGTCGAAGTACGCCGCGAGTTCCGTGTCGAACTCATCGAGCAAGGCGACGACGTCCTCGTCGACGAGCAGGTCGTACCCGTCCTCGAGTACCGACTGGACGTGCGCACCGAGGCCGACGTCGAACAGACGGTCGCTCTCGAGGAGGTCCTGGGCGCGGTCGAACTCGCGGTCGCGTTCGACGACGTAGCGGTCGCCGTCGACGAACGGACCGTAGACGTCCTCGTCTCCGGCATAGGATTCGTAGAACCCCTCCGCGTGCTGGCGGACGTCGACCGGCGGCCCTCCGTGGCGTTCGACCGTCGGCCGTTCGGCGACGGCGAGTTCGACGAACAGGACGGCGGTCTCGTCGGCGAACGTCGCCGCGCGGAAGACGTCGAAGCCGCGGTCGTCGAGTTCGCGCGTGACGCCCGCGAGGGACTTGTCGAGCTGGGGATAGAGCTGATCGTCGACGAGGTCGGGCGCGGGAAAGCGGATCGCGACCGGCGTCGTCCCGCGGCGCTCGATGTGATCGCGCAGCGTGGTCGCAGAGAGCGGTTCGCGGTCTGCGGGTTCGAAGCGGTCGAGACGAGGGGCGTCGAGCAGGTCGCGGGCGTAGTGCTGGAAGCGCGCGACGTTCTCGGTCGAGCAGACGGCAGCAACGTTGCGCTCCGGATCGGTGGGATCGACGACGACGAGCGGGTCGTCGAACGTCGCCCGGCCGTGGTCTTCCGGATCGAGTCGGACCGGCGGGTGCCAGTCGGCCGCGGTCTCGAGTAACGGCCGAAAGCCGCCGGACTCGAGGACGAGCAGTTCGGTAAGGTAGCCGCTGAACCCCCGAGTCCGAAGGTCGCTCCCGTAGACGCCGATTCCCTTGAGAAACGCCTTCGCGAGCCGGACGTCGGCGGCGAGGTCGGCGTCGAGGCGGCGCTGTAAGTACTCGGTGTGGAAGGGCGTGCGGTCGACGGCAGACCGAATGTCGGTCGCCGACTCGAGTCGAAAGCAGGGGACGACGTCGACCTCGAACCCGTCGAACGTGCCTTTCACGTAGGGGTGTTCGGCGTACTCCTCGTGACCGTCAGGGAGGGTGGCGTGGCCGACCTCGAGGCCGTACTCCTCTAAAGTGTCGCGGTCGAGGTCCGGCGGGAATCGAACGAAGACGTCGATGTCGCGGTCGCCGCTGATCCAGGTGTCGCGTGCTGTCGAGCCGACCTGCACCACGTCGGCGTCGGGACACAGCTCGGTCGCGGCCGCTTCGGCGCGAGCGACGAGCGCGTTCGCGACCTGCCGGAGGTTCGATCGCTCCTCCTCGTCGGGGTCGATCCGCTCGCGAACGCGAGCGACGACACGCTCCAGTTCGTCACCTCGAGACTCGTTCGCCGTCTCGCCGTCCTCGTCAGTCATCACGAGCGCGTACTCGAGCAGTGCGTGAAAGCGTGTCGAACTCCGTGCGGGGAAAACGAAAGCCCTATCAAATACACGCGGCAACTTGATGATGAGCCGAAGTAGCTCAGATGGTAGAGCACCTCGCTGTTAACGAGGTTGTCCCAGGTTCGAGTCCTGGCTTCGGCGCTTCTTTCCGGCCGCTTCGCCAAGAGTGGTCGCTGTCGTCGTTTTCTGACGGATGATAGCCGATACCGGCTCACGTTCGATTCCACGAACCGAATTACGATCAGGGTCGGAAACAGCTGGGACCGCAGCCTCTCCTCGAGTTGGCTCTCGAGGAACGTCGTGGCCGCCAGCGGTTCACGACGTCTCGGGTCGATCGACGGCGTCCAACGGTAACAGGGTGTAGTCGACGGTTCGGACGTCCTCGATCGAGCGCACGGTCCCGACGAACGCAGAGATATCCTCGAGTTCACCTTCGATGACGAACAGCTCCATACAGTGGTCGCCGACGTGGCTGTGGGCGGTCGATGCCACGTGATCTTCGTGCTCGTGTCGAAGTCGGGTGAGGCGTCGCTCGACGCTGGTCGTCCCGTAATCGTAGAGGACGCTGACGACGCCCGCGAGGGGTCGACGCTCGAGGCGATCGTTCTCGAACTCTGTTATGAGGATGCGAACACCCTCGCGGACGACCTCGCTGCGACCGGTGTACTCGTGGTTGGTCGCGAACTCGTCGAGTCGGTCGATCAATTCGTCGGGCATCGAGACGCTGACGACGGCCATATATTAAACACTCTACTCGTTATAATATGTGTTGTTATGATTTCGGATCGAGTTATGTAATAACTAGTATTGAAATAGCCAGCTATCATAGTGGCTTGCGGAGTATGAACGACGACCGTATTCCAGTGACCATCCTGAGCGGAAGCCTCGGCGCGGGAAAGACGACCACCCTCAATCACGTGTTGACGGCCGACCACGACCTCGAGACTGCCGTCGTGGTCAACGACATGGGGGAGGTGAACGTCGACGCCGAACACGTCGCCAGGCGGGCAGCACTCGGCGATGGCGAGGAAATCATCGAACTGTCGAACGGCTGTATCTGCTGTCGGCTTCGCGGAGACATGCTCGAGGAGGTCGGCCGCTTAGCCGACCGCCGGGAGTTCGACTACCTGCTGGTCGAGTCATCCGGCATCTCCGAGCCAATCCCGGTCGCACAGACGTTCACGCTCGGGATCGATGACGCGAGTTTCGATCCGACGGACGTCTACGACCTCGACACGATGGTAACGGTGGTAAACGCCCACAGTTTCTGGGAGTCGTTCGACGCCGGGTCGGCACTCGTGAGCGGCGAACTCGAGCCCGACGCCGGGCGTGTCCCCGAAGAGGTGTTGCTCGATCAGATCGAGTTCTGTGACGTACTCGTACTCAACAAGTGCGACCTGGTTCCGGACGACGCGGTAGACGAGATCGAAGCCGTCCTCGAACGCCTCCAGACTCGTGCGACGGTCGTTCGTACCGAGCACGGCAACGTCGATCCCGACGAGATCCTGGGAACAGGGCGGTTCGACTTCGAAGAGGCACAGAACAGTGCAGGCTGGAAACACGAACTGCAACACGACCATCACCACGACCCACGAGAAGAACACGGCGTCACCTCGTTCGTCTACGAGCGCCGACGACCGTTTCACCCCGAGCGGATCGCCGCATTGCTCCCCAGGCTGCCGGACGAACTGATCCGTGCGAAGGGGTTCTTCTGGAGTGCAGGTCGCGAAGACGTCGCGATGGGGCTCGACAAATCAGGGACGTCGGTTCGGGCAGGACCGTCGGGGCAGTGGCTCGCGACGCTGCCCGAAGCCAAGCGCGAACAGTTTTTCGCGGCCCAGCCCGGTATCGAAGACGACTGGGACGACGAGTGGGGCGACCGAATGACCCGGCTCGTCTTCATCGGTCGAGCATTCGACGAAGCCAGGCTGGTCGATCGACTCGACGACTGTCTGCTCACCGGCGCCGAGCTCGACGAGAACTGGGAACAGTATCCCGATCCGTTCGAACCGGAAGAACGACGTGAACGCAGCGCTCGTGGATAGCTAAATGGCAGTTCCGGTCACCGTACTCTGTGGCGGCCTCGGCGCGGGGAAGACGACCCTCATGACGCACGTCCTCGAGACGGACGACCGCGACGTCGCCGTCGTCGTCAACGACGTCGGCGCGGTGAACGTCGACGAGACGCTCGTCGAGGCCCGAACCGACCTCGAGAGCGGCGAGGAGGTCCTCGCGCTCGAGAACGGCTGTATCTGCTGTAGCCTCGGCGGGGAACTCTCGCGATCGGTCGTCTCCCTCTGGAAAGAGTACGACTTCGACGCGCTCGTCGTGGAAGCATCGGGCGTCGGCGAACCCGAGCCGATCGCCCACCAGTTCGCCCGCGGGCCCGCCGCCGGCCCGTACGACCTCGACGCCGTCGTCACCGTCGTCGACGCGCGACAGTTCTACGACGCGTTCGTCGACGGCGACGAAGAACCGGTTCAGCAGGGACCCGACGAAGACGGCACGCGCCCGCTCGCGGACCTGCTGCTCGAGCAAGTCGAGTTCTGCGACCTGCTCGTGGTCAACAAGTGCGACCTCGTCGACGAGACCGAACGCGATCGCGTGGTGGCGCTGCTCGAGACGCTCCAGCCGCGTGCGACGATTCTCACCACCGAGTACGGCCGGCTCGACCCGGCGGAGTTGCTCGAGAGCGGGCGGTTCGACCTCACCGCCGCGCGCGAGTCGGCGGGCTGGAAGCGAGCGATCGAGGACGACGAGACGACGACCGAGCGTCACGGCCACGACCGCGACGCCGGATACGAACACAGCCACGCCGACGATCACGCACATCCGCCGGAACGATACGGCATCACCGTCGACACCTACCAGCGAACCCGACCGTTCCACCCCGAACGGTTCGTGGACCTGCTCGCCACGCTTCCGGACGGCCTCGTACGCGCGAAGGGACTGTGCTGGGTCGCCGGCCGGGAACGGCAGGCCCTGACGATGAGCTACGCTGGCACCGAGACCACCCTCGAAGTGACGGGCAGGTGGATCGCGAGCTTCTCGGAGCAACAACAGGAGACCTACCGGCAAAGCCAGCCCGACCTGTCGTGGGACGACGAGTGGGGCGACCGCGAGGTTCGGCTCGCGCTCATCGGACGCGACCTCGAGGTGGACGCACTCGAGGCGCGGCTGGACGAGTGTCTGCTCACCGACGCGGAGATGGCCGACGACTGGAGTGCGTTCGAGAATCCGACGCCGACGTCGATGGGCGAGACGATGACGGTCTCGTCGCGCGAGACGGAAACGATCGACTGACGCGGAACCGAGCGACGGTGGCGGGGGAGAGTATTTCGCCCTGGGACTACGAGACAGGCACATGGCGACTGAAGATACGAACGACAGGCGTTCGACCGACGACCACGGCCACGACGTCATCGATCCGCTGTACGTGGCGATCGTGACGGTCTCGAGTTCTCGCGCACAGGAGGCAGATCCGGACGATCCGGGCGGAGATACGATCGAGGAGATCTTCGAAGCGCACGGCCACGAGGTGCGCGTCCGCGAACTGGTACGCGACGACTACGCGACGATCCGGACGGCAGTCCGAAGCCTCGTCGCTCGACGGGACGTCGACGTCGTGGTGACGACCGGCGGAACGGGCGTCACCGCAGACGACGTCTCACCCGAGGCGACCTCGGCACTGTTCGAACGCGAGTTGCCGGGGTTCGGCGAGCTCTTCCGCTCGCTCTCGTGGGAGGAAGTCGGCACGCGGGCGATGGCGTCTCGAGCGACCGCGGGAATCGCCGTCGACACGCCCGTCTTCTGTCTGCCGGGGAGCAAGAGCGCGTGTCGAACCGCCTGCGAGAAACTGATCGTTCCCGAGGCGCCACACCTGGCGGGGCTGGCGACGAGTCACCGGGCGGACGTGACCGATCAGTCGCTCTCGCAGTACGAATCCGACGAGTGAGTTGAGAGGGCGTCGACCGATCGGCCACCGTTCGCCGAACTGGTGAACGATCGAGTAGTCATTTCGACTCGAGGTGTTCTCACCAGAACGGATTCGAGTAGAAAAGCCACAATCATCAACGAACCCACAACAGGATTTATGCTGCCTGGGGTAGTGTGTAGTGCTACCATGTGTCACTACTACGAAGACGTTGCCGAACTCGACGCGAAAGAACAGGAACGGGAAGACACCTCCGAGGCCGACATCCGCGAAGAACTCGAGGCTGAACTCGACAAAGAAAAATTCGTCGCACTCGGGCTCGTCATGTAACGGCGCAGACGGCGTCTGAAGCGGCCGTTTTTCTCGAGCGAGTCGGACAGCAAGGGTTAACTATCACGCACGTTTTTCCTTCGCTTGCACGGGCCCTTAGCTCAGTCTGGTTAGAGCGCTCGGCTCATAACCGAGTGGTCGATGGTTCGAATCCGTCAGGGCCCATGGAACCTGCGAGCGACAGCGAGCAGTGTGGAATGGAACGCTGGCGGATTCGAATCAGGGAGCAGCTTCGCTGCGACCGTGGTTCGAATCCGTCATGGCCCATCCAAAAATAAGTCGATTCGTGGCCGAAATAAATTCGGCCGCTAATCGCACCCTGACCCACTCGAGCCGCCGGATTTCTGTTTCGCTCGAGGGGGTGTCTGAACCGGAACCGAACCAGTCACTGGTTTCGGGTCGACGCCTGCGTGCGAAATTCGTATCCGAAACGGGGTGGTCGGCGTGACGGTCTCGCCGTGGCCGTTGGCCGATTACAGCACCGTACCGCAGTATTTGCACCTCGTTCGCTCCGGATCGTTCGGTGCGCCACAGTCCGGACAGTTCTGTATCCTGGCGGCGGCGCTCTCCGTGCGGTTCTGTCTTCGTCGCGCTCGTCGCTTCTGATAGACCTGGCCGATAGTACAGTCACGAACACGAACCGGCGCGGTGGAACCGAGGAGTGCGAACGGTGTGGGGAACACGTCGACACGTTCCGACGGTCGACAGTGCGATCTTCGATAATCGCCATCCCAGCCCGCCCCACGCTGGCACCGATCGAGACCGGGATCGACCTCGAGCCGTGTAACTAAGAAACTCGCCGGAGAGGTGCTACGTATGTCCGACGAACCGGCAGACTCGATCGATCTCGAGCATCCCGACTACGTGAGCATCGGCGTGACGCGCGGCGAGTACGACCTCGAGATCGGCCGACCGCGCGACTATCCCGATCGTGCGGACGTCTCGGTGCAGGCGAGCGAACGCGACCGCGTGCTGTTCACAGTCGACGCGATGGCGGGCGACCACGGGACGGGCCACGCCGACGTCGAGTTGACGCTCGAGGAGGCCCGGCAGGTGCGCGATCGACTCGACGAGGTCGCCGACGGGCTGGGAGACGAGCGGTAGTCCGACTCGAGAGCGGGTCGCTACGCGACGCGAGGAGCCAGCACGATCACCGCCACGCTGTCCTCGAGCGCCTCCGGCGCGACGGACCGTCGTCCGTCGAACTGCAGGAGTTCGCCTCGCTCGACGACGTGCTCGTCGTCGCCCAGCGTCACCGCCAGCCGGCCCTCGAGGACGTGGAGGACGATCCGCCGGTCGGGGTGGCGATGGGAAGCGACGCCCTCGCCCGCCTCGAGTGCGAGCCGGACCGTGCGCGGTTCGCCGTCGAATACCTGTGCGTGGGGTCGATCCTCGAGGTCGGCGAGCGCGACGTGTTCTGTCGGGGTCGCGTGATCGTCGTCGGTCACGCGAATCGGCCTCGGAGACGGCGGTTCGTCAGTCCGGGAGCGAACGAATCGGGACGAGACATCAGCAGCAGAACATGAACGGGTAGATCAACGCGACGCGGTCGCCGTCCTCGAGTTCGGTCGCGAACCCGTCGACGTGTTCGTTGAATCGGCCGTTGATACAGACCCGGGCGTACGTCCGCGTCTGCTCGCCGTCGGGGTTCTTCCGCCAGGTTCCCGGTAACTCGTCGGGGACGGGTGCCCAGCCGTGTGCCGTCGCATCGGCTTCCGTCTCGGCGATGAGCAGGTCCTCGACGTCGTAGTCGTCGAAGAAGGCCTCGAGGAACTCGCCCAGCGTCGAGCCCTCGAACGTGTATTCGAGCGAGGGTGTCCCGACGGCGTCGCGGACGTGGCCCGTACAGCGGACCTCGACCGTCGTCGTCTCGAGCATCTCCCGTGAAGTCGCTTCGGTAGCCATACCCCTTTGTAGGACGCCCACAGGGGAAAGGTTCGCTCCGAACATGTTCGACTCGAGTACGTTGTGTCAGTTCGGTGGCAGAGGTGTGGCCGGTGGCGACGAGTCGTGCATCTGCTGGCGGTCGACGGTCGGCTCGTCGATCGGTCGTAGCTGATCATCGGTATCGAGTGGTCGCCGAGATCGTTCTGGGGCACCTCGATCGGATGACGCCGAACTCCTCAGTGTGAGGCCCGTCGAGCGGTGTATCGTGCCGATCGTCGTCTCGCCGGCCTCCACACCACTGGCGGACGTCTCGAGGTCGAGCGGGGAGCTGAGAATACCAAACGATTATCAAGAGAGGACCGAAGTCACCGTCGAATAGCATCGTTTACGGTCGTCGCCCGAGTACGTCGTGTTCATGACACAGACTCGAGGCGCACATCCGACGGTTCCACAGGTGTCGCTCATCGGCCTGTTCGTCGCGGCACTGGTGACGGCACAGCTCACGGCGTCGAAGGTGCTCGCCTTTTCGGTGCCGTTCTCGATTCCGATCACCGGATCCGACCTCGTCCTCCCCGGGGCGGCGCTGGCGTACGCGCTGACGTTTCTCGCGAGCGACTGTTACGCCGAACTATACGGTCGACGAGCGGCACAGATCGTCGTCAACGTGGCGTTCGTCCTCAACTTCGTCGTGCTCGCGCTCGTCTGGTCGACGATCGCCGCGCCGGCAGCGGAGACGAGCATCGACCCCGGTGCGTTCGCGAACGTGCTCGGTGCGTCGACGAACGTCGTCCTCGGCAGTCTGCTGGCGTACGTCGTCAGCCAGAACTGGGACGTGATCGTCTTCCACCGCATTCGCGAGTACACCGGCCGCGACCATCTCTGGCTGCGAAACGTCGCCTCGACGGCGAGCAGCCAGGCGATCGACACCGTCATCTTCGTCTCGATCGCGTTCGCGGTCGCGCCGTCGCTTCTCGGCGTCGGTGTCGTCCTCCCACTCGAGGTCGTGCTCTCGCTGATCGTCGGCCAGTACCTGCTGAAACTCGCCATCGCCGTCCTCGACACGCCCGTCGTCTACGCGATCGTCTACCTCGTGCGCTCGCGGCGGGGAGTCGGCACCGAGGACGCCGCGACGGCCTGAAAGCCGGCGTCACCGTCCGGAACGAGGATCGTTTATGCGGTCCGGAGCGTCCGTCGAAGTATGGACGAACGCGTTCGCGAACACGCGGAGATACTGATCGACTGGAGTGCTCGAGTCGAGGCGGGCGACGACGTGGTCGTCTCCGTCGGCCCGGACGCTCACGAACTCGCGGTCGCCGTCGCCGAAAAACTCGGTGAACGCGGTGCGAACCTGCTCGCGACCTACGGCTCCGGCGAGGTACAGCGAGCCTACCTGCAGGCCCACGACGGCGACTTCGAGTCGAATCCCGCCCACGAACTCGCGTTGCTCGAGCACGCCGACGTCTACCTCTCGCTAGGCGGCGGGCGGAACACGAGTGCGACGGCCGACGTGCCGGGCGAGACGCGCCAGGCCTACCGCAGGGCTCGCCAGGAGATTCGCGAGGCGCGCTACGACACCCGGTGGGTCTCGACCGCCCACCCGACGCGGGCGCTCGCCCAGCAGGCGAACATGGCCTACGAGGAGTACCGGGAGTTCGCCTACGACGCGATCCTCCGCGACTGGGAGTCGCTGGCGGCCGAGATGGCAAAGTTGAAATCGATCCTCGACGCGGGGAGCGAGGTCCGACTGGTCGGACCGGAGACCGACCTCACGATGTCGATCGACGATCGAACCGCGGTCAACAGTGCCGCGTCGGTCGAGTACGACTCGCACAACCTCCCCAGCGGCGAGGTCTTCACCGCGCCATACGGGACCGACGGCGAGGTGCTGTTCGACGTGCCGATGACCCTGCGAGGACAGCAGGTCCGGGACGTCCACCTCGAGTTCGAAGACGGCGAGGTCGTCGACTACGACGCCGCGACGGGCGCGGACGTGGTCGGCGACGTCCTCGAGACCGATCCCGGTGCGCGCCGACTCGGCGAACTGGGCGTCGGGATGAACCGCGGGATCGACCGCTACACGGACAACATCCTCTTCGACGAGAAGATGGGCGAGACGGTCCACCTCGCGGTCGGTCGCGCCTACGACGCCTGTCTCCCCGACGGCGAGTCGGGCAACGACTCGGCCGTCCACGCCGACCTGATCACCGACGTCAGCGAGGACGCGCGACTCGAGGTCGACGACGAGGTCGTCCAGCGGAACGGACGATTCCGCTGGGAAGACGGCTTCGAGCGCTGAGTAAGACGTATCAAACCACACCAGAGTCACCAGAAACGACATCATACTCATGTACGACCACGCCGTCCGGTCGAGTACCGCCTCGACCGGTGGCGGCCAGTAACCGGTCGGGACGAGCCGACGCCTCGTCCCGGATACCACACTGTCCACTCGCCCTGCCGGAGGCGGCAGTATCCGGCCTACGCCCCCAGATCGGACGTGCCAGCGACGCGGTTCGAGAGACGGGTCCTCGAGCGAACTCACGTCGGCGGGTGAGTTCGCACGGATCGGCACGTCCCACAGTATATCGGTCCGGAGCGCGAACGATCCCACATGCGAGACGCGCTCCGGGCCGGGATCGCCATCTACAACGACGGCTACTACCACGCCGCCCACGACGCCTGGGAAGCACGCTGGCTCGCCCTCGAGTCCGACACCGACGACGAGCGCCTGCTCCACGGGCTGATCCAGTACACGGGGGCCGTCTACCACGCGCGCAATCGCAACTGGACGGGTGCCGTGGGCCTGGCCGAGAGCGCACTCGAGTATCTCGCGGGACTTCCAGACGCGTACCGTGGGGTTCGACTCGCCTCCGTCCAGGCGTACCTCGAGGTCCTCGCCACCGATCCAGCGGTGATCGACCGACGGCGACCGGAACCCGTCGGCTACGAGGACGAGGTTCCACGCCTCGCGGACCTCGAGGTCACAGAGACGGCGATCGCGGCCGGCGTCCTCGCCGAGGAGTTCGGCTACGACGCGACGCCGGTCGAGGCAGCCGGCAAGTACGCCCTGGCCGACCTCGAGGCGGGGCGAGACGACAGCCGATTCATCACGTTGCTGTTCGACTTCGTCCGCGAGGACGACGACCGCGGGATCGTCTACGATCGCCTCTCGGGACACGTCGACCGACGGAGAGCGAAAGAAGAGGACGTAAGCGGGCTGTTCTGATCAGTGTTCGGCGGAGTTGTCCTGCGGGTCGTAGTCGAGGACCTCTCGAGCGCGCTCGAGCGAGTAGTACTTCCGGTCGTTGTCGGAGATGCCGTAGACGATCTCGTAGTCGTAGTCGGCCTTGACGCAGCGATCGAACAGGTGCGCGCAGTCGCGGTAGGAGAGCCACATCGCCTGCCCGCGCTCGTAGTCGATCGGCGGGTGTCCCTTCGTGAGGTTGCCGATGCGAACGCAGACGACCGAGAGTCCGTACTCGTCGTGGTAGTAGCGCCCGAGCGTCTCCCCGGCGGCCTTCGAGACGCCGTAGAGGTTGCCGGGCCGGGGAAGTTCGGTTCCGTCGAGGCGGAACTCGTCGTGTGCGCGGTACATCTCGGGCGTTCGCTCGTCGGTTTCGTACGCACCGACGGCGTGGTTCGAGGAGGCGAAGGCCACTTTCTCGACGCCGGCGTCGACCGCCGCCTCGAAGACCGTCTGCGTGCCGTCGATGTTGTTCGTGAGGACGCTGTCCCACGGCGCTTCCGGCCGGGGGTCGCCGGCGAGGTGGATCACCGCGTCGATACCCTCCATCGCTTCGCGGACCGCCTCGTCGTCGGTGATGTCGGCGACGACGAACTCGCCCGGGTGGTCGCCCGTCGGCGGGTCGCGATCGAGCAACCGCCACTCGTACTCGTCACCGAGGTCGGCGAGGATCGCCTCCCCGACGCGCCCCACAGCCCCGGTGAGCAGGACCGACTGTGCCATTCGTTCGGAGTGAAGAGCCACGAGCGATAAGTAACGTGCGATTCCGTCCGACGCGCGTGGGACCACAACGGCCATCACACTCGCGGTCGATCCGCCGACCATGGACGATACGCCGACCGACGCCGAAGTCGCCTGTTTCGAGGCGGGTATCAAGTTCGGATCGCTCTACCACCAGTTCGCCGGCACGCCCGTCTCGCCGGAGAGCGCCCCGAGCCTCGAGACGGCGATGGAGGAGTCGATCGAGAACCAGCCCCACTGTACCGAGGTCAGCGTCGACGTCAAAACCGACGCGCTGGCGGCGGCACTCGAGGACGCGGCCGCCGACTACACCGAGTTGACGGGTCGATTCCTCGAGGTCGAAATCGTCGTCGAGTATGAGGGACAGGAGGTCCTCACGCGGATGGCGATGGAGGACGGGTACCCGCTGATGCAGGTCGTTTCGGTTCGCGGCCCGGACGAGTAACGATGGCTCGGAGACGATCTCCGCCGCTGAAATCATTCGTCTTCACCGGACCGCGTACTGAATACGCCCGGTCGATCGACGAGCGATCCGTCCGAGAAGCGGCGGCGATTCTGGAGAACGTTCGGAGATCGCTTCGACCCACACGGCCGACGTCATGGCTTTCGAAATCCAGCCGCTATCTTCTTGAGTGACGCCCTCGAGAGCCGTTTTTCACTTTCACTTTCGGGCTACCTTTTAACCGAAGGGGGCGTGAAGGTGCTGACATGAGCCAGACGGCGCTCGACGACGACGAACTGTTCGGCGAAGCGGCAAGCGAGATGCGATCGGACGTCGAATCCTCGCTCGAGGAAGCCTGGAACGCCCTCCCCGAAGCCGACGACGTCTGGGAGACCGACGCAGACAACGTGCTTGGCGTGCTCAACGGACTGAAGACGGCACTCGACGCCGGCGACGCCGAGGCGCACCTCCGCGACGCGAAAAAGTGGTTCACGATGGGCCAGCGCGCAGATGCCTTCGACGATGCCGACGACCTCGAGGAGGAGATCGCGGCGGTCGAGGAGGCCATCGGCGACATCTCCGAGGCGAGCGACCAGGTCGGCGACCTCACCTCGACGATTCCGGCACTCCGGGGAACGCTCGAGAGCGCCGGCCCCGACGACGAGGACGAATCCGACGGCGACGACTAGTCGGCCTCGTCCGGGTCAGTTGGCCGCCGGTCGGGCCGCGAGACGTCTCGCTGGGCGACTGCCTCGAGCAGCCGCGCCAGCGACGCCGCCGCCAGCTCGAGCAGTTCGTCGCCGCGTGCCGCGTCGCCCTCGGCGGGGTCGCCGACGACGCCGTTTTCCGTAAACTCGGCCGAATCGTACGCGAGGTTCGCGTAGCTTACCCACTCGCCCCAGCCGTCGGCAGCGCCCTCGCGTGCGTCCTCGATTCGCTCCTCACGGACGAGGTCGGGGTGGACGGCCCGCACGAGCGCCGTCTCGAGTGGGCCGCCGTGGCCCATGTCGCTCGAGTGGTCGCCGACGGCCTCGAACCAGGTGAACGGGACGGCGTAGGCGTCGTCGTGGCGCGTGATCGTCCCTGCGACCTCGCGAAGGGCGTCGATGTTACCCCCGTGGCCGTTGACGAGGACGACCCGGTCGAGGCCGTGGGCGGCGAGGCTGTCGACGGCCTCGCGGACGTACGCCCGGAAGGTGTCGGGCGAGACCCACATCGTCCCGGGGAACTGACGGTGCTCTTCGGAGATCCCCACGGAGATCCGCGGTGCGACGACGACCTCGCCGTCGAAGGCGTCAGCGCCTGCCTCGGCGACGGCTTCCGCGGCCAGTGCGTCGGTGCCCAGCGGAGCGTGGGGGCCGTGCTGTTCCGTGCTCCCGACCGGGAGCACCGCGAGGTTCGTCTCGAGGTCCGCGACGTCCGTCCAGGTGGCTCGCTCGAGGTGCATGCCGGCTTCGACGGGCGCTTACGTCTTGTAACCGACGCCTCGACGGTGTCGACGGCACGCGAGGGCAGGCCCAAACGGTATCCCGGCGTCCGTACTCGACCCGAGCATGAGCGACGACAGCCGCGAGCTTGGCGTGGAGCTGGGCGACTTGAGCGGGAAGCTGAAAGACCACGAGTACCCGGCGAGCCAGGACGAACTGCTCGAGGCCTACGGCGACGAGGAGCTCGAACTGGCCGGAGAGACGACGACGCTCGAGGAACTCATCGAGCCGCTGAACGAAGACGAGTACAGAACGTACGGCGAGGTCGAACAGGCGATCATGAACATGGTCGGCGACGAGGCGATCGGTCGCAAGAACTACAGCGATCGGACGCCGCCCGCGCCGGGCGAAGACAGACAGGACGAGGGTGCACCTGGCCAGGAGGGACAGCGCAACCAGGAATCGTTCTGATACGGGCCGCTGTACGTCCGTCCCGCAGCGACCGCCCGACGGGACGCGGTCGCTGCGGAAAAGAGGTACAGCAGACCGTATGAAACGCTGCGGCGCGTGCGAACCGAAGCAGCTCAGTCGTCGTTACCGACTTCTGTCCGGGCCTGGCGACGTTGCGCCCGCTCGATGAACTCTTCGGGGAGTTCGTCGATCTCTCCGGCCTGTACCCCCCAGAGGTGGGCGTAGAGCCCGTCGTTCTCGAGCAACGCCTCGTGGGTGCCGCGCTCGACGATTCGCCCGTCCTCGAGGACGAGAATCGTGTCGGCGTCTTTGATCGTCGAGAGCCGGTGGGCGATGGCGAACGTCGTCCGGTCGGCGGCGAGTTCGTCGATCGAACGCTGGATGAGCATCTCCGTCTCCGTGTCGACGTCGCTTGTCGCCTCGTCGAGGATCAGGACGTCCGGGTCCGTGAGTATCGCCCGCGCGATGGAGATGCGCTGGCGCTGCCCACCTGAGAGCTTGACGCCGCGTTCGCCGACCTCGGTGTCGTAGCCGTCGGGCAAGTTCGTGATGAACTCGTGTGCCTCGGCCATCTTCGCGGCCTCGATTACGTCCTCGCGATCCGCGTCGAACGTGCCGTAGGCGACGTTCTCCTCGACGGTGCCGTAAAACAGGAAGGTGTCCTGGCTGACGTACCCCGTCGCCTCGCGCAGGCTCTGGAGGGTGACGTCCCGGACGTCCTGGCCGTCGATTCGAATCGCACCCTCGTCGACGTCGTACATCCGGAGGAGGAGCTTCAGGACTGTCGACTTCCCCGCTCCCGTCGGGCCGACGAGCGCGACCGTCTCGCCGCCCTCGACCGTGAAGTCGACGTCCTCGACGATCGTCTCCTCGTCGTCGTAGCCGAAGGTGACGTCGTCGTACTCGACGCAACCGTCCGTGATCTCGAGGTCGGTCGCCGTCGGGTCCTCGGCGACGCGGCTGGGTTCGTCCATCAGGCCAAAGATACGCGCACTCGAGGCGCGGGCGCGCTGGTACATGTTGATGATCTGTCCGAACTGGGCCATCGGCCAGATAAAGCGCTGGGTGTAGAGGACGAACGCGACGAACGTCCCCTCCCGGAGTTCGCCCGTGAACGGGCCGGGTGGCCCCTGGAACACCCACAGACCGCCGACGACGAACGTGACGACGAACCCGATGCCGGCGATGACCCGCAGTCCCGGGAAGAACTTGATCCGGGTTTCGATCGCGTCCCAGTTGGCGTCGAAGTAGTCCATCGAGACGTCCTCGACGCGGTCTGACTCGTAGTCCTCGGTGGTGCTCGCTTTGATCACCTGGATGCCGCCGAGGTTGTTCTCGAGTCGCGAGTTGACCTTCCCGACGGCAGACCGAACTTGAGCGTACTTCGGCTGGATGATCCTGACGAACAGGTACGTGAACCCGGCGATCAGCGGGACCGGCAACAGCGCGACGAGCGCGAGTTGCCAGTTGTACGCGACGAGGATGAGACCGATGCCGATCACCATGACGACCAGTCGGAACAGCGAGTTCATCCCGTCGTTGAGAAAGCGCTCGAGTCGGTTGACGTCGTTCGAGAGGATAGACATCATCTCGCCGGTCTGCTTGTCGGCGAAGAAGTCCATGTTCAGCCGCTGCATCTTGTCGTACGTGTCGGTCCGGACGTCGTGCTGGATGTTCTGGGCGAAGGAGTTGAACCCCCAGTTGCGAACCCAGTGAAACACCGCGCCGAGGAAGAAGGCACCGGCGATGACGCCAACCGTCAGCCAGAACTGGCCCAGTTGCGTCCCGGGGACATACGAGGCGACGAAGTCGCTCGCGAACGGGAGCGCCTCGGCGTACGTCGCCTCGTCGCGGAAGACGGCGTCGATCGCGACCGCCAGCATGATCGGTGGCAGCAGATCGAGAATCCGGGCGAAGACGCTCGCGAAGATGCCGACGACCGCCTGAAACTTGTATCCCCACCCGTACGCGAGGAACAGCCGTTTCATCGGGTTCTCGATCTCCGCTCGCTGCTCCTCGAACGGATCGTCTTGCTCCCAGTCGACGCTACTCATTACTCTCCGGTGAGTGGAGCGGCACCAATAAGCGTTACCTACGAATCGAAATACTATCTCGAGGCGGACCGTCATCGACATCGGAACGGGAGCCGGATTCGAGCGGCGAACGATCACTCGTAGGAGATCTGCACCTCGTCGCCGACCTCGATACCGGTCTCGTCGACGTAGCCTCGAGGCACCTCGAGCACCCACTTCCCGCGTCCGGTGTACTCGAGGTCCTCGCCGTCCTCGTCGGGCCCCGGCGCGCGGGCGTGGCGAATCGTCGTGATCTCGCCGTCGGCTCCGATAAACAGGATGTCGATGTCGAAGTCCATCTCGCGCATGACATAGCGGCGGTCGCCCTCGCTCGAGTGGACGAACAGCATCCCCTCGCCGTCGGCGAGCGAGTCGTGCTCGCTCAGACCGGTGTGGCGTTCGCCCCAGGTGTCGGCGACGTCGGCGTCGACGACCGCTTTCGTCGTCCCGTCGTCACCGACGACCCGAACCTCCGCACGGTCTTCCCCCCACGGAGCCGGAAGATAACCGAACTGAACGAGAAGAAACGCCACCAGAACGACGACAACCACGACCGAGAGAGCAGACCACGCGCGCTTGACGTCCATTCGCACGACGGTGCGAGGCGAGAAGGTAAAGGTTATTCGGACGGACCGTCTTCGTTCGAATGCGGGCTCGTGGTCTAGCTGGTCATGACGCGGCCTTTACAAGGCCGAGGTCGGTGGTTCGAACCCGCCCGAGCCCATTTCTCTGGCGAACAATTAGTGAGCCAGAGAAATGTATGCGAGCGGCGGTTCGAACTAGAGGAGACGCGCGCAGCGACGCGAGCACGTCTCGGCGTAGTTCGAACCCGCCCGAGCCCACTACTCCTGCTGCGAGCAAGTCCGCGAGCAGCAGGTGTATAATGCGAGTGGCGGTTCGAACAAGAGAAGACGCAGCGCTCGAGCGAACGCGAGAGCGACCGTCTTCGCGTAGTTCGAACCCACCCAAGCCTGCTATTGCTGTCGCGAGCAAGGTACCGTGGCACGGGCACAGCTCGAGGCAGATCGATCCAACTCGAGTCGAGCACGGGCTGTTCACGGGAGAGATCGATTACGGATCTGCCCAATCGCTTCTTTCTGACGGCAGAGCAACGACGAGAGGAAATCGAGTCGACACGGGTCGGTCGCGGCGATCCGAAAGCGACGCCAGCACATCGGCGTCGTTCGGCCCGCCTCGAGTCCGCCACGCTCTGAGCTGTCGACACTCGGAGTCACCACTCGTCCGGGTGGAGGAGTTGAAAAGTAGTCGACACTAAGAAACCACTAGCCAGTGCTCGTCGGCAGTAGTCAGGGCTTGAGGCGGGCGACGTTCTCGCGGATCTGGCGGATGAGACCGTCGCTCGAGCTGTTCTGGAGCGCGGTGTGGAGCGTCGAGTTCTGTGGTTCGTCGAGCATCACGAGCTGAAGGTACGGCTGCAACTGTTCGAAGTTGTCGCTGAGGACGACCGTGTGGTTGCTCTCGTCGTGGTCGACGACGCCCGAGTCGGCGAGTTTCGGGACGTGGCACTGGACGGACGAGACGTAGACGCTCTTGTACTCGTTTTTGGCGACTTCATCCGGGGGAACGTCGTGTTCCCAGCCAGCGACCTGCTCGGCGAGCTTCGAGAGTTCGATAGGCTCGTCGTACTCCCGAAGGGCGTAGAGGAGGTATCGTCGACGACGGTTCGCGAGGAGCTCGAGGATCGTATCCGCCGTCAGTTCTCTGGGCTCCTGACTAGTGGTAAGGGGTTCCATAACGGGGAGTTACCGATCCGAGCGGAAAAGGGTGTCTTGAATATCTGAAGATCAGACACACTGTAACCATACTTTCGAACGATCTGAACGTATCGTGGAGATAATCAATGGGAAATTGATGCGGGAGCCGGTATTCTGTTGTGAGTGCTTACTCGCCGAAGGCCGCTCGGTTCGACGAACTGGATTCGAAATCCTTTTTTGTACCATCGACCGAGGATAAGATGCGCCGCCTTAGCTCAGACTGGGAGAGCACTCGACTGAAGATCGAGCTGTCCCCGGTTCAAATCCGGGAGGCGGCATACTTTTGCGGCGAGCATACTCGCGAGTTGCAAATGTGCAACCCGATCGCGATTTGAGCCCTGGAAGTCGCAGCGCCCGAGCGAAGCAAGGCGACCGTCTTCCTCCGGTTCAAATCCGGGAGGTGGCATGGCTTTTCCGCGCGATTTCCACTCGGGAAGCTGTCGGACTCGACTGAAGATCGAGCTGTCCCCGTTCCCGCGAGCGCAGCGAGCGGGAAGTCGAAAGACGAGCGAAAGCGAGTCTTTCGGAAGTTCAAATCCGGGAGGCGGCATACTTTTGCGGCGAGCATATTCGCGAGCTGTAAATATGCAACCCGACCGCGATTTGAACCAGACGAGTCGCAGTCCGCACAGGGAGCGAAGCGACCGAGCAGAACCGTCTCGGCGAGGTTCAAATCCGGGAGGCGGCATATTCTCCGCGAACAACTTCGTAAGCAGAGGATACGGTATTCGGGACGATACTTCTGCTGCGAGTATTTTTTCGAGCGATAGAACTTCACGAGGGCCGAGCGCGTCACCGGTCGGTGACGGGTCGACGGCGCTCCAGAGAGCGATCACTCGGTGTGGACGACGAGCGTCTTCCCCACGAGGTCGCCGAGTCGCTGGTGATTCGACGAGACGTAGGCCGAAACGATCCCGACGAGGTAGAAAATGGGGAGCACGTCGATCACCCGGAGGAGATTCCGCACGACAGCGGCACCCCACGTACACCTCGAGCCGTCTTCTCTGACGACGACGAGGCCCCGGAGACGTTTGCCGATCGTCTGGCCGTAGTATCCCTCGAGACCGGTCTGATAGAGCAGCAAGCCAAGGGGTGCGCCAAACTGCAGGGCGACGAGCAGCCCCCCCAAACCGCCGAGTGCGCTCTCGGAGAGGACGGTACCCGCTACGTAGCCGAGTGCCCCGACGACGACGCTCACGAGGAGGCCGTCGATGAGCAATGCTTCTGCGCGTCGGTCGAGAACACCTGCGACGTCGTCAACATCTGGTTTCGGGTATCTTTCCATAGCACACTGTGTAGACAATAATAGTTTAAATTTTTCTAATTTTTGTAGAGAGACAGGTACTCGAGAAGAGACGAGGACGGCTCGACTCGAGGTCGACAGGGTTAGCCGTCGAACCGATCCGCGAGACGGTGGGCGACATCGGTGAGGTAAAACGAGCCCAGGCTCGCGGCGACGGCCGCGCCGGCGAGATCGAAGACGAGGTCGGAGATCGTGTCGTCGACGCCGTGCTGGGCGAGGACGGCCTCGAGACCGAGTCGCCGTGCACCGCCGTCGATGGCGAACTCGAGGAGTTCCCAGACGACGCCGAACGCCAGCACGAAAAGCAGGATGAACGCGAACAGCATCTTCGGCGGGAGGTACACGTCGTCGGTGTGGAGGTCGATGGCACGGACGACGGCGTACCCTCCGGCGGCGACGATCGACGCGGAGAGTGCGTGGGTCACGTTGTCCCATACGCCGACGAAGTCGTACAGTCCAGCCGAGCCGAGCGTGTGGAGGAAAGCCGCTGCCGTGAGCCAGAAGACCAGTCCCGGTTCGAGTGGCAGCCGGTAGTCGCGCTCGAGGAAGGCAGGGAAAAACGTGATCGCGAGTGCGATGCTGGCGTTGACGATCGTCGTCAGGTCGCGGACGACGAGTCCGTAGCACAACAGTACGCCGAGGGCGAGTTGCATCGCACGCGTGAGTCGCGTGACAGTCCGGTCGGACACGTCCAGCCGGTCGCGAATCAGCGTCGGTGCCGGATCTGCCTCGTCGTCAGGCGAGGGTTCGATCGGAACGGACGTCTGCTCGGTCACGCCGGTCGATCGTGCACGGAAGTACCGGTCGAAGACGACGCCAGCGAAGAATCCGGCGATCGTCGCGTAGACAAAGTCGATCATCATCGCGCGGTTGGCCGCGTCCTGCGAGCGCCCATCCAGGATGTACGCCGTCCCAAACGCGACGTCGGAGACCCACTGGGCGACGTTCCACACTGCAGCAACAGCGAGCGTCGTGATCACGACCAGCGAGATCGCGAACGAGTGGCTCATCCGAACCCGCGTGAAGTGGTGAATCTCGACGGCGACGACGAGCGCGACTGCGGCGACGGCGACGTAGACGGCGATCGTGGTCAGAAACGACTGGTCGAACGCGGTCGCGTCGACGATGGGAATCGAGACGAGTACCAGCAGTTCCCAGGACGGCATCACGAGCGGATCGCGAAGCGCAACCGCTGGGGCGAGAACGATCGCGACCGCCAGTCCGGTGAAGACGAACCAGCGGTACGATCCCCCGAGAACGTGTGCGGCCGCCAGTGTACAGAGTACGAAGGCGACGACCCATCCGAACGCCGCGTTCAGGTGCGTCTCGTCGAACAGTCCACCGAGCCGGTCGTCCTCCATACGGGGTCTTTTGCTCGAACCGACTAAACGCGTGACCTTGAACGAGGTGTGCGAGGAGAGAATCGCTCTCGGCCTCGGATGTGTGGCGAGGTGGGGCGAGCGGCAGAGTGAAATATGTTTGTGTGTATTGTTACCACACCCATGGAGGCGATAAACGCGAAATGCATCGAGTGCGGGGCGACGTTCCCCCGGAGCGAGGCGACCACCGACGTCCAGAACGTCCTCTCGTGTCCAGTCTGTGGGAGCAGCATCGTCCGGGGGATTCCCGCACGCCCCCAGTGCGAGCGCGTGACCACCCGGTGTGGTGCGTGCGGGGCGACGTTCCCCAGAAGCGAGGCGACCACCGACGTCAAGGGAGAACTCGCCTGTCCCGTGTGTGGCTCTCGAACCGACCTCGAGTCGCTCGACGATCGACGCGATACCTGCAGTCACTGACGGTTGGTACGCGCTCCATCGTGAGACGGCGATCGGAATCGACGCTCGCTCGAACAGAGATCTCACCGCGCCCGGTGCGAGGAGAGCCGAGAGCGTCTCGAGTGTGATCGATGTCCGTACGGACTACTGTACGTCAGTTCCTGTGCAACCGCGACCACCCTGCGGTTGCACCGGGAATCGGTACAGCAGACCGTATCAACCGTTTTGGCCGGCAGTGTCAGCTGCTCTATATCTGACCGTCGACGATGCACCGATTCGGACTGCTCGAGCGGCGGCCAGAAACCGCGCGGTCATCGCGTTTCGAGGGCGACGGCGCGATCCGAGCGAGCGGCACGGCGATAGAAGAGCACGCCAAGACAGCAGAGCCACAGCAGTGCCGTCGCTTCCGGTGAGTGTCCGTGGAGCGTGACGCCGACGAACGTAGACGAGAGCGGGTACGCGAGCGGGATCCCCATCGGCGTCGTGGCGTCGATGAGTAGCTGAGAGGCGTAACCGACACCGACGGCACCGGCAGTCGGTCGGTCTCGACGGGCCGCAACGGCGACGGCGACCGCGACGGCGAGTGCCGAGTGGGTGATCCCCCGGTGAGCCAGCGGCAGTCCCCACGCCGCCGGAATCAGCAGATCCACGTCGGCGACGACGGCAGCGAGCAATCCCGCTCGCCCCCGATCGAACAGATACGAGCCGAGCGTGTACCCGACGAGCGCGTGCGTGCAGGTCGCCACGACGAGAAAGCCGGCGTGGCCGCCGGGATACGTGAACTGAAACACCAGTCATATGTTGTGAGTTGGTAGCATAAAATTCTCGGTGAAGCGAACAGAAACGTCGCGCTTGCTCGAGGGCGTGACCCTGACGTCAGTCGTCACCAGCCTCCCTGTCGACGTGCTGGCCCCAGAATCCGCCGTATTTGGTCACGGTGACGTCGCCTTGCACGCGGGTCTGGCAGGCCAGCCGCAGTCCGTCCTCGAGGTCGTGGGGCGGAACGGAGAGTCGTCGTCGCTCGGTAGCGTTCCGGTTGCTCACCTCGCCGTCGACGGCCACCGCACACGTCCCGCAGGTACCGTGTCCACGGCAATTGAACTGCTGTGCCCAGCCGTTGTGCGGCGATTCGTCGGCCTCGAGCAAGACGTCGCGGAGGATACGGCCGGTCTCGCACTCGATCTCGCGGTCGCGAAACCTGACTGTTGGCATGGGATAGCATAGGGAGAGCACGGAGGTAGTCTTTGGCCTGCGGCACCGGCTGGAATTGGCCAGACCAGCGTGACACCCCGAGTCGCGACTCGAGTCGGTTCCCGGTCGGCGAACAGAAGCACAGTTCAACATGCTTAACCGCCGCCGTGGCCGAGCAGAGGTGAATGCCACCAGCCATCGAGACGGAAGACCTCGTCAAGGAGTACGGCGAGCTTCGTGCGCTTTCGGGGCTGTCGCTGACCGTCGAAGAGGGAGAGTTCTTCGGCTTGCTCGGCCCGAACGGGGCGGGCAAGACGACGTTCATCAACACCCTCGTCGGGCTGGTCCGCAAGACCGGCGGCGAGGCGCGCGTGTTCGGTCACGACGTCGAGTCGGAGTACCAGCAGGCCAGAGACGCGATCGGGCTCGCGCCACAGGAGTTCAACGTCGACCGGTTCTTCCCGATTCGAGAGGTGTTGATGCACAAGGCCGGCTACCACGGCGTGTCGAAGGACGAAGCCGCACGGCGGGCCGACGACGCCCTCAGGCGTGTCGGCATCTACGACAAACGCAACGAGCGCTTCGACTGGCTCTCGGGCGGGATGAAACGCCGGCTGCTACTCGCCCGCGCGCTCGTGACCGAGCCCGATCTGCTGATCTTGGACGAGCCGACGGCGGGCGTCGACGTCCAGCTCCGCCACGACCTCTGGGAGCTCGTCACCGAACTCAACGAGGAGGGGACGACGATCCTGCTGACGACCCACTACATCGAGGAGGCCGAACGGCTGTGTGATCGCGTGGCGATCATGAACGAAGGGCAAAAGGTGACGGTCGCGACGCCCGAGGAGCTGAAAGAACGGGGAACCGACACGATCCACCTCGGTCTCGAGCCGACGCCGACGACCACGCCGGACCTGGGCTCGTACGCACACGAGGCGACCCTCTCGGGCGACCACCTCGAGGTCAGAGTCGACGACGGCGGTCGGGCGACGCCGCGACTGCTCAACGACATCGAGGCGGCGGGCTACGAGGTGGTCGACCTCGAAATCTCGCGCACCTCGCTCGAGGAGATCTTCGTCGACCTGACGAAACGGGAGGATCGGACGGTGACGCGGTCGTCGGCCAGCGAGTCCGACGACGAGGAACGCGAGCGCGTGGAGGGGGTCGCCTGATGTGGTCCGTCGGCTCTCGCGCGCTGTTTCGCCGCGAAGTACTGCGATTCGTCCGCCGGCCGAAGAACACGTTCATGCCGCCGGCGATCACGAACGTGCTCTACTTCGCCGTCTTCGGCGTCGTCCTCGGCGGCCGGATCGACCAGATCGCCGGCTTCGACTACATTCTGTTCATCCTCCCCGGGCTGATCGTCCTCGGGACGATCTCGAACGCCTTCGAGAACGCCTCGTTCTCCATCTTCCACGGACGGTGGAACGAGTACATCCACGAGACGCTCACTTCGCCGCTGTCGTACCTCGAGATGGTCGTCGCCTACGTGGCCGCAAGCGCCGTCCGGGGGTTGATCGTCGGCCTCATCATCGCCATCGTCGGACGCGCGTTCGTCCCCATCAGCGTCGAGCACGCGGTGTTTCTCGTGGCGACGATGGTCGTCATCGCCGCACTCTTCGCCGGGTTCGGGATCATCGGCGGGCTCGTGGCCCGGGACTTCGACGACCTCACCGTCATGAGCCAGTTCATCCTCCGGCCGCTGGTGTTCTTCGGTGCGGTGTTTTACTCCCTCGAGATCCTCGCCCCGATCTGGCGGTACGTCTCCCTGTTGAACCCGATGGTCTACATGGTCGACAGCGTCCGGTACGGCCTCCTGGGGTACTCCGACTTCCTCAAGCTCGCTCCGCCGGCGTACGCCGAGGTGGCTCCGGTCCTCTCACTCGGCATCCTCACGGCGCTCACCGCCGCCGTCCTCGCGGTCGACGTCTACCTGTTCAAGATCGGGTACGGCTTAACCGACTAAGACGGGCGGTAGGGTTTTGCGACTTGCACTCGAAGGCAGTCGCATGCGCGAGTTCCTCGAGTCCGACGTCGGGTTCTACTACGCCATCGGCGTTTTCACGTTCGGGGTGTTCGTCGCCGGGCTCGCGGTGCTCGTGGTGACGAACCCGGACGGCGTCGGCACGCGCGAACTGGCGGGGCTCGTCGTGGGCTTTCTCCTGTTCATGTTCGTGTACTTCATCTCGATGTCGGTACACCGGTTGCAGGACGGTGACGGTGCGTAAACGGCACCAAGACGGGATAGAAGGATTGAGGCCGCCGAGTTCGAAATCTGTGGCGAGTCGGAAGGGTTATCAGTGGTCGGCTATTCCCTTTAGAAGCAATGGCGAAAGGAACCGTTGATTTCTTCAACGACACTGGCGGCTACGGATTCATCTCGACTGAGGACGCGGACGACGACGTGTTCTTCCACATGGAAGACATCGGCGGCCCGGATCTCGAAGAAGGACAGGAGCTCGAGTTCGACATCGAGCAGGCCCCCAAGGGCCCGCGCGCGACGAACGTCGAGCGCCTGTAAGGCGAATTCGCGGTAGTATCGACACTTCAGAACAGTATTTTACACTCGTGAGCGACGCGTCCGTCGACACCGAGAGGTTTTGTGACCACGGCGCCCACTCGAGGGTATGTCCGATCCCGAACCGCTGATTCGCGACAGCGACGAAATCGAGTACGAGTCCGTCGACGCTGCCGACGGACTGACCAAGGGAGTCCTGATCGCCGACGAACACGGCGCACCGAACTTCGCGATTCGACGGTTCACGCTCGAGGCCGGCGCGGAGGTGCCAAAGCACACGAACGAGGTCGAACACGAACAGTACGTCCTCGCCGGCAAGTACGTCGTCGGGCTCGAAGACGAGGAGTACGAGGTGAGCGCGGGCGACTCGCTTCTGATCCCCGCCGGCACCGTCCACTGGTACCGCAACGAGGGCGACGAGGACGGCGCGTTCATCTGTGCCGTCCCCCACGGCGACGACGAGATCGAACTGCTCGAGTGACCGTCTGCCGGTAGTTAGGTCAGCCTAAATCAGTGTACTTTTCAACTATTAGGCTAGCCTAAACCGCATGCACACCGACGAACCGACGCGACGTGCCGTTCTCGCTGGAACGACCACTGTACTCGGCGCTGTAGCCGGCTGTGTCAGCGGCAGGGAGCGCGAAGACGAACCGACGAGCACCATCAGCTCCGGGTGCTCGAGGTCGTCGAGACGCTTACGACTGAACGCGACGTCACCGTCGGCATCGTCCTCCACGACGTCGCACAGGCGGCTCGCTACGCCGACAATCTCGTGGCGCTCAAAGACGGCTCCGTCTACGACTGGGGCCCGCCGGACGAAGTCGTGACCGCCGACCTCCTCGAGGAGGTCTTCGGCGTCGTCGCCACCGTCGGGTACGGCGAGGACGGCCCGACCGTCGTGCCACACTACCCCGTCGAGGAGTGAGCGCAGAGCGGGGCCGCACACGGCCGAGTCCGAACCGCTCAAGTAGGCCAACCCACTACGAGATACCAGTGTCACAGCAGGTCCAGGACGTCGAGACGCTGTTCTGTCACGAGATCGGTGACGACTACCTCGTGGTCGTCGAGCGGGACGGCGAGCGGCTGTTCCGGGCGAAACTCGGTATCTCGGAGACCTCGGCGGGGCCCCGTCCGACGAAGTTTCGCATCAAGCGCGGCTCGAGCGAGGAACCCCGCCAGCCCGACGAGTTCGTCGAACTCGCCCGTCGTGCGGAGCGCATCCGCATCTCCGAACAGACGTCTCCAGAGGGCCGGGCGGAACTCACGGCGATGCTCGACGGCTACCAGCTCGAGGCCAAGACCGTCAGGACCTGCCGGTACTGTGCCTCCGCCGGTCGGTACTCGCCGATCACCACCGAGACGGCCGTCAAAGACGGCAACGACTGGATCTGCCGGGACTGCGCCCGCCAGGAACTCGAGCGACAGCTCTCCTACACAGGTGAGGTGACCGGCGCAGCCAAAGAGCGACTCGAGGAGCTGATGCTCGAGGTCCAGGACCTCGAGCGGATCGTCAACCTGCTCAAAGGCCAGCTCGACCCTGATCTGACGAAGTTCGACACGATCAGCGCGACGACCGACGAGGTCGACCCCGTGCCGGTCGACTCGCTGAACCTCCATCCGGGGGTCCAGAACCTGCTCGAGGATCGCTTCGAGACGCTGCTTCCCGTCCAGAGCCTCTCCGTCGAGAACGGCCTCTTCGATGGCGACGACCAGCTCGTCGTGTCGGCAACCGCGACCGGGAAGACGCTCGTAGGGGAGATGGCCGGCATCAACCGCGTATTAAACGGGAAGGGGAAGATGCTCTTTCTCGTCCCGCTCGTCGCGCTCGCCAACCAGAAGTACGGCGACTTCCAGGAGGAGTACGGCCACCTCGTCGACGTCACCCTCCGGGTGGGCGCGAGTCGGATCAACGACGACGGCGAGCGATTCGACCCCGGCGCGGACGTGATCGTCGGCACCTACGAGGGGATCGACCACGCCCTCCGGACGGGCAAGGACATGGGCGACATCGGCACCGTCGTCATCGACGAGGTCCACACCTTAAAAGAGGACGACCGCGGCCACCGACTCGACGGGCTCATCTCTCGGCTCAAGTACACCTGCGAGCGACGCGCCGAGAAACGCGACGACTACGGCGGTTCCCAGTGGATCTACCTCTCGGCGACCGTCGGCAACCCCGAGCAGCTCGCGGGCGCACTCGAGTCGAAGCTCATCGAGTTCGAGGAACGACCGGTGCCGATCGAACGCCACGTCACCTTCGCCGACGGCCAGGAGAAGGTTCGCGTCGAGAACAAACTCGTCAAACGCGAGTTCGACACGAAGTCTTCGAAGGGGTATCGGGGCCAGACGATCATCTTCACCAACTCCCGGCGGCGGTGTCACGAGATCAGCCGGAAACTCGAGTACTCCGCCGCTCCGTATCACGCCGGACTCGATCACAGACGACGCAAGACCGTCGAACGAAAGTTCGCCGACCAGGACCTCGCGGCCGTCGTCACCACGGCGGCGCTCGCTGCGGGCGTGGACTTCCCGGCCTCCCAGGTCGTCTTCGACTCGCTCGCGATGGGTATCGAGTGGCTCTCAGTCCAGGAGTTCCACCAGATGCTCGGTCGAGCGGGCCGGCCGGACTACCACGACGAGGGGAAGGTGTACGTGCTGGTCGAACCCGACTGCACGTACCACAACTCGATGGAGATGACCGAAGACGAGGTCGCGTTCAAACTCCTCAAAGGCGAGATGGAGCCGGTGATGACCCGCTACGACGAGGACGCCGCCGTCGAGGAGACGCTCGCGAACGTCACGGTCGGCAGCAAGGCCGCGAAGCGACTCAACGACCGCATGCTCGGCGAGGTGCCGACCAAACACGCCGTCGGAAAGCTCCTCCAGTACGAGTTCATCGACGGATTCGAACCGACGCCGCTGGGACGCGTCGTCACGGAACACTTCCTCTCGCCAGGCGAGGCGTTCACGCTGGTCGACGGCATCCGCAAGGACGCCCACCCCTACGACCTCGTCGCGGACATCGAACTCCGGGACGCGGACCTCTAATCCGGACGACTGCATCGGCGGGAATCGGGTTCTCGTGCGTTATAACGACTGTTGTGAGTTAGTACCGACGCGACCGCAAACCATCGTGTGGGTGCATCGGAAACAGTCACCACAGCCATTATCAGGGAACGAACGCGACGCCGAACACCGACAGCAGGATGACCAGCACCGCGCCCGGAACGCCGCCGAGCGCGACGATGAGCAAGGCGACCGCGGTGAGCGCGACCTCGAGTCCGAAAAGCGCCTCGGCGAGAAAGAGGACGAGCAGTCCGACGGCCGCGTTGACGATGAAGGGCTTTACGGTGCGGATGATCCTCGTCGCACCGACGAAGAGGGCGAGGACGAACAGGAGGAGGGCGACCTCGAGGCCAGTAACCATAGGTGAATGTACGATCGGAAGAGGCAAAATCGTTCCGCGACGGAACGAAACCCTTTATGGGGACCACCCGAAAGTACGAGTGCGGGACCGTGGGTTAGCCTGGTATACTTCGGGCCTTGGGTGCCCGTGACCCCGGTTCAAATCCGGGCGGTCCCACTCATTCTGTCGCGAGCGATCGGACGGCTTGGCCAGGAGAGTCTGGCAGCGATCGCTTGACAGCGGCGTCGCGACTCGAAACCGATCGAATACAGCCACGCGATTGTCAACTCAGAAACACACCGGATTTATCACCAGCGTAGTAGAACCGGGTGAACGT
Source organism: Natribaculum luteum (assembly GCF_023008545.1). Classification (NCBI taxonomy): domain Archaea; kingdom Methanobacteriati; phylum Methanobacteriota; class Halobacteria; order Halobacteriales; family Natrialbaceae; genus Natribaculum; species Natribaculum luteum. The sequence goes on along the minus strand of NZ_CP095397.1, from coordinate 1,527,766 downwards.
CCGGGTCGAAGAAGCCACACTTCCACCACCTACCGTCTTCAACCCGGACGTTTCCATTTCGACAGTTATGGACATAAGTATTGGTGATAGGCATCTGCACCGACGTCGACCGACCTCGACAACTGTAGCTGGGTTTCAGTCGAGAGACGGTACACCCGTCCAGAAGGGACAATTCACCCACTGAGGAAGCCAGAAAGTGCGACCGCGGCCCGTGAGCGGACAGTCTCTCACCTGGGCCGCTCGTATCGTTCTGTACCGCGGTCAGTCGGCGAGAACGAACTCCACCGTCTGACACCGGGGGCACTCGTCTTTGCCGACTGGCCTCGGATCGCCGCTCTCGAAGCCGAGAAGAACGAGCCCACAGGACGTGCACTCGACGTTGACAGGCACACGCATACAACTCCGTCGATGACCATATACCTTGTTGTATTTGCCAAACTCGACGTGAGAACCGATTTACAGATCCAGCACGTAGCGAGAAGTCGAATCCTGTTCAACTGCTCTGTCGCTCCGTCTGACGGGGTCGCATCGACGCTGTCGAACAAGGGCCCACCTCGATCACACTCGAGCAGTGAGTACGCGGGCGGTCACGATCCGCCGTCCGAGCAGCGCAAGAAAATCGATCGGCGCCGCCACTCCCAGTTCCTGTCAGCCAGTGAGTGCTGGCCAGGTACATCTGCGACGACCCGAGTGTTGACTGTTTCCCCAAATTGCAGCGGTTGAAAGAGACGAACAACCACGTCGGACGTGGCGTACCGGCGATCTACAGCGGGCGACGGTATCCGCAGGCTGGACACTCGAGGACCCCATCGCGCATCAACAGCAGACTCCGCTGGCATTTCGTACAGGGTCCCGCGACCGAGACGTTGGCGGCGTCGGTGGCGATCGCGGACAGCGTTCGCTCGAGTTGTTCGAGGCGAAGCTGGAGCGTTTCGACCTGTTCGGTGAGGTCAGTGCGTGACCGGTATCGGGGCGTAAGACGGCGCGAGATCATCGCCCCACGTAGACCGCGCACGGGCAAAACGATCGCTGTTAAGGGTCGGTCGTGGCGACAGTCGACCGATCGAACTCGTCGGCGACTCGTCGCGACCGGGGGCATCGAAAGCGACGCCACGATCACTTTCGGGACGGTATACGACCTTTTATAGCCGGTGGCGACCCTAGGCCAGTGCAATGGCGCAAGCGGGAAACTCCGAACTCGTCGACGCGTTCGAGCAGTTCTTCCGGAACTACTACGACAGCGAGGTCAAACAGCTTGCGCAGCGGTATCCGAACGAACAGCGTTCGCTCTACGTCGACTGGCAGGACCTCTATCGGTTCGATCCCGATCTGGCAGACGACTACATCAACCAGCCCGAACAGCTCCAGCGCTACGCCGAGGAGGCGCTGCGGCTGTACGACCTGCCGATCGACGTGAGTCTCGGTCAGGCACACGTTCGCGTGCGGAACCTGGCGGACACGGAGTCGCCCGAGATCCGCGACATCCGCGCCCGACACATGAACAAGCTCGTCCAGGTGCGTGGCATCGTCCGCAAGGCGACCGACGTCCGCCCGAAGATCGAAGAGGCGGCCTTCGAGTGTCAGCTCTGTGGTACGCTCAACCGCGTCCCGCAGTCGACGGGCGACTTCCAGGAACCCCACGAGTGTCAGGGCTGTGAACGGCAGGGACCGTTCCGGGTGAACTTCGACCAGTCGGAGTTCGTCGACGCCCAGAAACTCCGCATCCAGGAGAGCCCCGAAGGCCTCCGGGGCGGCGAAACCCCCCAGGCGATCGACGTCCACGTCGAAGACGACATCACCGGCGAGGTGACGCCGGGCGACCACGTCTCCGCGACCGGCGTGTTGCGACTCGAGCAGCAGGGCAACCAGCAAGAGAAGTCGCCGATCTTCGATTTCTACATGGAGGGCGTCTCGGTCGACGTCGACGAAGAGCAGTTCGAGGACATGGACATCACCGACGCCGACAAAGAGCAGATCGTCCGCCTCTCGAGTTCCGAGGACATCTACGAGAAGATGGTCGCCTCCATCGCTCCCTCGATCTACGGCTACGACCAGGAGAAACTCGCGATGATGCTGCAACTGTTCTCGGGCGTGACCAAGCAGTTGCCCGACGGCTCGAGGATTCGCGGAGACCTGCACATGCTCCTGATCGGGGATCCTGGTACCGGGAAATCACAGATGCTAGGATACATCCAGAATATCGCTCCCCGCTCCGTCTATACTTCTGGGAAGGGGTCTTCTTCGGCAGGCCTCTGTGTCACCGGCGATACGCTAGTTCATACAGAGAACGGACTCGAGCGGATTCGAGACGTTGTGACCGACTCCCTCCCCGACCCGGTTGAGGAAGAGACCGCCGTCAGCGACGAGATCGGACTGTACACGTTCGACCGCGATGCCGGTAACCTCGAGACGCGTGAAACGTCACACGTCTGGCGAATGCCCCGAAAACAGTGTCGGCGCATCGAAACGGCACGTGGAAAGGAACTCGAGACGTCACTGAATACGCCGGTTCTGACCTGTGACGAATCCGGGCTCGAGTGGAAGCGTGTTTCCGAGATCGAACCGGGCGATTACGTCGCCGTTCCGAACTACGGTGACGTCGAGCGATCGACACCGCCGGTTATGGACTACCTCGAATTCACGAACGAAAAGCTCCGGCTAGCCGACGAATCGATCGTCCGCGTCCGTCGAGCACTCTGCGAGAAATACGGGACGTTACGGGCGGCTGCACGTGAACTGGGCTTCCCCGAGGACTTCGTCTACGACACTCTCCAAAATCGATACGTCCCGCTCGAACGCCTCGAAACCGTTCTCGACGCGGTGACCCTCGAACTGTCCGACCTGACGGTCGAGCGAGCGATGCTTCGTCACGGCGATAGTGTTCGGATTCCCGAGGAGTTCGACGAAGACCTCTGTTACCTGCTCGGTCTCGTCTTCGGTGATGGAGATATCATGGTATCACGCCGGGGTGGAAATCGTGGACACATCCGAATTTCGAACAGTGACGAGACGGTGCTCGAGCGGGCAGTCGAGATCATCGATTCGACGTTCGATAAACGACCCGAGATCGAGTATCAGGACGACAAAGTTCCCTGTATTCGTCTTCATAGCGCCACTGTCGCCCGATTCTTCGCCAACCTCGGAATGCAAACGCCGAAAGACGATCTCGAACTCGATCCGCGCCTGGCGACGGCGGAACACGCAGACGCCTTCCTCAGAGGCCTCATGGACGCCGATGGTTCGGTTTCGGCGCGAACGAACGGTGGCTCAAGTATCCACCTCTCGGCGATCAGCGAGACGTTCGCTCGGCAGGTGCAGTTGATGCTCGAGACCTACGGTGTTCGTGCGCGCCTTCGCGAACGTGATCGGCGCGGAGTCACCGTCCTCGAGAACGGCCAAGAGATCGAATCGAAACACGTCCAGTATCACCTCGAGTGCTACGGAAAGGACATCGACCGATTCGCCGAAGCGATCGGCTTCGAATGTCCGCGGAAGCAGGCGGCACTCGAGACGATCGTTGGTGACGCCGTCCGTCGCGGTGAGAAAATACCAGTAGGCAAAGCGCTCGCAACGGTCGATGGGTCTGCCGGGGAATACTACATGAATATCCATCGCGGAGACGACCCCGGTCGCGCCCGAGCCCGACGAATGCTCTCGGAACTTGACCTTGGACCCGTCGAACCGATCGTCCGGGAAGTCGTCGAGGCGGACCTGTGCTGGGACGAGGTCGTCGCCGCCGTCGACACCGGAAAAAAAGAGGTGTTCGACCTCACCGTTCCCGAGACGCACAACTTCCTCGCGAACGGGATCGTTACCCACAACACGGCTGCGGCGGTACGCGACGACTTCGGCGACGGCCAGCAGTGGACGCTGGAGGCCGGCGCACTCGTACTCGCCGACCAGGGAATCGCCGCAGTCGACGAACTCGATAAGATGAGGTCGGAAGATCGCAGTGCCATGCACGAGGCCCTCGAGCAACAGAAGATCTCGGTCTCGAAGGCCGGCATCAACGCGACGCTCAAGTCCCGGTGTTCGCTGCTGGGTGCGGCAAACCCCAAGTACGGCCGGTTCGACCACTACGAGCCGATCAGCGAGCAGATCGACCTCGAGCCGGCGCTGATCTCCCGGTTCGACCTGATCTTCACCGTCACGGACCAGCCGGACGAGGAGAAAGACCGGAACCTCGCAGAGCACATCATCACGACCAACTACGCCGGCGAGTTGACGACCCAGCGCGAGGAGATGACCTCCCTCGAGGTGAGCGCCGACGAGATCGAGGAGATGACCGCGACGGTCGATCCGGAGATCGACGCCGAACTTCTGCGCAAGTACATCGCCTACGCGAAACAGAACTGTCACCCGCGGATGACCGAGGAGGCCCGGAACGCGATCAGGGACTTCTACGTCGATCTGCGCTCGAAAGGCACCGACGAGGATTCGGCGGTGCCGGTGACGGCCCGGAAACTCGAGGCGCTGGTTCGGCTCTCGGAGGCCAGTGCCCGCGTCCGGCTGTCGGATACGGTCGAGCTCGAGGACGCAGAACGGGTGATCGAGATCGTCCGCTCGTGTCTCCAGGACATCGGCGTCGACCCAGAAACGGGCGAGTTCGACGCCGACATCGTCGAGGCGGGGACCTCGAAGTCCCAGCGCGACCGAATCAAGAACATCAAACAGCTGATCAGCGACGTCGAGGAGGAGTACGACGACGGTGCGCCGGTCGACGTCGTCCTGGATCGTGCCGACGAGATCGGCATGGATCGCCAGAAGGCCGAACACGAAATCGAGAAGCTCAAACAGAAAGGGGAGGTCTACGAGCCGAGCACGGACAACCTCCGAACGACGTGACTCGAGCGACAGATCACAGTATGGAACAGTAATATCAGCCAATATGGTAAAGAATTTCACATATTGGCCGATAGTAATAACTATAGATGTCGAACGGTCTCAAGGGGACGTTCCTCGTCGTCGCCGATACACCGGAGGCACGGCAGACGCTCCGAAATATCTGTAACGCTTACGAGAGAGCGGTCGCCCGTCGGTTCGGTCGCGCCGTGCTGTTCGAGGGGACCGAACTCGGCGCGTTTCTCGCGTTTCGACTCCAGATCAAACACGGGACGGCGGTCTCGATCCAGCGGACGGTTGCGGTCGACGAGTCACGAGAACGATATCGGCGTGCGTACGAGGCAGCTACTGCCTTCGAAGCCCGCGACCACGAGAGCACGCCGTATCCGAAGTTCGCGACGGGGACGGATCATCCGATGCCGGCCGAGATGGACGAACGGGAGGTGACGATCGACGGCGACGGGGAGTCCGACGGCACGACCGACGATGGCGAAACGGACGATCATCGACTGACCTCGACCGACTAGCCTGTCGACGGCCGAACGCGGACCTCCTGCAGCTGGTTTTCTGTGCAGTGGCGGCGGTGCCGAGGTTTAAGTTCCGAAACGCGGCGAAGACGGCTATGGTCGAACTCGAGACGACGGTCGACCGGCGCCACGGAGTGACCTTCGTCACCGTGGTCGTCCGGAACGAACGAACGACGCCCCAGCGGATTCGACTCGAGAGCACGCTCTCCGGGCCGGTCTGGCCACCGCGACGAAACGGAATCGTCAATCGCGAGTGGACGGGACGAACGTGGGACGGAACGGTCGAGGCGGGGAGACGCCGCGGCATCGGCTTTGCGAGTCCTGCAGCGGCCGTCGATCCGCCCGTCGAACTCGTTGAACTCGAGCGTGCGACCGACGGCAATCGCCGGATCTGCGCGCGGACGATCCTCTCGACGCTCGAGCAGTGGACGCCACGACGGAGGGTTACAGAGCGCGCATGATCGTCGCCGTAACCGGTGGAAAGGGTGGCGTCGGCAAGTCGACGATCGCGTTGAATCTCGGCCACCAGCTCGAGGCGGTCGTCGTCGACGGCGACCTCGCGATGGCCGATCTTCCACGCGGGCGCGGACCGGACCTCCACGACGTGCTGGCGGGCCGCGCAGCACCGCTCGAGGCGGTCCAGCAGGTCGGTCCTGTCGAGATGCTGCCGTGTGGCCGGTCGCTCGCCGGTGCTCGGGCAGCGGACCTGACCACGTTCGGCCAGGTGGTCGAGACGGTGGCTCGCGAGTTCGAACACGTCGTCGTCGACGGTCCAGCCGGTCTGGCCAGCGACGTCGGCGTCCAGTTGCACAGTGCGGACGTCGCGATACTGGTGACGACATCCGACGACGCAGCACTAGCCGACGCCGTCAAGACGAGGCATCTCGCACGCAAACTCGAGACGCCGGTCGGTGGTGCCGTCCTCAACCGGATCTCTGATCCGGATCGACAGGTTGAGATTGTCGAGCGCGCACTCGGCGTGCCAGTGACGGAGATCCCCAAAGAGCCCGCGGTGCAAGCTGCACAGTCGATCGGTCGTCCGATCGACGAAATCTCGTCAGAGAGCGTTGCCGTCGATCGAATCAGTTCGCTCGCCCGAACGCTCGAGCGGGAAGAACGGCGAGTCAGGCGATCTTGCGGAGATCGGTAACGGTCGATCGGATCGTGACGGCGGCGACACCGGCGACGTTCGCCACGTCCGTCTGCGTAACGAGTTCACCGTCGCGTTCGCAGGCGGCGGCGTAAAGACAGGCCGCCGCGACGCCGCTTGGATTCCGGCCACTGATCAATCCTGCCTCGAGGAGCCTCGAGACGTATTCGCGAGCGCGCCGCTCGACTGCCGTGTCGAGGTCGAGCTTCGACGCGTATCGGGCGAGGTATTCGGTCGGATCGATCGGGCCGGTTGGCAATCCGAGGTCACGGTTGAGCGCGTCGTACGCCGCTTTGAGTTCGCCTTCGTCGGCACGAGCGACGTCGACGATTTCGTCGATCGTCCGGGCGATCGAGAGCGTCCGACACGTCGCGTAGATCGAAGCCGCGGCAAATCCCTCGAGTGATCGCCCCTGTAGCAGTCCCTCCGATTGAGCGGATTTGAACAGCGTACAGGCCTGATCTTTGGTGTCCATCGGCAACGAGAGCCTGGTGACGATTCGACCGATCTCGGTGAACCCGTACACCTGGTTCGAGTCGGCTTTCGACGAGATTCGAGCCCGGTTGTGTTCCCGGCGCATCCTCGCGATTTGCCGGCGTTTTCGACCGGTCAGTCGGGTCTGCGATCCGTAGCCAATCTCGGTCGAGAGCCCGCGGTCGTGGCGCGAGCGAGTCAGCGGCGCACCGGTTCGTCGTCGGTCGGTGTCGTCATCGTCGAACGACCGCCACTCCGGTCCGTGATCGATCGCGTCTTCCGCGAGGACGAGGCCACACTCCTCACAGATCGTCTCTGTCGACGTCTCCCGCAGTCGACCACCGCACTCCGGACAGACAACGTCTTCGTTGGTGTCCACCATTGGTGATTGCTGCCTTCCTCATCTGTCTTAAAATCTGTAATTCTATTAAAATATTACTGTTGAGTGTAGAAAATAACATACCGGAGAGCGATACCTTCCGGGACGACAGTGAGCAGAGAGATGAGCGGAAAATACTCTGAGACGGGCCCGTGTGGGCCGTTAGCGGCCAAGCGTCGAACAGAGTCGTCTGACTCGAGCGGTCAGTCCGTCGCCGCTCGCGTCGGTCTCCGCCGAGGGATCGTCATACGCCTCGAGCGCAAGTTCGTACTGATCGACGACGGCCTGTCGGCGGCGTTCACTCTCGACCAGTGAGCGTTCGAGGGCGTCGATTCGTGCCCGGAGGTGCGCACGTTCGATGCGATCGGCGAGCGAGGATCTGGCGGACGATCGACAGGGGCGACGATCGGGTGTCGAATCGAGGGGACGACCATCGTCGTCTGTGGGTTGGGTGCGTACTCGCGGTTCATCTGCGGGGTGGTCGGGAGGTCGATGCTCGACGGACATCGCACACACGGGTACCACACGAACGGGGAAAAGAGTCAGTCAGTCGGGCGTCAGACGCGTCTGACGCCGGTCTTACAGCCGATGTAGCTCACTCGCTTGCTAGACTCTCGAGGACGCCGTCGAAGCTACTCCGACGAGCCCTCGCTCGCTAAGCTCTCGAGGACGCCGTCCGTGTCAGCCGGGACCGGTTCGGGATCGTTGCCGGCGGCGGCGGCCGCGTCGGGGTCTTTGAGCAGGTGGCCAGTGGTGAGACAGACGACGCGCTCGTCGTCGTCGACGACGCCCTCGGCGCGGAGTTTCCGGAGACCGGCGAGCGAGGCAGCGGAAGCCGGTTCGACGCCGATCCCCTCGCCCGCGAGGGCACGCTGGGCGTCGGTGATCTCCTCGTCGGAGACGGCGATCGCCGTCCCGCCGGTCTCGCGAATGCCGGGGAGGGCCTTCGGCGCGTTCACCGGGTTGCCGATCCGGATCGCCGTCGCGCGAGTCTCGACGTCCTCCCAGCGGCGCACCTCGTCGGCGTCGTTCTCGATCGCCTCGACCATCGGCGCTGCGCCCTCGGCCTGGACGCCCGTGAGTTTGGGTACCTCGTCGACCGCGAGTTCGCCCGCCTGGACGAGTTCCCGGAACGCCTTGTACAGCGCTGACGTGTTGCCCGCATTGCCGACGGGGAGGACGATCCTGTCGGGCCACGTCCCGTGGTCGGCCTGGAACGCCTCGACGATCTCGAGACCGATCGTCTTCTGGCCCTCGAGTCGGAACGGGTTCAGCGAGTTCAGCAGATAGGCCTCCCCACGACTGGCGAGATCCTGGACGACGTCGAGACAGGCGTCGAAGTTGCCGTCGACCTCGAGGATGCGCGCGCCGTGGAGACTGGCCTGGGCGACCTTGCCCGCGGCGACCTTCCCCGCTGGCAGGAGGACGAGCGTCTCCATGTCCGCTCGCGTGCCGTAGGCGGCGAGGGCGGCGCTCGTGTTCCCCGTCGACGCGCAGGCGAGGCGGTCGACGCCGAGTTCGCGTGCGACGGCGACGCCGACGGTCATCCCGCGGTCTTTGAACGAGCCGGTGGGGTTCATCCCCTCGTGTTTGATTCGCAGCGTCTCGACGCCGACGGACTCCTCGAGGCGTGGCACCTCGTACAGCGGCGTCGATCCCTCCTGGATCGAGACGCCCGACTCGAAGGGAAGCGCGTCGGCGTACCGCCAGACGCCCTCGCCGTCGAAGTCGTCGAACGTCGGCAGTTCGTCGTAGCGGACCTCGAGGAGGCCGTCACACTCGTCGCAGGTGTAGCGGACGTCCTCGAACGGTGCGAACGTCTCGCCACACTCGATACACTCGAGCCAGACGCCGTCGGTCGCCTCGGCAGGCGTCTCCGGCTGTTCGACAGACAGGCTGAGACTCATTATCCGGGCGGAGGCAGTCGAAGGGGAAAAGTGGGTGGGTTTGCGCGTTACCGGTCGATTCGGCGCTCGCCGTCGAAGTCGTCGATGACGCCGTGGACCGTCTCGGACCAGTCGTCGAGGCCGTCGTGGAGCAACGCCTTCGCCTCGGAGAGCGGGACGGCCGTGTACTGGTAGACATAGCCGCCACCGTCGAGGAGCCGTCGGTCGCGCCGTGCCAGTCCCCGGTCACACAGCGTCGAGAGCGTCCGGTTGATCGTGCTCCGATCGCGTTCGAGAACGTCCGCCAGTTCCTCGATCGTGCTGCCGGGATACTCAAGCAGGGTGAGGTAGGTCCGCGTCTCGTGGTCTTCGATCCCGAAGACACAACTCAGGACGTTCTCGAACGGAGGGTCGGGCTGTTCCAGTAACTCGCCGAGTCGATGTCTGGGACCGTCTGTCATATCTCACTGTAGGGAGTCATCGATCAAAACGTCACGGGCTCGGCAGCTCGGGCCTCGATCACGCGCCGTCGGTCGGCTCGCTGTCGTAGCCCATGTTTCGGATGCACGTTCGCATCTCGCTCTCGCTTTCGTGGCGGTGGAGACGGGTCGGCGTGTCACAGTAGTACGTCGAGCCGTCGTGACGGAGCGTCACCTCGTGTTCCGCACCCAGTGTCGTCGTCGTGATGACGACCCGCCGTCCTTCGTGGATCGCCTCGAGAATCGCGTCTGCATCGAGTTCTCCCGCCTCGATCCGAAGTGGTTCCGGCATCGGCTGATACTGGACCTGCCGGCGGCAAGAAGCTTTGCTCGCTCGAGTGCGATCGGTCGTGGATCGACCGGACACAACCGAGACAGTGCTACCCACACCCACGTCGTACCGATCTCGTATGGCTTCAGAAACCGCCACACGAACTGGTGTACAGACTGGAACGAACCTCGTCCCATGGCAGGCGGGCGTCGTCGGCGGGATCGCAGGCGGAATCGTCTTCGGCGTCATGATGACGATGCAGATGACTCCCGTCATCGAAAGCGCGATCCCCGCGATGTACGGCCTCGAGGGCGGACTCGCCGGGTGGATCGTCCACGTCTCCCACGGGGCGATCCTCGGCGTGGTCTTCGCGGCGTTGCTCGTCGCGGCGAAGAAACCAGACGTCGGCCTCGCGACGGGGGCAGGTGCCGGCGTCGCCTACGGCATCGTCGTCTGGGCGATCCTCGCCGTCGTCGTCATGCCGATCTGGCTGTCGGCGGTCGGCTTCGGGATGGCTCCCGAGGTGCCGAACGTCAGCACGCAGAGTCTCGTGGGACACGTGGTCTACGGGCTCGTCCTCGGCGTGGCCTACGTGGCGCTCTCCCGGTAGTCGACCCGGTCGTCGAAGATGGACGCCGTCAAAAGCCCTCGAGAAGCGAGACCAGCAGTGCTTTCTGGGCGTGGAGTCGGTTCTCGGCCTGGTCGAAGACGATCGACCGGTCGCTCTCTAGGACAGCGTCGGTGATCTCCTCGCCGCGGTGGGCGGGTAGACAGTGCATCACGACGGGATCGGCGGCGTGGGAGAGCAGTTCCTCGTTGACCTGAAAGCCGTCGAACTGCTGAAGGCGGATTTCGCGTTCGTCCTCCTGGCCCATGCTGACCCAGACGTCGGTGTAGACGACGTCGGCTCCAGCGACAGCCTCGACGGGGTCGGTCGTCGTCTCCGGCGCGGTCCCGAGTTCGGCCGCGCGCTCTATGGTCGCCTCGTCGACGGCGTGTTCCTCCGGAGTAGCGACGGTGAGGTCGACGCCCGCCATCGCACAGCCGAGGACGAACGACTGGGCGACGTTGTTGCCGTCGCCGATCCAGGTCGCGGAGACGCCCTCGAAGCCGCCGAACTGTTCGCGAATCGTCTGGAGGTCTGCGAGCGTCTGGCACGGGTGGGCGTCGTCGGTGAGGCCGTTGACCACGGGGACGTCGGCGTACTCCGCGAGTACCTCGACGTTCTCGTGTTTGAACACCCGCGCCATCACGACGTCGACGTACCGCGAGAGCGCCCGCGAGGTGTCTTTCAGCGGCTCGCCCCGGCCGAGCTGGATGTCGTCTTGCCCGAGGAAGATCGCGTGTCCGCCCAGCTGGGTCATGCCCGTTTCGAAGGAGACCCGGGTGCGGGTACTTGCCTTCTGGAAAAGCATTCCCAGCGTCTTCCCGGGTAACTCGGCGTGGTCCTCGCCGGTATCGACGGCGCGTTTGTACGTCGCTGCCCTGTCGAGAACCGCGAACAGTTCCTCCGCTGAGAGATCGTCGACGTCGAGGAAGTGCCTCGGCTGTGAATCGTCCGTATCTGTCGTCATTGTGTGTCGTGTAAAATCGTAGTCAGTCCTCGCTGAGCGTTCGTGAAACGTGCTCTAGGATCGCGACCGACTGGTCGAACTTCGACAGCGGGAGCCGCTCGTCGGGCGCGTGATCGAGGTCCGAGTTCCCGGGTCCGTAGGTCACCATCGGGCAATCCCACGCCCCGGCGTAGATGTTCATATCGCTCGTCCCGGTCTTTCGCAGCAGGCGCGGTTCGGCGTCTTCCTCGCGGATAGCGACGCGAAACGCCCGTGCGACCTCCGTGCGTGGGCTCATCATCACCGGCGGAACCTTGTCCTTCCAGGTGACGGTGCCGACCTCGAGTTCGGCCTCCGCGGCTTCGCGGACGGACTCGACGTCGAGGGCGGGCGGGACGCGAAGCTGGACGTCCATCGTCGCCTCGACGGAGAGGCCGTCCTCGCTGACGCCGCCTTCGATGTCGACCGGCTTGGTCGTCACCTGCTCGAAGATCGGTTCGTACTCGTCGCCCTCGAAGCGTTCCTCGACGGCCGACCACCAGCGGACGGCGTGCTGGATCGCGTTCGGGTCCGGCCGGGAGGTGTGCCCGGACTCGCTGGTCGCGACGTAGGTCCCGGCGATCAACCCGCGATAGCCCAGCGTGATACCGTTTGCCCCGGAGGGTTCGCCGTTGACGACGGCCTCGGGCGCATCGTCGCGGTCGTCGACGAGGTAGCGTGACCCTCTCGAGTCGACTTCCTCGCCGACGACGCCGACGAAGGAGACGCCCGTGCGAACCGCGGCGACTGCCATCGCGGCGAGCGGTCCCGTCGCGTCGACGCTGCCACGGCCCCAGAGGATCTCGTCGTCGCCCGTCTCTTCGACCTCGACCGGGATGTCTCCGGGGACGGTGTCGATGTGCGAGGTGAGGAGTACGGCGTCGTCCGCTGGCGCGCGGACGTTGCCGACCGCGTCGATCCAGACCTCGCGGTCGTGGGCCTCGAAGAAGTCGACGAGCCGTTTGGCCGCCTCGCGTTCCTCGCGGGAGGGCGAAGGAATCGAGACGAGGTCGACGAGCAGCTCCCGGGCCTCCTCGGTCGGGACGTCGCTCGTCGCCTCGGCGTCGGCGTTCGCGCTCATGTGTCGGATTCGGGTTCGTCAGGTGCGATGACCGCGCCCAGCGCGTCCACGAGCTGATCCACCTCGTCCTCGTCGGTCACCAGCGGCGGCAGCAGGCGCAGGACGGTCCGTCCCGCCGGCAGCGCCAGCACCTGGTGGTCGATCGCCAGGTCACGGGCGACGCGGTTGGCCCCGCGTTTCAACTCGATGCCGACGAGCAGCCCCGCACCGCGGACCTCGCGGACCTCGTCACCGAGTCTGGCCTCGAGTTCCGTCATGAGATAGTCGCCCATCGCGGCGGCGTGGACGGGCCACCCTTCCTCGACCAGCGTCGAGATGGTCGCGTGGACCGCCGCAGTGACGACGGGGCCGCCGCTGAACGTAGAGTTGTGCGAGGCCGCGCCGTCGGCGATCCAGTCCCGAACCGCGACGCCGCCGACCGGTAGACCGTTGCCGAGGCCTTTTGCGGTCGTGAGGATATCGGGTGTGACACCTGCGTTCTGGCAGGCCCACATCGACCCCGTCCGGCCCATCCCGGTCTGGACCTCGTCGAAGACGAGTGCTGCGCCGGCCTCGTCGGTGACCTCGCGGGCGGTCTCGAGGTAGCCCGCGGGCGGGACGTTGATCCCGCCTTCGCCCTGGATCGGCTCCAGGATGACGGCTGCCGTCTCGTCGTCGACGACGGCCGCGAGTTCCTCGCCGTCGCCGTAGGGGACGAACTCCACGCCGCCGGCCAGGGGTTCGAACGGCTTCTTGTACTTGTCCTTCCAGGTCGCTGCGAGCGAACCCATCGTCCGGCCGTGGAAGCTCCGGGTCGCGGCGACGATCTTCGAGTTACCGGTCGCCGAGCGGGCGAACTTCAGTGCAGCCTCGTTGGCCTCGGTCCCGGAGTTACAGAACCAGGCCGACTCGAGGCCGTCGGGCGTCGACGCGACGAACGCCGCGTAGGCGTCCTCGCGCGACTGGACGGGAAACGAAGAGTCGACGAACGTCAACTGACCGACCTGCTCCTGGACGGCCTCGACGACCGCCGGGTGGCTGTGTCCGAGCGGCGTGCAGGCGAAACTCGCGCCCGCGTCGATGTACTCCGTGCCGTCCGTGCTGTAGAGGTACGGTCCCTCGCCGCGCTCGATGCCGATCGGCTTGCTGCCGGAGACGAAATCGAGGTCGCTCATCGTGCAGCCTCCGGTTCCGCTTCGTCGTCCGCGAGCACGCCGGGTGCAAGGGTCGTGCCGTCGCCCTCGAGTGCGCTCGAGATCGGTTCCTCGCTGTTCGCATCCGCAACGACGACCGACGAGGCCCCGCCCTCGAGGGCCTCCTCGGCGGCCATGACCTTCTTGGTCATGAACCCCTCGGCGGCGTCCTCGACGGCCTCGAACTCCTCTGGCGTCTCCGCGGCGTCGATGCGGGTCGACTCGTCGTCGGGGTCCTCGTAGACGCCCGAGACGTCCGTCAGCAAGACGAGGTCGGCCTCGAGTGCGCCCGCGATTGCCGCGGCGGCGCGGTCGGCGTCGGCGTTGACCGCGGTGTAGCCGCCCGACTTCTCCTCTCCGAGCATCGGGACGGAGACGACGGGGGTGTAGCCGCCGGCGAGCAGCGTCTCGAGCAGGTCGGCGTTCACGGACTCGATCTTGCCCGAGTGGTCGCCGCGCTTGATCTTCTTCTTGCCGTCTTCTTTGACGCGGACGGCCGACTTGCGTTTGCCAGAGAGGAGCTTGCCGTCCGTGCCGGTGAGGCCGACGGCGTTTACGCCCTCGTTCTGGAGGCTTTCGACCAGGTCCGTGTTGAGTTTACCCGGCATGACCATCTTGAAGACGTCCATCGTGCGCTCGTCGGTGAAACGCCCGACGACGCCGCCGGGCGTCTCGACGTAGGTCGGTTCCTCGCCGAGTTCTTCCAGAGTCTCGTCGACGGCGGTCGAGCCGCCGTGTGTGAGGACGACGTCCTCGTCGTCTTCGACGAGTTGTGCGACGTCGGAAAGCGCACCCGCGGGGTCGACCGCGCGCGCACCACCTATTTTGACAACGGTTGTCATCGTTTCAGGGTGCTCCCACGGGGTGCAGCCCCGCAAAGTCGAGTCCAGCCGTCTCCTCGAAGCCGAGCGCGACGTTGGCGGCGTGGACCGCCTGCCCGGCCGATCCCTTCATCATGTTGTCGATGGCCGAGAAGACCACGACGCGCTTGTTCGAGGGGTCGAGTTCGAAGCCGACCTCGGCGTAGTTCGTGCCCGCGACGGCCTTGGGCTCGGGGTAGCGATAGACGCCCGAGCCGCCGGCGGCCATGCGGACGAACGGTTCGTCCTCGTACGCTCCCCTGTACGCTTTCCAGAGGTCGCCCTTCGAGACCGGCCCCGAGGGGAAGACATGGCTGGTCGCGCTCGCGCCACGGACCATGTCGACTGCGTGGCACGTGAACGCGACCGAAGTGTCGAGGAACTGCTCGATCTCGGCCTCGTGGCGGTGGCCAGTCGGCGCGTACGGCCGGACGACACCCGACCGCTCGGGGTGGCTCGAGGCCTCGCCGCCGCCCGCGCCTCCCTCCGAGGAGCCGACTTTCACGTCGACGACGATCTGCTGGTCGCCGTCGACGATGCCGGCCTCGACCAGCGGGTACAGCCCGAGGATCGTCGCGGTGGCGTTACAGCCGCCGCCGGCGATCAACTCGGCACCGGGGAGGTTCTCCCGGTTGATCTCGGGGAGAGCGTACTCCGCGCGCTCGAGGTACTCCGGCGCGTCGTGGCCGTCGTACCACTCGTCGTACTGTTCTTCGGTGTCGAGCCGAAAGTCGGCCGAGAGGTCGACGACGGTGTCGGCGACGTCGAAGAACTCGTCGATCTGCCCCATCGAGACGCCGTGTGGCGTCGCGGCGAAGAGGACGTCGACGGACTCGAGGTCGTCGGGTTCCGTAAATCGCAGGTCGGTCCCGCGAAGCGGCGGGTGCTTCGAGCCGACGCTCTTGCCGGCGTAGGAGCGACTCGTCGCCTCGGCAAGCTCGAAGTTGGGGTGGCCGGCCAGCAGCCGAAGCAGTTCGCCGCCGGTGAAGCCGCTCGCGCCGACGACCGACGCGGTGACGGTCTCCGCGGCGTCGTCCGTTTCGTGCTCCGTGTCGACCGCCATCAGGCGGTCACCTCGAGTTCGTCTTCGGCCGCCGCCTTCGCCTCGAGCCAGTCGACGACGGTTCCGGGGACGTCGACGTCGACGGCGTCGTTGAGCGCCTTGAACTCGACGGTGTGGTTGACCTCGTGGACCGTATAACTGTCGCCGGTTTCCATGAGGTCGACGCCGAGTAAGCCGCCGCCGACGGCGTCGCTCGCCTTCGCGACGAGTGCTTCGGCCTCGTCGTCGAGTTCGAGCGGCTCGGTCTCGGCACCTTTCGCCGCGTTCGTGAGCCAGTGGTCCGACGAGCGGGCCATCGCCGCGATCGGCTCGCCGTCGACGGCGAGCACACGGATGTCGCGGCCGGGCTTCTCGACGAACTCCTGGACGTAGAACACCTTGTGCTCGTAGTGGCCGAGCGTCGCCTTGTGCTCCAGGATCGCCTCGGCGGCGTCGCGGGAGTCGATCTTGGCCATCAGGCGTCCCCACGATCCCACGACGGGTTTGAGCACGCAGGGGTAGCCAAAGGATTCGATCGCCTCCATCGCCGACTCCTTCGTGAACGCCACTTTCGTCTCGGGCGTGGGCACGCCCGCGGTCTCGAGTGCGAGACTGTTTTTCACCTTGTCCGCACAGATCTCGGCCGTCTCGTGGCTGTTGACGACGGGCACGCCGTAGGCCTCACAAAACTGCGTGGCGTACAGGCTGCGGCTCGTCGCGAGACAGCGATCGACCGCCACGTCGAGGTCCTCGAAGGCCGCCGGCGGCTCGGACAGGTCGAACGTCACCTTCCGGACGTCGATCTTCTCGACGTCGTGGCCGCGCTCGCGAAGCTCCTCGAGGAGGAGTTTCTCGTCTTTGCGGATCCGGGAGTAGAGTACGCCGACGTTCACGTGAGCCACCTCCTATGGCGAGGGTGATCGGGGAGCGACGTCGTTTCGACCGTCTGCAAGGTCACTCACCCCAGTCCTCTTCGAGCTCCGGCGCTCGCTCGAGGACTGGCGGCTCGACGTCGACGACTTCCAGCTCTGCTCCGCAGGTGGTACAATCGACGATCTCTCCGACTTCCAGGTCGTCGTGCAGGGCCACGTCCGCCCCACACTCGGGACATTCGGTCATTGTACTCCAACGTCCGTGATCGTCTACCTTAAACCCTTCGGACTTGCCGAGAAGTTTACAGAAAAGATACCCGCCTCTAAGCGCGTTTCAGGCCGTTTTTACGAGCTTTTTCGTTCGGTATATCATATAGTAGGTAACTCGTCCCCTCGCGAGGGCGGCGGGAAGACTCGCGAGGGTGCTCGCAGTCGCGTCCGGCGCTTCCCCTCGAACGGAGCCAGAACAGGGGTCTCAGACATACCCGTTCACCTCCGCGCGGAGCGTCTCGTGGGCCGTCTCGAGTGACGCCTCGAGCGCCTCGAGCGACTCCTCGTCGGCCGCGAGCGCGTCGCGGGCCGCCTCGAGCTGTGTCTCGACGGCCACGGGAGCGGGACCGCCCTGCGAGTCGCGACTCGCCACGCTCTCGGTCGGATCGAGCGCCGCCGCCACGGCGTCGGGATCGACGTAGGTCTCGAGGCTCTCGCCGAGCACTTCCTCGGCGGCGGCCGCGATGGCGTCGTAGTCCGCGCCCCGTTCTGCGGCGATGGCGACCACTTCGTGGGCCGTCCGAAACGGCAGTCCGTTCGCCGCGAGCAGATCCGCGACGCCGGTCGCCGTCGAGAACCCTTCGCCGGCCGCGTCGGCGAGGACGTCCTCGGGCCAGTCGGCCGTGGCGACCGTCCCGGCGGCGACCTCGGTCGCCTCGCGGACGGCGTCGACCGTCTCCCAGGCGTGGGACGTCGCCCGCTGCAGGTCGCGGTTGTACGCGCGAGGCAGTCCCTTGAGCGTCGTCGTCAGCCCCTGGACGGCACCCGCCGCATCGCCCGCGATCGCCCGGACCAACTCGAGTGTGTCCGGGTTCTTCTTCTGGGGCATGATCGACGAGGTCGAGGCGTAGTCGTCCGAGAGGTCGACGAACCCGCGGTTGGCGAAGACGACGAGGTCCTCGGCGAGCCCCGACAGGGTCGTCGCGAGCGTCGACAGCGCCTGGGTCGTCTCGAGCAGGAAGTCCCGGCTCGAGGAGGCGTCCATCGAGTTCTCGATCACCGAGTCGAATCCGAGCAACTCGGCCGTCCGTTCGCGGTCGATGTCGAAGGTGGTGCCCGCGAAGGCCGCCCCGCCCAGCGGCGACTCGTTGATCCGTGCGTAGGCCTCGAGCAGCCGCGCCGTGTCGCGGCGGACGGCCGACTCGTAGGAGAGCGTCCAGTGGGCGACCGTGATGGGCTGGGCGGGCTGGAGGTGGGTGTAGCCGGGCATCACCGTCTCGGTGTGCTCGGCCGCCACCTCACAGAGCGCCTCGCGCAGCCCGAGGGTCGTCTCGAGCGCCTCGAGGACGTCCTCGCGCAGCCGGTAGCGGATGCAGGTCGCCACCTCGTCGTTGCGCGAGCGCGCGGTGTGCATCTTCCCGCCGTCGGGACCGACGCGCTCGATGACGGCGGTCTCGATCGCCTCGTGAACGTCCTCGCCGTCGGGCAACGCGGCGTGACCCTCGACTTCGATCGCGTCGAGGGCGGTGAGGATCTCGCCGACAGTCTCGTCGTCGACGATCCCACACTCTGCGAGCATCACCGCGTGTGCGCGGTCGACCTCGAGATCGGCCTCGAAGATGCGTTCGTCGGCGGCGAGCGAGGAGAGGAAGCTCCTGGCGGGGCCGCCGCTGAAGCGGTCGCGGCGAACGACGCCCTCGTCCGATCCCTCCTCGTCCATGGTCACTCCTCGTCCGCGTCGTTACCGCCGTCGGTGGCGAGTTCGACCGTCTCGTCGCCGTCGATCTTCTCGATCGCCTTGTTCGCGAGGCGACGCTGGAAGCCGTGGTACTTCGCGACGCCCGTGGCATCTTCCTGTTTGATCTTGCCGACGGTCTCGGTGTCGAAGGAGGCGTGGGCCGCCGAGTACGCCGCGTACTCGCTGTCGCGGGCCACCGGACGTGCCTGGCCGCCTTCGAAGCGGATCGTCACCGTCCCGGTGACGCGTTTCTGGGTCTCGTCGATGAAGCCCTCGAGTGCGTCCACGAGCGGGGCGTCGATCAGGCCCTCGTAGGCCTTCTGGGACCACTGGTTGTCGATCTGCTGTTTGAACTGGCGTTCCTCCTGGGTGAGGACGAGCCCCTCGAGCGCCTCGTGGGCGTTGAGCAGCGTCGTCGCCGCGGGGTGCTCGTAGTTCTCGCGAACCTTCAGCCCGAGCATGCGATCTTCCATCGTGTCGGTGCGCCCGACGCCGTGTGCGCCGGCGACCTCGTTCAGGTGCTCGACGAGCGAGACGGGGTCCATCTCCTTCCCGTCATCAGAAGCGTCCGCTTCTGATTGGCTCGCGGGAGCTTCGCTCCCGAGAACGTCGACGGCGACGGGATAGCCGTTCTCGAAGGCGATCTCGATCTCCTCGGTCTCGCCGGTCGGTTCGTCGGTCCACTCGTAGATATCAGTCGGCGGGACGTAGCTCGGGTCCTCCAGGTCGTCGCCCTCGATCGAGCGACTCCAGATGTTGGTGTCGATCGACCAGTCACCGCCGCTGCCGCCCTCGACGGGCAGGTCTTTCTCGGCGGCGTACTCCTGTTCCCACTCGCGCGTGAGCCCGAGTTCGCGGACGGGCGCGTAGACGTCGAGATCGGTGTCGCGCCAGACGGCCTCGAAGCGGAGCTGGTCGTTCCCCTTGCCAGTACAGCCGTGAGCCAGCGCGTCGCAGTCGTGTTCCTCCGCGACCTCGAGGATCGCCTCGGCGATCACCGGACGTGCGAGCGCGGTTCCGAGCGGATATCCCTGATAGGTGGCGTTCGCGCGAACGCTCTCGAGACAGAGCTGAGCGAATTCCTCTCGCGCGTCGACGACGTAGTGTTCGAGGCCCAGTGCCTCGGCAGTTTCTTCGGCTTCGTCGAACTCTTCTGCCGGCTGTCCGACGTCGACCGTGACGCCGATTACGTCGTCGTATCCGTATTCCTCCTCGAGCAGGGGGACACAGACAGTCGTGTCCAGCCCACCCGAGAACGCAAGTGCCACGCGGGTCATGTCGTACTCGATTGAATCGGACGTACGGCCTTAAATTTGCTGATTTAGATTTCGTAAAATACCTGCAGAGCGAACGCTAACCGGAGAATCGAGGATTCTCTGCAAGAAAGCACGGTGTGAGTGTCGAAAGTGAAATAAGTTCGGGCCTAACGGCCCGGTCGTCGTCGTCGCGAGAGGACGGTCGCGTCGCTACCGAAAGAGGCGATGCCGGTAGACGCGATGTACTGCATCTGGTGCTCTATAGCGCGAGAACCCTATTAAAACCTGTCGGGGTGGCAAATATTACTCCTCGGTCTGTTCGGTCTCCTCGGGGAGCGTCAGAACGTTCTCCCGACCGATCCGGAAGACGTCGACCTCCCCTTCCTCGCGGAGTCCACTCACGACCTGACTCGTCTTCGCCTCTGTCCAGTCGAGTTCGGAGACGACCTCCTGTTGTTTGATCCGTCCACCGTTCTCCTCGAGCAGTCGCAGGACTCGCTCCTCGTTGCTCAGCAGTTCCGGCGGCGGGCCGTCGGCAGGTGCCGATCGGCCGTCGGTCGCCATCTGCGGACTGGAAGCGCGCTCTCGCTCCCGATCTCGGACGACCCACCAGCCGACGCCGACGACCGCGAGGACGGCGATGCCGGCGATCGCGAGCCACGACAGCGGAACGACCCGATCCCGATCGTCGGGCGTCTGGACTGGTTGACCACCAGTGTCGATCAACTCGATGCGGGGCTCCTCGTCTAGAAACTCCGTCTGGCCGTTCCAGACGGCGGCCGTATCGCGCCGCTCGTCCGGTTCGGGTTCGATCGCTGTAGTGTTGTACGACTCCGGCCAGGAGACGATCAGCTGTCCCCGTTCGTCGAGGCTGAAGCCGACGAGCGCGTCGCCCGCCTCGATTCGGTTGACCTCGACGAGGGAGAACGAATCCCACTCGAACGTAAATCGAACGTAGCCGTACTCGTGTGGCGTCGTCTGGGCGTCCGTCTCGACCGAGAAGTTCGAGACCGTCATCTCCCGGCCAGTTGCGTTTTCGCCCTCCTGGACCATCCCGGCCCATCTCGCTCGCTCCGTCTCGATGTACTCGCCTCGACGCTGTTCGACGTCCGTCTGGAGTTCCTCCCAGTCGACGGTATCGTTGTCGTCGTCGAGTCGGAACTGGTACTCGACGGTCCACGCCGCAGAACCGTTGTCCGAGAGTTCGATCGTGATCTGTTTCACGTCATATCCGGAGGGCGAGGTCTCGTCTTGAACCGCAGCGTACGTCCCGGTTCGTTCGGCGACGACCGACGTGTCACTCGAAGAGACAGGAACCCCGTCGGCACCGGCCACCGGGATTCCCGCGACGACCCAGCCGACCACCATCATGCAACAGATGAGTACCCGAAGCCCCCTCCGGTCCATTACTCACTGATGAAATCCCTGGCCAGATATTTCTTTCCTACTGATGGTTCAAACAATCACTTGAATATTGATATATTTTTCTGTCATTCACTGAAATCGGTGGATCGAGACGATCCGCGGCTCGTTTCGGTCGCACGAACTGCTCGAGCGATCGAGAGCCCATTTCGATCAATTTTTGAACCGATCGCACCGACATGATCGTATGCCTGACAGTCGAGGTGAACTCGCGGTCGACCTCCGGACGCTGCTGGGGATCGTCCTCGCGCTCATCACCATCCTGCTGGTCCTCCAGATCGTCGGCAAGATCATCAGCACCATCGCGAGCCTGCTCGGACCGTTTTTCCTCGTCTTACCACTCGCGATCGCCGTCCTGATCGTCCTCTGGTTCCTCGACCGACTGTAGATCGGCGGGTCGAGACGCTGGAACCACCAGACTCATACCCGAACCTGGCGTACGTTCTGGTACGTGTACAGCGTCAACGTTCCGGTCCCCGGCCGCGTTCGCGAACTCGCAGCCGATCTCTACCCGTCGCTGCTGGGGTTCGACGCCGTCCGCGAGGACCACTCGTTTCTCCTCAAACGCCTCGGCGACGCCGACCACGTCGCCCAGCTCCAGCAGCGCGCCCACCGCGCGCTCGAGGGTGCCCCCGCCGTCGAGGCGCAGGTGACGGGCATCGACTACTTCGCCGATCCCCCGCTGGGGGAAGCGCCCGTCGTCTACCTCGCCGTCGAGAGTCCCGGCCTCGAGGCGATCCACGCCGACCTCGTCGACGCCTTCGGCGAAGTCGACGGGCTCGAGGCGGCCGACTACGTCCCCCACGTCACCTTAGCCCGCGGCGGCGACCTCGAGGACGCCCGCCGGCTCGCCCAGCGGGAGATCGAGCCGATCAGGTGGACTGTAAGCGAACTCGAGTTCTTCGATGGCTCCTACCGGCTGCCAGTGAGCCGGGTGTCGCTGCCGGCGTGACGATTACGGTTCGGGAAACGACACGACGACGGGAACCGTCGCTCGAGCCAGCAACTCGATCGTAGTCGAGCCGACGCCGGTCAGTCGAACCGGCGCGACGTTCAGCGGCTCCTGGCCGTCCCGTCTCGCCGTCGAATCGTTCGGCGAGACGACTGCCACGACGGTCAGGGCGTCGGCGGTTCGCCCGCGTAGGCGTCGTGGTCCGTATAGAAGTTGAGCATGGCGAACTTGAGCTTCTCGGGATCGATGTCGATCAGCTCCTCGCGTTCCTCGTGTGGGAAGGTGCCGTTGACGCTGTACTTGCCGAGCTCGGCTTTCGCCTCCCGCGAGTAGCGCCGGTCGAGCAGTGCCCGCACGCCGACGTCCTCCGGGGACCGAAGGACCCGCCCGAGCGCCTGGCGCGTCTTCCGGACAGTCGGAATCTCGACGGCGTAGCGCCAGCCCGTCTGCGTGCCGTCGAACGCCGCGTCGTAGGCATCCTGGACCGCTTCGGCACGGTCGTCGAGGTGCGGGTACGGGACGCCGACGACGAGGACGGTGCGTGCGTCCTCGCCGTCGAAGCTCACGCCCTCCGCGAGGGTGCCCCACAGTGACGTCAGCAAGACGGCGTCGTCGTCGTCGACGAACGTCGTCCGGAGGTCCTCGACTGCGACCCCGGGTTCGTCGAGGTAGACCGTCGACTCGAGGTCCGCCTGCTCGAGTCGACTCGCGTACCGGGCCGCCTCGGCGTAGTTGGGGAAAAAGGCGAGCGTGTTGCCAGGCGTAAAGCGGACGGCGTCGCAGATGGCCGACGCGACGGCCTCCTGGACCGCGGGATCGTCGCGCTCGCTCGCGAACAGCGCGGGCGTCTCGACGGCGTACGTGCGGCGGTTCTCCTCGGGGAACTGGAGCCCGTAGGCCATCGTCACCGGCTCCTCGAGCCCGAGGACGTCCTCGGTCACGTCGAACGGTTGCAGCGTCGCGCTCATCAGCACCGTCGCGTACACTTCCTCGAAGAGCCGACCGGTTACCTGTCGAGGCAGGCAGGTGTACAGCTCCGCCCGGCCGTAGATCTCGTCCGTGCCGGCGTCGCGGCGCACGGAGACGACGGGGTACAGTCCCTGCTTTGCCCCCTCGTTCATCCAGGCGCTGACGAACGCCGCCGCCTGCAGGGTCTGACACTCCGTGCGGGTGGCGCTCTCGCCGGATCGGTAGGCCTCCTCGTACTCCTCGTCCAGGCGCTGGCCCAGCGTCGTCGCCGCCTCGAGGTCGTCGTCGATCCCCTGGCCCGAGTACCGCTGCAGGAACGCGAGCGTGAGGTCGTCGCGCCGGTCTGCGTTGGCGATCGGGACGTCCTGCCAGTCCTCGCCGATCTGCTCACGGTGGCCGAACCCGAAGGCGTCCTCGTAGGTCTCGACTAACGCGTCTCGAAACGCCTCGAGGACGTTCGCCGCGTCCGCCGCCCGGGAGTCGTCGACGTCCTCGAGTTCGTCGAGCGCCGAGTCGAACGTCCGTTCGGAGCAGGTCCGGGTGGCGTGTTCGCGGGCGGCGTCCTCGACGTTGTGGGCCTCGTCGAAGACGGCGATGACGTCCTCGGGGTCGCGTCCCAGCCACCGGAAGAACTGCTCGCGGATCGTCGAGTCGAGCAGGTGGTGGTAGTTACAGACGACGAGGTCGACGCCCTCGAGTCCCTCCTTCAGGAGTTCGTAGCCACAGAGGTCGCGTTCGTCGGCGTAGGCGTAGATGTCCGCCGGCGTCCGAACGTCTTCGAACAGCCAGCCGAAGAACTCGTCGGTCTCTTCGGTCAGGTTGTTCCGGTAGTGCGTACAGACGTTTTGCTCCTCGAGGTCGTCGATCTCGTCTTCGATCGACTCGAGTTCGTCCATCACCGCGCTCCGGGCCTCGGCGGCGGAGCCGTCGCCGTCCTGGCTCTCCGCGAGGAGTTCGCGCTGGCGACGCTCGAGCTGGTCGCGATCGCGTTCGGCGTCGACTAGCGCGCGGGTGTTGTCGCGCAACGCCTGACACTCCTCGTAGCCGACGTCGATGTGACACATCGAGGCTTTGCCCTTGAAGACGACCGCCCGGATCTGCTCCTCGCGCGTGATCTCGCGTGCCTCGGCGACGAACTGGCGCATCTGCTGGTGGACGTTCGTCGTGATGACGACCGTCTTGTCCTGCTCGCGGGCGACCTCGAGCGCCGGGACGAGCGACGAGAGCGTCTTGCCCGTCCCACAGGCACCCTCGAAGAGGACGTCCTGTCCGCGGACCAGGGCGTTGTGAATCCGGTCCATCGCGTCGCGCTGGTTCTCGTACGGCTGTTCGTACGGGAAAAAGCGCATGTAGCCGGCAGTCTCCGACACACCGAGTGATTGGTTCCTGCTCCGATAAAAGCGTTCGTCTCACACGGGACCACGGCAGTCGATAGCCGGGGGTACAGCTACGTGCCTCGACGTTGGCGTGTCGACTATGGCGATTCCAGGCTACGATCCAGCGGACGTCGAAAACGCCCTGCTCGAGCGAGAGACGGAGGGAGCGGGAGCCAGCGCGTCGATCGTCGCCGCGGGCGTCCCAGACGAGTTCGACCTCGTCGCGAGCGACCTCGAGACCCCCGCCGACGCGCTCACCGATCCCGTCGACCTGGTCGGACTGGACGACGTGACGGGGCTGGACGCCCTCCGGGTCGTCCTCGAGTACGATCCCTCGGAACTGCCGCCGGGTGCCAGCCCGACGGACGTCGCGGTGGCCGTCGAGACCGAAAGCGAGCGAGTGGTGCTCGACTCGGCGGTCGACCTCGAGGAGACGACGGTGTCGGCGACGACGACGGAACGGCCACCGGGACAGACGTTCGTCGCGGTCAACGTCGAAAACGACGGTCTGTAGGACTCAGGCGGGTGTCCGGTTCGACGATCCGTCGGTCACTCCTCCGGTTCGACGTACACTTTCTCGATCTGGGAGTTGTGAGCGCGCAGCGCGTCTTCGATGGCGTCGACGGTGCGCTCGAGTGTTTCCGTCTCGAGGTCCGGGTCGAACGCGACGTCGGCCGTCACGAGGAGCTGTTCGGGGCCGAAGTAGACTGTACGAAAGTCGACGACGTCGTCTACGCCGTCGCTCTCGGCGACGAGTTCACGAAGCTCCGCCTCCTCGGGCGCGATGAGACTCTCACCCAGCAGGAGTCGCTTGTTCTCCCACGCCAGCGCGAGTGCAAAGCCCATGAGCAACAGGCCGATGAGCACCGCGGCCGTCGCGTCGTAGACCGGATCACCCGTCTGCCGCGTGAGGTAGACGCCAAACAGCGCGATGCCGGCGCCGGCGAGTGCGATTGTGTCCTCCGTGAGTGCCGTCAGCGTCGTCACGTCGGTCGTCTTCCGGAACGCCTCGCGAAAGCTCTCCCAGCCGTGTTCGTCCATCTGGAGACGGATCGCCTCGTACGCCTTCGCGAACGCGTAGGACTCGAAGCCGATCGCACCGAGCAAGACCGCGTAGTTGACGTAGACGCCATCGACCGCGCCGACGAGCGGAAGCGGCGGCGTCTGACTGCTCGAGACGTGGGCCTCGCCGTGGGCAAGCACCGAGTACCCGTGTGTGAGACTCTCCCAGCCAGCGATGCCAAAGAGCAACACGCTGACGAGGAAACTGTAGAAAAACTGTGCCTTGCCGTAGCCGAACGGGTGTGCCCGGGTCGGATCGCGCGCGCCGAACCGGATGCCGATCAGCAGGAAGACCTGGTTTCCCGTGTCCGAGATCGAGTGGTAC
Source organism: Natribaculum luteum (assembly GCF_023008545.1). Classification (NCBI taxonomy): domain Archaea; kingdom Methanobacteriati; phylum Methanobacteriota; class Halobacteria; order Halobacteriales; family Natrialbaceae; genus Natribaculum; species Natribaculum luteum. The sequence continues at coordinate 1,501,829 of NZ_CP095397.1, read as the reverse complement.
GTCTCCGACAGCATCGCCGCGCTGCCGGTCAGCAGGAACCCGGCGAACTTCAGGACGGCGATCGCTCCGTTCGCGACCAGTGCGGCGAGTACGACCGACTTGCTACTTGCCATCTCGGTACACGTACGATCGATTATCAATTAAAACTGGATGAAACGGAAGACGAAAGAATCCTCATCCAGGTCGCCGTAGCCGGAGCCATGATCGCGATCTTCTCCGACACGCACAGCCACCGCGGACACGAACTCGAGGGCGAGGCGCTCGCCGCGGCACGCGAGGCTGATGCCGTGATCCACGCGGGCGACTTCACGACCGAGCGCGCACTCGAGGCGTTCCTCGAGGAGTGTTCGGTGCTGTACGCCGTCTACGGCAACGCCGACGAGCCGGCGGTTCGAGACCGGTTGCCGACCGACCGGATCGTCGAGGAGTCGGGGATTCGGGTCGCCGTCACTCACCGACGCGACGGCGGCGAGGTGGGCCTGGCGATGTTCGGTCGATCGCGAGACGCCGACGTGGTCGTCTCCGGACACAGCCACCGCCCGACGGTGGCAGAGACCGAAGACGTCCTGTTGCTCAACCCGGGCAGCCACGCCCAGCCGCGCGGAAACAGGCCGGGGTTCGCGACGCTCGAGTCGACAGAGGGCGGCCTCGAGGGGAGGCTGTGCGAACCAGATGGAACGGTCATCGAGACGTTCGAGCGAAAATCGTGACCGGTCGAGCAGTCGAGTGGCTTCCAGCCGACCGGCCTGTGAGAGGCACGATCAGGGGGACGATCAGGAGCGGTCCCGAACGCGATCGGGGTGGGGGCTGGCAGCGATCGGGACCGGGGGATGGCAGCAGTTTCGCCCCGGTTGTCGCCGGCCACGCGTCGGAGAGGGCCGAAGTTCGGGGCGCATCTGAACCTACGTGTCGGCTCGGAAAATAGTCACCGCAAGCTAAAAAGTCGATTTTAGCTAGAACGACCGACGGCGGGGGCCGTGATCGAGACGGCCCGTCGAAACGGTTTTGCCCTCCTGTCGTGTACACGTCTGCTATGCTGGGATTCATCCCCGACGACCCCGTCATCATCGCGGTCGTCGTCATCCTGCTCTCGCTCGTTTTCTTCTCGTACCTCCTCCTTCGCCGGACGATCCTCGAGTTCCGCGAAGGGATGGGCCGGTAGCGCAGACTACTCGAGTGCCGTCGCGACGCGGTCGACAGCGGTCTCGACGTCCTCGCGGTCGACGTCGCGGTGGGTGCAAAACCGGACCGTCGTCGGCCCAAACTGCGTGGCAAGCACCTCGTGGTCTCGAAGGCGGTCGATGACAGCCGCCGCGTCGAGGCCTGTTTCCGCGACGTCGGCGAGGACGATGTTCGTCTCCGGTTCTGCCACCGAGAGTCCCGCGACCGAATCGAGGCCGTCGGCGAGGACGCGCGCGTTCTCGTGGTCGGTCGCGAGGTCGTCGACGTTCTCGAGGGCACGCAGGCCGGGGCCGGCGATCACGCCGACCTGGCGCATGCCGCCGCCGAACAGTTTGCGGGTCCGGCGGGCGCGCTCGACGAACTCCTCGCTGCCCGCGAGCATCGATCCGACGGGCGCGCCAAGGCCCTTCGAGAGACAGAACATGACCGAATCGACCGGCTCCGTGATGTCGGTGACGGGAACGTCGAGGGCGACCGCGGCGTTGAACACCCGCGCGCCGTCGAGGTGGACCGGCACGCCGTGGTCGTGGGCCGCCTCGGCTGCAGCCGCGATCTCCCCCGATGGAATCGCGCGGCCGCCACGGGCGTTGTGGGTGTTCTCGAGACAGAGCAGCCCGGTGCCAGGCCGGTGGACGTCTTCGGCGACGTAGCCGTCGGCGACCTGTTCGGGCGTCGGAACCCCGTTCGGATCGGCGTCGAGCATCCGCACCTGCAGTCCCGAGTGCTGGGCGAGGCCACCGAGTTCGTACTTGACGACGTGGCTCTGCCGATCCGCGAGCACCTCCTGGCCGTGCTCCGTGTGGACGCGGGCGGCGACCTGGTTGCCCATCGTCCCGGTGGGAACGTACAGCGCGGCTTCCTTGCCCACGAGGTCGGCGGCGCGGGCCTCGAGTTCGTTCACCGTCGGATCCTCGCCGTAGACGTCGTCGCCGACCGCGGCGTCGCGTGCTACCTCGCGCATCTCCTCGTCTGGTTTCGTGACCGTGTCCGAACGCAGGTCGATCATGACTCGAGATGAGGGGCGCGAGCAGAAATAGGCGACGCCCTGGCGGTCGGAGGCGGTAGGACTCGAATCGGATTCCCGTCCGTTCAGGCGTCCCGATCGCCAGTATATAAAGAGGCGATACCTATCGGAGGTAGGCCTTCGTCGCTCCAACGCCAATCCACGAGTGTGAACGCCGAATCGAAGCAGCCTGGAGACGCAACGGAGTCGGCCACCCCTGACCCGACCGACCCGGGGTACGAGAGGCACCTCGAGCGCAGTCGGACGATGTGGAACCGCTGGAGTGACTGGTACACGATGAGCGAGCGCGACTTCGAACCGATACGGGAGGCGGCGATCGATCGACTGGGGCTCGAGTCCGGCGATCGCGTCCTGGAGATCGGCTGTGGTCCGGGCGTCAACTTCGCGCTCGTACGCGAGGCGATCGGCGAGACGGGGCGACTCGTCGCCATCGATTACAGCCCCGAGATGGTCGCGAAGGCTCGCGACCGGATCGAGCGACACGGGTGGGACAACGTCGAAGTTCACTGCGCCGATGCGACGAGAGTCGACATCGAGGGATCGTTCGACGCGGCCGTCGCGACGCTCTCGATGAGTATCATGCCGGACGTCCGGGCGGCGGTGGGGAACGTTCACCGTCACCTCGAGTCTGGCAAATCGTTCGTCGTGTTCGACCTCCGTCCCGTCCCGGAGGGTCCCGCGCGGATCGCAAACCCGTTTCTCCGATGGTTCCTCCGCTGGTACGCGAACTGGAACCCCGACGGCGACGTCCTCGCGTCGCTCCGTGCCGTCTTCACGGAGTGTACGGTCGGCGAGACGTACGCGGCGGGAACGGCGTATACCGTCCACTGTCGCAAGTCGGTCTCGCCGGAGGAGTAGTCGACTCGAGTTCGATCACTGGCGATCGAGTGCCCGGCCGACCACGTTGGCCTCCGCCCGTCGGAGGAGTTCGGACGCTGTCGAGACCGCACAGTCGAGTTCGTCCGCGACCGCCTCGATGCCGTTTCGGCGGGGAACGTCGTAGTAGCCGACGTCCCAGGCGGCCCGGAGCGCCGTCCGCTGCCGGTCGGAGGCCGGCGTCTCGGCAACCGACGCGCTGTCGCTCACCCACAGCACGTCGACCGTCACGCCGTCGGGAACGTTCTCGAGCACGCTCGCGAGATCCGTCGGGTGGCCGACGATCGTCAGCCGGATCGTCCGGTCCGAGCGGACCTCGATCGGCGGGACGACGACCACGGTGTCCCCTGCAAGCGCGTCCAGCAATGACCGCTCCCTGGAGCCGAGTTCCCGGCGGAGATACAGGAAGAACCCGTCGGTCGTCTCGGTCACGTCGTACTCCCGGACCGCCTCGCGGCCCTCCAGCAGGTCCTCGTACGCTGCGACGTCGCCGTAGACGAACGAAGTGATCGTTTCGACGCCGTCGACCGTCTGGCCGCCGAGGACGATTTCCCGGTCGATATCCGGCGACGAACAGATTCCCGCGTGTATCGACGACAGCGCCGCCACGTCGTGTCCGATCGAGACGCGCGCGGATTTCATCGATCGACGAAAGAATCGGTCGACACATAAAACTACGATAGGTTTCGGGGATTTCCCGACGGACGCTCGCCGGCTATCGGCGGACATGAACGACCACTCGAGACGGTGGTTGCGGCGGGAGTTCGTCCTCAAGTCGCCGTACACGCTCGCGTTCGGAACTGGCGTCGCCTGTGCGCTGGCGTCGATCTACCTCGGGGTCTTCCTTACTGTCCGACAGCGGCTTCCCGGTATCAGTGGCGGCACCAGACACCGATCCTGGATTTCGATTCGAAAAGGGTTTTTGATCTCTCGAATACCTGTGGTACATGGACCCGCGCATCCGCGAGCACGCAGAGATCATCGCGAACCACTCGGTCGACCTCCAGGAAGGCGACAACGTCGTCGTCGACGCCCACCCCGTCGCCGAGGACCTCGTCGTCGCCCTCCACGAGGTGATCGGCGATTACGGAGCGAACCCCGTCTCCACGAGCCAGCGGACGGGCAAACGTCAGCAACGGGCGTTCCTCCACGCGTCCGACGGCGAGTTCGAGACGCCCGAACACGAACTCGCGCTGATCGAGAACACGGACGTCTACATCGCCATCCGGGCGAGCGACAACGTCACCCAGACCAGCGACGTCGCCCCCGAGATCAGCGCCGCCTACCAGCAGGCCCACCGACCCATCCTCGAGGAACGGCTCTCGACGCGGTGGTGTCTCACGCAGTTCCCCGCGCCAGCGAACGCCCAGCTCGCCGAAATGAGCACCGAAGCCTACGAGAGCTTCGTCTGGGACGCCGTCAACAAAGACTGGGAAGCCCAGCGCGAACACCAGGCGAACATGGTCGAGATCATGGACGACGCCGACGAGATCCGCATCAAAAGCGGCGACACGACCGACGTGACGATGTCGATCGCGGGCAACCCGACGATCAACGACCACGGCGAACACAACCTGCCCGGTGGCGAGGTCTTCACCGCACCCGTCCCCGACAGCGTCGAGGGCGAGGTCCTGTTCGACATGCCGCTGTACCACCAGGGCCGGGAGATCACCGACGTCTACCTCGAGTTCGAGGGCGGCGAAGTCGTCTCTCACTCGGCGGCGAAAAACGAAGACCTCCTGACCGAGGTGCTCGAGACCGACGACGGCGCGCGCCGACTCGGTGAACTCGGCATCGGGATGAACCGCGACATCGACCAGTTCACGTACAACATGCTGTTCGACGAGAAGATGGGCGACACCGTCCACATGGCGGTCGGCCGCGCCTACGACGACACCGTCGGTGAGGGCAACGAGCAGAACGAAAGCGCCGTCCACGTCGATATGATCGTCGACATGAGCGAGAATTCGTTCATCGAGGTAGACGGCGAGCGCGTCCAGGAGGACGGAACGTTCGTCTTCGAAGAGTAGCAGTTCTACTGCGGGTCGGCGTCCGGCTCCGACGACTCACTCTGGTCGTCGATCCCATCTGTCTCGTAGCCGTACTGGCTTTCACCGTTTCCACTGTCGAACTCGGCGGCCCACTTCGGCGAGAGGTACGGCCCGATCGCGACGAACACCAGAAACGCGACCGAAAGCAACAGCATGAATCCGGCGACGAGCGTCACGATCAGTTTCGGACCCTGTTGTGCAAGCGCTACCGCGACGTCGAGACTCGCTGTTGCATTCATCGGAGACTACCTGTGTTAACGTATCGTACGGTAACATATTAGCATTTCCCCGCCTGCGGCGACGCTCGAGGACGAAGTCACGGACCACGTGACAGTCACCTCGAGTGACCTCGAGGCGACGAGTGCCGCGTCGTCGGGAATCACACTCGAGATGGGTCGGTCGGGAGACGCGTACCGCTCGAGTTGGCACGACGCGACGTTCGGCAACAGCACGCCCGTCGAGTTCGAGAGGACGATGCTCGAGCACGCCGACAGCCGGAAGCTGGACGGTCTATCGGCGGTACCACGAGAAGCTACGGCGGCACGATGGGATTCGAACCACGGTCGCAGCGAAGTTGCTCCCAGATTCGCTCCTCACGTCCGTTCGCCGCAGAATTACGGGCACGATGGGTAGAGATGCCCTGGTGCGATGCGACTCTCCGTTTCGCGTTCGTGTCTCTCATAGGTCCAGAAGGAAGTTACTGCGCTGTTCGGCCTGTTCGCGGTCGGAACGGCGGTCGTAATGGCGATCGAGGATGTCATCGCTCGCGTTGAGCCGATCCTTGACGATCCGTCGGGGAACGTCTTCTCGTCGATAGTAGGCCACCCGGCCACTACGGACGTCGTGGGGAGATCGCGACGACGGGCACGTGCTCGCGTGGTCCAGATGGACGGCTTCACACTCCTCGAGGTCGCGGTCGCGCGGGCACGGTTCGTCGCGCCAACAGGGACGAGTGACCCGGTACAACGTCTTCCGGATCGTGTTGCCCGGCAGACGGCCGTACTGAGTCGCGATCAGAGGTTTGCAGCCGTAGTCGTCGGTCACGTCCGGGCGGTGGTACTGTCTCATCATCCAAGTCGATCGTCGTCATCATCGGTCGAGGCTGACGGACGTGTCGGTGAAAATTGGTGAAGACTGCTACGACTTCAACTGAAGTCGTAGTCAACGGTTTGGATGGTGGTTTCTGTTCCGTCGTCTGTCACTCCGACAACTGAGAGAGTCCCCGAGTTAGACGACAAGTATACTTCCCCATCTGTTCTCGATCCCGTACTTTCCCATTCAAGCGTGGTAGATGCGCCTGTCGTAGATAGGGATGGTTCAGCATCGGCGAATGAACCGCTACCACCACCAGCAGGAACGTCCCACTCGCCTACGTCACCTCGGATGAGAACCTCTTCTGCGTTGTCTAACGACGTCACCGATATCTGCACCTCTTTTGCACTATCTGAGACGTCGACCTGAACACCGGCTCGAGCATTGTCTTGCTGGCCTTGTCCAAGATCAAGGACAAATGCAGCGATCACTGCTGCTAAGATTACAGTAATTGCTACCATCAGTATCACACCAATGACTGGCGATACTGCTCTTTCTTTTTCATTGCCCACGAGTGTAGCTTGCCAAGACATGCTTTTAGCTCATCTCGTGCGTTTGGATCGTGGTCGTGGTTTCAACATTGTCCTCGATGTTGGTACCAGCACCACTCGCATCACCAATATATGCAACAATACTCACAGTTCCAGACGCTCCCTGTGAGTCTAGATCGACAGTTGAGCCGACTTGATTCACTGTTGCATCATTACTATCGGTTGACCCAACGCTGATCGAACCCATCACGCCACTATTATCAACAAAGTAGATACCATCTGCATTATTGAGACTAGTGACAGTTACTTCATCACCGTCAATTGACACACCCGCCTGGGCATTCTCCTGCTGACCTTGTCCAAGATCAAGCACGAATGCCGCAATTACGGCTGCAAGAATAACCGTGATTGCGACCATAAGAATGACACCAATAACTGGCGATACTGCTCGTTCGTTTTCACTCCCGATGAGCTTCGATCTGAGTCGTGTAACGTCCATGGTTTGAATCATTTCGCATCGCCTGAACGGTAGGAAAGCTGATATTCGGACTTCTGGTTTGTCCGGTGGCACTCGAAGACTGGGGATAGACCCTGCGGCCACGCTTTCCGCCCCCGTTCGTTGCAGATGCTGATAACATCCAGTAGACTTGTACCATATATAGTTATGCGATCGTGAGGAGATATCTATCAGTCATTTGTCTTTAGACAGTTTCAGATCTGATAATCAAGGAGCTACAGAGGGGATTACAACACTACCTTGAACTGATTTTGCCTCGCGGTTTTCAAGTTCGACTACGCGGCCGATACTGATTTTACTCTCACGCGCCGGTCCAGACACAGGGACGATACCAGGTCCGGGTCGACGAACGTGCCTTCACACGCACGCGCGATCGCGAGTCGTCACCGAAGACGTGCCGGAACCGATCGGTGACGTGCGCGCCACAGTGGAGGCAGGTCGAGTGGTCCGTCGACGGCCACGGCGAGACCGTCACGCCGACCACCTCAGTGACCGCCCGACAACGAAAATTGCATGAGGGCGAGAGGGCGCGTTCAACCGTTGAACGGAATCCAGATTCGCAGGGTAGGAATCGAATCGGTAATCCACCGAATGTCGACGGTACCGGACGTCAGACGGACGGCCAGGTAAAACTCCTAAACAGACAGTTTTCGTACGGGCACGATGGGATTCGAACCCACGACCGTCGGATTAGAAGTCCGACGCTCTATCCGGACTGAGCTACGTGCCCTCGGTGTCCAGTCGTCGGTGAAACGGTATAAGCAGTGGGGATTTGCCCTAGCCGTCGAAGCGATACAGCGACGTGACGTACGGCAAGCGGTTGATCATCCAGATCGCGATCGGCAGCCCGACGATCGTCACCGCGAGAAACGCCGCGACGTTCGCCCAGAGAAAGCTCAACCACCAGCCGACGAAGACGAAGTAGACCGCCCGGATCACGAGCGAGGGCTGGCCGCGCGCCAGCTCCGGATCCGTAAACGAGCGTGGCTCTTTCAGGGTCAACACTGTCGGGACGAGGTTGATCAGTTTGATCCCGACTGGAGCGAGGACGACGGTCACGTTCAGCGCCCACGCGAGGTTGATCACGATCGGCGTCAGCCACCAGCCGACGAGGAGAAACCAGATCGCACGGACGAGCAAGGATCGCTGACTCATACCTGAATATCGGTCGGACGGAGAGATAACGTCGGCGGTCCGTCGGACGAGTGGCGCGACTGCTACTCAAGCGCTACTCGCCTCGAGTCACAGCCGAAAAGGAGGGCCGTTCTGCGCGCGTCAGCGACGCTCGTCAGCTTTCGTCGTCGCTGTCGTTTTCGGTATCGTCTCCGAATCCGCCGTCGCTGTCGTTTTCGGTGTCGCTGTCGTTTTCGGTATCGTCTCCGAATCCGCCGTCGCTGTCGTTTTCGGTGTCGCTGTCGTTTTCGGTGTCGCCCCCGAACACGCTGTCGTTTTCGGAGTCGTCGTCCTCGGTCTCCGTACTGTCGCTGTCGTCTTCGTCGTCGGTACCCAGACCACTGCTGTCGCCTTCCTCTTCGGTCTCCGTGCCGTCGCTGCCGTTTTCGTCGTCCGAGCCGCCACTACCGAGCGAGTCCGCACAGCCGGCGATCGCAACCATCGTGCCTGCACCGAGTAGTGTCGTGAATCGACGCCTGTTGAGTGACTGTTTTGTCATAGCGCGACAGCTACACCGCCACCGGAGTGATCAATAACAGCTAGACTCCGTTTCGACGATCAGTTCGGATTTGGATGAATTGTCGCGATTTGACCGCAGAGGAGCGAACAGTTCCAGACGCGACCGTCGTTGCGGCCTGCGAAACGGATTCGTCTCGGGCGGAGAACCGAGCCTAACGCGAGCGTAAGATCGCCGTCACGGCCCCTCAACGAGCGGATCCGGGCCGGTCGCGACGGACGGCGAGGTACCCGGACCCTACCGACGTTTCGCCAGGAACAATCGAGGCGTCGTGGCGACCGTCCTCAGGTGTCGCGTCGACCTCGAGCGTCGAACACAGTCCTTATGCGGGAGTCGCCTGTACCTCACCTCGATGGACGTCATCGGAACGGTGGGGTTGCCCGGCAGCGGCAAGGGCGAGGCCGCCACGGTCGCACGCGAGGAGGGCATTCCGGTGGTAACGATGGGCGACGTCGTCCGACAGGAAACGGAGGCCCGCGGGCTCGATCCCGCGAAAGACCACGGAACGGTCGCCCAGGCGTTGCGCGAGGAGGACGGTCCGACGGCGATCGCCGAACGATCGTTACCGATGATCGAAAACCGCCTCGAGGACCACGACGTGGTGGTCGTCGACGGCATCCGGTCCGACGTCGAGGTCGACGTCTTCGAGGACCGGTTCGGCGAGGACTTTACGCTCGTCAGCATCGAAGCGCCGTTCGAGGTCCGTGCCGAGCGAATCGACGCCCGTGGCCGCGACGCGGGCGAAGACGACGGTGGCGAGGGGCTGGCTGCCCGCGACGAGCGCGAACGCGGCTTCGGAATGGACGACGCGATGGACCGTGCCGACGTCGTCGTCGAGAACACGAACTCACTCGAGTCGTTCCACGAGCGGGTTCGAACGATCATCCGCGGCACCGACGATGAAAAACGTACGGAGGCCGAAGCCGACCCATGAGTGAAATCTACCGCGTCGACGTCGAGATTACGGCACCGGTCTACGACACCGAGGTCACGACACGGATCGCAGACGCCGTGGCGAACGTCTTTCCGAACGCCGAGATCGAAAAGCGCCACGGCGAGATTGCGGGGACTGCACACTCGCTCGATCACTTTTCGGACCTCCTGCACCGACAGGAGATCCTCGATACCGCTCGCGGCGAGTTCTTCTCGAACCGCGAGGGCGATACGTTCTCGTTTGCGCTGAAGAAACAGGCGGCGTTCGAAGAGCGCGTGAACTTCGCCGTGGGCGAACCGGACGAACTCGGCGAGATCGCGGTTCGCGTGCGAGTCCACGAGCCCACACTCGAGGAGTACGTCGATCACGTCGCACCACCGACGGAAGACGGCAGACCGATCGAGGGCTAACCGGGTCACCTCTGACTCGAATCGGTGACAGGCAGGGAGGTATGGCGGTGCCAAATCGACCGGCTAGTCCCCACACGCGTCTGCGTCGTCGATCAACGACGTCGCCTCGTCCTCGAGGTCACGGGCACTCGACACGTCGCCGTCGAGCGCCGCGTCGGCGCTGTCGACGAGGCGTACCGCAGCCTCCTCGAGGGTCTGGCTTCGACACCGTGCAGTCTCGATCTGGTTGGCGAGCGAGGACGGGACGTCGCCCCCGGACGCGAGCGTCTCGGTCGCGTCCGCGAACGCGTCTCGAGCGGCTTCGAACTCGCCACGTGCGGTCTCGTACTCGCGGTCGTCGGCGTCCGCCTGGCCCGACACGAGGCGTTCGTTCCCGGTGACGATCGCATCGTACGCCTCGAACAGCGTCGCGAGCGCGTCGAGGAGTCGATCGAGCGCCGACGCACCGTCTGCGATCGGCTCGAGGTCGACGACGTCCAGCGACTCGAGACGTTCTCCGTCGAGCGTCTCGATCGTCTCGTGGACGGGATCGAGGCGATCGCGCGCGTCGACGACCGTCTCCTGGCGAGTTCGAAGCGAGTCGCGTGCCTCGTCGAACCGTCGCTCGTCGATCGCCGTCTGCACGTCGTCGACGGCGAATTCGATCTCGGTGATCGCGACGGTAACGTCGACGAGCCGTTCGAGGACGTCGGCGAACGCCCGGAGTTCCTCGACGTCCGCCAGCCGGGCGTCGGTCGCGTCTTCCTCGGCCGTCTCGAGGTGGTCGCGTGCGGTCTCGAGTCGGGTTCGAGGCTCGTCGGCGTCGAATTCGATCGTTTCGGGGTCCTCGAGTCGTTCCTCGACCGCGTGGAGGGCGAGTCCCGCCTTGTTCAACTGGCCGACGGCGCGCCTGATCTCCCGGTCTGCCTCCCGGTCGCTATCCGAAGACTCGTCGGACGTGGAGTCGTCACTCCGGTCGTCCCGGGTCCCGTTCCGGTCGCCGAACTCGAGACTCCCGAGACAACCCGCAAGCGACACGACGCCGAGCACTGATGCAGATCGCGTGAGATAGTATCGCCGGTCCATACTGGCCGATAACGAGAGAACCCCTTGAGAATACCGACAGTGTCGAAAACTGAATCGATAGACGGGACGGGAAGAGCTGACGGTTCAGAACGGACCCATGCCGCCCATACCGCCGCCACCGCCTTGCTGTTGCATCTTCTTCATCATCCGCTGCATCTCCTGTTCGGAGCCCATCCCCTGGAACTGCTTGATTGTCCGTTCCATCATCTTGAACTGCTGGAGCAGTTCCCGGACGTCCTCCTCGTTCGTGCCCGAGCCGCGTGCGATGCGTTCGATCTGGCTCGCACCGATGGCGCGGGGGTACTCCTTCTCGGCGTCGGTCATCGAGTCCATGATGACCTCGAACTTGCGCATCCGCTCCTGGGTGACGTCCATCGCGTCGTCGGGCAGCTGGTCTTTGATCCCGCCGCCGAAGCCGGGGATCATGTCCATCACCTGGTCGAGCGGACCCATGTTGTTCATCGCCTCCATCTGCTTTTGCATGTCGTTCAAGGTGAACTGGCCCTTGAGCATGTCCTCGGGGTCCCAGTCTTCCTCTTCGACCTGGGTCTGCTCCATCGCGCGTTCGACGCGTTCTGCGAGCTGGCCCAGGTCTCCCATGCCGAGCAGCCGAGAGATGAAGCCGTTGGGCTCGAAGCGTTCGATGTCCTCGACCTCCTCGCCGGTGCCGAGGAAGGCGATCGACGAGTCGGTCTGGTCGACCGCCGTCAGCGCACCGCCACCTTTCGCGGTTCCGTCGAGTTTCGTGATGACGACGCCGTCGATGCCGATCGACTCGTCGAACTGCTGGGCCTGGTCTTTCGCGCCCTGCCCGATCGCCGCGTCGAGGACCAGAAGCGAGGTGTCGGGTTCGACGACCGACTCGATCTCCTCGATCTCCGCGATCAGGTCGTCCTCTAAGGCGTGGCGGCCGGCGGTGTCCACGATGTGGACGTCCGCCTCGCTGGTCGCCTCGAGGCCGTCGCGGGCGATCTGGACGGGGTCGTCGGCGTCGGGGTCGCCGTAGAAGTCGACCTCCGCCCGTTCGCACATCTGCTTTGCCTGGTCGTACGCGCCGGGACGGAAGGTGTCCGTCTGAATCACTGCCGGACGGAGCCCCTTCGTCGAGAACCACCACGCCATCTTCGCCGAGGACGTCGTCTTCCCCGACCCCTGCAGTCCAGCCAGCAGGATAGTCTGTTCCTCGAGTGGCAGCTCGGTCGACTCGCCGATGAGATCGACCAGTTCCTCGTAGACGATGCGCAAGACGAAATCGCGCGCCGGCGTCCCCGCTGGCGGCTCTTCCTCGAGTGCGCGTTCTTTGATCGAGTCCGACAGCTCCATCACGAGCGAGACGTCGACGTCGGCCTGCAGTAGCGACCGCTGGATCTCCTTGACGACCTCCTCGACGTCTTCTTCCGAAATGCGGGACTTCCCGCGAAGTTTGTCGAGGGTGCCTCGGAGAGAACTTCCGAGATCGTCGAGTACCATTTGCTCGATGTACGGGGCGACGGCGTTAAAGGCTTTATCTAGACTGCTGTTCGCGAATCGGCGGCCGAAGGCACGGCCGGTGACGACAACCGGTCAGACGGACGCTCGTCTACGACTCGAGAACGGACAGCGGGTCGTCACGCTATCGCCGAAATCGACGCCCTGGTGGCGAGCGAAATGATCGCGTGAGACTGCCTGCGATACCTGTGTCCCGAAAACCGCTGGACGAGTCGCGGCTGTTCGGGAACTGACGGACAGCAGACGGTGCGAGTCGGTCGAGGAGAACGTCGTCGGAAGGCGGTGCGTCGATCCGTCCACTGTAGCAGGGAGCCGTCGACCTCAGAACTGCAAGAAGAGGTCGGCGGTCTCGGCCTTCTCGGTGAGGAACCAGGTCGCGCCCTCGATGCCGTCGGCCTCGGGGATCAGCTTCTCCTCGGGGACGTCGAAGACGCGGGCGGCGCGGCTACAGCCGTAGAGGTTGACCTCGTCGGCAGCGCCGAGTTCGGCGACGATCTGGTCGAGTTCCGGCGGGAAGCCACCCGCCTCGACGCTCGCTTTCACCTCCTCGAGGGTCATCCCCCGATCTGCGGAGGCGGGCGAGAGGCGATCCTCGAGGCCGTCCTCGGAGAGCAGTCGCACCGCCCAGTTGACGAAGAGGACGTTCACCTCGTCGTAGACGGCCGAGCCGAGGTAGGCGTATGCCAGTGGCGTGATGACCTGGTCGTACGCGTCGACGCGGACGATGAGCGTCATCGAACTGTCGTCGGTCGATTCCTGCTGCTGCGTGTCGTCGGTTTCGGACATGGGTCGGAGTGTGGAAGTGGGAGAACGCTGCTGGCGTTTACTCGAGTTTCTTCACGTAGTGTTTGTAGACGCCGTCGCCGTCCTCCTGGTCCAGGAGTTCGACGCCGTCTGTGCCGTCGGCCCAGCCCTCGATGTCGCTCATGCTCCCGGAGTCGGTCGCGACGACCTCGAGGACCTCGTCTGCTGCCAGGTCGTCGATCGCCTGCTTCGTCCGGACGACCGGCATCGGACAACTTGCACCCTTTACGTCGAGCGAATCTGCGATGTCGAATTCCTTGCTCATGGTTCGTACCCGTGTTGTGAATTGGGGTAATTGTACAATACAAACACGACGCCATAAGCGTAGCGATCTCGATCTCGAATCGGACTTCCTGAGACAGTGGTCGAGACCAATACGATTCTGACGAGCTGTTTTGACGGGTGTACGGCGAATGATGGCCGTCCAACCCACCGCATAGTATTGCTAATATTGGAAAATACTCTGCGGGAGAACGCGAGACAGATTCGTCCTCGATAGGCAAGTGATAATGAGAGTGGTTGCCGACGCAACCGCAAGCCGGTTCGCGGTTGCGTCGGGACAGACTCACAGCTATCGGTACGAGTGACCGAGCGAGCGACGGGAGCGAGAAAACGGATCGCAGGTCGAGCGCGTTACTCCTCGTCGGTCTCGAGCAATCGATCCGCCATCTGCTCGGGATCGAACTGCTCTATGTCGTCGTACTCCTGGCCGACGCCGAGAAAGAGGATGGGTTTGCCAGTGACGTGGGCGATCGAGATCGCCGCGCCACCGTTGGAGTCGGCGTCGGCTTTCGTGAGGATCGCACCGTCGATCGCGATGGCGTCGTCGAACTCACGGGCGCGGTTGACAGCGTCCTGGCCCGCCACCGCTTCGTCGACGAACAGCGTCATGTCGGGGTCGACCACGCGGCCGATCTTCTCGAGTTGGTCCATCAGCCCTTCGTTCGTGTGGAGTCGACCCGCCGTATCGCCGAGGACGACGTCGACGTCGTTGGCCTCGGCGTACTCGACGGCGTCGTACAGCACCGCGGCGGGGTCGCCGCCCTGTTCGTGGGCGATCAGTTTCGTGTCGAGTGCCTCCGCGTGTTCGCGGATCTGTTCGTTGGCCCCCGCACGGTAGGTGTCGCCGTTTGCCATCACGGTCGAGTAGCCACGTTCCTCGAGATACTGCGACAGCTTCGCGATCGACGTCGTCTTGCCGACGCCGTTGACACCGGTAAAGACGATTACCAGTGGTTTGTCCTCGATCGCCACGCGCTCGTCGAAGTCGAACTGGCCGACGCTGATCACGTCGAGAATGGCGTCGCGAAGCGCCTCCTCGACGACGTCGCCCGTCGACGTGGTGAACTTCCGGGTCTCGCCGACCAGTTCGTCGCGGATGTTGTCGATGATCTCCTCGGAGACGGACATCTCGACGTCGCTCGAGAGCAAGGCGAGCTCGAGTTCGTGCAGCGGCCCCTCGAGGTCCTCTTCCTCGATGACGAACTTCCCGCGGACGAGCGACTTCGCCTTGCGACCGAAGCCAGTGGAGTTGTTCTCCTCGGCTTCCCCCTCGTCTTCTTCGGAGTCCGCCCGTTCTGCGGCCGCAACGACCTCGCCTGCCGACGGGTCCTCGTCGGGTTCTGCCGTGGGCTCGTCGGCGTCGGTGGATTCCCCGACATCTTCGGCGGGTTCTGCAGTGGACTCGACGGCGTCTTCGTCGGCTTCCGTCGCCGGCTCGAGCGACTCCTCCTCGAGTTCTGCCTCCGCTTCGAGTTCCTCCTCCTCGAGTTCTTCGTCGTCGACGGGTTCGGCTTTCTCCTCGGCCGTCTCCTCGACGTCTTTGCGGAAGCTCCCGAGTTTCTCCTTCAGACTGTCGAACATGGGGCCTTACTCGTCGGAGTCCTGCTGACCCGGACCCTGGCCCTGGCCCTGCATCTGCTGCATCTGCTGTTGCATCGCCTGCTGCTGGAGCTGCTGGGCCTGCTGTTCGAGCTGGGCGCTCTCGGCTTCGAGTTCCGAAATCTCCTCGGTCACGTCCTCGATTCGGTCGTCGAGTCGATCCTTCTTGTTCTCGAGTGCGTCGACGGCGTCGTCCTCGTCGAACTCGGCGGCGTAGTCGGCACCGAGTTCGACGATCACTTCGTCGATGTCCTCGACTTCCGCACGGAGGTACGCACCGCCGCCGAGCGGAACCTGGACGACCGACCCGCTCTCGAGAGTCTCGATCGCTTCGATCGCCTCGTCGACCTCGCTTTGTTCTTTACGGATAGCTTCGACCGTTTCCTCGAGTTCTTCGATCTGGCCCTGGATCTCCTGGAGCTGCTGGGAGAGTGCCTGGAGTTCTTGCTGGCTGCTCATCGTGCTTCGACCTCCGAGAGATCGATCTGCGTCCGTTTGAGTCCGTGGCGACTGCCGAGCTGTGAGAGGACGTGCTCGCGGGCGACGTCTTCGTTTTCGGCCTCGAGAGCCGTCTCGAACTCCGCGTAGCCGTCGCGATTCTTGAACCGACCGGTGACGGTGTACTGATTCATGTCTACCCATCCGTTGGGCAATCGGAAGAATGTTCCCTTCCCGTTCGATGGCGTCCCAGAAACTCGAGTGGCGCGTCGGCCGGCAGTACTACTCGAGGTAGCCCAGCGCGTCCTCGATACGGCCGAGTTCCGGACCCGTCGTGTCCTCCCCGACGACGTATCCCGCGTCGTTCGCGATCAGTCCCGACCCGACCAGCGGCGCACCGTAGTTTATCGTGCCGACGTCGGCTCGCACGTCGAGTGCGTCCTCGAGGAAGTCCAGTTCCTCGTCGGTCGCCTTCGGGTGACAGAGCACGCCCGAGTTCGTGGCGACCGCCGCGGTCCCGACAGTTCGGACGCCCGCGAGGTCGCCCCGTTCGACGGGGACCTCGAGCGCCTCTTTGACCGCCTGGACCGCCTCCCGTGGGAGGTCGGGATGGACGTACGCCCCGTAGTCGTTCGCGAGGACGACGTTACCGGCGGCGTTGATACTCCCAGGCAGTTCGACGATCGGGAGGTCCACCGCCTCTTCGAGGCGCTCGCGTTCGTACTCGAGGATGCGGCTGCTGACGAGCAGCCCGTTCTCGTTGCCGGTCGCGAGCGCGCCGACCGTCGAGGAGCCGCCGATCGTCGTCGAGACGGCGGGGGCCTCGAGTTCGTCCTCGAGGTCGGCGACGATGTCGTCGTCGACGTCGTGGCGAACCAGCACGTAGTCGTCGGTAGCACGCGCGAAGACGCCGACGTACGCCGAGCCGGCGAAGGAGACGCGTAGCAAGTTACTCGGCGAACTCGGCTTCGACGACCGGTTCGCCCTCCTCGTCGAAGCGGGCCGCGCGGACGCGGAGCTTCCGTGGCGGGTTGGACCGACCGTTCGACCAGACGGCCTCGTTGATCGAGGGGTCGAGTCTGATCGCGTCTTCGTCGACCGCGAAGTGCTTTGCGAGGTGTTCGCGGACGATCGTCATCGCGCGGTTGGCGGCCTCGTGGTTCGCCCCCGCCTTGACGTCGCGAAGCGGTACCGTTACGACCCGTTCTTCGAAGTCACTTGCGCTCATTATTCGTCAGTGTCGCTGCGTCGCCAGTTGCGCCGCTTGGGGTTTCGCTGCGTGTCCATGTCGGTCTTGAGCATGACCCAGGCCGGAACGCGGCTGTTCTGGTTCTCGAGTTTGGCCAGGCGCTTTTTCTTGGCCTTCGACTTCTTGCCCATAGTGGGCGGACGTAACCCACGCTGGCTTAAAATCTTGTCCATTCAGTCGAGCACCGACCCGTCGGAGCCGTCGTCGACGGTTTCGCCGCGCGCGGGGCTCACTCGAGTGGAAACGACTCGACGGTCGAGTAGACCGGGCCCTCGTCGGTGAGGGTACTCTCGGTCAGGCGAACCTCCTCGACGACCGTCTCGCCGACCGTCGGCGCTCGCTCGGTGACGAGCTCCTGGACCAGCTCTTTCCCGCCGGCGTGTTGCATCCGCGCGAGGGTGGCGTGGGGCGTGAAATCGTGGCTCTCCGGATCGAACCCTATCGCCGTCGTCCGGTCCTCGATCGCCTCGTAGAGGCACGTCAGCTCCTCGCTGCCCTCCTCGACCCCGAGCCAGAGGACGCGGATGTACTCGAGATCGGGGAAGACGCCCAGTCCGCCGAACCTGGCGGTGAACGGGTCGACGTCGGCGTCGGCGACTGCGGCCTCGAGTTCGCGCGTCAGCTCCGGCAGTTGCGCCTCCTCAACGTCGCCGAGAAACTTCAGGGTGACGTGGACCTGCTCGGGATCGGTGAAGTTCAGCCCGCTGGCGTCGGCGAACTCCTCCTGGAGCCGTGCGACCGGCTCCGTCAGCTCCGGCGGCAGGTCGACGCTGACGAATAGACGCATAGCGGACGTTCGCCGTCGGGTTCCTTGAAGCTATCCTGTACGGACCGCTGGACGTCCGTCCCGCAGCGACCGCGTCCCGGCGGGTGGTCGCTGCGAAAACGAGGGACAGCAGACCGTATGATCGGAGAGGCGATCCGCTCGAGCGATCCGACGGGTCGCGAGCGCAGACCTTAACCGGGACGCGGCCCAATTTCGCGTCGATGACCGAACGAGAGGGCGATCGCGACCACGAGCACCAGTTCTCCGAAGGTGCCGGCTTCGACGATCCCTACGACGAGTTCGACCTCGACCCGCCGGAGCTGGGCGTCGACCCCGCGAAGGTCGACCCCGTCGACTCCCGCGTCGTGACCGACTTGCTCGACGAGCGCAACGTCGCACTCGACGACGTCGACGCCGGAGAGCTGCTCGAGGTCGGCCTCAACTACATGCAGATCAATCGCTTCGAGCAGGCGACCGAGGCGTTCGAACGAACCGCCCGATTCGCCGCCGCCGACGACCTCGAGCAGGAGGCGTGGGTGAACAAGGGCGTCGCCCACGCCGAACTCGAGGAGTGGGACGAGGCGATCGGTGCACACCGCGAGGCGCTGCAGATCGACGACTCGAGCGAACACGCCGCGACGGCGGAGACGAACCTCGCCTACGCGCTCTGGGAGTTCGGCGAGACCGCACAGGCACTCGAGCACGCCGAACGGGCCGTCGAGATCGACGAGCGGTTCGCCGAGGGCTGGTTCAACCGCGCGTTCTTCCTCTCCGAGCGTGGTCTGGTCGAGGACGCCCTCCACTGCATCGACAACACGATCCGACTCGGCATGCGCAACGCGAAGGTACTCGAGGAGAAAGCCGAGATCCTGGAGGAACTCGGCGAGTACGACGAGGCCGAAGAGCTCGCCGAGGAGGCAAACGAGATGCGAGAACGTGCCGAGGAAGAACTCGTCGAGCAGCGAGAGCAACTTCAGGGATGAGCCGAATGCTCGTCAAGGAGCGCGAAACCGAAGAAGGGCTGTTGGTCGCCGTCTGTGACAGCGAGATTTTAGGCGAGACATTCGAGGAGGGCGAGGTCTCGCTGACCGTCACCGAGGAGTTCTACGGCGGCGACGAGGTCGACGACGGCGTCGTCGTCGACAGCCTCTCGCGGGCGACGGTCGCCAACATCGTCGGTACCGACGCCGTCGAACTGGCCGTCCGGGAGGGCTTCGTCGACGAGGCGAACGTCCTCGAGGTGGGGTCGACACGTCACGCGCAGTTGTTACGGATGTACTAGGATCCGAGACGGGGACGTCGGTGACGTCGCCAGACCGTTTCTCCGGTCCGTCAGTTCCGATCGCAGTCATCAGCCGGGGGTTCGAGTGCCGCGAGAGGAGACGATAATGGCCCGAACCCACGGTTTCACCGGGAGAAACTGTGGGTGCTTTTATATTATCTGTCCATACTAACGAGAAGATGACAGACGATGAGGAAGACGAGATACTCGCGTTACTCGAAGACGAGTACGCCAGGTCGATCCTCATCGAAGCGAGCGACGAACCGATGTCCGTCGATCGACTTACCGAGCGCTGTGATGCGTCGCCGCCGACGATCTATCGACGAATCGACCGCCTCGAGGAGCGAGACTTCGTCGAGTCCTACCAGGAACTCGACCCGGACGGGCATCACTACAAAGTGTACAGTACGCGACTCGAGCGCGTGGCGATCGAAGTGGCCGACGGCGAGATGGATCTCGAGGTTCGACGTCGCGAAGAAGACCCCGCGGATCGGTTCACCCGGCTGTTCGAGGATCTGTGATCGCCATGGACTGGACACCACTGCAGACGGGAACAAGCGCGGAAACCGCCGCCGTGCTCGTGCTTCTCGGCCGGGCGGTCGCGTTCGTCGTCGCGCTGTGGATCGCGAACAGGGCCTACCGTGGGTACCGACGAGCGAGCGATCCGGCGTTGCTCTGGCTCGCACTCGGCATCACGCTACTCGCAGCCGTTCCGACCGTCGTCCGATTCCTGGTACCGACGTTGACCGACACCTCCCAGTTGCTGACGACGGTCGCCGCGACCGGCAGCGAGATCGTCGGCCTCGCGGCGATTCTCTATGCGGTGTACGGACGACCGTGATCACGACTATACCGATGACCCCAACTACGATGACGACCACGACGGCAGACGGCGACGGCAGTGCGATCCCCCTCATTCGCTCCGTCGTCGCGGGCCGTCACGGGCGCTGTGGACGTCCGACGGCCTCGAGACCAGAAGTGGAGGTGAATGTGAGGTTAGGGAAGTGGAGGTGGGAGTCGTGAACGTCGACGCGAGGACTACCGCCGGATCCGTGGCAGCCACGGCCACGTTCGACGAGTGGACGACGATCTTCCTCGTGGGAGCAGCCAGCGCGATCCTCGGCGCGATCGTCGCGTGGACGGCCTACCGCGGCTACGTCCGCAACGACAGCCGGCCGATGCTATTTCTCGCCATCGGCGTCGTCTTCCTCACGACCGTTCCGTTCGTCCTTTCGTATACGATCGACTTGCTGCTGTCGGCGACCGACGCGCAGGTGCTGCTCTCGATCACCGCCTGTCACCTGCTCGGACTCCTCGCCATCGTCCGCTCGTTCAAGCGACCGAACCGATCGCGACCTCGAGATCGACCATGACCGCCGACTGTCACCCCGGAACCGGTCCCGGCCCGTTCCAGGCGAAACGAGGGGCGATCCTCGCCGCGTCCACAGACGGTCGCGAGACGGACGCGTGCCGACACCTCGAGCGACGAACAGCCGGCAGATTGCGAGGTGAGGTCGAATGAGCGCAAGCGAACTCGCAGGCGACTTCCGCCGGACCTGTCGCTGGTTCGTCGGAGTCGTCGTCCGCAAACAGACGTACTACAGCCTGCTGTATCTCTCGCTCGCGTTCCCGCTCGGCCTCGCGTACTTCGTGTTCCTGGTCGCAGGGGGGATCACGTCGGCCGCCCTCGTCGTCCTCCTCGTCGGGATTCCGATGCTGCTCACCATGCAGTTCGTCGTGATCGAGTTGACCGCCCTCGAGCGGTGGCTCGCCTCGAGCCTGCTCGACGCAGAGATACCGACGTCGGCACCGCCCGAGGACCTTCGCAAACGTGCGTGGCGACTGGTCTTCGATCTCGGGCCGTGGAGAGGGCTCGTCTTCCTCTTTTCCAGGTTCTTCATCGGTATCGGGACGTTCGTCGTCGTCGTCACCGGCCTCTCGGTCACGTTCACGCTCGTGACCGCACCGCTTCACTACCAGAACGAGCAGATCGGCATCCACGTCCTCAATCCGATCGAGGTCGTCCCGGAGATCGCCTACCAGCACGACGAGTGGGCCGTCGACGTCTCCTCGACGATCACGGTCGCCGGGGGCGAAGTCATCTCGAACTACGCCGATTCGCTCGGGGATGCGCTGGTCGTCTCGATCGTCGGCGTCGTCGTGGGAATCGTCGTCTTGCACCTGTTCAACGGGCTGGCGTGGCTCCAGGCGCGGTACGCCGAACTGCTACTCCGACGGACACAGCCGTCGGTGATCTCCGAACTCCGCTCGAAGTGAGCGCGCCAACGCGATCGACTGGACGAAAGCCGGACGAGCCGTCACGGACCAGTGCAAGGCCACGCGCGACCGCGAACGACCACGGGAATTTTGTCGGCTCGCGTCCTCGCAAGCAGTATGCAATCGAGACTGTCACGCACGATCGATCGATTTCGACGGCCGGAGTACACGGGTGAAAACAGGTGCCCGCCGTGTACGGTGGTCAACGTCGCGATCGCCGTCGCCCTCGCGATCGTCACCGCGGTCGTTTCGCCGCCGCTGGGGATCGTCGTCGGCCTCGTCTCCCTGCTCGCAATCTACCTGCGGGGCTACCTCGTCCCCGGCACGCCCACGCTGACCAAACGCTACTTCCCGGAGTGGCTGCTGGCGAAGTTCGAGAAGGCACCCGCCTCACCCGCCGTCGACCAGCGGGCGACCCAAGAGCGTCAGCGAGACGCCACCGACGCCGTCGAGGACGAGGACGTAGATCCCGAGCGAGTGCTCCTCGAGGCCGGCGTCGTCGCCGACTGCGTCGACGGGACCGACCTCTGTCTCGCCGACGACGTCGCCGAGCAGTTCCGGTCGCGGATCGACGATTTGCGAGGCGGCGACCGACAGGAACAACTCGCTGACCGTTTCGACATCGATCCCGAGCGGGTTCGACACCGCGACCTGGAGAGTCACGTCTTCGTGACTGTCGACGGTCGTCGCGCCGGCCGCTGGGAGTCCGACGCCGCGTTGCTGGCCGACCTCGCCGGGTTCGACGTCCTCGAGACGCGGCTGGCCGACTGGGAGACGTTCCCGCTCGAGACCCAGAGCCAGCTCGTCGCCAGTCTCCGGGTGTTCGTCGAGCGATGCCCGAGTTGCGAGGGGGAGATTTCGATCGGCGAGGAAACCGTCGAATCGTGCTGTCGGGCACACGAGGTCTACGCGATCACCTGCGACGACTGCGGGGCGCGAGTCATCGAAGTCACGCAGTGAGGGGTGTGGCTCGAACAGCGAGCGATCGGTCGTCGACCGGTCTTTCCCATCCAAACGGCCGCGACCGAAGGAGTGTTTTGTCTGCGGTTCTTCCTAGCCAGTAATGAGTCAACAGGACGTCGAGGATCTCGACGTGGAGCGGATCCGGACGGACTTCCCGATCCTCGAGCGGGAGGTAGACGGCAAGCAGGTGGTCTACCTCGACAACGCGGCGACGACCCACACGCCAGAGCCGGTCGTCGAGGCGATGAGCGACTACTACCGGCGGTACAACGCGAACGTCCACCGTGGCATCCACCACCTGAGCCAGGAAGCGTCGGTCGCCTACGAGGACGCCCACGACCGGGTCGCCGAGTTCGTCGGGGCGAGCGGCGGCCGCGAGGAGATGGTCTTCACCAAGAACACCACCGAATCGGAGAACCTGATCGCGTACTCGTGGGGGCTGTCCGAACTCGGCCCTGGCGACGAGGTCGTGCTGACGGAGATGGAACACCACGCCTCGCTGGTCACCTGGCAGCAGATCGCGAAGCGAACGGGTGCCGACGTCAAGTACGTCCGGGTCGACGAGACCGGCCGACTCGACATGGACCACGCTCGCGAGTGTATCACCGACGACACCGCCATGGTGAGCGTCGTCCACGTCTCGAACACCCTCGGGACGGTAAATCCCGTCTCGGAACTCGCCGACATCGCCCACGACCACGACGCGTACATCTTCGTCGACGGCGCACAGGCCGTCCCCACCCGGCCGGTCGACGTCGAGAAAATCGACGCCGACTTCTACGCCTTCTCCGGTCACAAGATGGTCGGACCGACCGGCATCGGCTGTCTGTACGGGAAAGCCGACATCCTCGAGGCCCTCGAGCCCTACCACTACGGCGGCGGCATGATCCGAAAGGTCACCTTCGAGGACTCCACGTGGGGCGACGTTCCCTGGAAGTTCGAACCCGGGACGCCGCCGATCGCCGAGGCGGTCGGCCTCCACGCCGCCGTCGACTACCTCGAGGAGATCGGCATGGAGCGGGTTCGCGACAGGGAGGAGACCCTGACCGAGTACGCCTACGACCGACTCGCCGCCGAGGACGACGTCGAGATCTACGGCCCCGAACCGGGACCAGAGCGAGGCGGCCTGGTCAGTTTCAACCTCGAGGGCGTCCACGCCCACGACCTCACCTCGATCCTGAACGACCACGCCGTCGCGATCCGCGCCGGCGACCACTGCACCCAGCCGCTGCACGACAAACTCGGCGTCGCCGCGTCGGCTCGTGCGTCCTTCTACGTCTACAACACCCGCGAGGAGATCGACGCGCTCGTCGAGGCGCTCGAGGACGCGCGGACGCTGTTCGCCTGACTTCCGTCGAGACGGCCGGTTGCGACTGCAGAGGGGGTATTAGCCCCTCTCGTGGAATCTAACACGTTATTCTTCAGCGTGGAAGTCGTACGTTCCCTCGCCGAGGTGAGAACGATGCACGAGAGAACCATCGGTCGTCCCGGCACGGACAGGGACCCGTTCGAGACCCTGGTCGACGTTCTCACCGCGGCGACCCGATACGATCTCGTTCTCGGGATCGTACCGCTTGCGTTCACGGTTGCGCTGGTCGTCGCGCACGTGGCGGGTGTTCCGCTGGCCTGGGCGCTCGCCCTGGCCGCCGTCGTCGGCCTCACTGCGATCGCCGACGCGGTGTTCCTGCACCCGCCCGTCGACCAGGAGGTGACGGATCGTTCGCCGACTACCCAGCGACCACGCGAGCGAGATCGACCGACGTAACTGGTCGCCGTTTCGGAGACCGGACCGTTGGTCATTTTTGTCGACCGTCGTCGCGAAGCACGACCGTCCGCAGGTACGCGTGTCGCTACTTGCCCCGGAATCCTTTTACAGCACACTTCCTTACGTGTGTTCAACGATGGGACTTGGCTCGGACATGTACCGACAGCAGATCCTCGACCACTACAAGAACCCCCGCAACTACGGGGAACTCGAGGATCCGACGTTCAGCCACGTCGGCGAGAACCCGATGTGTGGCGACGAGATTCGCATGGACATCCGTCTGGCCGACGACGGAGAGACGATCGAGAACGTCGCCTTCTCCGGGGACGGTTGTGCGATCAGCCAGGCCTCGGCGAGCATGCTCTCGACGAAACTCGCGGGCAAGACCGTCGACGAACTGCTCGAGATGGATCGCGACGACGTCATCGACATGCTCGGCGTCGACATCTCGCCGATGCGGGTCAAATGCGCCGTGCTGGCCGAGAAGGTCGCACAGGACGGCGCGGAGATCTATCGCGGCGAACTCGACAAGGAGAAGACGACGACGACCGAAGACTAGTTTTCCGCTGAAGTCGCTCGCGTTTTCGTCGCCGGCCACACGCTTACCCGTCGGTCTCGCATGACGTCCGTATGGTCGACACCGCCGTCGGCTTCGTGCTCGGCGCGATCGTCGGTGCGATCGCCACGGCAGCCGGCTCGTACCTCCTCTACTGGAAGCGCGAACGCGACGCCACCCGCCGACTCCGGCGAGCGTTCCTCGAGGAACTGCAGGCCTACGAGTACGTAGACGAGTTCGTCGCCGACGGCAGCTACGAGCGCGTCACTGAACGCGTCGAAGAGCCCGTGATTTACGAATCCGCAGCGGCCGACCTCGGGCTACTCACGGAGGCAGAGATCGGCCGCCTGGTGGCGTTCTACAGCGCGATCTACTGGCTGGAGGGACTCGAGGATCCGGAGGACAAGAAAGACCGAATCGAGGGCGTCGTCGAGAACCGGCGGGCGGCACTCGAGGCACTCGAGCGCTGACCCGGAGACGGGACGGAGTGCTCGAGTCGCGTGGCTTCGGTGGCGGGGTCCGTTCACGTCGGTTTCGGCCGTTTCCAGTCGGTTCGCTTCCAATTTCGTCGGATCGCGCTTTGCCGCGACGAGGACGGCGTAGCTCGGGTTACTCCGGCTTCAGCCCCTCGTCCTGGACGCGCATGACCGCCTCGCCGTCGGCGAGGTTCGGCGCGTCGACGAGGCGGACGATCCGCTTGTCGCCTTTGGACTTGCGGAGGTAGATCCGGAACGTCGACTTGTGGCCCAGGATGTTCCCGCCGATGGGCTGGGTCGGGTCGCCGAAGAACGAATCGGGGTTCGACGCGACCTGGTTCGTGACGATGACGGCGGCGTTGTAGAGGTTGCCGACCTTGTCGATGTCGTGGAGGTGCTTGTTGAGCTTCTGCTGGCGGTCGGCGAGTTCGCCACGGCCGACGTACTCCGCACGGAAGTGGGCGGTCAGCGAGTCGACACAGAGCAGGCGGACGGGATACTCGCCGTCCTCGTGTTCGCTCGCGAGTTCCTTCGCCTTCTCCGCCAGCAACATCTGGTGGTTGGAGTTGAACGCCTTCGCGACGTGGATCTTCTCGAGGAAGGCGTCGACGAGTTCGCCCATCGCCTCCTCGTCGTCCGGCGAGCCCTCGATCTCGCGGTCCTCGAGGGCGGCCTCGATCGCCTCATCGGGAAGCCCGCGGACCATGTCGTCGATGCGCTCGGGGCGGAACGTGTCCTCGGAGTCGACGAAGATGACACTGCCGTGGAGCCCGCCGACCTCCTTGGGGAGCTGGACGTTGACGGCCATCTGGTGGGTGACCTGGGACTTGCCCGCACCGAACTCGCCGTACACCTCGGTGATCGACTGGGTCTCGATCCCGCCGCCGAGCAGGTCGTCGACCTCGTCGATGTGCCAGGAGAGTTTGCCGATCTTGTTCCGTCGCTCGAGGACCGTCGAGCCGGTCTCGAAGCCGCCGACGTCGGCGGCGTCGCGAGCGGCCTTGACGATGTCCGCTGCCGTGGACTCGCCGACGTCAGCGGTGTTCGACAGTTCGGAGGGGGACGCGACGGCCAGACTCTGGAAGGAGTCAAAGCCCGCGTCGAGAAGTTTGTCTGCTGTCGCCGGTCCAACGCCGGGGAGGGTCTCGAGGTCTACGTCTGCCATGGTCGGTCGTTGCGCCGGACACCATATAAAGCCTCGTTAACAGGGGAGTGAAAGTGAAAGTGCAAGGTGGCGAGGGGATCATCTCGAGGCGAACGGGCACCTTTAGATAGGAAGACGAGCGGCGCGAGTCGATCTGTCGCCGCTCGAGCGGGACGGTTCGGTCGTCGAATCACACTGGGTGACTATCCTCGACTGCGATAGTTTAACTATCAGCAATCCAGAAATAGAGCCGATGAACGGCACCCGCAGACGAGCCCTCCAGACCATCGTCGTCGCGACCGGCAGCGTCGTCGGTCTCGCCGGCTGCCTCGAGAATCCGCTGGCCGCCAGCGACGTCGTCGACGAGACGCACTCGGTGACCGGCAGCGAGCTCCGATCGCCCGAGAAGACGACGGCGCGAATCGACGAGTCGATCGCCGACTACGGCGAGCACGGCGTCTGGGGGACGGCGATGACGGAACCGGACCACGGACTCGAGCTGGTCGGCGGAGGGTACGCGGAGACGGTCGACGAGGGGTCACTCGAGACGGACCACCTGCTCGCAGTCTACGAGAACCCGGCCCGGGCGAGCGGTGAGACGCGGACGTACAACCTCTGGTTCTGGAGCGGTGTTCGGCCGACCGCCGACGGGCCGACGGTCGAGCGGATCGAAACCGGCGTGGCTCTTTCGACCGATCAGTTCTCGATGGGACAGTACGCACCGGCGGGCGACGCCGGACGTGACGGCTCGGCCGCGGTCGGAATCGGGGTGTTCGACGTGGCGACACCGCGAGTCGAGTTCCCCACGGCGGGCGGGACCGTCGCACCGCGGGCCGACGGCACGGGAGTCGGCGACGGCGGCGGCTTTTACGCCACGTGGACCGGCGAGACGACGAGCACCCAGTCGCTACTCGCAACCTGCGAGATCGAGGGGCCGGGACTCGAGGCACTCGAGTTCGAGTGGACGACGACCATCACGATCGACGAGTGATCACTCCCAGGGGTGACGGCCGCTCGCGCTCGGCCACAGCGGGTACCAGTACTCCTTCTCCGGTTCGACCTCGAGTTCGCCGTCGAGGACGGACTCGAGTTTGAACTCGGCGCTCGAGTCGCGGTTCCGACCGGAGCGGGGTGCGAAGGGGTAGAACGCGCCGCGACGGAACGAGTAGATCCAGTAGGCACGTCCATCGGGGTCGTCCGGCTTCTCGAAGGCGAAGACGGCGGCGAGCAGTCGCGAGCCGTAGCCGCGCTCGATGAACGTGTCGGCGGCGAAGTGCAGGCTCGTGATCAGGTCCTCGGGATCGTCGTCCTCGATGACGACCCAGTGGTAGCCGTGGTCGTCCTCGGTCAGCGAGAACGTGCTGCCAGTTTCCTCGCTGCCGGCTTCGAGGATGGCCTCGACGTCGTCGACGGTTTCGGCGAAGTCGCTCGAGTCGACGCCGGCGAAACACAGCGCCCCGGCCCCGGCGAAGTCGTAGCCGAGGTCGGCTCCCATCGTGAGATAGGCGGTGCTCATCCCGAAGAGATCCTCGGGGTCGGCGTCGCGGCTGGCGTCCGTCTCGGCGCGAATGCCGAGGACGGCACGGAGTCCGTCGAGCAGTCCCATAGGTCCACTGACGGGTGCAGTTCCTTAATACGATCCGTATCAGGCGGCTTCCATCTCGCGCTCGAGCTGGCGGAGCTGGTCGACCCGGCGTTCGGTCGAGGGATGGGTCGAGAAGAGCCGACCGACGACGCCGGACTTGATCGGGATGATGAAGAAGGCGTTCATCTCGGCTTCCTCGCGCAAGTCGTCTTTCGGGACCTTGTCCATCTCCCCGGAAATCTTCAGCAGGGCGGAGGCGAGCGCCGAGGGTCGGCCCGTGATGGCGGCGGCCCCGCGGTCGGCGGCGAACTCGCGGTACCGCGAGAGCGCCCGGATCAGCAGGTAGCTGACGATCCAGACGATCAGCGAGACGAGGATCGCGACGACGATCCCACCACCGCCGCCGTTACGGCCGCCGCGACCGTGGCCGCCGCCGAAGAACGCGCCCCAGCGGACGATCATGAACGCGATCGTCGAGAGGAACGAGGCGATCGTCATCACCATCATGTCGCGGTTTTTCACGTGCGAGAGTTCGTGCGCGAGGACGCCGTCGAGTTCCTCCCGGTCGAGCGTCTGCATCAGCCCCGTCGTCACCGCGACGGCGGCGTTGCGCTGGTTGCGACCGGTTGCGAACGCGTTGGGCACCCGGCTGTCGACGACGGCGACTTTCGGCTTCGGCAGGTCGGCCTGCTGGGAGAGCCGTTCGATCGACGCGTGCAGCTGGGGGTACTCGTCGGCCGAGACCGTCTTCGCGCCCATGCTCCGGAGGGTGAGCGTGTCGCTGAAGTAGTACTGGACGAACGAGAAGCTCGCGAACAGCAGCGCGAAGACGAACAGGCCGCCATCGACGTAGGCGGTGATCACTCCGGCGAAGACGATGAACAGGGCGAACAGCAGGAACATCGTCAGGAACATCCGAAACCGCAATCCCCAGTCCGTCTGCCACTCCATAGGCGACGATACGTGCCGAGGCGGGATAAGTGTCGCCGAAGCGACCGCCACTCGGGGCGACGATCCGGACCCCCGTCGTTTCGCGTGGAGACCACCCCACGCGGCTCCGTCTGACGAGGTCGAACCCGTGAACCGTCCGACGACCGTCAGACTCGTCTCTCGACCGATCGGTTCCGGAGCCGACGGCGACGGCGACGACTCGTTCCACGATCAGTTCGTTCGAGCAAAAACCGCGATACGTGGCCGTCTCGAGCGACCACAAACTCGAGTCGGCGACGCTCACGGCCGACGGGACGACCTGCCGTGTACCGTGGCCGCAACCCCCTCGTTTCGGGTGGAGTTTTCCGCGGGTGAGAATTGGGATGCGATCGGACCCCTGCGTTTCGTGTGGAGATTTCGCACGAAACCGTGGTACTGCATAGCGCTCGAGCGAACGGGTCGCTTAACTCGATCGGTCACGTACCGTGGGTAATGACTGAGTCGCGTGCGTTCTGCCCTCGCTGTGGTGATCCGGTGCCCGACCGCACCGAGAGCGGCGCGTCGGACCCGCTGCGACCGGGTGCTGAGGTCGACCTCTGTGACGCCTGTTACTTCGAGGACTTCGAGTTCGTCGACGCGCCCGAGCGGATCGACGTCCGCGTCTGTTCGCAGTGTGGCGCGGTCTACCGCGGCAACCGCTGGGTCGACGTCGGCGCGAAAGACTACACCGACGTCGCGATCGAGGAGGTGAGCCAGGCCCTCGGCGTGCACGTCGACGTCGACGACGTCGCCTGGCAGGTCGAACCCGAGGAGGTCGACGAGAACACGATCCGGATGCACTGTTATTTCACCGGCGTGGTCCGCGGGACGCCGGTCGAAGAGCAGGTGACGATACCCGTGAAGATCTCCCGGCAGACCTGCACCCGATGTGGCCGGATCGCGGGCGACTACTACGCCAGCATCGTCCAGATTCGCGCCGAGGACCGCACCCCGACGACCGAGGAGACCGACCGGGCGCGAGAGATCGCGAACCAGGTCGTCGCCGACATGGAAGCGACGGGCGATCGCAACGCCTTCGTCACCGAGGTCGGCGAGGTCGACGAGGGGCTGAACATCAAGGTCTCGACCAACAAGATCGGCAAGAAGATCGCGAACAAGATGGTCGAGGAGTTCGGCGGCACCGTCACCGACGCCGAAACCCTCGTCACGGAGGACGAAGACGGCAACGAGGTCTACCGCGTGACGTTCGCCGTCCGCCTGCCACCGTACACGCCGGGCGACGTGATCGACCTGCGAGACGACGGGGACGGCCCCGTGCTCGTCCGCAGCGCCCACGGCAATCTCAAGGGAACCCGGGTGACGACCGGCGAGCGGTACGAGGCAGGCTACGAGGAGGGGAACTCCCCGGACGCGAGACGACTCGGCACGCTCGAGGACGCCGTCGAGACGTCCGTCGTCACCGTCGAAGACGAGAACGCCGTGCAGGTGCTCGATCCCGAAACCTACCAGGCCAAGACCGTCGCACGGCCGGATTACTTTGACCCGGACACCGAGACCGTCCCCGTGCTGAAAAGTCGCGCCGGACTCCACGTGTTGCCCGACGAGACCGAGACCGATGCGTGAGCGCGAGGACGACGCCCCCGCGCCGTCGCTCGCGGGCGAGGCCGACGCGCCGCTGGCTGCCGTCGTCGAGAAACGACGCTCCGAGACCGCCATCGAGTCCCTGCGGACCGAGGGCGTCTACGACGACTCGAGACGCGTCCGCGAGTACGACTCCGAGACCGTCGCCCTGCCGGTGAGCGAACCGCCGAGCGAGACCCGCGTTCGCGAGGTGATCAGGCAGATCGACCCCGACTTCCGAACCAGAGACCTCGAGGACGTCCTCAGAGAGCGCGGCTGGAGCGACGACGACCTCGAGGCGGTTCCCGGGTCGTGGGCTGTGATCGGCTCGGTCGTCCTCGTGCGGATTCCCGACGACTGTCCCGACGAGACGGCACTGGGCGAGGCGCTGCTCGAGTTCCACGGGGAGGCCGACGCCGTACTCGCGGACGAGGGGATCGAAAACGACGGCGAGTCGGGGACGTATCGGGAACCCAAGCGCCGACACGTCGCGGGAGAGCGAGACACCGAGACGATCCACGCGGAACACGGGACACGCTACGCTCTCGATCCCGCGAACGTCATGTTCTCGCCGGGCAATCAGGCCGAGCGCGTCCGCATGGGCGAGACGACGGCCGACGACGAGCACGTCTTCGACATGTTCGCCGGCATCGGCTACTTCACACTGCCGATGGCCCGCGCCGGCGCGCGGGTGACGGCGACCGAGATCAACCCGACTGCGTTCCGATATCTCCTCGAGAACGCGATGCTCAACGACGTCAGCGAGCGAGTCGACGCCTACCGGGCCGACTGTCGCGACCTCGCGAGCGACCTCGAGGCCGACCGCGTCGTCATGGGCTACTACGGCAGTGCCGACGGTACCGACGAGACGGGCCACGGTACGCGCACGGACGAAGCACACGAGTTTCTCGACCACGCACTCGAGGCACTCACGTCCGGCGGCGTCCTCCACTACCACGAGGCGACGCCGGAGTCGCAGCTGTGGGACCGGCCGCTCGCCAGACTCGAGTCCGCCGTCGACGCGGCGGGACGCTCGCTCGAGGTACTCGAGAAGCGACGAGTCAAGAGCCACAGCGCGGGCGTGGCACACGTCGTCGTAGACGCTCGCGTCGACTGATGCTGCCTGCTGTTCCCTGTTTCTCGAAACCCCCGAACTGTCCGGCGAGTGTGCCGGGACTGACGAACAGCAGACGGTATGACCGGACCCATCCGGCGGGCGGGGTCGAGCGTGGCGCGAACGTGTTCGAGTTACGGCGAGAGGAAAGTGTAACACATGATGAAAAAGCCGGCAATGCGGTCACGAATAAACGTTGTAACGATTGTAGATACTTCGGTTGAACCCGTATCGAAGTCGGAAACCTAAAGAAGTCTAATATTATCGCCTGTATTTAACATCTGATTGCTTGTATTTTGCCTGAGTCGTATTACAGTATTAGCTTTTATCTATAAACAAATATCGAGAGAAGAAGCTATTACCTATAGCCATAGCTAGTGGCTCCTTCATCGTTTGTAGGAGGTGATCGATTCGGATAGAGATATAGTACAACTGGTTGTAAATTCTACATATATTAAGTAAGAGAGTGTGGACAGTTGGTTTGCGTGACACGTTCCCGAGAGAATACGTGTCGACGCAATCGAGACATGAGCAACGAACGACGAGACGAGGCCATTCGAGCCATAGCGCTGGTGATCGCCGCCCTGATGATCACCTCCGTGATGGCCCCCGTCGCAGGGGCGACCGGATCGTCGGGCGGAGAGACGACACCGGACCTGCTATCGAATGTCCCCTCCACGACTGACGAACAGTACGCGATAACCGAGCAATCGAATTCGAGCACCGATCGGTCGATCGGGTCGGATCGGGCGACCGTCGACGACGCGGTGGTCGACGCCAACGGCACCGTCGACGTCGTCGTTCGCGTCGAAGAACTCGAGTTGCCGCTCGCCACGACCGCGTCCACGGAGGCGGTCGTCGACGAGCTGCAGACACACGCCGAACAGTCCCAACAGCCCGTCGTCGACTACGCCCAGTCGACCGACGGCGTCGAGCTAAAACAGCAGTTCTGGCTCACAAACGCCGTTCTCCTCGAGCTCGACACCGGGGAGGTCGACGTTCGAGAACTCGTCGCCCAGAAGGGTGTCACGAGCGTACACGCGAACTTCGAAGTCGAAGTTCCCGAACCCGTGGCCGACGTCTCGAGTGCCGAATACAACACGACCTACGGCCTCGAGCAGATCAACGCCACTGCCGTCTGGGACGAGTACGACACGATGGGCGCTGGCGCGAACGTCGCCGTCCTCGACACGGGCGTCGACGCGTCGCATCAGGACATCGACCTCTACACCGAGGACCCGGACGACCCTACCTACCCGGGTGGCTGGGCAGAGTTCGACGGTGACGGGAACCAGGTCGACAGCGAGCCGTACGACTCCGCCGAACACGGCACCCACACCTCGGGGACGGTCGCGGGCGGGAACGCGAGCGGCGAGTACGTCGGCGTCGCGCCCGAAGCCAACCTGATGCACGGGAAGGTGCTCGACGGCGGCTCCGGTTCGTTCGCCCAGATCATCGCCGGCATGGAGTGGGCCGTCGACGAAGACGCCGACGTCATCTCGATGAGTCTCGGTGCAAACGGCTACTACGCGGAGATGATCGAACCCGTCCGGAACGCCGAGAAAGCCGGAACGATCGTCGTCTCCTCGTCCGGCAACACCGGCGAGGGATCGAGTGGCTCCCCGGCGAACGTCTACGAGGCGTTCGCCATCGGCGCGTCGAACGAAGACGCCGACATCGCCGACTTCTCGAGTGGCGAACGCATCGAGACCGAATCCGCCTGGGGGTCAGACGCACCTGACGAGTGGCCAGACGAGTACGTCGTGCCGAACGTCGCCGCCCCCGGCGTCAACGTCAAGAGCACGGTTCCCGGAGGCGGCTACGACGACACCTTCTCTGGGACGTCGATGGCGGCCCCGCACGCCTCGGGAGCCATCGCGTTGATGCTCTCGGCGTCGGCCGACGAGCCGGACACCGAACTGGTCAAGACGAGCCTCGAGGAGACCGCCTGGAAACCAGACGGCGAAGACGACGATCAGGACGTCAGATACGGCCACGGCATCGTCGACGCCAAGGCCGCCACCGACCGCGTCGCCGCAGACAGCGGCGTCGAGGGAACGGTGACCGACGAGCACGGAGAGCCGATCGAAGGCGCGACGGTCGTCCTCGGCGGCGTTCCACGGACGACCGGCGAGAACGGCACGTACTTCCACCGGGCCGCCCCCGGCGAGTACGACGTGACGATCGACGCGTTCGGCTACGAGCGCGTGACGACGACCGTCACCGTCGAGGAGGACAACGTCACCGAGAAGAACGTCACGCTCGCCGATGCGTTCGACGCGCGCGTGCTGGCCGACCAGCCCGACTCGATCGAGAGCGGTCAGCAGTTTACCGTCACCGCCGAGGTCGCGAACCTCGAGTCGGCGACGATCGAGGCAGGCGGCGACTACGAGGGAGACCTCTCGCTCGAGGTCGACGGCACGTCGGCGACGTTCGGCGAGCCGGTCGAGTTCGACGATCCCTACACCGGCGAACTGACCGTTACCGTCGAGGCGAGCGAGAACGCGACGCGCAACGTGGAGTTGACGCACACGCTCTCGGGACTGGGCAACGAGACGACGGTGACGACGGGCCCGACCTACGTCGTCGGGGAGTTCACCGACGTCGCCGTCGTCGACGCGCCCGACGGCGCGTACGGCGCCCAGCTCGAGTCGTACCTCGAGCAAACCGTTCACCCGCGGTTCGACGTCGAACTGATCGAGACCGACGAGTTGCTGTCGGCCGTCGACGACGAGGCGTACGACGTCTACGTCGTCCAGAGTTTCGACGGCGACGACGAACTCGCCGAGTCGTTCGTCGAGGCGACGAACGAGCCACAGACCGGTGTGATCCTCCTCGACCAGTACGGAGACGCGAGCAACGCGATCGCCGACCAGTCGGAAGCGATCGGCGATCCGGGGACTGCGGGCGCAGCGTCGACGTTCGGCGCACCCGACGTCACCTACACCGTCGAGACCGACCACGAGATCCTCGACGGCGTCGCCGAAGAAGGCGAGACGATCACGGTCAGTCGGCCGGCACCGATCGTCTTCTTCGGTGGCTTCCACAGCTACTTCGACGACTACGAGGGGATCTACGACGGGACCGATCTCGCGACGGTGCAGACGCAAGGTGCGACTGCGCCCTCCGGAACCGGTCTCGCGGCCGACCCGTTCAGTCGAACGGTGCTGGCGTCCTCGCTGGGCATCGGTCCGTTCGTCGACCAGTCGATGCTCGCCGACGACGCCGACCAGATTCTCGCGAACGCCGTCGAGTACGCGAGCGACGCACCGCCGGTCGTCCCACTCGAGGGACAGCCGGAGAAGGTCGACCCCGGCGAGAGCGTCACGGCGACGGTCTCCGTCGAGGACCTGGAGAAAGTCAAAGTCGACGTCGCCGAGGAGAGTACGATCGACGAGGACGACCTGACGCTGTACGTCGGCGACACCATCAACGCCTTCGGCGAGTGGCGCGCCTACGATCCGTCGAAGACCGGCGAGTACGACATTCGCGTCGAGGTCGCCGACGACGCCGACGCCGGGACGCTCTCGCTCGATCACACGTTCGTCACCGGCGACGGTGAGGAGACGACGCTGACGACCGGTCCGACGGCCGTCTACGAGGGCGACACGCTCGACGTCGACGCCGGCGGCGACGGCGACGTCGAGACGCTCACCGAAGCAGCCTACATCGTCGAGGAAGGCGGCGAGATCGTCGTCGAAGCGGGGACGTACGACGAGAACGACACCGACTACGACGGAGTCGGCAGCGCAGCCGTCGTCGTCGACACCGACGGCGTGACGGTTCGCGCAGCCGAAAACGCGACTCCGACGGTCAACTACGACGGCGACGGCACGAGCGGCCAGGTGATGATGGTCGAAGGCGACGACGTGCACGTCGACGGCCTCACGGTCAACGTCGACAACGGGTCGGCAGACGAACCGATCTTCCACGGGATCGAGGTTCGAGACGGCGCGAGCGGGTTCTCCGCGACCGACGTGAAAGCAGGTGGCGTCACGGGCATCTTTCTGGACGCCGGCGTCTCAGACGTCCACGTCGAGAACGTCGTCGGCTACGACGCCTCGACCGTCGTCGGCACGGACTGGAACGGCGGGCCGGCGACGAACGTGACGATCGAGAACGTCTCGATCGGCGACGCCGGGAGCTTCATGTTCGACGGCGTCCGGATGGACAACTCCCAGAAGGTCACGATCGCCGACAGCGATCTCTCCGGGCTGGCGGCGAACACGCCCGGAATCCACACGGACGGCACAGGAGACGTGACGATCGCGAACAACGACCTCGCCGGCGTCGACGCCGACGCCATCTACGTCGACTGGATGAGCGGCGAGAGTCGCATCGTCAACAACAGCATCGACGGTGCCGACGCGGCGATCTGGACGAGTAGCATCCTCGGGTACGACCTGTTCGTCAGCGACAACAACGTCGCGAACGCCACGTCGGGACTGTTCGTCGACAGCGGCCCGAGCGTGACGGCGACCAACAACACCTTCGCCGCGGAGAACGGGTTCGCGTTCGACGCCTACAGCGGCTTCGACGCGAGCGACATCGCCGCGTTGACTTACAACGACCTCTCCGGATCGACGGTGCCGTTCCACGCGCTGACCGACGTCACGGACGGCAGCTACACCGACGAACCGGGCGCGATCGACGCCCGACTGAACTTCGTCGGCGATCGCACCGGCAACGAGTCGATCGCGGTCGTCGACGGCGAGATCGGCAGCGTCGTCTACCAGCCGTTCCTCACGACGACGCCGGACGACCTCGAAACGACACCCGGAGAGACCAGCGAGATCGGCGTCGACCTCCGCCTCGAGGGCGGCGAAACGTACGCCGTCGGCGTCCCCGGACCGTCCGAGACGCCGATCAGCGAGATGGTCGACGACGACTTCGAAGGCGCGATCTACGGCTTCGACGCCGAGTCGCAGTCGTGGTCGATGCTCACCGGCAACGACACGGTCGCGTCGCTGAACGCGATGCTGGTCGTCGCCGAGACCGACACCAGGCTGACACTCGACTTCCAGAGCCCGGAGAACGTGCCGCCGGGTCCCGCCCAGTACTCGATCGAAGAGGGGTGGAACTTCGTCTCGGCACCGGTGTACGGAAGCGCCGACGACGCCTACGGCGTCGGCTCGTTCGAGCCGGGACTACTGATGTCGATGTTCGAGAAGCCGGACGGTCAGCTCGGCCCCGCAAGCGGCGTCGAGGGAACCTACGTCTTCGGTGACGACGAGAGTCCGACCGTCAGTGCGTTCGAGGGCTACTTCGTCTACAGCGAGACCGACGGCACGATGCCCGCACGCATCGGTGCCGATCCGACGGTCGACGACCTGTACGACCGTCTCGGCGTCGACGACCAGTTCGCCGACGCCGACAGCGAAAACACGTCCGTCGAGGACATCCTCGAGCGAGCCGACCAGCGAGACCGCGATGTCGTCGAAGCGACGCTCTCGCAGGTCGTCTTCCACGACCTCGAGCAGGCACTCGAGAAAAGCGACGATCCACGACGCGCTCTCAACGAGACGGCGACGGCGATCCTCGAGGACGCGCCGGCCGAACACCGAGACCTCGTCGAGACGGCGACGGAAGACGCTCTCAGGCAACTGTTCGTCGAGCGGTTCGTCGGTGGACCGATGGGCGAGGACGCCGTCGTCGAAGCACAGCGGGAGCGACTCGCGAGCGACGATCCGTCGCCGAAGGTCACTGTCACCGCACCTATCGCGGGCTAGCGACTCGAGAACACCATTTTTCGTACGACACAACACATGATCCAACGAAACCGATCGAACGGCCTGCGAAGGGTAGTTGCGGTGATCGCGATCGCGGCGGTCGTGGTGGCGGGCGTCGCTGGCTCGCCAGTCGCGGCGAGTGACGACGGGCCGCCAGCACCGCCGGCGGCGTTCTACGGCGACGTGTACGTCGACGGCGAGCTCGCGCCGGACGGCACCGAGGTCGTCGCGATGATCGACGGTGAAGAGCGCGCCAGCACGACGACGGAAAACGGCAGCTACGGCGACTCGAGTGCGACTGCAGAGAAGCTCGTCGTCAGCGGCGACGAAAGCGACGCAGGAGCCGAGATCACGTTCTACGTGGACGGCCAGCAGGTCGACGCGACGGCGGAGTGGGAAGCAGGCACGATCACCGAACTCGATCTGTCCGTCGGCGACGTGCCAGCAGACGATCCCGACGAGGAGAACGACAGCGACGAGGGGCAACCGATCGGACTGCCGGGCGGACAGGAGAGCGACGACGGTGAGAGCGGAGAGCCTGACGACAGGGACGCGGACGAGAGCGAACGAGACGACGAGCCGGATGCGGAGAACGACGGTTCCGACGACGAGGCCAGCAACGAGTCGACCGGCGGCAACGAATCTGACGGCGAGAGCGAACGGACCAACGAGACGACTGTCGCGTCCACCGACGACGAGTCCGAAACGGACGGCGAAAGCGACGGGTCGCCGATGCCCGGCTTCGAGATCGGCGGAGCGCTGATCGCGTTGCTGTCGTTTGCCGGCGTCGTCTACCGGCGACGATAACGGTCAGCCACCACGGGTTTCCGGGCCGTCCGACCGTGGTGGCAGGCGGCAGAATCACGGCGGTCGCCGCTAGCGCCGTGGCGGCACTCGAGTGGCAGCCGGAGCGTCGCCCACCGTGGGATTCATACTGCCGGCGGCGAAACGGAATGTATGGACAGAAACCAGATCATCGCCCTGTTGTTTGCCGCGCTGATGGTGAGTTCGATGGTCGCCTGGTCCGCCTCGTATCTCTTTTGACCAGCGTCGCGGTAGCGTTCATTACGATCGGGAGTGGCTACGCTGACAGTGCGAAGACGAGCGCCTCCGTTCAGTCCTACTCGTTGTGGGGTGTCTCACCGATCTCGCGTGAGATGTAGCTGGAACTCACGGCTCACCGTGGCTGGACGTCAGACGAATGGGTGTACCTGTGTCCCGGCCCTCGCGGACACAGATACGCAATCACTGGAACGAGACGACAACCGTCCGTATCAACCAGATCACAACGATTTATTCAGTCGTTGAGAAATGTCGACCTATGAGCAAAAAACCGGACCGCGACATCGGATTCCTCGCCGGATCGCCCGTCAGAACGTCCCTCATAGAGCGGCTCACGACGGGACCTGCCCAGCCCGCCGACCTCGTCGCTCACACGGGTTCTTCGCGGACGACTGTCCACCGGACGCTCAACGAACTCGTCGACCGGGGCTGGGTCCGGCGAGTCGACGACGGGTACGCCATCACCGGAACCGGCGATCTCGCCCTCGAGACGTACCAGGACGCCAGGCGTCGGTTTCGAACGCTCGACCGGTTCGAGGCGTTCCTCGAGGGCGTCGACGACGCTCCCGAGATCGAACTCGAGTGGCTCGAGGGGGCGCGCCTCGAGACAGAAAGCGACGAGAACCCCCACCGGCCGATCGAGCGGTACGCCGACGGACTCGCGACGGCCGACGGCGAGGAGTTC
The DNA here is from genome assembly GCF_023008545.1 of Natribaculum luteum. Classification (NCBI taxonomy): domain Archaea; kingdom Methanobacteriati; phylum Methanobacteriota; class Halobacteria; order Halobacteriales; family Natrialbaceae; genus Natribaculum; species Natribaculum luteum. The sequence goes on along the minus strand of NZ_CP095397.1, from coordinate 1,462,683 downwards.
TACGGCGTGACGCCGGTCATCACCCGCCAGTTCATCGACGTCCACGAGCCGATCATTCGAGGGGAGACGACGGTAAAACTCGTCATCAGCAACGCGACGTTGCGGGCGGTAGCCGACCAGTATCCGAGACAGTTGCGCGAGTCGCTCGAGTTCGACAACTACGAACTGTACGCGACAGACGAGACGCCGTCGATGGGAACGACGATCTACGGCGAGAGAGTCTTTCTCGGCGCGTACGACGACCGGCGGCGACTGGTCGCCGTCGTCGAGAGCACGGATCCCGACCTGCGGGCGTGGGCGACGGACTGCTACCAGCGCCTCCGGGAGAGCGCCACGCGGGTCACGGCCGACGCCGCGATCACGTCCGACTGACGACGGCACGGCGGAACTGTTGCACAGCGTGAAACAGATATCGGAGCATAGATAATTCACGGTCGAGCGGATTCGTCTACACGGCAGGCGTGGCATCGACGGTCCCCGATTGTTCCCTGATCCCCCATCATACGGATCGTCGACGGACGGTACGGAAACAAGTTCTACCCGTCCGTCTCCCAGACGTCTGCCAGTGGACTCGAGCGCGACGATCGACGTGACCGTCGGCGACGCGACGCGACCCGGTCGCTCTCGCTCGGTTCGTCGTTTCCGGACGTCGGCCCTCCGAGTGCCGCTCGTGGGTCGAACGCCGGCAGGTCCGGTTTGGACGTGCAGTCGACCTGTTGTGCGAACCAGTCGGGCATGTCCGTTCGTGCGCGCTCGAAGAGATCGAGGAGACTCGAGTCCGCGAGGTACGTGGCACCGTAATCGTCCGGCGCGCGGATCACGCGGCCACAGGCCTGGATCACGGTCCGAAGCGCCGTCCGGTAGTACCACGCCCACTGGCCCTGCTCGAGGCGGTGGGCGACTCTCGAGTCGCCGGTGTTGAGAAACGGCGCTTTACAGAGGACCTGGAACCGACAGCGGTCGCCTTTCAGGTCGAGCGCCTCCTCCATTTTCACCGAGAGGAAGACGTCGGGGTCGTCGGTGGCTTTCCAGGCCTCGAGGGCGTCGTCTCGATCCTCGCGACTGTGCGTTCGGATTCGCTCGCCGACGCCGAAGTCGGACAGCAGCGTGGCGAGTCGCTCCTGGATGTCGTAGGAGTGAGCGTGAACGAGTCCCTTCTCGTCGGGGTGGGTCTGCATGATCCGGACGACGGTCCGGGCGACTTTCGGGAGCGTCTCGTCGCGGTGCTCGTAGGTCATCTTCCCCTGCGTGACGTCGTAGAGCGGCCGGTTCTCGACCGGGAACGTGTGCCCGACGTCGACGAGAGCGACGGTCGCCGGGTTCAACCCGACCTGCCGGCAGAACGCCTCCTTGTTGAGGATCGTCGCCGACAGCAGCGCGAACGTGTTGCCGCGATCCCAGACCGTGTGCTGGAGGTATCGCTCTGGGTCCATCGGTTTGATCGTGAGCGGGCCACCCTCGTCGTCGGCCGGGGGATCGGCCTGGTCGACGAGCCACGTCGTCGGACTCTCGGGGTCGCGATAGTCAGAGACGAACCACTCGAGTTCGCCGATGAGCTCCTGCAAGCGGTCGCGCTCGCGGACTTCGGCGGGGGTGAGCTGATCCTGTGCGAGCAGGTCGTCTTTGCGTCGGGTACAGACCTGGGCGAGGTTCTCGGCGTAGCGAGCGGCACGGTCGACGCCGTCGACGTCGGGAATCCGGAGGTCGTCCCAGAACGGCACGGTCCGGGGACCGAGCTGGATCGTCGCGTACATCTCGGCCCACTCCGCCAGCCCGTGGGCTTCGTCGACGACGACCACGTCGCGCTTGCGAAACACCTCGCTGCCGGCCGTCTGCATGAAGTACGCGAGCGTCATCGCCGCGATCGATCGGTTGGAGGCGATCGCCCGGTCGGAGAAGTACGGACAGCGGTGTTTGACCGAGCAGTCGTAGCCGCGTTCTCGCACGCAGGGGGCCTGGTTGACCGGCGTGTCGAGTTCGCCGGGGAGGATGCAGGTGTAGTTCGACTTCCCGCGGATGACGTTCAGGTCGGCCAGCAGGTCGTCGCTCGCGACGTCGTCCAGTTGCGAGACCTGCGGCGTCGTGTAGTAGGCACCCGTCGCCTCACTGGGTTCGGCGTCGTCGATTCGCCGGGCACAGCCCGCGATTGCCCGGGCCAGGAGAGACTTGCCGCTCCCGGTCGGCGCACGCACCAGCACGACGTCGTTACCCGCGAGGAAGGCATCACGGATGTCACGGAGGGCAGCTTCCTGATTGCCGCGATAGCTCGGCGCGGGAAACTCGTCGAAGATCCGCTCGGGATTCACCGTTCGATGCACCGACTGGTGACACCCTAAAGCCTGCGGACCGTCTCGAGTGCTGTCGAATCGACCGCCGCGAGGTACGAATCCGCCAGCCGAAGTCGCTGCCTACCGGGCGAGTAACAGGTCGATTACTAATACGAACTCCGCCGACGGACTCGCGTACGGAAGGGTAGCTCAGTGGTAGAGCACCGTGGTGCCACCTGGCCCACGGCGGCCTCCGGCCTCGTGGCGTTCGAATCCCACCCCTTCCGCCTAGACCGACTCCTCGTCCGGATCGTACGGCTCGAGCGCGTCGACGTCGTCGGCGGTCGGGTGCTCCGGGAGCGACTCGATGCACGGAAAGCACAGCAGATAGCTCGTCCCGTCCTCGAACTCGAGGGTCATCCCCGTGGTCTCGCTCCCGGCGTTCCGGCCGAACGTCCAGATGTTGGCGATGCCGCCGGCGACCGAGATCGTTCGGCCACAGCCGTCGCAGGACTGCTTTGCCATGTGCGAGTGTCGGTCTCGAGCGGTGAAAGGCGTTCCCCGTTGCGTGGACGTTAAGGAGGTGTCAATCGTACGACGAACCATGGACGTCCACTGCGAGGGCTGTGCAGGGTGTTGTATCGACTGGCGGCCGCTCCTCGCAGCCGAGGGACGCGAGGCGATCGATCACGAACGCCGTGGGCCACGAGATCCCCTCGACGAGACGCACAACCTCGTCCCGCTGGCTCGCGACGAAGTTCGAGCGTTCCTCGAGACGGGCCTCGCCGACGCGCTGACGCCACGGCTGTGGAACGCGGCCGACGACGAGGACGGTCTCGAGATCGACGGCCGACGGGTGGCGACGATCGCCGGCCGGCCGGCCTTTTTCGTCGGCCTCCGCAAGCCCCCGAAGCCGGTCGCACCGTTCGACCGGGAGACGGAGTCGTGGCTCCCGACCTGCGTCTTCCTCGATCCGACGACGCTGCAGTGTCGGATCCACGACGACGATCGCTACCCGGCGGAGTGTGCGGACTACCCCGCCCACAACCTCGCACTCGAGCAGGAGACCGAGTGCGAGCGCGTCGAGGACGCCTTCGGCGGCGACCGCCTTCGCGACGCCGATCCCAGAGAGACCGACGGGCTCTTGCTCGGTCGGCAGGCGATCGGGAGTAAAGTGTTCACCCACCCTCGACCCGCGGACCTCGAAGGCGTCGTCGACCGGATCGCCCGCGGTGCGTCGACCGCAACGGACCGCGCAGAGTTCGTCGCCGTCGCCGCCGCCTCGAGCCCCGGGACGCTCGCGATCTCCGACGACCACTACGAGCGGGCGAAAGAACGGGCGCTCGCGGCCGACTCGTGGGCCAGGGAGGCAATCTGCGAGTGGGAGCGACGCCGCGACGACGGCGAATCGCCAGATTCCGACCTGGCGACGCGAATCGAAGACGACCGCGGCGCACCGACGACGCCCGGATGGGACGCCGTAACGGATCGGTCGTCCCGATAGCGGCGTCGCCGTCGGCAGACGAGCCCCTGTTTAAGACTACGCGTGTCCTAGCCGTGGTATGCGAACGCTCGTCACCGGCGCGACCGGCTTCGTCGGAAGCCGACTCGTCCCCGAACTCTGTGCGGCCGGTCGCGACGTGTCGGTCCTCGTCCGCGACGCCGAACGCTACGAGCCGCCAGCTGACGTGACCGTCTTCGAGGGCGACCTGCTCGAGCCGGGGAGCTTCGAGGACGCCCTCGAGGGGATCGACGTCGCCTACTACCTCGTCCACTCGATGGGTAGCGGCGCGGGGTTCGAAGAGCGAGACCGCCGGGCGGCACACAACTTCGAGCGCGCTGCGAGTGCGGCCGGGGTCGACCGGATCGTCTACCTCAGCGGGCTCGGCGACGACAGCGACCGGCTCTCGGAACACCTCCGCTCGCGCCGCGAGGTCGAGGCGATCCTCGCGGACGGAACCGCAGAACTCACCGTCCTCCGGGCTGCGATCGTCGTCGGCGACGGGAGCGCGAGCTTCCGGATGATCCGCCAGCTCGTCAAGCGACTGCCGGTGATGGTGACGCCGCGGTGGGTGCAGACGCCGTGTCAGCCGATCGCCGTCGACGACGTGATCGCCTACCTCGTCGGCATCCTCGACGTCCCGGAGACTGCGGGTGAGACCTACGAGATCGGCGGTCCCGACGTGCTCACCTACCGGGAGATGCTGGTCACGGTCGCTCGCATCTTCGAGGGGCGTGCGCCGCTGATCGTTCCGGTTCCCGTGCTGTCTCCCCGACTGTCCGCCTACTGGGTCGACCTCGTCACCGACGTCCCCGCGTCGGTCGCACACCCGCTGATCGAGGGACTCGAGAACCCGGTCGTCGTCACGGACTCGCGAATCGAGCGGCTCGTTCCCGTGGAGCTGACGCCGTTCGAGACGGCGGTTCGTCGCGTCCGCGAGGAACGATCGGCCGCCGAGGGCGGCGTCGGCGAACTCGAGCGACCGCCAGCGGACTCGAGTCGCTGATGGACGTCGAGTACGGCGAGACGTGGGTCTACGAGAGCATGGTCGGTGCGATCCCCGGCGTCGACGTCTCGGAACGGGTCGCACTCGCGATCCAGTTCGTCGCGTTCGAGGGGATTATCCTGGGGCTCGCGGCGATCTACGACCTCTGGACGGCGGCGATCGCGGGGACGGTCGCCGTCGTGGTTGCCGTCACCGGCAGCTGGCTCATGCTCCGGTTTAGCCGGACCGTGCGCACGCTTCCGATGCCGACGACGTACCGGCGACTCCTGTTCGGGTCGGGACTCGAGGTCGTCCTCGGCGTGCTGGCGTACGTCGCGTTCGTCACGTACCTGTTCGTCTACGATCCGCGGACCACCGGCGAGTCGCTCGTGGTCACCCTGTTCGGCCCCGAGCCGCCGATCGCCGTCGTCTACGTGACGTTGCTCGTCTGCTGGGATCTCGTCTATCGCATCGGTGCGAGCTGGTGGGCGAGCGTGACCGGCGTCTGGCGGGCGGTCTCGTACAGTTTCGACGCCGAGACGACGCGTCGCTACCGGCGCGTCGACGCACTGAACGTCGTCTTCGCCGCCACGCAGTTGCTGCTGGTGCCGTTCGTCACAGACCAGCCGGTGTTACTGGTGGCGCTCGTCGGCCACGTCGTGGCAGTGACTGCAGCGACGGTGCTTTCCGTACGCACGCAGGGACGAGAAATCGGCACCTAGTTCGACTTGATCTCCTCGAACTTGTTCAGGAGCGCCTCTGCAGAGTCGCCGGAGTCGTACTCGACTTTCCCGTGATAGATCGTCCGCTCGTCGTCGAAGTCGGTGTCGACTTTCGAGGCCTGTTTCTCACGGCGCTCGTGTTCGTCTTCGTCATAGGCACCCATTGACATGGTAGATACACCCATAGATTGGAAGCTAGCGCTTATCAATGTAACGGTTGTTCATGATGCGTGCACGGACGGAAGACGTATCACGCCGCCGTGCCTACGAACGACCGTGGCACGGCCGCTTCGCTTTCGATACTCGCCCCAGTCGTGGAGCGAGCAACGGGTTCGACGAGAGATTCTCCAGCCGCTCCGGAGCAACATCGGCGCACGCGCCGTCTCCCCCCAGTTCGACGTCAACGGTGGGTGGGAGACACACCGCTTCGAGATGCAAAACGGCGACGTCGCGCTGTTCGCCCGCCGGGACGACGAGGCCTACTGGATGGGCAACACCGAGACGCCGAGTGCGCTCTGGAAGACCGACAAGTACGGCTGGCGTGAGATTCCCTACCACGTCTCGAGATGGGCCCAGCGCGAACTGCTCGCCGACCTCCACGACGGCGACCCGTGGCTTGCAGACTACCCGCACCTCTCGTGGTACTTCCTCCCCGTGTTCATGTCGAAAGACGGCCGAGAGTCGACCCGGGCGTTCTTTCGCGAGCACGCCGCCGGCTTCCCCGACGCCGGCCGCCGGGAGGCGACTCGCTTCTTCGAGGAGTTCCTCTCGACCGGCACACTCGACGAGTACCGACACGTCATGTCGGGGAAACTCGGCACCAGCGACCACGTCGACCGCGTGCGCATGAGCGCCGCGATGGGCGAGTTCGTCGCGGCGAAGGTCCTCGTCGACGCGGGCTACGACGTCGTCCCCGAGATCGAGGTGACGACCGGACACTCGCTCGACTTCCGGGCGACCGACGACGAGACGAACGTCTTGGTCGAGGTCACGCGCCCCCAGCCGCCGGCGAACCGCGCCGCCGCCGGTCCCGTGGCCGCCGTCCGGGACACCGCCGAGACCAAGACTAACGGCCAGCTCGCCGAACACGGCGGCGGCGCGACCCTGTTCGTCGACTGCTCGAGTTTCCGTGACGACGCCTGGGCCGCCGTCCGCGACGAACGACCCGACGTCCGTCACCGGCCGGCCGTCGTCTACCGCGCCCGACCGAACGGGCGAGTCGAGGGCTACAGCAAGGGATCGGTGCCACTCGAGCTAGCCGACGCGATCGAGTTCGTCGACTGATACTGCCCAAGTACGAGCAGGCACTCGAGCCGTCAAGACGGGCGAAACCGCACGCACGAGCAGCAGCTATCGGGACGATCGGTTCGGCCAATGAAAAGAGACGAGACGCCTAGAACGACATCGCGTCGGGGGCGTACGGGCTCCCGAGCGGCGTCGGGTCGCGGTCGCTGTAGCCGACGCGGCCGACGGCCTTGTCGCTCACCGCGGAGTAGACCGCAAAGCGGGCGTCTTCCGGCGACTCGAACGTCTCGGATTCGAGGCGGCCGAGTACCTCTTCGACCGTTTCGGTCCCGTTCGGGAGTTCGAGACGGTGCTCGCCGCACGTCTCGATCAGTTCCTCGGTAGTCGCAGGGTACTCGTGGTCGTCGATGACCTCGCCGGTGCCATTGAGCAGCATTACACGCGAACAGTCGTGAACGATAATTATAAACATTGTCCATAGACGTTCTTTAGGACTGGGAGTGTCCTTTCTTCCCTTAATCGTCCTAGAATGGGCCGTGACAGCACGCTCGAGTGATAACGGCTATACGGTGTCCGACGCTCGAGACGAACATGCCCTACGCCGATCTCCACGTCCATACGACCCGGTCGGACGGCACGCTCGAGTTCGAGGACGTCCCCGACGCGGCGCGGCGCGCCGGCGTCTCGGTCGTCGCACTCACAGATCACGATCGGCTGCAGCCGCTCTCGGACCCGGTCGTCGAGCGCGACGGCGTGACGATCGTCCACGGGATCGAACTCCGCGTCGAGCCTCCCGAAGGTGATCGGGTGGACCTGCTCGGCTACGGCGTCACACCCACGGCTGCGCTCGAACGGACGGTCGAAGATGTCCAGCGAAATCGGAAAGAACGCGGTCGCACGATCGTCGACTGCGTTGAGGATCGGCTGGGGATCGATCTCGAGGTCGACGTGGAGCCGGGGTTCGGCCGGCCACACGTCGCGCGAGCGATCGCCGACCACCCCGAGTCAGGGTACGACTACCAGGACGCGTTCGACCAGCTCATCGGGTTCGGCGAGCCCTGTTACGTACCACAGGAGGTCCCGTCGTTCGAGCGAGGACGACGCGTCCTCTCGGAGGCCTGCACTGTCGTCTCGCTCGCCCACCCGCTGCGGTACCGCGACCCGGCGCGCGCACTCGAGTTAACGAGTGACCTCGACGCGGTCGAACGCCACTACGCCTACGACCGGGACGTCGACTGCGAACCGATCGAGCGGGCGATCGACCGCAACGGACTGCTCGTCACCGGCGGCAGCGACGCCCACGACGATCGACTCGGCCTCGCCGGCCTCTCGGAGGCGGCGTACCGACGGCTCGAATTATAGTACCCGTTGAAACGATTTACACCCGATCACAGCCAAGCGGCCAGCCTCGGTAACGAGACCGAGGCTGGCTGTCGATGTTCGTGATCGGGTACGCGACGACTTTCACCGGGCACTATACCCACGCCTGACGGTAGCGCCGTCCGATAGCGGAGGGTTCAAACCGGTTCACCAACTATGGAATGGTATGAACTGCCACTACTGCGACCGCGAGGCCGCCTTCGCTGCTGAATCCGAGGGTATCAGAGTCGGTCTCTGTGAGGAACACTTCCGCGAGCGGTTGCAGGAACTCGCCGAGGCCGACGGGCTCGAGGCGCTCAAAGAGCAGGTCGACGTCGACCGCGCCGAGTGATAATGCCTGCTGTACCTATTCTCGGCGCAACCGCAAGCTGGCCGGCGGTTGCGCCGAGAACGACGGACAGCAGGCGTTACGAAGAGAGTGGATCGCCCGCAGGGTACGTTCTCCGTCCTCGCTGACGGGACGTCAGCACGGTAGTTCGACGGCGTGGTGACTCGAGTGGGTCTGGCCGTATTTTCGATCGTCGACCGACGTTCGACGGCAGGTACTACCTACTTCTCGAACGGTAGGTACTCGAGATCGGCAGAGACGCGTCTCCGGGAATCGCCACCGTGATGGCAAAAATGTCTTCAGGCCGTCCGTCCCGCGTCGACGTCGATCGCGTCGACCGGACAGACGTCGACACAGAGCATGCAGTCGATACACTGGGCCTCGTGGGTCGGCTCTGCTTTCTTCTCGCTTTCGGGATGGTCCGGCGTGTCGACCCACTCGAAGACGTCGACCGGGCAGTCCTCGAGACAGGCACCGTCGGCGATACAGAGGTCGTAGTCGACAGCGACGTGCGTGCCGTGGATGCCGAGTTGCTCGGGTTCGTCGACCGGCCCCCAGACGGCGACGCCGTTTTCTTCACCGACCTTCTCACGGTTTTCGTGGAACTGCGGATCTATGGCCATTGCTAGGGGCGAAAAACGGGTGAAACGTACTTAAATGTACGTATCCGCCAGCGACGCTGCCGTCGCCTCGAGCGAGACGGGCGCTTTTGGATTCCCGGCCCGTTCGTTCGGTATGGGACGCGAGCATTCGCCGCGGCTAGTCTACGACGACGACTGCGGCTTCTGTACGTGGAGTGCGGAGTACGCCGTCGCTCGCGGCGAGTTCGAACTCGTCGGCTTCTCCGAACTCACGCCCGACCAGCGCGCCCGCCTGCCGACGGACTACGAGGAGTGTGCGCACCTGCTGACCGACGACGCCGTCTACTCCTGTGGCGAGGCGATCGAGGAGACCCTCTCGCGACTCGAGTCACCCTCGCGGTACGCCGTCGCGGTCTTCCGTCGGCTGCCCGGTCACGAGCGCGTTCGCGAACCGCTGTACCGACAGGTCGCCGACCACCGGGCGCTGTTCGGACGACTCTTTCACCGGGAGCCGCCGGCGTGTCGCGAGTCGCAGGGTCAGTAACCGAGCGAGAACGCCCGGTTCACGACGAGAGCGACGAACGCGAGCGCGAGCAGCGTCGCGAGGACGCCGAAGGAGACGCCCCAGCCGAAGACGTCCGCCACGAACCCCGTCGCGACGGAACCGACAGAGCCGACGACGCCGTAGACGGTTCGGACGAGCCCGAAGCCGGCCCCGCGTTCGGCTTCGGAGAGTTCGTCCATGAACCGGGGCAACAGCGCCGCGCCCCAGCCAAGGCCCGTGCCGATCAGCAAGACGGCGGCCCCGACCGCAAGGACGCCAGGAACGGCGATCAACAGGACGAACCCGGACGCGGCGAGGATCATACAGCCTGCAGTCGCGACATCGCGTCCGTACCGGTCTGACACCGCGCCGACGCCGACCTGCGTGATCGCCTGGACGACGAAGTACGCCGAGAAGACGACGCCGGCGGTCGTCTCCGCCTGGCCGCGGTGGTCCACGAGAAACGTCGGGAGAAACGAGGCAGTCGCCTGCCAGACGAACGCCCCGGCGACGGCCAGACAGACGGTAAAGGCGATCTTCGGCCGCGAGAGCAGTTCGAGGACCGACTCGAGTTCGAACCGCTCGCGCATCGGCTGGTCGGGGCGGCGCGGCTCGGTCGGGCGGACGCGCCAGGCGAACAGGACGAAGATGGGAACGGCGGTGGCGACGCCGATCGCGATCGCGAGCCGCCAGCCGTACCGGACGCCGATCCACGCCGCGACGACCGGCGCGACGAGTCCGGCAGCCGGCCCACCGCTGTTGTGGACCCCGATCGCGGTGCCGATGTCGTCGTAGATGCGCGTCAGTAGCGTGGTCGCGACGCTGTAGTGAAGCCCGGCGAAGGCACCGAGAACGACGGTACTGAGCACGAAGACGGGAAAGACGGGGGAGAGCGCGAGCAGCAGGCTCGCGAGCGCGGTCCCGCCGACGGAGACGAGAATGACGGATCGTTCGCCGTACCGGTCGGCGAACACGCCGCTGGGAAACTGCGAGAGGAAGTAAAACATCCACAGCCCCGTAAGCGAGATTCCGATCACCGTGTTCGAGATGCCGAACTCGTCGGTGATCGCCGGCACGACCGGGCTGATCGCCAGTCTGGCGACCATCGTCGCGAAGAAGGCCAGCGTACTCAGCGTGAGAACGGTCTCTCTGTATCTCCAGCGCATGGGTCACCCGCCGGTCGTCGCGTCGCGGCAGTTCACCTATCCGTCATGCGGGCGAGGCCATGAGGGTGTTGATATCGGCAGCCGACGCCTCGAGCGAGAGAAACAGATCACCTACTCGAGCAGTTCCGAGCGGTGGCGTGAACTGTGGCGAGCGATTCGCCGAACTGGACAGACACTTGTCGCCTCGACTCGAGGGCTCTCGTATGCCACCGCACGTCAGGATCGTCAGCACCGGCGGTACGATCGCGAGCACGTCCGCAGACGAGGCAGACGAGTCGGGGAAGACGCCCTCGGAGTCGGGTGACGACCTCGTCGAGGCAGTCCCCGAGATCGCCGACCACGCCGAGATCGACGTCGTCGACGTCTGTCAGGTCTCGGGCTTCCAGATGGACTTCGAGAACGCCGGGAAGATCGTCGACGCCGTCGAACGCGCCGCCGAGGACGGGGCCGACGGCGTCGTCGTCACCCACGGGACCGACACGATGGCCGAGTCGGCGTACTACGTCGACCTCGCCTGCGAGGTAGACCTCCCCGTCGTCTTCACGGGCGCACAGCGACCGTTCGACCAGCTGGGAACCGACGGACCGACGAACCTCCTCGCGGCGGTCCGTGCCGCCGCCCACGAGCGGTTTCAAAACGGCGCGTACCTCGCGTTCAACGACGCCGTCCACGCCGCCCGCTGGGTCGTGAAAGGCCACACGAGCAAACTCGAAACGTTCGAATCGCCGGACGCGAACCCGGTCGCCGAGTTCACGCCGAACGGCGTCCGGTTCCTCCGGGAGCCACGGAGCTACTCGGCGTCGGTTCCGGGTGCGAGAGTCGACGGCGACGTTCGCGTCGAACTCGTCACGAACGCGATGGGCGTCGACGGACGGCAAGTCGAGCGCGCACTCGAGGACGGCGTCGACGGCGTCGTCGTCGCGGGTACCGGACTCGGCAACACGACGGGCGCGCTCGGCGACGCCCTCGAGTCGGCGATCGACGAGGGCGTTCCCGTCGTGCTCACCTCCCGCTGTCACGCCGGGACGACGGCCGGACTGTACGGCGGTCCCGGCGGCGGGCAGACGCTCCGCGAGGCGGGCGCGATCCCGGGTGGCGACCTCCAGCCGTGGAAAGCCCGGATCAAACTGGCGCTCGCGCTGTCGGCAGACGGCGGCCTCGAGGACGTTCGCGACCTGTTCGACGAAACGGAAACGCTCTAACGGATCGGAGACTCGAGTGGGCAACGGTCACCGGATCGCGCCGTCTCTCGAGCCGACCTCGTCACTCGAAGGCCGCGATACCGGCCAACTCACCGGATCGCGCCGTCTCTCGAGCCAGCTTCGTCACTCGAAGGCCGCGATACCGGTGAGATCCTGACCCAGAATCAACGTATGGATGTCGTGGGTCCCCTCGTAGGTGTAGACGGTCTCAATGTTCGCGAGGTGGCGCATCGGCGAGTAATCCGTAGTGATGCCGTTGCCGCCGAGCATCTCGCGGGCGACGCGGGCCTGCTCGCGGGCCATCTGCACGTTGTTGCGTTTCGCCAGCGAGACGTGCTGTGGACGGAGGTCACCACGTTCCTTGAGGTCCGCCAGCCGGTGGACCAGGAGCTGGCCGAGCGTGATCTGAGACGCCATCTCCGCGAGTTTCTCCTGCTGGAGCTGGAAACGTGCGATCGGCCCACCGAACTGCTCGCGATCCGTCGCGTACTGCCGTGCCTCCTCGAAGCAGTCTCGCGCCGCGCCGACAGCGCCCCAGGCGATGCCGTAGCGGGCCTGTGTGAGACACGACAGCGGCCCCTTCATGCCCTCGACGTTCGGCAGGACGTTCTCCTCGGGGACGCGCACGTCGTTTAAGCCGATCTCGCCCGTGATCGACGCGCGCAAGGAGAGTTTCTCGTCGATCTTGTTGGTCGTCACGCCGTCGCGGTCGGTCTCGACCAGAAAACCCCGCACCGGAGACCCCTCGCTCGAGTGGTCTTTCGCCCAGACGACGGCGACGTCGGCGATCGGCGAGTTCGTGATCCACGTCTTCGAGCCGTTGAGCACGTAGCCGTCGGAATCGCGTTCGGCCCGCGTCTCCATCGCCGACGGGTTCGAGCCGTGCTCGGGTTCGGTCAGCCCGAAACAGCCCACCGCCTCGCCCGCACCCAGTTTCGGCAGCCACTCTTCTTTCTGGTCCTCGCTGCCGAAGGCGTGAATCGGATACATCACCAGTGCGCCCTGCACCGACGCCATCGAACGCAGCCCCGAGTCACACGCCTCGAGTTCCTGCATCAACAGCCCGTAGGCCGTCTCCGACACGTTCGGCGAGCCATACCCCTCGAGATTCGGCGCGTAAAACCCCATCTCGCCCATCTCCGGGATCAGCTCGGTTGGGAACGTACCCGCTTCGAAGTGGTCGCCGATCTCCGGGCGGACCTCCTCGTCGACGAACTCGCGGGCGGTGTCGCGGATCAGCCGTTCCTCTTCGTCGAGGTCGGCCTCGAGTTGCACGTAGTCGAGCATGGGTAGGTTCTGAAACTGGAAAGGTGAAAAAGACTCGCGTTCGAAGACGACGATCGTTCTGGAACGTCACACGGACGCAGTCGTATCTCGTCACCGTCGAACGTCAGATATCGCCGGTGACGTCCGTCGACCGGCCATCGATCGTTTTTCGCAGATCTTATCACTCGCCGACAGTATTATGTTATATGATAACTAATAACAGTATGCCTGTCTGTGGGTAGGGGTACACGACCCGCGACGGGCCGCCCTCGCGCGAACGCAGGGAGTACGCAGGCCGCCCGGCCCACCTGCCAGCGACCGCGAGAGCGTCTTCCTGTCGGCGCTCGAGCGGTCCGGTCGCCGCTTTTCTCCGGTCGAACGGCACCACCGAGGAGGGAACGCTCGAGTGGAACCGAAACCGTCGTCCCGAACGAACTCCTCGAGTCGACTATGCCGACAGCCTCGAACGGATCCGTCTCGCTGTACTACGAGACCGCCGGTGACGGCGATCCCGTTGCGTTCGTCCCCGAGGCCGGTCTCGGCGGCTGGTCGTGGGGGTGGCAACATGCCGCCCTCGCCGGCCCATTCGATGTCGTCGTCTTCGATCCTCGTGGGACAGGCAGATCGGACGCCCCACCAGGCCCGTACGACCTGGAGACGCTCGCAGCCGACCTCGAAGCCGTCCTCGCCGACGTCGGGGCGCGAAACGCCCACGTCGTCGGCGCTGGCCTCGGCGGTGCCGTCGCCCTCGAGGCCGCCCGGACCTCGACGCGGGTCGAGACGCTGACGCTGTTCGGAGCCGGCGCGCGTGGCGACGACTTCGACCTCGACCCGCTCTACGCACCGCTGGACGATCGCGACGCACTCCGTGCCTCGCTCGAGGGCGTCCTCTCGGCTGACTTCCTCGCGGAACAGCCCGAGGACCTCCTCGAGGGGATCGTCGACTGGCGAGCCGACGGCGACGCGACCCGCGAGGGATGGGAGGCACAGACCGCCGCTCTCGAGTCGTTCGACGCGACGGCGTGGGGACTCGAGGTGACCCAGCCTGCGCTCGTCTTTCACGGAACCGACGACGACCTCGTCCCGCCGGAGTCGGGCCGAACGCTCGCCGAGCAGCTCCCACGCGGGCAGTTCCAGCCCCTCGAGGGCGCAGGCCACCTCTCGTTCGTCGAGCGCTCTCGCGAGGTAAACGACCAGATCGTGGGCTTTCTCGAGGAGCACGCACTCGAGGAGTAGATCCTGCTACACTACTACGTAGCGGGACGTCGTAGCTCGAGTCGTGACACTCTCGATCCGGCGTCGGGCGGAGTTGTGGGGTGATCGAACGGCGATCGTCGACGTCTCGGAGTCACGATTCTACGCATCCGCGAAGACGGTCGACGGGACGCGAGTCTCGTATACCGAACTCGCTGCCCTCGCCGACCGGGTCGCGACCGGGCTCGTAGCAACGGGAATCGGTGCCGGCGACGTCGTCTGCGTCGTCAGCCGGAACCGGGTCGCCTCACTCGCCCTGTTTTTCGCCTGCCATCGACTCGGTGTGACGTTCGCGCCGCTCTCCCACCGGTCGACGCCTGCGACCGTCGGCGACCCGATCGACCGAATCGATCCCGACCTCGTCGTCCACGAACCGGCCCAGCGCGACCTGGTTCGGGCGCTGTCTCGAGAAGCGACGGCCACGTTCGACGACGTCGTGGTGGACGAATCGACGGGGGTCGCTCCCGAAACGGCCACCGCAAGCGAGGACGGGCCGCTGTGTTACCTGCACGACGACGGTGGATCCCCGGTCGTCGCGTTCTCCCGCGAGACCGTCGAGCGAAACTGCATCGCGAGCGCTGCCACGTGGGGGCTCGGTCGGACCGATCGCGTGCCGCTTTTCCTCCCGCTGTCGACGTTCGACGGGCTGTTCCGGGTCACACTCCCGCTGCTTTACGTCGGCGGGACGATCCTGCTCGACCGGGCGTTCGATCCCGGCGACGCACTCGAGGCGATCCGCCAGGAGGACGCGACCCTGCTCGTCGGACGAGCCGTGGAGTTCCGGGAACTCGCCGCTCGCGGGTTCGACGACGGGCTCGGGTCGGTCTCGCGGGCCATCAGCGAAACGTCCGTCGACGACGAGATCCACGAGGCGTTTCGCGAACGAGGCGTTCCACTGACTCGCGCCCGTGGTTTCCTCGAGTGTCCAAACGCCCTGACGGAGCCGTTAGCGGGCGTCGACGAGACCCGTTTCCGGCCGGTTCTCGGCTGTGAGGCGCGACTCGTCGACGATGGCGTCCTCGAGGGCGCGGGTGAGGGACGCCTGCAGCTGTCGGGACCGGTCGTCGCCGACGGGTACGTAAGTCCTGCCAGTATCGGCGACGGTGACGACGCTGTGGACTCGAGTGTCGACCGCGACGGTGGCGCGTTCGTCGACGGCTGGTTCGAGACGGGCAAACGGTTCCGTCGTGACGAGGACGGACGGTACGCGCCATCCTGACGACGTGACCGGCTTCGGCCGCCGCCGCGCTCGCGGCTCGCGGCAACGCCGACACCGGGCGGAAGGTCTATTTTCACGGAGCCATCAGAAACGTGTGATGAGTCGACCCCGAATCGCCGTCCTCAACGCGGCCCACGAGGACGCGAACACGACGCGGAACTTTCGGCGCGAACTCGACGCCTCGCTGGCGGAGTTCGACGCCACCGCCGGCCACACGCCCGAGACGTTCGACTTCGACGCCGTCGCCGTCACGGGCTCACGGTCGTCGGTCTACGACGACGAGGCATGGATTTCCCCCACCAGAGAGTGGGTGAGCGGCGCGATCGATCGCGGACTCCCGTGTCTCGGCGTCTGCTGGGGCCACCAGCTGCTGGCCGACGTCCTCGGGGGCACCGTCTGTGACATGGGTGCCTACGAGATCGGCTACAGCGAGATCGAGCAGGTCGGCGATTCGCGGCTGTTCGAGGGGATCGACGAGCGGTTCGTCGCGTTCACCTCCCACCAGGACGAGGTCGCGACGCTCCCGCCGGGGGCCGACCCGCTCGCGACGAACGAGTACTCGAACCACGGCTTCCGAAAGGACCACGTCTTCGGCGTCCAGTTTCATCCCGAGTACGATCGAAAGACGGCCCGCGAACTGGTCCAGCGCAAGGAGTTCGACGAGGACCGCAAGCAGCGCGTCCTCGAGAGCATCACCGCCGAGAATCACGCCCGGACCGGTCAGGCGAAACTCGTCTTCGAGAACTTCCTCGAGTACGTCCGGGAGGTGCGACCGTCGACGGCCGCGACCGACGGCGACCACGACGCGTCGACCTGACGCTCGGCCGACCTCGAGCATCGACGATCTAAACGCCTGCAGGTCGACGAATACGGGTTCTGTGCTACAGGCGGCACTCGCGAATTCGGGCGCAACGGCTGGGACAACCGTTCCCAGACGATCATCTTGTTGTCCGACGGCTACACCAATCGTGGACCGGACCCGATCGGTATCGCCGAAACGGCCGCCGAGCGCGACGTCGAGATCAGCACCATCGGCGTCGGCGGCGGCATCGACGAGAACGAACTCCGGGAGATCGCCGGCATTACCGGTGGTGACTTCTATCACGTCCAGGACGCCGACGACCTGCCCGACACCTTCGAGCGGGTCGCCGAGAACCAGACCGGCGTCGACCTCGAGGACACCAACGGCGACGGCATTCCCGACCGGGTTGCGGAGATGGACCTGGCGATGCCGACCGGCGAACCCGGCGTCGTCGGCGAACCGCTGAACCTCGATCCGATCGCGCTGGACACGAGTGGCGACGGCATCCGCGACAACGAGACGGTCGACATCAACTATCGCGTCTTCCAGGAGGACAACGAGACGAAACTGCACGCGTCGGTCACCTACGCCGAACACCACCCCGCCCGGATCGACACGACCGGTGATGGGCTGACGGACCGAGAACAGTTCGAGGGATGGGAGATCGAGGTCGTCGACGATCACGAAGATGCACAAGAATTGATGGCACCGCTCATTTCAGACGATGATCGTGCTACGTCCTCGTATTTCGACTCGCGGAGCGTCTCTGCGAATCCACTGGTATCCGATACGAACGGTGACGGACTAACCGACCTCGAGGAACACGACCTCGGCACCGATCCCAAACGCACCGCTACGGTCGCCGACGGCATTTCCGACGTCGAGGCACTCTATCGTCCCGAGGAAGATCCGACAGTCTTCACGACGACACCGCCTGAAGCACACCTCCTCGAGTTTAATCGCCGGCTGACCAAAGGCAACCTCGACGTCGAGGGAGGTTTCAGTGTCGGGTGGGACGGGGTCGAGACCCCGTCGGTTGATGTCGACCGGCCTGGCTACGTCTACGAGTTCGATCTCCTCGTGGTAGATTCACTTGGTGTCGACCGTGTCGAACTACAGCAATCTGGAGTCACGGAGTTCGCGAAAACCTATCCATCTGTCTCGCCCGTTCGGGAGGGCGATATCTCGTTTTATGCCGAAGGCGAGCGAGTACTGACAGAGTTCCGTGGGGCAGAAACCGATGTAACGACCGAAGATGCGGTCGGAAACACCGGTACCGAGATCGTCCAAACCGAACGGTCGATCGCCGGCAGGGTAGCTACCGAATACTCCTGGATGGACCAGCGGGATCTCGGCACTGTTTCGGGACTTACGCACGGTGCAGCAGAGGTCCCTGATTTCGTTCGGTTGCTCGTCGGCGATCCCGAGCAACTGGCCGAGGCAGTCACGGCGTTCACCGAGGAGTACCTTGCAGTCCAGCAAGACCCCACCAGATCTGACGCTGAATTCTGGGTTCAGGTTGCGCGAAACATGGGTGCGAACGTCCACCGAACCCAGGCACAAGACAATCCGGAGCAGTCGCCGACTGGTTCACCGACTGGAGACGTCACGTACTGTACAGACCAGTACCTCGACGACGATCAACCCACGTCCGACTACTGCCAGTTCGCCGCGGGCTGGTACGAGGGGTACACCACTTATCTCGTCGTCGAATTCCTCGTCGGATCGAAGGGTACGCTGAAAGGCGTCTCGAGTGCCGACGACCTCCGCCACGTACTCGACGACGCTGGAGACAACATCGACACCGCTCGAGGTCTTCGTCAGCTCGATGGGCCGGAGACGACAACCGGAAAAATCACGTATCGGATCGTCACCGACGGCGGTACACCACACGTCGATGCACCGACTGTGGCGCGACACCTCCGTGACGATCACGGTATCGATACCGCCGGCGGCATTAAGCGTGCCTTCGACCACCTCGACGAGGACCTGCGTCACCTCGAGGACCTGTCCTCGAGCGAGCAGGCAGCGCTCGCGGCACGCCTCTCGAAGAGCTCGGATCCGAGTGCGGCACGGGCGTTCGTCGATGAACTGGACACTGCAGGCGATGTGCGTCGGTTGCTCGATCAGGATCAGATGACGACGAACCGGATGACAGATGTCTACGTCAATCGTGGTACTGATGCACGCCAATACCGAAATATTGATCCTGATCTGGAACCAGCCAATATACTTCACGTCGCCGAAGAAGGAAATATACATGGAACGAATGTTATCGTAAAAAGAGATGGTGACGTAAGATGGCTTGAACAGGGCACTAGTGACTTTGGATGGAGACATATTGAACAACGCCATATCCAGGGAGTGGGAAAAGATGCAGTCTCTGAAGATGGAATAACAAGCTTCTGGCCAGTAGGTCAAAAAATAGAGGGGAAAACATTACCAAATAAAATGACAACAAACGAAATTGATGACCTAATCTACGAAGCTATTAAAAGCGGTGACTCCTCGGGTGGTAGTGCTATCGGGAAAACAGAATATATGCTTACGCCGGTCCCTCAAGAAGGAATTGAACGGATGCGCGTCGTGGTAAAACAGGATGGATCAATAGAAACAGCATATCCTGAGACTGGAACTGCTGTTGAAAAATGGAACGAGGGGTGGATCTGATGGATAACACTACTATAAAAATAGAATTCCGGGACGACGATGAGTTCCGAGCGTCGATCAAAAATGGTAATCCGGATCCGATCGGTGGTGTCCGAATTAGTGCCAACGATCGATATCTGGTTGGAAATGCAGACGAGTATCTGCCAACGTGGGTCTCGGATTTTGTGTTCCGAATAGTTGATAGTAGTATTGCTGTTCTTGACGGTGAACGACAGACGGTCATCAACCACAACGGACCCTCGTATCTGGTACTTAATCCTGTTGACGAGACGACCGTGGAACTCTCTCATCGGTTAATTTGGGAAGCAGTCGAGAATCCGGATGAATATCCCGAACTAGTCAACACAGCAACCACCACGACTGATGAATTCATCTCAGCCGTTGAGAGGGCCGGGAGCCAATTGGTGGAATGTCTGACAGAGTACAACCCACAACTCGAGGAGACAGATACTATTTCTGAGATGGAGGATGCTCTTGAGCAACTGATGGAACACAAACACGAGAACGAGAATAACAATACAAATTAGTAGAATAGACAGATCTTTGGGAAGATAACGGTAAAGGTGGACGGAAATAAGGTGAACCACACAATCCATGGCGATCGAGGCAAATATCGTAGATATCCCCCCACACTGTGAGTATCAGGGAACTATCTACGAACAACGGGTCGTCCTGCAGGCGGCGTCTGTCGAGCTCGGGTGCTTCGACCCGGACATGCACGCTTCCGAGTCAATAATCGGCGAACGCTGTGAGATAGATTTCTATCCAGCGCTGCCGACTGCCGTTGAACGGGCAGTCGAAACCGATGTCGGGATCAAGCCCAATCCAGACGAGCCACAGGACTACACTGACCACCAGTTCTCCGGTCACGTGGTCTCCGTGTCCAGCGGCTGGCCGAAGTCGGTCGAACTGGACGTCGACGTCGTCGGTGAGTCACTCGAGCTCGATCCGATCGCCCTCGATACGAGCGGCGACGGCATCCGCGACAACGAGACGGTCGACATCAACTATCGCGTCTTCCAGGAGGACAACGAGACGAAACTGCACGCGTGGGTCATCTACGCCGAACACCACCCCGCCCGGATCGACACGACCGGTGATGGGCTGACGGACCGAGAACAGCTCGAGGGCTGGGAGATCGAGACGATCCCGATGATCCCGCCGCATTCATGATGGCGATGCTCGAGGACGTCCCTGCGGATGCCGCTGCCGACGAGCTGATGGTCTCGACGTTACTGCGAGGAGTCCCTCCGGCGTTCGTCCGCCTCGACGATCGGGACGACGAGACCATCGTTTCGAAGGTCATAGCTCTCGACGTCGACGTCGCCAAAGTGGATCTGTTCATCAGCCTCGGCCGTGTCGCTCGCGAGGGCGTCCTCACGGAGGAGAGTCTCCGAGAAATGGATCGGTTCCTCGAGAATCTCGGGGGGCTCGAGGATGTCGAGGGGATCGAGCAGCGCATCCGAGACCGCCTGCTCTGATCGAATCTATCGCGCCTCTTGATGGGTGATGAGAAGGCTCGAGATCTCCGTCGCAATAACACGCTATCGGAACCGATACCGGAGAAGAACTCGCGAACGCTTACGCGTTCAGCACCTGCCGCAACACGTCGGGTGCCTCCTCGAGGGCGTCGTCGAGCGCCTCGACGTCGGGGCCGCCACCCTGTGCGAAGTCCGGCGGGCCGCCGCCGCCGCCGCCGACTTTCTGGGCGAGTTCGCCGACGACCTCGCCGGCGTTGACGCCGGTGCCGTCGGGGACGGCGACGACGAACTGGGCACCGTCGGCACCGCTGCCGAGGACGGCAATCTTGCCGTCGTCGACCAGCGCGTTCGCCGTGGCACGGAGTTCGTCCATGTCGGCGTCGATCCGCTGGACCACCGCGGTCGCGTCGCCGACGTCGACCTCCTCGCCGCCACCGCCGCCACCGGCACGGGCCGCCGCGAGCTGTTCTTTCAGGTCCTCGATCTGCTTGCCCCGATCCTTCCACTCCTCGAAGAACCGTTCTGCGGTCTCGGGGACCTCCTCGGGCGAGACGTCTAAGACGTCTGCGGCCTCGTAGAGGGCGTCTTCGGTGCGCTGGGTCGCTTCGATCGCGGCGTCGCCGGCGGCGAAGGTGATGCGTTCGACGCCGTCCTGGACGCGCTCGGTCGAGCGAATCTTGATCGCGCCGATGTCGCCGGTGCGGGCGACGTGGGTGCCACCGCAGGCCTGGACGTCTTCGGCGACGTGGATCAGCCGGATGTTCGTCCCCGGCGGAATGCCGCCCTGGTAGAGGTCGAAGCCGTGTTCGGCCTCGGCCTCGTGGCGGTGGGGCCACTCCTGGCTGACGGAGGTGTTCTCCATCACGATGCCGTTTGCGACGCGTTCGATCCGTTTGACGTCCTCTCGAGAGATGCGCTCGTAGTGGCGCAGGTCGATCCGCGAGGACTCGACACCCTTCTGGGCACCGGCCTGTCGGACGTGCTCGCCGAGGACCTGCCGGGCCGAGTGGATGATGACGTGGGTGGCCGTGTGGTGGCGCATCAGCTGGCGACGGCGGGTAGCGTCGATCTGCCCGTTGACGAACTCGCCTTTGCTCAGCGGCTCGTCGGTCCGGTGGAGGATGACGTCGTCGTCGATCTGGACGTCGCGAACGTCGACGGTCGTCTCGTCGGTCGAGAGCGTCCCCCGGTCTGCGGGCTGGCCACCGCCTTCGGGGTAGAACATCGTCTGATCGAGGACGACGTCGTAGCCGTCTTCGCGCTCGAAGACGTCGAGGACGACCGCCTCGAACTGGGTTCGCTGCTGGTCGTCGTAGTAGAGTTTCTCCGTCTTCGGGAGGTCCTCGAACCGTTCGTCTTCGCTCTCTTCGTCCACCTCGAGTTCGCCGGCGGTGTCGTGGCGCTCGGCGACGAGGCTGTAGAAGTCGTCCGGCACCTGGACGTCCGCGCCAACGTCGCTCGCGATCTCCTCGACCATGTCCGGCTGGATGCCGTGGCTGTCGTAGAGTTCGATCAGTTCGGTCGTCGGGATCGCCTCGCCGCGTTCGGCGTACTCCCGGGCCAGCTGTTCGACGCGACGGCCGCCACGCTCCAGGGTCTCGCGGTACTTTTCGACCTCGTTGCGGACGATGTCGCGGATCGTGTCCCGGTTTTCGTACTCGAGGCGTTCGGCCTGCATGTCGACGAGTTCGTCAAGCGGCGCGTCGACGCCGACGTTGTCACAGAGCCGTTTCGTCCGCCGGAGAACCATCCGCGCCAGGTAGCCGGTGCCGACGTTCGAGGGGACGATGCCGTCGCCGAACATGTACGCCAGCGTCCGGCAGTGGTCTGCGATGGCGTAGATGTCCTCGAGGGGTTCCATCAGTTCCTCGAGTCGCTCGCGGTCGACGTCGAGGCGGTCTGCGATGTCACCGCGGGCGGTCTCCATGTCCTCGGCCTCGTCGATGTCCATGTAGCCCGCGAGCTTCGAGGCGCGGTGGAGCAGCGCCTCCTCCTCGTCGGTGTACTCGAGTCCGGCGTTGTCCTTCAGAAACTCGATCGCGTCGGGGTAGACGGCCTCGTAGACGGTCGGCGTCCCCTGGGACACCCACGTCCACCGCTCTAACCCGTAGCCGGTGTCGACGATGTAGGTGTCCATCGGGCTGTAGCGGTTGCCGTCTTTCATCTCGTACTCGCCGTCGGGATCCTGCTCCATCGACATGAAAACGAGCGTGGCGAGTTCGACGCCCCGGAAGATGACCTCGATCGCCGGCCCCGCGTTGCCGCCGCCGACCCACGGGTCCTCGATGTAGATCACTTCCTCGAGGTCGACGCCCAGCGAGTCGAAAAAGCGGTCACAGAGTTCGACGGTGCGGTCCTTCCAGTAGACTTCGCCCTCGTAGGCGTACTCCTCGTCGGCGTCTTCGCGCGTGTTGAACGCGTGGTGGGCCATCATCTCGAAGGCCATCGTGTGTCGGCCCGTCTTGCCGACGTTGTCGATGTCCTGCATCCGGATACAGGGCTGCGAGATGGTCAGCGGGTTCGCCGGCGGCGGCGTCTCCCCGCTCGTGACGAGCGGCTGGAAGTCGTAGATCGACGCCTGCGTCAACAGGACGTCGTCGCGCCAGCG
This sequence comes from Natribaculum luteum, assembly GCF_023008545.1. Taxonomy (NCBI): domain Archaea; kingdom Methanobacteriati; phylum Methanobacteriota; class Halobacteria; order Halobacteriales; family Natrialbaceae; genus Natribaculum; species Natribaculum luteum. Next base: position 1,439,462 of record NZ_CP095397.1, on the reverse strand, counting down.
GTTCGCCGCGACGGGGTAGGGGTCGATGCGCTCGTGGTCGTGCTCTTCGAAAAACGAGAGGAACGTCTCGCGCATCTCTTCCAGGCTGTACTCGTCGTCGAACCCCGGGTTGTCGATGAAGCTGTAGTCCTCACACGGCGGTTCCCCACACGTCGTGCGGTCGTGATCGCGCGTCCAGAAGTGCGCGCCACACTTCGAGCACTCCTTTCGCTCGAAGCCTTCCTCCTCGAAATAGTCGAGGCGGTACTCTTCCTCGAGTTCGCTCATTAGACTCACATGACCATGCAGCGGGTAAAACAGTTCCGGGACGGAGACCCGAACGCGGGCGTCTCGCCGTGCAAGGCGTCGATTCACCGACGATCGTCCGCTGGATGCCGCCGGCGGCCGGGAAGACGCAGGCGGCACTCGAGTCGGGGCCAACGACTACGGTCGTGGTCGACGTACGCTCTCGTGATGGGATCGCAAGAATCCGCTCACGCCGGCGATGTAGACTCGAGCCGTCCGAGATGGCGCGAGGTTCTCACCGCGATCGCGTTCGTCGTCGGCGTCAACGCCGTCGGTGCAGCACCCGCCCTCCTCGGGGGTCCGAACTCGGCGTGGTTCCGGGCGCTCGAGAAGCCGGCGTTTTACCCGCCCGGCTGGCTGTTCGGCGTCGTCTGGACGATTCTCTTTACGCTGCTGGGCGTCGCGTGCTACCTGGTCTATCGGCGAGGACTCGAGCGACGTGCGGTCAGGATCGCACTCGGTGCGTTCGTCGTGCAGATGGCCGTCAACGTCACCTGGACGCCCACCTTTTTCACGCTGCAGGAACCACTTCTCGCGCTCGGCATCGTCGCCGTGCTGTTCGTCCTCGTCGCCGCGACGATCGCGGCGTTCGCCCGCGTCGATCGGCTGGCGGCCGTCCTCCTCGTTCCGTACCTGCTGTGGGTCGGTTTCGCGACCCTGCTTAACTACATGATCTGGTCGATAAACGCGTGAGATCGACCACGGCGATCGGCGGGTCGACGACGACGTCAGAACGGGTGTGAGCCGGCCCCTCGAGTCCGGGCCAAGTTCATTGTTCGAATACGATAAATTATTAAAGTAGATTGCCTCCGTATCGGTAAGATCGAACACACCGCTCTCGAGGAACCAACACGGATGACCGAAACGGTCCTGTACGTCGCCGCGTCGCACGAGGACGCCCACGAGGGAGCGACCGCACTCGAGCGGGCCGGATCGACCCTCACAGTCGAACCGGCCGTCTCCCTGGCGAAGGTCCACGAGTGCGTTCCCGCCGTCGACTGCGTCGTCTTCGCCGAAACGCCGACGACCGCCGACGGCGCACACTTGCTCGAGGTGGTCGACGCGTGCGGGTCGAAACCGCTCGTCCTGTTCACGGACGCTGCGTACAGTCCGAAAGCGGCCAGGGCGACCGACGGAATCGACGGCTACGTTCGTCGCGAGGGCGAGGCGGCAGTCGCCCACCTGGCCGACGAAATCGCCTGGATGTGCAACGCCACAGGCGACGACGGGGGACTCACCGCCGGGCCGGGCATGACGGACGCGGAAGCCGTCACGGACGACTCGGCCGAGGTGGCGGCGACGCTGGAGAACCACGAGCGGCGATCGAAGCAGCGACGTCGCGATCGCAGAGAGTGCGTGCTCGACTTCCACGAGGCGACCGTCCAGATCGTCGCTGCAGCAGACGAAGCCGAACTGTACGACCGGGCCGTCGCGACCGCCGAGAACTGTCTCGCGTTCGATTGCTGTCGGGTGCTGACCGACGACGACGGCGAGTTCGTCACGCGGGCGTCGGCCGTGGGCGACTGCGACCGGTCGTGGCCACTCGAGGACGACCACGATCTCGCAGCGGAGACGCTCGAGACCGGCGAGTCAGTGCTAGTCGACGACGTCAGGGAGTCCGCACTCGTCGAAACCGACGGTGGCCCCTGGTCGATCGTCAGCGTCCCGATCGGCGAGGTCGGCGTCTTCCAGGCGGTCACCGCCGGCCCCGACGCGTTCGACGACGCGGCGCTCGAACTCGTCGAGTCGCTCGTCGCCCACGTCACCGAAACGGTCGCCAGACTCCGGACCGAGGCGGCGCTCGTCTCCGAGCGCGACCGACTCTCGGCGCTGTTCGACAACGTCCCGGACCCCACAGTCCGATACGAGTTCGTCGACGGCGACGCCGTCGTCCGCGACGTAAACGACGCCTTCGAGGAGGCATTCGGCTACGATCGCGAGGCGGTGCTCGACGAGAACGTCGACGAGTACGTCGTGCCGCCGAATCTCGACGACGAGGCCAGACAGCTCAACGAGACGCTACTGGCCGGCGAGTGTCTCCAGGTCGTCAGCCGTCGCCAGACCGCCGACGGCATCAGAGACTTCCTGATCAACGTCGTTCCGCTCGCGCTGGGCAAGCGTGGCGTCGAGGGGTTCTCGATCTACACGGACATCACCGAGCAAAAGCGCCGCGAGCGCGAACTCGCCGCCCAGAACGAACGCCTCGACGAGTTCGCCAGCATCGTCAGCCACGACCTCCGCAGTCCGCTGAACGTCGCCCGGGGCTACCTCGAGCTGGCGAAAGAGACCGGCGACGACGAACACGTCGCCGAGGTCGAGGCCGCACACGAACGCATGCGTTCGCTCATCGACGAACTCCTGGCGCTCTCCCGGCGGGGGTCGGTGATCGGCGAGACCGAACCCGTCGCCGTCCACGACGTCGCGAGACGTGCCTGGGCCACCGTCGATACCGGAGACGCCGAACTCGTCCTCGAGAACGACGCCATCGTCGAGGCCGACAAGGCACGACTGATCGAGATCCTCGAGAATTTGATCCGGAACGCGACCGACCACGGCGACGACGCCGTCACCGTCCGGCTCGGTGCGACCGAGGGCGGCTTCTTCGTCGCCGACGACGGACCGGGGATTCCAGCGGCCGAGCGGGACGCTGTCTTCGACTCCGGATACACGACCGCCGACGACGGCACCGGACTGGGGCTCAGCATCGTCGAGGAGATCGTCGACGCACACGGCTGGACCGTCGAGGTGACAGACGGCGACGATGGCGGCGCTCGGTTCGAGATCCGGGGCGTAGAGACCGACGCGGTGGATTCTGCGGACCTCGAAGACGACCAGCGGCGGAGCCGCGACCACTAACAGCTCACTCGTCTTCGAGCGCGAGCGACGCGAGCATCGCCTCGAGTTGCAGCCGTTCGTTCGCACCCTCCGTAATTCGGTAGTCGACCTCGCCAAGACGCTCGAGCAGCCGGACGGTGGCCTGTTCGGGGAGGTCGAACTCCCAGGCCGAGCGGTGGAGCTGGTCGATGACGTCGCCGCCGGCGAGTCCGCGGTCGGTAAGCAGGGTCTCGAGGGTCGCACGAGCGGCGGTGAAGTCGCCCGCGATCGCCTGTTCGACCATCTCCTCGACCTCCTCGGGGCGGGCGGTGGCAGTAATGGCGAAGACGGCCTCCTCGTCGACGGTCTCGCCCATGACGGCGGCAGCCTGCAGGCCGTTGATCGCTTTCCGCATGTCGCCGTCGGCGGCGTAGACCAGCGCGTCGACGCCGTCGTCGGTCAGTTCGATCCCCTCCTCGGCGGCGATCTCCCGGATCTGGGCCTCGACGGCGTCGTCCGACAGCTGGGTGAAGCGGAAGACGGCACACCGCGACTGGATCGGGTCGATGATCTGACTCGAGTAGTTACACGAGAGGATAAAACGGGTGTTGTTCGAGAACTGCTCCATCGTCCGGCGCAGCGCGGACTGGGCGTCGCTGGTCAGCGCGTCGGCCTCGTCTAAGAAGATGATCCGATAGTCGTAGCCGCCGAAACTCGAGCGGGCGAAGTTCTTGATCCGGTCGCGAACGACGTCGATGCCGCGCTGGTCTGAGGCGTTCAACTCGAGGAAGTTCTCTCGCCAGTCGTCGCCGTAGATTTCGCGAGCGATCGCCTGGGCTGCGGTCGTTTTACCGGTTCCAGCCGGCCCCGCGAACATGAGGTGGGGCAGGTCGTCTTGCTCGACGTAGCGTTTCAGCCGGGGGACGACGTTCTCGTGGCCTTTGACGTCGTCTAACCCCTCCGGACGATACTTTTCGATCCAGATCCCGGATCGGCCCCCCGCAGGCTCCGCGGTTTCGGCGTCGGCCTCGCTCATACTGTGAGACAGACTCCTCGGAGTGATAAATTCCCCGAGAACGATCGTCCTCGAGGGTCCGATTCGCGGGCCGGACTCGAGCGGAGATCGATCCGGCCTCGGGCGGACGTCGACTGCTTCATGGACGGTCGAGGCGATACCCCGACCCTCGAGAGTCGGGGTTGTTGACCACGTCTGCAGGTGCCGTATGGACCTGTAGACGCACACGATAGTCCGCAGAGAAATACGTTCACAGGACGTGTTAGTCAGCATACATATTTAATCCCGTATAGAGCGTAGGAGGGCGTATGAACGGCTCGAGAAGCACGACCCAGCAGATCGCTGTCGCCGTCGTGGTCGCCACCATCGTGCTCGGCGCCGTCCCCGGCACGGCGCTGGCGCAGTCGGGGGCGAACGCGGGCGGCACCGTCGTCGTCGAGGAAGGCGAGACCGTCGACGAGATCAACGCCCTCGCCGGGACCGTGATCGTCCGCGGGACCGTCACCGGCGACGTCAGTGCCGCCGCCGGCAACATCTATATCTACGGCGACGTCGGCGGTGACGTCGAGACCGCCTCCGGCAACCTCGAGATCACCGGCACCGTCGGCGGAGACGTAAACACCGCAGCCGGGAACATCGTCGTCGCGGAGGGCGCGACGATCGGCGGGTCGCTGCAGGCCAGCACGGGACACGTCGAGATCGACGGGGCGATCGAGGACGACGCGGCGATCGGCGCGGAGACGATCGTCCTGGGTGACAACGCGACCATCGGTGGCGACCTCCGGTATGCGGGCTCGCTCGAGGGCAACACCGACGCCGTCGCGGGCGAGATCACGCGCGATGCGACGCTCGGAATCGACGTGGCACCGACGATTCAGCCGATCGCAGGCTGGCTGTTTGCCGTCTACACGTTCGTTCTGAACCTGCTGCTCGGTGTGGCGTTACTCGGGCTGTTCCCGCGGTTCTCGGCCGCCGTCGCCGACCGCGTGGCGACCGACCCGGTTCGGTCGGGACTGGTCGGCCTGGGCGTGCTCGTGGGAATCCCCATCCTGCTGGCCGCGATCGCGATCACGATCGTCGGCATCCCCATCACGTTCGTCGGCGCGTTCGTCTTCGCGCTGTTGATCTGGGTCGGGATCGTCTACGGCCGATTCGCCGTCGCGGCGTGGCTGCTCTCGTACGCCAGCCTCGACAACCGGTGGCTCGCGCTCGTCGTCGGGCTCCTCGGCGGGGCGATCCTCGCACAGATCCCCATCGTCGGCGGACTTCTCAACTTCCTGATCTTCCTGCTCGGCTTCGGCGCGCTCTCGATGGGGCTGTACGGGCGCAGGCGGCGGGGCCGTACGTCTCCCGAAGCAGCGGAATCGGAGGGGACGACGGTGGACTGAGACGGGTCGGTCGTTCGAGCGGACCTGGTTCGGGCGGCCACGAGCGACGCGCTCAAGTCCCGTCGCCAGCAAGGACGGCCATGCGCGTCACCGTCGACGTCAAAGGCGAGGGGACCCACGAGGTCGACCTCGAGGCACCGACCTACGCCGACCTGCTGGCCGAGGTCGAGTTGAGCCCCCACGAGGTGAGCGTCCTCGTCGACGGTCGGCCCGTCCCCGAGGATCAGCCGGTCGAGACCGACCACGTCACCGTGTTGCGGCTCATCAAGGGAGGGTAGGCGGTCACTCGGTCGCCGCGACGACCTCGATCTCGAGGGCAGCACCTTTCGGGACGTTCCCGACTTCGACCGCGCTTCTGGCCGGCGGCTGCTCGTCGAAGAAACTCGCGTACGTCTCGTTCATCTCCTCGAAGTCCTCGATGTCGTCGAGAAATACCGTCACCTTGAGGACAGCAGAGAGGTCGAGTCCTTCGGTCGCGAGGATGGCCTCGACGTTCTCGAGACACTGGCGGGTCTGCTCGGCGACAGACGCGTCCTCGAGCAGGTCGCCGTCGGGGGTCAGCGGGAGCTGTCCGGCGGTGAAGAGGAGCCCGTTCGCGACGGTCGCCTGGCTGTACGCGCCGACCGCGGCTGGAGCGTCGTCGGTGCTGATGGTTCGTTTCACGAGTGCGAATGTATGTTGCAGTACGTAAACGTGTAAATCAGGACCTGTGACAATACAGAGTATTAAGTCGGCGCGAGCCCGGGGAGCGCGGCGTCGGCCGGCAACCGGTCGGACGACCGTCTTTTGAACGGGTCGATTACCTGTGATCAAGATACTTGCGTGGATTCCTCGATGGTATCGGTATGACAGACCATATCAAACAGGTCGATCCGGCGGTCGCCGACGCCGTCGAACGCGAACGCGATCGACAAGAGTCGACGCTGGGCATGATCGCCTCGGAGAACCACGTCTCCGAAGCGGTCCTCGAGGCACAGGGGACGGTCCTGACGAACAAGTACGCCGAGGGCTACCCCGGGGCGCGCTACTACGGCGGCTGCGAGTACGTCGACGAAGTCGAGCGACTCGCGATCGACCGGGCGAAAGAGCTGTGGGGGACAGACCACGTCAACGTCCAGCCCCACTCGGGCACACAGGCGAACATGGGCGTCTACTTCGCCGTCCTCGAGCCGGGCGACAGAATCCTCTCGCTGGATCTCACCCACGGCGGCCACCTCAGTCACGGCCACCACGTCAACTTCTCCGGACAGCTCTACGAGGTCGAACAGTACGAGGTCGACCCCGAGACGGGCTACGTCGACTACGACGACCTCGAGGCGCAGGCCCGCGAGTTCGACCCCGACCTGATCGTCAGCGGCTCCTCGGCGTACCCCCGCGAGTTCGACTGGGCGCGGATCGGCGAGGTCGCCGACGCAGTCGACGCCTACAACCTAGCGGACATCGCCCACATCACGGGGCTGGTGGCGGCGGGCGTCCACTCGAGTCCGGTCGCCCACGCCGACTTCGTCACCGGGAGCACGCACAAGACGATCCGCGCGGGGCGTGGCGGGATCATCATGTGCGACGAGGAGTACGCCGACGACGTCGACTCGGCGGTGTTCCCCGGCAGCCAGGGTGGGCCGCTGTTGCACAACGTCGCGGGGAAGGCCGTCGGCTTCGCGGAGGCGCTGACCCCCGATTTCGAGGAGTACGCCGAGCGGACGGTCGAGAACGCGACGGTGCTGGCGGACGTCTTCCGCGAGCGCGGCCTGTCGATGGTCTCCGGCGGCACCGACAAACACCTCGTGCTCGTCGACCTCCGGGACTCCCACCCGGACCTGACGGGCAAAGACGCCGAGGAGGCGCTCTCGGCAGTCGACATCGTCGTCAACAAGAACACGGTGCCGGGCGAGACCCGGAGCCCGTTCGTCACCAGCGGCGTTCGGATCGGCACGCCCGCGCTGACCACTCGCGGGTTCGGTCCCGAGGAGATCGAACGGGTCGGCCACTGCATCGTCGACGTCCTCGACGCGCCGGAAGACGAGGACGTTCGCGCCGAGGTACGGGCGGACGTCGAGCGACTCTGTGCAGAGCATCCGATCTACGACTGAACCACCGATACGAAATGGAGACCATGTACGACAGCATACTCGTTCCGACCGACGGAAGCACGGAAGCACAGAACGCGGCCGAACACGGCGTCGACCTCGCGGCGGAACTCGGCGCGACGGTCCACGCGCTGTACGTCGTCGAGTCCAGGGTGACGGCACTGCCCTCCGACTCGATGGCCCAGGCTGCGGAACACGACGAGTGGAAACGCTACGGCGAGGACGTGACCGACGAGGTCGTCGCCATGGCCGACGAGCGCAGACTCGAGGGCGTCGGCGCCGTCAGAAGCGGGAAGGCCCACGAGGAGATCGTCGACTACGCCGAGGAGGCAGACGTCGATGCGATCGTCATGGGGACCCAGGGTCGCGACGGCGTCGGCGACGTGATCCTCGGCAGCGTCGCCGAGCGAGTCGTCAGGACCGCCGGGGTTCCCGTACTGTCGATCAGACAGGCGAAACTCGAGTGACTCGAGCGGTCGGTGGGCGGCGACCGATCCGGTACCGTCGCGACGGCACGCTCGTCACCGGGCGCTCGTCACTTCTCGAAGACCCGTAGCGTGACAGCGTAGCCGACTCCGTCGAGTTCGAACGGGTTGCCGTGTCTCGAGACGCGGTACTCGCCGGGCGACGCGGCGAACGCGTAGGTCTCGTCGACCGTCTCGCCCGCCCGGACCGGCTGGACGAGGCCGACGTCGTCGACGCTGGTCACGGTTCGTAACAGCCGACTGCCGTCGACGTGCTCGCTCTCGACGTAGGCGTCCGTCCAGAGCGTCGCGCCGCCGGCCGCGAGGACGCCCAGCGGCGGCGGCACGCCGGTTCCGTAGTCGACGTCGCGGTCGCCCCGGTTTCGCACCGCGAGGCGCAGACGGGCGGGGCTCGAGACGGTCACCTCGTCGTCGACCAGCGTTCCGGACACCTCGAGCGGCGAGTTGCCGTCGCGATCCCGATCGATCGTCAGGTCCACGCCGCGTGGTCCGTGGAACGCGGCGCGGAGAGACGGACGCGAAAATCCGACGAGTGCGCCGGCGAGCGCGATCGTTCCGGCTCCCGACGCGGCGATGTACGCCCGTCGTTTCATGGCTCGTTGGACACGTCACGCAGGCAAAACGTTTGTGAAGAATCGGTACGAGGCGGTAGGCGTCAGTCGTCGTCCTGTGGCTCGCCCGCGACCTCGGGTTCGCGGCCGATCACACCGCTCGAGCCGGGGAGGTCGACGCCGTCTTCCTCGCGGAGGAACAGCGCGCGTCGCCGGCCGAAGGAGACGGCCATCGACGCGACGGCGAGCACCGCGACGACCGAGAACGGGCCGCCGGTGATGATGGCGGCCGCCTGCAGGGCGTCGACGCCGCCGGTGACCATCAGAAGCGACGCGAGCGCACCGATGAGAAAGCCCCAGATGACGCGGTTGATCGTCGAGGGCCGTTCCGCGCCGCCAGTGGTGAGCATTCCCAGTGCCAGCGTCGAGGAGTCGGCCGACGTGACGAGGAACGTCGTCACGAGCACGAGGAACATCGCCGTCAACAGCCCGCCGAGCGGGAGCGCCTCGAACAGCGGGTAGCCAGACGCGGCCTCGCCGAGGTTGCCGACGACGGTGAGGATGTCGGCCTGGCCGCTATTTTGCAGGAAGATGGCCGTCCCGCCCATCGTCGCGAACCAGGGGATCGTGACGCCGGTGGAGGCGAGAACGCCCGTGACGGCGACCTGGCGAACCGTCCGACCCCTCGAGATGCGGGCGATGAACAGCCCGACGAACGGCGTCCAGGAGAACCACCACGCCCAGTAGAAGATCGTCCAGCCGCCGACCCAGCCGGCGACGCCCCCGCTCGCGCTCTGGGCGGCACCGGTGTAGAAGCTCATCGTGACGAACTGATTCAGGTACGCGCCGAGGGCCTCGGTGCCGGTCGACATGATGTACGTCGTCGGCCCGAGCAGGAAGGTCGCGACGGTCATCACCGCGAACAGGGCCATGTTGAAGTACGAGACCCGACGAATGCCGCGTTCGACGCCGAGGGCGACCGACAGGGTGAACGCGACGGTGAGGCCAGTGATCACGAGGATCGTCCCGAGGTCGCCGACGCTCGTCCCGGTAGTCCACTCGACGCCGACGAGGAACTGGCTCCCGACCAGTCCCAGGGTGGTCGCGACGCCGCCGATCGTCGCGAACACCGCGAGGATGTCGATGAGTTTCGCGAGCGGGCTATCGAGGTTGTCGAGGCCGATCCACGGGGCGATCACCGTCGAGATGCGCAACGGCGCGTCGTAGCGGTAGGCGTAGTACGCGATGGGCAGGCCCATGACCACGTACGCCGTCCACGCCGAGATCCCCCAGTGGAAGAACGTGTACTGGATCGCGCCGACGGCGGCCGCCGGCGTCTGTGACTCCGCGCCGACGAACGGCGAGACGGCGTCGTAGTGGAAGATCGCCTCGGCAGGCCCCCAGAAGACGATGCCGGCGGCGATCCCCGCCGAGTACAGCATCGCGAAGTACGCGAGGAACGTAAACTCCGGCTCTTCGTCTTCGTCGCCGAGTTTGATGTTCCCCCACGGGCCGAATATCAGGAATCCGACAAACACGACGAGGACGAACATCGCGAGCAGGTACCACCAGCCGAGGGCGGTCCACAGGAAGTCGTTCGCGTCGTTCATGTACGTCGACGCGGTGTCGGGTCTGAGGATGAACGCGACCACGGCGATGGCCGCGACCGCGAACCCGATGCCGAAGACGGTGTGGTCGAGTTCGTCGACGAACTCGCCGATCGCACCGCGTGCATCTGATTCACTCATGGAAACTCACCGTCTTCCGTCGTGTATACAGCGTTCCCTCGAGCGATAGACCGCGAGCGCGGCCGGATCGCACTGTACCCCCTCCGTGTCACGAGCAACCGTGTTACTAGGCATCACGATAATACTTGACAAAGCACCGCTTCAAGGTTCACGTTCATCACCTGTGTGATTTTTAAATGAACCAGCAGAATTTTCCGGCGGTACCGAGTTCGCGACCGTTTCCCGCATCGACGGACGCGTTTCGCACCGTCGGTCGTTTCCGTTCTCCAGCACACTCGCCCGACGGTCTTCGGAAAACGGGTGCGGCAGGCAGTATCATACGGTCTGCTGTGCCGATGTACCGGTGCAACCGCAGGACGGTCGCGGTTGCACCTGGAATGACTTGCAGTAGTCCGTATCAGGCGTTGACGTGCCTGACCTCGTAGCCATGATCGCGAATCGACCGGATGATCGCCCGTGCCTGTCCCGCGCCGCTGGTCTCGATCTGGAAGACGAGGTAGGCCTCGCCGACGTCGAGTTCGGGTTCCGACCGGTCGTGGCGGACGGTCTGGATGTTGGCGTTGTGCTCGGCGATGATCCCCGAGATCTCCTGCATCTTGCCGGGCCGGTCGTCGATCCGCACGCGCAGTCGCAACAGCTGTTCGCGGTCGGTCAACGCGTGGACGAGCACTGTCTGTAGCATCGTCATATCGAGGTTCCCGCCACAGAGCAACGGCATCACCGTCTCGCCGTCCACGTCGAGTTCGTCGCTGACGACCGCAGCGACCGAGGCCGCACCTGCGCCCTCGACGACCTGCTTCGCCCGCTCGAGCAACAGCAGGATCGCCCGGGCGATCTCGCCGTCCGTGACCGTGACCACCTCGTCGACGTGCGCGTCGATCAGCGAGAGCGTCAGCTCCGAGATGCCGCCCGTTGCGATGCCGTCGGCGATGGTGTCGACGGACTCGAGCGAGACGGGCGTGCCCTTCTGGAGACTGTCCGGGACGGTCGCGGCACCCGAGGCCTGGACGCCGACGACGCGCGTCTCCGGCGACAGTTCGGCGAAGGCGGTGGCGATACCGGAGACGAGCCCGCCGCCGCCGATCGGGACGACGACGGTGTCGACGTCGGGGAGGTCCTCGTACATCTCGATCCCGAGGGTTCCCTGGCCGGCGACGATGGCCGGGTCGTCGTAGGCGTGGACGAACTCGGCGTCGTCGTCGACGAGTCCCTGAGCGTGGACCATCGCCTCTCGGAAGTCGCTCCCGACGAGTTCGACGTCTGCACCGTAGTCTCGGGTCGCGTCGACTTTGGCCTGTGGCGCACTCCGGGGCATGACGATGGTCGACTCCACTCCGAGTTTGGTCGCCGCGAGCGCGACGCCCTGGGCGTGATTTCCGGCGCTCGCCGCGACGACGCGATCGACGTCGTCGGCACACTGGGCAATCTTGTTGTACGCGCCGCGGGTCTTGAACGAGCCCGTCCACTGGAGGTGTTCCATCTTCAGGTGCACCTCGCCGCCGGTTAGTTCGTCGAGCGAGGTGCTCCGCTCGACCGGCGTGTGCTTGACGACCGACTCGTCGTCGAGTCGCTCGCGGGCGGCCTCGACGTCCTCGTACGCGACGGTCCGGTAGTCCTGGCTCATGGCGTCAGCGGAGCATCTTCTCGCGGTCGGGATCGAACAGCGGTTCGTCCCGCACCGTCGCCGGGAGACGTTCGTTCTCGTAGCTGATCTCGAGGGCTCGACCGGCTTCGGCGTACTCGGCCGGCAGGTAGGCGTAGGCGATCCCGGCGTCGATCGCGTAGCCGTAGTCCGCGCGAGCGACGTAGCCGAGCACGTCGTCGCCGTCCATCACGGGGTGGCCCGCGTCGACGACGGCCCCGGGTTCGTCGAGCGTGATCGGCGTGATCTGCCGGTCGATCCCCGCCTCGCGAGTCTCGAGCAGCGCCTCCTTGCCCACGAAGTCGGTCTCGAGGTCGACGGCGAAGCCGATCCCGGCCTCGTAGGGATCGTACTCGGGTGTGACGTCGGTTCCCCACAGCCGGAACCCTTTCTCCATGCTCGTCGAGTCGAGGGCCGCCCAGCCCATCGGGACGATTCCGTGCTCCTCGCCGGCGTCTTCGATCGCCTCCCAGAGCTGTGCGCCGTACTCCATCGGCGCGTACAGTTCCCAGCCCAGTTCGCCCGCGTAGGAGAGCCTGAGCATCGTCACTGGGATGCTCTCGAGGTACGTCTCCTGGGCGGTGTAGAAGGGGAAGGCGTCGTTCGAGAGGTCGGCCTCGACGAGCGACGACAGGACGTTTCGCGCCTCGGGACCGAAGACGCCGATCCCGCACATACTCGAGTCGTGGGTCGTCACCGAGACGGAGCCGTCGTCGGGGGCGTGCTCGCGGATCCACCGCGAGTGCAGCGTCGCGGAGTTGCCCCCGCCCGTAAACACCATATAGCGGTCGGCCGCGAGCCGTGCGACCGTCACGTCGGCGAGGATCCCCCCGTCCTCATTGCACATCGCCGCGTAGCGAATCCGGCCCGGCGAGACGTCGACGTCGTTCGTCAGGAGTCCCTGGAGGAGGTCGGTCGCGCCGTCGCCGGTCACCTCGATCCCGGTGTAGGTGGTCATGTCGACCATCGCGACGCGGTCACGGACGGCCTGGTGTTCGACGCCCTGTGCTTTCGACCAGTTGCGGTCGAGCCAGTCCGGCCTGTCGGGCACGTCGTACTCCTCGAGCAGCGCCTCGTTGGTCTCGTACCACTGCGGCACTTCCCAGCCGCCCGCGTCGTAGAACTCCGCACCGAGTTCTTTCTGGCGGTCGTAGAAGGGACTCCGGCGGAGCGAGCGCTGTCCCTGGGGCTGTTCGCGCGGGTGAATCAGCTGGTAGACCTCCTGGTACTGCTGTGCGCCCCGGCCTCGGGTGTACGCCTGCGACCCCGCGTGGGGCTGGAACCGCGAGACGTGCGCGGGCGTCGCGTCGACGCGCTCGCCGTCGAGGCGGGGGACGCCGTCTTCCATCCAGTGGGCGACGAGGTTCCCCGCGCCGCCGGACTGGGTGACCCAGATCGCAAGCGCCCACCAGAGGCCGTCGATCTCTTCCGTGGGTCCCAGGATCGGCATACCGTCGGGCGTGAAACAGAACATGCCGTTGATCGCGGACTCGAACTCGGCGTCCCGGAGTTCGGGAACGAGTTCGCAGGCCGCGTCGTAGGCCGCCCGGTCGTGGTCGGGGTGGGTGTTCTCGTAGAAGTGCTCCTCGGTGAACTCCCGCAGCGAGGGGTACTCGAGGCCGAGATCCTCGAGTTTCTCGGGGCCGTAGATGTCCTCGGGATCGACCAAAAGCGGTTCGTGGTTGTACGAGCCGATGCCGTAGGACTCGCCGTGCTGGCGGAAGTAAAGCGACTGGTCCTGGTGGCGCAAGATCGGCTGTTCGATCTCCTGGCTCGCGCCGTCGAGCGCCTCGAGTTCGTCCGAGACGAGATACTGGTGGGCACAGGGCACGAGCGGGATATCGACGTCGACCATCTCACCGAACAGCGGGCCCCAGATGTTGGTCGCGACGAGCACCTCGTCGGCCTCGATCCGGCCGCGGTCGGTGACGACGGCCTCGAGCTCGCCGCCGCTGGTCTCGAGGTCCGTCACCGTCGTCTCCCCGAAGAAGCGCGCTCCCCGCTCTCGGGCGCGTTCCGCCATCGTCGCCGAGGCGTCGACGGCGTGGGCCTTCCCGTCGGTGGGAACGTAGTAACCGCCGTGGATGGCGTCCTCGTTCACCTGCGGAACGTACTCTGTGACCTCCGCAGGCGAGAGTAGCCGACCCCCCTCGAGACCGTAGGATCGGCCCCACTCGCGCTTTCGTTTCAGGTACTCCCAGCGGTCGTCGGTCGCGGCGACCTCGATCCCGCCACAGGTTCGAAAGCCGTCGAGGTCCGAGTAGAGGTCGCGGGTGTACGACGCCATCCGCGTCATCAGCTTGCCGCCGGTGGTCTGAAACACCAGCCCGGGTGCGTGCGAGGTGGAGCCGCCGGTCTCGAACAGCGGCCCCTGATCGACGACGACGACGTCCTCGCGACCGAGTTCGGTGAGGTGGTAGGCGGCGCTACAGCCGACACAGCCCGCACCGACGATGACGGTTCCTGCGCTCTCTGGTATCGTGTTCCCTGTACTCATGTGACATGGACACTGCCACCCGTTCCCGCATAGCTATCAGGGTGTATAATCTGTGCCGTATAACAGCCGGCGACGCGACAGGAACGGTCTGCACTCGAGAACGAGGTCATGTCTTCTCGACGCCGGAGCTCGGATTCATACCGCCAGACGACACGGATCACACACCGCCCGTACACGAGCCGCCGTCGCCGGCGGCGACACACTCGAGTCGCGATCGGGTGTGTACTCACCGTCGTCCAGTAGTATCAGGCGACGTCGGTCAGGACGTCTATCTCGGGCTCGAGAGATGGGCGTGGAGTGCCGGTAATAGCTTGTTACTGGAACCGTCGGAATCGACGACGGTCTCGCACGACGTTCGCACTTCGATGCCGTCGTGCGACGCTTGGGCGGCATGCGAACCGTCGTACCACAATCGGCGGGGGCTCTCGGCGGAGGTGGCCTCGTCCGGGTTCGAACCGTCGATCGACGATCGAGAGAGGTCGCAAACGGCCAACGAGGGTCGTCGAACGATCTCGTATCGTATTCCCACGTGGACAGTGAGCGAAAACTGAGACGTTCGGTCGATCGGAGGCGATCCGAGTCGTCGAACTCGAGCGGGGCTCCGTCGCCGCGTTCGCGACCCACCGCCAATAAACTGTTATCGGCGTCCAGCCCTGTAGTCTCGACGATACTCACGTTCGTTCGCGCGCCGACAGCGTTTCGGTTCGGTGCCAGATCGTCACTGTCCGTACGTCGTACAGTTCGTCGTAATAGAGTCTTTACTCGTCGTGTCGGCTATGTTGTCTGACTGTTTTTTCCAACCCTGAGAGTGCCTGCACAAACCCGAAGAGCGGAAAACGGCGACCACGACGTGCATGGTACGACTTCAACCCGCTCAACAGGTGCAGGTTCCCGAGTGGTTGCAGGATCCTGTGGCCGAGTTGGTCACGTTCCTGCCACGGCTGATCGGGGCAGTAGTCATCCTCCTCATCGGCTGGATCATCGGTCGCCTCGCCGCAGGGGTCGTCCGACGGATCGCCGACGGCGTCGAACTCGACCGGATGGTCCTCGAGACGCCGCTCGGACGAATGCTCGGCGGAACCGAACGGGCCGTCTCCGGCGCGTTCGGAAAGCTGGCGAAGTGGTTCGTCTACGCGCTCGCCATCCTGGCGGCCGCGAACGCCCTGGCGATCCCGACCCTCTCGGAGTGGATCTCGACGGCAGTCTCGTACCTGCCGGCGTTCGTCGCTGGCCTGCTCGTCATCGTCCTCGGGTTCGTCGTCGCCGACTTCATCGGTGACGTCATCGAGCGAACCCGGGCTGCGACGGAGATGGCGTACACGAACTGGTTCGCCAACGGCGCGAGGATATTCCTCTACTTCACGGCGATCGTCATCGGTCTCGACACGATGGGCATCGACGTCGGCATCCTGTACGTCTTCGCTCGAGCGCTCGCGTGGGGACTGGCGGCCGCCGTAGCCATCGGCGCTGGCGTCGCCTTCGGCTGGGGCGGCAAAGACTACGTCGCCGACAACATCGACCGGTGGATGGGTCGCACGAGTTCGATCACGCCGACCGAGAGCAGTCCGCGAAGCGAGAGCCCCACCGGCAGCGAATCGCCCGGTCGCGACCGGGAGCCCGGCTCCGAACCCGGCCCCGGACCGGGCGCAGAAGACGACTGAAGCCGCTTCGACCGGTCACTCGGCCTCGGCCGGAGACGCGAGTTGCTCCGACTGATCGGTCCGGTCGCGCGGAAATAGCGGTTTGACCGGAACGACGACGTACGACTTGACGAGCCGACCGTCGATCCGTCGCCACTTTTCCAGCCGCGCGAGTCGATGCGTCTCGGCGTATGCGTCCTCGATTCGCTCGAGGATCGCCTCGAACGCTTCCGGGTCGAAGTGCTCGGCCGGGACGCGGTCGGTGACGACCGCGAGGGCCCCCACTCGAGCGTAGACGTCGAGTCGACCCTCGAAGGCGAACTCCAGTTCTTCGATCCGATCGTGGACCTCGCCGACCGGTGGTCGGTCAGCCTGTGCCGGGAAGGAGACGTACGCCTGGTACTGATCGGGACGGCCCGAGACGTGACGTTTCCAGAGGTGGCGTAGCAGTTTCATCTGTCCAGCAGAGGGTGTGACCGGCGCGTCCGTCGGTACGCACGGCCGGTTCGTTCGGAGACCAGTCGCATTCGTTCTCACGTTCGTCTCGTCCGCGCCGGTAATACGTTCTTTGTTGTTCGGCGAGGGAGGTCAGCGAACCGTTTCTTCACCGAAAGTGACGGTTCGGCGGTTCGCGAGAGTTTTGTACGATCCAGCGTAACCAGGATTACCGTGCGTCACAGATTCCCCGCATTGTCGACGCTCCTCCTGGCGGTTTCTGCTGGGGTCGTCGCACTCGGCGTCACAGTTAACGACGGCTTTGCTCCCACCCTCCGAACGATTCCTGCGCTCTTGCTGGTCGTCGCTGGCCTCTTCGGCATCGCCAGTTCCGTCAGCGACTGGCCCGTCGATACCCTCCGCCGCGCCACGAGGCGGTGGTGGATACTCGCGTTCGCCGCCTTCCTCCCGTACGGCCTCGCGACGGCACCCTCGAACGAGAGTGCCGCGGCGGTCGGCGACGCGTTCTCCGGGCCTGCCGTCGCCGCGCTCGAGGCGGTCGCCGGGGCGGCGGCCCTGTGTGCAGTCACTGTCACGGTGCTCTACTTGTTCGCGAGCTACGGCATCCACCCGGGGCGGCCGACGCCCGAGGAGCGCGTCCTGGGCGACCGGGGAAGCGAGTAGCGAGCGAGAGCGTCGGAGAAGTCCGCGAGAGTACCCGCGTTTCGCGACTACTCTGGACCGTCGTCGAACCGCTCGAGTCGGAACATCTCGATCGGGTGATCGGTGTCGCCGTCGGCGGCGAGGTCGGCCAGGATCTCGCCGATCACGCTGGCGAACTTGAAGCCGTGGCCGGAGAAACCGGCACCGACGGCGACCTGTGGGTGGTCGGGGAGGGTATCGAGGATGAAGTGTTCGTCCGGGGAGTTGGTGAACATACAGGTCGCCAGTCGCATCGTCGGGCCGGCGGCCTCGGGGAAGTAGTTTTCCGTAACCTCCCGCAGCAACTGTTCGTCCTCGGGCTGGGGGTCGGTCTCGTAGTCGTCCGGGTCCACCTGCTCGTCGCGGTGGTGGTACTTGCCGAGTTTCATCCCCGGGACGTCGTAGATCGGCAGTCCGTAGAAGCGGCCCTCGGGGACGCGCAGGTTCCAGACGGGGAAGTTCTCGGGTTCGAACGTCGAGGGCGTCTCCGGCTGGAACCAGCCGAGCACCTGTCGCTCCGGGACGGCCAGCCCCTCGAGTGCGTCGGCGAGTTTGTAGTTCCACGCGCCGGCCGCGAGCACCAGCCGGTCGGCCTCGTACGTGCCCCGGTCGGTCTCGACGCGGACGCCGCCGTCGGGCGTCTCCGTCCAGTCGTGGACCTGCTCGCGTCCGTGAACGTCTGCGCCTGCGGCCTGGGCCGCCTCGACGTGGCCGACGATCGCCTGCTCCGGGACGACGAAGCCGCCGTCGGGCTGGTAGACCGCCATGTGCTCTTCTGGAAGCTGGTAGCCCGGGAAGCGCTCGGTCACTTCCTCGCTCGTGAGCACCTCGTGGGGGATGTCGTGTTGCTCACAGGAGCGGCGCGACCCTTCGAAGACGACGTTCCCTTCGGGGCCGGCGTCGATCGACCCCGTGCGGTGGATGACGTCACGACCGGTCTCGGCGGCGAGGTCGTCCCAGAGGTCGTACGCGCGCTCGACGAGCGGGATGTAGGAGGGGTGTTCGTAGTACGCCCGGCGGATGATTCGCGTGATCCCGTGGGACGAGCCCATGGTGTGGGGAATATCGTATCGCTCGAGTCCCAGCACGTCGAGGCCCCGCCGTGCGAGGTGGTAGGTCGTCGCGCTGCCCATCCCGCCGACGCCGATCACGACGACGTCGTATCGATCTCCAGTCTCGGTCATGTGCTGGCCGATTCGACGACGGGGATCTTGATAGTTAGTATGTCTCACGTCGGACCTATAAATAATGATGAACGACGCTCCGTTCGCTACACACCGGAGCGCCGGTGGCGAAACGAGGCGTTCGAGCATTTCGGCTGGATCGTGAGCGCCCGCCGTCACTTATAGGTGCGAACTACCTGCGATCAACCCTTATTGGACGTTACGCCATGCCATGGCATACAGCATGACCAGGTGGAACGACGGTCTCGACGAGGTAGAACGCGTCAGCCCGGACATCACCGACGAGACGAACGCGCTGCCGGCGAGATACTTCACCGATCCTGACGTCTACGAGATGGAGAAAGAGAAGGTGTTCGGCCAGTACTGGATCTACGCTGGCCACGCAAACTGCATCCCCGAGGTGGGCGATTACTACACCCGGACGATCGGCGACCGCGAGATCATCGTCGTCCGCAACCACGACGACGAAGTGCGGGCGTTCTACAACGTCTGTGCCCACCGCGGTTCGGCGATGGTCGACGAGACGCCGATGACCGACCCCGACAACGCACGGCGCATCCGGTGTCCGTACCACCTCTGGACGTACGACCTCGACGGCTCGCTCACGAGTACGCCCGCGAGCTTCGAGGACGCACGGCTGAACCCGGACCTCGAGGACGAGGACGTCGCCGAACTCGACGCCGGGGAGAACGCGCTCATGGAAGTCCGCAGCGACCGAATCGGGCCGTTCGTCTTCGTCAACTTCGCCGAGGAGCCGATGAGCCTCGACGAGCAGGCCGGGAAGATGAAAGCCGAACTCGAGGCGTTGCCACTCGAGGAGTACCAGCTCGCTCGTCGAATCGTCTCGGAAGTCGAGTGCAACTGGAAGACCTTCGGTGGGAACTACTCCGAGTGTGACCACTGTCAGGCGAACCACCAGGACTGGATCACGGGCATCGCCCTCGACGAATCCGAACTCGAGGTCAACGACTACCACTGGGTGTTACACTACACGCACGCCGAGGACGTCGACGACGAGATGCGCATCCACGACGAACACGAGGCGAAGTTCTACTATCTGTGGCCGAACTTCACGGTCAACATGTACGGGACAGCCGACGGCTACGGGACCTACCTCATCGACCCGATCGACGAGGAACGGTTCCAGCTCGTCGCAGACTACTACTTCAAAGATTCCGAGCTGAGCGAGGAAGAAGCGGAGTTCGTCCGAACGAGCCGCCAGCTCCAGGAGGAGGACTTCGAGCTGGTCGAGCGCCAGTACCGCGGGCTCAAATCCGGCGCGCTCGCACAGGCGCAACTTGGCCCCAACGAGCACACCGTCCACAAGTTCCACCTCCTCGCACAGGAGGCCTACGAGGCCTGAGTCGAACGCATGAGCCAGCAACGACAGACGCCGTTCGCCGCCACGTGCACGGCATGTGGCGTCGACCGGGAGACGGCAAGTGCGAACGAGATCGTCGCGTTCTACCGGCGACACCACCGCCACACCGGACACGACGTCGAGGTGACTCGAGCCGACGTCGACGGCGACGTCCCGGACACGGACGACCTCGAGATGGTCGTCGCCGAACTCGAGGCGGAGTACGAGGAGGGCGTCCCGATCGGCGTCGTCGCCGCGGCGATGGCCAGGCGAGGCCGCTCCGTCGGCGAGACGCTCGAGGAGATCCACGAGGTGCGAATGACCGGGGCGCTATACGAGCCGCGCCACGACCACCTCGCCGCGTTTTGACCGCTCCAGGAAATCACTCCTCTAACAACGTCGTCGAGACGAGCTGCCCGGTACCACGACGGATTCGGCCGCCGACGGCCGTCGGCGAGATGTCGAGCACGTCGGCGAGTTCCTCGAGAGAGGTTTCACGCGGCTCCTCGAAGTAGCCCTCCTCGTAAGCGGTCACCAGTGCGACGCGCTGTTCGTCGGTCAGTTCCGGCGAGATGCCCTCAGACCACTCCTCGCGACGGAACATCCGGTAGAGTTCGAAGGAGATGCCTTCGTGCTCGCAGTACTCCCACAGCGTCGCGAGTTCCTCTCGATCGGGGAGGTGGAGTCGGACGGTCCAGCCGCGGTCGTTGCTCTCGGCTCGCAGCAGCAGGCCACCGAGTTCTGTGGTCTTCGGCGAGACGAGTTTCGTCCCCTCCGTGTGCTGGAGGCGGTAGAGGCGCGTCGAACCGAGGTCGTCGACGAGCGACCACGCTGCGACCGTGTGGTCTCGCTCGAGGGCCTCGTCGAACGTCTCGTCTGCACCCTCGACGAGGAAGAAGAACATTCCCGTCTCGGGATCCGTCGTGCTGTGTGAGACGGCTTCGATAGACACGTCCGGGCACGCGCGGATCGTCGGCGTCAACGCGAGGTCGGGGTGTGCGATGTCGACGATCGCGATCAGACTCACGCTCGGCCACCTCGCCGGTCTCGACGTGACGGTTCGCGACGGACGAGCAGTGCATCGGGTGAGTGCGTGCAGGCTCGATGACGACCGGCCGACGAGATCCTGGCCGACGGATCGACGGGTCGGCGGCCGGCTGCAGACTTCCGGCGGTCTCGGCCGGTCGAGACGCCGGAAGCAGAATCGGACAACATATTGGTAGACGATAGCATGTATCGGCCCTTAATCGTTTGTTCTCCCCTTGAACTCGAGTAAACCAACAGGAAGTTCATCACTTGAAATTAGGTATTCAAGATCTGTACCTCCCCGATAACTATTTTATGTGTTGTTAGAGACATAGAGTCACGCCAACATGGGGCATTGATGGGAGTTATGAGTAAAACGTCACAGAAGACAACAATAAAACGCGACCGATCATCGATCCCGCGAGCGATCGTTCACAAACAGATCCTCGATGCCGCAGAGAAGCGGCCGGACGCGTCAGTAGAGGAGATCGCGGTAGCGGTTAGTGGTGCATCACCGGATCTCGTACAGCAGGTGTTCGAAGAGTACGGCGATCCGGCGGCAGACGACGTGCCGCCCGACGCACCGACTCCCGATGAGGAGGAAAGCGACGGCGAGGAAACCGACGCCGGTCCGATGACGGACGAGCCATCACCAGCGGACGCGGACCACAGTCAGAGAGGAATCGACGAGGACATCCAGTTGAACGACAAGCAACGCCAGACGTTGCGTGCAATTTACGAAACTCCAGAGGCGACACAGCGCGATCTCGGAGAACGGTTCGACGTCACCGGCGCGACGATTAACAAGCGCGTAAATTCCATCGACGGATTCGACTGGGAAACTCGAGAGGAGTTCGTCACGTCGCTATTCGAGACCGAAAACGGAGAATCCATGCAACAAGAACAATCCACCGAATTTACAGCAGAACAGCACTCCATCGACGAGCTTCAGGAACGCGTAACCGAACTCACTGAGACCGTACGAACCCTCGAGTCCCAACTCGAGGACGTGAGCGATCCGTCCCGGGAGAGCATCGAGGACCCGGAGCTCGTACAGAAAATCGTCCACGCCTGCTTTCGCTCCGATCAGATCAGCGACGACGAGGAGTTACAGATCATCGAGATGGTTCTCTCGAACGATAGGTGAACCGATCCGCGGCCGCTTTCCGGACGCGCCTGCGTTTTCGAACGCGGACGGGAGGGCGGCGGCAGCGTCCCGGTACCGGGAGCGCTGGCAGCGTGTCCGGACTTAAGTCGGTCCGTGTCATCTAGTCACACGTATGGTCGTTTCGGGGTCCGTCGTCGCCATGGCCGCCCTGTTTCTCCTCGGAGTGGCGCTGGTCATCTGGTGCGTCGAGGTCTTCATCGAGGCGGTCGCCCAGAGTGCCGTCTCGCTCGGTATCTCCGGGTTCTTCCTCGCGGTCGTCCTCGCGGGCGTCGACCTCGAGAATGGAGTACTCGGCGTGACGGCGGCCGTCGTCGAACTGCCGGAACTGGCGCTCGGAACGGTGTTCGGCGAGGCGCTGTTCGTGCTCGCCGTCGCCGTCGGCGTCGCGGGCGTTCTCGTCCCGTTCCAAATGGACGTCCCTCGAGCCTACCTGCTCGTGCTCGTGTTCGTCCCGCTGCCGGCGTTCGCGGCCTCTATCGGCGGGACGATCGGCCTGGTGGAGGGTGTGGTTCTCGGCGGGCTGTTCGTCCCGCTGCTGGCGTACGTCTACTGGCACGAGCGCCGCTCGGAGACGACGTACCTGCTCGCAGAGGAGGTCGAAGAGGTCGTCGACCTCGAGGAGGCGGCGGCGGAAAGAACGACGAACGGGGGGCCGATCGCCGACCGAGACGACGCGCCAGAGGGGAATGGGTGGGGATGGGGCGTCGACCTGGACCTGGACGGAGACGAGTTCGTCCCCGAACTCGCACACCGCAGCGGGCCGTTCACCCTCGGCGTGGCCGTGCTCGCGACCGTCGGGTTGACGGTCGGCTCGCTGCTCACCGTCCTCAGCGCCGAAGGGATCTTCGTCGCGCTTGGCATCTCGGAACTCGCGTTCGGCGCGACGGTGTTGAGTTTCGTCGCCTCGATCGAGGAACTGGCGCTCACCGTCGAACCGGTCCGGAAGGGACGACCTCACCTCGCAGTGGGGAACGTCGTGGGCAGTACGGCGTTCTACGTGACGGCGAACGTCGGCATCGTCGCGGTACTCCATCCGGTGAGCACCGACGGAGCCGTGATGGCGGTCCACTGGCCGATCTTCGCCGCGTGTCTGCTCGTCGTGGCGGTCATGCTGGCACGCGGTCGCGTGACCCGCCTGGGCGGCGTCGCGCTGCTCGGCCTCTACGCCGCCTACTGGATCGCAAACTACGCGCTGTAGAACCGGACGCGTGCGACTCCTCGAGATCAGCCACTCGCCGCGTCGCTACCGACGACGGTTCCGGTCACGACTCGGCGACCGGTGTTCCGACGATCACGAGGTACGGCTCGTCGGATCGGTCGCGGTCGATTCGCTCGACGGTATCGATCCGGAAGCCGGCCGTCGACACGCGGTCCAGCCAGTACGTCTCGGGGTCACTCGAGACGTCCTCGGGGACGAGCGGGAGCTCGAGGACGCCGATCGAGCCGTCTGGCGCGCAGACGCGGTGCATCTCGGCCAGCGTTCGATCGGCGGCCGTCGAATCGAGGTCGTGCAGGACGCGACTGGCGGTGACGACGTCGATCGAGTCGTCTGCAAACGGGAGTCTCGCCGCGTCGCCGGCGACCGGCGTCACCGCCAGTCCGGCCCGCTCGGCGTTGCGCCGTGCGAGCACCGCGCCGTTGCCGAGGATGACGCGATCGTCGAAGACGTCGAGACCGAACACCTCCCGGCCGGGCGGGACGTGCGGTGCGAGACCGACGAGCGACCGACCGGTGCCACAGCCGACGTCGAGGACCCGCTGTGCGCGCTCGAGCGGGAGCAGCGCCGCGAGCGCGTCGTACTTCTTCCGCTCGATCGCCCACGGCGGCGGCGACAGCAGCCGAGTCACCACTCGAGTCGCGTACACCGCGGCCCCGACGCTCGCGACCGTCGCGGCGAGGCGACGCCAGCGCCGATCCGTCCGTCGCCGGTACGCAGCAGCGAGGGCAATCGCGACGACGGCAGCCCCGATCGACGCGAACCGTCGTCGCCAGTGATAGATTCCGAAGTTGTATCGAAACGGCGTCACGGGTGGCTACGAGAGGACGTCGGGCAGACGACTCAGTCGTCGGCCGCCGAGTCGGCGTCGGCGGGGTCGAGTCCGACCGCGATCTCGGCAGCCGCAGCCTTGTACTCGGGGATCTTCGCCCGCTCGTCGAGCACGTCGTTCGTGAGTTTGTTGGCGGAGGCGGCCGCGAAGTGTGGCGTCGTCCAGACGACGCCCTCCTTGGTGTCCTCGGTGACGTGCGCCTCGACGGTGATCTCGCCGCGTCGCGACCGGAGTTGCACCTGGTCGCCGTCCTCGATGCCGTACCGTTCGGCGTCGGTCGGGTGCACGTCGACGAAGTTCTCCGGCGTCTGGCGGTTGAGCGTCGGCGAGCGCCTGCTCATCGTGCCCGTGTTGTAGTGTTCCTCGAGTCGGGCGGTCGTGAGGATCAGCGGGTACTCCTCGTCGGGCGTCTCCGCGGGCGGCGTGTGCCGGACGCCCTCGATGTGGCCGAGACCGCTCTCGGTGTCGAACTCCTCTTCGTAGAGGAACGGGTCGCCCTCGTCGCCGGGTTCGTAGCAGGGCCAGTGGAGCCCCTCCTCGCCGAGTAAGTCGTAGGTCATCCCGTGGTAGATCGGACAGACCTGCCGCAGTTCCTCGAAGACCTCCTCGGGATCGTCGAAGTCGAACTCGTCCGGGCCGAACAGCCGCATGCCGATCTCGGAGACGATCTCGAGGTCGTGTTTGGTGTTCTCGTGGACTTTCTCGACGCCGCGCATCCGCTGGACGCGTCGGTCCGTGTTGGTGACGGTGCCGCCGCGTTCGGCCCAGGTCGTCGCGGGCAAGATCACGTCGGCGTACTCGGCGGTCTCGGTCAGGAAGATGTCCTGGGCGACGACGAACTCGAGGTCCGCGATCCGTTCGGCGACGCGGTTGGCGTCGGGTTCGCTCATCACGGGGTTTTCGCCCATCACGTAGAGTCCGTGGACGGTCTCGCCGAACTCGTGTGAGAGTTCGACGTTCGTCAGCCCCGGTTCGGGCGGCACCTCGAAGCCCCACACCTCCTCGACGCTCTCGCGGGCCTCGTCGTCGTCGACCAGCTGGTAGCCAGGCAAGACGTTCGGCATCGCGCCGACGTCACAGGTCCCCTGGACGTTGTTCTGGCCGCGCAGCGGGTTGACGCCCGTTCCAGGGCGACCGACGTTGCCCGTGATCAGCGCCAGGTTGATCTCGTTCTGGACGTTGTCGACACCGCAGGCGTGCTGACTCATCCCCATCCCCGTGAAGATGGCGGCGTTGTCGGCCGCGGCGTACTTCTCGGCGGCGAGTTCGATCTCCTCGAGTTCGAGGCCACACTCCGCCGCCGCGGCCTCCTTGTCGAACTCCTCGAGGGTCTCTTTCAGGTGGTCGAAGCCCTCCGTACGTTCCTCGACGAACGCCTCGTCGATCCAGCCGTCCTCGGGATGAGCCTCGTGGTGCTCGAGGATCGTCTTGAGGACGATGTTCAGGAGCGGGATGTCGGTCCCCGGGTTCAACTGGAGGTGCTGGTGGCGATCGGTGTCGTCGATCTGAAACGACCGCGTCGTCTTGTTCGCGTGCGGGTCGACCTGGATGACGGTCGCGCCGTCGAGCACCGCCTGCCGGAAGTACTGGCTGTTGGCGATCGGGTGTTGCTCGCCCGGGTTCGCCCCCTGGATCCAGAACACGTCGGCCTCCTCGCGGAGGTCGCGCATGCTGTTTGTCATCGCACCCGCCCCCAGACTCGTGCGAAGCGCCCAGACCGTCGAGGCGTGGCACATCCGGGTGCAGTTGTCGACGTTGTTCGTGCCGTACCGGCGCGCGAGTTTTTGGAGGAGGTAGTTCTCCTCGTTCATCACCTTCGAGGAGCCGTAAAAGCCCAGCGCGTCCGGGCCGTACTCATCGCGGATTCGCTCGAGTTCGGAGACGACGCGCTCGTAGGCCTCCTCCCAGGTGGCCTCGCGGAACTCGCCGTCTTCTTTGATCAGCGGCTCCGTGAGTCGATCCTCGTGATCGACGACCTCCGTCGCCGCGCCGCCTTTGATACAGACCCGCCCCTCGTTGACCGGTGCGTCACCCCAGGGCATAAAGCGCATCTCCCCGGGCTCCTCGCCCGGCTGGACCTGGATACCACAGCCGACGCCACAGTAGGGACAGATCGTCTTGACCGGATCGCGTTTGTCACTGGACATTGTGTACACCCTCTCGATGGGAACCCCATCTCGTACTGCTAGATGTGCTCACGCCACAATAAGATGTCCCCGACGGGCGAGGCGGACGCGAACGGCGAAGCCGACGGAAACGTTGACCAGCGTGGCCGTCGAAGGAATCGACACGATGGAGCTGACTCACTCGGTCGTGCAAGCGAGAGCCGAGGAGTACCAGCAGGAAGAGCCCCTGTACACCGTCGAACAGGAGCAGATCGATCTGCTCCCGAAGGCGTTTGCGGACGGCGAGTTCGGCTGGCGGGACGCCGAGTGGGTCGTCAGGTGGTACTACCGGCGGTTCCTCGGCGAGTTTCCGAACGCCGAGCGTCGCGAACTCGAGGAACAGTTCGGCCGAAACGACTTCGAGACGGTCCGGGAGACGATCGTGACCGTCGCGTCGACACCCGACCTCGACGAGCAGGTCGACCGGCTGACCGCCCTCGAGGGCGTCGACGTCCCGGTGGCCGCCGCGTTTCTGTTCTTCATCGATCCGGACGAGTACGTGGTCCTCGGGGAACGGGAGTGGACGGTCCTCCGGGAGGCGGGCGAACTGGACGAACCGTACCCCGACTCGCCGTCGATCGCGGACTACGAGCGGTACCTCGAGCGCTGTCGGTCGGTGGCCGACCGCCTCGAGTGTGACCTGTGGACGCTCTACCGGGCTCTCTGGCGGCTCTGGAAGGAGTGAGACGGTCTGCCGTACAATTGCTTCGAAAGTTATAGTAAAACGATTCTAAAATCGTAGTAAAGGAACGAAGGACGAGCGTTTTGAGCACTCGAGTCGTACCGGCGAGCGATGATCGTCCGCGAAGCGCGAGCGGAGGAGGCACTCGACGTCCGGCGTATCCTCGACGCCGCGATGCTCGAGACGGGAGACGTCGAGGGCCGGATCGCGGCCGGCGACGTGCTGGTGGCCGTCACAGACGGCGACGATCGGCTGCTCGGAACGCTCGTCCTCGAACCGCGCGAGCACGGCGCGTACGTCTCGGCGATCGCCGTCCGTCGACGACGCCGCGATCGCGGCGTCGGAACCGCCCTCGTCGACCGGGCACTCGAGCGCGAGGGACGGCTGACCGCGCGGTTCGACGAGGGCGTCCGGCCGTTCTACGAGTCGCTCGACTTCTCGCTCGAGGCGATCGACGGGAGACGGTATCAGGGGTACAAGAGCGCCCCTCCGGCCGGACGGGGTACCGACTGATACTACTGGACAATGGTCAGTACATCGTTCACTGACTGTCGTCCGAGGATGTCAGTTCCCGTCGCCGACGGCCTCGTCGGTCGCCACTTCCTCGGGATCGGAGACGTAGCCGAGTTCGAACCAGAGTTTCGCCGTACAGTCCATCGCCTGCTCGTCGAGTTCCGTCTCGCTCTCGCGCTGGTCGAGGTAGCCGTTACACCGGCCGTGTTTGACCACGTTCATCAGGGTCGCGGCCGACCCGCACTCGGGGCAGTCGATGTAGTAGTTCCCCTCGTCGTTCTGGTGCCAGGTATCCGGCGTCAGTTCCATGTACGCCGCGTCGTCGTTGTGCCGCTCGCGTCCGCTCATACGAACGTCGAGGGGTGCGAGCCCGGTAAACGTCGGCCCGGCGATGGCAAACCCAGGGTTACAGAACCTCCTCGAGCAGGTCCTCGCCGGCCTCGAGGAGGTCGCCGACGCGGGCGTCGTCTTCGGCCTCGGCGTAGATCCGGAGGACCGGTTCGGTCCCGCTGGGACGGACGAGCAGCCAGGAGCCGTCTGCGAGCAGGAGTTTGAAGCCGTCGGCGGTGTTGACGTTCTCGACCGTCGTCCCGGCGACGGCGTCCGGGATCGCACCCTCGAGGTCGGCCAGCACCCGCTCTTTCTCCGCGTCGGGACAGGCGACGCTCGTCTTGTCCTGGACGACGGTGCCGTGTTCGTCGAGCAGCCGGTCGACGCGCTCGTCGATCGGTTCCGCGGCGTGCATCGCCGCAGCGACGAGCGCCATCAACACGCCGTCTTTCTCGCGGACGTGACCGCGGATCGTGAAGCCGCCGGACTCCTCGCCGCCGACGAGCGCGTCGGTCTCGGCCATCGCCTCGGCGACCCACTTGAAGCCGACGGGCACCGCCTCGACGCGCTCGCCGTGGGCCTCGGCAATCCGGTCGATCAGGTACGTCGTCGAGACGGTCCGGACCGCAGGCCCCGCGTCGTCCTCGAGCAGGTAGTCGTACAGCGCGGCGAAAAAGAGGTTCTCGTCGAGGTAGCCCCGCTCGGGCGTGACGACGGCGAGTCGATCGGCGTCGCCGTCGTTTGCGATCCCGAGGTCGGCCTCGCCCGACCGGACGCGGTCGATCAGTTCCTCGAGGTGCTCCGGCGCGGGTTCGGGCGGCGAGCCGCCGAACTCGGGATCACGCGCACAGCGCAGCCGAGAGAGGGAGGCGCCGGCGCGCTCGAGGACGGCGTCGGTCGTCTCGCGGCCGCTGCCGTGCATAGCGTCGTAGGCGACCGACAGTCCCTCGAGGTCGGCGTCGACGAGCTCGAGGACGGCCTCGGCGTGGGAGGGAGCGAAGTCGACCTCGCGGATCGTGCCGTGGTCCGACTCGGGGAGCGGGTCGGGTTCCGCGAGTCGGTCGGCGATCGCCTCGGTCACGTCGGGCAGCGCGGGCGCGCCGTCGGCCGGCACGAACTTCACGCCGTTGTACTCCGGCGGGTTGTGCGAGGCGGTGACGACGAGCGCGCCGGCGAGGTCGCGGTCGACGATCCCGTAGGCGACGAGCGGCGTCGGCCGGTCTCGGTCGGACAGCAACACGTCGAACCCGTTGGCGGCGAGCACCCGCGCCAGTTCCTCGGCGAACCCGCGCGAACTCTCGCGAGCGTCGTAGCCGATCGCGACCGGCCGCTCGAACTCCTCGTCTCGCAGGTACGACGCGACCGCCTGTCCAACCGCACGGACCCGCGGCGTGGTGAACTCCTCGAGCGTCGCCCGCCAGCCGTCGGTCCCGAAACTGATCGTCTCCATACGCCCCCCATCGCGGTGCGGTCCGAAAAAGCCGACGGCAGACGTGCCGCGGCGTCCGCCGAATGCGAGAACGATTTACGAAGCGAAACCCGACGCTCGAGTATGAGTTCCGCCCCAAACGTGGTCGCCGTCTGTGGCAGCCTCCGAGAGGAGAGTTACACCCGGACGGCACTGCGGTACGTCCTCCGTGCCGCCGAGGAAGCCGGTGCGGAGACGACGCTGCTCGATCTCCGCGAGTACGACCTCCCCGTCTACGATCCCGACGTCGACGAGCAGGGCGACGCCGAGGAAGTCACGCGCATCGTCCGCGAGGCCGACGCCGTCGCACTCGGGACGCCAGTCTACCACGGCTCGTACTCGGGCGCGCTGAAGAACTTCCACGACTACTGCAGTTTCGAGGAGTACGAGGACACCACCGTCGGCCTGCTCGCGACCGCCGGTGGCGGCACCTACGGCTCGACGCTCGATCATCTCCGGATCACGGTCCGTGGCGTCCACGGCTGGGTTCTCCCACACCAGATCGGCATCCGAAAAGCCTACGACGCCTTCGTGGACGACCCCGAGGCGATCGACGGCCGCCAGTTCGTCGACGCCGACCTCGAGGAGCGCGTCGAGACGCTCGGTCGATCACTCGTCGAGTACGCCGCCATCGAACCGGAGGTCACGACCTCGCGGACGGCTGCTGCGGACGACTGACCGCCGACCGAGTTGGGCGGTCGCTCGAGGGCGACGGGTCACTCACCTGCCGTCCCGCCGTACTTCATGAAGACGTACGACAGGCTCAACACTGCGACCAGGCCCACGATCGTCGCGATCAGCAGGGTCAGCGCCTCGTCCGGGACGAGTTTGGCTGGCCCTGCCTCACCACCACCACCGCCACCGCCGCCGGCGTCCTGGGTGACCTCGATCGTCCCCTCCATCCCCAGGCTGACGTGGGGCGTGCAGTGGAACTCGTAGGTCCCCTCGGTCTCGAAGGTGTGTTCGTACTCGAACGGCGAGTTCTCGATCGGTTCGTGGCCCTCCCAGCCGGCACCATCGGGCTGGCTGTCGACGACGATGTTGTGGTTGTCCGTCACCCAGACGAAGTTCACCGTCGTCCCCGGCTGGATCTGTAGCGGACTCTCGGTGCCGGGTTCGTACGCGTAGTCGACGAGTTCGACCGTCTGGGTGCCACCGCCGCCACCGCCGCCCCCGCCCTCGGTTTCGTTGCCACCGGCGGTCTCGTTACCGCCGGCAGTTTCGTTCCCGCCGCCGGCGGTTTCGTTCCCGCCACCGTCGGTCTCGTTTTCCTCCTGTGCGACCGCCGGCATCGCCGTCGCCGACGCGAGCCCTGCACCGGCGAGCAAGAGCGTCTCGCGGCGACCGAACCGACGCCGGTCGGACTCTACGCTGCCGTCGTGACCTGGATCGACCATCTCGAGACACCTACGACCTCGAGCGGTAAAGAACGGATAGGGAGGCTCAGTCCCGATAGCAGTCGAAAAAAGACCGTCTCGACGATCTAATAATCACGACAGCCGAGAGGAGACGCCACAGCTCATCCGAGTCCGACGAGTCGCTCTTTCTGCACTCGCGTCAACTCCTTGATCTCGTACTCGCGTGACATCGCCGCCGACCGCGTCTCGTAGCGTTCGTGATAGACGAGGTCGACCGGCGTCCGCCCGCGGGTGTACTTCGCACCCTCCCCGGCGTCGTGTTCGGCGACGCGGCGCTCGAGGTCGGTCGTGTAGCCAGTGTACAGGGAGCCGTCGGCACACTCGAGGACGTAGACGAAGTGCTCGCTCATCGGTTCGGGGTACGACCGTCGGCACAAAAAGACTCGCCTGGCCAGGGGGTCCGTCCGGTGGTTCTGTACGGTACAGTCCTCGGGAGGGTCAGGTGCTTCGGGCGCGTTCTCTCGCGACTTCCGCGATTCCGGCGTTTGCCGAGCAGCTAATACACGCGTGGATCTCGCCGTGCTCGTCTGCGAAGACGCGCGCGAAGCGCTCGGACACGTGCGCACCGCAGTGGTTACACTTTGGCATAGTCACACCGGCGTCGGCCGGTACCGGGATATATCCAGAGAGACGTTAAATAAGCTTTCCCAAACGACGTATGGAGTTGTGATTTTGGTAGAATTATTTCTGGTATTCGGGTAGCTCCACGTCAACAGTCGACATTATTATCGATCGCACGGGCGATCAACGCAGCCTGGCCGCCGGCGACGAATCCGGCGTCGACGTTGACCACGGAGAGGACCGTACACGACTGGAGCATACCGGTGAGTGCAGCCTCGCCGTCGCCGCCGTAGCCGTACCCACTCGAGACGGGAACCCCGATCACGGGCGTATCGACGAGGCCGGCGACAACAGTCGGTAGCGCGCCTTCCCGTCCGGCGACGACGATCAGCACGTCCGCCTCGCGGAGCCGGTCGACCTGATCGAGTACCCGGTCGAGTGCGGCGACACCGACGTCGTCGATCCGGTCGACCGTCGCGCCGGCGTCCTCGCAGACGACCTGCGCCTCGTCGGCGATCGGCCCGTCGACCGTACCGGCGGTGACGATCCCGACCGTCGCCTCGAGTGACGGCGGTTCGTAGTCGGCAGTCCGGACGACCAGCGTCGAACTTCGGTGCTCGACGTCGGCGTCCGCGTCGAGTGCCTCGAGTCGGGACGTCGTCGCCGCGATCTGTTCGTCGGATACCCGGGTGACGAGCGCTCGCCCGGTCGTTTCGACTGCAGTCGTCGCGAGTCTCGCGACCTGTTCGGGCGTCTTTCCGGCGGCGAAAATCGCCTCGGGGATGCCGCGTCGCTTGTCTCTCACCGCATCGAACCGACCCGCGTCGCCGGTGACGTACCCGCGAAGCTCGGCTTCCGCCTCGGCCGGCGACCGCTCGCCAGCGGCGACAGCCTCGAGTAGCTCACGCATACCGTTCGCTATCACGCGGACACACTCGAATGCGTCGTCAGGGATCGTGTCCACAGACTGGGTCGAGAAGCGCGCGCGAGCGGTTTTCCGCCCGTCGAGCCCATCGACATAGCGGCAGGCAATTCATCGGACATATACTTTCCGGTGGCGAGCAGGGGAGAAACCCCCGTTTCAGCCGGCAGAGACCCGGTATCGGCGATATTAAACAGAACGCTTATAAAGGGGTAACGGGAAGTGGTGAATCGTATGGCAGACCTTATCGTCAAAGCCGCCGTGAAAGAAGCGCTCGATGACAAGAACGTCGCCTCGGACTTCTACGACGCTCTCGACGAGGAAGTCTCCGAGCTGCTCGACGACGCTGCCCGCCGTGCGGAAGCGAACGACCGAAAGACGGTCCAGCCCCGCGACCTGTAAGGGCTACTCGAGCGATATTTTTTCGCGAGTCGACGTCGGACAGCGACTGCTCCCGGCTGTGCGGTAGCGGGCCGTCGCGAGCTACAGCGGCCAGCGGCCGTCCGAACGGTCGGCCAGCCGTCGCACCGCGTCGTCGGTCAGTCGATACCCCTCGTCGACCCGCTCGAGATCGCCAGCGCGAGCCAGGTGCTCGAGGTGGGCGTACGCCTCGCCGGGGCCGTGGAGAACGTGGATGTCCGAAAGGTCGCCAAACAGCTGTGCGCTGACGGTCCAGGCGTCGGCCGGTCCGTACTCGTCGAGCACGGAGAGGACGCGATACGATCGTTCTTCGTGGTGTGCGACGATCTGTCGCGCCCTCGCCGACGGGTCGTCGATCGGATCGCGATGGCCAGGCCACGCGCGGTCGAACCCGCGGTCGGCGATCGTCTCGAGCGTCTCGAGGTACCGCTCGAGCGGTCGGTCGACGCGGACGTCGGCACCGCCGACGTTGGGCGTGTACTTGGGCAACAGGGCGTCGCCGGTGAGCACCTCGTCGCCGCTCTCGAGGACGAACGTGGAGAGGCCGGCGGTGTGGCCCGGCGCGTGGAGGACATCGAGTTCGAATCCGTCGAACGAGAGGCGGTCGCCGTCTTCGAACGGCGTGACGTCGGCGGGCGTGCCGGACAGATCGCGGCCGTCGTGGAGATAGGAGAGCAGTTCCTCGCGGTCGGCCGCCGGCATCCCCCACTCGTCGAACAGCCGTTCGTGCGTCTCTCGGACGTCGTCCCACGCGTCGGCGTCGCCCGCGATCAGCGGCGCGTCAGCGACGTGGGCGTGGACGGTCGCCCCGCTCGCGGCCTGAATCTCCCCGGTCAGCCCCGTGTGGTCGGCGTGGTAGTGCGTCAGGACGATCGCGTCGATGTCGGCGAATTCGACGTCGTGGGCGGCGAGACCGGCCTCGAGTTCGGCGCGCGTCTCCGCGACCGCGACGCCGGTGTCGACCAGGACGGTCGACTCGCCGGCGTGCAGGTACGCATTGTTCTCCCCCTCGAAGACGGTGTTCGCCAGCGTGATCCGGTGCATCTGACGGGAGTACGAAAACGAGATATTTGTCTTCAGCGATCGCGGCGACTCTCGAGGTACTCGTTCGTCCGGCCGAGGACGACGTACTCACACTCGCGCAGGTCGGCGATCGACTCGGAGCCGGTGACGAACATCGCCGTCGTGAGCTCGAGGACGAGGTCCTCGATCAGCTCGACGACGGCCTCGGTTCCCTGGCCCGCAGGCGCGAGGAAGGGTTTGGCGAGACCGCCCGCTCGCGCGCCGAGGGCGATCGCCTTCGCGACGTCGAGCCCGGAGCGGACGCCGCCGCTGGCGATCACGCAGTCGTGGACGGACGCGGCCTCGAGCGTGCTCACGGCGGTCGGGACGCCCCAGGCCCGGAAGCGCTTTCCGACTTTCTCTTGGCGGGTCGCGCCCACCGCGGCCGCCCGGTAGGACTCGATACCGGACCACGTCGTCCCGCCTTTGCCCGCGACGTCGATCGCGTCGACGCCAGCGTCGGTGAGGCGTTCGGCAGTCTCTCGCGAGATGCCGTTGCCCGTCTCCTTGACGATCACCGGGACCGAGAGGTCGCTTGCGACCCGTTCGATCTCGTCGAGACAGCCCCGGGCATCGACGTCGCCTTCGGGCTGGACCGCCTCCTGGAGGAAGTTGAGGTGGATCGCCATCGCGTCGGCCTCGATCATCTCGACGGCGCGTTCGACGTCGTCGACGTCGTACTCGAGCAACTGGGCCGCGCCGACGTTCCCGTAGAGGAACGCGTCGGGGGCGGCCTCGCGAACGACGGTGTACGACTCGAGGAGGTCCTCGTCGTCGAGTTCGAGACCGGCGCGCTGGCTCCCGACGCCCATCGCGATCCCCGTCTGCTGGGCGGCGGCCGCGAGGTTCCGGTTTATTTTCGTCGTGTTGGGATGCCCGCCGGTCATGCTCTCGATGACGATCGGCGCGGCCAGTTCGTGGCCGACGAGCGAAATCGAGGTGTCGATCTCGTCTCTGTGGATCTCCGGCAGCGCCTCGTGAACCAGTTCGACGTCCGCGAATCCGGTCCCCGAGGTCTCGACGTCTTCTTCCTGAATGATGCGAATGTGGTCGTCCTTCCGGTCGGATGTTTCGGGCATCTACGTCTCCACCCGGAGTGTGACGGGGGGAGAGTGAAAAGGTACCTGATCGTCGAAGGTGGCGTGCTCGAGCGATCGAAGCGGATCAGTACCGGTGGACGTCGACGCCGTCCGTGGTGCCGACGTAGGTGGCGTCCGCGAGGTCGACGAACAGGCCGTGTTCGACGACGCCGGGGATCGCCGACAGGCGCGCCGACAGGTCGCCGGGATCGTCGATTTCGCCGAACGCACAGTCGAGCACGAGGTTGCCGTTGTCGGTGACGACGGGGCCGTCCTTTCGCTCCGCGGCTCGAAGGTGGGGTTCGCCGCCCGCGTCGCGGACTCGCCGTTCGACGACCGGGCGAGCGTCCGGCAGGACTTCGACGGGAACGGGGCGCTCGAGCCGATCGACGAGCTTCGACGGGTCGGCGACGACCAGAAAGCGGTCGGCCGCCGAGTCGACGAGTTTCTCTCTGGCGTGGGCCGCGCCGCCACCCTTTATCAGGTCGCCGCCGGCCACCTGGTCCGCGCCGTCGATCGCGAGGTCGACCGCGTCGACTTCGTCGAGCGCCGTCAGCGGGATACCGACGTCGATCGCCAGCCGCCTGGACTGGTAGGACGTCGGGATGCCGCGGACCTCGAGGCCGTCGTCGACGGCCCGGCCGATCGCCTCGATCGCGTAGGCGGTCGTCGAGCCGGTGCCGAGCCCGACGACCATCCCGTCCTCGACCGCCTCGGCCGCGCGTTCGCCGGCGCGTCGTTTCGCCGCGTCTGAGCCACCGTCCGTCTTCATGCTCTCACGAGTGCGTGGGGAGCCCAAAAGCGTGTATATACTACCGGACGACAGTCAGTGACACTCGATCGCGTGCGATCGATGGATGACCCGTCTCGTCCGGCAGTATACTCCACGATCGGACGGACGACTCCAGAAACGACCACCTCGGCCGTATCTCTCGAAGTGACGTTTCAGCGAAGATTTTTCGGTCGGCAGGTCAACGGAACGTCCATGGAGACGGGCGAGACGGCAGTCGAGCTGATCGACGTCCGCAAGACCTACCGCATCGGCGAGCCAGTTCACGCGCTCGACGGCGTCTCACTCGAGGTGCCCCGTGGCTCCTACACCGCGATCATGGGGCCGAGTGGCTCGGGCAAGTCGACGCTGATGAACCTCGTGGGCTGTCTGGATACGCCGACGGAAGGGACGGTCGTCGTGGGAGGCCACGAGGTCGGTTCACTCGGCGACCGCGAACGGACGCGTCTCCGGGGGACGGAGGTTGGCTTCGTCTTCCAGACGTTCAACCTCATGCCGCGGCTGAACGCCGTCGAGAACGTCGCGCTGCCGCAGCTGTTCCAGGGCGTCGACCGCGCCGAGCGCCGCGAGCGAGCGCGCAAGCTGCTCGAGCGCGTCGGTCTGGCCGACCGGGAAGAGCACCTGCCGAACGAACTGTCGGGCGGCCAGCGCCAGCGGGTCGCGCTCGCCCGCGCGCTGGTCAACGATCCGGCGATCGTGCTGGCCGACGAGCCCTCGGGGAATCTCGACACCGACACCGAAGCCGAAATCCTGGACCTCTTCGACGAGTTCCACGAGGGCGGGACGACGATGCTCGTCGTCACCCACGAGCGCCACGTCGCCGAGCGGGCCGACCGAATCGTCCACCTCCTCGACGGGAAAATCGAGCGGATCGAGGAACTCGACGACGGATCGACGACGGACGAATCGGGGACGGAGGCGAGTGCCTGAATGCGACCGCTCGAGTTTCTCCGGCTCTCGTGGCGGTCGATACGCGGCCACAAGCTCCGGTCGTCGCTGACGACGCTGGGGGTGATCATCGGTATCGCCGCGGTGATCGCGTTCGTCACGCTCGGGGCGAGCCTGCAGGCGGGGATCATCGGCGACATCAGTCCCGACGACCAGCGCAACCTCTACGGCTGGGCTGCAGAGCCAGACGCCGAGGGCGGCCCGCTGGCGGGTGCACAGCCGGTGTTCAGCCAGCACGACCTCGAGGAACTGTCCGATCGCGAGGACGTCGAGGCGGCCTACGGCTACGCGACGATCCAGACGCAGGCGATCTCGAACGGGGACGAACAGGTGCCACAGGGAGACGGGTTGATCGCCGCGGGACCGTCGTACATCCGCGAGGACGACCTCCGGGAGGGACGGCAGTTCGAGATGAACGAAAGCGAGGCGGTGATCAACCCCGCCGCAGCCGAGCAGTTCGAGGAGAACGTCACCGTCGGCGACGAACTCACGCTCACGATCCTCGGCGGCCAGCAGACGACCGTGACCGTCGTCGGCATCACCGACACCTCCGAAGGGTTGAGTCCGTTCGAGGGATTCGAGACCGCGCCGCGCGTGTACGTCCCGACGGATCCGTTCTACGCGGAACAGGCTGCCGGGCTGGGGTTCGGCGACGGTGGCGGCGACCAGGCGCGGTACCTCGCGATCGTCGTCGAAGCCGAGTCCGCAGACGACAGGGCGGTCGACCGGGCCCGCGAGAGCGCGACGTCCTACCTCGAGAGCGAGCAGTCGGACGCGAGCGACCTGCTGGGCGACGACCTCGAGGTGAGACTCCAGACCAGCACGGAACTGCTCCAGCAACTCCAGGACGTCCTCGATCTGTTGCAGAACTTCATCGTCGGCATCGCGGCCATCTCGT
This sequence comes from Natribaculum luteum, assembly GCF_023008545.1. Classification (NCBI taxonomy): domain Archaea; kingdom Methanobacteriati; phylum Methanobacteriota; class Halobacteria; order Halobacteriales; family Natrialbaceae; genus Natribaculum; species Natribaculum luteum. The sequence continues at coordinate 1,402,131 of NZ_CP095397.1, read as the reverse complement.
TGCTGGTGGGCTCGATCGGCATCGCGAACATCATGCTCGTCTCCGTGACCGAGCGCACCCGCGAGATCGGCATCATGAAAGCCGTCGGTGCGCAGAATCGCGACGTCCTCGGTCTGTTCCTCTCGGAAGCGGTGATCCTCGGCACCGTCGGCGCGATCTTCGGAACCGCGGTCGGACTGCTCGCAGGCTATCTCGGAGCGTGGTACATCGACCTGCCACTCGTGTATCCCTACGAGTACGTCGCCCTCGCGATCGTCGTCGGGGTCGTCGTCGGCATCCTCTCCGGACTCTACCCCGCGTGGCGGGCCGCACGGACGGACCCGATCGACGCGTTGCGTTACGAGTGACCGGCGGCCGGAGTGTTAGTTCGACTCGAGGTCGTCCCGGCCCAGATCGTCGGTCGCCGACTCGTCGTTCCCGAACTCGCCACGGCGGCCGTCCTCGCCGGGACCGCGTCCGAACTCGTCGAGTTCGTGGTCGTCCCGACGGCTCGCACGCGAGTCACCCATTCCGATGGTCTCGCGGGCGTTCGCCTGCGTGTCGGGATACTCCTGGGCGAAGTACGCGCCCAGGAGCCCCCCGACTGCGGCCAGGCCGACGGTGTAGACGAACAGGACCGTCGCGGCGAACGCGAAGAAGAGCACGAAGACGGCGAACCCCTCGATCGGGAGGCCGCCGAGGCCGAAACCGAAACCCAGCACGCCGAGGACGAAGCCGCCGAGCAGGCCGAACGGGAGGTACATGAGCAGGCCGGCGAGCGTGCCGGCGACGGCACCCGCTCGTCCGTCCGATCCCTCGAGAAAGCCCGAGAGTGCACCGCCGAGCAGCGGCGAGAAGGGGAGAAACGAGAGCACGATCCCGGCGACGGCACCGAGAACGGCGTTGACGAACGTGTGGCGTCTACTCATAGGAGTTGTCACACGTCGAGGGCCCAAAAGCCCGAGGGTCATCATACACAGCAGACGGTATCAGGGAGAGTCACTCGCTCGCGACGGTTCGTCGGCGCGTGCCTCGCTCGAGGCGTCGGCAGCGTCGACGGAGACGTCGGGAACGCCGACGCGCGGGCCGGACGAGTCGTCGAGGTCGGGGAGGTCCTCGCCGTTGACCTCGTCGGCCAGCAGCGAGACGGCTTCGACGAAGATGGCGACGACGAGCGGCCCGACGACGATGCCGATCGCACCGAGCGTGAAGAGGCCACCGGTGAAGCCGACGAAGTAGAGACTGCCGGGGAGACCAGCCGAACGGCGGGCCAGCCGCGGTCTGACGACGACGTCGGGGAGCCAGCCGATGAGGACGACGCCGAGGCCGCCGACGACCACCGCAGCGACGGGTTCGCCGAGTGCGACGTGATAGAGCGCGATCGGGGCGACGAGCATCGTCGGGCCGACGATCGGCACGAACTGTAAGATGCCGGCGACCATCGCGAGCATGAGCGCCGCGTCGTAACCCAGCAACCGAAAGAACGGGTACGCAGCGATGGACGTCCCCACCGCCGTCGCCAGCTGGAGGACGTAGATGGCGTACAGCGTCGATCGGGCGCGCCAGGCCAGCGCGTGGACGACGTCGCGGTACTCGTGTGGAACCGGGGCGATCGCCGCCCGGCCAGCCGCGTCGCCCTTGAGGAGGAGTCCGAACAGCAGGAGGACGAACAGCGCGAACTTCACTGCTAACTCGGGTGCCGCCGTCGCAAGGGCCACCGAGAGGCTCCGTAGCTGGTCGATCAGCCACGCTCTGACCTCCGTCGCCTCGAGCGTCACCGTCGCGTCGGCGATCGTGATCGTCAGTTCCGTCGGCAGGTCGCGGACGACCGCGAGCAGTTCGTCCATTCGCAGGTAGAGCGTGACGACGATCGGCGAGACGACCGCGACTACCCCGGAAAAGCCGACGAGCGTGGCGACGACGCCCGCCGTCCACTCCGTGAGGCCGCGCCTGACGAGCCAGCCGTGGACCGGCAAGAGGACGTACGCGACGGTGAGCGCGAAGAGGATCGTCCCCAGCACCTCGAGCAGGATCACACCCGTCACCACGCCGAGCGCGGCGACGACGCCCGCGAGGACGTACCGGCGATTGGCAGTCACAGAAGAGAGTCACGCTCGAGGATGAAAACTGTTCGCTTCGACTGAAAGACGATCCACCGAACTTAAGACTACTCGGTGTAACAACCGCGTAATGAATCGACGAACGGTGCTGCGAGCCGCCGGTGCTGGCGTCGCGGGCGTCACGCTCGCCGGTTGTCTGACTCGCAACGGTGACGAAAACGGGACGCCGGCGGAAGACGACGGTCCCCTCCGGATCGCGACGTACACGTCCATGGTCGACGGCTACGATCCCGCCGGCCCGTGGCTCAAAGAAGCCTTCGAGGAGGAGCATCCGGACGCCGAACTCGAGTGGACCGTCCCCGAAGACGGCGTGAACCTCTACGTCCAGCAGGCCCAGCAGGACGTCGAGGTCGACGCCGACCTCTACTTCGGCCTCAACGTCGACGACCTCGTGCGCGTCGACGAGGAACTCGGCGAGGGGGCGCTGTTCCAGCCGCTCGATCGCGATCGCCTCGAGAACGCGGGTCGCGTCCGGTCCGACCTCGAGTTCGACGACCCGAGCGGCCGGGTCCTCCCCTACGACACGGGCTACATCAGCCTCGTCTACGACGAGAACGAGGTCGACGAGCCGACGACGTTCGAGGACCTGGTCGATCCAGCCTACGAGGGGACGCTGCTTGCCCAGAACGCCCAGCAGTCCGACCCGGGACAGGCGTTCATGCTCTGGACGATCGACGCCTACGGCACCGACGGCTACCTGGAGTACTGGCGCGAACTCGTGGACAACGACGTGGACATCCGCGGCGACTGGGACTCGGCGTACAACGCCTACCTCGAGGGTGAGCGGCCGATCGTCGTCTCCTACTCGACTGACCAGGTGTTCGCCGTCGCCGACGACCTGGACCTCTCGCGCCACCAGGTCGCGTTCCCGAACGAGCAGGGCTACGCGAATCCCGAGGGGATGGCGATCTTCGAGGGCGCACAGACCGACCTCGCGTACGAGTTCGTCGACTTCGTCCTCTCGAGTGAGGCACAGGCGGAGATCGCGACGCGCAACGTCCAGTTCCCGGCGATCGAGGCCGAGTACGTCGACCTCGAGGACAGTTTCACCGACTACGCCTTCGAACCGTCGGAGGCGGTGACGTTCAGCTACGACGACCTCCGGGGGAACCTCGACGGGTGGACCGACGAGTGGTCGCGCGAGATCGTCGGTCGGTAAGCGTGTCGGCGAGCGGTCGAATCGCCGACGTTCGTGCGTGGTTCGCCGGGCGCGCGCTCGTCGTGATGGCGCTCGCGACGGCCGCGGTACTCGTCGTGATGCTCTACGTCCCCGTCGGTGTCGTCTTCTCCGAGGCCCTGTTCGTCGACGGCCGATTCTCCGTCGGGAACTTCCGGGCGGTGCTCGCCGATCCGTTCTACCTCGGCGTCCTGGCACCGGTGTTCGCCGATCCGCTCGCGGTCGGAACGCACCTCGGCGCGCTCGTCGGCTGGCTCGCGTCGATCTCGGTGTCGGTCTCGCCCGCGTTCCCCTGGTTCACACTCGAGGTGCCGGACGTCCGGCTGGGACTGTTCGGCTTCACCGCCTACCAGGCGACCCTCTCGACCGTCGCGAGCGTCGTTCTCGGCCTGCCGGCGGCGTACGTCCTCGCGAATTACGAGTTTCGCGGCCGGCAGACACTGCGTTCGCTCACCATCCTCCCGTTCGTCCTCCCGGGGATCATGGTCGCCGTCGGCTTCTACGCCACGTTCGGACAGACGGGCACGCTCAACTCGCTGCTCGGACTCGCTGGACTCGGTCCCTATCCGTTTCTCGGCCGGTACCCGCTGGCCGTGGTGATCGTCGCCCACGCCTTCTACAACGCTCCGCTGGTCGCCCGAATCACCGTCGCCGCCTGGGAGAGCGTCGACGTCCGGACCGTCGAGACCGCCCGCTCGCTCGGCGCGAGCCCCCGGCGAGCGTTCCGGGACGTGGTCGTCCCACAGCTCCTTCCCGCCGTCCTCACCGGCGCGTTGCTCACGTTCGTCTTTACGTTCATGACGTTCCCCATCGTCCTCGCGCTCGGCGGACTGCAACTGGCGACGGTCGAGGTCTGGGTCTACGACCGCATCCGGCGGCTCGCGTTCGCCGAAGCCGCAACGCTCGCCGTCCTCGAGACGATCGTCACGCTGTCGGTCACCTACGCCTACCTCCGGTACGAGTCCGCACAGGCGGGGATGAGCCGGGCCGCCTCGCCACCGCCGCGCGAGCAACTGTTTCCCGACGTCCGAACCGCGTTTACCCCCAGTCGACTCGCCATCCTGGGGTACGGCGTCGTCGCCGCGGTCGTCTTCGTCGGCCCGCTCGCGAGCCTGATCGTCGGCAGCGTCACCGACGGCAGCGGCTTCACGCTCCGGTACTACGCGTTCTTGCTCGAGCGACAGGTCGAGGGAGCGTCGTTCCAGACCCGGCCGTGGCCGGCGATCCGCAACTCGCTTCTCTTCGGCGTCGCGACGCTCGCCGTCGCGCTCCCGATGGGCGTCGTGATCTCGGTGCTGACGGCTCGAGCGGGTCGGCTGGGGACCGTCGTCGACGCCCTCGCGATGCTCCCACTTGCGGTCAGCGGGATCGTCTTCGGCATCGGCCTGCTCCAGGGACTCGTCTTCGGCATCGCGCTGCCCGGTGGCTGGCGGCTACAGGTGACGGGCGCGGTCGCTATCGTCGCCGCCCACGCCGTCGCCGCCTACCCCTTCGTCACCCGGAACGTCTCACCGCTGCTCGCCGACCTCGACCCCGCGATGGTCGAGTCCGCCCGTGCGCTCGGGGCCACCCGCGCTCGCGCGTTACTCGACGTCGAACTGCCGCTAGTCGCGAGCGGGGTCGTCGCCGGCGCAGCCTTCGCGTTCGCCATCTCGATCGGCGAGTTCTCTTCGACGGTGATTTTGGCGGCCGGCAGCGAGACGTACACGATGCCCGTCGCCGTCGAGCGCTACCTCGGTCGCAGGCCCGGTCCCGCAATCGCCATGGGAACGCTCTTGCTCGTCGTCACGGCCGCGAGTTTCGTCGTCGTCGACCGCGTCGGCGGGAGGTTCGAACGTGACTGACCTGGCTCTCGAGTCCGTCACCAGACGCTACGACGGGACGACCGCACTCGAGTCGATCGACCTCACGGTCCGCGACGGGGAGTTTTTCACCCTCGTCGGCCCGTCCGGCTGTGGGAAGACGACGACGCTGCGGGTGATCGCCGGCTTCGAGGAGCCCACCGAGGGGACGATCCGCTTCGACGGCCGGGAGACGACCGGCGTGCCGCCCGAAGAACGCGACGTCGGCGTCGTCTTCCAGAGTTACGCCCTGTTTCCGCACATGACCGTCGCCGAAAACGTCGGCTACGGGCTGCGCTTTCGCGACCCGCCCAAGGGGACGAGCGAGGACGAACGGATCGCCGAGTTGCTCGACCTGGTCGACCTGCCGGGGACCGAAGAGCGAGCGCCGACGGAGCTGTCGGGCGGCCAGCAACAGCGGGTCGCCCTGGCTCGAGCACTCGCCCCCGAACCCAGCCTGCTGTTGCTCGACGAACCCATGAGCGCGCTCGACGCACGCCTCCGGGAGTCGCTGCGCCGACAGCTCAAACGCATCCAGTCGGACCTCGAGATCACGACCGTCTACGTCACCCACGACCAGGCGGAGGCGCTGGCGATCTCCGACCGCGTCGCCGTGATGTCCGACGGCCGGATCGAGCAGGTCGGCACGCCAGAGGAGATCTACCGCGAGCCCGCCACGCGCTTCGTCGCCGAGTTCGTCGGCGACAACAACGTCTTCGAGGGCCGGGTGCTCGAGCGCGACGGCGAGGGGACGAGCGTCGACGTCGACGGCGACGTCTTCCGGCTCCCGCCACTCGAGACCGACGCCGACAGACTCACCTTCTGCGTCCGTCCCGAGGCGCTCTCGCGGGCGGTCGAGGCGAACCGACTCGAGGTCGACGTCGAGACGAGCGAGTTCCTCGGCGAGAGCGTCCGGGTGCACGGCCGCCGGAACGGCACGCCGGTCGTCCTTCGGGTGAGCGACCCCCCTTCAGACGAGACGGTCACGGTCGGGTTCGATCCCGAAGCGGTCCACGTCGTCGACGGCTGATACTACTGGACGAAACGATTCACACATCGATCGCACTCGAACGGCCGTCGCCGGTGGCGACGGACCGTGAGACGCGATCGAGTGTTCAGTGACTGTTGTCCGGCAGTATGAAGCGTCGACGGCCGACGTCTGTGCGTTCACGGCGGCGATTCCAGCGAACTGAGAACGGGCGTCTCGACTGAAAAGGAACGGCGACGAACCTCGAGGTAGAATCGCGTCACCGAACCACGTTCCGTCGCAGATCACCATGGACCGATATACCGCTATCATCGCGCTCGCGAACACCACCACGCTCGTCGTCGGCGGGCTAATCGTGCTGCTCGCTTACCGGGCGTTCCGTCGAACCGGTTCGTCACCGCTTCGCGCGGTCGCCGTCGGGTTCGGGTTCATCGTCACCGGCTCGCTTTTGGGCGGTCTCGTGCACCTCATCGGCGAGAACGTCGCCCTCGGCATCGCCGTCCAGAGCTCGTTCACCGCCGGGGGATTCGTCGTGCTGTGGTACTCGCTGTACACGAGCGGATCGACGGCGACCACGATCAGACGATCGACCGGGTGAGGCGGGGCCGCGACGGACGGCTCACGGCTCCTCGAGTCGATCCCGGATTCGATCGAGACCGAACTCGAGCATGTCGGGGCTGACCGGCTGGAACGCCTCGCGTTCGTCGGCGGGCAGGTAGCCGCGAACGGAATCCCAGCTGTCGCGAGCGTAGCGTTCGTCGAGCAGGACACGGACACCGACGTCCTCGGGGCCACGGATGACTCGTCCGGTCGCCTGCCTGGCCTTTCGCACCGCGGGAACGAGCAGGGCATAGGCGAACCCCTCGCCGAACGTCTCGTCGTAGGCTCGCCGAACGGCCTCGGTCCGCGGACTCGAGGTGTTGACGATCGGAACGCCACAGACGACGGCCGCGTTGAGGCGATCGCCGCTGTAGTCGACGCCCTCTGTGAGCGTGCCGCGAAGGCTCGTCACCAGCACCTTCCCCTCGCCTGTGAAGAAGTCGTCTTTCAGCGACTCCGTGACCTCGTCGGCGCTCGACTCGTCGAGCAAGACGGGTTTGTCGACGCGATCCTCGAGGACGCCTGCGGCCCACTCCGCCTCGCCGTAACTGGGCATCCCGACGAGGACGTTGCCGGGCACGCGGGCGACCTTCGAGATCGCGTCGGCGTAGTGGGTCCGGGTCGGATTCTCCTCGCCGGGCCGGCCCCGGTTGTCGTAGGTGAACTTCGGCGCGGCGACGGCGAAGCTCTCGCGGTTCTCCGCGGGGAAGTGCAGGCCGTAGCGGCGCTCGACGACCGGACGGTCTTCCTCCCGCTCGACGTACTCGAGGCCCGTCACCTCGGCGAACGCCTCCATCGGCTCCAGGGTCGCGCTCATCAGGATGCCGCCGCCGAAAGCCGAAAGGCGCGAGCCGATCGCGTCGCTTGGCACGCAGTTGTGCAAGGCGAGGCGGGCGGTGTAGGCGCGTCGCCACGAGTCGGCGGGTTCGGTGTCGTCCCAGGTGCGCTCGAGTTCGATCTCGCGGAAGTAGTCGGTGTGTCCACACCGGTACCACTCTCCCAGGACGCGCCCGACGGCGGGCGTGGCTCTCGCCCGTTCTTCGTCTTCTGCCTCGTCCAGGATCCGCTCGACCACCGCGCCGACGTGTTCGGCCCGGACCCAGGCGACGTCGCCGTAGCCCGCCCCGTCGGCCCACTCGGAGAGTTCGTCCTGCGCGGGCGTCGCGGGGTCTCGCAGCGGAATCTCGTCGTCCTCGAGGTCCGTGAGGGTCGACTGCCAGCCGCGGTGGGTCCGATCGAGGTAGGCCCGCACGCGACGGTCGAGTTCCTCGCGGAGGTCGCGGACGAACTGGCGGGTCCGCTCGAGTTCCTCGAAGGAGACGTCCGAATCGGCCAGTTCCGCCCGCACGAGTTCGGCGTCGGCGGTCATCGAACCGCCCTCGGCCCGTCGTCCCTCGCGTTCGAATTTGATCGGCTGGATCACCCGCGAGAGTTCGGTCTCGGCGTCGCGCAACGTGGTGTCGGCGACGCCGTCGCTGACGAGGTCGCGGACGCGCGGCTCGAGCATGTGTGCCTCGTCACAGACGAGAAACGTCGAATCGTCGAGCAACGCAGCGGTGAACGCCGCGGTCGTCTGCGGGTCGAACGCGTGGTAGTAGTTGCCGATCACGACCTCGGCGTGGCCCAGCAGCGCGCCCATCACCGAGTGGGGACAGGTGCCGTGGCGTGCCGACAGCGCCACGAGGTCCTCGGGCGTGACGAGTCCGGTTTCGGTGAAGTCGAAGGGGACCGCCTCGGCGGCGTCGCCGTCGCTTCCCTCGTCTGGCAGGTCCTCGAGGTACTGCGCGTAGAACGGACAGTACTCGATCTCGCTTCCGACCGCGCCGCCGTCACCGTACGCCGGCAGGTCGGGCGGGTACGGCGTCGGTTCGCCGGCCGTCTCGAGAAAGCGCCCGCCGCCGCCCTGGCGGCCGCTGTCGGCGAGTCCGATCTGCTGGCTCCGCGCGTTCGCCGCGAGACTCCCCGCCGTCGTCTCGCCGCCCTCGCCGACCAGGTCACGGGTCCGGTCTCGCAGCGTCTCACAGCGGTCGTAGACGTTCCCGTCGTCGAAGTTCGCCGCTCTCTCGCGGTTGTACGGACAGACGTCGGCTTTCCCGACCAGCGTGAGTCCAGAAACCGGGTTCCAGCCGGTCGGCAGGTTCGCGTTGATCGTCTCGAGGTCGGCCTCGAACTGACGCAGTTGCTGTTTGACGCTCGTGAGCACGAACACGCGCTCGAAGTCGGTCTCGGGGTCGCGCACGAGGTCGATGCCCGCGGTCAGGGCGATCATGGTCTTGCCCGTCCCGCAGGCACCCTCGATCACGGTGTAGCCGCCCTCGCGGGCAGTGTCGATGGCCGTCTCGATGCCGTCGACCTGCTCGTCGTAGGGCTCGTCGTGTCCGAAGACAGCGCGCCAGTCCGTCATTCCTGCCGTACTCATCGTCGGTCGGTCATAGGGTTGACGGACGACACTGGCCCCGCTTTCGGATATAAACCTGCGGTCGTCGGTGGAAAAATACGCTACCGATCGGAAGCCGATCGGAAGATTCGGCGAGAGTGCGATCGGCGACACCTCGAGCGACCACCGATCGCTGCCTACGGCGGATTATGCGCTCTCGTTCCCGGTCTCGTTACCGTCAGTTTCGTTACCGTCAGTTTCGTTACCGTCGGTTTCGTTACCGCCGTCGCCTTCGAACTCCTGGAAGAGCGTACACCATCCCTGCGGGTCGATCAGTCCCTCGACTTCGACGCAGGCACCCATGCCGTCGTCGTTCTGGTCTGGGACGTAGAAGCGACAGTTCTCGCAGGCTTCGCCGTCGCTGGGTTCCTCCTGATACTGGACGTCGTCTTTCGCCAGGAGGTCGGCGTTGGGATCGTACTCCGTCCCGTCCAGTGCGGTCGCGCCCTCGTACTCCGACGGGACCTCGTCGTCGCCGCCGTCGCCGCCGTCGCCGCCGTCACCACCGTCGCCGCCATCACCGTTCCCATTACCGCCACAGCCGGCGAGTCCGACGACAGCAGTCGCACCGGTCAACTGGAGGAAGCGTCGCCGCTCTTTCGATAACTCGTTGGGCATCGTCTGTACGTTACAGACCATGAACTTTAAAAGGAGACCCTACGTTCTCAGCGATTGAGAACATTCTGACGAGTTCTTGAGGCGTACTGAAGCACACCGGAAACACAACGCCTTCACCTCGCGACCGACAACCTCGAGTATGACAGATTCCGTCGACGTCGACCGCTGGACGAGCGAACTCGAGGAGAAACGCGACGAGAAAGACCGCTTTTTCGCCGAACACCCGCAGTCGCCGATCCCGCCGGGAGAACGCGACGGGTTCGACGGGCTCGAGTACTTCCCGCCGGACCCGGACTACCGCGTGAGCGCGACCGTCACCGTCCACGACGATCCCAACCCGGTGACGATGGAGACGACGGCGGGTCGCGAGGTTCGCTACCTCCGGGTGGCGACCCTCGCGTTCGACCTCGAGCGCGACGACGCGGATCTCGAGGACGGCACGTTCGAACTGGCTGCCTACCAGCAGGAGGGTGCACGCGAAGAGGCGCTGTTCGTCCCCTTCCGGGACAAGACGACCGGCCAGCAAACGTACCGGGGCGGGCGGTACATGGAACTCGAGACCGAGCGGGGTCTGGAGACGGGCGACGAGATCGTCGTCGACTTCAACCTCGCGTACTCGCCGTTCTGTGCCTACAGCGAGACGTTCGACTGCCCGCTCCCGCCCGAGGAGAACTGGCTCGAGGTGGCGATTCCGGCGGGCGAACGGTTCGAACGGTAGGTTCGAGTGGAAACGGAGGGGTCGTCGGATTCAGGGCGCGACGCCGACAGTGAGGAGCGTCCCGAGCTCGCGGTAGCGTTCGACCATCTCCTCGCGGGTGTTCCACTCCTCGAGGGGGAACTCGGCTTCCGCCGGAATCGTAATCTCGCGATCGGGGACGTTGTCCTGTTCGGCAACGTGGAGACCAGCCTCGCGGAAGGCCTCGCGGTACTGCCGGCGAGACCAGCGGGTCATCTCGACCGAGATCGACGCCTGCCACTCGTGGGAGTGGACGTTCTCCTCGTAGTAGTTGACGGCACAGTAGAAGGTGCCGCCGGGCCGGAGGACGCGAACGATCTCCTCGAGTGCTCGGTGGGGGTCGGCGGCGTAGTAGAACGCCTCCATCGACCAGACGTGGTCGATCGAGTCGTCGGCGAAGGGCAGCGACCCGAAGTCGCCGACGACGTAGCCGACCTTCTGGTCGTCGGTATAGCCTCGGGCGTTGCGAGCCATCTCGGGTGCGCCGTCGAGTCCGTAGACGCGATCCGCGTCGTAGGTCTCGCGGATGGCCCTGCCCGCGTAGCCGCTCCCACAGCCCAGATCGAGGACGACGTCGCCGGACTCGACCGGCATCCTCGCGAGTGCGTGTTTGGCAGTGTGCCAGTGGCGTTCTTCCATTCCTCTGTCGCGGCCCGCTTCGGCCCAGGCGTCGAACTCCTCGCGAACGCTCATACCGACGTCATCGACCGCACGTGACTAAACGGGTTCGTATCACCGCGCCCCTTTGGCGGACAATCACCGACAAGCTTTTTAGGCCTGCCTAAATAATATCGACTCGAAGGGTTTAGGCCAGCCGAAAATCCATGGGCATCGGGTTTTCGTCGTCCGCAGAGTCCCAGACTCACCGCCCCCTTCAGCCTTTTTGCGGGAAGGTGTACCGTCGACGGCCGACACCGGCGAAAAACGAAGAAAAGTTGTGATACCCGCAATCTTAAGTCAGTGCCGAAACTTGTTCACTCCAATATGGAGTACTCGCTCGAGATCGACGAGACACCGGAGACGGTACCAGGGGGGACAGGCGTTCTCTTGCTCCACCCGAGTACGGGTGAAACAGACCGCATCGACACCGACTTTCTCAAGACCGACACCGACCACTTCCTCGTCGTCTCGACGCGAACGACCGCCCGCGAAGTCAGACAGAAACTCGAGTACTACGACGTCGACGAGAGCTGCGCCGACATTCTCGACACCCTGAGCATCGAACGCGGCTACTCGCGGCGCTCGAGCGACAACGTTCACTACGTCGCTGCACCCGACGACCTCGACGGAATCGTCGAACAGGTCCGACGGTTTCTCGACGCCAACGACGGGAAACTCCGGATCAGCTTCGACTCAGTCACCGAACTCGCATACTACGCCGGCGACGAACCGACCCTCGAGGCGACCGAGCGAATCCTGGACCTGCTCGAGGAACACGACGCTGTCGGTCTCTTTCACCTCTCCGAGGAGGTCCACGACGACGACGTCGTCGCCGACTTCCGTGCGCTGTTCGACGGCGTGATCGACCTCGACGAGGACGGGACGGTCACGGCCAAGTTCTGACCGCCGTGACCCGGTACGACAAGCTCGTTCGCGACCGGATTCCGGAGATCATCGTGGCCGACGGAAAGCAGCCGGTCGTCCACGTCTCCGACGACGACGAATACGAACGGCGACTCCGAGAGAAACTGCGCGAGGAAGCAGACGAGTTCGCCGAGAGCGGCGACCTCGAGGAACTCGCGGACGTTCTCGAGGTGATCGACGCCGTCCTCGAAAACCGGGGAGCGTCGAGAGCGCGCCTCGAACGGCTCAGACGGGAGAAACGCGACCGACGCGGTGGGTTTTCGAAACGGATCGTTCTCGAGCGGGTCGAGAGCGACGACGCCGATTCCTAGGAAAGCGCCTCGAACGTCTTCTCGGCCCACCGGATCGCGTAGGCCGGGCCGTGGTCGCGATACGCCGTCGTATCGAGCGCCGCGAAGGGTGCCGGGAGTTCGATCGCGTGCTTGATCGCGCTACAGGCCAGTTCCGTGGCGTCCGCGAAGTCCGTCTCGCCGCGAGCGACCGCCGCCGGTAGTTCGGAGACGCGACCCTCGAGTCTCGTCCCGGCATCTTGCCACGCGTCGGCGAGGGTGGGATTCTCGTCGTACCAGGTTGCGAACACGTCTCGCGTCTGGAGGCCCTTCCAGCCGTCGTAGAGCGCGGCCGCGACCTGGTACGTCCCGTTCGCCTCGAGCGGGAGCGCGGCGTCGAGATCGCGGTAGCCGTCCTCGAAGAACCCGAGGAAGTGCTCCGGAACGTCGAGGCCGACCTCGACGAGTGCTTCGGCGAGCAGGAAGTCGATGAACGATTCGGGAGACCCCTGTACGCGCGGTTTCACGAGCACGACGGGCGGGTGGGTCTGGCACGTCCAGGCGACGCTGCCATCGCCGGGCATTCCGACGGTGAAGTCGCTGCTCGCGTATCGGCACAGGAGCGTCGGCGCGTCTGCTGGGAGCCACTCCGCGGGATAGCTCGCCGGCTCGAGAGCGTCGACGAGTAAGCCGAGATCCTCGGCGACGGCCGGCGGGAGCGTCTCGAAGTCGCGCGCGCAGTCGACCACGAGCGTGTCGGGTGCGTGCTCGTCGCGAACCGACTCGACGGCATTCGAGAGTTCGCGGGCCTCGAACATCAGGCGAACGTCGTCTGGAAGACGAGCAGGATCGACAGTAGTGCCGCCGCGACGATCGTGGTGAGGACGATCTTGGTTGCAGTGCTCATGTTTCGTGGCTGTCGTCCACGTCGCTTAAATCCATCTTTCTTCCGCCCGTGGTACGTCTCGCCTGCACCAGACGATACCTCCGGAGTCGACGATCACCGACCGGGGCGATCGCGTCTTTTCGACTGGAGCCGAACCACCACGGACAGAGATTCATCATCAAAAATCGAGCTGATTCGCAGAAGAAACAGAGGCGTTGCAAACGTCGACTCACTCGGATGGGACACGCTGTGACGCGAGCAGGTCCCTCGGGGATCGTTACTCTGCGTCGCGCCAGGAGTCTGGTACGTTGATAACGTACCGACCGTCCTCTTGCAACGAGACGATGTACTCTTCGCGATCGTACAGTTCCATCAGGTTGAGTTCGTACTGGCCCGGACGGAGGATCTTGATACTCTCGAACTGATCGTTGAGCTCCTCGCGAAGTTCCTCGAGCGATGGCCGGTCGTCGGACGGCTCGCTGACGACGCGGCCGTGGTCCGGCCGCTCGTCCTCGTCAGGACGCGCCGAGTGTGCGGGCAACTCCTCGGACGAGACGACCTCGCTTCGGGCGTCGGCCTGTGCCGTGTCTTCGGTCTCGTCTCGACGTGTGCCATCGCCGACGTCCGTCGTGGCGTCGGCGTCGGGTCTCGGTCCAGCACGGGACGTGTCGACGCTCGAGGGTTCGTCACCGCTCGACGGCATCCCGGAGGCCGACGACTCGTTGCCGACCGACGATCGGTCTTCTGGCGGGCGGGCGGAGTCGGGCCACGCCGCGAACTCGCCGGTCGAGGAGTCCGACGCGGCGGTTTCAGCGTCGTCGTGTGACGGCCACGAGCGATCGTCGCTCGTTCCGTCGGAGACGAACTCGCGAACCGTCTCGACGCCTCGAGAGATCGCGCCGTCGGAGTCGTCGGACGGACGCTGTTCGGCGCGTTCGCGCGACTGGGCGGCCGCGCTCGATTTCGCGCTGGTGGACGGGACGAACTGGAACTTGTTGCCACCACAGTCGGGACATCCAGAGAGCATCTCTTTGGACCCATCGGCGAACGTGCGGCCGCAGTTCGTACACTGGTGAGGCATTAGTTTCGGGACACGAGTGCGCTGATGAGCGTTTCGTCTTTGTGGAGTGTTTCGATCTGATCGGCCGGCCCGATCACGGTCAGTTTGGCGTTCGATTCGCTATTGCCCATCAACCGCCCGAGCAGCGACGAGTTGTTCGCACTCGACTTCGGGTAAGTCTCGATCTCGATGCCGTTGAACTCGTCCGGGCTGATCTCGGTCATCGTCACCTCGATGAGCCTGCTCTCCTCGTCAGGGGTAAGTCCCTCCTCGAGGATGACGATCTTTCCGTCGTGGACGCCATCCAGGATCATCCGGATCTTCTCCATGGTGGCCATCTCGTCCATCCGCTGGCCACTGATGAGGTCGATCTGAACGCCGTCGGCGTCGTCTTTCCCTCGTGCTTCTGGCATGATATCACCCGAAGTACTCCGCGATGCTGTCGTACACTTCGTCCATGTTGTCACCCTCCTTCGCCGAAAGCGGGATCGTCTCGTGTTGGGGGAAGGCGTCTTCGATGCGTTTGACGCTCGACTCCTCCAGGTCGATCTTGTTCGCGAAGATGAGGACCGGAAGGTCGCGGGACTCGATGATCCCGATCAGCATCGTGTTGACCTGCGTGATCGGGTCTTCGGCACTGTCTAACACGTAGATAACGCCGTCGACGTCCTCGCGCAGCCAGTGCATCGCCTCGGCGACGCCCTCCGTCGCCTCGCGGGACCTGCGGATGGCGTCGTCCTTGCTCATCTCGTCGGTAAACTCCTCGTAGTCGACTTTCGTCGTCACCCCCGGCGTGTCGACGATGTCGATCGTGACCTTCTTGCCGTCGCGTTCGATATCGACGTTTTCCTTCCTGCGCGCACGTCGCGTCTCGTGTGGAACGTGACTTTCGGCACCGACCGCGTCGCCGGTCCAGTCGCGCGCAATTCGATTCGCCAGCGTCGTTTTCCCGGCATTCGGCGGACCGTAGATACCGATCCGCTTGGGCTCCTGTTCCGAAAACAGGCGTTCCGTAACGCGAGAGATACTATCTTTGAGTTCTGTGAACAGTCCCATCCTTGGGTCCTCCGGCACCTACGGGGGTGCGTCTGCGCGTAATACTGGACTCGACTCACTTAAGCCTACGTCAGACGTGATTAATAACCAATATTATGTAATGACAGTTATCTGTGACAGTTCTCCAAGACGAGTCGTGATGCTGTGTGCGGCTTCGGGGTGTGCGAGACGATGATACGGTATTACGGGCAGAGTACCGATAAGATACGGTACGATAGCACATGATAGATAATATCGATGCCTATCACTATAAGAGACAATATCACCTTTGACTGATATAGGCCCGGCGAGATGCCCCCCACCCCTTCGTTTCAACTGGAGACACTCGAGGCAGTGTCCCTGTAATCGACCGAACGGCAGGGATGTGGAGGAAATAGACCCCTCGTTTCACCTCGACCGAGGAGCTGAAGCCCAGAAACCGACGAATTCGACAGAAGAGTTCGTTCTAGTAACTCGAGGCTCTATCTGAGAGAATTCTAGTGGTTCCTAGCAACTAGAACGGCTATTTCTAGTAAAATACTCGATTTGCTAGGAGTGCGGATATTGTTTTCTTCCTATCTACTTGAATCTTCCCGTTCTAGAGACCGTCATCCCCCCACCCCCTCCCTCGGAGAGTTCCACCTGAAACGAAGGGGTGGGGGGGATACCCAGCAATTCGATAGACACTCTCTAACAGAAAACGATTCCGAGAGACACGATCCAGATCCTGCAAAAATCCTGCGAAACAGTCTCAACAAATTGGGTGACACTCACTGTCAATGACACTGGTCGGTGACACTCACTGTCAATGACACTGGTCGGTGACACTCACTGTCAGTGACACTGGTCGACAACTTTCGGCGCTGTCTCTCTACTGTGTGCTATCACGTATCATCGATAACGAGATTACGTGTCATCGATCGCGCAACCTCCACTGCATCTCTGGTCTCTCTTCTGGCTCGCTACCGTCTCGATTCTCGCCAAACTGTTAGTACACTCACACAACCTCGCTCGGTCCGTCGGTTCTCCATCACTTCGAGACGAAACCCACCGACTGCAGTCCAATCGGACGGATCGATCTCTTGAGCTACCTGACCATCTTCCGTTCTGAAGGGAATAATTTAATACCTAGGTACCCCTCTGGTTCGTTTGCATCAACTGGACCCGACGAACGGATCTGTTCGCACACGATGGCTTTCTCGAGCCGTGTACGAGCCCAAATTCCCGTCCTCGGGTCGGTGTTCCACACGAAACAAGGGGGTACGCGTACGACGAATGTCTGACGATAACTCAGAACGACCGGGCTCGAGCCAGGAGGTCAATCTCGACTCCCCTAGCGGGTTCGCGACGAATCTACCGGAAACCGAGCTGACCGACGACGAGTCGAATCAGGGCCTGTTCGACGATCTGCTCAGCGGCGAACCGATCTTCGAGAACAAGGAGGTTCTCCGGCCGTCGTACACGCCACACGAACTTCCACACCGGAGCGACCAGATCAACAAGATGGCGACGATCCTCGTCGCAGCGCTCCGCGGCGAGACGCCATCGAACATCCTCATCTACGGCAAGACCGGGACGGGCAAGACGGCGAGCGCGAAGTTCGTCAGCAAGGAACTCGAGAGCACCTCCCAGAAGTACAGCGTCCCGTGTGACGTCGAGTACATCAACTGCGAGGTGACGGACACGCAGTATCGCGTCCTCGCCCAGCTCGCGAACAAGTTCATCGAGGAGAACGAACGGCTCATCGACGACCGGATCGCCTCACTCGAGGACCTCGTCGCGGCCGTCGACGAGCACGACGCAAACGCAGATAGTCGCGACGACCCCCTCGAAACGACTCGAGACGACGACGGAATCGTCTCGCAGTCGGGCGATTCTCCAGTCGAAACGAAGGGGTATGGGTCGCCGGAGAACGGGTCCGAGTCATCGGGGAACAGATCCGAGTCACCCGGGATGTCGGTTTCGGACTCGTCGGTCGACGGTCGCGACGCCGCCGGACATCCACTCGCCGGGACGCCGTTCTCGTCGGTCGCCGACGTCGAAGCGCAGATCGAGTCGCTCGAGGCGGACAGAGAGAACTTCGAGGAGGTGCCGATGACCGGCTGGCCGACCGACCGCGTCTACAGCGTCTTCTTCGACGCAGTCGATTACTCCGAGCGCGTGGTCGTCATCATGCTCGACGAGATCGACAAACTCGTCGAGAAAAGCGGCGACGACACTCTCTATAACCTCTCGCGGATGAACTCCGAACTCGAGAACTCGCGGGTGTCGATCATCGGAATCAGCAACGACCTGAAGTTCACGGACTTTCTCGACCCTCGCGTCAAGTCGAGCCTGGGCGAAGAGGAGATCGTCTTTCCGCCGTACGACGCAAATCAGCTCCGGGACATCCTCCAGCACCGATCCGAGGTGGCGTTCAAAGACGGTGCGCTCTCACCGGACGTCATCCCGCTGTGTGCTGCCTTCGCCGCACAGGAACACGGCGACGCCCGACGCGCGCTCGATTTACTTCGCACGGCGGGCGAACTCGCCGAACGGTCCCAGGCCGAGACGATCGTCGAAGAACACGTCCGGCAGGCACAGGACAAGATCGAACTCGACCGCGTCGTCGAGGTCGTTCGGACTCTCCCCACGCAGAGCAAACTCGTCCTCTTTGCGATCATTCTCCTCGAGAAAAACGGCGTCCACAGCATCAACACGGGCGAGGTGTTCAACATCTACAAGCGTCTCTGCGAGGAGATCGACGCGGACGTCCTCACCCAGCGTCGAGTCACGGACCTGATCAGCGAACTCGACATGCTCGGCATCGTCAACGCCGTCGTGGTCTCGAAGGGTCGGTACGGCCGAACGAAAGAGATCAGCCTCTCGGTTCCACTGGAAGAGACGGAGGTCGTCTTGCAGTCTGACTCCCGGCTCTCCGACATCGACGACGTCCAGCCGTTCGTCCAGGCTCGATTCGACAACTGATCGTACGGCCTCGAGTCGAAACGTCGCTCCGGGCTCACGTGCTCCCGAACTTACGCAGTCACCAGCTTCCCGGTCGTCGACTGCCGGCGACGGCGAGTGCGCTCGCGACCCCGACGAGGCCGATCTCGATCCCGTCCGGAGCGGGTGACAGTCCGGACGTGGACGCCGCGCCCGCGTCTGGTGACGTCGTCAGCGTCTGCGCCGTCAGCGTCTGGTCGAACGCGAGGCGGATGTGGCCGAGCCACGGAATTCGGAACATGGCCTTGCCGGTGATCCACTCGGGCTTGACGATCCCCTTTCTCGCGCCGCCGTGTGCCTGATCGTAGCCGCTGTTCGCGTCGCCTTTCGTGACGAAGCCGGCGTACGGGGCGGGACAGGTTCGCACTTCCGCACAGGTGGCACCACCAGTGTACTCCGGGTTCGCTTTCGTCTCGACCCAGTTTTCGTCTTCGTCGACCCAGAAGTGTGCCCGATGGATAATCGGCGTCTGCGATTCGCTTCCGTCGGGTTTGAAGATGATGACGTCGCCGGGATTGCCGAACTGCTCGTACCCGGCGGTCGCGCCGGCGTCGTAGGTAACCACGCCCGTCCCGTCGATCGGCTCGTTGCCGACGAACCGCGTCTCGTTGACGACGAAGACCAGATCGCCGCGTTCCATGTGCGGTTCCATGCTGCCGCTCTCGACGGCGACCAGCGGTGGCCAGACGCCGCTGACGCCGAACAGCACGAGGCCGACGAGGAGGACGATCGCGACGCTACTTAAGACGTCGCGCATCGCGACGACCGTCCCGTCGTTGCTCCGCAGAAACCAGCGGAAGACGCCGTCGTCTTCGACCGTCACCGGCCTGGAACTCGACGTCGACCGTGCGTCCCGCGGTCGATCGGCGTCGCTGCGATACTCTTCCCTGTGCTCGTCGCTGGCACGACGCTCCACGTCGGCGTCCGACTGACCTGATCTGTCGTCGAGTCCTCCGCTGTCCGCTTCGCCCGTCGTCTCTCGACCGTCCCTCCGAGACGACGGCCGGCGTTGATCGTCGTGGTCGCTCGTGGACGACGACTCCCGTCGATCCCAGTCGTCACTGTCGCCGAAATCGTCCGAGGAGTCGTCGGAGCCGGGACCGCTCATCGTCACCTGTTTTGCCGGGGCCGGCAATCAACCTTCTGTTCCCTCTCACGTCACCGACCTGGCTCTCATCGACCTGGCTCTGTCGTCGATTCGTCTCGGCGAACCATCACCGCCGTCGACGCATTCGCCACCCTTATTTCCGCGCTCACGAATTCGAGTGGTGTGCCACTCGAGGGTCCCGCTCGGATCGTGAGCGAACTCACGAACCGCGGATACAACGCCGAACGCGAGGCAGTGACGCTGATCGCGTCGGCCGACGATCCGGGTGCGACGCTCGAGCGCGTCGTCGACGCTGTCCCCGAGGACGCCCTCGTCGTCGAATGCGACCACGTGCGATCGGTTCTCGACTCGTCCCGTGGCTCCGCTGGCGGTGACGCCGATCGACCCGACACCTCTACTTCAACTGGAGACGATTCGAGGAATCATCGAGATACGGAAGCGAGATCTGCAGTCGAAACGATGGGGTCTGACGGTGGCTTCGAGCGATCGGTCGATCCGTCGCAGCGAGACCTCGAGATCGTTGGCGACATGACGGGCCAGAGTACGGGAACCGGCGAGTATCGCGACTTCGTCTCCGTCTTTCGCGACCGACTCGATCGGCTCGGCTCGAAGCTCCGTGGGCGAGTCAACCACCGGCCGGCGACCGCCATCGAGGACATGCCCGGCGGCAGCGAGGTCGCGATGGTCGGACTCGTCAACGACGTCCGGTCGACCGCGAGCGGCCACTGGCTGATCGAACTCGAGGACGCCACGGGGACGTTCCCGTGGCTGGTGATGAAAGATCGCGAGTACGTCGACCTCGTCGACCAGCTGCTGTACGACGAGGTGCTGGCGATGGAGGGGACGCTCTCCGACGATTCGGGAATCGCCTTCGTCGACTCACTGTACTTCCCCGACGTTCCGCGAACGCACGACCCCTCGACTGCGGATCGCCACGTGCAGGCGGCGCTGATCAGCGACGTCCACGTCGGCAGCCAGGAGTTCATGGCGGACGCGTGGAACCGCTTTGCCGACTGGCTCCACACCGAGGCGGCCGCACACGTCGAGTACCTGCTGATCGCCGGCGACATGGTCGAGGGCGTCGGCGTCTACCCCAACCAGGACGAGGAACTCGATATCGTCGATATCTACGAGCAGTACGAGGCGTTCAGCGAACACCTGAAGCGAGTTCCCGGCGACCTCGAGATCGTCATGATCCCGGGCAACCACGACGCGGTCCGGCTCGCCGAGCCCCAGCCCGGGTTCGACGAGGACCTGCGCGAGATCATGTCGGCCCACGACGCCCGGATCGTGAGCAACCCCTCGACCGTCACCGTCGAGGGCGTCTCGGTGTTGATGTACCACGGCGTCTCGCTGGACGAGGTGATCGCGGAACTCCCCGAGGAGAAGGCGAGTTACGACGAGCCTCACAGGGCGATGTACCAGCTGCTCAAAAAGCGCCACGTCGCCCCGCAGTTCGGTGGCCACACCCGCCTCGCGCCCGAGAAGAAAGATTACCTCGCTATCGACGAGGTACCCGACATCTTTCACACCGGCCACGTCCACAAACTCGGCTTCGGCAAGTACCACAACGTGTTGGCGATCAACTCCGGCTGCTGGCAGGCCCAGACCGACTTCCAGAAGAGCGTCAACATCGATCCCGACGCGGGATACGCCCCGATCGTCGACCTAGATACCCTCGACGTTACGGTCCAGAAGTTCAGCTAGCGTCTGCGCTCGTTCCGTCTCTGTCGGCCTGACGCTCAGGAGCTCGGCTCGAGTCGAAACCGTATCGTCCGCGAGCCGTCGAACTGCGGGCCGAATCCGTTCTCCTCGAAGCCCAGCGCCTCGGCAGCCGCCTTGACGTCCTCGTCGCCGATCGGAACGAGCACCTCGACGGCCATCGCCTCGCGCTCGGCGAACCGAACCGGTTCCGCGAGGAGGCGTTCGCAGGCGTCTTCGGTTCCGTCGATCTGCGTGATGTGGACCGTCTCTTCCTGGGCGTCGAAGCTGATGAATCCGAGCAGATCTTCGGGATCCGAACCGTCGTACTGTGAGCCTTCGACGTCGGCGTTCGGATCCGTGGCCCGGGCGCCGTCTTCGGCCACGCGCACCGTGCGATCGTGCACGAGATTCCGCATTACGTCGGTTGGCGAGTCGGCGATCGCCGCGAGCGCGTCCGCGTCGGCCTCGAGTGCATCCCGTACGTTCATCAATGACCGGTAATGACACACACTGGTATAAATCCCGCCCGAACAGGCTTCAGTTCCGATACGAACGTACAGGTTTTTCCCATCGTCTGCTCGGTCTATACTACCGGACAACAGTCAGTGAATACTCGATCGCGTCTCGAGTGCGAACGATGTCTGTACCGTGTTGTCCGGCAGTATATCACCTCGGCTGACCCGCCCGTGTCCGGTAACATCGGGAGAGATGAACACAGTTATCTGCCCTCTCCGGCAACGAACCTGTACATGAGTGTATCCATCGGTTCGCCACAAGCCAGTGGGGTGTGGCCATGCGCGTCGTAGCGAAGTTCGGCGGCACCAGTCTCGGAAGCGGTGATCGGATCAACCGCGCCGCCGACTCGATCGCCGCCGCAGTCGAAGACGGCCACGAGATCGCCGTCGTCGCCAGCGCGATGGGATCGACGACCGACGATCTTCTAGACGAGATCACGTTCGAGGCCGACGAGGCGGATCAGGCCCAGATCGTCAGTATGGGCGAGCGCACGTCCGTTCGCATGCTCAAGGCTGCGCTCTCGGCTCGTGGCGTCGACGCGTGCTTCCTGGAACCCGGCAGCGACGACTGGCCAGTCGTCACCGACGAGTACGGCGAGGTCGACGTCGAGGAGACCCGCAAACGCGCACTCGAGGTCGCAGCAGATCTCGAGGGCGTGGTTCCCGTCATCACCGGCTTCCTCGCGGAAGGCCCCGACGGGTCGATCACGACGCTCGGGCGTGGCGGCTCCGACACGACGGCCGTGATGCTCGGCAAGTACATGGAGGCCGACGAGGTCGTGATCGTCACCGACGTCGAGGGCGTCATGACCGGCGATCCCAACGTCGTCGAAGGTGCCCGTAACGTCGGTGAGATCTCCGTCGACGAACTCCGGAACCTCTCGTTTCGGGGCGCGGAAGTGGTCGCGCCCTCGGCGCTGTCGTACAAGGACGGCGACCTCGACGTTCGCGTCGTCCACTACCAGCACGGCGACCTCCTGACCGGCGGCACCAGCATCGAAGGCCAGTTCGAGAACCTGGTGGACATGCGCGAGGAGCCACTCGCCTGTCTCACCGTCGCCGGCCGCGCCATCCGCAACCAGCCCGGCGTCTTCCAGTCGCTGTCGGCCGCCCTCGGCGACCACGACGTCAACATCGACGCCGTCGCCAGCGGCATGGACACTGTCACCTTCTACGTCGACGACGAGGAAGCCGAGTTCGCCGAGAACATCCTCCACCGACAGGTCATCGAACAGGACGCGCTCTCGAGTGTCACCGTCGACTCGCCGCTGGCCGTCGTTCGCGTCACCGGCGGTGAACTCCCCAACCGACCCGGTATCATCAGCGAGATCGTCAACCCGATCGAGAACGCCCGGATCAACATCCACGACCTCATCACGAGCGCGACCAGCGTCGCTATCTTCGTCGACTGGGACGATCGCGAGCAGACCCTCGAGATCACCCAGGACCTGTTCTAGCGTTCGACGACGCGTTCGCGTTCGGTTTTCGTCGGCTCACTCGTCTGCGAGTAACTCCTCGTCTGCGTACTCCTCGCGGAGCACCTTCTTGTCGAACTTGCCGGTCGCCGTCTTCGGCACCTCGTCGATGAAGACGATCGCGTCCGGCGTCCACCAGTCGACGAACTCGCCGGCGATCGTCTCATGGAGGTCTGCCTCGAGGGCGTCGCGATCGACGTCGGCGTCGTCGACCGGCACGACGAACGCCGCGGGGCGTTCCTGCCACTTCTCGTGGGGGACGCCGACGACGGTCGCCTCGGCGACGGCGTCGTGGGCCATGATCGTGTTCTCGAGTTCGACCGAGGAGATCCACTCGCCGCCGCTTTTGATGACGTCTTTCGCCCGGTCGACGATCTTGACGTAGCCGTCGCGGTCGACGCTGACGATGTCGCCGGTCTTGAGCCACGACCCCTCGAAGTCGGTCTCGTCTGCCTCCGGGCGCTTGAAGTACGAGTCGGTGACCCACGGGCCGCGGATCAGGAGTTCGCCGAAGTCCTCACCGTCTTCTCGCGGGCTTTGCCCGCTCGAACGGTCCGCGGAACTTCGTTCCGCGCTATTCCATGGCACTTCTTCACCGTCGTCGTCGACGACCTTGAACTCGAGGCCGGGGACGATCAGCCCCTGTTTCGTCCGCTTTTCGTACTGCTGGTCTTTCGGGAGGTCCTCGAGATCCGGCTTGAGGTGCGAGACAGTGCCGATGGGGGCGGTCTCGGTCATTCCCCAGGCGTGGACGACCTCGACGCCCAGCTCGTCGAATCGCCGGATGACGCTCCGCGGCGCGGCGCTGCCGCCGATGACGATCCGCTCGAGCGAGGAGAGGTCGACCTCGTTGTTCTCTATGTACTCGAGCAGGCCGAGCCAGACCGTCGGAACGCCCGCGGTGAGGGTGACGCCTTCCTCCTCGATGAGCGCCGCGAGATCCGCCGGATCGGGTGCGGGGCCGGGGTAGACGTGTTTCGCGCCGGCGGCCGTCGAGGAGAACGGCAGCCCCCAGGCGTTGACGTGGAACATCGGCACGACGGGCATGACGACGTCGGAATCGTCGATTCCGAGGCCCATCGGCGTCAGCGTCGCCATCGTGTGACTCCAGAGCATCTTCTGGGTGTACTCGACGCCTTTCGGCTCGCCCGTCGTCCCCGACGTGTAGCACATTCCCGCCGGGAGTTCTTCGTCGAGTTCCGGCCACTCGTAATCGCCGTCGTGCTCGCCGATGAACGACTCGTAGTCGACGACGGATTCGAGGTCGGTCTCCGGGACCGCAGCGCCCATCACGACGAACTGTTCGACGTTCTCGAAGGCCTCGGCGTCGTAGGCGTCCTCGAGCACCTCGAGCAGGGACGGGTCGACGAATATCAGCCGGTCGGCGGCGTTCTCGACGATGTACTGGATGTGTTTGGGTGGGAGCAGTGGGTTGATCGTGTGGAGTTGTCCGCCGACGTTCGGCGCTGCGAAGTACACCTCCGCGTGCCGGTGGTGGTTCCAGCAGAAGGTACCGACCCGATCACCTTCCCCGACGCCCGCGGCCTCGAGCGCGTTGGCCAGCTGTCGGATCCGTTCGGCGTAGTCGCCGTAGGTGTATCGTTCGATTCCCTCGTGCGTCCGCGAGACGAGTTCCCTGTCCGGGTACAGTCGTTCGGCGCGCCAGAGGAATGGTCGCAGGGTCTGGTCGTATCCTGCCATGTCATGTCATGACTCTCTTGCATTATAACTCCGTGTTTTTTTGACGGGAACGTAACGTGTCGCCGACGACCCCGTCGAGAGCGGACTGATTCGTACATCGCTCGTCGACTTCGGCGATAAACCGCCGCCTCGAGCCGTTAGAACCCGAAAACCACCAGATGGATTGAACAGGCCTCCGGTCCGTTCTAGGGTATGGTCGCCTACAAGTCCAAGATGGTCGAACGGATCTCGCTGCCCAGTCGGGAGCAGCGGGAACGAAACCTCGAGGCCGCCGGCTACAACGTCTTCAACCTCGACGCCGCCGACGTGTTCGTCGACCTGCTCACGGACAGCGGAACGGGGACGATGAGCGACGCCCAGTGGGCCGCGCTGATCCGTGGCGACGAGGCTTACGCCGGGTCGTCGAGTTTCGACCGCCTCGAGTCGGCCGTCCAGGACGTGATGGGCTTTCCGTACGTCGTCCCGGCCCACCAGGGTCGAGGAGCGGAGAACGTCCTCTACGGAACCCTGCTCTCGGAGGGCGACGTCGCGCTGAACAACACCCACTTCGACACCACTCGCGCTCACGTGGCGAACCAGGGCGCAGAGCCGGTCGACTGTCCGGTCGACGCCGCCCACGATCCCGACAGCGACGAACCGTTCAAGGGGAACTTCTCGGTCGAGCGCGCCCGCGAGGTCGTCGACGAGGTCGGCGCCGAGAACGTTCCCGTCGTCGTATCGACGATCACGAACAACTCGGCGGCGGGACAGCCGGTGAGCGTCGAGAACACCCGCGCCGCCCGCGAGTTCGCCGACGAGATCGACGCGACGTTCGTGATCGACGCCTGCCGGTTCGCGGAGAACGCCTCCTTCGTCACGGAGCGAGAGGCGACGTTCACGAACGCGTCGGTCGCCGACGTCGCCCGCGAGCAACTTGGCTACGCCGACGCCCTGGTGATGAGCGGGAAGAAAGACGGGCTCGCCAACGCCGGCGGGTTCGTCGCGACGACCGACCGTGACCTCTACGAGGCCTGCAAACAGCGGGCCATCCTCTACGAGGGCTTTCCCACCTACGGCGGGATGGCCGGCAGGGATATGGCGGCGATGGCGGTCGGCCTCCGGGAAGCCGTCGAGGAGGCCTACGTCGCGGATCGAATCGATCAGGTTCGCGAACTCGGTGCCGCTCTGGAGGCGGCGGGCGTCCCGATCTACACGCCCACGGGCGGTCACGCGGTCTACCTCGACGCAGAAGCGATCTTCCCGACGGTCCCGGCCGGTCAGTTCCCTGGCCAGGTGCTCGTCTGCGAACTCTACCGCGAAGGCGGCGTCCGCGGCGTCGAACTCGGGAGTTTCGCGTTCCCCAACACCGACCGTCCCGAACTCGTCCGGCTCGCACTCCCGCGTCGGACCTACCACCGCGAGCACATCGAACACGTCGTCGACACGGCGGCCGCCGTCCTCGAGAACCGCACCGAGGTGACGGGGCTTCGCATCGAGAGCGAACCCGAGATCCCCGAACTTCGCCACTTCACCGCCGAACTCGAGCCCGTTCCCTCCTGATCGTCGTGTACGCGAACGGCGTTCCGTCCCGGGTGATGGCGTCTTCTCCTATCGAATCTGTGTCACGACCTGGCGAGCGCGCTCTGTGAACGTCGGCTCGGGTTCGGACTCGCTCCCTAGCCGCTGTTTCGCCTTCGCTCGTAGCCCGGCCGTTCCCGTCGTCGATTCGCCACGAAGCCACTCGGGGACGCTCTCGAGCATCTCCTCGCGCTTTTCTTCTTTGAGCTGACTGTACTGCCGCAAGACGAGTCCCACGCCGAGGAACAGTCCGGCGTCGAGCAGTTCCCGGCGGAACCGCTCTCTGTCCTTTCGCACCGCGATCGCTTTCACCAGCGAGAGGACGCCGATGCCGATGTAGAGCATCGAACTCTTCGCGGGATCGCCGCTGAGCATCCGTTGTAGCGCCATGCGAACCGACGTACCACGCCCCCATTGATAGCTGTTAGCACGCACCTATGATTTCGAGAACGTCACGGTCACTTACCTCCTGCGTGTGCTCACTGCCCGCGGGTCAGACGCGTCCCGATGCGCTCGGGGAGTCTCGCCTCCTCGACCGTCTTTCGGACGGCGTCGACGTCGTACTCGACGCGGCAGGTGTCGACGGTCATCGCCTCGAGGTCGACGACGGCGTAGGCGGCCCGGGGATCGCCGTCGCGCGGCTGGCCGACGCTGCCGGGATTGACGACGATCCCCTCGGCGTAGCGTTCGACGTGCTGGACGTGCGTGTGTCCGAGCACGAGCACGTCCTCGTCGCCGAGCAGACGCGGCGAGAACTCCTCGGGGTAGGTGTAGCGGTTCGGATCGTCCGGGTGGCCGTGGACGAGTTTCACTCGCCCGTCGAACTCCCGACGCTCGGTCGGCAGCGACTCGAGCCAGCGGCGCTGCTCGGCGTCCAGTTGCTGCTGTGCGTATTCGACGCCGGCGCTGGCCAGTTCGTTGAACCGAAACGAACTGCGCTCGACGACGGCCAGGTCGTGGTTGCCCATCACCGTCGGCACGTCACGGGACCGGAGCGCGTCGACGCACGCCGCGGGCCACGGGTTGTAGCCGACGACGTCGCCCGCACAGGCAAGCGCGTCGACCGACGGCATGTCCTCGAGGACCGCCTCGAGAGCGACCCGGTTCGCGTGGACGTCGGAGATGAGTCCGACTCGCATAGCCGGATCGAAGCCCGCCAGAAATATGTAGTTTGTCCGGGACGACGCGCTTACTCGTCGCCGTTCTCGATCGCCGTCTCGAACCCGTCCTCGGTGCGGGCGACGCCAGCCGCACAGACCGCGTGCTCGAACTCGAGGTCGTACGCGTCCTGGGCGGCTGCTTCGGCCGTCGTCGCCTCGAAGTCGAACGCCTCGGGCGAATCCGTCTCGTAGGTCGCGACCAGCGTCGGCTCCGTGACGGTCTCGACGAGCAGGGCGTCTTTGCGAACGGTGCCGATCAACGCCTCGCCGTCGGCGTCGATCGTCGCCGCGATCCGCGGGGTGTCGTAGTCGTCTTTCTCGTAGTCGAGCGCGAGCAGGCTCGTCGCGAGGGCGTCCCGGGCGGGATACCCCAGCTCGAGTTTCTCGGCGATCGGATCGACGTGCGAGCCGTTTCCGAACGCCGCCGTCTCGCCCGTCGGCGTCTCGACGACTCGAAGGCAGTTGTACGAGACGTACGGGTTGTCGGTCGGCGGCGCGTCTTCGGTCGGCGAGACGGTGAGCGCGTCGTCTCGAGCGGTGATCTGGCGGTTCGGGAACGACCGCGAGGAGACGCGGTACGCGCCAGCCTCGGGTCCCACGACCAGGAATCGTCCGACGTACATACTCGAGGATGGGCGAGAGAGGGGAAAAGGGGTGTCGGTTCGCACTCGAGTGGCCGCAACTGTCCTGATCCGGACTCGAGAGTTTATAACCGAAAACGCGGCGAACGGCGGTGTGACGACGGAAGACGAGTGTCTCGAGGCGCTACTCGAGGCCGCCGACCGACTCGGCGAATCGCCGACGAAAGCACAGTACGAAGAGTTGGGACTGACACCCGCGTCCGCGACCATCATTCGAACGTGTGGTGGATAGAACAGGGCGAAAGAGCGTGCAGGTCTGGCGACAGCATCCTCTACCGGTTCTCGCGTTACGCCGAAACCTGACGACGTCGATCTCCCCTCGGATCTCGACTGGGACGACCTTTCGGTCGATCAGCGATGGCATTATCGGAACGCCGAGTGGAATACGGAACGAACGTTACGCCGTCGCTCTCGACTCCGTGCGTGGCTCAACGAACAAAAGCGAGACAGCGGGTGTTCCCGGTGTAGCGTCGATACTGTAGCATGTCTCGATTTCCATCACGACGACGAGAGCAAGGCGACGACTGTCGCGGAATTAATTTCGGATGACAGATCGAAGGATCGAATTCGCTCCGAGATCGAACGGTGTTCCGTTCTGTGTGCGAACTGCCACCGGATGAAACATTACAGAAATGCAGGAGAAAGCCCACGGCTTTAGCCGTGTGGAGGATGTCAAGACCCATCGACCGAATAACCGACATGAGGGGGTTTCTTCCCAGTGTGAGTCGGTATTCCAATCACCGATCGATTCGTAACACTCTAATACGAACACTCCATACCAGAGATTAGACCGTCGGTAGTTGGACCCGACGGATACATGTCAGTCCATTAGGGTAGTGGCCAATCCTGAAGCCTTCTGGGGGCTTCGACCCTGGTTCGAATCCAGGATGGACTACTTCTCTGCCATTTCGACTCGAGTATCCCCCCGACTCCTGCGTTCGGTTTCCAGTCGAAACGAAGGGGTCTCCGGTATCCCTCGAGTCACCAGAAATACTATTCCATCGCCGTCGGTGCCTAGCCGATATGAATCGACGGACCTGCCTCGCTGCTGGAGCGACGGCCGCACTCGGTGTCGTCGTCGGCTGCCTCGGCGGCGACACGGCAGCGAACGAGTACGGGTACGAGACGACGACCACTGACAGAACCGACGTTCCGCTCGCACCGGTCGACGACGTCTACCAGTGGTACGAAAACGGCGAGGCCCGGTTCGCCGACGCGCGTGGCCGCGACCAGTACGAGGCGGTCCGGATCGCGGACGCCGTCTTCTCGCCCGCACCGGACGGAACCGAAGACGATCCGGTCGAGGCGTGATCGACCGATACGCAGATCGTCACCTACTGTGGCTGTCCGCACCACCTCTCTACCATGCGCGCTGCGGCGCTGATCGACGCGGGGTACGAACACACGTACGCGATCGACGAGGGGCTCGGTGGGTGGATCCAGCGTGGCTACCCGCTGGCCGGATCGGACGTTCAGACCGAGCGTCGGAGCTACGAGATCCGCGGAACGAGCAGTGCCGACTACGCCGGCGAGATGGTCATGCTCGAGCAACTCGAGGCCGACCGTCGCGAGGCAGCGCCGATCGCCGCCGACGGGTCGTACACCCTGACGCTGCACTACGCTGGATCGCCCGAGTCTCGGTTCAGAGTCGACGCTCCGGACTACACGCTCGAGGCACCGCTCGCCGAACTCACGAGCGTCGTCGTCACTGGCTAGCGCTCTCGAGCAGACACTCGATCGTACAGTAGTAGTGTCTGATCTTCCTGGTCGAACCCTTGTAGTCGACGGGTTTGACCACCGTGACGTGCGTGTCGGTCGTGTCGTCGATCTCCGTCATACAGGCGTTGCACTGGGGCACTCTCTCACCAGGCGGGCGATTCCGCCTCCACATCGATCCCGACGCCGACGGGCGTTCCCCACGTCATCGAATCGAATGTGTCTTGGTACCGTGTATCTTTATCGATCAGTATCACTGTATCGGAACCGTTCACGACTGCGATCCCTGGTCGTATGCGCCTGCGCGCTCGAGTTCGCCGCGCTTTCGCAGCACCGACGGCGTCCGGCACATCCCCGGCGCGCCGGTCACCTGCGGTACGGTGCAGTTGTTACAGCTTTCACAGAGGACCCGCGACGCCGTCGTCTCGAGCAGTCGGGTGCCGAGTCGCGGTTCGGCGTAGAACGGCCGGGCCATGCCGACGGCGTCGCAGGCCGGGTCCCTCGCGCCCGCGCCGAGCAGTCGATCCATCTGTGCTCGCTCGCGGATGCCGCCCTCGGCGAACACGGGGATCGACACCGCCTCGCGGACGCGCCGGCAGAACGCCTCGTTCCACGCCGGTTCGGTTCCGTACTGCAGCGACTGGAGTCGATTCGCCGCGGCCACGAGTCGGGTTCGCCACGGGCCGCCGAAGGCCGCGTCGTATCCCTCTCGCAGCCCCTCGTTCGCCCAGGCCCGCTTCGGGTACTTCCCGCGGACGATGCTCATGTCCCACGTGACGGACGTCTGTACGGGAACGACCGCGTCGTAACCGATCTTCTCGAGTCGGCGAGCGATCTCGACGCCGTCCTCGAGCGACAGTTTCCGCCGGATTACGGGCGGCGCGGGCGTTTCGGCGGGCACTTTCGTTATCAGCGGGACGTCGCCCGCCCGCTCGCGGATCTCGTCGTGGACGACCGCGAGAAATCGCAGGCGGGCCTCGGGCGAGCCGCCGAACTCGTCCTCGCGACGGTTGTAAAAGGGTGAGAGGAACTGCTGGACGATGCCCATGTTCGCCCCAGCGATGTGAATCCCGTCGTAGCCCGCGTCGACCGCGTACGCCGCCGATCGCCCGAAGTCGGCCGCCAGTTCGTACACCTCGTCGGTCGAGAGGACGTGCACGTTGTAGTGCAAGAACCCCAGGCGATCCAGCAGTCGAAGCGGCCACGGCGGCCGCGAGACGGCCAGTTGCTCGAGGTCCGGATGCGCTCGACGATAGTCGGCGTGCCAGGTTTCCATGCTCCGCAGCCCCCCGTGCTCGAGTTGCAGGAAGATCCGTCCCCCGTGGTCGTGGATCCGGTCGGTCAGCCGCTCGAGGCGGGCGACGAACGCCGGGTCGTGGACCCGCGTCATCCCCGGCGCGGCACAGCCGCCGTCGCCGCGGACGATCGTCGCTCCCTGACAGACGAGTCCGACGCCCGATTCGGCCGCCGGCTCGAGGTCGTCGATCAGCGTCTCGACGGCGTCCGGACCGTTGCCCGCACACTCGAGCAACGGCGCGCGATACAGTCGGTTCGGGATCTCGACGCCGCCGACCTCGAGCGGGTCCTCGAGCGTGGCCATAGAGTTGCGTCTCCGTTCGACCGGCGCGAACAAGAGCGTAGCGCCGAGCCCTAATTCTTTGGCATCGTGTGTCATACCAGAACGAACTTGAAGTGGACAGGCGACTATCGGCGAGTATGCCAGGTGCAGTCTTTCTCGAGGGGGAGGTCGTCGAACTGCGGACGATCGAGTGCGAAGACGCCGAGTTCCTGCAGAAACTCGTCAACGATCCTCGGGTTCGCCGTCACATCGGCGCAGGAGCGCCGCTAAACGGAGTGCAAGAGCGCGAGTGGATCGACTCTCTCGGCGAGTCGGACAAGGTTCGGCTCCTGATCGCCGTCGACGGTGAACCGGTCGGGTCTATCGGACTCGACGCGCCGAACGACGTCTGGGGGACGACCGAACTCGGCTACATGGTCGATCCGGATCACTGGGGGCAGGGCTACGCGACGGACGCAGTTTCGCAGGTGTGTCGCTACGCGTTCGCACAGCGGCGGCTCGACAAGGTGTACGCCTGCGTGTACGAGACCAACCCCGCCTCGCGTCGCGTCCTCGAGAAGGCGGGTTTCACCGAGGAGGGACGGCTCCGAAACGAGGCGTTCGTCGAGGGCGAACGCGTCGACGTCCACCGGTACGGACTGCTGGCCGACGAGTGGACCGGCTGAGTCGCGCCGTTCGTCACTTCTCGACCTCGAGCAACGCCACGCGCTCGCGGACGAGGTCTCCGAGACTCGCCCAGGTCGCCTCGCGCTCGGCCTCGGTGACGTCGAAGAACGAACACAGCAGCTCCTCGTCGTACTCGCCGAGCGTCGGCTCGGGTTCGACGAGCGCCTCGAGGTCTGCGAGCGCGCCCACCTCGTCGTCACCGTCGACCAGGACGACGACGCGGTTCTCGCCCGTCGAGACGCCCATCTCGAGTGCGTCGTCGATCTGCCTGCGGCCGGCGGCGTACAGCAGGATCTCGACGGCCCGATCGCGAGCGACGTTCTCCCCGCGCTCGATCGCCCGGTCTGCCAGTTCGACGGCCCGTTCGAGGTGGCGGGCGTCGGCGACGTAGCGGGCGTCGAACGCCTGGATCGTCACGTCGTGGTCGTCGCCGATCTCGCCCAGCTGGGCGACGAAGCCGTCGAGGTCGTCGATTTCGAGTCGGCCCTCGAGTAGCTCCATCAGAAATCACCCAGGCTGGACTGGCTCTCGGCCGGTTCGTCTTCCTGGCCGTCCGTCGACTCGGCGTCCCGCGCTCGTTCGAACCCGTCGTCTTCGTCGGGTAGTTCCTCGACGCCGTCCATCGACGGGTTCTCGCGGCCGGCGTTCTCGAGAATCGTCTCCGCGGTCTTCTTCCCTTTCAGGGCGTCGAGGACGACGCGCTTGTCGGCCTCCCGGAGATCGGCGGGCGTCTCGATACCGACGTCGTAGAGCTGGCGGGCGCGCTTGCGTCCGACGCCGCGGACCGAGACGAGCTCGAGCAGTTCCTCGCCGACGCCGTGTTCGACCCGCGCTCGTGCCTCGCGGACGGCAGCGGTCCACTCGCTCCCGACCTCGGCGGCGAGCGACTCCGCCGCCCCGAGCAGCCACTCGGCGGTGTCGACCTTCCCGCGGAGGTCTCCGGGGCCGATTCCGTAGCGGTCGGTGAGCCGGTCCTCGTCGGTCTCGTTCGCCCAGTCTGCGAGCAGTTTGCCCGTCTTGAGCGCGGCGAGCCAGTCCTCGAAGCGGGCGTCTTCGTACTCGCTGGGCCCGTCGCCGAGCAGTTCGTCCTCGCGCTGGTAGAACAGTTCCGCGTACTCGTCGTCCTCGCCCGAGCGCAAGTAGAGCTCGTACATGTCCGGCGTTCGCGAGACCAGCTGGTAGAGCCCGAGTGCGGTCGGACGCTCGTCGGCCGACTCGAGGCCGTGGACGATCTCGGCGGCGCTCATCGGATCGAGGTAGAGCCGCGAGACGGTGTGGCCGAGACTCGTCGCCCGGAGTTCGACGTCGTCGCCGTCTCCGGCGAGGTCGGCCGCGGACGTGAACGCGCCCGCGTCGTCGTCCGTCGTCTCGCGCTCGACGAAGTCGTTGGCCTCGAGGTATTGCAAGACGCTGTCGGTCACGGTCTCTAACCGTCCGGACTCGGTCGACTGGCTCGCGTAGAGCGTCTCCGCCATGAACTCGAGCAGGCCCGTGCGGGTGCGGGCGAAGCCGGAGGCGATCGTCGCGAGGACGTGTGTCCGGAGTGCGGGTTCGGCCGCGAGTTTCGAGCGGACGGGCTCGGGGTCGGCCCAGACGTAGCGGTCGAACAGCTCGTCCATCTCGTCGTGACTGTTGGAAAGCAACACGGCCTCGCCGTAGGGATCGAGGCCGGGACGGCCCGCCCGTCCCATCATCTGGTGGACCTCGAGGACGTTCAGTGGCGTCATGCCGCCCGCGCTGGGGTCGAACCGCCGCCAGTCGCGGACGATCACGCGGCGGGCGGGCGTGTTCACCCCGGCGGCGAGCGTCGGCGTGGCGGCGATCACCTTGAGCAGGCGGTCGCGGAAGGCGTCCTCGACGAGCGAGCGGTGTTCGCCGGCGAGTCCGGCGTGGTGGAAGGCGGCCCCACGTTCGACGCAGTCGGCGAGGTCGTCGCTGGTTTCCGTATCGCTCACGTCGCGGATCTCCTCGGCCAACTCGGCGAGGTCGGCCCGTTCGCCGTCGGTGAGTACCCGCGAGGTGACGTTCGAGAGTCGCCGCGCTGCCGCTTCCGCGTTGCGCCGGGAGTTGACGAAAGCGAGCGACGAGCCGCCCTCGTCGAGGATGTCGCGAACGAGTGCGGCTTCCTGCTTCTCCCCACCCTCGACGGGCACTTCTCGCGTCTCTCCGTCGTCGAAGTGCAACGCGTTGCCGTAGTGGACGCCGCTTCGGAGGTCGATCGGTCGCCAGTCGGTGTCGACGAGTTCCGCGTCGAGCCACGTCGCGATCTCGTCTGCGTTACCGACGGTCGCCGAGAGGGCGACCACCTGCAAGGTGGGGTTGAGCTTCCGGAGCTTCGCGAGCGTGACCTCGAGCGTCGGTCCCCGGTTGCGGTCGTCGATGAGGTGGACCTCGTCGCTGACGACGCAGGTGAGGTCGGAGAGCCAGTCCGCGCCGTTTCGAACGAGCGAGTCGACTTTCTCGCTCGTGGCGACGATCACGTCCTTGGTGGCGAGCCACTCGCTCGTCGACTCGTAGTTGCCCGTCGTGACGCCGACGGTCACGCCGAACTCCTCGTAGGCCTCGAACTCGGCTTTTTTCTCGCTGGCGAGCGCTCGCAGCGGGACGATGTACAGCGCCTTTCCGCCGCGTTCGATCGCCGAGAGCATCGAGAGGGCGGCGATCATCGTCTTGCCGCTCGCCGTCGGCACGGCGGCGACGAGGTTCTCGCCCTTGAGGATCCCCGACTCGACCGCCGCGGCCTGTGGCGGGTAGAGCTCCTCGATCCCCTCGTCCTGGAAGTGCGAGACGGCCCCGGGCGGCAGCCCCGACAGCTCCTCGACGTTCATCACTCCCTCTTTTCTCGTCTTGCGGTTTAAACTGTCGCTCGACCGGCGATAGGCCCTTGGGACGGTCACGCGAAGTGGATGTCATGGTCGATCCGGACCGTGTCCTCGTTCCCACGCTCGGCCGCCCCCGCGAGGAGGAGGCACTCGAGTACGCACTCGAGAACTTTCCCGACGCCGACGTGACGGTGCTGGCCGTCGTCACGCCGCTCGACGCGCCGCTGAGCGAGGGCGGTGTCCTCGAGCGACACGACGAACGGACCGCACAGACGCGAGAGCGTGCGGCGGCACTCGTCGAGTCGGTCGACGCCGCCGACCGCGTGCGAATCGTCACGGCCGAGGGACGGCCCGGGACCGTCGTCCCGCGGTTCGCCACCGAGGGCGGGTTCGATCACGTCGTCGTGCGCGGGCGGGAGTCGTCGTGGCTCCTCCGTCGGGTTCTCGGCCGCGGGATCGCGGCGACCCTCGTCGACCGGACGCCGGTTCCCGTGACGGTACTCGAGTGACGCTCGCCGCTTAGCCGACGACCGTCGCGAACGCGCGATAGAGGGCGAACCCGACGGCGATCGACGAGCCGAGCGTGAGCAGCCAGAAGGCGACCGTAAAGCCGATTTTCCGGCGGGAGACGCCGGCAGACCCCGCTGCCAGCCCGCCACCGATCACGCCCGAGAGGACGATGTTGTTGAGCGAGATGGGGATCCCGAGCGCGATCGCGAGCTGGGCGATGACGAACCCGGGAACGAGCGCCGCGATCGAGCGCCGGGCACCGAGCTGGGCGTATTCCCTGGACGTGGCCTGTAACAGCCGCGGCGCACCCATCCACGCACCGGCGAGGATGCCGGCCGCGCCGATCGCGAGCAGAAGCGTCGTCGGCAGGCCGAGTTGCGTTCGAAAGAGGTTCTCGAGTGGCCCGGTCGCGAGGCCGACCTGCGAGCCGCCGGAGGAGAACGCGACGATCCCGCCGAGTACGAGCAGGAACGACCGGATTCCCCGTTCGGCGGAGACGAGGACCTGTTTGCGAACCAGGTAGGCGCTCACCAGGCCTGCCCCGAGCGTCACGAGGACTATCCCGAGGTCGACGCCGTCGGTGAGCGCAGGGCCGTTTCCAAGCTGACGCGAGAGGAAGCCGGCGAGTGTCCCCTGGGCCGCGTCGGGGGCGGGAATGACGCCGAGGCGGACGTTCGCGAGGATCGCCCCGACGAGGCCGGCGAGCGCCGGAATGCTGACCGACTCGGGGACGTCGTCGCGCCGGAGGACGACCGCGGTGACGTAGGCGAGGCCGCCGGACATGAACGGGACCAGCAGCCAGAACGTCCCCAGCCTGCGGTAGGTGTCGAACGCGGGATCGCCGCCGAGGCCGAGTCCGACGCCCACCATCGCCCCCGTCGTCGCGAACGCCGCCGGAATGGGATAGCGCGTGTAGATCCCGACCGCCATGAACGTGGCCGCGGTCAACAGCCCGGCGGTGGCTGCAAGCGGAGTGATCGCCACCCCGTCGATGAGGTCCGCGCCGATCGTCTCGGAGATGCTCCCGCCCTGCATGAGCGCACCCGCCGCCGCCAGGAGGCCGATGACGAACGCCGCGCGCATCGTCGAGATCGCGTTCGCTCCGATCGCCGGCGCGAACGGCGGCGAGTTGCTGTTGGCCCCGAGGACCCACGCCATGAACAGGCAGGTGACGATGGCGACGGCGACCAGCACGCCGAACGAGAGGGCGACCATTCGTCCACTGGATTCGCTCAACGGCGGCAAAAGCGTTCGGCCGTCGATCACGCCCACTCTCGCAGTCGAGAAAGACGGCTGGACGAAGCGACGAACGTGGACCGCCGATACGCGACTGCCTCGCTCGAGGTGCCGGCTGGAACCGTCACCCCGTCTCGCTATCGACCGTTTCTCTCGTTCGCTTTCGTCAGGACCGCCCTGTAGTGGCCGTCGCCACCGACGACGTCGCGTACCGTCCACGGCGTGGCGATGGCAGCCTCGCGGAGGCGGTCGGGCGAACACAAAAGAAAGTGCAGCGACTTCCCGACCTCGCAAACTCGCTCGCTGTCGTCGGTCTCGAACTCGTACTCGAAGTGGAAACACCGGTGGGCGACGCCCTCGCGCGGATCTGGTCGGTAGCCGAAAAACGACTCCTCGAGGCCGGTCGGATCGTAGTTGTCGACCACGGCGACGGCCTCGCCGTCGGTGACGCGGGCGAACTCCGCGAGGAGGTCGCCGATCCCCGCGAGCGACCCGGCGAGGCCGAGTTGCGTCCCGCCGGCGTAAAGCGATCCGAACGCGTC
The DNA here is from genome assembly GCF_023008545.1 of Natribaculum luteum. NCBI lineage: Archaea > Methanobacteriati > Methanobacteriota > Halobacteria > Halobacteriales > Natrialbaceae > Natribaculum > Natribaculum luteum. Next base: position 1,364,884 of record NZ_CP095397.1, on the reverse strand, counting down.
GCGTTCGAACGGCAGGGCGAACATGTTCGCGATCGAAACGGCCTCGACGCCACGTTCGCGGGCGGCCGCCACTGCCCAGGGGCTGACGTCGACGCCGACGACGTCGACGCCGCGTTCTTGCCACCACAGGGCGTGCTGACCCGTGCCACATCCCACGTCGAGCACCGGTCCGTCGGCGGCCGCGAGTCGCTCGAGCAGCGACACCGTCGCGTCGGCCCACTCCGATGGCGGCTGAAAGTAGTACTCCTCGACGTGGCCGTCGCGCACTGCGGCACCGTCGCGGTAGGTCAACGTCCCCTGGTCGCCGCGCTGGTAGTCGTACATCGCGCGTCCGAGCGGATCGGCGTGCCCGTCCTCGGTCGATCGCATACGCGACTGGACGGTCCACCTGATTGTAAAACGGCGCTGACATTTGGTTCCGTATAACACATAACACGACCCCGTCCGTCAAGGATTTACGCCGATCGTTCGAACCCTCGAGTATGAAAGTCGAGTTCGACCGGGAGACCTGCATCGGGATGTACCAGTGTGTCGCCGAGTGGGACGCCTTCGAGGAGGACAAGTCCGCAGGGAAGGCGGTCCTCGAGGACAGCGAGGAGGTCGAGGACGGCGTCTTCGTCCGCAACGTACCCGAGGACGCCGAGCTAGACGCGAAGTTCGCCGCCCGGACCTGCCCGGTCGACGCGATCACGATCTACGACGACGACGGCGAGCAGCTGATTCCCTGAGCTGCCCGAGCGCCCCTCCGTTTTACCTCGAGTGACTGCCGGCCCCATTTTCGATCGGTCACGTGCGATTGGGCTGTGGCTCGTTTCGTTCCATCGTCCGAGACGGGATCGTTCTACCGGCGGTTCACGTCCTCGAGTCCCGACCGTCTCGTCGACCGGACGCTCGAGGTACCAGTCGCCGGGGTGCTCGGCGACTGGCCGAAACGCGACGGGCGACTCCGCCGTGACTCGTCCCGTGATGGTTACTGGCCCCTGGATATGCACAATAGTCATATCTCTATTAGAGATATAAATTCGGGTCATTTAACCGTGTGCGGATAGCACAATACCGTGGAGATCAATACAGCATGAGTGTACAAACGGAGACGGAAACCGGCGGCCGATCTGCGCAACACGTCGTCAGCGTGGTGACGGTAACGTTCAGCGTGATCGTGCTGCTCGCGGCCGTGTCGTATTCTGTAACGGTAAACGTCGTCAACTGGATGACGGTCGACGTTCTCACCTATCCCGTTCAATCTGTCGCCCCGTTCGTGGTCATCAGCGGTGCGATACTGACGATTCCCGTCGTCATCCCGACCGTCCTGGTCAGCATGAAAATCGTCGAGTAACCCACCGCTCTGTGGGGTCGAGAACAATATAGTCGTTCCAGTGAAATAGCGTCATCTCGTCACGGCGCCGACGCAGTCGCGCTCGTGACGACGTTCCGGCCGCTCGTCCGAGGGTTTCCTCGAGTTCGCGTTTTCGAGGACGGTCAGAGCCCGGCGACGTCTTCGATGGCGTCGGTCAGCGCCTTAATCGACTCGAGGTCGTGTTCGCCCATGTGGCCGATGCGGAACGTCTTCTCGCCGAGCTGTGAGCCGTAGCCGTTCGAGAAGACCATGTCGTACTCCTCGGAGACGGCCTCGATGGTTTCGGCGACGTCGATGCCCTGCGTGTTCTCGATGCAGGCGACCGTCTGGGATTCGTAGCCCTCCTCGGGGAACATCGCGAAGTGCTCGCGGGCCCACTCGCGGGTGTACTCGGCCATCTCCCGGTGGCGCTGGTCGCGGGCCTCGTGGCCTTCCTCGAGCATGTGTTTCATCTGTTTTCGATACGCGAGCATGATCGGGATCGCCGGCGTGGAGTGGGTCTGTCCTTTCCGGTCGTAGTAGTCGAGCGTCCGCTGGAAGCCGCCGTACCACGACGCCGAATCCTTCTCGAGTTCGCGCTCGTAGGCGTCCTCGCTGACGACGCAGACCCCGAGTCCCGGCGGCATGGCGAACGCCTTCTGGACCGACGTGAAGATGACGTCGATGCCGTGGGCGTCGATGTCGACGTAGTCGCCGCCCAGCGACGAGACGGCGTCGACGACGAAGTAGGTGTCCGGGTACTCGGCGACGACGTCGCCGATCTCCTCGACGGGGTTTCGGACGCCGGTCGAACTCTCGTTCATCACGCAGGTGACGACGTCGTAGTCGGTGTCGCTCGTCTCGAGGGTCTCGCGGACGTCCTCGGGTTTGACCGCCTGGCCCCACTCGTACTCGAGGGTGTCGACGGTCTTGCCGAGGCGTTCGGCGACGTTGGCCTGGCGCTCGCTGAAGCTCCCGCAGGTCGTCACGAGGACGTTCTCGTCGACGAGGTTGAGGATCGAACTCTCCATGAACTCGGTCCCCGACCCAGTGAGGACGACGACGTCGTTGTCGGTGTCGAGGAACTCCTTCGTGTCCTCGACGATGGTCGTGTAGAGGTCCGTCATGCGGTCCATGCGGTGGCCGAACATCGGCTCGCACATCGCCTCGACGACGTCCTCACGCACCTCGGTCGGACCCGGGATGTACAGCGTCTTGTCGGGGTAGTCGTCTCTGTATTCGCGTTTCTCGGTCACGGAATCACCTGAGTACGGTCCACTGGGTCGCGGGGGGGTATGGTACTTTTGATGCCGTACCGAGAGCGGGTCGGCGACGGTCGTCGACGAACTGCCGCTCACTCGAACGCCGGTACGTTCTCGAGACCCGGGACGCCGTCGGGCGTCACGCGCTCGACGAGCGAACCGACGTCGGCGAGGGCGCGTCCGCCGACGTCAGAGACGTCGTCGAGCAGACTCGAGACGAAGTCGGGGACGGCCGAGGGCAACTCGGATGGACCAGCGTCGCCCGGCTGTGCGGCGACCGGTCCCGTCGCGAGCGCGAGGCCGGCGAGCAGTACGACGAGCATCGTGACTGTCGTTTTCGTCATACAGTCGTTCGGAGGCGACAGTCGGAGATAAGGTCCGCGGCAGTTCAAACCGTTAGATCGCGTTCAGATCGTTTCGAACGTCGTGAACGCTGAAACCGACTCGAGCTAGTCGGCCGACGCCGGCGACCCCGACGATCGGTTCGCGTCGTCGTCGCCCGAGACGTAGACGTTCCCGTCTACCACGACGCCGTCCGTCTCGGCGGACGATCGGTGTGGGCCGGCACCGACGACCGGTGCGACGACGCTCCAGAGCGCGTCGATCTTGCACAGGGCAAAGCCCAGCAGGATCAGCGCGAACCCGGCGACCGTCGCCGCAGTCAGCGACTCGCCGAGTGCGATCCAGCCGACGACCGCCGCGACGACGGGGACGGCGTAGTTGATCAGGCTGAGTTCCGTCGCGCCGATGCGCTCGAGCAAGACGAAGTAGGCGAAGAAGCCACCGGCCGTCGAGACGAGCGACAGGTACGCCAGCGCGCCGACGGCGGCGAGCGTCGGTTCGACGGCGGCGATCGACTCGGCGGGGTGGACGGCGCTCAGGGCGTGCAAGACGAGGGCACCGCCGGCCATCGCCCACGTTTGCAAGGAGATGATCGGCAGCGTCCCCTCGAGTCGTTCGGTGAGCACCGACCCGACGGCGAAGACCAGCGCCGCAGCGAACAGGAGTGCGACGCCGATCGCCCGTCCGTCGAGCGCTCCGCCGCTGACGGCGATGACGGTAACGCCGGCCAGGCCGAGCAGCAGGCCGACCACGGCGGGCGCGCGGATCTCCTCGCGCGGGAGGACGGCGAGTGCGATCGGCGGCGTCACGACCGGCGTCAGGCTGAGGACGATCGCGCCGACGGCACTCGAGACGTACGTCTGGCCGAGAAACAGCAGTGCGAAGTGGGCACCGAAGAGCAGGACGCCTCCGGCGACGATCTGGAGGACGTCCGCACGCGTCTGTGGTCGCCACGGGAAGCCGACCGCGACGACGGCCCCCGCGAACGCCACGGCGGCGACGTCGAGCCGGAACGCGGCGAACAGCAGCGGTGGCAGCGTCTCGAGTCCGACCTCGATCGCCGTGAAGGCGCTCCCCCAGACGACTGCGAGCGCGACGAAGAGCAAGATGTCTCTATCGACGTTCATGTTATTACGAAGGAGTGTGTCACTACTTCTATCTTGCTATTCTCCATTTCTGGGGCTTGAAACGCCAAAATTTGACGATAATTGGTACCACATAACAACGATAGCTCTACGTATGGTAATAATTGTGTAGAGAAGAGTTCTCCTGGCCGACGATCGCTGCCGTCGTCGACGTCGTTCTCGTGACTGGTCCGAGAGTGACTCCTCGTGTCGCGTGACCGCCTAGCCAGCGGTCTCGTCGCCGTCGGTCTCACCCTCGACGACGATCGCGCCGTGGTGGCCGATCTCCTCGTGGACCTCGCAGTAGTACAGCACAGTCCCGTGCTGGTCGAACGTCTTCTCGTAGGTGTGGCCGGCCTCACCGACGGGGGCGCCACTCCGGAACTCGACGTCGGACTCGTCGCTGCTGGCGACGTTGTGAGCGCCACCGTCGCTGGTCCACTCCCAGACGACCGTCGTCCCCGCGTCGATGCGCATCGCGGCAGGATCGAACGCGTAGCCACGTCTGCCGGCCCCGACTGCGACCGTGACGTCGTCGTCGCCGGTGTGATCGGCCAGCGCGCCGTCGTACAGGTTCGCGTCGTTTTCGGTCAGGTACGCGTCGACGTCGTCGGGAACCGCCCGGTCGTCGCCGTCGTCGACATTGTCAGTGTCGCTGTCGTCGTCAGCGTTGCCGTCCCCGGTCTTGCTCCCGTCGTCAGCTCCATCGTCGCCGCCGTTGGTATCGTCACTGTCGTCACCACCGTCCCCGACGGTACCGCTGCCACCACCGTCGCTCAGACACCCGGCGACGAGCGCCGTCGATGTTGCAAGTCCTGCGAGCACCACCGTCCGCCGAGACACTGCTCGAGTTCGCGTCACGATCGCGGATCCGACGCGGCCGATTAAAAGTAATCAGCACGTGAATGTCTGTTTTCCTGTCGTTTCTGTGGCCGTCTCGCTCACACGTCCTTGCCCTCTCGTTCGTCGAGGGCGAACGTCGTCGAACGCTCGAGCGAGAGGCGGACGAACGCGGGGGCGGCCACGAGCGCGATGGCGATCTCGAGGCCGCCGACGACGAGAAAGGCGGCCTCGTAGCCGTAGGCGTCGGCGACGGTGCCGCCGACGAGAAAGCCACCGAGGAAGCCGAGGCTACCGGCGAGGTTGAAGCCGGCCATCGCGACCCCGCGTTCCCCGTCGTCGGCGAGGTCGGACACGAGCGCCATCGTCGCGGGGGCGACGAGCGCGCCGAGGACGCCGACGGCGATCATCGCGACGGCGGCGACGGGGATCGTCGGCGACGCGCCGACGCCCAGGATGCCGACGCCGTACAGCAACGAGCCGACGACGATCGGCACGACGCGACCGACCCGATCCGAGAGGACGCCAAGCGGGTACTGCAGGAGGGCGAAGGGGGCGAAAAAGCACGCGAGCATGAGGCCGGTGCCGGCGGCGTCGAGTTCGAAGGCGTCCTGGAAGTACAGCGTCCCCACGAGCGCGAAAAAGCCGGCTGTCAGGCGATCGACGAAGCCGAACGCGTACGGGATCGTCAGCACCGGCCGCCGACGGAGGCCGTCGACGACGGCTCGAGCCGTGCGCCGATCGCTGGGCGCGCGGTCGGGGACGGTCGAGACCAGCAGGCCGACGCCGACGAGCAGGCCGGCGGCGACGAAAAGCGGTGCGAGCGGATCGATCCCCGTCAGCTGGCCGCCGACGGGTGCGCCGAGTGCGGCCCCGAGGCCGATGGCGATGCCCGCCGCACCCATGTTCTTCCCGTGGCCGCCCTCGAGGTCCATGAGCATCGTCATCGTCAGCGAGAACGCGCCGATCGTCATCGCTCCCTGCAGGACCCGAAGCAGGAGGACGCCCTCGAACGAGAGCGACAGGATCGACGGCGAGACGGCGAGGGCGGTGTAGCCGACTGCGCCCGCGAACGCGCCGGAGACGATAAACGACGTCCGGCGGCCGGTCACGTCGCTCGCGACGCCCCAGACGCCGACGAACGCGACGTAGGCGGCGAACTCGGCGACGAGAAACCACATGCTCGCCGACAGCGCCGTCTCGGCGAGCGGCGACGTCGCGACGTCTGCGCCCAGTGCCTCGACCAGCGTCGCCACGCCCGGGTAGAGCAACACCTGCGAGAACAACACCGCGAAGACGACGGCGGCGAGGACGACCCGGTCGCGGTTACTCGAGTGCACGATCGGCCGTTGGACGTCCGAACGTATCAAACCGTTCGTCTGTGCCGCCCGTTCGACGATCGCGCCACTCGAGCGAACGGCCCCGATTCGTGCGGGTAGCTGGCACGGACTGCGGATTTTGCCGTTACTGCCAGTCATAAGAATCTGGGTGAGTTATGCACACAAAACATGAGTGAGGACGAGCGCGACGAAGAACACGTTCCGGAGTCGAGGCGGGGCTTCGGGACCAGAAGCGTCCACGCCGGACAGTCGCCGGATCCCGCGACGGGCGCGATGGCGCCGCCGATCTACCAGTCTACCTCTTACGTCTTCGAGAGCGCCGACGCCGCGGCAGAGCTGTACGCCCTCGAGGGCGAGGGCCACATCTACTCGCGAATCAGCAACCCGACGGTCGAGACCCTCGAGGATCGACTCGCGACGCTCGAGGGCGGGGCCGGTGCGGTCGCGACGGCGAGTGGCATGGCCGCGCTCGACTCGGCGACGCTGCTCCTCGCGAAGGCGGGTGAGAACGTCGTCTGCTCGACCGACACGTACGGCGGGACGACGGCCTACTTCGCGAAGACCGCCTCTCGACGCGACGTCGAGGCGCGGTTCGTCCCCACGCTCGAGTACGACGCCTACGAGGAGGCGATCGATTCGGACACCGCGTTCGTCCACGTCGAGACGATCGGCAACCCGTCGCTCGTGACGCCCGACCTCGAGCGCGTCGCCGAGATCGCCCACGACGAGGGCGTCCCGCTGGTCGTCGACAACACGTTCGCGACGCCAGCGCTGTGTCGGCCGCTCGAGCACGGTGCGGACGTGGTCTGGGAGTCCACGACGAAGTGGATCCACGGTTCGGGGACGACCGTCGGCGGGATCCTCGTCGACGGTGGCTCGTTTCCCTGGGGCGAACACGGCTACGAGGAGATCGCCGGCCAGAACGACGCCTACCACGACGTGGACTTCTCGCGGGACTTCGCCGACGCGCCGTTTGCGGCCGCGGCCCGGTTCCGGTCACTGCGCAGTCTCGGCAACCAGCAGTCGCCGTTCGACGCCTGGCAGACGCTGCAGGGTCTCGAGTCGCTGCCCCTGCGGATGGAGCGACACTGCGAGAACGCCGCCGTCGTCGCCGACTACCTCGACGACCACGAGGACGTCGCGTGGGTCACCTACCCCGGCCTCGACTCCCATCCCACCCACGACGACGCCTCGCGCTACCTCGAGGACTACGGCGGGATGATCGCCTTCGGACTCGAGGGGGGATACGAGGCTGGAAAGGCCGTCTGCGAGAACGTCGAGGTCGCGTCGTTCCTCGCGAACATCGGCGACGCGAAGACGCTCGTCATCCACCCCGCGAGCACGACCCACGGCCAGCTTACCCCCGAAGAACAGGAGGAGGCAGGCGTGACACCCGACCTCGTTCGGCTCTCGGTCGGCATCGAGGATCCGGAAGACATACTGGCCGACCTCGAGAACGCCATCGACGTGGCGACGACATCGACGGAGGGGCGATCCTGACGATGCGACCGGAGGTGACCCGAACGTGACGACCAGAGACGTAGCCGACCTCGGCGAGTTCACCTTCGAGTGTGGCGAGTCGATCCCCACGCTCGAGGTGGCCTACGAAACGTACGGCGAGTTCGACGGGACGAACGCGGTGCTGGTCTGTCACGCCCTGACCGGCAGTTCGCACGTCGCGCGCCGGCCCGACGCCGGCGACGACACGGCGGGACAGGCCCGCGCCTGGTGGGGCGACGTCGTCGGCCCCGGCAAGGCGGTCGACACGACGGAGTACTACGTGATCTGTGCGAACGTCCCCGGGTCGTGTTACGGGACGACCGGCCCCGCCAGCACGAACCCCGAGACGGGCGAACCATACGGCACCGACTTCCCGCCCGTGACCGTCGGCGACTGGACCCGCGCCCAGCGGCGACTGCTCGACGAACTGGGCGTCGGCCGCCTCCACGCCGTCGTCGGCGGGAGCGTCGGTGGCATGAACGTCCTGGACTGGCTTCGGCGCTACCCGGACGACGTCGACCGGGCCGCCGTGGTCGCGGCCGCACCGCGACTCGACGCCCAGTGTCTCGCGCTCGACACCATCGCCCGTCGCGCGATCACCGGCGACCCGAACTGGAACGACGGCCACTACTACGGCGGGCCGGAACCCGAGGAGGGGCTGGCTCGAGCGCGCCAGATCGGCCACGTGATGTACCTCTCGAAGTCGTCGATGGCCCGGAAGTTCGGTCGCCGGTCGGCCGGCCGCGAGACGGTCCGAGACGAGCCCCCGGACCCCGCAGCCGCCTTCTTCCCCTATCGAGAGGTCGAGTCCTACCTCGACTACCAGGCCGAGAAGTTCACCGACCGCTTCGACGCCAACAGCTACCTCTATCTGACCCGGGCGATGGACGACTTCGACCTCTCGGCTGGCTACGAGTCCGACGCCGACGCGCTCGCCGCCTTCGAGGGCGAACTCCTCCTCCTCTCGTTTACCGGCGACTGGCACTTCACGGTCGAACAGGCCGACGCCCTCGCCGAGTCGTGTCGCGAGGTCGACGTCGACGTCGCCCACCACGTCGTCGAGTCCGATCACGGCCACGACGCCTTCCTCGTCGAACCCGAGAAGGTCGGGCCGCCGCTATCCACGCTGCTCGCCGAGGGACTCGGCGGTCGGGCGATCACCGACACGCGACCGGCCGACGCCGACGACGACTGCTTCGCGCCCGTTCACGCGAGTCTCTTCTCGAAGTGACCCCACTCGCCGACTTCCCGACAAATCGACGAGTCGTTTTTTGGTGACGGTTGTCGAAGCGACACGTACCATGCCGATCGAGTACGACAGCACCGTCCAGGAGGCCCGCTTTCACAGTCCACTCGAGGAGTTCGAACTGGACACGGTCGAGATCGAGATCCGCGAGGACCCGCTGACGGATCGACAGACCCGGATCGTTCCGGAGGTCTTCCCGCGGCCGGACGAGCCCGTCGACCTCGAGACGTTCGCCGACGGCGAGGGCTGTTTCTTCTGTCCGGACAGCGTCCAGGAGGCGACGCCGACCTATCCGGACTTCGTCGGCGTCGACCGCGGCTCGGTCGGCGAGGCCGTCTCCTTCCCCAACCTGTTCCCGTACGCGAAACACTCGAACGTCGTCGTACTCACCGAAGACCACGTCAAACCGCTCGACGAGTTCACCGCCGACGTCCTCGAGGACGGCCTCGCCTGCGCACTCGAGTACCTCCAGGCGGTCACAGCCCACGACGACGAGGTCTCGTTCGCGTCGATCAACATGAACCTGCTGCCGTCCGCCGGCAGCAGTGTCGTCCACCCGCATCTCCAGACGATGGCCGACGACCGCGGGACGAACGAGGTGCGCCGGATCGCCCGGCGAGAACGCGAGTACTACGACGACCACGACCGAACCTACTGGGCGGAGCTGCTCGAGGAGGAGCGATCGGGGCTCCGACACGTCGGGTCGACCGGCGACGTCGAGTGGATCGCGCCGTTCGCGCCGGCCCACCAGTGGCACGTCGCCGGCGTCACCGACGTTACGGGGATTCCTGACCCGAACGCCGAGGTCGTCGGCGACCTCGCCGCCGGCCTCGAGAACGTCCTCGAGTACTACGCCGACCTCGGCCTCACCGGGCACAACTTCTCGCTGCTTTTGACCCCCGACGAGCCGGCGTCGCCGGCAGTGATGGACGTCGTCGCGCGTCCGGCGCTCGAGGAGTACTACGTCAGCGACGCGTTCTTCTTTACGACGCTCCACGACGAGCGGGTCGTCGACGTCGCGCCGGAGGAGTACGCCCCGGAGGTCGGCGAGACGTTCTGATCGAGCGATCGATGCCTCGAGTCCGATGGTCGGCGATCAGTCGGCTGACTGTCCGTACTCGGCCCGGTCGTACTCGTACTGGTTTCGCACACTCGAGCCGACAACGAGTCGTTTCGCCCACCGCAACGCATCGTTGCCGAAGAGGACGACGTCGTCGCGGCGAGTCAGGACCGGCGACTGTGCACCCGGCGAGCGGTAGAGGGCGATCAGCGACCACATCGTCGCGGCGGCGGCCGCCCCGGCCGCGGAGAAGGACATCCCGAGCGTGGAAAACGTGAACGCGTACACGCCGCCGATCCCCATCGACGGGAGACTCGTTCCGAGCGGGACCCGTGCGGTCCGATCCCGCAGGGTCGGGGCCAGAAAGACGATCGACAGGCTGCTTCCGACGAGGAACACGAGGTCTTGCCACATCATCATCAGTAGTAACTCGGTAGTGAGTAAAAACTCTCTCGGTATCGAAAAGCGATCGTTGTGCTGACAATCCGCGCGTGGCTATCGTCTCGAGAACGCGATGGTCGTGAGTACGATTCGTTACTTGCTGTCGAGAATCCCGTCTTCGACGAGCACGTCGTGAAGTTCCGCCATCGACGTGACGACGATCTCGCAGTGGGGTTCGACCGCCGGTTTCGGCGCGAACCCGATCGACAGGCCGGCGACCTCGAGCATCGGCAGGTCGTTGGCACCGTCGCCGACGGCGACGGTTTCGGCCATCGGAACGTCGACGTCGGCGGCCAGTTCCTCGAGGGCGTCGTCTTTCGTCCCCTCGATCAGCGACCCCTCGACGTCGCCCGTCAGGACGTCAGCCTCGATCGGCAGCCGGTTCGAGACGATGTGATCGACCGAAACGCCTTCACTTTCCAGGGCCGCCTCGACGCCCTGCTCGAACCCGCCTGTCAGGATGGCGGTCGTGACGCCGGCGTCGTTCAGCGTCTCGATGAGGTCGGCCGCACCCGGCCGCAGTTCGACGCGGTCGTAGGCGACTCGTGCCTCAGACTCTGGCAGTCCCTCGAGCAGGGCGGCCCGCTCGCGCAGGCTCTCGGCGTAGCCGATCTCGTCGTTCATCGCACGTTCCGTAATCTCGGCCATGTCCTCGGCGACGTCGATCCGTTCGCCGAGCAGTACGGTCATCTCGGAGTCCGAAAGCGTCCCGTCGAAGTCGAAGGCGACGAGTGTCATCGCCTCCGGCTTTCGGCCGGGAGAATAAACCAGTTCAGGTTTCCGCTCGTCACTCCTCGACCGGCGTCTTGACGATCGTCACCGGCCGCGAGGCCAGCCGTGCGATCCGTTCCGTGACGCTGCCCAGCAGGCGACGGTACTCGCCGGGCCGTTCTTTCGAGCCCATCACCAGCAGGTCGACGTCCTCGTCGTCGGCGTACGCGAGGATCTCCTCGTGTGGCCGCCCGTGACGAACCGCGACGACCGGCTCGAGACCCGCCTCGCGGGCCTGGTCTGCGATGTCCTCGAGCGCCTCCTCGCCTTCCTGCTCGAGGGCCGACTCCAGCCCCTCGAACTCGTGGACGTACTCGTCGCCCGTGTACGACGAGTAGACGTCGCTGTCGACGACGTACAGGAGGTGGAGTTCGGCGTCGTAGTGGTCGGCGGCCTCGATCGCGTGGTCGATCGCTCGCTCGGTCCCTTCGTCGGCGTCGGTCGGCAGGAGAATCCGATCGTACATACGAAACCGCACGTCTCGGAGCGCAATAATGCCCGTGGGCCCACCTCACGCCGCGGGAACGACGCGAGTCGTCGACCGCGGTACCACACTCCTGTCACGATCTGACACCACAACCGCTTTGCTGCGGGCGACTCCACTGTTGGCTACGACGTGATCGCCGTCCGTTCGGTCCGTTCGATGGGATTCTCGCTCGAGGTGGTATCGTGAGCGCCACGCTCGAGGTGCTCGCGCTCGCGCTCGTTCCCGCCGTCCTCTGGGGGTTCGCGCCGGTGTTCGACAAACGCGGTATGGCCGCCGGCGGCGGCTCGGTGCAGGCGTCGCTGGTCGTCGTACTCGTCGACTCGCCGATCTACTGGCTCGTCATCGCCGTCTTCTACGGCCGGGGCGCGTTCGCGGGACTCGCCCTCGAGGTCCTCGCCGTCTTCGTCTTCGCCGGCGTGATCGGCACCGCACTCGGCCGGATCGTCATCTTCGTCGGCGTCGACAGAGTCGGCGCAAGTCTCAACAGCGCCATCCTGAGTTCGCGACCGCTTTTCGCGACGCTGATCGCGCTGGTCGTTCTCGGCGAACCGCTCGGCCCGCTGACGGCCGCCGGCATCGTGATCCTCGTCGCCGGACTCGCCCTGCTCGCCGTCTCGAAAGGTGGCGACCTCGAGGGCTGGCGGCCCCGCGACCTGGCGTGGCCGATCGCCGCCGCGGCCACGTTCGCCGTCGCCAACGTCGCCCGCCGCTACGGCATGCTCGAGTCGCCGATCTCCCCGCTCGAGGCCGTCGCGCTCAACGAGACGGCGGGTCTCGTCGCGCTCGTGGCCTACGTCGTCGCCTTCGGGCGCGACGACGTGCTCTCGATGCCCCGCGAGACGTACGCCTACTTCGCCGGCAGCGGTCTGCTGACGACCGTCGCCATGGTCTCACTGATGGCCGCCCTCGGCCTCGAGGACGGGCGGATCGCTATCGTCGATCCCCTGGTGGCGACCGCCCCGCTTTTCACCGTCGTCTTCGCGGCCGTCCTCCTGCGCGACCTCGAGCGCGTGACGAAAGGTGTGGTCGCGGGTGCCGGCCTGATCGTCGTCGGCGCGGCGATGATCACGATCTGACCGGTTGTCCTGCTGATCGAATCGGTTCCGTTACCTGTCATCGATACGTCGGCCGAATCGAAGCGCAATGATGTCCCTGCGTCCGCCCGACGGAGACGACCGGACCGCTTTCGTGCCGGTCTTGCTCGCGAACCTCCTGCCGCTTCCCGGCGTCGTCTGGCTCGAGTGGGAGCCGACCGTGCTCGTGTTCGTCTACGGTCTCGAGGTCCTGCTGTCGCTGCTGCTGGCGAGCGTGAAGGCGCTGTTCGCCCAGCGACGGCCCCCGTCGGACCGGGAGAGCGGCGTCCTGACTCTGTCGGACTCCCGGCTGGCCGAAAAACGCGGCAGCGTCCAGCCGGTCGCGTGGCTGCCGCCGATCTTCATCCGGAACGTGCCGTTTGCCCTCGTCGTCCTCTACGTGACGCCCCTCTACGGATTGTTCTTCGGGCTCTTCTTGCTCGCGATCGCCGACGTCGGACCGGAACTCCTCAGCACCTCGGTGCTGGCGAGCGTCGGCGCGCTCTTCGTCGGCCAGCTCGTGGAACTCGACGGGCAGTACCGTCGGCGGCGACAGTACGAGCGCGTCTCCCCGTACGCGGCCGTCGAGACCGCCGCCCGGCAGGTCTTCGTGCTGATCTTCGTCGTGGGGACGCTCGGCGTCGCGCTGGGTTCGACGGGCATGCTCGTGTTCGTCGTCGGCCTGAAACTTCTCGTCGAGTGGGCAGCCCATCGCACGAACCGCGCGGACGACGAGCCGAGTCGCTTCATCGCGTGGTTCGCCGGGCCGTCGGAACCAGACGATTCCGAAGCGTCCGTCCGCGTGCCTTCGGCGGCACCGACCGGACGCGTTCGGCCCGACCGGAGCGCGGTCGTCCGCAACGCCCTCTTCCGGGCGGCCACGCGGGGCGTCGGATACCTTCCGATCGCCGGCCTCGTCTGGGCTCCCGTCGTCCTCTCGCTTGCGGGTCTGCTCGAGTCGTCGCCTGTCGTCCCCCTCGGCGTGGTCGCGCTGGTCGTCCTGATAGCGGCGGCAGTCGGCGTCCAGGTAGTGGTCTACTTCCTCGTCTACGGCACGCTCGAGTACCAGCGCCGCGGGGAGCACCTCGTCGCCTACGACTGGCTCGTCGAGGAGCCACAGTGGTCGACGCGCGTCGAGGACCTCCGGGACGTGACGATGGCGAACGACCGGTTTACCGATCGACTGCTCGGCACGCGGACGATCCAGACGACGACCCGAGACGAACCGGAGCGAAACCGACTCCTCGGTCCCTTCGCCGATCCCGGACGGGCCGTCGACGCCCTCGAGTTGCCTCTCGAGGCGGTCGCCCTCGAGCCGATGGATCGACGGCTTGCGGTGGGCGCGGCCACCCTCGTCGGCGTGGCGATCCTGTCGATCGTCGTGACGACGGTCGCACCCGGTATGCCGGACGCGGCGTCGACCGTCGCCGGGCTGGCCGCGTTCGTACTGGTGGTCATCGCACTGGGGCTCTGGCACCAGGCATTTCCCGACGGTGAGTGATCGTCGACGGGTGAACGGATCGCCGCTGCCGAGTTGCAGGTGACACCGAATCGACCGACCGATCACGCGTTCCGGAGCGAGGTTGACGACCCGAGCGCGTCGCATGCGCTACCGGCCGTCGAGGAGGTAGTTTTTGCCGGCCACGGCGACAACGGAAGGGTTTACCCGTTCCATCCGATTGTCTCGCGCATGAAGGTGCTCGTCACAGACCCCATCGCAGATGCGGGTCTCGACGTACTCCGCGACGCCGGCCACGAAGTCGAAACTGGCTACGAACTCGAGGGAGCGGACCTCCTCGAGGCAGTCGCCGACGCGAACGCGCTGATCGTCCGTTCTGGAACCGAAGTCACGAGAGAGGTGCTCGAGGCGGCCGACGACCTCGTCATCGTCGGCCGCGCCGGGATCGGCGTCGACAACATCGACATCGACGCCGCCACGGACGAGGGCGTCATCGTCGCCAACGCGCCGGAGGGCAACGTCCGCGCGGCGGCCGAACACACCGTCGCGATGACGTTCGCAGCCGCTCGCTCGATCCCGCAGGCGCACGTCCGCCTGAAGGGCGGCGAGTGGGCGAAAAGCGACTACCTCGGTGCCGAACTCAACGGCAAGACGCTGGGCATCGTCGGCCTCGGCCGCGTCGGCCAGGAGGTCGCAAAGAAACTCGACTCGCTGGGGATGGATCTGGTCGCGTTCGACCCGTACATCAGCCAGGAACGCGCCGATCGCCTCGGGGCCCAACTCGTCGAACTCGAGGACTGTCTCGAGCGTGCCGACTTCCTGACCATCCACACGCCGCTGACCCCCGAGACGGAGGGCATGATCAGCGACGACGAACTCGAGATGCTCGAGGGCGGCTACCTGGTCAACGTCGGCCGCGGCGGCATCGTCGACGAGGAGGCCCTCGCCCGGAAGGTCGAGGACGGCACCCTCGAGGGCGCGGCGCTCGACGTCTTCGCCGAGGAACCCCTGCCGGAGGGCTCGCCACTGCTGGGCGTCGACGACGTGATCGTCACGCCCCACCTCGGCGCGTCGACGGAGGCCGCCCAGGAGAACGTCGCCACCTCCACCGCAGAGCAGGTCGTCGCCGCACTCGAGGGCGAACCCGTCATGAACGCCCTGAACGCACCCTCGGTCGACGAGAGCGCGTTCCCCCGCATCGAACCGTACATCGGCCTCGCCGAGACTGCGGGAAAGGTCGCCGCCCAGCTCCTCGAGGGCCGCATCGAAGGTGTCGAGGTCACCTACGAGGGTGACATCGCCGACGAGGACGTCGAACTCGTCACCGCGAGCGCGCTGAAGGGCGTCTTCGAACCCCTCGAGTGGCAGGTCAACGCGGTCAACGCCCCCCAGATCGCCGAGGACCGCGGCGTCGAGGTCACCGAATCCAAGACCCACCAGGCCGCGGACTTCCAGAGTCTCGTCTCCGTGACCGTCTCCGACGGCGACGAGGATATCTCGGTCGACGGCACGCTCTTCGCCGGCGACGACCCGCGGATCGTCCGCGTCGACGGCTTCCGCGTCGACGCCATCCCCCACGGCCGGATGGTCATCACGCGCAACACCGACGAACCCGGCGTCATCGGCCTCATCGGCTCCGTGATGGGCGACTACGACGTCAACATCGCGGGCATGTTCAACGCCCGCGAGACCATCGGCGGCGAGGCGCTGACGGTGTACAACGTCGACTCCGAAGTGCCAGACGCCGCACGCGAGGAACTCGAGAGCGACGAGCGGATCATCGGCGTCCGGTACATCACGCTGAACGGGCAGGCATAAGCTGACGTCGACGCGATCAGGGTGCGCCGATCAGGACGAATCGACTCTCGGTGTCGCCGTTTCGTATCTGGTGGGTCACGTCCGGGGCGATCCGGATCGCGTCGCCTGCGTTCATCGCTATCTCCTCGTCCTCGACGGTGACGGTCGCCTCCCCTTCCACCAACACGTAGACCTCTTCCTGTCTTTCTTCCTCGTGATCGTGTTCTTTCCCCTCCCAGCCGGGCTCATACTCGACGACGGTCACGCCCATGTTCTCGCAGTCTAGCTCGTCGCGGAGGAAGTACATCCCGTTGCGGTCGTCGACGTCCTGGTAGTTCGCTTTCGTGTAGTCGACCATCACGACATCCTGCCCACGCGGCGACTGATAAACGTTCGCGGTCGACACACTGCCTCGAGGCGGCAAAAGACCTATCGCCCTGACGGTCATCCTCTCGGACATGGACGACGTTTCGGTCGATTTCGGCGAGGACGGACTCGTCCCTGCCATCGCACAGGACGCCGAGTCCGGCGAGGTACTGATGCTCGCGTACGTCTCGCCGGAGGCCCTGGAGCGCACCCGCGAGACCGGGCTCGCTCACTACTACTCGCGTAGCCGGGACGAACTGTGGCAGAAAGGAAAGACGAGCGGCCACGTCCAGCACGTCGAGGAGGTCAGAGTCGACTGCGACGCAGACACCCTCCTCTACCTCGTCGAGCAGGAGGGCGGAGCCTGCCACACGGGCCACCGGTCGTGTTTCTACCGCACCGTCGACGGCGAACACGTCGGCGAACGCGTCTTCGACCCCGACGCAGTCTACGAGTAGATGAGCGAGACCCTTCACCGAACCGATCACTGCGACCAACTCGAGCGGGCCCGTAGCCGGCTCGCCGACGTCGAAGCCCGGATCGACGACCACGGCGAGGAGACCGTCGACCGCGTGGCCGACGCCTACCGGCGGGCGTCGGACCTGCTCGCGGAGTACGTCGACCGGGCGACGGGGACGGGCCGGGAGAACTTCAAGGCCTACGTCCAGCTCGAGGGCGAGTTCTCCACGCTCGTCGAGAACCTTTCCGCGGAATTTCCCCGCAGGGAGGCGTTCGAGGCGGCGCTGGATGCCATCGACAAACGTCGACTGAGCGAGTCGGACTTCCAGCGGGCCGAGGCCGCTCTCGAGCCGGCCGAGGTGTTCGCCGACCTGCTCGAGGAACGCGAGGCCGCCCGCGAGGCCCTCGAGGAAGCGCGCACGGACGCCGGCAGACGGCTGCAGGAACTCGACGAGGAGATCGCTGACCGCGAGCGACTGATCGAACTGGGGAACGCCGATCTCGGCGCACCGGTCGAGCGACTTCGCGACCCGATCGACGACTACAACGCGGCCGTCCGGTCGGCGTTCGCCGACTACCGCGCATCTGCCTCTGCACGCGAACTGTTCGCGCTGCTCGAGCGCAGTCAGTGGTATCCGCTGGTCGCGTTCGAGCGCCCGCCCGACGACCTCGGTGAGTACGTCGAGACGAACCCGGCGGGGGAGTACACGATCCCCGAGTTGCTCGAGTACGCCGAGTACTCGCGCTCGAAGCTCGACCACTACGTCGACGACGCGGGCGAACTCAAACGGCAGGTGGCGACCCAGCAAACCTACCTCGACGGGATCGACGCCGAGCCGCTGACCATCGCGTGGCCTCCCGAACCCGCTGGCGTGCTCCGGTACCGGTGTCGCGAACTGCGGCCGTTCGTCGCCCGCGTCGCCGACGAGTCGGTCGTCGCCGCGCTCCGGTCGATCCGCGACCTGACCGCCGACCCCGACTACGAGCGGTTGCGGACGGCCGCCGTCGCGACCGACCAGTTGAGCGCCGACGAACGCGATCGGCTGGCCGACGGACGGGTCGAAGACGAACTCGAGACCCTGCGCGCCGAGCGCGATCGGCTCCGCGAGACGCTCGCGGCCGGCGGCGATCGCTAGGAGAGTCCACGCCGACGGGTTCGGGCGGCGACGGCGTCGACGGATGCGTTAGGCGTCGGCTTTCGCCGCGGCCAGGGCGTCGTACATGTTGCCCGCGAGTTCTTCGGCACGGTCTCGGTTGCGAGCTTCGGCGTAGATCCGAACGAGCGGTTCGGTTCCCGAAGGCCGTGCGAGGACCCACGCGTCGCCGTGGTCGAGCCGGTAGCCGTCGCGGGTGTTGAGTTCGGCGTCGGACGCCTGGGCGTGGTTCGCGGCGGCGTCGAGCATCGCGTCGCGTTCCGCGGTGGAGTCGTAGTGGATGTTGCGCCGGACGTTGGCGTAGCCGCCGTACGGCGCGACGATCTCGCTTGCCGGCCGCTCGGCGACGAGTTCGAGGAACCGGGCGGCGGTGTACGCGCCGTCTCGCGAGAGCCGGTAGTCAGGAAAGAAGATCCCGCCGTTGCCCTCACCCGCGATCGGGACCCGCCTGCCGTTGGCCTCGAGCTCCTCGATTCGAGTGATGATGTTCGTCGAGCCGATCGGGGTGAGTTCGAGGTCGGCGTCCGCCTCGGCGGCGACATCGACGAGTCGCTGGGAGACGTTCACGGCGGAGACGGTGGTGTCGTCGGCCTCGAGTTCGGCGGCGGCCAGCGCGGCCAGCGCGGCGTCGCCTTCGACGTACTCGCCGTTCTCGTCGAAGAAGATCGCGCGGTCTGCGTCGCCGTCGTGGGCGATCCCGACGTCGGCGTCGGTCGCGCGAACGAGTCGGCCCAGGTCCTGGAGGTTGTCCGGAATCGGCTCGGGATCCCGACCGGGGAAGTGACCGTCGGCCTGACTGTTGACGGTGACGACGCGACAGCCCAGCGCGCGGAAGAACTCCGGGCTCGTCAGCGAGCCCGCCCCGTGGCCGGGATCGAGCGCGACGGTCAGGTCGGCGTCGGCGATCGTCTCCCGGTCGACGGCCGCGAGCAACTGGTCCACGTAGGCCCGGTTGGCGCTCTCGACGCTCGTCACGCGACCGATCTCGTTCCACGGAACGACGTCGAACGCTTCCCGCAGCAGCGTCTCCTCGACCGCCTCGAGGTCCGACACCGCGAGTTCGACGCCGTCGCTCCCGACGAGTTTGACGCCGTTGTACTGGGGTGGGTTGTGCGAGGCGGTGATGACCATCGCCGGCACGCCCTCCCGCTCGGCGTAGGTCTGTGCGGCCGGCGTCGGGACGACTCCGAGACGGTCGACGTCACAGCCGGTGCTCGCGAGGCCGCTCGTCGCCGCGTCGGCGAGCATTCGTCCGGTGAGTCGCGTGTCCCGAGCGACGGCGACCCGTCTTCCCCCCCAGGCCGTCCCCGCGGCCTTCGCCACGCGCAGGACGAACTCCGGCGTCAGTTCCTCGTTGGCGACGCCACGCGTCCCGCTCGATCCGAACACTTCCATCGGGAGATACTCTTGGCGGAGTCCTCAAATGGATTCCGGACGGTCACGGCTATCGCGACGCGTCCCCAGACGGAACGCTTTCGAGGGCGGCGCGTCTCCCCTCGCGTATGCTCTCGATCGAGGAGAAACGCGTCTACGACGACCGCCGCGGCGCGGTCGAGGCGTACGTCGCGAGCGGCGTCGGCGTCTGCTGGGTCCGGGTCGCAGACGACATCGTCGGCGAGTTCGGCCTCGTCGCCCGCTGTAACGCACGCGACGTCGCTGCCGGCGGCGAGACGGTCGCGGTCGCGACCGACGAGGACGTCCGCGTGCTGGCGCTTTCGGACGCGGACGACGACGCCACGTTCGAACCGACCGAGTTCGGTCCCGCAGTCGCCGTCGGCTACGACGGGGGCGACCTGCTCGCGGCCGCACCCGACGGCCGCGTCGCTCGTCGGCGGGACGACGAGTGGCTCGCCCTCGAGTCGCCGTTCGACGGCGAGGTACGGGCGATCGACGGCGACCTCGTCGCCACCGCCGACGGCGTCTACCGGGTGCGCGGCGACGCCCTCGAGCACGCCGGTCTCTCGGCGGCAAACGACGTTTCCGCTGCGGGCGTTCCCCTGGCGGCGACCGACGACGGCCTCTACAAACTCGGCAACGGCTGGATGCGCGAACGCGATGGCCGGTTCGACGTCGTCGGCGCGGACCCGCTCTCCGAACCCGGCCGACTCGAGCGCGCCCACGCGATCGCCGGGTCGACGGTCTACGAACACGTCGACGGCGAATGGCTCGAGTTCGCCGGGGCCGACGAACCAGTCGTCGGCGTCGGATACGGCGACGCGCTCTACGCGGTGACCGAGGGAGGGATCTTCCTCGCGGCGAGCGTAGACGGCGAGTCGGACGCCGACGACGCCTGGCGCTCGCGATTGCTCGGCGTGACAGACGTAAGCGGCCTCGCAATACCTCTCAAATAAATTGACTATGTCTGACGAACAATTAAGCGATTCTGCCGACGAGCGGTCAGCATGAGCGGACTCACGCGTCGTCGCGTCCTCGCGGCGACCGGCGTCGCCGCGACGGGGGCGATCGCCGGCTGTCTCGGCGGCGACGACGACGAGAACGGGGGAGGAGACGACGGTGTCGACAATTCGACCGACGGCGCCGACGAACAGATCAGCGGGACGGACGATTCCGCCGACGGCGAAGACGAGACCAGAACGACCGTCCTCGGCGACGTCTCAATCGAGAACCTAGACGACAGTGCCCACACGATCGACGTCCTGGTCCAGTTCGAAAACGAGATCGAACACTGGTCGACCCACGAGATCCAGGCCGACGGCGAGGGCGTCACGCTCGAGCGCGACTGGCCGACGACCGGCGGCGAGTTCCGGTTGACGGTCCGACTCGACGGCGCGCAACTCACCCAGGTCACGCCCGAGAAGTGGAACCATCCGGACTGCCTGAACCTGCTCGTGCTAGTCACTCGCGACGGCACGCTGTCGGTTCCGGGATCGACCGACGGCGGCGCGTGTACTGCAGGGGGCGACGGCGAGTAATTGCAGGAGAACGAAAGCGGGTTTAGGACCCGTGCTGTGAGTTCGAGTATGATCGTCGCTGGCTCCGCGTCGCAAGCGCTCGCCGCGGAACTCGCTCGAGAACTCGAGGAACCGCTCGCCGACGTCGCGTACGACCGATTCCCCGACGGCGAACTGCTCGCCGCCGTCCCGGAGTTCGACGCCGACCGCGCGGTGATCGTCGCCTCGACTGTCTCGAGTGACGCCCACGTCGAACTGCTGCAACTCCAGGACGCGGTCCGGGAAGCAGGTGCCGAGGAAGTCGTGACGGTGCTCCCGTACATGGGCTACGGTCGCCAGGACGAGGCCTTCGATCCCGGCCACCCCGTCTCGGCGCGGGCGGTCGCCCGCGCCATCTCGACCGGAACGGACCGGGTGCTCACCGTCAACCCACACGAGGAGGCGATCTGTGACTTCTTCGAGCCGGCGGCCGAGTCGATCGACGCGGCGGGTCGACTCGCCGAACCGCTTCCGGACGACCTCACCGATCCCGTCTTCCTCTCGCCCGACGCGGGCGCGATCGAACTCGCAGCGACCGTCCGCGACGCCTACGGCACCGGTGAGACCGACTACTTCGAGAAGGTCCGTCACTCGGGGACGGACGTCGAGATCACGCCCAGCGACGTCGACGTCGCCGACCGTGACGTCGTCGTCACCGACGACATCATCGCGACCGGGTCGACGATGAGCGAGGCCATCGGCGTCCTCAGCGAGCGCGACGTCGGCCGCGTCTTCGTCACCTGCGTCCACCCGCTGCTCGTCCGCGACGCCTACGTGCGCCTCTCGAGTGCCGGCGTCGAGGCCATCTACGGGACGGACACGATCGAACGGCCCGCGAGCGACGTCTCCGTCGCCTCGTCGGTCGCGGCGCGACTCGAGTAGTCGTCCGCTTCTACTGGCGGCGTCCGTGTGCCACGGCGACCACGACGAGCGCGCCAAACGCGACGGGGACGCCGAAGCCGGGTATCGATTCGGCACCCGATTCGATCCGCGACGCGAGGCCGTCCTCGACGGCGACGACCGCCACGCGGTCCCCGGCCGCGACCTGGTAGCGTCCCGCCTCGTCGAACGCGAGGCTCGTCTCGACAGTCGTCCGTTCGCCGGCCGCGAGCGTGACCGTCCGCTCGTCTGCGACGCCCTCGGGCGTGCGAAACCGGACTGTCGCCTCGCCGGGGCGGTCGGCGTCGTTCTCGACCGTCGCGGTCGCCGTCACCGACTCGCCGGGTTCGACCGTCGCCGACTCGAGCCTGAGCTGCGTCACGGTCGCCTCGGCTGGCGATCGGACGCGAACCGACAGCCGCCGGTCGCCGACGGTGACGTCGTACAGGCCGGGCTCCTCTGGGGTCCAGGCGAGTCGTTCGACGCGGCCGTCGCCGGCCGCGAGCGTTCCACTCCGTGTCTCGAGTAGCCCGCCGTCCGCCTGCAGCGTCGCGTCGTAGCTCCCCTCCCGGTCGCCGACGTTCGCGACGGCCACGTCGAACGCCACCGTTTCACCGACCACGACGGTCGTGGTCTCGGCGAACGCGGCCTCGCGGTACAACCCGGTGATCGCGGCATCCTCGATCCGGTACTCGAAGAGCGCGATCGGACCGGCAAAGGCCGTCCGGTGCTCGAGTCGCGACCACGTCTCCGGAACCGCGTCGGTCTCCGTGTATCGCTCCGCGAGCGTCCGAACGTCCGCGCCGCCAGCCCGCTCGAGCGCCGCAAGAAACGCCGCCTGGGTCAGGGTGTCCTCCTCGAGGTTCAGCTCTCGAACGACGGCCGAAAGCGATCGCTCGCCGTCGGTCGCGAGGCGAAGCTCCCTGTCGAGCGCGCCGAGCACGAGCGCTCCCCTGACGTAGTCCGTCCGCTCGTGGTCCCACGTCGCCGGCGCGGCGAGCGTGCCGTCGGCGTACGGCGACCGCCCGCCGGCTTCCAGGAATCGCCGGAACTCGTCGTAGTCGATCCGGTCCTGCTCGAGCGTCGCCAGTGCGGCGTAGTACTCCGCGCCGCCCTCGACCAGCCACCGCGTCTCCGCTGTCGTCCCGGTCTCGCCCCTCGCGAAGTCCTGGCGCGTGTGGACGTACTCGTGGATCCAGACGTTTTCGGGTTCGTCGAGAGGTGCGTCGTCTCTGACCCACGCGTCGCCGTCGCCGTACTGGATCCCCCGCGGTCCCCACTCGACGCTGTCGGTCGGTGCCGCGACGACGAACACCTCGTCGTTGGGCGCACCGATCCGGAGTTGTTCGCTCGCGGTCGCGAGCGACTCGAGAATTTCGTCGGGACGCTCGGCCAGGTCGGCGGCCTCGGGGACGACCAGACGGAACCGTTCGCCGTCGACGGTCCGTTCGTACTCGGTCGCCTCGCCGAAGAAGGCGACGTCGCCGCCGGTCGCGCCGGGACCGTCGACGACGACCGTTCGATCCGTACCGACGCGCTCGCGCTCGCGCCACTCGAGGGCGACGACGTCGGGAACCTGGACCACGCCCCACGAGCCCGTCTCGACGAACGTGTAGCCCTCCTCCGACGCGGTCGCCGCGCGCCGGCGCTCGGTTCCCGTCCGGTTCGCCGGCATCGTGAACGTCACCGTCGGTTCGGCGGTCGACCCGTCCCACCGGTAGACGTCTTCTTCGAGTCGCTCGAAGCCCGCCGTCTCCGTCACCGTCGCCGCCGACTCGAGTGTGATCTCGAGGTCGCCGACGGCCTCGGGAATCGAGACCGTCAGCTCGGTCTCGAACTCGCCGGGCCGGTCGGGTCGCTGTCTGAGGACGAGCGTTCGGTGGAGGACGCCGTCGTCCGGTGCGCTCGAGACCGAGGCGGCGCCGCTCACCGCGACCGATCGGTCGTCCTCGAGGCTCGCGGCTGGTGGTGGTCCCGTGCCGGCGGCGACGGTACCGATCGGCGCACTCACGACGAAGAAAACCGCTAGCACGACGGTGACGACCCGGTTTTTCACGACGTACGCTGTCGCGTGAACGTTCAAGGATCTTACGACAGCGTCCGGAGCGACGACCCGCCGGCGATTCGGTCAGCGACCCGATCGGGTGGCTCCGTTGAAATCACTGCGGAGTTACAGGTTTACCACGTTCTACCCGTCTGCCGTTCGAAATTCGACGTCTGCGAGAGAAGACTTCGACAGAGCCGGCTTTGTTGAAATCCTCCAACGATGATAAATCTCTGGAGTCGTGCTGAATAGACAGCGCGAATGTGGCAGTAGATCGTGGTCGATCTACGAAAGGGGGGGATCGGTCAGTACAGGCTACAGGTCTAACGGTCGGTGACTGTCGTGAAGATCACACCAGCTATAATTGTACCACCGACGACGGTACCGGCCAAAGTGACTATGGTACGGTGTCCCAGTACAGCGCTTACAAACTCAGAAAGTACAATCATCCAGAAGGCGAGTTGGACTGCAGTTGTACGAACCGAATGAGCACAGATTTCGGAGGGGTTGGTAACAATTCTATCGAGATCTATGATGTTCATACACCACTCCCGGAATCTGTCTACCTCACCCATCAACTGACATTTGAGTTACTCGGAGTTAGGTGTTATGCAGTGTTCATTTGGCAAATCTACTAAGCGGTTGGTTCGCTGGTTTCGGAGCGAAGCAAACGAAGGAGGTGTGCTGAACTCAACCTCTACATTCAGCATGCCGTTTGTATCAACGTCCGAGGGTTTCAACAGAGCCACGGAGCCGTTAATCCTCGTCCGATTGGAATTCTGGTCGATATGTGACGATTCCGTCCACGTCGTCTAGTGCCCCTTCGGTTAACGGTTTGACCATAAATCCTTCGTCAGCACCATACTCATTACCGAGTCCATACTCGCTTGCCCGTTCGAAGCCAAAGCGAGAATAGTATCCTGGGTCACCCAAAACGACCACGGCGTCGACACCGGCGTCACGACACTCCACGAAACCATGCTCGATCAGCGACGAGCCGACCCCCTCGTTTTGGTTTTCCGGTAGTACGCCGACCGGCGCTAGCCCAGCGACTTTCCCCACCTCTTTTTGATCTGCCACAGATACTGGGGAAAATAGGACGTGACCCACGATCCGGTCGTTTTCAACAGCCACCAGTGACACGACAGCCTTGTCAGCGTCGTGTAATCGCTGCACGATGCGTGACTCGTCGGTCCGTCCTTCGAATGCACGCCGATGAACCTCGAAGACAGCATCAGCATCACTAGCGGTAAAGGGTCGTATTTCCATCAACGGGCTCGTAGTACAGGACGAATCCGCGCGACAAGACCTGATCGATCTTTTCGGTACCGAGTTGGCCTGGCTAGCCCCTTTCACGACCGACTCGCCGGTATCGAGCAGTTTCGAGGGCATTCAGCGCATCTATTTCTGGTGTGAATGGAAAAGAAACGAATACTAGTCGAAGATCGAGCGGGTCGACCGTGTTTTGCGCGTCGTATTCGACGGCCTCGACAAACTATCAGCGGCTGCGGATTCCGACAGAGCCGATCGGGTCGGAACTCGACCGTACTCAGAGTTCGATCGTCGATCCGACCCCGACCCGAACGAAGGCGTCGCCGAACGTCTCCCGGAGGATTCGCTCGGCCTCGTGGCCAGTACAGTGTGTCGGGACGATCCGCTCGATTCGGTCCTCGAGCCATCGCGCGATCGACGTCAGTTCGTCGACGTCGTCCGACCGAAGGTGGGTGCCGCCGACGACCGTCCGGACGGGTTCGTCGAGGGTGGCCTCGGCGTGGACGACCGTGTTCCGAAGCCCCGCGTGACCGCAGCCGAGGACGAGTCCGATCCCGTCGTCGGTCTCGACCGCGAGCGCCTGGTCGTCACGGACGGGATCGGCGACACGACGGCCGTCCCGGTCGACCGTCTCGCCGGTAGGGTTGTCCGGGAACTCCCGTGGGATCTCACCGAGCGCGTAGATCCCGTCGGCCACCTCGACAGGCTCGTCGTGAGTCGTCACGGCGACCTGGGACTCGAGCCACGTCCGAGCGTACGGCATCCCGATGGGTTCGTCACCGCCCCCGCTGTACTTCGGCTCGAAGGCCGCGGGATGGCAGTACAGCTCCGTGGCGTCCTCGAGAAACGGCGGGAGTCCGGACGTGTGATCGTAGTGGCCGTGGCTGAGGACGATCGTCTCGAACGGGCCGACCTCGAGTCTCGTGGCGTTGTCGGCCGCGACGCCGGTCTGTCCGGCGTCGAAGAGGACGTCGCCGACGGCCGCGGCGAACCCCCACTCGGCGCGCAGTCCCTTCGGTCGCGACGTGCCGACCTCGTTGTCCGAGAGGATCGTGACCGTCGTCATCGGTCAGGCCGTCGACTCCGCAAGCGGCGCGATCGCGAGTTCGACGTCGACGCCTTCGACCTCCCACTCCTTGCGGTGGCCGTCCTCGACGGTCCCGACCTCGTCCGCACGCACTTCCTCGCGGATCAGGTCCTCGCGGTCTGCGACGAGGTTGGCGACGCGGTCGTCGTCGATCTCGAGTTCGAGGGCGATGCGCTCTTCGACGTCCAGGTCGAGGTCCTTGCGCATCTCCTGGACGCGGCGGATGACCTCGCGGGCGTAGCCCTCGCTCTCGATGTCCTCGGTGAGCGCAGCGTCGACGTAGACGACGCCGCGGTCGTCGCCGTTCAGGCCGAACGAGGCACCGGCGACGCCCTCAGGAGTTTCGGTGACGAAAGAGACCATCTCCTCCTCGAGTTCCTCGCCGTCGAGGACGTCCGAAACGGCGTCCTCAAGCGCCTCGAGGGTCGGCTCCTCGATGCGGGCCTCGTTGAGCGCGGTCATAACCTCGCCGGCGCGACCGCCGAAGGCGGGGCCGAGCTTGCTCATGTCGGCTTCGGCGCTGTAGGCGAGTTCACCCCACTGCTCGTCGGGTTCGACGAGCTGGACCTCGCGGGCGTTGAGCCGGTCGGCGAGCAGCGTCTCGTGGCGCTCGACTGCCTCGACGGTGCGCTCGTCGGCGGCGGCGACGATCACGCGCTGGACGGGCCAGCGAAGCTTCCGACCGGCCTGCTGGCGGGCGTTCGCGCCGCCCTCCTCGATCGCCCGCAGGAGGGCGACGTCTTCCTCGAGCTGTTCGTCTGCCAGGTCCTCGTCGACCGACGGCCAGTCTTCCATGTGGACCGTCGGGTGTCCGTCGTCGCCGGTCAGCGTCCCGTAGATCTCCTCGGTGACGAAGGGGGCAAACGGCGCGAGTAACGCGACGACCTCGTGGAGCACGCGGTAGATCGTCGCGTAGGCCGCCGTCTTCGAGGGACTGTCCTCTTCTTCCCACATCCGCTCGCGGACCGCCTGGACGTAGAATCGCGAGACGTCCTCGACGATGAACTCGAGTAACGCCTCGAGCGCGCGGTCCTGGCGGAACTGCTCCATCTCTTCGGTCATCTCCGCCTTCGTCGACTGCAGGCGGGCGAGCACCCACTCGTCGACGAGCTCGAGGTCCCCCTCGACCGCTTCGAGGTCCGTCTCGGCCGGGTCGAAGCCGTCCAGACGCATGTACGGCAGCGGGAAGCGGAAGACGTTCCACAGCGTCCGAAGGTGGTTTTCCATCGTGGCCATCTCGTCCCACGAGAAGCGCATGTCGTCGCCCTGCGGGTTCGCCGACAGCAGGAACAGCCGCATCGCGTCGGAGCCGTGGCGCTCGATCGCCGTGTCGGGTTCGACGACGTTGCCGACGGACTTGGACATCTTGCGGCCGTCCTCGTCGAGCGCGTGGCCGTGCATGAGCACCTGCTCGTAGGGAATCTCGCCCAGCGCTGCGGTGCCCATGCCGAGTTGCGACCAGAACCAGCCACGCGTCTGGTCGTGGGCCTCGAGGATGAGGTCGGCGGGCCAGAGTTCGTCGAACTTGCTGTCGTCCTCGGGGAAGTTGAGCGTCCCCCACGACGCCACCGAGGAGTCGAGCCAGACGTCGAAGACGTCGGGGACGCGGGTGTAGGTCGTCCCGTCTTCGGTGATCGTCAGTTCGTCGACGGTGTCTTTGTGGAGGTCGACGGTCTCGGGATCTACCTCCTGGTCGACCCGGTCGGCGAGTTCCTCGCGCGTGCTGACGACGATCCGATCCTGATCGTCGTCACGATCTTCTGGCGTCCAGATCGGTAGCGGGATGCCCCAGTAGCGCTGTCGGGAGACGTTCCAGTCCGGTGCCTCCTCGACGAAATCCCGGAAGCGGTTGTCCCGGGCCCACTGCGGATACCACTCGCTGTCCTCGATGTTCTCGAGCAGTTCGTCTTTGACGTCGGTGATCGTGATGAACCACTGGTCGGTGACGATCTGGATGATGCCCGTGTCACACCGCCAGCAGTGGCCGTAGCTGTGGTCGACGGTGCCCGAGTGGAGCATCGCGCCCGCGTCCTCGAGGTCGGCGATGATCTCCTCGTCGGCGTCTTTGACGAACTGGCCGGCGTACGTGCCACCCTCGTCGGTGTAGACGCCGTCACCGGCGACGGGACAGAAGATGGGGAAGCCGAGTTCCCGACCGCGCACGAAGTCCTCTTCACCGTGGCCGGGCGCGGAGTGGACGAGCCCCGTCCGGTCTGCCTCGACGTAGTCGGCGGTGTAGACCTCGAGTGCGCCCTCGTGGTCTGCGTGGTCGGGGACCTCCTCGGCGAGGGGGTGTTCGTAGGACCAGCCGACCATCTCCTCGCCGGTGAGTTCCTCGACGACCTCGTAGTCCTCGTAGCGTCCCTTCGAGAGGACGTCCTCGACGCACTCCTCGGCGACGTAGAGGACGTCCTCCTCGCCGTCCTTTTTCGCGCGGACGCCCTGGTAGGTGAGGTCGGGGTCGACCGCGACGAACGTGTTCGCCGGGATCGTCCACGGGGTCGTCGTCCAGATGACCAGCGAGCCTTCCCGGTCTTCGAGGTCGAATTTGACGTAGATCGAGGGGTCCTCGACGTCCTCGTACTCGACCTCGTTGTTCGCGATCGCCGTCTCACACCGGGGACACTGCGAGATGCTTCGCTGGCCCTTCTCGACGAGGCCGCGTTCGGCGGCCTTCGAAAAGCCCCACCAGGCGGCCTCCATGTACTCCGGATTGACCGTCTTGTAGGGGTCGTCCCAGTCCATCCAGACGCCGAAGGACTTGAAGTCCGACTGCAGTCCCTCGAGTTGGTCCTCGGCGAATGCCTTGCACTCCTCGATGAAGTTCTCCTCGCCGAACTCCTCGA
This sequence comes from Natribaculum luteum, assembly GCF_023008545.1. Lineage (NCBI taxonomy): Archaea > Methanobacteriati > Methanobacteriota > Halobacteria > Halobacteriales > Natrialbaceae > Natribaculum > Natribaculum luteum. The sequence goes on along the minus strand of NZ_CP095397.1, from coordinate 1,335,748 downwards.
TGTCCTTTTTGTTCTCGAAGCCGAGTTTCTCCTCGACTTTCGTCTCGATGGGGAGCCCGTGCATGTCGTAGCCTGGGCGGTCGGTGACGTCGTACCCCTGCATCCGCAGGAAGCGGATGTAGACGTCTTTCAGTGTCTTGTTCCACGTCGTCCCCATGTGGGCCGCCCCGGAGGTGTACGGCGGCCCGTCGACGAAGAAGTACGATTCGCCCTCGGCTCTGTGCTCGACCGTTCGCTCGTAGGCGTCGGTCTCGTCCCAGTACTCGAAGACCGCTTCCTCGAGTGCGTGCGGGTCGTACTGGTCGTCGACCTCGCCGAACCTGCTCATACGTGACGTGACTCACTCCGAGATTAAAGGACAATCGGTCCGGCAGGTGTGACTGCCCGACCACGCTCGCGAGAGCCGAACTCCGTGGCGGCCGAAAATCAGAGACGCGACGTCAGTCGACCGAGGAGTTTGCCGTAGGCGATGCCGTAGACGCCGGCGTACAGCATGACGCCGCCGATTGCGGCCAGCCACAGTCCCACCGTCACGTCGCCCGCGCCGTAGTGTTGCAGGCTCGCGAACTCGGCGACGACGCCGCCGACGGTCAACGCTCCGGCGACGAGCGCGTACACGAGCAACGAGAGCGATTCGCCGAGCAGTTCAGGCAGCAGTGATGACATACGTTCGTATAGCTCATCCGACGAACGTAAACTTGTCCCCTCGAGACCGACTGGATCCGGGACGCCGTCTCTCACGCATCGAACGACGTCGTCGGGTCGGCGGCCGGCCGCACTCGGCCGGGCGGTCCGTTCGACTCCGTGGGCTGGTATTCGCACGCCGTCACTCGTCTGTGGACGTCACGTTCGAGAGCGTCGCCTCGACGACACCGCCGATTCGCGAGCGAACCACGCATCCGACGTCCCCGCTGGACTGGCCCCTTCGGCTCCCGTCACCGTTCGATTTCCGGGGCTGGTATCCGCGTGTTCGTCGACAGTTCCGGACACGGGACACTCGGAGCGCGTCGTCGCTCGCGAACGGCTGGCAGTTCGAGGGGCACATCATCGTTCTGGCTGGAACGTCGGTACGGTTTCGCCGGCAACACATCTCGATCGGTCTACTCGAGCGAGTCGCTGAGAAGGTTCAGATCCGAACTGAACATCGTCGCGTCGCCCTCGAAGGTCTCGGTGTCTTCCGTATCCAGGGTCTCGTCTCTGAGGAAGACGAACGTCGTCGTGCCCGCCGTGTCGGCGTCCGTGTTGTACCGAACGGCGTACCCGTTGTACTCGTCCGGCGAACTGATCTCGTCGACCTCCTCGTCGTCAAGCTGGAGCACCTGGACTGTCGTGCTCTGGTCGAGCTGGGAGAGCACCTCGAAGTCCTGTCCCGGGATGTAGTCGTAGGCGAACACCAGCGCGTCGCCGTCGTCGTCGTCCTGTGCTGCTACCGTACTCGAGGCGGCCGCTCCGAGTGCGAGCCCACCCGCTGCGAGTGCGCCTTTTCTCGTGAACGACTGTCGTGATTCGCCGTCGCTATCGTGCTCGGATTCGTATTCGTCGTCAGTCATGTCTCTCACTCCTGTATCCCCTGCCGGGGCAGCCACTGGTTGGTCGACTCGTCGCATAAGAACGGTCGATCGTTTCACACACGTGTCGTCGATGCCCTCGTGACGGACGCTCCGTAATGTGTTCTTCGCTGGTGGTTTCGTCGCTCGTCGATCGCGCTCGTGGCGACGACCGGCCCACGCTCGCCCGAAGAAACCTGTGTGCCATCTGTCGAACGAATACCGTCTGATCCGTCTTCGATCGGGGATTTCGGTACGGACGGCCCATCTCTTGGCCGACGAAGAAATCGTCCGTTTCTACGTGTAATCGATCGGTCTCTCGACCGTTGTGGGCAGCATTTCCTCTCGCAGTCCCGGAACGGAAACTGTCACTGACGTCGATGCGTCCGACTGGCTCGCGTCCGGTACGATCGGCTCGACAGTCACGTTACGGATAACCGGAAGATCGAAACTACCGGCGCAATACTATCGTTAAACAGCGAGAGAATCCCGCCCGTTGGGGCGGGTGAGGATGTCACTTTCCGTACTCTCGACAGTACGGGCGATTATTCGTCACGTTGCGAAGAAGGGGTGAAATGGCCGAAACGAGGGATCAGGCGGTGGTGTTCGTCTCGTTGTCCTCTTCGGTGGCGTTGTCAGCCATCCCGCCGTCTTCTTCCTCGGTGTCGTTTTCTTCGCCGTTTTCCTCGTCGCCACCGTTTCCGTCGCCGCCGCCCAGCGACGCACTGAGGATGTTCAGATCGGAACTGAGCATCGACGCGTCCGCCGACATCGTCTCGGTGTCGCCCTCACTCAGACTCGCCTCGTCCGTGAAGAGGAACGTGGTGACGCCAGCGGTGTCCTCGCCCATGTCGTACCGGATGACGTACCCGTCGTAGTCGTCGCCGCCGCCGATCTCCTCGACCTCCTCGCCGTCGAGCTCGAGGATGCTGATCGTGGTGCTCTGGTCGAGCTGGGCGAGCACTTCGAAGTCCTGGTTCGGGAGGTAGTCGTAGGAGAACACCAGCACGTCTCCGTCGTCCTGTGCGGCTGCCGTACTCGCGGCGCCGGTACCGAGAACGAGGGCACCCGTCGCGAGTGCGCTCTTCTTCATGAACGACCGGCGCGAATCTCCGGATCTGTCGTGTTCGGATTCGTACGTTTCGTCTGTCATGTCTCTCACTCTCGTCCCCTGTCGGGGCGCCCGATTGTTTCTCGAGTCGACGCATAAGTGCGGTCGATCGTTTCACAGCGTACCGATAACCTACGTGCGCTGTACCCACAGTAGTACGTCTTTTGACAGCCATGCGAGGCTATTCTTCGCTCCGAGATGGTGACGTCGCCGGCCGAAATTCCCGTCGATGGGCGTTCGCTGCCCGTATCGGCAGTCGCCGTCGACGTCTCGGCTCGTTCTCGCCGAACCGACCGCGTCGTCGTCGGTCGTCGATCGATATTCGGTGACGGCGACGCGATCGTTCGACCCAATATCGATCGTTTCAGCCGTTCCAAGAACGCGTTATAACGGAAACGGTCACTACCCCGACTCGTCTGTCGGCATCAGTCGCCGGCTGCTCGAGGCCGTGCATCGACGTTGTGAGCGTGCATAGCCGCCAAAATGGATCCACGGTTGCTCGTCCGGACGCGTCGGTGGTGCCATCTCGTCGCGTCGACAGTCAGTCACGCTCGCTGTCAGTCTATCTGCCGACACTCCATCGTCGGTGATAGATTACGGGTCGGTCGCCGATCGCGACGGGATGCGAGCCGACCACTTCCGTCGTGTCAAAAGGCGAAAACGCGGTCGTCGGAGAGTGGTCAGCGCCGTCGTCGGAACGCCGCCCGTGGCGGACGATTGTAGTTACGCGCCGTTGCTTTCGTTGTCCTCGCCGACTTCCGTCTCGACCGTGACGCCGCCGTCTTCGTCTTCGGTTTCGTTGTCGGCGTCGTTTTCCGCTTCCTCTTCTTCGTCCTCGTCTTCGTCGTCTCCGTTGTCCCCGTCGCCGTTGACCGACACGCTGAGGATGTTCAGATCGGAACTGAACATCGTGGCGTCGGCCGACAGGGTCACGCTGTCACCGCTGTCCAGGCTCGCATTCCGCAAGAAGAGGAAGCCGGTCGCGCCCGCCGTCTCCTCCCCGATGTCGTACCGGACGGCGTACCCGTTGTACTCGTCGGGCTGGCTGATCTCGTCGACCGTCTCGCCGTCGACCTGGAGCAGGTTGATGGTGGTGCTCTGCTCGAGTTCGGTGAGTACGTCGAGGTCCTGTTCCGGGATGTAGTGGTAGGGGAACACCAGGACTTGGTCTGCATCCTGTGCCGTCGCCGTGCTCGAGGCCCCCGCCCCGAGCGCGAGTGCACTCGCGGCGAGCGCACCTTTCTTCATAAACGATCGGCGCGATCCATCTGATATGTCGTGTTCGGATTCGTATACGTCGTCAGTCATGTCTCTCACTCCTGTATCCCCTGTCGCGGGGCGGCCAATTGTTACCCGACTCGTTGCATAAGTGCGGTCGATCGTTTCACGACGTGTCAGCCTGGTTGTGGTGGCGATTCGAGTCACGGCGTGGTGTTTTCGAACTGAACGGCGACCGGGACGACGGTCAGTGGAATCAGATATTTACAGCGATTACGTGCCGAATGCTCGACGGTCGCCCCTGAAATTGAAGCTGATATTCCGTGATCCGAACAGTAATTATCGACACGTCGACCAAAGCGGTGTAACGTCACGTCGCGTACAAGGTCTGGTCGACGAACGACGATAGACCGGACGTCTCGCTGCCACGCCGCTCGAGAAACAGCCGGATATACACTTCTGGTGACTGGAACCCCCCGCGTTCACGTCGAATATACGGTTTTGTCCTGGAGGCGGGCTTCCCCGGGGACAACCCCGAGGTGCCACGTCGCCGACGGGTCACGTCCCTCGAGCGCTCGAACGAGATCGGGAAAAGTCGTCGTTTTGCCACCCAAATCGATAGCCGAATTCCACTCGTCAGTTACGTTACTCGCCAGTCACCCGCCGTTGATCGACACGCTGAGGATGTTCAGTTCGGAACTGAACATCGTGGCGTCGGCCGACAGGGTCACGGTGTCGCCGTCGTCCAGGCTCTCGTTTCGCAAGAAGAGGAAGCCGGTCGCGCCCGCCGTCTCCTCTCCGATGTCGTACCGGACGACGTAGCCGTTGTACTCGTCGGGCTGGCTGATCTCCGGGACCGTCTCGCCGTCGAGTTCGAGGACGTTGACCGTGTTGCCCTGTTCGAACTGGGAGAGCACGTCCAGGTCCTGTTCCGGGATGTAGTGGTGTGGAAACACCAGCGCTTCTCCGTTGTCCTGTGCCGCTGCTGTACTCGAGGCTCCCGCCCCGAGCGCGAGCGCGCTCGCAGCGAGTGCGCCTTTCTTCGCGAACGTCCGGCGTGAGTCGTCTGATCCGTCGTGTTCGGATTTGTATACGTCGTCAGTCATGTCTCTCGCTCCTATCCCCTGTCGGGGCAGCCAACTGTTACTCGACTCGTCGCATAAGTACGGTCGATCGTTTCACGACGTGTCAGTCCGATTGCGCTGACGATCACCCTCTGGCACGTTGTTTCTGTTCCGACAGATGGGGCCAGGCGACGATCACTGGAATCTGTCATTTACGTGGCCAATGGGTCGCTTCGTTCGACTCGTCTTCGGGAACGATCGAACCGGCCGACCGTTCCGTCGCCAGAATTATTAATTGCATTGTCACTTGGCCGTTCCAGTCCGTTCGCGAACCGTGCTCACGTCAGCGCGAATCGATCGCTACGCACGACAGTCCGAACCCGAGACGGAAAGCGCTCATATTCGACTCGAAATGATCTGATTCGGAACTGATTGTAATCCTGATACTGTTCCCGTTCCGAGGCTGTGCTGACACCTCGAGCGACGTGACCGATTTCGGTGACGTCTCGAGTCGTGTCGGCCGTCCGATCGTAGCAACCTCCCACGACCCTCACCTCGCCGGCCGTCGATCGGCATCGACACCGTGATTCGACGCGCCGACCCACGACCACACGTGCCCGAGTTCCCGACCAGACGCCACGTCCTCGAGTCGAACTGCACCCGGTGTCCGGCCCTCGTCGACGCTCGAGAGCACATCTCCTGGGGTACCGGCGATCTCGACGCCGCCGTGATGGTCGTCGGCGAAGCGCCCGGCTACGGCGACCCCGACGCCGACCGCTGGCGAGGCGGCAACTGGACCGGCAAGGCCTACACCTCGAGACACTCCGGCCGTCGCGTTCGCGACCTCCTCGAGTCGATCGGCTACGCCGACGATGCCTACTACACGAACGCCGTCAAGTGTTTTCCCGCGGCCGACGACGACGAGACGACCAACCGCGAACCGACCGCCGAGGAACGGGCGACCTGCCGGTCGCACCTGCGTGCCGAACTCGAGTCGGTCTCGCCGGCCGTCGTCCTCGCGACGGGCAAGCACGCGACGACCACGGTCCTCGAGGCCGAAGGACGCGACCTCGAGGGGTTTCTCGATTCGGTGCTCGATCCCGTCCGCTGCGATCGACTCGAGACGTGGCTCCTCCCGATCCTGCATCCATCGTACCAGGACGTCTGGATCGCTCGCCTCGGCTACGAACCGGCGGAGTACGTGGCGGCGATCGAGGACGCCCTCGAGACGTGTCTCGCCGCTCCTCCCGAGGAGTGGTCGCTCGAGTAGTCGGCTGCCCCGCTGGCGAGTTGCCGGTCGTCGGCCCGTCTGGTCGGCTGCCCTGCCGACGGCGGGATCGGTCCTGCTGTCAGGAGGATGGAAAACGGCTTCAAGTATAATTTTTCTAGCTCCAGTATGTTTGGATTCACCGACGACGAGATTCGGGCAGTGTACCGGACGATCTACGCAAGGCGGGATATCCGCCGATTTCGGGACGAACCGATCCCCGAGGAGACACTCGAGCGGGTGATCGACGCGGCCCACCACGCGCCGAGCGTCGGCTTCTCCCAGCCCTGGGACTTCGTCGTCGTCCGGGATCCGGAGACGAAAGCCGAGATCAAAGCGATCGCCTCGAGAGCGATCGACGCCGCCCAGGCGGCCTACGAGCAGCCCCGGCGGTCGCAGTTCGGACGGTTGAAACTCGAGGGGATCGAGGACGCGCCGGTCAACGTCTGTGTCACCTGCGATCCGACGCGTGGCGAACCGCACGTGCTGGGTCGCAACTCGATGCGCCGGATGGACGTCTACTCGACGTGTCTGGCCGTCCAGAACCTCTGGCTGGCCGCCCGCGCCGAGGGAATCGGGGTCGGCTGGGTGAGCTTTCTCTACCCGTCGGAGGTGCGCGAGGTGCTCGACGTGCCACCCCACGTCAAGCCCGTGGCCTACCTCTGTGTCGGCTATCCGGAGTCGTTCCCCGAGGAGCCGATCCTCCAGACGGAAGGCTGGCGCGACCGTCTCGAGCTCGACGACCTCGTCCACCTCGAGGGCTGGGAGGACGAGGGCGGTCGGGGCGCGGGCGACGGCGATCCGGCGCGAGACCGGCGGGCGTGAGCTCGAGTCCGACTGCTGATAACCGACGACGAGCGCCCTCGTGATCACCTCCTCGAGTGCGTAGACTGTGGGAAGCGTACTCGCTCGAGTCGTAGCCCGCGGGTAACTGCTCGAGGAGTCGAACGCCCGAAACGTCCCTGCTCGAGTGCGGACGACTGCGGCGACGAGTGCCCTGCTCGCACGAACACGATGAGAGCCACGTCCTCCCCAGCCGATTCGCTCGCTCACGCCGTTCGCTCGCTCATCCCTCGCACGACGTCGAGCCGTGGCTCACTCGTCGTTCGCCACGGCCCGGCGCGCGCCACGGGTAGATGTCGGGGGCAGTCGCTGTCGATGCGGTTGTCGTCGACGTGGTTGTCACCGCCGATCGCATCGGCGGTCGTCGACGCGCTGGTCGCCGAGGCGGTCGGCGTCGATCTAGCCACGAACCCCGGGACGTCGTCGCCACGAGTAACCTTCTTGATGGGTGCGACCACACACTCGCCTATGAGTTCGATCTTCAGTCAGATCGTCGACGGCGAGATTCCGGCACGGATCGTCTACGAAGACGAGACGACGCTCGCGTTTCTCGACGCGAACCCGCTCGCGCCGGGGCACACGCTCGTCATCCCCAAAGCGGAGTACGAACGACTCGAGGACGTCCCCGAAGACGAGGCGGCGGACCTCTACGCGACGATCCACCGACTCGTGCCGGCCGTCGAGGACGCCGTCGACGCCGACGCGACGACGGTCGCGTTCAACAACGGCGAGGCCGCCGGCCAGGAGGTCGACCACGTCCACTGTCACATCGTCCCGCGCTTCGAGGACGACGCCGGTGGGCCGATTCACGCCATCTTCGGCGACCTCCCGGATCTCTCCGACGACGAACTCGACGACATCGCTGCGGACATCGAGTCGCAAGCGTAACTAGACGTGACCGACGTCCTCCTCGAGCGACCACCTCGACGATGAGTCTCCGTACTGACCTCGCCGCTCTCTGGGAGACGGCACGCGAACATCCGGTCGCGGCGACGCTCGAGTTCGGCAGCCTCGCGGTCTGTGTAGCGCTGTTCGTCGGCACGTTCGCCGCGATGGCCAGCGGGCCGCCGACCGGTCGCGGCGACCTCTGGCTCGCCGTGGTCGTCGTCGGCGCGGCGTTCGTCCTGCTGTGGACGGTTGCGGTCCCGCTGTACGACCGCGCGTTCTCAGAACAGTAGCCCGAGCAACAGGTCGCCGTAGCCGAGTGCGATCACGAGGCCGACGAAGACGGGGACGAGAAACGGCGTTCCCGGCGAGATCCAGACCGTCTCCTCCTCGACCAGCACCTCGAGTCCCGCCCGGAGGTCGTCGGGAGTCGTCCCGTACGTACTGCGCTCGACGTCCTCGAGGAACGTCTCGGCGCCCCAGGGATCCTCGGACGCCGTGGCGTCGCTCGGCTCCCGATACTCGACGGTTTCGCCGCCGTCTTCCAGGACGTCGGCGTCGCGGGCCACCGCGCCGTCGGTCGGCGGATTCGGCTCGTCGGGAAGCGTCGCGGGGTCGCGATAGCGGTCGGGGTGGTCGCGAACCGCCTCGAGCGTGAGTCCCCGCCAGCGCAGGTACATCCGCAGGGCGTCGAGGTCGAGGCCGCCTCGAGAGAGTCCGTCGGGCGTCTGCAGGAGTCGGCCGTGCGTCCGTGGAATCTCCTCGACGTCGACGGGCCAGCCGACGATCATCACGGGCGCGATCCGGCCGGCGATGCCGTTGCGGATCGCCAGAACGATCGGAATGGTGAGGCCGACGAGGACGGCGTTCGTCAGGATCGTAAACGAGAACGCGCCGATGGGCGTGGTCGTCGCCGGGAATTCGACGCTGGCGACCACGTAGCGGGGAAACGTCGGGAACAGCACGGCGAGGACCATGAGTGCCTTGGCGTCGGCTCCGCCGAAGCCGCCGAACCACCAGAACAGATAGGCGATCGGAACGACGACGCCGAGACTGACCGTCGCCGGAATCACGAACTCGGCCCACGCGCCCGTCTGTCGGGCGATCCAGCCGTCCCAGGCGAGCAACGCCGCCCCGAGCGCCGACAGCGGCACCCACAGCGAACTCGAGATCCGTCGCGTCCTGACGTCGCGAACGGCGGCCCAGGCGAAGACGGGGACGGCGACGAGTCGAAGGAGGTCGGGGACCGTCGCCTGGAGCGCCGAGAGCGTCACGGGCCACACTCGAGAGTCAGGCAGTGTTACCTTTTCGACTTTCCGTGACACGCGACCGTCGATTCGACCGGCGGACGTCTCGCTGGCCAGCGTGCAACCGAGTTCGGGTTAGTGGGCGACGCGGTCGTTCAAAACGGCCTCGATACGGTCTTCGTCTGTCATCCCTCCGCGGGCACCCGTTCTGGTGCAGTTGTAGCTGCCTGCCGCGGTCGCAAAACGGCCGGCTACGTCGGCCGGCTCGTTCTCGAGGAGCCACCGGTGAATCAGTCCGCTCACGAACGCGTCGCCTGCACCTGTGGTGTCCACGACGTCGACGTCGAGTGCCGGTACGTCGACGACCTCCTCGTCGTCCCAGAGTATCGCACCGTGTTCTCCACGGGTCAACGCCCCGCGACGAACGCCGCGGGTGCGCAGGATATCGACCGCTTCTCTCCCCCTGGCTCCCAGATACGACCTGATCGACGGCCCGTTGGCGACAAACAGCGCGAGGTGTGACAGCAACTCGTCTACCGTCTTCCGTTCGGTCCCCCGTCCTTCCAGTCCCTCGAGCGGACTGGCGAGGTCGAACGCTAGCTGGATGTCCCCGTCTGCAGCGAGCTCACACAGCTTGCGCGTGACACGATCTGGACAGAACCCGTTCGTGAAGACGACTTCGGCCGATCGGAGGTACTCTTCGTCGTCGGCGTTCAGCGTCAGCTGCTTTGCGGCGCCACCGCCAGTAACGATCATCCGTCGCCCGTCGGAATCGCGAAATACCATGCAGTAGGTCGATCGTTCGACCTCGCTTTGTCTGACGCGATCGGTCGCCACACCCTCCTCGCGGAGGTTCTTCGTGACCGTGTCGGCAGTGTCGTCGTTGCCCAGCCGCACGACGATTCCAGTCGTCCGACCCAGTCGCGAGAGCGCCACGGCGACGTTGGCGGCGACGCCGCCGAACGCTTCCGATTCTTCGGTCACGTAGGCGCCGCCGTCGGGCTCCGGCAGGTTCGTGACCAGGTACTGTTCGTCCAGAAGTGCGCTGCCGACCGCCACTACCTCGGGAACGCCGGTCATGTACACAGTTTACGTCGATCGTTGTGGTACCTGTGATGTTATTACCCTGCTGGCAGGTTCTAGACGGTGACGCGAGAACGAGATGCGGTTTCGTCATCTGCCCGCTCTGTCTCCGTCGTTCTCGGTTTCTTCCTGGCGTACAGTCGAATACAGGCCGATTCACCGATGAGAACGCGCCTCGGAACCGACCGCTGTTTTTTCACGTCGATCTCTTTTCTCGTGATCGTCGTTCCTGCCTGTTGGAGCATCTCGACCAGTTCGGCCTGCGTATAAAACGAAACCAGCAGTCCGGGCGCGGCCTGGTCGTCGATCGCCGAGGCGAGTCCGGTGAAGTACTTGAGTCCATAAAAGATCGCACACGAGGTCAGTTCGTCGGGGCCGACCGGACTCCGGTAGGAAATGTCTTTGACGACGAGATGTCCGCCCTCTTTCAGGAGGTTCGCCGCCTCGATCAACGCAGCCTGGGCTTTCAGCTTCGACTGGGATCGGCGATCTCCCACGAGGTGGTGGAGGACGTCACTCAACACGACGAAGTCGAACGACTCCGGCTCGAACGGTAGCGGCAGATCCGTCGCCGACGCGTTCAGGTACTGGGCCCGTCCGTCGTCGGGAAGCATCTCCGTCGAGATGTCCAGTCCGTGTGCCTCCGTAACGTCGGTGTACTCGAGTGCGTACTCGGGTAAGAGTCCGTCACCGCATCCGATCTCTAACAGCCGATCCCCCTCGGTGCTCGCCTCCTCGAGAAACTCGTCGAAAAGTGGCCACGATTCGATCTCGTCGATGTCTCGCTTTCGCGTGTACGTCTCCGACGTCGTGTCGAAGTACTGCTCTACTTCTAGTTCGTTCATCTTCGATACTGCCACGAACCAACTACAATTGGTTCCATTAGTATTATCCCCTTTTGTTGCTCTACGTTCTCCATTCATACGCTATGTGTGAAAATATCATTTAGTACATGACGGTGACGTTCTGGTATGCGACCACTTGTACACCTCCATCCGAGGTCAGTCGAATACGGCGTTGGCAGGTCATCGTCGCCAGCATCGAGCGACGTGACGGCCAGTAGGTGCCACCACACCCGTTTGTCGACGTGTAATCTTCGACTGCGAAAACTGTAAGACGTTCGTACGCCGTGACAGGTAACTGTCGAACGGACGGCGTTCTGGCGGCACACCTGTTTGGCGATCAGGACGGCGAGACCTGCCGGCCACTGTGATAGACGAGCACGTCGTCGACGGCGTCGATGTCCGTCCCGAGATCGATCTTGATCGTGTACGTGATCAGGACCGGACAGTTGCTGTCGAGCGAACAGCTCGTGTCCGTCGTCGTCCCAACGGAGACGTAGAGGTCGCTTCCGGACAGTTCGACGGAACTCAGTTCGGCCGTCTGGCGTGACCCCCCGTCGGTGAGCTGCCCCGAGACGACGAGCCGCTCGCCGTCTCGTTCGTCGACCCACACCTGGTTTGCCTCCTCGACGCTCGTCTCGCCCAGACACTCCTGGTTGCGAACGAACAGTCGAGCCTCGGGGTCGGGGTCGGGGTCGGCGTCGTCCGACGACAGACAACCGGCGAGCGAAAGCGACGACACGCCGGCGACGAACGTCCGTCTGTCCATCGCTCGAGGATTGGGTGGCGCTGCCGATAAGGGCCGTGGCGCGATCGTCGAAACGAGAGTCAAACGAGAGACGTACCCCTCGAGAGGGTGTGCGTGAAAAATATCGGTGGGTCGACTAGTGCGTCGACGGATGCGACGGACCCGCCCCTCGGTCGGACGAGTCGTGGGCGTCCCTCTAGATGACGCGGTTCTCATTTACAACATATGTACAACTTACATATAGGGTGGGTCGGTAGTTGGCCCTATGCGAGACGGACGAACCAAAATCAACTTCTGGGTTTCAGAAGATGAGAAGGCCAAATTCAAAGAGTACGCAAAGAAATCAACAGAGTTCAGCGACTTGTCCGACCTTTGTCGGAAGTCAGTATACCGTGAAATGTCGGACAATAACGCAAACGACATCAATACAGACGAAATCAAGGGCCTCTTCGAAGCATCACTTGAAACCACAAAACGTGCAATCAGCGACATCCGTGATGACATGGAGGTCGTCAAAGACAGCCTGAGCGACCCGTCTGATGTCGGTTCGCTTGCTGTCGAAATCTACGACAACCTTGCCATCGTTGACGACCCGAAGGATTGGGGGACTACCCTTCCCGGCGTCGGAAAATCGGAACTTCCCGGAGTGGAGGGTGAGGCCCCTGATCACGTTGAAATTGAGGAGCGACGCGATCCGGTGACGAACGTCTATGATGCCCAGAAATGGGGGGATGCGAAGGCATGGACGGAATATCTCGATGCGTCTCCAGACGATGTGCGTCGTGCATTGTCGTACTGTCGTGCAACGTACAAGGATGTGGACGTGTACGATTACAAGCCTCGTATTCGGGGCAACATGGACTCTGACGACGTAATTCTTCGGCGGTACTACCGGAGGGCGAAGTAATGCCGCCACAGCAATACCGCGACATTGAGGACTGTCGACCGGGGCTACGTCGGTATGCGAAACGTTTGAAATCGCAAACGGACGATGCAGACGACGAGAAGAACAGCACATCGTCGCTGACATCGTATCTGCAAGACGTGCGCTGGTTCGATCATTGGTTGGACGACAACGAGTTTGATCGGCCTGCAGATGTGTCTCCGGTCGACATTTTGGACCTCATCGATGACCTTGATAATCAGTTCAACGGGACTACCCCGAGATACCGGTATGACCGCATCCATAACCTCTACGAGTTCTTGATTCGTGCAGATTTGGCGGATGAGAACCCGCTAGAGAAGTGGCGAGGGGACCATGGATTGTCCAAGACGACGGAGCAATCACGACATCTGGATCCGGGCGAGAAACGTGCTGTGACGCCAGAGGAAGTTGATTTGATTGAACGGAATGTGGTTCGTCATGCAAAGCGTGACCGTCTGATAGTCCGGATTCTGTGGCAGACGGGGATGCGTCGCGGGGAGTTGGCTGAGCTACTACTGGATGACATCGATCGTAGCCGCCGGGAAGTCCGTATTCGACCGGAGGTTGCGAAGAATGGGAAGCCTCGTGTTGTTGCGTACCACCCTAGCTTGGACGGGTATCTGTCACGCTGGATTGACGGCGGAGACCGTGACGCTCTCAATCGTAATAACAGGGAGACTCTATTGGTTGGGGAACGCGGCGGTAAGGTTCGGGGGGAGCGTATCAACGAGATCGTTCGTGATGCGGCGATTGAAGCCGGGATTAACGAGGTGGATTACGTTGATGCGAACGGTGGCGAGCGGTGGAAAATCACGGCTCACAGTCTTCGGAAGGGGTATGGAACCTATATGGCGAACGAGACGGATATGGGTATCTGGGAGTTGAGTAAACAGATGGGGCATTCATCGGTTGATATTACAGAGAAGCGGTATGTGGACCATGATGAACGGGCGGGGGTTGAACAAGCACACCGGTTTGTTCCAGAATAACTGCAGACGGTGTTTTGCATGCTATATCGGCCTTTGAGTGTTCGCTCATTCAAAACGAGGGGCGTCAACACCCCTCGTTTTGAATGAGCGACTTGTACCGCCACCCTCCAGATTGTAAGTGTAAAACGGCGCTTCAGTAGTTAAGATATAGATATACGCCCATATCATTTTGCTGACTTAGGAACCTCCGTTGTAAGTGTAACGTCCATGGCCACACCCCTCGTTTCGAGTTTAGATTCGCATCAGGAAGCGGTGTTGACGTGCCAGAAACCGAAGTGTACGATGCAATCGGCGACGACCAACTGGAGGAAGAGATGAAACAGCGCTTCGAAGAGGCCAAAGAACGGGGCGTCACGGGCATCCCGACGTTCGCCTACGACGGCCACGCCGCTCGTGGGGCCATCCCGCCCCATCAGTTTGACCGGTTGGTTAAGGGAGCATAGATACGGCTAGCCTCTTCTCGGAAGCGAACACTGTTCGTTTTCGCACTGGAAGCCTAGTGATTGAAGTACTAGAGGTGAGCATCTCTATTTCAGACCAATCGTGTGTGCGAAGAATGGAGGGTCCTGATGGTAGGAAACCCGATTATGGCTAACCCCGGAGGACGCGAGTACGATGTTCTCCGTATGCCGAGTCATCGACAGGCGCAGGATGCGCCCGAGTGTATCTGCTATGCCCTATGGATGGTGGCCCACTACGTTGCTAACGAGTACCCCGACAAGGACGTTCGTGCAAAAACAAACCCACCCAAGTTGGACTTGATTCGAGACTACCTTGAGATCGGCGACTTGGGTTGGGAAAACGTTGGTCAGGAACCACTCACTGAACTCGCCACTGAAATCTCTAGCTTGAAATTCCACCTTGAGTACCGATATAACGGGCTTCCACAAAGCGTTGATGAGTTCGCCAACGAAGGATTAAATCAACTTCTCCCAACGATTATTATGGTTGATCGTGTTCTACTCAAAACTGGGAATCGAGGTGAGGGTCCTGTACATGCTGTTATCGTATCTGGTGTTGGTGACTCGCATATTACCATAGAGGACCCGCTTGTGGAAGGGACAACAACGATGGAAATAGGAAAGCTAGAAGAAGCTTGGGACCCAGAGTTTAATACGTCAATAGCAGTTAGATTGTCAGACGGACTGGAACCCACACGGAGGGACGAACTATGAGTACCAAGGAAAGTACGTCCGTGAGCAAGGATGAAGCACGCCGTCTAGCGATGGAAGCCATCCGTTTCAACCTTGGTACGTATCTCCGTCTGAACTCTGGTGACTTCGATGGAGATGACCTTGAGTACTCGTTCCCTATTATCCTCCGGTCGCCGAAGCTTATACTTGACGAGGACAAGGAGGATGCAGTCGATCTCCGATTCCTAGATCCGATCCATGTTGGGGAAGTCACTGTCGATGCGAACTCGAAAGAAGTTGATTACCCAACATCGAGTCAGGTAAAAAGTGAGTTGGAGGACTACGAAAAGGAACTGAACCAAGCAGTACAGAAGGCATTGGTTCGTGCATCTGGCAGTAGCCTTTCGCATCTTCCGTTCCCCGAAAATCAGTATGCACCCATTCAAGACCTCCTCTCTGAGGTAATCCTGAACGGCGAAATTGAGGTTGATGCAATCAAGACGATGGATAGCTACGAAGATGGGGAGAAGTACCAGAAGTACATCGATAGTCTGGTTGAGTTAGATCTGCTGAAACGCGGGGATGTCGTTCTCCGAAGTGGTGACGTCCTGAACACTATCCAAGAAAAAAACCAGTTCAAGGGCCACCAGATAGAATCCCATCAGGACGAACTCAATGCGGCGCTTGGTCGGTACTTCGAACACAATGTTGGTGAATTTAAGATGATCAAGCGAACACTCGGACCATATCTGGCTCTCGCCGGGTATTACTACCGGCGTGCCCTTGAGCTTGATAACCTTCCGGTCGTCAAGGAGGAGGATTTGCGTGATGGGATTAAAGCCGAGTACGATGGCCGGGAACGCCGGAAGAAGTTGTTCAAAATGTCCCGGTATCTCGTCCAACTGGAGGACGTTGGTGTTCTAGATTACGTCTACCAAAATGGAGAACGGTATTGGGTTGGCGATGAGACTACGTTCACTCGCCTGAAAGCCAGTGCGGATCAATTGGGTCCTGTGACGGAGCTGTTTAGCCCCTCGCTGAGCGAACAACAAACGCTCGGTGGAATGTCGGACTAATCTTGATTGATGGTAGGGCTGCTGGTATGGATCGGAGTAAGTCTCTTCGCCCTTACACTTGGATATGATTTCTGGTCCGAATGGCTTAGTCCACGGTTGTTGTCTCGATCGTGGTTCCCTTGGGAGCCTGATTTACCGCCTATTGCGGGGGAGGTCGATGAACCGTCCCCCGAGAATTATCGACGAGTAGTGTTGGCCGGGTATTTTACCGGTACTGCATTCCTCATCATCGGACTACTGGACGCATCACCTGTGGAACCGATGTGTCTTCCGTACGCTAACGTGGTGAAAACGTACGGTATGGCGTTTTTCTCACTCACAACCATTTTTATGTGGTTCTCCGAGGGTCAGAATGTCGTGATGCCCTATCATAAGGGTATCCGATACACGATTGGTGTGTTGACGGTGATTATCCCGGTATACATGGCCGGATGCGGATCGGGGATGTTATGACAACATTCTCTTGTGACCACGGTATTATCTATGACCGTCTGAAGTGGACGGCTAGGGGCAAAATTTCAGCCATTGCCGCCATAGATGTTCTTCTATAACCTCACTCTCGGCATACCTTCACCTACCTCGCACAGATTGGCGCTTCTGTGATTGTAATCGTTGCTAACTACCGAACGGATAGTGAACCGATGGTGAGTTGGGCCTGACGAAATCCACCGAACAGGATAGGCAGATGGAAGACGGGGAGGGTTACGCAGTTGATCAGTCCGAAGTGCGGTTGATGGAAGAGGCCGTGAAGCGTCACAAAAATCGTGATAAACTTGTCATCCGGATTCTCTGGCAGACAGGGATGCGTAGAGGGGAATTGGCCGAGCTGACGTTAGACGACATCGACCGTCCACGCCGCGAAATTACGATTCGTGAGGAAATCAGTAAGAGCGACTATACTCGCGTTGTTGCGTATCACCCGAGTCTCGATGGATTACTGCGCCAATGGATTGACGGTGGAGACCGAGATGCGTTGAATCGTAAAAACCGAGATGAACTACTGGTCGGTGAACGTGGTGGGAAGGTTCGAGGCGAACGGATTAACGAGATTGTTCGTGATGCGGCCATTGATGCAGGCATCAACCGGAAGTTAGGATATACGGATGCAAATGGGGGTACTCGCTGGAAGATTACGGCTCACTCACTGCGACATGGGTATGGAACTCACATGGCGAATAAGACGGATATGGGTATTTGGGAGTTGTCTAAGCAAATGGGGCACGCCTCTGTTGACACGACTGAGCGTATCTATGTGGAGCATGACAGGCGTGCTGGGTTGGAGTCTGCTCATCGGTTCGTGGCCGAGTAGGTTGTGTCGAATACTCTGAGTCGTGAGTGTAACTCGAGGAGGGGGACTCTTCGGTCTGTAAGTGTAACTTCCCCCCGGCCACACCCCTCGTTTTGAATGAAGGAAGTGTATCGGCACCCTCCAGATTGTAAGTGTAAACCGGCGCATCAACGGCTGAAGTGGCGATATATGCCCATATCATTTCGATGACTTAGGAACCGCCATTGTAAGTGTAAATCACCACCCCTCATACCGGGTGAATTGTGCGGTATTCGGCAAGTATAGTGGCTCTCTTGCATGAATTTCACCCGGTACGAAGGGTGTGTTCGGCTAAAATCTCCTTCAAAACGAGGGGTGTATCATTCAATAGTGTAGCGCGATGACGAACTTTTCAACGGCGAGCTGGATGACTTTGCGCCGGTTGTCGGAGACAGAAATTGTCGTTGAGTACTTCATTGACCCGGTTGGCCAACAGACACTACCTGCGCCCTGACTCTACTCCTCGTAGTATCTTTGTTGGATCGCATCTTCTTCCTGCGCCAGTTGACGAACACCCTCCTTTACCCCTTCATCGAGGACAGTCCGACCGAGATCGGTAATTGAATAATATGAGTACGGCTCTTCTCTCCCGGTGTTCGGGTCTTTGCCCTCACGGATGAGTGCGACACGCTTGAGATTCCAAAGGTTGTGAGGGAGATCATCATGCGGTCTATCAAGTGCCTCTGCTAGCTCGCCTATACTCATTCGTTTGTGTTTCGCGAGCGTCTTGAGGATGTCAAGCGCAGGATCGTTGACGAGGGTTCGATACATTCGGACGTAATCCTCGTCGCGAAATATACTGTCATCGGGAAGGTCTGGAAGATCCAGTGCAGACATGTTGCCTTGAGGGACTGGATTGTTGTCGGCGTCAACTTCGCCAGCATCCTCTTTTGCTGCGTAGTGTTCGATGGCTTCCCATTCGACCTTCTGCAGGGCTTTTGCTGCGCCGTTCTCGGTGTCAAGCTGGTACTGCTGGCCAGCACCGACCGTCTTGACGAGACCCCACCTACGCAACTCGGGGAGATGGTCCTGAACGGTAGGTGTGTCCAAGCCAGCGTAATCTGCGAGTTTGGCCGGGTCGAATTTGATGTCGGGATAGTCAATAAGGACGGCTAACATGCGTATCCGAGGAGAATCCCCGAGAACATCGAGGAGGAGGTGTTCGTCGGAGATTGCTGAGTCTTGGTTGGCCATACTGATACGACGGGCTAGCCCGCGAAGTATCTATTGTGGAAATTACATTAAGCGTTAAGTGAGTGGCAGGGACGTCATCTAGAGCCTCCGATACAATGTGATGAGTGGCCGAAACCCACCCCGGACCGCAAATGAAAATCCGACACAAACGGTACAGAACCGCGTTGTACATCGACAATTCGATTCTGGGAACACTCCAGACCACGAATGTATCTGCAAATTCGTCTCCCCCTCCGATTCGAGACTGTACTTCAAGGAGTGATTTTGGAACCGTAGGAAATGCTACCAGCAGTTCTGTCACCAAAGACATCTCGAACAGTTCCGGCCTTTCTAACCGACCATACGGATCTAACCGCAGAAACAGTGGCAGTACTGAGTAGAAACGTCAGGAACGCCAGAACCATTAGAAACGTCAATATCGGTTGGAACGCCAGATACCGTGGGCGTGGCTCAACGCTGGTTCGGACAAAGCAGGGTTGAGACGTTTCCAACGTCATTTCCGGTAGAACCATCAACAACGTTCCAAGCATCAGAAACGGATGGAACGTGCCAGCAGACCCGTCTCCAATATCAGAACCATTTCTGATGGTACTTACGTCGCAAACGGATCTTCCATCGGCAACGACACTGACCTGCTGAATGCCGATATAGACTATATTTCTATCCGTTGCGCGTTCAATCACAGAGCATATTATGTATGCACAGGACCAGTAGGATATGGCCATTTCGCTGGACGAGTTGGAATCTCATCTGTTCAAATGCGCCGACATAATCCGAGACGCCGTTGACCCGACTGACTACAAGGAGTACATCCTCCCGCTCGTTTACTACAAGTCAATCTCCGACGAGTTCGAAGTACAGTACGAACAGAACGTCGAGGAGTACGGCGAGGACTTCGCCCGCCGGGAGAATCTCTACGACATTCCCATCGTCCCCGAGGGCTATCTGTGGGACGACCTCCGTGCAGTAAGCGACAACGTCGATAAGGCGATTGATGATGCTTTCACCGAAATAGTTGCCGAGAATCCGGGATTGAGAGGGGTTTTCCGGGCGGATTTCAGCGACACCGATGCTTTAGACGATGGGAGACTAAGCAGGCTACTCGAACACCTCGGAACCTACGATCTCGACCGCGATAGCGTCCCCCCGGACATGCTCGGGGAGGCGTATATGGACTTGGTGCGCCACTTCGCAGAGGAAGAAGGCAAGTCCGGCGGGCAGTTCTTTACGCCGCCGCACATCGTCAACCTCTGCGTGCGTCTTGTCGATGACTTCGAGGACGGCGATACGTTCCACGATCCGACCGTTGGCTCCGGTGGGATGCTCATCGAGGCCGCTAGGTACTACGAGGAGCAAGGCGGTGACTCCTCAAAGCTGACGTTTACCGGGCAGGAAATCAACCCCGACATTGCGGCGATTGCGAAGATGAACCTCTCCATCCACGGCCTCGATGGGGAAATCAAGCGCGAAGACTCTCTTTCGCGTCCACAGTTCACCGACGAGGAGAACAACGAACTCACCCGCTTCGACCGCGTGCTGGCGAACTTCCCGTTCTCCGCTGATTGGGCGAAAGACGAACTTCAGGACGACCCGTATGGCCGCTTTGACTGGCACGAGAAACTCCCGCGTGCTGACCGGGGAGATTATGCCTTCATCATGCACATGGCGAAGCAGTTGAAGCGCCCCGACAAGGATGGGACGGGCGGGAAGGCGGCTATCGTCATTCCCCATGGTGTGCTGTTCCGGAAGCACGAGCAACGCTACCGGAGGCCTATGCTGGAGAACGACATGGTCGAAGCCATCGTTGGCCTCCCCGAGAACCTGTTCCAGAACAACTCGATTCCCTCCGCCGTTCTCGTGTTGAACACGGACAAACCCGAGGGGCGCGAGGGCGAGGTACAGTTCATCCACGCTGCCGACGAAGCGTTCTACGAGGAGTTGTCGAACCAGAACGAACTCACCGAGGACGGCCTCGATCACATCGTCGAGAACTTCCGCGAGTGGGCGACCGAGGAGCGTGTGAGTCGGACGGTGTCGCTTGACGAGATTCGCGAGAATGACTACAACCTGAACATCGCACTCTACGTCGATACGACCGAACCAGAGGAGGATATTGACGTAGAGGAGGAACTGACGAAGTTACGTGAGTTACAGGCAGAGCGCGACGAGATAGAGGCGACAATGAATGAGCATATGGAGGCCCTCAATTATGAATGACGAAGCCACCTTAGATGAGTTCGTTGACGGCGACGTATCCAATTCCGAGGAATGGATCGTACGCTCTCTTGGTGAGTTGGCCGAGTACCAGAACGGGAACGCATTCAGCAAAAGCGAGTGGGGCGACGAGGGATACCCAATCATTCGGATTCAGAATCTGACTGGTGAGCAAGATGAGTTCAACTACTTCGACGGAGATTTGGAGAGAAGGTATGAGGTAGAAGCCGGAGATACACTTTTATCTTGGTCTGCAACAATCGACGTATTCCAATGGTCAGGGCCTAAAGCCGCGTTGAACCAACACATATTCCGTGTCGATACCTCCGGTGATGTTAACGACACTTTCTACCGATTCAAATTGGAGCATCTGCTACCCCGGTTGATCGCACTCTCACATGGGAGTACGATGCAACATGTTCGGAAGGCCGATTTGGTAAATGTTGATGCGAATATTCCACCACTCCCCGAACAGCGCAAAATCGCTACCGTACTCCAGACGGTTGACCGGGCAATTGAGAAGACGGAGAAACTGATTGAGCAAAAAAAGAGGCTACGAGACGCTGTTGCCCAAGAGTCGCTTGTTCTTGAAACGAATAGTTATACGCGTCCGACAGAGTGGGGGAGAATACCTGAATCGTGGGAGGAGAAAACACTGGAAGAAGTATGCCGGCTAATTACTGATGGCACACATATGCCTCCTGAGCGGACTGAAACTGGTATCCCACTAATCGGCGTTGATGAAATCGACGGGATTCAATTGGATTTCTCCGGGGACTTGAGTTACATCTCCGAAGAGGACTATCAGGAGATGAGCGAAAGTAATAAACCGAATGAGGGAGATGTGCTTGTGGCTGTAGTGGGAGCAACAATAGGTAAGAGTGCTATCGTAACCCGACAAAAACAATTTGCAATCCAACGGAGCCTTGGGTTACTCCGTACTAATGAGTCCGTCCTTCCGAGGTTTCTCCATACCGTCGTTCAATCTCCTAATTTCAAAAGACAACTCGATACTCGGTCAAGAGCAACAGCGCAAGCAGGTGTCTATTTAGAAGAATTGAAGCGCGTTCGTATTCCTGTTCCCCCCATCGAAGTGCAGGAAGACATTGCCGACCGTGTCGATGAAATCACGTACTCAATCAGAAACGAAAATGAGTATCTCAGCAGTCTTAAGCGCCTCAAACAGGGCCTCATGCAAGACCTCCTTTCGGGGGAAGTCCGAACAACCGACACTAACATAGAGGTTCCCGAGGAAATCACACAGCATGGTTAGCACTCCATCCGAATACGGCGTCGAACGCTCTCTTCTCTCGTGGCTCGACGGCGTCGGATGGGGAACCCACGGGCAAGACGGCGACCGTGGCGCGAACGTACTCGATGACACCTACGAGCGCGACAGCCATGAAGTTATCTACTGGAACCTCCTTGCCGAGCAGGTCGTCGCACTCAACGACGCCATCACCGAGGACAACGTCGAGAAGTTCATCTCCTCACTGAAGCGCGACCTCGATGCGGAGAACCTCATGGACGGCAACCGGGCATTCCACCAACTGCTCACCAAGGGCAAGACCTTCTCCGTCCAGCGCGACGACGGCACGAGCGAGACGATCTACGTTGACCTGATCGACTACGAGAACCCCGAGAACAACCGCTTCCACGCGGTCAATCAGTTCTCCGTCTCCCGCGAGACGACCATCCGCCCGGACGTGTCCCTGTTCGTCAATGGGATTCCGCTGGTGACGATGGAACTCAAGAGCCAAGCACAGGACAACGACTGGCACGACGCCGTTAGTGATCTGCTTGCCTATCAGGACGATGTCCCCCGGCTGTTCGTCCCCGGTCTGTTCAACGTTGCCGCCGACACGATGGAACTCCGCTACGGTTCGGTCGGCGCTCCCCGCGAGTTCTACGAACCGTGGAACGACGCCCCCGCGAAATACGAGGACGACAACGAGATGCGGCAGGCGGTGAAAGCACTCTGCAACCCCAGCACCATCCTCGATCTGCTGAAGAACTTCGTCTTCTACGAGCGGCGGGCTGGCGGTGATGCGAAGATCGTCCCGCGATACATGCAGTACTACGCGGTGAACCGAATCCTTAACCGCGTCCATCGGGCCGAACACAAGCGCGGCCTCATCTGGCACACCCAAGGGTCGGGGAAGTCTTTCACGATGCTGTACGCCGCCGAAAATCTCCTCAAGCGCGACGTAGCCCGGAACCCGCAGGTGTTCATCATCGTCGATACGGATAAGCTCAACAGCCAGATGCGCGACCAACTGGCGAACCTCTCGCTGGAACAATGGACGGAAGCCGAGAGCATCGACCATCTGCAAGAACTCATCGAGCGAGGACAGAGCGAGCTTGTTCTGACGACTATCCAGAAGTTCGAGAACGTTGACCCCGACGTGCAGGGCAACGACGAGGTCATCGTCATGTCCGACGAGGCCCACCGCTTCATGGAAGCTGACCTCGGAAGCCGCCTCGATTCGGCCTTACCCGACTGTTACCACTTCGGCTTCACCGGGACGCCCGTTCGGGAGGGAGAACGCCACGAAGATCGGAACACGTTCCGCGAGTTCTCCCCCGAGGGTGAGGACTACCTGCATCGCTACTCCGTGAAGCAAGGCATCGAGGACGGCCTGATTCTGCCCGTGTACTTCACGCTCCGCCACGAGATGGAGTGGGAAATCGACGAGGCGGGGCTGGACGAGGAGTTCGAGGAGAGCTTCCGTGGCATGACCACCGACGAGAAGCGTGAGTTCATCCGCGACAATGTGAACGCAACAACACTCGCGGAGATTGAACCACGGGTTGACCGCGCTGTCGATGAGATTGACCACCACTACGACGAACACGTTGCGCCGAACGGCTGGAAGGGAATGGTCGTTACGCCAAGTCGACGGTCTGCGGCAATGTACGGAGAACGTCTCATCGAGCGGCGTGGAGAGGACGAGGTGGAAGTTCTCTACACCGCGACCAAGGACGACCCTGACCTGATTCAGCAGTTCCACACGGATTCCGAGGAGCGTGACGGCATCATCAAGGAGTTCAAACAGGAAGACGAGCCGAAACTCCTTGTGGTACACAACATGCTCCTGACGGGCTTCGACGCCCCGGTTCTGAAGACGATGTATCTCGACCGGAATCTGAAGAACCACAACCTTATGCAGGCCATCGCCCGGACGAACCGACCTGCCGAGGGGAAGGAGAACGGGGAGATCGTGGACTTTCAGGGCGTGTTCGAGAACATCGACGAGGCGCTAGATTACGACGCCGAGACGAAAGCCTATGCCGCACGCGACAAGGACGAACTGTTCGATGATCTCGTTGACCAAGTCGATTCCGTGTTGGAGATTTTCGACGGGATTCCGAAAATCGACACTCAAGAGGCGACCTACGAGGCCGTCAACCGAGTCAGTACCCATCCAGAGAGACGCGAGTTCAAGCAGGGCTTCCGTCACCTCCAGAATCTCTATGAGGCCGTCGCTCCGGATGGCCGACTGGTGAGCGAGGGTATCGAGCAGAAATACAAGTGGCTGAGTCGGATTCACGTCGCATTCAAGCGTACCACTGGAGAGCCAGAACCCGAGGACGATATGCGAGAGAAGACGCGAGACATTATCAGCAACAACGTCGAAATCACGGAAATCAAGCGGGACTTCCCGACCTACAAGCTTGGGGAAGAATACCTCGAAGATGTCGAAGGACTCGATAATCCCGGTGTGAAGGCTTCGCAGATCGCTCACGCGACTCGGGAACACCTCCATCCGCGAGAGAACCAGAACCCCCGGTATAAGCGGCTGAGTGAGCGCGTGACCGACATCGTCGAACGCTGGCAAGGTGACGAGATTAGCGACCCCGAGGCAGTTGAAGCTCTGAGGTCAGTCGAAGAGGAGGTTCTGGAGGTTGAGGAGGAAGCTGAGGAGCAGGGGATGAGTAACACCGAGTTCGCCATCTATACCCATCTCACAGAGGAAACGCCGGAGGCGATTCAGTCAGAAGAGCAAGCCGAAGAAGTCGCAGAGAAAATCGTCTCAGAGTTCAACGACCGCGTTGACCGTGATTACGCCGGTTGGAAGACGAACCAGCAGACTATCGCAGAGATTGAGCGCATCCTGCTCGACGTACTAGTGGTCGAACACGATCTTGGCCATCTGATTCAGGACAACGATGACTTCGTAGATGCAGTTCGTGACTACCTGATTCAAAACCATGTCTGAAGTACAATGCCAAGAGGTCAGCCTCTTGGGACGCACCGTCGAATACGATGTGCGTTACAGTCCTAATGCAACTGAGCCTCGAATAGACGTGGACATACACGGAGTGACTGTTGTCATTCCTGAGTCGGAGGAACTTCGGCCAACAAAGCTACTCAAAGAGAACGCTGCATGGGTCATTGAAAAAAAGCGCAAGTACGACACCTATAAAACAAACATACCGGAGCGGAGGTTTGAAGCTGGAGCGACATTCCCCTATTTAGGGGAACAGCACGAGGTCGTTATTGAACAACGACCGTCGTCTAGTGTGGTCGATGGCAAACTCCGGCTAGCCAAGTATCATGTCAAAGATACCTCGGTGAAACGCGCTCTTGAAACGCTCTACCGACGCAATGCCCGCCAAACGTTTGAGCGGCGAGCCGACCACTACGCAACGGAGATGGGAGTTGAGTATGGGCAAATCGAGATTCGAAACCAGAGAACCCGTTGGGGCAGCTGTTCTACCACGGGAACACTCGGCTTGAATTGGCGATTGATGATGGCCCCTATCAAGATTGTCGATTATATTATCGTCCACGAACTCGCCCACCTTCGGGAACCGAACCACACAGCAGCGTTCTGGTCCCTTGTCGCGGAACACGACCCAGATTATGAGGATCATGCCCAGTGGCTCGAAGAGAATAGTATTCGTCTGATTTTTTCCGAGGAGGACCTTTGATGACCCGCCGGATCCACCTGAATAGTCCTTTTCTGCCGAGCGCATTCTGCGCTACCTGCTAGCTCAGAATTACCTTGAGAAAACATATACGTACCAACAGGTATCCATCAGTCTATCATCCCTGTCTCACTGGGGTCGGCTAGCCGCTTCATCCCTTAGAACGATGAAGAGGTGTTATACTCTGTACGGGGACCGAGAGAGTGTTTCATCCATAAAGTCCGTTGTAACTGTGTGCTACTCGTTCAG
Source organism: Natribaculum luteum (assembly GCF_023008545.1). NCBI lineage: Archaea > Methanobacteriati > Methanobacteriota > Halobacteria > Halobacteriales > Natrialbaceae > Natribaculum > Natribaculum luteum. The sequence goes on along the minus strand of NZ_CP095397.1, from coordinate 1,309,854 downwards.
GCGAGCTTGGGAGTCTATTTACAGAATCCCAAACTGGCACAGGTTTAAGGGCGGTGAATCTCCAGATTTCGATAGGTACAGTAACTCAGTGATTCGATAAATGTCCTCTACAACGAATACCCAAACTCAGACAGAAGAGAAAGCGAAAGCATGGCTCAAACCAGAACAGGTAGACGAACTCCGAACCACGACAGTCGCGGAGTCGGCCAACTATCTCTCCCTCCGCAACGACACAATCATCGCGATGCTGTACGACTCTGGACTCCGTGTCGGTGAGCTGGTCCAGTTGGATGTCGACATGCTCGATCTCGATGAAGGCATCATCATGCTCCCTCCGGACATACAGAAGGACTACCCCAACGACAACACTCCTTCATACACAGAAATCGAGCTAGCCACTGATACCGTCCGGACACTTCGCAACTACCTCAACTCTCGCTGGAAAAACCCAGACGCCCTTTTCCCAAGTCGGCAATCCGAACGAATGACGACGGAATCTGTCCGCAACGTCGTTGAAGACGCTGCTGTCGAAGGAAACGTCCACCCTCAAACTCTCAGAGGCCGAGGTGAACCAAAGGAAATCACGCCACACACACTTCGTCACTCAGTCGCGTATCGGATGTTGAACAGGGAAGATGGGAACACGCTGTACGACGTGACCAAGAGGTTGCGACACGCAACTATTCAGACGACTGAGCGCGTGTACTCGCACTTTGACCGTGTATAACTTCCAACCCGGTTCATTGATATAGCCATCCGGGTCGCTTACATCCCGTATCTAGATGGACACTCGCTTACAACCTAGAGCGGTGGGTCCCTTATTCTGAGTGAGCCAGACCGCCCATAGGACTACAACCAAAATGACGCCTCTTATCAGCTGTGCTGAATCGAAGGCGCGTATACTGCACTATTGTAAAGATGTAGTGACGAGACTATTGCAACATGGACGCGGAACAATACGTGGACAGACTTGTTGAAGCAGAACGTGATGGAATGATTGAACGAGCAAAATGGATTTCCGACTACCGGCCACAGTTCTCAGCGGGTATGGCAATTTCCGGTGGCGAAGAATCAACAATCCTCTATGACGATGCTCAACTCTGTTATATTTACGGGCTGTTCTCGGGGACAATAGTCCTTGGCCAATCCTTTATCGAGCGGTCGGTTTGTGGTGTCGCATACAGTGCAGGCGAGTTCACTGAAGACGAACGACCGGGATACCATGATGCTGTGGACTTTCTTGAGGAAAACAACATTTTAACTCCAGATGAGGTGGAAGGAATCGCATTAGATGAACTCCATAAACTCAGAAACCCACTTGTGCATTTCCGAAAACCAACGGACGAAAGTACCTTGCTAGGGAGAAAGATGGAAAGCGTTCGTGAAAGGCCTGAAACAAAAGCTCCGACTACATATGAGATGCTCAAAGAGGACGCAGAGAAGGTGCTGAGAACGTGTTTCTCCGTGAGCAGAATATTTGGAGTCTAATATAAAAGTACAAAACAGCGTAGTGCTGTGGTCTGGAGGGCGAGTCTACCGGTTGCTGAGGTTATAGGAACTGTTCTACCTCAAGTAATACTCTTTTAAACAGTATCGGAGGTGCGAGATGTTGAGGCTTCTCTACCACCCATCAAAAGTGGCTAGCAAGGCTAGTCACCAATCACCATCTCGTGTAAGAAGAGGACTCAACTGTAACAACAACCCGTGGGCATCAACTAGTCGAGAATATCAAGCGTCTCACGCGCAGACTCGATCTTGTCACGCGCCGCACGGAACTCGTTATCGACCGTGTTACGAGACCGACCCAGAACACCCTCCAACGCAGCACGGTCAAACGAACTGTACTTACGATAAACATACGATTCGGCCTGATTCCGAGTCAATAGACCAGCATCCACTAACTTATCGATTATTCCCTGATACCGTTCAGAGTCAGTTGTCATAATCCCCGTGACGGAATCGAACCGCAGACATTAGACCACTCGGGGAACATTGCGAAAATCGTTCGATTACTATCCGTGAATTGGTGCCCCGTGGTTGTCTGGGAGCTTAGCGACCGAGATTGCGTCCTCCTTAGAGAGTTTGAACCTCCGCTGAACCTCCTCCTCAGAGGCGTCAGGGCTAACTACGAACGTGAAGAGGACACCGCTACTCCACCGGATCGATTCTCCGCCACCGAGCCAGTTTGCAGACCCAATTACCACATCTCCGTTGTCGGTATACACCGGGATTTCGAACCGACCGTGGAAGTCGCGGGGGTCAACTGCGTCGCGTCCGGAGAGACGTTCGATGTCGTCGTCAGAGAGTTGCGCTGACTGAAGGTTGTTGAGCATGCTGTTCTTGTTGTCGGAGACTGTCTTTGTCTCGTTCATATTTCTACGTGAGTTCCACCCGCCTTTATACCTTACCCCAAAAACATAGTAACTTAAGTGGGTGGTGAAGTGGGGCACCCGTATGCACAACCATAGCATTTTATTGAATTTGTATACGTGTGCGAGAACACAGAATCCACTTTTGCTAGCCAACGCCAGCACCACCCACTCAACTATTAACACTTTTTTGAAGAAATTATATCGCTCATCAGTACGACTACCCGAATATGACAAACAATCCTAACGACGAGGAGCGGCTAGCTGAACAAAAACAGCGGACTCGCATGGCCATCAACGCCCTCCAACAGCACCCTGATACGATCTATGCTGACGGCCACTGGTGCGGATTAGAAATCTGGACGGGATTGGAGACAAACAAAGACAGTGATACTCTCGAAAACATCGAATGGCTATTCGGATTAACCCTAACGCACGCAAGCGTCAAGCACGACGACGAACACGGTACAGTTCTTGATCTCGAATATGACCTAATCGAAGACCACGAAATCCCAGTCGAGGACGACCGCATCACCGAACTCCTCGACTTCTACGATCCCAACCAAAGCGTCGAGAAGCCTATAGGAGCAGCCATTGATGACGAACACGAGTTTCGAAAGGGCCTCGTCTCACGAGAAGACCTCAAAAAGGGAGATGTACACAACCACGATGACGTGCTAGCCGCACTCCACTACGATAACCACAATATCCTCCATGATGACGCATCAGGCCTCCTCTCCGACGATAACCCCTTTGGGATTGGGCACTACCTTGACATTCTCGAGCTAGCGGTCGAACCCAACCGGTTTGCCATACTTCACGCGCTTTTCAACACGAACGACGGGAAGAGCGCCTCTGAGTTGGCGGACGTGCTTGGGAAGGACGGTTACGGCCTCCACCAACATCTCGACAGGCTGGTGGATGCTGGATTAGTTGCCAACTGGACGAAACACGACCCTGAGACAGGAAACTACAGTTACTTCGAGATCACCGGCACCGGTCATTCCCTCCACGAGGCAATCACTCATCTCATCGACGTGGAGCAGGAAGCCTCCGAACAGTTTCGTAGCGGCGAATAGTGCTGCATGAGTTCCTTACTGAACTAAGGGTTCTTATGACTCGCATGGCCAGTCGACATTGGATTAGAAAACTATGGCTCGCATCAACATCGAGATTCCCGATGACCTACATCAGCAACTCCGCACCGAAAGCGCGGTAAAGAATGTGCCAATTAAGTTGCTGGTCATCAAGGCCCTTCGGGGCCACGCCGACTCAACAGACCTTGACGTCGACCCGGAATTGACTCAGTAGCGTGATTTTAAGCAATAACGAAAGAGGAGATAGAAGTCACTATTAAGCCAACAACATAACTAAATCCAGTGACATAGGTAGGCCGGAGACCCCAGCTAGCCCCACTCTTCCGCGTACTTTTCATCAGGATCGCCCACAGCGTCGGATTCTTCAAGTAACTTCTTCACCGTCCAGAATTGCTTCTCCAACTCAGTCACCTTCTTCTGCAATTTCCGATTCTGTTCTCGGAGTGCTTCGTTCTCCTTCCGTAACTGGTCTTCCACCATATTAATCCGGTTCTTGCGTTTCGTGTTGTGGCTTCGCTCCCGGTTGTCAAGGCGGTCAACAGCATCCTCCACGTCATCCACGCGCTGGTAGAGTCGGGCGGTTACGTCGCTAACCTCGTTCAATTTCTCGACTGCTTCGGCGTTCGAGCGTACATCATCAAGTACCCCGTTGTTAGTGTCGAGCCACGCCACACCGTCACTCGTCAAGAAGTGGGTGTTAACCCCCATCGGGTACTGTGGGTGGTCTTCTTTCCGTGTGTTCACGAGGCCGCAGGCGCGGAGTTTCTTGTCGATCCTGTATTGGACGGTCTGGTTTTTGTCTAGCGTGCTGTGTTCGTCGCGGATTGTGCCAGTGGTGGCCTCCCCGTCGTGAAGGCGAAGTATCTGCATAATTTCGAGGGTGGCGTCATCCATCGAGACGGATTCTTCATCTGGTTTCTTGCATATTGGCTGTGCTGTCATATTTGCTCGTATACCACCATTCCTTAAAGGACTTCCATGCATATTCACAAGTAATTTTCAAGTAATCGAGACTGCCGAATCGGGGGAAAACCACCTCCCCGTAGGGGAGGTGATAGGGCGAAAACAGGGAACCCCCGTCACTGTAACACATAAGGTAGGTTTCAGGTTCCGGGCGCGAACCCACATCACGATGCCACTGACTATCGCTCCACGACCGCGACTAGTCCCAGCAGAAAAACACGGCTAGCCTCATCACGCCCCGATAACACTCCTAAGCAACGACCAGCATCAGGACTCACCCCGAACATCCCGAACAACAGGCGTCAACGCCTGCAGGATAACCTCTGCCTCAACCATCGACAAGTCGATCTCCCGAGCCATAATTCGGTGATTCATCGACCCATCTTCCCGTTCGATAGCATACTCAACAGCCTCTCTTAACTCGTCTCGGCCATGCCTATTGAAAAAGACTGCAATATCCTCGTCATCATCCTTCAGCGCCAGTGCCTCGTTTACAACCTCATCCACGACGTCCTCACTCCTCGTCATCCCAACCACACTCTCGATGCTCCGCCAACATCCGGTGCATCTCCTCATCCTCGATCTCCAACCACCCTCCTCCCATCAGCATGACCTCCGAAGGATACTCGTCTGCGGGATACTCCGGCCAGTTAGGGTCACGCGCTTGCTGCTTCCGAACTCTTTCTTTCAGGTCCTCGTAACTCATCTCGTCGTTAGTCGTCATAGGAGACTCACTCCCATCCCTCATCATCGTCGTCATCATCAGACAGCTCAGCCAATACCTCCTCAGCATTCTTCCGGTTCGAATCTAACAAGCGATACATCTCCTCATTAACAACCTCAATCTCACTCCAATCACGGAGGTCAATAGTGAATGGAAAATCGTCGCTGTCCGGGTCATCAATCCATCCAGCTTCAGGAGGCGATGTACGTGCTGAACCAGTGTAACTGAAGTCACGTTCGTCAGTCTCGCCGCCATCATCAGGGTCAACCTCGTCAACCATACCTCAAAGCAAGGAGAGAGGGTATATCAGCCCTCTGTAATTGTCAGAACACGCCTATATATTATGGGCGTAACCAACCGAAGACAACGGCCTTTAGCAACGATGGAACCCCTCAGCTCCGCTAGCCCGTCATACTCAATTTCGGCCACAGAGATAGCTATCCAACTAAGGACGACAATTGAAGTCACGGTCGTCGGGTCATGGTCCCCCGATTACAGAGAGTGAGTCAGGAGAAAACGTTCACATTGCGAGTGAGAGTGCGTTTATCCACGTCTGGATACTGCCCCATCATGTCTCTTTTTGGCTCGCGCCAATCGACGTACCCTTCTCGCCACGCCTTTCCTTTCCCCTTTTGTGTCGTACTTCGCGTGGCTAGCCACGCCTGTTAGAATTACCACATTCGAGGGCGTCACGTCGTGTTAGTTAGTGAGTCGCGTCAGGGTTGTAGCCGTGTCTTGATCATCACAAATAACTCCTTAGTCCATGTTTGGGCCAAACCAGTCCACACGCAATTTCAACGAATTAGGTGTTTAGACGCGAATTTATGGGAAGAACGGGGGTAGTCGGTAGCGGTATAATTCCCTACCCCGCGTTTTGTTTTCGGCGCACGGAAGAGAAGGACAGGAGAAAGTAAATGACGAAACCCATTTACACACCACCATGTCATGAGAGTCGTGTGTGTCCTGAGACGGAAATCAGACAGTAGCGACGTTCTCAGATTCTCGGTGGAGTCGTTGCCCCCACGTTTGGCCCAACTTGTCCCAGACCTGATTCTGCCGAGTGAGTCGGTGAGACCCGTGGTTGGCGGGAGTATAGAGGGTCGGAGGTCAGGAGAAATCGGCTACTCTGCATTTTGTTTTCGACGCACGGAGGAGAAAGGCGGGGAGGGAGAACGCGAATACACCACTACTAATTGGAGCAACCTTTATAACTCTATAGTATATACCTTACCCGTAATGGGTTCAAAGCGAACGGGATCGTGTAAACTACTCCCGTGAGCGGTTGCTCGTCCTCCGCCTACGTCCTCTTTTTGTCGTTCTGATGTTCGGCGTGCTGACCGCGTGCAACAATCCTGTCGACCCGCTCCCACGTCCCGCCTTCCCTGTCCTTCTCTTTTGTTCGTCGAAAACAAAACGCGAATTGGTACTCTCCACGTTTATTACACGTCCCATCTCCTTCCTACGAGTTTCATTTCGGGAGAGTATGGCTATGTAAGGCGTGTTCTTATTAGTCGTACCAATTGGGCCAAATGTGGGTATGCCAAGTCGTCAAGGAGTAGAGAACGTTACTATTACCTGATTTTTCATCTCAGGACTCACACGACTCTCATGACGCGGTGTTGATGGGATGTGACCGGTTCGTTCACCCTTCCCCCTCCTTCCCTCTCGTCGCTCAAAAACAAAATAGGGGTTAGCTAACTTCGACCTATCGTTGGATGATGTTCTGGTGTTTTTGGAGGTTAGAGGAGGTGCGTGGGACGAATCGTGCATGGGACATTTTGGCCCAGACGTGGGGTTCGGTGTCTTGAGATCGGCTGTATTGGCGTGTGTTGGTTTCATGACTCTCGTGACTCTCATGACGTGGTGGGTTTTGGAGGTTCGTGTGTATGTTTTTAAATGCGTGCCAATTCATTCTATATGTGGGGTATTTTAGCCCTTTCTCTCGGGGACTTTAAGTCCGTATCATGGATATTGTTAAGTGAAATGGCGAAATCGGAACGAGTTCGAACTTCACTCGAGCCAGAGATGTACAGCGCGTTCAGTGAGAAAGCAAACGCAGAACATGGAGGTGAGGCTCAAGCGCTCCGGTATCTCGTTAACAAGTTCGTGAACGACGAGATCGCGTCGTCAAACGTCACGAACGAGGATTTACTGGAGGAGATTCAGAATCTCAAGGACAGACGTGTTCAGCCCCGTACAACAACCAGTAGTGAAGTTGATGAGACGATGCTACACGAGTATAACCCGGACGACATCCAAGTCCCAGAACAATTGCGTCCTGACGTGCGTGATGACGCGAATTATGACTACACGACAACCCTGTCGAATGAGGCACTTCAGGCGTTTAAAGAGTCGAACAAGGCGTTAAATCCCTTCCACGTCTCGGATAGCCAACGACCGTCTGGTGAAGAGAATGCAGTTGCATTGTCAATTGCGGTGTTGAAGTATAACTACGACACTGTATCTGAGACGACAATCCTTGATGCAATTACAGACAATGATGATGGGGTTGGATATGACCGGGATTACGTGAAGAACAAGGTGAAGTACCACAAGAAAGTGGGTCGACAGTTACTCAAAGATCCGGGGGCCGACAAATATGCTGTGACACGGAAAGGGGAGGCCCAGATAATTAACAGTGTCATTGACCGGTTTGAGGAGGATTTGTCGACCATTCGTGTCGCGGAGTCTAAGATGCAATTCGAATCAGGAGTTCAAAACGCAAAGGAGCGTATTGCGTCAATCTTCGATCTTGTTGACCAGTCTCGTCATGATTGGACCCTTGATCTCGAGGAGAGGTTGGCCGATGCCAAAGCGGATGGTCGTGAGAATCTGTATAAGGAACGTAAACTGAAGATTGAGACGAAATTGAATGCTGCGGACCAGAAGATTGAATCGTTGGGGGAAGCGTCCACTCCGAACGAGATAAACCGTATTGCAGACGGTTTTAACAGGCTCACCGACCGTGTTGAAGTAATCGCACAAAAGATCGACTTCGATGTGTCGGATGACGTGGCTGATTTGGAGGAAGAGTTTGAGGAGATGCGAGTCGTTTCTGAACGGCGTGTTCAGATGGAGCTGAACGAAGATGCTGATGAGTTGGTTGTAGAGCTACAGACGATGCTTGATACGTATAGTGGCTGGGATCTTCGACATTCTGGATTCAAGGAGAAGATGGGGCGCTTGGAAGAGTTGTTGGAGTTTGATGGTGTTGATGTTGGTGTCGATATTGCTGAGTTGAAGGCTGTATTCGAGGATAAATCTCAGTATGAGTTCGGGCGGGAAGAGTCAAGACAGACTGAGAGTCAGTTCGAACAGTCGGTAGAGAAGGCTGAAGAGTTGATTAATCAGGCTGTTGAAGGAGATCGTGACGTTGATGAGTTGATGCAGAGGTTCAATGAGGTGGTTAGTCTCGTTAGGGATATGAACGAGATGGATGATCGGGATTGGATGGCTGATGCCTTCGCTGATTTAATTGTGGAGTTTGAGACTGCGGTTGACGAGTCGTATAATCCGTCTCCTGCTCTCTTGAGCCTTGACGAGAGGGATAAGTATCTAGATTAGGTTGTCGCCGTCTGTTGAATCTGAGCTATACCGGCAGGAGTACGCGGACGGTGATGACAGTTGATCTTAGATTGGAGGCGACGTACTACGGCCACGGGTTACGGTCGATGTCAAAACGACTCGATGGGATGGAAGTGGCCGACTCCTCATGGACACTCACCACGTCTACCGAGTACTCAAAGAGGATGGGAAGTCCCTTCCGGATGCGTTTCTGCTAGCCGAGGAAATCGAGGTCGGTGTTATCGGTCTCGTCGGGTGGGTGTATCTGGAAGAAGTCAGTGATGCGCGAGATATTTGCTAAGGAACAGCTATAATTCGGCTGTATATCATCTGACGGCAGTCGATCGATGACTCTGGATGGTGGTTACAGGGTTTCTACCAAGAAAAATGCGGGCGTTTGTAGGGATTTGATTCTCTCCAATGCGCTCCTGTTGTACGTACAATGTACGTACAGCAGAATTTATATGACGCGGTTCTGGAGGTAGTCGAGGTGCTTTGCGTTGTAGACGATCTTGACCTCGTCGGCGGCCGGCGAGCCGATGCAGGTCAGGCGAACGTTCTTGTCCTCGACTTCCTCGTCGCTGAGGATCTGCTGCATGTCCATGTCGATGTCGCCCTCTCTGACGATGGCGGCACAGTTCGCACACGCACCAGCACGGCAGGAGAAGGGCCAGTCGTAGCCCTGGGCTTCGGCTGCCTCGAGGATGTACTCGCCTTCGTTGACCTCGAGGGTGCCGTAGTCCTCCTCACCGAGGCCGGCGTCTGCGGCCTGCTCGAAGAGGTCGTCGTCGTCCATGTCCCAGCCCTGGTCGTCCAGTACTTCGTAGTTGAGGTATTCTACCGTGGGCATCACTCCCCGCTTCGAGTCCCGTACTGGTATAGCTTGCTGTTCGGTTTCGTATGATTTGTCACGAACGACCGTTCAGACGAGGGTGAATATAGCAGTGAAAAAGAGATACGAGAGCGTGACTGCGGACCCGGGCGTGAAGATCCACAGCGCGATGACACGTCCCGTCGCCGCGGGATCGTAGAGGTCGCTCGCGTCGAGGACGTCCTCGGGTTCTTCTTCGCCGATGGCCCGTGGTTTCTTCTCTTCCTCTTCGATCGTCAGTGCGCGGGTCGTCACCGGAACCTCCTTTTCCCGACGGACGGCCTGTGGGATCGTCGTCACGCGCGTCGCACGCCCCCAGCCGAGGCCGACGATGCACATGATCGCCGACAGCGCGAGGCTGACGGGGATGCCGATGTACGAGAGGAAGGTTGTCAGCGACGAGGCGACGGTCGCGACGATCAACGCGGCCAGAAGCGGCAGGTCGGTGAGGTCGCTCCCGACGGTGTCGAGCGTGCGACGGGCGATCGTGAACGCGCCGACTGCGACGGCCGAACACGCGACGACGACGCCGGCTGTCATCGAGAGTGCACCGCTGCCGACCAGCGGTGCGACGGCGTTGGCGACGTTACTCGCCCCGGCGCTGAACGCGCTGTAGCAGGCGATCGCGAGGATGACGACGCTGCCGACAAGTTCCCGTCCGGTCGTCCCGGGACCGAGTGCCGGCCGGGGGATCGACCTCGAGCGGTCGATCGTGAGGAGGGGGCCATCGGAGCTCTCGAGGGCGAACCGGGCGTCGAGCCACGGGTAGATGTAGCGGCCGATGACGCCGCCGATCCAGAAGGCGAGGACGGGGGCGACGATCCACCAGGCGACGATGCGGCCGAGGACGTCCCAGTTGACGTCGCCGACGGCCATTCCGAGTCCGACGATCGAGCTGACGGCGGTCATCGACGTCGAGGCGGGGACGCCAAAGGAGTTGGCGACGAGCAGGGCCCCACCGACGAAAAAGAGTATGCCGACGCTCGCCGCGAGCGAGAAGTGCTGCTCCGGGACGATATCGCCACCCATCGTGCTGACGACGTTCGGACCGACGATCGCGCCGCCGGCGAGAAAGAAGATCGACATCAACACGCCCGCCGTCACCTTCGACAGTACGCCGCTACCGACCGCGGGACCGAACGCGACCCCGGTCGACGATCCACCGATGTTGAATCCAACGAACATTGCGACCCCAACTCCGACGACGAGAAGGATCTCGACCATGTCTACGTCGTTACCTCTCCCGGTGGATTGCCTTTTCGCTCTCGGTTCTCGAGACGGTTCGGCGGTTGATCGGCCCGTCTTTCAGAAGAGGGGGACAAACCGGAACGTGAGGAACGCGCCGACGGTCGAGACGACCGGCACGACGTTCTGCATGAGGATGACCCGGGCGGTCGTCGACGGGTCGAACAGGTCGGAGCCCCGCGGAATGTCCTCGACGCTCTCTTCGCCGATCTCTGGCGGGGTTTCGCCCTCCTCTTCGGCGGTCAGTGAGCCGACCGAGACTGTCGTCTCCTCGCCTCTGGCCGCGCCGGGAAGGGTCGTCGTCCGCGTCGCTCGCCCCCATCCGAGACCGACGATGCTCATCGTGGCGATGATGACGAAACTCGCCGGGATGCCGAGCCACGAGAGAGTGATGACGATCGCCGAACTGACGACCGCGACGACGATTGCAGCCGTCAGCGGCAGGTTCGTGATGTCGTTGCCGAGGGTATCGAGCGTGCGACGGGCGATCGTGAACGCGCCGACGGCGACCGCTGCGGAGCCGATGAGAATCAGCGTGACCATGTCGACGTCGCCGGTGCCGTAGATCGGCGCGATCGCGTTCGCGATGTTGCTCGTGCCCGACGAGAAGGCCATCAGACAGCCGATCACGACGACGACGGCGGCGCCGATGGTCTTCCGCCGTCCGAGGTCGTCCGACGTCGCGATCGTCGGGATACCGCCGTTCGTCGTGACCGTCACCATCGGATCCTCGCGGTCGGGGTCCTGCTCGATCGCGATCCAGGCGTTGAGCCGTGGGTAGAAGTACCGGCCGATGACGCCCGACACCCAGAAGCCGACGACGGGGGCGACGATCCACCACGCGACGATACGGCCGAGGATGGCCCAGTTGAGTTCGCCCGTCGCCAGGCCGAGCGCCGAGATCGCGCCCACGGCCGTCATCGACGTCGAGGCCGGAACGCCGGCGTAGTTGCCGAGAAACAACGCCCCGCCGATGAAAAAGAGGACGGCGACGTTCGACCGCATCGTAAACACCGCAGTGTCGGTGACGAGTTCGGTGCCGAGCGTGTCGACGACCTGCGGACCGATCGTGATCGCGCCGAGAAAGAAGAACACGGACATCAACGCCGCCGCGAAGAGCTTCGTGATCACCTTCGCGCCGACCGCCGGTCCGAACGCTGGCCCCGTCGTCGCACCGCCGATGTTGTATCCGACGAAGACCGCGACGAGAATTCCCACGAGCAGCAGTACTTCCGTCACGTCTTGCGATCACGGCTCTCTCCCCTAAAAACGCGCCTATTTCTCGAAGGGAGGCGGACGGGCAAGGACGGCTACACACCCCAGATCGCGACGATCCCGAGCGTCGTCACGACGGTCAAGATGAGTTGCAACGGCGCGCCGACTCGAGCGAAGTCGGTGAACTCGTAGCCGCCGGGGCCGTACACCATCAGGTTGGTCTGGTAGCCGACGGGCGAGAGCAGGGGCGTACTCGCGGCGAAGACGACCGCGAGGACGAACGAGTACGGTTCCGCACCGATCCGGACCGCCGCGTCGAACGCCACCGGGATCATCAACACGACGCTCGCGTTGTTGCTCAACAGCTCGGTCAGGACGGCCGTAAAGAGGTAGAATAGCCCGAGCACGACGATCGTGTTCAGGCCGCCGGCTCCCGAGACGGCAAGTCCTGCGAGGAACGCCGCCGCCCCGGTCCGCTCCATGGCCAGCCCGAGCGGGATCAGTCCCGCGAGCAGGAAGATCACGCCCCAGTCGACCGCGCCGTAGATCTCGCCGGGCTCGAGGACGCCGGTCACCACCATCGCGACCGCCCCCGCGATCGAGGTGACGAGGATCGGGTAGATCTCGAGGGCGGCGATCGCGACCACGCCGGCGACGATCGCGAGCGCGAGCGGCAGTTTCGACCGCCGATAGGTCGGCCGCGTGACGTCCCCGGCGACGATGACGTCCCGGTTGTCGGCGAGTCGCTCGAGCGCCTCCGTGCTCGTCTGGACGAGCAGCGTGTCGCCAGCCCGCAGCGGCCGCTGGTCCATGCGCGCGTGGACGACTTCCGGACCGCGTCGGACCGCGAGCACCGTCGCGTCGTAGCGCTCCCGAAAGTTCGAACTCGCGAGCGTCTGCCCGACGAGCCCGCCGTCGGGTGCGACGATCACCTCGGCGAGCGACTGCGGAGTCGCCCGTTCGTCCCCGCGGGTCTCGAGGTCGGCGTCGCCGAGGTCGAGTCGAGCCAGCAGTTCGAGCCCCTCGACCTCGGTCACGTCGAGGACGGCCTCGCGACCGGTTCGAACGACGAGCACGTCGCCGGCGACCAGCTCTTTCTCTCCGATCGACGCGCCGAAGACGTCTGTGTCGCGGACGAGCGTGACCGCCTCGAGGTCGACGTCGACGTCGGAAAGCGCCTCGCGGACCGTCCGCTCGACCAGCGGCGAGCCCTCGGGGATGACGACCTCGGTGAGGTAGGAGGCGAGGTCGAACTCGTCGGTCAGCTCCTCGCGGGGTTCGATCCGCTCGGGCAACAGGTACGGCGTGACGACGAGCAGGTAGATCGAGCCGGCAACGAGCACGAGGACGCCGAGTGCGGTGAACTCGAACATGGTGAACTGGCGGCCGAGGTACTCCGGGCGGGCGACGATGCCGCTGGCGAGCAGGTTCGTCGAGGTGCCGATGAGCGTGAGCATGCCGCCGAGCATCGAGGCGTAGGAGATCGGGATGAGGAGCCGCGACGGCGACGTGTTCGTCCGCTGGGCGAGTTCGTCCGCGACGGGGATCATCAGCGCCACGACGGGCGTGTTGTTGACGAATCCCGCCGAGAGACCGGAGACACCGATGACGGAGCCGAGCTGGCGGCGCTCGTCGTCGCCGGCGAACGTCGCCAGCTGCTCGGCGAGCAACTGGACCGCGCCCGTCCGTCGCACCCCTTCGCTGAGAACGAACATCATCAACACCGTGATCGTCGCCGAGTTCGCGAAGCCGACGATTCCGTCGTCGGGCGAGATCGTCGTCCAGGGCTCGAGGACGACGAGGGCGACGATGACCCCCAGCGCGGTCACGTCGAGGGGAACCGGCTGCGTGACGAAGAGGACGACGGCGACGGCGATGATCGCGAAGACGACGAGTACGTCGGTCGTGAGCGCTGGCGTCTCCGTCGCCTGTAACGGCGTCTGTATCGCGAGTGCGAACGCGAGTTCTCTCACGCTGCCGACCATGACCCCTCCTCGAGCAGCTGGTACTCGTCGGTCGCAACCGACTCGGTGATCGGCTCATACTGCCGGAGAACACGGTTCAGACATCGATCGCACTCGAGACGCTGTCGTCGCTGCCGACAGCCGTCGAGACGCGACCGAGTGTGCACTGACCGTTGTCCGGGAGTATCAGGAGACGGTTCCAGGAGGACCCACGCCGCCATAGGAAACCGGCCACCGCACAAACATGTAATAGTTCTCCACGGAACGTAGACAGTGTCCCGACCGTGACGGTCGATTCCCCCTCTCGAGTGACGCCATCCGGTGGCCGGCCGGAACCGTCGCCTTTACTCGAGTCGCCCCCGCTCTCACGACCATGAACGAGGCGTTCGAGGTGATCCCGGCGGTCGACGTACAGGACGGCGAGGTCGTGCAACTGGTCCAGGGCGAACGCGGCACCGAGAAACGCTACGGCGATCCGGTCGAGGCCGCCCGTCGGTGGATCGACGCGGGCGCGCGGACGCTCCACCTCGTCGACCTCGACGGCGCGTTCGAGGGCGAGCGGATCAACGCCGACGCGATCGACGCGGTCGTCGACGCCGTCGACGTCCCGACGCAACTCGGCGGTGGCATCCGCACGGTCGAAGACGCCCTCGACTTGCTCGAGCGGGGCGTCGACCGCGTCATCCTCGGCACGGCGGCGGTCGAGAACCCCGAGATCGTCGCCGAAATCAGCGACCAGCGGCCCGACAGCGTCGTCGTCAGCCTGGACGCGAAAGACGGGGAGGTCGTCGTCGAGGGCTGGACCGAGGGCGCTGGCATCTCGCCCGTCGAGGCCGCCGAACGCTACGAGGACCTCGGTGCCGCCGCGATCCTCTTTACCAACGTCGACGTCGAGGGGCGACTCGAGGGCGTCGCGACCGACCCCGTCCGCGACCTGGTCGAGGCGACCGACGTCCCGGTGATCGCCAGCGGCGGCGTGGCGACGCTCGAGGACGTCCAGAACCTGAACGAGGCGGGCGCAGCCGCGGTCGTCGTCGGCAGCGCGCTCTACGAGGGGGCGTTCACGCTCGAGGAGGCACAGGCGGCAGTCGAGGAGTAACCGACTCGCGAACGACGACAAGAGAACCGGCCGGGAGCACGGCTCGAGCGACGCGAGAGTCGTGTGACCCGGGGAAGGGCAGGCGGCTCGTCGATGCTCGCCGAGACTCACCGCGACCGGCGACGGGTGGGCCACATATCCAGCCTCGAACGCGACGGCCCGACACGGGCGATCGGTTCACGACCGCCAGTACGCCGGCGTCAGCAAGACGAGTACGGGGACGATCTCGATCCGGCCAATCCACATCATGAGCACCATCACGAAGCGGGTGCTCGTCGGGAACACGAGGTAGTTGTCGTAGGGCCCGGCGGCTCCGAACGCGGGACCGATGTTGAGGAAGATCGACGCGGCCGCGCTCAGCGCCTCGAACTCCGTGACCGTCGTTCCGACTCGAGCGGCGTCGACGACGACGAACACGGTCAGCAGAAAGAAGATGACCATCGCGAGCATGACGTACGAGAAGACGTCCCGGACGGTCCCCTCGTCGACGACGTCGCCGCTGAGCCGGAGCGGACGGACGGCCTCCGGGTGGACCGAGGTGAAAAAGTCCCGCCGAAAGCTCTTGAGTATCACGAGCCACCGCAGCAGTTTGATCGAACACGTGGTGCTGCCGGCCATCCCGCCGAGGAACATACACAGAAAGAGGACGTGTTTCGCGCCGGGGCCCCAGAGGTCGAAGTTCGTCGACGCGTAGCCGGTCGTCGTCACCATCGAGACGACGTTGAACACCCCGTGTCGGAGCGTCGGCTCGAGTCGGCCGCCGAAGTCACCCTCGAGTGCGAGGATGGCGACGACGACCCCGCCGAAAAACGCCAGGACGGCGAGGTAGAAGCGAAACTCCTCGTTCTCGAGCGGACGGCGGTACTCACCCAGCGTGACGTAGTACAGCAGGATGAAGTTCGTCGCCCCCACGATCATGAAGGGGACGATCGCCCACTGTGCGGCCGGCGAGAACGCGCCGATGCTCTCGGCTTCGGGCGAGAAGCCGGCGGTCGAGACGCTCGTGAGCGCGTGGGCGACGGCGTTGAAGAAGGTCATGTTGGGTGCGAGTCCGAGGAGGTACAGCAGGTAGAACGTCGCCACGGCGAGTGCCGTAAGGCCGACGTACAGCCCCCAGATGAGCCGCGCGGTGTCGTCGATCTCCGGCCGGAGCTTCCGGACGCTTTTGGTCTGGGTTTCGGTCTCCATCAGCTGGGCACCGCCGACCATCAGGTTCGAGAGCAGCCCGATCGCGATGATCAGGATGCCGAGGCCGCCGAGCCACTGGAGGAGCTGTCGCCACAGCATGATCGCCCGCGGGTGGGCCCCGAAGTCTTCGATAACCGTCGCCCCGGTGGTCGTGATCCCGCTCGTGCTCTCGAAGAGGGCGTTGACGGGGTGGGCCAGGACGCCGTTGCCGGCGAGGACGAACGGCACCGCGCCGACGACTGCGACGGACAGCCAGGTCAGCGCGACCATCAGGAACGCCTCGCGCTGGCGGAGCTGGCGGTCGGCGCGCAACTGCTCGAGGCCGTATCCGATGGCGATCGTGACGGCGATCGCGGCGACGAACGGGACGGGATCGTCGCCGTCGTAGACGGCCAGAGCGAGCGGGACCGAAAGCGGGACTGCGAACCACTTCAGGACCGTCCCCGTGAGGCTACAGCTCGAGCGCCAGTCGACGCGAATCTGCATCGACCGACGAAATGGTCGCGAGCGACGAAAATCCTCCGGGGCGACGAACGTTACGGCTGGTTGTAGCCGTGGCCGGCGTAGAGGGCGAGGAGGTTCACTGCGACCAGGCCGAGGAACGCGGCTGTGACGCCTGGCTCGTCCAGTCCGCGCACGAGGAGGGGGACGTGTACGAACGGGAGCGTGATTGCGACCCAGAAACCGAGAAACTGAATCGGGCCTTTGACCGAGCGGACGAGCCGTTGTCGGCGGCCGTCGTGCTGGCGTTCCGTCTCAGGGCTGGACGGTGCGATCGAATCGTTCGAGAGCGGGGAGTGGTTGGGCATCGGTCGGCTACTCACCTCCAACTATCCACGACATTCTCTCCATGTATCATATAAACGGCCGAACGTTGGTCTCGTTTCGGCCCGTTTCATCTCGGTATACGACTGATAACCACCTTTCGAAACGGCTTCAGAACCGTCTAGATATTTTATAACCGCCTTTCAATCCGTTTCGATAGAATCGTCCAGTCGTCGAGTTTCGGGCTTCCACGCGAACGGAATCGCCTTGTACCGTCGCTGACCTCGTGTTAGCCATGAGCGAGCGAACCGCGACCGTCTCGCGGGAGACCGCCGAGACGACCATCGACCTCACCCTCGACGTCGACGGGACCGGCGAGACAGACGTCGAGACCGGCATCGGCTTCTTCGATCACATGCTGACGTCGTTCGCCAAACACGGTCTGTTCGACCTCACGGTCGAGTGTGACGGCGACCTCGAAATCGACGACCACCACACGATCGAGGACGTGGCGATCGTCCTCGGGACGGCGTTCGACGAGGCGCTGGGCGATCGATCGGGGATCGTCCGCTTTGCCGACCGCCGGGTGCCACTCGACGAGGCAGTCGCCAGCGTCGTCGTCGACGTCAGCGGACGTCCCGTCTTCCGATTCGACGGTGACTTCTCCCAGGAACGGGTCGGTGGGATGACCAGCCACATGGCGAAACACTTCCTGCGATCGCTGGCGACAAACGCCGGGCTGACGCTGCACGCCGACGTGGTCGGCGAGAACGCCCACCACGAGATCGAGGCGCTGTTCAAGGCCACCGCACGGACCCTCGACGACGCGACGCGGATCGACGACCGCCGCGAGGGGACGCCCAGTACGAAAGGGAAACTCTAGGGCCGCTCGAGTACGCCTCGCTCTTCGACGAGTTCGCCGTCGTCGATCGCGTGGTCGACGATCGCCTCGGCCTCGTGGCTCTCGAGGTCGTACGCGCCGGCGGCGAGTTCCTCGACGGCCGTCCGCTCCATCGGGAACTCGCGGTTGCGAAGCAGGCGCACGACCTTGCTGTAGGCGCGTGGCGGTCGCGCGGACTCCGTGGCGTCGGTTCCAGTTTCACGTCGACCGGCGGCCGCTCGAGTCGTCGTCTGCTCGTCGGTTGCGTCGTCGCTTCGTCCGTCGTCTCCCGTCTCGTCGCCCGACGACGGCGCGGTCGGTTCGCTCGAGTCGACGCTCTCGAGGCTCGTTTCGTCCGCATCGGTGTCCGTCGTCTGCGTGATCTCTCGAGTCGTGATCGTGACGCCGGTATCGGATTCGTCTTCGGAACCGCCTGTGGCTGGACGCTGCTGACGCTCGTGACCGCGCGTCCGTCCGTCGGTCGTCGCGGCGACCGTCTCGTTCGCGTCGCCGCCGGCGTTCGCCACGTCCACGCTTCCGTCGACACGGGCGAGCAGCGGCTCGAGAAGCGTCTCGAGTCGGTCCCGACAGTCTGGACAGAGGACGACGCGACGCTGTTCGTCTTCGCTCGGCTCGAGTTCGGCGGGGACGACCTCGAAGGTGCCGACTGCCTCGGATCCACAGAAGTCGCAGCTCTGGAGTGCGCGCATGCCGGATCGATCTCGTTTGGGAGTAAAAAAACGTCCGTCAGACGCCGTCGATCGTCGAACACCGACCATTATACGCTAGCGTGCGTAGTGGCTCCAACGGATGTTCGACGAGATCATGGAGAAGTTCGAGGGGTCGCCGAGTCAGCAGGCCGTCATTCGGTTGCTACTCGAGCGGGGCTTTTCGGTCAACGACGAGGGCAGAGTCGTCTCCGGCGGTATCGAAATTCCAAACACCGGCATCGCCCGGGAGATCGACGTCGACCGACGCGTGGTCGACTCGACGACGGACGTCATCCTCGAGGATCCCGAACTCAGGCGCATCTTCCAGAACATCTCGCAGGTGCCGAGTCTGATGGACCTCGCGCCGGTGCTCGACCTGACGGTGCTCACGATCGCGGTCGAGGATCCGGACCAGAAGGGGATCGTCGCTTCCGTCACCGGCTTGCTCGCCGAACACGACGTCTCGATTCGCCAGACGATCAGCGAAGATCCCGAGTTCACCGACGACCCGCGGCTGTATCTCGTCACGGACCAGGACCTGCCGGGCGAACTCATCACCGAACTCCGGGATCTCGAGTTCGTCCGCAAGATCGAGTTGCAGTGACCGCGCGCACGTAGCGTGGGCGGTTCGTGGCTCGACGAGCGTTTCGATGCCCTTACTCTCCTCGTCTGTACTCTCCTCGGCTCGTTCAGACGGCCGACTCGCGAGCGTCGGTCGGCCGGAACATGTGGTAGACGCAGCTGCCGTCGACGCGTTTCGTCGCCACCGTTTCGTAGCCGAACTGGCGGTAGACGTCCCGGTTCAGGTCGTCCGTCGTCGCGAGGTACACCCCCGACGTACCGGGATCGCGGTCGACGAGGTTCTGGACGGCCTCGAGCAACGACCGGCCGATCCCCCTGCCACGCCAGTCGGGGTCGATTCCGATCGCCTCGAGCGTGTAGGTGGCCGTCGGTAACACCTCTGGCGGCGTCGCCGTCCGGTAGACGCGGTACCAGCCCGGCCAGTCGGCCCGTCCGAGCAGTCTGAGCGTCGACGGCAACCGGGCGACGAGCGACCGTACGAGTCGCAACCGAGAGGGGCGAAATCCCGGCCGATCGACGATCGCCACGCCGACGACCCGGTCGTCGACGGTCGCGACGAAGACGGGCTGGCCGACCTCGAGGTACGTTCGCAGGCGGAGTTCGACGATCCGACGCAGGGCACGATCGAACCGCCCGTCGCGGTCGTGAAACGTCGTCTCCGTGAACGTCTCGGTGGCGAGTGCGGCCGAGAGGACGGCTGCCGCC
Source organism: Natribaculum luteum (assembly GCF_023008545.1). Taxonomy (NCBI): domain Archaea; kingdom Methanobacteriati; phylum Methanobacteriota; class Halobacteria; order Halobacteriales; family Natrialbaceae; genus Natribaculum; species Natribaculum luteum. The sequence continues at coordinate 1,289,913 of NZ_CP095397.1, read as the reverse complement.
TCGAGCAGGTTCTCCTCGCGAAGTGCGGTGATCGTGACGTCGGTCGACCCCGTGTCCGGGCCGACCGTGATCGACGACACCCGACGGAGACGATCGAGGACGGGCGTGAGCGGGAACAGTGCGTCGAGGCTCATCGAAGTCGCTGTCTCTCCGCGCCGAGAGAGTATAACGGTAGTGTCGCCCCGGATCGTCGGTGGTGGCTTCGACCTCGCGTGCGACGGTATCGGCGGGCGTCGGACCGACGTACTCTTTTCGCCGGCGAGAGTACCGCCGCCATGGAGTACACGCGGTGCAGACGTGGTGAACGGCCGTGAACCGAACGTACCACACCGTCGCCGAGCCGGCCACCGCGAGCTTCGTCGTGCAGGGCTCGGAGTTCATCGGCCACGTGCGGCCCGTCGAGTCGGTCGAGGCGGCAGAGACGTTCGTCGACGCCGTAAACGCGGAGTACGACGACGCGACCCACAACGTTCCCGCCTACCGGGTGCGGGCCGACGCCGACGGCGACCTCCTGCGGGAGTACTCGAGCGACGAGGGCGAGCCCTCCGGCTCCGCCGGCAAACCCGCGCTGAACGTCCTCCAGGGGCGTGACCTCGAGAACGTGGCCGTCGTCGTCACCCGCTACTACGGCGGGACGAACCTCGGCGTGGGCGGACTCGTCCGGGCGTACTCCCGCGCGGTCAAGGAGGCCGTCGACGAGGCCGGCGTCGTCGAGGAACGCCCCCACGAGCGCGTCTCGATCACCGTCGCGTACGACGACTCCGGCACCGTCCGGGGGATCCTCGAGAGCGAGGGCTACGAGTTCGACGCAGCGTACGAGGAGGCGGTGTCGTTCGACGTGCGCGTTCCCACGGCGGAGGCGGAGACGTTTCGCGACCGCATCAGGAGTGCGACGAGCGGCCGGGCCGACCTCGAGTGATCGTCGTCCGGACCGCTGTACGTCCGTCCGGCAGCGACCGCGTCTCCTCGGGCGGTCGCTGCGGAAGACAGGGACAACAGCCCGTATCAGGCGTCGCCTGGCGCAACCGTCGTCGCTTCTTCCGTCTCGGCTTTTGGCGACTGGCGGCGGTTGCGACTGGTCAGTCCGGCGAGCAGCGCGAGGCCGACGGCGCGAAGCGAGACGGTGAAGACGAACGCGGTCAGCCCAAGTTCGGCTCCGGCGAGGCCGAGCGCCCCCTCGAGGATCCGCAGCGGGATGTCCGGCACCATGAGGAAGATCGACGACAGCGAGAACAGCACTCGCTCGAGGCCGTCGACGGTCGCGTACTGGTAGCCGATGATCGCGATGCCGAGCGTGTAGATGCCGAGGAACATCCCGACGATCGGGATGAGGACCTCGGGGACGGCGTAGCCGAGGTCGGTGAGTTCCGCCAGACCGACCATGTCGAACCCGTTTTCGGTCGGCTGGATCAACAGGATGCCCGGCGAGAAGACGAACGCGAACGGGACGAGGATCTTGTTCAGCGAGAGCAGGAAGGCGATCGCCGCCGTGCCGAACTCGTCGGCTTTGGCGACGCCGGCGGCGGCGAACGCCGCGACCGCGACCGGGGGCGTGACGTCGGCCATCAGCCCGAAGTAGAGGATGTACAGGTGTGCGGCCAGCACCACGACGCCCAGGCTCTCGAGGGCGGGGCCGAGCATCGCGACCAGGATGATGTACATGACGGTCGTCGGCATCCCCATCCCGAAGATGATCGCGGCGACCCCTGCCATGACCATCAACAGGAGCATCGAATCGCCGCTGACCGTCGTGATGAGTTGCGTGAGGTTCGGTCCGAGTCCGGAGACGCTGATGACGCCGGGGATGATGCCCGCCGCGGCGACGGCGATGACGACCGTCGTCGCCGTCCGCGCGCCGGAGGCCATCGACTTCAGGATAAAACTCCCGAACTGGAACGCCGTGTTGTCGGCCAGATCCGGCCGTCCGAGCGCAGCAGCGCCGTTCGCCGCGCTCTCGTCGACCGCGTCGTCGAGCTCGAGCAGCGGCGCATCGCGGTTCGGCCGGGCGAGCATGAACGCGACGCTCACGAGAATCGCGATAGTCCCGAGGTCGGAGACGGCGGCAGTCGCGGCGGCATCGAGCGAGAGCGGATCACCACCGGCGTCGATCCCGGCCAGCACGCCGAGTGCGTCGACGAGGCCGACGCCGTAGGTCGCGTAAGCACCCAGCTGTGCGAGCGCGAGAACGCCGATCGTGCCGAGCAACGGTACGCGGTTTCGTTCGTCGTACGCCGCGATGACGGCGATGAGCGCAACGATCGTGACGATCGTGTACCAGCCGGCGCGGTTGATCGAGAGGCGAAGACCGATCAGGAAGTACAGCAGGAGCACGAGCGGCAGTAGGTAGAACCAGCCCTGCAGGAAGTGCGAGCGGACGTCCGGCAGTTCGCTTCGCGAGAGCCCACCGATGCCGCCGCGGGCGGCCTCGAAGTGGACCATGACCCACATCCCGAAGAAGAACGCGATCGCCGGGAGCGCGGCCGCGGTGATCACGTCGGGGTAGGGCGTCCCGGTCAGTTCGACGATCAGGAACGCCGCCGCGCCCATCACGGGCGGCAGGATCTGCCCACCCGAGGAGGCAGACGCCTCGACTGCACCCGAGAACTCCCGCGAGTACCCCGAGCGTTTCATCAGCGGGATCGTGAACGCCCCCGTCGTCACCGTGTTGGCGATCGACGAACCCGACAGCATCCCCATGAAGCCACTCGAGACGACGCTGGCTTTCGCGGGGCCGCCCTTGCGGGTCCCCGTCAGCGAGTACGCGAGGTCGATGAACCACTTGCCGGCCCCGCTCATCTCGAGGAACGCGCCAAAGAGGATGAAGATGTAGATGAACCGAACGCTGACGTCGACCGGCGTCCCGAAGACGCCGGTTTCGGTCGTGTACCACATGTTCCGGACGATGCTGTCCCACCCGGACGGCGGGATCGCAAGCGCGCCGATGGGCGAGTCGGCGGGGATGACGTACCCCCAGCGGGCGTAGGCGAGAAACGCCGCGATCAGCGACGTGAGCAGCAGTCCGAGCGCCCGACGGGTCGCCTCGAGGACGACCAGAACGCCGACGATGCCGAGCAGGAAGGCGTAGGAAATCTCGTCGAGTGGCACGCCGACGGCGGCGACGACCGACACGATCGGCTCGAGTACCGGGTAGACCTCCTGGATCGGCCGTACGCTAGCGAGTCCGAAGACGGCCGTCTCTCGGACCTCGTCGAACTCGGTCACGATGTAGGTGGTCGGAACGACCGAGAGCACGATCAACACGAGGTCGAAGGGCGTCACCCGCTCCATCTCTCGATCCACGGCGAACCAGCGGACGCCGTCGCCGAGCCGTTCGACGACGCGCGTCAGGACGTGATCGGTACCGAACCGATCGCGAGCGACGGGCTCGAGTCGGCCGAGCCGGCGGGCGACGGGGCCGTCGCCGCGGGTCGGCGGAAAGAGGAGGAACGCGATCACGAGCGCGAACGAGACGTGGATCGCGTTGAGCTGGAGCTTCTGGAGCTGGCCGAGCCGGTAGGGCTCCCCGAACGGGATCGGTATCTCGAAGGTGAACCCGCGGGCGGCGAGCCACATCTGGAACGCCGAGAAGGCGAGCCCGACGAGCGCGACTGCGATTGCCGCGGGTCCGCGAAGCGATCGTTGTCGCTCGACCTCCTGCAGGATCTCTTCTCGTTCTTCGTCGGAGATTGCGTCCGTGTCGGTCTCTACACTCATATTAGATGTCGGATATCATTGGTTCGTCTCGTCTCCACCCACCGCAGTACGTACCTCGGTAACGATTCCGTCGAAGAGTCCGCCGTCGACGAAGATGGCGACGCTGTCGACGTCGTCGCCAAGTGCGACCAGATCGTACCGGTCGTCGCCGACGACGAGTTCGTGGCCCGGAACGGGTCTCGGGGCGACGTAGAGCCGTTCGGTCGGTTTGTCGACCCTGGTTACGAGCCCGTCGCCGGTCTGTTCGACGTCCGCCCTCGCAGGGAGTCCCGCGCCGTAGGAGTTGAACTCCATTCTGACCATTCGGAGTCGATCTCCATCGACGACGTAGACGTCTTTGACGGGCGTTTTCTCCACGCTGTGGGTGTACGAAAGCGTCACCTCCGTCCCGTTCTCGACGGGCACCTCGAGCAACCGTTCGCCGGAGTCGGCGTCGGCGACGACGACCGTTCGGTCGGTCGACTCGGTCGCATACGCCGTCGTACCGACGACACTGCCCGCTACGAGCACGACGAGGAGTACAACAGCCAGCCGTTGCCGCGATAGTCGAAACACGATCGATGCTGTCGGGAGCTGACGTCGGTTAGTTGAAGTAGGCGTCAGCGCCAGCGTGCAGCTCGATCGACATACCTTCCTGTGCGGAGTCGACGCTGATGAAGTCGGCCTTGGTCGACAGCTCGTCGACGTTGTCGAAGATCGCCGCCGTAACCTCCTCGACGACGGTCTCGTCGACGCCGGTGTGCGTGGCGATCATCGCCTGCACGGAGACGGTCTCGACGTCCTCGTCGATGCCGCCGTACTGGCCGCCGGGGATGGTGTCGTCGGCGAACCACTCCGCGTCCGATTTGATGTCTTCGCGGACGTCTTCCGGAACTTCGACCAGCGAGATGTCCGACGTCGTCGCGAGGTCCTCGATCGCGCCGACGGGCCAGCCGCCGACGACGAACGCCGCGTCGATGTCGCCGTCTTTGATCTGGTCGGACGCCGAGGAGAACCCGGAGTTCTGTTCTTCGAAATCGTCGGTCGTGATTCCGACCGACTCGAGAATCTGCAGGGCGTTGACCTGCGTCCCGCTACCCAGGTCGCCGGTGTTGATCGTCGTCCCCTCGAGGTCCTGAATGGAGGAGATTCCCGAGTCGGCCTGCGTGACGATGTGGATCGTCTCGGGGTACAGCGTCGCGACCCCGCGGAGGTTCTCGACCGGTTCTCCTTCGAACTCCTCGAGGCCGGTCCCGTTGGCCGCGAAGTAGCCGACGTCGTTCTGGATCAGCGCGAAGTCGGCCTCCTCGCGACCGAGGCTGCCGACGTTGGCGACACTCGCGCCGGTCGACTGGACCTGCAGCGAGTAATCGGTGTTTTCGTCGACGATGCTCTTGAACTCGTTCGAGAGCGGGTAGTACGTCCCGCTTTGCCCGCCCGCGTGCCAGGAGAGTTGCGAACTGTCGCCGCCGTCGCCGTCGCCGCCGTCGCCGTCGCCGCCGAGACAGCCGGCGATCGCGGTAATACCTGCGACACCCGCCGCTTTGAGCAGTTTGCGTCTGTTGACGGAAGATACCATGTGGTTGAATCTGTACCGACTGCGTATATACTTTTAAAATTCGTATTACTATTCGGCATCGGTTGACAATTCATCACTGTTGGCCGTTATACATTGAAATAAATAACCGTTTTCGGATCGAAACATATACTCCCCTATGAACGATGATACTGGTCATGAACCGCATCGAAGCTCGCGATCATCGCGACCTCGTTCAGGTCGAGGATCCCCAGGTCGCACCCGACGGCGAACGCGTCGCGTTCGTCCGCAAGACTCCCGACGACGACGAGTCCTACGAGGCGACGGTGTACGTCGTCCCCGTCGGCGGCGGCCAGCCACGGCAGTTCACCGTCGCCGAGGGCGTCGACGGCGAACCGCGCTGGAGTCCCTCGGGCGACCGACTCGCGTTTGTCAGCACGCGTGGCGACGACGACGATCGGCCACAGCTGTGGCTCCTCTCTACCGACGGCGGCGAAGCCCGGCAGCTGACGACCGTGGTCGGCGGCGTCGCCGACCTCGAGTGGAGCCCCGACGGCTCCCGGCTCTGTTTCACCCAGCGAGTCAGCGCCGACGACCGCGAGCAAGAGCGCGACCTCGCCGTCGACCCGGAGTACGAACCCGACGAGCCCGATCCCCGCGTGATCGACCGGATGATCTACCGCGCCCACCAGGAGTACTTCGACGGGCGGCGAAGCCACGTCTACGTCCTCGACGTCGAGGCCGCACTCGAGGGCGACGACGCCGGGATCGAACGGCTCACCGACGGCGACGCCGACTACGTCGCGCCGACGTGGGGCGACGCCGAGACCGTCTACTACGCGTCGAAAGGCGATCGGCCGGACGACTCGATCACCTTCGACATCTACGCACACGACCTCGAGGGCGACGGCGACGCCGAGATCGTCACCCAGACGACGGGCGGGGTTTCGATGCTCGATGCGACCGCCGACGGCCGCGTGGCCTACCCGTACACGCCCGAGGAGAAGTTCTCGCTCCGCCAGACCGAGATCGCGGTCTACGACCGCGAGCGCGAGGAAGAAGTGATCCCCACCGAGTCGCTTGACAGGACGTTCGGCTACAAGGGCAGCTTCGAGTGGGGGCCGGACGAGGACCTGCTGTACTTCTCGACGCCCGACGAGGGTTCGATCGTCGTCCACTCGGTGCCGGGCGATGCGAGCGACGATCCGCGGACGATCTACGGCGAGGGCGTCACCGTCGAGGGCTTCTCGGTCGGTGAGAACGCAATCGCGTACGTCCAGAGCGAGTGGGACCACCCGGGCGACGTCTTCCTCTCGACGCGCGGCGGCAACGAGGTCACCCGGCTGACCCGCGTCAACGCCGACTACCTGAACGAACGGGCGGTTTCCCAGCCCGAAGAGCTATGGTTCGAAAGCGAGCAGGGGCCAGTCCAGGGGTGGGTGCTGACGCCGCCGGACTTCGACCCCGACGAGACCTACCCGCTGGTCGTCGAGATCCACGGTGGTCCCCACGTCCAGTGGACGACCGCGGGGACGATGTGGCACGAGTTCCAGACGCTCGCCGCCCGCGGTTACGTCGTCTTCTGGTCGAACCCGCGGGGATCGACGGGCTACGGCGAGGAGCACGCGATGGCGATCGAGCGCGACTGGGGAGAGGTCACGCTCACCGACGTGCTGGCCGGCGTCGACGAGGTCTGCGAGCGCGAGTACGTCGACACGGACAACCAGTTCGTCACCGGCGGTAGCTTCGGCGGCTTCATGACCGCCTGGACGGTCGGCCAGACCGATCGCTTCGCCGGCGCAGTCAGCCAGCGCGGCGTCTACGACCTCACCGGCTTCTACGGCTCGACGGACGCGTTCATGCTCGTCGAGGGCGACTTCGATACGCTCCCGTGGGAGGAACCCGACTTCCTCTGGGAGCGGTCGCCCGTGGCCCACGTCCCCGACGTGACGACCCCGACGCTCGTGGTACACTCCGACCGTGACTACCGCACGCCCGCGAACACCGCCGAACTGTTCTACCTCGGACTGAAGAAGTACGACGTCGATACCCGTCTCGTGCGCTACCCACGAGAGGGTCACGAACTCTCCCGTTCGGGCGAACCCGCACACGTCGTCGACCGCATCGAGCGCATCGCTCGCTGGTTCGACGGCTACTCCGACCACCACGACGTCCCACCTGCTCTAGAGCGCGACCCCGACGCCGACCTCTCGGCGGGTGCCGACGAGGACGAAGAGTAATCGCGCGAGTCGATCACAGGCCGGTTTCGACTGGAAAACCTCGGCTAACGACTCGCCGCAGTCTGCCGGTTTCGACGCGAAGTGAGCGGGTTCCGACCTGGAAGATCGACTCGCCGGTTCGACGCGGTGCGGTGACCGCGAGGGCAGCAGACGGCTGCGTCAGGTCGTCCGGAACGCGCGGTCGCCGGCGTCGCCCAGACCCGGGACGATGAAGCCGTCGTCGTCGAGGCGGTCGTCGATCGCGACGGTCAGCAGGTCGACGTCGGGGAACGCCTCGCCGACGCGGAGCAGCCCTTCAGGTGCCGAGACCGCCGAGAGAACGATCAGGTGCTCGGGGTCGGCGGAGTTCTCGATGACGTGATCTAACACCGTACACATCGTGCTCCCGGTCGCGAGCATCGGGTCGGCGACGATCACCGTGTCCTCCTCGGTGATCTCGGGCAGTTTGACGTAGTCGACCGTGATCGGGAACGACCCATCCTCGTCGCGTCCCGCCTCCTCGTTTCTGCTCGCGCTGATGACACCCTGGCGCGCCCGCGGGAACGCCTTGAGCAGCCCCTCGACGAACGGCGTCGCCGCCCGCAACACGTTGATGATGACCACGTTGTCCAGTCCCTTGACGCGCTCGCCCATCGTCTCCTCGAGTGGCGTCTCGATCTCGACGTACTCCGTCTCCATTCGCCCATCGATGATCTCGTAGCCACAGATGCGCCCGAGTTTGACGAGCCCTTTCCGGAAACTGACCTGTTCGGTCTCGACGTCTCGCAACTGCGAGAGAGTGTGTTTGGCCAGCGCGTGCGTGACGAGATGTGCCTCGTCCCGGTCTTCGATCGTCATTTTCGTTCGAACTGGTGGTCTCCGGGGAGTATAAGGTGTCGATACACGAATCGTCATCGGTGCAAACTGTCGAGTCGTCCAGGTTCGTCCGAGCCCCACCAGACGCAGTCGACCGTCATCTCACGCCCGAGACGATCGTCGAGTACGAGGGAAGTTTCACTGTCAGGGACGTTCGAGAGCGCGAGGACGACTGGCTCGTAACCGCCGGGACGGCCACCCTCGAGCTCACGTTCCGATTCGAACGCCTCGACAACGGCTTCTACTACGAACAGGAAGGGGAGGAGGGACCACTCGAGGTCATGGAGACGACGCTCACCTGCGAACCCGAAGACGAGGGTACCCGCGTCACCGTCCAGTCGACGGTACACATGGGACTGTGGCCGGCGGCGCTGACCGATCGGATCGCCGCCTGGAAACGACGAAGCGAACTCGAGCGGGCACTCGAACGGCTCGCGGCCGACCTCGAGTGATACTTACTGCCGGACAAAACGGTTCATACGGATTATTGTCACTGTGTGCCGGTGTACCCGCAGGACGGTCGCGGGTACACCGGTAATGACTGACAGTAAACCGTATCAGACATCGATCGCACTCGAGACGCTGTCGTCAGCGACGACAGCCGTCGAGACGCGATCGAGTATTCACTGACTTTGTCCGGGAGTAACTGTCTCGAGCCCTGCTCTCGTGTGCGCGTCGTGCACGGCCGGGGATACCGTTTTGATCCTGGCGTCCCTCGTTGGAATATGGGAATAGTTAACACTATCCGCGAGGCGTTCGGCGCGATCGAACCGGAGCGTCGCTCGAGCGCCGGCGGCGCGTACTGGTGTGACGACTGTGCGATCCGCCGTCCCGTCGACGAGGCGCCGGCGTCCGACGCGGACCGCCCGTCCTGTCCCGAGTGTGGCGAGTCGATGCGGTTCGAGCGCTCGCCCGACTCGGCCGGCTGTGCGTGCTGACCGCGCCTCGAGTGTCCTTCGACCGCTAGTGAGTCACGACGTAGGTGACGACCATGAGCAGGATCGTCAACACGGCAAACCGGAGCCACGTGAACGAGACGAGGTCGGCGAACTCGAGCAGCGAGAGGACGATACTGGCGAACGCCGCCGAGAGGATGGCGTTCAGTACGAACAGCACGCGCGGATCGCCTTTCGACGAGGAGACCCCCTCGGAGACAGACATTACGTCGACGTTTATGCTCCGTCCGAATAACTGCTTTGCCCGTCGCTGGACCGATCGCGATTCTGGTCTGTCTCGCCGGCCGACGGCTTTCATAGACAGCCTCCGTGGCTATATTGCTCGAGGCCGTCGATACGTGCGAGCCACCCATGCGCTTTCGACTCCGCAACGACGACGGGACGGCCGTCGACCCGGTTCCGTTTCTCGTCGTCTCACTGCTCTCGATCCCGATCCTGATCGGCTGGGGACCGCCCTTTCTCCTCGAGTGGGGCGTCCCCCTCGCCCCGGCCGTCGCCGTGTCGATAACGCTTACCGCCGGCGTCGTCGTCGTCGCCTACTATCGGTACGTCCTGTCTGCCCAGCCCGAACTGCGCGACGAAGTTCCCGTGGCGCTCAGAGTTCGACGGCTGCTGTACGCCATCTTCGTGGGCGTCGTCGCCCTGCTCGGACTCACCGGTGCGCTCGTCCTGGCGACCTGATTCCATCAGGATGACATCCAGGATGTCCTCGATCGCGTCTCGACGGCTGTCGTCGCCGGCGAGAGCGTCTCGAGTGACATCGACGGCTGAACCGTGCTGTCCGGCAGTATTACTTACAGCAGAGCGGTTGTCACAGAAGTGTTCCCATCGTGTTAATATGTAGTTCTAATTTAGCTCGTCGAGAAGTTGGTTCGCACGGATAATGATGTACAGAAAAACAATCCCACTGCCAACTGCGAGGATAAATTGTGCTGCGAGCACGAATACGAGTCTCAATATGGAGAATTCTACGACAAATTCAATTAATTGAAGAGCCAGGATTGGAAGAAAAGCGACTATAACGACGGCCCCGATAAGTTTTGCAAGGGGGAGCGCTTCATCAAGGATCTGAGCCGTATTGAGTTCCTCCGACGGAGACGTAAAGAACGGTTTTGGAGGCGACATATCTCTATAGGTTAATTACCGTCAGCCATGTTTTTTCCGATTCACTCCTGAAGCTATCTTGAGAGACTACCCGCAGAATTTCTTGGGTAAGTGAATGCGAATGCCGAATCAATTGTACATTCAGCAGGATATTCTGGAGAACATTCGATGAAACAAGCGTGTCTCATAATAGTGGCTGTGACTGGTTGCCGACGCAACCGCAAGATAGTTCGCGGTTGCGGCGGGACAGACTCACAGCCATCGTTATCAGTCACTGTAACACCTGTACTGATCGAATCAGGGTGCCTACAGAGTCGGTGTGAGAGACGCTTATGACACCCCTACAGCGGACGGTATCACTCGACGACCAGCGTCTCGCCGTCCCGTTCGGGGAACTCGTTCTCGTAGCTCGACCAGTCGTCGTCCATCTCCGCGTCGGTCAACAGGCAGTCGTCGAGCGCCTCGATCAACCCCGTCTCCGCGACGTCGGTGCCGATGAACACCAGTCTGCTCTCGCGGTCGCCCCACTCGGGGTCCCAGTGGTCCGTCGGCCGGTTGTCACGGTAGAGGTCGCGCTGTGGCTCGGGGAGACTCGCGATCCAGCGCCCGGACACGTCGACGCGGATCGACGGACCGGCGACGTTCAACACGAGCACCGGTTCTTCGCGACCGGCGACCCAGAACCGTCCTTTCGCGCGGACGACGTTCGGCGGCACCGAGGCGAGAAACGACCGGAACCGTTCCGGATGGAACGGGCGCTCGCGCCGGTAGGATACGGAGGTGACGCCGTAGACGTCCTCGGGGTTGCGATGGTCGTGATCGTGGTCGTGCTCGCAGTGCTCGCCGTGATCCTGCTCGTGCTCGAGTGCCTGCTTCCACCCCGCGGCGTCCTGTGCCTGGTTCGGATCGAACCGTCCCGTCTCGAGCAACTCGTCGGGGTCGACCTCGCTGTGGGTCGTCCGAACGATCGACGCAGTCGGCTGGAGCGCGCCGATCAGCGCCTCGACGCGCTCGCACTCGCTTTCGGTGAGCAGGTCGCACTTGTTGAGGACGACGACGTCGCAGAACTCGACCTGCTCGATCAGCAGGTCCGACAGCGGCCGGTCCTCGGCACCCGGCGCGGTCTCGCGCTCGAGCGGTTCCTCGGGATCGACCGTCTCGAGAAAGGCCCGGCCGTCGACGACCGTCACCGTCGTGTCGACCTCGTACAGCGCCGCCGCGCGCGACTCGGTGGTAAACAGCCGGGCGATCGGCGCGGGTTCGCTGATACCCGACGCCTCGACGACGAGGTAGTCGAACTCGCGATCGCTCGCGAGACGCGCGACCTCGGTCTCGAGGTCGTCCTGACGCTCACAGCAGATACAGCCGTTCGAGAGTTCGGCGACGCCGCCGGTGGGATCGAGTTCCGTCCCCGCCTGGAGCAACTCGGCGTCGACGTTGATTTCGCCCATGTCGTTGACGAGCACTGCGATCGAACGCCCCTCGTTGTTCTCGAGTAAGTGATTGAGAAGCGTCGTCTTTCCCGCTCCCAGCGCGCCGCTGACGATGGTGACGGGAACGCGGTCGTCGTGCATATCTCTACCAATCGATCTGTCGTACTTAGTGTCGTCGTCAGCGGAACGCGACGGGTACCGTCCGGCCGATACGTCGCCGACACGCTTTTTCCCGCCCGGTTGCGTAGCAACGTGTATGACGCTGGCAGACAGGATCGCGACGTTTCGCGACGTCGTCGAAGAGTGGCTCCGTGGGCTCTACCACGGGATGATCACGCATCCTGCATACGAGAAAATCGAGAAGGAAGCCGAAGACCTGGAAGACGCGTTCATGCTCGCCTGTTTCCCCGATGCCTTCGGCATTCCCAGCCCCGTCTCGTACTACACGGCGGAACTGCTGCCGTACCTCTCCGAGGAGTTCGAGGCCTGGGAACGCCGGATGTGGGACCGCGACTCGCTCGTCGAACGCAAGGGCCAGCAGTATCACTTCTGATGGCACGATTCGTCTTCTTCGGTGGCAAGGGCGGTGTCGGCAAGACGACCGTCTCGAGCGCGTACGCACTCGAGTGCGTCGACGCCGGTCTCGAGACGCTGCTCGTCTCGACTGACCCCGCCCACAGCACCTCAGACGTGTTCGACCAGCAGTTCGACGACGAACCCCGTCCCGTCGAGGGGTACGACGGCCTCTCGTTGATGGAGATCGACCCGGAACAGGAGGTCCAGGATCACCTGATGGACCTCAAGCGCCAGCTTGGTTCGCAGCTGAGTCCGGCGATGGTCAACGAGGTCGACGTCCAGCTCGAGATGGCCCACCAGACGCCGGGCGCCTACGAGGCTGCGCTGTTCGACCGCTTCGTCGAGGTGATGCGCGACGCCGACCCGTACGACCGGGTCGTCTTCGACACCTCGCCGACGGGGAGTACGCTCCGCCTGCTCTCCCTGCCGGACCTCCTCGAGCGATGGATCGAGCGGCTGATGCACAAACGCGAGCGAAGCATCGACCTCTTCGAGAAGGCCGCGATCGGTGATATGGAACCCCGCCGCATGATGGAGGGCGATCCGATCCTCGCGCGCCTCCAGGAACGCAAGGAACGCTTCGAGTTTGCCGGCGAGGTGCTCCGCGACGACGCCTCGTTTTACCTCGTGTTGAACCCCGACGAACTCTCGATCCGCGAGACCGAGCGATCGGTCGAGACGCTCGCGGAAGCCGACCTCCCCGTCGCGGGACTGGTCGTCAACCGCCTTACGCCCGAACCCGATCCGGACGAGGAGGGCCGTGGCGCACGATTCCTCCGCCAGCGCGTCCAGACCGAACGCGAGCGCCTGGAGCGGATCGACGCCGACTTCGACGTCCCCGTCGTGGCGACGATCGAGACACGCGTCGAGGAGGTTCGCGGAACCATTCTCGACGAGGTCGCCGCCGAACTCGAGGTCGACGTCGCGCCGGCCGACGGCGTCGCCGAGTCGCGATCCTGACCGGCGACTGCGACGGCGAGAATCCAGCGACTGTTATGATTCTCACCACTTCAGGTTGGTAAAAATACGAAAAACTGGTCGAACTCCGCTCGAATCACAACGATTCTTGAATACATTTATAGTGGACCCGCCCCAGAAGTGTGACAGGGTAACACTATGGCAGGAGTAATCTGGATCGTTGCACTGGTACTGGTGACGTTTTCCGTCGCGTACGTCGGGTACGGGCGGTACCTCGCCGAATTCGTCGACCTCGACGACTCGCGTGAGACACCGGCGCACAAGTACCAGGACGGTCAGGAGTACGTTCCGGCGAAAAAGCCGGTTCTACTGGGGCATCACTACTCGAGTATCGCGGGCGGCGCACCCATCGTCGGCCCGATCACGGCCGCGCTCGTCTGGGGCTGGGTGCCGGCCGTGCTGTGGGTCGCGATCGGAAATCCGATCCTCGGCGCGGTCCACGACTTCATCTCGCTGTCGAGCAGCCTTCGTCACGAGGGGAAGTCGATCGGCTACATCATCGGCGAGTACGTGGGTGAGCGCGGCAAGAACATGCTGCTGTGGTTCGCGTTCCTGTTGATCATCCTCGTCGTGGCGGTGTTCGCACTCGTCATCGGCGTCGTGTTCAACGCGTACCCGCAGGCGGCGACCTCGAGTCTCATCTACGTCACGCTCGCGTTCCTGTTCGGGTTCTGGCTGTACCAGCTGAACCTGCCGTTCTCGATCGGGACGGTGATCTTCGTCGCCGGCGTGTTCGCGTCGGTCTGGGTCGGCATCCAGTACCCGCTCGCGATCATGCCGGGCGAGTACCCCGAGGGAACGATCGTCCTGTTGAGCGGCGATCCGGCGTTCGTGCCGGCGCTGCTCGAGAGCACCAATATCGGCGCCTGGGTCGTGACGATCCTCGTCTACGGTGCGCTGGCCAGTATCCTCCCGGTGTGGATGCTGCTCCAGCCGCGTGACTACCTGTCGTCGTTCCTGCTGTATACGGGTGTCGGCGGCGGACTGCTCGCGGTCATCGTCGGCACGTTCTTTACCGGCATGGACGCGACGCACCCGGACACCGGCGCACCGCTCGACTTCGAGATCGCGACCGGCGCCTGGTACGGCTTTTTCGGTCAGGGTGGCCCGGTCGCCGAGTCGCTGCCGCTCATGCCGCTTTTCCCACTGCTTTTCGTCACGATCGCCTGCGGGACGATCAGCGGCTTCCACTCGCTGGTCTCGTCGGGGACGACGGCGAAGCAGCTAAACAGGGAGTCCGACGCCAAACTCATCGGGTACGGCGGAATGCTCGGTGAGGGACTGCTCGCGGCGGTCGCACTCTCTACCGTCGTGATCGTCGCGCTGCCGGAGGCGACCGGCGGCATCGGCCTCGCGTTGCCCAACTTCGCGACGGGCGGCGGCGCGATCCTCACCGGACTCGGCGTTCCGATGTCCTACGGCGCGCCGTTTATGGCGCTCGTGCTCGCGAGCTTCCTGCTGACGAGCATGGACACCGCGGTCCGTCTCGGTCGGTACATGATGGAGGAGATCGTCGGCACGCCGGAGACGACCGCCCAGGAGTACGCGGCCAACCGCTACGTCAACACGACCGTCATCGCCGTCGTGGCGTTCTTCCTGCTCGGAAGCGGCCGGTGGGAAGACCTCTGGACGCTGTTCGGCGGTGCGAACCAGCTGCTGGCGTCGCTCGCCCTGCTGACCGGCACCATCTGGATCGCCAACTGGGACGAGTCGAAACAGCTCATGTCCACCGGCGGCCCGATGGCGCTGATGGCGGTCATCACGCTCAGCGGCCTGACGTGGGTCGGCGCCTACCAGGTCATCGGCGGTCGACTCCTCGGCATCACCGCCGAGGCCGAGACGACGCTGCTCGGGCAGGTCTCCGCCGTCGTGCAGGTCGTCATCATCGCGACGCTCATCTTCCTCGCGCTGTCGCTGTTCAAGATCGGCTACGAGAACATCCAGACGGTCCGGGGAACCGGCGACGCGGTCGCCGCCGACGGCGGCGAACCCGGTCCGAACGACGACTAGCGACGCTACCGCTGTAACCGCCGGGCGATCGATCGGAGGACGCCCGGTTTTTCCGATTCTATCGGCTCCCAGAGTCGAAACGCCGCCCCGACGGTCGCTTCCTCGCTCGCGGCGAGTTCTTCGGTCTCGGGTGCGACGACGACGAGGTTGATCTCGTAGTGACCGTGGAAGCCGTACTTCAGCATGCTCCGATCGCGGAACGACTCGACGCGCTCGGCGACCTCGTCGGGAATCGTCGGCGCGATCACGACGAACGTAAAGTCCGTGCTGAAGTGCTCCTCGTCCGGGTCGATCCACTCGTCGGCGAGCTCGTGGCCGAGGTCGACGAGCCGATCGAGCGTCGCGTCGTCGACGCGATCCGTGCGCGTGACGAACAGGTGCTCGTGTGTCTCGTGATGGCCAAAGGACAGCGCCGGATGCAGGACGTGTTTCTGGCTGTGCAGTTCCATCCGTCCGTACATCGTAAATCGCTCCCCCCCGACCTTCCGATCCTTCTCGAGGTCGTAGTTGTGAACGAGGCGGCCACAGACCCGCTCTATGTACTCGTCGTCCCACTCGGGCAGATCGAGCTGTCCGCGTTCGTCGTCCGGGTCGCGGTCGGATGCCGGCGTCGAGTCGCTCATGAGCTGCGGTCGGTCCGTCCCTCGAGTTGCGTCGCTTCCTCGAGCGACGGCGGGCACGTCTGACACTCGTGCTCGTGCGTCGAGTCGACTGTCACCGGATCACTCGTGTCGTCGTTCATGTCCGTACTCAGCGACTGGATCGATTTATATCCACTGTCGAGCCCGAACCTTCTTTCCGATCGAACCCGTAGGAATGATCATGGCGGATAGAACAGAAGCCTGCGGCCGGTGCAGCGTTACGACCGTCGTCGACGCTGTCGACGAAGGCGACGACGAGGGGGGCCGAAACCCCTTCGACGGCGAGCGGATCGAACTTCGCGACGAGACGATGCGCCGGACCGCGTTCGTCGCCGTCTGGCTGGGACGGCTCAAGCGCCGGCTCGACGAGACCGTCTTCTCGCTCGTCTACGGCCGGTAATCGGTCGTTTTCGTCCTCGAGCCCTCGGAGCGACATCGCTTCCGCCTCGGGCAACGGCCGACGGCTGTGGCGACAACGTCGGAATTCGTCGTTCGAAATCGTCGTAACGGTTGTGCCGCTTTATTCGACCGATCACCGTAGCTCCCGTCGCCCCATCCAACGGGCAGTGATCGTAATGAGTCAACAGCACCAGCATCAGCCAACTCAGCAGCAGCCGATGGAGCGTGAATACGGTCAGCAGCCGACGCGGCGCGGGTCGATGGGCCAGTCGACACAGCAATATGGACAGGGCCAGCAGATGGGCGGTCAACAGTTCGGCCAGCGAATGGCCGGTCGACAGCCCACCGCACAGTTCGAAGACCACCTCTCGAACGAACTTCGCATCGCCCTCGAGGACCTGAACCACGTGGCCCACGTCGCCGAGTGGTGTGCAAGAGAGTGCGCCACGGCGGGGCCACAGCTCGCCGATTGCGCCCGGGTCTGTCACGACGTCTCCGAACTGGCCGAGATCAACGAGCGATTTATCGCGCGCGATTCGCCGTTCGGTCCCGAACTCGCGGACCTGTTCGTCCGCACCGCGATCGAGGGCTTGCCCGAACTCGAGCAACACGAGCAACAGCACCCACATATCACCGAGACGATCTCGGCGATCGACCGCGCGATCGACTCCTGCGAGACGGTGTTACAGACCGTCGGGCAGGAGACACAGCCGACTGGCGGGCAGCGTACGCAGGGGATGCAGTCGATGGGCGGCCAGCAGATGCAAGGCTCCGGCCAGCAGTTCTACTGAAACGGTATCCCTCATTTTTGGGTCGTCGGAGAAGTTTATACCGGCCGACCGCATACCACCCGACCAGCCGAATGGAAGAGAGCATCTCGGGATTCAGGGTTCGCGGTGACTGGGGCGACGTCGTCGAGCACGGCGAGCGGATCACGCGCGCGCTTCGAGACAGTGGCGTCGACGACCCAGATGCGGCCTACGACGCCCGGTTTGCCCGTGCGTTCGAGGAGTGGGAGGAGTGGCGTCCCAAGTCCCACGAAACGCTCGATGCCGACGTAAGCGAGAAGACGGCCGAGCAAGCCAGCGTCGAGGAAGGCAAAGGCGAGAAGGCCGGCAAAGATCCGGACGAGGACATCAAGACCGCAGGCGAGAAGCTCTCGGAGTCCTACGAGGCTCTCGAGGAGGACGACGCCGAAGGTGCCGTCGGCAAGTGGTCGGAGTCGATCGACTACGTCGCACGCGCTGCGGACTCGGCCGGTCGCAAGGCGCTGCGGCGCGTCGAGGACACGGTCTACCAGCGCGTGATGACGCAACTGGCACCGTACTACTTCGACAACGACCTCGTCAGCGCCAACATCCAGCAGTCCAGCCGGGGGAACGGCGAGGAGTTCGTCTTCGAGGTAAACGTCAACGACGACGACCTCAAAGACGAGGTCTCGGACACACTCGCCGAGTACGAAGACGAGGTCGACCGCTGGCACATCGAAGTCGAGAAAGACACAGAGGCAGCCGAAGCGATCGAGGGTGCCGAACCTCCGCCAGAAGCCGAGGACAACTCGAAGTCGACGCGGAACGGATGACGGTCGTCGATCGCGACGGTAGGCCGGCACACACTTGTAGGGGCCGCAAGTAGCCACTCGTAGATGGTCGACGTCGCGACGTTTGGAACGTTCGCCGTTGCCGCGGTAGCGAGTCTCTTTATGGCCTGGTCGATCGGGGCCGGCTCGAGCGGATCGACGCCGTTCGCTCCCGCAGTCGGCGCGAACGCGATTTCGGTGATGCGGGCCGGGTTCTTCGTCGGCATCCTCGGCTTTGCGGGCGCGGTCATGCAGGGGGCAAACGTCTCCGAGGCGGTCGGACAGGAACTGATCGGTGGCGTGACGCTGTCGCCTGTCGCCGCCACGCTCGGGCTGACGATCGCCGCGATCCTGGTTGCGACCGGCGTCTTCGCGGGGTATCCGATCGCGACGGCGTTTACCGTCACGGGTGCCGTGATCGGCGTCGGGCTGGCGATGGGTGGCGATCCCGCGTGGGCGAAGTACCAGGAAATCGCCGCCCTCTGGGTGCTGACGCCCTTTGTCGGTGGTGGGATCGCCTATTCGATCGCCCGCCTCCTGCGAATCGAACCCGTCCCGGAACGGTACCTGATTCTCGCATTCGCCGCGATCGTCGGCGTGCTCGTCGCGAACGTCGAGTTCGCCGTGCTCGGTCCCGAGGGAAGTGGTGCGTCGATCGCAGTCGCGGCGAGCGACGCGCTTCCAGGCTCGCGGACGGTCGGCGTGATCGCCGTGACGGCGCTCGTGGCGGCGCTCTGGGCGCTCGTCCTCGCGGTCGACCTCCGGCGGGACGTCGAGGCCGGGGAGCGACACTTCCTGCTCGTCCTCGGGGCGCTGGTCGCTTTCTCGGCCGGCGGGAGTCAGGTCGGCCTGGCGATCGGCCCGCTGATCCCGCTGTCGACCGACCTCGAGTTGCCGCTTTTCGCCCTGCTCGTCGGCGGCGGGTTCGGACTGCTCGCCGGCTCGTGGACCGGCGCACCGCGGATGATCAAGGCGATCGCACAGGACTACTCCTCGCTCGGCCCGCGCCGATCGATCGCCGCGCTCATCCCCTCTTTCGCGATCGCCCAGACCGCCGTCCTCTATGGCATCCCCGTCTCGTTCAACGAGATCATCGTCAGCGCGATCATCGGTAGCGGGTACGCCGCGTCGGATGACGGCGGCGGCGTCAGCGTCCGCAAGATGGGCTACACCGTCCTCGCGTGGGTCCTCTCGCTCGCGATCGCGCTCGGCGTCGGCTACGCGGGCTATACGGTCGTCGACGCTCTGCTGTTCTGACCGTCGGCCGACGAGACCGAACCGACTTTACCCGGTGGAATGCCAGGTTGCCCCATGGGAAACTCCCGAACGGTTCAGTGGCGACGTGACGCCTCGAACTCCCGGACCGTTCGCGTGCTGTGGGCGCTCGGAACCGGTACCTTCCTCGCTGCGATCGTCCTCATCGTCGCCGCGCGGCTGTTCTTGCTGCTCGGACAGACCGAATCCGTCGTCGTGGCCACGCTCGTCGCGGTCGCGATCGTCGCCGTCGCGGCCGTCAGCCGAACCACGGGCCGCCTCGAGTTTCTGCGCCGACGGCTTCCGTTCTCGAACGCCGGCGGTGGACTCGATCGCGTCCGGGATTCGACGATCGGTGCGATCGTGATGGCAGTGGTCATCCTCGTCCTCGCTCGCGGCGTCGGCGGTGGTCTCGGTCACGGTCTGGCGGCACTGACGATTCCGTTCGCGTTCGTCGCGATCGTCCTCGCGACCGCCCTCGAGTCGGTCGGCGAACTCGACTGCGAGCAGCGACGGCTCCGTCTCTACGACCCCGAGGAAGTCGTCGACCTCGAACTCGTCGACGACGTCTCCGTCCGAAGCGTCGGCGACACGGCGTTGCTCACGCTCGAGTACGCCCAGCCCGACGGCACGTACGTACCAGGGCCGCGACGCCTCGTCGTTCCTGCTGCGGTCGCTCGCGAACTACAGGCGCTCGTCGCCGAGCGATAATTACTCTTCGCCGGCGTCGTCGCCGTTTCCGGTCACCGTCTGTTCCTCGAGTTTCGTCAACCGTGCGCGCATGATCCGGGTGTTCTCGACTTCCTCGACGGTGATGCGGACGCCGTCGTAGGTGATCTCCTCGCCCTCTTCGACGAGCCGACCCGCGCGGTTGAAGATGAAGCCGGCGATCGTCTCGAACTCCTCGCCTTCGGGGAGGTCGATCTCGAGGGCCTCGTTGACGTCCTCGATGTTGACCTCGCCGCGGACGATGACGGTGTCCTCGTCGATCTCCTCGATGGGCTCTTCCTCGCCGCCCTCCAGGATCTCGCCGACGATCTCCTCGATCATGTCTTCCATCGTCACCAGCCCCTCGGTGGTGCCGAATTCGTCGATGACGATCACCATGTGCATCCGGTTTTCCCGCATCTCGCTGAGCAACTCGTCGACGTTTTTCGACTCGGGGACGTGCAGCGTCGGCTGGATGAGGTCCTCGAGTTCGAGGTTCTGGGTCTCGCCGTAGTTGAGATCGCGCACGAGGTCGCGAATGTGGACGACCCCCTGGACGTTGTCGAGGCTGCCCTCGTAGACGGGGATCCGGGCGTGGCCGCTCTGGATACAGGTCTCGATCGCCTCGTCGATGGTGGCGTCTTTCGGCACCGCCGTCATGTCCAGTCGCGGCGTCATCACCTCCTTGACGATGCTGTTGTTGAACCGGAAGATGCGCTGGAGCATCTCGTGTTCTTCTTCCTCGAGGACGCCCTCGCGCTCGCCCGTCTCGATCATGTCCTGGATCTCGTCGCGGGTGACGTACGGCGTCTCGATCGCGCTCGTCGAGCCGGTGAGCCGGTTGACCTGCCTGGTGAGGTAATCGAACAGCGCGATGAGCGGATAGAGGAGATACTCCGTCGCCTTCAGCGGCCTGGCGACCCGTAACGCCCACGACTCGGTGTTCTCGACGGCGTAGGACTTGGGGGCGCTCTCGCCGAACAGCAAGACGACGGCCGTGATGCCGAACGTCGCCAGGACGACCCCGAGCAGTCCGCCGAAGTAGATACTCAGCAGTGCCGTCGCGATCGACGACATCGCGATGTTGACGAGGTTGTTCCCAACCAGGATCGTCACCAGCAGACGGTGGGGATCGTCGTTGAGCGCTTTGACCCGCTTTGCGCCCGCGACGCCTTCCTCGACCATCCCCTCGATACGGTGTTTCGGCAGCGAGAACATCGCGATCTCGGACGAAGAGAAAAACGCCGAGAGCGCGATCAACACGGCCACCGCTATCACTCCCGCGATCGTCACCGTCGACTGGGTGACCTCGAATCCCGTTGTGGGGACCTCGTACGCGGCTAACATCGCCTCGAGGAGCGGAGACTGCAGCATTGACTGCCCGACGTTTGTCACCCTGCCGATTAACGTTTTCCGCTTTTCGTGCTCCAGATGCCGCCGACGACACGTTTACCCGGCCGCTTTTCGAACGAACGTGTATGAGCGAGACGACCGACCCGCAGATCACGTTCTACCGACTGCAGGGCTGTCCGTTTTGCGAACGCGTCGCCCGCCTGCTCGAGGAGTACGACCTCTCCTACCGGTCGCGATTCGTCGAACCGTTGCACTCGCGACGGAACGTCGTCAAACGCGTCGCCGGTGTCCGAACTGTCCCCGTCGTCGTCGACGACCGGACCGGCGCCACGATGGCCGAGAGCGCGAACATCGCCGAGTACCTGGAGGCAACCTACGGAGACGAGATCACGTCGGACGCCGACGTCGCCGCCGCGGACGGAGGTGAGCACTGATGGAGTTCGACGTCGTCGACCTCGGCCCGGCGGACCACCCCGAACCCGGCGACGAGGTTCCCGACTTCACCCGGCCGCTGGTCACCGACGAGTTCTGGGAGGATCGCTCGCTCTCGGAGCTCACCGCCGACGGTCGCGTCGTCCTCGTGTTCACGCCGATGGACGGCACGTTTCTCGCACAGTACACCTGGGACGAACTACGCGATCGCGGCTGGGACGAGTACGACGCGACCGTCGTCGGCGTCACGATCTCGACGCCGTACGTCCACTCCCGGTTCATCGACGACCGCGACCTCCCGTTCGCGCTCTTCGCCGATCCGACCAACGAGGTCGCCGACGCGTACGGCATCGCCCACGACCTGGACGACATGACCGGCGTGAGCGAACCTCGCCTCGCGATCTTCGTCGTCGACGAGGACCGCGTCGTCGAAGACGCCTGGGTGACCACCGAGTGGCCCGAGTTCCTCGCGTACGACGAGATCGAGGCCACGCTCGAGTCGGCCTGATCGTCGTCTCCAGACTCGAGACGCGGTACGTTTTTGCCCGCCACCGCCCGACTTGCGACTGATGGAAACACTCGCGCGTGCGGCGGACGCGATCCGGGCCGGCGAACTGGTCGTCTACCCCACGGAGACCGTCTACGGACTCGGCGCCGACGCCACGAACCCCGACGCAGTCGAACGCGTCTTCGACGCGAAAGGACGGGACCGCTCGAAGCCGATTTCGTTCGCAGTGCCGTCGGTCCCGGCGGCACTCGAGTACGTCCGTGCGACCGACCGCGAACGGCAGTTCATGGCGACGTTCCTCCCCGGCCCCGTCACGGTGCTCTGTCGTCGTCGCGACGCCGTCCCGTCCGCGCTCACCGCCGGCCGCGACCGGGTCGGCGTCCGGGTCCCGGACCACCAGCTCGCGCTCATGCTACTCGAGCGGGCCGGAACGCCGGTCACGGCCACGAGCGCGAACGTGAGCGGCCGGGAGAGCGCGCGAACCGTCGACGACCTCGACCCCGAGATCGTCGAACGGGCGGCCGTCGTCGTCGAGGACGTCGACGACCTGCCCGCGTTGCCCCGACAGCCACAACTGGGTGAGCAGGCGGCCGTCCCCGAGAGCACCGTCGTCGACGTCTCGAGCGACGAGATCCACCGCCGTGGGGCAATGGCCGACGAGATCGAACGCTGGCTCGAAGAGCACTGACACTGCCAGTCTCGGTTTCGGCCGCTGGCCGTCAGCCGAACCCGAGCAGCGACCGCAGCGTTCGGGTCCGCACGCCACACGTTTCGGCGTACGCACAGGACTCACACTTCGAGCGGTTTCGCACGCGCGGCGGCGGTCCGTCGAGGCTCCTGACGGTTCGAAGCGTGCGGCGATACGACGCCTTTCGTCGCGTCGTGAGGTCGATTCGCCGAATTACGCCGTAGGCTGGGTACTCGACGACGGCGGTCTCGACTGCCGTCTCGCGTTCCCACGCCAGGGCCTTCGCCGCCGCGACGGCGTGGACCGAGTGGGGTTCCCAGACGCCACGCGCTGGCGGTCGACCCGGCGAGAGCAGCGACGGCTCGAGCGGGTCGGCGAGCACCTTGTGGACGACGCCGCGACAGTGCCGTCCCATCGCCAGCAGGTCCCGCGTTTCGGGCTCGCACAGCGTCGCCCAGCGATCTCGTTCCTCGAGTCGATCGCGGGCCGTCTCGAGGCGCTCGCGGTAGGTCGCTGGACCGACGGCGATCGGTTCGGCTGCGAGGGTGGGGTCAGCCGACTCGAGGAGGTCGTCGTACCGAAACGCGAGGTCGCGGATGGCGTCGACGGCGGGTGGTCCACCGCGGTCGTCGTCCTGGCGGGCGTAGTAGAGCTTTCGGGGACAGTACGCCGCCGTCCGGAGGTCGCTGAAGGAGACGTGCGTCACGAGGGGGTCTGGCCCTGCCTTCCGATAAAAACCCTCGCAACGCCGATCGTACGGTAGTTTTGGCGCACCTACGACCTGTCCGCAGGGTGCACCGAGGGTCAGGTACGACCGGCAGTATCAGAACGAGACGTCGGTTTCCATCCCCTCGGTCGCGTCCTCGAGTCCGTCCTCGCGGACGTCCTTTGCGATCTGCGTCGAGAGGTCGGCGTCGGCGAGAATGCTGTCGAACTCGTCGCGGTACCTGTCGTTTGCCGCTCGCGACTCGTCTTTTGCCGCGGCGACGCGACGGTATCGACGGATCGTTCCCTCGTCGACACCGTACTCCGCGGCGAGCGTGGCGTCGTCTTCGTCGCGCTCGCGGATCGCGACCAGGTCGACCTCGTCGGCGTCGTCGTCGCTCACGAGGTGAAGCGCCATTCGGGCCTCGAAGACCGTCGACTCGTCGATGCCGAGTTCGTCGGCGATCTCGCCGTCGTCGCGTCCCTCGTAGAACCGCTTTGCGATGGCGACCAGCTCGTCGTCCTCGAGCGGCGTCTCGAACTCGTACCGTTCGCGCATTCTCGCGACGACGCTCTCGAGTCGCTCGTCGACGGTCCGGTCGTCTTTCTCGAGCGAACCACGGGTGTCTTCCTGGGATTCGGTGACGGTGTCCTCGTCGGCGACGCTGGTGAAGATATCTCGGAGCTCCTCGGTTTTCTCGTTCATGGATGGACACTGGCGATGGGCGGCTATTTAAGCCTGTTGCCAGATAGCGTCGGGAAACGCTCACTATTACCGACGGTTGTGGCTCATCTCCGACGCACCCACGACCTACCGTGTGGTTGCGTCGGGACACGTCATACTGCTGGACAACAGTCAGTGAATACTCGATCGCGTCTCGCCGTCTGTCGCCGCTGGCGACAGCGTCTCGAGTGCGATCGATGTCTGAACCGTGTTGTCCAGCAGTATCATAACCGATATTGTGGCTCGGCGGCGAACGACGTACGTCCGACTGGAATCCTTGCGTGCGACCGCTGCTATAAACTCACAACTTCGATACGATTCTCGACGGACGGCACCGGGGTACATCTGAATCGTTGTGACAAGAGTTAAGTCACCTCACTCCGGGTCATAGTACATGATAGGTGTCGCACAGACAGGGGAGACGCCGACTCGTGAGACCTTCTGGGGTCTCGGCGGCGTCGAAGAGATACTGTTTTACTATCTCGCCGCGGTCGCCATCGTCGTCTTCCTCTACGGTGTCTATACACGTTTCGCACGATACGCCGACGGCGACGACGACTGGTTCGACCGACTCGACGACTTCGGGAACCGGGTCCTCACGGCGACGAAGATCGTCCTCTCGAACGAGAAGCAGTTCAACCGCGACCTCTACGGCGGGTTGATGCACTCGTTTATCCTCTGGGGCTTTCTCACCCTGCTGATGGCGACGACGATTCTGGCGTTCGACATGGACGTCTGGACCAAGGCGCTCGGCCAGGACTCGTTTTTCGTCGGCGACTTCTACCTTGGCTACCAGTTCGCCGTCGACGCGATGGGACTGCTGTTCGTGATCGGCGTCGGGATGGCGCTCTACCGTCGCTACTGGGTCCAGAACGACCGCCTCTGGGGACGCCACACCTCCGGCGAGGACGCCCTCTTCGTCTGGACGCTCTTTCTACTGAGCGTCGGCGGCTTCCTCCTCGAGGGACTGCGCATCCTCGGGAACGGCTACCCCGAGTTCGAGACCGTCAGCTTCGTCGGCTGGGGGATCGCGATGACCCTCGAGGCGGCTGGGATCACGACCGAAGCCGCCGCGACGTTACACCGGTGGGCGTGGTGGTCGCACTCGCTTTTCGCGTTGTTTTTCGTCGCGTGGATCCCCTACGCCAAACCGTTCCACATGCTCTCGTCGTTCGCGAACGTCGTCACGCGCGACGAGAAGGCGGGCGCGCGCCTCCCCGGCGTCCCGTCGGACCTCGACGCCACGAACGCCGAGTCCATCGCTGATTTCACCTGGAAGGAACTGCTCGACCAGGACGCCTGTACCAAGTGCGGTCGCTGTTCGTCGGTCTGTCCCGCGAAGGCGTCGGATCGGCCGCTCGATCCCCGCGACGTCATCCTCGACCTGAAGAGCTACCGGGAATCGCTCGACGCCGGCGGCGAGGAACAGCCGATCGTCGCCGACGGCGGCACGTCGGTCATCGACAGCGAGACGATGGAGTCGTGTATGGCCTGTATGGCCTGCATGGACGCCTGTCCCGTCGAGATCGAACACCTCAAGTCCTTCACCCGGCTCAACCGCCAGCTCACGGATCAGGGTGACATCTCGCCGAACATGCAGGACGTCTTCCAGAACGTCATGCAAAACGGCAACACCTTCGGCGACGCCCCGCGCAACCGCGCCGACTGGGCCGACGACCTCGACTTTGACCTCACTGACGCCCGTGAGGAAGAAGTCGAGTACCTCTGGTACGTCGGCGACTACCCGAGCTACGACGAGCGCAACAAGAAGGTCGCCCGCTCGCTGGCGACGATCCTCCAGGAGGCCGACGTCAGCTTCGGCATCCTCTTCGAGGACGAGAAGTACGACGGCAACGACGTCCGGCGGGTGGGCGAGGAGTTCCTCTACCTCGAACTCGCCGGCCACCATGTCGAGTCCTTCGAGGCCTGCGAGTTCGACAAGATCGTCTGTACGGACCCACACTCCTACAACACCTTCAAGAACGAGTACCCGGAGGTCGACTTCGAGGAGTTCGCCGACGACCCGATGATGCCCTTCGAGTACGACGAGTACTGGAACGAAGACGGCGAGGTCGACGTGCTCCACTGGACCCAGGCCGTCGAGGAACTCGTCGCCGAGGGCAAACTCGCGCTCTCGGGCACGGAACTCGACTACACGGTCACCTACCACGACCCCTGCCATCTGGGCCGGTACAACGACGAGTACGAGGCACCTCGCGAACTCATCCGGGCGACGGGCTGTGAACTCGACGAGATGCCGCGCAATCGCGCCGATTCGTTCTGCTGTGGCGGCGGTGGCGGCGGCCTCTGGATGGACTTCGACGAAGATCCCAAACCCAGCGAGGAACGCCTCCGGGAGGCCCTCGAGGACACCGACGCCGGCGCGGCCGTCGAGAAGTTCGTCGTCGCCTGCCCGATGTGCATGACGATGTATGAGGACGGCCGCAAGACCGGCGGCTTCGAAGACGACATCGAGATCGTCGACGTCGCCGAACTCATCGTCGAGGCGATCGACGCGAAAGAGCGGGCCGGACTCGAGGCAGAGGCGACGGCCTAGACGGACGCGGGATCGACGCGGTCGACGATCCCGTCGAAGTCGTCGTCGAAGCTGAGGACGGCGTCGATGTTCTGTGTTCTGACGGTCGCAACGATACTCGCGTCGGTGAAGCTGAGCGCGTGGTCGTCGTACCGGTCGAACGCGTCGATCGTCCGTTCGAACAGGTCACTCGAGACGGACAGGAGCTCGATTCGGTCCGGATACGATTTCCGTCCCGCGATGCGATCCCCGACGGTGCACGCCTCTCGGTGGCTTCCGGTTCGACGACGAACGACCGTCACTGTCTCGTCGTATACGTAATCGCTCGTGTACAATGCGCCAAACTCTCCCTTAAACGCCGTTTCCAGGGCCGATCGTGCCGCATCGTGATGTTCGTCCCGTTCGTTCTGTAGGGCGACGAATACGCCCGTGTCGACGAAGAGACTCATTCTCCGTACAGTACCTCGTCGATCTCTTCTTCTGTCGTTTCGACGCCCCAGTCGGACGTCCCGGCCATCCACTGGTCGATCTCTTCGTCGGTGAGCGGTTCGAACTCGTCGCGAAACGAGTCGAACAGTTCGTCTTTCGACTCGTACGTTTCCGCGACGATCCGCTCGAGCAGTTCCTGCTGGGTGACGTTTCGGCCCGTCTCGAGGCGAATTTCAGCCTGTAGCTCCTCGAGCCAGTCTTTCGTCTGATCCGTTACCTTGACCGACGTGCTCATAATCGCTAGTAGCAACTTCCACGTGGTAAGTACTTCCCCTAGAAGTAATACTCCACCTACCGCGATTCGGGCCGACCAATAGCTACACGTATTCCGAACGTGTCAGATATGCTGTGTCACCAGTAGCGACCCCACCGATCGTCGAGGAGGCCCGGCTTTCGTCCGGTCGCCTCGAGACGCTCGCCGATCGCGTCGAGACGACGGGCGGGCGCGAGTCGATCCCCGTCCGTGCGCCAGCCGTCGACGAGGTGATCGGGGAGATTCCCGCCTGTACCGCGACGGACGTCGAGGCCGCCGTCTCACGCGCCCGAAGCGTACAGCCGAGCTGGGCGAACAGGGACGTCGAGGACCGCGCGGCGGTTCTCGAGCGCTTCGGCGACCTCGTCTTCGAGCACCGTGAGACGCTTCTCGATCTGGTTCAACTCGAGACGGGCAAGGCCCGGGGCCACGCCGTCGAGGAGGTGCTCGACGTCCCCCTGACCTGTTCGTACTACGCCGACGTCGGTCCCGGACAGCTCGCCGAGGAGCGACGGCGGGGCGCGATCCCGCTCGCGACGGACGTCCGCGTGAACTACGACCCGGTGGGCGTCGTCGGGATCATCTCGCCGTGGAACTACCCGCTGACGCTCGCGATGACCGACGCGATTCCGGCCCTGCTGGCGGGCAACGCCGTCGTCTGCAAACCCGACGCGAAGACGCCGTTCGTCGCGCTCGCGCTCGCCGACCTGCTCCAGAAGGCCGGCCTCCCGCCGGGCCTCCTCGAGGTCGTCACCGGCGAGGGATCGGTCGTCGGGCCGGCACTGATCGATCGCGTCGACTACGTCGCGTTTACCGGCAGCACCGAGACCGGTCGAACTGTGGCCGAACGCGCGGGACGGAACCTGATCGACTGCTCGCTCGAACTCGGCGGGAAGAACCCGATGGTCGTCCTCGCGGACGCCGACGTCGAGACGGCCGCCCGCGGGGCGATCCAGGGCGCGTTCACCAACGCCGGCCAGCTCTGTCTGGCTCCCGAGCGGATCTACGTCGACGAGTCCCGGTACGACGAGTTCCTCGACGCGTTCGTCGGCGCGACTCGCTCGCTGTCGCTCGACCTCGCATTCGACTACGGCCCCGATGTCGGCTCGCTGATCGACGCCGACCAGCTCGAGCGGGTCCAGTCCCACGTCGAGGACGCCGTCGCCGACGGCGCGTCGGTCCTCTCGGGCGGTCGCCACCGTCCCGACGTCGGCCCGTTCGTCTACGAGCCGACGATCCTGACCGACGTCGACCCCGATTCGCGGGTTGCCTGCGAGGAGACGTTCGGTCCCGTCGTCTCCGTGACGCCGGTCTCCGATACCGAGGCGGCGATCGAGGCGGCCAACGACTCCCCGTACGGCCTGAACGCGAGCGTCTGGACCGCCGACCGCGAGCGCGGCCGCGCGGTCGCCGACGAGATCGACTGCGGGACCGTCTGCGTCAACGACGCCTACACGGCGGGCTGGGCGGCCGTCGACGCACCGATGGGCGGGTTCGGCGACTCCGGGCTCGGTCGCCGCCACGGTTCCGAGGGACTCCGCCGCTACCTCGAGGCGCGGACGGTCGCCACCTCGAAAGTCGGCCCGCTCGCGCCGCCGCCGGGCGTCCCGACATCGTGGTTCGTCCGCGGGTTGACCGCGCTGACTCGCGTGCAGCGTCGTCTCCAGGGGTGGCTGCGATGAGTTCGACCGAGCCGACGATCCTGCTCACCGGCTTCCCCGGCTTTCTCGGCTCCGCGCTGCTCGAGCGGCTGCTCGCTCGCGGCGACGGCCCGGTCGCCTGTCTGGTCCAGCCGACGTATCGTGAACTCGCCGAGCGGCGGGCGGCCGAAATCGCCGGTCCCGACGACGACCGGATCCGGCTGTACGAGGGGGACATTACGGAACCAAACCTGGGACTCGACGGGCTCGCCGATCTCGAGTCCGTCCGCGAACTCTACCACCTCGCGGCGGTCTACGATCTGGCCGTCGACCCCGCCGTCGGCGAGGCAGTCAACGTTCGGGGCACAGAGCACGTCCTCGACGTCGCCGCCGACCTCGCCGTCGAGCGCTTCCAGTACGTCAGCACGTGCTACGTCAGCGGGCGCTACGACGGCGTGTTCACCGAGGACCACCTGCGGGAGGGCCAGTCGTTCAACAACGCCTACGAGGAGACGAAGTACCGGGCGGAGGTCGCAGTCCAGGAGCGGATGGCCGACGGGCTGCCCGCGACGATCTACCGGCCTGCGATCGTCGTCGGCGACAGCGAGACCGGCGAGACCGACAAGTACGACGGGCCGTACTACCTGCTTCGGCTCCTGCTCGCCCAGCCGTCGCGGCTCGCGCTCTCCGTTACCCTCCCCGGCTCGAGCGACGCCGAACTGAACGTCGTCCCGCGTGACTTCGTCGTCGACGCTATCGCCTACCTGAGCGGTCTCGAGTCGTCCGCCGGCGAGGTCTACCAGCTGTGTGACCCCGCGCCGCTTTCGGTACCGCGGTTCGTCGACGCCCTCGCCGAGGCCGGGGATCGCCGGACCCTCTCGGTGCCGACGCCGAAGCCGCTCGCCCGAGCGGCGACGGAACGGCTCGCCGATCGCGGCCTGCCCGCCGAACCCGCCACGATCGACTACCTCGACCACCCGACGCGGTACGCCTGCCCGAACACGCAGCGGGCACTCGCCGGAAGCGGTCTCGAGTGTCCTCCGTTCGAGTCGTACGTCGACCGACTCGTCGCGTTCGTCCGCGAGCATCCCGAAGTCGGCGACGCGGCGATGGTCTGACTGACGAACCGGGTCGAACGCTCGAGCGAGGCGTTTTTGCGTCCGCCGTCGAACAGTCGGGTATGGACCTCACCCACCGTCCGCGACGGCTCCGCCAGGACCGCGTTCGGGATCTCGTCAGCGAGACGACCCTCGAGCCGACGGACTTCGTCGCGCCCGTCTTCGTCGACGCGACGACCGACGAGCGGATCGAGATCGAGTCGATGCCCGGCCACGAGCGCGTGCCGATCGACGAGGCCGTCGACCGCGTCGAGGAAGTCCTCGAGACCGGCGTCGAGGCCGTCATGCTCTTCGGGATTCCGATCGCGAAGGACCCCGAGGGGACCCGTGCGTGGGCCGACGACGGCGTCGTCCAGGAGGCGACCCGTCGAATCGTCGCCGAGACGGACGCCTACGTGATCACCGACGTCTGCCTCTGTGAGTACACAGACCACGGCCACTGTGGCACCCTCGAGGAGGAGCTTCGGACGGACGCGGACGACGCCCACGCGACGTGTACCGTCGACAACGACGCGACCCTCGAGTCCCTCGAGAAAATCGCCGTCTCCCACGCCGCGGCGGGCGCTGACATGGTCGCCCCCAGCGGGATGATGGACGGCATGGTCGGCGCGATCCGCGGGGCACTGGACCGCGAGGGATTCGAGAACGTCCCCGTCATGAGCTACGCCGCGAAGTACGAGAGCGCCTTCTACGGCCCGTTCCGGGACGCCGCCGACGGCGCACCGGCGTTCGGCGATCGACGACACTACCAGATGGACCCCGCCAACGCTCGCGAGGCGATCCGCGAGGTCGCCCTCGACGTCGAAGAAGGCGCGGACGTGTTGATGGTCAAACCCGCGCTCCCGTATCTCGACGTCGTCTCCTCGCTGCGCCGGGAGTTCGACCATCCCATCGCCGCCTACAACGTCTCCGGCGAGTACGCCATGCTCCACGCGGCCGCCGAGAAGGGCTGGCTCGACGTAGAGGAGACGGCCCTCGAGTCGCTGTTGTCGATCAAACGCGCCGGCGCGGACCTGATCCTGACGTACTTCGCCGAGGACGTCGCGGCGCGTCTGTAGGCGCCTGCCTCGCCACTCGAGTTCGACGATCGTCAACTTCCGTCCCTCGAGCGTGGCGAGTGCGAACGCGATCCGCCGCGTGCAAGCGGAATCTGCGCTGTGGCCCCTCGTTCGGCGGGCTCGCGCCCACGTGCTCGCTCGAGTCGGTAGACGATCGTCCAGATTCGATCCCGAAATCATCCAGATTCTGGCGATCCGAACACCTTATATTGGGTAAGATATCCATATATTTCCGCATTCGTCTACCCATACACCCTAAACATAGACAATCATCAACGCTAAGCCTTATATCTACTACCTCCATCGAGTTCGAACGTGATGAAGCAGACGACCACAAACAAAAATCCGAAATATATGGACGAACGTCTAAGTAAAAACCAGTACACTACTATGATCACGGAGGCGGTATCATGGTAGATGCGACCGTCCTCGCGGAGGGGGTCAACCTCGCGTGGGTCCTGCTGGTATCGTTCCTGATCTTCTTTATGCACGCCGGCTTCGCGATGCTCGAGTCTGGGCAGGTGCGATCGAAGAACGTGGCGAACCAGCTGACCAAGAACTTGCTCACCTGGAGTGTGGGCGTTCTCGCCTTTTTCGTCCTGGGTGCGGGCGTCTCGACGGTCGTCGGTACCCTGACCGGCGGCGGCGGATTCGCGCCGGCGGACCTGTACGCGACGATGACGACCACGGCCGTCAACGACTGGGTCGACTGGCTGTTCGGCGCGGTGTTCGCGATGACTGCCGCGACGATCGTCTCCGGGGCGGTCGCCGGCCGCGCGAAGCTCCGGGCGTACGTCGGCTACACCCTGTTGCTGTCGGCGATCATCTACCCCGTCGTCGCGGGCATCACCTGGGGCGGCGGCTTCCTCGCCGACGTCTTCGGCGTCGGCTTTCACGACTTCGCGGGCGGGATGATCGTCCACGGCATGGGCGGTATCGCCGGCCTGACCGCGGCGTACGTGATCGGACCGCGTCTGGATCGGTTCAACGACGACGGCACCGTGAACGTCATCCCCGGCCACTCGATGACCTTCGCCGTGCTCGGGACGCTCGTGCTCGCCTTCGGCTGGTACGGGTTCAACGTCGGGACCGCTGCGACGGTGTTCGCCGTCGAGGGCGGCGAACTCGTCCTCGGTGACTTCGCCTACGTCGGCCGGGTCGCACTCGCGACAACCCTCGGTATGGCTGCGGGCGCGATCGGTGCGAGCGTCGTCGCGCTGGCGAAGACGGGCAAGGTCGACACGCTCTACGTCGCCAACGGGCTGCTCGCCGGTCTCGTCGGCGTGACCGGCATCGCCGACGCCGTCACCTGGTGGGGCGCGATCCTCGTCGCCTTCCTCGCCGGCGCACAGCTGCCGATCGTCTTCGAGTTCGTCGAGCAGACCCTCGAGATCGACGACGTCTGTGCAGTCTTCCCGGTTCACGGCAGCGCCGGCGTCCTCGGCGTCGTCGCCCTGCCGTTCGTCCACGTCGACGGCTTCTCCGCGAGCCTGCTCGCGGCGCAGGTCTCTGGCGTCGCCGTCATCACCGTCTGGACCGTCGTCGCGACCGCCGCCGTCTTCGGCGCGTTCAAGGCCGTCGGCCAGGCCCGGGTCACCCCCGAACACGAACGCGACGGGCTCGACGTGAGCGAACACGGCGTCGACACCTACCCCGAGTTCGGTAAACCGGAGCTCGCCACCGACGGCGGGAACCTGCGTACCGACGGTGGGTCCGCCGGCGAGATCAAGATGGTCACGGCGATCGTCCGTCCCGACCGCCTCGGTGACGTCAAACAGGCGCTGGCCCGCGTCGGCGCCCCCTCGCTGACCGTGACGAACGTCTCCGGTCGCGGTTCCCAGCCCGCGAAGAAAGGGCAGTGGCGCGGCGAAGAGTACACGGTCGACCTCCACCAGAAGGTCAAACTCGAGTGCGTCGTCGCCGACGTCCCCGCGGCCGACGTCGTCGACGCGATCCGCGAGGCGGCCAACACGGGTGAACCCGGCGACGGGAAGATCTTCGTGCTCCCCGTCGAGGACGCCTGTCAGGTTCGTACCGGCGCGACCGGCCCCGAAGCGGTCTAGTACGGAACGGGCTAGACGATCGAACCTCGGTACTACTTTCCCTTCCCGTTCCCTACCCGTCGCGTATGAACGACGAACACTCCCGTACGCTGTACGATCGGGCGCTGTCTGTCATGCCCGGCGGCGTCAACTCGGCGGTCCGGGCGGCGATCGAACCGTATCCCTTCTTCGTCCAGAAAGGCGACGGCGGCCACGTGATCGACGCGGACGGTAACCGCTACGTCGACTGGGTGATGGGACTGGGCCCGCTCCTTCTGGGTCACGACCTCCCCGAGGCGGTGACGGCCGCGATCCAGCAGCGGGCAAGCGAAGGGCCGATGTACGGCACGCCCACGGAGGTCGAGGTCGACCTCGCCGAGTTCGTCGTCCGACACGTCCCGAGCGTCGAGAAGATTCGCTTCGTCAACTCCGGCACCGAGGCGACGACCTCCGCCGTGCGACTTGCACGCGGGTACACCGGCCGGAACAAGATCGTCGTCATGCAAGGCGGCTACCACGGCGCACAGGAGTCGACGCTCGTCGAGGGCGACGCCGACGACCCGAAACCCTCCTCAGCAGGCGTCCCCCAGTCCTTTGCCGAGCACACTCTCCCCGTCCCGTTCAACGACGAAGACGCCGTCCGCGAGGTCTTCGAGGAACACGGCGACGACATCGCGGCCGTAATGTCTGAACCCATTCTGGGGAACTACGGCATCGTCTACCCCGAGGACGGCTACCTCGAGTTCCTCCGGGAGATCACCGACGAGTACGGCGCGCTGTTTATCCTCGACGAGGTGATCACCGGCTTCCGCGTCGGCGGCCTCGGCTGTGCTCAAAGCGAGTTCGGCGTCACGCCCGACATTACGACCTTCGGAAAGATCGTCGGCGGCGGCTTCCCCGTCGGTGCGATCGGCGGCCGCGCGGAAATAATCGAACACTTCGCGCCCTCGGGCGACGTCTTCCAGGCGGGCACCTTCTCGGGTCACCCCGTGACGATGGCCGCCGGCCTCGAGACGCTGCGCTTTGCCGCCGAGAACGACGTCTACGACCACGTCAATCGGCTGGGCGACCGGCTCCGGTCGGGACTGACCGACATCGTCGCCGACCAGGCCCCCGAGTACACGGTCGTCGGCACCGACAGCATGTTCAAAGTGATCTTCACGCGCGACGGGCCGGGTGCCGGCAGCCTCGAAGAACAGTGTACGAGTGGCTGTCGGCAGGATCCAACCTGTCCGCGCTACGACTACTGTCCGAAAAACGCCGGCGACGTCAAACGCGCCGAGACCGACCGCTGGCGGCGGCTCTTCTGGGGGCGGATGAAAGAGCAGGGCATCTTCCTCAGTCAGAACCAGTTCGAGTGCCAGTTCGTCAGCTACGCCCACATCGACGAGGACGTCGAGGAGACCCTCGAGGCGTACAAAGAGGCGCTCTAGCGCCACGGCGTTTCTGTTCGGCGGTTACGAGAACGCGTCCGAGCGATCACTGTCGCTCGTTTCCGACTCGTCGTCGTGTCCGTGATCGTGATCGGGTCCGTCGTCGTCGACGACGCGGCAGCGCACGTCCGATCGCACGAGCGCACACGCCTCCGGGCAGACGAGTCGGTCGTCTCGCGTCGACTCGGCGCTGACCCTGTCGCTGTCGGACCCCTCGAACTCCCAGACCCGCCGTTTCAGGCAGTCGCTACATCGATCTCGAACGACTGCCGCGACGTCCGTACGGCTCGCGTCGGCGAGGCTCCGGAGGTGACCCGTCTGTCGGGCGGCCGTCTCGCGAAACGACACGGGCTCGAGACGGTCGGTCCGGTCGCGGTACCAGGTCGCGATCGACGCGGGGTAGACGTCGTCGACCGCCCGGACTACACCTCCAGCGTCGAGGCGGAGACGCCAGCCACGTTGGAGTGTTTCACTCCCGCGGAGCGGCCGATAGTCGCCGTCCTCGTCGGTCCGTGCGAGTTCGGGGAGGTCGAACGGATCGATTTGCCGAAGTGCATCGGGTTCGACGGCCGCATCTTCGACGTGGCGAAGTTCGTACCGGCGATTGCCGGTCCGATCGCGTTCCACGCACACCGTGAGCTGGCCCCACGTTCGACACAGTCCCTTCCAGAGGTCGTCATACCGTTTGGCGATCGTCTGATCAGCCACGTCAACACCCTCGAGCCACCGGAGAAACGCTCGTTCTGGTGTTCCGTGACCGCCGACGGTTCGCTCCCAGTAGAACCAGTCGGTGACAAGTGGCGCGTGGTGGTCGACGACCGCATCCGGTGTGGCGTACCGATGCGTGTCGTCGTCGTCGACTCGGACCCCGGAGTCGGTCGCGACGACGGAGACGACCGCGGGTTCGTCGTGGGCGGCGTCGCTCCCGGGCCCAGGGTCCGCCTGCCCGTATCGGTGTTCGACGACGCCCGCGTCCTCGAGCGTCGTACGGAACGCCGCACGGACGCCGTCAGGCGCTTCGAGCGGTTCGACGAGTGCGTCCGTCACGAATCGGTCACCTCCGTCGTGGCCTCGAGGACGCGTCGAACGGCGACGTCTGCCAGGGCAGGGTGGGTCCCGATCGGCTCGGTGTACCTGACGGTCCGGCCATCGATCTTGCCCGCATGCGTCGCGGTCGCCGCGTCGTCGATCCGTTCAGTGGGATCGAGGCCGAGCAACTCCGGAACGTCGGTCGTGACGTGGCCGCCCTGTCCGACGAAAAGCGGGACGGCGACGATCTGCCGACGATCGAACGATTCGAGCACCTCGCTCACGTATGGCGGTTCTTCGAGGTAGAACGCCTCGACGGCCGCGTTCGGATCGTGGCTGCGAAGCCGCTGTGCGTGGTCGGCCGCCGCGACGGCGCTCCGAGGATCGTTCTCGGCCCCGTGGGCGACGATCGCGACAGCGATGTCCGCGAGATCACAAACGGCGTCGTCGGCCCGGAAAACCTCCAGTGCACGCGAGGCGATCAGGTCCGTGACTGCTGGAGCCGTGCCGACGGGGTCGGTGATCGTGACGTCGTCTTCGACGCCTGGAGGCGCAGTGAGTTCCCGCGGCAGGACCGTCCGCGTGAAGTACCCCTCACTGGCGAACAGCGGGACGACGAATCGATGCGTGGCCGTCGTCGCCCGCAGGACCTCGGCGAAGCCGGGTTCTTCCTGCCAGAAGGCGACCTGCACCTCGTCGAAAATGGGTCGTCTCCGGAGACGGCGCGCGTGGCCGTAGACCGGATCGCCGGAGCCACGGCTCCGGTGGGATCCGTGAGCGGCGAGTACGACCCCGAGGTCGCGGTCGAGTGCTCGCGGCGTCGCGTTCGTCGGTCGATACTGCTGTCGGTGTCCGTGTGATGGTGACTTCGTCATGGCTCAGAGAGGGTGTCTGGTGGCGACGATCCATCGGTCGACGTCGTCTCGGTCTCGAGCGGGCGTTCCGGATAGACCCGCACCTCGCCGTTGGTCTGGGAGACCGTCGCGTCGATCCCGAACACGTCGGCGAGCAACGTCTCCGTCAGCACCGTTGACGGCGTGCCGCTGTCGTAGATCTCCCCGCCGTCAAGTGCAGCGACGCGGTCGCCGAAGCGAGCGGCGTACTGGAGGTCGTGCAGTGCCGCGACGACCGTCCGGTCCTCGAGTCCTGTCAGCACCTCGAGGACGAGCAGCTGGTTGCGCAGGTCGAGATGAGTGAGCGGTTCGTCGACGAGCAACACCTCGGAGTCCTGAGCGAGACACATCCCGATCCAGGCGAGTTGCTGCTGGCCGCCGCTCAGGTCGTCGACGGGCCGATCGCGGATGGGCTCGAGCCTGGCTCGCTCGATCGCCCGCTCGATCGCCTCCCTGTCCTCGTCGCTGATCCCGTCGAAAAAGCCCCGGTGGGGATAGCGGCCGTGTTCGACGAGCTCTGCTACCGTGAGCCCGTCGGGTGACGGCCGACGCTGTGCGAGAAAGCCAAGCTGGCGTGCGAGTTCGCGCGTCCCGTACTGCTGGATTGCACACCCGTCGAGGACGACCTGTCCGTCGGAGGGCGAGAGCTTCCGGGACAACCCCCGCAATAGCGTGCTCTTGCCGCTTCCGTTCGGTCCGATCAGTGCTACTGTTGATTCTGCCGGAACGTCTATCGTGACGTCCTCGATGACGGGTTCCGTGGCGTCGGGATACTCGAGTCGGAGTTCGGTCCCTGTCAGTACGGCGTGCGATTCGTCTCGTTGGTGTCGTCTATCCCTCGTCATAATTTGCCGAGTCGTCGTCGTTTCCGCATGAGATACAGGAAGTACGGTCCCCCCACCAGTCCGGTGACGATCCCAACCGGTACCTCGACCGGCGAGAACGCGAGTCGCGCCGCGGCGTCTGCAGCCAGCAACAGTGCCGGACCGACGAACAGACAGCCGAGGACGACCCGGGCGTGTGCGGTGCCGACGATCGTCCGGACGACGTGGGGAACGATCAGCCCGACGAAGCCGACGATCCCGGCGAGTGCGACGCTTATGCCCGCCGAGAGGATCGCCACACAGGAGAGTCCGAACCGGACCCGCTCGACCGGCATTCCCAGCGAATGGGCCGTCTCCTCGCCGAGCAACAGCACGTCGAGCTGTCGTGCACCTACGATCGTCAACACGACGGTGACGACGCTCACGAGCAATCCGATTCGAACCCGGGGCCAGCCGGCCGAGGCGAGCGAGCCGGTCGTCCAGGCGAGCGCCCCCTGGACGACGCCGAGATCGTCGGCAACGAAGAACAGTCCCGTCTGGAGCGAGCTGAAGACGGTGCCCACGATCACGCCCGCGAGCACGAGCCTGACTGGACTGGTCCCGCCGTTCCAGGCAACGGCGTACACAAGCAGGAACGCGATCGCGCCGCCCAGTGCTGCGAAAAGCGGCAGGAAGTAGATCAGACTTCCGAGAAACAGCATCGTCAGGATGACAGCGAGCCCCGCCCCCGAACTCACCCCGAGTATGAACGGGCTGGCGAGTTCGTTCCGGGTCACCGCCTGGAAGACCGATCCCGAGATCGCGAGGTTGAGGCCGACGACGAGTGCAGCGAGAACCCGGGGCAGTCGGAGCTCCCAGACGATCGTCGTCTCCGTCGAGAGGTCGGTTGCCTCGCCGAACGCCGCCGTCGAGATCCCCTCCCCGAGCAGGAATCGGCCCAGGGTGGCCGGATCCCCCCAGACCGCCGGATCGAAGACGGCACGCCAGGCAGTCGCCGTCGTCATCGAGTACGCGCCGAAGCTCACCTGCACCACGCCCGTCACGAGACAGACGACGAGGCTGCCGAGGACGATGGGAACGAGACGCGAGTCGATCGACTCGAGACCAACCGCCGTCCGAACGCGATCGACGCGTGAGGAGTCACTCGACATGACGGTTATGCGGTCGCGATCAGTTCGCGGAGTCGGTCACGGTCGAACAGCCACTCGTCGTCTGGAATCTCGCCGACGCCGTGGAACTCCCCGAACTCGTCGGGATACAACTGTTTCGCGAGCATCTCGAACTGGAACAGGCTCGTGATCGGGCCCTGGTAGGGTGTGCCGCCGAGATAGAGGCGGTCGTTTCGAACTGCGCTGATGTCAGCAGCGACCGGACTGTTTCGAAGGACGTCCGCGGTTTTCGCGGCGTCGTCTCGCTGGCCGAGCCCGAAGTTGAACACGATGACGTCTGGATCGGCCGCTGCCATCGCCTCGTGACCGATTCGAGCGGTAGAGCCCGTTTCGTGGGCGCTCCCGTCGAAGGCTTCGCGGGCACCGAGCTGCCGGTACTGCACCTGTCCGTACGTCCCGTCCCGTCTTGGCAGCGTGTTGTAGAGGAAGTACGCGCCACCACGCCCCTCCGGATTCGGCCACGCGAGCAAGAGCGCAACGCGAGGTCGTTCGGATTCCGGTGGAAGGCGGTCGGTGACCTCGGTGATTACGTCCTCACGGAACGCGACGATCTCTTCCATCCGGTCGGTCTCGTCGAACAGCTTCGCGTACTTCAACAGCAGCTCCGAGAATTCGTAGTACCGGTACTCGCCGTCCGGCCAGTTCGGCCAGCCGCTCCCTCGAGCCTCGCGGCTATAGTTTCCGAAAAACGGCGCAACGTTCCGCTCGAGTTCGTCGAGGTCGGTCACCTCGAGTCCGTTGTTCACGACGAGGCGGTTCGGGTCGACGGCGATTACGTCCGGATCCAGTTCGTACAGGAGTTCTTTGTTCACCTGGTGGGTTTCGGGCTCGACGTTGGTCACGTCCGAGAGATCGACGTCGAGCCCGAGTTCCTCGAAGAAGCGCGTGTAGACGGAGTCGGGACGTACCATTCCGACCAGCGAGTCGAGTTCGCCGAGACAGAGTGCCACGTCGACCGCAAAGTCCCGTCCACCAATCCAGCGACCCGGCGGTTCCTCGAGCGGGAGTGTCCCGACCGGCTCGATCGCGACGCTGTAGTCGTCACTCGAGCCGGCCAGGGTCTCGTCGTCGACGTCAGAGCCGTCGTCGAGACACCCCGCACCGATTCCGCCGAGTGCCATCGTCGCGATCGATCCGAGCGCCGTTCGCCGGTCGATACGAGTGTGTCGGCTACCGGTGTCGTTCATCATCGGCCAGATGTTAATAATCTCGTAACCATATTATTTACTATTCATAACTTGGATTGCCTCATTAATATTGTCATCGACACACCTGGGTCGTGGTACCAACGCTGGACCACGCGGGCCCGTTCGTTCGACGGGACGCCCGGCGAGAGTTCGATAGAATCACACTGTCAGACAACGCGGTTCACACACCGCTCACACTCGAGACGCTCTCGCGGGTAGCGACAGTCGTCGAGACGCGATCGGGCTCACTGACTGCTGTCCGAGAGTATCAATAGCGGGGGACTGGTCAGTATGGAGAGGCGAAGCTACTCGTCGTCGAACAGGTGGTCCGCGAGGAGTTCGCGGCCGCGCTCGAGACGCGTTTCCCGCTCCTCGGGAGTGCGGGTTCGTCCGTGTACCCGTTCGCGGACGCGCTCGCGTAGCTGCTCGACGGACTCCTCGTCGGGGTCCAACTCCGGCGGCAACAGGTCGTCGAACCAGCTATCGAAGTCCCAGTCCTCGTAGCGGTGGTCGTGAACGACCCAGTCGTGGTGACGACGTGCGAGGTCGTCCCAGTAGCCCTCCTCGCACAACGCGTCCCGAACCACTGCCATGCCGGTCCGGGCACCGTCACCTGCTGCGACGAGGGCCTGGTGTTCCACACCGGCCAGGCGACCGGCAACGTAAAATCCCGTGACGTCGGTCCGGCCCGCCTCGTCACACGGGACGTGGTAGTTCCGATTGTCGTGTGTCGCTGGCCCGCGATAGAGTTGGCCATCAGCAAACCCCTCGAGATAGTCGTTTTCGGTACCTGAGGCACCGACGACGCGACGGGCTCCGATCGTCTCCCCCTCGGCGGTGGCGAGACGGAACCCGTCGTCGAGCTGATCTATCTCCTCAACTCGATCCGCCACGATTCGACACCCCTCTTCGCGGGCATGATCGGTCGCAAGTTCGAGGAACGAGCCCGGATCGACACCGCCGGGAAACCCCAGGTAGTTCTCGAGGAGGTGACACCGGAGCAGCGACGTCCGTCCACCGGTGAGACACAGTGTCTCGAGTTCGTTTCGTGCGGTGTACAGACCGGTCGCGAGTCCAGCGACGCTCCCGCCGACGACGACCACGTCGTAGTCGAAATCCTGTTCTTTCGATTCGTTCTGTTCGTTTTCGATTGACATGGGTTCGAATTCGATGCTCCCGACGAGCTGCCCTTGCGGGAGCGGTCTTGCAGTGAATCAATTCGTCGACGATGTGGTCGACATCGCCGACGGTCGATTCGCCATCGGACTGGTTATTATCAGAGATATATTTTTATTTCGTATTATTATAGTTTGGCGCTGTGTTAATACACGACGTCGCAAGCGAACCGCTGGGGTACACTAATCGAGAAACCGGCCCCGTGAAACGGAAACGGATCTAGCCGCGGTGAAACTCCCGTCGCATCGATAGACGGCTCCGAACTGGGCATCACGTCGACCCGGTCCGACTCGCCAAGCAGCATCTACGCCGTCGTCGGCGACGCTACTATTGTGCTTGCTAGCCAATTTCGAGGTATGGCCACAGACGATTCGCTTCTCCGGACGATCGTACTCATCGCCGCCATCGTGTTGCTCGCGCCGTTTCTCTTCATGATGCTCGCGATGCCGATGATGGGGATGTGGGGTGGCGGCCACATGTGGGGGTGGGACGGTGCGGGCGTCGGCTTGGCGTGGCTCCTGCCGTGGGCGCTGTTTCTCCTGCTGTTTCTCGGAATCGGCTACCTGCTGTACCGAACGGCGCTCGGTACCGACCGGAAGTCGGACGCCGCACTCGAGGAACTGCGCGTCGCCTACGCCCGCGGCGACATCTCGAGCGAGGAGTTCGAGGAACGACGGGAACGCCTGGAGCGCAGCGAGTGACGGTCGACCCGAACACGTTCGCTGTCATCTCGCGCGGACAGAGCGTGCGCTTTTCATAGCCGAAGCGCCGACGGACGAGTATGCGAACGCGTGGGACGTTACGACTGGCGACGCGGGGGTCGACGCTCGCCCGGCGACAGGCCGCCCTGGTACAGGAGGCACTCGAAGAGCGCCGGTACGAGGTCGAACTCGTGACCGTCGAGACGACGGGCGACCAGATCAGAGACGAGTTGATCCACCGCCTCGGGAAGACGGGCGCGTTCGTCCGTGAACTCGACGAGCGCGTCCTCGAGGGCGAGCTCGACGGTGCGATCCACTCGATGAAGGACATGCCGACCGAACAGCCCGACGACCTCGTAACCGCCGCCGTGCCCGAACGGGGTCGGCCGAACGACGTCCTCGTGACGCCCGACGGCGACGCGCTTGCGGACCTGCCCCAGGGTGCGGTCGTCGGCACCTCGAGTCTCAGACGCCAGGCCCAGCTGCTCTCGGAACGGTCCGACCTCGAGGTCGAACCGCTGCGTGGGAACGTCGACACGCGACTCGAGAAGTTGCTCGCGCCCGCGCTCCAGGCGGAACACCAGAAACGCAGCGAGGCCGACAAAGAGCGCAAGGGCAACGCCGGAGACGACGACTTCGAACCCGAGTACGACCGCACCGTCGACGAGTGGTTCGACGACCTCTCGGAACTCGAGAAACAGGCACTCGGCCGCGAGGTCGAGACCGACTACGACGCCATCGTCCTCGCGGAGGCCGGCCTCGAGCGCAGCGGCCTCGCACACTACGTGGAGTACCAGCGGCTCCCGCCGACGCAGTTCGCACCCGCACCCGGCCAGGGCGCGCTCGCGGTGACAGCCCTGGATGGCGAGACCGCCCGCGAGATCAACGAGGCGATCGACCACCCTCGAACGCGGGTGGAGACGACCGTCGAGCGGACGCTGCTCGCCGAACTCGGGGGCGGCTGTATCGCGCCGATCGGCATCTACGCCGTCGTTCAGGGCGAGTACGTCCACACCGCCGTCCAGGTGTTCGACCGCGACGGCGAGGAGTCGATCACCGCGACGCGCGACCTGCCGGTCGAGAGCTATCCGACGGCGGCCCGCGAGTTCGCCAACGACCTCGAGGACCGCGGTGCAGCCGAGCTGATCGCCGCCGCTCGTCGCGAGGCCGACGACGAACCGGAGGGGAAGTGAGATGGCCGACTGCCCCACTGTCGCCGTCTTCCGTCCCGACGACGAGCGCCTCGCAGAGGCCGTCGACCTCCTCGAGTCCCGCGGCGTCGATCCCGTCGCCGATCCGATGCTCGCAGTCGAGCCCACGAGTGAGACACCGCGGATGGACGCCGACTACGTAATCCTCACGAGCAAGACCGGCGTCGAACTGGCCGCCGAAGCCGACTGGGAGCCCGGCGACGCCACCGTCTGTGCGATCGGGCCCCGCACTGCCGACTCCCTCCGGGACGCCGGCTACCCCGTCGACGTCGTCCCCCAGGCGTACACCTCGAGCGGACTCGTCGCCGAGCTCGAAGACGAGGTCGACGGCGCTCGTATCGAGGTCGCCAGAAGCGATCACGGCAGCGAAGTGTTACTCGACGGACTCGAGACTGCTGGCGCGTACCTCCACGAGACGATCCTCTACCGACTCGTCCGTCCCGAAGGCAGCGGTGAGTCGACCGAACTCGCCGCGGACGGCGACCTCGACGCCGTCATGTTCACGTCCTCGCTCACCGTCGAGAACTTCCTCTCGGCTGCCGACGAGCGGGGCGTCCGCGAGACCGCGCTCGAAGGACTCGCGGAGGCGACCGTCGGCGTGATCGGCGACCCGACGCGGGAGACCGCCGAGTCGCTGGGCGTCGACGTCGACGTCGTCCCGGAAGACGCGACCTTCGACGCGCTCGCAGCGGCGACGCTCGAGGAGACGACCGGCGACGCGCGCGAGTGACCGACGCGTCCCATCTCGGTCTCGTTTCACCGGCGTTTTTACCGACTCGAGTCGACCAGCCATGCATGGAACGCGAACGCGGTCGACCGACTCCCGTCCGTCGCTCGCGGACGTGCTGGGGGGTCGAGCACCAATGACCGTCGGTCGTCGGCGACTGCTCGCGACGGCCGGGACCGCGATCGCGGGCGGCTGTCTGACGTCGCCCCGCCGACGTTCGGCACTCGACACCGACCGGTACGACCACGAGGACGGCACTGTCGTCGGCTTCGTCGGCGACGTCATGCTCGGGCGCAACCTCGACGAGTGCTACGGCGACGGCGGCCGGGATCCGGCATCGGTCTGGAGCGGCGTCCGCCCTCGCCTCGAGTCGCTCGACGGCGTCTTCTGCAACCTCGAGTGTACGCTCTCGACGCGCGGCGAGCGGTTTCCCGACCGTGCCTACTACTTCCGGGCCGATCCCGCCTGGGCCGTTCCCGCACTCGACGGCGCGAACGTTCGCTTCGCCGCACTCGCGAACAACCATCTGCTCGACTTCGGGGAACCGGCGCTTCGCGACACGCTCGCGGCGCTCGACGACGGTGGGATCGCACACGCCGGAGCGGGCGAAACCGCGACGGACGCCCGCCGGCCCGCGCTCGTCACCGTCGGCGACGTCGACGTCGCGGTCGTCTCCTTCGCAGACCACTACGCCGAGTACGCCGCGACCGCCGACCGGTCGGGGACCGCCTACCTCGAGTGCGACCCGGAAAATCCCGATACTCGGGCGGCCGTCGACGACGCGCTCGAGCGCGCCAGTGAGCGCGATCCGGACCTGCTCGTCGCGTCGCTACACTGGGGACCGAACTGGGTCG
Organism: Natribaculum luteum; assembly: GCF_023008545.1. NCBI lineage: Archaea > Methanobacteriati > Methanobacteriota > Halobacteria > Halobacteriales > Natrialbaceae > Natribaculum > Natribaculum luteum. Next base: position 1,245,200 of record NZ_CP095397.1, on the reverse strand, counting down.
AGTATCCGGACGACCGGTACCGCGAGTTCGGCCGCTGGCTGATCGACCGGGGCGTCGACCTCGTCCACGGCCACAGCGCCCACGTCGTCCAGGGCGTCGAACGGTACGGGGAGGGCGTGATCCTCCACGACGCGGGCGACTTCGTCGACGACTACGTCGTCAAACCGGAGCTACGAAACGACCGCAGTTTCCTCTACGAGGTTCGCCTCGGCGACGACGGCAACCTCGAGCAACTGCGACTCGTCCCGGTCGTCATCGACGACTACGCCGTCCACGCTGCGACCGACGCCGACGCGTCGTGGCTCCACGAGACCATGCGCGAGCGTTCGGCCCCGTTCGACACGAGCTACGAACGCGACGGCGACGACCTGCTGCTCTCGTTGTGACGCGCCGCTTTACCCGACTCGAGAGTCCACGGGTTTATGACCAAAGCCGTCCCAATGATCCGTCGATGGCTGGACCGGTCCCCGAACTCGACGATCGCGCGGCCGCGTGTGCACGACGACTCCGCGAGGCCGACCGCGTCCTGCTCGCCTCCCACATCGACGCCGACGGGCTCACCAGCGCCGCCGTCGCTGCGAGCGCGCTCGAGCGCGCCGAAATCCCGTTCGAGACGGTCTTCGAGAAGCAACTCGACGCCGAGGCGATCGCACAGATTGCGGCCACCGAGTACGACACCGTCCTCTTTACCGACTTCGGGAGCGGTCAGCTCGACGTTATCACAGATCACGAAGACGCGGGCGACTTTACACCCGTTATCGCAGACCACCACCAGCCAGCAGACGCCGAGACCGCGTACCACCTCAACCCCCTGCTGTTCGGCATCGACGGGGCCTCGGAACTCTCCGGCGCGGGTGCGAGCTACGTCCTCGCACGCGCGCTAGAAAATGGATCGAGCAACCGGGACCTCGCCGCACTCGCCGTCGTCGGTGCCGTCGGCGACATGCAGGCCTCCGGCGGCGAACTCCACGGAGCGAACGAACGGATCGTCCAGGAGGGCATCGAGGCCGGCGTCCTCGAGACCGCGACGGACCTCACGCTGTATGGCAAACAGACGCGTCCGCTACCGAAACTCCTCGAGTACGCGACTGACGTCCACATTCCCGGCATCTCCAACGACGCGGGCGGCGCGTTGCGCTTTCTCGATGGCCTCGACCTCGAGTTGAAACGCGACGGCGAGTGGCGTCGCTGGGCCGACCTCACGCGCGAGGAGAAACAGATCGTCGCGAGCGCGCTGGTACAGCGGGCCGTCTCGAAGGGCGTCCCCGCCTCGAAGATCGACGACCTCGTCGGGACGGCCTACGTCCTGAGCGAAGAGCCGATCGGCACCGAACTCCGCGACGCCAGCGAGTTCTCGACGCTTTTGAACGCGACCGCACGCTACGAGCGCGCGGACGTCGGCCTCGGCGTCTGTCTTGGCAACCGCGAGGGCGCACTCGAGCGCGCCCGCAAACTCCTCCGGGACCACCGGCGAAACCTCTCGGAGGGGATCGACCTCGTCACCGAGGAAGGCGTCACGCGCGAGGAACACCTCCAGTGGTTCCACGCGGGCGATCGCATCCGCGAGACGATCGTCGGCATCGTCGCGGGGATGGCCGTCGGCAACGACGGCGTCGACAGGAACAGGCCGATCGTCGCCTTCGCGAACAAAAACGACGAGGAGGTGAAAGTCTCCGCCCGCGGGACCTACAGTCTCGTCGAGAACGGGCTCGACCTCTCGGTCGTGATGGGCGAGGCCTCCCGGTCCGTCGGCGGCGACGGTGGCGGTCACGACGTCGCCGCCGGGGCGACGGTGCCGAAAGGGAAAGAAGAGGCGTTCGTCGAACGCGCCGACGCGATCGTCGGCGACCAGCTCTCGTAGCTACAGTGGTTCCGCGAGACGACGCGAGAAATCGCCCGGTTACAGTCGAAGCTCGAAGAAGGCCGATACAGTAGCGAGCGTATCCGGCGACTGTACCGCAAGCGAACCTGTCGCCGCGATCACGCCCAGGAAGCACTGTGTCGTGACTTGCTCGAACGACTCTACGAGGACGGCGTGGACACGGTGTATATCGGCGGGCTGACTGACGTGTTAGAAACGCACTGGTCAGTCGACACCAACGCGAAGACCCACAACTTCTGGGCGTTCAAGCAATTCACCGAGCGACTCGCCTGTACTGCCGAGGAATACGGCATCTCAGTCGAAGTTCGGTCGGAAGCGTGGACCAGCCAAGAGTGTCCCCAGTGTGGTTCGATAGACAGAACGACACGGCATCAGGACACGCTCACCTGTACGTGTGGGTTCGAGGGCCACGCTGACCTTACAGCGTCAGAAACGTTCCTGAAGCGTCATCAGAACTCTCCGAGTTCTGATTGGCGAACGAGACACGTCGTGTCTCGTCAACGGCACACAAACAAAGAAGTCAGGCCGATGGCACGGCCCGTGCGGTTCGAGTGGGACGACCACAACTGGTCGGGGATACCACACCCTCACGAAAGTCCCAAAGAACAGCGCACAGACCCGAGTACCGTCCACCGTGACGGGAATGTTGCCTCCGGCGAGTCGTAGACCGGCTGAGACTCCCACAGAGGAAACCGCGCCGTTTACGGCGCGGAGGATGTCATGACCGGTCCATCGACGCGGGGATCGTCGGCACGAGTGGCGTCCGCGACGTGACCAGGTACGTCGACTTTCGAACGGCCCCTTTCGCGTACTGGATCGTGCTCTTGTGGACGGGCGTTCGCTTGCCGCGAATCTGGGTTCGGCCCTCGAGGATCGCGCCGACGAGGTCGTCGCCGTCGATGTCGGCTCTGGTCACGCCAGCGTTGTCTGGTTCGACCAGGATCTCGGTGTACGCCCGTCCGACGTTGGGCAGGTAGTGGGCGTCGCTCGCGCCGATCTGGGGATAGTCGCGACGCCGGGCGAACGTTCGCGCCCGGCGGTTCCGGTAGCCCGTAAAGAGCATCGAGTTGTACACCTCGATGGCGTCGGCGTCCTCGATGTGTCGCTTGCGGACGCCGTGGCGACTGCGCTGGAACGGGTGGGGGACGATGGCGGCTCCGCCGAGGTCCCGAACTGCCTCGACGGTCTCCATGAACGGTCGTCCGGGGTCGGGCCGTTTCTCGACGCCGATCGCGAGCAGGTGGCCGTGTCGTGTCGACACCTCGACGCCCGGAATCCCGATCAGCCCGTACTCGGGGGCCAGTTCCGCCGCGCGCAGCGATTCGCCGATCTCGTCGTGGTCGGTGACGACGACGCCATCGAGTTCGATGTCGGCCGCGTGCTCGAGAATGAGCTCGATCGGTTCGCGGCCGTCGTACGAATCGTTGGAGTGGACGTGAAAGTCGATGGCAAATGGGATCGGCGATGTCATTGGACTTCCAGGAGCGCTCGTCTGTCAATACCTCGTTGACGTGTATAAGCACTGCGCCGCCGACCAGTTTTCTGACGCTGATGTGCAATTTAGTATCGTAATATATGATTTATCGCGTGCGCTGCGACCGTCGTCCCTGGAGAGGAACGCTGACGTCGAGCAGTTCGTTCGACCGATGCGAAACCGCCAACGTCGTCGTTACTCTCGAGAGCCGACTACGACGAGACGGCGGCCAGAACACGTCGGGTCACGACTCGACGCTCGAGGTCACGGCGACCGGGCGTGTGACCCGTTTCGTCACGTCGTATAGGCCCATCGGCTGCCGCCGTACTCGAGCGCCTGTCTCGGCCGGAGACGCCTTCGCCACCGTCTCGATAACCACCCGGTCTTCGACGGATGTCCCCCAGTCCATCGTGGTCGACGTGGGGTTCGTGCGATCGTCGGGACTGACACTCCAGGGTGGATCCGACCGATACCGGCTACTGGCCGAGCACGTTCAGCGCCGGCGACGCGGACCGGTGAACGGTCCGTCGGTCGACTCACTCCCTCGTGTGACTGTCTCCTGTTTCACGTACTCTCCAGCGGCGGGTGGTCGCTCCGACTGCGCGCAGAGCCGTTCGCGATTCGAGTGCCACCGTTTCGCGGCCGTCGTCGATGGCGCTGCGATATTTCGTGGCAACTCCGGAGGACGTCCGGCCTACAGTACGAACGGCGCATCTCCATAGCGTCGTCTCGGATACGTGCACTGACCATCGGTGGCTGGTCTTAAACTACATCACGATATATGGAATCGGTACGGGCCGTGGGATGAGTCGACGAACGGGACTCGAGGGAGAAATTCGATCGCGGGTTCGCCAGCGGCGTATCCTCACACTCTCGAAACGACTCAGCCGAGCGTCGAAAACCTAAATTCGCGATTCCACGCGAGGTGCCCCTGCTCACTGCGGCCTCGCCGCTCCGTCGGGAACGACGCTGTCGAGCGAGACGCTCTCGAGGGCGGTCCTGACCTCGAGTGGATTGTGCAAGTCGTCGACGAACTCGTGGATGCGGTTCATACTCTCGAGGAGTCCCTCGAACGCAGCACGTCGGGTGGAGACGTGGCCGATCGATTTGGTGATCGAAAGCTCACCGATCGGGTGCCGGTAGCGAAGCTCCCAGCATCGACAGAGACCGAGAGCCGGGTGTGACTGATTCGCCTCCGTTCGCTCGGCGACGAGTTCGATCTGTGGCTGCCTGTGTCGGTACGCGACGTGATCGTTGCGAACCTCGGCTGGCCCCCACCCCGGCGGAAGCGCTTCGTGCGGGATGGGTGGCTGGTCGGTTGGCATCACCACTGCGAATGGTACTGGCGGGGGTGCCCGTTCGGCTTGCGTACTCATCCGTTATATGTAGGGGCCCACTAACGAGTCAGCGGATTAGCCTGTCGGCGGTGATCGATCGGCCGACTTTTGTCGTCACCGGTCCACGACCCGCACATGACCGAGTTCGATCCCGAGAAATTCGAGGACAAGTACGTCCACTACTTCCCCGAGTTACAGCAGGCCTACAAGAACGTGTTCAACCGGATGAACGATCGGTACGACTCCCAGTTGATCCACGCCATCGACCAGCAAGTGCTCAACGAGAGCGAACCGTTCTACGACGGTGCGCCGGACGACTCGAGCGACGGCGAGTTCTACGTCGACCTGCCCGACGATCCGTACGATCGGCTTACCGGCGTCCTCGTCGACCAAGAAACGTTCGAAACGGTTCTCGAGGAGTACGTCGCCGAGATCGAATCGGAACTCGAGCGCGTGTTCGGACTCGCCTGATACCTCTGCTGTCCGTCGTTCCCGGAACGACTGAACCTGTCGGCGGTGTTCGGAAACCAGCGACAGTCGACGTCGTGAATCCGTCGACCCCCGACGACGGAAGGTCTAAGGACGCTGACCCCCAATGGCGAATCATGAGTACCGAGACCCAGGACGAGGGAGACGACCTCGAGGAGCGCGTCACGAACTTCCTGCGTCGTAACTTCCCGCAGATCCAGATGCACGGCGGTAGCGCAGCTATCCAGGACCTCGACCGCGAGACGGGCGAGGTTTCCATCGCACTCGGCGGGGCCTGCAGCGGCTGTGGCATCTCGCCGATGACGATCCAGGCGATCAAGAGCCGCATGGTCAAAGAGATTCCCGAGATCGAGCAGGTCCACGCCCAGACCGGGATGGACGGCGGCATGGGCGGCGGCGGAGGGATGAGCCCGTCGTTCCCCGGCGAGACCGTCGACGACGACGGTGAAGAAGACGAAGGGCCAGAGGCGCCGTTCTAGACTACCGGAGCCCGTTACCACGTTCCCACGCTCGGATCAGCGTCGCGAGCATCCGATTTCTCGTCGCCGTGAGCCCGCGGCTTGTCGCTCGGTCGACCACGTAGCCGTTTATCGCGTCGACTTCCGTCCGCCGACCCCTGGTGACGTCCTGGTGCATCGAGGACGTGTTCGCCGCCGTCGCTTCTGCGACCGACTCCATCGCCGCCAGCGCCTCGCGATCCGAGAGCGACACGTCACACGCTCGAGCGACGCGAGCCGTCTCGCGGGTCGCCCCGCGGGCAAGCGCGGCCGCTGGCTCCTCGAGTATGGCCCCGTTTTCCGTTCGCGTGAGCGCCGTCACGGCGTTGATGCCTGCGTTGACCGCGAGCTTTTCCCACAGCCGACGAGGCATGTCGGGGGCGACGGTCGTCTCGAGGCCGGCCGCCTCGAACGCCTTGCCGACGCGGTCGGCGACCGACGAGGGGCCTCCCTCGGGGGGCCCGAGGACGACCTCGCCGATGCCAGTACACTCCACGACGCCCGGCTCGTGAAGGACCGCGCCGTATGTCGCCGTTCCCGCCAGGACGGGCGACTCGAGGTGCCTCGCGAGCGTCTCCTCGTTGCCCATCCCGTTCTGGAGCGAGAGCGCGGCGTCGACCGCACCCGTCGCGAGCGTCCGCGCTGCGGCTGCCGTATCGAAGGACTTGACGGTGACGACGGCGAGGTCAGCCTCCAGGTCGCGCCCGTCGGTCGTCGCCGCCGGCCGGACGCGTGCCTCGAGTTCGCCCTCGACGACGAGGCCGCCCTCGTGGACGGCGTCTGCGTGGTCGTCGCGGCCGACGAGCGTGACGTCGTGCTCGCGTGCGAGGACGCCACCGACGAGACTCCCCAGGCTTCCCGCCCCGAAGACGACGATTTCCATGCCGGAGGCTCTGAGAGGCGGCTACATAACGAGTTCGTCTCGACCTCGAGCGGCCGGGACGGTCAGTCTTCGGTCCAGTACATCAGGTTCTCCTTCTCGGTGCCACAGTTCGGACACTCCTCGGGGAGTCCGTCCTGAATCTCACCCATCTCGCCACACTCGATGCAGCGCCACATCAGTTCGGCCTCGCCGAACTCGTGGCCCGACCTGGCGTGTTCGACCGAGAGCGCCTCGACGCCCTCTCGAGTAGTCACGAAGAATCCGCCCTTGTCGAACCCTCGAACGCGGCCGAGCGCGTCGCCGTCCTCGCTGTAGACGGTCTCGCCGAATTCGACCTCGTGGACCTGCTCGACGGCCTCTTCATCGTCTTCTCTTGCTGGCGTCTCGCCTGTTCCTCCCATAGGCGCGGTGACATCGCCGTCGTCAATAAAGCCCCACCGCGCATTCGACGCCCGGTTCCCAGACCGGTCGTCTCACATGAAATCCTCGATACCTGATTGTTTGTTTTTGTCGTTTTCGAAGATACTCTCGAGCGAGCGCTCGAGTACCTCGAGGCGCTGTTTCGTGTAGTCCCGGCAGCCGTACTCCTCGGCGACCTCGATCGCCGTCTGCATGTACTTGTTGACCGAGCCCTGGTGGACGGTGAGGTTGACGCGCCCGCCACACTCTCGGCAGACCTCGGTCAGGGGCATCCGCCGGAACTTCTCGCCGCAGTCGAGACACCGCGTCTCCTGCCGTGAGAACGCCCGCAGGTTGCCGATCAGGTCCGGCAGGAAGTGATACTCGATGACCCGCTCGGCGACGTCCGTCTCGTCGACCGCCCGCAGCTTCCGTGAGAGCTCGAGCTGGGCGTCCATCTTGTCCATCATCGACCCGAGCGTCTTGTACGCCGACAGATCGGGCCCGAGCGCGATGTTCGACGTGTCGTGGGTGTGTTCGAAGCCGGTGTACTCCTCGTCGGTCCCCAGCGTGTCCTCTGCGATCTCGACGTCGACCTCGCCGGGGTCGGCCATCTCGAGGCTGGCCTCGTAGAACTCCCGCGGATACTGCGAGACGACGTCCATGTTGTGGGCCTCGTCGTCGATCTCGGCGGGATCGATGCGGGAGGACATGACCAAGGGCGCGTCCATGCGCCCGCCCCGCTTATTTGGCAAGAAACTGATACTAAAGTTCAACAGACCGTCCATAAGCAGCATCACGCAATCTTCGTCACCGTCGCAATTGCGACGTTTGGCGGCGTGAAAGAACGGATGAGCGTATCCGACCGCTGCGCTCGTGAAACCAATCACTCTCCCGACAGTTGCCGCCGACGTGTGGGGTGCCATCCCGAACACCAACTCGCCCACGAGGTCCTCCCGATCCTCGAGTTCGTAGAACGGCTCGAGCCCGTAGTAGTTCTCGAGGAGGTCGTCGATGAAGTCGGCCGTCTTGAGCATGTGTTCGGCCGCGCCGTCGGAGAGGACGATATCCTGGACTTTGAGTTCGACCAGCTGGTCCTCGTGGGTCAGCGGTTCGCCGTGGACGTCCTCCTCGTAGCCAAGCGCCTGGAGCTGGCCGACGGTGACGTCGAGTTCCGACGCGCGAACCGCCGTGACGGGCAGGTCCGTCATATCGTAGCGGACGGTACCGTCCTTGAACGTCGAGACGTCGTGTTTCGCCCGCAGGATCCCCTTCTCCATCGGTTCGGGAATCTTGTTCGTCGAGGTGAGCCCCTTGACGCCTTTCAGGATCTCGAAGGCGTTCTCGCGCTCGCCGACCGACTCGAGCGCGTCGCGATACTCGGCGTTGAGGTCGACCTCCTGGTGTTCGACGCAGGTCGCCTCGACCTCACAGCGGTCGCACTCGACGCGGCCGGCCTCGTCTGGTTCGACTTTCGCGTCACAACTCGGACAGCGGTAGTCGGGTTCGGTCCGCGAGCCACAGTCCGGACACCGGTTTTTGAACGTCTCTGTGTCACAGGCCCCACAGTACTGGCGACCGACCTCGAGTTCGACGACGCCCGGCGTGTCGGACATCGTCTCGGCGTGTTTGCCCGCCTTGGCGACGTCGCGCTGTGCGCCGCCGGCCTCGCCGATCGGGAACAGGGTGTGGACGGGTGGGCTGAGGTCCCGGCGCTCTGACTTCTCGGGGCGGCCCATCCGGTTGCCGATCCGCGTCGGTGCCCGTTCGCGGACCGCGAAGGGTGCGACCTCGTTGACCGCCTCGATCGCGTTCTCGCCGTCGGCCCACGTTCGGGCGCGCTCGGAGAGGTCCTCGTCGCGCCAGGTGCGCTCGAGGTCGGTCGTCAGTCCCAGCGTTCGGACGAACGGCTGCCAGTCGTCGACCTCGATCCGACCCTCGCTCTCGCGCTGGCGATGCTCGAGGACGATCGTCTCCAGGGCCTCGCGGGTCTCCTCGCGGAACTCGAGAACCAGCGTGTCGTCTTCGATCCGGCCGTTCGAGACCGCCTCGGCGAGGTCGCAGAACGCCTCGACGGAGAGGTCGTGCCAGAGGGAGGTGTACTCGGGGTGCAGCGGGGCGTCGTAGCGTTCGGCCCACTCGAGTGCGCGCTCGACGGTCGGCTGTTCGACGTCGACCCGGGGGTCGTCCTCGAGTGCCTGGGCGTCAGCGCCGGCAGCCTCGAGGTCCTGGATCCACCACTCGGGGACGTAGGAGGCGGGCGCGAGCGGGTGGTTGTTCTCGACGAACTCGCCGTAGTTGACGAGGTACTCGCCCAGATCGAGGATCGCCTCGACGCCGTTTCGGACCTCGAGTGCCTCGTCGGGGTCGTCGATCCGGCGGACGTCACCGTTGGCGAGTTTGACGGTCGGGCCTTCGATAGTGTCGACGGGGACGACGCCCGCCGCCTTCCCCGGCCGTTCGGTTTTGATCTGCGTCCCGGTCGCGAGGAAGTCGTCGACGAGGTGCATCGTCGCGGGGTGGACGCCGGCGGTCGCGAAGCCGTGGTTTCGTGCACGGCCGTAGCGCAGACGAAAGCCGCCCTCGGCACAGGGGTGAGAGAAGACGGGGCGGCCGGCGATCAGGTCCCGGAGGAACTTCGTCGACTCGTCGACGCGCGTCGGTCCCTGTGGCTCGTCGTCGTCCTCGGTTTCCCCGTCGTCGACCTCGTCGTCGTCCCCGCCGCTGTCGTCCTCGTCCTCGTCTTCGTCGGCTTCCTCTCCGTCGTCTTCGCTCGCTTCGTCCTCGCTTTCGTAGTAGGTGCCGTCGATCAAATCCTGGAGCCACGGCCAGTCGACCTCCTCGAGCTGGGAGGTATACCGCTGGATCTTCGGCGCTTTCAGGGCGATCCCCTCGGCCATGACGAGACACATCCCGCCGCGGGCGGAGTTAGTGTCGACCCGTTCCAGGTCGCGGTAGCCCGACACTTCTTCGTCGCCCGTCGCCTCCCCATCGAGCATGATCGGGAGGTGTCTGGCGATGAACTTCGTCTCCTCGTCTTTCGGAGAGTACTGCAGCCCCGTCTCCTTGTCGTAGAGGGCGACCTCCTCGGCGTAGCGTTCGGTTTCCTCGTCGCGGGCGTCGTACTGCTCTAAGCCGACGAGTGCCCGTGTGTAGTCGGCGACGAGCACCGACAGCGCCTGTGCGGTCCCGCCCGCAGAGCGGATCGGCCCGGCGTAGTAGACGTTGACGAACTCCGTGCCGTCGTCGTTTTCCAGGATCTCGATCTTGTCGATTCCCTCGATGGGCGCGGCGACGACGCCCTCGGTAAGCAAGGCGACGGCGGTCCGGACTGCGCCCTCGACCTTCCCGGCTTTCGTCTCGTAGTCGCCGACGTTCCCTTCCGCGAAGTCCTTCGCGAGTTCGAGGGCGGCCTCCTCGCGGGACATCTGCCCCTCGAGTTCGCGAACCCGCTCGGCGACGCCGTCGATACCGAGGATGTTCTCGACGCGGTCGGCCATGTCCTGGGCGACCGGAATCTCGACCTCGGGTTCGGGGTCGTCGCCGCGTTCTTTCGCCGTCTCGGCGACGTCGAACGCCGCCTCGAGTTGCTCTTCGAGTCTATCGAAGTACTGCTCGTCCTCCTGGCGCATCTCAGAGCCAGAGGTCGAGGTCGGTCGTCTCGTCGTGGGCGCGCTCGAGCGGCTCCTCGAAGACGCGCATGTGTACCTCGCCGGCGAAGACGGTCGCCTCGTTCAGGTGGCCGGCGACGGCGCCGCCGTCGGGTCCCGAGAGGACGACGTGGGTGTGTGCGAAGCGCTCGCCGTCTAACAACGAGACGTTACCAACGCAACTTGCGACCTCGAGCGGTTCGTCGAACTCGATCGGGCGGTACTCGAGGTCGTCCTGGTCGTAGAACCAGAGTTCGGCGTCCTGGACCGCGCCGAGCGCCGTAAACCAGGCGGCGTCGGCCTCGACCTCGTCCGCGAGCGACTCGATCTCTGCCCGCCAGTCGGCTCCGGTCTCGAGGCGGGCGACGTACTCACGTGTCGTCTCGACGGCGCGATAGTTCATACACGTGTTCTGTATCGGCTGGGAGAAAAATACCACGGGTCGCGAGCGGATCCAGTCGTCCGCCCCGGCAGTAGTGGCGTCGACGCTGCTCGGGGCGGCCGGTCACGACCGTCGACGGTGGCGTTCCGTCGACTGGGGTGGGGTGTGGGGTTTCCGGTCCGTGTGAGGCCGATCTGGGCGTGTCGTCTGACGAACGCCGGGTTGACGCCACACGCGGGTAGACTCAGTGTGCAGGAACGTTCCTCAGCAGACAGATGTGGGGACAGGTGGATCAGGTATTTCGACTATTCTCGAGAGTAAAAGCCGATTTGCATATTTTACCCTGTTGATACCAAAATAGGTGTGGTGATAACATCTGCCAAGATGGTGCTAGACCAGACCACTGTAACGCGGCGGCAACTGCTCGGTTCGGGTGCTGCCGTCTCCGCAGCAGTGATCGCAGGGTGCATCGGTGGCGACGGAAACGACGACAACGACGACAACGAAGGCGGCGGTGGCGGCGGTGGTGGCGGTGGCAACCGCCTCCACTTCACGCAGGAACAATCGCGCGAAGAGAACTTCGACCCCGTCATCTCGAACGACGCCTACAGCTTTCAGGTGATCCAGCAGGTCTTCGACGGCCTCTACGAGTACGGCGAGAACCTCGAGCTCCAGCCGAAGCTCGCGACGGGCGAACCGACCGTCGAACGCGACGGCACGCGATTCATCTTCGAGATCGTCGAGGGTGCGACGTTCCACAACGGGGACGAGGTGACCGCCGGCGACGTCGCCCACTCGTTTACCGCGCCCGTCGAAGAGGAGACGGAGAACGCGTCCACGTACGACATGATCGAGAGCACCGAGGTCATCGACGACTACCAGCTGCAGGTCGACCTTGGAGAGGACCCGTACGGCCCGTTCGAGCTCGCGACGATGGGGGTGACGGTCGTTCCCGAGAGCGTCCGCACCGAGGATCGCGAGGCGTTCAACACCAGCCCGGTCGGCTCCGGCCCGTTCGAGTTCGCCGAACTCCAGGAGAACGAGTACGTCGACCTCGCGCGCAACGACGACTACTGGGACGACCTCGAGCCGAACCTCGAGCAGGTCCGGTTCGTGGCCCACGACGACGACGCGGGCCGTATCTCCGACATCCGGGCGGAGAACACCGACGTCATTGCGGGCATTCCCAACGACGACTGGGACGTCCTCGAGAACGAGGGAGGCGTCAATCTCCACTCGGCCGAGAGTCCGTCGTTCATGTACATGGCGTTCAACTGTAACGAGGGGCCCACGACCAACCCCGAGGTTCGTCGGGCAATCGCTCACTCGTTCTCCATGTCGGACTTCATCGAGTCCAACGCCGGAAACGTGGCCTCGCCGATGTACAGTCCGATTCCGCCGGTCGTCAACGAGGTCTGGGGGTTCCCACAGGACGAGTACGAGGGGATGCTGCCGGAGTACGATCCAGACGAGGCTCAGTCGTTACTCGACGAGCACGCGCCCGACGGCTTTACGCCGACGATCATCACGCCGGAGGGGATCCGTGCGCAGTTAGCCGAACGGCTCGCCACCCGACTGGACGAGATCGGCTACGGCGCGGACGTGCAGGTCCTCGACTTCGCGACCCTGGTCGACACCTACACCAGCGGGAGCGCCGACGACTACCAGATGTACCTGCTGGGCTGGACCGGCGGTCCCGACCCCGACTTCTACCTCTACCCGCTCTTCCACGAGAGCCAGGCGGGGGTAAACCAGGGCCACTACTACGAGGGGAGCGCGGACTTCCACGACAACATCGCCCAGGCGCGCAACTCGGCCGACCAGGAGGAACGCTACGATCTCTACGAACCCGTCATCCGGGAGATCGTCGAGCAACTCCCCGTGTTGCCGGCGTTCACGCAGGACAACACGATGGCCTCCCGCGACTACGTCCAGGGCCTCCAGCCCCACCCGGAAGTGACGAGAAACCCGACGCTCGTCGCGGACTACACGAACGTATCGCTGCAGTGAACGCAGCGGCGTTTCCGGCTGTCGACGGGGCGAGCGGCCGGTTTCCGGTCGACAGACCGACGACGCAGTCGACGCCGGTACGATAGCGACGAAACGACTGATCAATGAAACTACTGAAATACGCACTGTTCAGGCTCCTGCAGGCGATTCCCGTCCTGATCGGGATCTCTATCATCACGTTCCTGCTCGCGAACCTGGGGCCAGGCGATCCGGTCAGCCTCATGCTCCAGGGACAGGAACACGACGAGGAACTGATCAGGGCGATCGAACAGCGGTACGGGCTCGACAAACCATTACACGAACGGTACGTGACGTACATGACCAGTCTCCTGCAGGGCGACTTCGGCCAGAGCATCTACTACCAGCGACCGGTTTCCGACCTGATGATGGACCGGATCGGGCCGACGCTCCTGCTGGTCCTGTCGGCGTACGCGTTCGCGCTGGTGACGGCAGTTCCACTCGGCGTCGTGGCCGCCAACCGACGAAATGCGCCGACCGACCACGTCTCGCGGATCGTCGCGCTCGTCGGCGTTAGCACCCCGTCGTTCTGGATCGGGATCGTCCTCATCCTGATCTTCGCGGTCAAACTCGGCTGGCTCCCCTCGAGTGGACTCGTCTACCCGTGGCGACCGCCCGACGCCTACCGGGGGATCGACAGCCGTCTCGAGTTGTTCCAGCAGACGATCAGACACCTGCTGTTGCCGATGATCGCGCTGGGGACGTTGCAGATGGCGACGATCATGCGCGTCGAGCGGACCCAGATGATAGAGTCGCTGCAAGGCGAGTACGTCAAACTCGCCCGCGCGTACGGTGTTCCCGAGCAGACGATCCTGCGAAAGCACGCCTTCCAGGTCGCCCAGCTACCGATCATCACTATCGTCGGTCTCAACCTGTCGACGGCGCTCGGCGGTGCAGTCCTCACGGAGACGGTGTTCAACATCAACGGTATGGGCCTGCTGTTCGTCAACGCGATCCAGCGGAACGATTACCAGCTCGTGATGGGCGTCACGATAGTGCTCGGCACCCTGTTCGTGATCGGCGTCATCATCACGGACATCTCGTACGCGTACGTCGACCCGCGAGTCACCTACGGAGAGCGTGAATAACAATGGCAGTCGGTGAATCACAGGTCGAGAGCAGTACGGATGCGGCCGGCGAAGACGAGGAGGTCGAAGCCCGCGTCGGCTGGCGGTACACCGTCGCGCGGATCCGGCAGGACACGACGGCCCGCTGGGGACTGTACGTCGTGGCGTTCGTGCTGTTCGTCGCGATCTACGCCGCTGTCGACAGCAACCTCTCGCGGCTCACGTTCGGCCAGTTCTCTGATTACACGTTCGCAAAGCTGTTGCCGATCTTCGATCACCCCACTCGCATCCCGCCACCGGGCGAGGGGACACAGCACATGCCGCCGTACTTCCCGCTCGCCGAGCAGCCGTGGAACCCGCTGCCAGCGGGCGGTACGCTCGAGCATCCCCTCGGAACGGACTCCTCCGGTCGAGACTACTTCACGCGGATCGTCTACGGCACGCAGGTGTCGGTGTTCGTCGGCATCGTCTCGACGACTATCGGCCTCGCCGGCGGCACGATCGTCGGCGCCGTCGCCGGCTACTACGGCGGCAGGGTCGACGACACCCTGATGCGGCTCGTCGAGATCGTCTACGCGATCCCGCCGCTGATCCTCATCATCGTCTTTACCGTCTTCGTCGGCGGTGCGAACATCTGGTACGCGGTCCTCGGCGTCGGGATCGCGTTCGTTCCCGTCTTCGCCCGCATCATCCGGAGCCGGGTCCTGAGCATCCGCGAGATGGATTACATCGAGGCAGCCCGCGCGTCCGGGGTGAAAGATCGCGACATCATCATGCGACACGTCGTGCCGAACAGCTTCGCGCCGGTGCTGGTGTACGCGACGCTCCAGATCGGCGTGACGATTCTCATCGTCGCTGGACTCTCGTTTCTCGGCTACGGCGCACAGCCGCCGACCCCGGACTGGGGCCAGATGCTCAACACCGCACACGGCTACATGCACTCGAACGTCTGGCTCTCGATCTGGCCGGGGCTGGCGATTATGATCACCATCATGGGCTTCAACCTGTTCGGCGACGGCTTACAGGACGCCCTCGACCCGCGAATCGACGACTAACATGAGCTCCGAACCACTCCTTCGCGTCGAGAACCTCAAGACGCAGTTCTTCACAGAAACCGGTACAGTACGCGCTGTCGACGGCATCTCGTTCGAGGTCTACGAAGGCGAGATCGTCGGGCTCGTCGGCGAGAGCGGCGCCGGCAAGAGCGTCGCCTCGATGAGCCTGCTGCGACTCGTCGAGTCCCCCGGCGAGATCGTCGGCGGCGAGATCACCTACAAGGGCGAGACGATCTTCGGCCTCGAGGAGGGGCCGGACGGCGACCTTCGGGAGCGTGACGACGTGCTCTCGAACGAGGAGATCCGCACCCGGATCCGGGGCAACGAGATCGCCGTCATCTTCCAGGATCCGATGGAGTCGCTCAACCCGGTCTTCACCGTCGGGGGGCAACTGCGGGAGTTCATCGAACTCAACCGCGGACTGTCGGAAGACGAGGCGCGACTCGAGGCGGTCGACATGCTCCGGGAGGTCGGCATTCCCGATCCCGAAAAGCGGTACGACGAGTATCCACACCAGTTCTCCGGCGGCATGCGCCAGCGGGTACTCATCGCGATGGCGCTGGCCTGCGAACCCAACCTCATCATCGCCGACGAACCGACGACGGCGCTGGACGTCACCGTCGAAGGCCAGATCATCGACCTCGTCGACGAACTCCAGCAGAAGTACGGCACGAGTTTCATCTGGGTCACCCACGATCTGGGCGTCGTCGCAGAAATCTGCGATCGGGTAAACGTCATGTACCTCGGCGAAATCGTCGAGCAAGCGCCCGTGGACGAGCTGTTCTACGACACGAAACACCCCTACACCGACGCCTTGCTCGACTCGATCCCCCGTCCCGACCGGACCGTCGAGGACCTCGAGCCGATCGAGGGGGTGATGCCCGAGGCGATCAATCCGCCGTCGGGCTGTCGGTTCCACCCCCGCTGTCCGGACGCCAGGGAGGTCTGTCGACGCGTCCACCCCGAGAACAGGCGGGTCGCGCTTGCGGGCGACGAGCCACATCGTGCGGCCTGCGTGAAACACGATGCCTTCGACGTCGGCTACGACGAGAGCGTCCCGATCGATCCCGAACCCGAGTTGACGGCGGACGCAGGTTCTGCCTCGGCGGACGGAGGTGAGGACCGTGAGTAGCCCCGATCGTCCGTCGGTCAGTGAGGGCGAGACGATCCTCGAGGTCGACGGCCTGAAGAAGCACTTCGCGTCCGAATCCGGCCTGTTCGCGAGCGTCAACCTCGAGCTGGATACGTTCCCCCCGATCAGCCTCGGCGTGGATCGGGTGAAAGCCGTCGACGACGTCTCCTTCGACGTCAGGCGAGGCGAGACGCTGGGGCTCGTCGGCGAGTCCGGCTGCGGGAAGAGCACGCTCGGACGGACGATCCTTCGGTTGCTCGAGCCTACGGCGGGTCGCATCTCGTTCAAAGGCGACGATCTGGCGGAGCTAAGCGGCGAGGAGATCCGCCGGAAGCGCTCGGAGATCCAGATGATCTTCCAGGATCCCCACGCCTCGCTCGACCCGCGGATGAAAGTCGGCCAGATCATCGAGGAGCCGATGCGCGCCCACGACATGCTAGACGACGAGGGCCGCGAGGCCAGGGCGAAGGAACTGCTCGAGAAGGTCGGCCTCGATCCACGCCACTACAACCGCTACCCCCACGCCTTCTCCGGCGGCCAGCGCCAGCGGATCAACCTCGCCCGGGCGCTGTCGGTCGACCCCGACTTCATCGTCTGTGACGAACCCGTCTCGGCGCTGGACGTCTCGATCCAGGCGCAGGTGCTGAACACGATGGAACAGCTCCAGGAGGAGTTCGGGCTGACCTACCTCTTCATCGCCCACGACCTCTCGGTGATCCGTCACATCAGCGACCGCGTGGCGGTGATGTACCTCGGGCACGTCGTCGAACTGGCAGACAAGGAGGAACTCTTCGAGAACCCACAGCACCCCTACACGAAGGCGTTGCTCGACTCCATTCCGACGCCCGATCCCCGCGACAGGGACGAACGCGGCGTCCTCGAGGGAGAGGTCCCGAGTCCGGTCGATCCCCCCTCTGGCTGTCGGTTCCGGACCCGGTGTCCGCGACTGATCGCACCTGACTCCGTCGAGTGGCGCGATCGGGAGTGGGAGCAGACGCGGGCGTTCATGCGTGCGGTCAAGCGACGGTCGTTCGAACCGACCATCGAGGCCGAGATCCGCGCGCGCTTTTTCGACGACGGGACGCCCCGCGGCGAGGCGGGCGAGATCGTCGACGAGGCCATCCGGCTGATCGCGATCGATCGCACCGCCGACGAGACGGCCGACGACGGCGATCGACAGGGGTGGGACCGGGCGACGACGCTCCTGCTCGAGTCGTTCGCCGAGGAGAGCATCTGTGCGCGGGAACGGCCCGCCTACAACGTCGAACCCGGGCACGGCACCGGGGAGCACTTCGCCGCCTGTCACCTGCACCGGTGACGTCGGTCGGTCGAATCACTCGCCGACGGCGTCGAGGTTGTCGTCCAGGTCGGCGATGTCGATCGTCGTGGCCGCGGTCGAACCGGCCGCGGTCGCTTCCGTGAGCCCCGTTCCCGTGGCGACCGCGACGACGTCGTCCGTCGACTCGAGGACGCCCTCGGCGACTAGCTTCCTGACGCCGGCCAGCGCCGTCGCGGACGCGGCCTCGACGCTCAGACCTGCCTGGGTCGCCAGCACGCGCTGTGCGGTCCGGATCGCGTCGTCGTCGACGGCGATCACCGCACCGTCGGTGTCGCGGGCTGCCCGGAGCGCGCGGGTTCCACTCGGCGGGTCGGCGTTGGCGATGGAGTAGGCGACCGTCTCGCCGCCCTCGACCGGCGTGACCGCGTCGGCCCCGGCCGCGTCCGCCTCGGCGATGGGTGCACAGGCCGCCGCCTGGACGAGGTACAGCCGCGGGAGGTCGTCGATCGTACCGGCCGCCTGCAGCTCGCGCAGTGCCTTCCAGACGCCGCTGGCGTGGCCGCCGCTGCTGACCGGCATGACGATCGCGTCCGGCACGTCGGGCGCGAACGCCTCGCAGATCTCGAGGGCCGTCGTCTTCTGTCCCTCGACGCGAAGCGGGACGTCGGAGTTGAGAAAGCAGACGCCGGACTCGAGGCCCCGCTCGAGCGTCCGTTCGTAGAGGCGGCCGTAGTCGCCGTCGACTTTGAGCAGCGTCGGGTCGTACTGTGCGATGACGTCCAGTCGCGCAGGTGGGACGTCGGTCGGGGTCATCACGACACAGGGGACGTCGGCCGCGGCGGCGAAAGCGGCGGTGCTCATCGCCATGTTGCCGTGCGAGACGGTGCCGACAGCGGAGACGTCGCCCGCGGCACCTGCCTCGAGGGCGGCCAGGCCGAACGCGCTCCCGCGATCCTTGAAGCTCCCGGTCGGGTTCTCGCCCTCGACTTTGACGTGGACGCGGGCACCCGCGAACTCGTCTACGGCCGGCTCGTGAACGAGCGGCGTTCCGCCGGCGGCGTCGGCGAGGCCTCCGGGTGGTTCGACCGGGAGCAGTGGCCCGTAGCGCCACATCCCCGGCGCGTCGACGACGTCGTCCCAGTCGAACGAGCCGGGGTCGGTCTCGAGCCAGAGCGGCTCGCCACACTCACAGCGAGCGACGGGTGCGGTCGTTCGCGTGCCACAGTCGTAACAGACGCGGTCGTATCTCATGGGTCGAAAACGGCGTATCACCCGGTTTCGCGGCCGCAAATAAAGCTCTTCGGCTCCGGACGATCACCGAAGCCTGACAGTCGTCGAGTCGCTCGGCTGGTACGTCTCGGGGTGGGTCGCGACGAACGCCGTGATCTCGTACTCGCCGGGTTCCGGTACTACCGACTCGTGGAGCCCGTCGGTTCGCTCGAGTCGACCGTTCCAGACGACCGAGACTCGCTTTCGCTCGCCGCCCCGGAAGTCGAACGTCGACGGGTCCGACCGGGTGTACCGGCGCTCGTCGCTGGCCTCGAGGTCGCCGTCGACCGTCCACCCCCACAGCCGGCGTTTCGGCGTCGGCACCGCGATCGGAACCGGGAGGCGATTCTCGAACTCGACGGTGATCTCGACGGGGTCGTCGCGCTCGTAGACGCGCTGGTCGGTGTCGACCGAGACGGCGACGCCGCGTCGAGCCAGCGTCGCCGGGACGAGGTCGGCGAACCGACGCGAGAGGCCACTCCGGTCGTCGAGGCCGAACTCGTCGACGGACTCTGGCTCGGACCGCGTTCGACGGCGTGGCATTCGGTCCCGATTCGACGCCCGCGAGTAAAACAGTCCCGCCCCAGATGCCGGACGACAGTCTCATACGGACCGCTGTACGTCCGTCCCGCAGCGACCGCGTCCCGTCGGGCGGTCGCTGCGGAAACTCGGTACAGCAGACCGTATCAGCGCCAGGCTGGAAGGGTTGCCGCCTCGTCCGCTCGCATCGAGAGCCACGCGCCGTCCGCGGAGATGTCGGCGATGACGTACTCGTCGCTGCGGCCGTCCGAATCGATCGAGCCGACGATCGTCTCGTTCGACGTGTCGGCGTGCCCGTTGTGATCCACCACCATGAGTGTAATTCACATTCGGCGACGTATAAAGTCGTCGAAATGCACCGCCTGCGTCCGGGCGCGCTCGCCGGCGACGTCACGACCCCTCGCGTGCGAGGGTGTCTCGAAACACTGGCTTTATACTCGGTTTGGCCGTACGAGCGGGATATGAACGTAGCCGACGCGATGACTCCCCGCTCTGAGGTGGTAACCGTCGAGTTGCCCGGCACCAGAAGCGACGTTCTCGAGTACCTCCAGGAACGGTCGTTCTCCTCGGTTCCCGTGATCAAACCGACCGACGACGGCCCGGAGTACCGGGGGCTCGTCTCTCGAGAGGTCCTGATCGAACAGCCGGACGAAGACCAGCTGGTGATGCTGATGGAAGACGTACCGACGACGACCGCGGACACGACGATCGAAGACGTCGCGTCACTGATGATCGACGAGGGTGCCCGCCGCGTGCCGGTCGTCGACGGCGAGTTCGAGGGCATCGTCACGGTGACGGACGTCGTCCACGCCATCGCGGCCGGCGACGCCGAGGTCGACGCCATCGTCGAAGAGTACGCCAGCCCCGACGTGAACACGACCTACGAGGGCGCGCCGCTACCGGTGGCAGAGCGTGGCCTCTCCTACGCGAACGTGCCCTACACCGTCGTGCTCGACGACGACGGGCGGATGTGTGGCGTCCTCACCGAGGTCGACATCATCGACGTCGCCCGGATCGTCGAGGGCGAAGAGGAGACGGGCAACTCCTTTGCCGACCAGGACTCGGAGTGGGCTTGGGAGGGGATCAAGGGCGTCGGCAGCCGGTATCTGCCGACTCGAGACATCGAACTCCCGGCCGGCCCCGTCTCGGAGTTTATGACCGACGACGTCGTCACGGTCTCGACCCAGAAGAGCGTCGAGGAGGCCGCACAGCTGATGATCAGCAACGACATCGAGCAGATCCCGATGGTCAGCGGCGACCGACTGGTCGGCATCGTCCGCGACGTCGACCTGCTCGCGGCGCTGTCGGCGTGACGCGGGCGATCATACTGCCGGACAACACGGTTCAGCCATCGATCGCACTCGAGACGCTGTCGTCGCTGACGACAGCCGTCGAGACGCGATCGAGTATTCACTGACTGTTGTCCGGTAGTATCAGTCCGTGCGCTGCTCCCGTTCCTCGCGTCGGAGTTCGACCCGGCGGATCTTGCCACTCGAGGTCTTCGGCAGTTCGTCGACGAACTCGATCCGGCGGGGGTACTTGTACGGTGCCGTCTCTTCTTTCATGAACGCCTGGAGGTCGTCTTTCAGGTCGTCGCCGCCCTCGTAGCCCTCCGCGAGGACGACGTAAGCCTTGACGACGCTGCCTCGCTCTTCGTGGGGGCTGTCGACGGCGGCGGCCTCGGCGACGGCGTCGTGGGAGACGAGGGCGTCTTCGACCTCGAACGGACCGATCCGGTAGCCCGCGGAGATGATGATGTCGTCGGCCCGTCCCTCGAAGAAGAAGTAGCCGTCGGCGTCGCGGCTCGCGAGGTCGCCAGTGCGGTAGTACTCGCCGTCGAACGTCCGTTCGTCCAGGTCTGGCTTCTCGTAGTAGCCGTCGAAGATGGCCGGCGAGTCGACGGGAACGGCGATCTCGCCGATCTCTCCGGTCTCGACTTCGTCTTCCTCGTCGACGTCGACGATCGTCGTTCCGACCCCCGGCGTCGGCTTGCCCATGCTGCCGGGCTTGACGTCGATGCCGGGGTAGTTCGTCACGAGTGCGACCGTCTCGGTCTGGCCGTAGCCGTCGCGAGGCGTGACGCCGACGGCTTCCTCGAAGCGCTCGATCGGCTCACGGTTCAGCGGCTCGCCCGCCGAGAGGGCGTCCGTGAGCGCGAGGTCGTACTCGGAGAGGTCGGCGTTCGAGAACATCCGGTACTGGGTGGGGACGGCACAGAGCCGGGTGACGCCCTCCGCTTCCATGATCTCGAGGAACCGATCGGGTTCGAACTCGCCGTCGTAGAGCAACTGGGTCGCGCCGGTCGTCAGCCCGACGCCGACGGGGCTCCAGAACCACTTCGCCCAGCCCGTCCCCGTGGTGGCCCACAGCAGCTCGTCCTCGAGGTCGGTCTCCTCGTCGACGCCCCACCAGTACGGGGCGTTGATCCGCTCGAAGCAGTACATCCAGCGGTGCCTGTGGAGGACGGGTTTGGGCTGGCCGGTCGTCCCGCTGGTGTAGTTGATCGACATCGGATCCTCGGCGGCGAGGTCGGGGCCGTCGAATGCGGTCGGCTGGTCCGCGACGACGTCCGCGTACGACGGATACTCGTCGCCGTCGCCGTCGAGGACGATCACGCGCTCGAGGGGCGTCTCCTCGGCGACGGGCTCGACCATCTCGAGCAGGGAGTCGTGGACGACGACCGTCTCCGCCTCGCAGTCGTTCGCGCGGAAGGCGATGTCCTTCGGCCGGAGCATCGACGAGCAGGGAACCAGCAACGCGCCGGTCGCGAGCGCGCCGAGCTGGACCGCGAAGGCGTCCGGGTGGCGCGGGAACAGGTGCATCACCCTGTCGCCCTTCTCGACGCCGCGCTCTGTGAGGCCGTTCGCGAACCGGGACATGTCCGCACGCAGGTCGTCGTAGGTTCGTTCGGTCCGCTCGCCGTCCTCGTTCAGGTATCGGACCGCGACTCGGTCGCCGAACGCCTCGGCGTGGGACTCGACGACTGACGGAATCGCGTATTCGGTCGGGACGTTCCACTCGAACTCCTCGGTCGCGGTGTCGTAGCCGACAGCCATGTGTTAATAGTCAACCAACATCATTATCAGTGTTCTTCTCTCCGGCGTGTTCAGAGAGACACCGTTAACATCGTTCCCCGACAATTCCGGGCCAGATGACCGACCTCGCCATCGAGACCGTGGGACTTACCAAACGGTACGGCGACGAGACCGCCGTCGACGACCTCTCGCTCGAGATCGAACCGGGCGCAGTCTACGGGTTTCTCGGTCCGAACGGTGCCGGGAAGACGACGACGATGCGGATGCTGACGACGCTCACCCGCCCCACCGCAGGAACCGCACGCGTCGTCGGCCAGTCGGTCGAAAACCGCGACGCGGTGACGCCCCACATCGGCTACCTCCCCGAAGAGCCGCCGATCTACGACGAACTCACCGGCCGCGAGCAACTCGAGTACGCCGCCGGCCTGCGAGACCTCCCCGAGGAGGCGGCGAGCGAGCGCATCGAGGCGATGCTCGAGCGCTTCGACCTGCTCGAGGACGCCGACAAGCGCATCGACGCCTACTCGAAGGGGATGCGCCAGAAAGTCGGCGTCATCCAGGCGGTGTTGCACGACCCCGCCGTCGCATTCCTCGACGAACCGACCAGCGGTCTCGATCCCCGGGCCGCCCGAACGATGCGCGAGACCATCGCCGACCTGGCCGACCGGGAGATGACGATCTTCCTCTCGACGCACATCCTCCCTGTCGTCGACGAACTCGCCGACACTATCGGCGTCCTCCACGCAGGCCGCCTCGTCGCCGAGGGCGACCCCGAGACGCTGAAACGCCGCGCAGAAGCCGGCGCAGTGGCCGACGCGACCGGTGGGCGAACCCTCGAGGACGTCTTCCTCGAGGTCACGGATACCGACGAGTACGTCGACCAGCGGGCATGAACTGGCCCCGGACGATCGCGCTCGTGACCGCGGTGCGCCACCGCGTCGAACTGCGCCGTCGCCGCAAGCACCCACAGCTGGGGTTCGCCGTCCTCCTCGGTGCAACGTTCGGAACGCTGTCGATCGTCGGACAGCTCCCGCTGCCACGCTACGAACGACTCTGGCCGGAACCGGGCGCGTACCACTACGGGACGCTGGTCGCAGACCACCCGGAGGCCGTCCTCGCACTCGTCCGCGAGGTCGCGGCGGTCGCGATCGTCGTGATCGCCGGTCTCGCCTCGCTGACCGCGGTGGTCAGCGACGACTGGGAGGACCCGCCGGTCGAGCTCGTGACGGCGGTGCCGCTGCCAGCGGCGATCCTCGGCGTCCTCGGAGACGAACTGCTCGAGAGCGTCTGGTTCGTCGGCCCGGTCGCGGTCGGTGGTGGGCTGGCGTTTACCGCCGGGACGGGACGGCTCGTGACGGTCGTCGGGGCGGCCGTCGGCGTCGTCGCCGTCGTCGCGACGGGACTGCTCGCGGGGACTGCGGCCGGTCTCGGCTTCCGAACGGCCATCCGCCGGTCGCCGCGCCTCTACGGAGCGCGGTACGCAGTCGGTGCCGTCACGCTGTTTCTGACGTTCATCGGGCTCGGAATCAGCCGGGCTGCCGGTGCAGCGCTTGCGGCCTCACCGCTTGGCTGGTACGGTGACCTGCTACTGGCGACGACGCCCGCGATTCCGACGGCGTCGGGACGGGTACTCCTCGCGCTCGCAGCGGCCGGCGTCGTGCTCACGACCGCGCTCGCCGTCGTCGTCGCGACGGCGCGGTCGCTGTGGTTCGCCGAGACCGTCCTCGACGACGGAACCGTCGACGCCGACGGATCGCGGTCGCGGTTCGAACCGTTCCTCGCGCGTCTCGTCGCCCCTCGAACGGCTTCGGTCGTCCGCGCGACGTGGCGGCGCATCCGTCGGTCGCCGCGGGCGATGATCTACGTCCTCCTCCCGTTCGCGCTCGTCGGCCCCGCGTCGGTCGAACTCTCGGCTTCCCGGCCCGGGTTCGTCCCGGTCCTGGTGACACTCTACGCTGCCAGCGCCGTCGGAATGGGGACGACACTCAACCCGCTCGGCAACGAGCGTGTCGCGCTCCCAGCGATCCTCACGACCCCCGGCGGCCGAACGTCGGTCCTGCACGGACACGCCGTGGCCGCGTTGCTCCCCGGCGCACCGTTCGTCGTCGCGGCCGCCGTCGTGACCGGCCTGTTCGGCGGCTACCCTCCGGCGGTCCTCCTCGCGCTCGTCGTCGCCGCGCTCGCACTCGTCGTCTCCGGCGTCGGCGTCTCGCTGGGCGTCGGCGCGTTCTTGCCGAACCTCGAGGGGCCGGCGAACGCGACGCTCGTCCCGCCCGAACTGTACGCGATGTTCGCGTACCTCCTGGCGATGTCCGTCGTCGCCTCGCCGTCGTTCGCCGGGTTCGGTGCTGCCGCGTTCGGCGACTCGCCGACCACAAGCGCCGCGGTCGCGACCGTCCTCACCGTCGCACTCGCCGCCGCCGTCGGCACCGCCGGCTACCGCTACGCGGCGCGAACGCTCGAGCGCTTCGAGGCCGACGGCGTCGAAAATTGAACACCTGCTCTCGATCGATCTAGTCGTCTGCGGGCGCAACGTCAGCGCCCTCGAACGCGCTCGCGGGAACCGTGCCGTCGTCGTTCCAGCCGCGTTCGTCGTAGTACTCCGCCAGCGCGTCCTCGAACTCGGGGATGTCGTACGGCAACCGATCGTCCGTCCGATCCATGCCGCGCTGGTTGTTGAAGTGTCGCTCCATGTCGATCACGCGGGCACCGATCTCGAGTAAGTCCTCGTAGTCGGCATCGAGCAGCGTCTCGAGGCGGTCGGGCGTGACGAAGTCCCGGGAGAACTTACAGAGGACGCCGCTGTCTTTGATCGCGTTGAGGTTCTCCTTCTCGATCACCTTCGGGGGTTTGCCCTCGAGTCCCGCTTTGTCCATCGCCTGCTCCTCGTCGACGAGCGGGTACTCGTAGGGGTAAAACTCCGCGTACATGTGGTCGGCCCCGCGGTTCGAGGTCGCAAAGGCGAGTCCCTGTCCGTTGAGGGTGCGGCCGTCGTGGGCGGGGAACTCCATGCCTTTCACCGTCCAGTTTCCGACCCCGAGGTCGTCGTGACAGCGCTCGACGCCCTCCGCCAGGACGTCGCCGACGCCCTCGCGGTGGGCGATTTTCTCGACGGTTTCGTGGATCAACTCGACGTTGCCGAACTCGTCCTCGCTCGCCAGGTAGGCAGCGACCGTGTCGCCACAGGAGATGGTGTCCATCCCGAGTTCGTCACAGAGTTTGTTCGACTGCATCACGTCGACGATGTCGTCGACGCCTGCGTTCGATCCGAACGCCATCACCGTCTCGTACTCGGGACCCTCCGTCTCGAGGCCGCTCTCCTCGTCTCGCGTGGGGAGTTTGCAGGCGAATGCACAGGCAGAACACGTTCCCTTCTCGTACTTTTTCTCCTCGACGCGGTCGCCGCTGATCCCCGACGCGCCCTCGAAGGAGAGTTCCGAGAAGTACCGCGTGGGGAGTGCCTCGACGGCGTTTGCGAACTCCGTCACCGAGGTGGTCCCCTGGCGTTTCATGATGTGATCGGAGGTGGCCGCCTCGCGGTGGACGTCCATCTGTAGCGGTGGAATCTCGACCTCGCGGGTCGAGTCCCCGTCGAAGGTGATTGCTTTGACGTTCTTCGCGCCGAGGACGGCACCGAGGCCGCCGCGACCGAACGCCCGCTCTCTCGAGGTCATGATCGAGGCGAAACGGACCTCGTTCTCGCCGGCCGGGCCGATGGTGACGGTGTGCTCGACCCCGAGGCCGTGTTCGTCCTCGATGTAGTCACAGATCTCGGAGGTCGTCGCACCTTCGAGGTCGGGCACTTCCTCGAACTCGACGCCCTCGTCTGTGACGTGGACGACGAGCAACTCGTCGCTTTCACCCGTGATCTCGACGGCCCCGTAGCCCGTGTCCGTGAAGTTCCGCGAGAGAAAGCCGCCGGCGTTCGAGGAGAGCAGGCCGTCGGTCAGCGGCGAAAGACCCGTCGCCGACATCCGGCCGGTGAAACTCATCGTCGAGTGCTGCAGTGGCCCAGTCGCGAAGTAGAGGCGGTTCTCCGCGCCCAGGGGATCGGCGTCGAAGGGGATCCGGTCGTGGGCGAGTTTCGTCCCGACCCCGCGACCGCCGACGAACGATTCGAGGACGTCGTCTACGTCTTCGGTCTCGGCCGTCCGGTCGCCGACGTCGATCGAACACAGCGGTCCTCGTACGTGTTTCATACTCTCAACGTGGTGGATACGCGCGCAAAACGATACCGATTTTTCGAGATACCCCGGTTCGACACGGCGGCGAGTGCGTGCTGATCGGCTCGAGCACGCCGGCGTTTCCAGCTGTGAAACAACGCTTAATGTGCCGGGGCGGGACCATCGGATAGATGGTGCGCCACGACTCCGCCGCCGCCGTCTATCGGCAGGCGCTACCGGTTATCCTCGTCAGTCTCGTGGCAGGGCTGTTCGCCGGAACGCTGCTCGGCACCGAATCCATGCGCGAGGGGATCGAGAACGTTCCCGGCCTCCTCCTCTTGCTCCCCGCGTTTCTCGCCACCCGTGGCGGCGTCTACGGCCCGCTCGGTGCTCGCCTCTCGAGTGGGCTCCACCAGGGGTTGATCAGTCCGCGCTTCGAGTGGAACGACCGGCTCCGGAACGCAGTCGTCGCCTCGTTTCTCAACGGAATGATCGTCTCGATTCTCATCGCGTTTCTCGCGTACGTCGTCCTGCTGGCGTTCGGCCGCTCCGGCAACTTGCTCGAGCTCGTGCTCATCCTGACGATCGCCGGCTTCTTGAGTGCCGTGACGATGCTCGGCGTCCTGCTCGCCGTGATCTTCAGGGGGTATCGCCGTGGCGTCGACCCCGACAACATCGTCGGTCCCGTCGTGACGACCGTCGGTGACGTCTTCGGCGTCGTGTTCTTGCTCGTCGCCGTCGAGATCACGGAGGTGATCCTGTGACCGAGACAGGAGACGACGGCGAGTTCGTCGACGAGTGGACCGTCTCGAACATCGTCACGACGATGGTCCCGCTTTTGGCCGTTCTCTCGTTGCTCCAGATGGGCTCTGGCACCGTCCTCGAGAACTTCGAGGAGCAGCTGCTCACCCAGCCCTCGCTGCTCGTGCTCGTCCCCGTGATGATCGGGACGGCGGGCAACCTGGGGTCGATCATGTGCGCGCGGCTGTCGACCCAGCTTCACCTGGGCATCCTCGAGTTCTCCCCCGACAATCCGAACGTGCGGGCGAACGTCGCGGCGGTGTTTGGCCTCGCCGCGACGGTCTTTTTCCTGCTCGGCATCGCGTCGTGGGCCATCGGCCGCCTGCTCGGCGGCTCGCTCGGACTCGGGGCACTCATGTTCATCACGATGGTCTCGGGTATGCTGCTGGCCGTCTGGGTCGTGATCGTCAGTTCCGTTGCCGTCTACGTTTCCTATCGCCTCGGGTACGACCCCGACGACACGACGATCCCCGTCGTCACCAACGTCTCCGACGTCACCGGCGTCTTGATCCTCTTTACTGTGGTCTGGATCGTTCTCTAGCCGGATCGCCTCGCGTTCATACTGCCGGACAACACGGTTCAGACATCGATCGCACTCGAGACGCTGTCGTCGCTGACGACAGCCGTCGAGACGCGATCGAGTAGTCACTGACTGTTGTCCGGTAGTATCAGGGCTCGAACGCGACGTTCGTCACCGTGTCGATCACGCCCGAGACGGCGTGGATCTCGTCGGCCACGACGGTCGGCAGGTCGTCGACGTCGTCGAGCTCGAGCTGGGCGATGAGGTCGTAGTCGCCGGTCACGATGTGAACCGTCTCGACCGACTCGAGGTCCGCGATCTCGTTTGCAGCATTCGAGACGGCTCCCGCGTCGACGATGACGTGTACATAGGCGTCTGTCATGGTCCGCGGTTCGTACACCGACCGTTCGAATATCGCTTTCAGCCGTGGCAAAAATTAACACATGCAACTGTCCGTGACAGACGTGCTCGAACCCGTCGTGATCGCGGCGGTTCGCGAGCGCCGGTCACCCGAGCGAATCAGGCGGATCCGGCAGCTTCGCCTGTTCGTCCGGATCGTGGTGGACGATCACCTCGGCGTCGTCGAGTCGTGCCCGCGTTCGCACCGTCTGGATCGACTCGAGTGACTCCTCGAGCGACCACGCGAACGAGGGGACGAGGTCCTGCTCGTAGCCGACCCGGCTGTTTGCGACGTCGGCCGCGAGGAGGACGTTCCCGGAGTCGAGTTCGACCGACAGCGACTGGTGGCCTGGCGTGTGCCCCGGCGTCGGGAAGGCGACGACGCTCCCGTCACCGAAGAGGTCGTACTCGCCTGTAATCGCGGTCACGTCACGCGACGGCCCGCGGAGCGGGGAGATGTCGCCCTCGAGGTAGAACAGCCGCTGGACGCCGTCGGGCCAGAAGGCGTACCGGAGCTCTTCTTTCTGGACGACGACCTCGGCGTCGGGAAACGAGTCGACGTTGCCAGCGTGGTCCGTGTGCAGGTGCGAGAGGACGACGTAGTCGACGTCCTCGGGTTCGTACCCCAGCGCGTGGAGGTGGTCGGTCGGCGACTGGCCGACCTCGAGGTCGAGCGTCTCCAGGAAGTCGACCATGTGAGGTGCGCCGTTCGGGCCGTAGCTTTCGGGGTCGGCGGCCATCTCGCGGCTGATCCCCGTATCGAACAGCACCAGCCCATCCGGGTGCTCGAGCAGGTAGCACGGACACCAGCCGACGTAGGGCTCGCCGGGATTCTGTAGCTGAACGGCGGCGCTGTAGTCGAACGTCCACTCGGCTGTGTTCAGGCGGTAGAGGCTGGTGACTGTCACACTCGAGATACGTACCGGGCGAACAAAAACGCTCTACCGCCGTCTCTCATGCCGGCGCACCGCAGCGCTCGATCGCTTCGCGAACCGCTTCGGTTCGGCCGATGAACGTCACGTGATCGCCGCGCTCGAGTTCGAGGTTCGGCTCCGGGACCTCGTTGTCGCCATCTCTGCTCACGAGCGCGATGAGCACGCCGTTGGGCAACCTGTCGTCGATGTCGGCGATCTTCTCGCCGACGATGGCGTCGTCCGTCACTTCGACTTCCTGTACGTCACCGGAGCGACCGAGTTCGGTCATCCAGTTCGAGAGCGCGGGGCGTTCGATCACGTTGTCGATCGCCCACGCGGTCGACTCCGCCGCGGAGATGGTGCGGACGCCGAGTTCCTCGAACGCGTCGACGTTCGACGGGTTGTTCGCACGGGCGATCACCGTCTCTACGTCGAACTTCGATTTGGCGAGCTGAGCGATGAGGAGGTTCGTGTCGTCGTCGCCGGTCGCCGCGACGACGATGCGGGCGTTCTCGCCGCCGGCCGAGCGCAACACCTCGGTGTCGGCACCGTCGCCCTCCCGGACGGTGAACCCGTCCTCGCGCGCCCGCTCGAGAGCGTCTCTGTCCTCTTCGATCAGGACCACGTTTTCGCCGCGCGCTTCCAGTCGTTCTGCCAGCAGGCGGCCGACTCTGCCGCTGCCGACGATGAGTACACGCATTGGTATCACTTCCAGTCGCTCCGCGATCTGCCGGGCGAAGCCACCCTCGAGGACGACCGTCACGAGGATGACGAGAAAGACGGTCCCGACGAGCAACTCTGCGCCGGTCTCGTTGGTCGGTGCCTCGGGTGCCTGCAGGCGGATCGCAAACAGCGTCGCGACCGACGCCGGAATGATTCCTCGCGGGCCGACGAAGCTCACGAACAGTTTCTCCCTGGTGGTAAACCGCTCTCCCATCGTCGAGAGGAAGACGAGTAGCGGCCGGAGGACGACCATTACGATCAAGACGACGGCGACGCCGCCCAGGCCGAGCGCGAACAGCTGGTCGAACTCGAGCAACGCCGCGAGCGTGATGAAGACGAACGAGAGGACGATCAGCGTCACGTCGCCTTTGAACGCCTCGATATCCTCCTCGTACGGCAGATTGGCGTTTCCGAGGATCAACCCGGCGGTCGCCGCTGCGGCGACGCCGGCCTCGGAGAACACCCAGTCTGCGGCACCGAACGCGACGATCGCTCCCGCGAGCGTGAGCAGCCGTGCGTTTCGCGGCGCGTCGTCGGGCGAGACGTCGACGTACTGCAGGACGTACCAGACGACCGCCGCGACCGCGAGGCCGACGAGGAGGCCGGTGCCGAGACGCTCGGCGAACAGCCGGACGTAGATGCTGGCGTTAAGCTCCCGCACCGTCATCGCCTTGAACATCACGATCGCGAGGATCGCCGCGGTGACGTCGTTGACGATCCCTTCGGTCTCGAGGGCCGCCGCGACCCGGTCGCGAACGGGGACGACTTTGAGAATCGGCGTGACGACGGTCGGTCCCGTCGCGACGAGCAGCGCGCCGATCAGCAGTGCGATGTCCCAGTCTGCGCCGAGCAGGAAGTGGACGGCCGCAGCCGTCCCGAACAGCGCGATCGCCGCCCCGATCGTGATCAACCGCAGCACGGCCGCCGGTGCTTCCCTGATTTTCTCGAATTTGAGGTGAAACGCGCCCTCGAAGACGATGATCGCGACGCTGAGTCCGACGATCGTCGACAGCCCGCTGCTGCCGCCGAAGGACTCGACCGTGAGCACACCGAGTCCTTCCGGACCGATCGCGACGCCCGAGAGGATGAGAAACAGGACGCTCGGGATCTGCAATTTGGCCGAGAGAAGCTGTGAGAGCACGCCGAGTCCGATGATGGCGGCGACGAGGACGATCAGGTCGCCGGTCGCTTCTGTAGCCATAGTTACCTCTGATCGTCGACCGACGTTCGCCTGCCGGGTGCGTCTTTCGGACTCATTCCCTGTCGAAAGAGAGTGACTACAGTGGCTTAAACACCGTTCTTCGCCGCCCCGATCGGCGACGTACCGGCCGGCGGGCGACCCGCGTGTAACCGGTCAGTCGGCCGGCTCGGCCTGCGACTCGCGTTCGCGCTCCGGGTAGATGTCCGCGACCTCGTCGGCGAAGCGCTCGAGGATGACCCGGCGTTTCTTCTTCATCGTGGGGGTGAGCATCTCGTTTTCCTCGGTGAACTCCCTGGGGACGAGCTGGAACTCCTTGATCCGCTCGTGGGGTTCGAAGTTCTCGTTGACCGCGTCGACCTCCTGCTGGATGAGACGCTGTACCTCCTCGTGGTCGACCAGCCGCTCGCGACCTGCCACGTCGCCGTCGACCGCGTCCTCGAGGTACTCGAAGTTGGGGACGATCAGCGCACCGACGAACTTCTCGCCGTCGCCGACGACCAGACACTGTTCGACGACCTGGCTCTTCGCGAACGAGTCCTCGATCGGGGCGGGGGCGACGTTCTTGCCGGTCGAGAGCACGAGGATCTGTTTTGCGCGCTCGCGGAAGACGACGTAGCCGTCGGGCCGGACGTTGACGATGTCGCCGGTCCGGAACCACCGCTTGCCGTCTTCGTCCTCGGTGAACGCTCGGTCGGTCGCCTCCGGATCGTTCCAGTAGCCGTCGGTCACGTTCGGCCCGCACACGAGCAACTCGCCGAGGTCGCCGAGGGTGTCGTCTGCGGTCTCTGCGGGGACGACCGACTTGTCGACCGTGATCTCACAGCCCTCGACCGGGACGCCGATCGTGCCGATCTTGGGCTCCTCGGGCGGGTTGGTCGTGACGACCGGTGCCGTCTCGGTGAGCCCGTACCCCTCGTAGATCGGCAGCCCCATCCCGTGGTAGAGCGTACACAGCTCCGGCGACAGCGTTCCGCCGCCGCTGACCAGAAACTCGACGTTTCCGCCGAGGGCCTCTTTCACCTGGCTGAACACCAGTCTGTCCGCGATCGTCATCTTCAGTTTGAGGTCCAGGCCGGGGCTGTCCGATCGGTAGTACGCCTTGCTGACGTCCGTCGCCCACTCGAAGATGCGCTCTTTGAGCGGCGACTCGCTGGCCTGTTCGCGGATGGCGTCGTAGATCTTCTCGTAGACCCGCGGAACGCTCGTTGCGGTCGTCGGCTCGACGAGCTGGAAGTCCTCCTGGAGCGTGTCGGCGCTCTCCGCGTAGGCCACACACGCCCCGCTCGCGAACATGACGAAGTGTCCCGCCGTCCGCTCGAAAACGTGCGCCAGCGGCAGGTACGAGACCGTTTCGGTCTCCTCGTCGATCGACGGCGACCCGCTCGGTTTGTCCGGTTGCGGGCCGTAGCGTCGGTACACCTGGTTGACGTTCGCCCTGAAGTTGCGGTGGGTCAGCTTCACGCCTTTCGGCCGTCCGGTCGTCCCGCTCGTGTAGATCAGACTCGCCAGATCGTCCAGCTCGGTCTCGTCGATCCACGACCGGTAGGCCTCGAGATCGAACGTCTCGGCACCGCACTCGTAGACGTCCGCGAGCGTGTAGACGTC
This sequence comes from Natribaculum luteum, assembly GCF_023008545.1. Lineage (NCBI taxonomy): Archaea > Methanobacteriati > Methanobacteriota > Halobacteria > Halobacteriales > Natrialbaceae > Natribaculum > Natribaculum luteum. The sequence continues at coordinate 1,212,476 of NZ_CP095397.1, read as the reverse complement.
CGCCATCCCGTCGTACTCGGGCCCGAGTTCGTCCATCACGACGACGAACTCGAGGTCGAGGTCGTCGTCGACCTCGAGGACGCGCTCGAGTAGCTCCTCGTTCTCGACGACGACGGCCGTCGCTCCGGGGTCGTCGAGCAGGTAGCGAACCTGACTCGGCGAGGAGCTCCGGTAGACGGTCGTCACGACGGCACCTGCCGCGAGGAGCGCGAAGTCGGACTGGGCCCACTCTATCCGCGTCCCCGCGAACATCGCCACGCGGTCGCCGTGGTCGACGCCGAGCGTTCGGAACCCGCTCGCGAGAGTTCTGACGACCTCGCGCATCTCGGCGTACGAAAGCGTCGCGTACTCCCCGTCTGGTGCCGACCCGAACGCCGTCTCGGCGAGCGTTCGGTCGTATACGCCCCCTTTGTATCGCTGCGCTGGTCGGTCCGCGTTTCGCTCGGCACTCCGCTCGAACGTCCGTCCCAGCGTCTCGAGTTCGATCACGTCGTCGTCGAACGCTCGTTCTGGCTCCCGTCGTTCCATGGGTTGGCGTGCCATGGAACTACACTCTCATGAATTATAGGGATAGTTATGACCAAAAACGTGATATTACTGTACTTCTATCGGGCAACAGTGAGTAAAAATCCGCTCGAGTAGGCGGCTTCTCGCATAACTTGTTACACTTTATAGAATACTTCCTCGCTCTCGATAGTCTCGCTCGAGCGGGACGACGAGCGACGAGGTGCAGCACTCACTCGGCGTACATCTCCTCGACCCGGTCCTCGAAGCGATCCATGATCACACGTCGCTTCTTCTTCATCGTGGGGGTGAGCATGTCGTTTTCTTCGGTGAACTCGCGGGGAACGATGCGGAACTTCTTGATCTGCTCGTGTTTCTCGAACTGCTGGTTGATCCGGTCGACCTCCTCCTGGACGTACTCGGTGACGCGCTCGTCCCCACAGAGCGCTTCGGGGTCGTCGGGGAGGTCGATTCCCTCCTCGTCGGCCCACTCGCGGATGTGGTCCTCGTTCGGGACGAGCAACGCGCCGACGAACTTCTCGCCGTCGCCGACGACCAGACACTGTTCGACGACCTCGCTGGCGGCGAACGCGTCCTCGATCGGCGCGGGGGCGACGTTCTTGCCGGTCGAGAGCACGAGGATCTGCTTTGCGCGCTCGCGGAACTCGACGTAGCCGTCCGGGCGCAGGTGGACGACGTCGCCGGTCCGGAACCACCGCTTGCCGTCCTCGTCTTCGGTGAACGCCTGTGTGGTCGCGTCGGGGTCGTTCCAGTAGCCGTCGGTCACGTTCGGTCCGCGCACGAGCAGTTCACCGACCTCGCCGGGGTCGTCGAAGGCGCTCTGGTCGACGACCCGCTCGTCGACCTTCAACTCGACGTCGACCACGGCCGGGCCGATCGTGCCGATCTTCGGTTCTTCGGGCGGGTTTACCGTGATGACGGGTGCCGTCTCGGTGAGGCCGTACCCCTCGTAGATCGGCAGGCCCATCGCGTGATAGAGGGTACACAGCTCCGGCGAGAGGCTGCCGCCGCCGCTGATCAGGAGTTCGACGTTGTCGCCGAGTGCCTCCCTGACCTGCGAGAAGACGAGCCTGTCAGCGATCGCCTGTTTGGCCCGCAACGCCGGTCCCGGCGAGTCGGTCTCCTGGTACTCGCGACCGACGTCGGTCGCCCACTCGAAGATCCGCTGTTTCGTCGGCGACTCGCTGGCCTGCTCGCGGATGGCGTCGTAGATCTTCTCGTAGACTCGCGGAACGCTCGTCGCCGCGTTCGGTTCGACGGCGCTGAAGTCCTCCTGGAGCGTGTCCGGGTTCTCGGCGTAGGCCACGCACGCCCCGCTCGCGAACATGAGGAAGTGTCCTGCCGTCCGCTCGAAGACGTGCGCCAGCGGCAGGTACGAGACCGTCTGCGCGTGCTCGTCGATCGACGGCAGGTCCGTGCTCTTGTCCGGCCGCGGCGCGAATCGCTTGCGGATCTGGTTGACGTTCGAACGGAAGTTCCAGTGGGTCAACCGCACGCCCTTGGGCTGTCCCGTCGTCCCGCTCGTGTAGATCAGACTCGCCAGGTCGTCTAACTCGGGGTCGTCGACCCACGTCTGGTAGGTCTCGAGGTCGAACGTCTCGGCACCGCGCTCGTAGACGTCCGCCAGACTCAGCACGTCCTCGCGGTCGCCGTACCGCGAGAGGCGATCGATCGAAACGATGAACTCGAGGTCGAGGTCGTCGTCGACCTCGAGGACCGACTCGAGTGCGTCCTCGTTCTCGACGACGACGGCCGTCGCCCCGGGATCGTCGAGCAGGTAGCGGACCTGATCCGGCGACGAGCCCGTGTAGACGGTCGTCACGACGGCACCCGCCGCGAGGAGCGCGAAGTCGGTCTGGGCCCACTCCATTCGGGTGTTCGAGAACATGCCGACGCGGTCGCCGGTCTCGACGCCGAGGTCGCGAAAGCCGGCTGCGAGGTTTCGGACGACGTCGCGCATCTCGGCGTAGGAGATGGCCTGAAACTCCCCGCGCGGGGCCGCCGGAAGCACGGACTCGGTCAGCGACCGGTCGTAGACGCCGCCTTTGTACCGCTGTGCTGGCCGGTTCGCGTTCCGCTCGGCGCTCTCTTCGAACATCCGTCCAAGCGTGGTCTCCCCGATGACCTCGTCTGTGTACTCGCGTTCCGCGTCCCACCAGTTCATATCTCCCCGACAGCACCTCCCTCGAGATAAAAGGTGAGGGAACTCGTAACACGCGACACACCGTTTATTTCGCTCGACACGCCGCGAGCGTTTCGACCCGCTCGAGCACGATCGGCGTCTGGCCTGTGTCGGCCAGCAGTATCATAACGATCGCTGTGAGTCTGTACCGCCGCAACCGCGAACCGTCTTGCGGTTGCGTTGGCAACCAGTCACAGCAATCAGTATCATTCCTCGCGCCAGTCCAGGTAGCCGAGGACGCCGCGGGTGTTCATTTTCCGCTCCTCGCGTGCCTTGCGCTCGCCCCAGACGTCTGCCATCTGTGGGCGGTCGGCGAAGTACTCGATGACCGCCTCGTCGTCGGCGAGTTCGTCGCGTTTTGCCTCGACCGCCTCGACCCACTCGGTGAGGACGTCCTTGTACTCCTCGAGCGCCGCGGTCGCGTCGTCGCCCACCTCGCGGGGACCGAAGTGGGTGTACAGGAGGACGTCCGGATCGAGCGATTTCAGCGTCTCGACGTCCTCGAGACACCGGTCGAAGTTGAACTGCGAGGGCGGCGAGGTCTCGACGATCTCCTCGCGTGCCGGCACCCAGATGCCCGCCGCGTCGGCGACGAAGATCGCGTCGTTCGCGGAATCTTCGAACACGACGTGGTGGGGGGCGTGGCCCGGCGTCGCGTGGACCCGGAGTTCGTGGTTGCCGAGGTCGATCACGTCGCCGTCCTCGAGTTCGACGATCCGCTCTTCGGGAATCGGTTTCGGCTCCGCGTAGAACTCCCACTGGTCGCCGACGGCCGTTTTCGTTCCCTCGACTAACCGTTCGGGGTCGACGAGGTGGGCCGTGCCGACTGCTGGCACGTAGACGTCGGCGTTCGGGCAGGCGTCGGCGAGAAAGCCCGCGCCGCCAGCGTGGTCGAGGTGGATGTGCGAGACGGCGACGACCTCGAGTTCGTCGCGGTCGATGCCGACCTCCTCGAGCGCCTCGAGGATGTACTCGTAGTTCGTCCCGATCCCGGTCTCGACGACTGCGGGGCGCTCGCTGTCGAGGACGTAGGCTGCGCCGTACTCGCTGGTGCCGTACATTCCGGTGTCGACGTAGTAGAGGTCCGAACAGTCGCCGCTCGTGACTTTTCGGACGTCGCCAGCTTCCATACCCGAAACGCGAGTCCCGATGTGATAAATACTGTCGTCTGCGCAAGGTGCGCACGGAACGAGGCCGACAACGGTTTTGCCAGCGGTCGAATAGGTAGATCGATGCCTGCTACCGGAGGTACGCCCGCGGTCGCCCTGGTCGGGGATCGCGACTGGACCGACGCGGTTCGGTCCGTGCTGTCCGCTGCCAATCGAGCGTTCGACCTCGTCGAGTGGTCGCCGGACGCAGCCCTCGACGGCGACGTGCGCTGTCTCGTCTGCGACGCGTCGGCGTCCGACGATCGCGGACTGTCCGTTCTCGAGCGAATCCGCGGGGAGCGCCCCGACCTCCCGATCGTCTTCGTCCCGCGCGACGGCGACGAGGCTCTCGCCGGTGCGGCGGTCGAGGCGGGGGCGACGGCCTACGTCCCCTTCGACGACCGCGAGTCGACGCTCGTCGATCGGATCGATGGTGCGATCGACTGGGGTGACCGCCAGCGCGAGCGACACGAGCGAGCACGGTGGTTCGACGCGCTCGCTGCCGATTCGGCGACGTTCCTGTGGGTACTCGAGCCGGACGGCACGGTCGCCGAGACGAACGCGGCCGTTCGAGACCGATTTGGCCCGGTTTGCGGGCCGTTCGCGACGCTCGATTGCTGGAGCGAACCGGCCCGCGAGACCCTCGAGACCGCCCTCGAGCGCGCCCGCCACGAGGATCGCCTCGACCGGACGGTCACGGCCGCCGGCGGCGAGACGACGCTGTCGCTGTCGTTCCGGCCGATCCTCGCGGACGGCGTCGACGGCGTCGTCGTCCACGGCCGGGACGTCACCGAACGGGCGCGACTCGAGTCCGAACTCCGTCGCTCGGAGGAACTCCACCGGGTCACGCTGAACAACATGACCGACACGGTGTTGCTCACCGACGACGACGGCGAGTTTACCTACGTCTGCCCGAACGTCCACTTCATCTTCGGCTACACGGCCGACGAGATCCACGAGATGGGGACGATCGACGCCCTGCTCGGCGACGATCTCTACGACGAGCCCGACCTCGAGGCCGAGGGCGTCCTCACGAACCTCGAGTGTACGGCGACCGACAGGGCCGGTCGCGAACACACGCTGCTGGTCAACGTCCGGGAGGTGTCGATTCAGGACGGGACGACGCTGTTTAGCTGTCGGGACGTGACGACGCGAAAACAGCGCGAGCGCGCGCTCACGTCGTTGCAGGACACCGCCCGCGAACTGCTGTACGCCGAGAACAAAGGAGAGATCGCCGACCGCGTCGTCGACGACGCCGCGGACGTCCTCGATTTGCCGACTGCGGCGATCTACCTCTTCGACGCCGGGCGGAACGTCCTCCGGCCGACGGCGTACACCGAGTCGATGGCCACGTTCGACGGCCAGCCCGGCCCCCGGTGGCCCGGCGACGGGAGCGTGATCTCGACCACGTTCGTGAACAACGACGCCCGGACGTTCGACGATCTCAGCCGGTGGACGACCACCGCACACGAGGTCCAGAGCGCTGTCGTCGCGCCGCTTGGCGACCACGGCGTCTTCCTCGTCGGCTCGGAGACGGCAGACGAGATCGACGAGGTGACAGGCGAGGTCGCGGACCTGCTCGCCGCCACGGCGGAAGCCGCCCTCGATCGCGTCGAGCGGGAGTCGACGCTACGCGAGCGCGACCAGGAACTGCAGCGACGGAACCGCCAGCTGACCGAACTCAACCGGATCAACGAGGTCATCCGCGAGATCGGCCAGGACGTCGTCCAGGCCGATACACGCGAGGAGATCGAACGAGCCGTCTGCGACCGGCTGACCGGCCCCGACCGGTTCGCGTTCGCCTGGATCGGCGAGGCGGACGTCGCCGCCGACCCGCGCGCGTGGGCCGGTGACGGGGAGGGCTACCTCGACGTGCTCGGCACCGACACGGCCGGGACCGATCCGGGCGAGCGGACGCTCGCGACGAACGAGCCGACGGTCGTCGAGAACGTCGCGGACGGCCTTCGCGAGGAACCCTGGCGCTCGGAGGCGCTTACCCGCGGCTTCCAGTCCGCCGTGAGCGTGCCGCTGTCGTACGACGAGGTCGGGTACGGCGCGCTGACGGTGTACGCCGACCGGGCGGCGGCGTTCGACGAGACGGCGCGATCCGTCCTCCGGGAACTCGGCGAGACGATCGCCTCGGGGATCAGCTCCGTCGAGCGGAAAAACGCCCTTATGGGCGGTCGAGTCGTCGAACTTACCTACGAGACGGCCGACTCGAGCGACGTCTTCGTTCGGCTCGCGAGCGAACAGGCGTGTACGATCGAACTCGAGGGTGGGCTCCAGCGGGTGACAGACGGGGTCCTCGCGTTCGCGACCGTCTCCGACGGCGATCCGGATCGGGTGGTCGATCGCGCCGCCTCGTTCATGGCCGTCGAAGACGCACGAGTCGTCAACCACGGCGAGAACGGCGGCCTGATTCGCCTGCTGCTCTCGCGGCCGTTCGTCGCGACTCGCCTCGTCGAACACGGAGCGGTCGTCCGGAACCTCGTCGCGGACGCCGACAGCGCGACGATGACGATCCAGGTGCCGTCGTCGGTCGAGACGAACGCCGTCGACGACCTCGTCCGGACGACCTACGCGGACGCGACGCTCGTCTCCCGCCGGGAGCGCGGCGGTACGCCGACGACCCGGGACCGACTCGAGGACGACGTCCTCGGGTCGCTGACCGATCGGCAACTCGAGGTCGTCCGGACGGCCTACCACGCCGGCTTTTTCGAGTCGCCGCGGGGACAGACCGGCGAGGAGGTGGCGTCCTCGCTCGGGATCTCGTCGACGGCGTTCTCGAATCACACCCGGACGGTCCAGCGAAAACTGTTCTCGGTGCTGTTCGACGACGCCGCCGTCGCCCAGGGGGTTGAATACTGAACCCACCCGGTCGGTTACGGGTGGCGTATTCAACCACTGTCTTCTTTCATTACCGTAGCAAAAATTGCCACACGGACCACCGACACCGCCGGTGGCCGGCCTGCACCATGATGGACGCCGAATACGACCCCAAGACGGAATCGACCTACGAGTGCCTCGACTGTGGAAATACGGTCCTTTCGACGACACACCCTGGCGAGTGTCCCGTCTGCGGCGCTACGTTCCGTAACCGATCGATGCCACTCGAGTGAGATGGCCCCGGACAGGTCGATCGCCACGAGGCGTGACGACGTCGGCAGCGAGGACGACGTTCTCTCGACGGCACTTTCACAGCTCGAGCGAGCGAGCGCGCTCGTCGACGTCGACCCGACGACGCTCGAGCGGCTCAGGCACCCGTCTCGCGTCCACCGCGTGATGGTTCCCTTCGAGCGCGACGACGGCTCGGTCGAGATCGCCACCGCCTACCGCGCCCAGCACGACGGCGTCCGCGGCCCGTTCAAAGGGGGCATGCGCTACCACCCCGGCGTTACCGAGGCGGAGTGTATCGGGCTGGCGATGTGGATGACCTGGAAGTGCGCGGTGATGGATCTGCCCTTCGGCGGGGCGAAAGGCGGCGTCGTCGTCAACCCCAAGGCGTTGAGCGAGGCCGAGACCGAACGCCTCACGCGCCGGCTCGCACAGGAGCTCCGGACGGTTGTCGGCCCCGAACACGACATCCCCGCACCCGACATGGGGACCGGCAGCCAGGAGATGGCGTGGTTCATGGACGCCTACTCGATGCAGCAAGGCGAGACCACGCCCGGCGTCGTCACCGGCAAGCCACCGGTCATCGGCGGTTCCTACGGCCGGGAGGAAGCGCCCGGCCGTTCGGTCGCCATCGTCACGCGCGAGGCCCTCGACTTCTACGATCGATCGCTCGAGGGAGCGACCGTCGCCGTCCAGGGATTCGGCTCCGTCGGAGCCAACGCTGCCCGACTGCTCGACGAGTGGGGAGCGGACGTCGTCGCCGTCAGTGACGTCACCGGCGGCGTCTACGACCCCGACGGTCTCGACATCTCGGCGATCCCGACCCACCAGGAAGAACCGGAAGCCGTCACTCGACAGGGCGAGGGCGACGAGATATCCAACGACGAACTGCTCACACTCGACGTCGACGTGCTCGTCCCCGCGGCCGTCGGGAACGTCCTGACGGCCGACAACGCCGACGAGGTCGGCGCGGACCTCGTCGTCGAGGGGGCGAACGGTCCGACGACCGCGGAAGCCGACGAAATTCTCGACGAGCGCGACGTCCCGGTCATCCCAGACATCATCGCCAACGCCGGCGGCGTCACCGTGAGCTACTTCGAGTGGCTCCAGGACATCAACCGGCGGTCGTGGTCGCTCGAGCGGGTCCGCGAGGAACTCGAGACGGAGATGCTCGCCGCCTGGAACGCCGTGGCACGGGAGGTCGACGGCGCAGACGACCTCACCTGGCGGGACGCGACGTACGTCGTCGCGCTCTCGCGACTCGCCGCGGCACACGACGCACGCGGCCTCTGGCCCTGATCGCGGCTCCGGGTGGCGGGCGTTCACACGACACGTCGTGTGCTCGTCTGGCACACTTCCGATACGGTTTTGCCGCGGCGCAAAGAACCGACGCGTACGAATGCTCGACCGGACCTATCTACGTGAGCACCCCGAGGAGGTGCGCGAGGCCCTCGACAACCGAGGTGCCGACGTCGACCTCGAGGCGGTGCTCGACCTCGACGAACAGTGGCGCGAACTGAAAGCCCGCGGCGACGAACTGCGACACGAACGCAACGAAGTGAGCTCGCAGATCGGCCAGCTCAAACAGGCGGGCAAAGACGAGGAGGCCGAGGAAGCCATCGAGAAATCGAGCGCACTCAAGGCCGAACTCGAGGAAGTCGAGACGGAGGCGGGCGAACTCGAGGCCGAACTCGAGGCGGCGATGTACGAACTCCCGCAGGTGCCCCACGAGAGCGTCCCCGTCGGCGAGGACGAGTCTGACAACGTCGAACGCCGCCGCTGGGGCTTCGACGACCTGCGTGACCTGCCCGACGAGGTCGTCCCCCACTACGACCTCGGCGAGGACCTCGACGTCATCGACGAAGACCGCGGTGCGAAGACCACGGGCGCGGGCTTTTACTTCCTCAAGGGCGACGGCGCACGGCTCGAGCACGCGCTGATCCAGTTCATGCTCGACGTCCACCGCGAGCAGGGGTACGTCGACGTCTTCCCGCCGGTGCCCGTCAAAAGCGAGTCGATGCGCGGCACCGGTCAACTCCCGAAGTTCGCCGACGACGCCTACCGGCTCGGCGGTAGCAACGACGAGGACTACGAGGACGACGACCTCTGGCTCTGTCCGACCGCCGAGGTGCCGGTGACGAACATGTACGCCGGCGAGATCCTCCTCGACGACGACCTGCCGCTGAAACACCAGGCGTACACGCCGAACTTCCGCCGCGAGGCCGGCGAACACGGCACCGAGACGCGCGGGATCGTCCGCGTCCACCAGTTCAACAAGGTCGAACTCGTCAACTTCGTCGAACCCGAGACCAGCTACGACCGCCTCGAGGGACTGCTCGAGGAAGCAGAAGCGGTCCTGCGCCGACTCGACCTCCCCTACCGCATCCTCGAACTTTGCACCGGCGACCTCACCTTCGCGTCGGCGAAGACCTACGACATCGAGGTCTGGGCACCCGGCGACGACATGGCCGACGGCCCCGAGGAGGGCGGCCGCTGGCTCGAGGTCTCGAGCGCGTCGAACTTCGAGGAGTTCCAGGCCAGACGCGCCGGTCTCCGGTACCGTCCGGAGCGCCACGAGTCGGCCGAGTACCTCCACACGCTCAACGCCTCGGGGCTGGCGCTGCCGCGCGTGATGGTGGCGATCCTCGAGTACTACCAGAACGACGACGGGACGGTCACGATCCCCGAGGCGCTGCGCCCGTACATGGACGGCCAGGAGGTCATCGAGGGCCACGAGAAGGTCGGCGAGAGCGCACTCGGTGCGGGCGAGCGCGAGTAGCAGTCTCCGCTACCCACTGATGCGTGTTAGTTTCTCGCGTTTCTCTGCAGGAACTGGGTTGACGTACGCCACGTCTTCACCGTTACACAGGTCGTCGAAGTCGCCGTCAGTCGTGAGCAAATAATCGGCGTCGTACGATCGTGCGAGAGCGAGGATAAACGAGTCGTAGACGTCGTGGTTCTTCTCGGCGCCGATTTCGTACGCCTCGAGAAGCGTCGTCTCGTAGCGCTTACGATTCGCGCCGGACTCTGCACGAGTGACTGGACTGCGTTGCGAGTATCGACCGCATCCACTCCGAAACTGCTCGTAACGGGTAATAGTCGAACACGAGCAAGACGTTCGGCCCATCGAGCGCGTTCTGGAGCCACGGGTACACGTCGTCGTGGACAGGATGATCGTCGATCAGTCCGACCGCGAGCACGTTCACGTCGGCGAGGACCGTCACCTCTGTCGGGAGCGTCTCGGACACGTCGTCCCTTCACCGATCCATCGGCCCGAAAAGCGTCTCTCCAGCGTCGGTCGGGGTGGTGCCCTCCCAGTCGGTCCGTCCTGCAGTTGCCGTCTCAAGTTTCGAACTGGGCTTCGGCTTGACCTCGAGGACAGAGCCGACGAGCGTCGCCGGGATCTCGTCGTTCGACTCGATACCTAACCGCTCTCGCACCTCTTTCGGGAGGGTCACCCGTCCTCTGTCGTCCACCGTGAGCGTGAATTCCTCTCCGTGGTTCGCCTCGAACGAGGGATTTCCCATTTCAAAGCACCTATTTCCAATTACTGGGCTAACAGACTCCATCCTTGTGCCCCCTCGTCGTTTCGACACGTGCGCACCTGCAGTGGCCGTCAATTTCTCCCGGTTTCGGTCGGTCTCGAGCGTGCGAACACCGCCTGCAGACGTCCTATGGGATAAAAGAGGACTCGAGGGCGAGGCTTCGAACGGTGGATGGTGGTGGTCGTCGCCCTCGAGGTGGTCAGTCGCTCGATGCGAGTGAGCCCACGAGGGCCCGAGAGCCACAGCACCGGGCGCGTCGATCCGTCGGTCCAGTCGCCACTCCGCCAGCGAGCAGTGTGTCACGGTGTGGACATGCCGACAGGAATGTCGAACCCGACTTCGGCGTCGTCACTCGACGGTGATACGTCGGTCGTGCGAGACGTTTATGTTCCGGTGGGACGAATCCGAGCATGGCTTTCGGACCCTCTCGGGTTGGAAGCCACGTCTCGGGTGCCTGTACACCCGGGGCACTTCGATTCGTGCCCCCGTCGGAGAGCGGCTTCCGTTCTGATCGTTGACCTGTAGCGAGATAAATCTACTGCACAGGAGGTGCGAAGATATCGCTCGCCGGTCCGTTCCTCGGCTATCCGCTGCGCGGCCGGTACTCGTCGCGGCTCGCTCGAGGAGGAAATCGCCGGCAAACGGGACGGACGTGTCGTCGAGGTGGTGGCAGCGGGACTTCCGGCCGACGTGATGGACACGATTCCAGCGGACCCACGGCCGACAGCCTATTTCCCAGCGCCGTCCGTATCGACCGACGATGGACGACCAGGGACTCTCGATCGCCTACGAACGCCACGACCGCGTCCGGCAACTGACCGACGTGCTCAGGTACTGTCTCGAGGGGCTGAGCCTCGAGTTCGACACCTTCGACGACCCGCAAGCGAAGGGGCCGGGGATGTACCTCGCCGTCGTCGCGGGTCGGTCGATCGCCGACCACGCCGACCCGATGGGGGACAACCGCTGGCCCGTCGAGACGTGTCGCGACCCGCTCGCCGACCTCGATCGGTTCTACGAGGCTGCCGCGGACGTCGCCGTCTGCAACGACGGGGCGGTCGTGGTGAGCGTCGACGGCGTGATTCAGGAGCGGATGGTCCGGTTTCGCGACCTGCCGGAGGCCGATACCGGGTACGCCGACTGGATGGGCTCGAGACACATGAGCGCCCTCGACACCTCGAGACGGGAGTCGGTCGTCGCGACGCTCACGCTGAGCCAGGAGACGGGACGGGTGACGGTCTTCCGGGACGGCGAGTTCGATTCCGTCGAGCGCGACGATCTCGCCGCGCGGTGGCGCGATACGCGGGAGTAACACGTTGCCGTCGCAACGGCCGCGCTTAGGGGTCTCGAGCGCGTACGAAAGACGGTATGGTCGATACGATCACGGCCGATCGGCTCGCCGAACTCCAGGACGCAGACGAGGCGTTCGCGCTGGTGGACACGCGCCCGGAGGAGAGTTACGAGGCCTGGCACGTACAGGGGGCGCTCAACTACCCCTTCGGCTCCGAGGAGGAACTCGACGGCGACGTAGAGGAGGTCCGGGACCTCGTCGGGGACGCGGACAGGGTCGTCGCCATCTGCGCGAAGGGCATCTCGTCGGGCAACTTCGCGACGGAACTCGACGAGGCGACCGACGAGTTCGCGGTCCAGGCGGTCGACGGTGGGATGGAAGCCTGGAGCGGCGTCTACGATCACGTCCCGATCGACGCCGGCGACGATCTGGTGATCGTGCAGGTACAGCGCCGGGCCAAGGGCTGTCTGGGCTACGTCGTCGGGAGCGAGTCCGGCGACGCCGTCGTCGTCGACCCCACGGCCGACACGGACGAGTTCGAAACCGCCGCGGCAGACCAGGGGTTGACGATCCAGGGCGTGATCGACACGCACGTTCACGCCGACCACGTCTCCGGCGGTCGCGACCTCGCGGCCGACCTCGACGTCCCCTACTACCTCGGCGAACGCGCCGCCGAGCGCGACCTCGCGTTCGACTACCGTTCGCTCGAGCGCAACGAGGTTCTCGAGGTGGGCGACCTCGAGGTGAAGGCGCTCTCCGCGCCGGGACACACGAGCGAGATGATCAACCTGCTCGTCGACGACCGCGCTCTCCTGACCGCCGACACGCTTCACGCCGACTCCGTCGGTCGGACCGAACTCGAGTTCGGCGAGGACGAAGGCGAGAAGGGCGCGCGGATGCTCTACGAGACGCTCCACCGGACGCTCCTCGCGGAACCCGACGGCGTCGTCGTGTTGCCCGGACACGTCACCGTCACCGCCGACGGCGAGTTCGGCTACGGCCGGCCGGGCGAACCGATCGCGACCACGATCCGCGATGCGCGGACGGAGATCGACGTCCTCGACCTCGAGGAGGAGGCGTTCGTCGACCGGTTGGCCGACGCCGGCGAGAAACCGGCGAACTACGAGGAGATCATCGAGCGCAACCGCGGCGTCCGCGACGTCGCCTCCGAAGAGCGGGTCGAACTCGAGATGGGGCCGAACAACTGTTCGGCCTGATACTGTCTGATACGGACCGCTGTCCGTCCGTCCCGCAGCGACCGCGTCCCGTCGGGCGGTCGCTGCGGAACATCGGTACAGCAGACCGTATGACAAACCGGTTCACACGTCGATCGCACTCGCACGGTCGTCGCTGTGGCGTCGGCCGTGAGACGCGCTCGAGTCTTCACTGATAACGATAGCTGTGAGTCTGTACCGCCGCAACCGCGACACGTCTTGCGGTTGCGTCGGCAACCAGTCACAGCCATCATTATGACTCGGGAGTGACACGGTACCCTTCCTGCAGTGTTGATTACGCCCACCTCTACGGTAAACCGACCGATAGGCGGGTCGTGCGAATTTACCGTTGCCACTTCTACTATCTACTGAAAATGTTGACGGAGTCGGGCTGAATACAGCGCGCGACTGCCGCATGGATCGTCACCCACTCGGAAGTAGTACGATTGCCCGGTACAGGACAGGTGTGCGACGGCGCGAGGACCGATCTATCCGGATGTGTCAGACGCAGAAAGTACTTATTACCATGAAAACATGTGTTACCATGTCAATACTTCCAGGGATTCTTTCCCCGGTCGCCGACCTGGCTCGAGAGATGCATTCGTCGGTTATCGACCTGGACAGGCGAGCGTTTATTGGCTGGCTGGTCGGCATCGTCGGGGTCGCACTGGCCTCGAGGGGGGCTCACTTGACGGCGATACTGGCGAATATCGACCTGCTGAAAGCTTTGCTGGACCCGCTGCAATCCATCAGCGGGTTGGCACCCTTCGTGGTTGGCGCCCTCGCGTACATGCGTATCCGACCGGCAGCAGGTGTCGGGGAAATCGGTCTCGTCGTACTCTGGGGGCTGTGTGCGATGTACGCTGCGTTCCTCTTCATATTCTTTTTCGGACCCGCAGTAGTTGGCGACGTCCGACTCTCGACCATCCTGGCGCCGTCCCGTGGCGCTGAAGTCATTCTGTGGGACTTGTTCCGCTCTCTCGGAACGGCCGTCGTCTTCGCCGGATTCTACGCTGTGGCGGCGTCTCGTCGTGATCGACCGCTCATCAGCGCCCTCGTGCTGCTTGCACTTCCAGCCGGGATCGTTGGTGTCTGGGTGATCGCGTAGGACCCGCCGACGTCTCGAGATGCCGCCGAACGACTGATCTTTCCGAATGATGGAGTCAGCTGTCACTGTCGTTCTATGTCAACTACCCCACCCTAAGCGCCGTCGGCGCTTTGAGGGTGGGGCTTGTCCGTGGACTCGGCTTGAATAATATTGTCAGAAACGAAACTGACGGTCTCATCGACGTGCCGTTGGTGGATACATCATCCTCTGTATCTCGCACGCAGTTCCTGACAGGATTCGGGTAGAAAGTTCATCCGCTGAATACACAGTGGTGTGGTGGTGCGGGATTTTCATCTGCGGAGCAGGGCGGAAACCCCGACCCTTGATGTCGGGACAGTTGACAGGAGCGCGAATGCAGCACGAGATTCGACGCGCCGTGCGTGCGGTCGGTCGTCGGTCCGCCACCGATTCAGCACGACGGGCGTAATCGTCAGTTCGAGGTTGCCCTACTCGACGGCGACGGCAGGGCGTGGACGTATCCGGATTCTCCCATACCGGGTGGTTCGCTCGGAAGACCCACAGCGTTGGGTATCGAGCCTCGGAACTGCATCGGCCTGCGCCTGCAGGTGTTAGCACTATCACCGATATCATCGTTCATGACAGTTACATGACTAGGGATGGCGTGAGCCGACGGCGAATTCTACAGATCGGCGGCGGCCTCGTGGTGGTCAGTGGCGTCGGAAGTACCACGGCCGCCTCGAGTGACCACGAAACGAACGACCAGTCAACCGATACCGGCTTCGGGACTCGAGTTGCACACCTCTCACCCGACGCGCCCAGTATCGACATCTACGTCGACGGAGAGCGGGTCCGCGAGGGCCTCTCGTACCGGACGGTCACCCCCTACCGCGACCTCGAGCCTGGCACGTACACGATCCAGGTCGTTCCCGCCGGTGAAGACCCGGCCGAGGCAGTGCTCGAGGAGACCGTCGAGGCCGGCGACGTGGACCCCACCCTCGACGGTCTCCTCGCAGTGGTCGGCGAAGTGGCCGCCGAAAACCAGCCCCTCGAGGCGCTGTTTCTCGATGACGACAATAGCCCGGTCGATTCGGGTACCGCTCGCGTTCGCGTCCTCCACGCCTCACCCGACGCGCCTGCGGTGGACGTCGTTGCCGGTGAAAATGGGGACGCGCTGTTCGAGAACGTCGCGTTCGGTGAATCCAGCTATATCGAGGTCCCGGAAGGCGAGTATCCGCTCGTCATCTATCCTGCGGGTGACCGGGAGACCAGCGTTTTCGAAATCGACGTTTCTCTCGCCGGAGGAACCGTCTACTCCGCGTTCGCGGTTGGCTACCTCGAGACGGAGAATGCACCCGCCGATGAACCGTTCGAGATACTCCTCACGGAGGACGCCCTCCTGGACGAGACGGACGGCAAACCCGACGAAGAGAAGACTGAAGAAGACGAATGCGAGACAGACGAGAAGGCTAATTGATTCTGCCGGTAGCCTGTCGTGGAACATTCTCGCTGCCATCGGGTAGTGAGTGTTTTCACGCAGGTACAGCCGTACGTATGAGCAAACGAAATACGTTTGCGATGTTCGACGAACTCACAACTGTATGAGTGGGTTGACAGGAGAACAGACTCGACGGGACGGCACCCGAGTTGCTCGTCGAGGATGAGTTGCGTTGGTACCATGAGTGTCGGCGGCGTCGACGACGAGGACGATGTCCTGTTCGCCCACGTCCTGCCAGACGAAGTCGACTTCCTCTCACTCGGCCCGGAATACAGGTCGGTCTCTTGTGCTCCCTGCTTGGTTTACACTCTCCTGGAGTAGCAGCGTTTCCATCGAGTCAGCAGGCCGTTCTATGACACTCTCACTGATCCGGCTATCGAGTGTACGTCTCGAGGCCGGCGATCCGGCCGTCCTCGAGTTCGAAGACGTCCGCGAACGCGAACAGTTCGTCGCCCTCGGCGTCGCGTAGCCGACCGCAAACGACGACCCTGTTCTCGTCCGTGATCACCTCACGGAGTTCGTGGCGCGTGTCGGTCTGCGGGCGACTGTCGCGCATGAACTCGACGAACGACGCCCGACTCTCGAACGTACGGTCGGGCCGACGCTGGACGAAATCGGGCGCGAGCACCGACTCGAGTGCGTCGTAGGCGTGTGTGTCGAGGGCGTCGTAGTACCGTCTGACAACTGCGTCGACGTCCATGGTAATCGTCGGGACCGCTACCGCCAAAAGCGATGCCGTCGACCGACGTCTCGGAACGTGGACAAAAGCTCGTTTCAGGGAACGGTTTTGCCGCCCGCTGTGTTACGTCGGACCATGGCAACGATCTCGGACGAATTCCTCGAGGCGACGGACCTCGAGGAACTGCGAGACGCGGGTCGAAAAGTGATCTCGGCGAACGGAACGGCGATCGCCCTCTTTCACCACGGGGGCGAGGTGCGGGCGGTGGACAACCGCTGTCCGCACATGGGCTTTCCCCTCTCGGAGGGGACCGTCGACGACGGCATCCTCACCTGTCACTGGCACCACGCCCGGTTCGAACTCTCCTGTGGGGACACGTTCGACCCGTGGGCCGACGACGTCCCGACCTATCCCGTCGAGGTACGCGACGGGACGGTGTACGTCGACCCCTCGCCGACGCGGGATCGGCCAGCCGCGGAACACTGGGCCGACCGACTCGAGACGGGTCTCGAGGAGAACCTCCGACTCGTCGTCGCCAAGTCGACGATCGGACTGCTCGACGCGGACGTCGACTACCGGGACCCGATGGCGACGACGCTCGAGTTCGGCACGCGGTACCGGGAGACGGGCTGGGGGCCGGGACTGACGATCCTCGGCTGTCTGGCCAACGTGATCGACGACCTCGAGCCCGCGGACCGAAAGCGGGCGCTGTACACGGGTGTTCGCCACGTCGCGAGCGACTGTGCGGACGAACCGCCGAACTTCGACCAGCCGTCGTTTTCGACCTCGGACGTCTCGTTCGACCGCCTCAAACGGTGGTTCCGCGACTGCGTCGAGGTTCGCGACTCTGACGGCGCGGAGCGCTGTCTCCGAACTGCCGTCGCGACTGGCCGCTCCGAGGCCGAGGTCGCCGAGATAGTCTTCGCCGCCGCGACCGACCACCCCTACCTCACGGCCGGCCACGTCCTCGACTTCGCGAACACGGCCTTCGAGAGCCTCGAGCACGTCGGCTGGGAGTTCGCCGACGACGCGCTCGCGAGTCTCGTCGATCCCCTGACCGACGCGACTCGCAGCGACGAACGCTCCTCGTGGCGACAGCCGATCGACCTCGTGGAACTGCTCGAGGACGTCTACGGCGGCGACGTGACCGAGACGAGCGGCCTCGCCGCCCTCGCGAGCGAGGGCGACGGTGACGAGTGGACCGTCCCAGACGACTTCCGGGCGACGCTGCTGTCCGACGACCCCGAGGTCATCGTCGACGCGCTCGCCGACGCCGTCCGGTCGGGAGCGACACCCGAGGACCTCGCCGCTGAAGTCGCCTCCGCCGCCGCGACCCGCGTCGCGCAGTTCGGCACGGCAAACGAGTTCGACGACTGGAACACCGTCCACCACACCTTCACGTACGCCAACGCGGTCCACCAGGCGACGCGGCGGACGGACGCCGTCGAACTCTACCGGGGCGTCTTCGACGGCGCGACGAGCGTCTACCTCGATCGGTTCCTCAACACGCCGCCAGCGCCGATTCCCGATCCCGCCGAGCACGACACCGGCCGCGACCCCGACGCCGTCCGGCAGAACCTCCTCGAGACGTTCGACGAGGACGGACGCGTCGACGAGGCCGGCCGCCTCGTCGGCGAGTTCTTCGACTGCGGCGGCGACCCCGCCGCGCTGAAGCGGACCCTCGGGCACGGCCTCCTGCGCGAGGACGCCGGCTTCCACACGCTCCAGAACGTCGAAGCCGCGTTTCAGCAGTTCGACGACGCAACGCGGCGCTTCGGCGACGCTGCGAGCGAGCGCGCAGTGCGGACCCGCCGAATCCCGATGATCGCCACCGCCCGCTACATGGCCGCCCACTTCCCCACCCGGCGGGAGGCCGAACAGACGTTCACGATCGCCACCCGCCTCAACCGCGGCGAGGCGATCCACGAGGGCTGACAATCCGGTCGAAACCGCCTCTCGGTGCGACCGTAACTCGTTGCGTCGGGTCACACCGGAACTGACTCGCGACCAGCGCCGTGACGGCGAGTCGGGTCGCTTTTCTCGAGTCCGTCCCTAGACCCGCGCGTGGAAGTCCACGTCTACTACGAGGGCGACGACGACCCCGACAAGTGCACGGCCCGTCGCCTCGAGCGCTTCGACCGCGCGACGCTCCACCGCTCGATGCGGGGCGTCCCCTACGGCGTCGTGCTCAACCCCCACGCCGAACAGGCGCTCTCGCCGGCCGACGCCGACGACGCGATCGACACCCTCGTCGCGCTGGACTGTTCCTGGGAGTCCGCCGGCGAAGCCGCCTTCTCGATGCAGGGCATCCACCGCGCGCTTCCGTTCCTCGTCGCCGCCAACCCGGTCAACTACGGTCGCCCGTTCCGGCTGACGACGGCCGAGGCGCTCGCCGCCGGCCTCGTCATCCTCGGCGAGCGCGAGCAGGCCGAACGCCTCCTCGAGCCGTTTCGCTGGGGCGAGACGTTCCTGACGCTCAACGAGGAACCGCTTCGACGGTACGCCGACTGTACGGACTCGAGCGAGGTCGTCGCCGTCCAGGACGACTACCTGGCCGACGAGGAGTGATCGCGGCCGATCGGTCGAGACGCGACCGACCTGCGGATCACAGCGGTTAAATGCACCACGGGCGAACGCACCGACATGGCCAGTTTCGACGCCGCGGAAAAGCGAATGCTCGAGAAACAGATCTGCATGCGCTGTAACGCTCGCAACCCGCCGGGAGCCGAGCGCTGCCGCAAGTGTGGCTACGACAAACTCCGTCCCAAGGCGAAGGAAGCCCGCAGCGCCTAATCCGTTCTCTGCTTCGATCCGCTCGACGATCGACTCACCGTCTCGTCGACACTCTCCCCCACCTGACTCTGTAGTCCGACTAGCGTTGGCGATCGTCGCGCGATCGGCCTCGAGTCTACTCGTCGGGGTACTTCGGTTCGCGTTTCTCGGCGCGCTCGAGTGCCGTCGCCACGACGTCGCGGACGTCGCCGTGGAAGACGCCGCCGTGGCCGGCGTACATGTGCTCGACAGAGTCGGGCATACGGGAGAGCAAGTCCTCGATGCTCTCGATGAGCCGTTCGCGTGACTGACCGGGCATGTCGGTCCGGCCGAAGCTTCCGTAGTCGAACGCGCCGTCGTCGTGGACGACCACGTCGCCGGAGTAAAGCGTCGTCTCGGAGACCAGCGAGACGTGGTCGTCAGCGTGTCCCGGCGTGTAGACGACCTCGAACGACTCGTCGCCGATCGCGACCGTCTCCCCGTCGTCGATCGAGTGGGTCCGCAGCGGGTGGTCCGCGTAGGCGTACACCTCGGGGTCGAACGCCTCGCAGACGGCCTCGAGTTGCTCGACGTGGTCGCCGTGCTGGTGGGTGAGGACGACGGCGTCGACGTCGTCCGTGTGTTCGCGGATCTCGTCGACGACGCCATCGTAGGTGCCCGCGTCGACGAGCACCGTCCGCTCGCCGACGGCCAGATACGCGTTACACGTGAACGTCTCGGCGTCTTCCGTGACGTGGTGGACCTCCATACGCGACGACTCGCGGGCCGACGGCAAAACCGTGGTGGCTCGCCGCTACCCGTTCGAGACGCGGGTCGTCTCGACCGACCCGGCGTCGACCCAGACGAAGCCCGACTCCTCGGCGGCCGCCTTCGCTTCCGACATCGCGCCCGGATCGAACTCGTCTTCGAACTCGATGCGCGTCTCGTCGGGCCCCGACGCCGGGAGTTCCGGGAGGAACTCGTCGTCGTCGAGCAGTCCTTTCACCGAGACGCTCTTGCCAGTCCCAAGCGCCGCGCCGAGCGCCCGGTATCGGTCGTCTTCCGTCTGGCTCTCGACGCCTGCGCCGAACGAGTCGTTCGAGACCCGCGCCGTCTTCGCGCTCCCCGAGAGCGTTCCAAAGCCCGAGGCGTCCGTCGATCGCTTCGTTCGCCGCGAGACGACCGACGCCCGATCGTTTCGATCGCCCGTCGATCCTGGGCCAGTCTCCGTCTCGCCCGGCCGGTCGCCCACGCTCGAGTCGCCTCCGTCCGACCTGTCGCCGGCGTCGCCGGTCGAGTCGGCTGCGTCGGCGGGTCGTCGCGAGACCGTCGGTGAACCGCCCACGATCTCGAGTCCGCCGCGCCTGTCCGGTCCGTCCGGCTCCGCCGCGTCGCCCGCTTCCGCCGTCGGTGACGACGCCGCTCGAGCTGGTTCCGCTTCGTCGATGAGCGATTCGACCCCGTCCCCGCCGGCCGCAGTCGTCTCCGCTGGCGCGCTCGCGTCGACGCCGGCTCGGCCACGTCGATCGGCCGCCCACGGCGGCCACGGGTCACACGCCGTCTCCCGCTCGTCGGGGACGTACGCGATCGGGTCGTGCTCGGGCACCAACGGCCGATCGAACGCCGAGACGCGGTCGCCGTACTGTTCTCGGACGCGCTCGAGTTCGTCGGGTTCGATCAGCGCCGCCCGCCAGCGGTCGACGCCCGACGAGAGGAGCACGAAGCGAGCGTCGACCCCGCCGAGCACCCGCTCGTTGATCGCGTAGAGGACAGCCGGAAGATTGTCCGTCCCGAGCGGCGTCTCCGGATAGCTGATCGTCGTCTCGCGGCTCCGTCCCGCCGGGTCGGTCGCCTCGAGTCGGAGTTCCCCGCCGTGACCGGCAATCGAGAGCGACCAGTCGACGGCTGCGAACGCCGTCGTCAGCCCTCGCCGGAGCGTCTCCCTCGAGTAGCGTGCAGAACAGTCGACGCCGCGGGCCGATCGACAGATCGTCTGGCGCAGAAACGCCGTCCGGTCGCGGGCGTCGCGGAGCGCGTCCTCGAGTGCCGTCTCGAGTGACGTCTCGGTGGGCTGATCCGCCGACCGGACGTCCGCCGGCGTCACGCCGAACGCGCCGAGGACGTCCGCACACACCAGCACGTCCTCTCGAGACCGCTTCATACGCGCCCGTTCAACGGACTCGGGTTTACGTCTTCCGTCAGACGAAAAATAGTGTGAACTAAACTGTGAAATTAGCGTCGCGGCGACTCGAGGGTGACGTCGGCCGCCTCGAGCAACTCCTCGACTTCCGCGCGTTTCTCCTGGTGGTCCTCGAGGAACTCCCGCATGAGCTGGGCGGCCTGCTCTTTGCAGTCGCCACAGAGGCGCTCGCCGCCGACGCACTCGTCGTAGACGCGTTTGGCGAACTCGTCGTCATCGCCCGCGAGCAGGTAGGCGTACAGTTCGTAGACCGGACACTCGTCGGCCCGGCCGCCCTTCTCGCGTTGCTCCGCTGCGGTCTCGCGGCCGCCGGTCGTCGCCGACTTCACCTTGTCGTACCCCTCCTCGGGGTCGTCCAAAAGCGAGATGTGGCTGGCCGGGATCGACGAGGACATCTTGCCGCCGGTCAGCCCGGTCATGAACCGGTGGTAGATCGACGACGGCGGGAGGAAGCCGTAACCGCCGTGCTCGACCTCGAGTCTGCGTGCGAGTTCCTCCGCCTCGGCGACCTCGAGGTCGAAGGCGTCGACGTGGCTCTCGTAGACCCGCTTTTCGCCCTCGACGGCGTCGATCAGCGCCTCGAACGCCTCGTCGGTCGCCTGCCGATCGAAAAAGCGGGTCCGCGGTCGGAGCGGCTCTTTTCCGCCGTTCTCGAGTTTCTCGACCGTCGACTCGAGGGTCACGTCGTCGGCGGGGAGGCCGTCCGCCGTCGCTCTCTCGGCCTCGAGCCAGGTGGCTGCCCCCTCACAGCGGGGCATCTCGGGGTCCTCGGCGTACTCCTCGCGAGCGTCGTAGGCCCGGGCGACGAGCGCACGCTCGTCGTCGGTCAACTCGAAACTCGCGTACGCCTTCGTGACCTTGAAAAAGCGCATCCGGGCGGCGAGGTCGCGAGCCAGCCGGACGTGTGGGTCCTGGTCCGGCCCGACCGGGATCACCGTCGGCTTTGGCTCCTCGAGTTGCGGGTAGAGGATGTCGGCCATCTGCGTGACGACCGACTGCATGTGCGAGACGTCGGTCTCGCCGTCGAAGCCGTAGATCGCCCCGAGTTCGGAGAAGTTCGCCTCGATCCCGAGTTCGAACGCCAGGTCCTGGACCTCGCGGTTTTCCGACTGCCGGTAGAGGGTCCCCTCCTCGGGGTCGAACCCGAGCGCCAGCAGCGAGAGGAGGTAGTTGCGAGCGTGTTCGTCGATCTCGTCCCAGGAGAGGCCGCGAGCGGAGTGAGCCTCGAGATCGGCGATCAGCGCGTAGGCGTCTCCACCCTGTCGTTGGTGCCAGATGATCTCGTCGAACACCAGTTTGTGTCCGATGTGGGGGTCGCCGGTCGGCATGAACCCCGACAGCGCGGCGAACGGCTCGCCCTCTTGCATTGCCTCGGCCACGGGCCGGTAGTCGCGGTGGCCGAAGATGACGCCGCGACGCATCAGGTAGTGTGGATTCGGCACGTCGGCGAGGATCTCGTCGAACTCCTCGATGCCGAACTCCTCGAACAGTTTGCGGTAGTCGGAGACGGTCGACGACCCCCACGGGTCGAGCGTCACGTCGTCTGCGCCCGCGACACCGCCGTCAGTGTGCGGCTCGGACGCGGCTCGCTCGCCGCCGTCTGCCTGGGGTGCTGTCCCCTCATCGAGTGGGTCGTCTCCGGTCATTATGCCCGCTTTCGCCCCCCGTGGCGCAAAAACCTTCGCTTTCCACCGATCAGGGGGTCAGTCGCTCGAGCGCCCACCACTCGATTCCCGCTTCGCCGACCAGCGCGAACGCCATCGTCTTGCGGACGCCGTGAGCGAGTCGGACGTCGAGGGCGAGGTCCCGCGGCTCGAAGACGTGGTCTTCGGGGAGCACCCGGATCAACAGTTCGGAGTGTCCCAGTTCGTCGACCGACTCCACGTCGGCGTACGTCCGGAAGTCGGCACCGAACTTGTAGCCCGTCTTCGGGACGACGCCACGCTCGCGCAGGGTCGTGTACACGCGCAGTCGCCGGTCGAACCGCTCGCCTTCGACCTCGCGGCCACGCTCTGTGACGGTCTCGGAGTCGAGGTCGACCGCCCCCGCTTCCGCGAGGTGGGCCGCCTCGAGCAGCGAGCACTGTAGTGTGGGCCGGTCGTACTCCCGACCCTCGAGGGGCTGGCCGTAGAACGTCCGCTCGTAGAGTTCGTGTGGCGGATCCCAGAGGACGACCCGATCCGCCAGTAGATCGGCTTCGACGCCCGTCGGGAGCGTCGTCGCCGACGAGCCCGTGATCTCCTCGCGGCCGACCTCGAAGTACGTGATCTCGCTTTCCTCGTCGACGACCGCGAGGACGCCTTCCTGCAGGTCGGCGGCGGGGACGTCGGTTCGCTCGCCGATCACCCGCAGGGCGTAGGCGATCTCGCCGTCTCTCGGCCCCTTCCCGCGGGGAAAGACGGCGAAGTCGGCGTCGGGCGGATCGTCGATCCACGGCTCGCTGGCCGGCGAGAGGTAAAAGCCCCGCGAGCGCAGATCGGCGTAGACGAGAAACTCGACGCCGAAGTCCTCGCCCGGTTCGCGCGCGGCGAACTCCCGGAACGTGAGCCGTTTCCCGTCGTCGACGACCGCCTCGAGGTCGCCCCGGTACAGCAGGTGGGCCGCCTCGACCGGCGCGAGCGCGATCTCGTTGCCCTCGAGTGGATAGCCGTAGCCGCGTGCGTCGTGGTAGCGCTGGCGTGCGTCCCCTGCGACGCGGACGACGCCGTCGTCGAACCGTCCCTCGAGTGCCATACCCGACCCTCGGTCGCCCGGCACATAGGGGCTGTGATACGGACCGTTGTACGTCAGTTCCAGCACGACCGCGAACCGTCTGCGGCTGTGCCGGGAAATCGGTACGACAGACCGTCTGGATCGACCGCGTCGCTCACGGATCCGGCTGCGCCTCTGTCGACGTCTCGAGGAGCCGTTCGCAGGTCGCGTCGAGACAGCGCCGTCCGCTCCTGGTCTCGAACGTCGGGAGGCCACAGCCGCACTCGCCGTCGACGACGCCGGCGGGGATCGCGTAGCCGGTGTCACACTCGGGGTAGTTCTCACAGCCGGCGATCAGGCCGCCACGGCGGAGGATTCGGAGGTCGCCGCCGCAGTTCGGACACGTCCACTCGCGGTCGAACGCCTCCCGGACGGCGTCGTCGAGCGACTCGCAGTCGCGATCGATGCAGACGTCGAACGCGAGACCGCGCTCGACGCGCATGCGGGGGAGGCCACACTCACAGCGCTCGTCGCGGACCGTCGCGTCGGCCGGCAGACTGTACCGGGTGTCACAGTCGACACAGCCGACGCCACCGGACGACCGGACGAGGGCCCCGCCACAGTTCGGACAGTCGCCGACCGGCGTTCCGGCCGCCGAGGATGGGTAGTTGGCGAAGCCATCCTGGTCGTGGGCCGCGATACGGAGGCTCTGTCTTCCCTTCTTGGCGACGAGGCTGAAGCCGTCCGCGCGGTCGCTCGAGACGCTGTCGGCGCGGGTGAGCCAGGCGACGGGCTGGTAGCCGTCGACGTCGTGGACGAGCACGGTGTTGTCCGGCTTGACGAGCGTCGTCACGCGACCGCGGTACTCCTCGCGGTCTGTCCCGTCCGTGATGACCGTACAGTCGCCTGCGAGCACGCGGATTGCGTCGTCGATCATGGGGACGATGGCCTCGCTTTCGTACTTAAACCCGCGGCGGTTTCGCGATCGAGCCACCAGGAGTGATCAGAGGGAATTGACGAGCCGCTCGCCCGTCTCGAGGCCGTTGCGAACTGCGGCGTGGAGACGACCCTCGCCGACGACCCAGTCGCCGACGAAGTAGAGGTCGTGCTCCTCGGCGGACTCGAGCGGGCCGGCAGGAGCGCGTCCCTCGGGTAACGCGTAGCGCCAGCCCTGATGGTCGGTCCAGGCCGGGTCGGCCAGGCGCTGGTCGCCGATCACGTCGGCGGTCGTCGACGCGAGGGTGGCGACGTTCTCAGCGGGCGGGGCGTCGTAGTGCTCGACGGACCACTCGTGGCTCGCCTGCACGACCAGCACCGACTCTCCGTCGGGGACGTGGCCCGGTTTGCACTCCTCACGGGCGATCCAGCCGATCTCGTGGTCTTTCCCCGGATTCACGAGCGCGTAGTAGGGGGCCTCGAGTTCGAACCCGTAGCCGAGGACGGCGGTCCAGATCGTCCGGTACGGAACCTCGGCGGCGGCAGTCGCGAGGTCGTCCCGGAGATGGTGGTCCCAGTCGGCGTCGGCGAGCAACGCTGCCGTCTGCGGTGCGGGCGGGTTCAACACGAGGACGTCGAACGGCCCCCACTCGCCCCCGTCGGCGTCGGTCAGCCACCACGTCTCCCCGTCGTGGACGATCCGCTCGACCCGCGTTCGACGATGGACCGTCACGTCCGTCCCGCCGAGGAGCCGCTTGGCGATCTGGGTGAGCCCCCGACGGTAGCTCCACTTGTGCGCGTCGGCGTCCCGACCCGGCGAGACGTTCCCATCGCGGTCGAACGTCCAGATCGGCTCGGTCACGTCCACGAGCCCGTCGGTCTCGAGCGTCTCCGTCAGGAGTTCGACGACGCGCTCGTCGTCGGCCTTGACGTAGTTCGCGCCGTAGTCGTAGGTGACGTCGCCGCGGCGACGCGTCGCGGCGCGCCCGCAGAGCCCACCCGACTTCTCGAGGATCGTCACGCCCGCCTCCGGAACCGTCCGATCGAGCACGGTCGCGGTCGCGCTCGCCGCCGTGCCCGCGCCGACGATACCGATGTTCGTCATCGGTTCGACCCTGGCTCCGGCGGGAAAAATAGCTGTGGCCTACGTCGGGACGAAAAGCGTTTACGTATCTCACGCCAGGGAGTCGCATGAGCGATACCGCGGAGGTCGTCCTGTTCGACGGGTTCGACGAACTCGACGCGATCGGCCCCTACGAGGTCCTCGCGAACGGTGCGCGGGCGGGTGCCAACCTCGAGACGCGACTGGTAACCCTCGAGCCGACGGCGGTCGTGACGGCGGGCCACGGCCTCCGGGTCGGTCCCGACGGCGTTCTCGGCGAACCGGACCTGCTTCTCGTTCCCGGCGGCGGGTGGACGACCGGCGACGGCGGCGTTCGACGCGTCGTCGAGAGGGGGCAACTACCCGATGCAGTCGCCGCCGCCTACGAAACGGGGACGACGGTCGCGTCCGTCTGTACCGGCGCGATGATTCTCGAGGCGGCCGGGCTCCTCGAGGGTCGGCCCGCGATCACCCACCACGGAGCGATCGACGACCTCGCCGAGACTGCGGACGTAACCGACGCACGCGTCGTCGACGACGGCGACGTCCTCACCGCGGGCGGGGTCACCTCCGGACTGGACCTCGCGCTGTGGCTCCTCGAGCGCGAGTACGGCGCGAACGTGGCGGATCGGGTCGCCCGCGAGATGGAATACGAGCGTCGCGGCGAGGTCGTTCGGTGATACTGGTGGCTGTGACTGTGTTCCAAGGCAACTCCACGACGGGTCATACGGTCTGCTATCCCTCTTTTCCGCAGCGACCGCCCGACGGGACGCGGTCGCTGCGGGACGGACGGACAGCGGTCCGTATCACGGGTGCCCCGGAACCGACTCGCACCCGTCGGTACGACCGTCGGCGTCGGTCGCTCGTTCGCCGCCCGATGACTGCGTCGCGAACCCGCCGCTCTGCCGCAGACCGAACGGCTATAGACCCCCGGCAAATATCGGGGACACGTCATGAGTGCCGTACTCTTCGACATGGACGGCGTGATCGTCGACAGCGAAGACTACTGGGTCGAACTCGAGCGCGAGACGATCCTGCCACGCGTCGTCCCGGACGCCGAGGTCGCCATCGCCGAGATCACCGGGATGAACTACCGCGAAATCTACGACTACCTCGAGTCCGAATACGGTACGGCCGTCTCCCGGGAGGAGTTTCTCGAGATCTTCGACGAGACGGCAGCCACGCTCTACACGGAACGCGTCTCGCTGCTCGAAGGCTTTCACGACCTCCTCGCGGCGCTCCGTGACCGCGGCGTCGCGGTCGGCCTCGTCTCCTCGTCGCCCCACGACTGGATCGACACGGTCCTCGAGCGGTTCGACCTCGAGGAGGCGTTCGACGCGGTTGTCAGCACGGAGGAGATCGACGGGGCAGGCAAGCCCGAACCCGACGTCTACGAGTACGCCGCCGACGCGATCGACGTTCCAGTCGAGGAGTGTCTCGCCGTCGAGGACTCCGAGCACGGCGTCGAGGCTGCCGCTCGAGCGGGGACGACGGCGGTCGCCTACAGGATCGACGCCCACGACGACCTCGACCTCTCCGAAGCGGACGTCGTCGTCGACGATCCCGACGAGCTTCGGCGGACGGTGCTGGCACTGCTCGAGTGACTCGGCCCGTCGTCCGTCGACTCGAGCGGTCGTTCATACTCTCCTTTTTTATACTTTTGTTCGCAACGGTTGGTATGCTCGCGAGACGGACGTTGCTCGGGGGACTCGCTGCGACAGCCGTCTTCGCCGGCTGTCTGGGCGACGAGCGCGACGACTCGAGAACGGAGCTCCGTTCGGACGGTAGCGCCGACGATAGGGAGAACGACGCGCCTACAGACGACGCTGGTCAGGGTCCTCGAGCGACGTTCCGTTTTCAGGACTACGGCGACGGACTCAGCGTCTCCGTGATGAAACTCGACCGGGCAGACCGATTTCGCATCGAGGGACGGGACTGCGACGTCGAGGCGGACCTCGAGACCGCGCTCAACGCCTCGGTGTCGCTCACCGTCGACGACGAGCTCGCCGACTGCGAGGACGAGGCGACCATCGACGTCGTCGGCGAGTACGGAGAGACCGAACGGACGGTTGCCTCGTACGACTGGAACGTCGACGCCTACGGTACGAGCTACGACGGCAACGCCGGACCGCCACTCGACGTCGGCATCGGCATCGACGACCAAAGCCGTGAAGACGCGGTCACGTTCGTCGTCAAGTCGGCCGAACGCGTCGACGGCGTTTCGATTCGCAGCCCCGACTGCGACGTCGACGTCCACCTCGAGGCGACCGCCGGAAACGCCGTGACGCTCCGTTCTGAAGACGAACTGCGCGCGTGCGGCCAGGAGACGACCCTGTGGCTCGTCGGCGAACACGACGGTGCTAAACAGCTCTTTGCGACCTACGACTGGACGCGGTCGTCGACTCACAGGTAACTAGTTCACCGCGACGGTACGCGTCTCCTCGAGCGGGACCAGCGGCTCCCCCGGAAACGCCACGCTGACGGTAAACTCGAGTTCGTCTTCGTTCGCGCCGAAGACGCCCACTGGGACAGTCTCCTCGTCACGGAGGTAGGTGCTCGTACTCGTCATCTCGACGCCGTTGACGGTGACACGGATTCCGGCCCGGGCAGGTTCGCCGACGTTTCTGACGGTCACCTCGTGGACGTCGCTTTCGCCCGTCGCGACCGATTCGGGGAACGTCCCCCACTCGAGGTCGAGCGCTGGAAGCGACTGTGCGCCCTCGTAGACGCGTTCGGCGACGCCCTCCGAGAGGCCGGCGTCGACCAGGCCGGCGACACCCGCGTCGACGACGTCGCGCGGCGTCGAGAGCCCCTCTTTCGAGAGTTTGCTCGCCCGGCCCGAGCCGACGCCGTCGATCCCCGTCAGCCCGACGGCGTCCTCGGCGACGCCGTTTTCGATCCGCGCCTCGAGTCGGCGGGCGAGGTTCGCTGCGTGCGGCCCGTGAAACCGGTCGAGGAAGGCCCGTAGCGCCGCGAGCAGTCGCAGGGAGTTCTGGCGGATCACCCACGCGTCGCTCCTGAGTTCGGCGGGCGTCGTCCCGCTCGCCGCTCCGCGGAGGATGGCGAGCACCTTCCGCTCGCCCGCCTCGAGGTCGCCGGTCTCTTGCCCGACGAGCACCGCGTTTATCGCGTCCCGTTCGGACTGCCGGGCCGACACCGAGTCGAACTCCGCGGCGGTCGCGACGGCCTCGAGGACGTCGCCGTCGCCGATTTGGTCGTGCTCGCACAGTCGAGCGAAGCGTGCGGCGGTGTCGAGTCTGAGGTAGTACTTCGAGGCGAGGACGCCGAGCGGGGTCGCCTCGATCGAGAGGTCTTCGCCCGTCTCGACGAACCCCTCTTCGACCAGTCCCTCGAGCGTGTCCCGGACGTTCTTCGTGAGGTTCGGGAAGTCGTACGCCTCCGGTTGCGACTGGCCGCGGACGTAGTAGAAGGTGGTCTCGAGCCACTCCATGACGTCCTCCAGGTCGGTGATCGTGCCCATCGCGATCTCGGCGTTGAGGTGGGCGTCTACGTCGTCGGCCAGTCGCGACTCGATCTCCTTGCCGTCGCGCAGCAGTCGGCGGTACTTGTCCGCCTCCGCCGCGTCGCAAACGACCCAGCCGTAGCCGACGTCGTCGTAGCCCGGCCGACCGGCCCGGCCGAGCATCTGCAAGACGTCGAGGGGGCTCATGTCGACCTCGCCCTCGAGCGGGTCGTGGAGTTTCGTGTCGCGGATGACCACGCAGCGAGCCGGCAGGTTGACCCCCCACGCGAGCGTCGAGGTCGAAAACAGCAGTTCGATCTTCCCCTCCTTGAACCACGCCTCGACGAGGTCCTTGTCGTTTTTCGACAGACCCGCGTGGTGGAACGCGACGCCGTCGAGCACGGAGTTGCGCAGCGTGTCGTTCTCGAGTTCTTTACTCTCCGTGTGAAAGTCGTAGTCACCGCGTGCGCCCATCGGGACGTCGCGTTCGGCAATCTCGTCTCTGGCCTTCTTCGCCGCCTGTACCGTGTCCTGGCGCGAGGCGACGAACACGAGCGCCTGGCCGTCCTCCCTGAGGTGGGGT
This sequence comes from Natribaculum luteum, assembly GCF_023008545.1. Classification (NCBI taxonomy): domain Archaea; kingdom Methanobacteriati; phylum Methanobacteriota; class Halobacteria; order Halobacteriales; family Natrialbaceae; genus Natribaculum; species Natribaculum luteum. Next base: position 1,182,491 of record NZ_CP095397.1, on the reverse strand, counting down.
TCCGCCAGATCCAGCGCTCGATACAGGCGACGGTACTTGTCCGCGAAGGAGTTCTCGCCGTGCGTGTAGGTCTTCACGCCGGCGTTCAGGTCGACCGGGCGGTACTCGTCGCCGAACTCGAAGGTACACGCCGGCGGGGCGTCGAGCCACGCCGCCACGTCGTCGACGTTCGGCATCGTCGCCGACAGCGCGACGATCCGGGGCGAACAGAGCCGTCGGAGCCGCGAGATCGTCACCTCGAGTACCGCCCCCCGCCGGTCGGCGTCGAGCAGGTGGACCTCGTCGATGACGCAGACGTCGACGTCGGTGACGAAGTCGTACCGTCGCGAGTCGTGTTTCCTGGTCGCCGAGTCGAGTTTCTCCGGCGTCATCACGAGGATGTCCGCGCGTCGCGCTCGCCGGGGGTTCAACTCGCGTTCGCCCGTGACGACGTACACCGAGTAGCCGAGTTCCTCGAAGCGATCCCAGTCGCTCTCTTTCTCGTTGGTCAGCGCCCGCAGCGGAGCGATAAACAACGCCGTCCCGTCGTCGGCGAGTGCCTTGCAGATCGCGAGTTCTGCGAGGGCCGTCTTTCCGGACGCGGTCGGCGCGCTCGCGACCACGTTCTCCTCGCGCTCGAGCAGTGCGGGCAGGGCCTCGCGTTGCATCCGGTTGAACTCCTCGAAGGCGAACGCGTCGGCGAACTCTGGCAGAACCTCGGCGACCTCCATCACACGGAGACGGGGAGCGGCCGGTCAAAGGCGTTTCTGTCGCGACCGACGGCGTCGATCAGGTCGACGAGCGAACCTCGAGGTCGTCGAGCTGTTCCGAGAGCACGGTACTCGCCTCGTGGGGGCGTGAGAGACGCTGGAACGTCAGCTCCGGGTCGCCGGAACCGGCCGTGTAGACGGTCAGGTTGCCGTAGCCGAGCAGTCGCCCCAGCGCCGACTGGCGCAGGCTCGTGTTCTGGATGCGATCGAGGCGAAACTGGGTGACGTCCCTCGAGACGACGCCGCGTTTCTCGTAGAGTTCGGAGGTAGTGATGACGTATCTTGTCGTAGTCCAGTGGACGTACCGTACGACTGCGAGGCCGGCACCGACGATCGCGACGACGAGTCCGATCGCCGTCACTACGCCGACGCCGTCGGCCGCTCCCCAGACGGCGACCAGGAACCCGACGAGCACGAGCGACACGCCGACGAGCAGTCTCGACCCCATCGCGACGGGATGTGGTCGGCTCTCCCAGACGACCGCCTCACCCTCCCCGAGGTGGAGCCAGTCCGGCGTCGACCCGTCGCTCATGGCTCACCGTTTCTCACTGGCGTCTGTAAAGCTATCGCGGCAGGTGACGATGCGACGGTCTCGAGACGTCCGTATACGGACCGTGTCCGTCGCTCTCAATCGCTCGCCGCCGCCGTCGCCTCGTCCGCCGCTCGAGCGTTCATGCCGTTCGTCGTCTCGTGCCAGTAGTAGAGGCCGAGTCCGACCGCGGCGGCGACGTTCGAGAGCGTGACAGCCCAGAAGACGCCCGAGGCGCCCATCTCGAGGACGTACACGCCGGCGGCCGCGATCGGCAGGCGGACCACCCAGTACTGCAACAGGCTGGCCACGAGGCTCGTCCGCGTCCGGCGGGCACCGTTGAACCCGCCCTGGAGGAGGTACATCGCGCCGATGGCCCAGTAGCCGTACGCGAGGATCCGCAGGTACTCGACGGTCAACTCGAGTTCGGTCGCGGTCACGTCGGGGACGAAGACGTGGGTCAGCGGCTCCGGGACGATCCACTGGACGACGCCGACGACGGTGAGTGCGCCGCCGGCGATGGCGACGCCGGTCCAGGTGGCCTGTCTCGCGCGGGCGGGCTTTCCAGCACCGAGGTTCTGGCCGACGACGCTCTGTGCGGCCTGCTGGAGCCCGATCGCGGGGATAAACGAGATGCTCGCGACGCGCGCGCCGATCGTGTACGCCGCCAGCCCTGCGTCGCCGCCCGCCACGAGGACGATGGCGACCATCACCACGCGGACCGACTGGCTGACGAGGAACTGACCGGCGTTCGGCCAGCCGACGTTGACGATCTCGAGGACGTCGTCGCGTCGAAACTCCATCACCGTCCGGTCGACGACGAACCCGTCTCGTCCGCGGACTGCCATCGCGACCGCGAGTGCGAGTCCGCCCGCGTAGCCGGTCGCGGTCGCGAGGGCGGCCCCGGCGACGCCGAGGGCGGGGAACGGTCCCCACCCGAAGATGAGCAACGGATCGAGGACGACGTTGAGCCCGACGGCGACGACGTTGATGTATAGCGCCGCCCGGGAGTCGCCCCAGCCGACGAAACTCGCCTCTAAGACGTCGCTCGTCGCGAGGATCGGCATCGCGAGGGCGTAGACGGCGAGATACGCGGCAGCCATCCCCTCCAGGTTCGGGCTCGCGCCGAACAGTCCGACGACGTCCCGTGCGAACAGAGCAGTGACGAGACCGACCACGAGTCCGGCGACGAACCCGAGGACCGTCCCGTTGACCGCGCCGCGCCGACTCGCCTCGAGGTCGTCGCCACCGGCACGCTGGGAGACGACGACCTGCGTCCCGACGCTGGCTCCGACGGCGACGGTCGCGAGCAAGCCGGTGATCGGGAAGTTCAGTCCGACAGCCGCGACGGCGTCGCCGCCGAGTCGCCCGAGCCAGAAGATGTCGACGACCTGCTGGAGTACCTGGACGAGATTCTGGACCAGAAGCGGTGCTGCGAGGACGACTAACGCCTTCGTGAGCGAGCCGTCGGTTATTTCCTCTCGAGATACGTCGAGCATGACCTGTTAGATGATTACCATTGACAATTCATCGCTAATATAAGTTCGTGTCCGTGTACGCCGTGATCGGTCTCCAGTCCGGAGAACCACCACGATTTTTGCACACGCGACCCCAGTAGTGGGTATGAGTCGCTCGCGAAAGCCCGACTGGTTGAAGAGCCGTCCGCCGTCGGGCCGGGAGTTCGCCGGAATCCGGGAGACGCTGCGGGACCACGACCTGCACACCGTCTGTGAGGAGGCAAACTGTCCGAACCTGGGTGAGTGCTGGTCCGGCCGAGGCGGTGAGAGCGGCGGCACCGCGACGTTCATGCTGATGGGCGATCGTTGTTCTCGAGGCTGTAACTTCTGTGACGTCGAGACCGGCGGGATGGAACCGCTCGACCCCGACGAACCGGCGAACGTCGCGAGCGCGATCGCCGAGATCGGGTTAGACTACGTCGTGCTGACGAGCGTCGACCGCGACGACCTCCCGGACCAGGGAGCGGGCCACTTCGCGGAGACGATCCGCGAGATCAAAGCCCTCCACCCCGGCATCCTCGTAGAAGTCTTGATTCCCGACTTCCAGGGCGAACCGCACCTCGTCCGGAAGATCATCGACGCCGAACCGGACGTCATCGCCCACAACGTCGAGACCGTCGAACGACTCCAGTTTCCCGTCCGGGATCGTCGGGCCGGCTACGAACAGAGCCTGCGCGTCCTCGAGCAGGTAGAGCGCGAGTCCGACATCTACACCAAGACCTCGATCATGCTCGGCCACGGCGAGTACGACCACGAGGTCTACCAGACGCTTGCAGACCTGCGCGAGCGCGGCGTCGACGTCGTCACGCTTGGCCAGTACCTCCAGCCCTCCCGGAGCCACCTCGAGGTCAAACGCTACGACCACCCGGACAAATACGAGACGTGGCGTCGGGTCGCCGAGAACGAACTCGGCTTTCTCTACTGTGCGAGCGGACCGATGGTCCGCTCGTCGTACAAGGCCGGCGAGCTGTTTGTCGACGCGGTCTTGCGGGAGGGAAAGACGATCGAAGAGGCGAGAAGCGAAGCTCGCCGCCGGCGAGCCTCGAACTAGCGAAGACGGTAGCACGCCCGTACTGTCTCGTTCGAGAATCCGAACCTCGATCGGACGCCGTTTCTCTCGGACCGAACAGTCTGAACGAGAGCCAGCACTATCACTCGAGCGTGAAACGCATAGGATGAGCGCGCCAGGTCGTCGCCGTCCGGCCATCTCCTTCTTACGACCATAATTACGAATGGTGGAATTAAACAATGTCTTCTCACACTCGTATCGGTGGTTCAAACGTCCAAAATATAGCCCATTGAACCAGAGTTTCGTTGCCCTTTCGCAAGAATAGCATTGATAGTAAGTTATTTACGAAACTCCTATAACGCGAGCGATAGACCATTAGGTATGCGCAGGTGGGTACACCCGTGAGTACGCTACAGCACGACCCCCAGGAACGAGTACAGGTACTCGACGATACCGGTCGCGTCCTGGACGGTGCTGACGTGCCCGATCTCTCCGAGGACGCGATGGTCGAGATGTACGAACAGATGCGTCTGGCCAGGCACTTCGACCAGCGGGCGGTGAGTCTCCAGCGCCAGGGGCGGATGGGGACGTATCCGCCGCTGTCGGGACAGGAAGGTGCCCAGATCGGGAGTGCTCACGCACTCGAGGACGACGACTGGATCTTCCCGAGCTATCGCGAACACGGCGCGGCGCTGGTGCGTGGCATCTCTCTCAAGCGGACGTTACTGTACTGGATGGGTCACGAAGACGGCAACTACGTCCCCAACGGGACGAACATCTTCACCGTCGCAGTCCCCATCGCGACGCAAATTCCTCACGCGACAGGGGCCGCCTGGGCCTCGAAGCTTCGTGGCGAGGAGAAGGCCTTCCTCTGTTACTTCGGCGACGGTGCCACGAGCGAGGGCGACTTCCACGAGGGGCTCAATTTCGCCGGCGTCTTCGATACGCCGAACGTGTTCTTCTGTAACAACAACCAGTGGGCCATCTCGGTTCCCCGAGAACGCCAGACTGCGAGCGATACTCTCGCCCAGAAGGCGACGGCCTACGGCTTCGAGGGCGTCCAGGTCGACGGGATGGACCCACTCGCCGTCTACAAGGTCACTCGTGACGCCGTCGAGAAGGCAAAAAATCCCGACGAGGACGACCGCCGTCCGACCCTCATCGAGGCGGTTCAGTACCGCTTCGGTGCCCACACCACGGCGGACGATCCGTCCGTCTATCGCGACGACGACGAGGTCGAACGGTGGAAACAGAAGGACCCGATCCCCCGCATGGAGACGTTCCTGCGTCACAACGGGATGCTCGACGACGAGCGCGTCGACGCGATCGAGTCGCGCATCGAGACGGCGGTCGCCGACGCCATCGACGCCGCAGAGAGCGTCGAACGACCAGACCCCGAGGAGATCTTCGCCCACGTCTACGAGGGGATGCCCGGTCGACTCCAGGAACAACTCGAGTGGTTCGAATCGATCCGCGAACGACACGGCGACGACGCACTGCTGGAGGACTAACATGGCTGCAGAATCGGAAAACCTCACGCTCGTACAGGCTGTCCGCGACGGATTGCACTCGGAGATGGAACGCGACGACGACGTCCTCGTGATGGGTGAGGACGTCGGCCGAAACGGCGGCGTCTTCCGCGCCACCGAGGGACTCTACGAGGAGTTCGGCGACGATCGCGTGATCGACACGCCGCTTGCCGAATCCGGCATCGTCGGTACCGCGGTCGGCATGGCCGCCTACGGCATGAAGCCGGTCCCGGAGATCCAGTTTCTGGGCTTTATCTACCCCGCGTTCGACCAGATCGTCTCCCACGCGGCGCGCCTTCGCACGCGTTCGCGCGGACGATACACGTGCCAGATGGTCGTCCGCGCCCCCTACGGCGGCGGCATCCGGGCACCCGAACACCACTCCGAGTCGAGCGAGGCGATGTTCGTCCACCAGCCCGGTCTCAAGGTCGTCGTTCCGTCGACGCCCTACGACACCAAGGGCCTCCTGACCAGCGCGATCCGCGATCCGGACCCGGTGCTCTTCCTGGAGCCGAAACTCATCTATCGGGCGTTCCGTGAGGAGGTGCCAAACGAGTCCTACGAGGTCCCGCTTGGCGAGGCCGCCGTTCGCCGCGAGGGATCCGACATCTCCGTGTTCACCTGGGGTGCGATGACCCGACCGACGCTCGAGGCCGCCGACGAACTCGAGGGCGAGATCGACGTCGAGGTCGTCGACCTCCGGACGCTCTCGCCGCTCGACACCGACGCGATCGTCGAATCGTTCACGAAGACCGGCCGCGCGGCGGTCGTCCACGAAGCGCCGAAGACCGGCGGGCTGGCCGGCGAGATCACCGCGACGATCCAGGAGGAGGCATTGCTCTACCAGGAAGCGCCGGTCAAACGCATCACGGGCTTCGACACGCCGTTCCCGCTGTACGCACTCGAAGACTACTACCTGCCCGAACCGGCGCGTATCGTCGACGGCATCCGGGAGGCGATGGAGTTCTAGCATGGTCCGCGAGTTCAAACTGCCCGACGTCGGCGAGGGCGTCGCCGAAGGCGAACTCGTCACGTGGCTCGTCGACGAGGGCGACACAGTCACCGAAGACCAGCCCGTCGCCGAAGTCGAGACCGACAAGGCCCTCGTCGAGGTGCCTGCGCCGGTAAACGGTACCGTGCGGGAACTGCGCGCCGAGGAAGGCGAGATGGTTCCCGTCGGCGACGTGATCATCACGTTCGACGTCGAGGGCGAATCGGCCGACGAAGCCGCCGCCGAAGCCGAGACACAGGAGAGCGAGGCCGAGAGCGTAGCCGAGCCGACGGAGACGGAGGCGGCAGCCGAGGAGGTATCGACGCCCGAGGGGTGCGTCTTCGCTCCGCCTCGAGTGCGACGGCTGGCCCGCGAGGAGGGCGTCGACCTCTCGCAGGTCACAGGAAGCGGTCCCGGCGGTCGCGTGACCGAAGGCGACGTTCGCGCTGCTGCCGAGGGCGGTGCCGACGTCGCCGAGCCGACGGAACCCGAACCGGCGGCCGAGTCCGCGGTCACGGAGTCCGAAACCTCGACGGCCGAGACCGCCGGCACCGAAGCGCCCGCACAGGCAGAATCCGCAGAGCGCGACCGAACGCTCGCCGCGCCTGCGACGCGTCGACTCGCCGAGGAGGAGGGCGTCGACATCGACGCCGTTCCGGCGGCCGAAGAGCGCGACGGAGAGGCGTTCGTCACGCCCGAGGCCGTCCGCGAGTACGCAGACGCCCAGCGTCAGGCCCAGGAAGCAGACGTTGCAGCCATCGAAGCGGGCGAGCCGACCGAACACGAACGGCGCGAGCCGTTCAAAGGCGTTCGACGGACCATCGCCGACGCGATGGTGGAGTCGAAGTACACCGCGCCCCACGTCACCCACCACGACGAGGTCGACGTCACCGCCCTCGTCGAGACGCGCGAGCGACTCAAACCCGTCGCCGAGGAGCAGGGCATCCGGTTGACGTACATGCCCTTTATCGTGAAGGCGGTCGTCGCTGCACTGAAGGAGTTCCCGGAGATGAACGCGGTCATCGACGAGGAGGCAGAGGAGATCGTCTATCGAGACTACTACAACGTCGGCATCGCGACGGCGACCGACGTCGGCCTGATGGTCCCGGTCGTCGACCACGCCGACGGAAAAGGCATGCTACAGCTGTCCTCGGAGATGAACGAACTCGTCCAGAAAGCCCGCGAGCGCACGATCAGCCCCGAGGAGCTGCGCGGGTCGACGTTCACGGTCACGAACATCGGCGGGATCGGCGGCGAGTACGCGACGCCAGTCCTCAACTACCCCGAAGCGGGCATCCTCGCCGTCGGCGAGATCAAACGCAAACCGCGAGTCGTCACCGACGAGGACGGGACCGAGTCGATCGAGCCGCGATCCGTGATGACGCTGTCGCTGTCGTTCGACCACCGGTTGATCGACGGCGCCGTCGGCGCCCGCTTTACGAACAAGGTGATGGAGTACCTCGAAAACCCCGAACTGCTACTACTGGAATAACGATGGTCGTCGGAGACGTCACAACTGGAACGGACGTGCTGGTAATCGGCGCCGGACCCGCAGGCTACGTGGCCGCGATCCGTGCCGGCCAGCTCGACCTGGACGTAACGCTCGTCGAAAAAGACGCCTACGGTGGGACCTGCCTGAATCACGGTTGTATCCCCTCGAAGGCGCTGATCACCGCCACCAACGTCGCACACGAGGCCGGTAACGCCGAAGAGATGGGGATCCACGCCGACCCCGCGGTCGACCTCGCGGGGATGATCGACTGGAAAGACGGCGTCGTCGACCAGCTCACGAGCGGCGTCGAGAAACTCTGCAAGGCAAACGGCGTCAACCTCGTCGAGGGGACCGCTCACTTCGCCGACGAGAACTCCGTCCGGGTCTCCCACGACGGCGACGGCCAGGGGAGCGAATCGATCGAGTTCGAACACGCCATCGTCGCAACGGGATCGCGACCGATCGAGATCCCGAACTTCTCGTACGACGACGAACCCGTCTTGAACTCGAGGGAAGCACTCGCGCTCGAGTCGGTCCCCGACTCGCTCGTCGTCGTCGGAGCGGGCTACATCGGGATGGAACTGGCCGGCGTCTTCGCCAAACTCGGCACCGACGTCACCGTCGTCGAGATGCTCGAGGACGTCTTGCCCGGTTACGAGGCCGACCTCGCCCGCCCGGTCAAACAGCGCGCGAACGAACTCGGCATCGACTTCCACTTCGGGTACACCGCCGCCGAGTGGCACGAGCGCGGCGAGGGAATCCGCGTCGTCGCCGACCCCGCCGAGGAGACCGCGACCGACGGCGGCACGCAGGCCCAGGAGATGGACCGACTCGAGCTAGACGCCGAGAAGGTCCTCGTCGCGGTCGGACGCGCCCCGGTCTCCGATACCCTCGCGCTCGAGGAAGCGGGCGTCGAGACCGACGAACGCGGCTTCATTCCGACGGACGACCGTGCGCGCACGAACGTCGAGCACATCTACGCCGTCGGCGACGTCGCCGGCGAACCGATGCTCGCTCACAAGGGGATGGCGGAGGGACAGGTCGCCGCGGAGGTGATCGCCGGCGAGCCGTCGGCGATCGACTACCAGGCGATGCCCGCGGCCGTCTTCACCGAACCCGAGATCGGGACCGTCGGGATGACCGAATCCGAGGCCGCCGAGGAGGGCTTCGAGCCGGTCGTCGGGACGTTCCCCTTCCGCGCCAGCGGCCGCGCGCTGACGACCGGCCACGCCGACGGCTTCGTCAAGATCGTCGCCGACGAAGCCGCGGGCTTTGTCCTCGGGGCCCAGATCGTCGGCCCCGAAGCCTCCGAGTTGATCGCCGAACTCGGGCTCGCGATCGAACTCGGGGCGACACTCGAGGACGTCGCCGCGACGATCCACACGCACCCGACGCTCTCCGAATCGGTGATGGAAGCCGCCGAGAACGCACTCGGACACGCGATCCACACGCTCAACCGGTAGCTGGGCGCTCGCTGCTCACGATCTCCGTCGAGTGGCGAATCAGACGACGTCGACAGCTCCTTTCATTCCGACTGCTTCGTGCGGGCGACAGAAGTAGGTGCAGACGCCGGTCTCCTCGAACGTGTACTTGAACGTCTCTCCCGCACGACGGTGGTTGTCGCTCTCGAACCGCTCGTCGGTCGCGACGACGTCGTGCGGGCCACCTTCGCCGGTCCACTCCCAGACGACAGTCGTCCCTTCGTCGACCCTGATCGCTGCGGGGCTGTACTGGTAGCCGTAGTTGCCAGTGCCGACACTGACCGTCACCTCGTCTCTGCCAGTCCAGTCGACCGTTCCGGTGTAACTTTCCGTCTCGTCAAGCCATCCGTTGTAGTCGGCCTCGTCGTCGACGTATTCCCAGCTTTCGTCTTCCTCGACGCCGTTTGCCTTGTGGCTCAAACAGCCGGCGACCGCGACGGGGATCGTTACTGCACCTGTCAGTTTTAGAAGCGTCCGTCGCGTCACTCCGTCGTTCGTGGCCATATCTCGTTTCGTAGGTAATTATCCTCGTGGTATACTCCCTCCGATTTCCTCCCGTTCGATTTCGACCCGTCGCTACCCTGCGGTGACTGCCCAGGGCCCAGCACCGTCACTCGAGCAGCCGAACCCGTCAAGTCGGCGTCGACCCAGACGCGCCCATAACCGTTGCACCTGGGCCCAGTGATCGTCGATCAATGTCGGTTGAACGTCAGCACCGACGCAACCGGACGACGGTTCGCGGTTGCGTCGGGCAACAGTTCCAACCGCCAGTATCAGACGACGTCGACGGCCCCTTTCATTCCGCGATGCTGGTGTGGTCGACAGAAGTAGGTGTAGATGCCGGCTTTTTCGAACGTATACTCGAACGTCTTTCCCTCCTCGATCTCCATCGGACTCTCGAACGTGCCGTCGGTGTCGACGACGTTGTGACCGCCGCCCTTGCCGGTCCACTCCCAGACGACGGTCGTTCCCGCGTCGATCCTGATCGCTGCGGGGCCAAACCCCATCCACTCGCTGCCGACGCCGACGAGGACCGTCACCTCGTCTCTGCCAGTCCAGTCGACCGTTCCCTCGTGGCTGACCGCATCGGAGAGCCAGCCGTCGTAATCGGGCTCTTCGGCGACGAACTCCTCGCCCTCGAATACGTCGTACTCGTCGCCGCCGCTGCCCATACAACCCGAAAGCGACGCCACGCCGATTCCACTCGCCAGTTTCAACGCCGACCGTCTCGTTACGTGCCTCGCGGTCATTCCCTACTGTATCGTTCGCTCCCGTCCTTTTATCTCTCTTACCTCCTCCCGGCTGCCGGGAACCGGCAGAACATAAATATCGTATTCGGTCGGTTCTCCGTACCACGAACACCCTCTCGCCGCTTGCAGCCACTCGAGACCTGCCGTCGTGGCCACACGACGAGCGGACCCGACGTCCCACCCTCCACGCGACCGTTACTGGGCGTACAGCGAGTACGCGATGATTCCGAATCCGATCAGCACCAGCAAACTCTCGATCAAGACGCCCGCCTCGAGCGAGACGTTGAGGATCTCGTATACCAGTCCAGCGAGCACGAATCCGAGCGTCACGATGCCAAACCCCGCCGCCAGATAGCCGAGCGCCCGCTGGCGAGTCCGACGATACGCCTTGAACGAGAAGTAGGTGATGATCCCGCCAACGACGAGAACGAGCGTCTTTACGATAGCCAGTGCGACTGCGACTTCAATTCCTGATGCGTGGTACAGATTCATGTCTCCTTTCGAACCTCCGACCACATCTCCGCCAGTCGTTCGTCGGCCGTCCGTGCAGGACGTTCGATCTTCACCGCGAGTGATCGATCGTCGTCGAGAAAGATCGTCACCTCGTCGAACGCGACCGAATACTTGCTCGCGTGGTGTCCGTCACGTCTGATCTCGGTCGACTCCTCGAGCAGTGTCGACTCCGTCAACAGCTCGAGCTTTCGGTACAGCGTCGACTGCGGGATATCACAATGTGACGTGAGTTCCGCGGCAGTCATTGGCTCGTCGAGATTCCGGATGATCTCTCGACAGTCGGGATCGTCGAGTGCGGAGCAGATCTCCTCCGCCGACGGCGCCGACTCCGAAGCGATCGGGTCCCGGACCATTCGTGCAGACGTTGTAACGCACCTGATTTAGACGCATCGATGGCGAGATTTCGGCCGTACGTCGATTTCTCGGGTCGTCACCGGTTTCTGACCATCTCGACGGCCCCGTTTCTCCGGGCGACTCGAGACACCCGGCCGAACGCCTCAAGCTCCCCTGTTGGGCACGACCACGACCCACCGCCCTCGATTCGATCCATCCGAACACAATGCTTTCATGCGCGTGCGCGCCTAACCTGAAAATGCGCGGGTATCATCCGATCCGACCACATCTTCGAGGACGGGATGACCGATCGACCTCCGCCCGCGCGATATCACCTTTCTCGAGATACTTCGCTGCCCGTTGTTCGTGTCGTCGAACTGGTTGGCTGATGGAATACAACCCCATGGTAGGCGGTTCCGATGGCGATTTCGTTCGACGGCCTTATGTATCGACCCTCTCCTCGAAACTAATGCGAACGACGTGGCCCACGCCGCCACGTTCCCTCCGGCCGTTTCCCGGCACGGAGGTAGGCACTGCATCCCGTACCCTCGACGTCAGTCGTCGGCTGGTTCCGACGCCGTTACGTGCTCGAGGGCGTTCGGATCAGAACGCGACTGGGCCGGTCCTTCCGGCTCTTCGATACGCTGCCCTTATATACTCTGGGCGCGTGTCCAATAGTACGCGAAAGCCCTCGCCGGATGCGGTTTCCGGCAGGGAATCGATCCGATGCCCTTAAGTGTACGAGGGCACTCGGATGTAAACGCAACGAACGCGTGATCGACGGGGCGTTCAACTCGCTCCGTCATCTTGGACGTCCGCTCCGAAGGGGTTAAGTACTCCTCGGGGCTTACGAATACGTCCGAAGGAAATGAGGATCTCACCCCTGCGGTCCGCCGTACAGATGGGATCTGATGTTAGCCTCGACAGTTCGGTGACGCCCGATCGGTCTCTCGATCTGGAGTCGCCGAACGTGGACCCATAGTGTGAGTGTGTACCTACATTCACCGCCAAACCTCCCTGGCTCCGCCAGGGAATAGCATTCCGGTTGATCCTGCCGGAGGTCATTGCTATTGGAGTCCGATTTAGCCATGCTAGTCGTACGAGTTCAGACTCGTGGCGAATAGCTCAGTAACACGTGGTCAAACTACCCTGTCGAGCGGGACACCCTCGGGAAACTGAGGCTAATCCCGCATACGGCTCGCTGCCTGGAGTGGCGCGAGCTCGAAACGCCCCGGCGCGACAGGATGTGACTGCGGCCGATTAGGTAGACGGTGGGGTAACGGCCCACCGTGCCAATAATCGGTACGGGTTGTGAGAGCAAGAGCCCGGAGACGGTATCTGAGACAAGATACCGGGCCCTACGGGGCGCAGCAGGCGCGAAACCTTTACACTGCACGCCAGTGCGATAAGGGGACTCCCAGTGCGAGGGCATATCGTCCTCGCTTTTGTGTACCGTAGGGAGGTACACGAATAAGGGCTGGGCAAGACCGGTGCCAGCCGCCGCGGTAATACCGGCAGCCCAAGTGATGACCGCTATTATTGGGCCTAAAGCGTCCGTAGCCGGCCACGCAAGTCCGTCGGGAAATCCGCACGCCTAACGTGCGGGCGTCCGGCGGAAACTGCCTGGCTTGGGACCGGAAGACCAGAGGGGTACGTCCGGGGTAGGAGTGAAATCCCGTAATCCTGGACGGACCACCGGTGGCGAAAGCGCCTCTGGAAGACGGATCCGACGGTGAGGGACGAAAGCTCGGGTCACGAACCGGATTAGATACCCGGGTAGTCCGAGCCGTAAACGATGTCTGCTAGGTGTGACACTGGCTACGAGCCAGTGTTGTGCCGTAGGGAAGCCGTGAAGCAGACCGCCTGGGAAGTACGTCCGCAAGGATGAAACTTAAAGGAATTGGCGGGGGAGCACTACAACCGGAGGAGCCTGCGGTTTAATTGGACTCAACGCCGGACATCTCACCAGCACCGACAGTAGCCGTGAAGATCAGTGTGATGAGCTTATTGGAGCTACTGAGAGGAGGTGCATGGCCGCCGTCAGCTCGTACCGTGAGGCGTCCTGTTAAGTCAGGCAACGAGCGAGACCCACACTCCTAATTGCCAGCATGACCCACGTGGTTGATGGGTACATTAGGAGGACTGCCAGTGCCAAACTGGAGGAAGGAATGGGCAACGGTAGGTCAGTATGCCCCGAATGTGCTGGGCGACACGCGGGCTACAATGGTCGAGACAGTGGGATGCTACGCCGAAAGGCGACGCTAATCTCCGAAACTCGATCGTAGTTCGGATTGAGGGCTGAAACTCGCCCTCATGAAGCTGGATTCGGTAGTAATCGCGCCTCAGAAGGGCGCGGTGAATACGTCCCTGCTCCTTGCACACACCGCCCGTCAAAGCACCCGAGTGAGGTCCGGATGAGGCCCCGATTCCGGGGTCGAATCTGGGCTTCGCAAGGGGGCTTAAGTCGTAACAAGGTAGCCGTAGGGGAATCTGCGGCTGGATCACCTCCACAGACCGAGACCACCCCGACGGGGTGGCTCAACTTCGCGGTCCACGTTCGGTCACCACTCCAGCGAGTGGCCGACCGGGCACCTTTGAACTGTCGAGGCTAACACTTGCTCCTCGTCGGGCCCCGATCGGCTCGACGAGGGTGGGCCCATAGCTCAGTGGTAGAGTGCCTCCTTTGCAAGGAGGATGCCCAGGGTTCGAATCCCTGTGGGTCCATCTCTCGGAGGAAATCTCGGATCGTATCCCTTAAGTGGGAGACGGCCCGACGATTGAATCCGAACGAAACCGATGCACCAGTCCGTGTAAACGTGGCTGGGAAGGGTCAATGCACGCCAGCCGTCTACTGGTGTTGCAGATGAGACCGTGTGTACGTGTAGTCCAGGCGTCCACTGGACCCGTTCCCGGGTCACTTTGATCCGACGAACGTGGCTACTGTGCCAACTGGTGGATCGCTCGGCTTGAGAGCCGATGACGGACGTGCCAAGCTGCGATAAGCCCAAGGGACCCGCACGGAGGGGAAGAACTTGGGATCTCCGAATGGGAATCCCCACCGCAATTGCTTCGCGCAATGGGGAACGCCGGGAATTGAAACATCTCAGTACCGGCAGGAAAAGAAAGCAACCGCGATGTCGTTAGTAAGGGCGACTGAACGCGACGCAGTCCAAACCGAAGCCTTCGGGCAATGTGGTGTTCGGACTGACTCTCACTCTCCGAAAGGCGACACGAAGTCTCCTGGAACGGAGCACGAAACAGGGTGACAGTCCCGTACTGTCGTTGAGTAAGAGACGCGTCAGCTCCAGAGTAGCGGGGGTTGGATATCCCTCGTGAATCTCGCGGGCATCGACCGCGAAGACTAAACACTCCTCAAGACCGATAGCGAACAAGTAGCGTGAGCGAACGCTGAAAACCACCCCCAACAGGGAGGTGAAATAGTGCGTGAACTCAGTTGGCGATAGAGCGACAGGGCATACAAGGTCCTGTACAAAACGACCCACCCGCGAGGGTGCAGTAGGAAGTACAGGAAGCCGATGTTCTGTCGTACGTTTTGAAAAACGAACCAGGGAGTGTGCCTGATTGGCAAGTCTAACCCGAGTATCGGGGAAGGCGCAGGGAAACCGACAGGGCCGCAGCACTTTGTGCGAGGGCCGCCGTGTTCAAGCGCGGGGAGTCAATCGGGCACAACCCGAAACCGGATGATCTAGGCGTGGGCAGGGTGAAGCGTGGCGAAAGCCACGTGGAGGCCCGATAGCGTTGGTGTCCTACAATACCCTCGCGTGACCTACGTCTAGGGGTGAAAGGCCCATCGAATCCGGACACAGCTGGTTCCAACCGAAACATGTCGAAGCATGACCTCTGCCGAGGTAGTCCGTGGGGTAGAGCGACGGATTGGGAGCCCTCACTCCGAGAGGAGTGAGCCTCCCTGTCCAACTCCGAACCTACGGACGCCGTTTGACGCAGGGAGTCCGGTATGCGGGGTAAGCCTGTGACCGTGACGAGTGGCCCTGGGTTAAGGTCCCCAAGTGTGGACTAAGTGCGATCGAAGGTGGTCCCGAGCCCTAGACAGCCGGGAGGTGAGCTTAGAAGCAGCTACCCTCTAAGAAAAGCGTAACAGCTTACCGGCCGAGGTTCGGGGCGCCGAAAATGATCGGGGCTCAAGTCCACCACCGAGACCTGGCGGCATCCGTCAAAGGATGATCCCGTAGGTTGGCGTTCTGTTCGGGCGGAAGCACGGAAGAGATTTCGTGTGGACCGTGCAGTAACGAAAATCCTGGTCATAGTAGCAGCGTGAGTCGGGTGAGAACCCCGACGGCCGAACGAGTAAGGGTTCCTCAGCAATGCTAATCAGCTGAGGGTTAGCCGGTCCTAAGTCTCACCGCAACTCGAATGAGACAACAGGGAAATAGGTTAATATTCCTATGCCAGTGTGCATCCAAAGCCGACGCTTTGGGGCCGCCTGAGCCGGGCTATCGCCCGGTCGAACAGTCGAAGTTCGTGGAAGCCGTAATGGCACGAAGCGACCGAATGGCTGGATAGCGCAAGTCAGGTCAACCTAGAGCCCGTGAAAAGGCGAGCACACTGTCCGTACCGAGATCCGACACAGGTACTCGTGGCGGCGAAAGCCAAGGTCTGTCGGGAATAACCGACGTTAGGGAATTCGGCAAGTTAGTCCCGTACGTTCGCAATAAGGGATGCCTGCCCCGGAAAGGGGCAGGTCGCAGTGACTCGGGCGCTCCGACTGTCTAGTAACAACATAGGTGACCGCAAATCCGCAAGGACTCGTACGGTCACTGAATCCTGCCCAGTGCAGGTATCTGAACACCCCGTACAAGGGGACGAAGGACCTGTTAACGGCGGGGGTAACTATGACCCTCTTAAGGTAGCGTAGTACCTTGCCGCTTCAGTAGCGGCTTGCATGAATGGATCAACGAGAGCGCCACTGTCCCAACGTTGGGCCCGGTGAACTGTACATTCCAGTGCGGAGTCTGGAGACCCCCAAGGGGAAGCGAAGACCCTATAGAGCTTTACTGCAGGCTGTCACTGAGACGTGGTCGCCATTGTGCAGCATAGGTAGGAGCCACTACACAGGTACCCGCGCTAGCGGGCCACCGAGGCAACATTGAAATACTACCCGATGGTGACTGCGACTCTCACTCCTGGCGGAGGACACTGGTAGCCGGGCAGTTTGACTGGGGCGGTACGCGCTTGAAAAGATATCGAGCGCGCCCCAAGGTTTCCTCACCCGGGTCGGAGACCCGGGAAAGAGCGCAAGAGCATACGGAAGCCTGACAGTGTCCGGCACAACGACGGACGCTGACGCGAAAGCGTGGTCTAGCGAACCAATTAGGCTGCTTGATGCGGCCAATTGCTGACAGAAAAGCTACCTTAGGGATAACAGAGTCGTCACCCGCAAGAGCACATATCGACCGGGTGGCTTGCTACCTCGATGTCGGTTCCCTCCATCCTGCCCGTGCGAGCGGGAAGCGGCAAGGGTGAGGTTGTTCGCCTATTAAAGGAGGTCGTGAGCTGGGTTTAGACCGTCGTGAGACAGGTCGGCTGCTATCTATTGGGGGTGTTATGGTTCCTGACGGGAACGTTCGTATAGTACGAGAGGAACTACGAATGGGTGCCACTCGTGTACCGGTTGTTCGAGAGAGCACGTGCCGGGCAGCGACGCACCACGGGGTAAGAGCTGAACGCATCTAAGCTCGAAACCCACCTGGAAACGAGGAACCACCGAGACCACTCGTAGAAGACGAGTTCGATAGACTCGGGGTGTACGCGCCAAGGCAACGAGGCGTTGAGCCCGCGAGCACTAACAGGTCGAGCCACCATTCATTTCGCATGGATCACAGGACCCGCGAACGGGTCCAGGCGCTAACTGGACTACACATACACACGGTTTTCCCACCGATCCTGGCCAGGTGTGACGACGGTTCGATTCCGTCGATCGGCGTTACGGCGGCCACAGCGGCGAGGCACCTCCCGTACCCATCCCGAACACGGAAGATAAGCTCGCCTGCGTATCGGTCACTACTGGAGTGGGCGACCCTCTGGGAACACCGATTCGCCGCCGACCATTCATACTGATCACGGCCAGCGTTCGCTGGTCGTGGTTTTCATCATTACCCCACACAGTGGCGACGCTGTGTGGGGATTTCTGTATTTGCGGACGACGTATAACGTCGTACCGCTACGCTTAAACGACAGCAGTGACTACGGTGAAATGCGCCAAGGTGGCAGAGTCCGGCCTAACGCAGCGGCCTGCAGAGCCGCCCACCGCCGGTTCAAATCCGGCCCTTGGCTTTTACACGTTACCCTAAAGCCCAGGACGACTACGTCTTGGCAACTCCTCTTATTTCGAGACGCTATGTATGATGCCTGACAAGGTTGCCTTCGAGGTAGATCTCCTCGTATAGCTTCGAGAGGGCGTCTTCGTTATCGAGTTCTTCGAGGATATAGATGTGCGCCGAGAGTACCTGCCGTTTACCAAGTGACGAGGATATTTCTGTCTCGGTGGTACCCGACTCAGTCGGTTCGAAATCTGCAGTGTGTTGCTCGATGGTTGTCGGTTCGTCAATCCGCAGTTCCTCAAAGGCTTCACCGACGAAGTATTCCAGTTTAGGCACGCGAATCTGAAACCGGGTCCGACCGATCATCGTAGTCGTACGCGAAGTGCCGAAGTCGAGGTTGGTCGTGGCACCTTGACTCTGGCTGTGGGTGTGTCTCGCTCTCTCGAGAACTTAGTAACCGTTATACGACGGGCGGACCACGCCTCACACATGCAATTCCGAGCAGGGCTGCTTTACATCGCCCTCTTCGCGGTGGTCGCTGCGGGCGCCTACGGTGTCATTGGCGCAGCAGAGTCCCCCGAAGTGACGGTCGATCCGGCAGACGCCGATTATCAACTGGAACCGGGTCAGGAGTTTCAGTTGAACGATCGGACGTACAACGCGACGGACGTCGGGGCTGATTCGGGCTCGATCGAGTACGTCAACGAGTCGGCGATCCTCGAGACGGAGTGGAGCGACGGCGATACGGTCGAACTCGAGGATGGCACGGAGTACGACGTGATGATCGACGGCGGAAACGAGACTGACGGTGGAAACGAGACCGACGGCGGAAACGAGACTGACGGTGGAAACGAGACCGACGGCGGAAACGAGACGGCTAGCGCTAGTTCGTTCGTGCTCGTCGAGAGCTTCAGCGAAGACGAGTACGAGACGGTCGAACGGGATGGCGAGCAGTACATCGTCGTCTCCGAGGGTGGTGACGAGGTGCTCGTTCCTCTCCTCGAGTTCGAGGGACTCGAGACGCAGACCTACGAACTCGGCGACACGATCGCGTACAACGATAGCGACGCCGGACGGATAATCGAAGGGAATATCACCGACATCTCGAGTGACACGGTGACCATCGAGTACGTGGGTGAGTCGTCGACGACCTACGACCTCACTGACGGCGAGGTGGCCACGATCGGTAATCAGGAGTTCGGCGTCGACTTCCCGGAAGAAGGGACCGTGTACCTCACGAGTGACGTCGAGAGCTTCGAGACACAGCAGGAGGAGATCACGCACTTCAATGAGCGAATCAGGGGTCTCTGGTGGGTGATCGCCATCGCCGTGACGACGATCGTCCTGTTGGCTGCGCTTGCGTACATGCCCGTTCGCGGATAACGTTTCGCGGTTTTCGCGGTTTTCGTCGTTCGTTTTCGGTATGCAGTGTCAGGTCTCTCGAGCGTGTTCGCTCTCTCGAGTGTGAACGATCTACAGCTCGGGTGTTTGCTCCAGTTGTAAGCGATACCGTGTTGGCACGTCCTGCAGTGGCGAGATGCTGGCCGCTGAATCGTCAGTTGTCGTTCTCGAGACGAGTCGTTGAAACAGTCTGGTGCCGTGCTACGGTGAAGATTTGCCGGAGAGCTCAGACCGTGTCAGCGCGTCGCGGTTCGACGGGGCACGGTCCGGTCCGATTTTCGATCGACACGTTTGACGTTGTCTCGCGGAACGGGCCGATTCCGCTACTGACAGCTCACGAGTTCGTTCGTGGCAAAAGCAGGCCGGGCGCGATTTGAACTACGCCGAGACATTCCGGGTCGCTCACTACGTTCGCTTCCCGGGCTGTGACTCGTCTACTTCAAACCGCTCGTGACCGTTTTGCCACTCACGAAGTTGTTCGTGGCAAAAGCAGGCCGGGCGCGATTTGAACACACGGTCGAAGCAAAGCTGTTCCTTGCGTTCAAATCACGCTGGCCGCTTTGCTCCTCATGAAAATGTTCGTGGCAAAAGCGGGCCGGGCGCGATTTGAACACGCGACCGTCTGGTTAAAAGCCAGACGCTCTGCCGGACTGAGCTACCGGCCCTGTACCAGACACTTCTGGCGAGTAGCGGTTAAACGTTTCTTTCTCCATCGGGTGATTCGGTTTCGGACAGCGGACTCGAGGTTGCCGACATCTGGCGATAGTCGTGGGGCGGGCCGACGATCGAAAGCGACGCTACCAGTCTCGTACTCTTGGCTGTCCCTGGTTCCCGAGGTGCCGGAATGATGGACGGTCGATAGTATCACTCGAGGTACGCCTCGAGTGCGTCGGCGACGAGCGTTCCCGGTTCGACGCCCTCGAGCGAGGCCTGGCGTCGAAGGTCGCGATAGGAGGTCGATGGCAGGGTGAGTTCGATCGTCCCGAGCGTGATGTCGTATTCGGCCAGTGCGCGGTCGATCGGGGTACCGTTGTTGATGGCGCTCGCGACGTTGCGGACTTCGCGGACGGTCAGGTCGCCGTCGAGTGTCGCCCACGCGAGCAGGAAGCGGGCTTCGCCACTGACGCGAGCGATGTGTTTTGCAGCGGTCGGCGCGATGGTACCGAGGGCGACCTGCCGTCGGACGGCACGCGGGAGATCGTGGACGCGGGCCCACTTGCGGATGAACGAGACGGTGACGTCGCCGGACGCCGTCTGCTCGGTGGCACGTTCCGCGGCAGCCTTGTACGAGCCGACACCCCTGACGAGGGCGGCGCAGGCGGCTGCGCCGCGGAGCATGTAGAGGTTGTCGTCCTCGCCCGCTGTTTCGGCCGCGAACCGTCGGACGACCTCGGCGGCCTCGGCGAGGCTCTCGGGATCGTCGGGGTCGAACTGGACGGCTTCGCGGGCGTGGCTGCCCGTGACCGACTCGTCGCCCCGGATGACGGGTGTCCCGACAGGCGACTCGCGGTCGGTCGGGATCGATTCTGGGCTGCCGTCCCGTGGGCGCTCTCTGGGACGCTCACTCGTCATGGCAGGACGGTAGGGGACTCGAGAGCAAAAACGCTCCCTCTCTGTGGCTCGTTCACGACTCTCGCTGCTCGGCGAGGTGTCGCCAGATCTCCGTGCAGCCGGCACCGACGTCGACGTCCTCGAGGTGGGCGTCGTCGCGGTCGTCTTCGTCGTCAGGAGTGGGTCGGTGCTGGCTGTCGTCGGTGTGGGCGCTGGTCATGGGTCGCCTCTCTCGAATGTCGCCGTCGGCGGTGTCTCTCTGGCTGCGTACCGTCGTGATTCGTGATTAGCTGTGCGGGTCGACATGGACGCACGTTCAGGCTATGGTCGCTTAAACGCACGTACGGCTGCAAACGATACCCTGTCTCTGAAATAGCGGAAACGACGGCCGCTATCTCGGTCGGTCGACTGTAGCGAATGTCGGCCGAGTCGGGCGGTTTTCGCGAAAGCAGCCGTCGTACGATCCGACGAGCACTGCACGGGCCGACGGAGCGAGGTGTACCGCCGTCGAACGAACGGTATGGCGATTGCACTGCGGACACTCGACGATGGGGCGTGGATCAGCGTCGACGACAGCCGAAAAGTAGGGGCCAGCGACGTCTGGACGCTCTCGAGTGGAACCTGATCCCGCTGGCCGATCAGCTCGGCATGGGCGATCCGGCGGACCTCCTCGAAGAGACCGCAGGGAAGAACAGGACGCACTCGAGAAGTTGAAAGGGCTCACGGAGTCGTTCGAGATGGAGGCAATTCCGGCGGGGTGATCACGATGGCTGATTCCGACCGCGGCCGAGAGTCGGACGACGAACGATCGGAGGAAGAGGGAGAAGAACAGGGCCAGTACGGCGGTACGCAGGATCACGAACTCACCGGTGTGGAAGGCGACAGTGACGACGACTCCTGATCCGTTCGCTTTCTTCAGGTTCCATCTGTCCGCATTGAGTTGCCATCCTGCTCGTCTACTGGTAATTAGTTCTTACTCTTGTGTTTCACGTTAACGAATAACGAACTTATACGATCCCTCGAATGATACGCCCTCCTGTGATTTGACGATGGCAGACACACCGGCAAAAACTGCTCGAGCCGAGTGGGGTACTCGGTTTGGCTTCCTGATGGCGATGATCGGGGCGATGGTGGGAGCCGGCAACATCTGGCGGTTCCCGTACGTCGCCGGAAACAACGGTGGTGGGGCGTTCATCCTCGCCTACCTGGCGCTGCTGTTCTTGCTCGCGGTGCCGGGATTGATGGCCGAGGTCGCACTCGGTCGCTACACCGGCAAGGGCGTCATCGGCGCGTTTCGCGAGGTCGTCGGCCGCAGCGGGCTCGTCGGCTTCGGCGTCGTCGTCTTGCTCGTAAACGTCGCGCTGATGTCGTACTACTCGCCGGTGATCGGGTGGACGCTGTACTACGCGATCCACTCGCTTCTGTTCACGTTCACGTCGGCAGGATTCCAGCCCGAGGCGTTCTGGACCGCGTTCCTCGACAATCCCATCCTCACGATCGGCCTCCACACCGTCGTGATGGGAACCATCGCGGCCGTGCTGGCGCTTGGTATCCGCCGGGGCGTCGAACGACTCGTCGTCTACGCGGTGCCGGCGCTGGTGTTCTCGCTCGTGGTGATGACGATCCGCGGGCTGACGCTCCCCGGTGCGAGCGACGGGATCGCGTTCATCTTCGGCGTCCAGTGGGAGTTCCTCGCGCGCAGCGAAACCTGGATCACGGCACTCGGGCAGGCGCTGTTCTCGACCGGTCTCGGCTGGGGAATCGCGCTCACCATCGGCAGCTACCTGCGGGAGTACGACGACGTGCCGCTCGGCGGCGGCGTCTTCACGGCGATCGGCGAATCCAGCATCGGCGTCCTCGCCGCGCTGGCGATCTTCCCCGTCGTCTTCGCCGTCGGCCTCGAACCCGACGTCGGGGCCAACCTGGCGTTCATCTCGCTGGTGCAGGTGTTCCCCGAGATTCCCTTCGGAGGCCTCGTCGCGATCCTCTTTTTCGTCGGCTTCTTCCTCGCGACGCTCACCTCGGGGCTGTTGATCACGGAGGTCAGCGTGACGACGATCTCCGAGGAGACCCGGCTCGATCGCACACAGACCGTCCTCGGGGTCTGTGGCGCGATCTGGCTGCTCGGCATTCCGAGCGCCTACTCCGTGACGATCCTCGACTACCTCGACTTCGTCTTCGGCAACTGGGGGCTGCCGCTCGCGACGCTCGCCATCATCGGCGTCATCGGCTGGGTGCTTGGTCCCCAGCGGCTGCGTCTGCTGACGGTCAACCAGAACGCCGGCATCTACGTCGGCCACTGGTGGAACCCCGTCGTGAAGTACGTCATCCCCGCCGTCATGCTCTTTATCGTCGCCTACTTCGCCTACGACAACTTCGGTTCCCCGGAGATGATCGGCGGGATGCTCGTGCTCGTATTGTTCCCGATCATCGGCTACGCGCTCATGTCCATCCTCGAGGGACGGGCCCCGCCCGAGGCCGCCGAAGTCCCCGGAGGTGACGACTGATGGCGCTGTCTGCTGGCGTCCTCGGGATGCTCGCGTTCACCCTGCTCGCCTTCTACGGCATCGCGGGCTGGGCACTCGTGCGCACGCTGCGCCAGGAGAGCCGGAAAGTCGAGATCCTCGAGGAGCAAGACCGGATGGATACCTACTCGCCGAAGGCACTCGCGGAACTTCGAGACTGGATCGAGGACAACCCCGACGATCCGCTGGTCGACGAGGCCCGCCGCCGGTACAACGAGTGTGTCGACACACTCGAGACGACGGACCGTCACTTCTACGACTGGTCCGACCGAGAGACCGATCGTCTCGAGCAAATCGGAGGCGAATAGTTCTTTGGTCCGCGACCACGTGAGTCGACCTGTGACGGTTTCCGCCCCCGAGGGAGACGACGTCGTCGTCCGCCAGGCCGAGCGCGCAGACCTGCTTGCTATCTTGCGAATCGAGAAGGCATCGTTTCCCCAGCCCTGGCCGTACGACGCGTTCGAAGGATTTCTCGGCGAACGCGGGTTTCTGGTCGCCATCGAGGACGATCAGGTAGTCGGCTACGTCGTCTCAGACGTGACGCCGAACCACGGCCGTGACATCGGCCACGTGAAAGACATCGCCGTCCATCCGGAACGACGGGGTGACGGCGTCGGTTCGGCGCTGCTCGCTCACTCGCTGTCGGTGCTTGCTGCCCAGGGCGCGACGTCGGTCAAACTCGAGGTCCGCGAGGGGAACGCGGGTGCCAGGCGACTCTACCGCGACTTCGGGTTCGAGGGACTCCGCCGGATTCCGGGGTACTACGACGACGGCGAGGACGCCATCATCATGGTGCGCAGCCTCGAGTGATCCCGTCGGACGACGCGGCCTCTCGAGTCGACGGGGCGTCGCTCCGGCAGTCGGACGTGGCCGTTATACGGATGCCAGCCGTACGCTCGAGCATGGGATACGTCTGTCCGGTCTGCGGCGCTGAACAGGCCGACGGAGTGCACCTCGCGAACCACCTCGGCGTCACCGCCTCGCTCGGCCGGGAGGACCACCTCGAGTGGCTCGAGCGCCACGCCCCCGACTGGGCCGACTGCGGTCCCGAGGAACTGGCGTCGCAGGTCGTCGAGTACGCCGCAGAGGTCGAGACACCCGAGTTCGAAGACGACCACGACCACGACCACGGGGCCACGTTCGAGGACGAACTCGCACGGCAGACCCGGCAGCCGGGCCGTGGCGCGATGGCGTCCCCGGGGACGACCGCCGAGACCGAGCGCGTCCTCGAGGAGGCCCGCGAGTTGACCCGGCAGATGTACGAGGACGGCGACGCCGATCGTTCGGACGGAGACGAAAACGAGTAACTGCCAGCGGTTCGACCGCTCCAGTATGCACACTGTCGGGACGTTCACGCCGGAGTCAGTCGACGACGCACGCGAGCACTACGAGGCGATCGGGCCGGCCGCACAGACGGTCGTTCGCGAACTCGCCCGCGCGATGTCGTTCGACCGCGAGGAGTACGCCGAACGCGTCACGAGCGACGTCGTCGCGACCGCCCGCGACGCCATGTTCGCGAGCCTGCTCGAGGTCCGGGTCGGAACGCGCGAGGAGTACGAGACCTGGCGGGACGAGTACGACGGCGACGTGACCGAGACCGGCCATGAGGCCGTCGACCGCGTCGTCTGGCACGCCGGGCCGACCGGCGAGGCGGTGGCGGCGACGTTCCAGAACGAGGAGGACGCCGCCGTCGCGACGCTGCGTCGGCAGGCGTTCGGACGTATCTACCGGGACCTGTTCTGATCGATCGGCGGTCGGCGACGAAACGCGTATGCCTTCCCGGTCCCGACCTCTAGCCGATGCGAAGGCGTTACCTGCTGCTCTTGCTGGTCCCTGCCGTCGTCTTGCTCGCACTCGGTGCCCTCCCGTCGATCCTCGGCGGTGGCGGTGACGTCTCCTACGTCGTCGCGGCCGAGGTCGACCTCGAGGACGGCGAGCCGGCGGCCGAGAACGCCACCGAGACCATCGCGTTCGAGAACCTCTCGGAGAATCGCTTTCCCTACACGGCCCAGGCGATCGACGAGGGCCGCTCTGATCCCTACGAGGAGGGACGCTTCGGACTGAAAAGCTCGTTCACGCACACCCCGTTCGACGAGTTCAGCGAGTTCGAGACGTGGAACCGCGCCGCCGTCGACGGCGACACGGTCTGGATCGAACGAAACGGTAGCTACTACCGCGTCGAGATCACACAGCATCCCGATGAGTGAGTCCAGCGAGTGGCGGGTGATCGAATCGGCGACAGAGTACGAGACCGGCTGGTACGACGGCGGCTACGACCTCGTCACCCAGCCCGACGGGGGCGAGAAACGCTACTACTGGGCCGACCTCCCCCCGGCGGTCGTCGTCGTCGCGCGGACCGACACCGACGTGCTGTTCGTCGAACAGTACCGCCCGACCATCCGCGAGACGCACCTCGAGTTACCCGCCGGAATCGTCGAAGAGGGCGAGTCCTACACGCAGGCGGCGGCGCGCGAACTCGAGGAGGAGACCGGGTTTCGTCCCTCGAGTACCGCCGTCCTCCAGGAGTACGCCGTCGCGACCGGTGTCCTCCGTCACGACCGGGCGATCGTCTACGCCGAGGGGCTCGAACCCGGCGAGCGCGACCTCGACGGCAACGAGTTCCTCGAGGTGCGGACGGTCCCGATCGAGGAGGCTCTCGAGCGGGCCCGCGAACAGCCGGCCAACGACGCGACGATCAGCGGGCTGTTGCTGGCGAAGGCGGACGGACTGCTGTGACGTCGTCTGTCGGGTGTTGAAACCGCTCGGAAACAGGGGTGTGGCTGGGAAGCACGAAGAGCGTGTGACACTGCACCCACAGCCACAGTGGTCTCCTCCACGGATTGATACATTACGTTTGTGTCCACTTCCGTCGCGTGAAACTGCGTGACACGGCGTTTCGACCCACCGCACTTTCTGCTCACGGATCGCTGTGCTCCCCGCTCGCTGTTCGATGTCTTCTGTCGTCTGAACGGGGCTGGGTCGCTCGACGGTCTCACTCGTATCACTCCACCGAACGCACGATCTCAACGGTGCCTCCACTCGAGCCGTGGTTCTTATTCGTCTCCCCTGCGAACGGCCCACATAATGGACGACGAAATCACCCCGGACGAGGTCTACGACCTCCTCGAGTCGGACGCCGACGTTCGGATCGTCGACATCCGCGCTCCGGCGAGTTTCGAACGCGGCCGCATCCCGAACAGCGAGAACGTCCCGTTCGACGAACTCCCGACGCGGATCGAGGAGTTCGAGGACGACGAACGCGTCGTGACGGTCTGTCCACACGGCAAGTCGAGCATCCAGGCGGCACGCCTCATCGGCTCTTACGAGGGGGCGGCCGACGCGCGCGTCGAGAGCATGGCCGGCGGACTCGAGGCGTGGGCGGAGTCCTACGAACTCGAGGCCGGCGACGACGAGTTCGCGGAGCCAGACGAATCAGATGCGCCGTTCTAGGACGGTCGAAGGCGGGGAGAAAGGGTAGTAACTGCGGGACGATACGTGAAGGTCCGTGGATCGGAAGCCGTCTCAGAGCATTGCGGGCTCAGGCGACGTTGAAGCCGCGGTCCCGAAGGAAATCTTCGACGCGGCCGGTGTGGTTGCCCTGCAGTTCGATGTGACTGTCTTCGACGGTGCCGCCACAGGCGAACTTGGACTTGAGATCCGACGACAGACTGTCGAGGTCGACGTCCTTCGGATCGAATCCTTCGATTATCGTTACTTCCTTACCGTATCTGCGCTCGTCAATGCGGATATTGAGTTGCTGTTGCCCCTTGGCGACGTCTTCACAGACGCATAGCTCTTCGGGGAGCCCGCACGTCGAGCAGACTTCCGACATTACGTCCAATGCTACGAAATGGGCATATTAAACACTATCGGGACCTTCACGCCTTCGTGCGGTCTTTTTTAGGTTTCGTGTGAATTATCGGCCCCCGTGATAACGGCGGACGCGAGTCGTCGTCGACACAACCGCAAGACGGGCCGGGGTGTGTCGGGACACGGTCCCATCCGACGGGACGAATCACCGCCGGAACCGGCGGACGATCGGCGTCCGGTCTCGAACGATCGCGTCGACGGTATGGACCGCCTCGTCGGCTTCTTCGCGGCCGACGCCGTCTCCGTACCTCGCCCGCTCGTACAGCCGTCCGACGCGCCAGACCCGACTGTCGACGAGCCCGTTCGCCGAGAGCGCCGAGAGGTACTGTCGCGTCGACTCGGACCGCCGCCGGGGGCGGTACTCCCGTTCGAGCAGTAACTCGAGTCGCCGGTAGGCGCGTTCGACGTCGCGGTCCGGATCACGTTGCCGCCATTGCCAGTGGAGTCTAAGTTCGCGGCTCGCTCGAGCGATCACGCCGGTCCGGTGTGCCCCTGCGACGAACCCGACCAGTAGCGCCAGTCCGAATGCGGTCTGCTCGACGCCCGGCCACTCGAACCCGTCGTCTGTCGACCTGCCTGCGTCGGACGCCGCGTCCGGATCGTCCGCACTCGAGTTGTTCGCGGTCCCGTTCGAATCGAACGATAGATTCCGTGGGTCGTTGGCGGTCAGCCGCGTCTCGTTTCTCGCCAGCACGTCCGTCCCGTTTCGCTCGCTCAGTCGGCCCACCTCGTCGGGCTGGTTCCCGGCGGACGCGTTGGAGACGCGGACCGCCTCGCTGCGATTCGTGTCGACGTCCTCGAGGCCGTCAGCGCGGGCCTGCTCGAGGCGCGCGGCGTGTGTCTGCTCGCGGGCACTCCCAGGCGTGGGATCGAACGCGACCCAGCCGTAGTCTGGGAAGTAGATCTCGACCCAGGCGTGGGCGTCGAGTCCGCGGACGACCCACTCGTCGTCGGCGACCTGCTGGCCGGTCGTGTAGCCGACGGCGTACCGGGCGGGGACGCCCTCTGTCCGGAGCATCTGGACCATCGTCGTCGCGAAGTAGACGCAGTATCCCTCGTCCATCTCGAGGAGGAACGCCTCCTCGATCGCGCCGTCGGGCCGCTCGATATCGAGCGAGTAGCCTTTCGTCAGCTCCAGGTGGCGTTCGATGGCGACGGCTTTCTCGTAGGGCGTCTCGGCGTCGCCTGTGATCTCCTGCGTGCGCGTCTCGAACGCGCTCGACGTTCCCTCGGGAAGCTGGAGGTATCGGTCGGTGACGTCCGCTGGGTAGTCGGTGCCGGCGGTCTGGAGTTCCGCGTCGGACGGATCGACGACGGCGCTCTCGACGCGGTAGGTGTCACCTTCCGCTAGCGGTTCGTCCGGTCGAATGCCGCCGTGGACGGTCACCTCTGTGTTCGCCGCGGCGTCGTCGCCGACCGCGACCGGCTGAGCCGCAGCGGGCATGACCTCTGCCGGTCCCTGGAGTCGGACGGTCTGCTGGACCGTCTTGGTTTCACCCGGTGGGGAGGGGAGCCCGCCGCCGTACGACTCCGACTGTCCCGTCCGGACCCACTGGTCGCCGGTGTATCGGTCGTAGACGCCCGTTCGCCAGTAGGCCGCGCGTTCGCTGCGGACGGTAAAGCGGACTTCCGGCGAGAGCTCGACCGAACCGCTGATTTCCACTCGCTCGGGGGCGTTCGTGGTCGTCCCCTCGAGGGTGGTGCTGTCGCCTTCGACGAGGAAGCTGGGATCGCTCGAGTCGCCGGCACTGGGGACGAACGTGACGGTCGTCGAGAGGAGCAACATCGTCGCAAAGAGGATCGCGAGGACGTCGGTCTGGGCGACGGTTCCATCCCGGCGCTCGAGTTCGCCGAAGCCGACGGCTGCGAGGGCGCCGACGGTGCCGAGAGCGGCCGTTCCGGTCGTCGCGTCGCCGGTGAGGACGAGAAACGTCAGGGCGGCCCCGCCGGCGACGACGCTCGCGGCGTACCGTCTGCGAAGCGCGAGGTACCACGAGAGGAAGACGGGGGCAGGGACGAATCCGAGCGTCCAGGTGCGGACGTCGATCATCTGGAAGATCGAGAGCCCGGTCGCGAAGGCGACGCTATCGGAGAGCAGTTCCCACGTTGCCGAGAAGACGACGCCGGCGCCGAGCCCTGCCGCAGTGAGGTAGTAGGCGAAGCCGACGCCGCCGATGACGACGGCGGCGACCGCCGCAGTTCGCGGCCTGATCACTCGAGCCAGCACCGTCGCCGTGGCGATCATCGCGACGACGAGCGCGACGAGCGGTTGCGTGCCGCCGACGACTGCCGTCACGTCCTGTAAGACGCTCACGTACGACGCCGTCTGGGCGAGGACGCCGCCCAGCGCGAGCAGGCGGAACGCCCGCGACTCGCGGGTCGCGTCGGCCGTGACGCCCGTCCCGCGACGGGACTTCGTGCTCACGTGATCACCCCTCGCCGCGGGTCGGCACCGCCGTCGATCGTCGCGCCGGCGAGTCGCTCGAACGGCACCTCGAGACCGTCGATTGTGACGGTCGTCCCGCCCTCGTCGGCCCGGATCAGGACGTCGGCTTCCCGTCGCGTTTCCGCGGCGAGCGTTCCGGGACCGGCCGTCGCGAGGAGCCTGAGTACGTCCCGGCGGTCGTGGCGTGCCGTCGCCGACGCCGATCCGTCCGGAACGACCACGTCGACTGGCACTGCCGACTCGAGGGCGTACGTGACGACGCTCGCCGTCGCCGCTGCCATCTCGTCCGTCGTTTCTGGGACCGACTCGGCGGCGACCGTGACCGTCCCGTCGTCCTCGTGGGCGGTAAACTCCTTGACGACGAGGTCGTCGTCGGGTCGTTTCGCGGCCGACTTCCAGTGGACGTTGCGCAGCGAGTCGCCGTGTTCGTACTCTCTGAGATGATCGAACTCATCTCGTCGGGACTCCTGGATTGCGCCCGTGAGCAGCGCAAAGTCGTCTCCCGAACCGCCACGGAGGTCGTACACCGGCGGATAGACGACGACTCGCGTCGTCCGGTCGATCTCGAACTGTCGCTCGACCAGCCCGAACGCGTCGGTCACCGATAGCGACAGCGGACCGACCTCGTGTTTGCCGCGGCACTCGAGTTCGAGTTCGTAGCTGTAGCCTCGCTCTGGCGCGAGCGTCGTCTCCGCGACGTTCCCGGTTGCCGAGAGGCCGCGACCGACGTCGTCTGCGAGTTCGGCGGCGATCGGTCGGTCGACGTCGGCCTCGAGCGAGACGGCTCGACGTTCGCCGACGAACCCCTCCTCGATCGCGGCACGACTGACGCGGGGTTCGTTGGCCCGGGTGACCGTGATCGCGCCGGCCACCAGTGCGACGACGAGGGGGACGACGATCGCGTTCAACGACCGCGGGCCGAACTTCCAGGCCATGACGAGACAGAAGCCGACGACGGCGACGACCCCCCACCCGCGTCTGGTGACTCTCATTCTACCGGTACGCGCTCTATGGCGTCGTCGACGACGGCTGCCCCGTCCCGGTCGTGACCGCTCGCAGCCGTCCTGATGCGATGGCTCAACACGGCGGGTGCCTCGCGTTCGACGTCGTCGGGGATCACGTACTCCCGCCCGTCGACGGCGGCGCGAGCCTGGGCGGCCCGCAGCAGCGAGATCGTGGCCCGCGGGCTCGCGCCCAGTCGGGCGTGCTCGCGGGTGTACCTCGCGAGTCGCGTCGCGTACTCGCGAACCGGGGCCTTCACCGACACCTCAGCAACCGTCTCGCGAGCCCGGACGATCGTCTCGAGGTCGGCCACGGGCTCTAAGCGCTCGATGGGGTGGTGGCCGA
This sequence comes from Natribaculum luteum, assembly GCF_023008545.1. Classification (NCBI taxonomy): domain Archaea; kingdom Methanobacteriati; phylum Methanobacteriota; class Halobacteria; order Halobacteriales; family Natrialbaceae; genus Natribaculum; species Natribaculum luteum. Next base: position 1,151,659 of record NZ_CP095397.1, on the reverse strand, counting down.
CGGTTCGGTCGAGAAGCTCTGCTTCCTCGTCGGCGTCGGGGTAGCCGAGTTCGAGTTTCTTCGTGAAGCGGTCGACCTCTGCGAGAGGGAGCTCGTAGGTCCGGTTCGGCTCGACGGCGTTTTGCGTGGCGATGACCGTGAACGGATCCGGGAGCGGCCGCGTCTCGCCGTCGGCGGTGACCTGCTTTTCTTCCATCGCCTCGAGGAGCGCCGCCTGGGTCTTCGGCGGTGCGCGGTTGATCTCGTCGGCGAGAACGACGTTACCGAAGATGGGCCCGTGCTGGAACTCGAACTCTCGGTTCTGCTGGTCGAACACGTTCACGCCGGTGATGTCGGTCGGCAGTAGGTCGGGCGTAAACTGGATTCGGCTGAACGTACAGTCGATCGACGTCGCAATCGAGCGGGCGAGCATCGTCTTCCCGACGCCGGGGACGTCCTCGAGTAAGACGTGTCCACGGGCGAGGATGGTCGTGATAACGTGGTCGATCTCGTCTTCGTGGCCGACGATGACGCGACCGACGTTCGATCGAACGTCCTCACACAGCTGGGCCACGTCGCTCACCGGGAGGGGATCGACGGCCGTGGCTCGGTTCTCCTGCTCGGACGGGAGTGCGGCGTCTGTCATGATTCGAAAGTGTAACGCCAGCGTACCGGGTACCCTGGCCGCGCTCGTGCTTGTCAGAGATCAACGACTCACAGACATATGTTTTGTGCCGTTCAATTTTGACCGTTCTCGAGAGATTCACCGAGACTGATACGTGAAACGGGGATTAACGGCGCTCTCCAGAAATTGGTTTGTATCAGTTACGTTGTATATGCGCCGAAGAAAGCAGTAGCTACGCGAGTAGCGATCAGAGAACGATACCTCTACTGGACCACCTTACAGGCGCTCGACGTTCGTCGCGCGCGGGCCCTTCTCGGCCTCGACGATCTCGAACTCGAGTTCCTGACCCTCTTCGAGGTCAGGGCCACCGACGTCCTCCATGTGGAAGAAAACGTCCTCGTCCGCGTCGTCAGTCTCGATAAATCCGTAGCCGCCAGTGTCGTTGAAGAATGCGACCGTACCTTTCGCCATTGCATGCGTACAAAGCCACGACTGGGGCTTAAACCTTCTGGAGGTGGGGGTCCGATATCCGTCGTGGCACTGATTTTCCGGTCGTCGCCAGCCGTCGTCGTCCTTTGGACCCTGGTCGCCCAACGATCGCCCCGCCTTACCACTCTTTGCACGCGGGACAGACGAACGCATCTCCATCACGCCAGACCCGGTCGACGCTCGAGCCGCAGGCGCTGCACGTGTGCTTGCCCCACGCGTAGGTCCCGGTGGCGGGTTCGACGGCCGTTCGCTCGCCGTTCTCGCGTCCGTCCGCTTCGCCCGCCTGGGGACGCTGCGACGGCTCTTCCGGTTCGCGACCGGTCTCCCGGTCTGCGCTCTCCGCCGCCGTCCCGGCCTCCTCGAGAAAGTCCGTCAGCGTCGACTCGTCGGTCACACCTTACCTACGGCGTGGAGCCGCTTATATCTGTGAACTATCGGTCGATCGTGCGACGGTCGTTCGCCCGTCTCCGTGCCACGTTCGGGCAGTTCTTGTGCCTGACACGGATCGGCACGGCCAAGTACCCCCGGTCACAACCCGCGACTATGAACTCCGCTCCAGTGTTGAACGTCATCGTGGACAACCTCGTCGAGATGGTCGACCACTTCTCCGGCGTCGCTACGGGTGAGGCGCTCGCGCCGCTGCTCGTCCTCGTCGGGACGGCCCTCATCGTTCTGACGCTCGGCGCGTTCGGCTTCCTCACGCTCGGCGCGCTCGCCGACCTCGTTATTCCCGAGTAGCCCGCTCGAGCGCCTCGGCCGCGCGGACCACCGCGTCGTCGAGGTCCGGCCCGAGCGGCGACCCGACGACGATTCCGTCGACGTACTCGAGTACGGCAGCGAACCGCTCGGCGACCGTCTCGGTCGTCCCGGCGATACAGAACGCGTCGATCATGGCCGGCGTCACGTGGCCGAAGGCTTCCGAGAGGTCGCCCCGTTCCAGGGCGTCGCTTACGTCCGCTGCGGCCTTGCGGTCGATTTCGTGGCGCTCGAGGACAGGGTCTGCTGCGCCGCCGACGATGAACGCGACCGGCGGGCGGGCCGCTTCTCTCGCTTCCCGTTCGTCGCCTGCGACGCTCACGCTTGCGAACGCGAGCGCCTCGAACTCGCCGTAGTCGGCCGGTCGCTCGTCGAGCCCCTTCTCGATCTGTCCGGCCGCCCACTCGAAGTCGTCCGGGTGTGCGGCGTTGATCAGCGTCCCGTCGGCGTGTTTCGCGCTCATCCGAAGCATGTGTGGCCCCTGCGCGCCGACGTAGACCGGAATGTCGCGGGGCTCGAGGTTCAACGAGGCGTCGCGGGCGGTGAACGTCCCCTCGTGGGTGACGGTCTCGCCGGCCCAGAGGTCACGCGCGAGGTCGAAGCTCTCGAGGACCCGCCGGAGGGGACGCTCGCGGTCGATGCCGAGGTTCGCGAGCGCCGACCGGTCGCCCGCGCCGATGCCGAAGACGGCGCGTCCGCCACTCACCTCGTCGAGCGTCGCCGTCCGCGCGGCGAGGGTGACGGGGTGGGATTCGTAGGGGTTGACGACGCCCGGCCCCAGCCGGATCGTCTCCGTCGCCTCGGCCATCCGCGTGAGGGTCACGAACGGATCGCGGTTGAAGTAGTGACAGCTCGTCAGCGCCGCGTCGAACCCCTCGTCTTCTGCGAGGGCGGCGAGTTCGGCGATCCGGTCTGGTGGGTGTTCGGGCGTGAGTTCGATCCCGTTCATCGGCTCACCTCGTGGTCGTACCCCCACTCCCGCAGTGCCTGCCTGACGAAGTCCGTCTCCACGTCCCGGAACAGTTCGTCGCTCCCCTCGAGGTCGCCGAACGACCAGTCGCGGACGACGACGGCGGGCGTGCCGTCGGCTCCCTCTCCCGTCACGAGGTTCGCGGCCGCGGCGAGTTCGTCGACGACCGACTGGACGGTGACGCCGAGTTCGCGCCCGTCACGATCAGATTCGCCCCGCCAGTCCCGACTCGCGGGCATCCCCGCCCAGCCGAGTGCGACCCCGCGCTGGCCGTGGCGAAACGGTCGCCCGCAGGTGTCGGTGACGATCACCGCGACGTCGGCCGGGAGGCCCGACCGAATTCGTTCGGCACTTGCCGTCGGCCGCTTTGGCAACAACAGCAGGTCGTGGTCCGGCACGTTCGAGCGGTCGATCCCCGCGTTGACGCTCACATGGCCAAAGCGCGACTCGGTGAGCAAGAACGGGGCTTCCATCAGCAACTCGGTGCTCTCCTCCAGGACGGCCTGGGCGAATCGCGGATCCTTCCGCTCGCCCGTGATCGCCTCGAGGCGCGTCGCGATCTCTCTGGCTCGCGGTCCCGCCGGGAAGTCGTCGAGGTCGGCTCCGCGCCCCTCGGCTTTCGAGACAACGGTGCTCGCGACCGTCAGGACGTCGCCGTCCTCGAGATCGATCCGCTCGGCGACGAGTTCCGCGAGGTCGTCGCCGGGACGGATCTCCGGGAGGTCCGGCACGGCGTGTAGTTCCATACTCGGTGGGTGGGAAAGCGCGGTAAAAAGGCCTCCGTCACCGGAGACGGCGGCCGCTATGCGCGCTGGCGACCGTCGGCGACTCCGCCTATCCGGTTCGAAGCTCGATCTCGAGGTCGCCGTCCTCGACCGTCGCCACGAACATCGTCTCGCGGTCGGCGGGCGTCGCCCCGGTCGCGCTGCCAGGGTTCAACAGTCTGGTCCCGTCGACACGTTCGTCGACGACCTCGTGGGTGTGGCCCGCGACGCCCACCGCGTCTTCGTCTTCCTCTCGCTCGACCGTCTCCGCGACCCGATCGTGCCAGCCGCTGGGCGAGCCGGTGCCGTGGGTGACGACGAACGTCACGCCGTCGATCGCCACCGTCTTCGCTTTCGACAGTCCGAGCGCCGGCGGATCGACGTTCCCTCGAGCGGCGGTCAGGTTCCCGTCCGCGAGGTCCGCGATGCGTTCGTACACCCGCGGCGAGTCGAAGTCGCCCGCGTGGATCGTGTGGTCGGCTCGCAGGATTTCGTCGACGACCCACTCCGGGATCGCGTCGGCTCGAGACGGCACGTGCGTGTCGCTGATAATGGCAACCAGTGACATGGGTGGGCGTACGACGTCGACCCCGAAAGCGATTCCCCGTGCGCACTCGTTCGCTCGTCTATGACTGACGCTACGGACGAGACGACGACGGGCGACGACGCGAGTCACGTCGTCACCGCCTTCCTGCGAAATCGCGGGGAGGTACTGCTGTTGGGTCGCAGCGGCGAGGTCGGGACGTACGCGGGCCAGTGGGGTGGCGTCTCCGGCTTCGCGGAGGACGACCCCGACCGACAGGTCCGGGTCGAGATCGCCGAGGAGACGGGCCTCGCGGACGCGGTCACGCTCGTCCGGTCGGCCCGACCCGTGCGGTTCGAAGACGCCGACCTCGGTCGCGAGTGGGTCGTCCACCCGTACCTGTTCGACTGCGATTCCCGCGAGGTCGCGTTGAGCGAGGAGCACATCGATTACGCGTGGGTTCCACCGACGGCGATGGTCGACCGCGAGACGGTGCCGAAGCTCTGGGCGGCGTACGAACGCGTCGCACCTACTGTCCGCTCGATCGCCGCCGACGGCGACCACGGCGCGGCCTACCTGTCGATCCGCGCGCTCGAGGTGCTGCGCGACCGGGCAGGGCTGCTCGTCCGCGAGCGCCAGGAGGCCGAGACGGCCGAGTCGGACGCGGAGTGGGACGAACTCGCCGAACTCGCCCGGCGACTGCTCGAGGCTCGCCCCTCGATGGCGGTCCTGCGAAACCGGGTCAACCGGGCGATGGCCGAGGCCGACGAGGGGAGCGCCCCTGCGGTCCTCGAGTCCGCGCTCGCGGGGATCGACCGGGCGCTCGAGGCCGACGACGAGGCCGCGACGGCGGTGAGCGAGCACGTCGAGGGAACCGTCGCGACCCTCTCGCGGTCGGGGACGGTCCTCGAGGCGCTGCGGACGGGCGAGCCGTCGCGCGTGTACGTCGCCGAGTCCCGGCCGGCCTGCGAGGGCGTCGACGTCGCCGAGAAACTGGCCGACGACCTGCCGGTGACGATACACACCGACGCCGCCGTGGCACACGTGCTCGCGAGCGAAGACGTCGACTGCGTGCTCGTCGGTGCCGACACCGTCCTGCCGGACGGTCGCGTCGTCAACAAGACCGGCACGCGGGCGCTCGCGCTCGCCGCCGCGCGCGAGGAGGTTCCCGTCTACGCCGTCGCCGCGACCGACAAGGTCTCGACGCGCGAGGCGGTCAATCTCGAGTCCGGTTCCCGGGAGGCGGTCTACGACGGAGACGCGCCGCTCGACGTGCTGAACCCGACGTTCGACGTGACGCCCGTCGACTGCGTCGACGGCATCGTCACCGAGCGCGGAACGCTCTCGAGTGCGGGTATCGGCGAGGTGGCCGCGGAGTTGCGCAACCTCGAGGGGTGGGCGAGCGGCGAGTGACGGGTCGCAGTCGGAAGCGATAGACGGAAAGTCCTCGCCTGCCAAGCACGGGTAGGGCGGCCATGACGAAGAGTTACCCCCTCTGAGCCCCTTGTGACGATGCTTTTCACCCGAGCCGCCCACTTTACGCCGTCCAGATCGATCTTCGGGAGGCGTCTCGACCGGCCCGTTCTCGAGTGCGTTCGGCCGAATGTCGCTCGTGTTCGAGCGAAGATTGAACTCGAGACCGTTCGTAGCGCCGTGCATGCAACTCGAGCGACTCGGTGTTCACGACTCCGTCGACGCGGTCTTTCCGCCGGAAGAACTCGCAGACGAACTCGCCGACCTCCCGGTCGACGTCCGCGTTACCGACGACGAGGGGATCGGGGCCTGCGACGCCGTCGTCACCTTCGAGCACCGCGAGGCGTTCGCGGACCTCGAGTGGATCCACTCGATCCAGGCGGGAGTCGACCGGTTCCCGTTCGACGTCCTCGAGGAGCGCGACGTCGTCCTCACCAACAGCACGGGGATCCACGACCGGACGGTCGGCGAGACGGTCGCTGGCTACCTGCTTTCCTTCTCGCGTCGCCTCCACGACCACGTCGCCCACCAGCGGGAGCGGCGGTGGGAACGACCCGACTGGGACGAGGCGTTCACGCTCCCCGGCACGTCCGCCTGCGTCGTCGGAACCGGCACGCTGGGACGTGGCGTCGCGTCGGTCGCCGGCGCGCTCGGCGTCCGGATGACGGGCGTGCGCCGCTCCGCCGATCCCGTCCCCGAGTTCGACGAAATCTACGCGAACGACGACCTCCACTCCGCAATCGGCGACGCCGACTTCGTGATCGCGACCGTTCCGCTGACCGACGAGACCCACCACCTCTTCGGTCCCGACGAGTTCGCCGCCATGCGCGAGGACGCCTACTTCGTCAACGTCGCCCGCGGGAGCGTCGTCGACGAACCGGCGCTGGTCGACGCCCTCGAGTCCGGCGAGATCGCGGGCGCGGCGCTGGACGTCTTCGAGACCGAACCGCTCCCCGAGGAGTCGCCCCTGTGGGACATGGAGGAGGTGATCGTCACGCCCCACTGTGCGGCGTACACCCGCGACTACTTCCGCGACGTCGGCGAGATCGTCCGCGAGAACGTCGATCGACTCGAGACCGGCGAAGATCTGTACAACAGGGTCGTCTAGACGGATCGTCACAGCCGACCCCCGACGCCGGACGGACGTGTTTATGTTACGGGAGCGATCAGATACGGCCGATGACCGACAGACGGACGCTCGTGACGGGGGGTGCGGGCTTCATCGGCACCCACCTGGTCGCCCGACTGCTCGAGGACGGCGAGGACGTGATCGTCGTCGACGACTGCTCGAACGGCTCGAGAGAGCGCGTTCCCGACGCCGCGCGCTTCGTCGAGGCCGACCTGACCGATCCGGACGCACTCGAGGGCGTGCTCACGTCCGACGTCGACCGCGTCTTCCACCTGGCGGCGTCGAAGCTGGTCGACACGGATCGGCCGTACGACCAGTTCGAGCGCAACACGCGGATGACGCTGACGCTCCTCGAGGCGATGTGTAACGCCGACGTCACCGACTTCGCGTACACGTCCTCGTCGACCGTCTACGGCGAAGCGCCGCGACCGACGCCCGAGGATTATGCGCCGATGGAGCCGATCAGCACATACGGCGCGAGCAAACTTGCCGACGAGGGCCTGCTCGCGACCCACGCTCACAGCCACGACTTCACCGTCTGGAACTTCCGGTTCGCGAACATCGTCGGCCCGGGACTTCGTGGGGCAGTGATCCCCGACTTCGTCGAGAAACTCCACGAGAACCCCGAGACGCTCACCATCCTCGGCGACGGCCGACAGGAGAAATCCTACATGCACGTCGACGACTGCGTCGACGCGATGTGTCACGTCGTCGAACACGCCGACGACGCGATGAACACCTACAATCTCGGGACCCGGACCACCACGTCGGTCGACCGGATCGCCGCCATCGTCGCCGACGAGATGGGTCTCGAACCGACCTACGAGTACACCGGCGGCGACCGCGGCTGGACCGGCGACGTGCCGAAGATGCGCCTCTCCGTCGAAAAACTCGCTGCACTGGGCTGGGAGCCGACGCTCTCGAGCGACGAGGCCGTCAGACGGTCGGCTCGAGAACTGATCGCAGAACTGACCTGACCGCAGGCGACCCGTTCTATCACGATTCTGCCGCTAGCCGCCCGCTCGAAGCATCCTGGTCGAGTTTTAGGTGGACTTAAATATCTGCTCCCGCAGGGTTCGACCATGGACGACGGTAGCCGTGAGGATGCGACGGACGGTCGGCCGGCTCGCGGCGGGGTGTTCTCCCGCCGCTGGGCGACGTTCGCGGGGACGGCGCTCGTCGTCGTCGGCCTGCTCGCGGCCGTCCGTGCGGTCGACGTCGACGCCGTGGTCGCCGACGTGACGGGGGCGGACCCGCTCTTGCTCGGCGTCGCGACGGTCGTCTACGCCGTCTCGTGGCCCCTCCGTGGCCGCCGGTACGGCGACGTGCTCGCGACGATGGGCCACCACGTCGGAACGGGCTTTCTCACGACCGCCGTCTTCGCGAGTCAGACGGCGAACCTCGCGATCCCCGCCCGGGCGGGCGACGCCGTTCGGGCGTACCTCGTGAAAGACCGCGAGGACGTTCCCTACCCCACCGGGTTCGGTTCGCTGGCGGTCGAACGCGTCTTCGATCTGCTGACGATCGCGACGCTGGCGGGCGGGGCCGTTCTCGCGTTCGCCCTGCTCGGCGACTCGAGCCCACTCGGCCTGGTGGACGACCTCGAGTACGGTCGGCGGGCGCTCGAGGCGGCTTCGGTCGTCGCGACGGCCGCCGTCGTGGTCGCGACGGCTGCCGTCGGTGTCGCCTACAGCGACCGTGCGCTCGGTCCGCGTCTTCGCACGCGCGTGAGTCGGTGGCCACGCCTCCGGCGTGCGATCGACGCCCTTCTGGATCTACTCGCGGACGTCCAGCGCGTCGCGACGAATCCACGTGCGGTGGCGACCGTCGGCGTCGAGAGTCTCCTCGTGTGGGGACTGGACGTGCTGACCGCGGTGGTCGTCCTCGCGGCCGTCGGTGCGGGACTCGACGCGCCGACCCTGCTGGTCGTCGGGACGCTCGCGGTGAGCGTCGGGAACTTGGCGAAGGTCCTGCCGCTCTTGCAGGGTGGAATCGGGCTGTACGAGGCGGCGTTTACCGGCCTCGTCGTCGGGCTCACGCCCGTCGGCGCGAGCACGGCGCTGGCCGGGGCGATCGTCGATCACGCGCTGAAAAACGCGATCACGCTCGTCGGCGGCGCGGGCGCGCTCGCGTCGCTGAACGTCTCGCTATCGACTGCCGCCACCGACGGGCGAACCGCCGTTCCCGACGGACCGGCCGACGACTGACCGACATCGGCACGTTTTTTAGGCCAGCCTAAAATTGTTGGAGCATGAGCCAGGACATCTGCGTCGTCGTCCCGACGATCCGGGAGTACGAGTGTATGCGCTCGTACTTCGACAACGTGCGCGACCACGGGTTCGACCTCTCGAGACTCCACGTCGTGCTCGTGACCGAGGACTTCTGTGAGACCGAGGCGATGGAGACGATGCTCGAGGAGGAAGGCGTCTCTGGCGAGGTCTTCGACGGGACGCGACGCGAGGAGTGGTACGCCGACCACGGCGTCACCGAGTACGAACACGTCGTTCCGGCCGCGAGCCACGCCGAGACGAGTTTCGGCCTGCTATACATGTGGGCGAACGACGAGTTCGAGTACGGCGTGTTCATCGACGACGACACCCTCCCGCACGAGGACGAGGACTTCTTCGGGACTCACCTCGAGAACCTCGCCTTCGAGGGCGAGATCGAGGCCGTCTCCTCGGACGAGCAGTGGGTGAACGTCCTCTACCAGAACGCCGAGGAACACGGCCTGTACCCGCGCGGATACCCCTACTCGGCGATGGGCGAGACCGTCGAGACCGACACGACCACGATCGAGGCCGGCGAGGTCGTCGCCTCCCAGGGTCTGTGGACGAACGTCCCGGACCTCGACGCGGTGCGGATCCTGATGGACGGCGATCTGCAGGGTCAGGCCCAGACGCGGACGACCCGCGAGGACTTCGCGAACGACTTCGTCGCCGCGGAGGAGAACTACCTCACCGTCTGCTCGATGAACCTCGCGTTCCGCCGGGAGGTGATCCCGGCGTTCTACCAGCTGCCGATGGACGACAACCCGTGGGACGTCGGCCGGTTCGACGACATCTGGAGCGGCGTCTTCCTCAAGCGCGCCTGTGACGTCCTCGGCAAGCAGATCTACAACGGCGCGCCGCTGTGTGAACACAACAAGGCCGCCCGATCGACGTTCGACGACCTCCACAACGAGGTCGCCGGCCTCGAACTCAACGAACATCTCTGGGAGATCGTCGACGACGCCGGCGCGGACGCCGACAGTTACGCCGACGTCTTCGCGGCGATGGCCGACGAACTCCGCAGTCGGGAGTGGGAGGAGTACCAGAACGGCGAGTTCTTCGCCCACGTCGGCGAGTACATGCACGACTGGCTGGCGTGTCTCGACGCACTCGAGGGCGCTCGCGTCCCCGTCGCCGACGACTGATACCGTCGGACGTGAGTTGGTATGGATCGACGACTATAAGTGTTTTTAGGCGAGCCTAAAAACATGGACGAGAAAGGACGATTCCCCGATCGAAGCGACAGACGAACGTTCCTCGCCGGATCGGCGACGCTCGGCGTCGCCGGACTGGCGGGCTGTCTGGGCCTGTTTGGCGGCGACGACGACGGCGACGACGACGGTTCCGACCTCACAGAACTCGGCTACGGCCGCCAGGGTCAGGAACTCGGTGGGACGAGTATGGCGGAGATGCCCGACCTCGAGGGCGAACTCTCGGTCTACTCCGGTCGCGGCGAGTTCCTCGTTGGCAACCTCCTGAGCTACATCGAGGACCTGTACGACGACTTCTCGTTCTCGCCACAGCCGCGATACGGCAACTCGACGGAACTCGCCAACACGATCGTGACCGAAGGGGACGGCACGTCTGCGGACGTGTTCTTCTCCGTCGACGCCGGCTCGCTCGGCATGCTCGCCGACGAGGGCCGAACGCGCACGCTGTCGGACGACGTACTCGAGATGGTCGGCGAGGAGTTCCGGACCGACGGGTGGATCGGTACGTCCGGGCGCGCTCGCTCGATCCCGTACAACACGAACGTCCTCTCCGAGGACGACCTCCCTGACTCCATCATGGAGTACCCCGACGGCGTCGACGCCCAGCTCGGGTGGGCACCGGGCTACGCCTCCTGCCAGGCGTTCGTCACGGCGATGCGCATCCTCGAGGGCGAGGACGCGACCCGGCAGTGGCTCGAGAGCGTCGTCGACGCCGGTATCGCGACGTACGGCAACGAACTCGCGGTCTGTGAGGCGGTCGCCGACGGCGACCTCGACGCCGGATTCACCAACCACTACTACATCCAGCGCGTGAAAGACGGTCGGGAGGACGCGCCGATCGCGACGACGTTCACCCAGGGCGACGCGGGAGCGATCTTCAACGTCGCGGGCGCGGCGGTCATCGACGAAGCAGACGACCCCGAACTCGCAGAGAACTTCATCCGTCATCTCCTCTCGACGGAGGCCCAGGACTACTTCGCGGTCCGGACGTTCGAGTATCCGCTGGTCGAGGGCGTCCCGCCGGTCGGCGAACTGCCATCGATCGAGGACCTCGACGTCCCCAACATGGACCTGACTCGGCTGTCGGACCTCGAGCCGACGGTCGACATGATGCGCGACGTCGGCGTCCAGTTCTGATCGATCGCTCGCGTCTCACTCGCGCCGTCGCTTCCTGATCTACCGTGAGCCCCGATTCGTTCCGTGATTTCGTCGCTCGTACCGTCTCGACAGCGGCGGGTCGCGAGCGACTGGCCGCGGCCGGGATCGCCCTGACCGCCGGCGTCGTCGTCTTCGCGATCGCCACGCAGGTGTTCCCGTACCACTCGGTCAACCACGACGAGGGGGTGTACCTCCTGCAGGCGGCGATGCTCCTCGAGGGGCAACTCGAGTTACACGCGGGCGAACTCGCGGGTGCGTTTCGCCCATGGTTTTTCGTCGAGGACGGCGGCCGCCTCTATCCCAAGTACAACCCCGTCCCGGCGGCGATGTACGCCGTCTCGATGGCGCTGTTCGACGAACCGCGGGTGACGCTCGCCGCCGTCGCCGCCGGCAACGCCGCGCTCGTCGCCGTCCTCGGGACGCAGGTCTTCGACCGGCGGGCCGGCGTCGTCGCCGCCGCGATCTTCGCCGCGTCGCCGATGGCCCTGCTGGCGTCGGCCGTCTTCCTGCCGTACGCGCCGACGACGCTGCTGAACCTGGTCTTTGCCGTCTGCTACCTCCGTGGCGTCCGCGAGGGCCACCTCTCGAGTGCCGCACTCGCCGGAGTGGCGATCGGACTCGCCTTCTTCGCCCGTCCGTACACGGCCGTCCTGTTCGCTGCGCCGTTTATCCTCCACGCGCTGTGGACCGTCGGCCGGGCGCTCCTCGAGTCCGGTATTCGACCGCTCTCTGACCCCGTGCGTCGAAACGTCGTCACTGCCGCCGGCGGGCTCGCGTTCGTCGGCCTGACGCTCGCGTACAACGCCGCCCTGACCGGATCGGCGCTGCGCTTTCCCTACGAGGCGTTCGCCCCGCTCGACGGTCCCGGGTTCGGGCGGCGACGCATCCTCGGACACTCGATCGAGTACACCCCCGAACTCGCCCTCCGGGCGAACGGCTACGTCCTCGAGTATCTCACGACGCGGTGGTTCACCGCCGGTCTCCTCGGAACGGCGCTGGCGGTTGCCGGGCTGGTGCTCGCGATCCGCCGGTGGCGAACCGATCCCGCAGGTCGAACGGCGGGCCTCCTCCTCGCGGGGCTGTTCGTCTCCGTGCCCCTCGGGAACCTGTTCTTCTGGGGCAACTACAACGTCCTCGCGACGATGAGCGATCCGACCGACGGCATCGTCGCCCAGTTCGGGCCGCTCTACTACTTCGACCTGCTGGTCCCGCTGTCGATCTTCGCCGCGTTCGGTGCCGTCGCCGGCTGGCGTCGGCTCCGCACGCTCGCCGACCGCGTCGACGCGTCGCCGCCGGCCACGCGCGCTCTCGCGGTCGCCGTCCTCCTCGCGGCGCTCGTGACTGCAGGCGGGGCGAACGCCGCCCTCGTCGGACCGCCGCTCGAGCGAAACGCCGCGTACACCGACAAACTCGCCGACGCCTACGAGCCCATCGAAGACCACGACTTCGAGGACGCTCTCGTCTTCCTGCCGACGCCGTACGGCGACTGGCAGAACCACCCGTTCCAGTACCTCCGGAACGAACCGGGCTTCGACGGTCCCGTCGTCTACGCGCTGGATCGAGAGCCAGACGACGACTTCGCCGTCGTCGACGCCTACCCCGACCGGACGTACTACCGCTACGCGTACCACGGCGAGTGGTCGCCGAATCCGGACAGCCACGTCGTCCCGAAACTCGAGGCCGTCGACGTCCGCGCGGGCGAATCGCTGGCGGGCGAGACCGCCGTCGCCGTCCCCGACCGCGTCGACAGCGCGACCGTCAGGCTCGAGACCGACGACGGGACGTACGCGACCTACACGCTCACAGAACCCGGCGAGCGCGTCGCCGTCGACTGGACGCTCGAGGCCGACGGCGCGCGACTCGAGACGCCGACCGGCGACGCGACGGTCCCGACGGATGGGACCGACGAGGTCGCCCTGTCGATCACGCTGGTCCAGCCCGACGGGGGCTCGTTCACCTACCGACAGGACGTGACCGTCCGGACGACAGACGGCACTGTCGAGGCGATCTGGCCGCCCGAACGGACCGTCTGTTACCTCGTGACCGCCTGCGGGAGCGAGGATACCTACCTCCCCGACGACCCGGACGTCCACGCCGAGTGGGTCGAGTTCGAGACGCGACTCGAGGAGGGATGACGGAGTCGACTCGGTACGCGTCGACGTAGCGCGGTCGTTCGCTCACCCACCGGATTTCGCTCGCCACTCGTCGACGAGCGTCGGAGCGACGACGCCGAGTACGACGAATACGGCCACGATTCGCGTCTCTCAAGTGGTGATAACTATCAGGACAGATGACCGATTACTTGGCCGTACGTCGGTATCCGTGCCACGCTTCTTCGATCCCCTGGAGGAATCGGTATGCGACGAATACCCCGAGTAGCAACACGAGTAGTCCTAGCTCGTCCATACTGGCGGATTCGTTCGCACAGTTGATAAGTATTTCCTGCGTTCGTGGTTCCAGCGGATCGGCGTGACGAACGTGCACGCGTTACGTGTCGATCTATTCCTATACTGCCGGACAACAGTCACTGAACACTCGATCGCGTCTCACGGCCCGTCACCGCTGGCGACGGCCGTTCGAGTGCGATCGATGTGTGAATCGTTTTGTCCAGTAGTATACTACCGGACAGAACGATACCTCGAGACTCGTTCGCTGTCTCCGTCGACACCGACGAACCCGGCGAATCGCCCACGAACCGGGAGACTCGCTCGAGACAGTTACCGGAACCGTTCTTCGAGACAGACTTTCACGATCGACTTGGCGATCGCCGCGCCGCCCTGGATGGGGTCGAGTTTGGTTTCGCCGGCGCGCTCGCGGTACTCGATGGGATGTTCGCGGACGTCGTAGCCTCTCATTAGCGGCCGAATCAGGAGTTCGGCCGAGAGACCGGTGTTCTCGGTCCACTCGATCGACTCGACGACCTCCCGGCGGTACGCGCGCATCCCCGTCGTGGTGTCGTGGACGTGCGTGCCCATCAGGACGCTCGCGATCGCGGCGAAGGCGTGGTTCCCGAAGCGGTTGAACGCCGGCATCGCTGCTGCGCCGTGATAGAGGCGGTCGCCGCTGACGACGTCGTAGCCGGCGTTGATCGACTCGAGGAACTCGGGGAGCTGTTCCATCGGGTAGGTGTCGTCGCAGTCGGTCGTCACGACGATCGGGCGGTCGGGCGCGAGGATCGCCTCGCGTACCGCCACGCCGTAGCCCTGCGGTCGCTGTCTGATCACGCGAGCGCCGTGTTCGCGGGCGATCTCGGGCGTGCGATCCGAGGAGCCATCGACGCAGACGACCTCCGCCTTGCCGTCGGTCACGCGCTCGACGTCCGAGAGCACTTTGCCGATCGCTTCTTCCTCGTTGTAGGTCCCCATGACGACGCTGACGTCCTCGAACGTGTACTCGTCGGTGTCGGTCTCCGCTTTTTCCCCCTCGGTTCTCCCGCCCTCGTCGGCCGGTCGCGGTTCGCTCATTGCCCGTCCGTTGCTACCCCGCCGACTTATACTTTTAGGTTTGCCTAAAACAGGCGTGTGCTGACAGTAGCGCTCGTCTCACTTGAGTTCGGCGTCGACGTGCTCGGCGGCCCGGAGCGCCAGCGCCGCGATGGTGAGCGTCGGGTTCATCGCTCCGCCGGTCGGGAAGACGCTGCTCCCGACGATCCAGCAGTTCTCGAGGTCGTGCGTGCGCAACCGGGCGTTCACGACGCTCTCGTCGGGGTCGTCGCCCATCCGGGTCGTCCCCATGTGGTGGTAGGCCGGCCCGGTGTTCTCGGGACCGACCTGCCAGGTGATCTCGGCACCGAGTTCCTCGAGGATCTCCCGCTGGATCTCGTTGGCCCGCTCGAGCGTCCGCAGGGCGCGTTCGTCGACGTTCCAGTGGACGTCCGGGACGGGATTGCCGCGGTCGTCCGTCCGGTCGGGATCGAGCGCGACGTAGCTGTCCTCGCGGGGGAGCTGTTCGACCAGCGCGCCCATGCCGACCTGGGTGCCGTACTCGCGTCGCAGCCGCTCGAGGAGCTCGTCGCCCCAGTCGTCGCCCCCGAGGGCCGACTCGACGGGCGAGGGGCCGGCGTAGTTGAAGAACTCGAGTTTGAACGGGCCGACCTCTTCGTCGGCGTCGTCGTAGAACTGGTGGGATTCGCTGGTGAGAAAGCCGACGTGGTTCTGTCGGGTCGGCTCCTCGAGCGTGCCGCCCATCCCGGCAAAGAGGTGGTCCATGAAGAATTTGCCGACGAGCCCACTCGAGTTCGCCAGTCCGTTCGGGTACTGCTCCGATTCGGACAGCAAGAGCAGCCGCGGCGTCTCGACGCCGCCGCAGGCGATCACGAAGCTGTCGGCCTCCTGTCTGTGCTCGCCGTCGGGTGTCGCGTAGACGGCTGCGCTGATCGAGTCGGCGTCGTGCTCGAGGTACTGTACCGGTGCCCGGTCGATCACCGTCGCCCCCCGCTCTTCCGCTCGTTCGACGTGGACAGTCGCGTCGTACTTCGCGCCGGACGGACAGACCGGCTGGCAGGTACCGTAGCCGACGCAGGCGCTCCGGCCGTCGTACACTTCGGAGTTGCGAGCGTTCGGCACGGAGTGCATCGCGATCTCGACGTTCTCGCAGGCTTCGGCGAACAGCCCGTCGCTGTAGGAGGGCTTGAACGCCGGCATCGGGTGAGGTTCCTCGCGGGGCGGCGCGAAGGGGTTGTCGTCGGCTCCGGCGACCCCGATCTCGCGTTCCGCCTCGGCGTAGTATGGCCGGAGGTCCGCGTAGCCGATCGGCCAGTCGACGCCGACGCCCCGCTCGCTCGCGGAGTCGAAGTCGTCCTCGTGGAGCCGCATCACCATCCCCTGCCAGTGGAGCGTCGACCCGCCGACGCCCTTGACGCGAGTGTGGTTGAGCGGGTAGAACCAGTCCTCGTTCGACGACACGTGAACGTCCCGTTCAGGGTCGCCATCCCAGACGTCCGGGCGGTCGTAGGCGGGCCGGATCGCCCGCTCCTGGCGCTCGAGGCGGTCGTCGGGATCGAACCGGGGGCCGGCCTCGAGGACGACCACGCGGCGGCCGGCGTCGGCGAGTCGATCCGCGACCAGCGCGCCGGCCGGTCCCGCACCGATCACGCAGACGTCCGCGTCCCCGACCGGTGTTCTGTCGGTGCTCACGCCTCCGGCCCCCGCTGGTAGGTGTCGATCCCGCCGGGGTGACCCTGCGGGTTCTCGATTCCGACGAGTTCCCCGCCGGTCGGCGAGGCGTAAAGCGCCAGCAGCAGGTCGTTGACCACGTAGTAGCGCACCCGTTCGGCCAGCGTCCCGTCTGGGGTTTCCTCGGCGGTGTCCGCACCGACCTCCCGGAGCATTCGATCTCGATCCGCCGGCGACAGCGCCGGGAACTCGTCGCCGTGCCACTGTTCCGACACGTCGTTGAACGCTGCCGTCGTCTCGCGCAGCCCGCGTGCGTGTGCCTCCCGCTCGAGGCGTCCCTCGAGGAACGTCTCGACGAACGCTGCCGTCCCCGAGACGTCGGAGGGGTAGACGACCTCGGCGGCGGCGACCAGCGTGTCCTGGACGAGTTCGTCGTCGACGACGTCACCTCGGTCGTCGCGTTGCCAGTCACGAACGCCGAGAGCGGCCGCGCCGCCGACGCCGAGCGTGGCCAGCGCGGCGACCGCGTCGCGTCTGGTCAGCTCCATGTTCGCGGATTAGGCAAACCTAAAACTTATACCCGTTGGAACGAGACGGTTACACTGTTAGAAAATGCGGTAGCGAGCGACTGCCGTAGCCGACTGCGGCGGTCGGGTCGCTACCGGCCCGAATAGCGAGGTCGTCTATGAAATCACTGCTCTCGACTGTCTCCCGATCCGCGACCGATCGTCCCCCGATAGGGCTGACGCTGCTCGCGGGCGCGATCGCTGCCAGTATGGTCTTTCCGCTGACGTGGCTCTTGCTCCAGGCGGCGAACGTCCAGCCGGACCGCGCCTGGCAGTTGCTCGCCAGCCCGCGAACGTTCGACGTCCTGTTCAACAGCATCCTGCTGATGGCCGGCGTGACGGCGGCGTCGGTGCTGGTCGGCGTTCCGCTTGCCTACCTCACGGTGCGTACCGATCTCCCGTTTCGTCGCTTCTGGACGATCGCCGTGGCGTTGCCGCTGGTCGTTCCAAGCTACATCGGCGCGTTCACGTTCGTCTCTGCGTTCGGCCCTCGAGGCGAGTTTCACTCGATCCTGGCACCGCTCGGAATCGAGCGACTCCCCGAGATCTACGGCCTGCCGGGGTCGATCCTCGTCATCACGCTCTACACGTATCCGTACGTCTACCTGACGACCAGGGCGGCGCTGTTGTCGTTCGACACGAGACTCGTCGACGCCGCACGCACGCTCAACCACGGGCGGTGGCGGACGTTCCGTCGCGTCACCCTCCCTCACCTCAGGCCGGCGATCGCCGCCGGCGCGTTGCTCGCCGCGCTGTACGCGGTCTCCGACTTCGGGACGCCCGCCATCATGCGTCTGCCAGTTTTCACTCGCGAGATCTACGTCGAGAATCAGATGTTCGGCCGGGAGTACGCGTCGTTGCTCTCCTTGCAACTGCTCGCGATCGTCCTCGTCGTGCTGGCACTCGAGTCGCGGATCCGCCCGGACGAGACCATCCACAGCGACGGCTCCGGTCGGTCGGGCGAGTCGCGGGTCACGCTCGGCAAGTGGCGGTGGCCGGCGACGCTGCTGCCGGCGACGGTGTCGTCGGTGGCGCTCGTCGTCCCGGTCTGGATTCTCGGCCTCTGGCTCGTCCGTGCCGACAGCGGCCGACGTGCAGACCTCGCTTTCGAGTGGAGCTATGCGTTCAACTCGGTTACCGTGTCTTTCGTGACAGCACTCCTCGCCGCCGCGGCTGCCCTCCCCGTCGCGTACTTCGCCGCCAAGCACGACTCCCCGCTCGCGACGATCTTCGAGCGGGCGACCTACGTCGGCTTCGCGGTGCCGGGAATCGTCCTCGCGTTCGCGCTGGTCTACTTCGGTACCGGCTACGCCCCCGCGATCTACCAGACGCTTCCGCTGCTCGTGTTCGCGTACGTCGTGCGCTTTATGCCCCAGGCCGTCGGATCCATCCGGACCACGACGCTGCAGATCGATCCGGCACTCGTCGAGTCGGCGCGCACGCTCGGCGACGCCCCGCTCGGCGCGTTTCGACGGGTCACGCTTCCGCTCATCGCGCCCGGCGTAAGCGCCGGCGCGGCGCTCGTGTTCCTCACCACGATGAAAGAACTCCCGGCGACGCTCGTCCTCCGGCCGGCCGGGTTCGAGACGCTCGTCACCCAGATCTGGCGCGCACAGGAGGCCGCCTACTTCCAGTACGCCGCCGTCCCCGCCTTGCTCATCATCGTCGTCTCCGGCTTCTCGATGGTGATCATGCTCTCGCAGGAGCGACTCCACTGATCGTCACACTCGGTCGGTCGAACCGGCCGTCGGACACGCGATCGCCTCTGAACAGTGGCAACCCCTATGTGCCATTGTTACCGTGAAACAGGCATGAAGATTAGATCGGCGACCTCCGCCGACCGCGAGGCGATTCGTGCGGTCGCTCGAGAGACGTGGCACGATACCTACGACGACCTCGAGGCCGACACCATCGACGCGGTCGTCGACGAGTGGTACGGGGACGACGAACTCGAGACGGCGATCGGCGGCTGGCACGGCGACGACCTCGACGTCTCGCTCGAGGGGATCGACACCGTGCTCCTCGTCGCCGAGGTAGGCGGTGAGGTCGTGGGGTTCACTCACGCACTCGCCGACGGCGAGGAGGGCGACGTCCTGCGGATGTACGTCCACCCCGACCACCAGGACGCCGGCGTCGGCACCGCCCTCCACCAGCACCTGCGCGAACGACTGGTGGAACTCGGCGTCACGCGAATGCGGGCGTTCGACCTCGCCTCGAACGAGGCGTCACGGACGTTCTACGAGGGACTCGACTTCGAGGAGACCGACCGGGGGACCGTCCAGATCGGCGATGGGACGTACGACGAAGCGGTGTACACGCTCGAGTTTTGATCACTCCCGGTTCGTCTCGTCGGCGTCGGCGAACCGCTCGTCGGCAGTGACCGCTCCCGGATCGTCGACGCCCTCGAGCCAGCCGACGTCGGCGTCTTCGGGGGCGTCGAAGGCGGGGACGAACGGCTTGACGTCGAGCAACGGCGTGCCGTCGACGACGTCGGCTCCTTCGACCGTGATCGTCGCCCCCTCGACGGCTACGACACGGACGACCGAGAGCCCGATTCGGTTCGGCCGGACGGGCGCACGCGTCGCGAACACCCCCCGGTCGGCCTCGTCGAGAAAGGGCGTGACCGAAAGCGACGGCTCCGGGTCGCCCCGGTGGAAGTGGTAGACGAGAATCGCGTGAGAGAATTCCTCGAGGTCGGCGACGCCGGGTGCGAACCGCTCCTCGAGTTCGACGGTTGCCTCGGTCGCCGTGGCGGCGGACTGGATCGGCATCCCCGCCGGGTCGTCGAACGGTGTTCGAATCCACCCGATCGGTGTGTACTCGATCGGCTCGTCCATGCGAACACGTGGCGTTGAGAGTGGTTGACCGTTCTGGTCTATGCGTCTAGCGCCCGAGACCGCTAGAAGAACTTGAACAGATCGTCGCGCTGCTGTTCGTGGAGGTGGGTGCGAACGGCCTCGTAGAGGGGCTCGAGCTGGTCGCGTTTGGCGCTGATCGGGGCGATGGTGTCTTGCCACTGTTGCCACGGCGGGTGGAGTCCGAGTCGGTCACAGAGTTCGTCGAGCCGTTCGTCGCGGTCGTCGACCTTGTCCATCTTGTTGACGGCGACGACCGTCGGAATCCCCAGCTCGCGCAGGAAGTGGAACATCTCGACGTCGTAGGGGATCTCGTCGGGGCCGGAGTGGCGGTCGATGATGTCGACGACGCTCTTGCCATCGACGACGAGGATGGCGACGAGAATGTTGTCGGCGTACTCCTCTATGTAGTGGACGATGTCGGTCTTGATCGCCTCCCGTCGATCCTCGTCGACGCCGCTCATGAAGCCGAAACCGGGCAGATCCGTGAGCACGAAGTCCTCGGGCGCCCAGTCGTAGTGGTTCGGCTCGCGAGTGACGCCTGGCTTCCCGCCGGTGTCGAAGCTGTGACCGGTGAGCTTCCGCATGAGCGTCGATTTGCCGACGTTCGAGCGACCGACGAGGACGACTTCGGCTTCGCGATCCGGGCGCGTGTCGAACATACTCGAGTGTAGGATCGGCGTGGGTAATAAGGTCCGTCAACTGCCGCGACATCGACGTTACGTTCGACGTGACCGAGGCCCCAGACGCCGCGTCGAGAGAACGGCCCGCCGTTTCTCTCTGAGACGACCACGGAATTATGCTCCCTGGCTTCGTCACCACTCGACGTGCGGCTCGTACAACTGATGGTTCCGATGGGGGCGCGAGAGAAGATCCTCGAGACGCTCGAGGAGGAAGGGGTCGAGTACGTCGTCACCGACGAGACGAGCGGTCGGGAGTACACGGCGGTCGTCTACTTCCCGCTGCCGTCGGCGGCGGTCGAGTCGGTACTCGACGCGCTACACGAGGAGGGCGTCGACGAGGACGCTTACACGGTGGTCGTCGACGCCGAGACGGTCATCTCGCGGAAGTTCGAGACGCTGCGCGACGAGTACGAGAACGGCGACGTCGAGGAGGATCGCATCTCCCGCCAGGAGTTACAGACCCACGCCGAGGAGATGACTCCCTCGTTCAGCATCTACGTGACGCTAACCGTCGTCAGCGCGCTGGTGGCGACGGCGGGACTGTTGCTCGACTCGCCGGCCGTCGTCGTCGGGTCGATGGTGATCGCGCCGCTGATCGGACCGGCGCTGGGTGCGAGCATCGGGACGGTACTCGGCGACGAAGACCTACTCAGAAGCGGGGTGAAACATCAGGTACTGGGCGTCGCCCTCGCGATCGGATCGGCAGCGGTGTTCGCGTGGCTCATCAGGATGGGAAACATCGTGCCCCCGGGGCTAAACATCGCGACCATCGGCGAGATTTCCGAGCGCCTCACGCCCGATCTGCTCTCGCTCGTCATCGCACTCGGTGCCGGCGTCGCGGGCATCCTGAGCATCGCGACGGGCGTCTCGGTCGCGCTCGTCGGCGTCATGATCGCCGCCGCGCTCATCCCGCCCGCTGCGACGGCGGGCATCGCCATCGCCTTCGGCGAACCGGCGGCTGCGATCGGCTCGACGGTCCTCGTGTTCGTCAACGTGCTCTCGGTCAACCTCGCGGGGCTGGTCACGCTGTGGTACACCGGCTACCGCCCGGAGAGCCTGTTCGACCTCGAGCCGACGCGGGCCCGCATTCGACGCCAGATCGGCGCGCTCGCGCTCGTCGTGCTCGTCTTCTCGGCGTTTCTCGGCGGGATCACCTACTCCACCTACCAGACGGGGTCGTTCGAACAGGACGCTCGAGACGAGGCCGTGGCGGTCCTCGAGGAGAACGGCGACGACCTCCAGCTGATCGACCTCGAGGTCGTGTTGAACGACGACTACCCCTTCCGCGGGCCCGAGCGCGTCGTGGTCACGATCGGGGTTCCCCCGGACGAGGCCGACCCCGACCTCGCCGAAGAGTTACACGAGCGGATCAATCAGCACGCAGACGAACCCGTCGGCGTTCAGGTGCGGTACGTCGAGGTCGTCGAGCGCTGACCGTCTCCCGAGTCACTCGTCCCGGCTTTTGATCGTCGACTGTGACTGTCGGTGCGACCGACAGTAACTGCAGCATACGGGCGAACGCATGGCGGAAGCTTTTATCGCTCACCGTGGACGACGGTGCCGTGCGCGTCCTGCACGTCGTCGTTCCCGAGGATCGTCGTGAGCTGGCACGCGAGGCTCTCGAGTCACGCGACGTGACGTTCGTCGCGATCCCGCTCGACGATCGGGCGAGCGTCTTGCTCGAGATCCCGCTGCCGAGCGACGCGATCGGCGACACGCTCGATGCGCTCGAGGAGGCTGGCATCGAGACGGATGAGTACACGGTGATCCAGAGCGGCGAGGCAGCGCTGACCGCGACGTCCGAGACGCTCGAGGAGCGGTACGCGGGCGAGTACGATCCCCTGACGGCGGTCGAACTCCGGACGAAAGCGCGCGATTTGAGCCGCGATACCGAGTCGTACGCCGCGTTGATGGTCCTGAGCGCGCTCATCGCGACCGCCGGACTGTTAGTCGGCTCGCCAGCGATCGTCGTCGGATCGATGGTGATCGCGCCGATCATCGGCCCGGCGTTGACCGCGAGCGTCGGTACCGTAACCGGCGACCGGCAGATGGTCACGGACAGTCTCTGGATGCAACTGTACGGGCTCGCGCTCGCGGTCGCCGCCGCGGCGGTTCTGGCCGCCCTCGTTCGCGCTTTCGGGTTCGTTCCGTCGACGCTCGACCTCCCGACGCTCGATCTGGTCGGCGTCCGCCTCGCGCCCAACGCGCTCTCGCTCGTCGTCGGCGTCGCCGCCGGCACGGCGGCCGGGATCGGGCTGACGACGAAAGGACCGACGTCGATCATCGGCGTCATGATCGCCGCAGCGCTCATCCCGACCGCCGCCGCGACGGGGCTGGCGATCGCCTGGGCTGATCCGGCGCTCGTGATCGGTTCTGCGGTGTTGCTGCTCGTCACGATGGTCGCGATCAACCTCGCTGTCCTCGTCGTCCTCGTCGTCCTGGACTATCCGTCGCGAGAGCGTCCCTCCCCCGACGGGGAACGAAAACGGTCCCGCGCGGCTACGATCGCACTCGCGGCCGTCGTCGCCGCGCTCACGATCGTCGTCCTCGTCGCGACGGCCCAGCAGGTGGCTGTCGACAGGGAGATCTCGAGCGCCGTCGACGCCGAACTCTCCGATCCCGCACACGAGAACCTCTCTGCAGTCTCGATTCAGACGCAGTACAGCGACATGTCGCCGTTTACCGGCCCGCGGACGGTGACGGTCGTCGTCAGCGCGGAGGGCAATGGGGCTCCCGGCGAACTCGCGAACGACGTCGCAGAGCGGATCGAAGAACGAACCGGCGAACGCGTCGCCGTTCGCGTCGAGACCGTCCAGTACGAGCAGGCGGCGACGCGACGACGCCTCGACCGACGCTACCCCTCGAACGGCAACTCGGGCTCGTAATCGATCGCCTCGACCGCCGCCTCGAGCACCTCGTCGACGTTCTCGCCGGTCTCGACGCTCATGTAGTACGCCGCCTCGACGTCACGCGATCGGTCTGCCTTGTTCGCGACCGTGATGACCGGGACGTCTTCGAACTGGACTTCGATGGCGTCGCGCAGTTCGAGTTGCGACTCGAGGGGGTAGCCACACTCCCCGCTGGGGTCGAGCAGGACGAGCACGCAGTCGGCGAGGTGCTCTACGGCGCTGACCGCCTGCGATTCGATCTCGTTTCGCTCCGCCGGCGGGCGGTCGAGCAGGCCGGGCGTGTCGACGATCTGGTACCGGAGGTGGTCACGTTCGAAGTGGCCCACGCCGACTCCTTTCGTGGTGAACGGGTACGAGGCCGTCTCGCCGCGGGCTCTGGTCACGTCGTTGACGAACGACGACTTGCCGACGTTCGGGTAGCCGGCGACGACGATCGTCGGCTCGTCGGGGTCGATGTCGGGCAGGTCGCGCAGGTCGTTCCGGGCCTCGTTGATGTACAGCAGGTGATCGTCGATCTGCTCGACGATGTCCGCCAGCCGTGCGAACGCCTGCTTTCGGTGCTTGCGAGCCGTGTCGACGTCCGTCTTCCGTAGCTTCGACTGGTACTCCTCGTGGATCTCGCGGGCCTTGCGACTCGCCCACATCACCTCCGAGAGGCTCTGGCGGAGCGCGTCCACGTCTACGATCGCGTCCGCGAGTTCGTAGTAGAACGGATCGACGTCGTACTCGAAGTCCGGCCACGCGGTCACCACGTTCTCCAGGTTGTCCGAAATGATGTTCGCCGCCGTCTGGAGCATCGACTGCTGGGCCTCGAGTCCTCGCTGGGCCCTGCCGGCCCGCGCCGCCCGGGAGAACGCCTTGTCGATCAGCTCTTCCGACGTGGGCGTCGTCGGAAGGTCTTCGAAAATCATGGCCACGAGTAGGGCCTCCGGTCATAAAAGGGCGTTTGTTGCGCGGCGTGCGCTTTTGTCCGCGTGCAGCCAACGTCCGGTATGACGAACTGGCGAGCCGTCTTCATCGGGTTCGTGATCGCGACGATCATCGGCATCTTCGGCATCGCGTTCCCGGGACTCGGGCAGTTGACTGCCGGCCTCGTCGGCGGCTTCGCCGCCGGCTACCTCGCGCGTGGCGGCCTCGCGAGTGGCTTCTGGCACGGGCTGCTCGCCGGGGCACTCGGGGGCATCATCGGGGGTCTCATCCTCGGCGTCGCCGTCGGTATCGCCGGGCTCGCGATCGGCCCCGTCGGCGGTGCGATCTCCGGCGTGGTCGGTGCCGGCATCGCTACCGTCGCCGCCGTCGTCGCGCTGATCATGGCACTCGAGAGTGCGATCGCCGGCGCAGTCGGCGGCGCGGTCCACGACTGATACCGCCGACGCGCTCTTTGTGCTCGCGACCGAACCGTACTCGATGCGTGGTCGACGGCTCTCTCGGCTGCTCGCCCGTGTCCAGCCGCCGCCGCGAGTCGTCGACTGGTCGCTTCTCGTCCTCGTCTCCCTCGAGGTCGCGAGCGGCCTCCTCTCGTTTACCGTCGGCCGTCCCGACGGCCGGTACGTCTTCTGGTTCCACCGGATCGTCGGCCTCACGTTCGTCGTCCTGCTCGGATTCAAACTGTACCGGGTTCGCCACCGCGTCCTCGAGCGCGAGCGGTGGCGACCGACGACGGCGCTGTCGGTGCTCACGGCGGTCGCCGCACTCGGCGCGATCGGAACGGGAATCGCCTGGGTCGTCGGCGTGGTCGGGCCGGGGACGCGAATCGGCTACTGGACGCTGCTGAGCGTCCACGTCGGCTTCGGTCTCGCGCTTCTCGCGCTCGTTCTCGCGCACCTCTCGACCCGCGCGCGCCAGCCCCGTCGGGTCGACTTCGCGGAACGCCGGGTGGCGATCAAGATCGGGGGGCTGTTCGTCGCCGGCGCGGTCGCCGTCCGCCTGCAAGAAGCGGTCAACGCCGTCCTCGAGACTGGCGGTGCCGACAGGCGGTTCACCGGCTCCCGTCCCGCCGGCGAGGGCGACGGAAACGGGAGTTTTCCGGTCACGTCGTGGGTCGCCGACGACCCCGAGCCGATCGACCGCGAGTCGTGGTCGCTCTCGGTGTGTGGCCTCGTCGACCGACCCCTGGAACTCGCGGAACTCGAGGCCGACGCCGACCGGCGCGCACTGCTCGACTGCACGAGCGGCTGGTACACGGTCCAGGAGTGGCGTGGCGCTCGCGTCGGCGACCTTCTATCGCGGGCGAACGCAGCCGACGAGGCGACCCACGTCCGGTTCGTCTCGGTGACCGGCTACCGGTGGAGCCTCCCGATCGACGAGGCACGAGACGCGTTGATCGCGACCCACGTCGGCGGCGACCGATTGAGTCACGGCCACGGCGGGCCGGCCCGGCTCGTCGCTCCCGGCCGTCGCGGCTTCCAGTGGGTGAAGTGGCTCGAGCGGATCGAGGTGCGCGACCGGGGCGATCCGGCCCAGTGGCTCGTGACGCTGATCAGCGGCCTCGACTGATCTGACGGCCGCCCCCTCGCGCGGTTCGGTGGCTGGCGTCGGGTGGTCGGCGGCGGTCGACTCGCCGCTAGCGGACGTCGCAAGGTCAGAGCTTTGTGTGCTAGAAGGTCTCACTATCACACGAGTGCCTATGGTCGAATCAGTTGGGATCGACCTGCTGAACTTGCTCGGCGTGCTCACGCTCGCCTGGATATTCGGGACGATCGCCGAACGAGTGGGGTATCCGGCGTTGATGGGCGAGCTACTGGCCGGTATCGTGTTCGGTCCCGCACTTCTCGGGCTCTTACATCCGACCGAGGAGCTCGAAATCTTAGCCGAGCTGGGCGTGTTCCTGTTGATGATCTACGTGGGGATGGAAGTCGACATCCACGACCTCTTCGAACTCGGTCCGCAGTCGCTGATGATCGCGTTCGGCGGATTCGTCCTCCCGTTCGCCCTGGGATACGGCGTTGGCGTCTACGTCGGCACGTCGGTCGAGCAGGCGCTGTTCATCGGAATCGCGATGGCTGCGACGTCGCTGGCGACGAAGTCGCGGATTCTGGTCGATCTCGACGTCCTCGACACGCGCATCGCGGGCGTCCTGCTCGGCGGCGCGCTCCTGTCCGACGTCGGCGTGATGGTCGTCTTCGCCGGTATCAACGGCTTCATCCGAACCGGCGAGGTGACGGCCATCAGGCTCGCACTGCTCATCGGCCAGGCACTGTTGTTTTTCGTCGTCGTGCTCGTCGTCGGCGACCGATTCCTGCCGTACGTCTGGCTACAACTCCAGCGGTGGATGGAGCGCCACCAGTTCGTCGACAAGACCTCGACGTTCACCGTCGCGCTCGTCGTCGCCTTGCTGTTCGCGTTCTTCGCCGCCGCCGTCGGACTCCACATGATCATCGGCGGGTTTATGGCCGGGCTGTTCCTCCGACAGGCCCAGCTCGATCCCGAGATCTACGAGCATATGTACTCCGTCGTCTACGACCTCGCGATGGGCTTTTTCGCTCCGATCTTCTTCGTGACCGTCGCGTTCGACCTCACACTCGGCGTCTTCACCACCGCTCCGGGCTTGCTCGCGATCATCCTCGCGATCGCGTTCGTCGGAAAGATCGCCGGCAGCTGGCTGTTTTCTCTCCCGACGAAACTCTCTTCGAAGGAAGGACTCGTTATCGGCTTCGGCATGAACGGCCGCGGCACCGTCGAGATCGTCATCGTCTCCGCGGGCCTCTCGGCCGGCGTCATCGGTCAGGAACTGTTCTCCCTTCTCGTGTTCACGGCCATCTTCACGACCGCGCTCGTGCCCATAACGGTCAAATGGGGGATCGACTGGCTCGAGCGCACCGACGACCTCGTCTTCACGGACGACGAGGAGGGCGATCTCGAGGGTGCGTAACGAGTCGCCGACCGTTCCAGACTGCGAACCCGATCAGCGCCGTGTCTCGAGTTCCGCCTGCAGATCCGCGAGATCCATCTCTTTCATCGAGAGCAAGACGAGCAGGTGGTAGACGATGTCGGCGGCCTCGTGGGCCAGTTCGTCGCGGTCGTCGTCTTTCGCCGCCAGCACGAGTTCGGTCGACTCCTCGCCGAGTTTCTCGAGTACCGCGTTTTCGCCTTTCTCGTGGGTAAACAGCGAAGCGGTGTACGAGCCCTCGGGTAGCGTCTCCTTTCGGTCTTCGATCACTGCAAACAACTCCTCGAGTGTCTCGTCCATCTATAGATCACCAGCTACCTCGCGGATGTCTTCGAGTTCGGCGAACTTCTCCCTGTCGTCACGACCGTTCTCGAAGACCGATTCGGTGACCTCGATCGGGGCGTTCGTCCTGGCGGCGAGCGCGAGCGAGTCGCTCGGGCGGGCGTCGATCACGACCGAATTGCGGGGCGTCTCCACGTGGAGGTCGGCGATGTAGGTGCCGCCCTGCCCGTCGTCTCGCTCCTCGATCGAACTGACGACGACGCGGTCGATGCGTCCGCCGAGTTCCTCCATCACGTCGAGCAGGAGGTCGTGCGTCAGCGGACGGCCGATGTCCTCGGCTTCGAGGCCGCGGGCGATGCTGGTCGCCTCCTCGAACCCGATGAAGATGGGTACGACGTCGTCTTCGCCCTCGACTCCCAGGACGAGAACGGGAACCGGACCCTGCGGCGTCCCCGCGACTCGGACCGCGTCGATAGATGCCTTCATACCCTCACGAATGGTGGCGAGTGGGAAAAACCCCTACGGCCGCTCCGCCACGGTCGACCTCGTCGTCGCGGCACGTGGCGGGGCCGTGGCCGTCAACGGACGCTCGCGTCGACTCCCGCCGACTCGGCGAAGAACGCGAGCCGGTGGATCCGATCGTCTGGAAGCAGTTCCGGGTGAAACGCGGTGGCGACGACCGGCCCGTCGCGCACCGCGACCGGACGGCCGTCGAACTCCGCTAACACCTCCGCCTCACGGACTTCGTCGATGGCGGGGGCGCGGATGAAGACGGCGGGGAACGGCTCCTCGAGGCCGTCGACCGACAGTGGCGCTTCGAAACTGTCTCGCTGCCGGCCGAACGCGTTGCGCTCGACGGTGACGTCGATCACGCCGAGTTCGTCGACCCGCTCGTCTCGCGGATCGCTCGAGGCGACGATCAACCCGGCACAGGTCGCGAGAAGCGGTTTCCCCGCGTCGACGTGCGCTACGATCTCGTCGGCGATCCCCTCGTCGTGAATCAGACGGGAGATGGTCGTCGATTCGCCGCCGGGAAACGCGAGGAGGTCGCAGTCGGGGACGATCCCACCCTCGCGGACCTCCCGGACGGTGACGTCCTCGCCGTGTGCCTCGCCGGCTCGTCTGATCGCGTCTGCGTGTTCGGAGACGTCGCCCTGCACGGCGACGACGCCGGCAACCAGTGACATAACCGCCGCTAGGAAGAGGGGGAGCAAAAAGGCCGCGTCACGTCGCGGCCGTGGGTAAGATCCGGCGGCCCTCTCTCGAGCGATCCCCGGTCCCGGAAAGCGATTCTATGAAACTGCTAACGTCAGCAACTGGACGAGCACGCCCAGCAGGACGCCGAACGCGATGACCGTCTTCGGATCGATGCGGATCGCGTTCGAGTCCTCGGAGTCGAAGTAGCGGACGAGTCCGGCACTGGACATCAGCCCGCCAGTGTTCTGTCCTTTGTCCATATTCGATGTACTGGCCCACCCGGCACTAAATCTTTCGACGGACGTCTGGCGACTACTGGCGTCGAAACGTCCGTCCCATCGACGAACGCATATCACCTGCCGAGCCGTGCTGGTACTGCTCCCGTTTGCAATCGCCCGATCGCGGTTCGGTTGGCCGTCGACCTGGTTGGCCAGTCGAGTGCGATCGGTGTGTGACCCGTGTCGTCCGCCAGTCCGGCCTCCCGGCCCGGAAGGGCTTTTGAACGACGGACGCGGACCGTCGGACGATGACCGAGCGCGGTACGGACGACTTACTCTACTGTTCGACCTGCGACGAATACGTCTCGAGAGACGACGCGATCCGGACCAGGACGTACGGCGACCTCGACCCCGACAGGTGGCAGACGCTGTGCTGTCCGTCCTGCGGCACGCGGCTGAAGACCGTCTTCATCGGTGAGTAGTTCTCCCGCCCCGTCGCCCGTCGCGGCGACCCGCGCTCTGGCGGCAATTGCACATGGGTGGGAAACCCTTATGCGCGACGCGGGGAAACTACCGGTGAACGGTATGACTGTCACGCTCAAGGACTTCTACGCGGACTGGTGTGGCCCCTGCAAGACCCAGGACCCGATCCTCGAGGAACTCGAGGACGACTGGGAGGGGCGATTCGAAGTCGAGAAAGTAAACGTCGACGAACAACAGGAGATCGCAAACGAGTACCAGGTCCGGTCGCTGCCGACGCTGATCATCGAGAACGAAGACGGCGTCGTCGAGCGGTTCGTCGGCGTCACCCAGCGCGAAGACCTCGAGGACGCTCTCGAGTCGGCCGGCGCCTGATCGGGTTCAGGTAAACCGGACGCCGACGTCGTGCATCTCGTCGTTGTACCGCGCGACGTTGATCAAAAGCGGCGTCACGCTCTCGACTTCGGCGGCGTTCGCGAGCGGGCCAGCGTCGAGTACGCGAAGGCCGTCGATTCCCTCGGCGAGGAGTCGGACTGTCTCTTTTGCGTCGTCGTCGTCGCCGACGAGCAAGGTGTCGACCTCCAGCTCGAGGTCGAGATTTGCCAGTCGATCTGCCGAGAGGTTGTGGAACGCCCCGACGACGGGAACCGCGTCCGGGGCGCGACTGGCGACGAGTTCGGTCACGCTCCCCGTCGACGGCGGGTGGTAGTGGAGGCCGTCGTCGTCGCCTTTCATGCCGACGGCCGGACTGACCAGCACCGTCTCCTCGTCGAGTTTGTCCGCGACCGCGTCGACGGTGTCGCCGACGTGATACGGTGGGACGGCGAGAACGGCGACGTCCGCGCGGTCGGCCGCCATCTCGTTTCCGAACCCCTTGATCGTCCGGTCGGCGCCGCGACTGTCGAGTTCCGTCTCGTACTCTTCTGCTGCCGTTCGAGCTTTCTCTGGATCGCGCGAACCGATCAGGATCTCGTGGTTCGTGTCGTACGCCCACCGCAGCGCGAGTCCCTGTCCGATGTCGCCCGTTCCGCCGAGCAGTGCGATTCGCATACCGTCCACTGGGAGCGGAGTGGGAATAAAAGGGCATGGGTGTGGCCGTCTTCGCCGCTATTCCGCCGGATCGTATGCCGCCGTTCAGGGCGCGTTCTCCTCGTCGGGTTTCGTCGCTGCACCCACGTCGGTGTCGTACGCTTCTCGTTCGCTCACCTCGCGGAGTCGCTGCTGGACTCGATTCTCGAGCGCCCGTCGCCGTTTTTCGTCTACCGAGGCGTCGTTTTCGAGGGCGCGAACGTCTCGTCGAGCAGCACACAACAGGTCGACGGCCGCCTCGTCCTCGAGATCGGTCGCCCGCCCGAGGGCGTCTTCGACCGCCTCGAGTGTGGCGTCGGTCATACGGGATGTCCCACGGACTGGGTCGTCAACGTCCGCCTTGCGAGCGACGATCGCCCGCGACTGGCCCGCATACGGACGACTGTACGTCATCACCGGTGCAACCGTGATCGCCCTGCGGTTGCACCGGGAAATCGGTACAGCAGACCGTATCACTCGGTCGTCGACCGGCGGCCGTCTGGGCCGCCAGTGTCACTGGGGGTGGCGTCTCCGCCGCGAACCTCGACCAGGTCCGCCGGATCGGCGGCGAGCAGGGCCGGAAGTTCGCCATCGGTCGCGTACAGGTACAGCGCCGTGGTGAGCAGGCCGTTGACGGCGAATCCGAGGACGAACGCGGCGGCCAGTCCGCCGACGGCGAGGAGTACGGGGAGGGTGAACTCGCCCAGTGGGCCGACCTCGAGAGCGATCCATCCGAGCCACTGGGCGGCGACGAGTCCGACGGCGCTCCAGAGTCCCGCCATGGTGAGCAGCGTGCCGAGCGTCTGTGTGCCGACGGTCGTTACGACTCCGCTGCCCCACTCCGCTCGAAGTGCCTGGAGGCTCCGTTCGAGGGCCACAGTCGTGTCCCCGTCGGTCGTCGCGATGGCGGGGTAGACGAAGGTGCCGGCGATGCGAATCCCCCACGAGGAGACGACGCCGGCGAACTCGCCGAGGCGGCCGACGATTCCGAGATACCGGACGGCGTACCCGCCGGTCCCGAAGAGCAACGCGGCGAGGACGACGGCACCGATCCGGTCGGTCGCAACGCGGATCCCCTCGCCCGGAATCGGGCGCTGGCCGCGGTACGTCTGGGCCACCTCGGCGGTGAACGCGACCATCACGAACGAGAGCGAGACGGGCACGACGACGAGGTACGCGAGAAAGGCCACGCCGAGGGCACGGCTGCTGTAGGGGACGATCTCGAGTGCGCCGGCGAGCGGGTACGCGAGCAACGCGCCGGCCAGCCCCAGCGCGAGCACCGTGGCGACGATCGGGTAGGCGAGCAGGAACGGGTTGGAAGCGAGCGCACGTCCCGTACTCACGGCGACGCGCAACTGTCGTCTCACTCCGGTCATGGAGGCGGTGGCCGCGTCATCGTACTTAAACACCGGGTCGAGCGATTCCTCGCTGCACCTCTGGGCGGGGGAACGTACAACTCGCTTGCCCGCCTCGAGTGACCCGATGGACGAACCCACTGTCATCGCCCACCGTGGTTTCGCTGGCGTCGCTCCCGAGAACACCGTCGGTGCGGCCGTCGCCGCCGCCGATCGACCCGGGACCGCTATGATCGAGATCGACGTACAGCCCGCGGCCGACGGGACGCCCGTGGTCTTCCACGACGACCGTCTCGAGGGGGCCCGCGACGGCCGACCGATCACCGACGCCGAGGGACTCGTCCGGGAGACGCCGCTCGAGGACGTGTGCGCGGCCGAGGTCCTCGAGAGCGGCGAGACGGTGCCGACGCTCGCGGCGTTACTCGAGGTCGTCCCGTCGACGATGGGCGTGAACGTCGAACTGAAGAATCCGGGGCGGGCGGACCTGCGGTTCGGCGAGGCACTCTCCGAGACCGCACGCGAGAAGCGACGCGAGGCGTGGCAGCCGTTCGTCGAGCGCGTCGTCGACGACTGCGACGCCTTCCGCGGCGAGGTCCTCTTCTCGTCGTTCTGTGAGGGTGCGCTGGCGGCCGCCCGCGACGTCGCCCCCGAGTACGCCGCCGCCGTCCTGGTCTGGGGCTCACTTTCAGACGGCCTCGAGGTCGCCCGCCGGTACGACTGCGAGGCGATCCATCCGCCGCGGAACGCGATCGCCGGCACGGCGATGGCGACGGAACAGTACGCCGGATTCTCGGCGACGGAGCCGGAGATCGACGTCCTCGAGGTCGCTCACGACGAGGGCCGGACGGTCAACGTCTGGACCGTCGAGAACTGGCTCCAGTTCGCACAGCTTCGGGCGGCGGGCGTCGACGGGATCGTCGTGGACTATCCGGGGTTGGGTAACGCCACTGTCTGATTCACTGGCGGAGCCGATCGACGACGCCGCCGACGGCGACCCACAGGGCGGTAAGCTGTGCGACGAGCGCCACGAGCGCCACAAGCGCATCGGACGGCTCGAGCACCGTCGTGATCGCGGCAGTGAGAACCCCGAAAATGACGCCCGCGAGCGCGGCGTGGCCGACGCGTCGCGTCTCGAGTCCGAGTCGGTCGAGACCGCCGTACAGCGAGAGCCAGACGGCGAGAGCGACACACCCCAGCTGTACCGAGAGGGCAGCGACGCCAGTCGGACCGCCCGCGGTCGTCGCTCCGAGGCCGACTCGAAGCGGCAGAACCGCCAGTGGCAGATAGAAAAATGCCAGCCACGCGAACTGTGCGCCGCCCGTCGGGTCAGCGCCGAGCCGTTCGTACCCGCCGTCCTCGAGCCAGCTTGCGAGGCCGACGGCGAGGACGAGGACGCCGGCTCCGACGACCTCGAGCGGGACGACGCTCTCGAGGTCGGCTGCCGTCACGCCAGCGACACGGGCGACCATGACGCCGACGAGTATCGTCGTCCAGGCTACTCCGACGGTCGTTCCGAACGCTCGTCCGAGGCCGGTCAGCAGTGAGGTGCCGTTCGCTCTCCCGGTCTGGCCCATTCGACCCTCGATTCGACGTATTACTACGTGAACCTGTTGGAACGTGGGAACAATTTCGTTACCGTCGTCTGTCGTCTTTTCGCGGCAGGTCCTCCGTCGCCGGTCCCTCGAGGACCTCGCCGTCGGGCGAGAACCGCGAGCCGTGGCAGGGACAGTCCCAGCTTCCCTCGGCGTCGTTCCACTCGACGAGACAGTACATGTGGGTACAGATCGCCGAGACGGCGTGGAGCTCGCCGTCGTCGTCGCGAGCGGCCGCGATCGGTTCCGGCCCCCGTCGGATCACGTTTCCCTCGCCGCGCCCGATCGACTCGAGGTCGGGCGCGAGCAGCTTCCGGAGCCAGTCGGTGGCAAACTGGCTGGCTGCGTCGGCGTTCTCGGTGACAGTGTCGGCCAACGACGTCTTCGGCGTAAACCGGAGGGGGTCGAACAGTCCGAGTTCCGGCCGCTCTCGCCCGTCGATCGCCGCTGCCAGCAGTCGTCCGGCGCTGACGCCGTTCGTCATCCCCCAGCCACGAAAGCCAGTCGCGACGTAGACGGTTCCAGCACCGGCGCCGATGCGCCCGACGAACGGCACCCGGTCGACCGGCACGTAATCCTGAGTCGACCACCGGTAGTCGATCGACGCGACGGGAAAGCGGTCGCGCGTCCACCGCTCGAGTCGGCGGTATCGCTCGGCCGTCGAGCCGCCCTGTCCAGTCTTGTGGTTCTCGCCGCCGACGAGAACGTACGTGTCGTCCTCGTCGCGATGTGGTCTGACCGTCCGGTAGGGGTCGCCCGACCTGTAGTACATCCCTTCCGGCGGCTCGCCGTCGATCCGTACCCCGAGGACGTAGGACCGCTTCGGGTACATCCGGGCGAAGTAGCCCGCCCGATCGAGGATCGGGAAACCCGTCGCGACGACCACGGCGTCCGCGGTCACGTCGCCCTCGGACGTCTCGAGTCGACACGGCGTTCCGGGACCGAGGTCGGTGACGCGCGTGTGTTCGAAAATCGACGCGCCGTCGTCGCCGTGCAGGTCGTCGGCGAGCGCGAGGAGGTACTTCCGGGGATGGAAGCTCGCCTGATCGTCGAACCGGACGGCACACGCCGCCTGGTCGAATGGCGGGACGGACGTGACGAACGACGCCGGCAGGCCGGCCCCGCGGGCGGCGTCGACCTCCCGTTCGATCGCGTCCCGATCGTCGCCGTAGACGTACGCTGGTCGGCGCTCGAACCCACAGTCGACGTCCGACTCCTCGACCCGAGACGCGACCTCCTCGATCGACGCCTCGTTCACGCTGGCGTACTGTCGGGCCCGTTCGCGACCGAACTCTCGCCGCAGGTGGTCGTAGATCAGTCCGTGCTGGCTCGTGAGCTTCGCCGTCGTCTTGCCCGTGACGCCCGCCGCAACTCGGTCCCGCTCGAGGACGGCGACGGTCTTCCCTCGCTCGCGGAGCTGAACTGCAGTCGAGAGACCGGTGATCCCCGCCCCGACGATCGCGACGTCGACCGACAGGCTCCCCTCGAGTGGGTCGTACCCCGCGTCGGGCGTCGTTGCGAGCCACACCGAAGTCGGTTCGCCGGGGAGCGCACCCGCGCCGCGTGTGAACTCGTCACACATGAATGCTCTACTCTAGTACGGTGCGACCGGGCAAAAAGTGGGAGGGCGCAGCCGCAGGGATCAGGACTTGAGTAGCTCCGGAAGCTCGTTGATCGACTCGCAGACGGCGCTTGCCCCCTCGCGTTCGTACTTCTCGCGGCCATTCTCGCCGGTCAGACCGCCGGTCAGTACGCCGATCCCGTGGTACTCGCGGCCTGGATCCGCGTCGCTCGCGTTGACCGCCGTTCGGACGTCGTCCAGCGTGTCGCCGACGAACGCCACTGCGTCGGCGGAAAACCGTTCCGCGAGCGTCGTCAGCGCGTTCGGGTGGGGTTTGCCCTCCTCCCAGTCGTCCATCGTGAAGCGATGCTCGAGTGACACCTCGAGCCCGACGCGCTCGAGTGCGATCTCCGCCTCGGCTTCGGGACGACCTGTCAGGACGCCCACGTCGTAGTGTTCCGTGAGGTGCTCCCGGGTCTCTTCGGCGAGCAGGACCGGCTCGTCGTGGATGAATCCCGCCGTCTCGAGCTCCGGTTCGTCGCCCTCCAGAGCGCGGTAGAGGTCGGCCCCGAGGTAGAGCTGCTGGAACACGTCACGGAGTTCCTCGCGGTTCCAGCGCTCTTGGACGCGCTGGGTCGCGTTCGCGCCGAGCGCCTCGCGGACGACCGACTCGGCGGCCTCGAGCCCGCCTCCCTCGGCGGCGATGGCGTCGGTGAACTCGTCGATCGACGCGCGATACCCCTCGCCGGTGGCCAGCACGTAGAGGGCGGCCGCGTAGGTCAGCTCCCAGTCGTTGTTGAACCCACCGGCGTCTTTGAACTGCTGGACGTCCTCCTTGCGAATCGTCCGCCCGTGAACCCGTTCGACGGACTCGAGGATCGCTCGACGATAGGAATCGCTGACTTCCACGAGCACCCCGTCTACGTCCAGTACGACGGCGTCGACGTTCATGACCGAGGCGACGAGGTCGGAGGCTATGGGCGTGTCGACTTCCAGCTACCGGGGGCGGTCTCGAGCCACGTACAGCGTGTCTCCGGGGATCGTCTTTCGTTCGACCGGAATCGTCGGCTGGTCGCCGCCAAGCGTCGTAAAGCAGAAGTCGGCGTCGACGCGACGGGCGACCTCGAGCGCTGGTCTGTGCAGTTCGGGCGGGAGGTTGAGCGCGTAGATCGCGTCGGCGTCCGCGTAGACCGCGAGGTCGGGATCGACGACGTCGTCGACGACGAACGCGACCCCGTCGGGAACCTCGCGAGGGTGGACGTCGGTCGCGGTGACGGAAACGCCCCGTTTTACGAGCGCGTTCGCGACGTCAGTTCGACGCCCGATCCCCACCTCGACGACCTCGTCGTACCTCGTGAGGTAATCAATGATTGCCTCGCAATTCCGGCGAGAGTGTGCCACGGCGGGACGTTTATGATACGTGCCGCCATAGACGTTGCCATATGCTCGTCGACATCGTGCCGGTCGGCAACGTCCCCGCGGAGGTCAAGCGGGCGGCCTCTTCCGCACTGCGGTCGGTCTACGACTGCGACGTCACGGTCAACGACTCGCAGTCGGTCCCCAACGGCGCGTACGACTCCGGGCGGAACCAGTACTGTGCCGAGACGTTCATCCAGCTCGCCGAACGCGTCGGTCGCGGCGACAAGAACATCGCGATCACCCCCCACGACCTCTTCTATCGCCGACGAAACTACGTCTTCGGTCTCGCCTACCTCGACGGCAGCGGAAGCGTCGTCTCGACCTACCGGCTCCAGACCTCGAGCGACGGCGGCTTCTCGAACAAGAGCGCCTCGGACATCTTCGAGGACCGCGTTCGAAAGGAGATCGTCCACGAAATCGGCCACACCTACGGCCTCGAGCACTGCGACAACAACCGCTGTGTGATGAACTTCTCGCCGACGGTACGCGAAGTCGACATCAAAGAAGAGAATCTCTGTGGGAGCTGCCAGCGACTCCTCGACTGAACTCCGTCTTCCCCTTCGTCCGTCTCGCTCTCAGGGCGCGTAGTAGTACTCGCCCTCGCGTTTCTGCTGGCGATCCAGCTGCGAGTCGGGCTTGTTGATTCGCGGGCGGGAGGTGCGTTCGTCCCGGCGGAACGTCACCTCGAGGTTCGACAGGAAGTCGTTCATGCCGTCGCGCATCGGCTGTGGTCGGCCGGCGTGACCGTGGACGGCGGGTTCGCCGTCGAAGACCATCAGCCGGTCGGCGAGCAGGTCGATCATGTAGATGTCGTGGTCGATCACGAGCACCGTCGCGTCCTGCTGTTCGGCGTAGCGCCGGATGGCGCGAGTCGCCTGCACACGCTGTTCGACGTCGAGGTGAGCCGACGGCTCGTCGAGTAAGTACAGGTCCGCCGAGTCGGAGAGACAGGCCGCGATGGCCACCCGCTGGCGCTCGCCGCCGGAGAGATCCGAGAGGTTCTGTTCCATGATCCGCTCTAGCTGCAGCGGCTGGGCGATCTCGGTGTTCCAGTACGAGGAGCCAAACTGGTCCGTGATCGACGAGAGGAACGCGTCGACGCGCATGTGCTGGTCGATGGTGACGTACTGGGGTTTGTACGAGATCTCGAGATCCAGGTCGACGTCGCCCTCGTCCGGCTCGAGCGCGCCGGTCAGCAACTTCGCGAACGTCGACTTCCCGATCCCGTTCGGGCCGACGACCCCCAGCACCTCGTTGTGGCGGATCTCGCCGCCTTCGACCTCGAGGCCGAACTCGCCCTCGCCGTAGGACTTCGCGACGTCGGGGTACTCGACTAAGACGTCACCGCTCGCGACCGCCCGCGGGGCGTGTTCCTCGAACTCGATGGGGTTCGGGCGGATCCGCATGTTCTCGTTCTCGAGGTACCCCGAGAGGTACTCGTTGATGCCGTTTCGGACCGACTTGGGCGTCGTGACGACACCGTAGGCACCCGGCTCACCGTAGGCGACGTGTAGCGTGTCCGCGAGCAAGTCCAGAATCGCGAGGTCGTGTTCGACGACCAGCATCGACTTGCCCTCCTCCTCGGCGAGTTCCCGGATGAGTCGCGCCGCGGTGACCCGCTGGCCGATGTCGAGGTACGGCGTGATCTCGTCCAGGAAGTAGAAGTCGGTATCCCGCGCGAGCGTCGCCGCGAGTGCGACCCGCTGTAGTTCGCCACCCGAGAGGTCGTCGATCGACTGGTCCATGACGGGACCGATCGAGAGCCGCTCGACGAGCGACTCCAGTGCGTCGCGTTCGTTCGTCCGCTCGAGTAACTCGCGGGTGTTGCCGTCGAACTGGTTCGGTATCTGGTCGACGTACTGCGGCTTCCGGGCGACCGTGATCTCGCCGTCACGCACCGCGGCGATGTAATCCTGGAGTTCCGTGCCGCGGTAGGCCTCGAGGACGTCGTCCCAGTCCGGCGGGTCGTCGTGGCGACCGAGGTTCGGCTCGAGTTCGCCCGCCAGGATGCGGACGGCGGTCGTCTTCCCGATCCCGTTCGGCCCGAGGATACCCGTCACCTGGCCCTCCTGGGGGGCAGGCAGACCGTACAGCGAGAAGGCGTTCTCGCCGTAGCGGTGGGCGGGATCGTCCTGCAGCTCCTGGGGGAGGTTGATGATCTCGATGGCGTCGAACGGACACTTCTCGACGCAGATCCCACACGTCTCGCCGAGACAGATCTCCTCGGAGATGCGAACCTGATCTGGCTGGCCCTCGTCGGTCTCCTCGCCCCGGAGCGTGATACACTCCTTGCCCGTCCGGTTGGGCGGACAGTAGTTCTTGCACTCGTAGTTACAGCGGTCTGGCTGGCACCGATCCAGGTCGACCACGGCGATGCTATCGTCTGCCATCGTTTATGCACTCGTCGTCAGCAAGATTCCCCACGTCACGTACCACAGCGAGAAGGTCATGAACGCGACGAACAGGTAGTGTTTCGGCCCGAGTTCGTCCTCGTCGTAGATCCCCGTGACTCTGATTAGCAGGAACTGCACGAGGATCGCCCCGAGGACGATAAACTGGGCCCGCTGATCGCCCGCCGCCTCGCCGGCTGCCATCCCGCTCGTGATCGTCGCGGAGAGCAGCGCTGACCCGATGCCAGCCAGGGCGGCGAGTGCCGTCACGCCGATCGAGCGGACGTGCTCGCGTCGGTCGCTGATCGATTCGGTCGCCATGGGTCGATGTCTGCGGTCGGGCGTGAAAAGGCGTTCGGGTTGGTCTCGAGGATCGTTTCCGCTCCGGGATACCGAACGATCGTCAGCTGACGTCGATGCGGTCTTACCCGACGACGATGTGATCGGAATCGATGTCGATACCGGTATCGTCAATCACCGTGTCCGACCCGCCCACGTTGTCCGAGTCGGATTCGCCGGGTCCGAGGTCCGGGGAGCCACCGTCGCTGGCACTGCCGCCGAGATCAACGTCGGGATCGTCGACGCCGCCCACGTCACTCCCGTCGCCGGGGTCGACATCGGGTCCGTCGCCACCACTAGGACTGATCGTGATGCTCGGCTTTCCGGGATCGACGTCTGCCCGTTCGACCTCGACGTAGACGATCAGGTCGTTGAAGTTCGGGTCGCCAGCACTAGTTTGCTGCTGTGCACTCTCCCACAGCGCATCGATATCGTCATCGTCGGCATTGCAACCAGAGTCAAACATCCCACATTCGGTGGTCATCTCGAAGAGGAAGATGAACTCATTTTCGTTCAGGTCAAGCTCACCGTCTTCCCAGAGATTGTCGCGGTCTATGGCAGGGTCGGAGATATCCGAAAGAATCTCGTCGACACTCTCTTGCTCTTCGTTACCGGGTTGGAGACTGGGGAGATCGTTGTTTTCCGCGGTTCGAACTCTGAGGTTTTGTTCTTGCTCGTCGGCGGTTGCGTCGACCGGATCGACGAGGTAGCTTGTCGAAGAGGTATCGAAGTCCTCGCACCACTGATGGTGACTAGTAGGAATTCCAAAGAAGGTGCTACGGACCTCTTCGCTTAGTTCACACCCCGCTGTCTGTCCTGGTAGGCCGTACGACTTGGATGCGAGCGTCAGTGTCGCTTCTTCTTCAATCTCTATCGTCGTGTTGTAGACGTGGTGACTCTTGTCCTGCCACGTCGGGTACGTGTTAATATTGCTCCCGTTTTCAGGATTCTCGAACACGTGTTCCGTGTTCGTTTCCCCATCCCGTTCAGTGAGAACTTCGAGCGTCATGGTTCCAAGCCCATGATCTCCTCCATAGATACCGGAGACTTGCGAACTCAACACAGATATATCGACGGTCGCGTTCTCGACCTCACCGAGTCCGACCCGACCAGGGTCGACGCCGGCAGTCACGTTGAACCTCACATCGACCTCGTCGTCCTCGGTCTTGATCGTCGCGTCGTACGTCCCGTCGATGAGCACGCTCTCGTTGATCGGCAGTTCGATGGTGTCGTTCTTTCCGAACGCCCACTCGGTGGTGCTTCCCGCGTCGATCGGCTCCGCATAGGGATCGTCCTCGAGTTCGTCCGGCAGGTCGCCCCGGTAATCGAGCTCGAGGGTCACGTTCTGTTCGTCGTCGTCGACGCCCGTGTTGTGCAGGTCGGCTGTGAGCACGATTTCGTCGTCGCCGTCCGACGCGTTCGCGTTCGACAGTTCGAACTCGCTACCGGGTTTGCCGAAGTAGAACCGCCCCGTTTCGTTCAGGCCGGTTCCGTCGGCCTGGACGTCGTACTCGTAGGCGCGTCCGTGGTCGAAGTCGTGTGCGTCTGGGTCGACGTCGAACGTGACCGTCTCGCGTTCGCCGCTGTCGAGTGTCACCGGCTCGTCGACGTTCACGCTCGCATTCGGGATCGTCAGCGTGACGTTCCGCCTCACGTCGTCGGTCGGGTACGTGCTCTGGACGGCGGCACTCACCTCGAACATCGTCCCGTCGTCCGCGACGAGCTGATCCTCGCCGACGCCTTCGTCCTCGACGACGACGAACGCGCCCCCCTCGCCGGTCGCCTCACCCTCGACCGTGGCCGAGGCGGTTTCGTCGCCGGTGTCGATCGTGACGTCGTGTTCTCCCGCCGGCAGGGCACTCTTGTTCACCGTCCACTCGACGGTGCCGGTACCGCCGTACTCGACGTCCAACGTCTGGTTATCGCTGACGTCGAGGTCGTCGAACTCGAGGGTGACGTCGGCGTTCGTCGCGTTCTCGATGCCGACGTTCCGCACGTCGACGCTGATCGTTACGTTGCCGTCCTCTTCGCTCGTTTCGACGTCGTCGTTGGTCAGGTCGAGGTGCGTTCCCTTCTTGCCGAAGTAGAACGACCCTGGCTCGTCGAGTTCGTCGTCCTCGGTCCAGATTGTGTACTCGTAAGTCTCGCCGTCCGTGAACTCGAAGTGCGCTGAGCTAGGTGACGGGAACTGACCAATCAGGCTCGGTTCGGAAATATCCTGTTCCTCTTCGGGATCGAGTGTCAACTCCACGTCATCGCTGTATCCGTCTTCGCTCTCGTCTTCGATCGTTATCCCGACGTCCTGGGTGTCCACTTCATCACCAACGTTCTCAATCATGCCGCCAATTCGGAACGCAGAAGACTCGTTACTGAGAACTGGCGGATCGATCGGATCTCCACCCTTTCCCGGCTCTTTCAGCCCTTTGTCCTCTGCAACAACGAACGTCGGATTCTCGACCGTCTCTCGCACGCCCTCGATCACCACAACGACAGTTTCGTCCTCGCTCGTCTCAGAATCGGATTTGACGGTCACGTTGCCGTCGCTCGTGTCGAACGAGTCCTGAAAGTGCTCGTACCAGCCGTCGTGGTAGGAACTCTGAACTTTGAGCGCAACGTCGCCCTTGTCCCGGCAGTCGTCGCCCGCGCCCTTGAGTTCACGCGTCAACGCCGTCGACTTGCTGTGATTGGCCCGTGCAGTCAACTCACCATCGAATTTGCCCTCCTCGAGCTGCATGATCTTGAGCTGGAGCGTCTCGCCGTCGTACCCGACGTTCGGCCCCGAGACGACCGTCGTCGCACCGTTCTTTCGCTCCCAGACGCCGCCGCCCTGATGGGCGATCGTTCGGCCGTCGAGTTCGTACTCGAGTGCGTTCAGCTCGCCAGAGACGTTCTCTGGGGCAGTACATCCCAGGCTCTCGTCGTCCCACGGTGGATCGGACGACGCGCTCGCGTTGTACCAGACGACTTCGATCTCGCCGTCGTCCACGATCGATGCCTCATACTGTCAGCCAAAAATATTTCAAAGAAAAGCACGTTACTCCGATATGACCTCTCTCGACAACGTCTCTACCGAAGACCTCCGCCAGGTCTTGGCGGAGGTCGAGGGAAAAAAGCCATCACAACGGCTCATGGCGGCGATCAATTACCTTGAAGAAGACGGTGCAACGCTACAAGAGGTCGCTGAACGCTATGGATACACTGCTGGCTGGCTCTCGCGGTGGCTTGATCGACTCGAACGGCTCGCCGACGAGCCGTTCGAGGAGGTCGTCTACGACGAGCACCGTTCAGGAAGGCCCTCAAAACTCTCCGACAAAGAACATGAACAGTTCGTTGAAGCGCTTCACAAGTCTCCAGAGGAAGTTGGACTTGACGCGCCTGCGTGGTCCGTTCCACTAGCTCGTCACTATCTCGCCGAGGAATTCGACGTTGAGTACAGTGAGCGTCACGTTCGACGATTGATGACCGAGGCCGGGCTGTCCTGGAAGACAGCCCGGCCGGAGTTTCACAAATCCGATGAGAGAGCACAGGAAGCATGGCAAGACGGGTTCAAAAAAAGCGCGACAACCTGGACGACGAATACACGATCTTAGCCATTGATCAGACGCGACAGGTTCTCTCGACACTGATTCACGCATGGTTTCCCAAGGGTGAGCGCCCGTCACTCCCGGTGACGGGCGCGTGGGACAGCATCAAACTTCTCGGTGCAGTCAGCGATACTGATGAGACGTTCTTTCTCCCCTGCGAAGAGAACTTCAACAGCGACACGACGATTCGTTTTCTGGACGCTCTCCAGACCGAGTTCGGCGAGAAAATCTGGTCCCGTCACAAACTCGTCTAGAGTTCGCCTCTGGTAGCGTCAACTGACACCTCCAATGTGATGGCTGTTTTGGCTGAACGCTCGAGCAGTTCGTCGGCGAACGCCGCGAACTGCTCGGACTCGGCATATCTCACGAGATTGAGCCAGAGGAGCGATTCTAAGCCGGACTCTGTCCATCTCATCCACTGGTTTTTACACCGCTTCGAGATTTCGCCCATGGCTCGTTCGACCACGTTCGACGTCCACAGAACCTCTTGTCCCTCGAGTGCGAGTTCGGCGAACGTGACGGTTGCTTCTGCCCATTTTCGGAGGTACGCCGCTGCTTTTGGAGAGTCCTGTTGCTCTAAGCGCCACGCCTCCTTCGTGAGGTTCTCGAGCGTTTGGGCGATCCGCTCGCGGATCGCCAAACGCTCATTCCTCGGTGCATGGAGCGCAACCGAGTTTTTCAGATGGAACAAGTCGTTTGTGACGTCTGAGGCGATCGCTTTCCGCGTTTCGAGCGAAAAGGTACCGTCCTTCCACAGCTTGTATCCAAGCGTTCGACCGACATGAACGAGATCGAGCTGATGAGATCGATAGCTGGTCTCGAAGGCGTCGACGAGGGATTCCTCGGCGTCACTGACGACCGTCGCGTCGTCAGTGATCGCCTCGTTCTCTTCGAGATCTTCTGCTGTATCGTCCCACGGCTCGTTGACATTGACGTCTAAGAGCGTGGTTTCCGCGTTGTCTTCGGTGATCTGTCCGAGAGTGACGTTGACGTCGTGGTACGTGCAGTGATCGTCCTGGCTATGACACTTCGTTCCGTCAGGAACGACAGTGTCTGCATTCGTCCCAGGAAGCCGATCACGAACGAAGTCACCGAGTTTGCTGCCGTACTCACGGACTCGGCGGTTGATCGTCGTTCTCGAAGGCATCGGAGTGAAGCCGTCGCCGTGGGCGACGGCATCACGAAAGCTGAGCGACGTAGCGAGTTCGGTACTCTGGAGTGAAATATCCTCTTGATAGATGCGCTGCCCGTCGAATTTGATGAGATCTTCGAGAGGGCGGAAGTAGGTAGGATTGTCACCGGTGGCAGCGGTATCTTTGACGTGATGAAGGGTGAATTCGTGCTCTCCTGCGGTTGTCACAGCTGTTCGTGTTGAGGTTCCGGCGCGCTGGAAACGGCGATCGCCGTTTCCGCGCGCGTGCTTCTCCCCACAGTACGCCTCGACGAGGCGCTCGTCGAGGCTTTTGACAAGCTCCTCGAGGATCGTCGCCTCGAGGTGAAGCTCTGTAAAAGATTCAGCGAGAGTGGCAAGCGGTAGCGTTTTGTCTAAGTCGATACTAACCGTGACTTGCGCGTCGATTGTGGCGTGCATGGGTCACTTCGGGGTGGATACCAGAGGTGACCCTGTTTCCACAGGAGTCAGTTACGACTCTAGACGAGTTTGGGACACGACCGAAAATCTGCGTTGTCCTCGACAACGCCTCGTATTTCACGGCGAACAGAGTCCAAGAGTTCGTTGAAGGTACTCCGATCGAACTGTGTTACCTTCCGCGGGGTTCACCAGAGCTGAACCCCGCGGAAGAGTGCTGGCGACAACTCGATCAATCACTCGGCAACCGCCTATTCGAAACGCTTGACGAACTTCGTGATGCTGCTCTCTGTGCACTGGACGAGATCAACGTGCCAGATGTCTTTACGTACTTATGTCCGTGAGTATCAGCACCTGGTGGGACGTCGAGCTGGTGAACGCTTTCGGTGACCGCCGCCGTCGAAAGCACCTTGTCCGTCTGG
The DNA here is from genome assembly GCF_023008545.1 of Natribaculum luteum. Taxonomy (NCBI): domain Archaea; kingdom Methanobacteriati; phylum Methanobacteriota; class Halobacteria; order Halobacteriales; family Natrialbaceae; genus Natribaculum; species Natribaculum luteum. The sequence continues at coordinate 1,106,804 of NZ_CP095397.1, read as the reverse complement.
CTCATGTACTGGTGTGCCCGCTCTGCGTTTCCCTCGCTTTCGAGCGAATCGAGCAGTGCAGTACCTGTAATAAACAGGAGGGTGACACCGATAAACACCATCCCGAAGAGCAGTACGATTCCAAGCAGGGGTGCAGCCCCACGTTCGGAAGGGTCGTCGCTACCGAAATCTGTCCCGAGGACCATTTTATTACTTCCACATATACAGTCTTCTTATATATACTGTGACGATATATTATGATTTCAGCAATACACAGATGGCGTCAAGCAGGGCTTGAAACGAAGTCCACGTCCGACCCTCGGCTGTGATACCAGATAGATCGCAAACTCCGATCGGTCTCGTTGTTGGTTTTGCTACCGGTGGCCTGCCACTTCTTGGCGACCCACTTTCTTCTGGTAGACCATTTTGATTGCAGTCGGAGATGAGCGTCGCCGAAGTGTTCTTCCGTGGCCGTTACGCCGCGACAGTTGCCTTCCTGCGCAAATATCGACTGTTGTCGCCACCACTCGGCACCGTGACGTTGGATCCGCCGTTGTTTCGGATAATATCGATCTCAGTATTGTCATACGGTTGTTGTGATACTTTACTGGTGATCGCAGCCCCCTTCGAGCGATCGCCGGTAAATCGTTACAGCAGACCGTGTCAGACGGATCACTGGCTATCAATCGGGCACGCATTCGACGGTGACTTCCCGCTCGAGCGTGGTCGAAAACGACCCGTCGCTTGCCTCGAGCGATATCGTCAGCGTCGCGGTGGCTGCCTGCTGGGTTCCGTAGCCTAAGAAGACGGGATCCACCTGACACTCGAAGTCCCCTCTGACGACTCTCAGACTGTTCTCCCCGTATTCCTCATTGATCGCGGCTGTCACGTCGTCGCCAGTTGAAACGACAGTGAGGTCCTCGACGGCGAGATTTCCCGACGCCGTTTGGTCCGTGATCACGACGACGTCGACATCGTCGTAGCGATAGGGGTCACAGGAATACAAAACACAGAAGCCACCGCTATCTGCGGTGCTGCTTTCCAGTCGAATCGTTCGCGCTTGATCGGCTTCGGGGTACTCGAGTCCCACGTACGCGTCCGCGTCGGGTGCGGTCTCGACGCCAATTCCACGGTCAGCAGACAGCGAGTCGAACGCACCACTCGACGTAACGAGTACGGCTGCTCCGACGACGAGGAGTCCGAGTCCGAGTTTCGTGATCGTCTTCATATCGTCACTGGCGTTTGGTGTGGATCTCGAGTGGGGTTCGTGTGATACCGCGCGTCAACTTTACGTGCTATCGATTTGACTAGCGTGGCTTCGTGTCAGGGTGGTCGTTCCATCTCGCCGAGTCGCATCCGTCGGTTCTGGACCACGTGGACGACTGCCGACGCCGCGAACAGCCCGACGACGAGCGTCGCCCAGCCGACCGCCGGCACTGTCTCGGTCGGCACCACCTCGAGCCACACGCCTGCCATCACGACGAATCCGACCGCCGACAGGCCGAGGTAGTACAGCCCCCACGGGATCGAGTCGCCGGGGACGACGTCGAGGTACACCTCGAGGTCGGACGCCTCGTCGGTCAACTCGATCGTTCGGTCGTCGAACTCGATCATGTCCGCGCGCTCGAGCGTGGGCAGGTGGGTCTGCTGGAGTGACGTGTACACCCGCTTGCGTTCGGCGGAGGTGAGTTCGGCGACGTCCTTGTCGAGTTCCCAGGCGGCGACGTGTTCGGCGAGGTCGCCCAGTTCGACGGGTTCGTCCTCGCGCTTGCAGTAGTGGATGGCGTACCGCCGCCGGTGGTTACTCAGCAGGTCGAAGATCTCCCCCCGCTCGATCGTGCTTTCGGACTTCGTCGCCATCCCCCTTACGCCGAACTAGGGCGCATCGATGTATAAGCGTTCTGTACTGTCGTTCGTTGTCACATATCTTTCAGGCTGGTCTTGGGTCGATCGGTGGCGACGCTCGAGCGTTCAAGACGGGCTTGAACGGAGGTATCGCTCGCCGTGCGGCGATTCTGGCTACTCAATACAAAGTGGGTAGGACGCTAGTATAGAGATAGAAGCCGTCCGGTAATCGACGCATACGGTTGCCGGTGCGGGACAAACACAGGTAATACATAATCATGAGAACAAATCGCAAGAACGTTCTGATCGGACTCGGATTGATCATCGCTATCGGCGGAGCCGTCGTCGGTTCGGGTGCGTTCTCGACCGTCGAGGCGGATCGTGGTGTGAGTGTTGAAACGGCTGGTGACGCGGATGCGTACCTCGCGATCACTCCCGGTGACGACTACAAAGGAAGTGCCTACATTTCCAACGATAGTGATGGATCACTCACGTTTGACCTCGGTCAAAATGGTACAACCGATTTTGGTGGTAGTGGCTTCAACGAGAATGCGACGACCACGCTTAATCAATTAGTTGAGATCCAGAACCAGGGAGAAAGCACTGTTGATATCAGTGTTAGTAACGAGAGTGACACTCTCGCAGGCGATTCGACGACTATCACGCTCGACGGGGCAAAAGTCACGTTCAACGTGAACGACCATGAGCCGCTTTCCGGAAGCGACTCTACAAACATCGATGTTATCGTGGATACCGACGACTCCTACACTGCAGACGGGAATACTGATGTTACCATCCACGCTGAAGAGAGTTCGTAACGTCTGTGTCGCTTAATTCGGCTAGTTGATTTTTCCTTCGAGTACGGAACCGCTTTCCGATCCCTCAGCAGGTGAACAACGTGTCCCCGCTCAAACCTACTCTCGTCGTCGCCCTCGTTCTTACACTCGGTCTCGCGGCTCCGACCGCCGCGATCCCCCTCGAGCACGACGCCACCGGTGCGGTCGTCCTCGAGCCCTCGTCCTCGTCGAACGGCACGTACGCCACGCTCGAGAGCGGCGAACTCGAGGTCGACTTCGAGCGGCTCAACGACGACGCGGTGACGACTGCGAACGCGGTGTTCACGATCACGGCGACCGACGACGTTGGGGCGGTGTGGATCGACCACGAGGTGGCGGGGGTGGCGTTCTACCGGGGGAGCGACCCGACTGCGACGATCGACGCCTCGAGTCCGCTCGAGCTGTCAGCCGGCGACACGGCTGCCGTCGGCGTCGCGGTCGATACGCACGTCGCGACGGACGCGAGCGAGTCGTTTTCGGTTCACGTCCGGTACGCGGACGACGACGAGGACGACGCCTCGTCGTCGCTCGAGGTGACGGACCTCGAGGTGTCGCCGACCGTCCTCGATCCCGGCGACGCCGTGACGGTGCGGGCGACCTACGCGAACGACGACGACGACGTGACGAGGACGACGATCGCCGAACTGACCGTCGACGGGCGGGTCGTCGACGAGCAGGTGGTGACCGTCAGGCCGGGCGAGACCGAGACGGTCGCGTTCGAACGGCCGATAGTCCGAACGGGGTCGGTCAGGGTCGGCGTCGGTGGCGTCTTTCGGACGGTGGTCGTCTCGCACCCCGACGTCGCGGTGACCGACGTCACGCTCGCAGCAGACCGAATCCCGCCCGGCGAGTCGATCGTCGTGACAGCCACGTTCGAAAACGAGGGCAACGCCTCGCTCGAGGCGACGGGCGAACTCGCGGTCGGCGGGGCCGTCGTCGACACCCACGCGTTCGCGCTCTCGCCCGGCGAGGCGACGACGGTGACGTTCGAGTGGCGACCCACCGAGCCCGGAACCTACGACGTCGCGGTCGACGGCGTCGACGCGGGGACGGTCACGGTCGTCGAATCGAGTGTCTCGGTCGGCAATCGCGAACTGGCGAGTGCGACCGTGGTGGCGGTCGTCCCACCGGCGATGGTCGCCTCGCTGTTCTTGCTGGGGGCGGTGTCCCGCCGACTCGGGCGGTGAGACGTCGATTCGAGGACCGTACCACGTCGAACGGCCGTAAACCTTAGACCCCTCTCGCTCCGAGTGACATGTAGGGTATCTGGAGAAGTTACGTTGGCAGGTGCACGCGACGTCACGTCGACCGGCAGACGCGAAATATCGACCATGCGTGGGGGGTTCGACCGAGTATGACGGGCGGGACGATCGCACGCCGAGCGGTCGGTCTCGTCGTCGCCGCGGTCGTCGTCTTGCTCGTCCTCGGACAGGTGCTCGGCCAGCCGATCTTGCTGGGGTACGTCGCGACGGGCAGCATGGAGCCGACGATGGACGCCGGCGACGGCTTCGTCGCGATCCCCGGCGTCGTCGCCGGACCGATCGAGGAGGGCGACGTCGTCGTCTTCGACGCGGACGAACTCCACGGCGGCGGGCTGACGACTCACCGCGTCGTCGGCGTCACCGACGAGGGGTACGTCACGAAGGGGGACGCGAACCCCTTCACCGACCAGGACGGCGGCGAACCCCCCGTGTCGGACGCCCAGATCGTCGCCGTCGCGTTGCAGATAAACGGTGAGGTCGTGACGATCCCTCATCTCGGGGCCGTCATCATGGGGATCCACGGCGTCCTCGAGTCGGGGTACGGTATCCTGGCGTCGACGGTCGGGCTGACGACTTCTGCCTCGAGTGACGACCTGGGATCGCTGCTGGTCGGGCTCGGAGTCGCGCTGCTGGGCGTCGGCCTCCTGCTCGATCGGTTAGGACCGACACAGCGACAGACGAGTCGGTCGACGTCCCGGGAGCACGTGCTCGCGTTGCGTGCGACACTCGGGGTGATTGTAGTCGTCCTCGTCACGGTCGCGACCGCGGCGATGGTGGCCCCGTCGGGCGTCACGGAGTACGGCCTCGTGAGCACCGACGATCCGACCGACGACCCACAGATCGTTGCCCCCGGCGAGACGACCGAGCTGTCGCGGACCGTCGACAACGCCGGATTCGTCCCGGTAGTGGTCGTCCTCGAGGCCGAAAGCGAGGGTGTCGCGGTCGATCCTGGGCGAGTGACCGTCGGCAGTCGCACGACGACGACGGTGACGGTCACGCTGACCGCCCCCGACGAGACCGGCGACTACGTTCGCCACGTCGGCGAATACCGTTATCTCGCCGTGTTGCCGCCGTCGGTTCTCGGGCGGCTCCACGCGGTTCACCCGCTCGTCGCGATCGCTGCGGTCGACGCGGTCGTCGTCGGCGTCACCGTCGCCGTCGTCCTCGCGGTGTTCGGCGGTGGCGACCTGCGGCTTCGAAGTGCTGGCGACCACGTCCCACTGTCGACTCGAATCGAGCGAAAACTGCGGCGATGGCGGTGACGACATCGAAGAACCACCATGACTATACTGTTTGGAAACACACACGAACCGATGAACGACACGGGATCGGACCGGTCGGGGGACGTCGCGTTACGGACGGTCGATCACGTGTCGACGCCGGTCGACGGCAGGCGACGCTCGAGAGGTGAGTGACGTGATCGAGAATCCACGTGTCGATCTGCTGATCGCCAGACACGGTCGGTCGCTGTTGATCGCGCTGGTCGCCGTCGGGGTGCTCTCCGTCGCTGCTGCAGGGTGGGTCGTCGCGACGCCGTCGACGACGACCGTCACGCAAGAGGTCGGCCAGGAGCGCGTCGCGACCGACGTCGACACGCGCGCCGAGGTCGTCGAGAGCGGGTTCTGGGACGACGGGACCTGGCGAGGAGGATCGGACCTCGAGAACAATCCCGTCTACCTGCTGAACGCGTCGCCGTCGGTGACCCTCGCGCCGCGGACGGCTGTCCCGACCGACGAGACGAAGGTCGTCCACGAGATCACAGTGCGATTCGAAGCGGTCCGAAACGGCGAGGTGTTCTGGGAAGACGTTCACGTCGAGGAGCGAGCGACGGCGAGCGTCGAAGACGGCGTGGGGACGTCGTCGACGTCCCTGGACGTCGAACCGATCGCCCAGCGAAAGCGCACGCTCGAGCGCGAGCTCGCCGGCGTGGGGTCGGTGACGACCTCGGTCGACGTGCGGACGGCGTACGATACCGGGTCGAACGCGGGGAACCTGACGTCGTCGACGACGCTTCACGTCACCGACGACGCCTACTGGTTCGACGGAGGGCTCTCTGCAGAACGGAGTCACCCCCAGACCGCCGAGGTCGAGGTGACCGAGTCGCCAAATCCCGCGCTCGTCGGCTTGCTGGGGGTACTCGCGGTGGGATCGTTCGGTGCTGCCGCGTTCGTCTACACTCGAGCGGACGTCGACGTCGAGTCGGCACGCCGGGCAGTCCACGAACGACGGTACGCGGAGTGGATCTCCCGTGGCCGAATTCCGATGTGGATCGGCGACCACCAGATCGAACTCGACACCCTGGAGGACGTCGTCGACGTCGCGATCGACACCAACGAGCGCGTCGTGCACGACCGGCAACGCGGGTTGTTCGCGGTCGTCAGCGACGACGTGGTCTACTACTACAGCGACCAGGGCACCTGGGAGGGGACGGCCTGGCCCGAGATCCAAATCGACAGCCACCAGGACGGTTCTGGCGTCGAGTTCGACCACGACCGACTCTCCGGGACCGACGGCGACTCTCCGTCGTCCGATCTCTTCGGCGCGGCCGACGAGCCGTCGGAGTCGCTTCCCGACTCGGACGACGACGACGCGTGGCACAAACTGTGAGTCGGCCGCGGTCGACGGTGGATCGCCCCGCCGTTCGGACGGTCGCGCCTCGGGTGATCGTTCTTGCCACGATTCTTTCCCTCGTTTCGTCTGTCGATCCTGCTCGACGCGATTGTGGCCCCATCCGTAAAGAGTATCACGAACTATCCTCGAGGTTTCGAGTATGGAAGTTCCACTCCTGGTTACAGATTTCCTCGACCGGGCGCGCAAGTACTACGGTGACGAAGAGGCGATCGTCGCCACGACCGGCGAGCGGTACACCTACGACGAGTTCGGCGACCGGGCCGATCGACTCTCTGCGGTCTTGCAGGAACGTGGCATCGAGAAAGGCGACCGCGTGGCGGTGCTCGACCCCAACACGCACTACCACCTCGAGGCGGCCTACGGGATCATGCAACTGGGCGCGGTCCACGCGCCGCTGAACTACCGACTGACGCCCGACGACTACGAGTACATGCTCAACGACGCGGGCGTGGACGCGATCTACGCCGACTACGAGTACGCCGGGAAGATCGAGGCGATCCGCGACGAGGTTCCGACGGAGACGTTCATCACGAACGACCCAGAGGCCGTCGACGGCGACTGGGAGAGTTTCGAGGCGCTCATCGACGACGCCGAGCCGGAGTACGATCGGCCGGAGATGAGCGAAGACGACGTCATCACGATCAACTACACCTCTGGGACGACCGGCGATCCGAAGGGCGTCATGCGCACCCACCGGACCGAGTCGCTGCACGCCCAGCTCGTGACGATCCACCACGAGATCACCGACGACGACGTCTACCTGTGGACGCTGCCGATGTTCCACGTCAACGGCTGGGGGCACATCTACGCCATCACGGGCATGGGCGCGAAACACGTCTGCACCCGCGGCGTCGACCCCGCACAGATCTTCGAGGACATCGTCGAGGAGGACGTCTCCTTCCTCTGTTGTGCGCCGACGGTGCTCAGCATGCTCGGCGAGTACCGCGAGGACAACGACGTCGAGACCGAGGGCGACAACCCGATGCGCGTCACCGCGGCCGGTGCCGCGCCGCCGGAGGCCGTCATCGAGATGGTCGAAGAGGAGTTCGGGTGGCACTTCCGCCAGCTCTACGGTGCGACCGAGACGGGCCCGCTCATCGGCACGTCCGCGACCCGCCGGCTGATCGACGAAGACAGCGACACCCGCTTCGCCCTGAAAAAGCGCCAGGGGATCGCTCCGCTCGCGACCGAGGTCGAGGTCGTCGACGAAGACGGCAACGAGGTTCCATGGGACGACGAAACGATCGGCGAGATCCTCGTCCGTGGCAACCAGGTCATGGAAGGATACTGGGAGAAACCCGAGGAGACCGACGAGGCGTTCAACGAGAAACGCGAGGGCTGGTTCCACACCGGCGACCTCGCCGTGGTCAACGAGAACGGCATGATCGCGATCCAGGACCGCGAGAAGGACATCATCATTTCGGGCGGCGAGAACATCTCGAGTATCGAACTCGAGGACACGCTGTTCGACCACGACGCGGTCGCCGACGTGGCCGTGATCCCCGCGCCGAGCGAGAAGTGGGGTGAGACGCCCAAAGCGTTCGTCGTCCCCTCGAACGACGACCCGCAGAATCCGCCGGTTTCGCCCGAGGAGCTGACCGAGTTCACACGCGAGAACCTGGCGGGGTACAAGGTCGTCCGTCGTATCGAGTACGTCAAAGAACTGCCCAAGACGGCGACCGGCAAACTCCAGAAGTACGAACTCCGCGAGCAGGAGTGGGAAGACGAAGAGCGGATGGTCGGTCAGGGATAACGCCTGGACGCCGACAGTAGAGCCTGCGCGTTCGTCGCCAGCTATTGGCTATTTTCGTCCGACGCTACTCGACTGGCGTCTCGCCGGGTGCTCGCTCGAGTCAGTGCCCGTCCTCGAGGTACCGCATCGGAACGTACGAGCGTAGTTCCGCCGGCAGCACGCCGACGAGGACGGTCGCCATCGTCGGCAGGACGCGCCGAACGGCGGTGTAGACGGCCGCGACGGCCAGCGCCGCGAGGACGACGCCCCGGAGCGTCCCCTCGAGTGTCACCAGGAGCGGCCCCGCGAGCGTCAGCGACAGCAGGAAGTCGCCCGGCGATCCGTCGTACCGGACCAGGCGACGCGGTTCGATCCACCGACCGCGGAAGTGGTCGTACACCGCACGGTCGGAGGTACCCTCCCACGGCCGCAACTCGAGTCCGCCGCCGAAGACGTCCGAGACGGCGTGAATCGCCGCGCCGAGCAGGAACGTGGCCGCGGCGACCGTCGCAGCCGTCGGCACGGAAAGCGCCGCGAGGACCGCCACGACAGCCAGCGCAGAGAAGTACACCGGGAAGTGAAGCGTCTTCCGGTGACCGACGTACATGTCCAGGTCGGGGAAGACGCCACCGAGGAACCCGGCGACGAACGCGACGGGGGCGAATTCGGGTGCCACGGCGACGAGTGGCAACGCGAGTGCCATCCCGCCGAGGGCGTGCGTCGGGAGCATCATCGTGTTGGATACGAGGCGACGCAAAACCTTCAACGTATCGTACAGTGTGTGACTATCACGCATTCGCGTAGCAGTCGCGAGGCGTGGTCGTTTCGCGCGTCGGATCGACTTCCGCCCGATCGAGCGTACGTCACCCACGCGGGGGATTTACGCGTCGTCGCCACCGACCGTCCGTATGAGCCTCCTCGAGGCGATCCGTTCGGATGCAGATGCCGCACGGCGATACGACCGGATCGCGCCGTATTACGACCGCTACGTGAGTTGGTTCGAGCGTGGCCCGCTCGAGCGCCTCGTCACTGCCCTCGACCTCGAGCAGGGCGAGACCCTCCTCGACGTCGGCTGCGGGCCGGGATCGGCGCTCGTCGCGCTCGGCGACCGCGTGGGACCGGAGGGTGTCGTGATCGGCCTCGACGTCTCCGGGCGGATGATCGACCTCGCTCGCGACCGACTCGAGACGCGTGGCTTTGGCGATCGGGCGCTCCTGATCCACGGTGACGCCCGCGATATGCGCCACGTCGACGACGACTCCGTCGACGCGGTCGTGCTGTCGTTTACGCTCGAACTCTTCTCTCGCGAGGAGATGCGGACGGTCCTCGCGGAGTGTCGTCGCGTCCTGGTGCCGGACGGACGGCTGGGCGTCCTCTCGCTGTCTCGCGAAGATCGCCTCTCGGTCGCGGTCTACGACCGCTTCCACCGCCTCGCGCCGGGCGTGTTCGACTGCCGGCCGATCGACCTGCCTGCCGTCCTCGAGCGGCACGGATTCGCGGTCCGCTCGGTGTGGACTGAGCGTCTCTACGGGTTGCCCGTCTCCGGGGCGATCGCCTCGATCGACGACTGATCGTCGGCGTCGTGGCGCGTTCGTCCTCGAGAGACAGACCACGCTGCTTAACGCCGTCGCCTCTCGAGTACCCCTATGCGCGTTACGGAGGGCGGCATCGACCTCGAGGTGCCGGGCGAGTCGACCGAGGGCGTCGAGGAGTCGGTGTTCTACAACCCGCGACAGGAGCTGAACCGGGACCTGACCATCGCGACGCTTCGCGCCTATCGCGAGCGAGAACCGCGCGCGGCGTCGTACCTCGACGCGATGACCGCGAGCGGCGTCCGGGGTGTCCGCGCCGCCGCCGACGGCTGGGACGTCACGTGCTGTGACCGCGATCCGGAGGCCGTCGAACTGGCCCGGGAGAACCTCGAGCGAAACGACCGCGAGGCGACGGTCATCCACCGCGACGCGAACGCCTGCATGCACGACTCGACGTTCGACGTGATCGACCTCGACCCGTACGGGACGCCGATCCCCTTCGCCGATGCCGCCTTCGCGAACTGCCGGGACCTCGTCTGCGTGACGGCGACCGACACCGCGCCGCTGTGTGGCGCACACTTCAACAGCGGCGTCCGGTCGTACTCTGCCGTTCCACAGAACACCGACTACCACCCCGAGATGGGCGTTCGCATCCTTCTCTCCGCGCTCGCCCGGACCGCCGCCCGCTACGACGTCGGCGTCACGCCAATTCTGACCCACGCGACGAGCCACTACGTCCGCACCTACCTCGAACTCGAGCACAGGGCGACGGCGGCCGACGCTGCTATCGAGGAGCTGGGCTACCTCTCGCACTGCGAGGACTGCCTCTATCGCGAGGCCGACGACGGCCTGATCGCGGACCCGCTCGAGCGATGTCCGAACTGCGGCGGCGAGCGGATGCTCGCGGCCGGCCCGGTCTGGCTCGGACCGGTCCACGACCACGCGTTTGTCGCCGACGTTCGCGAGCGATTCCCCGAGTCGTTCGGCACGGCGACGGCGGCGGATCGGCTGCTCGAGACGCTCGAGACGGAACTCGACGAACCCACCCACTACGACCAGCACAAGCTCTGCAAGAACTGGGGGCTGCCCGCGAACGCGATGGACGACTTCCTCGCGGACCTCCGCGAGGCCGGCTACGACGCCTCGCGAGCCCATTACGGGGGGACGACGTTCAAGACGGACGCCGACGTCGGGGAGATCCGCGAGGCGACCGAAGCGAGTCTCGGCTGACCGACTCGAGGCGGTCGCCCCTCGTGCGTATTTAGCCGCGTTCGTCGTAGAGAGGCGTGTGATCGACTACAGGACGGGACTCGAGGTCGCCCGTCGGGTCCTCCGGGTAGCTCGTGACGAACAGCTGACGCTTCTCGCCGCAGGCGTCGCCTTCTACGCGTTCGTCTCGCTCGTCCCCCTGGCGCTGATCGGACTCGCACTCGCGACGTTCGTCGGCGGCCAGGAGTTCGCCGCGTTCGTCACCGACGCGCTGAGCGAAGCGCTCACATCGGACGCACAGGCGCTGCTCGCGGACGCGCTCACCGCCGAGGCCGGACGCAGCGGGGCGACGATCGTCGGTGCGATCGGCCTCTCCTGGGCCGGAACGCGCGTGTTACGCGGCCTCGATCGCGCGTTCTCCCAGGTTTACGGCACCGTGGCGGCGAAGTCGCTGGCCGAACACGTCCGCGACTGGACGGCCGTCCTCGTCACGATCACGTTCGGACTGGTCGCACTCGGCGGCATCGAGACCGTGATCGGAGCCGCGGCGACGAGCGTGATGGCGCTGGTCGGACCGGTCTTTCTCTTCGTCACGCTGCTCGTCGCCTTTCTCCCGATGTACATCGTGTTTCCTGACGCCGGCGTCACGGCTGGCGAGGCGCTCCCCGGTGCGGCGCTCGCGGCGACGGGCTGGATGGTGCTCGCCAGGACGTTCAGCGTCTACACGGACGTCGCGACCACGTACGCCCTCTACGGCGCACTCGGGGGTGTCTTCCTCGTGTTGACCTGGCTGTACGTCGGTGCCGTGGTCGTCGTGTTCGGGGCGGTTCTTAACGCCGTTCTGGCCGGCCGAGATCTGGACCGGCAGCTACAAAGTCCCGGCGCGCGACAGGTCCGTTCAGAAGCGATGACCGACGACGCCACGGGGACCGACGAGGAGCCGGCAGGCGGACCCGCCGCGAGCGCGCGGACGAGCGACCGTGCGGACGATCCCGAAGTGCTGCGCGAGGAGATCGAGCGCCTGCGCGACGAACTCGAGTCGTTCGAAGACGACGTCGACCGGCGAACCGTCCAGAAAGAATCCCTCGAGAACGAACTCAAGCGGTACGTCCGTCGTCGAGTCCGCCGCGGTCACGCACGCGACTGGGGGCCGTACCTGGTGTTGCTCTACGGCACCGCGATGACGATCGGGGCGTTCTACTTCCTCGACGGTCCGTGGGCCGTCCTCGCGATGTTCGTCGTCTGGACCTCGACGCTCGGCGTCTACGTGCTGATGGTGCTTTTCGGCACGGGCCTGTCGCTGCTCGACGTGCCCGGCCGCGTGCGCGACTGGCTCGGCGAGCGTCGGTCCTGATCTGGCCGGCGAGTCGCGACCGCCGCTGCTCTCACCGTTCTACGGCTTCTCTACCGGTTCGTTGCGATACCGTCTCCTCGCGTGACTCTGCGGGCCGTCGTCGATCGACTCGTCGACTATCTCCGCTTTTGTGTCGAGTTTGTCGGCGACACTGGCGCGGTCGACGAACCGTTCTGCCGCCGGGGACGAATCGAACGCCTACCGCTAGACAGTCGTCCGGTCCGGTTGAACGAACGCGACAGGAACTGACTACATCCATACGTTATTACCACGAAAAAATAACATCGATCTACCGTTGCGATATCTGTCGGCTATCCGTAGCTCCTCGAATCGGTTCCGTCACCGAAATCTCCTGTTCGATCGTTGAACGGCTCTGTCGATTTATTGCCAGTAGCATTGACGGATCGGTGCCCTGACAGGCAGACCGATCATGAAAATAGCGACTCGGTTTGGAACGGTAACGATGGTACTGATCGCGCTCGGTCTACTCGCGACGAGTGTCGGAGTTGGTGCGGTAGGCGCTGTCCCACAGCAGACGATCGAAGAACGTGTCGACCAGCAGTCGAGCGAGGTTTCCGAGAACGTCGAGCAGGAATCTGTCGAGGTTACGGAAGAGGAATCCACTGTGCCGGATGACGCCCTCGACGACGTGCCCGGCGACCTGCCTACGGAACCGCCGGCAGACGTCCCCGAAGACTCCGTGGGTCTCCCCGACGACCCGGTCGATGACGCTCTAGACGACGGTCTTGGCGACATTCTCTGACGAATTTTGCCGAGAATTCTCCGATTCGTCGGCTCCGCGACCCCTTTCCGGGACGGGGGTGTTGTCACGGCCTGACACTACCGGACAACAGTCGGTGAATACTCGATCGCGTCTCGACGGCTGTCGTCGCTGACGACAGCGTCTCGAGTGCGATCGAAGGCTGAACCGTGTTGTCCGGCAGTATGAAAAGCGCGGCATTCGACGCGATCCTCGTCGACGTTTCCGCTCGCTCGGAAGCGAACCAGCGACGTGACAACGACCGCGAAACGCCGTTGGGGTCCGTTTTCTTTCGGAGTCGGCCGCGACGCTGCGCGTCAAACGACGAGCGTCCGGTGATCCGCACGGGAACGACCGACTATACGGCCCGGAGAAGACGGCAGATAGAGTTACGGCGGTCGTCTCGCCGCTCTCAGAACGTCTCGAGGTAGCGGTCGAGTTCCCACTCGGAGACTTCGACGATGTAATCGCCGAACTCCTGTTTTTTCGCCTCGATGAACTTCTCGGAGACGTGGTCGCCGAGGGCCTCGAGCATCGCCTCGTCCGCTTCGAGGGCCTCGACCGCCTCGCCGAGGTTGGCCGGCAGCGTGTCGATACCGTACTCCTCGCGTTTGGCCTCGTCGAACTCGTAGATGTTCTCGCGAACCGGGTCCGGTGCCTCGAGGTCTTTCTCGATGCCGTCGAGACCGGCGTGGATCATGACGGCCAGCGCGAGGTAGGGGTTACACGACGGGTCCGGCGAGCGCAGTTCGATGCGCGAGGCTGCCGGCGTGCGCGCGGCGGGCCGGCGGATCAGCGCCGAGCGATTGCGATCCGACCAGGCGACGTAGACTGGCGCTTCGTAGCCCGGTACGAGGCGCTTGTAGCTGTTGACGGTCGGATTCGAGATCGCCGTGATCGCGTCGGCGTGGTCCAGGATACCCGCGAGGAACGACTTGGCGGTGTCGCTCAGGTCGAACTCGTCGTCGCCGTCGTGGAAGGCGTTCTCGCCGTCTTCGGTGAAAAGCGAGATGTGGGTGTGCATCCCCGAGCCGTTGATGCGGGCGATCGGCTTGGGCATGAACGTCGCGTGGAGGTCGTGCTCTGCGGCGATCGCGCGGACGACCGTCCGGAACGTGCCGACGTTGTCGGCCGTCGACAGGGCGTCGTCGTACTCGAAGTTGATCTCGTGTTGCCCTTCGGCGACCTCGTGGTGGCTGGCCTCGATCTCGAAGCCCATGTTCTCGAGTCCGTAGATGATGTCGCGGCGCACGTCGCTGGCGAGGTCCTTGGGTGCGAGGTCGAAGTAGCCGCCGGCGTCGTTGGTCTTCGTCGTCGCACGCCCCTCCTCGTCTTCCTCGAACAGGAAGAACTCGGGCTCGGGCGCGGCGTTGACGGTGTAGCCCATCTCCTTTGCGCGCTCGAGGGCCTGCTTCAGTACGTACCGCGGGTCGCCCTCGAACGGTTCGCCCGTCGAGGTGTTGATCACGTCACAGATCATTCGCGCGGCGGCGCTTTCCTCGTTGGTCCGCCATGGCAACACCGCGAACGTCTCCGGATCGGGTTTGAGGCGCATGTCCGACTCCTGAATCCGGACGAACCCCTCGATCGACGAGCCGTCGAAGTAGATCCCCTCTCTGAACGCCTTCTCGGCTTGCCGTGCCGGGACCGAGACGTTCTTGACCGTGCCGAGAATATCGGTGAACTGTAGCCGAAGGAAATCGACGTCTTTCTCTTCGATCTCCTCGAGCACGTGCTCTTCTGCGGTAGTGAGATTTCCGCTTGTCATCTTCTGGTCGTCTTATCCAACTATCCCTAGTACTAAAATCCTGCTGTTCTAAGCAAATCTTCTCTCACCGCCGAGGAACTGGATATTCGTAAAGTTCTAATGGGTGGGGTGAGAGGGTGTACGTGATGACGTACGAAAATCTCGACGCAAAGTTGGTGAATGCACTCCTCGGCGATGGCCGGGCGAGCCTTCGCAGCCTGGCAGAGGAACTCGACGTGTCGGTGACGACTGTCTCGAATCACCTCTCCGAACTCGAAGACCAGGGCGTAATCGAGGGCTACACGCCGCGCGTCGATTACGATTCGCTCGGCTACGACGTCACTGCAGTCATTCAACTCAAAGTCGAGGGCCACGCGCTTCCCGACATTACCGATAGCCTGCGCGAACACCGCCAGATGACGAGTGTCTACGAAGTTACCGGCGATTACGACATTATCGCCGTCGGGAAGTTCAAAGACACCGACGGGATGAACGAGCAGATCAAGACGCTGCTGACCGACCCCGACATCAAAGAGTCGAACACGAGCGTCGTCTTGAACTCCGTCTCCGAGAACGAGCAGTTCGAACTCGACGTCGCCGACACCTGATACTCTCGGCCAACAGTCAGTGAGGACGCGATCGCGTCTCACGGCTCGTCGCAGTGGCGACGATCGTTCGAATGCGATCGACGTCTGATAATGATGGCTGTGACTGGTTGCCGACGCAACCGCACGATGGTTCGCGGTTGCGGCGGTACAGACTCACAGCCATCGTTATGAAACCGTGTTGTCTGGCAGTACGAACCGGGTACGCGGCGTTCTTCGCTGGACCAGCACACCAGTCCTGACGGCCGTGGCCGTCACCCGATCGCTATTCGAGCAAACCGACGGTCGTCGACGGTCGACGAGTGAGCAGCTAGCTCTCTTCCGGACTAGTTTCCCGATCTCCTGAGAAAGTGGTATGTTCGCACGTAGCGTACTCCGCTCGATGGACTCGGAGTGTCTCGACTGTGGCTGGCGTGGCGACGCGAACGAACTGAACTGGATGATCCGCGAGAACGACGCCGACGTCGGCGGCGAGCGCGTCTGTCCAGTGTGCCGAGCGTCGAACGTCGTACTCGTCGCGTGAACGACCGTCGCCACTGATCGCCAGATCGACTCGAACGGTCTCTCGAGCGGCGCCTGTGGTCGTCGACGGAATTCGAAGAGAGGAGCGTCGAAAAGGGGGCCGACGAAACGGTCTCGACTCGATTCGCGCGTAGTGGGTGGTAGGTGAGGACCCGGACGGGTTACATCATGCCGCCCATGCCGCCGCCCATGCCGCCCATGCCGCCGGCACCGGGGGCGCCTTCCTCGTCTTCACCCTTGTCGGTCGAGAGGTCGCCAGCCGAGATGATGTCATCGATCTTGAGCACGAGGTTCGCCGCCTCGGAAGCACTCGTCACGGCCTGCTCTTTGGCGTGTGCGGGCTCGACGACGCCGGCTTCGAACGTGTCCTCGACGTCACTCGAGAAGACGTTCAGGCCGGCCGTGACGTCGCCCTCGTCGTGGGCTGCACGGAGGTCGACCAGCGTGTCGATGGAGTCGAGGCCAGCGTTCTCGGCGAGCACACGGGGGACGAGCTCGAGCGAGTCGGCAAAGGCCTCGACGGCCAGCTGCTCGCGGCCCGAAACGCTGTCGGCGTAGTCACGCAGGCGGCCGGCGAGTTCGACCTCGATCGCACCGCCACCAGCCAGGACGCGGCCGTCGGAGACTGTCTGGGCGACGACGTCGAGCGCGTCGTTGACGCCGCGCTCGAGTTCGTCGACGACGTGGTCGGTCGAACCACGCAGCAGGAGGGTGACGCCGTGGGCATTCTCGCCCTCGACGTAGAACAGCTCGTCTTCCTCGTCGCGGGTGATCGTCCCGAAGCCGAGGTCGTCTTCGGTCGCGCTCTCGAGGTCCGAGACGATCGACGCGCCGACGACTTCCTTGAGGAACTCGAGGTCGGACTTCTTCGCGCGGCGGACGGCGAGGATGCCCTCCTTGGCGAGGTAGTGCTGGGCGAGGTCGTCGATGCCCTTCTGGCAGAAGACGACGTCGGCACCGAGGTCGGCGATGTGCTGGACCTTCTCTTTGAGCTGCTGTTCCTCGCGGTCTAGGAACTGCTGGAGCTGGTCGGGGTCGGTGACGGAGACTTCGGTGTCGATGTCGGTCTCCTCGACCTCGATGGGGTCGTTCAGCAGGAGGATGTCGGCATCTTCCGCCTCGGTGGGCATGTTGTCGTGGACGGGGTCTTTGTCCACGATACCGCCCTCGAGCAGTTCGGACTCGCCGACGGCGCGGCCCGTCTGGGTCTCGATGTTGAGGAACTCGAGGTCGACGACGTTGTCACCCTCCTCGTTCTCGACGGTGACCGCACGCACGGCGTCGACGATGAGCTGGGAGAGGTGCTCTTTGTTGACCTCCGCACCCTTGCCGGTCATCGAGGTCTCGGCGGTCTTGCGCAGGAGGTCCTCGTCTTCCGTGTCGATCTCCGTCGCGATGTCGTCGATCTCCTCGCGGGCCTGCCCGGCGGCCATGTGGAAGCCCTTGATGATAGCCGTCGGGTGGATGTCCTGCTCGAGAAGGTCCTCGGCGTTCTTGAGGAGTTCGCCTGCGATCGCGACGGCCGTCGTGGTACCGTCGCCGGCCTCGTCCTCCTGGGTTTCGGCGACCTCGATGATCATCTCGGCCGTCGGGTTGTCGATGTCCATCTCCTTGAGGATGGTGACGCCGTCGTTCGTGATGGTGACGTCGCCCATCGAGTCGACGAGCATCTTGTCCATTCCCTTCGGGCCGAGCGTCGAGCGTACGGCCTCCGCGACCGCGCGGGCAGCGCGGATGTTGTAGTCCTGCGCGTCCTGGTCTTTGACGCGCTGGGAGTCCTCGCTCATGACGATCATCGGCTGGCCCTGTTGCATTCGCTGGCTCATAGTCAGCTGAATCATTGATTGTCCTTCTACATAAAAATACCGCTATTCGTGGCGTGCATCTATCGATGAGCGTCGGGGAGAAACAGCGAAAAACACCGTACTGAGGCGGGAATCGTCGGAGTACCTGTGACACGATACCGTCAGCCTCGCGGGCGAATTTCCGCACGAGAGGCGCTACATTTAAGTACTGTCGGACGTGCCGATCACGGCTCCACCGGGTCGACCAGCGACGGGTCGTCGGCCGTCGGATCGTTGACCGCCGTCGAGACCGGGTACGCCCGCATCTCTTCGGCCGGGTAGGGCTCGAGTACCTCCCGTGGGTCGTCGTCGTTCAGCCACCGACGCTCGTCGTCGGGCGAGAGGACGACTGCCATCCGGTGGTGGAGGTCGGCGACGAGGACGTTCGGTTCGGTCGTGACGATCGTCACCGTCTCGAGCGCGTCGTCGCCGCTCTCGACGCTGCCGTCGCCGAACGCGTCGAGTCCGACCTGCGTCGTCTCCGGCTCCCACCGTTCCCACAGCCCCGCCATCGCGAACGGCCGGTCGTCCTCGAAGGCGACCCGGTAGGGTCGTTTTCCCTCCTCCGTCTCGACCCACTCGTAGAACCCGTCGGCCGGGACGAGACACCGCCGTCGGGCGTAGGCCTCGCGAAAACTCGGCTTCTCGGCGATCGTCTCCGCACGCGCGTTGACGATCCCGCCCGCGTCGTCGTCGGCCCACGACGGGACGAGTCCCCACTCGAGTCGCCGGACCGTCTCGGGATCGTCGTTCGTGATCACCGGCACACGCTGGCCGGGCGCGACGTTGTACCGCGGCGAGAACGGTTCGTCGAACGTCGCGTCGAACCGCTCCTCGAGGTCCGCCTGGTCGACGAACAGCGTGTAGCGGCCACACATGTCTCCGCGTACGCGGGCGACGGACAAATCGCTGCCCCTCTCGTCGTCGAACCACGTTCCCGTCACCCTGCCGTTCCTGTCTCCTTGCGGGTGAAACGTACCCCATCGGATCGATAGGCACCGCTTACCCGGTTTCGCGACGCCAGTACGGCGGGGTTTACCATGTGTTCGGATCGGGACGACCAGACCGCCATGGAGACCCGATACGAGATGGTCGTCTGCGAGGACGGCACGCTCGAGCTCCGCGACCGCGACGATCCAGACTGCTGGATCGCGACCGACTCGCCGGTCGAAATCCAGCAGTGAGCCGACTCATAAGGACAGCCCGCCTACACGCCGCTCGCGGCTGATGAATTCGAAAAACGCCAGGACTGGGATTTGAACCCAGAATCCCGAAAGGGAACACGCTTTCCAGGCGTGCGCCTTACCGTTCGGCCATCCTGGCTCGTCCGTACCTACCCACGTCGGTCGTTTAACTATTTCGAAGCCTGCTACGGGATGTGGGGGCGTCTCACCGTCGCGATAGCCGGCGTCGACCGACACGACTGTTTATATGCGATGGCGGGGCCAGAGCCGATGGAATACGACCGTGACCGATTCGAATCACATCCATCGTCTGTACGTGACCACCGTCGGCGACCGACTCGTCTTCGGTCGCGTGTACGACGACGTCGACCACCAGTACGGCCAGCCGCGGGACGTGTGCTTTCACCGACGCGAGTGGGACCTCGAGGAAGACAGCGTCGTCCGGGTGACCTACGAGCGAGAGCGAACCGATATCGACGACCTCCCGCCGATGCTCGTCGGCGTCGAGTCGATCGACGTCGTCGAACGGCAGGCGAGTCCGGACCTCTTGCTCGATCTGTGACTCGGCTACTCGTCGGCTCGCCTCGCCGCCCACCTGACGACCCGAACCTCGAGTACGTACGCGCCCACTCCCGCACCAGCGCCGACGGCGACCGCGACGAGCACCGCCTGCGTGATCGAGACCAGCGGCTCGACGAGCAGGGCGTAGCCCTGCGTGAGTACGAGAAAGGCGAGGAAGCCGACGGCTCCCCACAGCACGGCGGACCTGACGCGAGGGTTCACGTCACTCGAGGGCGGCGACGGCTTCGATCTCGACGCCGACGCCCTTGGGGAGGTTCGCCACCTCGACGGCGCTTCGGGCCGGTGGCTCCGACGCGAAGTAGTTCGCGTAGGTCTCGTTCATCGCCTCGAACTCCTCGATGTCCGTGAGGAAGACGGTCACCTTGAGGACGTCGTCGACGGCCGCGCCTTCGGCCTCGAGGATTGCGACGAGGTTGTCCAGCGCCTGCTCGGTCTGGGTCTCGATCGGTTCGTCCGCGAGCAACTCGCCGTCGGGCGTCAGCGGAATCTGCCCCGCGGTAAAGAGCAGCGAGCCGTTGGTCGTCGCCTGACTGTACGCGCCGACCGCTTCGGGTGCGTCGTCGGTGCTGATCGTCCGTTTCATGTGCGAGTCGTCGCTGTGACGAACCTTAAACGTCCGCGAAACGCGACCGTCGCGTACAAGCGAACGACGCACCTACCGTCGGACGATGGGTCGAACACGCTGGCTCGCGCTCCTCGTCGGCGCACTCGCCGCTGCCGCTGTCGCTCTCGTTCGGGCGCTCGCTGCCCGTCGCGTCGACGACGTTCCGTTCTGTCCGCTCTTCGCTCGCGGTCGCGTCGGCCCGGAGTGGGCGTCCCGCCGTGACGTCGCGAGCGAACCGGCACCGGGCGAACTCGAGGACTTCGCGGTCTACGACCGGGACGACTTCGACTCGAGTGCGATCCACCCCGAAGTCCGCCGGTTCTACGAACGCACCGCCGACTACGATCTTACCTACGAGACGACCTGGCACCGTGGCTTTCGCCTGGGTGCGTGGCTCGCCTCGATCGCGACGAGCCGTCTCGAGCAGCTGAACCTGCCGGGTCGATCCGACGGCCGCCGCCGTCGCCTCGAGAGCCGAATCGCCCGCGTCTCGCCGGCTGCCGATCCGCGCGGGGATTCGCGAGTGTGGACGCGCACCGATCCCGACACCGGGGAGGCGGTGTTCGTCGCGATCTACACCACCCACGAACGCGACGGGGTGGTCTACGCGAACGTCGCGACCCCGCTGCCGTGGGCGAACCTCTCGACGGTGCTGCGACCCGAGGCGATCCGCGGCGACGGAGACGGCGGCGGCGTCGTGTTTACCACTCGAGACGACGGGGACAGCGACGGCGGACTCTTTCTGGTCACGCCGATCGGTGTGTTCGACCTGCCGATGGCACAGCGGTTTCGCGTCTGGCCGGCCGATTCACCCGACGCCCCGCGCGTGCAGACCGACGCCGACCTCGTCGCGACCCACGAGATGTGGCTGTTCGGCCGGCAGTTCCTGACGATTCGCTACGGCATCGAGCGCTCGAGGCCGTGACCGCGAGTCGCTGCGATCCGACTGCAGATACTTCAAATTCTGTAGTAATTAGCTATTGTTTCTGTAGTCATACGAGAACCTCGACCTCGTATCCCTGCTTCTCGACCGCGGCGATGAGTTCCTCGACGTGGTCGTGGCCGCGGGTCTCGAGGTCGATCTCGACTTCGGTGTCACTCATGCCGATGTCACGGGAGGTGCGGTCGTGCTGGATGGCGTAGATGTTCGCCCGGTGGCCGGAGATGATCGCCAGCAGGTCCTCGAGTGCGCCCGGCCGGTCTTTCAGGACGGTCCTGATCTTCAGATAGCGGCCCGTCTCGACCAGGCCGCGGACGATGACCGTCGTGAGCGTATTGAGGTCGATGTTGCCGCCGCTTATCGTCGGCACGATCACCTCGTCGTCGTCGAAGTCGAACTTCTCGAACAGCATCGCGGCGAGCGACACCGCGCCTGCCCCCTCGACGAGCGTCTTCGAGCGCTCGAGCAGGTAGACGACGGCCATCGCAATCTCGGGGTCAGAGACGGTCACGACCTCGTCGACGTACCGCTCGATGATGGGGAACGTCTTCTCGCCGACGCTGCGGGTGGCGATGCCGTCGGCGATGGTCTCGACGCCCTCTCGCGTGACGACCTCGCCTTTCTCGAGTGACTGGACCAGACTCGAGGCACCCTCGGCCTGGACGCCGATCACCCGCGCGTCGGGCTTTTTCTCTTTGATCGCGGTCGCGATGCCGCTGATGAGGCCGCCGCCGCCGATCGGGACGACGACGGTCTCGACGTCGGGACGGTCTTCGAGGATCTCGAGGCCGATCGTCCCCTGGCCGGCCATCACGTACTCGTCGTCGAACGCGTGGACGTACGTTCGCCCCTCCCCGCGTTCGATCTCGTGGGCTCGCTCGGCGGCCTCGTCGTAGTCTCCACCGGCGAGGACGACCTCCGCACCGTAGGCTTGCGTTGCTTTGACCTTCGAGATCGGTGCGTTCTCGGGCATGACGATCTTCGAGTCGACGCCCACCCGGGAGGCCGCCAGCGCGACTCCCTGTGCGTGATTGCCCGCACTCGCGGTGACCACCCCGGCCTCTTTCTCCGCCGCCGAGAGCGTCGCGATACGGTTTGTCGCCCCGCGGATCTTGAACGCGCCCGTCCGCTGGAAGTTCTCGAGTTTCAGTGAGACGTCGGCACTGGTCATCGCCGAATACGTGTACGAGTATGTAAGCGGCGTGTGGCGAGACGTTTCCCGTACCCGTTCACGCGCCTCGAGAATATCTGAAAGTTCGAGCATACTGCCGACTATTCGTGGGGTGTTGTTAAGATTGTGCTGCCGGGTGCCGGGCAGCACGACAGGGAATACAGGGAGTGCACGGCGTGTGACGTGCGAGTGAACAGGGGATCGCAGAGTATATAAATCTCATGCACGCGACCTGAAAGTGTAACCGCAAGAAGGCGGCGGTGTGAGCTGACTGTCTGACGGTGAGCAGACGCGCGTCATTCACCTCTTCGAACCGTGAAATTATTGTCGAAATAATATTTGTGTGACCGCTGGCCGACGCTCGACCGCACTCACCAAAAGTTTGACACTGATGGCGAGCGGTCACTGCGTATGGAATACGATACCATCACTGTCGACGCCGACGAGCACGTCGCGACGATCACGCTGAACCGGCCCGAAGCGATGAACACGTTCAGCACACAACTCGCCGTCGACCTGGACGACGCGCTCGAGGCCCTCGAGGCGGACGACGACGTCCGTGCGATCGTCGTCGCCGGCGCTGGCGACGCGTTCTCTGCGGGGATCGACGTCTCGGAGCACGCCGACTACGATACGAAAGCGGAGTACGAACGGTGGGTCGCCCGGATGGAAGAGCCGTTCCGGACGCTCGTCAGCATGGGGACGCCGGTCATCGCCGCCGCACACGGCCACGCCGCCGCAAATGGGCTCGGACTGGTCGCCGCCTGCGACCTCGCGGTCCTCGCCGAGGGGACGAAACTCGGCGCGACTGCGCCCAAAGTCGGCCTCTTCTGTATGGGGCCTGCGGTGCCGATCATGAACTCGGTCACCGAGAAGCGGTGTCTCGAGCTCTTGCTGACCGGCGAACTCGTCGACGCCGAGACGGCCCTCGAGTGGGGGCTGGCCAACCGCGTCGTCCCCGAGGATCGGCTCCAGGAGACCGCCAGAGAACTCGCGGACACGATCGCGACGAAGAGCCCGACCGCCGTCCAGCTGGGCAAGCGAGCGTACTACGAGATGGCCGACATGGAGTACGAGGAGGCACTCGAGTACTCGAACGAGCGGTTCGCCGCGCTGTGCACCACCGACGACGCTGCCGAGGGGATCGACGCCTTCCTCGACGGTCGCGAACCCGAGTGGTCGGGGCAGTAGCCGTTCGCTGCCAGACGCTGGGGTCGGCCTCGAGTGTGGCCTCAGCCGGACCGCCGTACGTCGTTACCGGGGCAACCGCCAACCGTTTGCGGTTGCTCTGGGACACAGGTACAGCAGACCGTACGAAAGAACGAGGGTCGTCGCGTTACCGGTCCTCGAGCGGGACGAACTCCGTCTCCATCGGGTCGGGACCGACGTACCGCGAGCGCGGTCGAATCAGGCGGTTGTCGTCGTACTGCTCTAAGACGTGGGCGATCCAGCCGCCGACGCGGGACATGGCGAAGATGGGCGTGTAGATGTCGACCGGGATACCCATCTGGTAGTACGTCGACGCCGAGTAGAAGTCGACGTTCGGCGCGAGCCCCTTCTCTTCGCTGAGGTGGTTTTCGATGGTGACGCTCATCTCGTACCACTTCATGTCGCCTGCGGCCTCACCCAGCGCCTCGGACTTCTCGCCGAGGATCTTCGCGCGAGGGTCTTTGACGTTGTAGACGCGGTGGCCGAAGCCGGGAACCCGCCGTCCCTCCTCCAGGGCGGTCTCGACCCACTCGAGGGGTTCCATCTCGCTCTCGTCGACCTCCTTGAGCATCTGCATGACGTCCTGGTTCGCGCCGCCGTGGAGGCTTCCGGAGAGCGTGCCGATCGCGCTCGTGATCGCGGCGTGGAGGTCGGCGAGCGTACTCGCGGTGACCATCGCGGAGAACGTCGAGGCGTTGAGGCCGTGGTCGGCGTGGAGGACGAGCGCCTGGTCGAACGTCTCGGCGAGCACCTCGTCGGGCTCTTCGCCGTTTAGCATGTAGAGGAAGTTCTCGGCGTGGCCGAGGTCCTCCCGTGGGGACAGGAACGGTTTGCCGCGGCGGGCGCGTTCGAACGCGGCGAGGACGGTCGGGACCTTCGCCGTGATGCGACGACCCTTGCAGAGGTTCGCCTCGCGGTCGGTCGGTTCGGCGCCCGCGTCGGGGTCGAACGCCGATAGCTCCGAGACGACAGTTCGGAGGGCGGCCATCGGCTCCTCGTCGGCGTCGGCGAGCATCTGGACCGTCTCGAGGACGCCGTCGTCGACCTCGCGTTCTGCCGCCATCGCGTCGGCGAACGTCGTGAGTTCCCCCTCGTCCGGAAGGTGGCCGTGCCAGAGCAGGTACAGGACTTCTTCGTAACTGGCGTTTCGAGCCAGGTCTTCGATGGTGTACCCGCGGTAGATCAACCGGCCTTCGTCACCATCGATCGAGCTGAGCTCGGACTCAGCGACGAGCACACCCTCTAGCCCTTTCTTGAGGTCGTCAGCCATGGTGATGACTTTCGCACGCCTCTGGAAAAGTATTGTCTTTTTCAATGCAGAACCCGGTGAAACCCGTCGACGGACGTGGAACTCGAGTTCGTCTCACGACGTTCTCCACGCCGTTTCCGCACAGTCGGTAACGTTTTTCTCACCCGCCGGGGAAGACTTACTATATGGACGCCCGGGACGTCGAGTACCGCCCAGTCAGCGTCAAGGAGGTGCTCGCGGAGATGAAAGACACCGCCGAGCTATTGATCGACCTGTCGTACTCGGCGGTGCTGTTCGGTAGCGCGGAGGTCGCAGAGGAGGTACTCGCGCTCGAAGAGCGCATGGACATCCTCCAGCTGCAGGCCCGGATGAGCCTGTTGATGGCCGCCCGGAGCACCGACGACGCAGAACAGCTCGCACCGGTACTCGGCGTTGTCGGGGCCGCCGAGAAGGTCTCCGACGCCGCGGGCGACATCGCCAAGGTCGTCCTGGAAGAGATCGGACTCCCGGACGCGATGCGGACGGCCCTGCCCGAAGCGATCGAGTCGATCGTCCGTGCGACCGTCGACGACGACTCCCGGTTCGCCGGTCGAAGCCTCGGCGAAATCAACTTGGAGACCGAGACCGGCGTTCGCGTGATCGCCATCAGGCGACGCGGCGAGTGGTTGCTCGACCCCAACTTCGACACCGTCCTCGAGCCCGTCGACGTCGTGCTCCTGCGTGGGTCCGAGGAGAACCTCGGACCGGTCTACGAGACCGTCACCGGCGATCCCTACGAGACGCCGGCGGCGGCCGAACCCGGGATCGCCGACCTGGAGCGGGCCGTCGACGCCATCGTCCTCATGAAGAACATGAGCGAACTCGCCGTCGACCTCGCCTACGGCGCAGTGCTGTACGACAGCACGGACCTCGCCGAGGAGGTCGCCGCCCTCGAGGCCGAGGTCGATCAGCTCGAGTCCCGGTTCGAGGCGTGGACGCTCCGGGCGGCCTCCCGCGTCGACGACCCCGTCGACCTGCGCGGGCTGGTCCACCTCGCCCAGAGCACGGAGGTGATCAGCGACGCCGCCCTCGAGATCAGCGAGGGCGTCCTCCGCGGGCTCGGAACGCACCCGGTCGTCGCCGAAGCCGTCTCGGAGAGCGACGAGGTGATCGTCCGTCGCACCGTCGGCGAGGAAAGCACACTCGACGGCGCGACGCTCGGCGAGCAGATGGTCCGCACGGAGACGGGAATGCGAATCATCGCCGTCCGTCGCCCGCGTGGCTCTCCTAACGTGGCGGACGACGAGTGGGAGATCCAGCCGGGTCCCGAGACGAAACTCCACGCCGGGGACGTCGTCCTTGCGAAAGGGACCCGGTCGGGCGCAGACCGACTCGAGGAACTCGTCTAGACGTCCTCGGGTCGGTCGACGTCCTCGAGTTCCCGCGAGAGCGCGATCGCCGATCGGATCGTCAACACGACTGCGATGGCACCGGCGAGCGTCGTTGCGACGACGAACGCCAGCCCGACGTAGTAGATCGGACTCCCCCTCGTGTCGGGTGCGAGGGCGACGAAGAAGACGAAAAGCGCCGTCGCGACGACGACGCCGCTCAGGAGGCCGATCTTCGCGTTTCGTTTGACCTCGAGTGCGTCGAGGAACCGCGCCGTCGGCGGCCGCTCGGGTCGATCCTGTGACACGCTCGAGTGTAGTTCCCACGGGACCAAAACCGCGTCGAAACCTCCCACGCGGTTCGTAACGATGGTTGTGAGTCCGTTCCGGGCAGCCACAAGACGGGTCACAGTCTCCTCGATATACAGGGACAGACAGCCATCACTATCGGGCGTACGCCTCGAACTCCTCGCCGAAGACGACGAAGTAGCCGGTGCCGACCAGACCGACGACGCTGGCGACGGCGAACGCGAGGACGGGACTGCCGGCGAAGACGGCCTCGCCGGTCAGCGGACTCGAGACGCCGCCGTAGAGGAGGCCGCCGAGTACTGCACTCGGGATCACGAGCAGGTTCCGGACGAGGTAGTACGCGCCCGTCACGCGCCCGCCGGTTCCCATCTCCGCAGGGCCGACGATGAGCGCCTTGTGTGCTGGCAGGCCGGCAAAGCGCAGCCCCGAGAACGCAAAGAGGACGGCGAGGACGGCGGCGTCCGGGGGTGCAGTGATCAACAGGACCGGGAAGACCGCGTAGACGAGAAAGCCGAGGCCGACGACAGGTTTCAGTCCGACGCGTTCGGCGGCCTTCGCGACCGGGATCATCGTGAGCAACGCGACCAGCATCTCGAGGCCGAGCAGGAGGCCGAAGTACGACTGCGGCGACAGCGAGAGCGTCCCGACGACGGGCAGCGACAGCGAGAGGCCGACCTCGAGGAAGCGGGTGACGACGACGACGAAGAAGGCGTAGACCATGCCGTTGCCGAACCGGACCAGGGTGTCGCCCACCAGCAGGGGCCGCAGTTCCGGTGGGAGGTTCTGGAGGTCCGCGACGAGTTGCGAAACGCCCGCGAACTCCGTCCCGAAGCTGTCGCCACTCGAGTCGTAGAGGACGTGCTGAGCGACGGTTCCGAGGACGCCGAAGACGACTGCGACGGCGAGGATCAACTGGAAGGCGAGGACGACGTCGGCGTCGCTCGAGCCGAACGGGTAGAAGAGGGCGGCGGCGATCAGCGGGCCGACGAGGAAGGCCGTCCGCCGGAACGTCTCGGTACTGGCGAAGCCCGCCGCCAGCCGGGAGGGCGACACCGCCTGCTTGACGATGGCGAACGACGCCCCGAGACCGAACGACTTCCAGGCCTGGGAGAGAAAGAGTCCGGCGAAGACCGCGGGGATCGCCAGCGGGCCGAGCCAGGGAGCGACGAGCCAGACGACGAACCCGATCGTCGACAGCAGGCCGAAGACTGTCAGCGCGTACCGGGAGCCGATCCGGTCGGAGATCGCTCCGCCCGGATAGGGGTAGAGCGCGCTGACGACGTTGCCGACAGAGCCGAACAGACCGACCACCAGCGCTCCCGCGCCAAGCGCGTAGATGTACTCGGCCATGTACCGGCTGGTCATCTGGAAGCCCAGACTGAACGCGAACATCGCAAGCGAGAGGACCAGGACGTCACGCTCGAGGGCGAAAAACTGCCGGAACGCGTCGAACGGGTCGGCGTCGTCCCGTGAGGGTGCTTCTTCCTCGAGACTCATCAGTGTCCCTGTGGTTGTGACTCGACACTCTTTGTCGTTGGTTTCCCGGCTCGGCACGGGATCGCAGGCTCGAATCGCGACCGGCTCCGTTCGACGCACTCGTCGTCGAACTCGGCCCCGTCAGATAGATGTAACCGAACCAGTAAAGGCAGGCGCGCCCGTCGTCGCCCACATGACGACGACGCTCGGAACGGCGAGCGCGGCCCCGGGTGAGATCGATACGGGCCGTCTCGAGGTCGGCGAGACCAGAGACGGGGCCTCGTTCGGGCTGCCGGTCGCCGTGATAAACGGCGCAAAGCCGGGGAAGACCCTCTACGTGCAGGCGGTGAGCGACGGCGACGAGTTGAACGGACTCGGTGTCGTCCAGCAGTTCGTTCCGCAGGTCGACCCCGCCGAACTGTCGGGGACGATCCTCGTGGTGGGGATCGTCAACTACCACGCCTTCCAGGTGGCCGAACACCGAAACCCGGTCGACGACACGAAGATGAACCGCGCGTACCCCGGCAACGAGGCCGGGACCTCGAGCGAGCGTATCGCGGCGGCGACCTTCGAGGTGGCGATGCGTGCGGACCTGATCCTCGACCTCCATCAGGGATCGACGAGTCGGATGATCGACGAGGCCCGCGTTCGGTGCGGGAAACGCCACCGCCTCCACGGCGACTGTCTCAAACTCGCGAAGGTCTTCGGCTGTGGATACGTCCTCGACCAGAAAGGACCCAGCGGCCAGCTCGCCCGGGCCGCCCCAGACGAGGGCATTCCGACGATCGATCCGGAACTCGGCGGCTGCGTCGGCTGGGACGAAGAGAGCATTCGCAAGGGCGTCGAGGGCATCTTCAACGTCCTCACCTACTACGGCTTCCTCGAGGGCGAAGTCGACGTCGAGGCGCAGACGCGTGCCTCCGGATTCGAGCAGTACGGCGCACCTGCGGGTGGCCTGGTCTCGTTCGAGAAGGATCTCGGCGACCGCGTTCGCGCCGGCGACACGCTGTTTACGGTGACGACGCCCTTCGGGGAACCGAAAGCCGAGATCACCGCCGACAGCGACGGGCTCTTCTGGCGTGCGCGACGGCTGCCACAGGTCGCGACCGGCGAGTACGTCTGTTCGGTCGGGACGAACGTCGACAGGTACTAACATGCCGACCGATCTCTACTGCCCCGACTGCGGTGCGGAGTACGAGGCCGGGCCGGACGAGCCCTGGCGCTGTGCGTGCGGGCACGCACTCGAGTTCGTCGACCGTCCCCACCCGGAGGGGAACCCGTTACCGCTGTCCAGACTCGACACGAGCGACGGCCTGTGGACGTTCTTCGAGTTCCTCCCGATCGAGAAACACGTCACGTTCCACGAGGGGTTCACGCCGCTGGTCGACGCACCCGGGTGGGACGCCCAGTTCAAACTCGAGTACGTCTTCCCGACGGGTTCGTTCAAGGACCGTGGTGCGACGACGACGCTCTCTCGGGCCGTCGAACTCGGCGTCGAGAAGGTGATCGAAGACTCCTCGGGCAACGCCGGTGCCGCCATCGCGACCTACGCCGCCCGCGCCGGCCTCGAGGCCGACATCTACGTGCCGGCGGACGTCAAGCAGTCGAAGCTGATGGCGATCCAGCGCGCCGGTGCTCGCCCGGTTCGAGTTGAGGGGACGCGCGAAGACGTCACGATCGCCTGCGTCGACGCCGTCGAGTCCGGCGAGGGCTGGTACGCGAGTCACGCCTGGAACCCGGCGTTTTACGCCGGGACGATGACGTTCGCGTTCGAGGTCGCCGCCCAGCGTGACTGGACCGTCCCTGACGCGGTCGTCCTCCCGGTCGGACACGGCACGCTCTTTCTCGGTGCCTATCGCGGCTTCTCGCTGCTCGAGGAGGCGGGGATCGTCGACGAGATGCCCCGTCTGCTCGGCGCACAGGCCACCGGGTACGCCCCGATCGTGACCGCAGCCGACGGCGTCGTCGTCAGCGAGGACGGCAGCGACAACGACATCGCCGACGGCATCCAGATCCGCGAACCCGCCCGGGGGACCCAGCTCCTCGAGGCCATCGAGGCGACCGACGGCGAGGTCGTCGCACTCGGCTCCGATCCCGTCGAGGCCACGCTGGATCGACTCCACCGGAACGGCTTCTACGTCGAACCGACCGCCGCCGCCGCCCCGGCGGCGCTTCGTCACTACCGCGAGCAAGGCGTCGTCGACGAGAGCGACGACGTCGTCGTCCCGCTGACCGGGAGCGGACTGAAGACGCTCTGATACCGATAGCTGTGAGTCGTTACCGCCGCAACCGCGACCCGTCTTCGGTTGCGTCGGCAACCAGTCACAGCCATCAGTATGAGCTGGGGTCGCCGCCCGCCGCCGTAACCCGACATTCCTTTACTCCCCGCCAATATACGGGCGGGTATGTTCCTTGCCCTACGCACGGAGGTCGAGGACGCCTTGCGCGAGGCGCTCTCTACCCTCGAGCTCCCGACCGACGACCTCGGGATCGAAGAGCCGCCAGACGACGTCGACAGCGTCCTCGCCTCGAGCGTCGCCTTCCGGCTCGCCGGCGAACTCGGCGTGGCCCCGCCACAGGCCGCCGCAGACGTGGCCGACGAGATCGACACCGACGAGTTGACCTACGTCTCTCGCGTCGAGACCCAGGGGCCGTATCTCAACTTCCTGCCGAGCGAGGCCTACTTCGCGGAGACCCTGGCGAACGGGACCGACGACGACTACGGCACCCTCCCGAACCGCGATGAGTCGGTCGTCGTCGAACACACGAGCGCGAACCCGACGGGACCGGTCCACGTCGGGCGCGCCCGCAACCCGATCATCGGCGACGCGGTAGCGAACGTCCTCGACGCCGCTGGCTACGACGTCGATCGCCACTACTACGTCAACGACGCCGGCCGGCAGATGGCGGTCTTCACGTGGGCCTACGAGACCTTCGACGAGGACGACCTCGAGACCGAGCCCGAACGCGACCGCATCGAGTACGACCTCGTACGCTACTACCGCAAGGGCAACGAGTTCCTCGAGGAGGGTCCCGAGAGCGAGGTCGAGGCGGCCGAGGCCGAGATCGACGCCATCATGCAGGGACTCGAGGAGGGCGACGAGGCGACCTACGAGCGGGTCAGCGAGGTCGTCGACCAGGTCCTCGGCGGGATGAAAGAGTGTCTGGCTCGCCTGCCGGCGGAGTTCGACGAGTTCGTCAAGGAGACGCGTTTCATGTTCGACGGTTCGACCGACGACGTCGTCTCCCGGATCCAGGACCTCGAGGAGTCGGTCTACGAGGAGGACGCCTGGCAACTCGAACTCGACGAGTACGGCATCGACAAGAACCTCGTCTTCCTGCGCTCTGACGGCACCTCTCTCTACCCCACTCGCGACCTCGCCCACCACGAGTGGAAGTTCGACAACTACGATCGCGCCGTCACGGTGCTCGGCGAAGACCACAAGCTCCAGGCCGAACAGCTCCGGCAGACGCTCGAGTTGCTCGGCAACGACACCGACCCGCTCCGGCAGGTGCTTTACTCCTACGTCAACCTGCCAGAGGGGAAGATGTCGACCCGCCGGGGCACAGGCGTCGACCTGGACGACCTGCTCGACGAGGCGATCGACCGCGCCCGCGAGGAAGTCGAGACGCGCCTGGACGACCGCATCCGCGACGACGACCTGGACGAGGCGGACGTCGAGCGCATCGCCCACCAGGTCGGGATCGGCGCGGTCCGCTACGACATCGTCGCCAAGCAGCCGACGAAGGCGATCACCTTCGAGTGGGACCGCGCGCTCGACTTCGAGGCCCAGTCTGCCCCGTACGTCCAGTACGTCCACGCACGTTGCTGTGGCATTCTCGAGGAAGCGGGGATCGACCTCGAAACCGGGACGAGCGAGGTCGAGACTGACGTCGACGCCTCCCTACTCGAGACGCCCGAGGAGCGCGACCTCCTCGAGACGATCGCGCGCTTCCCGTCGGTGATCGACGCCGCTGCCGACGACCTCGAACCCCACCAGGTCGCGACCTACACTCGCGAGTTCGCAGAGCGATTCAATGCCTTCTACCGCGAGTGTCCGGTCCTCGCCGACGACGTCGATCCGGACCTGCGCGAGGCGCGACTCGCGCTGGTCGCCGCCGCCAGACACACGATCGCCAACGCGCTGTCGGTGCTCGGCGTCGCCGCTCCGCGGTCGATGTGACGGCGACGGGGGATATCGATCGTCGCGGAACTACCGATCGGAAAAACGCGGCGTCGAGATCAGTTGGCGTTCGACTCCGCTTCGGTGATCGCACTCGAGACGTCGTCGTGGGAGGCGACCGTCGTGTCGTCGTCTGGCTCTTCCTCGAGTGTGTCTTCGTCGTCGGAGTCGTCGTCTGGCATTTCGACTCCGGCTATTTCGGCAGCGAGACGGCGGTACGAAGCAGCTGCGGGGCTCTCGGGATCGTGGACCACGAGCGGCGTCCCGGCGTAGACGCTCTCGCGAACGGTCGGATCGTCCGGAACCGTCGCGAGCAGCGACACGTCGAGTCGGGACGCGATTTCGTCGTAGGAAACGTCGCCCGCCGGACGGGTTCGGTTGATCACGAGTCCCTCGACACGGCCGCCGGCGCGGTCGGTCAACTCGAGAGTCTTTTTCGCGTCGTGGACGGCGGCAGGTTCGGGTGTGGAGACGAGCACGACGGCGTCGGCGAGCCCGAGCGGGAGGACGGTCTCGTGGCTCACGCCCGCCCCGACGTCGAGCAGGACGTAGTCGAACTGCTCGCGGAGCGTCTCGACGGCGTCACGGAGCCCTTCGGGCGACGTCGCCGCGTACTCGTCGAGATCCGTTCCGCTCGGTATCGCGACGATGTTGTCTGCTATCTTGTACGTGGCCTCGTGGATCGACGCGTTACCGGCCAACACGTCGTGGAGGGTGGTCGAATCGGCGTTCAGGCTGATGAACCCGGCGAGGTTCGCCATGCCGAGATCGACGTCGACGATCGCGACGCGCTCGCCGGCCTGTGCGAGCGCCGTCCCAAGGTTTACCGTCGCCGTCGTCTTCCCGACGCCGCCTTTACCGCTCGCGATGGCGTACACCGTTTGTTCGGACATACTCGGTCGTTGTCCAGACAGTGTGGCGGGAACGTCTTAAATCGTGACCACACGCACGCGAAGGAAAGTGACAGCCGCCTGATCGCAGTCGTCGGGCGTGTAGCGTGTCAAAGGATACTTACCCACAGCACCACTTTGTACAGTCAATGAGCCAGGAGGGCGAGCAGGAACAATCCGACCGGAAAAAATACGAGTTCCGGAAGGTAATCGAGGACCTCAAAAACTACGAGGGCTCGGGCACGCAGCTAGTCTCCATCTACGTCCCCGAGGATCGCCAGATCAGCGACGTCGTCGCCCACGTCACCCAGGAACACAGCGAGGCGTCGAACATCAAGTCCAAACAGACCCGGACGAACGTTCAGGACGCGCTGACGAGCATCAAGGATCGACTCAAGTACTACAAGGAGCCGCCGGAGAACGGCATGGTGCTGTTCTCGGGTGCCGTCGACTCCGGCGGTGGCCGGACCGAGATGGTCACCAACGTCCTGGAGAGACCGCCCCAGCCTATCGAGTCGTTTCGCTATCACTGCGACTCCGACTTCCTCACCGGACCGCTCGAGGAGATGCTCGAGGACAAGGGCCTGTACGGCCTGATCGTCCTCGACCGTCGCGAGGCCAACGTCGGCTGGCTCAAAGGCAAGCGGATCGAGCCGGTCAAGTCGGCCTCCTCGCTCGTTCCTGGCAAACAGCGCAAAGGTGGCCAGTCCGCACAGCGATTCGCCCGCCTCCGTCTCGAGGCGATCGACAACTTCTACCAGGAGGTCGCGGGCATGGCAAACGATCTGTTCGTCCCCAAACGCCACGACCTAGATGGCGTGCTCGTCGGCGGTCCCTCGCCCACCAAAGACGAGTTCTTAGACGGCGACTACCTCCACCACGAACTCCAGGACAAGGTACTCGGCAAGTTCGACGTCGCCTACACTGACGAATCCGGCCTGAAAGACCTCGTCGACGCCGCACAGGACGTGCTGGCCGACGCCGAGGTGATGGAGGACAAACGGCAGATGGAGCAGTTCTTCGAGGAACTGCACGCCGGCGACCTCGCCACCTACGGGTTCGAGCAGACCCGGACCAACCTGATGATGGGCTCGGTCGATCGGCTCCTGATCAGCGAAGACCTCCGGAAAGACGTCGTCATCTACGACTGCCCGGAGTGTGGCAACACCGATCGCGAACTCCTCGACCAGCGGAAGGCGACGCCGTCACACACCTGCAGCGAGTGTGACACCGAGATCGACGCCGACGAGGCCGAGCGAGAAGACGCCATCGACCACCTCATCGGGATCGCCGAACAGCGAGGCACCGAGACCAAGTTCATCTCGACCGATTTCGAGAAAGGCGAGCAGCTCTACAACGCATTCGGCGGCATCGCCGGCATTCTCCGGTACTCGACCGGCGTCTGATCGGCAAACTGATAGAAACCGTGTAATTTTTGTCGAATAGATATGTATTCGGGGTTAAACAGTTCCGATGCCAGCTTCTCCTGACGATTCCGTCCTCGAGACGATCACCCGGCGGCGATCTCTCCTCGCAGCACTCGAGGATGGTCCTCGGGACAAACGCGACATCGTCGACGCGCTCGAGTGTTCGCGCTCGACGATCGATCGGGCGATTCGAGAACTCGAGTGGCTCGCCTTCGTCGACCGGACCGACGGCGCGTATCGGCTCACCGTCGCTGGACAACTCGCGCTCGCAGAACACCGACGGCGTCTCGAGTCGATCGACGCAATCGCACGGGTCGCCGACCTCCTCGAGTACGTTCCACACGACGCGCCGATGGCCCCCAGCATGCTCGAGGGGGCGACCGTCCACGAACGCGAACCCCACGCACCGAACGAACCGCTCGAGGAGATCGCGTCCCTGATCGGCACTGCGGATCGTCTCCGTGGGTTCGCCGCGGCCGACCGCATCCCCCAGTTTCGCCACCAGCTGTACGACCGGACTCTCGACGGCACGCTCGACGCCGAAGTGCTGTTCACCGACGAACTCACCACGTTCTTGCTCGAGGACCGCCCACGAGAGATCCGCAAACTCCTCGTCGACGGCACCCTCGACATCTACTCGATTCAGTCGATTCCGTACGGCCTCGGTATCGTCGAGACACAGTCGTCCTCCCAGGCGTTCGTCGTCGTCCAGAACGAGGCCGCCGAGGTCCAGGGCGTGATCCAGAACGACTCGCCGGCCGCACTCGAGTGGGCCGACGCGGTCTATCGCCGCCACCGGGCGACCGCGACGAAGCTCGATCCGCCGGCGTAATCGTCGGGACGTCGGTCATACAGTCTGCTGTAACGGGTTCCCGGCACAATCGCGAACAGTCTGTGGTTGTGCCGAAACTGACGTACAGCGGTCCGTATCAGTACAGCAACGCCTCGAGTTGTACTCGTCTGCGCTCGAGATCGATCGCGGGCTCGACCGACGGCTCCGCGAGCAGTCGATCGAGCGCCAGCAACGGGTCGACGCCCGCCCGTTCGATCCGCTCGAGCAGGGTCTCGAGGGCCGCGCGGTTCGTCGCGAGCGACTCACAGCAACCGAGCGCCAGCGCGAGCGGGACCGCCGCGTCGGGACGCGTCGGGAACGCACCGCTCACCCGTGTGAAGTCCGGATCTTCACACCCCTCGTCTGCCGCCTCGACCGTGAGACACCGAGAGCAGATCGACGCGGCGTGTGCACCGTCCGGTGCGTACTCGCGGTACGCGTCGGGAACGAGAAAGTCGACCGTCTCGGCTCCACATACCGAACAGGCCATCGGTCAGTCGCCGCCCGGTACGCCACCCGCCGTCGCCTGCTCGACCGCTTCGTCGCTTTCGGTCTCCTCGTCGGCCGCCTCTGCCTCCCGCTGTTCTTCCTGTTCTTTCTTCTCTTTGATCTTCTTCAGGCGGAAGATCTCCTCGCGCTCTTGCTCCTCGAGTTTCTGCTCGATGTACTCTTTGTTCTCGTAGAGCTCCGGCAGGAGTTTGAACTCGAGGGCGTTGACGCGGCGCTTGGTCGTCTCGATCTCGCGAAGCATCTTCTTCATCGCCGTCTCGACCTCGGCGGCGAGGATGATGCTCTCCAGGAGGTCCTCGTAGGCCTCTGCAGCCTCGTCGATGCGCGCGGAGGTGCCGAGTACACCGTAGCCACGCTGATCGAGGCTCTTCGAGACCCGGGAGGACTCGATCTGCGGGACGACGACGCCCATGATGTTTTTTGCCTCGGTCGTGATCTCCGGGTGTTCCTCGAGTGCGGCCGCGGCTCCCCGGACTGCGACGTCGCCTTCCATGGCGCGTGCCATGTTGATCTTCTTCTGGGCTTCCTCGTAGTCGTCGGACAGCTCCCCGCGAACGTCCTGGGCCTTGTCGAGGATGTCCATGAACTCCATGATGAGCCCGTCGCGTTTCTTCTCGAGCGTGCCGTGGCCCCGCTCCGAAAGATCGATGCGATCGTCGATCGCCATCAGGTTTTTACGGGTGGGCTTGACGTCCTTGGCCATCTTGTGGGTGCCTTACGCCCCCAGTCGGATAACTGTTTACAGTTTTGTTCCGTCCTCGACGACGTTTACGGGTCGAGTGTGCGAGCGGACGCCGCTCGGTCTGGTGCCGTATCGATGCGAAACGTTCGAGCGCGTCAAACGCGGGAGTGGCGATGGATCGTGGAAGGTCGGTCGACGGTCGGTGTGGCTACCCAAGAAAGAGGTCGATGACGTCGCCGGACGATCGGCCCTTGTACAGTTCGGCGTAGCCGCAGTTCGCACACGAAATGACGGTGAACCTCCGGTTCTGGATGTCGAACATCTTCGAGAGACCGGATCCGGTCGTCGCGATCTCGTCGACTTCCGTTTCCGTGTGCCCGCACTTCGGACAGCCGTGTTCGCCGATATCTTCCGTACTGGACATAGGAGTACATCTTAACCTGACGATAAAATCTTTGTGTTGGCACGACCGAGTGTGAAACCGAGATGGCGGCAGAGTTGTTCGTGCTGTTCGTGCTGTTCGCGCTCGCAGCACCGCTCGTGCTGTGGCTGCTCATCGCCGGAGAAACCTCGAATCCGACGGTTGTCGACCGCGAGGAGGCCGAACGGATCGCGAGAGAACGCGGTGGCCTCGACGAGACGGATCGGCGCGAGTCGCCCGATCGACGGACCGACCGGGACGACCGCACCGATCGCGACGAGTGGGGCGTCGACAGCCGGTGGGACGAGTAGTCCGGACCTCGTCGGTCGCCGGCGTCGGCTTCATCACGTCTGCTGTGTGTCGGTCCCGAAAACCGCGAGCAGCCCGGCCGTTTTCGGAACACGGGTACAGCAGGCAATGTCAGCCCTGCCCGACCATCCGGTCTTCGTCTTCCCACTCTCGCTCGCGGAGTTCGTACTTCTGAACCTTGCCGGTCGCCGTCGTCGGGAGCTGCCTGACGTACTCGACCCGCCGAACCGCCTTGTATCCCGCCAGGTTCTCGCGGGTGTACTCCGTGAGTTCTTCCTCGGAGACCGGCGGATTCTCCGGATCTCCGTTCGAGGGGACGACGAACGCTTTGGGCGTCTCGCCCCACTCGTCGCTCGGTGCGGGGATCACGGCCACGTCGGCGACCGCGTCGTGGTCGAACAGCGTGTCCTCGAGTTCGATACTCGAGATGTTCTCCCCACCCGAGATGATGATGTCTTTCTTGCGGTCCTGGATCGAGATCATGCCGTTGTCGTCGACGGTTGCGAGGTCGCCCATGTGGTAGTAGCCCTCGACGCGGTCGTTGAACGCCTCCTCCGTGGCCTCCGGTTTGTTCCAGTAGTGGTCCATCACCTGGTTGCCGCGGACGACGACCTCGCCGATCGTCTCGTCGTCGCGGGAGACGTCCTCGCCGCCCTCGTCGACGACGCGGATCTCGGTGCCCAGAAAGCCGAGCCCCTGGCGCTTCTTGACCGCGAACCGATCCGGGGAGTCGTCGTCGAAGGTCCGACAGGCGTCCGAGGTGGTGATCAGCGGCCCGGTCTCCGTCGCGCCGTAGACGTGTTTCAGGTACCAGCCGAACTCGTCTTCGACCGTTCGGATGGTCGCCTCCGGCGGCGCACTCCCCGCAGTGGCGATCCGGACGTCGTTTTCTCCGCTCGTCTCGACGTCGTGTTCGCCGTGGTAGTCGATCAGCATGTTCAGCACCGTCGGTGCGCCACACATGTAGGAGACGTCCTCCTCGCGGACGGTGTCGAAGATCCACTCGGCGTCGACGCCACGCGTACAGACGTGTTTCGCACCCATGCCCGTGACGGCGTAGATGTGCCCCCAGCCGTTGACGTGGAACATCGGCAGCGTCCACAGGTAGACGTCGTCGTCGGCGATCTCCAGGTGGTTCGCGATCAGGTAGGCGTGGATCGTCTCCGTCCGGTGGGTCCGACAGACACCTTTCGGGTCGCCAGTCGTTCCCGACGTGTAGTTGATCGTGATGACCTCGTCTTCGACCATCGTCGGCCGCTCGTACTCGGTGCCCGCGTCCTCGAGTACCTCGTCGAACTCCTCCCAGTCGCCGTCCACAGCCTCGGCGTCGTTCGTGAGGAACGTCTCCGTCGGGACGTCGTCGCGGATCGGCTCGATCTTCTCGGCGTACTCGTAGTCGGCGTAGATCGCGTCCACGCCCGCGTCCTCGAGGATGTACGCGAAGTCGGCGGGCGTCAGCCGGTAGTTAAGCGGCGTGTGAACCGCCCCGATCTGCATCGACCCGTAGGCTACCTCGAGGTGGTAGTGCGTGTTGGGGTCGAGCACTGCCACGCGGTCGCCTTTCTCGATGCCCCGCTCCTGCAACGCGGACGAGAACCGATCGGCGCGCTCGCCGAGCTCGCCGTACGTGTACCGCTCGCCGGTCGTCGCGACGACCGCCTCGTCGTCCGCGTAGTACTCGCGCGCCCGGTCGAGAAACTCCGTAACGAGTAGTGGCTTTTGCATACACCCATACGATTATTCATTATCGTTATGGCGTTTGTGGTACCTGACGGCTATCCGATACACCGATTTGCACGCCGACGGCTCGATTGTTACCGATTCGTCGAACGGCCTCGAGATGGACCTACCGCTCTCGAGTGCGAGGCGAGGAGAAAAGACGAGACGAACGTCGTGAGCGTCAGTCGGCGGTCGCTTCGACCTGCTCGCCCTCGTCTTCGCGGTAGTGTTCCGCGATGAGGTCCTCGTCGACGCGGTTGAGTTCCTCCTTGGGTAGCATCGACAGCAGGTCCCAGCCGATCTCGAGCGTCTCGTCGATCGAGCGGTTCGTCTCGTAGCCCTGCTGGACGAACTCCTCTTCGAAGCGGTCGGCGAAGTCGAGGTACTTGTTGTCCCGCTCGCTGAGCGCTTCGCGACCGACGATGTTCACGAGGTCGCGAAGGTCTTCACCCTCCGCGTACGCGGCGTACATCTGGTCTGAGACGTCGGCGTGGTCGGCGCGGGTGAGCCCCTCGCCGATCCCGTCGTCCATCAGCCGAGAGAGGCTCGGCAGGACGTTGATCGGCGGCTCGATACCCTGGCTGTTGAGGTCCCGATCCATCACGATCTGTCCCTCCGTGATGTACCCCGTCAGGTCGGGGATCGGGTGGGTGTCGTCGTCGCCGGGCATCGTGAGGATCGGAATCTGTGTGACCGATCCCTCACGGCCTTTGATCCGACCGGCACGCTCGTAGAGCTGGGCCAGGTCGGTGTACATGTACCCGGGGTAGCCACGACGACCCGGAACCTCCTCACGGGCGGCACCGATCTCTCGCAGCGCCTCACAGTAGTTGGTGATGTCGGTGAGGATGACGAGCACGTGATACCCCTTCTCGAAGGCGAGATACTCCGCGGTCGTCAGCGCGAGTCGCGGCGTGACCGTCCGCTCGACTGCGGGGTCGTCCGCGAGGTTCATGAAGACGACCGAGCGCTCGAGTGCGCCCGTGCGCTCGAAGTCGGCCATGAACTCGTTTGCTTCCTCCTGGGTGATACCCATCGCGCCGAAGATGACTGCGAACTCGGAGCCTTCTTCGCCCTCTCCTTCTTCTTCCGGCACGGTCGCCTGTCGTGCGATCTGGAGCGAGAGGTCGTTGTGTGGCAGCCCCGATCCGGAGAAGATCGGCAGCTTCTGCCCTCGAACGAGGGTGTTCATGCCGTCGATGGCGCTGACACCCGTCTGGATGAACTCCTCGGGATACTCCCGGGAGTAGGGGTTGATCGCCGCGCCGACGATGTCGCGTCGTTCGTCGGGGACGATCTCCGGGCCCCCGTCGATCGGGTTACCCGACCCGTCGAGGACGCGTCCGAGGAGGTCCTCGGTGACGGGCATCTTCATCGTCTCGCCCAGGAAGCGTACCGAGGCGTTGCGGTCGATACCGCCGGTCCCCTCGAACACCTGGATCGAGACGATCCCTTCGCTCGACTCCAGTACCTGTCCGCGCAGGGTCTCGCCTTCTTGCGTCTCGATTTCGACGATCTCGTCGTACCCGACGGGTTCGTCGACTTCGGCGAACACCAGCGGACCGCTGATCTCCGTGATAGTTTGGTATTCTTTCATTTTCAGTACAGCTCCCGAATCTGTTCTTTGAGGTCGTCCTCGAGTTCGTCGATGAACTCGTTCCACTCCTCTGCAGTGCCCATCCGGTTGAGCCGCGGTACGGCGTCGACGTCAACGATCTCGTCGACCGGGACACCCGCGTCGAGGGCCTCGAACGCCTCGTCGTTGAACGTCTTGATCGCCTGGAGCATCCGATAGGTCTTCTTGGGCTCACAGTAGGTGTCGACGTCGTGGAACGCGTTCTGCTGGAGCCACGCCTCGCGGATGTAGCGGGCGACCTCGAGGGTCAGCTGCTGGTCCTCCGGCAGGGCGTCTTTACCGACGAGCTGGACGATCTCCTGGAGTTCGTCTTCCTCGTCCAAGACGTCGATCCCCCACTGGCGGACTTCCGGGAAGTCCTCCGCGACGTTCTCGCGGAACCAGGGGTCGAGCTGCTGGCGGTAGAGCGAGTACGACTCGTTCCAGTTGATCGACGGGAAGTGCCGACGCTCCGCGAGGTCGGCGTCGAGCGCCCAGAACGTCTTGACGATACGCAGGGTGTTCTGCGTGACTGGCTCGGAGAAGTCGCCACCCGGCGGGCTGACTGCGCCGATAACCGACACCGAACCCTGGGTGCCGTTGATGTTCTGGAACAGGCCGGCTCGCTCGTAGAATTCGGAGAGTGCAGCCGCGAGGTACGCCGGATAGCCTTCCTCGCCGGGCATCTCCTCGAGTCGCGAGGAGATCTCGCGCATCGCCTCTGCCCACCGTGAGGTGGAGTCGGCCATCAGCGCGACGTCGTAGCCCATGTCACGGAAGTACTCCGCGATGGTGATCCCGGTGTAAATGCAGGATTCGCGGGCCGCGACGGGCATGTTCGAGGTGTTAGCGATGAGACACGTCCGGCTCATCAGCGGCTTGCCCGTCATCGGGTCCTCGAGTTCGGGGAAGTCCTCGATGACCTCGGTCATCTCGTTACCGCGCTCGCCACAGCCGACGTAGACGACGATGTCCGCGTCGGACCACTTTGCGAGCTGGTGCTGGGTGACGGTCTTGCCCGATCCGAACGGCCCGGGGATCGCCGCGGTACCGCCCTTGGCGATCGGGAACAGCCCGTCCTGGACGCGCTGACCCGACTGGAGCGGAACCGTCGGCGTCTCCTTCTCTGCTGCTGGGCGGGCCTGCCGAACCGGCCACTCCTGGTGCATCGTGATCTCCTCGCCGGAGTCGAGGGTCGCGACCGTCTCCTCGACCGTGAAGTTGCCTGCCTCGATCGAGGTGACTTCGCCGCCCTCGTAGTCCGGCGGGACCATCACCTTGTGGGTGATGCTCTCGGTTTCCGGCACTTCACCGATGATGTCACCGGGTTCGACGTCGTCGCCCTCGGAGACGGTGGGAGTGAACTCCCACGTCTTCTCCAGGTCGATTCCGGGGGCGTCGACCCCGCGGTCGAGAAACGCCGTCCCCATCTTCGACTCGAGGACGTCGAGCGGGCGCTGGACGCCGTCGTAGATGGAGTCCAGCATGCCCGGCCCGAGGTCCACGCTCAGGGGTTCGCCCGTGTTCTCGACGGGCTCTCCGGGGCCGACCCCGGAGGTCTCCTCGTACACCTGAATCGTGGTCAGGTTCCCTTCAATCTCGATGACCTCGCCCATCAGTCCTTCGTCGCCGACGTAGACGACGTCGTTCATCCGGGCGTCGAGGTCCGTGGCGGTTACGACCGGACCGCTCACGCTTTCGATGACACCGTCCTCCTGGACGGTCTCGGTTTCTTCTGCCTGACTCATAGTTTTACTCGTTGTCTTCTTCCATCAGGTCGATACCGATCGCGCGTTTGATCTGCTCGCGCAGGCCGCCGCCACCGGTACCGCTGCCGATCGTGACGACGACCGGTTCGACGCTCGTTTCGACGTTCTGGCGGACGTTCCGGGAGAGGTACTCGAGGTCGTCGTCGTGCATGACGACGATGCCGACGCCGTCGTCGTCGAGCACGTCCGTCACCGCGTCGTCCAGCGTTTCGTCTTTCTCGGCGTCCGGGACGTTCTCGAAGCGCCTGACGCCCGCGAGTCGGAATCCAGTCGTAAACTCCGGACTGCCGACGACTGCGATTTCCTGGCTCATAGGATCACCAGTTCGTCTTCGATCTCGTTCTCCGAGAGGCCGACCTCGCGTCCGCGTGCGATCGCACGGATGTTCTCGACCTCCCGCTCTTTCGCGAGGATGTACGACAGCACCGCAGAGATGGAGACGGGATAGATACTGGAAAGTCTGTC
Source organism: Natribaculum luteum (assembly GCF_023008545.1). Classification (NCBI taxonomy): domain Archaea; kingdom Methanobacteriati; phylum Methanobacteriota; class Halobacteria; order Halobacteriales; family Natrialbaceae; genus Natribaculum; species Natribaculum luteum. The sequence continues at coordinate 1,064,032 of NZ_CP095397.1, read as the reverse complement.
GGCGTACTCGAGCAACGCCGCGTCGAGGGCGTGCTCGAACTCGATGAGGCTTTCTGCCTCGCGAAGCCGGTTCAGCGCCGTCGAGAGTCGGTCACCGTAGCGGCGGTTGTCGGCGATGTGGGAGACGAGTTCGTCGTAGTCGTTTACCAGCCGACTCAGCTCCGACTGCGTGAACAACACGCCACCCTCGATGTAGAACTCTGCAGGATCGATGTCGGCACCAGTGCGAGCGAGTCGCAAGGCGTTACGGGCGTTCCGAAAGTCGATCTCGGCCTCGAGGAACTCGACGTACATCGCCCGCGGCCCCTCCTGTGGTCGCCCGAGGTCCTCGAGGAGGTTTTCGTAGAACTCGCGGTCGAGTGCGTTCTCGAGCGGGATGAGCATCCCACTTTCCTCGTACTCCTCGTAGGCGTCGACGAGACCGTCGTAGAAGATCGTCCCGTCGAGCATCTCGACGACGTCCTCGATCTCGTCTGCCTCGACCATCCGGTCGAGCAGCGCGTCCTCGAGTTCACCGGCCCGGATGAGGTCCGTCTGGATCTCTTCGGCCGGCGTGTCGGTGTAGATACCGCGGATGATCGTCTTGACGTTCCAGACGTCGAACTTCCGGAGGTACCTGGCGATGAGGTCGTAGGTCTGACCTTTCGACCAGTCCAGCAGGTCGTCGAAGTGCTTCGCGAGGTTTCGGTTTAAGGCGTACTCGATCAGGTCGACGCCGGAAAAGCGGGTTCCGAGCGCGTTGATTTCGCGCTCGTACTCCGTCTCTTCCATGAACCGTGCGATCTCGCTTGGCCCCATCCGGATCAGCTTGCGGTAGTCCTCGTCGGAAAACAGCGAGGCTCTCCGTGCCCGAACGCGGGCGTTTACGTACTCCGGATTGGAGGCACCTGCGCTCACGCGAACCACCCCGTGTGGTGGGTGCGAGCAGGGAGTGTGCGGGCCGTACGAGTGGAAACGACCGTGCTCATTGCTCGAAGAGTCGGTTGCTGATCTCCCGGAGGTTGTCTTCCCAGACGTCCTCTAGGACCGAGTCGAACGTGTTGTTGACCCGGACCCGCGACTGTTCGCTCTCGACGACGACGCCGCCGAGGCAGTCGTGTTCGCCGGCGTACTCGTAGCCGTCGTAGTCGTCGGCGATCGACTCGAGGAGGTCTGCGTCTTCGGCTCGGCCGTAGACGCTGACGTCGTCGTCCTCGTCGAACTCGACGCTCGCGGCCTCGAGAAGCGCTCGAGTCAGTTCCTCTCGCGTGTCTCCCTCGAGGCTCGTCAGTTCCGTTTCGACCTGTTCGCGGACGTCGCCGAGGACGTCGCGACGCGCCTCCAGGCGCTTCTGTTTCGCCTCCAGTTTCGCACTGGAGAGTCGCTGTTCGCGCAGCTGTTCGATCTCGCGTTCGGCCTCTTGCTCTGCCGTCTCGAGGATCTCCTGGGCGTCGTCTTCGGCGGCCGACTCGATCTCCTCGGCGCGCTCTTCGCCCTCCGCACGGATGTTCTCCGCACGCGCGTGGGCTTCGTCTCGGATGTCCTCAACGACTGTGTCCAGACTCATGGATGAGAGAAAGGGGGTGTTTAACCGACCAGGAACACGACGACCAGGGCCAGGATCACGAGCGTCTCAGGCAGGACTGTCATGATCAGGCCCGGGACGAACATGTCGTCGTCTTCCGCGATCGCGCCGACGGCGGCGCTTCCGATACCGCGCTCTGCGTACCCTGCTGCGAGGGCAGCGAGACCGACGGCGATTGCCGCGGCACCGTTTTCCGTCAGGAAATTTCCGGACGCTTCTCCGTTCTGCAGTACAACGTTGGCGAATTCTGCGAGTGCGATTTCAGTCATTTTACTTAGTCCTCACTGTGTTTTTGATCGTGTCCGAACGGTTCGTAGTTCTTTCCACCGCCTTCATAAAACTTCCCAAAGAACTCGACGTACTCGAGACGAACGGCCTGTAAGCCGGCGCTTGTCACCCCGAGCGCGAGCACCAGGAGGTGCCCGAACACGAGGATGACGAGACCACCGAGCAGCGCGGCGACGCCCGAGTGCATCAGTCCGGGGAAGATCAACTCCGCTTCGCCGCCGTAGTTGCTGGCGACGTAGCTTGGCTCGTGACTCCGCAGGAAGTGGAACGCGCCGTCGGGGTCCTCGTAGGCCCCGAAGAACAGCAGGTTGACGACGAACGCCATACCGGCTTTCGCCAGCAACACCGCTGCCATCCGGGTGTACGAGAGTGCGTTCACGAGCACCGACAGCGACTCGATGAGCTCCGGCGTGTCGCCGATGCCGAGCAAGACGAGTCCCAGGAACGCCACTAGCAAGGGGGCACCGATCGGGACGCCACCGAGCCCAGGAACGGCTTCGGGGAGCGTGAACACTTCCATGACGGGGAAGCCCTCGAACCCGATCGGGAACGGGCCGTCCGAGCTGAACGTTTCGAACAGGAACGGCGGCTTCGTGCTCTCTTCGGGATTCTCCGCATTGTAGCCCTGGACCGAGAGGATCCAGATCCAGACGCCGTTCAGCAGCAGGATCCAGGACCCGCTGTGGGTGATCGCGTCTTTGAGCCCGTGGCTGAGGTTCTCGTAGAAGTCGAGGATGTACCCGACGTTGAGGTGGATAATCCCGACCAGCACGCTGATGACGAGCCAGCCCAGCGCGAACTCCTCACCGGCAGGGTCGAGACCCTTCTCGATCGGCGGGTGGCCGCTCGGCCAGACGACTTCCCCAAGCACGTGCAGGCCGAAGATCTCGCCGTAGAGGAAGCCGAAGAGGATCGTGAATCCGCCCGCCCACATGGCGATACCACCGAGGCTGCGGATTCCACTGCTCTCGAAGTTCGAGTACATGTAGTACCCGATCGCCATGTAGATGATCCCGTAGCCGACGTCGCCGATCATGAACCCGAAGAACGCTGGGAACGTCAGGAACAGGAAGATCGTCGGATCGAGTTCACCGTACTTCGGCCGCGAGACCGCCTGCACGAGGGTTTCGAACGGCTTCGTCGGGCCGGGGTTGTCCTGAACGACCGGCGGTTCGTCGTTCATCGTCACGACGCCGCCGTCGGTCGCTGCCTTCGGCGGCTCTTCCTCTCGTTCGGCCGGCTCCTCGTCGCCAGCGGACGGGCCGCCCTGCTGGACGTCTTCCGTGTGGTGTGGCGCGCCGTGGCGGTCGTAATCCGCCCGCTCGAGTTCTTCGATCTCGACGCTGTCACCGACGGCGGCGTCGAGTTCGGCGACGAACCTGTCGTAGGAGTCGGTGGGGATCCACCCCTCGGCGACGAACGCACGATCCGTCGTCGCGAACTGCAGCGGGGCCTCGGCGCGCTGGACCTCGACGGTCAGCTTCTCTTCGACGCGAAGCAGAAAGCCCGCCTCGTCGAGTTTGATCCGCTCGAGTTCGCTGTCGACGTCGTCGAGGTCCGACTCGAGCTGGCGCTTGCGGTGTTCGAGTTCGTCCACGTACGCCTCCGGGCTCTGTTCGGTCTCCGGGACGCTGTGGCGGGTGAACTCGACGCCGACGAGCGCGTCGTCGATCACGTCTTCGTCCGCATCCTCGGTGGGTGCGGCGACGATCGCGACCACGTCCCCGCCGGTGAACGTCTCGTAGGCGCGGACCTCCTCGGCGGCCTCGAGAGCCGACTCGAGTTCGTCGACGTTCCCCTCGCCGACGACGACGTCGACCGAGTCGTAGCCCGACAGCAAGTCGAGGTCGATTCCGAGTTCCGCGAAGGGTGCGACGCGGTCGATCTTCTCCTGTACCTGGCGCAACTCGTTGCGAACCTCGTCGCGACGGTCGTCGAGGTCGTTGACCTGCTCTCGAATCCGCTCGAGGCGGTCTTCCCAGTCGGCTTCGAGCCGGCCGGGTCCGGCGTCGTCTTCGTCGACGTCGAGGACGCTCTCGAGCGAGCGGACGGTGACGAGCCGCTCGGACGCCCGGTCGGCACCCTCGATCGGGTTGCCGTTGTCGAAGCCGGTCCACGACCCGTCGTAATCGCTCAGGTGGACGACGTGCAGTTCGTGGATCGTCTCGATGACCGTGGGCATCACGCCCTTCGAACCGGTCACCGAGACCTTGCTCATCCGCTCAGGTCTGAGCATGGACTTCCTCCTGGAACAGTTCGACGACGTACGCTGTCACCTCGTCGACGCGGCGCTCGGCGACGTCTTCGAGCGCCTCGCGCTCCTGTTCTCCTTCGCGGAGGAGACGCTCACATTCGGCGTCGATCTCCTCGCGTGCCTCCTCGAGACGCTGCTCTTTGAGCTCGCGCGCCTCCCGTTCCGCTTCCGAACGAATCTCCTCAGCACGTTCCCGGGCCTCGGCTATTCGCTCGTCGCGGTCGTTTTCTGCCAATGCGACGATCTCGTCGGCCTCCTCCTCTGCCGACTGAATTCGTTCGAGAACCTCTGGCCTCGGCATACTTTAAGCACGCGAACGTTTGCAGCAACGCGTATATGGTAGTTGCGGAACTGACTCGCGATCTCTGGCGTACAATGGCCCATTTCGCGAATTTATCGAACAATACTTTCGCTCGCTCGAGCGAGAACAGCAGACCTATTGCAGTCGCCACGAAAGTCACGGCCAATGGGTATCCTCGAGAACAAGGCCCGCGCTCGGGTGTTCTACAAGTACCTCTCGAAGGTGTACGACCAGATCAACCCGTTCATCTGGAACGAGGAGATGCGTGCCGAGGCACTCTCACTGCTCGAGTTTCCGGACGACGCGATGGTCCTCGACGTCGGCTGTGGCACCGGATTCGCCACCGAGGGACTCCTCGAGCACGTCGACGAGGTGTACGCCCTGGACCAGAGTGAACACCAACTCGAGAAAGCCTACGAGAAGTTCGGGAAGCGAGGGCCCGTCCACTTCCACGTCGGTGACGCCGAACGGCTCCCGTTCGCCACGAACACGTTCGACGTCGTCTGGTCGTCGGGGTCGATCGAGTACTGGCCCGATCCCGTCCGCACGCTCCGGGAGTTCCGCCGCGTGTCGAAACCCGGTGGGCAGGTTCTCGTCGTCGGGCCGAACTATCCCGACCACACGATCACGCAGAAACTCGCCGACGCGATAATGCTCTTTTACGACGAGTACGAGGCCGACCGCATGTTCAAGACCGCCGGATTCGAGGACGTAAAACACATGTTTCAGGGCCCGTCCTACGAACCTGACGTCGCCATCACGACCGTCGCTCGCGCGCCCGAGAACTAGGTCGCTCTCGTCTCGAGGCTCACAACTCGCTGTCCGTCGACCGAGAGCCTGACGACGACCTCGTCGCCCTCGTCGACTGTCGGCGTGTTCGTTCTCGCGATCCGAAACGTCGCACGTTCTCCCGGCGTCCACTGCGAATCCGCTGCCGCGTTGAACGGACCACCCGGCGCGTCGCGGAATCCGGTAGCACCGACGAACGGGACCGGCGGCTGATTCGAAAGCGACTCACCGTTTATCGTGACCGTCACCGAGAGGTCGTCAACGTCGATCGCGTCCCCGCCGACGTGTTCGACGCACACCTCTCCTCGGTCTGCGTCGACGGCCAGGTCGAACGTGGCCTGCGGACCGGGCGAGCCGAGCGACCACGCTCCGACGCTCGCGGCGACGACGCCGGCCAGTACGATCGTGATCGCGAGTAACAGAACGACGCCGACGACGGGACTGACGGCTCGACGCTCGCTCGACGATCCAGCGGTCGGCATGGCCTGTCTGGCCGGGCGTTCGTACTTAAACGCTGGGGTAGGAACTCGAGATACTCACGTCCATGTTCCCGTCTGCCGATCGAACCGCGACGTCGAAGTCATCTGCTGGCGGGAGAATCCACACCGTTCCGTCCTCACCCGTCCGACCGACGTCGTATCCGTTGACGGTGACCGTTCCATCGACCGGTTCGCCCGTCTCTCGGTCGACGACGGTAATCTCGACCGGGCCGTTCACCGGCGTTCGGTTGACCGACAGCGCGAGCGAGTCGCTCGTCCACGTCCGGTTTTCCGGCGTCGAGGGTAACTCGTCGATCGTCAACTCCTGGAACTCGCGGTAGACTTCCTTGCTCCCGCCGTCGAGGTACGCCTCGAGGTCGCCGTGGACCGTCGGTGCCCGAATTCGATACAGTTGTGCCGCGGTAAACTCCGTGGCACCCCTCGAGCCGACGCCGGGCGGCTGGTCGAACGCCCACGGGTACTGGCTCTCGGCGTGTTCGAACGCGTCGGAAATACTCTGGAACTGGTTCGGTCTGGTCACGTCGCGGTTGTCGAACCGTGTCGCTTCGCGGAGGTAGACGCGACCGTGCATCGCCGAGAGGATGAACCCGTCCTGGGACGTGTCGACGAGAACGGCACCGTCGATCGTCTCCACCCCGCCGTCCGTGGTCGCGTCGAGTTGAGCGCGAACGGGACTCTGGTAGGTCCCGAGTCGACCCCGATCGGAGTCGATCGAGATCGAGTACCCCGGCACGCGAGTCGCGCGGTCTTCTAGCTCGGTGAGGGCGTCCTCGAGTTCGGTCGCCTCCCGGTAATTGCGCAACAGCACGGTCACGAACTCCCCGTCCGAAATCTCACCGCGAGTGTGGCGTCGCACCGCGGTACGCTCTCGCTGCTCGAGTGCGTCGATCCGCTGTCGGAGCCGGTCGTACGCCGCCTCGAGCGTCTCGCGTCGCTCGTCGTTCGTTTGCGCGGCGAAGTTCTCGTCGACCACGAACAGTTCACGGTCGACTCGCATCGCGTCGTCCTGGATCGCGAGCGTCGTCGCGAGGTCCGGGCCAGTCTCGGCGTAGCCGCTCTGGACGTCGCTCTCGAGTGCCAGCCGGTTTGTCGTCTCGTTGGTCTCGATCGGTTTGGTCGATGCCGCGACGCCGCCGTCGATCGGACCGGTTGCAGCGACGGCTCCGACCGGCAGCGACACTGCGAGAAGCAACGCGAGGAGGGGAGCGACCGCGTCCTTCATCTTCTCGATACTGTGAACTACAAGTATAAAAACCAGTCGGCACGTTTTACGGACTCCGTTGCGGTGCTGACGTGCCCTCAGACCGTTCAAAGACGCTGGTAACATTTTATTTTCGGATGGAAAGTGTTTTTTCCCCGCGGAAACCACGCGTTGATACGCATGCGGTCATCCACGGCCATCACTGTCGCCCTCACCGTCCTCCTCGTCACGTCCTCTCTGGGAGTGGTGGCTGCGACCCCGTCTGCCGCGACGGGTTCAGAGCGGTCCCCGCTACAGACGTCGACCGTGGCAACCGAAATCCAGCCGCTCGATCCTGCCGATCCACAGCAGGTGATCCGGATCAACGTCACCGCCGACGGCGACGCGCGCTGGACGATCGAGAGCCGGTACCTCCTCGAGACCGACGCCGACGTCGAGGCGTTCGAAGCATACGCCGACGCGGTCGCGTCCGGCGAGCGCGAGGTCGGTTACGATGCGTCGACGTTCGAACGGTTCCAGCGGCTCTCCGAGCAGTCTACGGATCGGGATATGAGCATCGAGAACGCCAGCTGGGACGACCCCCGCGTCGAACCGGCGGATGACGGTCCCGATGCCGGCGATATCGGCGTCATCTCGTACTCGTTTACCTGGTCGAACTTCGCTGCCGTCGACGGGACTCGCCTCTACCTCGGCGACGCCTTCCGAACCGCCGACGGAACCTGGCTTCCCAAGTTAAGCAGCGGGCAGCGGCTCGTCGTCGAACCGCCGCCGAACTACGGGTTCGAGGACCCGCCTGTCGGCACGGAAGACGGCGCGCTCGTCTGGAGCGGGCCACACCAGTTCGAGGACGGCGAACTCGAGGTGACGCTCTTTCAGGGTGCGGGGCCGGGACCGAGCGGAACCGACAGTATCCTGCCCGACCTCTCTCTCGGCTCGATGATTCTCGTCGTGATCGCGTTCGTCGCCCTCCTCGCGCTCGTCGGACTCGGTGGGTACCTGCTCGCGATGCGATACCACGCTGCCGACGGCTCGGCGGTCGACCGCTACGTTCCCGACCACCTGACCGACGAGCGGTCGTCTCCTGCCGCGATGGATGACGCATCGGCCGCCGCTCCACCCGCGTCCGACGCGCCAGTCGTAACCGAGTACGACGGCCTCGACGACGAAGACGACGACGTCGACGTCGAACTCCTGAGCGACGAAGAACGCGTCCACCGGCTGCTCCGGAAAAACGGCGGTCGGATGAAGCAGGCGTCGATCGTCAAAGAGACCGGCTGGTCGAACGCCAAGGTCTCACAGCTGCTCTCGAAGATGGACGACGACGGAGAGATCAGGAAACTCCGGATCGGCCGGGAGAACCTGATCACGCTGCCGGAAGTCGATCTGACCGAGGTCGAGTGATACTGGTGGCTGTGACTGGCTGCCGACGCAACCGCAAGGCGGTTCGCGGTTGCGACGGTACCGACTCACAGCCATCGTTATGACACCGCGGTAGAACGTACTCGCAGTCGCCAGTCGCTCTCGTTTCGGTCGGGTGTCTCACTTCTCCGGACTGTCCACGACGGCCATTCGGTGGTGGGCCGTTCGAACGAAAATTTTATGCTGCATGGTACCATACTACATAGATACAGAGGACGGAAGCCACGAGGATCGACCGAACGCTTCGAGTCGAACACCTTCACGGAACGTCGACTCGAAGACGAGGTACAAACCGAACTCCCCGTAAAAGGGGACCGAGGTGAACGCCTCAGTGGAGACCGAAACAGCCCACTACGGTGAGTCGGAGACGGCTCAGTAACGGATCTCGTAGAAGCGAGATCCGGAAACTGCGGATGTTCCGGACCGACGGGCTGTGGAACACGGCTCCCGTTCGGGTCCAAATCGTGGCCTCCGTCCTATTTTTTCTCACGACAGATTCCGTAGCCGTGTGTCCCTTCCTCTGTCGTCATCGTCACGAGAGCGGACGTCCGACGAAAAAAGCCACTCACGCACCCGGTTCGCTCGCAGTCACGCCAGCGGCGTTCGTTCGACGACCTGTCCGTCGTACGTCGGGTACTGTTCGACGATCTCGCCGTCCTCGAGGTCGCCCTCCTCGATCATCTCTTCCAGGAGCCACCACGCCACCTCGACGTGGTTCGATTTCACGGTGTAGAACTCCTCGGGGACGCCGAGTTCCTCGAAGCGGGCAGGGTTGGCGTAGGTCTTTCCGTAGACGAGGGTCCCGTCGTCGGTGACGTCGTCGAACTCTCGGCGAACGATCCGGGCCATGCGCTTGAGCCGACGGCGGTGCTGGGCGGCGTCCTTGAACACGGAGGTACAGAAGTACACCTTCGGATGATCGCCCATCACCTCGAGGATCTCCTCGCGGGAGCCCTCGACGGCGCTCATGTGGCCCTCCTTGAGTTCGAATCCCGCTTCCTGCATCCGCCGGTAGTTCCCCTGGGACATCTCGAACTCGTTTACGTTACAGAATTCGGCTGCACCCTCGTCTAAGAACTCGAGGAACTCCGGTTCGGGACGGATCCCCGGGATCTCGAACGCCGGCGTCAGTCCCTCCTCGCGGGCGACGTAGAGAATCTCCTCCCACTCGGTGCCGTGGAGGTCACCCCACTGCTCGAGTGGCGGGTGAAAGCGGATCTCGTCGAGGCCGGCCTCAGAAAGGCGGCGCATGTTCTCGCGACCGCCGGTGATGCCAGTGTAGAGGTGGGTGTGGTGATCCTCGCCGAACTCGTCTTTGAGCAGAGAGAGGTAGTGACAGGTCCGGTCTAAGGCCTCCTGGGGTTCGCCACCCGTGATCGAGGTGCCGAGTGCGTCCATCCTGTGGGCCTCCTCGATAACGTCCTCGTCGTCTTCGACGAGGCGTTCGTTCGCGTAGACGTCGGTGACGTTCTTGCGGTTCTCGCCGAGCGGGCAGTAAAAGCAGTCGCGCTGGTCGCAGTACCCGTAGACGAACAGCACCATCTTGCCACCTTTCGCGCACTGCTCGCAGCCCTTGGAGATCATTCGGTACCCGTAGTATCCGGCCGAGGCTCAAAAGGCGTACGGAACCGATCGCGTTCCTCGAGTCGTCGTCACAGCCGTGCCGTCGTCGACGGCGATCGTGACAGTATTTCGTCGTCCCCAGAAGATGGAAATACCGCGCCGTACAAACTCCGGGCGATGCTGTTGGTCCTGTGTGTCGACCTCGACGACGACCTCGGGCGCAAGACCGGATTTTCGACGCCGGTCATCGGTCGCGACCCCGTCGAGGAAGCCGCCGTCGCGCTGGCGACTGCCGACCCCGAAGACAGCGACGTCAACGTCATCTTCCAGGGGTTGCACGTCTACGATGACCTCGCGGCGAGAGACGAGAGCGTCGAGGTCGCCGTCGTCACCGGCAACGAGGAAGGCGACGTCAGCGCGAACCGCGAGGTCGGCGACGAGGTCGACACCGTCCTCGCGAACATCTCGACCAGCGAGGACGTCACCGCCCTCGTCGTCACCGACGGCGCACAGGACGAGTCCGTCATTCCCGTTATTCGCTCTCGCGTCCCGATCGACGGCGTCCGGCGCGTCGTCGTTCGCCAGGCCCAGAACTTGGAGTCGATGTACTACACGATCAAACAGGTGCTCGACGACCCCGAGACGCGAGGGACGATCCTCATCCCGCTTGGCATCGTCTTGCTCATCTATCCGCTCGCGCTGGTCGGGACGCTGGTCGACTTCCCGGGGCTGGTCCTCGGGACGACCTCTGCGTTGCTCGGTCTCTATCTCATCTCGAGAGGCCTGGGCCTCGGCGAGCGACTCGACGCGGCCGTCGAACGCGCCCGCCGGTCGCTGTACGCCGGCCGAATGACGCTCATCGCGTACGTCGTCGCCGCCGCGTTGCTCGCACTCGGTGGCGTAAGCGGGATGAACGCACTCGAGCAGTTCGAGGCGTCGGCGAACGGCCCCGTCGGCGCGCCGACGATCCTCGCGGCGCTCGTCTACGGCTCGATCCAGTGGTTCGCGGCTGCCGGCATCACGACGAGTCTCGGTCAGATCACCGACGAGTACATCGCGGGCACACTCGAGTGGCGCTACCTCAACGCTCCCTTCTACGTCGTCGCGATGGCGATCGTGCTCCACGCGGTGAGCGCGTTCTTCCTCGACGAGGTCTCGATCGCCTACCTCGCGACGGCACTGACGGGCGGGACGCTGCTGGGAATCGCGAGTACGCTCGCTTTTGCCGTCGCCGAATCGCGGCTGTCGGACGGCACACGCCAGGCGGAAGGGGCCTAACGCTCTCGCTCGACGACGAACTCGGCGAGTTCGAGCAGATAGTTTCGAGCCGCCGCGTCCACGGCGTCGACCGTCTCGAGCGCGTCGATCGCGCGGTCGGCTTCGGTTCTGGCGCGTTCGTTCGCCGCCTCCGGTGAGAGGTCGGTGATCTGGACGAGCGAGGGGCGGTCCATCTCGGCGTCGTGGCCGGTCGGCTTCCCGAGGTCTTCGGGGTCGGCGACCGCGTCGAGGACGTCGTCGCGGATCTGGAACGCGACGCCGACGCGTTCGGCGTAGTTGCCGAGCGCCTCGACGGTGAACCCGTCGGAGTCGGCGGCGATGGCACCCAGTTCGGCCGCGGCACGAAACAGGGCACCAGTCTTCCGTCGGGCGAGGGTCATGTACTCGTCTTCGGTGGTCGGCTGGGCCGTGAGTTCGGTAGCCTCGCCGATGCCGAGTTCGACCATCGCCTCGGCGACGACCTGCGTGGCCCTCGGATCTGCCGAGAAGAGCGCGAACGCTTCGCCGAGCAGTCCGTCGCTCGTGACGATCGCGGGACCGTGGCCGTATTCGGTCCAGGCGCTGGTCGTCCCCCGTCGGAGCTCCGATCGGTCGATGATGTCGTCGACGACCAGCGACGCACTGTGGACGAGTTCGATCCCGACGCCGAAGTCGACTGCATCCTCGGCGTCTCCACCGACAGTTTCGCAGGCGAGCACCGTGATCGTCGGTCGCACCCGTTTCCCACCCGAGAGGGCGACGTGGCGAACTTCCTCCCTGAGCATCTCGGGTTCGACGTCGTCGATTACGTCGACGAGACGCTCCTCGATTAGCGCCTGACGGCGCTCCAGAAGTTCCATTACCGGCGGCTTAGGATGGGGTGAAAAAGTAGGTGACGGTTGCCAGCGACGCCCGGCGCTGACCGTCAGTCGGCTACTGGAACTCCTCGGTGAGCGCGGGGACGACGTCGAAGAGGTCGTCGTGGATGGCGTAGTCGGCGATGTCCATGATCGGCGCGTTGGGGTCGGTGTTGATCGCGACGATCGTCTCGGAGCCTTTCATCCCGGCGACGTGCTGGACCGCCCCGGAGATGCCGATCGCGACGTAGACGTCGGGCGTGACGACTTTCCCGGACTGGCCGACCTGGCGGTTCGGCGGGAGCCAGCCGTTGTCGACGATCGGGCGCGAGGAGGAGACCGTCGCGTCCATCGCCTCCGCGAGGTCGAAGATCAACTCGAGGTTCTCCTCTTCGTCGATGCCGCGGCCGACGCTGACGAGGACGTCGGCGTCGGTGATGTCGACGTCGCCGCCGGCGACTTCTTCGAAGCCGGTGACGGTCGAGCCGACTGCGTCCTCGTCGATTTCGACGTCGAAGGACTCGACGGTGGTGTCGCCGGTTCCCTCGGCGGCGGGCCACTCGCCGCTGCGGATCGTGACGACGGCGGCGTCGGCGGCGACTTCGGTCGTCGTCTCGACTTTGCCGCCGTACATCTCGCGGGTGGCGACGAGGGTGTCGCTGTCGACCGCGAGGTCGACGACGTCGGTGACGAGCGGGAGGTCGAGGCGGTTGGCGACGGCGGGGGCGTAGTCGAGACCGTTGACGCTGTTCGGTGCGAGCACGTACTGCGGGGCGAGCGCGTCGTACAGCTGGGAGATCGTCTGGGTGTAGACGTCGTGGTTGAACTCCTCGCCGTAGTCGACGGTGTGGACGGCGTCGACGCCCTCGCGGTCGAGTTTCTGGGCGTACTCGTCGACGGGGCCGCTGATGACGGCGACGTGGAGGTCGCCGCCGGTCTCGTCGGCGAGGTCGCGGCCGGCCGAGAGCAGTTCGTAGCTGACGTCGCGCAGTTCGCCGCGGCGGTGGTCGGCGATCGCGAGGACGTCGCTCATGCTTCCACCCCCTTCTCGCGAAGCAGGTCAGCGAGATCGCCGGCGGTCTCCTCGGCGCTGCCTTCGAAGACGGTGACGTCGGTCTCGGTCTCGGGTTCGTACATCTCGGTCAACTCGAGGTCGCCGTCGACGGCACCGTCGTCGACGCCGAGGTCGGCGAGCGACTGGTGGTCGAGGGGTTTGCGCTGTGCCTGGCGGATGCCCCGGAGGCTGGCGTAGCGAGGCTCGTTGATCCCGGTCTGGATCGTGAGCACGGCCGGCAGGTCGAGGTCGGTGAGTTCCTCGACGCCGCCCTCGAGTTCGCGGCGGACGCTGGCCGTTCCGGCGTCGGGGTCGACCTCGAGGTTGTTGACGACGGCGGCCCACTGGGTGTCGATCGCGTCGGCCAGGGAGACGCCGGTGGCGCCGAAACTGTCGTCGCCGGACTGGACGCCCGTGAGCACGAGGTCGGGGTCCTCCTCCTCGACGACGGCCTGGAGGATTTCCGTCTTCGCACCGACGTCGAGCAGGTCGACGTCGGCGAGGGCGTCGTCCCAGACGCGGATGGCGCGGTCGGCACCTTTGGCGAGTGCCTGGCGGATGGTCTGTTCGGCGTCTTCGGGACCGATCGTGACCGTGACGACTTCGTCGGCGATGCCGTCTTCCTGGAGCCGGACGGCGGCTTCGATGGCGTAGTCGTCCCACTCGTTTAAGTCGGCACCGAGGAACCGCTCGTCGATCGCGGTTCCGTCGATCTCGAACTCGTCTTCGACGGTCGCGACCTCCTTGACCGTAACGAGAATCTTCATCATTTTCGAATGCGGTCCCACCCCCCGTAAACGTTTTCGAAACGGCGATTCCCGAGTTACCGGTTTGTTTTCGCGACGGCCGTAACGCTCCGTATACTGGCACTGACCGGCTCCAAGACGCAAGCGGTTTAACGACGCCGCGGGTAGTAATGTCTATGGCAGACTGCCCACTCGCGGACGACTGTCCGAGTTTCTCGGAACGCATTTCCGGAATGGGGTGTCAACACTACGGCGACCGCGGCGGGAAAGAATGGTGTAACCACTACAACCAGCCGATCGAGGACCTCAAAACCCAGCCGGTCAAAGCCGGCGAGGAGGTCGTCGTCGACGTCGAAGACATCCACGAGAGTGGCGCCGGCGTCGGGCGGACGGAAGACGGATTCATCGTGATGGTCGACGGCGTTCTCCCCGACGCCCGCGCCCGCGTCGAGATCACGCAGGTCCACAACAACCACGCCCGCGCCGAGGAACTCGAGCGCCTGCCCATGGACCCTGACGACGCCGAGGAGGGCGAACCCGCAGACGCCGACGCCAACGCCGACGGAGACGCCGACGAAGACGAGAAACCACCCCGCGAACGCCTCGGCAGCCGCGAGAACTTCTGGGGTTCGTAATCACCTGCCCTCGAGTGGGTAGTTTTTTCCGTAGCTTGCTCACCGTCTGCCGGCCGGGTCGACTGCTGTCTGCTGCCATCGGTTTCTATCGTCTTCTTGCTCACGGCTGACAACCGGCGAGTCGTCTCTCAGACGACGACGACCGTGGAAGCTTTGGGTTCGCCGTCACGTACGAGTACGTATGGACTCGCGACCCGTGGAACGCCGGAGGCGGTCGCCGTGATCGACGACGTCGACGAGATGCTCGAGGGGATCGGCTTCGATCCGGAGACCAGCGTTCTGACCAGACGGCAGGCACAGGTACTCGCGCTTCGCGAACAGGGCGTCTCGCAGGCCGAGATTGCCGACCAGCTCGGCACCTCGCGAGCGAACGTCTCGTCGATCGAGGGAAGCGCTCGAGACAACCTCGCGAAGGCACGGGAGACGGTGGCGTTCGCGGAGGCGTTGCGCGCACCGGTTCGAGTTCACGTTTCCGAGGGGACGGACCTCTACGACGTCCCACAGCAGGTGTACGACGCCTGCGACGAGGCGGGCGTGAAGGTGGGCCACTCCGCGCCCGACCTGATGAAGATCATCAGCGACGCCGCCGGGAACGCGATCAGCGGCCGACAGGTCACCACGGACCTCGTCGTCGGCGTCACGACGGACGGACTCGTTCGCGTGCGCCGGCCCGAGTAGCCATTCGGGGCTTCGCGGGTCGCGTTCTGCCCCCGAGAGATATGTACCGCGACGGCGTCCGTTCCCTATGGATCTGGGACTCGACGGAAACGCAGCGCTGGTGACGGCGAGTTCTAGCGGCCTCGGGCTGGCGAGTGCGACCGCCCTCGCACGCGAGGGTGCGGACGTCGCGATCTGCAGTCGGGACGTCGATCGCCTCGAGGACGCCCGGGAACGCCTCGAGGGGATGGCGTCGGGTCGGGTCGTCGCCCGGCAGACCGACGTCACCGACCCCGACCAGGTCGCGGCGCTCGTCGACGAGACCGTCGCGGAATTCGGCGGACTGGACCACCTCGTCACCTCGGCCGGCGGCCCGCCGAGTACGACGTTCCTCGAGACCACGGAACGCCAGTGGTACGAGACCTACGATCTGCTGGTGATGAGTGTCGTCTGGACGATCGAGAACGCCCACCCGCACTTACTCGGGTCCGAGGCGGGGACGATCGTCTGTATCGCCTCGCGGACCGTCAGGGAGGCCGCCGACGGCCTGGTGCTCTCGAACGCGGTTCGCCGAGGCGTGACCGGGCTCGTCCAGACGATCTCGCGGGAGTTCGCCCCCGAAATCCGGGCCAACGCCGTTCTGCCGGGGACGATCGAGACGCCCCGGATCGAAGAACTGATCGAGGCCCGCGTCGACCGTGGCGTCTACGACGACTACGAGGATGGGCTCGCGGCGATGGCGAGTGACGTTCCGATGGACCGCATCGGCGACCCCGGGGAACTGGGTGAGGCCGTCGCCTACCTCTCGAGCGAGCGGGCGAGTTACGTCAACGGCGTCGAGTTTCCGATCGACGGTGGATTGATGCGCGGCTAACTCGAGGCGCGAGACGCGACCGCCACCGTGGTTTATGGTATCACGCGTGGTCCGAGTGACGGAGGTAAATCCAATGAGTACCGACGAGATACCCGGCTACGCGCTGGGCGACGAATCGATCCCCGAGGCGCCGATCGACGAGGAGGCGTTCGACCGACTCAAGCAGTCGGTGATGTTCACCGAGGAAGACGAGGAGTACCTGCGGATGGCCGGCGACGTCCTCGAGGACCAGACCGACGAGATCCTGGATCTGTGGTACGGCTTCGTCGGCGACCACGACTTCCTGCTGTACTACTTCACGGACGGCGAGGGGAATCCGGACGAGGAGTACCTCGACCGGGTCCGCGCCCGCTTCGAGCAGTGGATCCTCGATACGTGTGATACGCCCTACGACGACGAGTGGCTCGCCTACCAGTTCGAGATCGGCCGGCGACACCACCGCTCGAAGAAAAACGAGGCCGACGACGCCGACGCCGTTTCTCACATCCACCTCCGGTACGTCGTCGGGTTCATCTATCCGATCACGGCGACCATCCGCGAGTTCCTCGAGAACGGCGATCACACGGACGAGGACGTCCAGAAGATGTACCACGCCTGGTTCAAGTCGGTCGTGCTCCAGGTGGCCCTCTGGAGTTATCCGTACGTCGACGAGGACGACTGGTAGCGCGGCTCCGACTGCAGTCGACGGACTCCATCGGAATCACGCCGATTCCGTCCGCGTCAAAACTCGCCTTCTTCGCGCAGGCGCGAGACGACCTCTCGGACGCGCTCGGCGTCGTCCCGCGACGCGACGAGGAGTCGGTCGTCGAACGCGGCGACGATCAGGTCCTCGACGCCGACGAGCGAGACGTGCGTCTCGGGAGCGGCGACGACGTTGCCCGTGGCGTCGACCGACAGCACCGCGTCGTCGTCGAGGCGGACGTTCTCGTCGTCCCCTCCCTCGAGTATCGTGCCGATCGAATCCCACGTCCCGAGGTCGTCCCACTCGACCGAAAGCGGCGTGACGGCGGCCCGATCGGTTCGCTCCATGATCGCGTAGTCGACGCTCTCCGGGTCGACGGCGGCGAACGCGGCCTCGAGGTCGCCGTCCTCGAGCGCCGACAGCATCGGCTCCAGTGGCGAACGCCGGGCCTCCCGCAACAGCGCCTCTGGCGTCCACGCGAAGATGCCGGCGTTCCAGTAGGCGTCGCGCTCGAGCAACCGCGTGGCCGTCTCGCGGTCCGGTTTCTCTCGAAATTGCGAGACGGGTGCGTATCCGTCTGCCGTCGGGTCGTCCTCGGGGACGACGTAGCCGTAGCCCGTCGCCGGTCGCGTCGGCGCGACGCCGAGCGTGACCAGATCTCCGGTGTTGGCGGCGATCCGGGCCGCCCGCTCGAGCGCTCGTGTGAACGCCAGGTCGTCGCCGACGTGGTGGTCGCTCGGCAGACAGACGAGGACCGCGTCGTCGACCTGCTCGCGGAGTCGCCACGCCGCGTAGACGAGCGCCGGGCCGGTGTCTCTCGGTGCGGGTTCGACCAGCACTCCCACGTCGGGCGCGAGTTCGCGAACGTCGTCGGCGAACGCCTCACGCGTGAGCACGTACCGCTCGTCCGCGAAGCCGACGCGCTCGAGCGTCCGCGAGAGCAGGGATGTCTCACCCGCGAGAGCGTGAAACTGCTTCGGACGGTCGCTCCGACTCGCGGGGTACAGTCGCGTTCCGGTCCCGCCGGCGAGGACGCAGGCGACGATCGGCCGATCCATGCCAGCGATTCACTCCGGTCGGGGAAAACAGTTCGCGGCCGCCCGTCACCACGTCTCGATCCGTCCCTCGTGGACGTCCTCGACGCAGCCCTCACAGTCGGGGTGGCCCGCCTCGTAACACGCCGGACGGAACTCCTCGTCGAGTTTCGCCGCCCGCCGTTCGGCGTACCGGCGACAGACGATCTTCGCACGCCCCGCGTCGTCGGTCGGCAGCCCACGGGCGTTTCGGGCGACCTGGTACGCCTCGCGGGCCTCCTCGAGTTGTCCGTCGGACGATCTGCGAAACTCCTCGTACTGCTGGCCTGCCTCCCGAAGTTTCGAACGGAGAAAGCGCTCGAGTCGACGACGATCCGCCATTATCGTTCCGTTGAACGGGCGACCACATAGTCCCGTCGCCGGTACCCCGCTGAGACTGGCGGGAACGAGGTCGACGGCCCCACCGCCTCTCGTAGCGAAAGATTTTCTTTCTTCGTGTTGCATGCCACCTATGGCCACAGACCAGTCTCGAGCGAGCCGCCACGACGAGATCGAGGCGATCCTCGAGCGAAAGGGCGGCGTCCGAGAGACGCGAGACGAGGAAGACAAGTACACCGTCGTCGGCGCGGCCAGCAGGCGGACCTACGCCAACTGGCTGACGCCCGTCGAAGAACACTTCGTCTGCCATCGCAACGACATCCCCGACGCCGAGGCTGACTCGTGGACCGTCTCGTTGGCCGGGGGACTCGAGGGCGAGTACACGCTGGCGGAACTCAAAGACGAGTTCCCGACGGTCGCGGTCGCACACACGATGGAGTGTGCCGGCAACGGTCGCGGACAGCACCGCCCGGAGACAGGGAGCGTCCAGTGGGGCTACGAGGCCGCCGGAACGGCCGTCTGGACGGGGACGCCGATCAGATCCGTGGTGCGCGACCAGCTAGATAGCGCAGTCGACGACGCGTGGCTCACGGCCGTCGGCGGCGATCCGTCGGACGGCGAGGACGTCTTCGCGCGGTCGATCCCGCTCTCGAAGGCCGTCGACGACTGCATCCTCGCCTACGAGATGAACGGCCAGCCGCTGCCGCCCGAACACGGGTTCCCTGTTCGAGTGATCGTCCCCGGGTGGTACGGCGTAAACAGCGTCAAGTGGGTCGATGAGCTGCGGCTCATGGACACGATGGTCGTCGAAAACTCGCTCGATCGACCCGGCGAACACGCCTACTGGCAGCAGGAAGCCTACCGGCTCCACCCCGCCGACGTCGAACCCGAGTCGAACGAGACCGTCGAGACGGTCGACACGTGGGACCAATTCGAGGCTGGCGAACCGGAACACCCGTACACGTTCGATCAGACCGTGATGTCCGTCATCGGAGCGCCCGACGGCGAGTCGCCCGTCTTCGTTTCCGACGACGAGACGGTCGAGATTACGGGCGTGGCGTGGGCCGGCGACGACGACGTCACGCAGGTCGAGGTGTCGACCGACGGCGGCGACACCTGGGACGCTGCGGAGCTGTTCGGTCCCGACTACGCGGGCGCGTGGCGTCTGTTTCGCTACGACTGGGAGGCGACGCCGGGAACGCACGTCCTCGCGTCGCGTGCGACCGACGAACGGGGCCGGCGACAGCCGATGCGAATCTCGAACCCCGACGCGTGGCGGGACGCGCTCGAGGACGACGAGTTCCCCTGGAACGAGGGCGGCTACGCCGCGAACGCGGTCGAACCGAACGCCGTCGAAGTCGACGTCGAGTCGCCGTAGTCGCCGTTTGCCGTTCACTTTCACTCCGGTCCCGGCAGTTTAAATACGATCGGGAGCGAAACGCGGTATGCCTCCCATCGAGACACAGGAGGAGGCGTGACAGTATGAGCGACGTACGACAGCACGCGGAAGACATACACGAGCAGTTTTCGGACCACCTCGACGTCGACGTCGAGGACGTCGAAGGACGACTGACGACGCTCGTCGACGAGTACAAAGTACCGATCGACGAGGCGCGACGCAGCGTCACCAACCACTACCTCGACGAGGCGGGCTTAGAGCGCGACGACCTCGCCGGCAGCGCCAGCCAGGAGGCCAGCGTCGAGGACGTGGACGAACCCGAACAGTGGATCGACCTCACCGCGAAGGTGATCGAACTCTGGGAACCCCGTAGCGACTCTATCGCACAGGTCGGCCTGCTGGGCGACCCCACGGGCACGATCAAGTTCACCAAGTGGGCCAAATCGGACCTGCCCACGCTCGAGGAAGGTGGCGTCTACCGGCTTCGCAACGTCGTCACCGACGAGTACCAGGGCCGGTACTCGGTCAAACTCAACTCGACGACGGTGATCGAGGAACTCGACGAGGACCTCGAGGTCGGCAACGACACGAGCGAGGTCGAGGGCGCACTCGTCGACATGCAAAGCGGGAGCGGCCTGATCAAACGCTGTCCCCACGAGGGCTGTACTCGCGTCCTCCAGAACGGGCGCTGTAGCGAACACGGCGAGGTCGAAGGCGAGTTCGACCTCCGGATCAAAGGCGTCGTCGACGACGGCATCGACGCACACGAGGTCATCTTCGACAAGGAGGCCACCGAGGCGCTGACCGGGATCAGCCTCGAGGAAGCCAAGGAGATGGCGATGGACGCGCTGGATACGACCGTCGTCGCAGACGAGATCGCCGAGAAGATCCTCGGAACGTACTACCGTGTCGAGGGCCCGACGTTCGGCCGCTACGTCCTGGCGGACGAGGTCGAGGAACTCGACGGGCCAGTCGACGGGGAAGAACTGCTGATCAAAGCGAGGTCGATGTGACATGAGTCAGGCACAACTCACCCGCGAAGTCGCCCGTCGCGTCTTCGCCTCGGAGTTCAACGATTCGACGTATACGTTCAAAGAAAGCGACGACGAGCGCGCACCTAACTACGCGCTGTTGCCGACCGGCGACCGTGCGAACCGCGTGTTCGTCGTCGGGACGCTCACCGAAACCGAAGACGTCGGCGACGAGAGCGAGTACTGGCGCGGCCGCGTCGTCGATCCGACGGGGACGTTCTTCGTCTACGCCGGCCAGTACCAGCCCGAAGCCGCCTCGGTGCTTCGGGAGACCGAACCGCCGGCGTACGTCGCCGTCGTCGGCAAACCCCGGACCTACGAACCCGAAGACGGCACGATCAACGTCTCGGTCCGTCCCGAGACGATCGCCGTCGTCGACGATGCGACGCGCGACCGCTGGGTCGTCGAGACCGCCGAACGAACGCTCGAGCGGATCGAGGCGTTCGAGGAGTGGGAAGCCGAGCAGGCGGATCCCGAAGGAGCTTCGACTGCATCCAGCAACGAGTACGCCCAGATGGCCCGCGAACGGTACGACTCGCCCGTCGAGAACTACCGTCGCGACGTGATCCAGGCACTCGAGAGCCTAGAGGAGACGGAAGCGACGCCCTGATCGACCGACACGACACACCACCATCCACCACCTGCCGTTTTCGATCGACCGAGTCGTCTCGAGTGATCGCTCCGATCGCGAGACGCAACCGATCGAGCAGACCTGGCGGTGAATTCGACTGCGTTCGTACGGATATCCCATCTGCAGAGCAGTCAGTCTGACGAACGATTAAGTAGCCACCGTACGGAATACAGATACCATGGGCAACAAGAACAAGACGATCTCGTTTCGGGTGAGCGAGGACGCGTTCGAGGCGCTCCAGGACATCGCCGAAGAGCGCGACATCTCGTTGTCCGCGGTCTTCCGGGATTACGTCGACATGCTGGTCGAACACGACGGCCAGGTCTCGGTCGTCCCCGAGTCCGAACTCGAGGACCGCAAGCGAGAGAGCGAAGAGCCGTCGTTTCCGCCGACCGTCGAGGTACCCAAGAGTTTCGTCCGCGAACACGAACGGCTCGAACTCGAGGCCGAACACCTCCGCGAGCAGCTCGAAGAACACAAAGCCTACGTCGCCGACCTCCGGGAACGACTGGATTCCGAAGAACGAGACGTCCTGTTTCTCGACGATCTCGACGACGAACCCTATCAGCTGCGCTGAGACGCGAGTCTCTACCGTTCGAGGTCCCGCTTTGCCCGCCTGATCTCGTCGCGTTTTTCTCCGTCGCCTTCCACGCCTGCCAGTCCTTCGGCCGCCTCGAGCGTCCTGACGGCGTCGTCGAGAAACGAGAGCACGTCGCCGGGGTAGGCATAGACCATGTAGTCGTCGCTCATCACGTCCACGATGGCGTCTGGACCGAGCCCCTGGGCGCGCAACTCGAGCAGGTACCGCATGAACTTCCGTTCCGGACAGCCACAGTAGGGGTTGTTGTCACAGTCACAGTCGAGAAAGTCCTGTGCGAAGTCGAGCACCCGCTCTCTGGTGGCATCGTCGAGCTTCTCGAGCCCCTCGCCCTGAAAGAGGATGTCGAGGGTTGCACCCTTGAACGCCCCCTTGGGGATGTTGGTCTCGAGCTGGGAGCTGAGCTGGCGGTGGTTTTTGACGTAGATCTTGTCGGTGATGGCCACGCGTTGGCGGAACTACTCGTGCCGTCGGGAAAAGCGTCGCGGATGGCACGTACTCGAGTGAGGGGTGCCCGGTAGGGATTCACACGCCGTCGCCGATAGCGTAACGTATTTCAGGAACTCGTCGACTACGTACTGTTGCAAGCGCGTCCGGGTTGGGGTAGTGGTTATCCTTCAGCCTTGTGGAGGCTGAGACGCGGGTTCGATTCTCGCACCCGGACTTCCTGCGGCGAACAAATTCGTGAGCCGCAGGAATCCTCAGAGAATCGAACCCTGGAAGTCGCAGCGCCGAGCGAAGCGAGGCGACCGTCTTCCTTCGGTTCGATTCTCGCACCTGGACTTTTTCCGACGACTTCATGGAGGAGTCATAATGGTTGCTGTGACTGGTTACTGGGGCGACGCAAGACGGGTCACGGTTACCCCGGAGCTGACTCGCATCCGTTATATTCGTCTTCGAAACCGTCGTCTCATCACCTGGTAGACGTCGTAAAACCGACGTGAGAGTCTCGAGGATCAGTCTCAGTCTCAGTCTCAGTCTCAGTCTGCAGGCTGGCCTCGCTCGAGCGGGTCGATCGCACCGCTTTGCTTGATGATGTCCATGGCGGTCATGATGTCCGTCCGGGTGATGAGTCCGATCAGGTTCCCGTCGTCGACGACGAGCAGGCGGCCGATGTTCTCCTGTTGCATGCGCTCGATGGCGGTCATCGCGTCCGCGTCGGGCTCGATCGTCTGCAGGTCCGTCGTCATGACGTCGTCGACCGTGTAGGCGTCCCGTTCGACGGGGTCGATCTCCTGGGCGTCGTCGAGCGTCACGAGGCCGGCGAGGTGGCCGTTCTCGAGGACGGGATAGCCCGTGTGGCGCTCGCTGAACATCCGGCGGACGAGGTCGGCGACGCTCGTCTGTGGGCTGACGGTGTGCAGGTCTCGAGAGCGCGTCATGATGTCGCTGACGGTGACGCCCTCGAACGCGGCTTTCATCGTCACCTGCTGGGCTTCGCTCGATGCGCCGATGTAGACGAAAAAGGCGATGCCGATGAGGATGATGTTGAACGCGAACAGCCCGAACAGCCCCATCAGCAGGGCGAAGAGTTTGCCCACGTTCGCTGCCTGCTGGGTCGCCTGCGCGTAGGGCTGGTTCCGGGCGAGCAGCGCTCGCAGGACGCGTCCGCCGTCCATCGGGAACGCAGGGAGCATGTTGAAGATCGCGAGTGCGACGTTCAACACGGCGAGGTAGCCGAGGACGAACAGCGCGCCGTTGAGCGTCGCCGCCGACGCGGCATCGCCGAGGACGGACGGGGTCAGCAGAAACAGGCTGTAGGAGACGATCCCGATGAGGACGCTCACGATGGGACCGGCAATGGCGATGTTGAGCTCCTGTCGCCAGTTCTCGGGCATTTCCGAGAGGGCGGCGATGCCGCCGAACAGCCAGAGTGTGATCGAGTCGATCGGAAACCCATAGCGCTGTGCGGTCAGCGAGTGGCCGAGTTCGTGGAGGACGACGCCGACGAACAGCCCGATCGCCGCGACCAGTCCAAGTATCCACGGCGTCACGCCGGTGGTCAGCGCCTCGGTCGCGATTCCGGCATCCCAGACGTCGTTGAGAACGCCGGTGATCGGCTCGACCTGCGCACCGATCAGGTACGCGAACAGTGGAAGAACGAGCAGGAACGTCAGATCGAGCTTGATCGGGATGCCAAACAGCGATCCGATCCTGAAACTCTTCATGCTGCGAGGTAGTGGTGGCAACGCCTTAAACACGCTGCCGTACGGGCCTCCTATTGCCGTTTGGCTTCCGTCGACGTCGGCCCGTGATCTCGACATTTGATACCGTACGTCTTTCGGAAGTTGATAACATATCACTCGCGGTGGAATTATATGCGAGAACGTGGTAGCCCCTCTGCAGACGTCGGAATGACAAATCCGGTCGGGAAGTGCCCCGAACACCGGATCTCCCTCCCGTTTTCGGATCGATAATCCGTCAGTTCGCACCCTCCTTATATCTGTATAACCAAACTAATATAGACTAGCTCATATCCATGCACTTGGGCATAGATTTATATTGAGGGGCGGAGTTCGTGTAGATACAATGATGGAACAGCAACTCACCACAACGAACCTCGAGCCAATCCCGGACGACCTGCAGTCACCACAGGCGAAGCTCGTGTACCTCTACATCGAAGCTGCCGATGGCGCAACGGTCGATGATCTGGCCCAGGCGCTCACGATGAAGAAGATCGCGATCCTGAGCGTGCTGAACTCGCTGTCCTCGGACGCTCTCGTCGAGAAAGACGGCGACCGCTACGTCGTCGCGAACTGATTCTGTCGGCATCCGTGTTGTCGGTCGTCGGCGAGTGGTTACGCGCCGGAATCGGATTGGCCAGACGTCTCGATCTCGAACAGTGTCTCGTCTCTGTCGGCGTCGCTGACGCTTCGAAGGCTTTATCCGCGCGGTAGGCTTCGCTTTGGGTAAGTAACTATGGCCGACAAACCCGCCTCCATGTACCGGGAGATCAGTAAACCGGCCTACACGCGCCGTGAGTACATCACTGGGATCCCGGGTTCGAAGATCGCACAGCACAAGATGGGTGACATCGGGGCCGACTCCGACGACTACCCCGTCCAGATCAGCCTCGTCCTCGAGGAGGAGTGCCAGATCCGCCACGGGTCGCTCGAGGCCTCGCGTCTCTCCGCGAACCGCCACATGCTGAAAAACGCAGGTGAGGGCAACTACAAGATGATCCTCCGGAAGTTCCCCCACCACGTCATCCGCGAGAACAAGCAGGCGACGGGTGCGGGTGCAGACCGTGTTTCCGACGGGATGCGCCAGGCGTTCGGGAAGATCGTCGGCACCGCCGCACGGATCCAGCAGGGTGAACGCCTCTTTACGATCTGGTGTGACGTCGACGACGCCGACTTCGCCAAGGACGCGCTCCGTCGCGCCTACAACAAGATCTCGCCGCCGTGTCGGATCGTCGTCGAGAAAGGCGAAGAGAAGCTGATCGCGTAAGACCACGTCCTCTCCGTTCGTCTCGTCCGGCAGCGACTGCACCGTCCGGCGTGCCGCCGGTCGACGACTCGAGAGACTCACTTTCGTTTCCGAGAGCGCTGCTTTTTCTGCTTGGCTGTTCGCCCGATCTGAACGCCGTCTCTCATCTGCATCTTTTTGCCGTCGGACTCGCAGGTACGCGTATGATCGACCTCGCCGTCGTAAATCGGGAGGAGACCTTCGAGCGGATGCGTGAACCGCTCGCAGAGCGGGGTATCCAGATTCATCACGTGCGCGTGCGCGAGCGCACGATTCCACTGGGGGGAGACGCGCCGTGGTCGCCGGACGAGTTCGACGTCGGCTTCGTCTACCCCGGGCGGCTGATGGAAGGCGGCGTCGCGGACGCGCTTCTCGCGGTGCCGTGGCTCAACGGCCGCGACGCCGTCGTGACCTCGCGGAATAAAGCGGAAGTACTGGCACGTCTCGAGCGTGCTGGCCTCCCCGTACCCGAGTCAGTCTACGTCTCGAACGCCGTCGACGAGTCCGACCTCCGTGCAGTCTTCGAACGGTTCGATCCGCCGGTGGTGGTCAAACCGAACTCGACGACGCGCGGCGCCGGAGTCGCGAAAGCCCACGACCTCGACTCCTTTCTCGGCATCTGTGACTATCTCGGGCTAGTCCACGACTACCGGGCGACGGGCGACAAGTCGTTTCTCGTCCAGGAGTACCTCCCCGGCGCCGTCGACTATCGGGTGATGGTTCTCGAAGGAGAGTACGTCGGCGCGGTCGAACGTCGATTGCCCGACGGTGCACGCGCCGATGGTCGGTGGAAACACAACGTCCACCGTGGAGCGGAAGCGACGGGGGCCGACCTGCCGGCCCCCTGGCGGGAGATCGCCGAGTCAGCGGCCCGTGAACTCCAGATCCCGTTTCTCGGCGTCGACTTGCTCGTGACGGACGATCGAGTCGTCGTCAACGAGACGAACGCCCGGCCGACGATCGACGCGGCGACGAAGTACGAACCGGGGTTCTACGATCGGCTGGCAAGTGCGATCGACCGCCGAGTCCGTCAGGAGACGTCGTAGGTCGTCTGCGATCCGCCTGGTTTTCGCCGAACTAGCTCGTGTTCCGGGCGCCTCCGTCGACGAGCAGCGACTCGGCGGTCACGTGACCTGCCATGTCGCTGACGAGGAACGCGGCGGCGTTGGCGACGTCCTCGGGCTGGCCGAGCTTTCACAGTCTCGGTCGGACTGACCTTCGCCGGTATGCAACCGATCGCGGTATTCGACGGTGCAGCGATAACCGATGTGTTATAGTATACTCCTGGACAACACGATTCATACATCGATCGCACTCGAACGGCCGTCGCCGCTGGCGATGGGCCGTGAGACGCGATCGAGTGTTCAGTGACTGTTGTCCGGCAGTATAACAACTGAAACGGGTTACACACTGCTCGCAACGGAGCGGCCAGTACTGGCCGCCGAGTCACGAGCAGGTGTGCAACGACTGTCAGTAGCTACTATAGTCTTGCTCGCTCTCGGCTCGCTCTCGTCGCCCTCGGCGCGGGCGCGGGTGGTTTACGTCGCTGCTCTCCTCGGCGGCAACTGATACGGTCTGTTGTAAGTTTGTCTGATCGCCAATGCGTCTGCTTGCCGGCGGAAAAACGACCGCCGCCGTTCGTTTATTCGAGGTCGATACCGGCAGACTGGTCGGCGGGCTCGAAGACGACCTCGAGGACGCCGTTGTTGTACGTGGCGGTAGCGGTGTGTTCGTTGACCCGGCGGGGTAGGGTGACGCGTTCGTCGTACTCGCGGTGGTCGCTTCGAGCGGAGATCGTGAGCGTCTTGCCGTCACACTCGAGGTCGATGTTCTGTTTTTCGACGCCAGGGAGGTCGGCGACGACGCGGATTTCGTCGTCGGCGTCGTGGACGTCGACGTGGGTGTCAGTGCCGAATCCGGTGTCGACGCTCGTGCTCGATTCGAAGTTCATGTCCGCGCCGCTCATCATCTCGTTCATCATCCGTTCGATCTCGCGAAAGAGATCGTCGAAGGGGTCGTCGCGGTCGTCTCGGCGCATAGACGTGTATAGCTGCCGACGCGGCAAAAACTTTCTGTCGGCGCTAGTTGTTGTGTTGCTGAATCGTCTCAGAGGCCGATTCCGAGCGCGTCGTCGGTCGTCGTCGTGCTCTCTTCGGCGTCGGCGAGTCCGCTTACCGCGCGGATCGCGTCGACGTTCTCGGGGACGACGTCGGACTCCTGGTGGATGCCCTGGAAGAGGTAGAGGTCGCGACCGACGGTGGAGATCGACTCCTCCCAGATGCAGTTCTCCCAGAGGTCGCCACGCGGCCGGCCGGCGTCGAGTGCGTACTCTTTGAGCTTGCCGCTGCCGTCGATCGCCAGCGCTTCCGGGATCAAGAAGAGTCGGCTCTCGTCGGCCAGCAACTCGCGAACCTCGTCTTCGTCGACGTCCTCCTCGAGCGTGACGTTCAAGCTGTGCATGTGCATCAGCGTCGCGGGAACCTTCATCCCGAGCGTGTCGATGTCGAGGTCGGGGAAGATGGTGTTGACGTCGGGACCGTGGTGGGAGGGAACGGTGACGGGATTCGGGAGGATGTCGTTGATCGGGCCACGAGAGGTCTGGCCCGGATCGCCGCCGCGACGAACCAGCGTCGCCCGGACCTTCTCGACGCCGTAGGCCTCGCGAAGCGGTGAGACGACCCGCGAGAGCCCCGTCGTGTTACAGGAGACGACCCGGACGTGGTCGGCGTCGACCGCCTCGGAGAAGTTCGAACGGGCGTTGAAGCTGACGTCCGCGACGTCCGCGTCCTCGCCGCCCTGGTAGAGCGCCGGCGTGTCGTACTTCTCGTACAGTTCCTTGTTCTGCGCGCCGATGCCCGACGGCGTTGCGTCGACGACGACGTCGGCCTCGTCGACCAGTTCCTCGACCTGACCGGCGGTCTCGAGTCCGGCCTCGGCGAACTGGTCTGCGCGTTCCTCGATCGCCGCGTACAGCGGGTACCCCTTCTGGATGGCCGTCTCGGCCTCGAAGTTCGGACGCGTCTTCGCGACGCCCAGTACTTCCATGTCCGGTTGTTCGCGGACGGCGTCTGCGACGCGTTTCCCAATCGTCCCGTAGCCATTGATGGCGACCTGTAGCATGTACCCGAGAATCCAGTACCGAGTCGGATAACCGTTTCGAGCCTTCTCTGCCGTATTTTACTCGCTCTAGAGTTTCTATCTTCGTCTCGCGTCAACGCTCGAACCGGATACCGTAACTCGGTTTCCGTACTCTCGTCCTCGTTCCGGCATCATTATCGTACCTGGGTCCTGATATCATCACACATGGTGGTGCAGTCTCACCTCGAGGCGCTTCGAACGATCCACGAGACCTGTACCGACGGAAACGTGACGTGGGCGCTGACCGGCAGCCTGAGCTTCGCGCTCCAGGGCGTTCCCATCGAGCCCGACGACGTCGACGTCCAGACGACCGAAGCGGGAGCCTACGAACTCGAGCGACGACTCTCCGACGCCGTCGTCGACCCGGTGTCACTCGAATCGAGCGACGGGATCCGATCACACTTCGGCGCGTTCGACCTCGCGGGCGTCCGCGTGGAGGTGATGGGTGCTCTCCAGAAACGAGCCGACGGCGTGTGGGAACCTCCAGTGGACGTCACCGACCATCGCCGCTGGATCACCGTCGACGGGCTCGACGTTCCCGTTCTCTCGCTCGAGTACGAGGCGAACGCCTACGAGCGACTGGGTCGACACGAGCGGGCAACACTGCTGTCCGAGTACGCAGATCGATAGAAGGGAAGACCTATCCTGTCGCTGCCCCACGTTGGACCATGAGCGATCTTCGCACTTCGGCCGAGACGGCCGTCCGCCAGTGTCTGAACCTCACCGAAAACGAGTCCTGCGTGATCGTCACCGACGACGACCGCCTCGAAATCGGCGAGGCGCTGTACGAGGTCGCAAGCGAGATCACCGACGACGCCGTCGTCGTTCGCTATCCACCGGGTGAGACCCACGGAGCGGAACCGCCGGAACCAGTCGCGGCGGCGATGGCAGGTGGCGACGTCGTCCTCGCGCCGACGACGAAGAGCCTCAGTCACACCCGTGCACGCACGGAAGCGAACGAGGTCGGCGCTCGCGTCGCCACGCTCCCCGGCATCACCGAGGAGGTGTTCACCACCGGACTCGACGCCGACTACGACTCCATCGCGACCCACTGCGAGGAGGTCAGAGAGCAGGTCGACGACGCCGACGAAATCCGCGTGACGACGGCGCTCGGAACCGACGTCACCTTCGGCATCGGCGATCGGCAGTTCCTCTCGGATACCGGCATCGTCCACGAACCTGGACAGATGTCGAACCTCCCCGCCGGCGAGGTGTTCGTCAGTCCCGAGACGGCCGACGGCACGTTCGTCGTCGACGGGACGATGATGCCCCACGGGCTGCTCGCCGACGGAGAGACGCTCACCTTCGAGGTCGAGGACGGCTCCGTCACCGATATCTCCGACGACGACATCCGCGAGACGGTCGAGAACGCGGCCGACGAGGTCGGCGACGCTGCGTACAACCTCGCCGAACTCGGCATCGGGACGAACGTCGCCGTGACGGAACTCGTCGGGTCGGTCTTGCTCGACGAGAAAGCGGCCGGCACGATCCACATCGCGATCGGCGACGACGCGGGAATCGGCGGCGATACCGAGGCCCCGATCCACCTCGACGGGATCGTTCGCGATCCGACCGTCTACGCCGACGGGACCGAAGTCGCGCTACCGGAACCCGAGAGCCAGTAGCGCAGGCGACTCCTCCCGTCGGACGCGAGACGGGGGACGGGCGGCCGAACGCACACTCTTTGCACCGGAGTGGATCATCACGTTTTTCACTTCGAAGTGATAGATCTGGTCCGGTGGTCGGAGTGACTACGTCACGGGAACGCCTCGAACGGCGCGGATGGGACGTCGTCTACGTCCCCCACGCCGAGATCGAGGCGTACAACGCCTGTTACCGCGTCGAATACGACGGCGAGCGGATCTATCCGCCGGCCGCAGACGACCTCGAGATTCCGCTCGACGAAATCTGGATCTCGGAACGCTGGCGACCCTACGAGCGGTTCGTCCTCTATCACGAACTTCGCGAGATCGAGTATCGCGCTCGGGGCGACTCTGTCGAGGAGGCCCACCGCAACGCAGAGCGCGATGAACTCGCCCTCTGGCGGCACAACCCGCGGTGGAAACAGATGAACGAGGCATTCGGTGTCGGACGCGAGCACCTGTCCCACCCGACCGACTGACGGTCCACTCGCCGTCCAATCGCCTTTTACGCCCGCGGCGTCTACGCCGGACCATGACCGAAGTCCCGGACCGAATTCCGACGCCGTGCCCGGCGTGTTCTCCCGATCTCGAGACGGTCCACGAAGTCCTCTCGTCCGGCGGCGGTGCGCTCACTGTCCGCTGTAGCGAGTGTGGACACGTCCACAAGGTACAGCCAGAACGCGAACGCGAAGTGACCCTCGACGTCGTCGTCTCCCAGGACGGAGAGTCGTTCACCGCGAACGTCACCACGCCGGCCGAGGAGACCATCGAAGTCGGCGACGAGTTCATCCTGGAGACCAAGGAAGTGCTCTCGACCGTTCGCGTCACCAGCCTCGAGGTCGACCACCACCGTCGCGTCGAGGAGGCGGGTGCCGAGAAGATCGAGACCGTCTGGACCCGCGAGGTCGACAACGTCGGCGTCAACGTCACGATCCACCCGCAGGACGGCTCACGCGACGACAGTCGAAGCACCACCATCTACGTCCCTGGCGACTACGAGTTCGAGGTCGGCGAAGTCGAGGAGTTCGGCGACGACGAGTTCGAGATCGACGCGTTCGTCGTCCGCGGCGACGCCTCGGGTTACGACCGCGACCGGTACGAACAGGACGGTGACGTCGCCTTCGCGAAGGACGTCAAACGTGTCTACGCGTTCGACCAGACGACGTCCGCCTGGTCTGCCTGGTGACGCCGGAGACCTGGTCTCCGCCGTGATAACGATAGCTGTGAGTCTGTACCGCCGCAACCACGAACCGGCTTGCGGTTGCGTCGGCAACCAGTCACAGCCATCATTATGAGCCGTGCTCCAGCCCAGCGCCGACCCCGATCAAAATCGCCAGACTGCGTCGGGGCAGGAACGACCACGCAAGCGCGCCATTGATTAGCGTCGGACCAGTATCTCGCCTATGGACCTCGCGGTACTGCGAGAGGACATGGTCGACAGTCTCGCACACGAGACCAAGGCCATCCTCGAGGACGAGGCAGTCGGCGTCGCCATGCGCGACGTCCCCCGCCACGAATTTCTCGACGACGAGCGACTCGCCTACGCAGACCGCGAACACGAACGCCTTGGGACCCGCGTTCTCGCTCCGAGCACCGTCGCCCGTCTACTGCAGGCACTCGAGGCCCGCGACGGCGACTCCGTTCTCGTCGTCGGCGTCGGCGTCGGCTACACCGCCGCAGTCGTCGCCGAACTCGTCGGCGAGACCAACGTCCACGCCGTCGACATCGCCCGTCCGGTCGTCTACGAAGCCAGGGAGAACCTCTCTCGAGCCGGTTACGACGGCGTCCTCGTCGACTGCCGGGACGGCGCTTACGGTCTCCCGGAGTACGCGCCGTTCGATCGCATCCTCGTCGAGGCCGCCGCGATCGATCCGCCGCGTGCGCTTCTCGAGCAGCTGTCCGACGACGGACGGCTGGTCTTCCCGCGAGGCGGTCACCGCCAGCGCCTCGAGGCGACCGACGCCGACGGCTCTCGCGAGACGTTCGGTGCCGTCTCGTTCGACCCGCTGCTCGTCGAGGGCGAACAGTCGGGGGCGCTCGAGCGCAACCGGACCGCCCGGGAAGACCTCGAGTTCGCCCGGCGGCGTGCCGAGTCACGTCGCGGCTGGGAGCAAGACTGGATCGAGTGGGACGGCTAGTTTTCGACGACGACGATCTCGTTGTTCCCCTGGTCGTCGACGTAGTCGCTGTCGGTCGGCGGGACGACCTCGACCTCGAGCGTGCCGGTTCGTTGACCGTGAGCGAGCTCGGGCTCGAGTTTGAGCCCCACTTCGCCGTCTTCGTTCGTCTCCCCCTGTGGTGTCCCGTCGAGTCGCGCCGAGCCGCCCATCACGATCACCGTCGCGTCTTCGACGGCCTGGCCGTCGTCTCCGAGCACAGTGAGCGTGACGGTCGTGTCGGTATCCGCGTCGATGGTCACAGGGTCGGCGTCGACGTCGACCTCGGTCGAGGAGAGGCCACCGAGTCCCGAGAGCATGTTCATCATGATGCCGAGACTCGCGACGCCGACGACGAGCGCGATCACGAGTCGGATCGGCAGTCCTTCTATCGCACGATCGTCGTCCGCGAACGGATGTTGTAACCGCATAGCCAGATTGGCCGCCCGATCGTATATAAACCCGCGACCGAGGGTTCAAGTACGAACGCACGGCCACCCCCGACCGTGACGTTCGTGATCGGTCGTGACCGAGACGCAGGGGCCACGGGTGCGCTGGGCCGTTACAGGGCACTCGACGGGAGCGACGGTGCCCCGCTGTCGCTCGACCTCGACGGCCCCCACGCGGTGTTGATCGTCGGCAAGCGCGGCTACGGCAAATCCTACACGCTCGGCGTCGTCGCCGAGGAACTCGCGCGTGCACCCGGCGTCGCCCCCGTAATCGTCGACACGGTGGGCGTTTTCGACACGCTCGCGGATCCGGCCGACGGCGAGCCGGTTCCGGCCACTGTGATCGATTCGCCCGCTGTTTCCCCGTCCGCGCTCGATCCGCGCTCGTGGTGTGTTCTTCTCGGACTCTCGCCGGAAAGCGGCGCTGGTGGCCTGCTCTGGCAGGCCACAGCCGCCGAAACGACGCTCGAGGACGTTCGCGACCACGTCGAGTCGGCCGACGCACCTGCGGTCGACCGGCGGTCTGCGGCAAATCACGTCGACCTCGCCGCCTCGTGGGGCGTCTTCGACGACGACGGTCTCGCGGCGACCGATCTCGGTGGATCGGAGGTGACCGTCGTCGACGTCTCGGGACTCGACGCCGCGCCGATGAACGCCGTCGTCAGCGGGATCGGCGACGCCCTGTATCGGGCACGCGTCGACGAGACGATCGCCAGACTCCCCTGGTTGTTACTCGACGAAGCTCACGCGTTCTTCGACGGCGTCGCCGCGTCGACGCTTCGAACGATTCTGACACGTGGCAGGACACCTGGCGTCAGCCTCGTCGCCGCCACGCAGCGACCGAGCGCGATCCCCGACGTCGGCATCTCGCAGTCGGACGTCGTCGTCTCGCATCGGTTGACTTCGCTGGCCGACATCGAGGCGCTCGAGCGCGCTCGTCCGTCGTACGTGCAGTCGTCGCTCGCCGATCGAATGCCGACGGCACCAGGCGAGGTCGTCGTCGTCGACGACGCGACCGAAACCGTTCACGCAGCGACGATTCGCCGACGGGACACGCCACACGGCGGCTCGAGTCCACGAGCGAGCGAACAGGCTCCAGGGTGGTAGCTATTCGTACTCTCTCGACACGCTTCCGGGAAAAAGCTGGGGGGTGGGGGGATGGCGACAGTCTGTCCGAGATCGCCAGATGCGGCTACGCGCTGGCAGGTGTTAAGTATAATTCCTATGTGTTTAGTGTCAGAATCACAATGGTACTAATTAATTAGATTATCGATCGAAGACCAGTTCGACGAGCGCTCGTTCCTCTTCCGGCATCTCGTCGCCACAACGCACTTGTCGTTGCCGACGTATCCCCTGGACATGGCACGCCTGGTCGAACACGACGCCCACGGCCCGCGAAAGCTGACGGCGTCGGATCTCGACGACGAAAAGGGAGATATCGCGATCTGTCAGTGTGGGCTCGCCGAGTCGTATCCGTTCTGCGACGGGACTCACCGAGAAACCACCGACGAAGACGACGACGCTCTCTACGACTACGATGTCGACGACGCCCAGCGTCGCGTCGTCGATCGCGTCGTCTACGCCGACGACGAGTGACGGCGGGTCTTCGCCGTTCACATTCGCACTCGAGGGCCACCAACACTCGAGTGACGACCCGCTGTGCTCGTCGTATTGGTCCTCGAAAAACGCTCGAGACGGGATTTGAACCCATGCGCAGACGTTCCGGGCGTGCGGCCTCACGTCGTTCGGCCGTTCCGGGCAGTGCGACTGCTGGTGTTCAAATCCTGCTGTAGGGTATCTTCCGTTCACGAGGGGCGAGCACACGCTACGCGGCGCTCGTCGAGATTGTTCGCAGAAGAATACGCCCGAGGCGGGATTTGAACCACCTGAACGTTGCTCACTTCGTTCGCTCGTTCCGTAGTTCAAATCCCGATCGCCGCTCTTCGATTTCGAGTGTTCGCAACACGGCTACGCCGGTCGCTCACGAATTGGAAATCGAAGAAGCGCCCGAGGCGGGATTTGAACCCGCGTCACGACCGTGACAGGGTCGTATGATGGGCCACTACACCACCCGGGCTTGCAATTTATCGTTGCCGGGTGGTATTCTTAAGACTTCCGTAATCCGATCGTCAGGCGTGCTCCTCGAGACCGTGCCCCATCTCGAGTCGAGTGTATTCCGACCACCTTCGTTCGCTACCGTCGTCGCTGCATCGGTCTTCCTTCCCGTGGTACTGCTCACGCGAGACGGGATAGATGGTCTCTCCTCACGTCGTCTTTCGGAATCCAGTCGCGGAGGGCTGTCGTACCGACCGCCGTAGACCTCGACGTCCGTCTCGATGGCTCGCTTCGACTTCTCGTTCCAGATCTGGTGTGCCGCACCGACTCGCTCGAAGTCCAGCCGCTCGGACGCCAAGTTCCAGCAGCGCGCCGGCGCGCTCGTCGGAGTGCCCACGACTCCAGAACGGCTTTCACAGCCAGATGTCAAGTTCGGCGGCTCGACGTTCCCACCGTCTTGGACGTTTGTGAGTCAGCGACTACGAGTGTGCGTCGTCTCTGGACCGGTGTGCTCGGAAACGACGACCGTCGTGGGCGTTACCGTCACCCGGTGTTCGTCGACGGTAAACGAGACCGTCACCTGTCCAGTCGCCGACTCGAGGAGCTGTTCGAGTACGTCCGGATCGATGTAGTCGTAGAGGCGGTTAGAATCGAGATCGACGTCGTTCGCTTCCAGCGCATCTACGATTTCGATGAGGACGTCGTCGTCCACATCACCATCCGACCTATCTTGCATGCTAGTCACAACTCCCTCTCTGTTTTGATGCTTTAAATATATGTTTTCAAATGAAAATTCTTATGGCCGTTTGAAACCGTCTGGGGCAGGATTTGAACCACCTGAACGTCTCTCGCGTTGCTCGCTCGGCATCTCCTGCTCACGGGTGACGAGCACACGCTACGCGGTGCTCGTCGAGATTATTCGCGGAAGAATACGCCCGAGGCGGGATTTGAACCACCTGAACGTTGCTCACTTCGTTCGCTCGTTCCGTAGTTCAAATCCCGATCGCCGCTCTTCGATTTCGAGTGTTCGCGACACGGCTACGCCGGTCGCTCACGAATTGGAAATCGAAGAAGCGCCCGAGGCGGGATTTGAACCCGCGTCACGACCGTGACAGGGTCGTATGATGGGCCACTACACCACCCGGGCTTGCAACTCTTCGTTGCCGAGTGGAAGTATTAAGACTTTCCACTCGAGGTGCGTTTGGTACGGCGACGCGAGCCACAGCCGACGCCATCGCTTCGAGGCCCTATTGCGTGGCAGTGACACTCATTCTCCACAAGGGATATATACCAGAACGGGCTATCCTCGAGTGTGAACGTCTATCCCGGTCAGGTTCGCCCGGCCGGTTAGCCTTGCTTCTGACTCGAGTTAGTAACCGTTAAATGCGTCCCGACTATAGGTCCCTGTAGTATCTCGTGACAGCCGCTTCTCTCCCGTTAGCCCACACCAACACATGGTAGACGTAAGCCAACACGAACTGGTTCCGGAGCACACCGTTCTCGAGGAGGACGAGCTCGAGGACGTGCTCGCGGAGTACGACATCGACCGCACCGACTTGCCGAAAATCAAACGCACCGATCCCGCCCTGCCGGACGAGGCGGAGATCGGCGACGTCATCGAGATCGTTCGAGACTCGCGAACGACAGATCAGGCGGTCGTATACCGCCTCGTGGTGGATTAAATGGCAACAGAAATGAACCGATCAAAACGACGAGACATCTCGCGCGAATACTTCTCGAAAGAACGGCTCGCAGAACACCACTACCGGTCGTTCAACGCGTTCCTCAACCGAGGAATGCAGGAGGTCGTCGACGAGAAGGCGACGATCGACACGGACATCGGCGACAAGGAGGGCGAAGAGCCGGTCCACGTCGAACTCGGCGACGTCCGCGTCGTCACGCCTCGCGTCCGCGAGGCCGACGGCTCGGAGGAACTGCTCTACCCCCAGGAGGCGCGGCTGCGCAACATTACCTACTCCGCGCCCGTCTTCATGGAGATGTCCATCGTCAAAGGCGAGGAGGGCGACCAGCGGGTCGTCGACTCGACGGAGACGAAGATCGGTCGGATGCCGATCATGGTGGGCTCGGAAAAGTGTAACATCGCGGGCTTCTCCGAGGAAGAACTCATCGAGATCGGCGAGGATCCTGCCGACCCCGGTGGATACTTCATCGTCAACGGCTCCGAGCGAGTGTTGATGACCAGCGAGGACCTCGCGCCGAACAAGATCCTCGCCGAGTACGACACCAAGTACGGCGACGAGATCCAGGTCGCCAAGACGTTCTCCCAGCGTCGGGGCTACCGGGCACTCGTGCTCTGTGAGCGCACCCGCGACGGCCTGCTCGAGGTCTCGTTCCCCTCCGTGTCGGGTTCGATCAACTTCGTTACGCTCGTACGCGCGCTCGGCCTCGAGTCCGACGAGGAGATCGTCCACAAGGTCTCGAACGACCCCGAGGTCGTCAAGTACATGCTCGAGAACCTGGAAGAGGCGGAGGTCCAGACTGAAGAGGAGGCGATCGAGGCACTTGGCAAACGCGTCGCCTCGGGCCAGGGCAAAAACTACCAGCTCAAGCGCGCGAACTACGTCATCGACCGGTACCTCCTTCCGCACCTCCACGAGGACGGCGTGCCCGATGAGGACGTTCGGATCAACAAGGCACACTACCTCTGTCGAATGGCCGAGGCCTGTTTCGAACTCGCGCTCGGTCGCCGGGAGTCGGACGACAAAGACCACTACGCCAACAAGCGCCTGAAGGTCTCCGGCGACCTGATGAAAGACCTCTTCCGGACTGCGCTGAACAAGCTCGCACGCGACGTGAAGTACCAGCTCGAGCGGGCGAACATGCGAAATCGGACGCTCTCGGTCAACACCGTGGTCCGGTCGGACGTGCTCACCGAACGACTCGAGCACCCGATCGCGACGGGCAACTGGGTCGGCGGCCGATCCGGCGTGAGTCAGCTGGTCGATCGGACGGACTTCATGGGGGTGCTCTCGCACCTGCGGCGGCTTCGCTCGCCACTCAGCCGCTCACAGCCACACTTCGAGGCGCGGGACTTGCACGCGACCCAGTGGGGTCGCATCTGTCCCTCCGAGACCCCGGAGGGTCCTAACTGTGGGCTGGTGAAGAACTTCGCACAGGCGATGGAGCTCTCACAGAACGTCGAGGACGAACAGGAACTCAAACGCGAACTGGCGTCGATGGGTGTCCAGGGTATTCCGGGCATCGAGGGCGTCAACCGAACGACTGCAGACGACTAATATGAGTAGCCAACAGCGAGAAGCCAAGGTGTACGTCAACGGGTCGCTGGTGGGGACCCACCCGGATCCGCACGAACTGGCCGAACAGATCCGCGAAGCGCGACGCATCGGCGACGTCAGCGAGATGGTAAACGTCTCGGTGAAAGAGCGCACCCGCGAAGTGATCATCAACGCCGACGCGGGCCGTGCCCGTCGGCCGCTGCTCGTCGTCGAGGACGGCGAGCCGCGCATCTCCGAGGCGGAGATCGAGGCGCTCCGGGATGGCGACCTCGAGTTCGACGACCTCGTCGCCCACGGCTACGTCGAGTTCATCGACGCCGAGGAGGAAGAGGACATCTACGTCGCCGTCGACGAGGACGACCTGGAAGAAGAGCACACCCACCTCGAGATCGACCCGCAGCTGATCTTCGGGATCGGTGCGGGGATGATCCCCTACCCCGAGCACAACGCGAGTCCGCGCATTACGATGGGGGCGGGGATGGTCAAACAGTCGCTCGGGCTGCCGGCGGCGAACTACCGCATTCGGCCGGACACGCGCCAGCACCTGCTGCACTACCCGCAGCTGTCGATGGTCAAGACTCAGACCACCGAGCAGATCGGCTTCGACGAGCGTCCCGCCGCCCAGAACTTCGTCGTCGCCGTGATGAGCTACGAGGGGTTCAACATCGAGGACGCACTGGTGATGAACAAGGCGTCGGTCGAACGCGCGCTCGCCCGGTCGCACTTCTTCCGGACCTACGAGGGCGAGGAACGGCGCTACCCCGGCGGACAGGAAGACCGCTTCGAGATTCCGAGCCAGGACGTTCGCGGTGCCCGTGGCGAGGAGGCCTACGCCCACCTCGACGAGGACGGACTCGTCAACCCCGAGACACAGGTCGACGAGAACTCCGTGCTGCTCGGGAAGACGTCCCCGCCGCGCTTTTTGGAGGAACCCGACGACATGGGTGGGCTCTCGCCTCAGAAGCGCCGTGAAACGTCGGTGACGATGCGTTCGGGCGAATCCGGCGTGGTCGACACCGTCACGCTGATGGAAGGCGAGGACGGTTCGAAACTCTCGAAGGTCTCCGTTCGCGACGAACGGATCCCGGAACTCGGAGACAAGTTCGCGTCGCGACACGGCCAGAAAGGGGTCATCGGCCACCTCGCCCCACAGGAGGACATGCCGTTCACCGAGGAGGGCGTCGTGCCGGACCTCGTCGTCAACCCCCACGCGCTTCCCTCGCGGATGACCGTCGGGCACATTCTGGAGATGATCGGCGGCAAACTCGGATCGATGGAGGGCCGTCGCGTCGACGGCACGCCGTTTTTG
This sequence comes from Natribaculum luteum, assembly GCF_023008545.1. Classification (NCBI taxonomy): domain Archaea; kingdom Methanobacteriati; phylum Methanobacteriota; class Halobacteria; order Halobacteriales; family Natrialbaceae; genus Natribaculum; species Natribaculum luteum. The sequence continues at coordinate 1,024,845 of NZ_CP095397.1, read as the reverse complement.
GGCGAAGACGAAGAGGACCTCCGGAGCGGACTCGAGGACGTGGGCTTCAACTCCGCGGGCAAAGAGACGATGTACTCCGGCGTTACCGGGGAGAAGATCGAGGCCGAAATCTTCGTCGGCGTGATCTTCTACCAGAAACTCTACCACATGGTCTCGAACAAACTGCACGCCCGCTCGCGCGGGCCGGTGCAGGTGCTGACCCGCCAGCCGACCGAAGGTCGCGCCCGCGAGGGTGGGCTGCGGATCGGTGAGATGGAACGCGACGTGTTCATCGGTCACGGGGCGGCGATGACGCTCAAAGAACGCCTGCTCGACGAGTCCGACCGCGAGTTCATCCACATCTGCGGGAACTGTGGGATGACCGCGACCGAGAACGTCGAACAACGGCGGGTGTACTGTCCGAACTGCGGCGAGGAGACCGACATCCACGAGATCGAGATGAGCTACGCGTTCAAGCTCTTGCTCGACGAGATGAAAGCGCTCGGCATCGCACCGCGACTCGAACTGGAAGACGCCGTATAACACATGCGAAACACGACACCCAAAGACATCGGATCGATCAACTTCGGGCTGATGGAGCCCGAGGAGTATCGGGAGATGAGCGCGACGAAGATCATCACGGCCGACACCTACGACGACGACGGCTTCCCCATCGACATGGGGCTGATGGACCCCCGTCTCGGCGTCATCGACCCCGGCCTCGAGTGTAAGACCTGTGGTCAGCACTCGGGCTCGTGTCCCGGCCACTTCGGCCACATCGAACTCGCCGCGCCGGTCATCCACGTCGGCTTCACGAAGCTCATCCGGCGGCTGCTCCGGGGCACCTGCCGGGAGTGTTCCCGGCTGCTGTTGACCGAAGACGAGAAAGAGGAGTTCCGCCACCAGATCGACCAGTCGCGAAAGCTCGGCCGCGACGTAAACGACGTCACGAAGGCGGCGATCCGACAGGCACGAAAGAAAGATCGCTGTCCCCACTGCGGCGAGATCCAGTACGACATCGAACACGAGAAGCCCACCACCTACTACGAGGTCCAGCAGGTGCTGACCAGCGAGTACTCCCAGCGCATCGCTGCGGCGATGCAGGGTGGTGAGGACGGCGAGCGGACGACGCCGGACGAACTGGCCGAGGAGACGGAGATCGACCTCACTCGCATCAACGAGATCCTCTCCGGCTCGTTCCGCCCGCGTGAGAGCCAGCGGAAAGCGATCGAGAAGGCACTCGACATCGACCTCACCGAGGAGGACACGAACAAGCTGATGCCCTCGGACATTCGCGACTGGTTCGAGGCGATCCCAGACGAGGACATCGAGGCGCTGGGGATCGACGCCGAGCGCTCCCGTCCGGAGTGGATGATCCTCACTGTCCTCCCAGTGCCGCCGGTGACGGCGCGGCCGTCGATCACGCTCGACAACGGCCAGCGCAGCGAGGACGACCTCACGCACAAACTCGTGGACATCATCCGGATCAACCAGCGCTTCATGGAGAACCGCGAGGCCGGCGCACCCCAGCTGATCATCGAGGACCTGTGGGAACTGCTCCAGTACCACGTCACGACGTTCATGGACAACGAGATCAGCGGCACGCCGCCGGCACGCCACCGTTCCGGTCGCCCGCTCAAGACGCTCAGCCAGCGACTGAAGGGCAAGGAGGGTCGCTTCCGCGGCTCGCTGTCCGGAAAGCGCGTGAACTTCTCCGCCCGGACCGTCATCTCGCCGGACCCGACGCTCAGCCTGAACGAAGTCGGCGTCCCGGATCGGGTCGCAAAGGAGATGACCCAGACGATGAACGTCACCGAACGAAACGTTGCCGACGCCCGGCGGTACGTCTCCAACGGACCGGAGGGCCACCCGGGCGCGAACTACGTCCGACGGCCGGACGGCCGTCGCCTGAAGGTGACAGAGAAGAACTGCGAGGAACTCGCGAAGAAGATCGAACCCGGCTGGGAGGTCAACCGACACCTCATCGACGGCGACATCGTCATCTTCAACCGACAGCCGTCACTCCACCGGATGTCGATCATGGCCCACGAGGTCGTGGTCATGCCGTACAAGACGTTCCGGCTCAACACCGTCGTCTGTCCGCCGTACAACGCCGACTTCGACGGCGACGAGATGAACATGCACGCCCTCCAGAACGAGGAGGCTCGTGCGGAAGCGCGCGTCCTGATGCGCGTCCAGGAACAGATCCTCTCGCCGCGGTTCGGTGAGAACATCATCGGCGCGATCCAGGACCACATCTCGGGAACCTACCTGCTTACCCACGACAACCCGCGGTTCAACGAGACGCAGGCGCTCGACCTCCTGCGGGCGACGCGGATCGACGAACTGCCCGACCCCAGCGGCATCGACGACGAGGGCGAGCCGTTCTGGACCGGTCGCGACGTCTTCTCCGAACTCCTTCCCGACGACCTGAACCTCGAGTTCACGGGCACCGTCGGCGACGACGTCGTCATCGAGGACGGCCAACTCCTCGAAGGAACCATCGCCGAAGACGAGGTCGGCGAGTTCGGCGGTGAGATCGTCGACACGATCACGAAAGTCTACGGCAACACCCGCGCCCGGATCTTCATCAACGAAGTCTCGACGCTCGCGATGCGGGCGATCATGCACTTCGGGTTCTCGATCGGCATCGACGACGAGACAATCCCGGAGGAAGCCGAATCCCGAATCGACGAGACGATCGACGACGCCTACGACCGCGTCGAGGAACTCATCGAGGCCTACCAGCGGGGCGAACTCGAGTCCCTGCCCGGCCGCACCATCGACGAGACCCTCGAGATGAAGATCATGCAGACGTTGTCCCGTGCTCGTGACAACGCGGGGAACATCGCCGACGAGCACTTCGAAGACGATAACCCGGCCGTCGTCATGGCAAACTCTGGTGCCCGTGGGTCGATGCTCAACCTGACCCAGATGGCCGGTGCCGTCGGCCAGCAGGCAGTTCGGGGCGAGCGAATCAACCGCGGCTACGAGGACCGGACCCTCAGCCACTACAAACCGAACGACCTCTCGGCGAAAGCTCACGGCTTCGTCGAGAACTCCTATACGAGCGGACTCACCCCACGGGAGTTCTTCTTCCACGCTATGGGTGGCCGCGAGGGGCTGGTCGACACCGCAGTGCGAACGTCGAAGTCCGGCTACCTCCAGCGCCGGCTGATCAACGCCCTCACCGAACTCGAAACCCAGTACGACGGCACCGTCCGGGACACCTCGGACACGATCGTCCAGTTCGAGTTCGGCGAAGACGGCACCTCGCCGGTGATGGTCTCCTCGAGCGAGGAGGGCGACGTCGACGTCGAACAGATCGCAGATCGGATCCTCGAGTCGGAGTTCGAATCCGAAGCCGAGAAAGAGGAGTTCCTCGGCTCGAAGCCGGAGCCGACGAACCTCTCGGAGTACGCAGATAGTCGTCGCATCGTCGAGGACGTGGAGGTGACCTCCGATGACTGACGTCGAGTACGACGTCAGCGACGACGTCATCGCCGTCGTCGAGGACACCGAACTCCCCCGCCGGCTCAGGGAGAAGGTCTACGAGACGGTCGAAGAGCGCAACGCGACCCTCGAGCAGGCCGACGAGATCGCCCGGGCGGTCGAGAACCAGTACCTCCAGACGCGGATCGATCCGCTCGACCCCGTCGGGACCGTCAGCGCACAGTCGATCGGCGAACCGGGGACGCAGCTGACGATGAACACGTTCCACTACGCGGGTGTTGCAGAGATCGACGTCACGCAGGGTCTGCCGCGGCTGATCGAACTGGTCGACGCCCGGAAGACCCCGGATACGCCGATGATGACGGTCTACCTCGAGGACGAGTACGCCAGCGAGCGCGAGAAAGCCCACGAGGTCGTCTGGAAGATCGAGGCCACGCAGATTCTCGCACTCGGTGACGTCTCGACGAACGTCGCCGACATGCGCGTCCAGATTTCGCTGAACAAAGACACCTTAGAAGAGCGGATGATCACGGCCGAGGAGGTCGCAGGCATCATCGAAGACAACCTCGGCGTGGATACCGTCCAGCAGGGGACGACCGTCGAGTTCGGTCCCGAAGAGCCGTCCTATCGCGAACTGCTACAGCTCGTCGAGGAGCTCCGGGACATCACGTTCAAGGGTATCGAGGAGGTCTCTCGCGTCGTCATCCGCCGAGAAGAGATGGACGACGGCAGCGAGGAGTTCGTCCTCTACACCGAGGGGTCGGCCTTCGGCGACGTGCTCTCGATCGAGGGCGTCGACGCCAGTCGGACGACGACGAACAACATCCACGAAATCCACCGCAACCTCGGGATCGAGGCCGCTCGCGAGGCGATCATCGAGGAGACCCACAACACGCTCGCAGAGCAGGGTCTCGACGACGTCAATGTCCGGCACCTGATGCTGGTCGCCGACATGATGACAAACCGCGGCGAGATCGAGTCGATCGGCCGCCACGGCATCTCCGGTTCGAAAGACTCCGTCCTGGCGCGGGCGGCGTTCGAGGTGACGGTCAACCACCTGCTCAACGCGGCTATCCACGGTGAGGTCGACGACCTGGACGGCGTTACCGAGAACGTCATCGTCGGCAAGCCGATCAAACTCGGTACCGGCGACGTCGACCTCCGGATGGGGTCGACCAGCGGGAGACAGGCCGACTGACGACGATGGGCGTGACGCTCTCGGACGACGCCCGCCAGTATCTCGCGCTGTTCGAGGACGTGACGGGCGCGACCGGTCGCGACTGCGTCCTCGAGAACGGCCGGCTGCTCGTCGTCGTCGCGCCCGGACAGATGGGCGAGGCGATCGGCCCGGGGGGCAGACACGTAACGCAGTTCGAACGGCAGGTCGACAAGTCGGTGCGGCTGATCGAGGCCGCCGAGACGGCCGCGGCGTTCGTCGCGAACGCGCTCGCGCCCGCGGCGGTGTACAACGTCACGATCAGCGAGAACGACGATACCATCGCGTACGTCGAGGTCGCAGACGAGGACCGCGGCGTCGCCATCGGGAAAGACGGGCTGACGATCGAGGCTGCGCGGACGCTCGCCGAGCGTCACTTCGGGATCGACGACGTCCAGTTGACGTAGTCGCGCGCTGGCGCTCACGTCGGGCTTTTTCGTCCGTTTGCTGCTCCCGAAGCTATAGGACCTCCCCATTCGAAGGGCTCATCATGTCGAACGAGAACAGCCCATCGTACGGACGTGAGCGGCTCGTCGAGGTGTTCACGCAGGGAATGCTCGCAGACCAGCCGCCGAACCTGTCGCCGTCCTACGAGACGCTCGAGGCGGCAGCCCGCGAGGCCCTCGACCCGGCGGCGTACGCCTACGTCGCGGGTAGTGCGGGTGCTGGACGGACCGCCGACGCGAACCGGGCGGCGTTCTCTCGCTGGCGGCTCGTCCCGCGCATGCTTCGTGACGTCTCCTCGCGTGACCTCTCTGTCGAGTTGTTCGGGCGGACGTACCCCGCACCGATCGCGCTGGCACCCGTCGGCGTCCAGTCGATCTTCCACGAGGACGGCGAACTCGCGTCCGCGAGAGCGGCGGCCGACCTGGGCCTGCCGTTTGCCGCGAGTTCGGTCTCGTCGGAGCCACTCGAGGAGATCGCGGCGGCGACCGGTGACGCTCCGGCGTGGTTTCAGCTGTACTGGAGTTCGGACCGCGAACTGACGGCGAGTTTCGTCGAGCGAGCGGCGGACGCCGGCTACGAGGCCATCGTCGTCACCGTCGACACGCCAGTCATGGGCTGGCGCGAGCGCGACGTCGAACAGGGCTACCTGCCCTTCCTCGACGGCGAGGGCGTCGCGAACTACTTCTCCGATCCGGTCTTCCGCGAGACACTCGCGGAGCCGCCGGAAGACAACCCCGACGCGGCAGTCATGCGATTTCTCGACGTCTTCGGCGACGACTCGCTCACGTGGGACGACCTCGAGTGGCTGTGCGAGCGGACCGACCTGCCGGTCGTGGTCAAGGGCATTGTCCACCCCGACGACGCCGCCCTGGCGCTCGAGGCCGGCGTCGACGGAATCGTCGTCTCGAACCACGGCGGTCGGCAGGTCGACGATGCGGTGCCCGCACTCGAGGCACTGCCACGGGTCGTCGAGCTCGTCGACGGGCGCGTTCCGGTGTTGTTCGACAGCGGGATTCGCCGCGGGGCAGATGTGCTGACGGCGCTCGCACTCGGTGCCGAGATGGTCCTGCTGGGTCGGCCGTACGTCTACGGACTGACGATCGACGGCGAGGACGGCGTCCGCGAGGTCTGTCGGAACGTCCTGGCCGACCTCGACCTGACGCTCGCACTGACGGGTCACACGACCGTCGCCGACGTCGATCGATCGGTCCTCGTCGACGCGGAAAACCCGTCGACGACGTCCACCACCGACTGACGCGGATACCGGCTCGAACGCAGATGAGCGGCCACGGCCGGCCCACCCGGCGGAGTCTCGAGCGAGCGGTCGCCGACCGTCGTCCGACGGGAGAACGACTCCCCGAGAGCGTTCCTCCGCAGACGAAACCCGCTCAGATCTCTTCGTTACCCCCGTTCGAGCGTTCTCGTGGCGTATCGCGAGATGGAAAAGGGGATGCTTAAGTGTCTTCGTCGGATAGCGACGGGTACTATGGCAAACGGCAAGTACGCCGCGCGCAAGCTCAAGAAGGACCGCCAGAACCAGCGGTGGTCCGACTCGGACTACGCGCGCCGCGCCCGTGGACTTCGCGAGAAGTCCGACCCCCTCGAGGGAGCGCCCCAGGCACGCGGTATCGTACTCGAAAAGGTCGGCATCGAGGCGAAACAGCCCAACTCGGCGATCCGAAAGTGCGTCCGGGTCCAGCTGATCAAAAACGGCAAGCAGGTCACCGCGTTCTGTCCCGGTGACGGCGCAATTTCGTTCATCGACGAGCACGACGAAGTCACCATCGCCGGTATCGGCGGTGCGAAGGGTCGTGCGATGGGCGACCTCTCGGGTGTCAACTACAAAGTCGAGAAGGTAAACGGCGTGTCGCTGATCGAACTCGTCCGCGGCAACGCAGAGAAACCGGTGCGATAACCATGGCTGCAGAAGACCAACCCGAGCCCGAGGCACCCGCAGGCGGCGCGGACGTCTCCGCGAAGCTCTTCGGCAAGTGGGAGATCGGCGAGATCGAGTACGCCGACCCCTCGACCGAGCGCTACATCTCCGTGACGCCCGTCGCCCACACGATGGGTCGCCACGCCGGCAAGCAGTTCCAGAAGTCGGAGGTGTCGATCGTCGAGCGCTTCATCAACCGGCTGATGCAGACCGAGGAGAACACGGGCAAGAAACAGCAGACACTCAACCTCGTCCGTGAGGCGTTCGAGATCGTCCACGACCGCACGGAAGAAAACCCCGTGCAGGTGCTCGTCAGCGCCGTCGAGAACGCCGCTCCCCGCGAGGAGACCGTCCGCCTGAAGTACGGCGGCATTTCGGTCCCGAAGGCAGTCGACGTCGCGCCCCAGCGTCGGGTCGACCAGGCCCTGAAGTTCCTCGCGGAAGGCGTCCAAAACGCCTCGTTCAAGACTCCGACGCCGGCCGAGGAGGCCATCGCGAACCAGCTCGTCGGGGCTGCGAACTACGACGTCCAGACGTACGCGATCAGCCAGAAAGAAGAGAAAGAGCGCGTCGCGGCGGCCGCGCGGTAAAACTCGGTTTTCTCGTTTTCGACGTTTTATCAGTGGAACGGAGAGCGTCGCGGTCGACGCTCGCCTCGAGCGACGGCGGCACTCGAGTCGCGTGCCGACTACGCGTTCTGGTCGCCGTCGTTCGAGTCGTTCTGCGCGTCGTCGTCCGTCCCGTTCTGGGCGTCGCTTTCGGTATCGGTCTGATCGTCGCTGCTCTCGCCGTCGTCGCCCGTCTCGTCGTCTTCGGGGACGTCCTCGTAACTCACTTCCGTCCCCGTCGCGACGGGCTGGAGGAGGTACGTGCCGGTCTGTCCGCGGCGAACCGGCGTGAAGTCTGCGAGGAACGTCGTCAGTTTGCCGTCACGGATCTCGAAGGACTCTTTGAACTGTAGCGGGGCGTTTCCGGGCGTCGACACCTCCGTCTCGCCGCCCTCGGCCAGCGTCCCCTCGACGTCCGTCACGTCGAGCTGGAGGAACGCGTACTCGCCGGCGGGCAGTTCGCGCTCGTCGACGAGCTGGGTGTTCTCGCCCTGGAGGTCTACCAGGTCCGCCTGCTGGGGCTCGTCGAACTCGTAGTACCGCCGCTCGTCGCTCTGGTCGACGTCTTCCTCGCGCTGTTCGTCGATTTCGTCGTCGGTTTCGCTTCCCCCGTCTGCGGTGTCACCGTTGCTCTCGTTTCCGCCGTCGGACTCCTCACTGTCGGTGTTTTCGCCGTCGGATTCGGCGTCGTCGCTGCCATCGCTGCTATCGTCGCTTTCGTCACCATCGCTCGGTTTCACCCAGATACCCTGGATCGTCACGACGCAGGATTCGAAGTCGGCGATGTCGCCGGGCTGGTCGGTGACCTGCGTCGCCAGCGTTCCGGTCGTCTCTTCGTCGCTCCCGTTTCCGCCACCGTCGCCGTCGTTGTCGTCGCTTCCGAGACAGCCAGCGAGGCCGATCGTACTGGCGGCCGCGACGCCGCCGGCCAACTCGAGGTAGTCGCGTCGTCGAACGTCGTCAGTTCGGTCAGTCATACACTCAGGAGAGATGGTATTTCACGGCCTTCAAGCGAGCGACCGTTGGACCGCGTTCGGGCGATTTACCGACCGTTCAGTTCCGTTTGCACGATTCAGACGACCGGTTTTGGTTATCTACACGCCGTACACGGCGCTCGCCGCGACCCGATGGGACCGACGACCGTGACACGTCGCTAACCGTTTCGAAATCGAAATCAACGGCCGTGAACGGTTCCGATTCGAGACAGGCCGGCCGACGGACGGCTCGCGATCGCCGTCAGTCCGCCGCTGGCCCACCGCTCACGTACGATCGAGCCGCCTCGACCAGCACTCGGCGATACGTACTCGAGTCGGGGTCGTGCGCGAGTTCCCTGAACCGGCGTCTGAACCCGTCGAAGTCGACCGCCGGCGCGTCCATCGCGGCCGCGTGTGCGAGGTCGTACAGCCGGTGGTCCGGCTCGATCAGGTCGTGACGCTCCGCGAGCGCGAGCGCAAACGCCGCGTTGACGGCGGTGATCTCCGGATCCGCGGCGGCGGAGATTCGGTCGAGTCCGGGTCGTGGCGGCGTCTGTGGACGGTCTGCGACGGCCGTCGCCAGCCCCGACTCGAGAAAGGCGAGGAGCTTCTCGCCCGGACCGACCGAGAGGGTGATGTCGTCGGCGTAGATGTCTTTCATGTGATTTGCGATCTGGTAGCAATGGGCGAGCTTTCGCCGTTCGACGCGCCGGCCGGCGAGCGCGAGGTAGAGCACCTCCTCGGTCGACTGTGTGTGTGAAGGGTGGGCTTCCTCGTGTCTCGCCATGTGGGCGAACTCGTGTAAGACGAGTTCGCGCGCGAGTGCACTCGAGGCGGCGTGCCTCGAGATGTTCAGCACGTGGTAGTCGTCGTAGTGTGCCGCCCAGGTCCGTTCGTCGGGGTCCTCCCGGATGCGGACGTGGACGGGCAACGAGAGGTCGCGTTCGGTCTCGAAGAGGTCTTGGGCACTGAGGAATGGAGCGGTCGGACCGGCCCCCTGAACGCGTAGGTCCATGCGTAACTCTACCAAGGGGCCGGCGGGATTTGACTCTTTTGCGGTGTCCGACGGTGGCGTATCACGGGATCACGTGCGGTCCGCGACCGGATCAATCGAGGTCGGGAATCCGGACGGACTCGAGGTCGATGTCGGCGACGGTCCACCAGACGGCGAGGTGCCACCAGGAATCGCGCTCGCTCAGGTCGATCGTTACGGCGTCTCCGGGTCGGACGACGTCGTCGTCCGATAGCTCCTGCCAGGGCCGCGACCGATTCTCGGGCCCGGTGACGATGAGCTCCAGTTCGTCGGCCGGAATCGAATCGCCGGCGGCGTGACGGACGGTCGCGGTATCGGCTCCCGGATCGAATCCGACGTCGAACGTGGTGTTCGGCGGGGTGGCATCGATCGCGATCGGGTGATCGGACAGCAACGTCCCGTCGGGCGTCCAGACGAGTCGGATGCGGCCCCCCTCGTCGGCCTCGCTCACGTCGACGGTGACGGTGTCGCCCTGGGTGACCGTCCCGCTGTCGTCGAGTTCAGTCCAGTTGGTGACGCGATCACCGTCGGGGCTGTCGACGTGCACGTCCAGTTCCTCGGCCGGGATCGCGTCGCCGCCAGTGTGGCTGATCGACACGGCGTCGGTACCGAACTCCGTCCTGAAGGTGGCGTTCGGTCGACCGCCAGTCCGGTCGGGAACGGACTCGGTGTGTACCACGTCTGAGCCGGGCGTCCACACGAGCCGCAGTTCGTCGCCGAGAACGGGAGTGTCGACCGCCACGCTGACGGTATCGCCCGTCCTGATCGTGTCGATATTCGAGATCGCTCCCCATCGGATCTGCCGTTCGGTGTCCCGCTCCTCGAAGACGATCGCGAGCTCGTCGGCCGGAATCTCGTCGCCGCCGACGTGGATGACGGTCACCGAACCCCGATTCACGTCGACGTCGAATCTGGCCTCGGGACGCGACCGCCGGTCGTCGATCTCCATTCTTCCCCCATCGGTGGCTTCGTACGTGAGCACGACGCCGTCTTCGGTTACCGATGGCTCGTCGAACCGATCGAGTATCGGTACCCCGTTACCGAACGCGTCCGCGTCCGAAACCGCTTGCTCGGTGATCATGGTGATCTGGTAGTGCAGTCGGTCCCCGTCGGGTTCGATCGAGAAGCCGCCACCCGTAACCGTCGGTGCGTCGGTGTCGGCTCCGTCGTCCGTCTCGTTCGGGGATCGCCGGAAGCGGCGTCCAGTCTCCTCCTCAACCGCGGGCGCACCGAAGACGATCGGCCGCTCGCCCTGCCGGCGAAGGAGCGTTTCGGCCGTCTCGTCGACCTCGTGCAGTCTGGTGGCCGCCCCGTCTCGAGCGTCGATCAACGCCTCGACCACCGCTCGTCCACTCACAATTTCGTCGCCGCTGAATCCGGTGACGAACGTTCCGTGGCTGATCGCGACGCCGGTCTCCTCGTCGAAGTAGAGATCGTGCCCTGCGTGCGCTCCCGTCTCGACCGACTCTTCGTTCTCGGCCGCGTTAGCGGACTCCGCCCGCAGTTCGGTCGCGTCGAATCCGCCGAAGACGGCGACGCCGGATGCACCGCCGGGCCCCGGTCCGTGATTGACGGCGACGGCGCCGTCGACGTCGATTCCGTACTCGTCGATCATCGGCGGGACGTACTCGCCGATCAATTCCGTCGCCTTGTCGGCGATAAGTGGACTCGAGTGCAACCCGTACTCCATCGGGTTCACGAGCGCATCGCCGTCGACGTAGGCATACGTGTACGCGTTGCCCGCCGCGCCGGTCGCCGCCGGCGCGTACAGCCAGCGGTGAAACGACGGGAGGGGATCCCGCTCGTTGCTCTCGCGGTCCTCTTCGTCGGAACTAAGGACGGTGTCGAGACAGCCGGACAGCCCCACCAGCCCCCCGACTGCGATCGTTCCACCCCCCGAGAGAAACGCCCGTCGACTCGTGTCGTACATCTCTTCTTATGTCTTCTTACTGTGAATATAAATATTGTAGATAGTGACTATTACAGCGACCGGACTCGGTGGCGGCCGGTACGCGCTCGGTCGAGAACGATCCCTCGGCCGCAACGCAGGACAATTGTGAGAGCCATTCACTCACGCAAATTGGACAGTCTGGTGTTCGAACCGTGAAATACGACGGATTTCGTCCGGGACGAAACACTACCCTTTTGACCCCGCTACCGGTATTGGGGCGTATATGGGCCGACGCAAGAAAATCGTACAGGAGTGTGAACGGCTGATGGACAAACCGGAGAACATCCGGAACATCGCCATCGCCGCCCACGTCGACCACGGCAAGACGACCCTCTCGGACAACCTGCTCGCTGGCGCGGGCATGATCTCCGAGCAGACCGCCGGTGAACAGCTCGCGATGGACACCGAAGAGGACGAGCAGGAACGCGGGATCACCATCGACGCGGCGAACGTCTCGATGACCCACGAATACGAGGGAACGAACCACCTCATCAACCTCATCGACACGCCGGGCCACGTCGACTTCGGTGGCGACGTGACGCGTGCGATGCGCGCCGTCGACGGTGCGCTCGTCGTCGTCGACGCCGTCGAGGGCGCGATGCCCCAGACCGAAACCGTGCTGCGCCAGGCGCTTCGCGAGGGCGTCAAGCCGGCGCTTTTCATCAACAAGGTCGACCGCCTCATCTCCGAACTCCAGGAGGGCCCCGAGGAGATGCAACAGCGTCTCCTGAAGGTCATCCAGGACGTCAACGAACTCATCCGCGGGATGACCGAGGACATGGACGACGTCGAAGACTGGACCGTCTCCGTCGAAGAGGGCACCGTCGGCTTCGGCTCCGCCCTCTACAAGTGGGGCGTCTCGATGCCGTCGATGCAGCGCACCGGGATGGACTTCGGCGACATCATGGACCTCGAGCGTTCGGACAAGCGCCAGGAGCTCCACGAGCGAACGCCGCTTTCGGACGTCGTCCTGGACATGGTCTGTGAGCACTTCCCCGACCCGCTCGAGGCCCAGCCCCGTCGTATCCCCCGTATCTGGCGCGGTGACGACGAGTCCGACCTCGCAGAGCAGATGCGCGTCGTCGACGAAGACGGCGAGGTCGTCCTGATGGTCACCGACATCGAACTCGACCCCCACGCAGGCGAGGTCGCTATCGGCCGCGTCTTCTCCGGAACCGTCGAGAAGGGCCAGGAGCTGTACGTCTCCGGGACCGCGGGCCAAAACCGCGTCCAGAGCGTCGGCATCTACATGGGTGGCGAGCGCGAGGACGTCGAGCAGGTCCCCGCAGGTAACATCGCCGCCGTCACCGGCCTGCGCGACGCCATCGCCGGCTCGACCGTCTCGAGCATCGAGATGACGCCGTTCGAGTCGATCGAGCACATCTCCGAGCCGGTCATCACGAAGTCCGTCGAGGCTCAGAGCATGGACGACCTGCCGAAGCTCATCGAGACGCTCCGACAGGTCTCCAAAGAGGACCCGACGATCCAGATCAACATCAACGAGGACACCGGCGAACACCTGATCTCCGGGCAGGGTGAACTCCACCTCGAGGTCATCACCCAGCGCATCCAGAAGAACCAGGGCATCCCGGTCAACACCGGTGAACCGATCGTCGTCTACCGTGAGGCCGTCCAGCGTGCAAGCGACACGGTCGAGGGCATCTCGCCCAACCGCCACAACCGCTTCTACATCTCCGCCGACCCCCTCTCGGACGAAATCGTCGAGACGATCAAGATGGGCGAGGCGTCGATGGACATGCCCGAACAGGAGCGCCGCGAGGCGCTGCAGGAGGCGGGCATGGAGAAAGAAGACTCCCAGAACGTCGAGCAAATCCACGGGACCAACGTCCTCGTCGACGATACGAAAGGTATCCAGCACCTAAACGAGACGATGGAACTCGTCATCGAGGGGCTTGAGGAAGCACTCGACAACGGTCCGCTCGCCAACGAGCCGACCCAGGGGACGCTCATCCGCCTGCACGACGCGAAGCTCCACGAGGACACCATCCACCGCGGTCCCGCCCAGGTCATCCCGGCAACCCGCGAGGCCGTCCACAAGTCGCTGATCGACGGGCAGATCAAGCTGCTCGAGCCGATGCAGGACGTCCGCATCGACGTGCCCAACGACCACATGGGCGCCGCATCCGGCGAGATCCAGGGCCGCCGTGGCCGCGTCGACGACATGTACCAGGAAGGAGACCTGATGGTCGTCGAGGGCATCGCACCGGTCGAGGAGATGATCGGGTTCGCAAGCGACATCCGCAGCGCCACGGAGGGTCGTGCCTCCTGGAACACCGAGAACGCCGGCTTCGAGGTCATGTCCGACTCGCTCCAGCGTGAGAAGATCATGGAGATCCGCGAGCGCAAGGGCATGAAGCTCGAACTGCCGCAGTCGATCGACTACATCTAGACGCGTTTCTCTCTACTCTCACTTCTCACGCCGTTACCTGCACGCGAGACATATCTGTGCCGGTCGGTCTATTTTCGCGAGTGTCCTGATACGGACCGCCGTCCGTCCGTCCCGCAGCGACCGCCCGACGGGACGCGGTCGCTGCGGAAACTCGGGACAGCAGACCGTACGACGTCCCGAGCGTGGCCACTGCTCGAGCGTCGGAGAGTGAGAGAATTCGACCGGAAACCCCCTAGCGTCCGAGTTTCTCGCGCCCGATCCGGACGCCCGTCGGCGTGATGATGATCTGGTCGTCGCCTTTCTGGACGATGTCGCCGTCGACCTCCTGGGCGACCTGCCGGAGTTCGTCGATGATGTGCTCGGCCGTGCTGTCTTTCGTGCGCAGCCGGGTGATGTCTGCGATGACGACGTCACCGTCGTAGACGGCGTCTTTGATGTCGATCGCCGACGCCTGTCCGTCGATTTCCGCGATGTGGACGGACATCGCCGCCTCGCTGGCGCTCTCGCTGACGTCGTCGAGGTCGAGTTCGACGTAGTCCTCGGTGCTCCGTGACTGCGTGCCGCCGAGGATTTTGTTCATGAAGCCCATAGCCGACAGAGTCCGTCGCTGTGAGTATAGTTCTTACGTCAGACGGAATGTCCAGTCGTCGTAACTCTCACTCGAACCGTGAAGTGTCGGCGAGCGGATGCGAGAACGGCGAGTCGCTGGCAGTCGCCGATGGTCGCTCTTTTTATTCCGTAGACCTTGCACTCGAGACAGATGACGTTCAGCATCTGCGTCAGAGAGGAGTACGAGGACGACGCGGGAGAGTCACAGCGGCGGTTCGGCGTCGCGGTCACGACTCGCCTCGCGGGCGTCGGCACGCTCTGTCCGTTCGCCAGCGAGAACGGCGCGATCGCGACCCAGAGTCTCGTCAACGTCGACCTCGGCCGGCGGGGGATCCGGTACGTCGACGAGGGACTCGCCGTCGAGGACGCCGTACAGTCGCTTTTGAACGCCGACGAGGGCGCGCCGAGCCGGCAGGTCCACGGCGTCGACGCCGACGGCTCGTTTACCTTCTCCGGGGAGGAGTGTCGGGGCTGGTACGGCCACCTCGAGGGCGACGGCTACACTGTCGCCGGCAACCTCCTGACGGGCGAGTCGGTGATCGAGGCGACTGCGGCGAGCTACGAGGCGAGCGACCGCGACGAACCGCTCGCGAAGCGACTGATCGACGCCCTCGAGGCCGGTGACGCGGAAGGCGGGGACAAACGCGAGGAGCTATCGGTGCAAAGCGCCGCCGTCGTGGTCCGGACGACCGAAGAACGCGACCTCGAACCGCCCTACGACGACCTCCGCGTGGACGCGACCGAGACGCCGATAGCAGACCTCCGGGAGACGTACGAACTCGCCAGGCAGGGTCACGAGGACGCGATGGCGCGGTACGAGGACGCCTACGACGAGGACGACCTCGAGTCGGTCGAGGAGTAGCACTCGCGTGCGCCACCGCCGGTAACACGCCGGTCGAGTGGACGCGGTTCGATCGACCGACTCCCACACAATCAAATACCCCGACTCTGTACGGTCGTGGCACGTGCACGCACGAACCAGGGCGCTCGTCGTCACCTCCGTCGCGTTGTTCCTGTCGATTCTCGTGTGGTTCAACTACTCGGCGGTCCTCCCGCTGATCGTCGACGAGTGGGGATTGACGGGCACTCGAGCGGGAATCATCTTCGGCGTCTTCCAGGCGGGCTACCTCCTCGCGATCCTCCCCGCCGGGTGGCTGTCGGATCGATACTCGCCGCGGTGGGTGATCAGCGTCGGCGCGGCGGGAACCGGTCTCTTCAGCCTCGGATTCGCGCTGTTCGCGACGGGCTTTCTCTCCGGGACGGCGTTTCGATTTCTTTCTGGGCTGTTCATCGCGGGCGTCTACGTCCCCGGCATGCGCTTCGTCAGCGACTGGTATCCCGCCGACGTTCGCGGTCGGGCGATGGGGATCTACGTCGGCACCTTCTCGCTGAGCAGCGGCCTCTCGTTCGTCGCGGCGACCGTCGTCGCCGACGCGATCGACTGGCGGACCGCCGTCGCCGCGACGAGCGTCGGCGCGCTAGCCGTTCCCCCGTTGATGCTCGGACTGGCCGAGGACAGATCCGGGCGTAGCGCGCGTTCGATCGGTGGATTCGACCGATCGCTACTGAGCAACCGCGCCTACCTCGCCAGCGTGAGCATCTACTCGTGGCACAACTGGGAGCTGTTCGGCGTTCGAAACTGGCTGCTGGCGTTCCTGCTCGCGACGCCCGCGTTCGCCGCGGTCGACTCGGCTGGTGCGTTCGGAGTCGGTGCCGCAACCCTCGCCGGAGTGCTCGTCGGTGCCGTCACCGCGATGAGCGGCGTCGGGAATCTCGCGGGCGGCGAACTCTCCGATCGGATCGGTCGCTCGAGAACGATCGGTCTCGGACTCGGCGGCAGCGCCGTTTGCAGCGCGCTCCTGGGTGTCCTCGGCTGGCTTCCACTCCCGGCGCTCGTCGCGCTGTTGCTCGTCTACGGAACGCTACTGAGCGTCGACAGCGCGCCTACCTCGACGCTGGTCACCGAGGTCGTGGACGATTCCCAGGTCGGGACGGCGCTGTCGATCCAGTCGTTCGTCGGGTTCTCGACGACGGTCGTCTCGCCAGTCGTCTTCGGGCTGGCGCTCGACGTCGGCGGCTACGCTCTCGCGTGGCCGACGCTTGCTGCCGGCGCGCTGGCTGGCCTCGCCTCCGTCGCCGTGCTGGAACGAACTCTGTCGCGACAGCGGCCGTCGCGGACCGACCCGATCAGCCGGTGAACTCGTAGAGGTCGTCGCCGACGTGGTGCAGCGAGTCGACGACTTTCCCTTCGTCGCCGACCATCTCCGTTCCGTCGGCCCGGGCCCGCCCGACCGCCAGGACCTTTCCGTGGGTCTCCTCGGCGATCACGACCAGATCGCCAGTCTCGATGTCTTCGCTGGCCTCGGTGATGCCGGGTCGCATCACGTCCGCGCCGTCGCTGACGAACGAGATCGCGCCGGCGTCGACGGTGACGAGTCGCCGTTCGGGATCGTGGGCGTTTGCGCCCCGGACCGTGAGAAACTCCTCGTCGTCGAAGGTGGCGACCTGTGGCTCGCCGTCGACGAGGATCACCTCGAGGTCTTCGTCCTCGAACTCGACGCGCTCGTAGGTGTCCGCCTCGAGGTCGACGCCGAGTCCCTCGGAAATCCGCTCCTCGAGTGCAGCGACGGCGTCGCTGCGGAGGTGGTGTCTTGACTTGACCTGCATGTCCGGGAGGACGACCGGTCAGTGCATAAAACGACCGTTCTCCGGACCGGTCGGGGTCCGTGACGGTTCCGCCCGACGATGGGTGTGGTAATCGCTAAGTAGGTACACACCGACCGACGTACTATGTGGCCCTCCCGACGGCGCAAGGCGACGGTGACGTGTATCGCCTGTGGGACGTCGGTCGAGCGCGACCAGGCGCGCGAGTACGACAAACACGGCGATCGGTGGGACCGCGACGGCAAGGAGTTCGAGTACCTCTGTAAGCCCTGCGATCGCGACCTCTGTCATCACCCTCGCGGGGAACTCGAGGAGTTACTCGTCGAGATCGGAACCGGCGATCGAACGCAAGCGGAGTTTCTCTCGTGGTACGTCGCGCTGGTCGAGGAACGGTACGGCCCGCTCGAGGAGACCTGATACCAGCGCACGTCCGTCGGTATCGATGTAGCCGCGCTCGTCGCGTGAGTGCGTCGGAACACGCTCACGTCCGGTAGTACGAGTCGATCTAGAGGTCGCTGCGTTTGAACCGCAGGTAGCCGACCACTGGCGCGAAACACGTCCAGCAGACGAGTACCGCGAGCGCGTAGAGCGGTTCGACGACGCTTCCCTGCTCGAGGACGTACGCCTCGGCGACCTGTTCGTAGGCGACGCTCGGCGACAGCGCCCGCACGTAGGGGAGCCAGGACGGTTCCGTCGGGGGAACCTCGAAGCCGTGTACCAGGTAGGCGACGCCGCCGGGGACGAGTCGCCAGAGGAAAATAAAGAGCATGAAGGCACCGAACGCGCACACGGCGGCCCACGTCGTCGAGCGGACCGACGCCGACACCGCGATCCCGATTGCGACGTAGGCGACGCCGAGGATCGCGGTCGCGAGTGCGAACTCGCCGAGTGCGACGGTCGGGACCGTCGCGCCGAACAGCGCCGTGGCGGCTGCCGTGGCGACGACGCCGCCGACCAGCGAGATCGTCAGCGTCGTCACGCGACCCGCGTATGTCCCGGCGACGAGGTCGAGTCGGGAGTGGGGGAGTCCGAGCAAGAGCGCGTACTCGCCGCTCGTTCGCGGTTTGACGATCGCCTCGTGGGCGAGCATCAATCCCGTCGCGGGGACGAGCACGGTGGCGACGACGAGCAGTACCCGAACGATGTCGAGTGGGTCGGCGAACCCACGGCCGGCCTGTCTCGCGTGTGTCCACGCGAGCGCGACGCCCGTCACCCCGAACAGCACACAGAGGACGTACAGCTGTCTGCTCCGGATCGAGTCGCGGACGTCCTTTCCGGCGACGAGGCCCCAGTTCATCGTGACCTCCGGGTGTAGGCCACGAACAGGTCCTCGAGCGAGGCGTCGGCCGTGGTGAAGTCGGTGATCGTGCCGCCGGCAGCGCGAACCTCGTCGAGCACCGCGAGTTTCGTCCCGGCGCTGCAGGCGACGGTGAGTCCGCCGTCGCGGGTCTCGACCGTCGAGACGCCGTCGATTCGTTCGACGACGCCGCGTACCTCGTCGGGATCGTCCGCGAGGTCGACCCGGATCGTCCCGTCCGCGCCGACCGTCTCGCGCAGTCCCTCGATACTGTCGACCGCGACGAGTCGCCCGTCGTTCATGATGCCGACGCGGTCACAGACGGCCTCGACCTGCTCCAGGATGTGACTCGAGAAGAAGACGGTCGTCCCCTCGTCGACGGCCTCTCGGATGATCTCGCGCATCCGACGGACGCCGTGGGGATCCAGGCCGGTCGAGGGTTCGTCGAGGACGAGCAGGTCGGGATCGCCGACCAGCGCCATCGCGAGGGCGAGTCGCTGGGCCATCCCCTTCGAGTAGCCACTCGCGGGCCGGCTCGCGGCCTCGAGCAGGTCGACCTGCTCGAGGAGGGCCTCGGGATCGTCGTCTGCGTCCGTCGCCGCGATCGCGTACTCGACGTGCTGGCGGCCGGTCATCGTCCCGAGCGGACTGAAGCCTTCGGGGAGGAGGCCGACTCGCTGTCGGATCGCGACGGGATCGGCGACGGCGTCGTACCCGAGCACCTCGATCGTCCCGGCGGTGGGATAGCGGTGGTTCACCAGGAGGTCGATCGTCGTCGACTTGCCGGCCCCGTTCGGGCCGAGGAAGCCGAACACCTCGCCTCGCTCGACCTCGAGGTCGATTCCGCGGAGGGCTGGGACGTCGCCGAATCGCTTCTCGACGTCCCTGAGTTCGATAGCGGACATGTCCTCGAATCTGTAACGTCTGAAATATATAACTGTACCTGAATACCACGGGCCGTCGTCCCGACACGTCTTTGACGCTCTCGTTCGTAGGCCACGGTATGAGCGACGACGCACAGGCCGAAGCCGGGACGGCCGAAGGGCAGGGCCCAGTCGAAATCTCGGAGGACCTCGCCCGTCACCTCGAGAACAAACGCGAGGAACTGTTCGAGAAGTTCGAGATCCGCGACGAGTTCCCTGCCGAAGTGATGGCCGAGGCAAAAGAGCGCACAGAAGACGTCGGGTCGGAGATCGACGCGGAGATCGACGAACGGACCGATCTGCGTCACCTCACGACGTGGACGACGGACCCGATCGACGCCCAGGACTTCGACGACGCGCTCTCGGTCGAAGAGCGCGACGACGAGTACGTCCTCTGGGTCCACATCGCCGACGTCACCCACTACGTCAACCCCGACACGTCGATGTGGGACGAGGCCGTCGAGCGCGGGAACACCGTCTATCTACCTGGTTACACGATCCACATGCTCCCGCCGGTGCTCGCCGAGACGGTCTGTTCGCTCGTCCCCAACGAGGAACGACTCGCCCACACCGTCGAGATGCACCTCGACAAGGAGACGCTGGGGTACGAGTCGATCGACATCTACAAGTCCGTCATCGAGTCCGACGAGCGCCTGACCTACTCCCAGGCCGAAAACCGGCTGGACGACCCCGACGCGCCCCTCCACGAGGAGAACGCGCTCGTGTACGAACTCGCCGATCGGATGCACGAACAGCGCAAGGAAGACGGCTCGCTCGTCTTGAACCCGAGTCGCGACCGCGCACACACCATCATCGAGGAGTGCATGCTGAAGGCGAACAAGGCCGTCACGCACGAACTCATGTGGTCTCGGGGCGTCGAGGCGATGTACCGCGTCCACCCCCAGCCCAGTCCCGACGAGTGGTCCGAAGCCCTCCAGGAGATCCAGGACCTGGACGGCGTCTCGATTCCCGGCGACTCCTGGGACGACCCCCGGAAGGCCGTCAACGCAACCCTCGAGGAGGCCCCCGGCCGGCAACTCGACAAGATCCAGTGGGCCGTCATGAAGGTGATGCCCCGGGCACGGTACATGAACGATCCCTTCGGCGGCCACCACGCGCTCAACTTCGAGATCTACGGCCACTTCACGAGCCCCATCCGCCGTCTGTCCGACCTGATCAACCACTGGATCGTCTACAAGAACGACGTCCCGGAAACCCTCGTCGAGCTCTGCGATCGCGCGAGTGACAAGCAGAAGGCCGCGGAGCAGTGCGAACGTGAGTACAAGAACTTCCTCCAGGAGGTCGGTCTCGACCCGATGGCGGTCAACAACCGCGGTATCGAAGTGGTCGAGGAAGAAGAAGCCGAGAAGACGCTCTAGCTACGTTTTCGCACTCGCATCTCGAGACGTCCCGGATCGAGGGTGACCCCTACCGACGGGGAGAGCGACGCCGTGACGCGATCGAACTCGAGTCGGCGGGCGAGCGTCGCGAGCGCGAGCTTAAGTTCCATCGTCGCAAAGCGCATTCCGAGACAGTGGCGCGGCCCGCCGCCGAACGGGAAGTAGGCATACTCGGGTCGGTCGCGCTCCTCGAGCCAGCGTGTTGGCCGGAACGCCTCGGGGTCGTCCCACCACTGCCCGTCGCGGTGAATTCCGTAGGTCGAGAGCTGAACGGTCGTGCCGGCCGGGATTCGGTAGCCGCCGAGCGTGATCGTCTCGAGCGGTTCGCGGTAGAGCCCCACTACCGGCGGATAGAGCCGCATCGCCTCGCTGACGATCGCCTCCGTGAACGTGAGGTCGGAGAGATCCGCGAACGTCGGATCGCGGTCCTCGAGGACGGTCTCGAGTTCGCAATCCAGCCGACTGCGAACGCTCGAGTCGCCCGCCAGCAGCCAGCAGGCGAACGTAAGCGCGGTCGCGCTCGTCTCGTGGCCGGCAAAGAGGAACGTAACGAGTTGGTCTCTGACGGTCTCTGGTGACATTCGCGTTCCGTCGGGGTACTCCGCGGTGGCCAGCAGCGAGAGGAGGTCGTCGCCCGTCTCACTCGCCGCGCGGCGGTCGGCGACCAGTTCCGAGACGAGCGCCGAGAGGTCGGCCATCGCCCGTTCGTACTCGCGTTCGGATCGCATCGGCACCCACGAGGGGAGAATCGAGCGGAGCGCGAACCCGCTGGGGTCGGCGCTCGACGAGATCGCGCGGGTGGCCCGCCTGACGGTTTCGGCCCGGTCGTCGTCGATCGTGAGATCGAACAGCGTCCGGGTCAGCACGCGAAGGGTGAACGTCGACAGCGTCTCGCGGAGGTCGACGACCTCGCCATCGGCCCACCCGTCGGCGAGCCTCGCCGTCTCCGCGACAACCTCGTCGGCGTACGACTGGATTCGGTCCGGCGTGAACGACGTCTGTAGGAGCGTTCGCTGGCGACGCCACCGCTCGCCCTCGGTGAACGCCACGCCCTCGGAGGCGACGAGCTCGCCGAACTCGGTCTCGAACTCACCTTTGTGGAACGCGTCGCTTCGTGAGACCAGCACCTGTTCGACGATTTCGGGATCGAAGACCGCGACGAACTCGGTGCCGAACGCCTCGTAGGCGACGACGTCGCCGTACTCGCGTACCGTCTCGGCGAATCCGAGCGGGTCGCGGGCGATCGAGAGTGTGCTCCCGACGATCGGAATCCCACTCGGTCCGGGGGGCTTTGCCTCGAGTGTCGAATCCGTCGCTGTCGTCGACTCTGTGTCGCTCATACTCGAACAGACGGTCGGAAGTAACGTCGCCGTTTTCGCGAAGCACTGAACTTCTTTATGTTGGACGTCCGAATGTTCGGACGTGCAGTCGGCAGACCTGACGCTCCGACTCCCGCCATCGATGCAGCTCCCGGTTCCAGACCCCGGCGAGGCGGACGTCCACCGCGAGGAGTTACTCTCCTGGCACGTCGATCCCGGGTCGGAAACGGTGCACTTTCTCTCGCTTTTCGTCGGCGACCTCGAGTCGGTTCGCGCCGCTGCTTCCGACCTCGATGTCGTCCGACGGTTCGACCTCGTCCCCGTCGACGACGACACGTTCTACGGCTACGCCGTGATGGACGTTCGCAACGCCGACGCCGCCCTGATGGGCGCGTTCGACGAACCGGGTCTCGTCGTCGTTCCGCCGATCGTCTACACCGATCGGGCGACCGTCCGCGTCACCGTCCTCGGCGAACCCGACGCGCTCTCCGGGCTGCTCGAGCAGTTTCCGGCCGACGTCGACGTCGAGGTCAAACGCGTCAGCGATCACCAGCGCCGCATGGAGACCCTCGCCGGCAGACTGACGGCCCGCCAGTTCGAGGCGCTCGAGTCGGCACGAGAGCTCGGCTACTACGACGTGCCCCGGACTGCGTCGCTTTCGGCGGTCGCCGACGAACTCGACTGCTCGGAGAGCGCGGCCTCGACGCTGCTTCGCACCGCCGAGACGGCACTCGTCGACGCTGCGCTTGGCCGATGAGCGCTCACAGCAATTTTTCGTAGACGTACTCCTCGAGTCCCTCGTCCAGCCCGCTTTCTCGCGTCTCGACGCGCTCGAACCCCGTCGCCTCGTAGAAGGAGACGCCGACGTCGTTGTCCGCGAGGACGACCAGCCGCAGTCGGTCGAACGCGCTCTCGAGGTCGGCCTCGAGACGCTCGAGCAGGCGGTGTCCGATCCCCTCGTCCCACAGGTCCGGTCTGACGTAGATCCGGATCAGGTACGCGACCGCTGGATCGTCCTGCCACGGCTTCGCGTGGGCGAAC
Source organism: Natribaculum luteum (assembly GCF_023008545.1). Classification (NCBI taxonomy): domain Archaea; kingdom Methanobacteriati; phylum Methanobacteriota; class Halobacteria; order Halobacteriales; family Natrialbaceae; genus Natribaculum; species Natribaculum luteum. The sequence continues at coordinate 1,001,585 of NZ_CP095397.1, read as the reverse complement.
CCGACGACGCCCTCGTCGGCGTCGTCGGCGACGAGGAAGGTCGCGTCCGCGCGCTCGCGTGCCTCGACGATCGACCGCTCGAGGTCGTCGACGGCGTACCAGTCGTCGACCGTCTTCGCGATCGTCTCGCGGTCGAGAACCTCGTCGTAGGTGGCGTGCCAGCTCTCGCGGGCGACCTCGCGGATCGACGCAGCGTCCGCCGGGACCACCTGTCTGACGTCGAGTGTCACGACTCGAGACGTCTCCGCCCACCGACGTAATACCCGGTGATCGAACAGCTATTTCGGCCTCCTCGACGTATTCGCGGCCGATGCTCGAACTCGACGGCGCAGCGGCCGGCGGGCAGTTCGTCAGGACGGCCCTCGCCCTCTCGGCGCTGGAAGACGAACCGATTCGCCTCGAAAACGTCCGCGGCGGGCGGTCGACGCCTGGGCTCCGACCACAGCATCTCGCGGCACTCGAAACGATGGCCGAGGTCTGTGCTGCCGACGTCGCCGGCGACGAGGTCGGCGCGGAGACGGTCGAGTTCGATCCCGACGGCATTGCGGGCGGCCACTACGCCGTTGACATCGGAACCGCCGGGAGCACGACGCTGCTGTTCGATACGCTGCTCCCGCTGGCGACGCGACTCGAGTCCCGACTCGCCGTGACCGTCTCGGGTGGGACGGACGTGAAGTGGTCGCCGCCGCTCGACTACGTCCGGCACGTCAAACTCCCGCTGTTGCGCCGCTACGGGCTCGACGCCGCCATCGATCTCGAGCGGCGGGGGTTCTACCCGAGCGGCGGCGGTCGGGCGACGCTCTCGATCGCACCCTCGACCCTCGAGTCGATCCACCTCGAGTCCCGAAGCGACGTCCGCGGCGTCCGGGTCTACTCGACGGAGGCGGCGGCGCTCGCCGACAGCGACGTCGCGACCCGACAGGCGGCGGGCGCACTCGAGCGACTCCAGCCCGCGGATCGCGACCTCGAGGTGCGCGAACGCGTCGAGACGACGGCGGCGAGCGACTGTCCCGGCTCTGCCGTCGTGATCCGACTCGACTGCATCGAAGACGAGCAGCGCCGGCCGGCGCTCGCGGGATTCTCGGCGCTCGGCGAGCGGGGGACGCCCGCAGAACGCGTCGGCGAGGACGCCGCCGACGCCGCGATCCGGTTTCTCGAGCGCGAGGCGGCGGTCGACCGGCACATGGCCGACCAGTTGCTCGTCTTCCTCGCGCTGGCTGGCGGCAGGGTGCAGATACCGGCCGTCACCGACCACGTCGAGACGAGCCTCGAGTTGCTCGAGTCGTTCGGCCTCGCGGTCGAACTCGAAGAGCGGCCCGCGCCGACGGTGGTCGGACGGTCGTCGTGACACATCATACGGACCGCTGTCTGTCCGTCCCGCAGCGACCGCGTCCCGTCGGGCGGTCGCTGCGGAAACGAGGAACAGCAGACCGTACAGGCGACCCTTGCTCGCGTGCTGGTGGCGCTTGAATCGACCGACGACGTCGCTGGGACTGCTTGTGGGCTCCGACTAACTACACCACTTATACCGTTCCGTTCCGTCTCGTGACGTATGACCGAGACTTTCGATACCGGACGACACGGCGTTCGGTGGTGGCACTCGTGAGCGACCTCGTCACCTTCGGCGAGACGATGCTTCGTCTCTCTCCGCCGGGGAACGAGCGCATCGAGTCCGCAAGCGAGTTCGAGGTCCGCGCTGCGGGTGCAGAGAGCAACGTCGCCGTCGCCGCCGAGCGACTGGGGGCCGTCTCGACGTGGACCTCGAAACTGCCAGATTCGCCTCTCGGACGGCGCGTCGTCGGCGAACTCCGCCAGTACGGGATCGACACGGACGTCGTCTGGAGCCAGTCGGGACGGCAGGGGACCTACTACCTCGAGCACGGCGGCAAACCTCGCGGGACGAACGTCGTCTACGACCGCGAAGACGCCGCCATCACGACGGCCAAAGCCGAGGAGTTCGACGTCGACCTGATCCAGGACGCCCGCGTCTTCTTCACGTCGGGGATCACGCCGGCCCTCTCGTCGACCCTGCGGGAGACGACGGTGAACATGCTGAAAGCGGCCAGAGAGGCCGAGACGACGACGGCGTTCGACGTCAACTACCGTCGCAAGCTCTGGTCGCCCGAGGAAGCACGAGAGACGCTTCTCAAACTCTTCCCGGGGATCGACATCCTGCTGATCGCCGCCCGCGACGCCCGCACGGTGCTCGGCTACGAGGGCGACCCGCGACAGCTCGCACACAAACTCGCCTCGCAGTTCGACTTCACCACCGTCGTCGTCACGCGCGGCGACCAGGGCGCACTCGCCTGGCACGACAACGTCGTCCACGACCACGAGGTCTACGACACCGAAACCGTCGACCCCATCGGCACCGGCGACGCCTTCACCGGCGCGTTCATCGCCCGCCGACTCGCCGGCGACGACGTCCCGAAGGCACTCGAGTACGCCTCCGCGACGGCGGCGCTCAAGCGCACCGTTCCCGGCGACGTCGCACTGGTCACCAAAGAAGAGGTCGACGCGGTCGTCTCCGATCGGACCGAAGACATCTCGAGGTAGCTCGAGCGCGCCGTTCTGTCGAACGAGTTCGGCCGAGAGACGGCCCACGAGAGGGAAGAGTCGGCGTCATCCGAGGAGGTACCGGGTCCACGGATAGCGCTCGACGAGCGGCTGGCCGTCGACCTCGTACCGTTCGATGTAGGCGTCGAGGCCGAGAATTCGACCGGCACCGAACGCGGCGACCGACAGGAAGACGAGCATGTAGGCGAAGTCGCCGTTGATGTATCCGTGGGCGACGTCCCAGTTTCCGAGGTAGAACAGGAGCATCATGAACGCGCCCCAGAACGCGGCGAGTCGCGTCAGCGCACCGAAGATGAGCCCGAGTCCGATGAGCACCTCCCCCCACGGGACCGCGATGTTCACGAAATCGACGAACCACGGCGTGTTCCCCATCGCGACGAACAGATCCGCGGCAGGGCTTCGGTTGCTCGGAACTGCCTGCGTCAGATAGCCGCCAGCACTGAAGTCCCCTGCGAGGACTTTGTCGAGCCCGCTCTGGAAGAACGCGATCCCCATCATCAACCGGAGTGCGAGGATGAACCAGACGCTGAGCGTGTGGAGTTTCCCGGTCGCGGTGTACCCGGCGACGGTACTCTCGAGCGTTACCTCTCGTGAAGCCATTCCGACCTAGTAGGACACAATATATCATGAAATCTTCCCTGATACGGGATTTGAAACGTTACTACTGCGATCGTGCTGTGGCTCGCGCTGTCCGGCGATCGATCACCCCGGTGCGCGAAACGCTTTGAGCCGGAACTGCAAGACAACCGGTTCGAGAACCTCCTCCTGGCCCGTCCACCTCACCGTGACTTCGGTGAGCCGGTACGACGGCCCCACGGGGACCTTCCGTGCCGAGAGTCGGGCCCGCCACTCGTCTCCGGCGATCTCGGTATCACTGGCTCGTTCGCCGCCGAGGTTCTCGAGATAGCCCATCGCCTGCTCCAGCGTCAGGCCACGAAACCGCCGTGTCACGCGCAAGACGCCGTTCTCGACCGAACGTTCTACCGGTGGAATCGCGTCCAGGGCTGCTCGCTGTTTTTGCATCTGCGGCGTGAGTCCGGATCGAGTCATAGTCGGGCTCCTTACCGCCGTTCTCCGCTGGCTGTGGGGATAACCGTTTGTTCGCCCACACGAGACCGTTCTTCGGCGATCGAGCGAACCCTCGCGGTCTCGCTCGCCTCGAGTCACCCGTGTCCGGGATAGTCGCGCTCGAACCGCTCCTCGAGTTCGCGTTCGTCGAGTCGGACGATCACCGGCCGGCCGTGCGGACAGGAGTAGGGGTTCTCGCAGTCGTCGAGGGCGGCCAGGAGGTCGACGACCGACCCCTCCGTCAGCGACGTGTTGCCCGTGATCGAGGGGTAACACGCGAGATCCGCGAGGAACTCGTCGGCGAGCGCGTCGACCGTTTCGGCACCCGACTCGCGGTCACCCTCGACGAACGACGCGAGGACGTCGCGGAGTCGATCCGGTTCGAGTGTCTCCTCTACGACGGCCGGCACCGTCGTCACCGCCACGGTGCGTTCGTCGACCCGGTCGGCGTAGAAGCCGAGCCTCGAGAGCGCCTCGCGGTAGCCCTCGAACGCCTCCGCCTCGGCGGCGGTGAGTTCGAGTTCGACCGGGGAGGCGAGCGCCTGCGCCGTGGAATCGCTCGCGAACGCGTCCCGGAGCCGCTCGTAGTTCACGCGCTCGTCGGCGGCGTGCTGGTCGATCAGCGCCAGGCCGTCGGGCGTCTCGCAGACGACGTAGGTGTCGTGCAGTTGCCCGAGGACGCGAAGCGGCGGCAGCGAGTCGAAGCGTGTCCCGTCGCCCGTCGCAGCCTCGCCCTCGAGGGTTCGCTGTTCGGTCGCCGCAGTGAACTTGCGGTCGGTCTCGCGCTCGCTGTGTGCGGCGGGAGCGCCGACGCCTCCCCGGTCGGGCGCTTCTCGACCGTGGATCGGCCTCTCGGAACTCGAGTCCGACTCTCGGGCCGTCTCGCGTTCCGGCGGTTCCGCCGTCGACGTCGACCCGCTCGAGGCGGCCGTCCCGTCGGGACTCGAGTCGGCGGCGGTCGCCGTCTCGGCGTCCGCCGCTCCGTCGTCTGACGTCGTCGACCGCTCGTCGTCGGTCGGCGTCGTGCGACTCGTGGCACTGTCGGGACCCGTTTCGTTCGTCGTCGACGCGTCGGCCGCGTCGCGCTCGAGCGTCGATTCCCTCCCGGCGGTCGGCCGTCGGCGCTCGTCTGCGTCCCCCCCGCCGGGTTCGATCCGGGCCTCGCCGGGTGCCGACCGGCCCCGCGGCGCTCGCGAGCGCAACAGACCGTGCTCGAGCAACGCCGCCTCCACCGCCGCGTCGACCTGGCGACGGACGGCGTCGTCGTCGTCGAACCTGACCTCGCGCTTGCGCGGGTGGACGTTCACGTCGACGGCGTCGCCCGGGGCCTCCAGAAATGCGACGACGAACGGGTAGCGGTCGCCGCCCAGCTGGTTGCCGTAGGCCCCCATGATCCCCTCGCGGATCGGATCGGAGCTGACTGCCCGGCTGTTGACGTACGTCGCGAGGTACTCGCGACTCGAGCGGTTGGTCTCTGGGTGGGAGACGAGTCCGGAGACCGACTCGAGTGGACCCGGCGGGAGGTCGTCGCCGTCGGCGTCGACGGGGATCATCGCCCGGGCGACCTCGCGACCGTAGACGGAGAGGACGGCCGCCTGCAGGTCGCCCTGTCCCGTCGTCGCGAACACCTCCCGGCCGTCGTGGGTGAGCGAGACGGCGACGTCGGGGTTCGCGAGCGCGTACCGCGTGACGACGCGGTTGACGTGGGCGAACTCCGTCGCCGTGGTCTTGAGGAACTTCCGGCGGGCGGGCGTGTTGTAAAAGAGGTCCGCGACCTCGACCGTGGTCCCCTCCGGACAGCCCGTCGGCTCGACGCTCGTCACCTCGCCGCCCTCGTAGACGAGTTCCGTCCCCGCCCCGTCGCCGTCTCGCGGCCGGGACCGGATCGTCAGCCGCGAGACGGAGCCGATGGTGTGTAGCGCCTCGCCTCGGAAGCCGAGCGTCGTGACGCCCGACTCGATGTCCTCGAGGCCGTCGATCTTGCTCGTCGTGTGCTGGCGGACGGCCGCGCGGACGTCGGCCTCGGTCATCCCGTGGCCGTCGTCGGCGACCCGGATCAGTTCCGTACCGCCCGCTTCGACCGTGACGTCGATGCTCGAGGCGTCGGCGTCTAAGCTGTTCTCGACGAGTTCCTTGACCGCCGAGGCTGGCCGCTCGACGACCTCGCCTGCGGCGATGCGGGCGACGGTGTCCTCGTCTAGCTGGTGAATCTCCGTCTCGTCGGCCGGGGCGTTCGGTTCGTCCGTCATGGGTGGTCCTCGAGTGCGACGCGTCGGTGTGGCGTCGTTCGATTGCGGTGCTATCCCGCCTTGGTTCGGGGTGTCAATAGTTCTGTCGCGTGAGCGGCGGTCGTACTCCTGGACAACAGTCAGTACACACCCGATCGCGACTCGAGTGTATCGCCACCGGCGACAGCGTCTCACGTGCGATCAGTGTGTGACCCGTTTTGTCCAGCAGTATCAGGTTCGACGGATCGCCTCGAGGACGTGCCCCCGGAGCGTCTCCGTCGCGAGCGATCCCGTGACGTGGCCCTTCTCGATCACCGCCATCGGGTGGTCGTCGTAGATCCCTCGCTGACGCTCGAACTCGATGATCCGGTCGTAGCGGGCCAAAAGCGGCGAGCAGTCGTCGGCGTCGCCAGCCGCGAACGCCCCCTCGAAGTCCAGCACGTTCCGCAGCCGATCCGGGTTCGCCCGCGCCCGTTCCCCGGTCATTTTGCGGTAGACCGACGAGACGAACATCTCGCCCAGGGCGGCCCCCGCGAATATCGGCGCGTAACGTTCGAGGCCCCCGACGCAGGCCCGGTGGATGTTCACCGCCCAGCCGCCGAGGCTGATCCCGGACGCGACGACGCCCGGGCTGCCCTGCTCGCGGACCCGTTCGGCCAGCGCCTCGAGCAGTCCAACCGAGGCGGCGAGCATCCCGACGAAGTTCTCGAGGTCGCCCATCGCCCGGGCGTACTCGACGCTCGAGCGATCGTGAAACGGTGCGCGGACGGCGACGACGTTTGCCGGAACCTCCCGATCGCTCGAGACGAACAGCCGTCGAAACGAGTTCGAACTGAACCGGCCGAAGTCGAACGGCCGCTCGCCGCTGCCGTGGTGGTAGAGGAGCGTCGGGTACTCCGTGCCGCGCCACTGCCAGGGGAGGTAGGCGGCCTCGAACTCGCCGACGGGCGTCTCGACGACAACCTCCTGGACGCCTGCGCTGCTGACGTCGTCGACGCGAACTCGCGTTCCGGCTGCGACGTCGGTGATCGGCGGCGCGTCGACGCTCCGGGCGAAGAATTTCGCGTTACGCAACAGGAGCGCACTCGAGCGGACCGTCGCGACGTCGAGGAGTTCGTGGTGTTTCATGGGTTCGGCTGCGTTCTCACGCCGGTCGACGTTCGAGCGGGCAATTAATCTACGTACCTGCGCGATGAGAGCCGACGGCTTCCGGACGCCCGTCGTCCACTAGTACCCTCCCACGCGTCGACTGCACGGTCGAATCGACCCGAACCGCCGGAGTCGACCTGCAGTGCAGGCCTGGGATGCCACTGGTCGTATCGACGCCCGCTATCGTCCGCTTTCCGTACGAATGCTGGTATACGTGGTGGAACCCAACGGACCGCTCATGGAGTCTCCGGACGACGACGCTCGCATCGATCCGACGGTGATCGACGCCATCGGTGCACTCGGAAACGAACGCCGCCTCGAGATCCTGTTCGCGCTGGCCGACCGGGAGTGGGAACGCCAGACCAACGGGCACGTCATGTCCTTCACGGATCTCTACGACGCCGTCGACGTCGACAGCACGTCCCAGTTCTCCTACCACCTCAAGCGGCTCGTCGGCCAGTTCGTCGCCGAGACGCCCGAGGGCTACCGGCTCACGTACGCCGGCGACAAGATCGTTCGCGCCGTCCGATCGGGGCTCTACGAGAGCACGCCGACGTTCGAGGCGGTCGACGTCGACGGGACGTGCCCGCTCTGTCGCGAGTCGACGCTCGTCGCTGACTCGAGCGACGAACGGTTCGTCGTCCGGTGTGCGGCGTGCGACGAGACGCTTCTGGTCGACTCCTTCCCGCGGAGTCAGGCGGCCAGCCGGTCGCCGTCCGAGATCGCCGAGAGCTTCGGCTCCCGCATCTGGAGTTCGTCCGTCGCGGTGCAAGGCGGCGTCTGTTCCGAGTGTTACGGCTCCGTCGACGCTACCGTCGAGACCCTCGAGCGGGACGAACTGACGCTTCACACGCTCGTCAGCACCTGTCGGGAGTGTCGGATGGTGACGCACCTTCCGCTCGAGGTCCCGGTCGCGTTCCACCCCGCGACAGTCGGGTTCCTCTGGCGACACGGGATCTCGATCCTCGAGACACCCCTCTGGGAACTGTTCGGCTACTTCACCGCCGACGACTGGACGACCGACGTCCGCTCTCTCTCGCCGCTCGAGGCCCGCTTCGAGATCACACTCGAGGATGAACGTCTCGTCCTCGAGATGGACGACGAGTTGACGGTGACGCCGGTCTCGGACGGCGATTCCCACGACCTGCCGGCGGGTGAGTAACGTCGGATCGTCACGACGATAGCCGACCGACGTTGGCAGGGTCTCGCCGGTATCACCGACGGCGATGACCGGTCCGTCGCTCGCTCAAACGTTTTTGAGTAACACCGCTGTCAATATGTAAGAGAGATAACAATACTTTTCACCTCCCCGGCGAACTGTGTGATCGATGAGCTCTCCGACGTACGACCGTGATCGACGACCGATACTCGCGGAGGCCCGGTAGCTATGGCCGCGATCGAACTCGACGGACTGACGAAACGGTTCGGCGACGTCGTCGCCGTCGACGACCTCGACCTGACGATCGAGGAGGGCGAGATCTTCGGCTTCCTCGGTCCGAACGGGGCCGGCAAGTCGACGACGATCGACATCTTGCTCGACTTCACCCGGCCGACCGACGGTACCGCGACGGTGCTCGGCCACGACGCACAGGCGGAGAGCCTCGCCGTCCGCCAGCGGACCGGCGTCCTCCCCGACGGCTACCACGCCTACGACCGCCTCACCGGCCGCAAGCACCTCGAGTTCGTCGTCGAGTCAAAAGAGGTCGACGAGGACGTCGACGCCTTGCTCGAGCGCGTGGGGATCGCCGAGGCGGCCGACCGCAAGGCCGGCGGCTACTCGAAGGGGATGCGCCAGCGACTCGTCCTCGCGATGGCGCTGGTCGGCGACCCCGACCTGCTCGTCCTCGACGAACCCTCGACCGGTCTCGACCCCAACGGCGCACGCGAGATGCGCGAGATCATCCGCCGGGAGAACGATCGGGGCACGACCGTCTTCTTCTCGAGTCACATCATGGAACAGGTCGAGGCCATCTGCGACCGCGTGGCCATCATCGACAGCGGGCGACTCGTCGCGGTCGACACGATCGACGGGCTGCGCCACGCGACCGAGGCCGCGACGACGCTGTCCGTCTCTGTCTCCGGCGTCGACGACGCCATGCTAGAGACCGTCGCTGGACTCGAGGGCGTCAGCGACGTCGCGCTCGACGGCGACCGACTCCGGGTGACGCTGACCGGCGGCTCGAAGTTCGCCGTGCTGAACACGCTCGACGACGCCGGCGCGTCGGTCGGCGACTTCTCCGTCGAGGAGTCCTCGCTCGAGGACCTGTTCGTGAAGTACACGACCGACGAGCAGGAGGTGCGAGCATGAGCTGGGTCGCCGTCGCCAAGAAGGATTTCCGGGACGCGGTCCAGTCGCGTGCGCTGTGGGCGCTGCTGGCCGTGTTCGTGCTGTTCTCGGTGCTGACGACGTACGCGTACGTCGAACTCCCCGAGGCGTCCGGTGCGACGGGAGAGGTGTCGTTCGCCGGACTGTTGTTCTTCCTGGCGGGGATCACCGGGCTGTTCGTCGCGCTGGCTGCGATCATCGTCGGGTACAAGTCCGTCGCCGGTGAGCGCGAACTCGGTAGCATCAAGCTGTTGCTCGCACTCCCGCACACTCGAGGCGACGTGTTCGTCGGCAAGGTGCTCGGTCGGGGTGCCGTGATCGCCGCCACGCTCGGGGTCGGACTCCTGGTCGGACTCGGCTTCGGCGCCGCGCTGCTCGGGACGGTCGACGTCGTCCCGCTGGTGACGTTCGTCCTCGCCGCGGTGGTCTTCGCCGTCGTCTACGCGACGATCGTCGTCGGCCTCTCGGCGACGACGGGTTCGACGTCGCGGGCGACGACGCTGGCGCTTGGCTTCTTCGTCGTGTTCGAACTGGCCTGGGACGTGGTGCCACTCGCCGTCGTCTACGTCGTCAACGGGTTCTCGCTCCCCCAGCAACAGCCCGACTGGATGTACGTCGTGATGCAGATCCCACCGTCTTCGGCGTACTTCTCGGCGCTCGTCGCGCTGTTGCCGGACGTCGCAGACGAAGCCAACGCGCAGACGCAGGCTGCCGGTTTCGACGCCTTCTACGCGACCCCGGCGATCGGGTTCGCCGTGCTCGCGCTCTGGATCGTCGTTCCGCTTGCGATCGGCTACGTCACGTTCAACGGGACGGATCTCTGATCGGTGTTCGTCTCGTTCGTACTCCGGCGATCACTCCTTTAGCCGCCGCTGCCACTCCTGGACTTTCGCCATCAACTCGACCGGCGGCGTCGCGTTGACGTCGATCGACTCGAGGTCCTCGACGATCTCCTCGAGTTCTGGATCGCGGTCGGACGTCGGATCGCCACCGTCGGCGTTGGCCGGCCCGCGAAACTGCCCGCTCGAGACGTCGAAGACGGTCTGGACGGGGTCGCTCGAGCCGCCGCCTTTCGCCTCGATGGCCTTCTCCTCGCGCAGCCGTTCCAGGACGTCCCGCGCCCGGTCGACGACGGGTTCGGGGACGCCCGCGAGGTCGGCGACGTGGATGCCGTAGCTGCGGTCGGTCGGGCCGTCTCTGACCGTGCGCAGGAAGGTGACGTCGCCGTCTCGTTCGTCAGCCGCGACGTGGACGTTCGCGACCCGGGGGAGGTGTTCTGCCAGCCCCGTCAGCTCGTGGTAGTGGGTCGCAAAGAGCGTCTTCGCCCGGATCTCGTTGTGCAGGTACTCCGTGGCGGCCCACGCGATCGAGATGCCGTCGTAGGTCGCCGTCCCCCGTCCGACCTCGTCTAAGATGACGAGTGACTCCTCCGTTGCCGTATGGAGGATGTTCGAGAGTTCGCTCATCTCGACCATGAACGTCGACCGACCCTGCGCGAGTTCGTCGAGCGCCCCGACGCGCGTGAAGATGCCGTCGACGAGGCCGATCGACGCGTCTCGAGCCGGGACGAAACTGCCCACCTGCGCGAGCAGGACGATCAGCGCCACCTGGCGCATGTACGTCGACTTCCCCGACATGTTGGGCCCCGTCACGACGAGAAAGCCCCGGTCGTCGTCCATTCGCACGTCGTTCGGGACGAACTCCGTGGTCTGTTCGACGACCGGGTGGCGACCCTGGTCGATCTCGAGGTCCTCGCCCCGGTGGAGGTCGGGTCGTACCCAGCGGTTTTCCGCCGTGTGGGTCGCCAGACTCGCCAGTGCGTCGACGGTCGCCAGCGCCCGGCCGACGTCCTGGAGCAGTTCCGCACGACCCGCGACCGCCTCGCGGAGTTCACAGAAAAGTTCGTACTCGAGGTCGCCGCGTCGCTCCTCGAGTCGCAGGATCTCGCGTTCTTTCTCCTCGAGTTCTTCGGTCGTAAATCGCTTGGAATTTTTCAGTGTCTTGATCTGCTCGTAGTGGTCCGGAACCCCGTCGGCGGCGGACTTGCCGACCTGGATGTAGTAACCGTCGGTCTTGTTCCGGTCGACGGTGACGTGACTGAGGCCGTGCTGGCGTTTCTCGCGGTCGGCGAGGGTGTCGAGCCACTCCCGGACCTCCTCGTGGCGGTCGATCACCTCGTCGAGTTCGTCGTCGTAGCCGCGCTCGAGCAGGCCGCCCTGGGTCACCGTCGACGGGGGGTCCTCGGCGAGGGCGTCCGCGAGCGCGTCGTGTAAGTCGGCGGCCGCCTCGCGGTCTGGCCGGTCGACGATCTCGGTGAGCGGCGAGTCGGAAAGCGCAGGCTCCGCCTCGATAGCATCTGCCAGCGCCGGCAGGACGGCGAGGGTATCTCGAACGGCGAGCAGATCCCGAGCGTCGGCGCTGCCGTGGGTCGCCTTCGAGGCCAGCCGTTCCAGGTCGTAGGCCTCACCCAGCGTCTCGCGGATCTCGTCGCGGGCGAGTGCGGCCGTCGAGAGCGCGGCGACGCTCTCCTGGCGTCGCTCGAGCGTCGACAGCGAGCGCCGGGGGCGACAGAGCCACTCCTTGAGCAGACGACCGCCCGCGCTCGTCACGGTGTGGTCGATCGTCGCGAACAGCGAGCCCTCGCTACCGCCGTGCATCGTCTCGCTCAACTCGAGGTTACGCTGAGTGGTCGCGTCGAGAGTGACGTGGTCGTCGCCGTGGTGGGCCTGGATGCGGGTCATCGAGGCCAGCACGCCCGCGCCGGTCTCCTCGACGTAGGCGAGGACGGCCCCCGCGGCGGCGATCGCCGGATCGGAGACGGCGAGCCGGTCGATCGTCTCGCGGCCGAACTGCTCCCGGACGACGTGGGTCGCCCGCTTTGGGGCGAATGCCTCCGCGTCGTGGAGCGTGAGCGTCGCGTCGGTCCGCTCTCGTACCCGGCTCAGCAGGTCGTCGTCGTTTCGCGCCTCGGGACCGGGCAGGATCTCGACCGGGCCGAACCGGTACAGTTCCGTCAGCACCTCGTCTGCGTCGGTCGCTCCCGCGACGAGAAAGCGACCGGTCGTCACGTCCGCGAACGCCAGTCCGTAGGTCCCGCTCGAGCCCTCGACGACGGCCGCGAGGTACTGGGCGTCGGCGTCGCTCGTCTCGAGCAAGGTACCCGGCGTGACGACCCGGACGATCTCGCGGGCGTGGCCGCTTTCGGTCTCGTACTGGTCGGCGACCGCCACGCGGTAGCCGCGCTCGACGAGCGCCTTGAGGTAGGGGGTGAGGTCGTCGACCGGCACCCCGGCCATCGGATACGACGAGCCGTGGGAGGACTTCTGTGACACCTTGAGATCGAGTTCGTCGCCGACGATCTCGGCGTCCTCGTCGAAGAACTCGTAGAAGTCGCCACACTGCATCGCCAACAACTCCGCGTCCGTCTCCTCTTTCAACGAGAGGAACTCTCCGACGATACCCGTCGCCTCGGTCATACTGGGCCAGTGGCCCTCGAGCGCAAAAGTCCTGCGGGTTCCGCGGTGAAAGTGGTCCGCGATCGTAGCACCGCGACCGCGGAACTGTCTCGGCCTTCAGCTGCTGTCACGCCCTCCGACGCTGGCGAAGACGACGGCGGACGCGAACAGCGCGAGCGAGATCGCGACCGCGAGGAGGTGGCTGGTTCTCGAGAGAGCCGGCACGACGCCAAGCAAGGCGACGACCGAGACCGTGACGGCGGTTACGCCGAGTCCGAGCCAGTACGTGCTCCACGAACGGTCGTTCTCCGATGTCGTCTCGAGGTACGTGTCGAACTCGGTGGCGACAGGCGTCAACGACACCGTTCCCCTGGCACGGTCGTAGTCGACGATCCCGTCTCTGTGCAGCGCCGGCAGGTGTGACTGGTACAGCGACGTGTACACCCGCTTTCGCTGTTTGTACGTCACTTGCCCCCTCGAGACGCCGTTTTCCTCCGCGGCGATCCACTCGGAGAGGTCGCGCATCCGAACCGTTTCGTCGTTTCGATGCTGGATCAAGTACCGGAGTGCGCGACGGCGACGACGGTTCGAGAGCGTCTGAAAGACCGTGTCTCTCGAGAGCGACTCGCCGTCCGGTGGTGTCGATTCGTCCGCTTCTGTAGTCTGTTCCGCGCTGGCCATAGCCTCGCCCCCCATGAGAACAGTGTACAGATTCAGAATAACATATGTGTTTTCGTTGTTATATTCTGTATCTTTATGATTATACAAAAGGACGTGCCGGTATGCAGTCAGGAGATAGAACTTATTTTTCTATATATTGTACGTAGTTAATTCATGTAGATATCAAGAGATTAATGTGATGGCATCGACTTCCACGCGCTGGTAACCGGCCGGTAGGCTGTCCAAACCGCTGGCGATACTATCCAGAGTGTACGTATTCGAGTATGTATTAAATTTTTACATTTCTGTTTGGGACGTCCGGTGATCGAGTCGGTCGTCGTCGGCCGGCGCTTCCGATCGGGAGCACCGTTTGGTGACCAGCAGGAACGGCGAGTCGAGTGAGTAGGGGGCATACAACTACCTCTCGAGGGTGTCGACGCGTGGTATGTACGTCGTCACACAGTTACACGCGGCTCTGGAAGCGATGAAACACCCCTCGTATACGGGCGAAAACCGGTGTCGTCCCTGTACGATTCTCAACCTCGTGATCGCCGCGGTCCTTGCGATCGCGGTCGCGAGCGCGGTCGCCGAGATCGACGGTGCGCTCGCGGTCGGTGCGGGCGTGGCGACGTTTGCAGGGGCGGTCACGATCGTCTACTTCCGTGGCTACCTGATTCCAGGCACGCCGACGATCACGAAGCGGTACGTCCCCGATCGGTTTCTCGCGCTGTTCGACGAGACGCCGACGCGGATCGACCGGGAACGACGCGATCCGGCGGAGTCGTTACTCGAGGTTGGCGTCGTCGTCGACGATCCGGACGCGGACGACCTGGTACTCGACCGCGCGTTTGCCGGTACGTGGGAGCGTTCGATCGAAGCCCACTGGACGGACGAGACGGAGATCCGGGAGAGTCTCGGCCAGTTCGCGAAGGTCGATTCGACGCGCCTCGAACTCGACGAACGCCCGCAGGCGGTCGTCGCGTGGGCGGACGACGCCCAGCTGGCGAACTGGCCGTCGCGGGCCGCGTGCGTCGCCGACGCAGCAGCAGCCGCAGAACTCCCAGCGTGGGACCCGAACTGGGAGCACTACCCGCTCGCGCTCAGGTGGGAACTGCTCGGTATGCTCCGGCTGTTCATCGAGCACTGTCCGGCCTGTGGCGGGACGGTTGCCCTCTCACAGGACGTCGTCGAATCCTGCTGTCGGCGTCGAGACGTCGTCGCCGCCACGTGCGTCGAGTGTGACGCCCGGCTGTTCGAGATGGACGTCGATCCCACCGAACTCGAGGACGAGTAGCCAGCGTCGCGCTCGGACGAACGGCCACTCGGAACCGACCGGTTTCCCTTCTCGACTGCCGGTGTCCGTTTCTGGATGCCAGTGCAGCCTCGCCTACGTCGACGAACGCGCTGGCGAATCGCTATCGGGGGCGAAGTGCCTGGAGCACGTACCAGCGGTTCGACCAGAGCTGGGAGGCGATCACGCCGGCGAACAGCGCGAGGAAGCCGCTCGTCCACAGCAACGGATCGACCGCGCTTACGAACGGCACCTCGAGCAAGGCGGCGACGACGACGAGCAGCGAGACGACGCCGAGACTGCGGTACAGTTCGCTCCAGGTGACGCCGTAGCGCGTGAGCACCTCCATATAGCGGTCGACCTCGCGTGCCCGCTCGCGCAGCGTCACCGTTCTCGAGTCACGATTGTACGTGACGACACCCAGTTCGTCGAGTTTCGGCAGGTGCGTCTGGTGAAGCGAGTTGTAGACGCTCTCGCGAACCCTTTTCGGGGGCGGTGACTGGCCGGTTTCGTCGGCGGCGATGGCGACGGAGAGCTCCCGGAGCGTGATCGAGCCGGCGCTCGAGTCCGTCAGGTACCGGAGCGTCTCGCGGCGGCGGCTGTTCGCGAGGACGTCGTAGATTTCTCCTTCGGGAAGGACGTTGGTTCTGAACATCGGCGTCGGCGCGTACCCCTGTCGTGAGGGACTCTCGACTGGACACACGTCAGCATGTGGACCGTACCGTCGGCGATACCGCTTCTTTTCGCGCTGGCAGGGGCGTCGAACCGGTCGCGTCGCGACCGACACGGGACCCGTACCGCCGCTCGAGGTCGTCGGTGTGAACCCGGCAGGGCGACCTTGCTGGCCCGATCGAGCGGACGATGATCCCGGTTGGACGGCCGTACGACGGTCGAATCGTCGATTCGACGCGGCCGTCAGGGATCGATCGTCTCGTTCGACGCCGACGTGTCGGCTCGTAACTACGAGGGCAGACACCACCTGTTTCGACGACTGAACGGCAGCCGACTCGCGAGGGTCCGTCGGCCGTTCGGGACAACCAACCATGACTGACGAACGAGAGAGAGACGACAGCGGAATCGGACTGTCTCGCCGACGCGTCCTCGGTGGGATCGGCGCGATCGGCGTCGCGTCTGCGGGTGCAGCGCTCGGAACCACGGCGTACTTCTCCGACGGGGAGGGGTTCGCGGGGAACAGCCTGAGTGCGGGCGAACTCGACCTGAAACTCGACTACAAGTCCACGTACACGGGTGGGCCGGGACGGCTCGCGGAGGTGGACGCGATGTACCCCGACTTCGACGTGGAGGACCTGGGCGACGGCGTCTACCTGACCGGTGAGGTGCCGGACGTGGGCTCGCTCGACTGGACCACCAAGGTCCAGGAGCTGGACCTGTGTGACCCGGAGCTCAACCTCGTCAACGGCGACGAGATCCCGGTGTTCACACTCGAGGACGTCAAGCCCGGCGACTCGGGCGAGGTGACGATCAGTTTCCACATCTGCGACAACCCCGCGTGGGTGTGGATGACCGGCGAACTCACCGAGAACGCCCAGAACGGCTACACCGAACCCGAGGTCGACGCGCTGGAAGCGATGGGCGTCTCCACGGACGACCCCGACGGCGAGGGACAGCTCGCCGACGCGATCGACGTCACAGTGTGGTACGACGAGGACTGTGACAACGTCTACGAACCCGGTAGAGGCGACGACGGGCCCGTCTGCGTCGAACTGGTACTCGACGCCTCCGGCTCGATGTCCGGAAGCCGCAACCAGCAGACGATCGCGGGCGCGAAGGCCCTCGCAGAGAAGATTCTCACGGAGGGCGATCCCGACAATCAGGTCGGCGTCACGTTCTTCAGCGCCGCCGGGTACGACGAGAGTGCACAGGTCGTCCAGTCGCTGACGGGCGACTACGCCTCCGTCGAGAGTGCGATCGACTCGTTGCCCGCCGACGGGGGTTCGACCGCGATCGGCGAGGGCCTTCTCACCGGACAGTCGGACCTCGAGAACTACACACACGACAACCGGGTGATGGTCGTCCTGACGGACGGACAGAACAACGCGGGAACGGCCCCCGCGAATGCGGGCGACACCGTCAAAAATGCCGGAACCGAGACCTACGCGCTCGGCGTCGGCGGCACCACCCAGGCGGATCTCGAAGAGTTCGCCAGCGAACCGACCGACGAGCACGTGTTCTTCGCGGTGGACGACGCCGCCATCGAGCAGGTGTTCGCACAGGTCGCGGAGACGCTCGCGGGCGAGACGCTCATCTACGAGGGGACGCTCCGGGAGACGATGGAGCACCTCTCGGAGGGCGTCGCACTCGACGGCAATCGGTCCAGCGAGGCGCGCGAGCCGTTCGCGGGCGGGCTGACCCAGTGTATCGGCCTCGAGTGGGAACTGCCGATCGACGTCGGCAACGAGGTCCAGACCGACTCCGTCTCGTTCGACGTCGGGTTCTACGCCGAACAATCTCGTCACAACGACGACCCGACGAACCCGTTCGCCGCCGACTCGAGCGCGCAGTGAGTCGACGACGCTCGAGCGACGCCCCGTGCCGGCACGTTTCGGGCGAACGTTACGGGCGGTTCGGTGGCCCATCCGTGACGGTAGGACCGTCTTGCCCCGTCCCGTTCGACGGAAGCACGACCCTGCCGTGATCGGTCGCGGACGGTACGGTGCTCATTCATATCCCCGTCGGTGTGCCACCACCGGCATCGACGGGGGCCGTGGCCGGCGCGAGGGCGAGCCACGATCGGCCACGACTGGACGACCGAACAACCGGAGGACAGACAGTGACACGACGAATCTCCGCCATCACAAGACGACAACTACTCGGCTGCGTCGGCACGACCGCGATCGCGACCGCCGGGGTCAGACGGGCGTCCGTCACGGCTGACGCACCCGCGTACACGAGCTACACCTACGCACAGACGGCGGGCGACGACGGCCCCCGGCTCCGCGTCGCCTGGTACAGCACCTACAACGGCGAACCGACGAACGCGACGTCGACCGGCGAGACCGGGGACGGCCCGCTCGAGGAGTACGTCGACGACTACGACGTGGAGACACACGGCCCCCTCGTCCGGGAGACGAACGTCCTCCCCGGGGACTCGGGAACGATCGGCATCGGACTGGTCGCCGAGGAGATGAACGCCCGCGTTCGGCTGTTCCCGTCCGTCTCGGGAAGACTGAGCGAGGTGATCGACGTCTCGCTGTGGTACGACACCGGGATCTTCGGCATCGGCGGCTGTGCCGGAACCGCGACGGTGCCGGCGAACCCCGACCTCGAGTGCTCGCTCGCCCAGTTCGGCGAGGCGTACGGTCCAGATACGGAGGGGCTGCTCCTCCGTCCCGGCCTCGACGACTGTCTCCCGGAGGGCGAGCGGCTCTGTCTCGGCATCGCCTGGCGGACTGCGACAGCCGTCAGCAACGAGTGGCAAGGCGAATCCGTCGAGTTCGGGATCGACGTCGGCGCAGAACAGTGTGGGGTGCGCCGATGATCACGAGGGGGGAGACGGAGCGGACGGCGACGTCACCGCCCGTCCGACGTGGAGGGACGCCGTGAGCCGCGACCCCACCCGGTTGAGCCGTCGCCGGTTACTCGCGGGCGTCGGTCTCGGCGCGTTCGGCGTCGCCGGCGGCGCTGGCACCGGTGCGTACCTGAGCGACCTCGAGTCGTTTACGGGCACACAGCAGGCGGGACGCGTCGGGATCGACGTTCGCTGTGACTCCGACGCGTGTTCCGAGACGGACGGCCGCATCGCGTTCGCGTTCGACGGGCTCCGTCCCGGCGACGCCGGCGTCGAGCGGTTCCGTCTGGCCGTCCACGACGACGGGAACCCCGTTCGCGTGTGGCTCCGGACCGACTGTCCACCCATCGCCGATCCGCTCGGCTCCGTCCTCGAGGTCCAGCTCGTCGTCGACGACTGCCGTTCCGGCGGGAGCACGACGTTCCCGGCGTCGGGGTGGGGAACCCTGGACGGTCTCCGTCGTGCGCTCGCCGACGGACTGCGCCTCGACGGTCCCGACCAGCCGTGCCTCTCTACGGGCGAGGAGCGCTGTCTCGTCTTTCGCTACCGACTTCCGTCCGACGCGACGTGGACGACTGCCGCCGAGAGCGGCCTCGAACTCGAGTTCTACGCCGAGCAGTGCCGGCACGTGTCCGAGGCCGACGTCGGAGACGGCCCGTTCGCGGACGTTCGTTGTCCCGAACTCGACTGCCCACCGGCGGACTGCGTCGAACTCGGCACGATCGACGTCGAGGGCGGTCGGCTCGAGGCCGGAGAGACGTACCTGATCACCGACGAGTACCAGCTTCAGGTCCTCTCCGTGACGGACAAGCGCGACGACGGCGAGCGCGAGACGGTCTGTGCGAGCTTCCGGCTGCTGAAAGACGGCGAGGAGCGAAATGCACCGCCGATCTGTGCGGTGGCAATCGGCGGCGGCATCCCTCGCGGCACGCCCCCGGCTGGCGACGAGCCAGGTGGGTCGGACGGCGGCGACCATCCCTCGGACCCCGAGTCGCGGATCGTCGAGTACGCGATCGAGCCACCGTCGACCCGGACGCGGGGCGAACTCTGTGCTGCCCACGGCGACCGGGACGATCCAGACGAGCGCGCGGACCACGAACGGCCCGGGATCAGTAACGTCACAGTCTCCGTCTGTGCCGACGGCGACGAGAGCGACGATGACGACGAATCCGATCTCGACTGCGTCCCCTGTGCGGACGGCAGCGACCACCGCGCGGTCGAGGCGACGTTCGAGTACGCGGGGCCAGCGGACGACGCGACCATCGTCGTCACTCAGGCTGGCAGGAACGGGTCGACGATCAGCGTCTTCGGAATCGACGCGGGCGAGTCGTTCACGCTCGAGCTCGCCGACAGTGGGCGACCGGACTTCGACGTGACCGTCGTCACGGCCGACGGAACCCGGTCGATCGGCGACTTTCATACGAGCTGTTCCGAGCCGTTCGGTCCCGGGACGGTCGTGACGGACGGGACGTACTCGCTGACCGTCCTCGAGGCGTTCGATCGGCGACGGAACCCACTCTGTGAGGTGACAGGACGATGAATACCAGACAAGTCGCGAACGTGCTCGGTTCCGTGCTGTTGATCGCCCTCGTCGTCCCGTTCGTCGTCTACGCGGTCCCGGGCGTGGTCGGTGCCGAGTACAGTTTCGTCGTGCTCTCGGGGAGCATGGAACCGACGATCGAACCCGGCGACGTGGTCGTCGTCGACGAGCGAGCGCCGACGGCGATCGCCGACGGGGACGTCATCACGTTCACTCGAGGCGACGCGAAGACGCCGGTAACACATCGCGTCGTCGACGTCCGCGAGACGGAGACGGGTCCCGTCTTCGAGACGAAAGGCGACGCGAACGACGACGTAGACTCGACCCCGATTCCGGCGGCGAACGTGATCGGCGTCGTCGTCTTCACGATCCCGTACATCGGATACGTGATCCGGGCGACGAACTCGACGATCGGGTTCGTCCTGCTCGTCGCCGTCCCGCTTTCGTTGCTCGTTCTGACGGAACTGTGGGCGCTCGTGCGACACGGTTCCGAAACGACGGAGTCGAATGGCCGGGTCGCCACCGACTCGACCGTGAGTTCCGCGGACGCGGCAGTGACGATCACCGCGAACGACCTCCTGTTGTCGACGGGAGTTCTCGCCCTGGTCACGCCGTACGCCGTCTACGTGGCCCTCGAGTTGCAGACGACGCTGACGACGGCGGTGGCGTTCGCGTCGGCGTTCTCGTTGCTCGCCGTCGGCGGGCTGTGGCTCTCGATGCGGCTGTCCGCTGGCGAAGGTGACACAGCGTCCACATCGGCCCGGGAAGCCGAGCCGCCGGAGCCGACGACCGAGACCGCGCATCCGACGGCCGACGGCGGAACGCTCGAGGAGGACGACCGATGACGTCGATTCGAGGCGTCGCCGTCGTCGTCCTCTGTGCGCTCGTCGTGACGGGTGGGTTCGCCGGCGGGTTCGTCACTGTCGGCCTGTTTACTGCGACCGAGTCCGTTTCGGGGACGTTCTCGACCGACGAGTCGTTCGCGGTGACCGTCGTCGGGGGCGACCGATCCAGCGACGACGGGCCGACCGACGAACCTGGTGATGACGAGGCCAGGCCCCACGCACACGGTGGCGTGGAAAACGAGACGAACGACGGCCAGAACGGCACCTCGTGGACCCCGACGAACGATACGCGATTCGCCGAAAACGAGTCGGATTCGAGCGCGGCTGGCGAGGAGAACGCCACACTCGAGGACGAGCCGCCGACCACGGACGGCGAGAGCGACGGCCTGGCCGCCACCGATCACCCCGACGAGACCGACGACGCGTCCCTCGAGTCGCCGAACGAGGACGCCGACGGTGGAGCGGACGCGGATGACCCCGACGCCGAGGACGCGTCGAGCGGGTGACCGATCCGCGGATCAGAACAGCACGCCGCCCAGCGGCACGTCTTCCGCCGGCGTCACGAGCACCGGGTTCCCGTCCTCGTCCGGGACGCCGACGGTCAGCGCCTCGGACTCGAAGCCGGCGATCCGTACCGACCCGAGATTCGTCGCACAGAGCACCTGCGTCCCCGGCAACTCGTCGGGGTCGTGGTGGTAGCCCAGTTGCGCACAGGATCGGATCTCCTCGTCGCCGAGGTCGATCCACAGCTTCGTCATCTTCGGCTTGTCCGTCTCCGGGAACGCCTCCGCCTCCAGTACTTCGCCGACGCGGATCTCGACGTCGAACGGACTCTCGACCATGCCTCGAGTGACGACCCACGCTGTCAAAAAACGCCGCGTCGCTCCGCGTCCGGCCGCGCGCCGCCCGCCTCGATGGCGACGTCTCCACCCTCGAGCGACCCCACGCCAACGGACGACCGTGAGACGAACGGGTACGTTTAACACCACGAAAAGAAACGAATCTGATATGAAACGCCGCCCGTTCCTCCGCTCGCTCGCCGGGTGCGCCCTCGCGACGGCGAGCGCTGGCTGTCTCGCCGCGATCGATCCCCGCCGTTCGGCGGGGTCGATCGGCGACCGCGACGCGACGCCGCTTACCGACGGCACCGACGCCTGGCCCGGCGACGGATTCGACTCCGCGAACACCGGCTACAACCCCGACGCGTCACTGCTCGAGGCCGACCCGACGACGAGGCAACTCACCCGCGGCGGGTCGGGTATCGACACCTCTTTCGGTGGTGGCGTCGCGGTCGGCGGGGACCGGTTTTACTTCGGGACCAACGCCGGCGACGTCCTCGGATACACGACGGGGGGCGAACGACTGTGGACGTACGAGGCCGACCCGAACGCCGGCGTTCGGTCGATCCCGTCGCTCACCCGCGAGGTGGTCTACGTCACCTCGGACAACGGGACGTACGCGCTCGACGCCGCCGACGGCACGGAACTGTGGACGAACGACGCGTTGATCCGTCGGGGATCGTCCGTCCTCGTCGACGATCGGCTCTACGCCATCGTCGGCGGTCCGGCCGCCGCCGCCGTCGACGCCGAGACGGGGGCGATCGAGTGGACGCTCGAGCCCAGTGGCGGCCGCCCGTTCGTCGCCTCGCTGGCCGTCGCCGACGGCGTCGTCTACACGACCGGCGTGTCGGGATCCGACGGCGAACTGTACGCGCTCGACGGCGAGGAGACGCTGTGGTACCGGGACGACCTCGGCGGCCTCTACACGCCACCGTCGGTCGCCGGCGACGTCGTCGTCGCTTCGACCCGTGGCGGCGACGTCTACGCACTCGACCGCGAGGACGGCGGAACCGTCTGGCGATACCAGACCGGTTCGGGCTCGTCGGTCATGCCAGCGCTCGCACACGGGCACGCGTACCTCCCGGGCGGTGCCACGAGAACGACGTGTCTCGACCTCGAGTCTGGCGACGAACTGTGGTCTATCGACACCGGCCAGTACGGGGGGCCGCCGGCAGCCGTCGCCGACGGGGTCTACTTCGGGACGCCCAACCAGGGGCTGTTCGCGGTCGACGTCGACGGGACGGTTCGCTGGCACGAGGAAGGCGTTCGGACGACCGGCCGGATGGCCGCCGTCGGCGATCGACTGTACGTCGTCCCGTTCGCCGGCCCGTTCGCGAGCGGCGACGTCCACGCGCTCGAGAACTGACTCCCTACTCGAGTCGATCGCACAGCACGAGCGTTCGCTCGGCGAGCGTCTCGGCGTCGGTCGCGACCAGTTTCGTCGTGGCCTCCTTGCCGACGTCGCCGCGGTCGATTACGGCGACAGGCAGCTCCTCGCGGTCGCCCAGCGTGCGCCGAGCGGCCCACTCCATCGTGCTCCCTTCGGTCTCTGTGACGTCGTCCGGTTCGGCGGCGCGGTCGTACTCCGCGACCGACCAGTCGAGGTCCTCGAGTGCGTCCTCGACGTCGGCGTCGAACCGGCAGTTCGCGGCGAACCGCAGTTCGGGATGAAACTCCCGGGCGACGAGCAGGAAGCGGGCGACGTGACTCGAGGCTCCGAAGCGGACGCCGCGGTTCGGTTTCACGCCGGAGAGCGTGCGGGTGATCCGCCCCTCGACGGCCGCCGTCTCAGCGACCGTCTCGGCGTACGGCGTCGCGCCGACGACGTTCGTGCCGACCTCCGGAATCAGCGGCGAGACGTCCGCCGCGACGAACCGGTCGACGACCGTCCGGACCGCTTCGGCCGTCCGCTCGCGTGCGGCGTCGTTCCGGAGCTCGACCGCGTGGTTGACCGCGCCGGGCCCCTGCCCGACGTCGTAGTGGTAGCGGATCGCCCGCGCGAGGAAGTCCGTCGCCAGACCGACGGCGGTCTCGAGGTCGTCGCCCCGTGCCAGCCGTGCTGTGATCGCCGCCGCGAGCGTACAGCCGGAGCCGTGGGTCGCGTCGGTGTCGACCCGCGGGTGCTCGAACGTCACCGTCCGTTCGTCGGTCACGAGCACGTCCCGGACGGTCTCGCCGGGGACGTGGCCACCCTTGATTAGCGCCGCATCGGACCCAAGTTCACACAGCCGTTCGCCGGCCTCCCGTGCGCTCGCCCCGTCCTCGACGTCGATTCCCGTCAGCACCGCCGCCTCGTCGGCGTTGGGCGTGACGACGGTCGCCTCCGCGATCAGTTCCTCGTACGCGCGTTCGGCCGCGGGCTCGAGCAGTCGGTCCCCGGAGGTCGCGACCATCACCGGATCGACCACGAGCGGGAACGCGAACTCGCCGGCGCGGTCGGCGACCGTCTCGACGATCTCGGTCGTCGCGAGCATTCCGGTCTTCGCCGCGCCGATCGCGAAGTCGTCGCGGACCGCCTCGAACTGGACCTCGACCTCCTCGACCGGGAGGACGAACGACCGCTCGACGCCACGCGTGTGCTGGGCCGTGACTGCGGTGACGACGCTCGTGCCGTAGACGCCGTGGGCGGCCATCGTCGCGAGGTCCGCCTGCACGCCCGCGCCGCCGCCGGAGTCGCTGCCTGCGATGGTGAGGCCGACGGGACGCTCGTCTGGCAGTGATCGTCTCATACCCGCTGGTATTCTCTGGTGGTACTAATCGGTGGTGGTCCGCCGCCGGTCACTCGAGCGTCGACGCGTCGTCTTCGGCCGGCGTCGTCGGTCTCCCGTCGCCACCGTCGGTCGGCGCGTCGGCGTCGAGTTCCGACTCGTCGCTCGACTCGTCGCTCGTCCGTTCGTCGTCGACCGGTCGAACTGGCTCACCCCGAACCAGGGCGGGGAAGATCGACCGGAGGAACTGTCGGATCGAGACGACTGCGATCGGCGCGAGGAAGACGCCGTACCAGCCGAAGATCGCGCTCCCGAGGACGTAGCTGAGGAGCATCACGCTCGAGGGCGTGCCGTGACTCGAGAGATACGGCCGAATGCCGTACCGGACGGTCGGATCGAGGACGAGCACGCCGGCGAGGCCGGTGGCGGCGGGGAACCAGAGCAGCCGCGAGTCGATCCGTAGCGCCAGTATCGCGAGGTACGCCACGAGCGGCACGTACACGAGCGATCGGCCGATAAGCGGGACGAACGAGGCGACGCCGGTGACGAGCGCGAGCAACAGCGGGAACGGGATCGACACGCCCGCGGGAGCGACGACGTTGAGTCCCGTGTAGAGCACCCACGCGAGCACGACGACGACGAGGATCGTGAGCATCTGTCCGCCGTAGATCCGGCCGAGTTCCCGATCGACCCCCCGCAGGTACGTCGCACCCGCCGTCTCCGATCCGAGGACGTTCTCGTGTACCCAGTCAGCTACCGTTCTCTCGTAACGCAACAGGAGGTAGACGAACGCGAAAAGCAGCGTGGTCACGAAGACGAGCCCGCCGATCTGGGCGAGCACGCCGGTTCCGATGTCGAGCAGCGTCGTCGCGTCTCGTGGCTTGAGTTCGTCGCCGACGATGGTGAACAGCTCCGAGGGCGACTCGGGAATCGTCTCGAGGCCGAGCGTCGGTTCGGCGACCTCGAGGAGGCGACCGACGTCGCCGCCGGCCAGCGCGAGCAGTTGGCCGATCGCGACGGCCGTGACGGCCCAGATGACGGCGAGCAGCGGGAGCAGGATGGCGACGATCGTCAGCGCCGCTGCCCGGCCGGCCGTTCCGACGATCGTCTCGAGCCGGCGGGAGACGGGTCGACCGACGTAGTACAGAAAGAGGCCGAAGGCGACGATACCGAGATAGCGCACGACGATCGCGAGAAAGACGGTGGCGACGGCGAGGGCCAGCGTCCACCAGACGGCCCGCGACCGATCGGGCAGTGTCGCCACGATCGAGTCTCCGCTGTCGGCCATACGTGATGGTCACGCCGGAGTGCCATAGGTACACAGGCTGCTCTCGCCCCTGCGGTGCAGTCACTTCTCGGCGAGGTCGGCGTACGCGTCCCAGGAGGGGTCGACGCCGGGATGGGCGAGCGACTCGCCGTCGACGACGACGCCCTCGCCGGACTCGACGCGGCCGATCTCGGCGACGACGGTGTCGCGAGCCTCGAGTGCCGCGAGCACGTCGTCGACGCCTGCGGGCTCGACGGCGAGCAGCAGCGAGCCACAGCTGGTGGCGTGCCAGGGGTCGATCTCGAGGTGCTCGCTGACCTCGCGGACGCCGGGCTGGACCGGGACGGCGTCGCGATCGACTGCGAACCGAACGCCGGCACCGTCTGCCATCTCGTTCAGCGCGCCCGCCAGCCCGCCTTCGGTGACGTCGTGCATCGCGGTGACGGGACCGGCGGCAGCAGCCGTGAGCGCGTCCCGGACGGCGTAGACGTCATCGAGGCGGTCGCGGGCGTCCGCGAGGACGTCGTCGGGGAGGTCCATCTCGTCGCCGAACAGCGTCGTCAACAGGCCGACCGCCTCCGCGGCGGGACCGGTCGTCAGCAGTAGCCGATCGCCGGGCCGTGCACCGTCGGGTCGGACGACGTCCTCGCGGTCGCCGACGCCGACGGCCGTCGCCGCACCGACCCACGGGTACGAGCAGTCCGAGTACCTGGCCGTGTGGCCCGTGACGACGGCGACGCCGAGGTCCGCACACTCTGCGTGGATCGTCTCCCAGACGGTCGCGAACTCCTCGTCGGTCATCTCCGGCGGGAGGGTGAAGGCGATCGAGAGGTGCGACGGGGGGACGCCGCTGACGGCGACGTCCGCCAGCACGAGGTCGAGTGCGAACCGCGCCGCCCGCTCGAAGCCCAGATCGGGGAGGATCGACAGCGGATCCGTCGCGGTGACGACGGCCCGCCCGCCCACCTCGAGGACGCCGAAGTCGACGCCGTGGCGCGGCCCGACGACGACGTCGTCGCGGTCGGCACCGAGGTTCGGCGCGACGTGCTGTTCGAAGAAGCTCCGGTCGATCTTTCCGAGCTCGGTCACGGGTCGACCGACTGCCCCGGCGGCCTTAGCCGTACTGATCCCGAACCGGCGACCGAATCCCCGACACTTTACTGGATGCGGTCGTACGCTTGCGCATGCATGGCACTGGCGTCCCACTCGTAACACCGTTCGACGAGTCGGGTCGTGTCGATCACGAATCGCTCCGCGAGCTGGCCACGTGGCTCGAGTCGAACGGCGTCGACTTCCTCGTCCCCTGTGGCTCGACCGGCGAGGCACCGTCGCTCGACCCGGCCGAACGCGCTCGCGTGATCGAGACCGTCGCCGACGCGACCGACCTTCCGATCCTGGCGGGAACCGGCCACGAAGGCTACGAACCGACGCTCGAGGCGACCGAACGCGCCGCCGAGGTCGGCGCCGACGCCGCGCTCGTGGTCACGCCGTCGTACTACAACGCCGACGACGAGTCACTCGAGGCGTACTACCGCGACCTCGCCGACGACTCGCCGCTCCCGATCTACCTCTACAGCGTCCCCAAGTTCACCGATCACGCACTCTCGCCGGAGACCGCCGAAGCCCTCGCGGACCACGAGAACGTCGCCGGGATCAAAGACTCGAGTGGCAGCCTCGAGTCGATCCAGCGACTCGTCCGCCTGACCGACGACGAGGCGTTCGACGTCCTCGTCGGCAGCGGCAGCGTCTACGCGGCGGGACTCGACGCGGGCGCGGACGGCGGCGTCCTCGCGCTCGCGAACGTCGTCCCCGAGCGCGCGAGCGATGTCTACCGGCTCCACCGCGACGGCGAGGTCGACGCCGCCCGCGAACTGAACGCCGCACTCGTCGAACTCAACCGGGCCGTCACGGCCCGCTACGGCGTCCCCGGCGTCAAGGCGACGCTCTCGCTGCGCGACCAGCCCGTCGGAACGCCGCGACGCCCGCTTCGTCCCGTCGACGCCGCCGTCACGCGCCAGCTCGAGACGCTGCTCGAGCGCGCACTCGAGGCGTAACCACTTCTCATCACACTACTCGCCGTCTGAAATGCAGGATAGTTACTGCAAACAGTGAAATGGAGCCGTCTCGTACCCCGGTCTAGATGGCTTTTTCGTGGGAAACGCCGACTCGACACGATCTCGAGTTCACGACGGGGGAGCTGACCGGCGCGCTAGGGGATTCGATTACGGTCCTCCCGCTGCTGGTCGCGCTCGCGATGACCACGACCATCTCGCTTCCGCACGTCCTCGTCGGCTTCGGCGTCTTCCAGATCGTCTGGGGGCTGTACTACGGGATGCCGATCTCGGTCGAGCCGATGAAAGCCCTCGTCGGGCTGTCGATCGTCGGCGTCCTCTCGTACGCGGAACTCGCCGCGGCCGGCCTCCTCGCGGGCGTCGCGCTGATCGTCGCCGGCCGCGCCGGACTGATCGGTCGCGTCCAGCGCGTCGTCGGCGAACCGGTCGTCCGCGGCGTCCAGCTCGCGGTCGCCCTGCTGTTGCTCGAGGCGGCCGTCGACCTCTCGATCGGGAACGTTCCCGTTGCCCTCGCCGGGATCGCCCTCGTGGGCGCTCTCGCCGTCGTCGGCTACCACCGGGTGAGTCCCCTGATCGTCCTCGCCGTCGGCGGGGTCGTCGCCGTCGTCGCCGCCGGCGTGCCGACGCTCCAGATACCGGCCGCCACGCTCTTTCCCGTCGGCGGACCGACGCTCACGGCGGGAGCGCTCGAGGGGACGGTCGCCCAGCTCGGAATGACGATCGGCAACGCAGCGATCGCGACGTCGTTGCTCTGTGCCGACCTCTACGGCCGCGACGTCTCGGCGGACGACCTCGCCGAGAGCATGGGCATCACGTGTCTCACGGCGGTCCCGATCGGCGGCGTGCCGATGTGTCACGGCAGCGGCGGCCTCGCCGGGAAGTACGCCTTCGGCGCGCGAACCGGCGGCGCGAACGTCCTGCTGGGACTTGGCTACCTCGCGCTCGCGCTCGTCGCCACCGGCGCGTTGCTCGCCGCGTTCCCGCTTGCCCTGCTCGGCGTCCTGCTCGCCGTCGTCGCCCTCGAACTCGGTCGAGCCGCATTCGAGCCCGTCGACGGACTACGGGCGTTCGCCCTCGTCGCCGCCGTCGGTCTCGTCGGCCTGCTGGTCAACGTCGGCGTCGCGTTCGTCCTCGGGGCCGTCGTCTACTGGCTCGGCTCGCGGTGAGACGCTCCCGCCGAACGCACCGCTTTTTCACCTCGAGCGTCGAACGTCCGGCGATGACCGAACGCTGGGATGCGCTGTTCGACCGCGCCGAGACGTACGAGGTCACACTCGAGGAGATCGCCGAGGAACTCGCCTGCCGGAGGACCGACGATGCCTGAGCGACCGAACCCGGCCCGTGTGGTCGCCGACGCCGACGTGCTCGCGGCCGATCTACTCGTCGGCGGCGACGCCCGCGAGGCGCTCGATCACGTTCGTCGCCACTCGTGGGCCGAACTGGTCGCGAGCGATCCACTGCTCGCCGAAACGGAGGCGCTCGTCGCCGACCTCGCCGATCCCGATCTCGCTGCAGACCACCGGGCACGACTCGAGGACGAGCGCGTCCGCGTCGAGCATCCGGAAGGGGACCACCCCGCGCTCGCCTCGGCCTACCGGGGAACGGCGGCCCACCTGCTCTCGTACGACGAGGGACTCCGGTCCGCGAAGGCGGGGCTGACGCTGCAGCCGCGAATCTCGGTCAGCGTTCGCCCGCCGGACGCCTTCGCCCGCCTGTTCGACGCCGAGAGCCTCTACGAGGCCGTCGAAGGCAGCACGTACCCGGGCCCGGACGTCGACCCGCGGGCGTGATCGTCGGCAGCGTCGGGCGCGCCTAGAAGCTGTAGGCCATCATGACCTCGTCGACGTACTCGCCGTCGATCGTGTAGTGGTCCCGGCGGATGGCCTCGGTGTCCCAGCCGTGGTCGGTGAGAAACTCGAGCGCCCGGTCGTTGGTCATCGGAACGCTGTTGTACACCTTCCGGTAGCCGTTCGCCTCGGCCCACTCGAGTCCGCGCTGGAGCAGTTTGCTCCCGATGCCCTTCCCGCGGTAGGCCTCGCGAACGCCGACGGTCTGGCGGGCGACCTCCTGGACCTGGTCGACCTGCGGACAGTCGAGGTGGGTCCACCCGACCACCTCGCCGTCGACGGTGGCGACGAAGAACACGCGCGACTCGACGGTGTTGTGCCGGGTCACGGCCTGCTCGTAGAGGAGTTGCTCGGCGATAGTCTCGGCGACGACGTACGTCTCCTCGGCGGTGACGTCGCGGATGGTCTCGACGAGTCCATCGAAGTCGGTCTGGCGTGCCGGGCGAACGGTAAAGTGGAGGCCGTCGGTCTCGTACTCCTCGATCGCGCCGAACTCGAGTGCGATCTGGAGCGTCCCGCCCTCTTCTTCCAGGTATCCTCTCGTCTTCAGCTCCTCGAGGTGCGTCCCGAACTCCTCGGCGGAGAGGTCGACGTGATCGCGAAGCGAGTTCCGTTTTACGGTGCCGTTTCGCTCGACGTACTCGTAGATCCGCCGACTGGCGTCGGACTCGAACGTTGGCCGCTCGATTGCGTCCATACCCTCCGTACGGCGACGGAGGG
The DNA here is from genome assembly GCF_023008545.1 of Natribaculum luteum. NCBI lineage: Archaea > Methanobacteriati > Methanobacteriota > Halobacteria > Halobacteriales > Natrialbaceae > Natribaculum > Natribaculum luteum. The sequence continues at coordinate 971,464 of NZ_CP095397.1, read as the reverse complement.
TTTAGTCATTGTCTACTGTTACCAATCTACACAAACTGTCGAACGGACCGATGTAGATCGGTGCCGGTCGGCCGACTCGTAACGACGGTTGCGAGTCAGGTCCGGAGCGCCCGTGGCCCCCGGCCCGGGACACAGTCGCAGTCGACACTATCACCGGTCGGCGTACCAGTCCGCGAATGCCGCCAGGGCGCGCCCTCGGTGGGAGATCGCGTTCTTCTCTTCGGTGCTCATCTCCGCCATCGTCGTCCCGTTGTACTCGAAGATCGGATCGTAGCCGAACCCGCCCTCGCCCCGGGGTGCGACGAGCGTCCCGGCGACCGATCCCTCGAACGTCTGTACGCCAAGCTCTCGTGGGTCGCTTCCGTCCCTGCTCGAGCGTTCCGCGGTGCGGAGCAGCTCGCCGTCGACGTAGGCCAGCACCGTCCGGAAGTGTGCCCGCCGGTTCTCCTCCTCGCTCGCGAGCCGCCAGAGGCGTTCGACGCCGACTGTGTCCTCGACGTACGCCGAGTACGGCCCCGGAAATCCTCCGAGCGCGTCGACGAACAGCCCCGCGTCGTCGACGAGCACGCCGTCTTCGCCGCCGAGTTCCTCGAACGCCTCGAGTGCGCCGTGTGCCGCGATTTCGCCGAGGTCGTCGCTCTGGATCTCCGTGTAGTCGAACGCGACCTGCTCGACTGGTTCGACGCCCTCGAGGTACTCGCGTGCTTCCCGGACTTTCCCCTCGTTGCCCGTGACGAACTGGATGGCCATGTTCGAGGGGCCGTCCGGCGGGGGCAAAGCGTCGTCGGTTACAACTCGAGGCTGTCGATCACTGTCTGCTCTGCCTTCCGGAGGTGTTCGGCGGCCGTTCCGGAGGCACAGCCGAGTTCGTCGGCGACGTCCTCGACGGGCTCCCGGCGAAGATCGACGAGTACCACGACCTGCTCGTTACCAACGAGGTGTTCCAGGCTCGCTGCGTCGACACCGGCGTTCTCGAGCCAGACGTCGCGAAACAGTACGGCTGTACCGGCCCCGTCGCTCGCGGTTCGGGGATCGACTACGACCTCCGGCGGGACGACCCCTACGGCTACTACCCCGAACTCGAGTGGGACGTCGTCAGCGAAGACAGGGAGGACAACTACAGTCGCGTCCTCGTGCGCATGTGGGAGATCGAGGAGTCAGCGAAGATCGTCGCGCAGTGTCTCGACGTACTCGAGGAGTGGCCCGACGACGATCGGACGATCCAGAGCAACGTCCCCCGGACGCTCAAACCCGACGACGACGCCGAGATTTATCGCGCCGTCGAGGCCGCGAAGGGCGAACTCGGCATCTACATCCGCTCGGACGGGACGGACACGCCCGCCCGGTTCAAGATTCGGAGCCCCTGTTTCTCGAACCTCTCTGCACTCCCCGAGATCGTCCGCGGCGAGTACGTCCCCGACCTGATCGCCGCGATCGGCAGTCTCGATACGATCATGGGCGAAGTCGATCGGTAGTCGTCCCGTCGAGTTCGGTCTCGAGTGGGTGACAAAGGCCGCTCAATCGGCGGCGGCGGGAGCGGAGGCCGTCTCGCCGTCTTGCATACTCTGTATGCTCGCCCACACGATGGCCCCGGTGACCACCAGTGCTGCGCCGAAGATGAGCACGATGCTGAGCTGGTTCAGCAACTCGACGTCGTAGGCGTTGCCGAGGTTCTTGCTTGCCACGGCGGCCGATCCTGCAAGCAGCATGGCGGCGAAGTACTCCGTGATGTCGTCTTCGTCTACGAGCGCGGTTGCGCCGGCACCGATACGAGCGCCCATCGCACTGCCCGTAAGCAGCGGGAGGACGATCGAGAGGTCGACGGCACCGGACTGCGCGTAGGTGAACGCACCGAACGCGCCGGAGGCCGTAATCTGGAACACGTCGGTACCGACGGCGACCGCCGCTGGCACGCCGAGGACGTACATCATGGCGGGCATCAGCAGGAAGCCGCCGCCGACGCCGAGGAAGCCGGAGAGAACGCCGATACCCAGCGCGATGCTCAGCGTTAGCCACAGCGAAACCTCCGCACCGCCTTTGATAGAGATCATCGGCGGAATCTGGAACGCACCCAGCCGTTCGGCGATCGCGGGCTCGTCGTTCGCGTCGTCGGGCTCGTCGCTTCGTGCGTCACGGAACATGAGCAGCCCCACGACCGCGAGCAAGCCGACGTACGAGACGCTCACGACGAGGTCGGCGATGCCGAGTTCCTTCAGGTAGAAGACGGCCTCCTTGCCGACCTCGATGCCGGCGGTCATCCCGACGATGAACATGAGGCCGAGTTTGTAGTCGACCTGCCCGTGATCGCGGTGGCGAAGGGCGGCGATGACCGACGTCCCGAAGACGAACGCCAGGCCACTCCCGACTGCAGTCGTGGAGTCGTAGCCCAGGACGAGCAGTGCGGGCGTCACGAGAAACGACCCGCCCATCCCGAAGAATCCAAAGAGCGTCCCGATGAGCAGCCCAAACCCGACGAACAGGATGAGCTGGACCATCGCGATGCCGAACAGTTCCATCGCCATCGACTACTCACCACCCACTGTTTGCCTGATCTTCCCGCCGAGAAGCGACGTCACGGCTCCGTAGACGACGTACAGCACGATCGCGTCAGCGAGTACGACGCCCACTTCGGTGAGCGCCTGTCCCGTCGCTCCGAACGATTCGATTCCTAGCATCTGCGGTCACCCGCTTTCTCGTGTGGCTGTGTGACTGCCATCGACGACTGACCGTCGATCGACTCGAGTTTAATAGCCTTACGGGACTCGCGAAATATAGTATCCGCGTTGGTTCAGCATCACCTCACGTGAGCGATCGATAACTTATCTAAGATAAAATATAATGATTGAAACTAATATACCACCGCTCGAGCGGCGAAGTCGTACTTATACCTTCGATCCGGCGCAATATTTTCGACGGCGTACACGCCGCTCGCGCGCCACGTCACACGAGCGACACCACGAACTGATCGCTCGTGGTCGCCGGGAGAACGAGAGATCGATCGTCGACCGATCGACGCTAGTCGTCGTCTTCGTCGACGATGACTTCGACGGGCTCGTCCGCTTTGGCCTCCTCGCTGGTGGCGGTCTTCGACTTCTCCTGTTGCCACAGGAGCCCGCCCGCGACGAGCACGACGATCCACGACCGCCAGTTGGCAAGATTCAGCGTGTAGCCGACGCCGAAGGGCTTCTCGACGAGCATTCCCTCGCCGGGCTGCCAGTACGCCGAGAGCATCCGTCCCAGGCTTGGCCGCTCGAAGTTGTACGGTACACCGAGAATCTCACCGGAAGTCGGTTTGTCCGCCATACTCGAGGGTACAGTCCCCTGTAATAAGAGCGTTGTGTGCTGGTCTCGGTTTGGGCTCGTCTCGTGGTCGAATTGCCCCCGTTCGCCCTCTCGAGTCGGCGTCGCCTATCGTCTGCGTGAAATCTGCGTCAAACCAAACGTTTATATCTTATCGTGCTAATTGATGTCACACCACATGTCCACCAGTGATACCGTCCGCCGAACGCTCTCGCTGCGACGAACCGACTCGGTTCACGCGGCGTCTCGAGTTCGCCACGTCGACGAACTGATACTCACGGACATAAGTACGTAAAGACATCTGGCACGTTGATCTCGTCCAGTGCACAGAGAGCAGCATCACGAAGTTCGTCAAGCGTTTCGAATAGGCGGTTGCCGAGTGATTGATCGAGTTGTCGCCAGCACTCTTCCGCGGGGTTCAGCTCTGGTGAACCCCGCGGAAGGTAACACAGTTCGATCGGAGTACCTTCAACGAACTCTTGGACTCTGTTCGCCGTGAAATACGAGGCGTTGTCGAGGACAACGCAGATTTTCTCGCCGAACTCGGTCTGGAGAGCGTCCAGAAAACGAATCGTCGTGTCGCTGTTGAAGTTCTCTTCGCAGGGGAGAAAGAACGTCTCATCAGTATCGCTGACTGCACCGAGAAGTTTGATGCTGTCCCACGCGCCCGTCACCGGGAGTGACGGGCGCTCACCCTTGGGAAACCATGCGTGAATCAGTGTCGAGAGAACCTGTCGCGTCTGATCAATGGCTAAGATCGTGTATTCGTCGTCCAGGTTGTCGCGCTTTTTTTGAACCCGTCTTGCCATGCTTCCTGTGCTCTCTCATCGGATTTGTGAAACTCCGGCCGGGCTGTCTTCCAGGACAGCCCGGCCTCGGTCATCAATCGTCGAACGTGACGCTCACTGTACTCAACGTCGAATTCCTCGGCGAGATAGTGACGAGCTAGTGGAACGGACCACGCAGGCGCGTCAAGTCCAACTTCCTCTGGAGACTTGTGAAGCGCTTCAACGAACTGTTCATGTTCTTTGTCGGAGAGTTTTGAGGGCCTTCCTGAACGGTGCTCGTCGTAGACGACCTCCTCGAACGGCTCGTCGGCGAGCCGTTCGAGTCGATCAAGCCACCGCGAGAGCCAGCCAGCAGTGTATCCATAGCGTTCAGCGACCTCTTGTAGCGTTGCACCGTCTTCTTCAAGGTAATTGATCGCCGCCATGAGCCGTTGTGATGGCTTTTTTCCCTCGACCTCCGCCAAGACCTGGCGGAGGTCTTCGGTAGAGACGTTGTCGAGAGAGGTCATATCGGAGTAACGTGCTTTTCTTTGAAATATTTTTGGCTGACAGTATGAGTGAGTCCGCCCTCGAGCGATTTCACGACCTGCTCGAGTCCGGCTCACCGTCTACGCTCGTCGACGACGCGGAGTTCGTCGACGGCGAAGTGATCGTCTTCACCGACTACTACAGGGTCGAACTCACCTGACTTCGCCAGACGGCGTGGACGAGCGGATGGTCCCTCTCGTCCGGTGGATTTTGGATCACGGGAGGCGCTTCTTACCGTATCGAAGCCGTTTTTGCCCGTGCGCGTCACCGTTCGTGCATGAACGGCGGCAGCGACATGACGCTCGCATTCGAACTCGAGGCGCTGAAAGAACTCGCCTCTCCGGAGGCCGTCTTCGACGACGCTCGCGGCTGGAGCCAGTACGTCGGCGTCGTCTCCGAGAAGCCGACCTACGTGGTCACGAACTTCACGCGCAAGAACCGCATTCGCCAGGACTTCTTCTCTGGTCCGCGAGGCAAAGCCGAGAGCCTCGAGAGCGTCAGGCGGCAGTTCGACACCGACCGGCACGTCTTCGTCGGCACAGACGAGGACGACGAAGCCCTCGCCGCCGACCTCGAGTGGGAGTACCTCGCCGTCGAGGACGCCGCCGAGGCCGCCGACTGGGAACTCGCCAGCGAGGACGACGGCGAGGACGACGACGCCGACCCGGTCCGGGACGACTGGCCCTGACCGATGGGGCTTTCGGTCGGTGAGGCGCTCGAGGACGGGATCGTCCGCCTGGCTGATGGCCGTCAGCTTGGCGTCTTCCTCGGTCTCTACGTCGCCCACCTCCTGTTGACGGTCGGGACACAGAGCCAACTCGCAGCCCAGCGCGACCAGTTTGGCGACGACGCTCTGTTCGAGGAGGCGCTGCTCCCCGACGAGTTGCCACTCGCCCTCGAGATGCCGGTCGGTGTCGCGACGCTGCTGTGGCTGCTCGCACTGGTCGGGCTGGTCGCGGTCTCGCTGGTTGCGTTCCGAACTCTGCTCTCGTCCGACGCGGTCGGTCGACCGATGGCGCTGTTCGTCGCGACGGCGAACGGTGTCGTCGCCGCGCTCGTGATCTCGACTGCGGTGTCGTTCGGCCTCGTCCTGTTCGTGCTCCCGGGACTCTTTCTCGCGAGCGCGCTCGCGTTTACCTACCCGTACGTCGCCGTCGACCGGACGAACGTCTTCGAGGCGATGCGACGGAGCTGGGAACTCACGCGCGGCCACCGACTGCGCGTGTTCGGCGTGCTCGTCGTCACCGCGCTGGGCTTTTTCGCCATCAGCGTGGTCGGCGGGCTGCTCGCGATCGGTCTCGGCGCTGTTCCCGTCCTCGCCGAACTGGTGAACGTCGCCGTGGGCGCGCTCGCGTGGCTGTTCACGCTTTCCGTCCTCGCGAGCGCGTTCGATCAACTCGAGACGTTCCGCACTGCGGAAGCCGAGAAGTGGGCGGGCGTCGACGACGAACTCCTGCCCTGACGCGGCGGTCGTGAGTCAGTTCCGGTGCAACTGCGAATCGCTCGCGATTGCACTGGTAACCGGCCTCGACTGCCGTGAGAAGTCGTCGCCCTTATGCAGACGCCGGCCGAACTACCGTCGATGGCAGAGCCCCGCGTTCCGGGTGACGATCGACAGACGCTCGAGTTGCCCTGTGGCGAGTCCCTCGATCCGAGAGAGATCGACCTCGGAATGCGCGAGTACGCGTGTTCCTGTGGCGACCGCCACGCGGTCGTGATGGACGTTCACCCACCCTCGCGCTTTTTCCCCGAGTCGCTCGTCGCCGTGTTGCGCGAGACCGTCGAGACCGCCGACGACTTCGACGAGTTCGGGACCCCACACTTGCTCGGCGTCGTCATGGAGGAGTTTCCGGAGCGCGTCGTCTCCTACGACGCCACGGAAGACGGTACCGTCGGCTACGCGATGCTGTGGATCACTGACTTCGACTCTCGACGACTCCACGAGATCGTCGTCGAACTCGTCGTCGAACTCATGGAACACGCCGTCAGCCACGCCGAGGACGAGACCGCGGTGACGGAGTTCGAGTCCCAGATGCTCGAGTTCGACGTCGAGGCGTTCGTCGACGAGTACCGCCAGGTCAGAGACTTCGAGACCGAACACGATCGCCCCGTCTGACCACGACTCGTCCCGCCGTCGAGACCGCTTTTCTCTCGTGTCAGTCGCGCCGCGCTGACTCTACGACTCGAGACGTCAGAGCCGAGTACGGGCCGACGGCTTCCTGGCAGTTGGTTCTCCGGCGTAGTCCCGAACCGGCGGTGGAACCCGTCCAGCGCCTGATTCGAATTTCGAAAAATCGCTACGGGAATCGTAATAGTTCGTGGGGCTTATTACGATGTACGAACTTCGGACGAACAACGACAAATGAGTACGGATCACGACGGTGCCGGGGACACCACGGCGGACGGACGCACAATCTTGCTGATCGGCAGCGGGCCGATCCAGATCGGCCAGGCCGCGGAGTTCGACTACTCGGGCGCACAGGCCTGTCGCGCGCTCCAGGAGGAGGGTGCGGAGGTCGTGCTCGTCAACTCGAACCCGGCGACGATCATGACCGACCCGGAGATGGCCGACCGGGTCTACATCGAACCGATCACGACCGAGGCGATCGCCGATATCATCCAGGAGGAGAACCCTGACGGCGTCATCGCCGGGCTGGGCGGTCAGACCGGGCTGAACGTCACCGCCGAACTCGCCGAGGAGGGCGTCCTAGAGGAGTACGACGTCGAGATCATGGGGACGCCGCTGGACACCATCTACGCCACCGAGGATCGCGACCTCTTCCGCCAGCGGATGGAAAAGATCGGCCAGCCCGTGCCCGCTTCGACGACGATCTCCCTCGAGGAGGGCGAGTCGGTCACGGAGATGACCGAGGCCGACCTGACCGAACGCGTCGAGGCGGCCGTCGACGAAGTTGGCGGCCTCCCCGTGATCGCCCGGACGACGTACACGCTCGGCGGATCGGGATCGGGCGTCGTCGAGGAGATGGACGAACTCCTCGCTCGCGTCCGCAAGGGGCTGCGCCTCTCGCGGAACAACGAGGTGCTCATCACCGAGTCGATCGCCGGCTGGGTCGAACTCGAGTACGAGGTGATGCGCGACGCCGACGACTCGTGTATCATCATCTGCAACATGGAGAACATCGACCCGATGGGCATCCACACCGGCGAGTCGACGGTCGTCACGCCCAGCCAGGTCATCCCCGACGACGGCCACCAGGAGATGCGCTCTGCGGCACTCGAGGTCATCCGCGAACTCGGCATCCAGGGGGGGTGTAACATCCAGTTCGCCTGGCACGACGACGGAACCCCTGGAGGTGAGTACCGCGTCGTCGAGGTCAACCCCCGCGTCTCCCGTTCGTCGGCGCTCGCCTCGAAGGCGACCGGCTACCCGATCGCCCGCGTGACCGCGAAGGTCGCCCTCGGAAAGCGGCTCCACGAGATCGAAAACGAGATCACCGGCGAGACGACCGCCGCCTTCGAGCCCGCGATCGACTACGTCGTCACGAAGGTCCCCCGCTGGCCCAAGGACAAGTTCGACGACGTCGAGTTCGAACTCGGCACGGCGATGAAGTCGACGGGTGAAGCGATGGCGATCGGCCGGACCTTCGAGGAGTCGCTGCTGAAGGCGCTTCGCTCCTCGGAGTACGAGCCAAGCGTCGACTGGGACGCGGTCAGCGACGACGAACTCGAGGAGGAATACCTCGAGAAACCAACGCCGGATCGCCCGTACGCGATGTTCGAGGCGTTCGACCGGGGCTACACCGTCGAGGACGTCTGTGAACTGACGGACATCCACGAGTGGTACGTCGAGCGCTACGAGAACGTCGCCGACGCCGTCACCGCAGCACAGGACGGCGACTTCACCACCGCCGCGATTACCGGCCACACCAACGCCTCGATCGCCGCGACCGCCGGCACCGACGTCGGCACCGTCGAGGAGGAGGTCCCCGGCCGCACCTACAAGCAGGTCGACACCTGCGCCGGCGAGTTCGCCGCGCAGACGCCGTACTACTACTCCGCGCGCAAGTCCGAGTTCGACCGCGGCCCGCTGGTCGGCGAGGCCGCCGCAGGCGAACTCGAGGTCGACCGCGACGTCGAATCGGTAGTCGTCGTCGGCGGCGGCCCGATCCGGATCGGGCAGGGCGTCGAGTTCGACTACTGTTCGGTCCACGCCGTCCAGGCGCTTCGCGAGGCGGGCATCGACGCCCACGTCGTCAACAACAACCCCGAGACCGTCTCGACGGACTACGACACCTCTGACGGGCTGTTCTTCGAACCGATCACCGCAGAAGAGGTCGCCGACGTCATCGAGGCGGCCGACGCCGACGGCGTGATGGTCCAGTTCGGCGGCCAGACGTCGGTCAACATCGGCGAACCCCTTCAGGACGAAATCGACCGTCGCGGCCTCGACTGCGAGATCATGGGCACGAGCGTCGAGGCGATGGACCTCGCCGAAGACCGCGACCACTTCAACGTCCTCATGGACGAACTCGAGATCGCCCAGCCCGACGGCGGGACGGCGACCAGCGAGGAAGAGGCGCTCGAACTCGCCCACGAAATCGGCTACCCCGTGCTCGTTCGCCCCAGCTACGTGCTCGGCGGGCGCGCGATGCGGGTCGTCCACAGCGACGAGGAACTCGAGGAGTACATCGAGGAGGCAGTCCGCGTCAGTCCGGACAAGCCGATCCTCGTCGACGAGTTCCTCGAGGACGCGGTCGAACTCGACGTCGACGCCGTCGCCGACGGCCGGTCGGTGCTCATCGGCGGCGTCATGGAACACGTCGAGAGCGCGGGCGTCCACTCCGGCGACTCCGCCTGCATGATCCCGCCGCGCTCGCTCGACGAGGAGACGCTCGGACGCGTCCGCGAGGTCACCGAGGACATCGCAGAGGCGCTGAAGACCGTCGGTCTGCTGAACGTCCAGCTCGCCGTCAAGGACGGCGAGGTCTACGTCTTGGAGGCCAACCCCCGCTCCTCGCGCACCGTTCCGTTCGTCTCGAAGGCGACGGGCGTCCCGATCGCGAAACTCGCCGCCAAGGTGATGGCCGGCGAGACGCTCGCGACGCTCGACGTCGACGAGCAGATCCCCGAGCACACCTCGATCAAGGAGGTCGTCCTGCCGTTCGACCGCCTGCCGGGTTCGGACCCGCGTCTCGGCCCAGAGATGAAGTCGACCGGCGAAGTGATGGGCACCGCCAGCGACTTCGGAACGGCCTACTGGAAGGCCCAGCAGGCCTCTGGCAACGTCGTCAGCGAGGGAACCGCCGTGGTCGACCTGGACGTCGACGGCTTCGAGCAGTTCTTCGACGTCCAGGAGTTCGACGACGTCCCGACGGCGATCCGCGAGGGCAAGGTCGACTTCGTCGTCAGCCGCAACCGCGACGCACTCGAGATGGCCGTCGAGGAGGAGATTCCGTACCTCTCGACGGTCGCCAGCGCCGAGGCCTACCTCGAGGGCCTCGAGAGCTTCGACGGTGAACTCGAGGTCGCCGCCGTGACCGACCGGCCAAAGCAGGTGGCCGAGTGGGGAGGCGCCGAGTAACTGCTCTCACGGCGGCTCTGGCCGCTGACTCCGTCTACGTCGTCGTTTTCTGATCGAGTCGCTACTCCTCGAGATACGAACAGGTAGTCTAGTATCGGTCACTGTGCTCGGAGTTCGATAACTAATCCGACTACGCCAGCGAGTAAGCCGAGCAACATATATACGTATCCGCCGCTGGTCCCTGCGCCGAGTTCGAGGAACCCGCCGAACAACAGCACGACCGTCGCAAATCGTTGAATTGCAGCACCAGACATTATCGAATAATTACAATCTACGCTCATAGACTTTGGCGATATTTATAAGACACCTGCCAGTGTCGACGGATTTCGATAGAACCACTACCGATCGACCAGAACCTGCTCGCCTCTCACCGGACGTCGACGTGTCGCTCGGTTCGCTCGCAAAATCTCGTTCCAAGACTGGGATTTATGACGCCGCATTCCACATTATTAATATGGAAATTCGCGACGCCACGGCCGACGATCGGGACGCGATCACCGAGATCGCCCGCCGATCGCTCGAGACGTCGTACTCGCTGAACCCCGGAACGATCGAGAACGCGGTCGAACAGTGGTACGGCCCCGATGCGTTCGAGGAGACGCTCGACGAACACGACGTCCTCCTCGCAGAACGCGACGGCGAACCGGTCGCGTTCTCCGAGAGCGTCGTCGTCACCGACGGCGGCGAGGGCGACCTCCTCTGGTTGCACGTCCACCCCGACTATCGCGGGCACGGGATCGGCGGCGACCTGTTCGAACGGACCCGCGAGCGACTGACCGAGGAGGGAGCGGCGTACCTGCGAGGGCGCGTCCTGTCGGACAACCAGACGGGCGCGTCGTTTTACGAGGCGCGTGGCTTCGAGCGGGTCGACGAGGAGGAACTCGAGATCGACGGCAACCGCTACTTCCAGTACATCTACCTCGACGCCGAGTCCGACCGCCTGCAGAGCGTCGTCAGCGAGGACGGCGAGGTCGTCTACGTCGACCAGCTCGACGAGGACGCCGGCTCGGACGCGCCGTTCAACCCCGTCTTTACCGATCCCGACAGGGAGACCCGGTACGGATACTACTGCGCCGGCTGTGGGACGCTCGCGACCGCGATGGACCCGATGGGACGTATCCAGTGTTCCGGCTGTGGAAACGCCCGGAAACCGACGCGGTGGGACGCCTCCTACCTCTAACCGCCCACCGTCGCCGAGCCTCGGCTGACCCCTCGTTCCGACTATCTCTCATCATCAATCCTTAAGAGTGTCCTGCCGAAACGAATGCGTATGAGTGACACGTCAGTACGCCAGATCATGACCTCGCCGGTCGTGACGATCCGTCCCGACGACCCGATCACGGACGCCGCACAGGCGATGCAAGACGCCAGCATCGGCTCGCTCGTTATCGTCGACGACGACAACAGCCCGCAGGGTATCCTCACGCGAACCGACTTCGTGCGACTCGCGGCCGACGAGACGTTCCTGACCGGAAGCGACGTTCCCTCTGTCCGCGCGGTGATGGAGACGGACGTCGTCACCGTCACGCCGGACGAACCGCTCGAGACGGCAGTCGAGACGATGCGCGAGCGTACGTTCCACCACCTGCCGGTCGTCAACGAAGGCGGTGAGATCATCGGCGTCGTCACGACGACCGACCTGGCGGACACCTCCGTCGCCCTCTGAGCGGCCTTCGGGGGTTCCGCTCGCGGTCGCCGAATCGCCGCCGGCAGCGTCTCTCGAGTCGCGACGCCGTCGCACGGAGCCGCGAGTTCGACACCCTAAAGCGGCCGGACTCTGTGGTTCGAGTATGGAGTATCACGAGGCGGCGAACTTTCTCTTCGACCTGCGTCGCTTCCGGCCCAGGCCCGGCACGGAGTCGACGGCGGAGTTTCTCGCACACCTCGAGGATCCCCACGAGGGCGTCGACTACGTCCAGGTCGCCGGCTCGAACGGGAAGGGGAGTACGGCCCGGATGCTCGAGCGGACGCTCCGGGAGGCCGGCCTCTCCGTCGGGCTGTACACGTCGCCACATCTGGCGGACGTTCGCGAGCGGATCCGCGTCGACGGGCGGAAGATTCCCCGCAGCGCGATCTGTGAGTTCGTCGACGCCGCACGCGAGTACGTCGTCGACCAGGCTGCCGACGGCCAGTCACCGACGTTCTTCGAGACGATGACCACGCTCGCCCTGTGGCACTTCGGCCGCGAGGACGTCGACGTCGCCGTCCTCGAGGTCGGCATCGGCGGCCGGTACGACGCGACGAGCGTCGTCGACCCGGTCGCAAGCGCCGTCACGAGCGTCAGCCTCGAGCACACGAGCGTCATCGGCGAGACCGTCGAGGAGATCGCCCGCGACAAGGCCCACGTCGCACCCGACGACGCGCCGCTCGTCACCGGTCTCTCCGGGAGCGCACTCGAGGCCGCCCGCGAGGTCGCCGGCGACGTCGTCACCGTCGGCACCAGCGAGGCGGACGTACGGGTCACCTACGGCGGGCGGACGAACCACACCGAAGCGGTCGTCTCGATCGAGGGACCGGACTGGGACCTCGAGACGCGGATTCCGCTGCTCGGGGAACACCAGGCCGAGAACGCGGCCATCGCGGCGACACTCGCCCGCCAGGTCGCCGACGTTTCCCGGCGCGACGTAGAGCGCGGGCTGCGAAACGCTCACTGGCCCGGCCGATTCGAAGTGATGGACACCGAGCCGCTGGTGGTCCTCGACGGCGCGCACAACCCGGGGGCCTGCGAGCGCCTCGCCGAGACGCTGTCGTCGTTCGAGTACGACGACCTCCACCTCGTCTTCGGCGCGATGCACGACAAGGACCACCGCGAGATGGCGGCGATGCTGCCGACGCCCGACTCGGTGATCGCCTGCCGGCCGACCCTCGACCGCGCCGAAGACGAGGCGACGCTCGCGGAAGTGTTCGACCGTGCCGGCGCCGGGACCGTCCGGACGCAGCGGGCCGTCGAGGACGCGTTCGCGAGCGCACTCGCGGACGCCGACGCGGACGATTGCGTGCTGGTCACGGGCTCGCTGTTCGCCGTCGCCGAAGCCCGAAGACGATATACTCGAACCGAGATTCCCAAACGGATTCGGGACGAGGACGACGCCCGCCGGGCGCTCGAGGACGCGGCCGTCGCCGAAGGGGACGCCACTCGCCTGCACGGGAAGGCGGTCCACCGGGTCGTCGAGACGAGCCTGCAGTACCCGCAGGCGATCGCGCTCAAACAGGAACTGCTCGGTCTCGGCGGCGAGTGTGCTCTCTCCGGCCTCAAGCGGGGCGACGAGCCCGTCGACGCCGTGTTGATGGGCACGCTCTCGCAGTTCAGGCGACTCGTCGACCGACTCGAGACTCGATCCGACGGCCTCGCGGAGGTCGCCCGCGAACTTCGGGAAACTCTCGATCTCGACGACGAGGCGCTCGAGGTGCGCTACCCGTGGCAGGGCGGGACGACGGTGATGGGCATCCTGAACGTCACCCCCGACAGTTTCCACGACGGCGGCGAGTACGAGGCGCTCGAGGACGCCGTCGCCCGGGCGGAAGCGATGGTCGAGAACGGGGCCGGCATGATCGACGTCGGCGGCGAGTCGACCAGACCCGGTGCAGAGCCCGTCTCCACCGAGGAGGAGATCGACCGCGTCGTCCCCGTGATCGAGCGGATCGCCGACCTCGACGTGACGGTCTCCGTCGACACCCGGAAGGCCGCCGTCGCCCGCGCGGCCATCGAAGCCGGTGCCGACGTCGTCAACGACGTCTCCGGACTCGAGGACCCAGAGATGCGCTTTGTCGCCGCGGAGTACGACGTGCCGCTGATCGTCATGCACAGCATCGACGCGCCGGTCGTCCCCGACCGCGACGTGACCTACGACGACGTCGTCGAGGACGTGATCGACCAGCTCGCGGAACTGGTGTTGCTCGCCGAGAAGGCGGGCCTCGACCGGGAGCAGATCGTCGTCGACCCCGGACTCGGGTTCGGCAAGTCGGCCGCTGAGAGCTTCGAACTGCTCGACCGACTCGAGGAGTTGCGCGCGCTCGACTGTCCCGTCCTCATCGGCCACTCGCACAAGTCCATGTTCGGTCTCGTCGACCGCGACGCCGGCGAGCGGGGCGAGCCGACCGTCGCCGCGACGGCACTCGCCGCCGATCGGGGGGCCGACATCGTCCGCGTCCACGACGTTCCGGAGAACGTCGCCGCCGTGAAGACGGCGCTCGCGACGCGAGATCCGCGATCGTTCGACGACGAGCAACGAGAGTAGGTCCGCGAGGTCGGGCCGATCCGATCACGACCGCGAGTCGTCTCCGTCGTTCCTCGTCTCGAGTTCGTCGACGCGACGCTCGAGGGCCTCGATACGAGTTGCACGCGCGTCTCGTCGTCTCGCCCAGGCCCATCCAAGACCGGAGACGATCGCACCGCCGACGCCGCCGAGCGGACCGGCGACGAGGACGCCGACGGTGCCGCCGAACAGGACGACGAGAAGCGAGACGAACGCCCGTACGATCCAGGGAACGTCACTCATCGGTACGATAGCTAGAACAGTCCACGTTCGTCTTGTATCTCCCGGTAGCTCTCGACGTACCGTTCGATCACCCGGTCGCGGTCGAACTCCGCGAACCGCTCGTCGTCCGTCCGGTGCTCGAGGTCGCCCGCCTCGACGATCGCGTCGACGAGTTCGTCCTCGTTCGTGACGCGAAACCCTCGTTCGCGGCCCTCGACGAGTTCGTGGGCGCTCGAGTCGACGTGGTACTCGACGACGCCGACACAGCCCGACGCGAGCGCCCACAGCAACTCGGTCGGGAAGACGCTGTGGCGGGCCGTCTGGACGAAGACGTGTGCGCTCCTGTAGGCTGCGATGCGCTCATCTCTCGTCGTCTCGCCGACGAACGTGACGCGATCGTCGATCCGCAGGTCCCTCGCCAGTCCCTCGTAGGTCTCGCGTTCGGGGCCGTCCCCCAGGATCGTCGCAGACCACTCGCGGTCGCGCAACTCGGCGAGCGCGAGCAGGAGGCTCTCGACGTTCGCCTCCTCGTCGAGGCGGCGCGCGTAGACGACGTCGGCGGCGTCGCCGGGCGGCGTCTCCCGGATTCGATCCATCTCGACTGGGTTCGGGATCACCTCGATCCGGTCGCCGTCGACGCCGAGTTCTCGCACCCACGTCTGGACGAGTCGAGACGGCGTGACGATCCGATCCGGCCGACCGGTCGCCCACTGGCGCAGTCGCCCGTCGTCGACGCCCTCCTCGCCGTACCACTCGACGACCAGCGGCGCTCGCGTGAGCGTCGACGCGCCGCTGGCGGCGAGTACCTGTCCCGCAGGCTGCGCGCTCGCGTGGATCACGTCTGGACCGATCGACCGCAGCACCGACGGCAGCCGAAGGCAAAACGAGCGACGCGACTCGAGGTCGGGCGCGACGCCGTGGTAGACGACGTCGTCGCGCTCGAGGCGACGCTCCTCGCCGGTCCAGAACCGGGCACAGAGGACGTGAACGTCGTGTCCACGCGCCGAGAGCCCCGAGATCACGCGCTGTAGACGGACGTTCGTCTCCGTTTCGCGGTGGTGGACCGTTTCGAAGGAGACGAACGCGATGCGCATGTGGTGTCGGCACGCAGTCGCGGGTTAAAAAGTCACTTTTTCCGGTTCGGCGTCGGCACCCGTCGGGAACTTACTCGTCGTCTTCGTCGTCATCGTCGTCGTCGTCATCATCGTCGTCGTCATCATCGTCGTCGTCATCATCGTCGTCGTCATCATCGTCGTCGTCGTCGTCTTCGTCCTCACTAGCAGGTGGTCCAGCATCGTCGGGCGGGCCGGCGTCGTCGGGCGGCCCGGCGTCGTCCGGTGGCCCGACGCCCTCGTCCGGTAGCTCGACGTCGTCCGGCAGACCCGTCTCTTCCGCGAGGTCGTCTCCGTCGGGCAACTCGAGTTCGTCGAGTACGTCCTCGCCGTCGGGTACGTCGACGTCGAGGCTGTCGTCCGCTGACTCGTCGACTGGCGAGTCGTCGCCGTCTCCCGGCTCGTCCGCTTCGTCGGGCGCTGTGGCACTCTCGGCGTCCGCTTCGTCGGACGCTTCGGTCGTCGGTTCGTCGTCCGTCGGGCGCTCGCTCGTCCCGTCTTCGCCGGACTCGTCTGCATTCCCGATGGGGTCGTCGTCCGCGGCTGGCTCGTCACCGCCGCTATCCGCGCCGTTTCCAGCCGCGTCGTCCTCGAGTCCAGCGTTCGGATCGTCGTCGGCCGACGTGCTCGACGGAGGCGGTTCGTCGTCGGACGCCTCCGACGGACCGGTGCCCGTCCACACGTCCGGTCCGACGAACGCCGCAACCCCGCCGAACGTCACGAGGATGGCGACCACGATGGCGAGTACCGCCATCGTCGACGGCTCCTGGTACTCGTCGCGTCGCATTGCGTCTCGCTCTCTTTCCCGCGCTGGAGGCGCTTTGTTAGGCACGGCCCACAGCACCTGGTCGGCGGCCCTATGGACCGAAGGCCCGGCCTGCAGCGCCGACGACCGACGGCTCGAGACGAAACCGTTACCATTTCGAGTCGATATCTCTGTGTCATGGGCACGTACGACATCGAGCGATACCTGAACGTTCGCAGCGCCTACGGCGCGTCGTTCGGACCGGACGGCGACCGACTCTCCTTTCTGATGGACACCACCGGCGTCCCGCAGGTCTGGACGCTCGAGTCCCCGCGCGGGTGGCCCGAACAGCGAACCTTCTACGACGAGCGCGTGACGTTCGCGTCGTGGTCGCCCGAGCGGCCAGAGCTCGCGTTCGGCATGGACGAGGGCGGCAACGAACGCGCACAGCTGTTCCGGCTGGACGCCGAGTCCGGCGAGATCACGAACCTCACGGCGATGCCCGACGCCAAGCACCGCTGGGGCGGGTGGGACCACGACGGCGATCGGTTCGCGTTCACCTCGAATCGTCGCGACGAGGCGGTCTTCGACGTCTACGTCCAGGACCGCGACGCCGTCGGCGACGAGGCCGACCTCGTCTACGAGGGCGACGGCTGGCTCACCGTCGGCGGCTGGAGTCCCGACGACTCCCGACTGCTGGTCTCGCAGGCCTACTCGAACTTCGACCAGGACCTCTACGCGCTCGACGTCGAGACCGGCGAGCTGACCCACCTCACGCCCCACGAGGGCGACGTCCGCTACCAGAGCGCGAACTGGTCACCCGACGGCGACGGGCTCTACCTCGTGACCGACGAGGGCGCGGACACCCTTTACCTGGCCTACCTCGATCTCGAGACGCTCGACCTCGAGACGGTCGTCGACGGGAACGGGTGGAACGTCGACGGGATCGCGCTCGACGACGAGATGGGCCGGTTCGTCTACTCGCGAAACGTCGAGGGGTACACCGAACTGACGGTCGGCGAACTCGACGGCGACGATCCGACCGCGTTCGAGATCTTCCCCGAACCCGGTCTCCCCGGAGGCGTCTCCGGCGGCGTGAGCTTCGATCCCGACGCCGAGCGCTTCGCGGTGTCGACGACCGGCGACGACGTCAACGCGAACGTCTTCGTCGTCGAGATCGAGACCGGCGAGACCGAACGGTGGACCGCCGCACCCACCGCCGGCATCCCGCCCGAGACGTTCCGCGAGTCAGACCTCGTCCACGTCGAGAGCTCCGGCGTCGACGGGCAAAGCTCGTCCGCTCGCGGGACGTCGTCCCGTGCTGCCCTCGAGGTGCCCGGCTTTCTCACCCTCCCCGAGAAGTGCGACGCCGGGTCGACGCCGGTGATCGTCGACATCCACGGCGGCCCCGAGAGCCAGCGCCGGCCGTCGTTCTCGAGCGTCAAGCAGTACTTCCTGAACCGCGGCTACGCCTACTTCGAGCCCAACGTCCGAGGCTCGTCGGGGTACGGCAGCGAGTACGCGAGCTTAGACGATGTGGAAAAACGGATGGACTCGGTCGCCGACATTCGCGCCTGCGTCGAGTGGCTCCAGGCCCACGACGCGATCGACCCCGACCGGATCGTCGCCTACGGCGGCTCCTACGGTGGATTCATGGTGCTCGCGTCGATGACCGAGTACCCCGACCTGTGGGCCGCCGGCGTCGACGTCGTCGGCATCGCCAACTTCGTCACCTTCCTCGAGAACACCGGCGAGTGGCGACGCGAACTGCGCGAAGCCGAGTACGGGTCGCTCGAGGACGACCGGGAGTTCCTCGAGTCGATCTCGCCGATCAACAACGTCGAGAAGATCGAGGCCCCGCTTTTCGTCCTCCACGGCGAGAACGACCCCCGCGTGCCGGTCGGCGAAGCGGAACAGATCGTCGAGGAAGTCCGCGAACACGGCGTGCCCGTCCGAAAACTGATCTTCGAGGACGAGGGCCACGGCTTCTCGAAACTCGAGAACCGTATCGAAGCCTACTCGGCGATCGCCGACTTCCTCGACGAGCACGTCTGATAATGATGCCTGTGGCTGGTTGCCGACGTAGCCGCAAGACGGTTCGCGGTTGCGGTGGTAACGACTCACAGCCATCGTTATGAGCGCTCGAGTGGTCTCTTCGTGAATCGACCCCTCACTACTCCGCCGTTCTCGTTGCGATGTCGTGATATACCTTCTCGCGTGTATCGTGGACACACACCATCAGAAAAATATACAGCACACCAACATGATTTGGCAAGTATGTCTGCTATCCAGACATCCGCCCTGACAAAACGGTTCGGCGACGACGTCCTCGCCGTCTCCGACCTCGACCTCACCGTCGAGTCGGGGGAGGTGTTCGGCTTCCTCGGCCCGAACGGTGCCGGCAAGTCGACGACGATCAACATGTTACTCGACTTCGTCCGCCCGACTGAGGGGTCGGCTACGGTCCTCGGCTACGACACCCAGGAGGAGATCGAGGCGATCCGAGACCGAATCGGCGTCCTCCCCGAAGGTGCGACGCTGTACGACCGGCTCACCGGACGCGAGCACGTCGAGTGGGTCATCGAGACCAAAGGAACCGACGACGACCCGGACGCAATCTTAGAGCGCGTCGGCCTCTCGCCCGACGACCGTGCCCGCCCTGCAGGCGGCTACTCGAAGGGGATGAGCCAGCGTCTCGGCCTCGGAATGGCGCTGGTCGGCGATCCCGACCTGCTGATCTTGGACGAGCCGTCCTCCGGTCTCGATCCGACCGGTATCCAGGATATGCGCTCGCTGCTGCGGTCGGAAGCCGACTCCGGCACGACCGTCTTCTTCTCGAGTCACATCCTCTCGGAGGTTGAGGCAGTCTGTGACCGCGTCGGGATCATGAACGAGGGCCGACTCGTCGCGCTCGACTCCATCGAGAACCTCCAGGACGAGGCTGTCGGCGACGCCACCATTCAGATCGAACTCGAGTCGATCCCCGACTCGCTCGCCCTCGAGTCGATCGACGGCGTCCGCCAGGTCTCGCTCGAGGACGACGTCGTCACCGCGACCTGCGTGGCTCCCTCGGCGAAAGTCGACGTCGTGCGCTACCTGGACGACCGGGCGACCGTGACCGACATCCTCTCGGCTGACACCTCGCTCGAGGAGCTGTTCAACCAGTACACGGGTGAGACGGCCGAGTCTCCAGACGAGATGCAGCCGGAGGAGGTGGTTGCATGAACGTCGTCTCGGTCGCAAAACGGGACTTCCTCGACGTGCGACGGGCGAAACTCGTCTGGGCTCCGATGGTGTTGTACGTCCTCTTCATGCTCCTGTTTTACTGGGGCCAGAGCAACTCGACGAACCCGGACTTCTACATGATCCTCTGGGGTCTCGCCGGGCTGGGTGGTGCGCTCGTGATCCCACTCGCCGCGCTCGTCGCGGCCTACCTCTCGATCGCGGGCGAGCGCGAGTCGGGCAGCATCAAGTACCAGCTGAGCCTCCCGGTCTCGCGGACGGACGTCGTACTCGGGAAACTCCTCGCGCGGGCGGCCGTCGTCGCCGTCGCGTTGCTCGTCGCGTTCGCCGTCGGCGACGTCGCCGGACGGCTGCTCGTCCCCGACATGACCGTCGAGTACGACGTCTACGGCGCGTTCGCCGTGCTCACGCTGCTGTACGCGCTTTCCTACGTCGCCGTCGCGGTCGGCATCTCGGCGGCCACCTCGAGTCGCTCGCGGGCGATGAGCGGTGCGATCGGCTTTTTCTTCGTGTTCAACATCGTCTGGAACTTCCTGCCGATCGGTCCCGTCAGGATGGCCGAGTTCGTCCTCACCGAACTCGGCGTCAGCTACAGCGACGCACTGCTGGATCTGATCTTCAGTCTCAGCCCGACCGGAGCCTACCTCAACGGGATGAAACTCGTCTTCCCGGACAGCTTCCGTGCACTTCAGTCCACGACGACCGCGAGCGACGTCTTCTACGTGCAGGGCTGGTTCATGCTCGTGATCCTCGCCGGCTGGATCGTCGTCCCGCTGGCGGTCGGGACGTGGCAGTTCGGACGGACCGATCTCGGGTAGTCGGTCGACGCACCGCCCGAAACGGCTTCAGGAGATGACACCGGTTTTCTTCGCGACGTCTCGAGCGGCCCGTTCGTCCATGCCGTCGCCGAGGATCGTGTACCGGTCGCGAATTTCGTGGCAGGTCGACAGCGCCGCGACGACCGTCTCGTCGTCGATGCCGAGTTCGGCCGCGGTCGTCGGGGCGTCGATGCTGTCGAGTGCGTCGCGGATGTCCCGCCAGATCCCCCGGTCGCCGCCGTGGAGGTAGGCGGTCATGATCGACCCGATGCCAACCTGGTGGCCGTGCAGAGCCGCGCCGGGTTCGAGCCGATCGAGCTGGTGTGAGAAGAGGTGTTCCGCGCCGCTTGCCGGTCGCGACGAACTGGCGATGCTCATCGCGACGCCGGAGGACATGAGCGCCTTGGTCACAACCCAGGCCGACTCCTCGAGTCCCGGCCGGATGAGGTCGGCGTTGTCGACGAGGATTTCGGCGGTCATCTCCGAGAGCGCGGCGGCGTACTCGGAGTACTCGACGTTTTTCAGCCGGTGGGCGAGCCGCCAGTCCATCACGGCGGTGTAGTTCGAGATGATGTCCGCACACCCCGCCGTCGTGAGCTCCCACGGCGCGTTGGCCAGGATTTCGGTGTCCGCGACGACGGCGAGTGGCGGCTCGGCCGCGACGCTGTGTCGAGTGTCGCCCTCCGGTACCGAGCCGCGGTTGCTGACGATGCCGTCGTGACTCGCGGCCGTCGGCACCGAGAGAAATCCCATCCCGAGGTGGTGGCTCGCCATCTTCGCGATGTCGATTGCCTTTCCGCCCCCGATCCCGACGAGATAGGCGACCGCCTCGGTTTCGGCGGTCTCGATCACTCGCTCGACGGCGTCGAAACTCGCCTGCTCGACCGTGACGACGGCGGGTTCGATGCCTGCCGCTTCGAAGTCGGCGGCGATCGGATCGGCCGCGACCGCTCGAGGCGTCGGACTCGTCACGAACAGCGGTCGGCCCTGCAGGTGGAGGTCGTCGACGACGTCGACGGTCTGGGACAGGACATCGTGTCCGACCACCACGTTTCGCGGGAGCCGAATCCACGTCGACTTCTCGAACATATCTCTGAGGATGGCAGCCGCGATATAAAGGCGTTCTCGTCGCCGGAACCGATCGCGTTCGGATGAGACTCGAGCGTCTCACTGTCCGTCTCGAGGCGAACAGGTGGCACGCTGCGTCGAACTCCGGTGCGGTCGGCCACGCGACCGCCAGGGCCGCGACCGGACGGATCGTCAGTGCATGGGCCGTCTGGTCGCGTCTTCGTACAAAAATCCTGGTACCCTTCCGAGCGTCGACTGCAGTGTCGAATCGGCCCGCCCCGCCGGATTCGATCCTGCAGTTCATACTGCCGGACAACACGGTTCAGCCATCGATCGCACTCGAGACGCTGTCGCCAGCGGCGACAGCCGGCGAGACACGATCGAGTATTCACTGACTGTTGTCCAGTAGTATGAGGACCACTGGAGGTACGGCAGGCAGGATCAGTCCGTTCGCTCGTCGTCGAACTCGAGTGAGACCGAGTTGATACAGTACCGTTTGCCGGTCGGCTCGGGACCGTCG
This sequence comes from Natribaculum luteum, assembly GCF_023008545.1. Lineage (NCBI taxonomy): Archaea > Methanobacteriati > Methanobacteriota > Halobacteria > Halobacteriales > Natrialbaceae > Natribaculum > Natribaculum luteum. Next base: position 949,322 of record NZ_CP095397.1, on the reverse strand, counting down.
TCGAAGACGTGTCCGAGGTGGCCGCCGCAGTTCGCACACAGGACTTCGGTGCGGATCATCCCGTGGCTGGTGTCGCGGTGCGTCTCGATACGCTCGTCGTCGACGTCGTAGAAACTCGGCCAGCCACACCCCGACTCGAACTTCGTGTCGGCGTCGAACAGCGTCGCGCCACAGCCCGCACAGGCGTAGGAGCCGTCGGCTTCGTGGTCGACGTACTCGCCGCTGAAGGGCGGTTCGGTGCCGGCCTCGCGGAGGACGCGGTACTCCTCGTCGGAGAGTTGCTCACGCCACTCCGCGTCGCTCGCCGGAAGGTCGTCGGACTCCGGACTCATACGACCGCGTACGGTCGAGAGGCGTAAGTGTCTGTCTGCTCTCGTCGTCGGGGCGCTCGACTCGTCGGCTACCTGCCGGTGATGACGTTCGTACTGTTACAGTTCGGACACTGGGTCATCCGACCGAGCCCCGGTACGTCGATCCGAACCCAATCGTTGTCGCCACACGGGGCCTCGAAACCGCAGTTCAGACACCGAGACATCTCGACAGTGGTCGATTCGCTGGCCATACCCAACATCATGTTTCGTGGTACCATAGAACTTTTCACAGGATTTCGCTCCCGTCGCTCGAGCGATACACCCACAGAAGCGCGACCAGCCCGAAAAGCACCAGCGTGTACGCGCTTGCAGCCAGCAACGCGTCTGTGGCGGTGGCGTACTCGCCAGTCCGAAACGTGATGATCTTCCGGACCATCGCGATGATGCCGGTGTAGGTGACGAGCACGACGATCCGGCTCGTGTTCGATTCCTCGACGTATGCGATGACCGTCTGGTATACCTCGACGATGATCAACAGGAGCAAGCCTGTGTCGATGAAGCCGATCACGACCAGTGGATCCGTGATCGCGCCCGTCATGGTGGCCCGGACGATCTGTAATACGAGATCGCCGACGCCGATCGCGAACAGGACGGCGAATACGGCTGCCGCGAAGATCTCGACGGCGTGAACGAAGCACCCGATCCGTTCGATCGACTGCTCGGCGCGATCCGTCACAGCGTCGTCGGTCTCGGCCATCGGTCTCGAACGGAGAGCAGGCCCGGTACAAACTACGCGTTGTGGTACCGAGCAATGTTGTCTCTACCGTCGCGCCACTACCGACTGGCTTCGAACGTTACCGGCGATTGCGTTCTGTCTCGACATCCAGATCAGTACGGGCGGCCCGAACGGTGACGACGCGCTGGGTCGTCTGGCGATCGGTCCGTCGACCGATCGTCGAACTCGAGCGTCGACCCCTCGCTCTCCTCGCGGACCAGCACCTCGAGTCGTTTCACGCGTTCGATCGCGCGCTCGTGGCTCGGCCTCGCGACCGTCGGCGCGAACGAGCGGATCCAGAGCTCGATCGTCGTGATTGCTGGGTTGTCGTCCGGCACGTGTGACCTCCGTCAGTCTGTCCACGGACGCCACAAAAAGCGTTGCTGGCACCCTCACGCTCGATTACGAGTTCGATCCGACCGGCTCCGATCACGGCGACGCTCGTCCGACCGGCGGCCCACTGTCGCCATCTCTGTCGAATCGTCTGACAAAAACGATAGTTTCTAGAAAAGAACTTTGAGCGTGGCTCGCGTCATCGACCCACATGGCCGAACGAAGAACGTACGAGTTCGAGGGTGCGACGCCGTCGGTCCACGACGAGGCACACGTCAGTCGCGAGGCGACGCTGGTCGGCTCGGTCACCGTCGAGGCGAACGCGAGCATCTGGCCGGGCGTGGTCTGTCGCGGCGACGTCGGCTCCGTCGTCGTCGGCCGATCCGCACACGTCGGGGACAACGCGACGTTGCACGCCTCGACGCTCGGCGAGCACGTGATGTGTGGTCACGGTGCGGTCCTCAACGACGCCGTCGTCGAGAACGAGTCGCTGATCGGCTTCAACGCGACGCTCAACTCCGGGGTACACGTCGGCGAGGGAAGCATCGTCGCCTCGGGAACGACCGTGCCCGAGGGGTACGACATTCCGCCACACTCGTTCGTCAGGGGCGTCCCGGCGTCGGTCACGCCGCTCTCGGAGACGACGATCGACCCGGACGCGATCTTCGAGGAGTACTCCTCCGGCGCGTACACGAACCTGGCCGAGCGACACGGCGAACTGTTCGAGTGAGCGACGGCGCGCTGGAACGAACGGCCGGCTACGGCCGCCCTCATACTACCAGACAACAGTCAGTGAATACTCGACAGCGTCTCGAGTGCGATCGATGGCTGAACCGTGTTGTCCGGCAGTATCACTCGAGGTAGGTCATCGCCTCCTCGTCGGACACCTGGCCGAAGTTCCGGTAGAACTGCCCGACCGCGCCGAAACTCCGCGGTCGCTCGAGTGCGACGATCTCGTCCGCCTCGGTCGAAATCTCCTCGAGCGAGTCGGGTGGACCGACCGGAACCGCGAGGACGACGTGGTCGGCACCGGCCTCGCGGACCAGCCTGAGACACGCCCGCGCGGTCGCACCCGTCGCCACGCCGTCGTCGACGACGACCACCCGTTTCCCCTCGAGGTCGGGGACGTGACCGTCGTCTCGGTAGCGTTCGGCCTTCTCACGTGCGTATTCGGCCTCGTTCTCTCGTTCGCGCTCGAGGTAGTCTTCGGGGACGCCCAGTCGCGCGATGAGGTCGTCGTTGCGCCAGACGCTGCCGTCGCTCGCGACGGCCCCGACCGCGAGTTCGGGGTTGCCCGGCGCGCCGATCTTCGACGCCACGACGACGTCGAGGTCGGCGTCGAGTTCGTCCGCGACCGGTCGGGCTACCGGGAGCGCACCGCGCGGAATCCCGAGGACGACGTCGGCCTCGACGTCGCGACGACCGAGGTCCTCAGCGAGCCGTTCGCCGGCTTCGGTTCGATCAGCGAACATGATCAGCGACTACGACGCCCATCACCTTTGTTGTTACACGCCACGTGTCGTTCCCGACGGGACGAGACGACGAGATCGGCGACGCCCGGGGATTAACCGGCTGCGAAGCGAACACTCGACGGTACCGATGCTGGTCCTCGGCGACGCTCACGCTTCCGACCCGGAGAACCGCAACGCCCTCCTCGCGGCCTACGAGGCGGTCGACCCCGACGCCGCGTTGCACGTCGGCGACCTCGAGTACTACGACCTGCCAGCGCCGACGTGGTTCGTCGCGGGCAACAACGAAGACCTCGACGTCGTCGACGCGCTGCGGGACGGCGACGAGTCGCCGGACGTCCGGAACGCCCATCTACTCGCCAGCACGGCGGCGACGGTCGAGGGAGTGCGCGTCGCGGGTCTCTCGGGCAACTACGCCCCGACGAAGTACGACTGCTCGCGGTCGGAACTCGAGGGCGACCGGCGGCGACACTTCACCCGTGAGGACGTCGACCGGGCGGCCGAACTGGACGGCGTCGACGTCTTTCTCACCCACGAGGCCCCGACGGGGCTGCTCTCCTACGGCTACGACCCCGGCTGTGAGCACGTGAACGGCCTGCTCGAGGCCACAGCGCCCGACCTCTGTCTCGTCGGTCACCACCACAGACACCGCGAGGCAGAAATCGCCGGCGTGCGGGTCGTGAGCCTCGCGCCAGTCTGGGAACGGTACTACACGCTCGAGCCCGCGGACCTGGCACTCGAGTCTCACCCGACGCCCGAGTAGCCTCGCGCCGTCGAAACGCGTCCTCGAGTACTGCACGAAAACCCGACTTTCGAGGGATGAACGTCGGGAAGTTTGTCTGTCAGGTAAATTCGCAATACGACTTTATTCGAGATCGCGTCGGAGCTAGATCTATGGCGAAAGCTGGTACTCACGCGGGGGCGGACGCGTTCGGCGAACTGCCGGAAGCACAGGTCAGAGCGTTCAGGGGACTGTTCCGGGGTGAGGTGCTCACGCCCGACGACGACGAGTACGACGAGACGCGACGGATCTGGAACGGGATGATCGACAGGTACCCGGCGATCGTCGCCCGGTGTCGCGGAACCGCCGACGTGGTTGACGCGGTGACGTTCGCCCGGGAGTCCGACCTGCCGGTCGCGGTTCGCGGCGGCGGCCACAACGTCGCGGGCAGCGCGGTGTGCGACGGCGGCATCGTCGTCGACCTCACGGAGATGAACGGCGTGCGCGTCGATCCGGAAACGCAGACGGCTCGAGCGGCGGGCGGCGCGACCCTTGGGGACGTCGACCGCGAGACGCAACTGTTCGGCCTCGCGGCACCGCTCGGCGTCGTCTCGGAGACCGGAATCGCGGGGCTGACGCTCAACGGCGGCGTCGGCCACCTCCGGCGGAAGTACGGTCTCGCCTGCGACGCCCTCGAGTCGGTCGACGTGGTCACCGCCGACGGCGAGGTTCGCGTCGCGAGCGAGGACCGGAACGCGGACCTCTTCTGGGCGATCCGCGGCGGTGGCGGGAACTTCGGCGTCGTCACGTCCTTCGAGTACCGCCTCCACGAGGTCGGCCCCGAGGTGGTCGCGCTCTTTCCGTGGTATCGCGGCGACGACGCAGTCGAGGTGCTGACCCGGTTCCGCGAGTGGGCCACGGACGCGTCCGACGAGGCGACCGTGATCGCGTTCACCGCGTTCGTGCCCGAACTCGAGGAGTTTCCGGAGTCGGCGTGGGGCGAGCCGGCGGTCGCGTTGCTGGGCTGTCACGTCGGCGACGAAGACGACGCCGACGCGGAGTTCCGTCCGCTTCGGGAACTGGCCGAACCCATCGTCGACCTCAGCGGGCCGATGACGTACGTCGACCTCCAGCAGATGCTCGACGAGGACTACCCCGACGGCCGGCGCTACTACTGGAAGTCGGTGTACGTCGACGACCTCACCGATGACGTCGTCGATCTCGTCGTCGGCCACGGGACGAAGAGCCCCTCCGAGCTGTCGACCGTCGACCTCTGGCAACTCGGCGGTGCGATCGACGACCTCGAGCCGACGGAGACGGCGTTCTGGCACCGCGGCAGGCGCTACATGCTCACGTTCGAGGCGAACTGGGACGACCCCGACGGCGACGACGAGAACGTCGACTGGGTCCGCGAGGGCATCAGTCAGGTGCGAGCGTTACCCGCCGTCTCGGGCGGCTACGGTAACTTCCCCGGCTTCAACGAGGACCCGGCGCGCACCGTCTTCGGGGACAACTACGACAGGGTAGTCGAGGTGAAAACCGAGTACGACCCGACGAACACGTTCCGGCGCAATCAGAACGTCGAACCGCGCGGTGACTGAGCGTCGCTCGTCCTCCGTCCGACAACGGCCGCGAGCAGGCTACGGCCCGACGAGTACCACGGTGGCGACCCCGAGCAGCAGGCCGAACGAGGTGTTCGTGAGCAGCCACGACTCGAGCGACAGACTCGAGGTGAGTACGAACGTCGTGCCCGCGAGCACCACGGCGACGACCGGGACGACACCGCGTCCGAGGGCCTTCACCCGTCGTCCCACCCTCGCGAGCGCGTCGAGCCGACCGGCGTACATGGCAAGCCACCCGAACCCGAAGCCGACGCCGATCGCCCACGCCGAGACCGACTCCGCCCGTGCGAGCGCCGATCCGACGGAAAACAGTCCGAGCAGGACGGCGACGAGCACGAACACCGAGATCGGGTCCTCGAGCGGCGAGCTGGTCCTCGACATGTCTCCGTGTCACTAGACCGGAGGAACGAACAAAGCGATTCGGACCGTTCTCAGAACCGACGAAGAGTTACGGACGCACGCTCATGGATCTGTATGGCGAGCGACGAGATCTCTCACCCGCTTTTCGCGGCGCTGTACGACAGAATGGGGGCGATGGAACGGCTGTTGAAACCACACCGGGAGTACCTCGCCGCTGATCTCGAGGGGCGCGTCCTCGAACTCGGTGCCGGGACGGGCAACACGTTTCCCTACGTCGCGCCCCCGGCGGACGACTTCGAGTACCACGCGATCGAACCCGACCCGCACATGCGAACGCGAGCGCAAACGCAGGCGAACGAGACCGGACTCGCGGTCGACCTCCGCGGGGCGCGGGCGGAGTCGCTACCCTATCCCGACGACGCCTTCGACGTCGTGCTCTCGGGGATGGTCTTCTGTACGGTCGACGACCCCGCCGCCGCCACTGACGAGGTCGCCCGCGTCCTGAAACCCGGTGGCGAGTTTCGCTTCCTCGAGCACGTCCATGCCGACGGCTGGCGAGCGACCGGGCAGGCGGTGCTCAACCCACTGTGGGAACGCGTCGCCGCGGGGTGTCAACTCGACCGCCAGACGGTCGAACGATTTGTGGCCCACGACGCGTTTCGCGTCGACGAGGTCGAACGCCTCGAACTGGGCGTCTTCCCGGCGACGCCGTTCGTTCGCGGTCGACTGTACCGACGGCGAGGCGGCGGCTTCTCGAGGGAGTGACGTGCGGACCGGTACGAGTCACGTGTTCGTCACTCAAATACATTGGTGATCGTTCACACGTGTCTGTGTGTTCCCGGCAGAACGATACGTCAGTAGGTGGTACTTTCCTATTATGATGGTGATCGGTGTCGGCAAGCGATGCGCCGACGACACCAGACGCGACGACGATTCCTGAGCAGCACGGCCGCGACCGGACTCTCTCTGGTCGCGATCGGAACGGTGACTGCGAGCGGGCAGACGCGCTATCTCGTCACTGCGAGCGGAGCAGACGTTCGGAGTCGACTCGAGCGCGAGGGCTTCGAGGTGACCGCCGAACTGGCCGACAGGGACGTACTGCTCGTCTCCGGGCCCGAAGACGCCGAGAGCGACCTCCAGCGGATTCGTGGGGTTCGCGCCGCTGCCGCGGACGTCCGGTTCGAGGTCGACCTGCCGGAACTGCGGGCGGCTCCGGACGAGTCGACACTCGAGGAGATAGACGATCTGTACGACCTCCAGTGGGACAAGCAGGTCCAGGACGTCCTCGAGGCACACGAGTACGCGACGGGTGTGGGAACGACGCTGGCGATTCTCGATACCGGGATCTACTCGGATCACCCCGATCTCGCGCCGAACGTCGACGAAGAGCGGAGTCGACTGTTCAAAGACGGTCAGACGGTCACGGACGGGGAACCGACGGACGTAGACGGCCACGGAACGCACGTCTCGGGGATCGCGGCCGCGACGCCCGATCAGGGTGCCGACGGGTACGGGACGGGCATCGTCGGCACCGCCCCCGACGCGACGCTCGTCTCGGCCCGGGTGTTCTGGTTCGAAGAGATCGACGGCGAGGAGGTGCTCACGACCACGACCGCCGACATCCTGCGGGCGATCGACTACGCCGCCGAAATCGGTGCCGACGCGGCGAACATGAGCATCGGGACGCCGCCGCTCCCGCCGCAGGTCAACGCCGAGGGGATCCGCGTCGCCTACGAGCGGACGATCCAGCGCGCCACGAGTCTGGGCACCGTCATCGTCGCGAGTGCGGGTAACTCCGACGCCAACCTCCAGCAGGGCGGGTTCTTCACCGTTCCCAACAGCACCGCAGGCGCGATGAGCATCAGCGCGACCGGACCGAACGACCTGCGAACGTTCTACTCGAACTACGGCACGAACGAGATCGACGTCGGCGCGCCGGGTGGCGGATACGAGACGCTCGAGAAGTCGCTGGCCGACGACACGGCGTGGCCGTACCCGACGAACCTCGTCCTCTCGAGCGTGCCGCCGGAGCTCTACGACATGCCGTACGACCACTTCGCCGGCACGTCGATGGCCGCCCCGCAGGTGACGGGGCTGGCCGGACTCGTCCGCGAGCGACGGCCGAGTGCGAACGCAAACCAGGTCGAGCAGGCGATCAAACACGGTGCCGAACTCGGGACCGGGCAGAGCGATCCGGATCTCGGGGCGGGTCGAATCAACGCCGCCAGAACCGTCGAACGGCTCTGATCGCGTCACCGACCGAACCGGATTCGTCACTGCTCGAGGCTGTCCGTTCGACGACGGACGGAGGCGAACGGACGGCGTCGCCTCGAGTGGTTTTATGCGCTCGCGGACTGGCGTCTCCGGTATGAGCGACGACCGACTGCGAATGACGCCCGGCCCGACGGAGATCCCCGACGACGTCCGGGAACGGATGAGCGAACCGACCTGGAACCCCGACGTCGAACCCGAGTTCGTCGAGTTCTACCGCAAGTTGACCGACAAACTCGAGGCGATCTACGGGGGCGACGACGTCGCGATCCTCGGTGGCGAGGGCATCCTCGGCCTCGAGGCGGCCGTCGCGTCGCTCGTCGACGAGGGCGACCGCGTGCTCTGTCTCTCGAACGGCATCTACGGCGACGGCTTCGCCGACTTCGTCGACCTGTACGGCGGCGAGGCGGAGACCTGCAAGTCGCCCTCGACGGGGCCGCTCGACCTCGAGGCGATCGAGGAGACGCTCGCAGACGGCGCGTTCGACGTCGCGACGATGGTCCACTGCGAGACGCCCACCGGCACCCTGAACGACCTCGAGCCGGTCCTCGACCTGCTCGCCGAGCACGACGTCCTCAGCATCGTCGACGCCGTCTCCTCGCTCGGGGGCGCGCCGGTGCCGACCGAGCAGATCGACGTCTGTCTCGGAGCCTCCCAGAAGTGTTTCAGTGCGCCGCCGGGACTGACTGTCCTCTCGGTCAGCGACCGCGCCTGGGAGCGCATCGAGGAGACCGAGACGCGCTCGTTCTACGCCGACCTCGAGCCCTGGCGCACTGCCGCCGACGAGGGCTGGTTCCCGTACACGCACCTGACGTCGAACCTGGTCGCGCTCGACGCCGCGATCGACCGCCTGCTCGAGGAGGGACTCGAGGCGGTGTTCGACCGCCACGAGGAAGCCGCGCGGGTGTGCAGAAAACGAGCCCGCGAACTCGGCCTGTCGCTGTACCCCGAGAGCGACGACCTCGCCTCGCCGACGGTGACGGCGCTGCATGTCGAGGGGCGGGCAGCCGACCTCCAACAGCGGGTCCAAGCGGAGCACGGGATCGTCCTCTCGACGGGGCTCGCCCACCTCGAGGACGACGTCCTCCGCGTCGGCCACATGGGACACAACGCGAGGGTGGAGCGCGTCGAGCGGACGATGGACGCGCTCGAGGCGGTCCTCGAGTAGTCAGGCAGGCGGTACGCGGTCGCATACCACTGCGGCGGCGGACAGTAACCCGTTTAGGCGACAGGTGCCGAGAGAGGGCAATGAGTTACCGGATCGGACTCGTCGGCAAACCCTCCGTCGGCAAGTCCTCGTTTTTCAACGCGGCGACGATGAACGACGTGCCCGAAGGGGCCTACCCGTTCACGACCATCGACCCGAGCGTGGGCGAGGCGTACGTCCGCGTCGAGTGTGCAGCGCCCGAGTTCGACGAGGAGTGCACTCCGAACGTCGGCTTTTGCGATCACGGGATGCGGTTCGTGCCGACGAAGCTCGTCGACGTGGCGGGGCTGATCCCCGGCGCACACGAGGGGAACGGCCTCGGCAACCAGTTTCTGACCGACTTAAACGAGACAGACGTGCTCGTCCACGTCGTCGACTTCTCCGGGAAGACGGACCTCGAGGGCGAACCCACCGAAGGGCACGACCCCCGGGAGGACGTCGCGTTCCTGGAGGAAGAACTCGACCAGTGGTACCTCGACGTCCTGGAGAAGGGGATCGAACGCTACTCGTCGGGCTACACGACCGAAGACGACGCCATCGAGGAGGAACTCGCCGAGCAGATGAGCGCGTTCAAGACGAACGAAGACGAGATCAAACTTCTCATCCGCCGGGTGGACGTCGGCTTCGACCCCGAGGAGTGGGACGAGGAGGACAAACTCGAGCTCGCCCGCGAGATCCGCAAGGCGACCAAGCCGATGGTGATCGCGGCGAACAAGATGGACACGCCCGAGGCACAGGAAAACTACGAGGAGATCACGTCGGATCCCGACTACGACCACCTGACGATCGTCCCCTGCAGCGCACACGCCGAGAAGGCGCTCAAGTCCGCCGAGAAGGCGGGCGTCGTCGACTACCGTCCCGGCGACGACGACTTCGAGATCACGGGTGACGTCTCCGCCGATCAGGAGCAGGGCCTCGAGCAGATCCGCGACTTCCTCGCCGAGTACGGCGCGACGGGCGTCCAGGCGGCACTCGAGACGGCGCTTTTCGACGTGCTCGGCGTGACGCCGGTGTTTCCCGGCGGCGCAAACGGGCTGGGTAACGAACGTGGCGAGGTGTTGCCCGACTGTTACCTGATCCCGCCGGAATCGACCGCCGAGGACTTCGCCTACAGTCTCCACTCGGACATCGGCGACGGCTTCCTCCACGCGATCGACTGCCGGACGAACCGCCAGCTGGGGAAAGACTACGAGGTCGAGCCGCGAGACGTGATCGAAGTCGTCACAACGAACTAGTCGGCGGCGTCGCATCGAACGGCGGTACAGGCCGGAGGTCGGTCACGCTCGATCCCGATCACGATCGACGAAAGCGGCGTTCCACTCGTCGATGAGATTTTGCAGCCGGTTCGTCTGTCCGTACGAGAACGTCGCAGGCGAACGGTCGGTCGGCGATCGATCGGCCATCGGCGTCGACAGTCGTTCGTTCGCGGGCGATTCGGGCGTCGATTCGGTCTGGGTTGGCAAGTTTCGGGTGCTCATCGTCGGTCGCGTTGGTGTCGTGTGAAGATCGTCGGGCGGTGCGCTGCGAGGAGAGTCAGGCTGCTACGTCTACGTGTACGACCGACATCTGTACCCGCACGTTCTGCCCCATATATAATAAAAGTTCATGTTTTACCCAGTGGTGACACGTACTACCGTCTGTCACGAATCCGACGGTGCACTGCTGGCCGATCTCGAGTCGAAAATCCTGTCTGCAGGCCGAAAACCGGAATTCGCGGTTCGATCCCTCGAGAACCGTATCGTGTCAAGCGCTAGCGGCCCCCACCAATCACTTAAACGTGTGCTCCACGTAGATAGCGTGTGAGTGAAGAATCCGAGCGGAAGAACCTCCGCATGCCTTCCAGCGACGAACTGTTCGCTGTCGTAACGGAACACAACGGCGGCAACCACGTCCGCGTTCGCTGTGAAGACGGCAAGAACCGCATGGGACGAATCCCCGGTCGAATGAAGTACCGAACGTGGATCAACGAGGACGACGTCGTGCTCGTCGAGCCCTGGGATTTCCAGGACGAGAAAGCCACCATCGAGTGGCGCTACACGGGCCAGGACGCCGCCCAGCTGCGTCGCGAAGGCCACATCGACTGATTCGACGCCTTTCTGGTAGTCGCTTGCACTAGCGCAGCGATCGTCGATTCTCGACCTCGAGACCACGATTCGAGTAGCGTCGTCGACGGTCGAGCATCGTCGACGGATACAGCGAAAACGGCTACTCCGCCGGCTCTTCGGGCTGTCGTTCCGTCGCATTCTCGCTGACGACGACCGACTGGATCCGGGTACCCTCGACGTCCTTGACGACGACGACGTAGCCGTCGACGTCGACCTGGTCGCCGGCCTCGGGGGCACGACCCAGTCGATCCAGCACCAGCCCGCCGATCGTCCTCACCTCGTCGCTCTCTATGTCGGCGTCCAGGGCGTCGTTGACGTCCGAGAGGGAGACGGCCCCGTCGATGGCGTAGGTGCCGTCCTCGAGCCTGTCGATCGACGGCTCGCCTTCGTCGACGTCGAACACGTCTCGAATGTCGCCGACGAGCACCTCGACGACGTCCTCGATCGTCGCGATCCCCTCGAACGAGCCCCACTCGTCGATCACCGCCGCGAGCTGGCACTCCTCGTCCTGGAACTCCCTGAGGAGTTCGTCGAGGCGGCCAGTTTCCGGGACGATCGCGACCTCGCGAGCGACGTCACCGGCAACCACAGAATCGGCGTCGCCACCGACCTCACTCACTCGCAGAACGTCCTTGACGTCGACGAAGCCGACGATCTGGTCGTCGTTCTCGGCGTCCAGGACGGGATACCGGGTGTGACCCGCCTCGACGACGAGCGCACGGAGTTCCGACAGGGGAAGGTCGGACGGGACGCTCACCACGTCCGGACGTGGGATCATGACGTCGCGAACCGTCGTGTCGTCGAGTTCGAAGACCCGTTCGATGATCTCGACTTCCTCCATGTCGATCTGCCCTTTTCTCCCCGACCGCGTCAGCACCATCAGGATCTCCTCTTCGGTGAGGGTCTCTTCGGTCTCGGAAGCGGGGGAGACGCCGACGAGTCGCGTAAAGAAGTTGGCAGTGCCGTTGAAGACGATGATACCGGGAACGAACAGGTAATAAAAGAGCTTCATCGGTGGCGCGACGAGGAGCGCGATCCGTTCGGCTTCCTGGATGGCGATCGTCTTCGGCGCGAGTTCCCCGAACACGACGTGCAGGAACGTGATGACGCTGAAGCCGACCGCGAAGGACACGAGGTGGATGACGCCCTCGGGGAGTACCGGCGCGAGCACCGGCGTGAGAAGCGCCGCCACGGCCGGTTCGCCGATCCACCCGAGACCCAGCGAGGCGATCGTGATGCCGAGTTGCGTGACCGCGAGGTAGTCGTCTAGATTCTCGACGGCTTCCGCGAGCGTGTCCGCACCCGCCTTCCCCTCGTCGACGAGCGTCTCGACCGACGTCGAACGGATCCGGACGAACGCGAACTCGGAGGCGACGAAAAAGCCGTTCAGGAAGACGAGAAAGAGCGCGACGAGCACTCGAGTGATCGAGAGCGCGACGTCTACCATCCGTTCCTCCGTCGCCGCTGCAGATCGTTCCGGACGCGAGACCGGAAGGCGCTCGTCGCGTCACCGACGGTGCCAACGCGACGACCCTCCACGTGTAGACTGCTATCGGGCATACGTGACAGTAGCGAGTGAACTCAGAAAACGATAGCGCCTCGAGTCCCGTTTTCGAGGGCGACGACTCGATCCGTCGTGAGTTCGAGCGACCCCCAAGAACGAAGCGACTGCTCGCGGTAGGTCGTGGGTCGGGTGATCGAGGTGGAACGAACGCGGAGACGAATGCTTCGAACGGCGGCCGTCGCGGGATTCGCGGGCGTCGCCGGCTGTACGATGCCGTCGACGACGCAGGACGACGCGGACGACTTCGACACCGTTCGCGTTCCCGACGACCAGCCGACGGTACAGGACGGCGTCGACGCCGCCGGGGCCGGCGACCTGGTCCTCGTGGAGCCGGGAACCTACGAGGAGACCGTCGACGTCACGACGCCGGGGCTCACGATCCGGGGCATCGACCGCAACGACGTCGTCCTCGACGGCGCGTTCGAGCGAGCCTACGGGATTCACGTCGAGGCGGACGGGGTCGCCCTCGAGAACATGACCGCCCGCCACTACACGGGCACCGCCTTCTACTGGACGGACGTCGAGGGGTTCCGGGGTAGCTACCTCACAGCGTACAACGACGGGACGTACGGGATCTACGCCTACCGATCTCGAGACGGCCGATTCGAACATAGTTACGCCTCGGGCCATCCCGACGCCGGCTTCTACCTCGGGCGAAACCACCCGTTCGACGCAGTCGTCTCGAACGTGGTCGCCGAGTACAACGACATGGGCTACTCGGGGACGAGCGCGGGCGGGAACCTGACGATTCGGGACTCGACGTGGCGACACAACAGGGTCGGAATCGTCCCGAACACGCTCGACGAGCGCGACTCGCCACAGCGGTCGGCACACGTCGTGGGCAACGAGGTGTACGAGAACGACGAACTCGACGCCCCGTCGATCTACGCACCGTTCGGCGCGGGAATCCTCGTCTGGGGCGGTCGGGAGAACCTGATCGAGGACAACGAGGTCCGCGACCACGAGCACTTCGGAATCGTCGCCCAGCACAACGTCGTCGAACCGGCGGGGAACGCCGTCCGGGGAAACGACGTCTCGGGATCGGGAACGGCGGACCTCGCACTCGGGACGCCCGCCGGCGACGACAACCGGTTCGTCGACAACGAGTTCTCGAGCAGTCTCCCCGAAAATATCGAACGCGACGCGAGCGACGGCGACGAGCGAGTCACCGAGGTGTTCGAGAGACAGGAGCGCCGCGCCGAACGCGGCGACGTCCCCGTCGGTGACTGGCGCGAGGCGCCGATTCCCGACGACCGGCCGACGATGGCCGATCCGGAGGCACCGCCCCGTCCCGCCGACAGGAGTACGTCGTGGGAGGAGTAGCCGACGGCACGTCGCTACCGCTCGAATCCGTACCGACCGATCAGCGGGACGAACCGCACCCGCCCGTGTGGTGTCCGCTCGAGTCGCCCGTCGGCACGCTCGACGAGGTGGAGTTCGTGTGGCCCCTCGCGAGGTCCAAGCGGGATCACCATCGTCCCGTCGTCGGTCAGTTGGTCGCCGAGCGGATCGGGTACCGACGGCGCGACGGCCGCCACGCTGATCCGGTCGAACGGGCCGGCGCGAGGGAGCCCCAGCGAGCCGTCGCCGACGATCACCGTCACGTCGCCGTACCCGGTCCGCTCGAGGGCGTCCCGCGCCCGCGTCGCGAGGTCGGGGAACCGCTCGAGGGAGAAGACGCGCTCCGGGCCGACGATCTCGGCCATCACGGCCGCGTGATAGCCGCTTCCCGTCCCGACCTCGAGGACCCGGTGGCCCCGATCCAGTTCGAGCAGTTCGGTCATCTGGGCGACGAGGTGTGGCGCGGTGACGACCTGTCCCCGGCCGATCTCGAGCGGCCGGTCCTCGTAGGCCCGGTCGCGGGCCGACTCCGGAACGAACTCGTGGCGAGGGACCGCCTCGACCGCCGCCGCGACGCTACTCGAGTGGATTCGACCGGTTCGCCGGAGGTGGTCGACGAGGTCGCTGCGCGCTCGCGACGTGCGCTCGTCGTCCATACGCGACCCGACGAGGACCACGAGTATCCTTCTTCGGGGCGAGATGCCAGACACCGATCGAGGGCGAGTCACGACGTAAAGCGAGGAGTGAGGCAGGCGAACCGTTATCCCGACGCTGTCGTGACTCCCGCACACGCTTCGATATGCATCTCGACCAGCAGTCACAGGACGCCGACTGGAACGGCACCGTCCCGAGCGCACACGACGCGAGAGTCGTCGCGCTCGTCGTCGTGATCGCCGCCGTCGCGGCGTCGTTGAACCTTCCCTACGGCGGGCCGGTCGTGGCGGTCGTCGCCTTCGGCGTGCTCGCCGGCGGCGGAATCGGGAGTCACCTCCTCGGCGAACGCCGGCTTCGCCGGCTCACCGACGGACTCGTCGAACGGTGGGCGGCCGCAGACGCCCAGATCGACGACGTCACGCGAACGTCGACCGGGCTCCGAACCGAGTGGGTCGTGCACACGGCCGAGGGACCGATCACCGTCAGTGGACTCGCACTGGCACCGATTTCGAAGCTCTCCATCGAGTGGAGCGGAACGGGCGACACGTTCTCTGCCTCGAACGTCGAACGGGATCTCGACCGGATCGCGGCGGAGTGGCGTCGCGAGGTCTTCGAACTCTAGCGACGAACGGATACCGTCGACTGTAGTCAGTTCCGCCGTACCCGCGACCCGTCCGGCAGGCTCCGGGAGACGGGGACAGCAGACAGTATATACGTCACCAACCCGTACTCTCTGGGACGATGGTGGTGTCACGAGCCGAGATCGATCGGCTTCGCACGGAGGCGGACACCATATTCACCCGCATCGAGACCGTCACGGACGCTCTCGAGCGCGCCCGAAACGAGTCGGGCGACCACTGGGAGACCGGCGAACTCACGCTGGCGCTCGAGACGCCGACCGGCGACGAGATCGAGGTCACGCTGGATCTCGACCGGGATGCCGCCGAGAACGCCCAGCGACGCTACGAACGCGCGTCCGAACTCGAGGACAAACTGGAGGAGCGAGAGGCCGTCGCGGGCGAACTGGCGCAGGTTCCGCCCGAACCGCTGGCATTTCTGATCTGTTATCACCTCAAGGACGTCAAAGGCGACTACCCGCGGTCGATGGCGGGCCACCTGAACGCCGACCGCGAGCAGACCGCCGAGACGTGCACGGAACTCGAGGACGGCGGCGTGATAGAGCGCATCGAGTCCGGGATGCTGAAACGGCGAGACGTGAAACTCAAGCGTGCACTCGAGACCCACCAGCACCACACCTACTATCGTCTCTCTCGCGAGGGCGATCACCTGCTGCGCTTTCTCGACGAACGCGAGGGCAAGGAGAACTTCCTGCGGTGGATCGAGGACGCCAGGACGCTCGCTCGTCGCCTCTCTCGTGGCGGCCCCGACTCCCGCGGATGACCGCGAACGAACTCGAGATGGACTTCGAGTACGTCCGGCGGCTCTACGCGGCCATGCAGCGGGTCGGCCTCGTGCGAACCTACGAGGGGTCGATCATCAAGGGCACCGAGCGGAAACTCAAGCCGAAGACCGAGACCCACCGCAAACACACCTACTACGTGACGACAGACGAGGCGGATCGGATCCTGCGCGACCTCGAGGACGAGTGACGCCCTCTTCCGTCCTCCTCGAGTGAACCGGCCTGGATCGTCGGAACACCCATTAGCCAGTCGGCCGACGCGTCTCTCGATGAGCGACGAACTGCCTCCGATCGGACTCGGAACCTACCAGAACACCGATCCCGAGGTCTGTGCGGCGAGCGTCGAAACCGCGCTGAACCTCGGCTACCGGCACGTCGACACCGCCGAAATGTACGAGAACGAAGCCGCCGTCGGCGAGGGCATCGCCGCCGCTGACGTCGACCGCGAGGACGTCTTCGTGGCGACGAAGCTCCACTCGAGCAACCTCGCGTACGACGACGTCCTCGAGTGCGCCCGCGCGTCTCGTGACCGACTGGACGTCGACGTCGTCGATCTCCTGTACGTCCACTGGCCGCTGCGGACGTACGACACAGAAGAGACGCTCGCGGCGTTCGACCGGCTCTACGACGAGGGCCTGATTCGCCACGTCGGCCTCTCGAACTTCACGCCCGAACTGCTCGAGGAGGCACTCGACCACCTCGACGCGCCGCTTTTCGCACACCAGGTCGAGTGTCATCCGCTGCTCCAGCAAGAGGAGCTGCGCGCGTATGCTCGCGAGCACGGCCACCACCTTGTCGCGTACTCGCCGCTGGCGAAGGGGTCGGTGGCCGAAGTTCCGGAGCTGGTCGAGATCGCCGAGAAACACGGGGCGACGCCGGCGCAGGTCAGCCTCGCGTGGTTGCTGTCGAAAGACGAGGTCGTCGCCATCCCGAAAGCGACCTCGGAGGCCCACATCCGGGAGAACCGCGAGGCGCAACAACTGTCGCTGTCCGACGAAGACCTGGCGCGGATCGACGCCATCGACCGCGAGCGACGGCAGGTCGACTTCGAGGACGCGCCGTGGAACTGATCGGGTGCCGGCGACACCGAAAACGCCGACGACGCTCGACGATGCTCGGTCACGTCCCGTCGAGTGCCAGCCGTAGCCACCAGTATACTTGTCTTCCCGGGCCGTCGTCCGAAGCGTGACCGACTCGAGTTTCGAGACGTTCGACCACGAATCGCACATGCGTCGGGCGTTCGGACTGGCGCGTGAGGCCGTCGCTCGCGGCGACCGACCCTTCGGCTCCGTGCTCGTTCGCGACGACGAGATCGTCATGGAGGCGTCGAACCGCGTCGTGACCGAAGACGACGTTCGCCGCCACCCCGAACTCCACCTCGCGTACCGCGCCCGGCGGGAACTCGAGCCCGAAACACGCGCCGAGACCGTCATGTACACGAGTACCGAGCCGTGTCCGATGTGCGCCGGCGGGCTCCGGTATGCCGGTCTCGGGCGGATCGTCTACAGCGTCGGTGGCGACGAGATCGCCGCGTTCACCGGGCGGGAGACACAGGTCCGCGCCAGGGAGATCCTCGAGGGCGTCACCGACGTCGTCGGGCCGGTGCTGAACGACGACGGGCGGGCGATCCACGAGGAGTTCGACTGGTGAGCGCGGACGCGACGGGAACTCGGACGGCTCGAGTCACGTCCGTCGCCTGTACCAGACTCGTTCGCCGACGGGCGTTTCGTCGGGCTCGAGGTCGAGCCGACGGACGAAGAGGTCCCGAAGCTCGAGCGAAACGATCAGCGTCACTCGCTGTCCGTCTGGTGTCGAAACGTCGACGGCACAGTGGCCGTCGCGGTCGTCGACGCGCTCGATCGTTCCGACCTGCCACGCCTCGAGGTCGTGCGTCGGTCGTTTCGCGCGGATGCGGTCGTACTTCACCGTCGTAGAGAGGACGGCCGTCGTCGTTACAGCGTCGGTTCCGCCGGCCAGGGTTCATACTACCGGACAACAGTCAGTGACTACTCGATCGCGTCTCGACGGCTGTCGGCAGCGACGACAGCGTCTCGAGTGCGATCGACGTCTGAACCGTGTTGTCCGGCAGTATCAGTCGCGATCGGCACTCCGTCCGAGCCCCGGAATCGCGACCGCCTGCTCGAGTTTGCCCATCGCGAGCGCCGTCGTCAACACCAGCGCGAGGTAGAACAGGGCCACGATGACGTAGACGTCCGTGAACTGGAACGTGTCCGAGCCGATGTTTCGGGCGCGGCGGAACAGTTCGGGAACGGTGATGAACGCCGCCAGCGAGGAGTACTTGATGAGGTAGACGAACTCGTTGGTCCACCCCGGAATCGCGAAGCGAAGTCCCTGCGGGAGAACGACGTACCGGATTCCCTGGAGCTTCGAGAGCCCGATCGAGCGCGCCGCGGTCAGCTGTCCGGGGTCGACCGACTGCAGGGCGGCCCTGATGTACTCCGCCTGATAGGCCGAGGAGTTGATCGTAAAGCCGACGATGGCGACGAAGACGGCCGCTCGCGGGACGCCGCCGCTGCCGACGACGCCGAAGCTGTCGATAAACCCTGCAAGCGGCAGCCCGAAGTAGAGGAAAAATAGCTGGGCGAGCAGGGGCGTCCCCCGGATGAGTTCCGTGTACGCGAGGGAGATGCGACTGAGGACGGGCCCGCCGTAGACCCGGGCGACCGACAGCGGAACGGCAATGAGCAGGCCGAAGAACATCGACAGGACCGTCAGGTAGACTGTGACGAACGCGCCGGCGGCCAGCTGTGGACCGATCGTCGTCGCGAACGCCGCGAGGTCGAACAGCCAGGCGAGCCACTCGAGCAACACGCTCGCGGGGCCGAGCGACGCGGCGACGTCGGCGACGCCGTTGGAAGCGGCCTGGAACGGTTCGGCCGGGAGCCACGGCTCGCGCTGGCGGACGCCCAGTTCCGACTGGACGAGATTCGGCGCACCGAGGGCGGTGAACAGCCGGTCCAGCAGCGTGTTGTGGGAGGCCCAGCGGGCAAGCAGCCACGCCCAGAAGACGACGCCGACGACACCGACCACGAACCGCCGACGCCCAGGGAGTTCGCCGACCGCAGTCTGGTCTACGTCCGTCGTCGTCATTGGATGCCAGCCAGTTCGCCGAGGAACGCGCGCGTTCGCTCGTGTTCGGGGTCTTCGAACAGCGTTTCCGGTGGTCCGCGCTCGACGATGCGACCGTCGTCGAGGAACGTGATCCGCGAGGCTGCCGATCGGGCAAAGCCCATCTCGTGGGTGACACACAGCATCGTCGTGCCCTCGTCGGCGAGGTCGCGCATCACGCTCAACACCTCGCCGATGAGTTCGGGGTCGAGCGCGCTCGTCGGTTCGTCGAAGAGGATAAGTTCCGGCTCCATCGCCAGCGCGCGGGCGATGCCGACCCGCTGTTGCTGGCCACCGGAGAGTTCGGCCGGGTACGACTCTGCCTGGTCGGCGAGGCCGACGCGCTCGAGGTAGTCGTCGGCCGTCGCCTCGGCCTCCTCGCGGGGCATGCCGAGCACCTGACGCAGGCCGAGCGTGACGTTCCCTCGAGCAGTGCGGTGGGCAAACAGGTTGAAGTCCTGGAACACCATGCCGACGCGACGGCGGAGTTCGTTCTCGTCGAGAGCGTGGATCTCCTCGCCGTCGAGGTAGATCGCCCCATCGTCGATCTCGGTGAGACGGTTGACACACCGCAGCAGCGTCGATTTGCCGGAGCCGCTGGGGCCGACGATCACTTCGACGTCCTGTCGTTGCATCTCGAAGCTGACGTCGTGCAGTACCTCCTCGTCGCCGTACGACTTGTCGACGTGTTCGACGCGTAGTAGAGTCATTCGTTTCCTCCAGGAACGGCGTAGACCTCGTTGAGGTAGTCGAGCGTGCGATTCGTGGTGAACGTGAGCACGAAGTACACCGCACTGATAGTGATGAGAACCTCCATGACCGCGGTACCGCGACCGGGCTGGAGGTAGAGCTGTTCGGCCCGCGTGAGCAGTTCGGCAAGGCCGATCGCGAAGGCGACGCTCGTGTCCTTCAGGACGATCGTAAACTCGTTCTGGAAGCCGGGAATCGAGCGTCGAACCGCCTGCGGGAAGATGACGTGCTGGATCGCCTGCCGTTCGCTCATGCCGATCGAACGGGCGGCCTCCATCTGTCCCTCGCCGATCGACTGGATCGCCCCGCGGAACACCTGCGCCTGGTAGGCTGCACTGCGCAGGCCCAGCGCTAGCGTCGCCGCGACGAACGCCTTCAGGTCGACCTCCAGCAGCGGTACCGTGCCGAGTCGGGGGAGAGGCAGCCCGAAGAAAAACAGCACGATCAACACGACGATGGGCGTCCCCCGCAACACGACGCCCGCGGTGCTGACGGCCGCTTGCAGTCGTCCGGAGCCGTACACTTCGATGGCTCCGGCCGGGAATCCGGTGAGAAAGCCCAGTCCGAGACTCGTCGCGGTCAGCAGTACCGTGACGGCTGTCCCGAGAAGCAGGAACTGCCAGTTTTCGAGCACGAACTGCCAGTCACTGGCTTGCAACAGGACGGGGTCCATCTATCTCACTCGAACCACTGATCGACGAGGTCGTCGTACGTCCCGTCGTCCTGGACCTCGGCGAGTGCGTCGTTTACGTCCGCGAGTCGGTCGTCGTCCTGTCGCATACCGAAGCCGAACACTTCGCCGGTCTCGATGACGAACGCGACCTCGACCGCCCGGCTGTCGGCGAAGTTGTTCGCCACCGGAACGTCGACGACGACGGCGTCGACGTTGCCGTTCTCCAGGTCCTGGACGGCGAGCGTGTAGTTGTCGTAGCGGCGGAAGTCGTCCCCGGAGACGGTTCCCTCGTCGACGAGGGTTTCGACCTGTCCCTCGCCGGTCGTGCCGGACTGGGCACCGACGCGGACGCCCTCGAGGTCGTCGACGCTCTCGGGGGCGAAGTCGCCGTCCTCCGTGACGAGGACGGACTGATCGGACTCGTAGTAGTGGTCCGAGAAGGCGATAACCTCCTCGCGATCCGGCTCGATCGTCATCGCCGCAGCGATGAAGTCGATGTCGCCCTCGGTCAACGACGGGATCAGCGAGTCGAACTCGATGTCGGTCCAGTCGCCGACCTCGTAGCCAGCACGCTCGATGACTTCCTCCGCGAGGTCGACGTCGAAGCCGACCAGTTCGCCGTCCTCGGTGAACTCGAACGGTGGGAAGCCAGACGCCGTCCCGGGGACGATGACGTCGTCACCGCTCCCGCCGAGACAGCCGGCGACGGCAGCGGACGCTCCCGCGACGCCGACGGTCCGCAGATACGCGCGACGATCCATGCTAAACCTTCGTTCCATACCCGTGCGTTGTCCGAGCCGGTTTTCAACGTTTCGACGTGAGTTCGATAACCACACGCGAATCGACAGTATCAGTGAACGTTCGTCGAATCAGATCACGAATTATAATTAATATAAGCAGCTTGAAGAGACCGCGTGGCAGTTCTCGAGGTCGGTCGGACGACGCCACCCCTCGTAACGATGGTTGCGAGTCAGTTCCGGGACACCCGTGACCCGTCGTGCGGTTGCCCTGGTACACAGTCGCGACCATCATTGTCACTCGAGCGGCGAAGACGTACGGGTCGTAACCGACCGGTTACCAGGCGGTGCGAACGAAGTGGGCTGATCAGGACGCCTTCAGAATCCGCCCCACCGGATGGACACCATCACGACGACGATCGTCAGTTGAAAGACACCCTGGACTCCGCTGAGCTTCGCATTTCGCATTCCGTACCGGCTGATGACGTCCGGATCGGGATCGGCAGCCGTCATCTCGAGGTAGATACGGGCTTCGCCGGGCAGCAACACGCCGAACCCGAGTACGGTGAGGACGGTGACGATCACGAGTGCGACCGCGATCGACGGCGTCGTGAGCGCGAATTCGGGCAGCGTCGCGGCGAGGTAGGCGACGTGGGCGACCACCGCGACCCCGAAGACCGCCTGCCACCGTCGGTCGCGAAACGCGTCGAACTGCGCGCCGATCAGGAGGAGTGCCGGAACGACGGCGAACGTCGAAAACAGTGCGATCCACGACTGTGCGTGGGGAAAGATCGCGAGCCGTATCGCGAGTGTGATCCCACCGAAAATCGTGACGAACGCCAGCGTCGGCATCAGAAACGTCATCTTGGGCGTGAACCGCTCGAAGACGCTGGCGCGTTCCGAAACCGCGAGACTGCCGAGGACCGGCCCGAGAACCATCGCCATGAACAGGTCGATCCCCGTCCAGAGCACGCCTGCCATGACGTGGACGTAGGTGTGGAGCTGGATCGATCCGAACTGGATCGCGTACAGCAACGCCGCGACCGGAGCGACGACCACGCCGACGGCAAAGGCCGGATTCGCTTGGTTCCCCATCCCCTGAACCGTACCAGTGACTGTCGTTGCCATCGAACTCAACACGTCGCGGAACGGACAAAAATGCTCGCGTGCGGCACGGGCAGAGCCCGACCGCTCGAGCCCAGCGAACGCCACCCGAAGCGGTGACGCGTCTCTCGAGTCGATCGTCGAAAGAAACGAAGGGACGCGATGCCGTCTCGAGACGGCAGTACGACCTCGTTATATGCCGTTATACGCGGACGACGTTCGTCGCGCGCGGGCCTTTGGGGGCCTGTTCGATGTCGAATTCGATTTCGGTCCCTTCCGTCAGATCCTCACCGCCAACGTCCTCCATGTGGAAGAACACGTCGTCGTCTGCATCGTCCGTCGAGATGAAACCGTAGCCGCCAGTGTCGTTGAAGAAATCAACCTTACCGTTTGCCATTGCAATTAACTCGAGACCGGGTACACGCTTAAGAGTTCCGCATTCGTACTCCAAAACAGTATCTTCGAGTCCGATCGTTTTTATAAAATCTGTTTTTGTGAACATTCGACTACAATCGTTGGGTCGTGGCGGCTGTGAGTTCCGATTCGTCACAACGCGTGGGAACTCTCGCAGAAGCCACACTTCTCGAATCGAATTCGTGGCCGGCCGCAGGGGGCTACCGACGGCCTTCAGGGGCCGGACGACGTCCGACGAGACTATGCGTGTACGCGAAGAGTTACTAGTTGTGAATTCTAACGAGGTTCGCCGGCAGTGGGCAGAGCGGTCTGGAGAGTACTCGCCGGAGTATTACGCCTACTACGGTCCGGACGAAACGAGCGAGACGATTCGCGCTCTTCTCGAGCGGTTCGTCGACAGGGACGCAACCGTCCTCGAACTCGGCTGTAGCTCGGGCCGGCACCTCTCGCACCTCTACGAACACGGTTTCGAGAATCTGGCCGGGATCGAGGTCAACGACGACGCGTTCGACGTGATGGAAGAAACCTACCCCGACCTCGCCGCCGACGGAACGTTCTATCTCGAGGCGATCGAAGACGTCGTCGGCGACTTCGACGACGGCCAGTTCGACGCGGTCTACTCGGTGGAGACGCTCCAGCACATCCACCCCAACGCCGAGTGGGTCTTCACGGACCTGGTCCGGATCGCTGACGACCTCCTCATCACGGTCGAGAGCGAGCGCGAACGCGAGACTGACGCGGCCGAACCCGACGTGAAATACGTCAACGACGACGTCCCCCTGTACTACCGCGACTGGCATCGCATCTTCACCGACCTGGGCTTTCTCGAGGTCGACACCAGGTCGGGCAAGCGGGATACCATCCGGACGTTCCGCTCGGCGCAGGATCGCTCCACCCGCTGACCGGCGCGAACGGCCGGCGAGGCGAACGTCTCGACCTCGAGTGATCTGAAGCGTCGAAGCAGAACAGTTCGTGGGGCGTCCGACGACCTCGGTCAGTCGTCCGCAGCGGGGACGTCGTCGAGGGTGTCCGCACCTGGGGAGTCGTCGGCGTCGTCCGTACTCGCGTCGTCGTCGACGGCGTCCGCATCGGAGGAGTCGTCGGCCACGCCGGGAGCGACACCGCCCGCGTCCGCACGCGGGAAATTGTCGATAGTGTCCTCGCGGAACGCCGACTCGTCGAACTCGTACTCGCCGTCGAGGAACTCGACGATCTTGTGGGTGTCCCGCATCGCGTTCTTGAGACACGTCGAGGCACCCGGCGACGGCGTGATGTTGAAGATGATGTCGTCGCCGACGATCTTCGCCTCGCCCATGTCCAGCGACTTGTTCTTGAGGTCGACGATCTGCGGGCGGACGCCACCGTAGCCTTTCGCACGTTCGATGTCCTCGAGGTCGACGCTCGGGACGACCTTCTGGACGTGCGGGAGGAACTCCTTCGCGCCGACCTTCGGGACGTCGTAGACGAGGTTCCGGAGGACGTACGGCAGGAGGATGCGGTCCGCGAGGATGTTCCCGTAGCTCAGGAACGACGCGGCGTTCAACCCGAACACGTCGAGGAAGTCCTTGACTGTCGAGAGGCGACCGCGCTCGAGGGCGGGGACGAGTTTCGCGGTCGGACCGAACCGGGTGATCGAGGAGTCGTGGACGTCTGCGTCGCCGTGGACTGCGGCGAACGGGAGCTTCTTCATCTGGAGCGTGTAGACTTTCCCGTTCAGGAGGTCGTCGGCGAGGAAGAAACTGCCCGCGACCGGGAGCAGGACCTTGTCCTGCCCGTAACCGAGTTCCTGTGCGATCTGGAGGCTGTGGGAGCCAGCAGCGACGACCGTGGCGTCACAGTCGAACCGGCCGCGGGTCGTCTCGATCGTGTAGCCGTCGAGCGTCGGCGTGATGTCCGTCACTTCCGTTCCGGTGTAGACGTCGACGCCGTCGACCGCCTCCGCCTGTTCGACGAACGATTTGGAGGCCTCGCCGTAGTCGACGACGTAGCCGTCCGGCGTCTGGAGCGCGAGCAGGTCCTTGCTCGGGTCACGACCCTCGACGACCTTGGGCTCGAGGTCGGCGATCTCCTCGCGGCCGATCGGCTGAAGTTTCGGGAAGAGGTCGCCAAAGCCCTCCTCGTCGTAGCGGCGCTCGAGTTTCGCGACCTCCTCGTCGCCGACCCCGAGGACCATCTTGCTGCGCTTTGCGTGCATCTCCCGGTCGGGGTCGTAGTTCTCCAGATAGCCCGCCAGGAGCTCTGCGCCCTCTTTGACCTCCTCGGCCTTCTCGAGGGTGTAGTTGGTCTCGATGTCGCCGAAGTGAAGCGTCTGGGAGTTGTTCGTGTGGTGGGAGTTGATCGCCGCGATCTCGGATTCCTTCTCGATCAGTGCGATGGAGTCGATGTCGGTAAACTTCGCGGTCGTGTAAAGCAGGGACGCACCGCTGATACCGCCCCCGACGATCACGAGGTCGTACTTGCCAGACATGGTTGTTTTTCGGTAGCTATCTCGACCACTGCGCTCCTGACGGATAACTCATCTTCTTTCGATCGCATTCTCGATAATCGACGAACCGGCTATCGACGGCCGGAGGATCGAACGGAAATCGGGACACGGGAGGCGGTTCGACGGGACGACAGCAGGTCAGTCGAATAACGTGTGGTGTTCACGTATAACATTCTCGAGGCGACCGATCGGGCCGGTCGAGGCGGACCGAGGTGGCTGCTCGAGTCGGCGTGCGTCGACCCTCCAGGACCGTGCCTCTACTACTCCATCTCGGTGCGGCCAACTGGAAGTGACGCCCAGACTGCAACGCAGGAATCGGTGGCCTCGGCACTCGAACCAGTAACTATTACCGACTCATGAAACTATTTATAGGAGATGCGTCGATTCTCGCCCAAATCGATAGACATCGCAGGGATACACATCGAGATGCTCCCTATGTTGTGGAATGCTCGACGGCTGCCTACAACTGAACTCGCTTCCCAAACGAAGTAACTCAGATTGCGCGCTTTTTGAACGAACACGCACTCGAACCAGTAACCATTACCGACCTACAAAACTATTTATAGAAGAATGCTCGATTCATACTTAAACCGATAGACGGCGCGGCGGTCTACTCAGGGGTCCTCTGTAGCAGAAGTGTCGATAGCATCGCTAATCCTGATAATTGATTCAGAAAGCTGTTCCATGATGTTGCAGTAGGCCTCGCGGTAGTTCGCCGTATCAGGAGAGATGCCGAATGAGTCCATTCCTCGCTCCCATTTACTAGACGCACTCCGATGGTCTGCTACGACCCTCAGGTCATATACTCCGTTTATTGGCTCAAACACTTCTCCCGCCTCCTCATTACCCAGATGGTCAGCTGCAAGTTCAAACAAGGCTGATTTCGACCCCTCGACATCCTCCTTCCGTTCCTCGGGGAGAATTTCTCGAATACTCTCCGTATCAATTCTCTCAAAAAACACCTTATTTAGTGCATCCATGCTGTCTAAAAGGGCATCTTGCTCGTTCCGTGAAGGCATAATTACGAGATGAGTTGGGTCGGACTCCTCTAAAGCTTCAAAAATTGATTTGTTGTATTCCTCTCCAACTATCTCGTTTAATGATGTAACCGCATTTAGTACCTGGTCGCTGTATGACTCTGTGTCGACAAATTCGCCCAATACAAAATTTGTAATTCCCTCCTCTGGAATACCACCGGACGGGGCAATATTATGAGTCTTCCAGTGAGGAATCTCTTGGTCAGGAATGTGCGCTAAGTCGTCAAGTAGTAACGCGACTTCGAACTCGTCGTTCCGATAAACTCGTTCAGAGAAGATATCCTTCCAAGCAACGTCCCCTCCTTGCCGAGACCACCAATTCACATGTCCGTCATCGGCCTGGATGTATTTTTCCAGCACGCTCATATCGAAGAAGTAGTTGGATAGCGATTTGCCGTCAGACCGATTTCGTAGCAGTCTCATGAATGGTCTCTCAATGGTGAACCAAGTGTGTCGCTGGGGATTGGCGGATCGCCGGAATCGATAGATTCCGCGATCCGCACCGAGAACAGTACGCATCTCCGCCAGCAACTCGTAGTCCAGAAGCTTGAGAACCGTCTTCTCCGTCGCCAACTCGCTGCACAGCAACAACAGATCGAACAACTTGAGACTCGCCTCAAGAGGTACGAAAACCCAAACACACCACCCAGTAAGCAGGGTGGTGCGGCTGGATCACCTGGCAACGACGACAGCGACGAGGAAAAGGACGAAAACCAGGAAGACGACGCTGGCGGCGACGCTGACGCCGCCAGCGACTCATCCCCAGGACGTAGCGAAGGTCACGAAGGAACAACTCGACCGCCACCTGAACCAGAGGAGACTATTCGAGTCGATCAGGGATATTGTCCAGATTGTGAGCAAAGCCTCTCTAACCCGGACAGCTACGTCTCACGAACTGTTATCGACATTCCTCTTCCCATTCCAACCACTGTCATCGAGTACAAACTCGGCAAACACCGCTGTTCCTGTGGAAACGAGGTCGTTGCTGAACATCCTGACTGCCCGGAAACCGGGCGGTTTGGGCCGAATATCATGGCCCAAACCGCCCTCGGTAGGTTCCATCAGCGACTTCCGAACCGTAAACAGGCGGAGCTGTTTGATTGGGAACTCGATATTCCCATCTCTCATCGGACGATCTACAACCTGACCAAGCGGGTCGCAGACCGGCTGCGACCCGCGTATGACGATGTCAAAGCCCGTATTCAGGAAAGTGACGTCGTCTACTGCGATGAAACGGGATTTCCTGTTGACGGAGAGCAACACTGGGCGTGGACGTTCGTTACTGACGAAGAGGTGCTGTTCTGGGTTGATGAGAGTCGTGGAAGCCAGGTGTTAGAGGACGTCCTCGGCGAGGAATTCGCCGAGGACTCGACGCTCAGCTGTGACGGTTGGTCAGCGTATCCGAGCTATCACACGAAGCTCCAGCGGTGCTGGGCACATCTGTTGCGGGAGGCGGAGTACGTTGCTGAACGGTACGAGGAAGCAGAGAAGTTATCTGCGGAGTTACACGCTCTCCATGACGATTTAACGGCGTTCGACAAGGAGGATCCATCCGCCTCCGCCCGCGAGCAGAAGCGGGCGGAGGCGTCGTTACATCTGGAAGGCCTGATCAGGGAAGACTATGAGGCACAGGAGGTCCAGAAGCTGATCGAGAAGATCAGGAACGGGTTAGGCCACTGGCTGACGTTCGTCACAGAGCCAGACGTCGATTCGACGAATAATCGCGCAGAGCGCGCTCTGCGCGAGCAAGTTGTGCTGCGGAAGATGTTCCGGACCCTCCGCTCAGCCGAAGGGGTCCAGATTCACGAGACGATCACGACCATGTTAGCCACGTGGAAACGGCGAGGACTAGATCCGCCTGAACAGCTCCAGTCCATCCTCGGTGGGAAAGAACTCAGTTCAGGATGAGAGGTATCACTGATCGGTGAATCCTGGTCACGCTATCCAACTACTCGAAGAAGACCCAGTCATAGAAGCTCATTGCCTCTTCTAAGCTCTGTGCCCCATGTGCTGGACGTTTTAATCCAGCATCCTCAAACCCGCGCTGGTTTTCCACATCATCCGGTGAGTAGGAATCCCCACGAATTGTTCTAAAGGGAATTTGTCGATTCTGGCTAGCCTCTTCCTCTGCACTCCGGTTTGCTGAAGAAGGCAAAATCGCATAGAAACAATGTAATTCTATATGTGGATATCGCTCATCTAGCCCATCAACATACCGTGAGAGCTTCTTTGCTGGAAATCCATCTACTTCTAACTCGGTCCAACCGTCATCGTCGATGTCGACTTCTATAGTTGATTCGCGGAGACTCCGTGATTGAAAATATGCTAGAACGAGCGCTGCATTTCGAGCATCAAGATAGTCTAATAGATATCCGGTCTGGATATCCATTGACAGTAGATTGTCTGTAATGAATCCAGATTGTTCCGCCCGTTCCTCCCAAGCATCCTCATCAAACCGGATGACATGGTCGTCAGTTTCATGGGAGCGAAAATTCCTCAGACCATCTTCTACGAGTGTGTGGAAGCTCAGAATTCCGTGCTCGACTCGAGGCGCATCATACCGGAGTTTCGTGAGAAAACGGCGTGCTTCTACTCCGTTGACGGACTTCGTAGATTCGTCGTCCCAGTGGTCCCCCTCTTCAGAACTCCAAGCAGGAGTTCCTCCTGAGAATATCAGGCGAGGGGCTTGCGATTTGGGGTCCCCATCAAGGAATTCATCAATATCGTCTAAGTCAACTAGCACAGGCTGGACATTGTATGCTTGCCGGAGTCTGCCGTAATCTGTCTCAAAGCTCTTGTCGCCTGATTGATATACGCGCGTCCAATTTCCCAAGATAGGCGAAAACGAACTTGCGTCTTCGAATTCTAGCCATCGAGAAAGGGCATCACGAGGCACGGGAGACGAACGAATGGAGAACATTGCTATAGATGACCACTATCGTACGAGCCTATTAGAATCTTTTCTGGGAATCTACAGAGAAGGAGCCTTGCCGCTGGCTACCTACGACATCAGGTGATTCGAGCTAAGGCCAGACAGATATCTCGTCTTTACTTTCAGTTCGGTCAGATTATCTTTATTAAGGGAGGTTGACCAATCACTATTGGACAAATATGCCATTTGGATTCATCGGGCAGAACTTAGGAACCATCTTAACCGGCTTGTCGATGATGGTACTCGGAGGATGGCTCTATGAAGCGAGAGACGGGTTCTTCCTATCTGGTGGTTCGTTCCGGAACAAGTACGAGTCCCTCATCATTCTGCTCGTTTCTGTAGTAGCTGTCTCGATGACTACACCCTTCATTGAGCAGTTCTGGTCGTCAATCGTTAATCAATACGGGTCAACCAGAATTCTCGGTGTCGGCCTCATCTTGGGGATGATTGCCGTCAATGATGCTGCTGAGTGGACATTCACGGATGCCAAATCGTTGTCCGTGTACGTTTTGGGTATCATCTTTATTTTCAAGCCAGGGTTAATTCAGGGGATGCTATAGAGAACAATGTCGTCCGAGTTCCCGTCTCACGAGATACTTAATGCCCAACGTGGTAGAGAGTTCGCTGCGTATACAGCAAACCTAAGCCTGTTCGAGAAGGAACATTTCTCGAACATATCTGAGTGGCTCTCAGAGCAAAACCTTGCTCCGAGGTCAGAAACTGCGTATCTTGCTACCTTCTCCTACATTGCAGGAGGATGGACGACCGTGACTCCGTATGAGATAGTGGCCAATCAGGGAATTACTAGTCTTGTCGACGCTGTCTCAGCTGCTGAACGCGGTGACCTAGATGATTTCTCAGCCTACAATACCAGACACTCGCACAGAAAAGTGAATGCTTCCTACGTCGCTGAATCATTCCAATCATTAAATTCTCTATCGGTTGCAGGAGAACAAGTAGAATCGTTTGACGAGTTCTTTGAGACTCTTCGGTATCGAAAAAACAGCCTCCTTGATAATGGAGTCGATGATTCAGAAGCTGCTCACAAGACGTTCAAAACTGCATGGAACTCTTTGAAGTCCATTTCGTACTTCGGACCTCTATCAGCGTTTGACTGGCTAGAAGTGGTCGTATTCGTCCATGGGGACGAGTGGATTGCTCCAAAGGAGATTCGGCCAGAGTACTTCGATACTGGGAGCAATCCATCAAAGGGATTTGAGGCAATATTTGGGAGCGGGATTGAGTCAGAAGAGGCGACCCAGTATACCGATATTCTCGAAGATTATGCGTACAACATTCTCGGGAAAGATATGCCAAGTGCAATGTTCGATATGGAGTCTGCACTTTGTGTCTTCTACAAGGACTTGGATGAGGTTGAAGAATTAGTGAAGGAGACATCTACAGTCGATACAGACTGCCTTCCAAACCGTAGCGACGACTGCTAAGAATTCTGCGAATCTGCTTTGATGCAGAATGTAGATACGGAAATAGCTTTGACCAAGTTCTGAGGGTGTATCATTATGATTGACCCATCTGATGAGTACTGGAATATCAACCTTGAGTTAGAAATCGAAGGGGTATCTCGACCCGTGCAGTTTTCTATCACGGAAGCAGGGCTACTTGAATTGAGGGTAGATTCAAGCTTTGAGTATCAGCAGCATCCTAATGAGGCCTATCACCAAGTCAAGGGGCAGACTGACGACGGGAGTGAAATCATTTTAAAGAATGTATTTGCTAAGAAGATTAGTGCACAGCATGTTACAGGGAAGCCTTCTGAGTACGAGATAGTTGAGTTAGAGGGCCCATCAGAAGCGACAATTGACGGATGTGATGGTTACACATTTGTAGATGAGTCGACGACATTTGAATTCGACCTTCTTTGTTTCAATCCAGACATCGGGACCTCTCAGACAGATGCAAGGACGTTAATTAAGAGAGTGGACTGGGAAGCTACTGCAATAAACCTTGCTACGACGGATGAAAGAATTAAATTCATCAAAACCCACAAAACACCGGTTCTTACGGCGAAAATTCAAATTGAGCAAGAGGTCAACGGAGACATTGAACGTCAATTACGAACGGCAAAACGAAAGCTGCTTAAGATACTTGAGCTACTCTCATTTGTCCAAGGTGTCAAAGGAGCGCCAATAAAGGCAGAATTGGTACAGGTAGATGGAGAATCTATTGAGACCCACGAAGAATCACTTGACTTCATTCGTGTATTCAATTCACGAGGAGCCTGCGATATTGGCGGTAGTTTTACTAGTCATCGTTTAGTCCACCCAATCTTCCAGACGGATTACTTAGAAGAAGTCTACGACTCGTACACTGCCTCCGTGCGAAATGACTTGCGATTAAAACAGATTATCGGATACTATGTTGATACAATTAATTCAACCCGTACGGTAGAGGGTGAGTTTATGACCTTGGCAAATGCCATTGAGCTGTTCGCTCTTAGAAATGCAGGAGGGAACACACCTTCAGGCGGAACAAAGGCAAAAATAGAGAAACTTGTCAACGACCTCCAAGTAGATGTGACTGATTTAGTTTCAATCTCTGGCACCTATGACCCTAAGATGGGAAATACTGTCCCGGAGTATTTTTATTATAAATCTCGGAATTATTTAGCTCATGGCGCTCCAGATGTCAGCTCAAGTGACCTCTGGGACGATTACCGAGCAACCCTAGTTCTGCTACAAAGAGCGATTCGGAACCAACTCTTCGGTGGAGGTAACTGTCCAGACTATGTCAAGGATATTGAACCGATGGAACTAGTTTAATATTAGATATTCAAAACAAGTTACCGGCCGTAGCATAGGGTTGATAAGTCTAATATTAGACTAAATTACCAATGAGCAAATACATCGGTGTTGACTGGGCTTCTAATGGTTGGTTTGCTTTCTGTCTAACTGATAGAGACGACGCTAATATGGACTTCTATCCCTCGATATACAACCTTTGGCACCATCAGCGTGATGCGGATAGGCTACTCATCGATATCCCAATTGGGCTGAGTTCAAATGGAAAAAGAGCGTGCGACATCGAAGCAAAACAAGCTCTCGGCTCAAAAAGAGGGAATAGCGTCTTCTACACACCCATACGCGAAGGTGTCGAAGCTCAGAACATCAAAGAGGCAAAACAGGCCCAGAAAGCCCTAGATTTCAGCGTACAAAACCAGGCGTGGGCTATCGTTCCTCGAATCCAAGAAGTCGACGAGTTCTTTGAGATGTTCGCGGGAAAAATAGGGGATACCGATATCAGGGAAACACACCCCGAGATTTGTTTTTGGGCTCTCAACGATGGAGAACCCATGACGCACGGGAAGAAGACAGAGGAAGGAATCGAAGAGCGACTCGGCTTACTCTCGAACCATCTTACTGATGCCCGTGGTCTCTATGAGGAAGCTGTGGAGACATTCACAGAGCCTGAGTGGGCTCCGGTAATCGGGAAGAGTGGACGAGACGATATTTTAGATGCGATGGTCGCAGCACTCACCGCCAGAGAATGCGGGGAGAATCCACCACGGCTTCCGAAAGAATCCAGCCCAGAATACGATGACGTTCGGGGAAGAGAGATGGAGATTATATTCTGGCCCAATATCGATTAGCTTGGAATACTCAGTTCTCGTGCCCTTTCGGGATTCTCTTGTATTCGTTCGAGGTCCTGCTGATTCACGATACTCTGGGCCAAAGTGAGTAATTCTCTCCCTCGAAGTTCAAGCCACGTTGTCCCAAGTTGGCTCCGCTCAGACTCGGTTGCAGGAATCCAATAGCAGTCCCCGATGTACTCTCTGCTCCCCTTAGACGCGAATGCAAATGCAGCCGTCTCTTCCGGCAATGACGTCAACGCTTCCTGAGCAGCAATCAGATACTTGGTTCCCAATGCGACGAAGACCAAGTCATAGCCTTCGGCAAAGATTTGCCGGAGGTCTTGAGGGATATTCTTCTCTCGACTGACGGCAGCTACCAACCCGTTGTTGGTCAGCTCCTCTGCGTCTAGCCCAAATCTTTCTGCTCGTTCTCGAACCTGCTCGATTTCGTTAAACGTGCACTCATAGGAGGGAATCTCTGTACTCGAGGCAAGCACCCCAAATCCGGCGGAGATGATACGCCAATCGACGTTGGCGACCTCCGAAAGCCGTTCTAAGGCAGACTGGATATGGCCGTGTTCTCTTCCCGTATACATCTCAGCCGCCGAAGCGACAGACTCGGGGAACTCCTCATTCAATGCCTTCCTTGACTTCTCGTCGACTCGTCTACAGTCAGCTACTGCGTCGTATCGCTTGCTGCCAGAACAAGGTGAGACGACCAGTACGTCCGGTTCCATAGTTCCCGATGTCTCCCGATGAATCGTATATCCTACGAGATGACCGTGCTATCAAGTTAAGTTGTTCATCACCAAAGGAACCTCTATGGACCTGACACGCAACAAGAAAATCAGAAAAGCATGGCCTGGAGGTGGCTATGCAAGCGTCTACAGGTACAATCTAAGCGACGAGAAGGGCGATGAAATTCTCACCAGACTCCGGAACTCGGTTGACTCCGACTCTAATGACTACGACCAGCATCCTCAATCAGTTAGCCGAGAGTACTGGGTAAAGTACTACCTCGAGGAATTCGGTGGTGAAATTGGCATCAACATTCACGCCAATCTCGATAAGAAAGTATCCGGAAAGCGTGGAGACTACGAAGTAGTTCACGACAGCGAGCAGAAAGTACTCGAAGTTGAGAAAGACGTTAGCGATTTCCTCAAGCACGGCCACTCAACGGACGGGAAATCTGGATGGAGTGACCCCGCGAGCATCGACCTCGTGTTTGCAGCCACCGACAGGAACGAGCAAAAGTCCGAAATCGATGTTCCTGTCATTGTCTCTGCCGAGCAGGACTACGAGAATGTCGACGCTCCCGCGTTCTCCCAATGGTACGACCGGGTGAATGATATCAAATCAGCCAAAGAAGCCCTCTATTATCATCTCCTCAACGCGGTCTATAGCCACTATTGCAAAGGCGTACCGAGTCTCCCAGATTTTACTCGTCTCGCCGGGGACCTCGATGAGTATAGTCTAAAGATGAACCGACGCTATCTTACTGCGATTCACTCGGTGATGGGGGACCACGCGAAATTACACACCGATTCAGTGCTATTCGATTCAGATACCGAATCAATCCGAAGTGACGATTCGTTCTCTGATATACAAGGGAGGGTTATAGACTCAGTCGAGGAGTCGTACTCCGAAGGGAAGAGTTGGGATTGTCCAAAATGTAATCAGCCGACGGTAGCTCTCGGTCAGAACCGGTTCACGTACGAACCAGATATGCAGGAAATGACCGAGGGGCAGTTTGCTGAGCAAATTGCAGCCCAACAAGGAGGATTCTTTGAAGAAGGAATACACGGAGAGACGCTTACTGTCTCGTACTGCTTCGGCTGCCTCGTCGTTGGTGCGAAGGCTCCTCGAGATTCAGAAGCAATGTACATCGACAACACAGAACCATTTCAATTGCCGAACGAAGAGAACTGAACAGATATGACGAGAGAAGAGGATATCGAGCGTCTGTATTGGCTTCTCGAAGAGCTAGAGGAAACAGTCGGAGGCAAACAGAAGCTCAAGGATTGCACTGGCTACATGGACTGGCCCGACCGGGGCGTCTACATCTTCTTCGCACCGGACGAATACCGAGAGTCTGGCGACCAACTTCGAATTACTCGCATCGGGACTCATGCCGTCTCCGAAGGAAGCAGTACGTCACTTTGGAACCGACTTCGGACGCACCGGGGAGCGATGCGCGGAACCTACGAAGGAGGTGGGAACCATCGAGGCTCGGTATTCAGAAAGCGAGTTGGTGAGGCCTTCGTAGAGCGTGACTCCTTGCACACCGAGTATCCCCACTGGGGCGAGGGTTCGAGCGCGAAACGGGAACGGCGACTCAGCGAACTCGAGATGGAGCAGCGAGTGAGCGACTATCTTCGGGACCTGCCGTTCCTCTGGCTGAATGTCGACGATGAACCGAGCGCCGATAGCCAGCGGGCCTACATCGAGCAAAATACGATTGCACTCCTCAGTAACTACCAGCGAGACGCCGTTGATGCTCGCTCAGACGACTGGCTCGGCAAACACAGTCGGAGCGAGAAAATCCGCAAATCGGGACTGTGGAACGTGAATCACGTCGATGAGGACTACGACCCTGCATTCCTTGATGATGTGAGTGCGGCTATCGAGAACACGGAATCGGTATAGCGTAATCAACAGTCACCAACGGGAGTATTTTAGTGCTGGGTCACGCCAGTATCGGGTCAATGAGTTTTCAATCTAAAACCATCGCCAATGCCATTCAGGAACTCAATACGGCGACCTTCGTCCCTGCTATCCAACGGGAATTCGTCTGGACCGAAGAACAAATCATCCAACTCTTCGACTCCATCCTCCGAGACTATCCAATCGGTTCCCTCCTCTTTTGGCGGGTTCGGGGCGACCTCGCTCAAGAGCAAATCAAATACAAGTTCGTTCAGCACTACGTCACTGACCCCGTCCACCCGGAGAGCTTAGGAAACGTCCACCACCGTAACCCTGAGGTCGAAGACTACGAGGACGTCCCCAACGGGGTTCAGTTAGTCCTCGACGGCCAACAGCGACTCACCGCGCTCTACATTGGATTACAGGGAACGCTGACGACCAAGCAAAAACACCGCCATCGGACCAATCCGAACGCATGGGACCGAAAGCAACTCTATCTCAACGTTCTCTCTGACCCCAACGAGGTTAGCGACGACGACCTCAAGATGCGGTATGAGTTCGAGTTCAAAACTGACCCCGAGATGTCCGAGAACGAATATTGGTATCGGGCTAAGGACATCCTCGAACTCAACGAATACGATGGCATTCACGATATCACCGAAGAGATTGATGCCGAACTCTCTGAGCAGGATATCGACCATCCCTCGCAGTGGAAGTTCATCAACAAGAATCTCACTGCCCTCTATCGCGCTGTTCACGAACGCAGTCTCATCAACTACGACGAGAAAGAAGAGGACGACTTGGGGAAGGTTCTGGATATGTTCATCCGGACAAATCGCGGCGGAACCCAACTCAGTACCTCCGAAGTCCTGCTCTCCATCGCAACTGCTCAGTGGGCGAATGGAGACGGTGCGGACGCCATCAATGCCCGAGAGGAGATTACAGAGTTCATCGACGACCTGAATCGTCGACGCCAGGACGCTGGGTTTAGCTTCGATATCGACTTCGCGCTTCGCAATCTCCTGATGTGCTCCGACCTGCCGACCTCTGAATCAGTCCGTCACTTCAACCAGTCGAACCTCCAGAGGATGAAGCAGACTTGGACAGACAACGGAAAAATGCAGCAGGCAGTACGAAACGCCGTTGACCTCATTGTTGACTTCGGTCTTGACTCTCGCAGTCTCACGAGTCGGAATGCCCTCGTTCCGGTTGCATATTTCTTCTATATCAACGACAATCCGAACCTCGAATGGAGTAGCGGTCACGAGGAGATTTCGGCTAGAGAAGAGATTCACCAATGGCTCTGTACGTCAATTCTCAACGGCACGTTCTCTGTCGGTCGAGGAGCCATCGAACGAGCGCGGTCACTAATGCAGACTGCGCCTGCTATGACGTTCCCCGGCGACGAGATTCACCGTGAACTACGAAGCGATGGGCGTGTCTCCAGATTCGACCGCGACCTACTGGAACTGCAACTCGACAGCCTCGAATACGGGAGTCGAAAGACCTTCTCGTTCCTCTCGCTGCTTTACCATCCCGGACCAGCCCGGAGTAACACACGCCATGATGTCGACCACATCTTCCCACAGGACCAGTTCGATACGGAAACGCTGGTTCAAGACTACGGACTAGACCCTGTTGAGGCAGACCGATATGTGGAACTCAAAGACCGAATCGGCAACCTCCAGCTTCTCAACGAGAACGAAAACCGCTCAAAGAGTGGCCATTCCTTCCTTGACTGGCTGGAATCCCAGGATGACTCTTACTTCGAGAAGCATCACATCCCCCAGGACGAGGACCTCCACCGCTTAGAGGACTTCCCCGAATTCATCGAGAAGCGCGAAGAACTCATCATTGAAGACCTGTTGAATAAATTTGGCCCCGAGGAGACTCAAGACGCGTAATCTCAACCGAGCAGTATCATTAATATCCTGACAACCATCCGACCAAATGGCGATTCTCGATGACTGATGCACCATTAGCGCCCCGTCGACCGATGGACGACAACAAGGGATTAGGCGAAGGAATGACCAGCGTCGATATCTACTGTCACCGCCAGCACAAAGGCCAATGGCAGCAAGAAGCCGACGAACAGGGAATCAGCCTGAGTCGCTATCTAGTTGAACTCGTTCAAGAAGCTCGCTGGCAACGCCATAACAACGGTTGAGACGAAGCAGTCCGAACCATCGTTTTCCTCTAAAATAGGGACATAGACCGCGTTTCTACCGGTAATATCTTTAACCTAACAGCCCAATTACCATTTGGAGATTATAGCATGACAGAGACGTCTATGGACAGCCCTAGCGACGAACGGGACTTTCAAACGCTTCACGAGAACACGACCCGAGCAGAGCTCTTCCCCGCCAAACAGCACAAAGAGGAATGGTGGGAAGAAGCTGAACACGAAGGGTCCAGCCTTAGCCGTTACCTCTACGACCTGATTCAAGAAGCCCGGATGTACCGAGACAGCGGCGCACCCTTCATCCAAACACAGGACCAGACAGTCAAGCAGCTCCAGAACAAAATCGACGACCTCCAAGCCCAACTCGAAGAGGCTCGACAAAGTGGCGGTGGTCGAACCCACCTCAGTATCGATGACCTCGTCACTCGTGTTCTGAACGAGCGGTATCAATCACTAGACGAACTCCTCGAACGAATCTCCGCTAGCGACGATGTCGCTCAACACCTCCAACGACAAATCGAGAATCGACTGTACTCCTTAGCCGAAAACGGACAGGTTGAATATCAGCGTGGGCACGGCTGGCGGCTCAAGGAGGGGAACTAAGATGCCAGCCGAACCTGGCTCCTCGAAAATCTACGAGAACAAGCACGACGAGGTCAACTACTTCCTTAGCCGCAAGGAGGCCTCCGGCCGCAGCACTCGAACACTCAATTCGTACAGTCGCGTCCTCCGTGAGTTCTTCCACGACCAGTTCCCCGACCTCGAACCCGGCGAGGTCGAGATTCGCCACGTCGAAGACTACCTAATGGCGCTCACGAAACGGGATGTCTCCCAAAACTCGAAAAAGAAGTATCTCGAAGTCCTTTCCAGCTTCTACAACTACACCCTGAAACGCCCCCAATTCGAGGATATCACCAGCAATCCTGCCGCGGTCGTAATGGAGGAAATTCCCCGAATTCGTCCAGACCGTCCCGATTGCGCGACGTGGGAGAACGCCTGCAAACTCATCAACGCTATCCCCGACCCGAGAGACAAGACCGTCGCCATCATCCTCGCCAAAACCGGCGCTCGACTACTAGAAGTCCTCTCCATCGAAAAGGACGACGTCGACCTCGAGAAGGGATTCATTCGACTCCGAGAGCGAAAGGGCGGCAAACAGACTGTCGTCCCCATCGATGATGAGACAATCTACGCTATCAATCGCTACCAGTTCATCAATGTCGATTCTGATTCGCCCTACCTCTTCACGAGCAACAAAGGAGGACGCCTCAGTAAAGAGCGGATTCGACGGGAAGTAAAGGAAGCTGCCGACCGCGCCGGTGTCGCCCCCAAGGAGGAACGGCGGTTCGAGAAGAAATTCACCCCTCACACCTTCCGAACGGTATTCACGACCCTGATGCGGAAACAGGGGATGAAGCCGTACATTCTGAAATACATCCGTGGGGACGCCAAGACCGAGACGATGGATATCTACACTCGCGTTGACCGGGATGAAGCGAAAGAAGAGTACCTGAACTGCATCAAGGAAATCGGACTGTAGAGGGCAGAAGCATGGTCGAAGTCATCATCTACAGAGACCCGTGGGAGGACCCCGAGGAGGTAGCCCGAGTTACCATCGAGGGAGAGGTGATAGGCGAGACATCGACGGCTGAATCCCTTCGAGAGCGAATTAGTGACGATAACGACCCAATCATCAGCGAGTACACCGATGGCCGGGAACTCCTCCGCTACATTGCTTCGTCATACTCGAACGGCTACGTTATGGCAGGCTACGATAGTGAAGAATCCCAGCGAATCGTTGAGGACCTGAGCGATGAAGCATATCGGGACTGGGTTCGGGATACTGGGCTCGACACTCGACTCTGAATCTCGAAGACTGTACGCTGATGGT
Organism: Natribaculum luteum; assembly: GCF_023008545.1. NCBI lineage: Archaea > Methanobacteriati > Methanobacteriota > Halobacteria > Halobacteriales > Natrialbaceae > Natribaculum > Natribaculum luteum. The sequence goes on along the minus strand of NZ_CP095397.1, from coordinate 909,603 downwards.
AGTCTCTCAACTGCTCACACATTTCTGAGCGAATCGAATAGATTGACTCTCGGTCGTCCTTGAACGGCTCTCTCCCCTCGATAGGTAACACTCAGTCGCTATGCTGACTTGGACCGTGGAGTACCGAGATTTTCTCTATCAATCAATGGATGTCCCCTGGTGTGCGTGATTGCTCTAGAGAACGGGTTGTTGTTCTCGATGATGACTGATATTCGATTGATGGTGGTCGCGTTCTCCATCCTCTCAGCTTGGACCTCTACGCCATCTCAAACCAAGAGAGGCTGAATCAGTCCGCTGCTCGGGAGTCTTATGATGGAACAGGGCGATTACTGAATACGGTGATTCGACGTGGCATTGCTCTTTCTGGGACTCAACGAAGACCGAGACGGCTGGGACGTCCTTGGGAAGGTAGTTGATGGCGAGATAGTCGAGGACCCGACCGGCGAGCTTGAGGAGACCGTACAAGGGGCGTACGATTTGGATGATGAAGACCACCTGAGGCGAGCGTTCAATAATCACTACATCAACGCCGTCCCGCTGGCCGAAGAGGAGGTGTAGACCGATGCAGATTCTTTTTCAGATGTACCACGCTGGCGAGCTACACGACCTCGGAATTATCGAAGACGGTGACGTAGTCGAGAGCATTGAGGAGGGGTTTGAGGATTGGATTCGTTGGGAGCTGAGTCAACCAACAACCCCTAACATTGCTGACCCTGAGGGAATTCTGGAAGCGTATGAGGGACCGAATCTAATCGCGATGCGCGTCGACGAGTGACTATCCCTGATATAGTATAAATAGAGGAACCCACAGACACGCACCTTCAGAAACGTTCTCTCGTGTGTTCTCCGCATCTGTACGGGATATCCACGGTGTACAGTATCTAGAGAGTAGAGTTATTATCGTGTCACAGTCACCGAGAGACTAGATTCGATGCCTAAAAGCAACGGAGGCGGAATCCTGTTTGAGACGTTTGTCAATGTCGTTAGGGCATTCGGCGAGCTTGATGGTGAAGCTAGAACGAAGGAGATAGTCGAATCAGAGCACACGACTCGAGGAGACCGTCAAGTCCTGAACGTGCTCCAAGAACTCCAGCGGATGGGATACACTAGATATGAGCAGCGCGGGATGAACAAATACTGGATAGCAGACAAGCGGGAGCTAGACGCGTTCTATATAAAGGAAAAAGAGTATCTAGACGAGCTACTGGAGAATGAGGAATGGACTGAGCAAAAGAGAGAACATATGTTACGCAAGCTCAGAAACAATTCTAGTCCCGAATCAGAGTGAGGAGAGTCATAGAAGCAAGGTGTACGAGTCCCCCTCTTTCTAGACTATTATAATAATATAACTATGCATTTCGTCACCTCGGCGCAGTATACCGGTTTACTGGATATGGCGAGTTCCAGTTTCTAGAAAGTGCGTTCCCACGTTCTGATTAGTGCAGATATCGCGCGGGAGCACCCACATTTAAAATGCAGAGTTAAATCCAGGAATTTTTCTTACATTATGAGTTTGTAACCTTTGGAGTAGAGGTGAGGGGCATTCCAAAGGTTACAAGCGAATATCCAAACGTTTGGGTTGCAAAAGCGCCGCAATACTTATACAATTGTGTGTTTAACAAGTTTCGCTATGATTTCCATAGTAATTCAATGCTGCTGGCCGCATCGCACGGTACCCACCTCAGACAGGAGGGCCGAATAGTGCACAAGTCACGGTGGGACCGCTATCTCATCCGTCGGTGGACGCAGATACAGACCGACGGCGAGCGGCGGTACGGTGAAGACAGAGCCGACAACGACCCGGTAGAAGACGAAGAAGCAACAGTTGAGCGATTCGAGGCGAAATGTCAGGAATACCAGGAACGGGACGCGAGCGACGAGATGAGCAACGTCACAACGACGGATATCAACACGGGCGAAGAACTCCCATACTACACCTGGGTCCCGTACAAGGGCCTACGAGGAGGTCGAGGCTGGAGAAATACCCGAACCGGAGAGGTCCGCTACGAACTCAGAAAACCGGGACCGCAAGAACCCAGTATTTCGGAGGGATACCAGAAAGGGATTTGAACGGACAAGAGTAGCAACAGACACCAGGTCCGCATTCCCGTGCCGTACGGACGGTTCTTTTCTCGAATGATAGGGAACCCATGAAAGCGAAAGAACGCATTCTCTAGTCCTCTCACGGTACGCTCGTCGCCATCATAGAACTTCTCGCGTTGATTACCGTCAAAAGAATTGGTTCCTATCGCAGTCGGACTATCCCAATTTTGCTTTCCCAGGACTCCCCCGACTACCGAGCGCCATGGTGTCACCATCTCGTTCGAGGACCCCGTCTTCGATGAAGCTCTCGACGCGTTCCTTTGCGACTCCCAATTCGATTCCAGTCACATGGTGAACGTGTAATACGAGCTGATTGAAATCGAGGTCGTCGGTGTGACGATGAGTTTTCTCGGATGCTCTCTGAACGAGCCTCGGAGCATCGATAGAAATCGTGTCCTCGCCTGCCGGAAGCTTGGTGACACCGTCTCGCTCGATATTTCTAGCGAACACTAGCCACTCTGGAACTTCTTGAGGGTCGAGGTGGTCAACGCCCTCAAAATAAGTCCGCCCAGCGGCAGAGAGAATTCCATCTTCGATTGAACCCTTGACGATATAGGTTGCTGCAAGACGCGGAATCTCTTCTTTCTCGATGATGCGCTCGACGATATCAGGATAGGTGTGCGGGCCAGTCCAATTCCGCTGTTCCGGAAGAACCTCTCGCCACCAGTATTCTCGACAGGGGGCAATCATTAGAATGTCCCCCTGAGCGACCGCGATACTGCAGTCTCGAAATTCGCTCCAGCGGTCTTGATGTGATGCCAATCGTCTGTCGTGCAGTTGGTTGATTTCATGGGATGTTTCCTTACGAGCAACGCTCAGAGATTTCTCTATGTGCTGTCTGAATCCGTTAGCATCCGCTTGTTGTCGAGTCTCTGAGTTGCTCTCTTTCACGCGGTTGCAAGTCGTTCCGCAACCCATCCTACTCTATGATAGCATATACAATAAGTATTACGCCGTAATAGAATGCGAAACGGTTTGTCCAATATATGCTGATTCAGTAGCTTCATTAGACCCACCGTAATAGAATATCGCATGGCATCTGACGACGAACGAGAACGCGGCATCCTCAGCACCAAAGACCGCAACTACCTCGGCAGCGGTGCTGGAATCGCGCCGAAAAGCTCCGCAGAACGAGTTGCCCGGTCCCGAATCCGAAAGCGACTCTACAACGCATACATAGATTTCAGACTCATCAACAGCGAGTTAGAAGAACGCGACCGGAGAAGCGTGTTCGAGGACTTACCCGATGACCGAGATTTCCATCGAGGAATCATCGCCGCACTCGAATTCACATACCTCGCTCTAAAAGAACAGAACCTCGATTTCAAAGACTACCTGGAGGAAGCGGTCACAAACGCAGAAGAGAAGCTAGCGCGAAAGGAATCCGAAAATCGCGTCGAGGTAGATGTAGAGTTCAACATCGAAACGAGGCTCGTCCTCGATGAAACGCGAGACATCAGTGAGTACAGCGATGAGGAAATCGGTGAGCTACTGATGAACGGCGAGATTGATGGCGAAATCGCAGCCCACCTTCTGCAAGAGCGACACAGCGACGGTAAGAGCAGAGATATCGTGTAATCGATGCTGCAAGCATTAGTTCAGTACCTCTGGCAAAGATTTGCCGTAGGTCTTCATCAGTTGTCTTCTCACGCAGTCCTCACAGCATTCGATAGAAATGATTCAGGCAGGTAGAAACAGATTTTCAGCGCCGAGTACGGGGACCTCCGTACAGTCTTCGACCCTCGAAGCGTGAATCAGTCCTCAGAACTCCCCTCCTCGTAGCCAGCTTCGTATTCCTCGCGTACCGTCCTCGACGCCTTCTTTGAGACCATGATGATGCCCTTGTTGAATCGACGAATAGCGATGTAGATGTAGAGCAGGAGGAGATACGGCCAGAGAAATAGTCCGATGACCGCATAGACGACGAGTTTGAGGAATCGGTACTCTATCGGGCCGATGTGGATGCCACCAATTTGGATGCCGCTTGTTTCACCTTGCTGGTCGCTGTTTGAATCAGCCATCATAGTCTCCCGGTCAAAGCCGTCGCTGCTTACTAGCGACGACAGTAGGACCTATTCAGAGAGACGGCTGAAACAAATATCAAACTACTTACTTCAATCTCGAGCTTGGCTTCTGGACGTCCCTTTGGAATGGGAATGCAAGTCACAAGCAAAGAAGAGAATATTTGTGCTTTGAATGTAGTCAGGAAAACATGACCGACGACCCAGAGGATATTCCTGACCCCGTTAAACCAACCACCCTCCAGAAGCTCCTACGAGCATATACGCCCGAAGATAAGCAGGTCGGTGGTGAGTCAGCGGACTATCTTAAACTTCAGATTGACAATACCATTCGAGTTGTTTGGCAGGAGGCGATGAAGAAGTCTGAGGAACGTGACGCGAAACGAGTTGAAGAACAGGACGTCCGTGCTGCATTCAACGAGATATTCTATCCATACACGCTCTTAGAAGAGGCAGCGACGAAGATGGGAGAATACCAACTAGAGCTTCGACGTACTGCGAACCGGTCTCCCATCCTTGACTTGGAGGTCGACGAGGATGAGTAGCGACCCAAATCTGTTCTTTTTCAGAGACGGATATACGAATGCCGAGATGCGGTCTCGGATAAACGTTGACCATTTCCGAACCGACGGTAATTCGCTCGTTGAGTCCATCCTGGAAAAAGCAGGACTAGAGCGAGACGTTATACTTGAAAACCGGAAGTCCGAATTCCTCTCCAAAATCAAATCGTAGTTGGATAGCGTGACCAGGATTCACCGGCCAGTGATGCCTCTCATCCTAATCTGAGTTCTTGCCCACCGAGGATGGACTGGAGCTGTTCAGGCGGATCAAGTCCTCGTCGTTTCCACGTGGCTAACATGGTCGTAATCGTCTCGTGAATCTGGACCCCTTCGGCTGAGCGGAGGGTCCGGAACATCTTCCGCAGCACAACTTGCTCGCGCAGAGCGCGCTCTGCGCGATTATTCGTCGAATCGACGTCTGGCTCTGTAACGAACGTCAGCCAGTGCCCTAACCCGTTCCTGATCTTCTCGATCAGCTTCTTGACCTCCTGTGCCTCGTAGTCTTCCCTGATCAGGCCTTCCAGATGTAACGACGCCTCCGCCCGCTTTTGCTCGCGGGCGGAGGCGGACGGATCCTCCTCGTCGAACGCCGTTAAATCGTCATGGAGAGCGTGTAACTCCTCAGACAACCTCTCTGCTTCCTCGTACCGTTCAGCAACGTACTCCGCCTCCCGCAACAGATGTGCCCAGCACCGCTGGAGCTTCGTGTGATAGCTCGGATACGCTGACCAACCGTCACAGCTGAGCGTTGAGTCCTCGGCGAAGTCCTCGCCGAGGACGTCCTCTAACACCTGACTTCCACGACTCTCATCAACCCAGAACAGCACTTCTTCGTCAGTAACGAACGTCCACGCCCAGTGTTGCTCTCCGTCAACAGGAAATCCCGTTTCATCGCAGTAGACGACGTCACTTTCCTGAATACGGGCTTTGACATCGTCATACGCGGGTCGCAGCCGGTCTGCGACCCGCTTGGTCAGGTTGTAGATCGTCCGATGAGAGATGGGTGTATCGAGTTCCCAGTCAAACAGCTCCGCCTGTTTACGGTTTGGAAGTCGCTGATGGAACCTACCGAGGGCGGTTTGGGCCATGATATTTGGCCCAAACCGCCCGGTTTCCGGGCAGTCTGGATGTTCAGCAACGACTTCGTTTCCACAGGAACAGCGGTGTTTGCCGAGTTCGTACTCGACGACAGTGGTTGGAATAGGGAGAGGTATGTCGATAATCGTCCGTGAGATGTAGCTGTCCGGGTTAGAGAGGATTTGCTCACAGTCTGGGCAATATCCCTGATCGACTCGAATAGTCTCCTCTGGTTCCGGAGGCGGTCGAGTTGTTCCTTCGTGACCTTCGTCACGTCCTGGAGAGGAGCCGCTGGCGGCGTCAGCGTCGCCGCCAGCGTCGTCCCCTTGGTCTTCGTTCTCTTCCTCGTCGCTGTCATCGTTGCCAGGTGATCCAGCCACGCCACCCTGCTTACTGGGAGGTGTGTTTGGGTTTTCGTACCGCTTGAGGCGAGCCTCAAGTTGTTCGATCTGCTGTTGTTTTGCAGTGATCTGACGACGAAGAAGTCGGTTCTCAAGCTCTTTGACGACGAGTTGCTGGCGGAGATGCGTACTGTTCTCGGTGCGGATCGTGGAATCTATCGATTCCAGCGATCCGCTAACCCCCAGCGACACACTTGATTCACCATTGAGAGACCATTCATGAGACTGCTACGAAATCGGTCTGACGGCAAATCGCTATCCAACTACAAGAACTCGTCTATCCAAGGCTCATCTTGCAGGGTCGCTGAACTCATTCCCCCTCAGCGTTCATCCTGCTCTTTGGTATGCTAACTGTTCTATCTGTACTTCCGAGGTTTAGATTCGACAGTTGGTTTTCGGTCACAGAACGCCTCAGATGAGGTATGACGAACAACGTGACACGCAGTCAGGCCGAAGGACTACAGTTTCTCAGTGGCTACCGTTCAGCATTCACGACTCGGGTAGATGGATCGACATCGCCGAAAAACGAACGGACATGGCTGAACGCAGGCCGGTACTTCCGGGGCCTGCTGTGCCCCGGAAGTCCCAACACCATCACCGACATCGCCAAGAAAATGCACACCGATCGGGAACGGCTCGAACGGTTTGTCCGTGAGAGTCCATGGGAACACGAACACGTCGAGGCTGAGCTTCGGGAACGCGTTCCCAAAGCGATCCAAGGGCACGAAGCTGCACTGATCGTCGATGGTATGGGCATCCCGAAGACGGGACAGGACAGTGTTGGCGTCGCTCGTCAGTGGTGTGGTGTGACTGGAAAACTTGACAACTGCCAGGTGACGGTCAACTGCACGCTCGCCAGACCTGGCGAGCGGCAGAATGCTGACCAACTTACCTGGCCACTGGGGATGCGATTGTTCCTGTCCCAAAAGTGGACTGGCGACGACGATGCAGACTACGAGAGCCAGCAAGAACGAGAACGCTGCGCTCAGCGGCGGAAAAACACAGCTGTCTCCGCCGACATCAAACACCAGTCGAAGCCTGAGCTAGCCCTGGAACTCGTCGAACAGGCAGTCTCAACCGAGATTGATCACGGCTGTGTCGTTGCTGACAGATTCTTCGGCGAAGCCCGGAGTTTCAGACGGAAACTCCGGGCGATTTCTGAGCTATATGTCTTGGAAGTGTCGCTGACGGAGTTCCGGACCGTTTCTGAGGACACCGACCTTATCCATCCAGACGCGCATCCCAATCGGAAGCACGCTGCTCATCCCTCTGAGTTGTTCTTAGAGTTCCACTCCCAGTCACTACTGATTCCGCCGTTCTTTTTATCAATCATCTCATCCTGTAGAACCCGGTCGCTAACCGTTAACTGTGGCGTTAAACCTCGGAAGTACAGCTATGACACCCTCACCAGTAATAGAAAAGATTTTTTTGATGAAAATAGAATCCCTCAGTAGAAACTCCAACTCATGTCACTACTACGGCTTGCGATCGTCCTTTCGAGCGGGCTTTTCACCGCTGGGCTCGGATATCTGATCCGGTATCGCGGGATGGTTCACCTCATCGCCGGCTACGATCCGGAGGAGGTCGTCGACGAAACAGGGATGGCGAGGTTTATCGGCGGACTCATAATCGCCGTCGGAGCCGTCACCGCGGTCGTCGGTGTCTTGGATTATCTGGAGCGAGGTGGGGATTTCCTCTGGCACGCATTCGGTGTGTTCATTATCGTCGCTATGGCCGTGATGATCGTCGGATCGAACCGCTATACGCGATAGCGGTCGTCACGCGCTGATAGCCATCTGTGCAACGAGAACGTCCTCGCAGCAACGGTCTTCGGATGCTCCTGTCTCGCTCGCAGTGTCCTGTTCGGCACCTGCAACACCGATCGTTCCGAGGGCTCCTATCAGTGCGGTTGATCGCAGTACATCTCGGCGACGAAGGAAATCTTTGCTGTGCATACTGTCTGACTCCACCGCTATCTTGGACTGACCCCCTATTATAATTTTTGCAATTATAAGTGCTTGGGAAAGTCTCCAGAGGTGGGGTCAGGGCGACTCGCATCGGGCGCGTATCCGAGCGATACATAGAGATCCGGGCATCGGACGATCCCCGGTTCGTCGCGCAGACAGTTCCGACGCGTATTCGCACGTCCCCATTGAGCGAGAGGGCCTTCAGTTCCGCGGATCGAGAACGGTATCGTCGGACTCTCGTGGTTGTGTCACCACTTGTTATCCATCGCCAGTGCGCCGTACCGCTTTACCCACGTCCGCTATCGCTCGTTCCGTAACTGTCGTGGAATCAGCCCTGAACAGATGATCGACCCCCGAATAACACTTGCAAGTAGCCCTCGGAACACCGGTCTTCCAGCGCTGAAAGTCCAGTTCTGGTGAAACGTGTTCGTCCGAGTCACCCTGCAGCACGGTCAGCGGCAGGTCCATGTCGCAGGCGATCGAAACTGGATCGTACCCGTCGAGGCTTCGCCAGAACGAGCCGGGGAACCCTAACACGATTTCGCCAGGTTCGACGGCGTTGTCCGTGATCCGTTCGACACCGGTCCGTACTTGTTCCGGAACGGTTCCGTCCTCTCGCCGACACTGATCTTCGATGAGAGCGGGTAACGGCCGCGCATTCGCCGCGAGCGTAACCATCCCGACGGCATCAGAACTCTCCAAGGCGATCCACGGGGCGAGCATTCCACCGAGACTGTGTCCAATAAGCGTGACGGGCACGTTGGCGATCGAATTGAGTTCGTTGAGCGCAGCTTTCGCGTCCTCGACGACGACCCGTTCGACCGTCTGTTCGGCGGGCGCGATGGAACGGACTGTAGTTCGTTTATCATACCGGAGCGTCGGCACACCCGCTGACGCGAGTCCGCGAGCCACGTCTCGAAGTGGTTTACTCTCACCGACAGTTCCGTCTCGGTCCAGTGGCCCCGTGCCGTGGACGAGAACGGCAGCCCCGCCTCCGATCTCGTCCGGCATCGCAAGCGTTCCGAGAAGTCCGTCCGCAGCCGTACCGATCGTTACCTCGCGTTCGGAAAACTCGTCGTGGTCGACGTACTCCGGATCCGCGACCGACTGGGACTCCCAGTTGAGATACTGTAGTCCGGCGACGCGATCGCCATCGAGAACGATTCTGAGACGTCTCCATCCGCTCGAAAACTGCAATTCAACGACGTCTGCCTGGTGTCCCCTGACGGTCGTCTGTGTCGAAGAACCGATACGGACGAACGGGCCGAGCTGGGTTTCGAACGTGTGCCAGTCTTCGCCGAGATCCCCGGCGGAGTATGCGTTTGCGAGTTCCGTCGTACAGACTCGTTCCGCTCGCTCGAACTCCGCGTTCGTTAGCGCTTCGAGAAACTCCCGGCTCGGCTCGCGCATCATCAATCGGCGTCCGCCGCCTGGGAGATCCGATCGAGACGCTCCAGGACTTGCTGTTCGTGGTCGACGAGCGACTGGGCGTCCCTTTGCATCGTCTCGCTCAGGAAGAGATCCTCGTGGACGAGTTGCTGTTTGTTGGTTCGGATGTACTCCAGAAGCTTCTCCCGGTGTTCTCCGAGCAGATCGTTACACGCGTGACAGATCCCACTGTAGTCGCCCTCTACACCGATGCGTTCCAGCAGCTGCTGTGGACCGACGTTGTGTACCAGCCAGTAAAGGAGGTTCTCCTGACTCCGCTGTACGATATCCGGAAGAGACTGTTCGTCCAGACTTCCCAACGTCAGGTCAGGAACGTACCATTGTGCGTGGCCACAACACGCCTTCACCGTTCCATCAGGATGTACCGAAATCGTACTGATAACGTCGGAACACCCGGAATCGACGTCGTTTCGAGCAGTGAGTTCGGAGACGTCGATCTGTGCCCCCCGCCCGAGCGGGGAGACGGTATCCTCGAGAACGGTCAATTCGTCCGAATAGGCGTCCGGATGCGTTCCGAGCCGTCGTTCGAGCAGTTTGACCATTGCCTCGGCATCGTATCTTGGATTGGTGTCGCCGATAATCATCGCAACCGACGTCTGCTCGATGTCGCTTTCGAGTGACGCTTCGACGAAGTTCACGATGTTATCGGGGGGCGCATAATCGGTGTGGAAATCGTCGTAGCTCGTGTTGATTTCGTCGAGACCCGCATCGACGAGCCGATCGATCGTCTCGCGGGCCCTCTCGATATCGTGCGCCCACCACGCGTTCGTGACGATCCGTGTCCGATAGCCGCACTCGCTGGCCTGCGAAATAGCATCGAGCAACTTGTCGAAATGAAGCGTCACCTCCCCGCCCGTAAATACGACCAGCTGAAGACTTTCCAGAGAGTCGGCCTCTGACAGTGCCTTGTCAATATACCGGTCGTCCAGTTCGTACTCCGTTTCGGGACTGCTTCCCACGCTACAGTGGCCACACTCGAAATTGCACTTGTAGTCGAGGAACATCGACAGGGTCGAAACCTGCATCGTTACGTCACCCCCACGTACGTCTCCACGGCAACGGCTGCTGCCGCTGTGTGAACCGCTCCGACCGTGTTGTATACAGCAGCGGCAACTACGGCGACACACCCGGCCGCGACCGTACACATCGCAGGACCGGGGTAGTCGACATCCGCGTGCTGGGCCAAGATATCTTCCTCTTCCATCTTCCGGACTCGAGAGTTGACCCTGATTATCGTCTCCATCTGTGTTTCCGTCAGCGTGTGTTCCGACGAGTCGTTACGAAGCGCATGACGCTTATGTCTCTCGAGGAATGGGAGATTTTCCTCGGTAATGAGGCTGTCTTTTACTTCCCGTTTCAACTCATCGAGATCCGATCGACTGACGACGTCCCGTCCCAGTTCCTCGACCAGTTCCGGTGTGAAAACACCGTCCATGTACGTCACCATATTGGTTAGCAGCACTTCCTTCGGATCCAGCCCGATCTGGAAGTCAGTGTCGTGTGCGACGCTGTTTTCGTGATCTATCGCAGCTGCAGCCTCTACTGCATCCATGAACTGAAATGTATATCAATAATAAATAAATTTTTATATGACACTCGACTTCGCATGTTTAAGTAGGGTCATGCTGTAGTCAGTGACAAGGACGATGATGTCGATCACGGATCATCTGTCAGCCACTGATCTACTGGACGAGTTTGACTCTCTGTCGTACCACCAAACACAGCACGCGAAAAACTATGTCACAGATCTTGCTGCCGTAATGGTCAAGATTGCTCTATTAAAAATGCGGTACGGCGGTCCGATCATAGCTTCTTAGCGGTCTTTTTGATGTTGTGGAGAGCGAACATGAGGACGATCTCACGGAACTGACGGTACCAGAACCGCGAACGCAAGGCGGAGTGATTAGCGCAACGGATGAATACGTAGCCAGCGTGTTGCCTTGTTTTGCCGCCGATTGACGGCAACTTCAGACGTTCTCACAGGAAGGTTCCGTCAGATTAACCGGGAAATGGACGCCGTCTGGCGATATGGCATCGCTCAGACGACTAGCGCGAATGTGTCGAGACCTTGCCAAACAGCACGTTGACGATCCGGACGTACCCGCCGCGCCGGATGGCGCGGACGGGTACGCCAAGTGGACACAGATCGCGTTAATTCTGTTCCGCGTCGAACTGGAGAAGAGCCTCCGTGAGACTGAAGACTACCTCAACGAGATGCCAGGTGTTCTTGCTGTGTTCGATCTCGACGAGGCACCGCACTACAGCTCGTTCTGTCGGTGGGAGCAGGAGTATCAGATGCGTGAACTGCGCCGCCTGCTCCGCGCTTCGGCGGAGCAGGCGGGCTGGAGTGGTGAAGCTGCGATTGATGCAAGTGGCTTCCAGCGCGATCAAACCAGCTACCACTACCGCGACCGAGCGAACTACTCATTCCAGTCGATGAAGACAACGATCTTGATCGACGTGAACTCACTGGCGATCAAGGACGTTCATTTTACGACGCAGAAGGCCTGGGACGGCCACATCGGGATGCAGGTCTTCCGCCGGAACGCGGAAGACCTGCGTGTGTTGTCTGCTGACGCGAACTACTCGTGGAGCGACCTCCGTGAGGAGTGTCGCTCCGAGTCAACGCGACCGTTGATCAAGCACAGGGAGCAGACACCGTTGCAGAAGGCCCACAACGAACGAATGAACGATGACTACAACCAGCGCTGGATGAGTGAAACCGGCTTCTCGCAGTTGAAGCAAGACGACGGCGAGAAGCTCCGCTCCCGGAGCTGGCACGGCCAGTTCCGGGAGCTAACTCGCAAGTGCATCGTGCATAACCTAACGCAGGCGGCGAGTTAGGGCTCGCCGCCTGCTCCCCTTTTCCGGACGTATCCGGGAGAGGCATCGCCGTCGTCACCGGAACAACGGAGCAAGGTACCATAGTTTTGACTCATCAGCAATCGCTGTGACTGACAGCTACTGCATCTTCTGAGGTCGAAAAGCCGTCTCTAACGTCGTGAAATTGTAGATCAGCAACCCCACCCCGATGCCGTCTTGCGTTCAACAAGGCACAGCGTGTTCTCCATGATGGCGGGAGCACGTCGGTTTGAGATCGTTGAGCATCTGACGAATACGGAGTTGAACCAAGCAATCGAGGAGGCACAGAAGGTGGACGAGACGCGTCTCGTCCGGCGACTCTGTTTCGTCAAAAACCTGTACGACGGGAAGACTCAACAGCAGGCGGGTGAAGCTGTGGGCGTTTCTCAGCTAACGAGTAGCCGCTGGGCACGCGAGTGGAATGAGAGGGGTGTTGAGGGGCTACGCCCACGCTTCGGCGGTGGACGGCTGCCGAAGCTCACCCCTACCCAGTGAGCTGATATCTGTACCACTCTTGAGGACGGCCAACCGTGGACACCACGCGAGATTCACGCACTCATCAAAGACCGCTACGACGTTACCTACCACCCAACTCATCTCGCTCGGAAGCTTCGGACTTCTGGAATGCACTACGCGAAGCCACGGCCAATGGATCTCCGAAGCTCGGAGAACGCCGAGGAGATTCTCGCCGAGCGCCTCGACCAGGCGCTCGGCTCGGACGATTCTGAGTCCGAAGAAGACGATCCTGCCGTGTTCGGATTCTTTCGATGAAGCGTGGCCACAGCCGTTCGAGAACTCTCAGCGAATGTGGTCGTATGACCGTACCGTCCAGATAGAGAAACCGCTAGTAGCAGTGCCGTGGCGGTTGATCGGCTTCTACGCGCTGACTGGCAAAAGCGAGATCACGTACAAAGAGCGGCTGGTCAAGGAGACGATCGCCGAGGCGCTCGAAGAGATCCGCGAGGTCGGATTCTGCTCGTGGCCGACAACTATGGCTCTCATCACGCAAAACTCACTCAACAACGGGCCGACGAACTCGGCATCGAGTTCGTCTCATCCCGCCGTACTCATCGACATTGAACGCAATCGAACCGCTGTGGAAAGACGTCAAACGCGAGATTTCACCGACCATCTTCGAGGACAAAGATCACTTCCGCCAGTTCCTTACCAAGACGTTTCTCCGGCTGAGTCACCGACTGAGTTTTGCTGGTGATTGGAGTGAGACCTTCCTTCCCGATATTCAGGTGTTACAGTGATCACTTAGGCTTGCGTTCGCTTCGTCGTCGAGTAGGACGTCTCTGCCATCCACCGTTGCGTGTAGCTGTTCGTCTGGTTGAGCGCGTTGTGTGCTACAGCCATCGGTTTCGATCCACGATGATGAACACGATAATCGAGATCGTATGCGGACAGCTCGTATTCGGTGTGCCAGTCTTGGAAGCCGTTGTCGGCGACGACGGCCCGCAGGTCGTCCGCGTTCCGGCGGACGACCCGCGGGCCAGCCTTCGTATCGTGTTCACGCTCGATAAAACAATGCACGTCCAGCACCGCCAATGACTCTGTATCGGTTAGTGTCGTTGCTTTGACTGTCGTGACCGACCGGCTCTGCCGTTGGAGGTAGTACTGTGAAGCTTGGTCACGTTCGAAGAACGTACTGTCCAAAGCGACGTGTCCAGACGGGCGGAGTTGCTGCGCAGAGACGCGCAGCAACGCCCGCCACACGTACATCGCGTATCGGTCTAGAGAGTGGTGGAACGTCGTTGGATCAGACAACGCCTCGGGATGAATGCCGAGGCGATCGCACACCTCCGGCATAAGTCCGAGTCGGTCAACAAGTTCAGTGAACGTGTTGCCTTCTTCCTTCCGAATACAATGAGAGACGATGTGTGCTTCGTGGGGAAGCCCGCCTGACTCGGACTTCCCCGCATGATTCCCCAACGCTTGTTTTGCTACTCGTAGTGCCTTCTCAACGAGGTCAAGGAGTGCGACTGTCATAATCGGCTTCTTGACCTCGTTCTCTCAAATCAGTACTGACCAAACTCGACGCTGTCGGCCATTTTCAATAGAGCAGAACTCAAAATACTCAAACAACGGAACTGTTTCCGTAGCTGCTGCATTCAAAAACTCGTCGACCGAAGTAACGTCTTGCAGGATTGCGGTTGTGCTGGACACACTTTCCGCACCCTGCTGCTTCGTACGTGACGCGTTCTATGACACGCTCTGTCCTCGGCCAACGTCTCGCTCAGGAGATCCGCGAACTGCATGGACAATTCTCACTAAGGCCTCCTCGTTGCTCAAACCCACTCAACTAGACAGAGCCACTGATACTTAAATCACTGAGCAGCTGTAATTATATTATATTGTCATATAACATACTAACTCGTTCACATTTCAATAGATATATGGAACATACATCAGGATTGGTAATCAAGTATGGGTGCCTCTTACGGCTAGATTTACACTTATATGGTTGTAATGATAATTGTTTTGATGGCATAATTATAAATGCATAAATAGTTATTCCCATGTGTTAATTATAGATCCAGGCACTGTCTAGTTGAGTAGATCCTCAGCTAGCGTTCGGCCATCAAGCGCTTGATTTGGCCGATCGTGGTTATAGTGGTGTCTGAAGCGTCTAAGCCAGCGACGTACGCTAGCTGGACTGCCTTGCCAGAAGGAATGAAAGCGGTCGATCCGCATTGAGACGGTCCGAAACCAGCTCGACGAAGGTTTTGTCCCCCGTTCTCTACGGTGACGTGATCGCGCGGGCTGACAGAGACGTGACCGTACTAAGCGGCGATGACATCGTCGCGTCTCTCGCAGAGCGACTGGACCCAACCCGCGTTAGAGTGTGTTGTACTGTACCCGGTGTGCCTATCGCCGACGGTGAAGTCATCGACCAGATCGAATCCTTCGACACGGTGTCGGACATCCTCACCGAGACCGACACGACCGATGTCGCAGGTGGCATGAGCAAGAAGATGAAATCGCTGCTCGCAGTCGACGAACCGTTCCATGTGTTTGGTCCTGACGCATTAAACGACTTCCTTACCGGCGGATCGCCGGAAACACGTCTCGAGTAACCGCCGGACCGCAGGGTGCGGCTGAAGTGGCTTTACCCTACTGTTTCTGCTGCTGACTGTCTGCCGTTCTGTTTTCAACCGCTCTCTCGCTCGTTTGGTTAAGGACCATTGGTCTTTAGTTAAGCTTCAGTCCTCGGTTGTGTAGCGGTAGAGAGCCTCTCTTGGAGTATCGGTCGTTGTTGGTGTATCTTCTGAGCTTCGTCGATCAACCGTTCCAGCAACGGTGGCGGAGAGTAGCCAAGGTGTTCACTGAGTTCGTGAAGGATGAGCTGGGCGTGCGACCGGAAGGTCGCCGCCCAGCGTTCTGGTGGAAACACGAGATCATCATCTGCCTGCTCGGTGACCAGATCCAACAGATCACGGCTGACCAGCAGTGACAGCAACGCCGCGTACAGCAGTATCTCAACGACGTGCTTCTTGCTCGTGGTGAACTCGTCCAACGAGTATTGCGTCTTGAGTTCGCGGAATAACAACTCAACCTCCCATCTGCAGCGGTAGATCGTCGCTAGATCTGCCGGTAAGAACTCTTCTCGCGGGAGATTCGTAATATATAGATGATAGTCGTCGGCGTCCTCGTTGCGGACGCCGACGACACGGAACGTCTTCGTGTCCCACGACTGCGTCCCTGCATACTCTCTGCGCTGGAATTCTGCTTCGACCTCGACATCGATATACTGCCGATAGAGGTCATCAACCACGTCGTGGATTTTCTCACCCTCCAAGGGAATGGCGTCGCCACGCCATTCCCGTAATTCTCCGGTTATCACCGGGTTCACGTTTGATTTGAGCCGACTCACGAAGTAGCCGTCATTCTCGTCGATCAGTGCGAAACGGCGGTACTTGATACTCACAGACATAAGTACGTAAAGACATCTGGCACGTTGATCTCGTCCAGTGCACAGAGAGCAGCATCACGAAGTTCGTCAAGCGTTTCGAATAGGCGGTTGCCGAGTGATTGATCGAGTTGTCGCCAGCACTCTTCCGCGGGGTTCAGCTCTGGTGAACCCCGCGGAAGGTAACACAGTTCGATCGGAGTACCTTCAACGAACTCTTGGACTCTGTTCGCCGTGAAATACGAGGCGTTGTCGAGGACAACGCAGATTTTCTCGCCGAACTCGGTCTGGAGAGCGTCCAGAAAACGAATCGTCGTGTCGCTGTTGAAGTTCTCTTCGCAGGGGAGAAAGAACGTCTCATCAGTATCGCTGACTGCACCGAGAAGTTTGATGCTGTCCCACGCGCCCGTCACCGGGAGTGACGGGCGCTCACCCTTGGGAAACCATGCGTGAATCAGTGTCGAGAGAACCTGTCGCGTCTGATCAATGGCTAAGATCGTGTATTCGTCGTCCAGGTTGTCGCGCTTTTTTTGAACCCGTCTTGCCATGCTTCCTGTGCTCTCTCATCGGATTTGTGAAACTCCGGCCGGGCTGTCTTCCAGGACAGCCCGGCCTCGGTCATCAATCGTCGAACGTGACGCTCACTGTACTCAACGTCGAATTCCTCGGCGAGATAGTGACGAGCTAGTGGAACGGACCACGCAGGCGCGTCAAGTCCAACTTCCTCTGGAGACTTGTGAAGCGCTTCAACGAACTGTTCATGTTCTTTGTCGGAGAGTTTTGAGGGCCTTCCTGAACGGTGCTCGTCGTAGACGACCTCCTCGAACGGCTCGTCGGCGAGCCGTTCGAGTCGATCAAGCCACCGCGAGAGCCAGCCAGCAGTGTATCCATAGCGTTCAGCGACCTCTTGTAGCGTTGCACCGTCTTCTTCAAGGTAATTGATCGCCGCCATGAGCCGTTGTGATGGCTTTTTTCCCTCGACCTCCGCCAAGACCTGGCGGAGGTCTTCGGTAGAGACGTTGTCGAGAGAGGTCATATCGGAGTAACGTGCTTTTCTTTGAAATATTTTTGGCTGACAGTATGATTCCTTCCTGTTTATACGACTGAATCAACCCGAGATCTGCCGAGTGAGGCCTTGAGACGTATTCTACCCCACCGTCCACACAGCACAACAATCTGCTTCCTAAAAGCGATCGATATTGATCGCCTAGTCCTTTGACGCGCTTGCTTGGACTAACTTGGTGGGAATGAGACTACTGCTGAGTTGAGTCTCATACCCTTTCCAGTGAGAGATAATAAGTAGAGCAGTCGCTTCCGGTGCCATAACACGTTCAACAACGTTCTCCTCACTTAAAGACCGAGCGTGGTATTCCACCATGGTAATAACCCCTTCATTTATTTGTTCAATATTCTCGTCACGAATCCCACGAGTGAAGGTCAAGATTGCGTTACCATACAAAGCGGAAACTCCTGGTTTTTCCTTATTGACTGCAACAAGTCCTTCAAGCAACCACTCGCGAATATCGTCCAAGACAGTGTCCGCCAAACAGCCCGAGAAATAATACCGGTCATCATCAGGATCGCCAGGCTTGACATCTACTGTTTCAGTTATTTCGGTGATCTCGTGGGCGAACGCCTGTGTCGAATCCGGATCACCAGCAAGAGAAGCGTTATACAGGCCACGGGCAAGCGTCAGCGTCGTTGGGACTGTCACGTCACTTTCCTCAGCACTTCGTTGATAGTATTCTGCTGCCCTTCGAAAGTGGTCTTGTGCCTGCTCTATCCGACCCACATATATGGACAATATACCTGCGCTATTATGTTTGCTTGCTAACCCAGAAAAGAATGTAGAGAAATCTTCTCTGACCTTCTCTTCCTCATACAATCGTTCGTGTTTCTTAGCCCGAGATTGATACCGCTCAAGCTGTTTGATGGCACGGTCGTGTTGCTCCTCTGTGAATTCGACCATTGTTCTATTCAGTTGCCGCTAATTCTACGATAGTTACCCTATCAACCCCTGCAACATCTTCAAGACTAATATCTGTGTCATTGTTTCGGGGTTTCCGTAACGTCCTGTGACTTGCTCCCTCAACATCTCTCACTAGCACGATCTCCTTAGTGACGTTGTTGGTGGCAATTGCGGTATCTATCTGGTCTACGAGTTCCGGATCAATTCTGTCCTCATCTTCCAATTTTTCGAGGCTATTTCTAATCCAGTCATTGTGAAGTTGAGCATCACCGTCGTAAGCATCTGTATCCAATAGATTCTTCCCAACGGCCTTAGTGCTAGTAGTGGTTTTCGCCTCAATGATTAACCATTCACCATCGTCATAGGCGATGATGTCAGGTCCAATTTCACTTTCATCACCTTCTTTAAATCCTTCTTCCGGCCATTCGAGATCAAGACCACGCTCCTTAATGAGTTCAACGCTGATGTTCTCACCGATGCTTCCGTCGGTGATGTCCGCAGGATCGTCCGCATACGTCTGGACTACTGCCTGCCGGTTGTCGACACATCGAAGCTCGGTCTCTACCGGGTTGGTCGTCTCCTCATATATCCCGTGGAACGCCTTGTATCCACTTGGAGCAGCGACGAACTCACCGTGTTTGGTCGACTGGACTGACATGTCGACGTCACCCTCTTCGAGCGCACATCGTGGAGTGTCTTCTCTGATCTGTTCAACTGTGTAATCGACAATCTCTCCGCCAGCTTTCCGAATGACGAAGTGAATCCCCTTCTCAGCGAGCTTGTAGATCTCGTATTTGTATCGGGGATCCTCAAGTACCTCGTCAGGCCCGTCTTGAATTGTTTCCTCAATTTCTTCTTCGGAGACTTCTTCTTCACGTTCTTCGTTGACCTCTTCACTGATCTCTTCGGAGACTTCCTCCTCTTCGACGGTCTGCTCCGCGAACAGGGCTACACCCTCGTAGATCCATAGGATGACTTCGTTCTCGCCGGTATCTCCAATGACAATCTCGTAGTCCCCAACCGTTTGGGTTCCACCGGGAAGATTGAAGGTCTCATCGACATCGTTGACGTCAGTGATACCAGGTAATCGCCGGATCTGTTCCCATCCGTGTCCCCGATTACCGTAAGGATCGTACTCTGAGTATTCGGCACCGTTGGGGAGGAGAATCTCGAGTTCGCTGCCCGTCCATGTTTGGAGGGGTTCGGTCACTGGAACGGGCTGGATGTATTCTTCTCTGGCGAACTCGCCATCTGCGGAGCCCGATGTCTCGGCCATGAGGGCGAATCCGGTGCCAGCGACGGCGGCACCGCCGAGGGCGACCGCGGCGGTCGATGCGCTAACGGTCGTCACCGTCGTCGCGCCCGCGTACTCTGGTCGTGCTAATGCGCCGACGGCCAACGGTGCTGCCGCAGTGGTCGTCTCTGCCACACCAGCGGTGGCCTCCGCGACACCACGGTCAACGTCGTGACTGACAGCGGCCCGATTGCCATCATCGTCAGTGATGGTGATCTTGACCTGTTCGGGTGTGATCTGTCCGGTCTCATCACCGAAGGCGGCGTTCACGTAGACGCCATCTTCGTCTTCGAGATCGGTGAGTGAATCTCCCCTGTAGGTCTTCTTTCGCCACCCAGTATCGATGAGTGGAACCCACGTGTCGACATACTGGTGAATTCGGATCTCTTCAATTTCGTCCGCTGCACCGGTCGGGCGAGCAACAACAAGGAGATCATCTCTTGTCGTTCTTACCGTCGTCGGGAACATCGTGAGATCGTTTATATCCCACGTCTGGTATTCGAATTCAGGCGGAAGTGTCTCTTCGTTAGGTGCCGGGTCAACGGAATCGATCAGGCCGTCCCCAGACGTATCCTGAAGGTACGGATTTGAGTCCCATATGTCGACTTCATCGTGGTCCGAGACACCATCGCCGTCGGTATCGTAGTACGCGGGATGTGCCTTGGCGCTGGTCACTCGTGCAGACAACTTCGTCTCGTTGTTCTCCTCGAATATCTGGTACTCGACGTCGATCGTCTCATTGTCTTTGAGTCCATCACCGCTCGTATCGGTCAGCACGGGGTCGATCTTAATACCCGGATCGGCATCGCGTAGCCCGCGCTTATCGTATACATAATCGAGCGGTCCGTACGTCGGCATTGGCGGATCGGCATCAGCGACCGCATCCGGAATTCCGTCGTTATTAGAGTCCGTGAGTGCAACCTCGCTCTGATTCTCAGCGATGCGCTGGAAGGTGTCGGGAAGGTCGTTTGAATTTGTGACGTGATAGTAGTCTCCTCCTGTCGTACTGGCGATCGTTTGAAGTTCGTTTTCATCAGCACCACTTCCCAGACCGACGGTGCTAATTTCGATATTCTGCTTGGCAGCCTTCTCTGCGACGCCGACAGGATCAGGACCAATATTTGTGTGACCATCCGAAAGAAGAATGATGACCTGCTTCCGATCGTCGTTACCGTTTTCTTCTAGTTCAGTTAGCGCCGTATTCAGCCCTGCACCAGTGTTGGTACTTCCACCAGCGGAGATGCTGTCGATACTAGTATTGAGCTGCTCGGTGTCGTCTGTCAACTCGTGGATCAGCCTTGATCCAGAGGCATAACCGGCGAGTCCCGCCCGGTCGTCCTCGAGAAGCGCGCCGACGAATCGCTTGCTAGCCTTACGGGCATTTTTAATTCGCGAACCGCTCATCGACCCGCTCTCGTCGATGACAAGCATTAGATCGACCGCTCCAATACCTGTTCCTTCCTTCGGTTCCTCGGCGAAATGATGGTCCTCGAGCGTGATTGTGGCAGTTCGAAAGTCCTCCCACTCATCAACGCGGAATACAGAGAAAAATGAGAATGAATCAACCGTTGCCGTCGCTGTTCCCGTTTCAGGATCGATCTGTGTGTCGACCCGTTTCCAGCCCCGTTCACTGGCCGGATCCCAGGTGTATATCGAGACATTCTCGTCCTCTTGAACGTCGTCCAACAATGGAATCGTAACGGTGGCTTCGTTAATCTCCGCACGATTCTGAATCCGGAC
Source organism: Natribaculum luteum (assembly GCF_023008545.1). Lineage (NCBI taxonomy): Archaea > Methanobacteriati > Methanobacteriota > Halobacteria > Halobacteriales > Natrialbaceae > Natribaculum > Natribaculum luteum. The sequence continues at coordinate 888,247 of NZ_CP095397.1, read as the reverse complement.
AACTGGGCCAATACGAACGTCATCGAGTTCGGGTGGCACCTGGTGATTTGTGATGTGAATGTCACGCTCCTGGATGCCTTCACCACCTGTCTCGACCGTCACGCCCGACTCGTCGTTCGTGACTTCAATTTCACGGAATTCACCGGGTTCCGGTGGCTTTGTCGGAAGCTCGTTCTCATCGATCGATATTTCGATTGTCTCGGCAACACTCCGGTGGGTGTCAGACACTGACGTAGCTTCAACTGTCACTGTCACGTTTCCGGGGTCGGCACCGAGATCCAGGGACGTCCCCCCAGATGCGACCGACGCGTTGTCGTAACTGGTTCGAAGGTCAATTGGGTCTGCTGTCCTATCAGAACCGTTTTCGGCCGTAATCGTTACCGAGGCATCTTCATACAGGAAGGTCCGAGCATCGATGAGTTCCACGAAAATAGGAACATGCACCTCCCCGTCTTCCCTGTATGCCTGTCCTCGAGTCACGAACAGTTCAGGATTAGTTGCGCCTTCGACCCGCTCAAGCGCCTGAATAGCATGTTTAGCAGCGATTCGATACTGGTTCAGTGCATTTTCTCGAGATTGAATCGTTGACGAGAGGTCGTCTCTCGGTGGCCCGCGTCGGGGCGGCGTATCCGTTAGCGCCTCATCGCCTCGCTCTAGCGCATCGATAGCGTTCTCCAGTTTTCGTTCAGTGCTTTTTCGTTGACCAGGGTTGTCGAAGGCATCTTCATTCGCCTCGAGTGCGTTAGCGGCAGTCCGAGTCAGCAGCCGAGCGGTGAGATTGCCCGAATCGAGAATAATCTCGCTCGTCGTGTTAATCGCTGTATCGTTTACGTCGTGTTCGGTAACCAGCGTGGATAGCGACTTTTGTGCATCGATCTTATGATCGAACGACGTCCTCGATTCGACGTATATTCCTTGACGATACGACGCTGCCGACGCGTTTATCGCTCGAGCAATTTCCTCTGTATCATCTCCACTCACGCCCACTTCATCAAGCGTCTCAATGGCGAGCTGGTGAAGTTCGACCGTCGAATTCGCCTCGTAGTCGATTTTGGGAGGCTGAATGTCAATCTCGTCAACATTCAATGGTTGGTCACTGTGATGACCTGACGGATTTCCCTGTTGGTCTGGTGGACCATTCCCTTGTTGGTAGATTCCAGTGGTGATATGCTCCGGTACATCTCGTGAACCAGGTGCGCCAGCTGCATACCCGGCATTGATTGGCATTGCAACCAGCGAGAAGATCAGTAATACCGCGAAACTGATCGCAAAAAAATTTGATTTACTTTTCATTTACACTGATACGATATGATCAACATATATTAATTTTTAGTAATGAGGAGAAACTATCACCAAACGAAATATCACAAAAGGATATGATTATTGCTCCCACACAATGCAAGAGTTTCAAATATCGGTACTTCCCGAACGTCGCTTCGTGAACTGTGCTGAGTCATGGACGAACAGAGCGAATGCCGGTGTGGTAACTGAGTGAACAGGAAATAGAATCCACGGATGAGGAGAAGTGAAGTAAGAAGGCTGAGATACGCTGTTCTAGGCGAATGCTGTTGCTCACCAGGAGCTTGCCCACGGCCGCGGGCTGGCGTCAGCCCGCGGCCGGCGCGTATGCTTCTGGCACACCTGTTCCGTTCATCTCGATCTCCCAACTCCGCTCTAGCTCTTCCTCTAATGCATGTCTGATCCAGTCAGAGAAGGTCTTGAACGTGAATTCCTCGGGCAGGTCGCGCCCGCCCCGCTGGGGGCGGGCGACGACCGCCCATCGAAGCACAAGCCAGAGGTTCTCCAACAGGAATCCAACCAGGACGAACGCGAAGCGGATGATTGGGTCTTGTGTCGTCGTTACCACTCGTGCTTGGCGAAATACACGGTAGCTCGTTTCGATCGCTGACCGTTTTCGATAGAGCCGTTCGACTTGTTTCGGCGTGCGATCGGCCAGATCGCACGCCACATAGCCTCGAACGACCTCGCCGCTTTTCCCGCGATCTCCGGCGTGATATGATACAGCGACCGCGAGCGGGAATTCCAGTTCCCGCTCGCGGCCTTTGTACATCCGATAGGTTGTCATGTACGAGCAGTGCGTATCCAGCTTCTTCCTCATGCGCTTGCCCTTCTTTTGGACGGGAACGACAGTCGCAGCAATCTCCCGTGAGCGGCGCAGAATACGTTCGTTGTAGAAGCCACGATCAGCCAACAGAAGCTCTATCTCGAAGGGATAGGCTTCGACGCGGTCGAGGACGCGCTCGACCGCGTCGGCCTCTTTCTCATCACTACGGACGTACGTCATCGCCAGCGTCACTGGCTTTCCGTTCGAGACGAGATACGCCGTGCAGTACCGGTGGCACGTCGTTGTTCCGTCTTTCGCGTGCATGCGGCAGAGTTCACCTTCTTCATCGGCGTACGTTCCGTGGTAGGGGTTATCGACGAAGTCAATGGAGACGATCCTCGACCGATCAGGGTCGAGGATCGTCATCGCCACCTCCCTGAGAAGGCGGTTAGCAACCCGCTCAAGCCACTCTCGGTTGAGCGTATGGAGCCAGTCCATGACAGTATCATCACAGGCAGCGTTGTCGTTGTCCTTGCACGTCTCCCAGATGGACGTCTGATTGACTGCTGCAAGAATGACAACAACCCAGATATCGCCGGGATCGAGGGGCGAGCCCTCGATCCCTGGCAAGGGGAGCTGGCAGATGACGTCTTCCGCTAAATCTTTCACGTCCGAATCCGAAAGAACACCGTCTGGCTGAGGGATACTGAACACATTCACTCAACCAGACATCTTCCTCATGAGACCAACGCTTTAGCTCCAGCTCTCACACCAGTCGGGAAGTACCGATACTCGCTCAACTTCCGGCCGAACCAAGATTTCGCATACACCTCCTGATCGTGTGTGTCTGCCCAGGCTTCGTAGACCTTGTAGAGTTCGTCTTTTTCGATCTCGGCGTGTTCCTGTTCGATAAGGCAGTCCTCAACAAAAGTTCCGAAATCGACGTCCTGTGATCTATCTGCGGGACGGCTTTCGAACTGGTCCTCTGAAGGATCAGTAACAGTTGGTTCACGCTCAGGCCCAGGGTGAGGAGGTGAGTTAGACCTATTAGACTGCTCCTGTTCGGCAGAGCTGAGACAGTGCTCAGTGGCTAGCGATTCCTTTCCCTCGACGAGGACCTTGAGAGATCGTAGTTGCCCATCACGATAGATCCGCATTGCGCCGCTATCCTTCTCGAGTACAGCAACCACAGATAACTCGAGAGGTTCATCCGATTGTGCCGTGACCGTGTTGGGGACGAATGGCTCACGAATCGGCACCCACTCTTGTTCGAACGCTGATCTGCTTTCGTAAATATGGCGTTTGGTCGGCTCGTAGACAACGTACTCATCGGCAGTTCTGTCGTAGCTATATACCGCAGGGACATCGCTTCGTGAGAGCGAATCGAACGACGAGACGGTCATGAACTCAGTTCCCGTTCCGTCCTGCAACAGATACGCTCCACCTTGCCGAGTCCACACAGAGCGTCTCGAGTCACCAGTCGCCGGCCGAACTGCAGTCACACCATCTCGAGCGTTCGCACCACCATCGAACGTGAGGTGCGAATCCATCGTGTATAATCGAACGTCGCCGGACTCGAGTTCGTTGACTGGCGAAGAAAGGATATTCTCCAGACGGGCAGCAGCCTGCAGTTCGTCGTCACTGTCCTCAGAAGAGGCAACGACGAACAGTGGGACGTGGTCAGCGTCTCGAGCCCGGTGGAAGTTCCGAAGGATCTTCACCGGTTTGTCGACCGTCGTTGATTCGACCTCGATATCAAAGATGTGCTCACAGTCGGGATGTACCGCTCGCCCATCGGGTTTCTCGCTGCCATCCTGCGTAAAGACGGTGACATCGAACCCCTGCCGAGAGAGTTCCCGCTCGGCGGCGAACAACAATGTATCGTGAAGATTGCTGCCCGACGATCGGACGTCACCCGTATCAGGTTCGGTCACCGCTTCGCCCTCGTCGGTCAACCGGACGACGATCTCACCGTGTTCCTGGTTGAGCGTGACCTCGAGCAGGCGGGAACGATCCCGGATTTCTCCAAGCTCTTCGATCGACGGTGGTGACGCATCGGCAGCCTCGAACTGTGTTCGAAGTGCTTGGTCAACCGGCTGTACAGGGACCCATCCATTCTCTTCGCGAACATCCTGTCGGAGTTGGATCGTCCGCACTGCGTTTGCGAGAGCGATATCGATGTCTTCGGACACTAATTCGAACGTCTCGCGAACAGCATCCGGAGTCCGACTCGTGGGAGGCGATTCAGTTACAGCACCGTACTCGGTATCCGCTCGCTCGTGAATCTGCTTGAGTGCGTTCTGAAACGCCTGCTCCTCGTGGGTAGTCAAGGGATCATCACTCTCGGGATGGCCTGGTGGGATCGGTAGCGGGGCTAAACTAAACGGCTCTGGGCCAGTCTCACCGAACGTCGGACTCGGTAAGCGGACGATCCACTCACCACGTGGAAGTGACCGGATTCGATTGGCGAACTCGACGGGGTCCATATCCTCGTGGGCCATCACCTTCGCAATCTCGTTGTCGACGGCGATCTTGCCGATGATCGGGCTGCCGACGTCGTTCAGAACGTTCAGGTAGACCTCACGGCCACCTTTGACGTCGAGTTGCTCGGGAAACTGCAGTGAGAGGCCAACAGACAGTCGGAAGCTCCGTCCCTTCTCCAACAGCGTGTTCATCACGTCAGAGACAGCCAAACTCGAGGCCTCGTCGATGATCAGGTTGACCACGTAGTCATCTGGTTTCTCCTGCAGATCGTCACCACGCTCTCTCAGCGCGTTGTAGAGCTCCGTCAGGATCACACCCGTCATCGCCTTCGCGGATTCATCGCGAAGGCCACTGAGGTCGAACAGGATCACCGTGCGGTCGTCAAGGACATCGCGGAAGTCGAACTGCGGTTCAGTGTTGTTGAACACACGACGGAGGTGCTCATCCTGGGAGATGTAGTCGAGGCGGTTACTGACGCCGCCCATTACAGTCGCAAACGTATTTGGATCGAGCTGGAGCTGGCGGTGTATCCGTCGCTGGACCTGTGGATGACTCGAGCGTGGTGCTGCTCCTTCATCGGGCTCTGGTGGTCCGGCACGCCAGAGTTGGTCGACGACGTACTCGAGTTGGTCGTGGGCAAAGTAATCCACACTCTCACGGTAGCGGCCGTTCTCACGGCCATACTCGTCATCGTAGAGCGTTTTGATGAGATACTTGATGAGCGTTGGCGCGACGACTGCTCGCTCGTAGCGCTCTTCACCCATCACCATCTTCAGAACCTCTTCGTAGTGATCCGCTTTGTTCTGGATCGCGTCGATACGGCGGACCCCGTTCTTGAGCTGGCGCTCGATATTGAAAAAGGCAAATCCGGGGAGAACATCGGGAATGGGGAAATGTAAGACGTTCTCCTCGAGGTCATCGACACCGAATCGACGAGCGTGGGCTCGCATGTAGTCCCCACAGAGTCCGTCGCCTTTTGCGTCGATCAGGATAACCGGGCCGTCGGTCTGCTCGTATAGCGAGAGTTTGTCGTTGGTCAGCGATTTCGACTTTCCGCCGCCAGTCGTTGCCGCGCGAACGTAGTGGGTCGGCAGCAACGACGGTGGAATACAGACCGGCTGGTCTTCCGGTTCCCCATTCTCATCGATCGCATACCCGATTGCCATGCCCTCTCTGAACCCATCCATTAGATCTGGATGCGGCCGTGGGAGCGGATTCCGAGAGCGTTGCTCAGAGCGTGCACCACGGCTCCCTTCGACCGTCAGATCCTGTGATGACGGGACAACAGTGAGGTTTGCGAGTTCATCGGCGTTCAACACGAGATCAGGGCGGCATTTCCCTCGTCCCGTAACCAGCTCTCCATTGAGCACGCGTTCGAGGACCGCTCGGGCATGTTTTCGCTTCGTTCGATTCAACACGCCCTTCGAGCGGAGTCGGTGTCCTTCGAGTTCGTAGAAGGGACCATCTAAAGCGTTCAGCGATTGAGCGAGTTGGTCGAGTTGGGTTTCAACACGCTCGGCTGTCTCGCCATTATCGGGGATTGGAAGCGCGACTGCTCGAGCATTGACGGTGAAGGTTCGTTTTGGGTGTTTCGCTTCGATCCGTTCGATTCGGTTTCGGGCTTTCGTTCCGATATTACGCTGACCATCTTCTGGGTCGACATCGCCGATCTCGAACAGCGGGCCGATGTAGCGTTGTCCGAACGTATCTCGCCCATCTCGAAGGTCTTCGATTCGCAACTCCGCGTCGGCGGCCCACTCGGCTCTGCGCCGCCAGACCACCTGGAACGCGATCGGGTACTCGAGTTCGGTGAGGTGATCGATCAGTGTCGCGAGTGGGGGTTGTTCGGTATCGTACTCGGTTGGATCCGGATCCCAGTTCGCGAACGATTTGATCGTCGTCATCCAGTCGCGTTTGCGCTCGGCCCGACCATACCACTGGACACCGATCGGTTCGACCTCCTCGAGTGACGGTCGGGCGAAGATGGTCTCTGACTCTGGGGTGGGTGGCGTTCCTCCATCAAGCGCTGAACCCCTGTCTTCGGTAGACTCATCAGAGGTGTACTCGAGAACCGATTCATCAGCACATTCGACATCGACGGGTTCCGTCTCGAGGTCAGCAAACTCGGGCCCGTCGTCGACGGTCGACCGACCGCCGTCAGTTCTCTCGACCGTTTCACGCTCTTGGTCAGCCTGTTCACCGACGATTGGAGAGTCCAGCAACTGTTCGGCCGCAAGCCGCTCGTGATACTCCTCGGACGTGTATTCGACCGGCTGAATGAGTTTTCGCTCGAGATCCAACTCACATCGATCGATGTCGAACGTTCGCGGGTAGATCGTCTTGAGCCGTTTCTCGAGAGTTTCGAGCTGTGCTGGGTGGTCAACACCGTAGTAGAACTCGACTGGCTCGTCTTCCCCTTCGCTGACCGCGAGGAATTCGAACGTCGGTGGGGAAGTATCAGCAAACGGGTTTAGTCGGTCCGACAACCCCCGTACATTCGGGTTCGTCAGTTTGTGCAGGCTCTCGAGTGCGGACGGAATCTCTGCGGTGTGAAGTTCCTCAGAGGTTGGTATCACTCGGATGTACTCACTCATCGGATCGGTCACCTCTATCAGTCCACGTTAGAACCTCGTGAACTGTGTCTCGCTGCTCTTCAGGGCTCGTCTCGTCTGTTCGCGTGTCTTCTGCGGGTTGTCGTCCATCTCTTTCAGAAACTCCAGGGAGCTCAGCTCGAGATTGCTCTTTGGCGTCGAAGTCGATCACCGTCTTCTCTTTCTCGAGTGCGTGGACCTCGATTCCACGCCAGTCACCGTCGACGCCGACGAGCGCTTCCGAATAACCGATGTCCTCACTCCCGGGGACAGCATCCTGGACGAACCGCATCTGCGCCGAGTTCAGTCCAAACTCATTCGCCCAGTGCTGGTCCATCCCATCGAGATGATGGAACTGCTTGATTGCGCACTGATCGAGGATCGCCTCTGATTCGGCGTGCTGGAAGAACTCGTCGACGGTCTGGGTGATCATCCGGATCGAGAGATCGTGATGGCGATGATGGCGAAACACGATCTCGAGGTACTCGAGGCTCGCTGCATCCTGCATCAAGTACCGAGCTTCGTCGATGACGAACACGACCTCCTTGTCCGTCTCCTTCGCCCGTTCGTAGACCAGCGTGATCAACAGCTGCATGATGAGGCTCGTACTGCCACCGAGGCTGCCCTCCTGCTGGGCCAGATCGAGGTAGACCACCTTCTCGTCCCGAAGGTCGAACTCGGTCGGCCGCCCGAGGTTTTCGTAGCGCCCATCCGCTGCAAAGGAGCGTAACTGGTCGATCAACCACGTCGCATCCGACTCGATTTTCTGCGCTTCCTCGTCCGTCCGAACGACGAACCTTTCCGGGTTATCGACCATCTCCTCGAGGATATCGAGAACGTCTCGCATCGTCGGGCTCTCGTTGTGATGCGTCGCGATGTCGTCCGTAATGCCGTTTCGAGCGTATGCTTCTTCGATGGCCGTCTCGAGCGTCGTTCGTGTATCACCGAGCTGGATGCCACGGAGGGCGAAGTAGTTCGAGAGGAAGCTCATCACGCTGTCGAGCTTTTCTCGGTAGGGACTGGCGTCCTCGCCCATCGCTCGTTGAATGCGTTCGGGTGTCGGTTTGATCTCGAGTGGGTTCAGTCCCATATCGCCACCAACCGTAATCCGCGTTCCGCCGAGGGCTTCGGCGACACCGGCCCAGTTGTTCAGCGGCTCGAGGATGATTCCGATTCGGTCCTCGCTTTGCTCGATCGATCGGATGAAGTTCTGCTTCGCGCCAAACGACTTTCCGGAGCCAGGATCGCCGACGGTGAACATCGCATAGCCGTTTTCCCGCGCAAACGGATCGATCACGACGGGGCTCTCGTTTTTCCAGTGGATGCCGAATTCGACGCCGCCATCTTCGAGAATCGTCGCGTTGTGTGGGGATGCCAGCAACGCTCCGATAGCGCCACCGAGGGCGATGGCTTCTCGACCGAACGGATTCGGCCCGATCGGGGCCGCAGCCTGTACCGCAAGATCTTGCTTACAGATGGCCGTCTTCGGCGAAAGCCCGGCGGGTTGTTCACGGAGTCGACTGCGAATCGCCCGGACCGATTCACGAAGCCCGTCTTTCGTCTCTGCTCGAACGGTGACGAACATTCCCTGGTCGAAGACGCGGCTGCCGTGTTCGACCGCCTTGTACGTCGACACTGCTTCGTTGGCTCGTTCCTGAAGGTAGGCGCCACGAACGCTTTGTTCGAGGTCCGCATCGACCTGAAGGTCGTCGGCGACTCGCTGGAGTTCGTCACGGGCGTGCTGCTGATTCTTCGGCGTGATATGGACGGTGAGATCGAATTCGACGTCGGTGAGTTCGAACAACTCGTTCAGATACCCATCCTTGGGATAATCAGGATAGTCGGCGATGTACAGCGTCGACGTCCACTGCTCACCGACCTGTGCGGCTCGCGTCTCCCACGTGATCGCCGATGGAGCGACAACACTCTTGTGGCGTTCGGCAATGTCCTCGAGGAGCTGTCCTTCGACGTCGCCGGCCTCGAGTGTCTCCTCGTCGAGGAGGTCTGAGAGGTCGACTTCTTCGACGTCGTGTGCTCGAGCCCGGTAGATCTTCACGCCAACGCCAAGAAGAACAGCCAGCAGGATCAGTCCACCAGCGATGGAGACCGGCTCGAGTGAAGTCATACCTCGCTCGAGGTCGACGAACGAGACGGCGATGACAGGAGTCGTGCTACTCATCGTCGTTCCTCCGCTGGTGGCCGATAATTGGCTGTTCGCGAACGGCGTTGCGTGCGTCGTCGTACTCGTGTTCCTCGCCGTTCCAGAAGTCCATCGCGAGGACGAACAGTTCGACAGTACTCATACGGCGAGCCGACCATCCTGGGGCCTTCTGTATCAGTTCCGTCTGGACCGCTCGACAGCGCTGATCGAGCCTGTTGAACATCTTCGCACGGACCTCTGCGTCGCTGAGGTCCTCCCGCCGGGTGACAAACGGATTGAACAGGAAGCCGATGACCGGTATCGTGGTCAGTTTCTCGGCTGGCGAGCGTTCGTCACGGTAGCGATCGTACACCTCGAGTGGGTCGACCTGGACGCCGATGAAGTAGCGAATCTGCTGGGCGCCGTCGAGTTCTCGAGGTCGCTGTTCACGATACTCTGCCAGGAGTTCCTCGAAGATCGGATTCTCGGTGACGTCTTCGTCGGTGAGTCGGTCCTCGATCTGCATGATGAGGTCTGCGACCGGAAACGATCGAGTCGTCGCGTGGAACTTGAGGCGGTAGTCGAGTTCCTTGTTTGCGAACTCCGCGGCGACGTCCTGAACGTGCGCCCAGTCACCACTCATCGCGAAGTCCATGTTCCCCGGATCCACCTCGAGAAACGCTTCCATCGTCCCGTCGGTTCGCTGGATCGCACCGGCACCAGGCCATGCCCGCTCGATTTTGGTCAGGTCCTGCGTTCGCTCGTCCGGTGCAAAGGGTGTGTAGTTGATCACCCCGCCCTCGGTCGTCGTCGAATCTGGCTGTTCTCGAGCGTGTTCGGTCTCGTCCGAGACGCTGTAGGTGATCCGCGGACGCTTGCCGTAGTAGCGATAGACGTCCAGGAGCCACGTCGACGCCGAAAGATGGGACGGACTGGCGTAGACTGCGGCGACGCCGAAAACGACGCCGACGAGGGAGAGCGGAAAGACAAGGGTATCAATCCCGGTCAGACCACCGAGTAGGAGTCCAGCAATCGGGAAGCCGAGCAGGACGTATACGTCACCCTCGTCGACGTTGACGATCGGAACGCGATTCTCCTCGCCCAGTTCGTCCATGATCCGTCGGGACGCTGCTTCTCGATCTGCCATGGTCAGTAGTATCCAGGATCGTTCTCGGTGCGTCGGTACTGTGGCACGCCGCGCTGGCCGTAGGCGTCCGACACGACGTTATCGTGAGCGGTCCCTCCGTGCTGCTCACCGGGGTCACCGCTGGATTGGGTGTTCGACGAGTGCTGCTGTCCACCCAATCGCTGGCCAGCGACTTGCCACGCAGCCGCTTTCGGTCCCCAGCGAGCAGCTGTCGTGGCTGCGAGTGGACCAGCCACTTTCGCGGCCCCAACCGCTGCACCGATCGTGACTGCACCTTTCGTCGCACCGCCGATGACTTTCGCCGTCAACGGACTCGCGTAGGCGAAGAGTTTCCAGATCAAGATGAGTGCGAATACTGGGAGTGATACGCCGACGAGGTAACTCAAGAACGAACTATCTGGCGCGAGAGCTGAGTCGGTCCCCGACCCAAACAACAGATCATATCCTCGGAACAGGATAGCCACCGGAAGCGGCATGATCGCTAGCGGAACGAACTTGACACAGATTTGCTTTGCAATCCGCGAAACGACTGGAAGGTGGCCAAACGCAACTGCAACCCCGATCGGCATCGCATACAGGTAGACGTAGAGCAGGATTTCCCGAATGAAAAAGAGCGCCTGTATAATCCACATGGCAATCCCACCAATTACTGCCATTAGCAGCGCGAGCGCCGGATTTGAAATCGAAGCTGTGAGAAAATCTACCATCCCTCGAACGAGGGCATCTATACCTGGGACAAGAGCTATCGAAAATCCATTCACGAGGTAGAGAACTAAGACCGCAACCCAGTACCAAGTCACGATCAAGAAGGCACCTGTCCAGGCTGTTCTTCGGGCTTTTCGTGCCTCGTAATTGCTACTGAAATTGAAAATTCGAACGGTGTGCCTTGCCTGCACAAAAATGACGAGTAACAACAACGAGAGAAGCATAATCTCACCTGTGACGAGTGAATCGTGTAGGTCAACCCAGGGTTCATTCGTCGGAGCTCCGAAGACAAAATTCCCGTCCGTTTCTGGGACAGGCGTCCCAAACAGTTCCTCAGTAATTGAATCGTATCCATCAACCAGACCGTTCTGAAACCACTCAATGATCGTCTCAATAATATCCTCGAACCAGCGGCGACCGAATTCTGAGAGTGAGCTCATGAGGCCACCTCAATGTCGATATCACACTCGATCAGATTTTCACCTGTGTACGTTACTGTATAAGTTTCAGAAGGAGACCCCTCTTGGACAACCGTCTCAAGTATAACCTGAAACTCTCCTTCAGTAGTGTCCGAAGAACAGGATATGTTTGGATCAACCGAGTAGAAAGGCATCTGTTGGCTATAGATTGTGGTTTCATCACCGGCAGTAAGTTCGACTGTGTCAGCATAGCGATTGATATCACTATCTGTATCGGCGATTCCACTCTCGTCGAAGCCATCAGGTGTGGGTCGCGGTACATCGCCGCTAAAAATCAGACGTCGAACCTCGTCTGGACCACTCCCTGTATTCTCGAGAGTAAGAATGGCTTCAGTTTCGATTTCACGCTCACTTGCCCCCTCGAACATCTCGTCTGGATGATTTCGACCGAGTCGAAGATCTGTGATCTGGACGTCTGGTTCGATCAGTATCGACTGTGTTGTCTGCTCGGTATCGTCCTCGAGTGCGACGACATCGTATTCACCGGGCTGGTACCCGGTTCCGATCTCGATCGTCTCACGGCCGACGCCTGTCGAAATCGACCGCTCGGCGAATAATTCGCCATCTGGATCGATCACGTTCACCTGATCGATCGATGCCTCGTCTGTGAACTCGAGGACAAGCTCCGTCCCGTCGACGAAGATGTTCGTAAAGACACCGTCACCACCAGGATTGGTTGTGTCGGATTTGGGGTCATCGTTTTCACTACCGCTCAAACAGCCACTCACGGCGACCACTGCGCCGGTCACGATTCCACTTAGGACGGTACGTCGGGGTTGGGAGGTGTGTCGAATCATGGTCGTGGATTGTGTTCGTCTGGGATGTGCAGGAACGAGCCGAGCTTTAGGCCCGCGTATAGCGCTACCAGGAAGGGAATCGAGAGCCAGAGGACGTCAACGAAGAACGTAAACCAGCCACTCGCCGTCGTTAGCGGATGCCACGAGACACTCGCTGTCTCGCCCACGTATGCGGGGTCGTGCGTCCGCCACGAGCCGGGATGGTATTCTGCAGTGTGGATTCCGGGCTGTGTCACAGTCACCGTCGCGATGCCAGAGGCATTCGTCTCGACGCGCTCGCCAGCGATCGTGACATACCCATCACGCGGCTCGACACCGATCGGCGCAGACCGAGGGTTGTCCTCGAACGGCTGCTCGAGCATGATCGGATCGCCAGTCTCGGCATCGCGAAGTTCGATTTCGATCGTTGCTGCGGATTCATTTTGCTCGAGAATCTCGACCGAGAGGTCGCTCTCTCTGATTTCACGCTCAGTTCCACCATCCGGTTCGACGAGTTCGGCAGTCGTGTCACGGACGATGCCCTGAACCTCGAGGTGGTCCCGATCGACCTCGCCGTAGCGGATCGCAAGGCCGTACGAACGAGTATAGGGGTCGTCGACGACATCGACCTCGACGTTTTCGTGAAGTGTTGCGTTCGGCGGGGGACTCTCGAGTCCCCATACTTCGTCGATATCTGGACCGTCGAGAATTGGATCGGCACGAGGGCCAGTCTCTGACGGATACGCCCGGACGTAGACTGGGAGTGCATCCGAGTTGACCACCTTTCGATCAGTCGCCGACGACTGGATAAGCGAATCCCAGGCCGTGTCTCGAGCCGTATAGTACCGCCAGACGCCACGAACCGTCGCGTCACCATCCTCCGTCAGGACGTACCCGTGCCACGGCTGTGCCTGGTAAATCGCGACGCCAGCATCGTCATCAGGATACTCGGCAGCGTAGATCGAAGCCGTCAGATCGTAGACGTAGACCTCGAGGTCGCTCGAGACTGTCAAGGTGGTCGATCGAGTCTCATTCTGCGTGCTCGTCCGATTCCCGACTCGCTCCGTAATCGATCGTGCGAGGTCGACCTCGATGTCCGCCTCGAGGGTGAGCGTCGACGTGCCGCTTCCCTCGAGTGCGTACTCGATCGTCGGCGTGTGCTGGCCCTCGTGTTCGGCGAGCACCTCGCCGTCTTGCTCGAGTCGGACCTCGTCAATCCCGTGATCGAGAAGTGACCACTCAACGGTCTGGTTGCCACTGTGATCGTCGTCTGGAACGCGCACTCGGTAGTCGATGAGTCCTCGAAGCTCGCCGTCTGGAGCGACGTACAGCGGCGTTTCATCATCGTTCAGGTGGACGATTGTCGACGGCTGAACGGCGAAGATCGTCGCATGGGCGTCGGCAATCGCGAGCGAGTCTGCAGTCTCGGCGTGTTCTGGATACACTGACGTGTTGCTACTGCCGGGCTCGAGCGACTCGAAGTCGTACTCAGTCCAGATCTCAGCAGTCTCTGGGGGTTCGGCGAACGAAATGTCCGTACAGTTGGCTAACGCGTGGAGATCAGTTCGGTTCTCGCCATAGTGGTCGTAGTACTCCTTATCGCTGAGACACTCATCTGCGTCTTTCGACCAGAGCGTCGCGGTCTCGTTTTCGTCAAGTTCGCTCTCGTCGGTACCAGGTCGAGGTGGCTGGTCGCCACTCACTGTTCCACTGGCGGCTACGAGTCCGCCGACGAGCACGATGACACCGAGTGTGTGGACCAGCTGGCGCATCTTGTCTATGACTCCCGAGAGTCTGTAGTCACTAGGCGTGATTACCACGGCACTAGATCGACGCACTCGGCGAGGGGAAGCCCCATCGTCGAACCGGCAACTGTGTAGAGCGGTCCAAGTACCAGCAGGATCACCGCGGATTTGAGGGCAGTCCGCTTGTGCTGTTTCAGCCCCTTCTTTTGTTCAGGATTCACAGTGAACATTTCGGCAAGCGAGTCCGCCTGCCAGACTACGACGAGCCCGGTGATTCCAAGTGCCGTTGTGATCTGGAAAAAGCCCGAAATCATACCTGGCAACTGCTCGGCTTCACAGACAATGCCATCCTCGGCAGCGGCTGGTTCGATTGCAACGAGACTAACCAAGACGAGTACAAAAGGTACTTGCCGAACGAGACGCCGTGACCACGGGTTCCATTCGGGAACTGCCTTTGCAGCGATCTCGTCGATTACTGGTTGCATAGGTGGGATTGGAGTGCATAGTGGTTGGGAATTCTATACATCAGGCTGTCATGACGGTAGAGAACATATAATAATTCATTGGTTTAGTTCTAGAATGTAGTTTATGCTAATAACACTTGGTGATTGTAGCGGATGAGGCGACAACGAGTACAACAAACCGACGAAGAAACTGGTTACAATCCCGTACTGGGGTTTCTCTCAGTAGTGTTCAAATAACTCCGCTTTGCACGTTAGCCCCGGTGGTTGAGTGAATGAAGGGGTGGTCAATCTCGGTCATCGACGACACGATCATCGTTGTCTCGAACCAACGAGAGAAGGTTGTAGACGGCTTCTTTCAGGGAATGTTCGAGGTTCGCTCGAAACGATGACGCTTTCGAGCGAACCGTCCCCAAGGCACTCGAATCGGAATCAAGACGAACGAGACTGTAGGCAGCCGTCAGAAGGTGCCAGTGGGAGTGATTAGCGCAACAGATGAATACGCAGCCAGCGTATTCGCCGTGATGACAGGAGGACGTCGGTTTGAGGTCGTTGAGCATCTGTCGAACACGGAATTGAACCAAGCTATCGAGGAGCCATAGAAGGCGGACGAGACGCGTTTCGTCCGGCAACGCTGTTTTGTCAAAACCTGTACGATAAAGAAGACTCAACAGCAGGCGGGTGAATCTGTGGGCGTTTCTCAGCCAACGAGTAGCCGCTGGGCACACGCGTGGAATGAGAAGGGTTTTGAGGGGGCTACGCCCACGCTTCGACGGCGAACGGCCGCCGAAACTTACCCCCTACCCAGTGGGCTGATATCTGTACCACTCTTGAGGACGGCCAGCCGTGGACACCACGCGAGATTCACGCACTCCTCAAAGACCGTTACGACGTTACCTACCACCCAACGCATCTCGCTCGGAAGTTTCGGGCTTCTGGAATGCACTACGCGAAGCCACGGCCAATGGATCCCCGAAGCCCGGAGAACGCCGAGGAGATTCTCGCCGAGCGCCTTGACCAGGCGCTCGGCGAGGACGATTCTGAGTCCGAAGAAGACGATCCTGTCGTGTTCGGATTCTTTCGATGAAGCGTGGCCACAACCGTTCGAGAACTCTCAGCGAATGTGGTCGTATGACCGTCCCGTCCAGATAGAGAAACCGCTAGTAGCAGTGCCGTGGCGGTCGATCGGCTTCTACGCGCTGACTGGCAAAAGCGTGATCACGTACAAAGAGCGGCTGGTCAAGGAGACGATCATCGAGGCACTCGAAGAGATCCCCAAACAGAATTCGCGAGGCCGGATTCTGCTCGTGGCCGACAACTACGGCTCTCATCACGCAAAACTCACTCAACAACAGGCCGACGAACTCGGCATCGAGTTCGTCTTCATCCCGCCGTACTCGCCGACATTGAACGCAATCGAACCGCTGTGGAAAGACGTCAAACGCGAGACTTCACCGACCATCTTCGAGGACAAAGATCACTTCCGCCCGTTCCTTACCAAGACGTTTCTCCGGCTGAGTCAACGACTGAGTTTTGCTGGTGACTGGATTGAGACCTTCCTTCCCGATATTCAGGTGTTACAAGTAATCACTCAACGCCGGCGTTCGTCCAACAGTATCTTGACGAAACCTATGATGGCGAGTACTCACTCCCGAGTTGCCGGCGGTTGCTCAAAGAAGCGGGATTGAGCTGTCAAAAACCACGCCGTACAGCCGCCGAATCCGATGCTGACGAGCAAAAAACGTTCCGCGAGCAGTTCAAAAAGCACGGCGGGACATGGACGCCACAGTAGTCTGTATCGATCAACCCAAGAAATCCGCGCAAGTTGACCCGCGTGCAGCGCGGAAACCCGGCATATTCACCTGAACTAGATCGGTCGAAGAGTGCTGGAGACAGCTACAATCGTCACTTAGCAACCGCTCTTTCGAGTCACTCGACGATCCCACGACAGCGAATGATATGGCTTTTGATCAACTCTCTATACCAGATATGAGTAACTACTTCTAACTTCTACTAAAGCACAAGTGGTTCTGGTACGGGTACTAACAGCTGAACTATCTACCGGCATTGTTCAGATTAGCTGGTTCCAGCAGGATGCGTCGCTCTGGAGCCACGTTTCGACGGTGTCTGGATCGGCACGTCTGAAGCAGTTTCCAAACTGTAAGGTCAGTTGTTTCATATCTTAGTTGAGATGTTTGACTGCGTTCCGATTTCCGTGTGTCTCGTGGCGAAATCGGAGCCTGTGATCGTGTAATGCAGCCTTCAACCACGGGACTGAATCGACGAGAAACACGAGGTTGACGTCGTGTTTCTCACGGAGTTCACTGAGAAACAACGGCGTTATCGAAGTCATTTGCGTTAGATACAACCGAACGTAGAGAAATTCATTGGTTTCGGGACCGACAGCGGCGTACAACCAGTACCGCTGATCGTCGAGTCGGATCACGGTTTCGTTGAGCGCGGCGTGATCCGGCTGTTTCCCGCCGGTCGGCTGTAACTCGGCTTTCTGTACCCAGTTATGGACGGTCGAGCGTGTGCGCTCGACACCGAACCTCTCTAATACGAAAACAGTGTTTAAAAGTGGTAATTCAGCCAGATGAAGGCGGATACTCAACCGGATTAGTTCGCGCGGTGTCGCTTCTCGCTCCACAAAGTCTACTTGAATGCCGCCGCTAGACTCGATGAGGCGATCGATTTCTTGCATGAACCACTAGCAAATCGCGCCGCCTCACCCTTCATCCTAATCTGAACAGCGCCGGTTGGCACAGCCCGGAATCTTCCTGTTCGACCGCGAGAGCGGACGGTTCACACCGAGAGAACAGGAAGACTGCAAACCATAATATCCCAACACCGAGCGAACCGGGGGGTCGCGATGTACGCGAATTGCTACGAAAGGCGCTTGCGCCTTTCGGCACGACGAGACAGCTTGCCGTCTCGAGGCAATGACCGGGGTTCGAATCCCCGTCGGAGCACTTCTCCCCGACGCCGTCTCTCGATTTTGGACGTAGCAACACGCCACGTCCAACAATGTCCAAAGGCAAGTTAGAACACCAGATCGAACACCCCGACGCAGTCTTGCGGTTTTCGTTTTGCCACGGCAAGCGAAAAGGGTACTTGAATGAGGTGGACAGATGCCCGATTTGAGCGGGATAAACGTTGTAACCGCCAAATCCCGGGCGTTCCTCAACGAGCGCCAGACCGTCGACTACCAAACACAGCGTGAGGCCTGCCTCAACTGGTTGCTCACGTTCGGGAAAGATCCCGACCGTGTAGAGGGATACGCGCTCGGGACGGTCAAGCCCAGGGCGGCTCGCATGGACCAGTTCTATCGGTTCGTCTGGGAAGAAGAAGGCCGGTACACGGCGGAGATTACCCACGATCACGCGGACGCGTGGATGACGGAACTCGCAGGCACGGATTCGAGTACCGCTCACAAGGATTGTTGCCAGAAAGCGGTGAAGATGTTGTTCAAGTGGCGACACCACGAGCACGGACTGGAGGAGTGGACGCCCGAGATTACGTTTTACACCCGAGATTCTGCGTCGAACCCGCGGGACTACCTCTCGCGCGAGGAGCGCGTCAAGATTCGTGAAGCGGTGCTGGAGTACGGCAGCGCACCCAGTTACAGCGACCTCTCACCGGAGGCGCGCGATCGGTGGCGGATTCACCTGGCCCAGCGGTTCGGAAAACCGAAGTCTGACGTCACCCCTGCCGATTGGGATCGCGCGAACGGCTGGAAAATCCCCTCGCTCGTCTGGGTTTCGATGGATGCCGGACTCCGTCCCATTGAGGTTGAGCGCGCGATAACATCGTGGGTCGACCTCGACAATCAACTCCTGCGAATTCCGAAGGAACAGTCATCGAAAAACCGGGATAACTGGCTCGTCGGCCTCAGGAGTCAGACGGTCGAGTATCTCGAACGGTGGTTAGACCAGCGAGACACGTACGCCCGGTACGATGAAACGGAGACCATCTGGCTGACGAATCACGGAAACCCGTACTCGTCGCAGTCGCTTCGCTATCTTCTCCATCGACTCTTTGAGGAGGCGGGAATTCCCACCGAGAACCGCCGGGTGTCGTGGTACACGATTCGCCATTCTGTAGGAACGTACATGACCCGTGAAGAGGACCTCGCGGCAGCGCAGGCACAACTACGCCACAAGAGCGAGCAGACGACGATGAAGTACGATCAGACCCCCGTCGAGGAACGTCGCGACGCGCTCGATAGGATGGGATAAATTGGGTATATGACTAGCAATTGGTCAGCAATTTATCGTGAAACACGGGAGGAAGAACGAAACATTCCTACCGATATCCAGCCTGCACCCCGATTATCTTCAGAATTTTCGCGCGATGGGTTTTAATATGTGTATCTCAGACGACCAGACATGAAGGTGATTCCGGTGTCGGGAGAATGATATGACATTCTCCCGATGACTACATGGGTACGTCTAATCAACAATCGAATAACAATCAACGGTATGAATACGAACTCACGCCACGGCAGGAAACCACCTACGAGTCCATAATGGACGACTTCGAATCCTGGCTTCGCGAGTGCGGTCAGAAGCCAAAGGAAGAGAAGCCACTCGCAGCCGATACGGTTGACAACTACCTCAGCCGTGTCGACAAGTACTATCGACTCACCTGGAACGAAGTCGGGTACGTCTCGTATCTGGAACACGAGCACGCGGACGCAGTTGCGACAATGCTGAAGAACGACGAAATCCGGAAAAGGAGCGGTGAGCCGTACGCGGAGGCGACGAAGCGAAGAGAGATGGACAGTCTCTCTAAGTACTTCTACTGGCTCTACGACGAACGTGGGGAGAAGCTCTGGGAATGTGAGGTCAACTTCGACGAGAAAACCTACAACATTCCCGACTACTTCTCGATAGCTGAACGGCAACAACTCCGGGATGCCGTTCTCGATTACGGGTCCGTTCCCGCGTACAATGACCTCACGCCGGACGAACGTGACCGCTGGAAGGCCCACATCGCCCAGAAGTTGGGCAAACCCAAATCGGACGTCAGCCCGGACGACTGGGAGTACCTCAACACCAACTACAAGTGGGTCTCCTTGCTGTGGACCGCGCTCGATGCCGGACTTCGACCCTGTGAAGTCAAACGGGCCAGGATGTCTTGGCTCCGGCTCTCCAAGGGTGCGCTGTTCATCCCTAAGGAGGAAGCGTCGAAAAACCGAGACCACTGGGAGATTGCCTTACGGAGCGAAACGGTCGACGCTCTACGGGAGTGGAAGCGCCAGCGGGAGAACATCGCCAAATACGACGACACGGAATCGATCTGGCTAAACCGTAAGGGCAATCCGTACAACTCCAAGACCCTCAACTACTTCCTGGGGAAGCTCCTCGACGAAATAGAACTCGACGACGAGAACCGGGACCTCAAGTGGTACGCCCTTCGCCATTCGACCGGCACCTATCTCGAAACAGAGATGGGACTTTCCGCGACCGCCAATCAGCTGCGGCACAAAAACCTCCAAACGACGAGACGGTACACGCACACTCCCGTAGAGTATCGGCAGGAGGGCCTCGAGAGTATCTAGCTGGTATTCGAGGCTATTGAACCCGTATTGTGATAATTAGCTAAATTTCAGGCCTACAGATTCTCTTCCCGTCAGCTAATTCTTAATATCTCATCTCGCCGTCAACACAATCCCTCCTTCTCCCAAACACCTTAGCAATACAACATATATAATATTATATATGCAAGAGCCAAAAGAAATCGGACGGATTGGACCACACGAGATGGTATATGCAGAACACCGTGAGCGTGTTGTTTACTTTTGCGCCTGGTGTGACTTCGAAACGACGAGAAAATTCATGCTACAGCACTATGACTGCGAACGGGACCGGTACAAGGATAAGGCCCGATATTCTGCTTCGTAGGATCGCTAGACGAGGCTTGATTCCAGTGTTTTCACTTACTTCTCCGTTCGGTGGAAACCGATAGCCTGCGGCCGATTCTACGGATATCTAACCGACCGACGAAGATTGTAGACGGCACATTTGAGCACCATCTCGCGGAATTCGAGGTGCCAGCTGCGCGCACGCACGGCGGAGCCGAGCGTGCGCTTGATCGACGAGAAGACGGTTTCAACCATCCAGCGACGGTTATACCAGCGGCTACTCATTCGGGCGTTGTGCGCTCGATCAAGCGAGGAGTAGATCCGATGTTTGATCAGCGGTCGGATGCGGTCTGCACGGAGATCGTCTCGGAACGGCTTTCCGTCATACGCACGATCAGCAGCGAGTGACCGCAGGTCCTCGGCGTTTCGCCGAGCGACCTGCGGACCAATCTTCGCGTCGTGTTTCTTCGTGGTCGTGCAGTGAACGTCGTAGACGTACAGCGTTCTCACGTCGACGAGAGCAGTTACTTTGAGCGAGCGAACGCGGTAGTGCGCTCGCTGAGCATAGTATCGTGAGGGCTGGTCACGGTCGAAGCCGGTTGAGTCAATTGCGGCGTGACCAGTGCGTTTCTCGGCTGATTCGCCGAGAAACGCACGGTACGTCTCCATTGGGATCGTCTCCAACCAGTCTCGAAGCACAGTGAAGTGAGGAAGCCGCGTCAGGCCGATTTCGTCGAGAATGCCGGGCATTTCGCTCAGGAGATCGATTGTCTGGCGGTAAGACTTCCCGAGTTCGATTCGCAAGGCTTGCAGCGTAAGCATCGCCCAGTCGGCGAACCCGCCACCCCCTTCGGGGTCGGCGGGTTCGTCTGGGTTCTCGACAACGTCTTTAGCTTTCGTGACGCATTCTCGGGTGAAGAGGCGGATTTCGGATGTCAAACCAATCTGCCTCTTCGCTTTCTACGGAGATAACGTGATTGAGGCGGTGCCGTCTAGCGATCCTACAGAGCACGATATTCAGTTAACTGATTCTCGCGGAATCGTTGAAATATCATAATAGCCACACTCCAGATAGAGAATCCAGCCTTTATATTGAGAATTGGTCGACGACGTAGTACCGTTTCTGTACGAGTTACTCGTGGTGGTCTTCTACTAATTCCTCAACCCGCGGGCCTATCCAATTTTGGTTACTCTGGAGGAGGTGCACACGGTCGCGGAGTTGTGCGAGTTCCTCTTTCAATTCTTTTATACTCTCTGCATTGTCTGCAGGTTCGATTTTGGCCCGCTGACGCTTGGATTCAACGATTAGTCCTTTCTGAATTTCCTCGCGAGCGTCATCCGTGAGTTTGGCTATCGTGATTGGTGCTACGCCTTCGGGTGTGGCTGTTGGGTCTCGTTCGGTTGCGATGAGTCCAAGTTCCTCCAATTTTCGGAACCGGTATCGGACGCTGGAATTGTCGAGTCCAGTCTCGCGTCGTATTTCCGTGGTCGAGGCACTGCCATCGTGCCGTTCAATCGCATGTATGATATCCCGGCAGTCCAGGCCAATTGTAGTCATAGTAACAAATGGTAAGGATTCACATATTGGTGTTAGGGTCGTAAAGAAGAGTCCGTAACGGTCGAATTACGTCAGTAACGTTCGGTCAGTAGTACCGTCAGGAAGTGTCAGCAATGGATTCGTCCGACACCCTCTCATTAGAGAGGGGTGGTGAATTGACTCATGACAAGTGCTTCTGAAGCGGAATACCGCAAAATAACCAAGCTAGCTACCCTCGTGAGTTGGGTGGCTCACACTTATTGGACTCGTAGGTATCTATGGAGTGCGTGTGGATCACGAACGGGAGTACGATTTATCGCGCCGATCGTCAACCCGTTGAACGCGGCCTGCCGCGGAGGATATCGACCGACGGACGTGTACCTATTAGACAACCCGGTCATCAACGAGGTTACCGACGCGGCCGTCTAGATGATTCGGAAGAATACGACCTACCGTGGACTGCTTGACGAACTGATTGAGATGCCACGCATTCGTCGCGTCCTTGGATTAACCGAACTACCTACGCCATCCACGCTCTATAAGGCGTTCAACCGGCTTGATATGACCGTATGGCGTGTCTTATTGAACCTCTCAGCGATGCCGCTTGTCAGAAGAGGCGTCGTTGGGATTGACGCACCCGATTTAACCGAAGTCACGCCTCAACACACTACACGAAACGATCCAAACTCACGATTCAGCAACTCAAAGTAACACTGCTGGTCGATACGAACGCAATCGTTGATCTACACGTGACGTTCAAACTCTAATCTGAACAGCGCCCAACGCGACGACCATATCAGGCCGATCCGGCTTCCCGTCGCTCAGTTCGCGAATATGATGCGCATGGAGGTACGTTC
The DNA here is from genome assembly GCF_023008545.1 of Natribaculum luteum. Lineage (NCBI taxonomy): Archaea > Methanobacteriati > Methanobacteriota > Halobacteria > Halobacteriales > Natrialbaceae > Natribaculum > Natribaculum luteum. The sequence continues at coordinate 865,394 of NZ_CP095397.1, read as the reverse complement.
GTCCGGTTTTTGCTCGTGAACGGCGCGGGCTCTCCGCAGCCCTCGCAGACCCTATCGGCGCGCACCTTCACGTATCGGCTGTACGGCCTCGGAGCGCGTGTATTCTGGCGTGGAATCGGACTGATGAGGACCTGGGTAGATCGTGCCCGACAGGCTTAGTCTTCGAGGATGTCCACGTCGGGGTCAAGCGCGTCGCGGATCGAGTCGCCGAGGATATTGAGACAGACAATTGTCGTCGCGAGGGCGAGCGCGGGGAAGACCGTCACCCACCAGACGTCGATAAAGATGAGGTCGCGGCTGTCAGCGAGCATGTTCCCCCAGCTCGGCGTTGGGGGCTGTATGCCGATCCCGAGGAAGCTCAGCGCGGCCGCGAGGATCATCGCCGACCCGATCCGGTAGGTGAACATTACTAAAAGCGGGGAGAGGACGTTCGGCAGGATTTCGCGGAGGAACACGTGGGCGTGGGACGCTCCTTCAATCCGGGAGAGCAACACGTAGCTTTTCCCCTTCTCCTGGAGTACCGCCCCACGCGTAATGCGGGCGAACCTGGGTGTGTAGATCACACCGATGATCATGACCAGCTTCCAAAAGTTCGTCATTTCGACGGGGCCGACTGAGATCGGGTCGCTCCCAAAGATCCCCATCACGGCGATCCCCATCACGATGGCGGGGAACGACATAATGACGTCCATGCTCCGCATGAACATCTCGTCCAGCCACTCGCGGTCGGTGTAGGCGGCAGCGCTTCCGATCACTGTCCCGAGCGTCCCCGCGAACAACACGGACAAGACGCCGATGGCGATCGAGTAACGGCCGCCGACGACCATCCGTGACAGCACGGATCGGCCGAGCTGGTCGGCCCCGAGCAGGAACTCCGACCCTGGCGGCGCGCGGATCGACGCGTAGTTCTGCTCGATCGGCCCACGGGAGAGCAGCATCGGCCCGGCTACCGTCATAAGCAGGACGAACCCTAGCAACGCGAGCGCGACCACTCCAAGCAGGTCGTGCCGAAAGTGGTGCAGGAGCGTCTGGAGCTCGGTCCTGTACTCTTCGGTTTCGGATTCGAACTGTGCACTCCGCTCTTGGACGACATCCGGCTCTGTATTGCGTTCGGTCCTCATATCAGTCACCCCTCACCCGGATCCGCGGATCAAGATAGTAGTACAGGACGTCCACGACGAGGTTCGCGGTGACGAAGATGATTGCGATGATCAGCACTGCCCCCTGAATGATGGTGAAGTCGCCATCGAATACGGCATTTACGAGGAGGCGCCCCAGTCCGGGGATCGCGAACACAATCTCGGTGATGACGACGCCCGAAATCAGAATCGAGATGGACATCCCGATCGTCGTCAGGGTTGGGATCACCGCGGGCTTCGTGATGTCTTGGAGCACAATCTTGTACTTAGGAACTCCCATCGCCTTCGCGGCTTTCACGTGCTCTTTGTTCATCATCTCAAGGAGGTCACCCCGGAACATCCGCATGACGATCGCAGTAAACAGGAACCCGACTGTATACGACGGCAATAGGATGTGTTTGAGGTACGTTCCGACGCCTTCACGCAGCGGAACGAACCCGCCGGCCGGCAGCCACTCGAGGTGGACGGCAAAGATCAAAAGCAGGAAGATGCCGACGACGAAGTCGGGGATCGAGATCCCCAGTACCGCGTACACGCGGGCGATGTGGTCCTGGATCTTGTTTCGGTTGAACGCGGAGATGAATCCCAGCGAGCTGGCCAAAATAACCATCCACACGACGCCGAAGATGGCGAACTGCCCCGAGATCAGTATCCGGTCGTACAACAGGGTGCTCACCTGTTGGTCCTTGACGAGTGACTGGCCCAGGTCGCCGGTGAGTGCGCTCGTCAGCCAGTCGACGTACTGCACGTACAGCGGGCGGTTCAGCCCCATTGACTCCTCCAACTGTGCGATCGCCTCTGGGTTCGTCGTCTGGAGCCTGGCGATTGCCGGTGACTGCGGTGCAAACGCGACGAATATGAAAGCCAGCACTGACACCCCGAATAGTATGGGGATCGTAAGCAATAGTCGCCGAACCAGGAGCGCTTTGAGATTTCGTGCCATGTTTTTACCTCGGAAAACTGTCCGCTATATCGGGATAGTTACCACCATTGACAGCTACCGGTATGTAGCTTTCGGTCTCGTTACTCATCATGCTTGTGACACGCAGAGCAGTGGTTGTCTCCCCGGATCGGCCACTCCGGGTTCGAACTTTCCTCGGTGAGTTCTGGATTAACGTCCTCACAGACGCTTCCGATGTACTGCGGACACCGGGTGCTGAAGCGACAGCCGGTTGGCGGGTCGCTCGGGTCGGGGAGTTCTCCCGAGAGTTCGACTCGGTCCATGGTGACGCTCGGATCAGGTACGTGGATCGATGACAGCAATGCCCTCGTGTACGGGTGTGCCGGGTGCTCGAACACGTCTTCGGTGTCCCCTTTTTCGACAATTTCGCCCATGTACATGATGTGAACCCGGTCGGAGATGGTGCGGACGACGCCCAGGTTGTGAGAGATGACCAGCAGCGAGACGCCCATCTCGCTGGTCAACTCGTCGAGCAGATTGATGATCTTTGCCTGGACGCTCACGTCTAGGCCGCTGACCGGTTCATCGGCGATTAGCAGCTCTGGATCGCTCGCAAGTGCCCGCGCGATAGCGATGCGCTGTTTCTGCCCCCCGCTGAACGTTCCAGGATGGCGGTTCTTCACGCTCGGATCGAGCCCGACCTTCGTCAGCAGTTCGTCGATCCGCTCGTCCGGGTCGTTGTCGCCGTTCAGTTTCAGCGGCGTCGCTAGAATGCTTCCGACCGTCTTCTTCTGATTCAGCGACTCCGAAGAGTCTTGGAAGATCAGCTGGATCGGGCTCGTCCTGACTTTCTCGGGGGTCATCGGTTCCCCGTTAAACCTGATTGTCCCGTCAGTCGGCTCGTGGATGCCGATCAGCGTCTTCGCGACGGTGCTCTTGCCACAGCCGCTCTCGCCGATAAGCGCCAGTGTCTCGTTCTCCGCGAGGTGAAATGACACGTCCTCAACGGCCTGGATTGTCTTCTGCTCGCCGAAAAGGCGATCGATGCGACCGCCGCTCGTGAAGTACTTCTGGAGGTGCTCAACCTCTAGCACAGCGGTGTCTTCCCCGGCGTCGTCCATGTCAAGCGTTGTCTTCGACATTGGTCACCTCCTCGCGGAAATGGCATGCAGTCCGGTGCGTTTGGTCGTTCAGGACGGTCTCCGTTCCGGGAGCTTCCTTCCAGCACTGCTCGTCGGCGAACGAACACCGGGGTGCGAAGTAACACGCATCCGGAAGATCGATCGGCGTCGGCATGGTCCCCTCGATCGTCGGAAGCTGGCCGCGCCTCGTCTCGTTAGGTCGCGGAACACAGCCCACGAGATCCCGCGTGTACGGGTGTCCTGGCCGCTCGAACACGTCGGTTACGTCCCCTTCTTCGACTAGCTTCCCGGCGTACATGACACCGATCCTGTCGCAGTGGTGGGCGACAACCCCCATGTTGTGAGTAATCAGTAGAATCGTCAGGTCCTTGCGCTTTTGTAAGTCCTCGAGTAGATCGAGGATGTTCGCCTCGATCGTAACGTCCAGATTCGACGTCGGCTCATCGGCGATCAGAATCGATGGGTCGCTGATCAGCGCCATAGCGATCATCACTCGCTGGCTCATCCCGCCGCTAAATTCGACTGGGTAGCTTTCGAGCCGGGACTCTGGGTCCGGAATGTCCACCCGTTCCAGGGCGTCGATGATCTGCTCGGTCTCCTCTGCTTTGGAGTAAGTCTCGTCCGCGTGACTCCGCAGGACGCGGCGGAGTTGTTGTCCAACGGTCAATACTGGGTTCAGCGCGGCCTGCGGGTCCTGAAAGATCATCGAAATTCCGTTCCCGCGGATCGTCTGCATCTCAGATTCAGGGACAGAGAGGATGTCACGGTCACCGTAGACGACCTGACCGCCTGTGATCGAACCCGGATCCTCGATCATGCGCATGATCGCGCGCCCGACGGTGCTCTTTCCAGCACCCGATTCGCCAACGAGGCCGTACATGTCTCCCGCCTCAATGTCGAAGGACACGTCGTCGACGGCGAGTAGCGAGCCCCGTTCGGTTGCGTATCTCACTGAGAGATTCTGGACATTCAACGATCGCATTACTACGACACTGGATGCATGCCAATATAAAAGCATTGGTGAGAATGGGAGTCGGTCCTCGGAGGCCTCCGCCAGTGCGCGACTAAGTGGAATCGGGCCGTTCCCAGTGCGAGACGTCTTCGGTACGCTCGCGCTCGCGGAGCTTCTGTTTCTGTACTTTCCCCGTCGGCGTGTATGGGAAATCCTCGACAAACTCCACGTATTCGGGGATTTTGAACGAGGAGAGTTCGCCTTCGACGGCGGCCAGGACGTCTGCTGGTTCGAGGTTGGCATCCGATTTCTTTCGCACGAGCGCTTTCACCACTTCTCCGTAGAACTCGTCTGGCGTCGGAATGATCGCCACTTCGTCGACCCCGTCGAGCGATTTGATCACTCCTTCCACCTCGTGAGAGGAGATGTTCTCACCGCCGCGGCGAACGATGTCTTTCTTCCTGTCGACGAAGTAGACGAACCCATCCTCGTCGATCCGGCCGTAGTCGCCAGTGTAGAGCCAGCCGTCGCGGATCGCCTCGGCCGTCTGTTTGGGCTGGTTGTGGTAGCCGTTCATCAACCCCGGCGAGCGCATGATGATCTCCCCTTTCTCCCCGGTCGGACACTCGTCGCCATTCTCGTCGACGACGCGGATTGCTTTCTCCGCCGGCGGCAGACCGACGCTCCCGACACTACGCTTCGCCGGGTCGGTCGGGTTCAACATTAACAGCGGATCCTCGCTCAGGGAGTATCCCTCGACGACGCGCAGATCGAAGCGGTCTTCGAACGGCTCGATCAATTCCGGCGGGGTGCCAGCTGAAAACACTAGTTCAACCGGGTTGTCGGCGTCGTCGTCCGTTTCGGGCAGGTTGTCGAGCATTTTCAGCATACTCCCCATCGCGTTGAACTCCGTCGTGCCGTGTTCCCTGCACCACTCCCACCAGCGCGATGAGGAGAACTTCTCATAAAGGACTACTTTGGCGCCGGCAGCGGCCGCGCCCAGTGTCGTGTAGATCTGAGCGTTCGCGTGGAACAGCGGCAGCGCCGTCAGCAACGTGTCCTGGTGCGTGAGGCCCATCCGCTTCTGGAAGTCGATCGCACTCGTCGTCCACCCGTTGTGTGTGCCCTCGACCGCCTTTGGGGGGCCGGTCGTGCCGGATGTGTATACGTGGACTGCGACATCGGACGACGCGCCGACGCCAGGTTCGTACTCGACCGGTTCGCAGGCTGACGCCCGGTCGGGGAGGGAGTCGTACTCGCCCCCGTTGTCGACAACGAGAATGCGCTCGACGCTAGAATCGCTTGCCGCCTGCTCGGCCACGTTGAGCAGGCCGCTCGTCGTCACCAGCACCCGCGGGTTCGACAGGTCGAGCGAATGTTCGAGTTCCCGCGCCGTGTACTCCGGGTTGGACGGTGCGACTACTGCATCGAGGTAACATGCCCCAAAAAAGGCGAACAGAAACGGCGGGCTGTTGGGCAGAAACAGGCCAATCCTGTCGCCGGCCTCGACGCCGTACGACGAGAGCGCGCTGGCGTACCTCTGCGCTCGAACCCCGACTTCGCGGTAGGTGTACGCCGACTCGGGGAAAGTGAGAAATGTCGCGCCCGGTGTTTTGTCTATTCGCCGCTCCAGTAGTGTCTCGATCCGCATATTTCCACCGGGGTTCTCAGAGAACTTATATATTTCGCCCCCAGGGGTAGCGATGTCCGTCGCCTCAGCTCGGCGGGACGGCGGTGCCGGCTATACATCGATGACGACTTTTCCGACGTTGTTTGCGGTCTGTGCGTGAACGAGCGCGGCCCCCGCATCCTCGAGCGGGTACGTTTCCGCGATGATCGGATTCACGTCGCCAGTGTTCAGAAGCTTCGCGAGGCGGGAAAGCGCCTGCTGGTGGATCTCGGGTGAGGACATGATCGACGAGAAGCGAAGATCGACGCGGTTGAGCATCGCGTCGAGCGCCTCCGTTGGCGACAGCACGACGGGGTCACCAGTTCCGATGATGGCGACCGTGCTTCCGCGTCCGGCGACGTGGACGTCTGCAGCCAGGTTTGCGTGTGCGTGCGTCTCCAGAATGACGTCGGCGATCTGTCCGTCGAGCGCGTCCTGAAGGTCTTCGGCCAGGTTGTCGGATCGGTAGTCGACGCCGACGGCACCAAGTCGCTCGACGGTGTCGATCGGCTCCCCGGCTCTGGCCGTCGCGACCACGCGACAGCCTGCGGCAACCGCGAGCTGGACGGCGATGTGTCCGACGCCGCCGGTCCCTCCGTGAATCAGACAGGTGTCCCCGACGGTGATGTCGCCCTGGTCGACGAGCGCCTGCCAAGCAGTCGCACCGACGAGTGATGCCGCCGCCGCGTCGGCAAACGTGACTCCATCCGGAATCTCCGCCAACCGGTCAGCTGGGACGGCCGCGAATTCGGCGTACGTCCCGGGGTCGTTCCAGCCGAACCCCGTGCCGTACACCCTGTCGTCGGGATCGAACGCGTCGACGTCCTGGTCGACGCGGACGACGCGCCCAGCCAGGTCGGTCCCCATCGTCTGTGGCAAGGACTGTTTCTGCGGTAACGCCCCCTCGCGGAGTTTCGCGTCGACCGGGTTCACCCCGATCGCTTCGATCTCGACCAGCACCTCGCCATCGCCGGGTTCCGGCCGCTCGACGGTTTCGAGCGTCATCTCCGATTCGTCTCCGAACTCGTAGTACCTGACCGCGTCCATAGATACCGTTCGTCAAGGGGGGATAAAAAAATTCACACTGAGTGTTTCCACCGTGGGACTCGACGGGGGCACACGAACCCGTACCCGAGCTCTTCGATGTCACCTCTCCCCGACAGAATATAAATACTTCCTGCTCGTCTTTGGTACATGAGGATGCTTGTTCCCAAAGAGTTCGAGTACGCGTACGGCCCGAGCACCGTTCGGTACGGCGCCGGTTGCGTCGATACTATCGCGGACGTTCTCGCTCGGGCGGGCGTCGAGCAGGCGCTAGTCGTCACTGGGACGACGGTCGGGAAGACGCCCGCGGTGATCGATCCCGTCGTCAAAGGCGCCGGCGACCGTCTCGCGGGCATCTTCGCGGAGACGACGCCGGAGAAGTCGATCGACACCGTGTTAGCGGGGGTCGAGCAAATGACGGAACTGGATGCCGACGGGCTCGTCGCAATAGGCGGCGGCAGCAGCATGGACGTGGCACGGGCGATGAGCGTCGTCGCTGCCGAAGATGGCGAGCCACAGTCCTTTCACGCGCGCGTCGGTGCGGACGGGGCGGTCAAGTTTCCCGCACTCGACGAACCGAAACCCCCGGTGTTCGCGGTCCCGACGACGTACTCAGGTGCCGAACTGACCAGCGCCGCGGGCGTAAATTATCCCGGGACCGACGGATCCGTCCGGGAGGGACCGATCTACGACCCGAAGGTCGTTCCCCAGGCGCTGTTTTACGATCCAGAGCTGCTCGCGACGACCCCGGCTCGCATCCGCACCGCCTCGGCAATGAATGGGATGGACCACGGGATCGAGATGCTGTACTCCAGGCACGCGAACCCGCTCACTGATGCCGTCGCGATTCACGGGCTGCGCATTCTCGACGACGCACTGCCGCAACTCGTCGACGCCAACCACGAAACCCTGGGAGCGGCCGCCGTCGGCGTGTACCTGGCATCCTACGGACTGATCGACCCGGTCGCAAACGCCAACAAGTATAATGTCATCCACGCATTCGGTCACATCATCTCGCGACAGTACCCGATCCAGCAGGGCGCCGTCCACGCGGTCGTCGCCCCTCACGTCCTCCGGCACCTTCTTTCGCGCGACGTCATCGATGTGCGACCAATCGCTAGAGCGTTCGGCGCTACCGGCGCTACAGATCCGGCCGCTGCCGTCGTCGAGCGCGTCGAGGCTATCCGCGATGCGCTTAATCTGCCCGTTAGCCTCGAACCTATCGAAGGGCTCGAACGGGACGCCATCCCCGAAGTCGCGAACGCGATCACGCAGGACGTCGGGCTGCAGAACGGTCCGGCCGGGTTTCAGCCGACGGCTGCCGACTTCGTCGAGATTCTCGAAGCGGCGTGGTGACAGCGACGGGGGCCCAACCCTGCTTCGAGCAGTGTTGGCGTGGTCGTCAGTAGGTGAGCGGGTCGAACGAGAGCTGCTGACCCGCTCCGGCCTCCTCAGCGTGCTGGTACAACATGTTCGCGACGGCGACAGTCTCGATACCCGTTCCGCCGCTGTCGAAGACGGTGATCTGCTCGGAGTCTGTCCTGCCTGGGACCTTCCCGGCGACGACCTCGCCCAGTTCTGCGTGGACGTGCGCGTCGGTGACGATGCCTGCGTCCTTTGCGGCGAGAAACGAGCCGGCGTCTTGGAACGCCCGGGCGCGTAGGTCGGGCACGTACCGTGCGCGAGCGATGGTCTCGGCGTCGAGTTCCCGACTGTACGGCGAGTACTGGCCCATCGCGGTAACATGGGTCCCCGGTTCCAGCAGCTCCCCGTCGAAGACGGGCTCGGGCGAATGCGTCGCGGTGATGACGATGTCGGCCGCGTCCAGCGCCGCCGCGGGCGAGTCGACGGCCTCGACAGCGGCGTCCAGCGCCTCGTCGAACTCCGACGCGAACGCAGTGCGGTTCTCGGGCGTCGGCGAGTACACGTTTACCGCGTCGAGTTCCCGGACGTGCGCGGCAGCCCTCAGCTGTGCGGCCGCCTGCCCGCCGGAGCCGAACAGCGCGAGCGTGGCCGCGTCTTCGCGGGCGAGCGCGTCGATGCCGACCGCGCCGGCAGCGGCAGTCTTGGGCGGATTCATCGCCGCGCCGTCGATCAGCGCGAGTGGCTTTCCGCTCTCGGCGTCGAACAGCGGGGTGAGAAACCAGGGACCGCCAGAGGTGAACCCAGCGGCGTACACGTACCCCCCCATCACGCCCTCCCGCGGGAGGAGCGCGAAGTAGCTATCCAGCTTCCCGACGGGGTCGTCCCGCCGGAGCGAGAGCCGGGGTGCCGCGTCGCCGCCCCTACCCCTGTCCTCAAACGCGTCGGTCGTGGCCTCGATGCAGCGTTCGGGGTCGAGAAACTCGGCGATGTCGTCTCCCGCGAGAAACAGTGGCGTCGCTTCAGTTGGAGCCATACCACGGCAGACATGCCGGAACTATAAAAATTCCACCGACAGACGGCGACGGCTCGTCCGGTCGTCTATCCCTGCCAGCTGATTTCCCGGAGGGCCTCGCCGGGGTTCTGGGCGCGCGGGTGATGCCAGACGTTGTCGAGTTCCGCGCGGTAGGCCATCATGCTGTCGACGACGCCGAACACCAGCATCGGCATCTCCTCGGCGAAGATTTCGTACGCCTCGCGGTAGTTCTCGCGGCGTTGCTCGGGGTCGGCGACGGACCGGCCCTCGATCATGCTCTCGATGTAGGCGTTGTACGACTCTGGATCCTGTTCCTCCCAGGCCATGCTGAAGTTGGCCCACCGACCGTTCTCGTGAATCGACTGCCAGGCCATGTTGTCCGGGTCGTCGTCGTTGCGGTACTCGCCGATGTTCGAGGTGAAGTTCCCCTCCGCGATGTCACCGTACATGGCGGAGTACTCGCTGCTCTGCAGCGAGAGATCGACGCCGATTTCGCTCCACATCGTTTGAACGACCTGGGCCATCGTCTCGTAGGTTTCGAGCGTCGCGGCGTGCATCGTGAGCTCGAACCCGTCGCCGTAGCCGGCCTCTTCGAGGAGCTGCTGGGCGTCCTCCGGGTCGTAGCGGTTCCTCTGGTCGATATCCTCGTAGTAATACCACGAACCCGGTCGCCCGACGGTCGACGTCGGCGTCCCGAATCCTTCGTATGCCGTCTGAATGAGCGCTTCTGCGTCGACGGCCTTCCGGAGGGCACGCCGCACGCGGCTGTCGCCCAGCGGCTCGACGGTGTGGTTCAGCGCCGAGAACAGGAACATCGGCGACGCGCGGGTGTCGGTCACGACATCGTCGTTGTTCTCGAAGTCGACCAGCGTCGCCGCGTTGATGAACGGGTCGAGGTGAAGCTCACCGGTCTCGAGGCGGGCCGACCGCGTACTCGCCTCGGGGAGGATATCAACCTCGACGCGCTCGAAGTTGGGAAGCCCCTCCTCGTGGTAGTTGTCGTACCGTTCGAGGACCAGCTGGTCGCCTTCGCTCCATTCGACGATCTCGTACGGTCCACTGCCGCCGGGGTGCCCCTCCGTTCCGAAGCTGTCGGGGCCGACTTCCTCCCGCACGTTGGGGTTCGCGAGCGGCATGTAGTACGCGACATACTCCTCGAGCGGCGCCCAGGTGTCCTCGAGATGGAAGTTCAACGTCATGTCGTTGTCGACCGACGCGCGCTCCAGGCCGCCGGCGATGAACGTCTGCTGACCCTGAGCTGACTCGGTGTCGGGGTCAAGCCAGTAGTTGACCTCGTCTGCGAGGAGTTGCGCATTCACGGTGTCCCCATTCTGGAACTCGATCCCGTCGCGGATCTGGAACTGGACGAGCGTCTCATCGTCCTCTTCGAGCCACTCCCAGTCCTCCGCGAGGTCGCCCGTGATGAACTCCTGCTCTTCCTCGGCGTCCCACGCGACTTTCAGGAGTGAATTGTACGCCAGGAACTTCCAGGCGTGTCCCGTCGTCTGGGTGATATCTCGGGGATCGAGCGTCTCGAGCGTCGCCTCGGAGGTGTAGTAGAACGTCTCTTGACCGCCTCCGGTGTCGTCGTCGTCGCCACCGAGACAGCCGGCAATCATGACTGATCCGACAAGTCCACCGTACTTGAGCAGCGACCGCCGATCCGTTGCCTGTTGTACCATAGCGTGACAATTACTACCATATTATAAATTTCTTTTGGTCATTTCGACAAAGTCAGTAATACAACTGGGTATCCGATGCGCCCAGACCAATCGCGGCTCGCGTCGCCGTTGAATTCCGGTGCCCTGCCAGTCCGGGGTAACATTAAATGCGAGTGTCGAGTTCTATTCCACATGGACGACCACCTGCCGACGAAGGAGCCTATCGGCGTTTATCCGATGTCTGAACCGACTGACTCGGAGTCCTTGAGTACGACAATGCCCTGGATCGACGTCCACCAGCACACGCAGTCACTCACCTGGAACGAGCGAGAGGCGTTCGACATCAGTGGGTGTCGTGCGACGGTGATGATCGGCGCAAGTTACTATTGGTCGCCGTACCGTCCCGTCTCTGCCGAGGACGTCCGATTCCTCTGGGACGACGCGATCCGCCGGGCGGCCCGGTTCGACGACGCGCACTTCTACGAGCAGTACGTCGCGATCGGTATCCACACCTGGTCGAGAGTCACCGACCCGGAGTCGGCGCTCGCTCACCTCCCTGATTACTGTGATCTCGACGCCGTCGTCGCCGTCGGCGAGATCGGGATCGACTCCTCCCAGCACACCCACCAGTGGGACCTGGACGAACAGCGCGCGGTCGTCAGAGAGCAGTTCAGCATCGCCGACGAGGCCGGACTCCCCGTCATCGTTCACACGCCGGGTGGGAAAGACACCGTTAGCGATCAGTACACAGACTACTACGAGGAACTCGACGCGGACTTCCCGGCGGCGCACTTCGAGCCCGAGACCGCAAAGCGCGCGGCGCTCGGGATCGACCTCGAACTCGTCGACGATGTCGGCATCCCCGAAGAGCGCGTGCTCATCGACCACGCCGACGAGACGATCGTTGCGGACGTCCTCGAAACGACCGACTGTTATCTCGGATTCAGCATCGGCTCCCCCTGGTTCAGAGGTGTCAACGCCGACCTCGTCGCCACCGTCATCGAGGAGTACGGCTCCGAGCGGATTCTCGTCGACACCGACATGCTCGGGGCGATGAAACACGACCCCTACACGATGAAGCGCCTCATTCTGGACCTTCGGCGGCTTGGAGTCTCTCGTGCCGACATCCGGAACGTCGTCTACGAGAATCCCCGGGACCTGCTCGATCTCTGACGCGGCGTCCCGGTTGCGAACGTGCCTTCGAGCGCGTCTACGATCTCGCGCCGTCGAGGCCATTGCCGAAACAGTTTTCTACCCCCTTTGTCATGTGAACACACGGTAAATGACGACTCCGAGTTTCGACAAGCAGCCGACGGTAGCACCGCCTGTACGCCGCGAACATTCCGCCCGTTCATGGGACCAGACCGGGGGGAATGAACGATGAGCGACGTTATCGAGCAGCTCGTATCGGACCTCGAGAAAATGGGGATCGAGTACGCGTTCGGATTCCCCGGCGGGCGAGTCATCGAGTTCATCGAGGAGCTTTCCTCCTCCGAGATCACATTCATTCGGGCGCGAGACGAGCGCGAGGCGAGTTTCATGGCGGAGGCGTACGGACGCGTCCACGGAAAGCCGGCTGTCCTGACTGGCCAGGGGCCGTGGATCGGTTCGACCGGTGCCCAGGGAGCGATGGAGGCGCACTTCGGCTCCTCGCCACTCCTGATAATCACGGATGCGTCGGAGCGCGGTGACTACGCGCCGCTGTCCCCCTACCAGCAGTCGCGGGGTGACTACGGCGGGATGTCCCTGCCAAAGATCTTCGATTCGTTCACAAAGGAGTGGTGGTACGCGAACTCCGGGCCCGACGCGATCCGGTGTACCCAGCTCGCGTACAAACACGCGACCGCCGGGCGCCCGGGGCCAACGGCGGTGATACTCGACGGCTCCGCCGTGAGCGCCGATCTGCCGGAGGATTCGATTCCGCAGCTGTGGGACCCGGCAAGTCAAACGCGGAACTGGCGGTCGCGCCCGCTCGAGGAAGACCTCGACGCCGCCGTGTCGGCGCTCGAAACCGCCGATCGACCAGTCATTATCGCGGGCAACGGCGTGCACGCGAGCGGTGCACATGAGGAGCTTGCGGCCGTCGCAGAGGCTTACGACTGCGTCGTGACGACGTCGTTTCTCGGGAAGTCGACCATCGCGGAGACGCACGACCTTGCCGGCGGCGTCATTGGTGCATTCGGCCAGGAGGGGGCGAACCAGCTCGTCAGCGATGCGGACGTACTCTTGGTCGTCGGTTGTCGCCTGAACCCCAACGACGTCAACTGGGGTGCGCCTTCGTTCATCCGCCCGGAGGAGCAGACGATCATCCACGCGGACATCGACTCCCGGAATGCGGGGTGGGTCTACCCTGCCGACGTCGGGCTGATCGGGGACGCTGCCGAGTCCCTTCGCGAGCTCGTTGCCCGGGGAGAACGGACAGATGACGGCGCCAGCAAGCGTGCGACGGAGGCAAAGGCGTCGTTCGAACCGGACGCTGACAACGCGGAAGAACTCGTCCCGACGACCGCAATCAAAGCCCTCGAATCGGTCGTCGGCGAGGAAACGTACGTCTGCTCCGACGCCGGTAACAACCGGATGTGGCTGTTCAACTACTTCGCGTCGACGTCGCCGCGGACCTTCTTCGGCCCGGGTGGACTCGGCGTCATGGGCTGGTCCTCGCCGGCGGCGGTTGCGCTGGCGTTGACCACTGAAAACGACGTCGTGAGCGTTTCCGGTGACGGCGGGTTCGCGATGACGATGACCGCCGTCGAGACCGCTGTCGAACTGGACGTCGCGCCGACGTTCCTCGTGCTCAACGACGCGTCGCTAGGCTCGGTTCGTGACTTCGAGACCCACCGGGGCAGCATTCACGGCGTCCGGTTCGACCGGATCGAGTACGCCGAGACTGTCGAGTCCTTCGGCGCGAACGGCGTCTCGATCACGGAGCCGTCCGCTCTCGAACCGGCGCTGGAAGACGCCCTGGCTAGCGACGTTGCGACCGTGCTGGACGTCCGCATCGAGGGCGAGCACGACGTCTTCGGCGACGACGGACTGCAGTCCTCCTTCTACCGGACGATGAGTGGCGGCCTCCACGAGTGATCATCCGGGCTCACTTTCGGGGCACTGAGCGCTCAGTGCCCGCGCTCACGCTCGACCCGGTGTCGCAACATACCACAGAGTGTGGATGTGAGACGGCGGCGGGAACATCTGTGCGGTCCCGCCACCGGCGTCAGTCAGAACAGGTTGACAGTGGACAGCGTCTGTTTCGGGTTACTCGGAGACGGCGTTTTCGTCCATGCGGACGACCTTGTCGTTCATGTCGTCGTAGACGAACGCCGCGGGGAACTCGCGGTGGTCGTATACCCCTTCGGTCTGCCCGACGAGTTGCTCGATCCGCGGCACCCGCGGCCGGCGGAGCACGCCGATATGGGTGTGTGGCCCGTCACCGACCACTTCGACCTTGTTCTCGGCGCCCGCAGGAAGATAGATGAGGTCGCCGGGTCCACCCTCGATGGACTGTTTGTTCCCTTCGTTGTCCTTGTAGTGCCAGACGCAGCGCCCTTCGGTGTTGATCAGGATCTGGTACATCTCCGGGCTGTGCGTGTGCCACGGGATGACGTCGCCGGGTTGACCGGTCGTCCACGTGATGATGTTGTCGTTCGTGAGGACCGGTGTCCGGATCGCGGCTGCACCTTCGTCCTCCTCGTCCATGTCGCCCGACTCGTCGATTATCGGTGCTTCGTCGACGTTGATACGGTACGCCTTCTGTTTCGGCAGCGCAGAGTAGTCTATCTCGACCATTCCACTACATCGTATCACCTCTGGGTATATATACATTTTGATATTGTCAAAAATTTGATGGGTTGGCGCAGCTCTGACCGGGGCGCCTGCGGCGGTGCGGACAGTGCCGGCAGTTACGCGTTCTGTGAGTGTGACAGCGGTTTCAGTCAGATCGTCACTCCTTGCAGGGAGGGACGCGTGCGGCTGGCGGATCTCGACTCGCCGTGGGAATCACTCGGTTGAGACGGCATCCTCGTCCATGTGACGGACCTCGTCGTTGTCTGTATCGATCCGCAGTCCGACGTGGGAGTCGGATAGTTCCCAGGGATCGTACGTGTTCTCGGCGTCCCCCACGAGCTGTTCCACGCGTGGGATCGGCACTTTCGGATAGACGCCCATGTGCGTGTGGGATTCGTCACCGACGACTTCGACCTTATTCTCCGCGCCGCCTGGAAGGTACACGACGTCACCCGGCCCCGCTCTGATCGACTGCTCGTCGCCCTCGTTGTCCTTGTAATGCCAGATACACTCCCCTTCGAGCGTGACCAGCACCTGATAGAGGCTCGGCATGTGCGTATGCCACGGAATGATGTCTCCCGGCTCACCGGTCGTAAAGGTGACGTGGAAATCGTTCGTGATGACGGTTTCCCGTATCTCCTGGCTGTTCTCCTCCTCCGAGATCGATCCCGGCTCGCCGATCACCGGGCAGTCCTCCGCTTTTACCTTGTAAGCCTGCTGCTCCGGGAGGACGCTATAGTCTTTCTCGCTGACCATGCAGTTTGTCAATCATTCTCCCACTTTAAAAGGGTTTCTGTAACTCAGTATGTAACCCGTTCACGAAACTTTTCTCAGGTAGCTTTCCGTCATCCGTTACGTTATTGTCTGTCGCTCTCGTGACTCTGCCTCGCCTGCTGTTCCAGTGTTCTGTCGATCGGATGTTTCCGGGTACATACGCGAGTGGTTGTTCGTATAGCCACTCCCTCCGTGCAAACAATCATAAAAAGCACCCTGATACCACGGGTCAATTGATATAATTCTTAGGCAATGACGGACAAGTTTGGCCAACTATTTGATACTAGATTGTGTGATTATCCCACTTATTGATCCGTCGTCGACCACAAACTGGGGTAGTCCCGGAAACTTTGCGTGTTTTCACACCTTTTCCGCAGCTCGATGGATTTTGTCAATGTCCTTTGTTACCGAACAACCATCTCGTACTCCCGAAATTTCCAGACAGAGACTCCGAGAGTGCTACTCGCGGCTTTTATACACCAATATTTAGGGTAAATAAGTGCGTTCAACGATTATTCTCCGAGAATTGTCTCGTCACCGTTCGGTCACACCGAAATAGTCATACATGGTTATTCACAATGGACTAAGCAAGGATGCCAAACGAACGACGAACGGTAAAATCGGACGAAAGGCTGTTCGAGATCTTGACGGCGGTCCGTGAGCACGACGGTATTCGCATCACCGAAATTGCGAACGAGGTTGACCTCGCCAACAGTTCGGTCCACTCGCACCTGCTCACGCTAGAACAGGCCGGGTACGTGCGCAAGACGCACGATGGATATCACCTCGGATTGAAGTTCCTCGAGTACGGGACGGAGGCACAGCGACAGCAGGAACTGTACGCTTTCGGGAGAGATGTGATTAACGAGTTAGCGACTGAGACGGGCGAAAAAACGTGGGGCGTCGTCGAAGAGAACGGACAGGCAGTGTACGTGTACGGCGCCCAGGGGGACCGATCGATCAAAACCTACACGAGCATCGGTCACCAGACACATCTCCATCATCTCGCTGCAGGCAAGGCGATCCTTTCACAGTTGCCAGCCGATCGGGTTGAGGAGATCATCGACTCCGAGAGGCTTCCCCAGTACACACAGTACACGATCACCGACCCGGCCGACCTCAAAGCGGAACTCGAGGAGGTGCGGGAGCGCGGCGTCGCATTCAACCTGGAGGAGTCAGTCGAGGGTCTGCACGCCATCGGTGCGTCCGTTCAGGGTGAGAACAGGATACACGGGGCGATCAGCGTCTCCGGGCCGGCACACCGGCTTTCCGAAGAACGCCTCCAGACGGAGCTGAAACAGAAGGTCCTCGGAGCGGCGAACGAACTCGAGATCAACATTCGCGCACACCCCGACAAGGGTCCCCTGTTCGAAAGTGACCAGCGGTGATCGCGACTCCTCGGGATAGGATACCGATCTCCCGGCGGCGCGGTCACATCCTCATTGCGACCAGGTGGCTCTGCCAGGCACTGCCCGTCGGCAGGGGTAAGATGGGGATACTCGTCGAGTGCGGTAGCGTCCTCTGGCAGCAACGCGACGACGAGGTACTCGCCGTACCCGTCGAGGTACTCGACGAGCGTCGCGATCCGGTCCGCGTTGATCGCCTCGACGGAGTCCGGCAGCATGAATGGGACCGTCTCGTACACGTCGTGGGCGAAATACCCCGAGAGGGCGAATATCAGGCCGGTCACTTCCCGATCGGCCGAACGCACAAGGTCCTTTACACGCGTATTGGCGTAAATTGCTGAGTCTGCGGAACTCGATCATCCGCGCAACCGACACGGGAAGCCTGCTGTGACGGGAGCCGGATCGACCGCGGCGTCCCTCCGTCTTCATCTGGGCGATCAATCACCGTACAGGTAGCCATGTGGAAGCGTTATCGACATGACGGAAGGCGTGAATCCGACGCTGAGGCCCTCTAGCGCGGTCTGGTAACGCTCGGATGTGGGCAGAAGACGCCCCGCCTCCTTCCGCTGTTGGAGGTTTGCGATCGAGCACTGGCCATCACAGTCGACCGTCTCGGTGGTGCGAGTAGCGCCACCGCGTGAGCACCTACGAACCCCAGAGGTGATGGTAGGAACCGGTGTGTCTGGAGGACCCGCACCGGGCTGAGAGACTTCCATGCTCCCCGTCGGAGTCACGACAGCCTCGCATCTGCGCCAGCACGGGCTCCTCGCCATCCGTGGGCCGAATCACCTCCTGCCAAACCAAATCACGAGGTCCGAGCACGAGGCGAGCGAGAGGATGGTGGGCACGGGACTTGATGCCCTCGTCCAGCACAAAGTCACAGCCACTTCCGCGGCCACGATGTACACACCGTCGCTGCGCCACGCGGGCCGTTACTGGTCTGCTTTGTGCGGAATCGGCGCTGGGATTCCCATTCCCTCTCTGTAATGACCCTACGCTGTGGTGTGCGCCCCGTCATGTGCGAAGTTGATCCCGGCTCGGGGATGAGTAATGATATGACCAGCGCCACAGACGATGGGAAGGGACCGTCGCGCCTGGCGATGACCGCTGCTCGCAAACGGTGGCTTGAGTCACCACGTGTGGTTCGGTACCCCCGTTTAACGCAGTTGCTCCCCCTCAGAAAATATCACTATTAGAATTTATTCGCGGCTTCAAGTTCGACGTCACCAAAATGACTGCAATCGTAGATCTACACCATTCTTTCACATAATGGTGCTCGAGGAAAAACGATAGCGAGCCCGCACACGGACCGCATCTCGCACCGTCTCGGTTACGATCGATCGACGAGAGGTTGACGCTACCAGATGTCAGCCGCCACACCGAGCGCCTCGAGTGCGTCACCGTCCAGGGACGACTTCCGGACCACCTCGAGAAGTCGAGGCTCCCGTCGGTCACGTCACGTGTTCATTGCAAAAGAACATCGTCAGTGTTCCGTCCGTTCACACCAGTTCGAAGACGTGGATCGGCCAGTCCTCCTCGTAGGACAGGTCGAAGTCCAGATCGATATCGACTGATTCGGGATCACGGACTTGGAGTTCGACGCGGTCCCCGATGGTGACGTCCTCGAGCGAGGCGTCGACGCGACCCGTAAGCCGAGCCGAGGAGTCGAGTTCGACCACTGCGACGGTGATCGGCGCCAGGTGGTCGAACGCGGACGGGGGGCGGTTGACCGACGTGTACGAGATCACCTCGCCGGTCCGGGGCTGTTCCTCGATCGTGACCGCCCGGCTGCCACAGCCGTAACAGGCCGGCCGGGGCGGGAGCATGTGTTCGTCACACTCCGTACACCGGGCGGCTACCAACCGGCCCTCCGCTAACGCGTCGAAGAAGCCGGGCAGGGTGAACGGCGAGTCGGCGGTGATGTCGTCCGGTGCGAGCGGTCCCGTCGTCGTGGAATCGGTGTCTGTCATCGGTGGATTACTCTCTTCGGTCATTGTGCTTCGAGGACGGTCGCGACGGTGTGGGCGTCCGCGACGCCACCTTCGTTGATGAGCAGCGCGGTATCGGCGTCGGTCACTTGCCGTTCTCCGGCCCGTCCGGTGAGCTGTTCGTAGGCTTCGACCGCCTGCAACAGCCCGGTCGCCCCGATCGGGTGGCCACGGGCCTTCAATCCGCCGCTGGTGTTGATCCGGACGTCGGTCCAGCCCGCCGACCGGTCCCCGGGATCTTCAACGGTCTCGATTCCGCGACCCTCGGGGGCGAACTCGGCGGCCTCGGCCAGCAGTGCCTCGCAGACGGTGAAGGCGTCGTGGACTTCCGCGACGTCGATATCGGCGGGGTCCACGCCGGCGTCCTCGTAGGCGGTCGAGGCAGCGACGTTCGCCCCCTCGACGTACGTCAGGTTGCGCTCGGCGACGGCGAGGTTGTTGGCCGCCGAGCCGACGCCCGCCACCCGGACCGCATCCTCGCGATCCAGCAGATCGCTCGCGACCTCGTCGTTCGCGACGACGACGGCTGCGGCACCGTCGGTAACCGGCGCACAGTCGTACAGCTTCAACGGCGGGGCGACGTCGACCGCGTCCATGACAGTCTCGAGGTCGACCGCCTCCTGGAACATCGCCCGGGGATTAGACGCCGCGTTCCGGTGGTTCTTCACCGCGATCTTGGCTAGGTCTCGTTCTGTCGCGTCGGTTTCGTGGAGGTATCGCTGCGCGAGCAGGGCGTACGTGGCGGGCGCGGTGATCCCGGACCGCTGTTCTAAGGCCCGCTCGAAGGCGGCACCGAGCGCGTTCGTGGCACCTTCGGTCCCGCCGGCGGTCATCTTCTCGACGCCACAGGCCAGCACTGCGTCGTGGACGCCCGCCCGGACGTCTCGGACTGCGTTCTTGAGCGCGAGCGCACCGGCGGCCGCACACGCCTCGACACGCTCTGCGGGGACGTTCCGCAGGCCGGCCCATTCGGCCATGAGCGTTCCCTGCATGATCTGATTCTCGTACCGTTCGGACTGGGCGCCGACGTACAGCCCGTCAACGACGTCGGCCGGATCAGGCAATTCCTCGAACGCCTCGGCCAGTGCCTTCGAGAACAGGTCGCGGCCGGGCAGGTCTGTCCTACCCAGCGGGGAGGCACCGACTGCGACGATATTAGCTGTGGACATCCTCTACAAATTGTCAATCATTGTTATTAAAGGTTTGGTCGTGGGGCCGTCGGACTGTGGCTCTGGTCGTCGCGACCGAGCGGTCACTGCGCATCGCCGGTTGGTCGATCGCTGGAGCAGCTCGTTGAGGAAAGACCGGGACACTGGATCAGCGTATTAACTCAGAACGCGAAAGTTTTCGGGATCTAATACGGCGTATAATTCTTCCGGCTATTGGCTTTCATCCGGGATCTCAACTGGATCTGATCGTGCCGCTGAGTACCTTCGCAGCGGTCAACACTGGATCCCAGGTCGGACTGAACGCCGGTGCGTACGCGAAGTCGAACTGTTCCAGTTCCCCGACGGTAACGTCGGAGTGGAGCGCCGCGGCAACGGAGTTGATCCGCTGGGCCACGCCTTCCTCGCCGACCATGCTCGCGCCGAGCAGACGGCCGCTATTTTCGTCGGCGACGAGAGTTACGGTGAGTTCCGTGCCGCCCGGATAGTAGTGTGCTCGCGAGGGCAACTCCAGCGTTTTCCGCACCGGATCGAATCCGGCTTCGGCCGCACGTTCCGGATCGACGATTCCGGTTCGAGCCACCTCGAGATCGAACGCTTTCAGGGTGGCCGTCCCCGCGATCGGGCCGGTTCGCGTTTGGTTCCCGGCAAGCGTCGCTCCGATCGCCCGTCCGTGTCTGTTGGCGGTAAGCGCGAGCGGAATGTGGTCCGGCTCGCCGGTGACGACGTGTGTCGCCTCCGCGCAGTCGCCCGCTGCATAGACATCGTCCACGTTCGTCTTTCCGTAGCTATCGGTGGCGATCGCTCCGGACTGCCCGAGATCGACGCCAGCCTCTTCCGCGAGGTCAGTCCGCGGATCGACTCCTGCTCCCATGAGGACGAGATCGACCATGACGGTATTTTCAGGCGTGTCCACGCCGACGACCTGTCCGTTCTGTCCCTGGAACGCTTCTACGGGCGTCTCAGTATGCACGGCGACACCCTTCTCGCGCAGGTGGTCTTCGACGACGCGCGCAGTCGGTTCTCCGAACGGATTCAACACGTGAGACAGCATCTCAAAGAGGTGGACGTCGAGCCCTCGTGCGTGGAACGCTTCTGCCATCTCGATGCCGATGTATCCCCCGCCGACGATCCCGACAGATTCCGGTTCAATTCGCTCCCCGTCGTGTTCGAGTCCATCCTCGAGGACCTCTTTGACCTGCCGTCCGGCGTTCATCGACTGTAACGTGAACACGCCGTTGAGATCGATCCCCTCAATCGGGGGCGTGAGTGCACCAGCGCCCGTCGCGATCAAGAGGTTATCGTAGCGAAGTTCGAACGTTTTACCGTTCGATTCGGCAGTAACGGTTCGGTCGTCGGTGTCGATCGCGGTCGCTTCGGTACCGGTCCGCAGGTCGATGTCGCGTTCTTTTCTGAACTCCTCCGCTTCCATGACGACCAGATCCTCCAGATTGTTGATATCACCTTTCACATAGTACGGGAGTCCGCAGGCCCCGTAGGAAACCCACTCGCCGCGTTCGAGGACGATCACTTCGTGATCCGGATCCTCACGCTTGAGTTTACTTGCTGCACTCAATCCTGCTGCATCACCGCCAAGAATGATGGTCGAATTCAAGTTGTTCACTCCAACGTGTATATGGGAGTCTACAAATATTTATACCTACTGGCCGGTCCTGATGTAGTGGCCGGTGAATGAATTCATATATTCGAAACACAGGGTAAAGTGTAATGTCTCAGTGTTATACTGTCTCGAGTATGGCATTCGTGGAATCGGTACGGAATATGAGTAAACGGGTTGCTGCTGCGTTTTGGCCGTCTTCGTGTTCGCTTTCGCTACCTTCTCGTTCTTTCAAGAACTGCTCGTATTTTCGATCATCCTCTTGCTTGGTGATTTCTTTCGGCCACTGATGATGTGATCGATGTCGTTGTACTGGGTAACATTGACAATCTCTTCAGCCGCGTCCCGAACCCTTCCTAAATTCGAGATAGCTGAACACAGCGAGCATGATCCAGCCGACAGCGATGAAGCCCGTGACCTGGTTTTGCTGTGAGGCAGCGATGGCTGCGGTTCCCAGACCGAGGAGTAGCCACATAAGCGTGCCGGGAAGGGTGCCGTATACTTGCATAATTGAGAGATGCACGGATTACCAGGGCTGGATTCCCCAGTATAGGATTGGGAGCATAAGCAAGGCGAGGATGATGAGCGGTACTGCACTGGTGAACCGCTCCGTACCGTCCTCCGGATAGCCGTGCATCTCGTTGATGAGTGCTCTGTTGTCGTTAGGGTCGACTTTGAGGGCGTGGATATTCTCCGTGAGGAGTGAAACGACGACAAGCGTGATGATCGCTACCGGGAAACCAATCATGACCGCGTCCATACCGAGGGCAGCGGTCAGGCCCTCACCTCCCGCGTCGATACCCGAAAAGGCGTGAGGTGAGAGGATAAGGATCACAAAGAATCCGACGACGCTCGATGCGATCGCTCCGTACCGATTGACGCGGGCCGACCAGACACCGAGAACGATGACTGGAGTAATCGCAGCCGCACTGATGGCGAACGCCCACAGAATACTGACGACGAGGAATGCAGGTGGATTCAAAGCGATCAGAGCGATTATGAGCGCGGCTGCGAGCACGGAGACGTAGCCGAACTGTGTCTTGCGGTCTTCAGTGATGTCGAGTTCGAAGGCTTCGGTGACATCGTTCGCGACGGCAGCACTGATCGCGAGCATGTGTCCGCTCACGGTCGAGAGGCCGCCTGCGATAGCGCCGGCGACGACGAATCCCGTTATCGCGTCGTTGTTGAATGCGAAGTTGAGATAGAAGATCATCTTGTCGTAGTCAGCCTCCTCTATTGCAATACCCTGTGTCTCGATCCACATAACACCGGCAAATGCAACAGAATAAATGGTCGCGAACAGGAGCCCATTCAAGATAATAAACCAGAAGCCAGTCCGTTGAGCGGATTTGACGTTCCGACTCGTGAGAATACGCTGGGCGAGATGGGGCATCCCGATCGGACCGAGTGCCATTGCCAGGAACATCGCGAAGTACCAGCGGGTATCGAAGGTCATATCGAAAAATCCGGGCGCGAAATTCGTCATCTCGCCGGTCAGGTTCCCGTACCCCAGAGGTGGGAAATACCAGCCAGTCGCCCCCAGGTCGTTCAGAATGAGCATCATCGGGAAGAATGCGGCTGCGAACATAAGCCAGAACTGCAAAGCAGCGTTGTATGAAACACCCCACATCCCAGCGATGACGACGTAACCGGCGACCACTATTGCGATGGCAATGAGAGAGAGGGTGTAATCCCACCCGAACAGGATTTCGACAATCTGTGCGAGCCCGATGAACTGGCCGAGCGCGTACATCAGCATTACGAACACGATGAGCAACGCCATTACGACGGACATCATATCTCCGTACCGATCCTTACAGAACGTCGCTGGCGTATACGAGCCAAGTCGTCGGAGCGTCTGACCGTAGAGGATCACGACCAACGGAACCGACAACATGAAGTTCGTCCACATCGCGACGAATGGCATCTGGACCGTGAGTATGAGAGCGGTAACTCCCATGAACGTCGCCAGACTCTCCCAGGATGCAGCGATTGCCCCTCCGTTGATGAAGGGACCGATCGTCCGCCCGGCGACCATGTAGTCGTCCGTATCCTGGATGTTACGTTTCATATACAAGCTGATCCCGTAGTACGCGACGAAGGTTAAGCCGATCAGGATTACCGGGATCAACAACTCTTGGAAAACCTCCTGGAACTCGTAACCAGTCTGCAATACCCCAGCAGTGGACAGCGGGTCCGCTTCAATCATCTACATCACCTCCAATTTCGGTGGTTACGGCCGGTTCCCCAGCGCCAGACTCTTTCTCGGCAGTAGCTTTCGTTCCGTCTTTTTCCGGCTGTACCCGTAGCGTGATGTACTTGAAATACACCCAGTAGACGACGAACATCGCGAACGGTGCTCCTGCCACGAACCAGAAATAATGGAACGGAAACCCAAGCACACTAAAATCGGGTGTTCCGAACAGTGTGAACCATATACCGGCGTGTATCAGCGATACGATCACCATTACAGCACCTAATGTTGCGAGTGCTTCTTTCACATGGGTCCGCATAGCAAACCCAGCCATTTCCAAATACTAATAATTATTGGTTTGAGACCATTTCGATGACTCGTAACTTAGGATTTTGCTGAACCAGTCGGTACGACCGTTCAGCAACAGCGACAGGAAGTTGAGGTACCCCTGAAGGCGATGCTTCTCCACGATTTTGCCGTCCTAACTCGATGGAAACGCTGCTACTCGATAGGAGCGTGAAGTAAGCGTGGGGCACAAGAGATCGACGTGAGTTCCGTGCCATCAAGAGCGCGTCGTGCTGACTGGTCCGTGTACGAAAGAAGCCGAGTCATGGGCGTGGCGGCCTGAATAGGTGAATTTTTGCTTCACGCACTGGCGTCCCGGATGAACAAATCCTGTACCTCGGAATTGATGTCGATAAACGGCACGCACAGGTGGTAGTAACGGATGAGGCTGGAGAGATCGTCGAAGAGGTTGGTGTCGAGAACGCGAACCTCGACCAACTGGCCTAGCGGTACGCTGGCGCACAAGCTGCAATCGAGGCGGTCAGCAATTACTACCACGTCCAGGATACGCTGTCGGAAATTTGGTTGTGGCTGTTACCCACCCGAAAGAACTGAATAAGATCGCTTATTCCGACAAAAACCGATCGTGTTGACGCCAAAGAACTAACTCGGGTGGTGCGGTTGAACTCGGTTCCCGAAAGCTACATTCCGCCCGACAAGGTCAGGGAAGGTCGCTCACGCGTGCGCGGGCGATAGACTGGTTGAAGACCGTACCAAGTATGCCAACAAGATTCACGGACTTCTGCACCACCGTCCTATACGTCTACCGTGTACAACTGTCGTCTCGGATCGGCAAAAAACAGCTCACCCGTTGCTCTCTCGATACTGTGATCAGTGCTAATCGCTCATCAAAATCGTCACCGGTCGCTGTGCGTTGAGCAGCACCGACTGTGCAATACTTCCGAAGAGAAGCTTTCCGGTGGCACTCTTTTTTCGACCACACATGACGATGTGATCAGCGCCAACGTCGTCAGCGACGTTGATGATCTGATCCGTCACGTCACCCTCTTCGAGTCGCATCTCGGTGTCGATGCCGTACTCGGTGAGCAGTTTGATAGCGCTAATCACACTCTCGGGGACCTCCGCGTCGTCGAGTTCGCTCCGTTCGAGTGTCTTGAACTCCTGTAACCACGGTTGTTTCACCGATTCGGAGACGTTGAGTACGATGGCCTGTACCTCGCTTTCATTCCCGGGGAGGGATTTGACGACGTCGACAACTCGTTTTGCACGGTCTATACTCTCGTCAACCGGTAGAAGGACGGTATGCATGGTTTTGTGTTTTCTCCTTACCGTCTTAATTATTATGGTTGTTGTTACCAGTCAACTCGTACAGTGTTAGCGAAACGAACAGTATCCATCCAATCCGGGTTCGAACCCAGTGAAAATCCGACTGTACACGACGAACTCGGACGCTGGGTTCGGGTCGCGCGGTCGTACAGACACCTACGTCGAGGTGAACACGAACCTGCTCGCCGACGACAAAGGCGCGTCCCTCTGGCTACTGTGCTCGGCGAACGCGCTCCGTGACGAGGGGACTCCACGACATCTGGATCGGTCGAAGGACTATGCCGCCGACCCCGGGACCCTACTTCGAGAGCGCATCTACGACGACTGGTGCGAGGTCTACTCCGACGTTTATGAGGTGCCCGTGGATCCGTGGCGAAAGCGGGTGCAGTTTCTTGACTCGTCGCCTCACGTCGAGTACCGGGACCGTTCTTACCGGGTACCGCTCGCACACCGATTCTGCCGGCGCCGGGAACCGCCCGCACCCGCGGACCAGTCGAGTCCCGGTTCCGTTCGCTCCCACCGGGCTACCGTGTTCGACTCCACCAGGAGAAAGAACTTTACGTTTTACAGGTACACCTTGGCATGCTATGCATCGACAGATGACGACGCTCGACTTCCTAGACAGGGGAGTCGACGTCTACGGCGACACCGTCGGCGTGGTCGCCCACGACGGCACCGAGTACACCTACGCCGAGTTCGGCGAGCGGGTCGACCGCGCGGCGGCGGCGTTCTCGGATCTCGGCATCAAGGAGGGCGACCGCGTGGCACTGCTCTCGCCGAACACACACTGGTTTCTGGAAACGCTGTTCGCAATCAACGTCCTCGGGGCCATCTCGGTCCCGCTCAACTACCGGCTCATCCCCGAGGACTACGAGTACATCCTCGACGACTGCGGGGCCCAGGCGGTCATCGCCGACCGCGAGTACGCCGAGAAGGTCGAGGCGATCCGCGACCAGGTCCCCGCCACGGCGTTCGTCGCCAACCCGGCCGACCGCGTCGATGGCGACTGGCGCGATTACGAGTCACTCCTGGCGGGGGCCGACCCCGGCGAGGTCGAGCGCTCCGACATCGACGAAGACGACCCCGCGACGATCAACTACACGAGCGGGACGACCGGCGATCCAAAGGGCGTGGTCCGGACCCACCGCACCGAACACTATCACGCGCTGATCACCGCCCACCACACCGAGATCACCGACGACGACGCCTACCTCTGGACGCTCCCGATGTTCCACGTCAACGGCTGGGGCTACCCCTACGTCATCACGGGCGTCGGCGGGAAGCACGTCTGTCAGCGCCACTTCGACGCTGCCGGCGCCTTCGAGCGCATCCACGCCCACGACGTGACCTACCTCTGTGGCGCGCCGACGGTGCTGGACAGCCTCATCGACCACTACCAGAACACCGGCGTCGCCGCCACGGGCGAGAAGCCGGTCAGGATCGCTACCGCCGCCAGCCCACCGCCCGAGGCGACGATCCGGACAGTTGAGGACGAACTCGGCTGGAACATTTTGCACGTCTACGGGCTGACCGAGACCGGTCCGCTGATCACGACGAGCAACTCGCCGCGCCGGATCGAGAGCCAGGGTCGCTTCGCGATCAAGACCCGCCAGGGCCACGCCATGCTCGGGACCGAACTGCGCGTCGTCGACGAGGACGGCGAGGACGTCCCTGCCGATGACGAGACGATGGGCGAGATCGTCGTCCGCGGCAACCAGGTCATGGACCGCTACTGGAACAAGCCCGAGCGGACCCACGAGGCGTTCAACGACCGTGTCGACGGGTGGTTCCACACTGGCGACTTCGCCAGTATCGACGAACGTAGAATGATTTCGATCAAGGATCGCAAGAAGGACATCATCATCAGCGGCGGCGAGAACATCTCCAGTGTCGAGGTCGAGGACGCCCTCTACAACCACCGCGACATCGAGCGCGTCGCCGTGATCGGCGTCCCCCACGAGAAGTGGGGCGAGACGCCCAAAGCAATCGTCGTATCCGCGAGTGGTGCCGACCTCACCGAGGAAGGGGTCATCGAGTTTGCCCGCGACAACCTCGCGCACTACAAGTGCCCGACCGTCGTCGAGTTCGTCGACGACCTCCCCGAGACCTCCACGGGCAAGATCCGCAAGGTCGAGCTGCGGGAAGCCCACGACGACCCCGTCGGGTAACTCCGTCCGTTCCGGTCCCTTCGTCGTCAGCCATCGACTGAACTCTTCCCTGGTCCGCCGGCCTGGATCCCCACATTTGTTCCCCAAGCGCCCGCCAGCTCGATTTTGCAGCACGCAAAAGGACTAAGTAGGATAATTACACATGGTAAGTCATGGCAAGCCACACAAATTCGAGTGATTCGCGGACGATTGCCGCGGTCGAGAAGAGTTGTGCAATCCTGGACGGGTTACACGAGCTTCGTAGTGCGACGCTGTCAGAACTCGCCGACCACCTGGGGTTGACCCCTGGAACAGTCCACCCGCACCTGATTACGCTCACTGAGAACCAACTTGTGGTCAAAAAGGACGACGTCTACTATCCCGGGTTCAAGTTTTTGCGAGTCGGTGAAACCCGCCGGCGGGAGAATACCCTCTATAGACACGCTGCGGACGATGTCGAGAACCTCGCCGAAGCCACGGACACCCGGGCGCAGATCTACGTCGAAGAGTTCGGCATGGCGACATGTGTCGACCATAGAGGCAGCTCAAACAGCATCCTCCCGGTCGATGACGTGGGTGATCAGGTCCACCTCCACGTCATCGCCGCCGGCAAGGCCATGCTCGCGGAGTTCTCCGACGACCGGGTCGAGGCCATCGTCGAACAACACGGCCTACCGGCGGACACCGAGAACACTATCGTCGACGAAGCGGCGCTCTACGAGGAATTATCGGAGGTCTCCGAACAAGGGTACGCGATAAACGACGAGGAACACATGGCGGGTCTGTCTGCAGTCGGGGCCGCAATCACTGCCGAGGACGGGACCGTCATCGGGGCGCTGTCTGTCGCTTTCCCCGTCAACATGATGGACGACGACGAATTTATGGAACGGGTTCGCCACGCCGTCGTCGGCGCGGCGAACAGCATCGAACTGAAGATCAGCATCGAAAACCGGGACGATTGAAGCTCGCAAAACGCAGTCGATGTAACTGAATTCCACATATAACTTGATGTCTGCTCACTTAACCCGGCAAACGCTAAAATTCAAGATCGAATATCGGGGTAAATTGCCAGTTATTGTGTACTCGCCGCCTGTCACGCTCGCCGAGACGTATGACCCCTGCAAAACCAATATTCACGTCTCAGAATGAGCAGCACCGGATACGACGGGGGCTTGCATCTCGCGAGCCGCCGCCGAGCACGCGCGAAAGACGACAGAACACAGCGCACGTGAAACGTTTAAGCTGCCCTCGCATCCGTGTCTGTGCGCAGTTGCTGACGCAACTGCCTCTCGTACACACCGGACAGCTTGTTTCCCCACGTAGTCATCGCCTCGACTACGCGCTCTGAGGGTCTGGACTAGTCTACCGATTCCTCTCATCCTGGCCTGGCTGTTTGCATAACTCGGACGAATTTACGAGTTGTTCGTTCCAGGGGGACCACCTTCTGAGAGGCATAGCGCAACGAGAGTGGGCGAAGTGCAGTAGAAATTACAGTCGTACGAATGTAATGCATACCCTCTCGAGTTTGTCGTTTCTCATCGGACGCAGGGAGGAGACACTTCGAGAGATTCAGGCAATTCTTCGCTTGCTCGATATGGAACGCCTCATCAAGTAATCTGGCAATAGTATATCGGCTGGCTGACAGCGTCTCAGACCCGCCGCCGACGGAGCCATCGCGGGTCGTTTATAACAAAAATATTAATATTAGTTGCGACAGGTCTTGGTAGTACGATATAATAATATTGGTTACAGAATAGTGTAGTTAGAAAAATTCCATGGTTCGAGCGCTCGTAGAACGTTCTGCTAAATGGCTAGATGAATGGGATCTACAGCCCATCGTTAGAAGTCTAGTGGTTTATAGGTATCCGAATACAGAACTTGGCTCTGGTAAATCGCTACACTGCGTTTGGTTGTAGTGTCTTGCAGGCTTCCTGAGACCGGCTAATCGGTTCGTCATCGGTGGGCTCCTTGGGACTGCAGTCACGACCGTTCCAGACGGCCACCTCAAGCGGCGTGATCTCTCACGGTAAGTCGTCGCCGTCTCGTGATTTACCAGAACCCAGAACTGGTAGACTTCCCACGACCCTGTAGCTACGAATGACAGAACCCGTGCACGGAATCTCAACATCGATTAACTGACCGGTGGGGGACGATTCGTCCCCCACTATGACAAATAACTGGTCAGATCGTGTTGCGGCTGCTGATGACAGCCGCACTCAACGATCAGTTGACGAGCGCCTACAAGATATCGGTCCACTCTCCG
Source organism: Natribaculum luteum (assembly GCF_023008545.1). NCBI lineage: Archaea > Methanobacteriati > Methanobacteriota > Halobacteria > Halobacteriales > Natrialbaceae > Natribaculum > Natribaculum luteum. The sequence continues at coordinate 835,520 of NZ_CP095397.1, read as the reverse complement.
GCGGGTGGCTGCCCCTAACCAAGCAAGCCGCCGAGGTCGTCGACAAGACGACCTCTGCGGCCGAGTTGGTCACTCACCTCGACGTCAGCCAATACTGCCGTGCTGATTCCATTCCCCATTGGCACGACTCTAAACCGTTCGAACCGATGCTCCGGGCGATTCTCCTGAAGAAACTCGAAGACGCGTCCGATGGCTGGCTCCATCGGACGCTCGACAGTGACCCTCAACTTGCGGATGCTCTTGGCTTTAATCCCGACGACACACCTTCACGAAGCACGATCTCTCGGGCACAGACTAATCGGTTTGCGGACCTCCAATCCACGATCGAGACTGCTACTCGTCAGATCCAAGCGTTGGCCGCCGAACGCGGTAGTCCGATCGGGACACCGTACGAAGACAGCGCTTCGGAGGAGCCAACAGGCTCCTCGAAGCGCACAGTCAACCGTCTCATTCGGAGGAAAACACGTGATCTCCTCGACGAACTCCAAACTGTCGTATTGCCTGCCTTCGAGTTTGACCGGCCTGATGACCCGGTTTACGACGACGAGGAACTCCTGATGCTGGAGGCCTGTCTCGGGCTGACAGGCACCGCCGCTAACGGCGGTGCCGAAACCTACGGCGATTTCGTCAATCCTGACCCAGATCTCGACGATCCCTTCTACGAGGACGGACCGAGTGGAGAGACGCTTCTGGAGGCGATCAAGGACCTTTCACCGACACAAATCGCGGAGATGGTCAACCAAAGCGCGGCCCGCGTCTTGACGCGGGCCAAGCCTCGCTTGGAGTTCGAGACACCAGTCATGCTGTCGATCGACATGACCTACGTCGCTTTCTACGGGGAGCGTGAGGAACTCGTACGTGTCCAGGGTGCGCCGAAGGACAAGTCCTACAACTGGTGCTACAAGTTTGCAACCGCGAACGTTGTTGGAGACAACGTTCACTTCGCAGCTGCGATGCTTCCAGTCGGGCACGCTGATTACCACGACCCAGAGAGCTATCCTGGCAAAAACAGGAGTTACCGAGTCGGCGATATCGTTCGCCGACTCGTCGACCACGTCAACGACGTCTGTCGCGTTCATACGCGGCGACTCTACGCTGATCGGGAGTTCTACGCCACGGACGTATTTTCGGTACTCGAACAGCGAGACCTTTTCTACGTGATTCCGGCACCGCGCGATGACCGCGTCAAGCGGTTCATCGCGCGCATGGACACGGATGTAGAGGGACAAAAGCAAGTAACAGTCAAATCCGAGCACGCGGTGTACGGGCCGGTAAAACATGGTGTCTCCAACACCAGAGCTGAGACGACGCTGGTTGGACTCCCGCCAGACGAGGACTGCGACGAGATGCAGGTATTTTCGACCAATCTCGACGTAAACGACGAGATTGGTCTTGACCGTCGCTTGACGAAAAAGCAAATCACTCGCTACAGACGCCGAGGCGGGATCGAAACGGCCTATAGTAAGATCAAGGAGTTCGCACCGTGGACGACGTCGACAAACTTCTCTATCCGGTTATTCCACTTCGGCTTCGCAGTTCTACTGTACGATCTATGGTTGCTTGTGGACTTTCTCGTCCAGACGTTGATCGACATCATCGAGTTTCGCACGAAACCGCGGGTGACTGCCCCGCGGTTTCGTGCGTTCCTCCGGAGGGAGGTGAGCGCATTGCTGTAGATCCCGCCCCGTGCTTGCCCTTCCTGAGAGGTATCACTGTCTAAATCGACTGATTATACCGTTTTCGTCCACCCGACCGCCACTCACGGGTGGTGAGTGGCGGTCGTGATTCCTTGATCGGCCCTGTATTCGGGATCGATTCCTACCGACAGACGCGAATCTCGTGCACGGATTTTGGGGTATTCGCAGCACCCACACGACCCTGTAGCTACGAATGACAGAACCCGTGCACGGAATCTCAACATCGATTAACTGACCGGTGGGGGACGATTCGTCCCCCACTGTGACAAACAACTGGTCAGATCATGTTGCGGCTGCTGATGACAGCCGCACTCAACGATCAGTTGACGAGCGCCTACAAGATATCGGTCCACTCTCAGGCGGGTGGCTGCCTCTAACCAAGCAAGCCGCCGAGGTCGTCGACAAGACGACCTCTGCGGCCGAGTTGGTCACTCACCTCGACGTCAGCCAATACTGCCGTGCTGATCCCATTCCCCATTGGCACGACTCTAAACCGTTCGAACCGATGCTCCGGGCGATCCTCCTGAAGGAACTCGAAGACGCGTCCGATGGCTGGCTCCATCGGACGCTCGACAGTGACCCTCAACTTGCTGACGCTCTTGGCTTCAATCCCGATGACACACCTTCACGAAGCACGATCTCTCGGGCACAGACTAACCGGTTTGCGGACCTCCAATCGACGATCGAGACCGCTACTCGTCAGATCCAAGCGTTGGCCGCTGAACGCGGCAGTCCCATCGGGACACCGTACGAAGACAGCGCTTCGGAGGAGCCGATAGGCTCCTCGAAGCGCACAGTCAACCGTCTCATTCGGGGAAAAACACGTGACCTCCTCGACGAACTCCAGACAGTCGTGTTGCCCGCCTTCGAGTTTGATCGGCCTGATGACCCGGTTTACGACGACGAGGAACTCCTGATGCTTGAGGCCTGTCTCGGGGTGACAGGCACCGCCGCTAACGGCGGTGCCGAAACCTACGGCGATTTCGTCAATCCTGACCCGGATCTCGACGATCCCTTCTACGAGGATGGACCGAGTGGAGAGACGCTTCTGGAAGCGATCAAGGACCTTTCACCGACACAAATCGCGGAGATGGTCAACCGGGGCGCGGCCCGCGTCTTGACGCGGGCCAAGCCTCGCTTGGAGTTCGAGACGCCTGTCATGCTGTCGATCGACATAACCTACGTCGCTTTCTACGGGGAGCGTGAGGAACTCGTACGTGTCCAGGGTGCGCCAAAGGACAAGTCCTACGACTGGTGCTACAAGTTCGCAACCGCGAACGTTGTTGGAGACAACGTTCACTTCGCAGCTGCGATGCTTCCAGTTGGGCACGCCGATTATCACGATCCAGAGAGCTATCCTGGCGAGGACAAGAGTTACCGAGTCGGCGACGTTGTTCGCCGACTCGTCGACCACGTCAGCGACGTCTGTCGGGTTCATACGCGGCGCCTCTACGCTGATCGGGAATTCTACGCCACGGACGTATTTTCGGTGCTCGAACAGCGAGACCTTTTCTACGTGATCCCGGCACCGCGCGATGACCGCGTCAAGCGGTTCATCGCGCGCATGGACGAAGATGTGGAGGGACAAAAGCAAGTGACAGTCAAATCCGAGCACGCGGTGTACGGGCCGGTAAAACACTGTGTCCCCAACACCAGAGCCGAGACAACGCTGGTCGGACTCCCGCCAGACGAGGACCGCGACGAGGTGCAGGTATTTGCGACCAATCTCGACGTAAACGACGAGATTGGTCTTGACCGGCGCTTGACGAAAAAGCAGATCAATCGCTACAGACGCCGAGGCGGGATTGAAACAGCTTATAGCAAGATCAAGGAGTTCGCACCGTGGACGACGTCGACTAACTTCTCTGTCCGGTTGTTCCACTTCGGCTTTGCAGTCCTGTTGTACGATCTGTGGCTGCTCGTGGACTTCCTCGTCCAGACGTTGATTGATGTCATCGAGTTTCGCACGAAACCGCGGGTGACCGCCCCGCGGTTTCGTGCGTTCCTCCGGAGGGAGGTGAGCGCATTGCTGTAGATCCCGCTCTGTGCTTGCCCTTCCCAAGAGGTATCACTGTCTAAATCGACTGATTATACCGTTCTCGCCCACCAGACCGCCACTCACGGGTGGTGAGTGGCGGTCGTGATTCCTTGGTCGGCCTGTATTCTGGACCGATTCCAACCGACAGACGCGAATCTCGTGCACGGATTTCGGGGTATTCGCAGCAGCACACACGACCAATTTTATATATCATTATACCATTTACAACAGGATGTTGTTCAGCGATAGCGCCTGTAACAGCCGAATTCGCATGATACACCGATTTCGAAGGGTGGTTCTGATTACCCCAATAATCACGATCACTTTGATGTACCTCGACGTCGTCGGGTAAGCACGAAGGCTGAAACCGCCTTACGACGCTGTTTCCTAGGATAGAACCGCTGAGATCAGGTTAGGGGGAGAAGTGGCCAGTCGATGTCTGAATGGGCGTTTCAACGCCGCTTGGCAAGACGTTCAAGCACTACAGGCAAGGGGAAATGCCTTAGTGATCATTTTCGGATAACTATTTCTGTCTTAGATAGGTTCGGTGTTGAACGGGCTCGCTTGACTGTTCACAACTAGGTTCACAAAGCCGATCTCCAGCCCATAAATGGCAAACAACCGGAACACATCGCACTTGACAAAACCGTGATTCAACTCGATGATCAACACCACTGCTGTACGCTGTTGTCGATCCAGCGACAAACGAATTTCTCCATCAGGCTCTTTCCAACGCAAAGGGGGATGTCATCTCGATTACTTTCTCCGAACTTTCGGAGAAACGTGATGTCGGTGACGTAGGGTCTAGTGCGCGGCTCATAGCTACACTACTGTCGCTCACAGCTGCACTCCACGGATGTGGCTTCCGATCTCGGCACGAGACACATGGTAATCGAATGCCGTTAAACGACTCTTCCAAGAAATAAAACGACGTACCCACCAATTTGGAAATTATTTAGAACAGCCAAACCAGCAACCGCCGATACGTGGCTCCAGAGTATGGATACTGCTGGAATCAACTAATCTGAACAATGCCCCTCACAGATCGATAGAATATGTGTGAATACCGTTCTGAAGACAGGGAATCACTTCACGAATCTATGAATTATATCTTGCTATACAAAAGGAAGAGCCAGTGCGATACATCGCTGACATCAAGATTCGCCGAGAATAGCTCTGAGCGCCACCAGCCCTAAAATCGACCGGTCACTTTCTCGTCGTCGATGTCGTGTTTTTGCATGAACTGGCACCTCCGTGAGAAGAGCGGAGGAAGACGATCAGAACAGCGGAATCATACCTGTGAGACCAGGGATGTGCGCCGCTACCGTTATTTCCTATCGTGATACAGTCGTGGACGTTGGGCCGCTCGTCGGCGGTAAATCACAACCATACGTTTGTAATGTTTGATGGAATTGACTCTGGGGATTGACGGAAAAACAGATCGGGATAGAGGGTGAGAATGGTTGTACACCGTGAACGACGCCGAGTCGAAACTCCTACTAGCAGCCGCCGCGGGGTCAATCTCATGGCGGCATTCTTGCACCGTCTCAACGAGAAACTCGATCTCGACAAGACAGAGCTTCTCGTCGATACTAGCGGCTATCTGACTGCCCTCGCTTACCACGAATTGAACGAGCGCCTCAACAATAGCAATTGAAACCACATCGAAAAGCGGTTTCAGACGGTCTCAATGGAAATTGACCACTTTCACTGACGGGACAGTCCAGGCAGCGCACGCGACCAGCTCAGACGGTTCAGGCGCTACTACAACCACTACCGACCGAATCAAGCACTCAATGGCGAACGCCGGTCAAGGATGTGCTCAACTAGACAGGCACAGTGGCCGCGTCAGTCACTCTCCAGATAAACTCTAGTTGAGGCGCTAAACCAGATCGTGCCTGGACTCTTCTTGTCACCTGCGACTGAATGGTATTGTAACGAACCCACTCAATCAATAACAACAGATCTATTGTTATTGCCGGCCAGAATCGCAGTATTCGCTGAATCAGTTGGCTTGTTAGGCAAGCGAGTACGACCAGCCTTGATCCAATCCCTTTCGTGGATCCGTTCGGAATTGACAAACCCTGTGGCGAACTCGATTGGTCGGCTAATTTTATTGTTTAACTGGAGAAATATTCTCCTCAATGCACTTCAGCTCCCGGGAACTGATACCGATCCCTCCTCGTAGGAAAATGGATTTCGTGTGACTGTATCTCAAGCGATGACGATCGAATGCGACGGAAACAGGGTTTGCTACTGTGGAACAATCGTCCTCGATATTCCGTGAAAGATACTTTGTCTCGTCAGATATTCTTATGCGTTCGGAAAAGACAAACCTCGGAAATATATTCTGAATACAATATCTTATTTAAACTGCCCCAATATCAGTTCTCTTAATAGAAAACGTGGACTCACACCGATTGGGCTCGTATTCAAATCGGACTATGTATGAGGATAAGTAAGTTGTTAACTTATTCCATATTTTCACCCGATTTGCGACGGTTACAGGCGAACGGGAGCTGGCCAATGATTACAAATGTTTGCCAATGCCAAACGTATAAGTGGTGGACCGTTGAGTAACCTATATGACCGAGAAACCGAATGAGGCTGGACGTACTATACAATCAGTCGAGAAGGCGTGTCGAATCGTCAGGGCGTTACGGGAACTTGATGGTGGGGGCGTAACCGAGATCGCGGATCACGTGGACATGACTAAAGGCTCGGCGCACACCTATCTAAATACGTTGAAGAGAAACGACATCGTGACGGAAACCAATGGTCATTATCAACTCAGCCTCTTCTTACTTGAAGTCGGTGAATACGTCAAACACCAAAATCAGGTGTACCACTTCGCGCAGGATTCGCTCGATGAAATTGCCAACGAGACCGGTGAACTGGCCCGTCTTATCGTACGAGAGCAGGGACACGGCGTGTATCTTGCCAAATCAGAAGGTGAGAACGCAATCGAGACGCCAATCCGACCTGGCCAACGAGAATACCTCCACTATACGTCCCAGGGTAAGGCAATCCTCGCTCACATGCCTGAATCTACGGTCCAAAAAATTATCGACAAACACGGATTACCCGAACGAACGGAGAACACGATCACAAACCCGGACACGTTGTTTGAGGAATTGGCAGAGATTCGCGAACGCGGAATCGCGTTCAGCCAAAGCGAACGGACCCGCGGACTGCGATGTGTCGCCGCGCCGATCCACGCGCCGAGCGGCGAGGTTGTAGCCGCAATCGGAGTGTGCGGTCCGACGAGTCGCATGTCTGATGATCGGTTCAGAGAGGAACTTCCGGAACTCGTTCGTGATAAGGCAAACGTCACCGAGATCAACATGCAAATGGCTTCGAATCAATAATAAACTAATATAAATCTAATAGATCAGCACTAAGTAACTCAGTTGCGCGTTTACTCCGGTTCTGTTTCGAAAAGACGGAATTTCTGTTCGGTATCTCGATCGAGCGATAACCAAGTTACTCGAGGTCCTTGGTCTTCCGCCAGACATTCCACGTTTCCGGTGTCTGCGGCCATCGCTTCGGTGGACGCCCGCCGACCTCCGGTGTTTCCTCCATCTTCGCAGTCAACTCGATTGGATATCCGTCAGGATCGGGGAAATAGAGGAAGATGTTGTTACCGGGACCGTGACGACCTGGCCCTCGATAGATCGGATGATTTCGCTCCTCCAAGGCCTCGGCTGCGTCGGTGATCGCTTCGTAATCGGGGACTTCGAATGCGATGTGATAAATTGGGCCGGTCGTCGGCAACATCGGTGGTCCATCCTCGGGGAGGTTTTCCTCGAACTCATGTAGATTGAGCTCAAGTTCACCGCGCTCTTCGAGTGTCGCGAGTTCCTCGTCTGAGTACTGGGTGACGTTCATTTCGTGATGCTGGGACTGTTCGGCAACTGCCGGCGTCCGCAAGAACGCTACCGCATCGCCGATCCGGTCGGAGACGGCCATATTCAGCACGTCTGTATAGAAGTCGACCGTCTGTTCGAGATCGCGTACTTTGATCGCAACGTGGTCTAAACCCATGTTCTCTACGACCATACCCCAGTGGAGATACTGGACTGTATTGAGTGTTCTGGTTACGCAGAATTCCTGGCCAGTTTTCACGGCACTGTCGTCAGCAGTCCGACGCCGGCGACGACCAGAGTCGTCCCGGCGAGTACCTGTGTCGAGAACGGCTCTCGATCGCGTAAGAACGCATACGTTAGTACCAGAGCGAACAGCGGTGACGCATTGAGGATTGGCGTTACAACGACCACTGTCCCGGAGAGCAACGCGGCATACAGGCATATGAGCCCAACGCTTGAGGCGAACCCTGCTAGAGCGAAGTACCGGAGGTCGTCACGGGGAATCAACAGTCGGTCGCGCTGACTCGGAACAGCCACAAGGAAGACGATAACTACGATCCACGACGTCGTGAGATTTACAGCTGCACCAACCGCTGGCGCCGGAACGAGGTCCATTCCGGCCTTCCGCAAGAGTTGAACGCTTCCATAGATGAGTGCGCCGGTAACCGGAAACAACAAGTCACGGTATCGAACGCCGATCCCGTCAGCCTCGTCGCGGTTTGCCGATGTGAGCAGAATCCCGCCGGCGATGGCAGCGAAGGCACCAGCTTGGCCCCGCGGCGAAAGCGTTTCTCCGAACAACAGTACAGCGAGAACAACTGATACCAGCGGATTGGAGTTGCTGATCGGAACCGTCAGGTTCACGCCGACTCTCCTGAGTCCGACGTAGTTACAGAGCCTACCGAGGACCGGAGCGAACATGCCCGCGAGGATGAAGTAGCGCCACGCCCAGATATCGATCGTCACATCGTACAGGACGAGACTGACCGCCCAAAGCACGACGACATTAACGGTGACAGTCACGAACAACGCCGCTATCGGTTCTGACCGTTCGACGCCGAAACGTACGAGTACCGACGAAGTCGCGAACGCAAATGCCGTTCCGAGCGCGAGCAATATCTGGAACGGGATCTCGATCACGTATCCCTTACCTCTCTAGATCGGAACATCGGCACGGTCGAATTGCGTTCGCTTGGACCCGTATCCGCTGTCGACGGTCGCCGACCAGGCCCTCATGTTCCGACATTGACCGACGAGTCGAGTCCCCGTAGCTTTTCGATGGCGGAAATCGCAGCGAGATAGCTCGTCTTCGGGTTTGTCGGAGACGGTACGTTCTGAACTGTCGTCTCTATTCGTCCCATTCCGCCCTCGGCCGTGATTTGGTGGACGTTGTTCCCCTCGGACGGGTCGGCGACGATTTCGACGGTCGTCTCTTCGGGACCGGTCCCCGCAAGGCTGAGAGCCATCGCGACGTTGATGTTGGATGGAAACGCTGTCGCAGCTTCGCTTGCTGACCCTTCGAAGACGACAGACGGTTCCTCGATCGTGTTGAGAGAGACATCGTTCTCCTCGATGTACGGCGCTCCCTCAAGACCTGCCGGTGGTTTCGTTGTCCGTAGCGATACCGTTTCCAACTCTCCGGTAAGCGCGGCAGCCTTGATCGCATCGAGCCCGGCGATCGCGCCGGATGGGAGATAGAGTTGTCCGTCGCCGTTCTCGGCCGCCTTGAGAACCGCCGAGTGTAATCGTTCGTCCGCGAGCGCGCCGACGCTCATTAGCATGCAGTCACACCCTGCGTTGAGCGCGTCGACAGCGATATCGTCGACTGCCGCTTGACCGGCGGCCTCGATGACGAGATCCGTCTCGAACACCTCAGCAAGTACGTCCGCGATTTGCGGTCGGTCCGCGGGATCGAACTGATCGCGGAGCACATCAATACGATCCGGATGGTGACCGTAAACGACGGTGTGATCGACCGAGATCGTCCCGTTTGCGATTGCGCGTGCGATTTCAGTTCCAATCGTTCCACAGCCAACGATAGCGATTGAACGAACCATATACCTCAGTCATTCGGGTGGGATTAAAACAATGGCGCAAGCGGGCCGTGGGTGAGCGGCCGAGTACCGCTGCCATCAGCGCGCCGATATCGCGAACGAAGAGATCGATACAACCGACAGTCATTGCAATGTCATTCGGTAGCACAAAAAATATATAGGGTAGCAAGAGAACAATCAGCCGTACCCATGGAAGAAGCTGGGCTATTAGTGCCGTTGTTCCGTCGACAGATGGAACACTGTCAAGTATCGTCTGATGAGACCATCGCTTTGGTAACCGACGCGAAGAGCCCGCGCGAGTTCATTGGCGCCTGTTTCGCTGCGGCCAAGGACCACGATGCGGACGTATTCGAGGTACAGGTACCGGAGTATGGGCGCAACTCCGTCAGTCCCGAGATATCCGAGGGGCAGGGCGGAACGCTGCGCCTACCAGACGGGCCAGTTGCAGCGTGTAAGCACGCCGATATGGTGTTCGACTTCACGCTCGAAGGATTCATCCATGTGCCCGAGCGCGGCGAGATCCGCGATGCCGGTACCCGAATCCTTCGCGTCGGCGCCCGCGAACCGCACTATCTCCGTCGGCTGATGCCCTGGGAACCTGAGGAAGCTCAGCGCGTCAAAGAGCGTGTCCAGCGTCACCGTGATCTCTTGGCCGAGGCTGACGAGATGCATATCACTTCCGAGTACGGTACGGACGTAACGATGGAGGTCGAACCCGACACAGCCTTCGACTCTTACGGGTTCGTCGACGAGCCCGGTAAGTGGGACGTCTGGGGCCAGAATATGGTCTCAAACTATCCGTCGAACGTCGAGGGGACGATCGTCATCGCACCAAGCGACTACAATGTCGTTCCATTCGCAGACTACGTCGGATCCGCCATTGAATGCATCGTCGAGGACAACTACATCGTTGAGATCAACGGCGATGGCGGCGACGCCGAGTTGATGCGAGGCCACCTCGAGAGCTACGATGACCCGGACGTCTGGGCGACGAGCCACTTCGGCTGGGGGCTCAACCCCAATGGAACGTTCTACAACATGGCGCTGCATGACCGAGCGCCCGATCAAACAGGTGTCAGTGCTAGCGAGGGCCGTGTCTGGGAAGGTAACATGCTCTGGAGTACCGGCCCGAACGTACACGAAGACCGATACGCACCGTGTCACTACGATATCGCACAGAAGAACTGTAGCGTGTACCTCGATGGCGAGCCGGTCGTTGAAGAGGGTGAGGTCGTCGTCGACTGAACGGTTTCGCAATATGGACGTGCCATAGACACTGGCAGCTTGGCATCAACAGCTGCATCTGTGAAGTCGCCGATATCGACGACGCATTCTTCTACAGGAAATTTTAATCTGATTCAGTGTGAGGAGTGTGTATGGACAAACCAGGCGGAGATGCAGTAGCCCGTGTTCTAGTCGAAAACGGGGTTACCGAAGCGTACGTACTGCTCGGCAACCAGACGGTCGATGTCGCCGATGGTCTTAACAGCCGTGGTGCCGATGTGATCACGGCCCGCCACGAGTACAACGCAGCAGTGATGGCCGATACCAGAGGACGACTCACCGGTGAGCCGGGCGTTGCACTTACTGTCGCCGGACCCGGCGGAACGAACGCTCTTACCGGCGTCGCCCAAGCGTACACGGCTGCGTCGCCAATGATCCTCGTGAGCGCTGTTCTCCCCGAAGACGCACCCACAGAGTCGCTTCATGGCGTCGACGACCAGCACTTCCTCGAGACGGCGTTCGAACCCGCAACCAAGTGGAGCACACAGGTACACGATCCCGAACGCGTCCCCGAAACGCTCAACCGCGCGTTCGACGTGGCGACAAGCGGGCGACCTGGCCCAGTGTTCGTCGGCATTGACGAAGAGATCCTCATGGAGTCGGTCGCGATTCCTGAGTCGGCGTTCGAGTGGAGCCACGTCACGAACACGCCGCCGTCGCCCGACGCGGCAGCGGACGCGCTCAAGGTGCTTGAACGGGCTGATCGCCGTGCCCTCTACGTCGGTAAGGGTGTTCTCCGCGCTTTCGCGAGCAGCGACGCGGTCGCAATTGCGGAGGCGCTCGACTGTCCAGTCGTCTGCCCGCGACACTACCCGGACGCGTTTCCTAACGACCACGAGCTGTTCGCGGGGACTGTCGGGATGGCTGACCATCCGGCAGCCGTTGCAGCGCTGGCCGATGCCGATGCCATCCTCTCGCTGGGCGTTCGACCGAGCTCTCACGAAGCGGTGGTTCTCGGCGATCGAACGAGTGACGACGTCGACATCGCGTATCTGCACGCTGGTCAGTCGGAATTTCCTCAGACCGACGCCACGGCCGTCGTCGGTGGCGACCTGACGACGATCCTGCCTGCGGCGGCCGATGTGCTTGCCGACGCCGGTTCGACCGACGCCGACTACCGCGAGTCGGTCCGCGCTGAAGCCCAGCAGGTCGACGAGGAGATCGAGGAGTATGCGGCTGCAGTTGCTGACCAGACGCCGATCCACCCGCTAGTGATTATGACGGCGCTTCGCGACGTGGCCGATGACGATGTAATTCTCACCGGGGACGCGGGCGCCGCTGGCGGTGCTTGGCCGAACGACGCGTTTGAGTACCGCACGCCGAACAGCTTCCAGCACTCCCGACTGTACGACTCGATGGGGTTTCCCGTCCCCGCAGGGAACGCCGCGAAACTAGTCGATCCGGATCGGCAGGTGGTCAATCTGATCGGAGACGGTGGCATGCTCATGTGTAACATGGAGCTAGTCACGGCGGTCGCCACCGGCACCGACGCCGTCACGATCGTGATGAACGATGCCAAGTATGGAATGATCTGGAACTACCAGCAGCGGGATGGCCACGCCGAAATCGCCACCGATATCCCGCAGGTCGACTTCGCGACGATGGCTGACTCGATGGGCGCTCGAGGCGTCCGCGTTGAGGATCCGACTAATGTGCGACCGGCACTTGAGGAGGCCCTCGCCGCAGACGAACACGTCGTCCTCGACATCGTAGTCGATCCGACCGCCGAGTACGTCTCTCGAACCATCTGGTAGCGTCCGGTTCCGAGAGAGGAAAACTATCTTATGGTTCGTCCGAATGTGCTCTGATATGCCAGTGATGGAGCCGACGCCAGACGACGTAACGCTTCGAGCGATCAACTACAAGAGCGAGGACGGCAAACGGATGGACGGGTTCGAAATTACCGGCGAATCGACGACGTTCGGCGGGGACGAGACCTGCGTCATTTTCCTGCACGGGCTTCGCGGGTTCGCTCTAGGAGCCGGTATTACGCCCATCGCCTACCCGCTTGCGAGACGGGGGATGCGTTGTGTGTCGATCAATAAGCGAAACAGCGGGAAGGGATACGAGACCTCCGACTTCGCCGAGATTGATCGAGACATCGCCGGCGCCGTCGAGTGGGCGACCGACCGCGGTGCCGAGCGGATCGTCGTCTGGGGGCGCAGCCTGGGCGCGACCGAAGCTGCATACTATCAGGGTAAACACAATGATCCCGCTGTCGACGCGGTCGTACTGGCCGCGCCGTTCGCGGACATCCGCGAGCGTTCTACGCGAAGCTACTTCGAGGCGGTGTCCGACGATCCCGATACCGCCTACAAAGAGTTCGTGCAAGAGGCTCGCGACCTCGTCGAGGAGGGACGGGGTACCGAACTCGTTGCCCTGCCGCGCCCCGTCGATGGTGGGATAGAGTACATCCCGATGACGGCCGAGTCGTTCCTTTCCTACCGCTCCCCAGAGAGCAAGTGTGCCACGATCGACTGGACGCCAAAGATCGAGAAACCGCTGCTCTTGGTCCCGCACGCGACTGACCGGAACGTTACGCCCGACGAAGCGCAGGAGATTGCCAACACTGCCGAGCGAAGTTCGCTGGTCGAGATCCGCCCGATCGAAGCTGATCACTTCTTCACCGGCACGGAGGATACCGTCGCAGATGCTACTGCTGAGTTCGTCCGTCGAGTCGATAACTTGTAGTCGGCGAGTGTGGTCAGTTATACGACTGAATGGCAAACTGGCATCGATTAGTGGATGCCGTGGTGGTGGTCCGTTTCGGGACCGAACGGGGTCGCGAGCAGGTCGGAGAAGAGTTCGATCTGCTCGTGCGCGATCGCGTCAAGTTCCGCTGGACTAAGACGGCAAGAGTAGCCAAGTTTCGGGGACTCGATCGCCACTCGTGGTCCGGCCGTCGTCTCGAGTGTCTGAAGCCGGACAACCGTATATTCGTTACTGATCTGTATCTCATCCGATGCCTCGGTCGTGTCCTCGCCGTCCTCGTGGGGAATTGCCGTTAGCTCCTCGAAGAAGACGTCGTTTTGCCATGTGAGGCTCTCCAGTGCTAGTGCGTCTACGCGAGTCTCGTCGCTCGTGCTGCGGACTACCAGCCGTTCCCCGGTCGGCGTCCGTAGCATCTCGAGTTCGATCGTTCGATCGCCGTCCGTCACTTCGATCAAATCCGTTGACGTCGGTGTCGGGGTCATAGGATGATTGAAAGCGAGTCGGTCGGGATGACCGTGTGGTCGAGCAACACGGTTCGTCGGGCGAGTTTTAGCCCCTTCCTTTCCGTCCAATCGGGCGCGTATCCGTCCTCGTCACGTCGGAGCGTATCGTGACGCTCCATTGAGAGGATGTCGGGATCGGTTTCTGCTTTCCGCGACCGAACGACAACCAGATTGTTCTTGAGGTCGATTTCGTCGTCGCTGACGTCAGTTATACGAACGTTTGCGACCTGACGACGAGTCCGGGATGGAGGATCCTCTGACCAAGCGAAATCGCTTGCCATCCGGTTGGTTCGTACCTTGAGCGTCCCCCAGTCCTCCTTCATGTGGAAAGCTGACTTACTGAACTCCGTGGGTTTGGACCGTTCGCGCGTCGTTCGAATCGGTATGCGGTATTCGATGTCATCTGTGACAAGATCGTGCCACTCGCTCAGTCGGCGGTCGTCGAGTAACTCCGCCGTGTGATAGAGGAACTCCTCGCACTCGAGCCGAAGCGTGGCTTGCTGAACCTGTTCGTCCTGCATATTATTCAGCCCCCTCGGTCGTTATCGTCTCGTACCACGTTCGGTAGAAGTCCAGTTGGTTCTCGTCGGTCAGCCCGCCATCCGCGTAGGCCGTTCCCGGCCCCGCCCAGTCGTCGTCGATGGTCGCCGCGGCGTTCTCGCCGCGTCCCATCGTGAACAGCGTCGTAGCCTCGGTCTGCTCAACGAACACGCTGCCCGCCGCGTCATCAATTCCGTCCCAGATGCCGATATCGTCGGCCTCGAAGTTACCCGCGGCGCTGAACGTCGACATTCCGACTTCGTAGACTCGCTCTTTGTATTCCGCCGGAGCGTCTTTCGGTGCTAGAATCCAGTTCCAAGCCTCCATCTTGCCGGGGCCACGGGGCTGCCACTGACGCAGACAGAACGTCCCGACGGGATCCTTGTTCGGATCGTCGCGGCCGCCGAGGAAAATGAATGAGAGGTTCGGGAAGATCGTCCCGAGAGTCACGCCCGACCTGCGTGCGACCTCGTGCTGGTCGTCGTCGAGAGCATCGTGGTTGAACGTCTCGACGACATCTTCGGGGTGGCCCCAGAACATCGGCTTCTCAGAGTCGATCTGGTAGATACTAAAAGCGTGTCCATCACAGTCGGCGATACCATACAGTTCGCTCTCTTCCTCGCCAGTGGCTGTTTCGCTGCCGATTCCCACGTCGATCGCCGACTTGTGGCCCATCGGCACGTGGTAATTGTCGCCGTAGAAGTTCTCCGTCGGCGTTTTCCAGTCGGCGTCGACGACCCACCGCTGCGGGTCGCCAATAACTTCCATGTCAATCAGGTCGAAGTACATGTCGAGGTACCACGTCGCACCGCCGAGATACTCTTCGAGTTGCGGCGCGTCTGGTGCGATACAGGCGAAGACTAGTCCGTTATATGTGTCGACGTTCGCCGCCTCGCGGAGGCCGTACTCGTCAGCGTCGAGGTGGTCGAACCCATCTCCCTTCTGGGGGACGCCGACGAGGTCACCCGTGTTTTGGTAGGTCCAGCCGTGATAGGGGCAGCGAAAATGGGTCGTGTTCCCCTTCTCAGCCCGGCAGACGTTCGCGCCGCGGTGACGACAGCTGTTGAACAATACGCGGAGCGTGCCATTTTCGTCGCGGACGAAGACAAACGGGTCCTCTCCGATTGTCCGCTGGCGGTAATCGCCCGGCTCAGGAACCTCCGATTCGTGGCCGACGTACACCCACGTCTGAGCGAATATCCGATTGAGCTCTCGCTGATAGATGTCCTCATCATTGAGAATCTTCATCGGAACCTCACCCCGTTCAAGCGTTTTCTCCATGCGGTCGAGTATCCGCCGAGTCCGTTCCTGCGCGGACTCGCTTGCGGACAGTGACTGCTCTATGTCGTGAGACATGTATACACACAAACGGAGAGGGTTACAACTACTTAGTTATTGTTCAACGGGCCCCGGGGCGAACGGGTGAAAATGGGGAGCCACCCTCGATCCATTGACTAGATCGGAGTCTCTTCACCGGAATGTTTTTCTGACCGCTTTCTGTATCCGAAGATGATCGGTTCGAATGATAGGACAGGCGACACACTACGGACTGAACGTACAGGACATGGAGAGTGCCCTCGAGTTCTACCGGGATCGGCTCGGATTCGAGGTCGATAAACGGTTCCCGATCAGTGAGGTCCAGAGCGACATCGTCGGTGTCGAAGGTGTTGAGGGCGAGATTGTCTTTCTCGACGCCGGCGGCTTCGCGATTGAACTCATCGACTACGATGCGCCCGAAAACGACGTCGTTCACGAGACAGCAGCAGGTCACGACGTCGGGATTGCCCACATCTGCATCACTGTTGACGACGTAGTCGGCCTCTACGAGGAACTCACGCCGGCAGTCAAGTTCGTGAATTCTCCCCGAACCGTCGGTAACGGCGCGGATATCGCTTACGCTCGAGACCCTGACGGAAACTACGTCGAACTGTACGAGCCACCCGCCGACAACTCGATCAGTGATTGATCAGGGGTACGTCACCGGTAAGTATTAGTGGTGACCGACCAGCCTTGGAATCGATGGGTTGGCTTGACAATCAGGTCGCACTGGTCACTGGCGGTGGATCCGGGCTTGGACGTGCGGTGACCGAACGGTTCATCGACGAGGGCGCATCGGTCGGCGTACTGGACATCAACGAGGACCGACTCGAGGACGTCGGGTCGGACTTTGGCGACGATGTCGTCACCGTCGCGGGAGACGTAACGTCATTGGCGGACAACAAACGGGCGGTCTCGGAGACAGTTGACGCCTTCGGCAAACTTGATGTGTTCGTCGGAAATGCGGGTGTATTTGATCAGAATACGTCCCTGCCTGAGCTGTCAGGTGAGGACCTCGAAGAGAGCTTCTTCGAACTGTTCGGCGTGAACGTCCTTGGATACATGATGGGTGCAAAGGCGGCGCTGCCCGAACTAATCGAAACAGACGGACGAATAGTATTCACCGCCTCGCAGGCGAGCTTCGGGTCCGACGGCGGAGGCATTCTCTACGTCCCGGCCAAGCACGCTGTCCTCGGTCTAGTTCGGCAGCTCGCCTTCGAGCTCGCACCGACGATTCG
This sequence comes from Natribaculum luteum, assembly GCF_023008545.1. Classification (NCBI taxonomy): domain Archaea; kingdom Methanobacteriati; phylum Methanobacteriota; class Halobacteria; order Halobacteriales; family Natrialbaceae; genus Natribaculum; species Natribaculum luteum. The sequence goes on along the minus strand of NZ_CP095397.1, from coordinate 818,271 downwards.
AGTTAATGCCGTCGCGCCGGGGTTTGTCCCAACAGATCTATCAGGTACCGAATCACTCGGCGGCCACCGCGGCGTCGTTTCCGCCGATAAGTTCGATCCTACGAACCATCCGCTCGAGATCACGCCGTCGGCCGCCGACTATACCGGCGCCTATGTGCTTCTGGCATCCGAGACAGACTCCCGACCAATAACTGGATCGGTCGTCCGCGCCGACCTCGGCCGCTCCGTCCGTGGCATTACCGAAGTTAGTCGATCGGCAGTCGAGTACATCACGCAGGACGTGACAGACTAACTCCTCGCGGCACTGTAACGGCCCTCGCGCGATAGACGCCGTATGCATACCTTCAAGTAAAGCTTCGATATACACTATCTTATGCCCCCACGGGAGCTTTCCCCGTTTGAATGTTGTCAGTATTGTCCCCACAGAAAGCCGGTGACTGGATCGTGCGAACACGCGATCCGTCAGGCAGTCGTCAAACAGCTTACCGAGGATCACCATGGCGTCTGCCCAGTCTTCCGGGACGTGAGAACGCGAGCGATGGATGATCTTTCCGAGAAATTAGATTCTTGAATTTAACTATATACATATTTTAATATGAAACGTCTCGACGGATATTCCCAAGCAGTTACCCCAGTGTGCGACAGTCGTCGTCGATTTCCGTTAATCATTATTAAATTACTAAAAGTTAAATAAATACTAATAAGTATAGTTTGAAACTGTGGTCAATATCTAAGTATATATTTGAAATTTATCTTATATGACACCATACAATTATTTGCCGATACTTTTATATGGATTCGGTCTGGTGTGATGAAACATGCCTTGGAGCGAAAAATGGCGGTCAGTAGACCGTCCAGACCCAAGTGAGATTCCAGACAGATACAACATCTCAGCGCGCTCGACGGAGAAGATAATGCTCATCTACTTTACGGGCACTACGATCTTCGCGTATCTCGGGATGAAATTTGTCGGCACCCGAGATCAGTTGATCGCGGGTCTTCCCGTAATGATGTGGACGATCGTGCTCGTCTCGGCGCTAGTAATTCTTGGTCTCTACGTAGTGCTCACCAAGAGTGAACCGTCAGAACGCATGACTGACCTCGGCGACGAAACGGAGGCGAAGTATGAGTAGCGGATCACTCGTTCCGATACAGGCGCTCCCTCCGGATCTCGCCGAGACGATTTCGACAAACCTGTCGCTTTCACTCAGTATTCTAGCTTGCTACGTCGTCATGTTCCTCGCCATCACACATTTCGCAAGACGAGGGTACTCGGACAGTCTGTCCGACCACATCGTTGCCTCTCGAGGGCTGGGATGGGTCGTCGCCTCGCTCACTCTCGTTGCGACGGTGCTGAGCGGCGTCGGCATGGCCGGATTCCCAGGTACGGTATATTCAGTCGGCTTTTCATTCATCGCGATGATTCTCGCCGGCTACGCGGTGACTGCACCGGCAGTCTGGTACCTCGGCCGCCGTATGTGGGTCGTCGGGAAGGAGCATGATCTTCAGACCCCAGGCGACCTGCTGGGTGACTACTATCAGAGCGACACGGTCCGGCTTTACACAGTGCTCGCGAGCGTTGCTTTCAATACGACGTATATCGTCGCTCAACTGCTCGCCGGTGGGCTGATTTTGACGATCCTTACGGGCGGGGTTGTTTCCTTCGAGTTGGGCGTTCTCGCACTTGCCTTCGTAGTCACAATCCACCTTGCCAGTACAGGGATGCGTGGAATCGCGTACCTCGATACCTTCAACGGGGCGCTGATTTCGATCCTTCTCGGCGCATTCGGCGTATTCATCGTCAGCCACGCCGGCGGCGTTGGCGAAATCTTCACTAGCCTCGGCGATTCCCGCGCCGGATACACGACGGCACCCGGAGTAACCGGCCTGTTCACGCCAGAGGTCATCCTGATCGTCGGTGCTCTGTTCTCGGTCGGCAATACCTTACTCTCACCCGCGGGATGGATCCGTATGTACTCTGTCGACACTGAACGGAACTTCGCCAAAGTCGCCGCGATGATCGTCGGTGTTCTCACGCTAATATACGTCTTCGGTACGAGTTTCATCGGAATCTATGGTCGGACCGTGCTGCCAGAGGGAACAAATCCGGATACGGTGTCGTCACTTCTCGCGTTCGACGTGATGCCGTTCGGTCTCGCCGCTTTGTTCCTTGTCGGCATCTTGGCTGCAATCGTCTCCACGACGGACTCGTACGCACACGTGTTGGCAGCGACCGTTTCGCGCGACTTTATCAGAACATTTATCAGTCCGGACATCTCCGAAGATGAGGAACTGCTTCTGAACAGAGTCGTGATCATCGTCACGATGCTCGCCGGTGTCGCCGGCGCGCTCTTGTACTCAAACCTGATAACCCCCCTTGCGCTGTTCGTCGTGGCAGTATCGATCCAACTGCTGCCGCTGTTGCTCGGCGCCGTCTCCTGGCCACGCGCGTCCACGGAAGCGGCCATTGTATCGCCAGCAGTTGGAACGGTACTTCTCGCTCTGTTCCAGCTGCAGCTGATTCCGAACCCATACGTAACTCCACTCGTTCCAGGCATTCTGGTTGCGACCGTCGTCAACTTCGGTCTCTTCGTGGTCGTGAGCTACCTCACGTCGCCACAACCGCTCGACAAGATGGAGCAGTACCACGGACTCATTAATAGGAAGCTCTAATCAGTCGCCAAGAACGATCACGAGCCGAATCCCCGGTCAACCCTGTTAAGACTGGCCGGTATCGGCAAGTCTGTTCCCATATTCAATCCAGTGCAGAATTGACCTAGCTCTGGCCAGATTAGAGTTTGAACGAATGAGGCGGGGATTCATGGAATTAATACCAGAATCTACCGTTCACGGCGGCTCTGGCACAGAGATTCAGTCAGGTTTTGTAGAGAGAATTCTGTTAAAATCCATTTATCTTGCGATTTACAAAGGGGCCAGTTTTCGACTGAATTCACGCACATCAGTTGGAAGGAGAGCTCGTCTCTATGTCAACATCGAATAGTTTCAACAAAGCCGTAGAGAGAGAAGCGATACCGTAGGAGCTGATGTAGGTGCGTATCCAGCTCTATTTACCGAACTATTATTTTTAGATACTATTCCCATATTTGATGTGTTCGAGGTAAAACGGGTAGACCGACAGTTCATAATTCGATGCAAAAAGCCGATTTACAGCCAACATCTAGAAACTAGCTAGATGACATTGCGCTCAACAAAACGGGATCCAGCTCCACGATTAGCGCTACTGGCGGTACGCCGCTATCGATCTTGGCACGAACGGATATCTCCGTATAAGGCTCTATTCAGTACGTACAACGCACTTACCGAGATGTTTCTACACGAACTGAGGGAGAGACACGACGTTTAAGACTCCGTGTTTCTCGTCGTTCCATCTCCGCGGCTCAAAGTTTCACTCCACCATCTCGGGCACCGATTTCGATGCGAAAACACGGAAATCTGAACGCTCTCAGATCAATCATATGAGTGATTAGAAAACATACCTCTAAGTTTAGAAACACTGAACCAGCAATCGCAGAAACATGGCTATAGAGCTACGCATACTGCTGGAACCAGCTAATCTGAACAATGTCTCGGACTCCAAAGGATCAAGCAGGAGTTCTTCGAATATAGACACTTTATTGGGAAAAACTCCCGTCTCCTTCAGCCACGGTTTAACAGTGTTATCTAAGACCCCAATCCAAGACTCTAAGCTAAGAATCTATGACCGATCATTCGAAGTCGTAGCCCCACTCCCGAAGTTGTTCAGCGACCTCGTCGATATGCTCGAGGCCGACTAAAAGCGCAGCCTCACGAAGATCGGCTTTCTTGACAGACTCACCCAACATAGCCTCGGTCTCCCTCTTTCCTTCGCGTTGGCGATCCAGCGTTGACTGCTGGAGATGTAACTGGACAGTTTGTGCACGTCCGTCGGTGATGCTGTTGCGCTCGTAGATCCAAGGAAGTACGGTACCCGAAGCACTAGATGTGGTCTCGCCACGATCGTCACGATCAGTGCTGGACCCAGATTCATCGTCGGGTTCAGTCATCGATGTCGACGCCGATGTCTCGATCGTGGCCGATTCATCATTCCCTGCCTCACCGCCCCCGGAATCGTCGTCTGTGTCGCTACTACTGAACGGATCACCGGCGCTTCCGCTCTTGAACCCCGTCATGCTTTCACCGCTTGCTCAAGTTCCCCTGGCTCCGGCGGGTTTGGTGCCTCAATCCCTGCCTCCGTCTCGAGGTAGCGAGCCAGGTTATCGAACTGGGCGAGGGTTTCGAGTTCGTAGTCCCGTTGACGGGACCGATGCTCGCGAACATACTTGAATGCCGAACACTGCTGCTTCCAACACCCTTCCATCATCGATGTCCGATCGCTGATTATCTCTGGTGTGGGGAACTCGATTTCATCGATGAGCTCCTTCTGGTCGTTCGTTCGCTTGAATCCGTTCGGGACTGCAGCAAGAACACCGACCTCGATGTTCAGCTGATCAGCGAAGTTACTCGCAAGTTCCTCGAGGCCTTCGACCGATGCTCGTCCCTTGGCCGAGGGCTCGACTGGAATCACCAGATTTCGCGTCGCGAAGATCGCGTTGTAGAGGTGATCCGACTCGGTCGCCGGCGGATCGCAGATCAAGACATCATACCGATCGCCGACTTCGGCATCGGCGAGGACGCGCTGCAGTTGGGCGTAGATATTGTACGCGTCGCCGAAGTCCTCGGCTTTCTGCTGTTCGCGGGCGAGGTGATCTGCGAGGTCCGAGAGCATGTTGTGCTCCGGAATGATGTCGACGCCCTCCGACGTTCGGATGAGGTCCTCAAATGGACCCTTCGGTGCATTGACCATGTGGCGGACGAGGTTGTCTGCATCGCTGCTGGCACGGTCCTCGTCGACACCGAGCAGTCGGCTGAGGTCACCGTCCTGCGGATCCAGCGGGACGACCAGGACGTCGAGACCTGCTCGAGCGTGCGCGACAGCCAGATTCGCCGTCAGCGACGATTTTCCAACGCCACCTGCTTCGGAGTACACCGTGTATGAGAGCATGAGTGTCCCGTATGAGTTACTAAGATAAGAAACTACGGAAAACATCCTAGAAATATACCTAAGTAAGATATCTTAGAATCACATCTAAGATTCTTAGCTAAGGTATATCCCTATGAAAAGTACATAAGTGATAGGACTTCGAGACAGGAAACGCACTCACAGCCAAGAGATCGAGCTTAGATTCATATCTAAGATCAGTACATAGGACCCGTTCATGACTTCGACAGGCATTGTAACAGTGAAAGCGGTGTGGTGAGATTCTATCTAAGATATAGACCTAAGTCTACAGTCTAAGATTGAAGCATAAGTTGTGATCGCTTAGAGTGAAGGGGTAGAAACACACCTACGTAAGCTATCTTAGAATGTTGTCTGAGACTCTTAGCTAAGATCCATACCTAAGATAGTTAGACAAGTTCCTTACAGAAGAGATGGCGTAGAATAGTGAATACCAGCCGAGTTCACTCGACGCTTTGGGCAGGGGAGATAGCTCACTGAGCCCTCCTGGGCTTGTGGTCAAGCGGCAGCGTTTCGACGCGTCGTCGCCGTCGAGCGTCTGCTGGTCCTCGGCTATATCAGCGAAGAGCGTGGACTGATCATCCTCCGATGAGCGGGCTACTTCGGGTCGGTCGTCGACGCCGAACCCACTGGCTTCGGGGCGATCGAGCCGTGAATCGCGGTTGCAATGATCGATGTCTGCGCCAAAGTCCTCGAGCGAAGTTTCGATGCTCGTCTCTGTGACTTCGAGTTGGCCATCCTCTCCGAACGCGGTCTGTCGCTGGATCTTGCTCTCGAGTCGGTCGCTCATTCCATTTGAGCCTCCACGCATGACGGCGACGACAAACAGCTCAAGATCACCAGTTCAGTCACCCTCTGAGAGGATCTCGCTGGCCCGATTTTCGAGCCGGCAGGGAATCTGGACGCGCTGCTGGTTTGCGTTCTCGTAGGCGACGCATGCTCGCAGAGTATCCGTGTTGTGAATCGTCGCGATACCAGCATTGATGAGCCGAGTGTTTTGCGGTTCGAGACGCTGCTCCGGTATGAGACCACCTGATTCGATGGATGGATCTGACGAGCTGCTCACTTCTGTTTGCCTTCGCTCTCTCAAGGCGACGACAAACAGCGGCTAAGGTCGGCGCAAACGTCTTCCGCTCAAGTTTACAGGCAGTCGAGGCGAATGCCACGGGGCTTGACCCCGTGTGGATGAATCCGACATGAATCGGAACAAACTATTAAGTAGCAACACTTCGATAATCACGGTACAGCGATGTGGTACGACTACCGCTTCTGCGCCTATCCCGACCGAACAGGTGTGACTGCGGAAGCCGAACGCCACATCGACATCCACCGCCAAGCCTACAATCACACCCGATACGAATACAACACGCTCGACACCGACGAGGACAATATCGGTTCGCATACCAACACCAGAAGCGACTCACCGAGTGGAAAGACGAGTGGCCCATATTTTCCGAGGTTCACTCGAAGGCGTTGCAGAAGACTGTCGAACGCTTCTACAACAACCTCAGCACCCTCTCCAAGAAGAAAGATGCGGGGTACAAGGTCGGTGAACTGCAGTGGAAGTCACCGCGAGAATACCAGAGTATGACGTATTCGCAGTCTGGTTTCGAACTCAAAGACACGAGTGGTCGAACTGCTACGCTCTGGCTCTCCAAAATTGGTGACATCCCCATCCGATACCACCGTTCCATCCCCGAAAACGCCATTATCAAAGAAGTCACGTTGAAGAAAGAGACAACGGGTGAGTGGTACGTCACGTTCGGCCTCGAAATCGAAGATAATGCGCTCCCTGAGAAACCCGACGCGGACGACGTGACCGCCGAAGACTGCGTGGGGATCGACCTCGGTATCAACAGCTACATCTACACGTCAGACGGCGACAGTGTGGACTGGCTCGATCTCTCCGAGGAATACGAACGATTGCGACGGGAACAGCGTAGTCTCTCCCGCAAGGAACACGGCAGTAACAACTGGGAAAAACAACGACAAGCGGTCGCCAAAGTCAAGCGTCGAATCAAGCGGAAGGTCGAGGACTTCCAACACAAGTTGACGACGTGGATAGTCAAAGAGTATGACGCCGTGTTCGTGGAAGACCTGAACGTCTCAGGGCTGCTCCAGCAAGACGGAAACGCTCGCAACAAACAGGACGCCGCGTGGCGTAGGTTCATCGAGATGCTGGAGTACAAGGGCGACCTGTACGGCACACGCGTCGTTCAAGTGAATCCGCGTGGCACAACCAAAGAGTGCGCGGAGTGTGGCGTGGAGACGGACAAGCCGTTGTGGGTCAGGAAACACAGTTGTCCGAGTTGTGGGTTCGAAGCGGACAGGGACGCTAATGCGTCGTACAACGTTCTTTCTCGCGGTATTCACCAACTAGGTCTGGGACAGGCCGAATCGACGCCCGGGGAGACTGCGACCGCTGTGGAAACCGACGGAGGTTCAACCTCATCGGTTCCTGCAAGTCGCGTCATCGAAACGGGAAGCCTCGGGACTTGACCCCGAGGCGGTTCACTGGAAATAGTGGGGGAGAGTGGGTAGGTACAATCGCCAACTCTCATTGCGTAAGTATATCAGTTGGACTTAGCTTTCGATGGGGCGCTCGTTGCTACTCTCGAGTTTTAAGACGGTCCGCTAGAGCTGTCCGTGAAAGCGGCTCGATCTCGACCAGATCATCCATTGCTGAATAATAAATTGCGGCATTCACGTCTCGGCCCTCGAACCAGTCATCGAGCGCGTGATAGTACACGCTAAGCTGCGTTCGATATGCTGACTCTGCGTGATACCCCTGATCTGTCTTGTAATCGATGATCTCCACCCGATCGGACGTCACATGGACGAGGTCGACAACGCCGGAGATCGTCACCTGGTCTCCCTCAACCTCGAGCGGCAGGTACACCTGTTCTTCGACTCTGAGGGTCCCCTCGAGCGAATCGAGAAGCTCCGTGATATTCCGCTCATCTTCGTTGCGAGGATCACCGTCTTCTCCGAGAGCGTACCGTTCTGCGAACTCGTGGACTGCCGAGCCAAACTCCCGTCCTCTTCCCTGACTGACGTCCTCGTAGACCTCGTCGCCCATTAGTGAGTGAGGTGAGTATCCATCAGGACCGGTTGGCTGCGGGATGGGCACGGTCAGTTGTGATTGGACGGTGTCGCCGACACGATCCGTATCAACTGCTGGCTCGAGAGGGTCGATGTCGACAGGTAGCTCCTCGAGGAACGTGTTGGGATCGTCGCCAGCCGAAAACAGCAGGTGATCCTTTGCACGTGTCATTGCGACGTAGAGCAACCTGCGTTCTTCGTCGGCTTCCGTTGGCTGACACCGTCTCAGGACGTCGGTCCGCCAGTTATCGTAGATGTGTGGATCGCCATGCGCCTCCGAATAGCACTTGCGCTGGCGGAGTCCTGTGAGTTCGGAGTACGTGATCGTCCCATCTCGTCCACCAGCAGGCGGGAATTTCCCGCGGTTCATATTCCCGAGAATCACGATCGGATGCTCGAGTCCCTTGACAGAGTGGATCGTCTGGACAGTGATCGCGTTGGTCCCTGCCGCAGCGTGGACCTCCTCGGTGTGGCCTGATTCGATCCCCTGTTCGATGAAGCGGATCAAATCGCCAAGCGTCATCGTTGTCGCACTGTGGACTGACTGGATCGTTGTGAGAATGACATCCGCTGTCGCACCGTCGTATCCATAGCGATCGAATACCCGTCGTGCAACGGCGTTCGTGGTCTCGAGTGCTGCGAGCTCTGTACGGAATACTGCCATATTCTCCGGATAGGCCTCGTTCTCGAGGATGTGGTCGATCTCGTCGAGCGTGTAGCCAGCACGCTCGAGGACGACTGCCCAGCCTCTGTCCGCATTAGTCTCGAGGATACGCAACCAGGCAAGCAGGAGTTTGGCCTGATCGGTTCGGAAGAGCTCGATGCCACCCTCGTACGCCATCGGAAGTTCGTACTCCTCGGCGACGGAGAGCAGATCTCGACCAAAGTCACGTGTGCGAGTCAACACTGCGATATCACCATACTCAGGAGTGCGAAGCTCACCACCGTCCTCGACTGCGTAGGCGTCATTCCCGACGATTTCCTGAACCTTCGTCAGAATCGCCTCGTGTTCATCGTCGTGCTGGAAGGCTTCAATCCGTGAGTGGTTGTGCGCGGTGTTCGACGACAGTGAGACAACCTGTTCGAGGACCGATTCTCGATCGATGGACTCGCGGCTACTGGCTGGTGTGACGAGGGCGTGCTCCGAGAAATCGAGGATCTCCTGGGTCGATCGGTAGTTTTCCTCGAGTTCGATTCTGGTTATCGGCTCCACTGGGAACGAAACGCGTTCGGCGTCATCGTTCAGGTCGGCCGCGAATCGCTCGAGACGTGACTCGAACTCAGTGATGTTCTCGACCGCTGCGTATTGGAACGAATAGATACTCTGTTTCCAGTCGCCAACGACGCAGATATTGTCCGTTCCAGCGAGTAAGAGCGAGAGTTTGAACTGGATCTCACTCGAGTCCTGGAACTCGTCGATCATCACGTACTCGAACCCAAGCGATTCGCGGAGGTTGTCGTCCTCACAGAGAAGGACGAACGCGAAGAGTTGGAGGAACGAGAAGTTCAGGTAGTTTCGCCGGAGTGCGAACTCGAGGTACTCGATGTAAATATCGTGGATGAATTCGATGAGGTGGTCTCGGTCTTCAGTGAAGGCTCGCTCGGCGACCTCGTCGGGAACCGCCTTCGTTCCACGTGGGCCACGCAATTCTGACCGACCGGGAGCACCCGGGAGGTAACACTTGTTCTTGCCGTATCGACCGAGTTTCGAGCGCAGTTTTGACTGTTTGCTGCCCCCATTCCGGGGTTGATTCAGCTCGTCGAATACGTCTTTGAACGCGTCGAAATCGCCCTCGAGATGTCTCTTGCTGTCACGATACCAGCCGTCGGCAGTCGGAAAGACGCCTTTGGCTGCGAGGTTGTTGATGAGATCCAGCAGCTCTGTCGGGTCCGAGAGACACCGGAACAGGTCGTCGTATTCCGAATGGTCGTCGCTGAACTGGTCGATGAACTCCCCGAAGTATTCACGTTCGATCGTCTCGTTCTCGAGGACCTGCGTTGAGCCAGTGATCGCATCGTCGATCCCTAAATGCGTGGGCGCATGGAAGCCATGTTGCTCGAGGATATCGTTACAGAGGCTGTGAAAAGTCTGGATCGGTGCGTCTGTCAGCGCCCGCATGTCATAGTCGCAGTTGGCGACGATGCGGTCTTTCATCTCCGTCGCTGCGTTGCGAGTGAAGGCGATCAACAGGACGTCATCCGGCTCGACGTCGCCCTGGGAGACGATGTTCGCGTAGCGACGGGTGACTGTGAACGTCTTGCCGGTCCCGGCACCGGCGTCAACGAGATACAACCCCTCTGTACTCTCGATGAGTTCACGCTGCTTTGGGTTCGGGGCTGTCATCGGGTCACCTCCGTCTCGTCGGCCGGTTCATCGATCGTACGCTCTGTCGTCAGAATCATATCGCGGTTGTCCACATAGCGGTAGTTCGGCTCCCCTGCTCGTCCCGCAACGGGGAACCGGGACTCGCCGCGGCGATATCGGTTCAGTTCTGCGAGTTGGTCATCGACGAACCGCTCGAATTCGTCGAGATCCTCGACGAAATAGCCCTCTTTGCGATAGCCACACAGGTGTCTAAATGCCTGCATGCAGCCATTTGTGACGTACTTGTAATCGCCGACGGCCTCGATCATCCGCTCGAGAAGTGCGTTCCCGAACGGTGAATTGGCCATCTCATCTGCATCCCGTGTTCTGGACGGTTGGTGCGCGTCGAACGCTGCTCGGTACTCATCGTAACTCGTCTTCGAGAACGTCTTGTTGCAATCGTTCGGTGCCTCTTCGCGGAGTGCTTCGAAGACGGCTCGCGACGGAACGAATTCGTCGAACGGGATCGGACGGTACGTGACCGTCGTCAGGCAGTCGTCGAGAGTCCCCTCGCCTGTGACGACGTCGTCGAGCGTCTCGAGAAAGTGGAAAAAAGTGAACTCGAGCTGCTCGCCTGGCTGCTGGCTTCGATAGTAGGTGAGGTAGAGCAACGCCTGGAAGTCCGGCTGATCGCTGGGCGGATCAATCGCTGCGCGTTTGATTACCTGTGACGGTGATTTCTTGCTGCCACTTTTGAAGTCGACCAGCTGTGTTGGCGACTGTACGAGGTCGATCTTTCCCTTGATCCCACGGTCGTCGTCCTCGAACCATCGTTCGGTCGCTGGGGAGTCGACCGGCCGGTCGAAGCGGGTCGCGAAGACATTGTCACCGCTACTCGTGGGCGTAAGGAAGTCGGTATCCGACGGCGCATTCCTCTCGAGATAGTCGACGATCGTCTCGAGGCCGACGCGATACGTTGTTCGCCGGGTAGCCAGATCGACGTCACGGTGGAACGCCTTCGTCTCCTCAATCATGACGTCGACGGCTTCCTCGATGACGCTGTCATCGACGAACTCGGGATGGTTGACGGCGAACTCTGCGAAATCGTGGAACAGGTTCCCCTCGACGAAGTGATCCTTGTCAGGGTTATCGACGAGCCGTCCAAAGAAGTAGTCACGAGGGCAGTTTGCGTATGAATTGAGGCTTGATTGGCTGAGTGCCGTCTCTGGCTCGGTCTCGACGTTGATTGGTTCTTTGTCGAATCCTGCGCCCGTCGATCGAAACGGCCGTGCGTAGTGAATCGATTCGAAATCACTGAAACGCTCGAACTCGGCTTCGAGGAGGTCCTCGAAGTACAGACACGGCGTTACGGGTGTCCCACCAGCGGTGTCCTGGACGAGATAGTACTGGTCGACACCACTCTGGAGCAGCGACTGGAACTGGTCGAGATTCCGCTCGAATTCCTCGTCATGATCGACCCATGGTCGCTCTGGCGACGTGTGCGTCCATCCCTCGTCAAGGCCGAGGTAGAAGACGACTGGCCGATCGACAAACGACGCTGATTTCGCATCGGCCAGCAGGACGCCGTCGTTCTCCCGGTCGATCGGGACCTCATACGTCTCGAGGTAGAACGTGAGTCGGTCTATGGTCTCTGCGGTGATTGGTTCGGTGAGGAGTCCGAGATGGTCGAGCTCCTCGCGAAATGTCTCGAGCGTACACTCGGCGCGGTTTTCGTAAGCGGTTAGCGCGTCACCGATCGTGAGCTCTGCTGCCCGATCGCAGAAGTCACGGAGCCATTCAAGATTAGGATCGTCGACCTCGAAGAGCCGCTTTTCGTCGTGATCAACGTCGAGAGTCACCCCGAGACGGGTCAGGAGCGGTTTCACGCTCTTGATACGGGTACCGGACCCCGCAATCGTGCTGCGGAGAAGCTGGATGACAGCTCGGTGATCGTGATCGTCGGTGAACGATGGGCCGCCGTAATAGGGGATCGCTGTGGCCTCGAACGCGGACTCGATGAGTGGCGAATACTCACTACTGGCATCGAGAACGACAGCAACATCCTCGGCGTTCTCTGGCGTGACCGTATCGAGGACGGCATCGACGATTGCTGCCGGCGAGTCAAAGATTCGGACAGGCGGTAACTCGAATGCATCGTCGCAAAAGCGGCTGACAGCGTCGTATTCCGGGGGAAGAACCGATCGCTCGAGATTCGTCAGTTGTTGTTCGCCGATGACGGCAACTGATTCGTACTCCTCGCGATCGATCTGGTAGTCAGTGAGTGTTCGCGACGTTGTCTCGAGTGATTCGACACAGTCGACGACGGCCCGCGTTGCTGGTGTATCGAATGCATCGTACTCGAGAATTGCGTCAGGACTGCCCTGATACTCCCAGCACTGCAGCACGTTCCCGATCGCGTAGGAAGCCTGCTTCCAGCTAAGATCGGTTTGGCTGATGACCTCGAGGAAGGCCAGCCGGTCTTCTGCCGTTTCTCGACGTCTGGCAGCGAGTCGCCGTGGTGTGATCGCGAACGGGCCGAAGTGAGGGTGCTCGAGGCGTCGATTGAGCGCACTTGCTAACGGAGCGTCGGGGACAATGACGAGATCGTACTCGGCTACCTCCTCGTATAGCCGATCGATCGGTTTCGACCGCTTGATTGACACGATATACCGACTCTAGTATGCAACAATAAGTCTGTATATCGCGCTAATCTAGCGATGTGGGCCATATATTCGGTACTTCCCAACTGGTGTGAGAGCTGAAGCTAAAGCGTTGGTCTCATGAGGAAGATGTCTGGCTGAGTGAATGTGTTCAGCGTCCCTCAACCAGACGGTGTTCTTTCAGACTCAGACGTGAAAGATCTAGCGGAAGACGTCATTTGCCAGCTCCCTTTGCCAGGGATCGAGGGCTCGCCCCTCGATCCCGGCGATATCTGGGCGGTCGTCATTCTTGCAGCAGTCAATCAGACCTCCATCTGGGAGACGTGCAAGGACAATGACAACGCTGTCTGTGACGATACTGTCATGGACTGGCTCCATACGCTCAACCGAGAGTGGCTTGAGCAGGTTGCTAACCGCCTTCTCAGGGAGGTAGCGATGACGATCCTCGACCCTAATCGGTCGAGGATCGTCTCCATTGACTTCGTCGATAATCCCTACCACGGAACGTACGCCGATGAAGAAGGTGAACTCTGCCGCATGCACGCGAAAGACGGAACAACGACGTGCCACCGGTACTGCACAGCGTATCTCGTCTCGAACGGAAAGCCAGTGACGTTGGCGATGACGTACGTCCGTAGCGATGAGAAAGAGGCCGACGCGGTCGAGCGCGTCCTCGACCGCGTCGAAGCCTATCCCTTCGACATAGAGCTTCTGTTGGCTGATCGTGGCTTCTACAACGAACGTATTCTGCGTCGTTCTCAGGAGATTGCTGCGACTGTCGTTCCCGTCCAAAAGAAGGGAGAACGCATGAAGGAAAAGTTGGACACGCACCGTTCGTACATGACAACCTATCGGATGTACAAAGACCGCGAGCGGGAACTAGAATTCCCGCTCGCGGTCGCTGTGTCCTATCACGCTGGAGATCGAGGGAAAAGCGGGGAGGTTGTGCGAGGGTATGTGGCGTGCGATCTGGCTGATCGCACGCCCAAGCAGGTCGAACAGCTGTACCGGAAACGGTCAGCGATTGAAACAAGCTACCGGGTGTTTCGCCAAGCACGAGTGGTAACGACGACACAAGATCCAGTCGTCCGCTTTGCATTCGTCTTGGTCGGGTTCTTGCTGGAGAACCTCTGGCTCGTGCTTCGGTGGGCGGTCGTCGCCCGCCCGCGTCGGGGCGGGCGCGACCTGCCCGAGGAATTCACGTTCAAGACCTTCTCTGACTGGATCAGACATGCATTAGAGGAAGAGCTAGAGCGGAGTTGGGAGATCGAGATGAACGGAACAGGTGTGCCAGAAGCATACGCGCCGGCCACGGGCTGACGCCAGCCCGCGGCCTTGGGCAAGCTCTTGGTGAGCAACAGCATTCGCCTAGAACAGCGTATCTCAGCCTTCTTACTTCACTTCTCCTCATCCGTGGATTCTATTTCCTGTTCACTCGGTTACCACACCGGCATTCGCTCTGTTCGTCAATGACTCAGCACAGTTCACGAAGCGACTTTCGGGAAGTACCGATATTGGCCTGTAGGCGATCATGAGTTCACTGATACGCACTGCTGGGTGTATCAGCGGTACAATGGATCAGTATTGGTGTTCGAAACTGAGCTCGTCGTGTTCATACGAGTACGATTTGACACCAGCCTCGTCACAGCGCGAACTGAGGTCTGCTGGCGGAATGTCTGTCTGCTCACCGAACTCCTTCTCGAGATGTTTTGCCTTGTTGAACGCAAGACGGCATCGGGGTGGGGTTGCTGATCTACAATTTCACGACGTTAGAGACGGCTTTTCGACCTCAGAAGATGCAGTAGCTGTCAGTCACAGCGATTGCTGATGAGTCAAAACTATGGTACCTTGCTCCGTTGTTCCGGTGACGACGGCGATGCCTCTCCCGGATACGTCCGGAAAAGGGGAGCAGGCGGCGAGCCCTAACTCGCCGCCTGCGTTAGGTTATGCACGATGCACTTGCGAGTTAGCTCCCGGAACTGGCCGTGCCAGCTCCGGGAGCGGAGCTTCTCGCCGTCGTCTTGCTTCAACTGCGAGAAGCCGGTTTCACTCATCCAGCGCTGGTTGTAGTCATCGTTCATTCGTGCGTTGTGGGCCTTCTGCAACGGTGTCTGCTCCCTGTGCTTGATCAACGGTCGCGTTGACTCGGAGCGACACTCCTCACGGAGGTCGCTCCACGAGTAGTTCGCGTCAGCAGACAACACACGCAGGTCTTCCGCGTTCCGGCGGAAGACCTGCATCCCGATGTGGCCGTCCCAGGCCTTCTGCGTCGTAAAATGAACGTCCTTGATCGCCAGTGAGTTCACGTCGATCAAGATCGTTGTCTTCATCGACTGGAATGAGTAGTTCGCTCGGTCGCGGTAGTGGTAGCTGGTTTGATCGCGCTGGAAGCCACTTGCATCAATCGCAGCTTCACCACTCCAGCCCGCCTGCTCCGCCGAAGCGCGGAGCAGGCGGCGCAGTTCACGCATCTGATACTCCTGCTCCCACCGACAGAACGAGCTGTAGTGCGGTGCCTCGTCGAGATCGAACACAGCAAGAACACCTGGCATCTCGTTGAGGTAGTCTTCAGTCTCACGGAGGCTCTTCTCCAGTTCGACGCGGAACAGAATTAACGCGATCTGTGTCCACTTGGCGTACCCGTCCGCGCCATCCGGCGCGGCGGGTACGTCCGGATCGTCAACGTGCTGTTTGGCAAGGTCTCGACACATTCGCGCTAGTCGTCTGAGCGATGCCATATCGCCAGACGGCGTCCATTTCCCGGTTAATCTGACGGAACCTTCCTGTGAGAACGTCTGAAGTTGCCGTCAATCGGCGGCAAAACAAGGCAAGATGTTTGCAAAACGAAACGGTGACATCTCGGTCGCCGTCGTTTGAAACCTCGAGAACAACTGCGAGATCCGGATCGTCGTAATCCGGTTTGATGACGTAGTCGCCCGCCGTAAATGGGTTTTCGGCGTACTCGAGGTTCGTGTGTTTGTACGTGTAGAGTTTGATGTCCTGGTCGTCACAGTAGGAGGCGAGCTTTGCTGGATGGATTTCGCGCCAGTTCCCAGGCCCGTCATCGAGCATATTTGGGAACGCGACGCTGACGGCCTCACCATCTATCGTCTGCCCGTAGAGATTGACGTCCTGTTCCGGTGGAAGTACTTCCACGACCACCGCAACCGATGCATCGCTATCTTCCGCTTTGACTACTCGATCGCCGGGTTTGAACGGATTCTGTGGCTTTTGATTCATACTGTCAGCCAAAAATATTTCAAAGAAAAGCACGTTACTCCGATATGACCTCTCTCGACAACGTCTCTACCGAAGACCTCCGCCAGGTCTTGGCGGAGGTCGAGGGAAAAAAGCCATCACAACGGCTCATGGCGGCGATCAATTACCTTGAAGAAGACGGTGCAACGCTACAAGAGGTCGCTGAACGCTATGGATACACTGCTGGCTGGCTCTCGCGGTGGCTTGATCGACTCGAACGGCTCGCCGACGAGCCGTTCGAGGAGGTCGTCTACGACGAGCACCGTTCAGGAAGGCCCTCAAAACTCTCCGACAAAGAACATGAACAGTTCGTTGAAGCGCTTCACAAGTCTCCAGAGGAAGTTGGACTTGACGCGCCTGCGTGGTCCGTTCCACTAGCTCGTCACTATCTCGCCGAGGAATTCGACGTTGAGTACAGTGAGCGTCACGTTCGACGATTGATGACCGAGGCCGGGCTGTCCTGGAAGACAGCCCGGCCGGAGTTTCACAAATCCGATGAGAGAGCACAGGAAGCATGGCAAGACGGGTTCAAAAAAAGCGCGACAACCTGGACGACGAATACACGATCTTAGCCATTGATCAGACGCGACAGGTTCTCTCGACACTGATTCACGCATGGTTTCCCAAGGGTGAGCGCCCGTCACTCCCGGTGACGGGCGCGTGGGACAGCATCAAACTTCTCGGTGCAGTCAGCGATACTGATGAGATGCTCTGTTGAACGCCGACGCCCTCTGCGGATTGTATCGCTGATTTCAGGGGATTTGGACGCCATCTGGCGATATGGGACGTCTCAGGAACCTCGCACAGACGTTTCACGAGTTCGCCACGACCCACGTAGAAGAACCAGACGTACCCGCCGCGCCGGACGGCGCGGACGGGTACGCCAAGTCCACGAAGATCGCGTTGCTCTTGCTCAAAGAGGAAGTCAACAAGCCGCTCCGGCAGTTCGAGGACTATCTGAACGAGATGCCGGGAATCCTTGCTGTGTTCGGCCTTGAGAAATCACCTGATTACACGTCTTTCAGCGTGTGGGACGGAGAATTCCCGATGAAAGAGTTGCGCCGCCTGCTCCGCCGGTCAGCGGAGCAGGCGGGGCTCTCAGGAACTGCCTCGATCGATGCCAGCGGCTTCCAGCAAGATCAGGCTAGTTCGCACTACCGAAATCGTGTCGGCTACTCGTTCAATGCGATGAAGACAACGCTGCTCGTCGATACGGAGTCACTTGCTATCATGGACGCTCATTTCACCACAAAGAAAGCCTATGACGGTCACATTGGGCTGCAGGTCTTTCGGCGCAACGCCGAAGACCTGCAGGCACTTCTGGCTGACAAGATGTACTCATGGAGCAATCTACGGGAGGCCTGCCGTGAAGCGTCAACGCGACCAGTGATCAAACACTGTGAGCAAAACGCACTCAAGAAGGCTCACAACGCCAGAATTGACGACGAAGTCTACAATCAACGGTCAATGAGTGAGACCGTATTTGCGATGCTGAAGGACGACGGCGACGAGCTCCGCTCCCGGAGCTGGCATGGCCAGTTCCGGGAGCTCACACGGAAGTGCATCGTCCATAACCTCGCGCAGGCGGCGAGTTAAGGCTCGCCGCCTGCTCCTCTTCTCCGGACGTATTCGAGAGAGGCATCGCCATCGTCCATCTCACACTTCGTGCAGCATCTTGTGAAACTGATGTTTTGATCACTGCACAAGTCGGCTGAAATCGAATCGTCCGATCTCAGAACCTACCGATAGAGCGTAGCTACCGGTGGAAAAGTGAATGTCAAAATTTCTATGACGGCGCTGTCTTGCGTTCAACACTGCATGATGAGACGTTCTTTCTCCCCTGCGAAGAGAACTTCAACAGCGACACGACGATTCGTTTTCTGGACGCTCTCCAGACCGAGTTCGGCGAGAAAATCTGCGTTGTCCTCGACAACGCCTCGTATTTCACGGCGAACAGAGTCCAAGAGTTCGTTGAAGGTACTCCGATCGAACTGTGTTACCTTCCGCGGGGTTCACCAGAGCTGAACCCCGCGGAAGAGTGCTGGCGACAACTCGATCAATCACTCGGCAACCGCCTATTCGAAACGCTTGACGAACTTCGTGATGCTGCTCTCTGTGCACTGGACGAGATCAACGTGCCAGATGTCTTTACGTACTTATGTCCGTGAGTATCATGTGGGCCGTGTTTGGCCCTAACTCCTGTAACTCGTTCATCGGTCGCGCAGCGAGATGAGCGAGTTTCTCTGGCTCTTCACCGGAATACGCATCCTGTGTCTTGACTTTCGACTTGAGCGTCTCGGTCCGCTCCCAGCCAAGAAGGATGAGCGCATCTTCGTTGTCACGGTGCCAGACCATCACGACGATGTCGTCGTCTGGATCATTCTCGAGGAGATTTGCAGGCCGAAACGCAGAGACGTCCCTCGAGGTTTTCACATCGATCTCGTACCCGAAAACCTCGAAGTCGTGTCCAGAGAAACTCTCAGAATTGCATCGACGGATCGCTTCTTCGTTTTCCCACTCCCACATCTCGACAGGGAGATATTCTCGACAGAATTGTTCAAATGCGAGTTCGCCAAGATTACCGATTCGTTTGACGTCCAAATCGTTCGTACCCTGGATGACTGCCTGGTGATGAGCGCGCTCTCTATCGATTTCATCGGGCATATAGAGATACATTATACTCCGGTTATTTGTTGTCGTAATGTATGTTGTGGATTAGTTAGAACCAAGACAGGAGCCACGATTCATCGCCTCCGGGTTGTGCACATTCCGGATAAGAGCAACTGGGAATCTATTCTTCGGTGGTGTTCGAGGCCACAGCCGGGGGTAATCCTGTCCGACTCTACTGCAGTTCTCGAACAGGGAGAAGATGACGAATCATTTGTATATGAATGGGACACTAACAGATAGTCATGAATGACAAATCTGACCTTCTTATTCAACTGGCTAATTCATTTGCATCTATAATTCCGGATGTCGATGCGGATGCTGAACACGACCGATGGAAACCAGGAATCGGTCCATTCGAGGAAGAAAATCAGATTGAAATGGTTCTCGAGGCGCTTGAAGACCAGCCCCTCCAAGAAGCGATCGAGACCGAGATGTCGTATCTCGAGGATTCGCGACGGTGTGATCTTTTTCTTGATCACGATGGGGTTCAGCTCCCAGTTGAGGCCAAGCTACTCCGGTTCCGGTATGATAACGGAAACATCGACCCGAACAGCTTCGCCCGGATCTTCACGCCGTTTCCCGAACGGAGTTCTTCATCACTACTTACCGATACGAAGAAACTCTACGAGTCGGGGTTTGGATCGAACGGCGGCGTGCTCGGACTCTACTACGAAAAGGTCGACGAACCATACGAACAGATGACTGCCGAGGCGGTCGCCGAGAAGTTCTGTATGGACGTCGATCACTGGTACGATTTCCACGTAGAAACGAGAAACATCGCCTACTTCGATGGCTTACAACATCCCGTTCACCAGCAAGGTGCTGTCATCACGTGGGAGATCGTCGAGTGATCGACCGGTGACCGAAATGGGACTGGGAAGTTGCACGAAGACAAAATACGAGCAACCGGCACCAACTGATGAGCTGTACAATCCGTCAACGTTGTTCAGTAAGGTACGTCGGTACTGTGAACGTCATCACGACGACTGACACATCCTTTCCGTCAAGTGAGGGCTGGATAGAGATCGATCGTAATTATCAATAACCCTATCACATACACATATAAAATTAGAATTAGCTCTGAATTCCTAGAAAACGAAGCTCACCGCCAGTAGATACGGTAAAAAAGCCATCAAATCCTACAGCAATTGGGAAGCCAACAAACGCAACTCCGATTCTCCCTGTCCATTCAACTCGCTTTGCAGCCTTCACACCGAACCAACTCCTTATCGTACCATGGGAACCTGTCCCTGCCATTGTCGGTAGTTCCCATCGTTACTCCGTATTGACTTGATTTTCGGCAACGTGAGCGACAGAATTCATCTCGCTCGAAAAGAGATTGACGTAGAAGGCGGTCTCACGCCAGTGAGAGCGCCGGCTCTGCCCCTCCAATTCGAAGCCGTCGCTCTCTGCAGGGGCTAACGCTGGACGCGGGCTCAATCAGCCCGCGTCCAGTTGACTATAGACCTCGGGAATTCCGACGCCGTTGGTTGGTGTCTCCCACTTCCGCAGCAGTGATTCGTCAAGGGTATGGTCGATCCACTCCCGAAACAGTTCGAAGCGGAACCAAGCCGGCAGTGCTCGCCCGCCGCGCCGCGGCGTGGCGAGCACTCCCCACCGGACGATCAGCCATAAGTTCCGCAACAGGAAGCCCACAAGCACAAACAACAACCGAACGACTGGATCGGTTGTACTCGTACGCGCACGTGCTTCTCTCATCGTTCGGAAGGCTGTCTCGATCGCTGAGCGTTTCTGGTAGAGAGCTTCGACTTCCTTCGGCGTGCGATCGGCCAGATCGCACGCCACATACGCCCGGACAAGCAAACCGTGCTTGCCACGGTTTCCCTGTTGGTAGGAGACACAGACCGCGAGCGGGAAGCGCAGTTCCCGCTCGCTTCCTTCGTACATCACATACTCCGTCCAGTAAGAGACCGACGTGTCTAGTTTCTCAGCCATCTGTTTTCCACGACGGATGACGGGGAGAGCGACTGGTGCGACTGCATCCAGTCGCTCGATCGACGTTCCGTCGTAGAATCCGCGGTCAACGAGGAGGCCAGCGACAGGGAAAGGAAGGGCCGCGACGTGGTCGAGCAGTCGCTCGACCGCGTCGCTTTTGGGTTTATCACCTCTGACAGGAGTAACCGCGATGACGAGCGGCTTGGCTCGGCAAAGGACAAACCCAACAAGGTAGCGATGGCACTGAGAGGTGCCATCGCGGGGTATCGTATGACAGAGCTCCCCGGCATCACGGTGTGGACAGCCGTGGTAGTGTATGTCGACGAAGTCGAGGCAGATGATCCTCGGGCCAGGGCCGAGGATCATCGCCGCTTGCTGAGCGAGGAGGTCGTTAACGACGGCTTCGAGTTCAGCAGCAGGAACGGTATGAAGCTGAGCGAGTGTGTAGTCGTCGGAGTACGTTCCGAGAGTGCTGTCAGTGACAGCCTTGATGGATTTCTGATCGACAGCGGCTTGGAGGAGTGTCTGCCGGATGATCCCGGAGTCGAAGCCACAGCCTTCGACTCCAGGGATCGGGACCTCAGAGAGGAGATCAAGCGCTAAGGTTTCAAGGTCAGAGGCCGTAAGAACGGTGTCTGGATGGTATAGGAATTGCACAACACCCATCTAGACGCTTTCTGAGAATCTAACCTCATCAGTCGTAACTAACTGCTGACTCGATGGGAACTACCGATTGTACCGGGAAACATACCTACTCCGAATATCAGCAAGATCGATACAAAGTCAAAGGCAGCACTTTCTCCGAAAGCTGTTGAAGCCCAACTACCAGTGACACCGCCTAATGACGTGCCAACAACGGAATAGAACTGATTGTGATGCTCGGCTGCGCTTCTGATTAGGATCTCATAATAACGGCACTTAGTTTAGATTACTCACAAGCTGATAGCTTTTCCCACCTGATCAACCAAATTCTCCCAACCAAGAAGAAGAGCAAATACCAGTAAAATCACCACAGGAGATAACGCTAACCAGAGATTTGGATCAATACCAGATACTACAATAATCTGCACCGTACCGGAATATAGAATCGCCAATGTGAAAATAGTCTCAATAGTAGCTTTTTTCCTCTCAAACGCCTCAAGGCTCTCTATCTCTGCCTTGTTTGAACCATTACCGAGGCTTATACCCATATGCAGCCATTATCCATCTCTACCAAAAATAGATTTCGTAGAACATCTTACGGTAGAGCTCTAGCACCAGAATTGACATCCTCCTCTGCGTAAACGCGGAGGAATCCTGAGCGTTGGAGATTTCAGGTTTGCAGTCCCACCGAACCCCAGCACGGTGAGAATCCGTGTCGGGTTCGCGGTCTCTGGCGGGTGGGACTGCTGGGAGTGCCAGGCCCCCGGTACTCCTATCCTCGTGCCGCGTTCGACCCTCGTGGTTGTTTTTGCCCGGCGAGGGTCAAGTGGGCGTCAATAGACTCGGAGTTACTTTCCGTGGTGCTTGCAGCGGTCGGGAACTGCATCGGTTCATTATAGGAACCGACCGTTCACCTGACTGGTTCCGATTACTGTCTTGTTGCTTGGGGCGGGCAGGCCGCCATCGTAGGACTGGCGGGAATCGCTCCGTTCCCGACCGATTCCTACTTCTATGATTCAGGGTGTCATAAAACAGTTCCCAAGGTGGTTGCTTTCAGGACTGTCGAGGATGAATCGCCTGCTCACTACGCTTGCTTAGCTACGGAATGGTTTCCAGGGCGGCGGGATTGTTCCAATAACGGCCAGGGCAACAGCTGGGAACCAGTAGAGGGCGACGACCTCAATCGTAAGTTGGTTTTGAGCGTACAGAAACCCGCAGAGGATTACGAATGGGAGGGCAAAAACGGCCCAAACAGCTACCGCTCGTTGTGTGTCCTCATCCATAGCATCTCGTTCGTTTTCCCGGTTGATGTCTCTTCGTTGAATACCTTATGCCCTCTGTATCGAACGATTCCCTCCGCTACGAATGAGAGTGTGCGAACCGTTGTATGACACCCTTTCTATGATTGGTTGTCTGCCACTTCAAAGCATGGATTAGAAATATCTGACGGGGGTATTGCAGCGTGGATTGCATCCGAGTTGTCGGATTCATCCTCTGCCTAACGGCAGAGGTGTTCTCCTCGCATCTCTATAACCTTCTTGAGTCCTTCAATAGACTCGACACATGCAGAATAAGGGATGACTCGACTGCTGATCTATTGAATACACGCCTTGAATGTATCATTCTGATCTCCAGACGAGTAAAAGCTGGTGGCCGACTTGCGCTGTGTATTCACCTATGGAAATTCTGCTGACTGACCAAACCACGCTTGCTAAGATAATTCTTCGGGCGACGAGGACTTGCTGTAGTTTTCAAGCGTAGAACCGACAACCGGCGAACCGATAGCTACTGAAACAGCCATCAGGCGGGGGACTTCCTGTTTGCGAGAGCAGTCGCTCACGCTGCCACCAACCGGCCAATGAGCGCCGCCTCGGCGGCGCTCAGGCACTCACCCCTGGTGGATCGTACACCTCCTCACGGTCCAGCATGTGATACATTGAAACCAGCAACTTCCGGGCGGTTGCGACAATCGCTGTTTTCGAGTTCTTCTTTCGAGCTAACCGGTTGTAGAACCGGCTAAGGTACTCGTCTTCGCACGTATGTACCGCTGAGTACGACGCTTGAACGAGCAGCCACCGGACTCGTCCTGACCCTCGCTTCGAGATGCTCCCCTCAAACCGCGAGTCGCCAGACTCGCGGATTATCGGGTTCAATCCAACGTAACTTACGACCTCCTTGTCCCGGTCAAACCGGTCGATCTCTCCCAACTCCGCGTAAATCGTCAACGCCGTAAAGTAACTCACACCAGGAATCGTCATCAGGAGCTGGGTCTCCTTCAGAGACCCAGCCCGCTCCTCAATCTCTGCTTCCAACGACTCAATCTGTTCAGTGAGCGTCTGAATGATCTCTAGATACGACTCCAGCAACGCATCCCACGGTGCCGGGAGTGAGAGTTCCGTCAGGAACTCTCGTCCCTTCACACTCAGTGGTTTCACCTCCTGAGTGATCCCGTGATCACTCAACAAGCCATGGATCTTGTTCGCGTACTCGGTCCGATTCTCAACGAGCTTCTGGCGCCCGCGCACAAGTGCGCGGGCTTGCCGAACCTCGTCGGTTGGAACGTAGCTTTCAGGAATTGAGCCTAACCGAACCATCCGAGCGAGTTGTTTCGCGTCGACGCGGTCGGTTTTCTTGTCCGAGTCGGAGATCAGCTTTAATTCGCCTGGATTGGCGACGGTCACATCCAGATACTCTGAAAGAGTATCATGGATGTGGTAGTAATTGCTGGTCGCTTCAAGCGCGGCTTTGGACCCAGCGTACTGCTGGGCAAAGTCGTCGAGGTTCGCGTTTTAATGAGTGAGAGATCTTTTGTAAGTCGCTTCTCGTGATAGGACAATGGGAAACAGTCGTCGGAAAGACATAACCTATCATCTTCCTGAAGAGCGAATCGACGAGTTACATCGTGAAGCTGAAGATGAACACCGGCTACGACGACTTGGGTTTCTGAAGAACCTCTACCAGGGAGATACAATTCCGGAGGCCGCCGACCGGGAAGGGCGGTCGGCGGCCACCGGTGATCGATGGGCAGAATCGTGGAATGAAGGTGGCTTAGAAGCACTTATGCCGAGTTTCGGGGGCGGACGGCCCCCGAAACTCGACGAAGACGAACAAGACGAGCTGGTCGAGCTTCTCCGGGAAGGACAGCCCTGGAAATCCCAAGAGATCCAGCACTTGCTCACGGAAGAATTCGATGTTGAGTACCATCCGGATTACCTCGGAACATTTCTCCGTGGCCTCGGGCTGTCCTACGCAAAACCACGGCCAAAGCGTCCATATCGTCCGGAGAATCCAGAAGAGATTCTCGACGAGCGCGTCGAGGACGCGCTCGACGAGGACTCGGACGACGATCCACACAACAAGCGTGAGGGAGACGAAGATGAAGGCTGGACCGTTGACGACGATGTCTGCACAGATGGCGGCACTGTTGTTGGATTTCTTGATGCATCGCAGCCACAGCCATACGATAATTCGCGGCGCGTCTGGTACGTGGACGATCCTCATGTAGAGCGACCATTGGTGAAGACGGAGGATTCTGCAGTTGGGTTCTATGCACTCAACGGAGAGAGTCTGGTAAGGTGGACCGAAGATGAGACGAAAGAACGGATTTGTAGAGTGTTAGAGGAGGTCCGCGAGCAGAATCCGAGTAAGCGGATTCTGCTCGTCTTGGACAAGCACGGATCTCATACGTGTGAATACACGCGCAGGCACGCCCATCAACTTGGGATCGATCTCGTGTTTCTTCCATCTGGGTCGCCTCATCTCAACCCAATCGAACAGGTCTGGAAACATCTGAAGTGGACAATGTCTCCGATTATTGTCCAGGACGAAGATGAGTTCCACGATCTTGTCAAAGACGTCTTTGAACCCCACTTTCAGTACCTCATCCAGATTGACAACGTTATTTCCTGTTGAGGAGTAGGGTGAGCTTCTTGAGGCACTCAGACAAACTCACGGTACCGTGAGTTCGTCTGTGAAAATCCTCGCACCGGGACCTCTTCCGGTCATTCGTGCTATCTGTGAGGAAAGTGGCCTCATTGAGGTTCTCAATGAGGATCTCGATTGGGACGAAGACCGCTCCCAGCTTTCGCCCGGGTTGCGGCTCATGGCGTTAATCATGAACTGTCTGACTCAAGGGCAGCCGATGTATCGGCTGCCCGAATTCTTCCGTGATACCGACACAGAGAACCTCTTTGGCGAGGATACTGAACCTGAAGATCTCAACGACCATACCCTTGGACGAGCACTCGACAAACTCTCTGAGGGCGACCCAAGCACGGTCCTCGGGACCGTGCTGGTCGAAGCCGCTGCTCGCGAAGATGTTTCTACCGACGTGCTTCACGCGGATACCACCTCTTTCTCCGTTCACGGACTCTACGAAACTGACGAAGACACAGACGAAACACTCTCTATCACGCATGGCTACAGCAAAGATCATCGGCCGGATCTCAAGCAATTCCAAGTCGGGCTCGGTGTCAACCGAGCCGGCGTTCCCGTCGTCGGAGACATCCTCGACGGGAACACCTCTGACAGCACCTGGAACACTGACCTCATCGCTCGGCTCCGTCAGCGGCTCGCCGCTGACGAGCCCCCCGTCTATGTCGCTGACAGCGCGGTCGTCAATCAAACATCGCTCGATCAAGCCGCTGCTGAGGGCATCTCCATCATCAGTCGACTCCCACGTACATACAGCGCGGTCGATACGCTCATCGACCGCGCGTGGGAGGCCAACGACTGGACCAATCTTGGAACGTTTGTCGATGACGAAGACGACGAAGACGCTGCCTCCTACCAGATTCAAACCTTTCAAACTCCCATCTCTGAACACAATTTGCGGTGTGTCGTTGTCCATTCGTCCACGCTTGACGGACGCTCTGAACGACGCATCGACAACGATCTCGACAGCACCGAAGAAGATCTTGAAGACGCGGTCGGTCAGCTGACCGACCGCTCGTTCGCCTGTGAACCCGACGCTCAGGAAGCGTGGGACGCGTGGCTCGACGATCACAACAATCCCTACTTCGAATTCGAAGCAAAGGTCGTTGAAACCGAACAGAAGAAGAGCCGCGACAAACCGGGACGACCGCCGAAAGAATGGGACCCATCCGTCTTTAGCTAAGCCAAGAACCGCATGACAGCGGCGGCTTATCGGAGTTGCTTTTCGGAAGGAATGAGGAGGTGACAGCTGTGCACACCGAAACCTCCTCACGTCACATTGAACGCCGTCTCACTAACCTCCTTCCCTCTGAAGCGCTCGAAGACCACGCCGATGCCGTCGGCGTGGTCGAGCGCGAGGGGAAGCTTCAGCTCCCGCCACTTGTCTGGTCGTTTGCGTTCGGCTTCGCCGCAGGCGAAAGCCGAACGCTTGCGGCCTTCAGACGTACCTACAACTCTACCGCTGACGAGTCACTTTCTCCGGGCGGCTTCTACCAGCGGTTGACTCCGACGCTCGCAGAGTACCTCCGCGACCTCGTCGAATACGGGTTCGACGAGGTCGCTGTCCCTCACACCGTCTCTGATGAGTTCGACCGGTTTCGAGACGTGATGATCGCTGATGGAACCGTCCTGCGGTTGCACGAGTTGCTCTCTGAAGCGTACAAAGCACGTCACGAGGAGCAGGCTGGAGCGAAGCTCCACCTGCTCCACAACGTCACTGACCAGACAGTCGAACATTTCAACGTCACAGACGAGAAAACGCACGACAGCACGTTGTTTAACACAGGATCGTGGCTGGAAGGACGGCTAGCGATCTTCGACCTCGCCTATTTCAAGTACCGGCGGTTCGCGTTGATCGACGAGAACGACGGCTACTTCGTGAGCCGACTGAAAAAGAGCGCGAACCCGGTTGTAACGGAGGAATTACGGGAATGGCGCGGCCGCGCCATTCCCTTAGAAGGCGAGAAGATCTTCGACATCGTGGATGATCTCTCCCGGAAGTACATCGACGTGGAAGTCGAGGTCGAGTTTGACCGACGAGAGTACGCGGGCACGCAGTCACGTGATACGAAACGGTTCCGCGTCGTCGGCGTCCGCAACGAGGACGCCGACGACTACCATCTGTACATCACGAACCTTTCTCGGGAAGAGTTTCTCCCGGCCGATCTAGCGACGATCTACCGATGTAGATGGGAAGTAGAGCTGTTGTTCCGTGAACTGAAGACGCAGTACGAACTGGACGAGTTCGACACGACGAAGAAGCACATCGTAGAGATTCTCGGTACTTCCCGAACGTCGCTTCGTGAACTGTGCTGAGTCATGGACGAACAGAGCGAATGCCGGTGTGGTAACTGAGTGAACAGGAAATAGAATCCACGGATGAGGAGAAGTGAAGTAAGAAGGCTGAGATACGCTGTTCTAGGCGAATGCTGTTGCTCACCAGGAGCTTGCCCACGGCCGCGGGCTGGCGTCAGCCCGCGGCCGGCGCGTATGCTTCTGGCACACCTGTTCCGTTCATCTCGATCTCCCAACTCCGCTCTAGCTCTTCCTCTAATGCATGTCTGATCCAGTCAGAGAAGGTCTTGAACGTGAATTCCTCGGGCAGGTCGCGCCCGCCCCGCTGGGGGCGGGCGACGACCGCCCATCGAAGCACAAGCCAGAGGTTCTCCAACAGGAATCCAACCAGGACGAACGCGAAGCGGATGATTGGGTCTTGTGTCGTCGTTACCACTCGTGCTTGGCGAAATACACGGTAGCTCGTTTCGATCGCTGACCGTTTTCGATAGAGCCGTTCGACTTGTTTCGGCGTGCGATCGGCCAGATCGCACGCCACATAGCCTCGAACGACCTCGCCGCTTTTCCCGCGATCTCCGGCGTGATATGATACAGCGACCGCGAGCGGGAATTCCAGTTCCCGCTCGCGGCCTTTGTACATCCGATAGGTTGTCATGTACGAGCAGTGCGTATCCAGCTTCTTCCTCATGCGCTTGCCCTTCTTTTGGACGGGAACGACAGTCGCAGCAATCTCCCGTGAGCGGCGCAGAATACGTTCGTTGTAGAAGCCACGATCAGCCAACAGAAGCTCTATCTCGAAGGGATAGGCTTCGACGCGGTCGAGGACGCGCTCGACCGCGTCGGCCTCTTTCTCATCACTACGGACGTACGTCATCGCCAGCGTCACTGGCTTTCCGTTCGAGACGAGATACGCCGTGCAGTACCGGTGGCACGTCGTTGTTCCGTCTTTCGCGTGCATGCGGCAGAGTTCACCTTCTTCATCGGCGTACGTTCCGTGGTAGGGGTTATCGACGAAGTCAATGGAGACGATCCTCGACCGATCAGGGTCGAGGATCGTCATCGCCACCTCCCTGAGAAGGCGGTTAGCAACCCGCTCAAGCCACTCTCGGTTGAGCGTATGGAGCCAGTCCATGACAGTATCATCACAGGCAGCGTTGTCGTTGTCCTTGCACGTCTCCCAGATGGACGTCTGATTGACTGCTGCAAGAATGACAACAACCCAGATATCGCCGGGATCGAGGGGCGAGCCCTCGATCCCTGGCAAGGGGAGCTGGCAGATGACGTCTTCCGCTAAATCTTTCACGTCCGAATCCGAAAGAACACCGTCTGGCTGAGGGATACTGAACACATTCACTCAACCAGACATCTTCCTCATGAGACCAACGCTTTAGCTCCAGCTCTCACACCAGTCGGGAAGTACCGATTCTGCTGTACGCAGCGTTGTTATCCTTGGTCGTGAGTCGTGATTTACTCGGTCTGGTCATAGAGCACGCTGATGATGGGATCGTGTTTCCGCCGGAACGCTGGGCGGCGACCTTTCGGTCGCACGCCCAGCTCATCCTCCGCGAACTGAGAGAGTATCTCGCCTACTCACCGCCGCCACTGCTACAACGACTGATCGAAGACGCTCAGAAGATCCACAGGCAACGACCAATCCTGCAAGAACAGCTCGCTACTACCATCCAACCGGCTGCTGAGGCTTAGCTAAAGACCAATGAGGCGCATGTCTTCCAGACCAAAGGTACTTATATCCATAATGATATAAATTCTACATGAAAGAGACACTGAACAACCTGTAGATCATAGATTACCACATCCATGACATTCACAGCAACTCTATCTGACCCTGAACTGTCCGATGAACGCTCTATCGGTGGCATCCTCGTCCACCTGCTTGGACTGTTTACTGGATTTCTCGGTCCCCTAATCCTGTACGCTGTTTCAGATAATGAGTTCACACGGACGAACGCCCGTCACACCATCAATTGGCACGTTACCGTGTCCGTACTCATGATTGTCGCCCTTGTGATGTTCTTTCTCGGCGCCGATGAGATCACTGTCCTAGGAGAAACAACTGAGGTTTCTTTGCTCCCAGCCCCGCTCGATCTCGTGTTTGGGCTCGTCGGATTCCTCCTGATAATCGTCCTAGTGATTGCAATATTTCTTACGTTGGTGTACACCATCGTCGCAACGGTAAAAGCGATATCTGGATCGACTTGGACGTATCCTGGAGCGATCGCTTTCGTCGAGAGATATAGGTAGACATTCATGTTATCTCAAGAAGAGAAGCTGGTTGAACATGGCCGAGATTGAACTGGACGTGCTCAGACTACAGATGGTGGATCTATGAAGCCACCATCAAACGATTCGTCTGCCGCGTTTCTGGTGACAGTCGCGGCGAACGTCGTCCCGCTGGTCGGCGTGTTTCACCTCGGGTGGAGCGCAAAGACGTTCGCTGTCGTCTACGCGATGGAACTGGTCGTCGCTGTCCCGTTCGCCGGGTTGAAGGCATTATTCGCGCGCCGCCCGCCGAACTACGACGAGCTGGAGCGCCCACAGGAGGATAACCCGCTCAAGGGCGACGAGTTAGGCGGGGTCTCCGTCGGACCGAGCGACCTCAACCGCCGGCGCGGGAGCGTCACGGTCGTCGACTCGCTCCCGCCGATCTACCCCCGGAACTACCCGTTCGTCTTTCGATCGTTCGTGGCTGCCGTGGCGCTCCTCGGGATATACCTCGCCGTACTGAGCCGTTTCATCGACGTGCCGGCGACGCTCGCCGATCCGATGGTGGCGGCGAGCGCCGCCTCCCTGATTGTCTCTCAAGTCGGCGTCATCAACCGCGAGTACTTCCGCAAGCGGCGCCACGAGACGAGCACCCCTCGAGACGTGATCAGAAGCGCGAAGAACGAGGCTGTGGTAGCTATAGTGTTGCTCTGGTTCGCGGCCGCCGGTGGTCCGACCGGCGCGCTGGTCGCGTTCGTCACGGTGAAGCTATTCGCGGAGTGGGGGGACTACCGCGCCGGGCAGTCGTCCACCACCGACAAGGGGGTGGGGACGCTCCCGCCTGTAGCGGCTCCGGATGCGTCGCCGACGGCTGAGGTCTGTCCGGACCGGCGCGCCGTCCGCGGCGCCGCGTTCTGGCGGGGCGCGAAGTCCGCAATCGGCAGCGGCCCGGTGTACCTCTTCGCGTGGATTGGGCTCACCAGCGGATCGACAGGGCCGGTCGCTGCCATGGTGGTCTGTTTCGGCCTCCTGCCAGCCATCATCGGCGGGCTGAAGGCCGTCGAGTACGCCCTCACTCACGGTACGCTGGCGTACCAGCGTCGCGACGACACGGTGGTCGCGTACGACGACCTTACCGATACTGTCCAGTGGGAGATCCCCGTCGACGACATCCGGAACGCCGAGTTGTGCGAGGGAGAGTTCGTCGACCGCTCCTGTGATACTCGGACGTTCTCGCTCACCCCCTCCGTGGGGGAGTATGACCTCAGCGTCGCGCACCTCCGGGAGTATGACCGGGCTGTCGAGGCGTTGGAACTCCCCGTCGAGACGACGGCGTTCGGCCCACTCGACCGACGCGTGGCCGGGGTGGCAGCCGTGGTCGGAGCCTGTGGCGTCGCCGCCGTGGCGGCCCTCGCCTACTCCGCTCCCTCCGTCGGGGCGGTCGCCGCCGGGTGGGGCGGCCCGTTCGGCGTCCTCGTCCTCAGATCGGCGTGGCAGTGGGCGCTCCCGGCCGCCTGATCCGACGTCGACGGAGGGCGGAGCGGGCGCGTCGCAGCCCGTCACCGCGACGCGTCCGCCCCACGTATCGGGATCAGAACTCCGACAGCTCCGGGGCGGACGAGCCCTGACTCGAGAAGGGGACGTCGCTGACGATGGCGACTTTGAACTCGAATCCGGGGTTGATCGTCAGGATGTCGGTCCAGAAAATGTTGTCCTCCATGCAGACCTCGAGCGAGGACTCATCGGCTGAGCTGATTCTGTTGGAATCCTCAGCAAGTGATATATTCTGATTGGGTTGTGGTCAATACAGATGCTGCACCATTGGTCTTTAGCTAAGCCTCAGCAGCCGGTTGGATGGTAGTAGCGAGCTGTTCTTGCAGGATTGGTCGTTGCCTGTGGATCTTCTGAGCGTCTTCGATCAGTCGTTGTAGCAGTGGCGGCGGTGAGTAGGCGAGATACTCTCTCAGTTCGCGGAGGATGAGCTGGGCGTGCGACCGAAAGGTCGCCGCCCAGCGTTCCGGCGGAAACACGATCCCATCATCAGCGTGCTCTATGACCAGACCGAGTAAATCACGACTCACGACCAAGGATAACAACGCTGCGTACAGCAGAATCTCTACGATGTGCTTCTTCGTCGTGTCGAACTCGTCCAGTTCGTACTGCGTCTTCAGTTCACGGAACAACAGCTCTACTTCCCATCTACATCGGTAGATCGTCGCTAGATCGGCCGGGAGAAACTCTTCCCGAGAAAGGTTCGTGATGTACAGATGGTAGTCGTCGGCGTCCTCGTTGCGGACGCCGACGACGCGGAACCGTTTCGTATCACGTGACTGCGTGCCCGCGTACTCTCGTCGGTCAAACTCGACCTCGACTTCCACGTCGATGTACTTCCGGGAGAGATCATCCACGATGTCGAAGATCTTCTCGCCTTCTAAGGGAATGGCGCGGCCGCGCCATTCCCGTAATTCCTCCGTTACAACCGGGTTCGCGCTCTTTTTCAGTCGGCTCACGAAGTAGCCGTCGTTCTCGTCGATCAACGCGAACCGCCGGTACTTGAAATAGGCGAGGTCGAAGATCGCTAGCCGTCCTTCCAGCCACGATCCTGTGTTAAACAACGTGCTGTCGTGCGTTTTCTCGTCTGTGACGTTGAAATGTTCGACTGTCTGGTCAGTGACGTTGTGGAGCAGGTGGAGCTTCGCTCCAGCCTGCTCCTCGTGACGTGCTTTGTACGCTTCAGAGAGCAACTCGTGCAACCGCAGGACGGTTCCATCAGCGATCATCACGTCTCGAAACCGGTCGAACTCATCAGAGACGGTGTGAGGGACAGCGACCTCGTCGAACCCGTATTCGACGAGGTCGCGGAGGTACTCTGCGAGCGTCGGAGTCAACCGCTGGTAGAAGCCGCCCGGAGAAAGTGACTCGTCAGCGGTAGAGTTGTAGGTACGTCTGAAGGCCGCAAGCGTTCGGCTTTCGCCTGCGGCGAAGCCGAACGCAAACGACCAGACAAGTGGCGGGAGCTGAAGCTTCCCCTCGCGCTCGACCACGCCGACGGCATCGGCGTGGTCTTCGAGCGCTTCAGAGGGAAGGAGGTTAGTGAGACGGCGTTCAATGTGACGTGAGGAGGTTTCGGTGTGCACAGCTGTCACCTCCTCATTCCTTCCGAAAAGCAACTCCGATAAGCCGCCGCTGTCATGCGGTTCTTGGCTTAGCTAAAGACGGATGGATGCTGCACTGACCGAAGAGGACCCTTCGGATTTTGACAGAGCCGCTGCGGCCATCTGAATCCGGAACCGTATGCATTGAGAAGATCAGTCTCAACTTCTGGGTGTATTTGGAAATTGAGACTAAAGCAGGTCTAGCGGGCCTGTAATGCGTGGTTCTGGACGGATTGGCGATCAAGAACTGTTTCAGACCGCCTCTCAATCGTCCTCTCCTGTGCTCTGTTGAATAGATGCTGAGTCACGGTTACAGCGGTTCACACAGCGATTCTATGTTAATGATAGCGAACATCAAGACAATTTCACGGAACTGCCGATACCAGCCGAGCGCTCGCACGGCGTCGCCGAGCGAGCGCTTGGTTGTCGAGTACGACGTTTCGGCCATCCACCGCTGAGAGTAGCCTTTTGCCCGGTTGAGCGCGTTGTTCAGAGCTGCTTTCGGTGATGATCCACGATAGTGAACGAGGTACTCAACGTCATATGCGGCGATTTCGTACTCGGTGTGCCAGTCTTGGAAGCCATTGTCGGCGGCGACGGACTGCAGGTCGTCCGCGTTTCGGCGGACGACCTGCGGTCCGGTCTTCGTATCATGCTTCCACCGTGCTGTGATGTGAACGTCAAGAACCGCAAGCGATTCCACATCAGTTAATGTCGTCACTTTCAGCGTCTGTACGGTACTTCCCGACCGCTGGCGGAAGTACGACGACGCACGGCGGCGGTCGAAAAACGTGCTGTCGAGAGCGGCGTGTCCAGATTGCGGGTGCTGCTGCGCTGAAACGCGCAGCAGCGCCCGCCACACCCACATTTTCAGCCGGTCGAATGATTTGTAGATCGTGCTGTAGTCCGGCAGATCGTCCCGATCTAAGCCGAGCGCTTCACGAATCTCAGTCATATACTTCAGCCGATTCGGCGTTTCACGGTAGCTGTGGCCTTCTTCGAGCCGAAAGCAGTGCAGAACGACGTGGACCCAGCGGGCGAACCCGCCGCTGGCGGGCTCGCCCGCATGCTTCCCCAACGCTTGTTTAGCTAGGTCACGACACTGCTCAACGAAGTCGAGGATATCGAGTTCCATAGGACAGAACCGAATTCCTCGGCTTCATCCTTCTAAACTAGTGATATCGGCTGATTAGATCGCTATTCAACAGAGCACTCTCCTGTTGTACCGGGGAGCAAGACATTACCCAAGTCTGAATCATAATATGTTCAGGATGGCTTTATATCCACGTCTACGGTAGGTGGATGCTGAGATCGATACTCTCGAGATGTCGAT
This sequence comes from Natribaculum luteum, assembly GCF_023008545.1. Classification (NCBI taxonomy): domain Archaea; kingdom Methanobacteriati; phylum Methanobacteriota; class Halobacteria; order Halobacteriales; family Natrialbaceae; genus Natribaculum; species Natribaculum luteum. The sequence goes on along the minus strand of NZ_CP095397.1, from coordinate 783,683 downwards.
CGGTGTAGGGATGGTTGCTACGCCGATTCGATCTCGTCGAATAGGTCGTTCACTCGTCGTTCGATCTCGTCACAGATCTGGCTAACTTCAGCAGCTGACTTCCCGTCCGGATCGTCAAGCTCCCAATCCCGGTTCTCACCAGCCCATCCGGCAGGACAGACACCGTCGGCTGAACAACCCATCGTGATGACGTAATCGCTCTCCTGTGTTTCCTCGAACGTGACTTCCCGGGGCGTCCGCCCCGAAATATCGATTCCAACTGCGTTCTGCACGCAGACGAAGGCAATTCTCAGTGGGTCAGTTTCCATGTTCTCAGTCATGTGTAGTAGAGTGTGCGCGACGCTCCGCCTGATCTGGCAGATCGTCGATAAGTTCGATCACCTGTTGTTCGATTTCAGTGCTGATTGCCCAGACAGACTCCAGATCGGTGTCTACTGGGTCGACGAACCCCCAGTCACGAACGACGACCCCCGGTGGCACGTCCTCAACCGATAGTGCACAGCCCATCAACGCTACGACGTCACACTTCTCGAGCGTGTCACGGGTGATCTGTGTCGGTGACTGTTCGGACATGTTGTAGCCTTTTTCATGCTCTGTTGAACGCAAGACGGCGGCAGTATTGAAATTTTGATATCCAGGCAGATGGCGTTAGAACTCCTGTACTGATTGTTTTGAGATCTGGATGATGTGGGAGGAGTACAGTTCGTTGATTCTGCAACCATCAGAATTAGGTCACTTTGTGAGAACCCGTACGTGGATGACGGCGATGTCTCTGGCGGATACGTCCAGAGAAAGAGAGCAGGCGGCGAGCCCTAACTCGCCGCCTGCGATAGGTTATGCACGATACACTTGCGCGTGAGCTCTCGGAACTGGCCGTGCCAGCTCCGAGAGCGTAACTTCTCACCGTCATCCTTCAGCAGTGAGAACGCAGTCTCACTCAGTGTCCGCTGATGGTACAGATCTTCGTCCATCCGAGCGTTATGCGCTTTCTTCAGCGCATTGTGCTCCCTGTGTTTGATTAGCGGTCGTGTCGCGCCAGCGCGACACTCCTCTCTGAGATCTGACCACGAATAGTTCGCATCTGCAAGGAACTCTTGCAGGTCTTCGGCGTTGCGCCGATAGACCTGCAAGCCGATGTGTCCGTCCCACTTGCGCTTCGTCGTGAAATGAACGTCTTTGATCGCCAGTGACTCTGTATCGACCAAAATCGTTGTCTTCAGCTTGTGAAACGAGAAGCCAGCACGATTCCGGTAATGATAGCTGGTTTGATCTCGCTGGAAGCCACTGGCGTCGATTGCTGCTGTTCCCGACCAGCCAGCCTGCTCCGCACTGCGGCGGAGCAGGCTGCGGAGTTCACGCATGTCGACCTGTTGCTCCCATCGACAGAGCGTGGTGTGATCCGGCGATTTGTCGATGTTAAGCTCTTCACGGATGGCTCTGGAGTCATTGAACCATGCTTCAGTCTCTCGGAAATCTTTGTCGAGTTCCGCATGCAAGAGGATAAACGCGATCTGAGTCCACTCGGCGAACCCGCTGGCGCCGTCCGGCGCAGCGGGTTCGTCAGGGTTATCCACGTGCTGTTTGGCAAGATTCTTACACTGCCGTATGATCGGCCGTTTCGACCTCATATCGCAAGACGGCGTCCAATTCCCCACAAGCCTCACGGAAATCAGCCGAGAACAAGGCTGAAACTGGTGCTATTCGACGCTGCAACAGAGCACTTTTTCACCCATCACCTCTATGACGGCCGGATAGATCGCTTCGGCGGGATCTGTCCCACCAGAGATGACCTCGATGTCGGTTCGATTCCGGATCTGGACTTGGGTTTCGGCGAAGGCAGCAGCGATCTGGCTCCGACCTGCGTTTTCGACGCAGACGAACGCAAGGCGGAGCGGGTCAAGGGTGTCTGTGTGTGATCCCATTGGCATGTCTTGTTGTTAGTCGTCCTCCGCGGGTGGATTGGAGGGAGGTGTGTTGAGCTGTCCGGTTGTGGCACCACTCCAGTCGAAGCGCCGCTGGAAGTACAGTGCGACGTTGACCAGTGCGAGTAGAACCGGCACCTCGATAAGCGGACCGACGACGGTCGTGAAAGCGACGCCAGAACCGACGCCAAACACCGCGACTGCAACCGCGATTGCGAGTTCGAAGTTGTTCGATGCGGCGGTGAACCCGATCGCGGTCGTCGTCGAGTAGTCCGCGCCGATGCCACGTCCCATCCCGAAACTCACGAGGAACATGACGACGAAGTAGATCGTCAGCGGGACGGCGATCAGGAGGACATCACCGGGCGATGCGACGATGGCCTCGCCCTGAGTCGCGAACATCACGATGACGGTAAACAGCAACGCAATCAGCGTCAGCGGGTCGATCTTCGGGACAAACGTCTCCTCGTACCACTCCTCGCTTTTGGTTCGCGTTCCGATGTACCGGGTAAGGAAGCCGCCGGCGAAGGGAATGCCGAGGAAAATGACGATCGCTCTGAACACCTGCGCTGGCGTTACGTTGAACGTCTCGATGCCGGCGACGAGCGCCTCCATGCCAAGGAGCGGCGGGAGAAACAGGCCGAAGAACCAGACGTAGACGCCATAGGTGACGATCTGGAAGAGACTATTGAAGGCGACCAGCCCAGTCACGTACTCGGTCGAACCCTCGGCGAGTTCGTTCCAGACGAGCACCATCGCGATACACCGGGCCATCCCGATGAAGACGAGTCCGAGGAAGTACTCCGGGCGTGCGGGAAGCCCGGGCACGAGCCCACTGAAGAAGACGACTGCGAGTCCGAACATCAGCGTCGGACCGATGAGCCAGTTTTGAATGAGGCTCAATCCGAGGACACGCCAGTTGCGAAAGACGGTTGGAAGCCGCGAGTAGTCCGCTTTCGCCAGCGGCGGATACATCATCGCGATCAGACCGATCTGGACGAGGTGGAACTCTTGAATCGGCTGTGTGACCGACGGCGCGACGAAACCAAGTCCCACGCCGATGGCCATCGCTCCGAAGATCCAGACGGTGAGATACTTATCGAGAAAATCCATCGACCGCGGATCGCCACAGCTCTCGCAACCACAGTTCGGGCCGTGTTCGTGCGCGTCGGTATTACTCATCCGTGATCATCCCGTCCAACAGCGTCAGGATCGCAACCGCGCTGTTCGAGGCACGATACTTCCGCCACCGCCCGTCCTTCCGGCGTGTCACCAGACCGGCGTCGGTTAGCTCAGAGAGTGCGTGACTGATGGCACTCTCGCTCGTATCGATCATTGCGTTCAATTCACAGACACAGAGCTCGCCGTCAGCGGCGACGAGTAGCCGAACGAGCTTGTACCGCGTTTTGTTCGCAAGCGCTGCTAGCACGTTGAGATCCGAGTCAATCCGCTCGGTCGAGAGCACCGCCTCGAGCGTATCGAGCTCGTCGAGTCGCTGATCGACGTCCTCGGGACGACAGTCCTCGAGTTCGCCCTCGAGATATCGCTGAAGACGCTGGGTCGCTGTTGACATCATCCTCAATTGAGACTCTACTCAATTAATACTTCCGAACGATACCGAACGATAACTGGTAAACTCGATTAAACCGCTGATTTAAGGTGTATGGTAGACTTTGGCGTAGTGCCCAACAAATCTATAAGTGAGCATTTCTTCAATTGAGGTATGCAACAGTCAAACATCAATCAGCATCAGTTGCCGTCTCGTGCAAGCGTCTCGAGTCGCAAACAGCGTGCCGGGACGGCGTTCACCGGCGGCTACGGCACGAAAACTGGGAGTTCTGACCTCCTGTTTCTGGAGGGGCAACTTCCAACTGAGGACGGTGTGGTCGACGGCGATCAGCCAGCGGCGGCACAGATGAACCGCGCGCTCTCGAACCTCGAGACGGCACTCGAAGAACAGGGCCGAACGCTCGAAGACGTGCTCAAGGTGACGGTGTATCTCACCGACCTTGAGCAGTACGACGCGGTTAACGAGGTCTATCGCGAGGCATTCGGTGAGCAGCTCCCAGCGCGGGCCGTTGTCGGTGTTTCGGAGTTACTTGGTGGTGCCAGCGTTCAGCTTGACGCGGTTGCGGCAATCGAGTGAGGATTTCGTTCTCGAACGGTTCTCGTGGGATAGCTAAATGTTATCCGAGAAACAGTGTATCGAAGTGAGTCGTCCTGTGTAGACTGAATTGATCTCATATCGAAGGTTCCCGATTTATCCGACACTCGACTTGAGTCCAGTCGCACCCGATCTGAACCCGATCGAGTCAGATGTATACTTGCGTTCACCGGATGTATCACCTCTTATTCTGTCGAACAAGCCAGCCATCCACAATATTTGTCTTTTCCAAACTGGTAATATACCCCCTCTCGAGGACTACCTCTGAGTGAGGTTCGCACGAACAAATCGAGTTTTATCGAAACGTACTAATACCGCACCGGACTTTATCGATATGTATGGCAGATCCAATGGTCAACAAGACCGTGGACGCACAGGATGGAACCGATTTGACGGCAGATAACTCCCGGCGTTGGAACGGCGAAATCGAAAAAACCGGAGGTGACCTATGAAAATCACCGTTTACGGACCGGACGGTTGCAGCAACTGCTCACAACTCAAAGAGAAAGCTCAGAACGTCGTCGACGAAAACGGATTCGACGCGGACGTAGAGAAGGAAGGGGACATGGCGAAGCTGGCGGAGAAAGGCATTATGTCCACGCCAGGCTTCGAGATCGACGGCGAAATGGTCTTCAACGGGTCGAATCCGTCTGAAGACGAGTTACAGGAGCTCATCGAGGACCGGTTGTAAGAACCCATGGTTTTTCAACAGATAGCCACATACGTAGTCGAGGCTCTCGGACTCACGGGGTCGCTGAGAGCGGCGGCTCATTTCTGGATCTACGACACGCTGAAGATCCTCTCGATACTCATCGTCGTGATTTTCGGCGTGACGTACCTCCGAACGTACTTTCCGCCGGAGAAGATCCGGGACTATCTCCAAGGGAAGCGAGCAATAACGGGGTACGCACTCGCTGCGTTGCTCGGAATCGTCTCCCCGTTTTGCTCCTGTTCGACGATCCCGATATTCCTCGGAATGGTCGGTGCGGGAATCCCGTTCGGGGTCACGATCACGTTCCTCGCCGTCTCGCCGATGATCAACGAGGCTGCGCTCGTCGTGTTGCCGGGCGTCGTCGGATTCAAACTGACAGCCCTGTATGCGGTGAGCGGGATCGTGATCGGGATGTCCAGCGGTTACACGCTCAATAAACTGGGCTTCGACAGATACATCGAGGAGTTCAATTTCGGCGACTCGGATGTCGAAATCGATGAACCCTCGAGAAGAGAGCGTGCCAGAGAGGCGTACGTCGAGGCAAAAGACATCATCGTCGAAATCGTGCCATACGTTATCGTCGGCGTCGGAGCGGGTGCAGCTATCCACGGCTACCTGCCCGGCGAACTGGTGACACAGTACCTGTCGGGGCCGCTCGGCGTCTTCGGCGCGGTCGCCGTCGGTGTCCCGATGTATACCGACATCCTCGGTGTCATACCGGTCGTCGAATCGCTGATCGGGAAAGGACTACCGGTTGGGACGGGCCTGGCGTTCATGATGTCGGTTGCTGCACTCTCGTTCCCACAGTTCATGATCCTGAACAAAGTGATGAAGAAGGAACTGATCGCGGCATACGCGACGACATTGGCAACAGGTATCTTGATCATTGGATTGCTCTTCAATCTAATACTCTAGATTCGTAGTTGACTCAACGAAGCCAGCGTTCAGGTTGACGTCGTTGCGTAAGTCGACTGATAATATCTTCAGTATACCGCGAAGACCTCTAGACTCGCGTCTGAGAGAGTTCATTCACCGAAACCTTTAGCAGCGAACCAGCCGTTAACGATTTGTATGGCAGCTTCTCCGGTCAGCAAGGCTGTGGACGCACTGGCTGGAGCGAATTCGGCCGTCGCTGATACCTCCTGTAATTGTGACGCCGAACTCAAAGATGTTGCCGGTAAACAGTAAGCAACGATGGCTGACTCAGTACCTGAATCGGCACGACAGACGCTGGACCGGCTCTATGAGGACCCAGAGAATCGCCTCTCGTCGCTATTTGAACTTACGCCAGACGACGAGCAAGTGAACGCGCAGCTTACGGTGTTCAAGGCACTGGCAAACGAACACCGCATTCGAATTCTCGAAGCTCTCAGAGAAGGCGAGTTGTGTGCGTGTGAGCTACAGGTTGTTCTCGATGCACCCCAATCCACGGTCGCAAGTCACCTTCGAGAACTCAAAGACGCGGGGATAGTCAAAACCCGACGTCAAGGCAAATGGACCTACTATCGAATTGGAGACACTGCAGTTCTCCAGTTGCTCGAGATCTCTTACGCGCTTACCGACAAGACTGACTAGCGCCTCTAGGCCCCATTGGTGCAGTGAAGTCACTTCTCGAACTCACGAGTGTAGTGCAAGAACTGCATACCATCCTCCCACCGTCACTTTACACCCGTCTTGCGAGAGTACCGATTCTACGCCCCGTCTCACGGACTCAGTGTTTTGGTTTCTGTGCTTCAATAGTCGCAGTGATGATATATTCACACATGACCTATATGATAAATACTGGTGTGGCTATCAGAGCTGCTGTTAGCAGCAGTCGCTCCCAGCGTCGCAGACTGCACCGTACTCGAGACCAATCTCGTCGCTGATAGCTTCATTACACTCGATCAACAACGCCTCGAACTCGGCCGCTGTCGCCTCCGACTGCGCCATATCGAGGTCCTCACCGAGTGCTTCGGCGGCGGCCAAAACTTCTTCGTCGGAAGAGCTCAACAGCACCCACCTCCCAGTAACTGCGCGAACTCCCGTCTGATCTGCTTGCTGATCACATCGTTCGTCTGCTCGAGAAGGTCGACGAGCTCCTCTTGCGCTGCCCGATGCTGTTGGATCGTCTCGTTGTTCGAGAGCTCATAGTGTCTAGGGAAATGTTTTACCTATAGAGACACTGGTATTGGTAATGGGTCGGCTCGACGACATCACGCTCGAAGAACTCTATGATCTAAAGGACCAGATCGACAAAGGGAAGCCGCGAGAACGTGTTCTCGCGGCGATTGGGCGTAAGCAGGGCGATCAACTGGAGACACTAGCTGATCGCCACGGTGTTGTCGAGAAAACGATTCGCAACTGGCTCGATCGGTTCGAGGAAGAACCGATCGAGCAGGCACCGTACGACGCTCCTCGACCAGGAGGTCCAGCAAAAATCGAGGGCGAAGACCGTGAGCAACTGTTCGAACAACTGCAACAGCCGCCGACCGAACTCGGCTACGACCAGCAAGCGTGGTCAGCGAAACTGTTGCTCCATCACGACGCCAAAGAGGATACGGCGTCGAATACCACGAAAACCTACGCGTACGACTTGCTGAAAGAGGCCGGCTGTCCTTGCGGACAGCACGGCCTCAACATCATGAAGCCGACCCTGAGAGAAAGCCGAGTTCCAAGAAACAGTCGAAAAAAACGACCCGAACTAACCGACAAAACCGTCGTTGTTGTCGATCAGCACACAAACACGTCGGAACTGTCCAACGACGTGGCTTCTACCCGATTGGCTCAAATCCGACAATAGAGGTTGCAACGTCGTGGGATTCAGTGACCGTGCTGGCGCTGTCACCGACGACGGTGACAGCTTCTTCTGCTGCTGCACCAGAAGAGAATCTCACACGGAACCATGGGATTCGGCTGTTAGAGGCGTTAACCGAGCGGTTCGGTGAGGAGTTAGTGGTGTTTCTGGATCGAGCGGGCTACTTCTATGCGAGGGATCTCTGGGAGCACGTGAGTGGTGAGCGCGAGACCGAAACTGTCGGAGACAGTTCGGTCTCGTGCGTGCGCGGAGACGATCTCGAAGTCTGGTACTTCCCGTCAAAACTCCCCGAATTGAACGCCGTCGAAGGGTGTTGGGACCAGCTGCAAGAGTGGTTCAAGTATCGACTCGTCCCTGATCTCTCGTCGCTGAAAGACTACATCTCACGAGGTGTAAAAACAATCAGCGAACCCAGCATTTGGCCGTATCTTACCGGTAAAGATTCGAACTAATCACTATCAGTCTGTAGTTCCTGAAGTTCGCTCATAACCGACGGGTCGAACTCGTCTCCTTGCAACTGCTGTTGTTTTTGCTGGTACGCTTCGAGCAGTGACTGCGCTTCATCGTCCGCTTCGAGTTGCTCGCTTGCGTCTACGAACTGTTGATAGGTCTCTGAGTCGCAGAGCGTCTCGATGAACGCCTGCAGCGACTCTTCGACGGCTGGCTCTTCTGACACAGCTTCACTCACGACGCCGTCACCTCCTGTTCCGTCTCCTTAGTGATATCGTCCAGCCCGGTGATCTCCTCACCGAACGCGCGCAGTTCGTCTAGTCCGACCGGCTCGTCCTGGCGCAGCGGGGCAAGCATCATCGGCACGTCGAACCGATCGCTGATCTCGCCGAGGTACTTCTCCTGCTGGGCGCGGCGGTTCTCAAAGAAGGCATTGTCGCCGTATTCCTCGGGGAGCAGGTAGTTCGCTACCACCAGCGAGGTCTCGATCCCAACTTGATTTTCGAGATCCGCGGCAGCCCGGTAGGCCTCCATCATCGGGGTGTACTCGGGGTACATCACGAATGCGAAGGTACTCCGTTTTGGATCTTTCATCGTCTCGATGACTTCGTCGTACTGGTCGGCTTTCGCGGGTGCGGCGCCCTTCGTCAGCGAACCGAGGTCCATGAACCCCTTCCAGTCGGAGGGAAGTTCGAGGAGTCGGAGTGTGTGCCCTGTGGGGGCGGTGTCGAAGACGACGACATCGTACCCGTCCTCGTCGAAATAGCTCACGAACTTTTCGAGGGCAGCCATCTCTTCGGCACACGGTGACTCCAGTTCCTCTTCAACGTTCGCGATCGCCGCGTCCACGTCGATCTGGGTGTCCTCCTTGTCCTCGTACATCTCGGTGACGTGGTTGAGGACCTGCGTGCGGTACTCCTCAAGCGCTTTCTCCTGGTCGATCCGTGCCGCGTCGAGGTTCGCCTGGCTGACCGAGGTCGGCTCGTGGCCGACCGGCTCGCCGAAGATGTCCTCAAGATGGGCGGCCGGGTCGGTGGTGATGACGAGCGTCTCGTGGCCCGCTTCGGCGAGCTTCGTTGCCGCCGTCGAAGCGATCGTACTCTTGCCGACGCCGCCCTTCCCGGTGAAGAAAAGGTACCGCGTCTCGTCGCCCGGTTGAAGCTGGTCGGCGACCGCCTCGGCGTCAGCCATCGAATCGAAGTCAACTGCGGTCTCGGCGTCTACGTTGGTTGCCGTTCCGACGTCGACGGCCGCCTCGTTGCCACCGTAGAGGACGCTGCCGACGTCTGCGAGCAGGTCAAGTCCTGCAATCTCGCCGGGTTGGAGTGGGTACGTCGCCATCGCGTTCGCGTCGAGCTCCGTCCGTGCGCGCTCGATAACGGCCTGCTCGTCTTCACGCTTCCCCTCGAAGAATGGATCTTCACACACTGACTCGGGCAGGTAGCCGTTGATGATCAGCAGTTGGGACTCGATCCCGAGCTCGCTGAGGTCGCTCGCGCTGCGTTCAATCTCGTCGATCGAAGAGTCCTTGGGCTTGCCGACGAACGCGAATGAAGTCCGCTCATCGTCCTGGAGTGTGTCGATGGCACGCTCGTAGTCCTGTTTTCGCTCCTCCATCGAGGCTGCCGGCCCGATACAGGTCGAGCCGCCCTTCTCCAGTTCGGCGTTCCAGTCGGAGGGCAATTCCATCAGGCGGATGGTGTGTCCCGTGGGGGCGGTGTCGAAGACGACGACGTCGTACTCCGGGCTATCCATGAAGTCAACGAAGTTATCGAAGGCGGCGATCTCCTCGACACAGGGACTGTTAAGCTGTTCTTCGACCGTCTCGATCTGATCCTCGCCGAGCAGTTCGCGCATCGGTTCGATCGTCTCTTGACGGTACTCCTCGGCTGCGGTGTCCGGATCGATCTCGATGGCCGAAAGCTTCTCGATGTCGTCGATAGCGGTGACCTCGTGGCCGATCTCCTGGCCAAAGATGTCCGAGAGATTCGGCGCAGGGTCGGTCGTCACCAACAGCGTCTCGTAGTCGTTGTCGGCGAGCCAGGTTGCCGTCGCGCAGCTCACGGTGCTCTTGCCGACGCCGCCTTTGCCGCTGAAGAAGACGAACTCGGTCTCATCACTCGTCGGCTCGACGACCGCTCGCGCGTCGGTGGGCGTTGTGCTCATGCGTTAGGCCTCCTCTGTCGGGGAGGCAGTTTCAAGTGCTGCCGCGAGTTCGTCGTACGAGAGGTACTCGGACTTGGCGACGATCTCGTCGTCGACGACGGTGATCGGCAGGATCGAGGGGCCGTGTTCCTCGACCAGATCGTAGATGCGCTGCGTCTCGAGGAACTGGTCGATGTTGTGCTGCATGTTCGCCCGCGAGATATCGACGTCCTCGAATTCCGCTTCGAGCTGGTCGAGGGCGACGCTGACTTCAACGAGTTCCTCGTCGGGGTCAGGACCACAGACGCCGGTGGAGCAACACATCGCCTCTTCGTACAGGGTGAGTTCAGTCATTGATGAAAATGGATCATCGCTCATCTCGATAAGTCGTAACATCAATTTTCCTTACTCTCCAAGTGTCTTCCAAGATGGACGAGAAGTCTGCGCAAGTGTTCCTTCCACCACGTGAGCGGTGCTTTGAACGTCTCCGTCTCGCCCGCTTCGGCGAGACGGTGACGTGTGTCCATTGCGAGAGTGACGACGTTGTCAAGCGCGGAACAACCGGAAAAGACGCCCAGCAGTACTGGTGCAAGGGGTGTGAGACGTACTTCAACGACCTCACAAACACGATCTTCGGCCAACATCGCTTCGAACTGGAAGAGATGTTCTATATCGTCAAGGAGATGCGATCTGAGCCGACCGCTCAGATCGCTCGTGACCTTGGCCGAGACTACGAAGCTGTTCTCAACTTCGTTCACAAAGTCCAGGATGTGAGCGGGGAGATCGATGAATTTGAGCTGTACGATGTCTGTGAAGCTGACGAGATCTACGTAACAGCTGGTGAGAAAGGGATCGAAGACGAGGATCAGAGTCCGCGCAAGCGCGGACTCAAAAAAAGGGACGAGGACGATTCGAATCAGACAAACCACCGGTGTTGACACTCGTCCGTCGGGATGACGGACGAGTTCGGTTTCTCGTCTGCAAGGATCTCCAAGACGCCGACGAAGACATCGCTGAATACGGTGATGGAAGCGTCATCCTCTGTACCGATGATTACACAATCTACGACGAGATCGAGGAGAAGGAGGGGGTGGACGGCCATCTGGCCGTCACCCACTCCGACACCTACGTCATCGGCGATGCCCACACGAACACCTGTGAGAACCGCCACAGCTTCCTTCGCCAGTGGCTGGCGAAGTTCAGAGGTGTCTCAAAACATCATCTCCAACGGTATCTCAATTTCCTTGAACTGAAACTCAACGAACCAGATAGCTGGTTCGAGAAACTCCTATGTTACAATGTATCGGGATGAGCGAACCTGTCCTCCAGGACGAAGGCATCCCGGATATGCTTCTGAGTGGTCCCTCGGGAACAGGAAAATCGCTTATTATTCATGCAGTCTGTAAACAGATCGTCGAACTGTGTGAGTCCCAAGGAAAGGTGTTCGGTGTTCTTTCGATCAACTGCGAGGGTCCAAAGACCGCAGATCGTGCTGTATATCGGTTAGTCAAAGCCGCCGCTGATGATCTCGGTGTTGATCCCGGTGTTCCACAGACCGGCGTCTCAACCGATCAAAAACTCGAACGCCTGTACGAACTAATGCGAGAGCATTACGATGGAGTCATATTCATTCTCGATGAGATCGATCTGCTCGAGGGACCGTATCAGGAGGCAGAGTACAATTCTCTCATCTACCAGCTTTCACGGGCCCGAAAGCTCGCCGACTTTGATGGTCCGATCTCACTTACAACCATTACTAACTATGCAGATTTCATGAAGAATCTCAATAGTCGAGCTCAAAGCTCTTACAACCCCGATGATATCTTCTTTGACGACTATGATGCGACGCAACTGCGTAGCATCCTCAAATACCGTCGCGACGCGTTCAAGCCGGAGTCTCTTTCAGATGACGTCATTCCACTTGTTGCTGCGTTCGGTTCCCAAACGCATGGGGACGCACGGAAAGCAATTGACCTTCTCAGATGGGCTGGTGAACTAGCTGAACGGCGGGGGGCGGATACAGTCACTGAATCCGATGTTCGCAAGGCACAGGAGAAATACACTGAGAACCGAAAACTCCGCCACATTAGCGGGATTTCGACACAGAAGAAGCTCTCCACATATGCCGTGGCGGCTACTGCCCACTATACGAAAGAAAACTTGGAGTGGATTCCAGCTGGTCCCGCATTTAAGACGTATCAGTTTATCGCCGACACGATGGATGCAGAGAAATACAGCCGTGAAACCTTCGTGAATCACGTTACTGAACAGAGTACGTACGGTGTGTTAGACTTCGAGCGTCGAGGGAGGGGACGTGGCAGAGGAGTACACATGTACTTCTCTCTTTCCGAAGACCCGGAAACGATCATGGAGACGATCCGTGAAGACTCTCGATTCGCTGATTTAGCTCACGAAGACCCAACTATCAGCTCTGTTGTTCGAGAACGAATGAAGAAGTTTCGTTCCAATAGCTAATCTTGACTCTACAGATAAGCAAGGCAAGTGCCTCGGGGCTTGACCCTGAGGCGGTTCACAGTGATAGGCAACGTGCCTCTGGGTGTGGCCCCGAGGCGACCCGGATTTTACAACTCGAAAACGGGGGGAGAAGACTCATGAGTTTTAATTTTCCATCTGATATAATCTCTTCCCCATCCCCATTTACAACTCGAAAATGGGGCTCCCGGTCTACTTAACCAGTCTCTCTTGTAGAACACGTTATACGCTGAACAGGCGCAATACCGCGTCCTTGAGGGCGTGGATGCGCACCGTCACTTGATGCAACAATCCATCGCCTATTGCATGGCCGGATATTCTCTACTGGAGCGGTACTATCATCTTCTCCGGGACTATAACTGGTTATGAAGCCAGAAATAGATGCGTACCGTCCGAACCTTCGAGGCGTCAATTGCCAACCCACAGCAGGTTAGTGATGACCTCGATCAACTCGGATGGGCCGCATCGAAACTCTGGAACGTCAGTCGCTACTACGCACAAGAACAGTGGGACGACACGGGCGAGATCCCCGATGACGGGGAACTCAAAGCTGAACTCAAAGGCCACGAACGCTATACGGACCTTCATTCTCAATCCAGTCAGCGCGTTCTCGAAGAACTCGCTGAAGCGTTCACTGGTTGGTTCGCAAAGCGTCGGGACGGCGATAGCCGTGCCCGACCGCCCGGCTACCGCAAACGCGGCGATTCGCACCCACGTTCTACTGTGACGTTCAAGGCGGCTGGCTTCAAGCATGATGCACAGTTCACTCGCGTTCGCCTCTCGAAAGGCCGCAACCTGAAGGAACACCGTTCGGACTTCGTGCTGTGCGAGTACGAGCTCCGTCCCGACGTAGACCTCACCGAGTGGGATATCCAGCAGGTCCGGGCCGTCTACACGTACGAAGAATGGCGGCTTCAGTTCATCTGCCGAAAGTCAATCGACCCCGACCCACCGGGCGACGGTGTTGCGGGGGTCGATCTCGGTATCTCAAACATCGCCGCGCTTTCGTTCGGGAGTGAGTCGATCCTCTTCCCCGGTAACGCACTGAAAGAGGACGAATACTACTTTGGGAAGCAGAAAGCGAAGTGTGACGATAGCCGATCGAACGAGCGCCTTCGGTTGGACCGGAAACGTACCGAACGTCGAACCCACTTCCTCCATACCCTCTCGAAACAGATCGTTTCGGAGTGCGTAGAGAGGGGTGTCGGGACCATCGTAGTCGGTGATCTCGAAGGGATCCGTGATAACGAGAACGGCGAGTCTCGCAACTGGGGCTCGCATGGCAACCTCGATCTTCACGGGTGGGCGTTTGACCGCTTCACGTCGATACTCGACTACAAGGCGGAAACGGAGGGGATCGATGTACTGATTGAGTCCGAACGTGATACCTCAAAGACGTGTTCCGCCTGTGGGACGAAAGACGGCAATCAGCGCGTCGAACGTGGGTTGTACGTCTGCGAGGAGTGCGATACTGTCGCGAATGCGGACGTGAACGGTGCAGAGAACATCCGACAAAAAGTAACTCCAAGTCCGTCTCAGGATAGGAGTAACGGCTGGTTGGCACAGCCTTCAGTCCATCTGTTCGATCGGAGTGAGGGCCGTTTCGCCCCGCGAGAACAGGTCGTGGACTGTAAACCCTAATATCCCAACGGCGGTCGGGATTCCACGTCGTTTACGGCGTGGAGGATGTCAAGCGGACATGGTGGGGTCCTTCCTTCCACAACCTTCCGTGTCATCGGTCAAACACTCACCATCAGAACCGGTACTGTCTGATCCAGCGACTGCTTTCGCACGCTCGAGCTCACGGATCTCTCGCTGAGCCTGTCGCTCGAGCAGTTCAGCTCGTCGATAGCGTGCACGTTGGTTAACCTTGTCCAGTGACTCAGATCTATTCTATGGGCGGATCGAGTGTCTCTTGGATTGGTTGGCAAGTGGTTTCTGCCACCCCTACCCGAGCATCTTGAGGCTAGAATGAGTACTGGTGGATATGACATGGACCGAGAAGGACGAAGAGCGGGAAGAGCGCATCAAGATGCGTATCATCGTCGACACCTACAGTCCAGAAGAGCAGGCGTGGGGATGGTACACCTATCTGGACGATACGATGGACTTCCCGTTTGAAGCGCGTTGTGTCACCGAGCGAGAGGAGTCTCCCCTCAAAGAAGGCGAAACGATACGCGTGATTGGAATGTCCCCGACAGATCCGACTCTCAGCCAGATGTTCGTGACGATAGAGTGGATGGACAGAGAACTTGGCGTGCCGCTAGAGCAACTGGAACCTCTCGAAGCCGGTCGTGACACAGAACAAGCGATTGCAGACTGGCAGTACTGGCTCGGCCGCTAACAACCGTGGCTCCTGACTGGGCTATCCACAACCGTGACCCCTCTCGGAGTCCAGCACCAAGGCACTCGCCTGTTTGTAGAAGGACAAGACGGACGAATGCCTCAATGGAACCCAAGAAACCCACATATTGAATCCGGTCGGGGACCTCTGTATATACACTGAATGCGAGTCGAATTCGACGACGGGACGCTCCTACTCCGTGATGCCCCAGACGATATCCCCTATGCGGAGTTGGACGACCGCGTCGACGAGTACCGAACGCAAGCATATCGATATCGATCCCTCCTCGAATGGGTAGGCGCCTGGTCGGACGGAAACGAGCAGGCAACGCTTCAGGACGGGTTCGCTCACGCTCTCGAAGACACCGCGCGGGCCTATCCTACCCTCGATCTTACGCCAGCACTCCACATCGAGCCACGTGACTACCAGCAGGCCGCCCTCGACGCTTGGATCGACCATGGCCGCCAGGGGAGTGTTGTTCTCCCGACTGGCAGCGGGAAGACCTTTCTTGGACTGCAGGCCATCGCTGATGCCGGAGTGAGCACACTCATCGTGACACCAACGATTGATCTGATGAATCAGTGGCACGCCACACTCACCAACGCCTTTGGCGATCAACTCACAGATCCGATCGGCGTTCTCGGCGGCGGTAGCCACGAGGTCACCGCAATCACCGTCACTACCTACGATAGTGCCTACCGCTACATCAACGAATACGGCGACCAGTTCGGCTTACTCGTCGTCGACGAGGAACATCACCTGCCAGCGCCGACCTACCAGCAAATCCCCGAGATGACGATTGCACCGTATCGGTTGGGACTGACTGCTACCTACGAACGGCCTGACGGAAAGCATGAACTCCTTGAGGATCTCATCGGTCCGGTTGTCTATGAAGAGGCTGTCAATGAACTTGCTGGCGAGTACCTCAGCGAGTACGAAACCATCCACATGTCTGTCGAGCTCACGCCAGAGGAACGGGAGACATACGACGAGGAGTACCAGCTCTATCGCGACTACGTCGATAGCCACGAGTTTGATCTCTGGAAAGAGGAGGGTTATCAGGAGTTCCTCAAACGGACGTCCTACGATCCGAAGGGACGGCGGGCACTCATCGCCAAGCAGCGCGCCGAACGCATCGCCCGAACGGCAGAGAAAAAACTCGAGACGCTCGACAACCTGCTCAAACGTCACCACGACGATCGCGCGATTATCTTCACTGCGAACAATGACTTCGCCTACCAAATCTCTCAGGAGTTCATCGTCCCTTGCATTACCCATCAAACGAAGACGGACGAGCGCACGGAGATTCTCGAGCGGTTTCGGACTGGCGAATACTCGATGCTGGCAACGTCTCAAGTGCTCGACGAGGGGATTGACGTTCCCGCTGCGAACGTGGGGATTATCCTGTCAGGAAGCGCATCGAAACGGCAGTATTCCCAGCGGCTTGGACGCATCCTCCGGCCGACAGATGACCGCCAGCCGGCCCGACTCTATGAGATTATCACGGCAGACACGATGGAAACATACGTGTCCCAACAGCGCCGACAAGGGGTGACGACGAATGCTGACGGCTGATCTGGCTCGCTCTCGTACCACCGGCGATGCAATCAAGCCGCTGTTTATTGATCCGACGGATGAGAACTATCGAGAGACGGCACGCGAACTCATTGCGCTGTTCGATGCCCATCTCGGTGAGCCGAAAGGCGATCTCGAGGATGCGATTGACGAACTCACCGTGGCGGATACCGACTACAAGATCGTCCAGGGACTGGCGAAACTGCTTCTGGACGAGTGTGAGTTCGAAGTCAGATCTCCAGTCGAGCCTCGTGAGATCCGCCAGACCCTGTTCGAGAAAGCCAACGAGCGGTATCCGGTTGTTCGCCAGCCTACGCTCGGTGACGACACACAGAAGATCGAGGTGTATAGTGCAGTTGCTGATGAGTTGGGTATCACACTCGAAGCGTGCTACCGCGGGATGTATGCTGACCTCGAGGAGAACAAACGACTTGTCCAGATCGGCACGCGGACCGCTGACCAGTATGCCGGTACTGGCGAGCAATCGACTACGACCACGACACTGACTGGCAGTAGTGACGGTGAGTACGAACACACTGATCTGACGGTCGACTGGCTGGTAACTCGCTACAATCTTGCGCTCGCCCAGGCAGTCCTCTACGACGCAACTGAGATGCGGATCCGTGTCTGGGATCATTTCGGGACAGTATTCAGCTACGTCAAACTCTTCGGACTGATGCACCGGATCTATCCGATCGATTCTGACGGCAAGCGTGTCGAACGAACTGACCATGCTGATGGCTATGAGGCCATACTCGATGGTCCAGCGTCATTGTTCTCCCAATCGCAAAAGTACGGCATCCGGCTGGCGAATTTTCTGCCAGCATTGCCTCTTTGTGACCGCTGGGAGATGACTGCCACAGTACTTGTCGATGAGACAGCGGGTGAGACACGGCAACTCAGACTAGACGGCACTGACGGACTCGATTCACACTACAGTACTGGCAGGCAGTTCGATAGCGATCTCGAGCAGACACTCGCCCAGAAATGGGAGCGAGCGACCACGGATTGGGAGTTACTACGCGAAAACGATGTGTTTGACCTCGGTGATGAGGTGATGATCCCCGATTTCGCGATCGAGCACCCGGATGGCCGGCGAGCGATTCTCGAGATCATCGGATTCTGGACACCCGAGTATCTCGAGTCGAAGCTGAAGAAAATATGCCAGGCAGATGCTGAGAATCTCCTTGTCGCAGTCTCCGAACAGTTAGACTGCTCAAATAATGACTTCGGTGACACGAGCGAGCGGGTGCTCTGGTTCAAAACTGGGATTCACGTCTACGACCTGGTTGAACTGGCAGAAGAGTATTCGATTTGAGAACGGAACTCTCAGTGTGTTTTCGACTGGCAGAGTTCGTGTCATGCGCGGTCGCGTCCGTGTAACTGGGAATCGGGAAGAGATTGATAATGAGGTCATCGGACAGATGACCTGTCGCGTGATCCACTGCGCGCGACACTGCCCGGATTCAATCATCGCCCACCCTCAGTCCCGTCCGGTGCTGATCTTCGTCCTCGATCCACCGGACGAATCGCTTTTCGACACTCGAGACACACCGTGTGCAGAGTAAACTCGGTACTTCCCGAACGTCGCTTCGTGAACTGTGCTGAGTCATGACAAATGGAGTGAATGCCGGTGTGGTAACTGAGTGAACAGGAAATAGAATCTACGGATGAGGAGAAGTGAAGTAAGAAGGCTGAGATACGCTGTTCTAGGCGAATGCTGTTGCTCACCAGGAGCTTGCCCAAGGCCGCGGGCTGGCGTCAGCCCGCGGCCGGCGCGTATGCTTCTGGCACACCTGTTCCGTTCATCTCGATCTCCCAACTCCGCTCTAGCTCTTCCTCTAATGCATGTCTGATCCAGTCAGAGAACGTCTTGAACGTGAATTCCTCGGGCAGGTCGCGCCCGCCCCGCTGGGGGCGGGCGACGACCGCCCATCGAAGCACAAGCCAGAGGTTCTCTAACAGGAATCCAACCAGGACGAACGCGAAGCGGATGATTGGGTCTTGTGTCGTCGTTACCACTCGTGCTTGGCGAAATACACGGTAACTCGTTTCGATCGCTGACCGTTTCCGATAGAGTCGTTCGACTTGTTTCGGCGTGCGATCGGTCAGATCGCACGCCACATAGCCTCGAACGACCTCGCCGCTTTTCCCGCGATCTCCGGCGTGATATGCCACCGCGACCGCGAGCGGGAATTCCAGTTCCCGCTCGCGGCCTTTGTACATCCGATAGGTTGTCATGTACGAGCAGTGCGTATCCAGCTTCTTCCTCATGCGCTTGCCCTTCTTTTGGACGGGAACGACAGTCGCAGCAATCTCCCGTGAGCGGCGCAGAATACGTTCGTTGTAGAAGCCACGATCTGCCAACAGAAGTTCTATCTCGAAGGGATAGGCTTCGACGCGGTCGAGGACGCGCTCGACCGCGTCGGCCTCTTTCTCATCACTACGGACGTACGTCATCGCCAACGTCACTGGCTTTCCGTTCGAGACGAGATACGCCGTGCAGTACCGGTGGCACGTCGTTGTTCCGTCTTTCGCGTGCATGCGACAGAGTTCACCTTCTTCATCGGCGTACGTTCCGTGGTAGGGGTTATCGACGAAGTCAATGGAGACGATCCTCGACCGATCAGGGTCGAGGATCGTCATCGCTAACTCCCTGAGAAGGCGGTTAGCAACCCGCTCAAGCCACTCTCGGTTGAGCGTATGGAGCCAGTCCATGACAGTATCATCACAGGCAGCGTTGTCGTTGTCCTTGCACGTCTCCCAGATGGACGTCTGATTGACTGCTGCAAGAATGACAACAGCCCAGATATCGCCGGGATCGAGGGGCGAGCCCTCGATCCCTGGCAAGGGGAGCTGGCAGATGACGTCTTCCGCTAAATCTTTCACGTCCGAATCCGAAAGAACACCGTCTGGCTGAGGGATACTGAACACATTCACTCAACCAGACATCTTCCTCATGGGACCAACGCTTTAGCTCCAGCTTTCACACCAGTCGGGAAGTACCGAAACTCTGTGTGAGTGGGGCCTCAACTATCTGTGAAGGGGGATTTTCATCCCTGTTTTCTCAGGAAATACGGTGTGTCTTCCGTCCCCCAACGTTCCATGTCGCTGGTCGAGCACTTCAATATCAGAATCTGTACTGTCAGGTCCAGCAACTGCCTTCGCACGCTCGAGTTCACGGATCTCTCTTTGAGCCTGTCGCTCAAGCAGCTCGGCTCGCCGACACCGTTCACGAGCGACATCGTCGACACCGTCCTCGTCACTGATCGTGAAGTGCTTGCCACGGTGATCGACCTGCTCGAGCATCAGTACCGATCCTCTGACTCATCTACTGCAGCATCCCGAGCGTCCGCTTGGAGATGCTCGTAATGAAAAGCGTGTTTGGTGGGGACACCATGTTGCAAGTGTTCTCTACTCTGGATCCCTAGATCGTTTAGCAATAATCGAACAATAGTAACGGTATAACATAGACACCACCCTGCAAGTGTTTTCTCTGCTAAGACGCGCTAAAGTGCCCCATTTGGGGCTATTTTAAATCACGCAGTTTTTGAGGATATTCAGCCTTCCTGATCTGTAGAATACAGAGTCTGGGTTCACTATGACACCACCCTGCAAGTGTTCTTGCTGTACATTGGGACACCATCTTGCAAGTGTTCACTATTGTGTCGAAATAAAGTCTGTATAGTCTACGTGAATTTCCATAGATTTTCTTGGTGTTGATCAGATATATCTGGTGCTTCGTATTCAGATGCTTCTTCTTCCAAATAATAGGCTAACATTTCATCTACATTACTCGGAACAGCATTGTTGTACGATGACTTGCGGGCAGCCTCGATAATATCACGTGGGTCGTCTGTAATATCGTACACGTACCGCCGACCACCTTCACGTCCAAGGTTCTGCTCAGCCGATCGTACTAAGCCCTGCATGGATAACTGATCCAAGAATTCGTAGATTTTCCGTTCACTCTTCACACGGGACACGACTGATTCCGCTACAGACGAATATAATTTATAAATCCGTTTCGTCGTTGCTTCCTGCTTCGGTTCGATGACTGCGAGTGCGGCCGCTAAGTACGTCATCGCTTGATGCGATGTGAGATCCTGCTCAAAATAATCCAAGATCTCGTCTGTTTCAACAGTTTCTGTCGCTTCATGCGTGTGTTCAGAAGTCACGACTTCTTTACCGTCCATACGGGCAAGTTCACCCGCTTTCTGTAGGATCCGTTTTCCTTGCCGAACGTCACCGCGCTCTTGTGCAGAGAATGCAGCTGCAAGTGGGATCACATCTTTTTCGAGGACACCATCTTTGAACGCCATATCAGCATAATACTCCAGAATATCGTTAAGCTCATTCGCGTTGTACGGCCCGAACTTAATTTCCCGTTCTCCGAGCGTAGACTTGACTTTTGGCTCGAGCACGTCAACGAATTTTAGATCGTTTGAAATACCGATTAACCCGATTTTCGCGTCTGTGATCGGCGTATTCTCGTTCGCTTCAGCGCGAGGTAACTCGTAGAGGAAATCATTTCGAGCATCCGGTGGAATGTTATCGATCTCGTCTAAAATGATAAGCACGTTCCCCCCAGCGTTCTCGATTTCCTGATATAGAAAGTCGAATACTTTGTCAGTGGAGTATCCGCTGTTCGGTAATTGGTCGTCAGGCGGACGAAAATCATTGACGAGTGCTGTGGCGAGCGCGTATGCTGATTTGTAGTTCCGACAGTTGATTGGCCCGACTACATTCAACGGGACGCCGGTTTCCGCAGCTTTCTCCTTGAGCTTGTTCCGCATCCAGAGTGTGACAGCGGTTTTCCCAACACCAGTCGGGCCGTAGATGAAGACGTTGTTGGGATCATGCCCAACAATGATATCTTCGAGAGCGATTGTGTACTGCTGGATTTCATCGTCTCGATGAAAGATTTTGTCAGGCATTTCATCCTTCTTGAGGATTTGCTTTTGTTTAAATATAGGATCCGTTGTATTGAACGGATTTTCGTCGAGATCAGTCATACCTAGAAAGTCAAGCGAATCCAACATAAACTTTGCTGACCACCCTGCAAGTGTTACAAGTGTTCTTCACCAGGACACACACACACACCACCTTGCAAGTGTTCTGCCGCTCACGAAAGCCTCCCCCCTATTTCCATATGAAATACTGGTGAAGAATGAATAAGGAAGGGAAACAATAGATTAGACCACATGAAACACTAGAAATTCGGCATCTTACTACTCACAATGATTCTGTAGAGAGGGTCATATCCAGTATTTCAACTGAATGCCATACTACTAGCTAGTACTAATATGAATGTTGTTGTTGTTACTATACTTGCCAACTCATAGAAATGGCTTCTAAAACGCTTAGAATAGAGAAACTCTGTGAAATAGTCCAACAAGAACACTCCTCAAAACCGTGTTAGAACCCTCCTTTATAAATAGAAACCTTCTGATCTGTTACATGGACTCTTTCGGAAGACCATGAACACTTGCAGAGTGGTGTGTGGGTGTGTTCGATGCGGATAACGAGGACATCGGTACATCATCTGTCGCGTGATCCGCTACGCGCGACATTGTCCGATCATTCTCACCCCTCAGTCATGTCCGGCGCTGATCTTTGTCCTTGATCCACCGGACGTATCGCTTTTCGACACCCATACACACCGTGTGCAGAATGAATCACTCGAGGTCACACCACGAGGGGAATGTTTGGTATCATCGTTCAAGTACTTCGACATTCGGATTAGCACCGTCTGATCCAGCGACTGCCTTCGCACGCTCGAGCTCACGGATCTCTCGCTGAGCCTGCCGTTCGTGCAGTTCGGCTCGCCGACAACGTTCACGAGCGTCGTCGACAACGTCCTTGTCACCGATCGTGAAGCGCTTGCCACGGTGATCGATCTGCTCGAGCATCAGTACCGATCCTCGGCTTCGTCCACTGCAGCATCTCGAGCGTCCGCTTGGAGGTGCTCGTAGCGGACCTCGCAGCTGTCCGAACAGAACCGACCAGAATACCCTGTCCGATCGCGGGCAGGTTCCGAACACGTCGGCATTCGGCATTCGTCGCGGTCAGTCATCTGGCGATCCCTCGATGTAGGAACCGAGTTGTTTCAGTGGCTGTCGGCGTGATTGTTGTCTCTCTTTGTCTCATGGGTTACTACGGTGGGCTCCTTTCGAGCCCCCGCACCCCTTTCGGGGGTTACAAACCGTCTCGAGTGATCTCGTCACTCGACAGTCAGCGGTTGAACGTGCCATCTGGCGCAGGAACAAGTCCCGTCCGGATCTCGAGGTCGACACGGCGAAGATGCTTGCAGCCGTTTTCTGGCTGGCGCTGTTCGAAATCTGGGCACGTACACGTCGCTGCCTCGATATCGACCTTGTAAGTGTTCCCGCTCTCACTCTCGACCTCGTAGACCGGGCCCACTGTTGCAAAGCGGACGTTCAACTTCTCGTTCAGTGCACGGCGAGTTCGTGGGTCGTCAATCGAGTAGCCACCTGCCTCGAGGACAGTCGGCGGCTGGGGATTGTTGCAGGGGGTGGTGAACTCGTCGCGATGGTTGCGTTCTTGGCCGCACTTCCTGCAACGCCAGTAGCGTGTCCGATACTCGTAGCCATCTGTGAGATTGAGTTCGTACGGTGTCGGTTCCGCGCCTGGCAGCCACTCGTCGATTGCGACGAGTTCGTGTCCGTTCAGCCGGGCAACGTCTCCTGGATAGCTGCGATCGCGGTCGGTCGTGTACTCGTCTGTCAGTTGATTTCGATGCTGGTCGCTCTGGTGTGGTCGATCTGTACTCATTCGTGGCCTCGAGGCACACGAGTATGCGCCTCACCCACTCAGGCGCAGAAAATCACCGGTATAAGCAGATTAGGGAAACAGATCAAGCTCTCGGCTATCTGGGTGGTGTTTCACAGTGCTCGTGGATCGCTATCGACGATGCTCGCAAATGCGACGTTCTTCTGAACCTGCTCGATTTCGATGGTAGGTTCGTCACCAGGTTGGGCTCCAGAGACGATCACGACATAGCCGCGTTCGACTTTTGCAATTCCGTCGCCCTGATCGCCGATAGTCTCGATTGTTACATTACGCACCTCGCCTTCCTCGACAGGAGGTCCCGATGGGGAACGGCTCACGGTCTCCTGAGAAGGAGGTTGCTGTGTCTTCTGTTGCACCGATGACTCTGTCGAAGCAGGCGACTCAAGAATCGCTACGCGATACGTTTCGTCGGCTGACAACGCCTCGTGATCGACTTCACTCGAGGGAACTTCGACAACGTATGTTCCATTTTGCTCTTCGATTGGGGCGCTAAACAGAGAGCGAAGGGAATCTGGAATCTCGACCATTGATTTTCTAGTGTTCAGTACCCACGGGACAAGTAAGTTTCAGTACTTCACAAAACTGGTCCTCGTAGACGTGGATTGCATTGTCTGCTTGCTCGATAGTAGACACACTTCACGCAAGCAGATTTTCAACTAACCAGCTTCGTGAAGTACTGATAATCCTTCCTGATGCTAAAGATATCTGTGCCGCTGGGGGTGAAGTGACTGGTTGGTCAGTATGTTAACCACGGTTAACCGGTCATCACGTGTAACAATTCATCCCGAAAGAGATTAGTAGCTATTTCCGCTGTTTTATTTTAATATCAGTTATATAATACGTGATATTATATTTTTAGACCCATATATCATTGTGGGTTTTTTAAAATATGGTGTTGGAGTCGACAGTCTTAGTTAAATCAACAGATTTTAGTGCCCGTGATATTAAATTCTCCCATAATAATATGATTAAAATCGAGCGCCGGCGGGATCAATTCACGGCGGTGCTATCAAATCTGGTATTGTTTGTTGGAGTCTTTGTGTTTCGATGGGACCCCCATCTTATTCTATTCTTCTATTGGTTTGAAGCAGGGATTGTTGTCATCCGAGAGGTGATTCAGTCATTGTTTGCTGAATTGCCACCATCAGAGGAATATTGCCCATCAGGATCAAAAGCAACATTTCCACTCAAAGAGTTAGCGGATGTCCGAGGCGGCCTTCAACTTACTCGCTTGCTTCCGCCAATATATCCACGCAATGTCCCATATGCACTAATGACGGTCATCCAACTGATTGCCTTTTGGCCGTTCGGGGGACTCGTATTAACCGGTATTGCTACCTCGTTTGTCGAACCACTTGTCTTACCGTCATCGGCTGCCCTCGGGATTCTTGCTATCGTGGGTCACCAACTGATTCAGTTGGTGTCCTGGTTTCGGTCAAGCAACTACAAAACAGTCGCTGCGACCGGAGGTATTTCCAAAACATATCTAGCGCTTTTATTCCTCCTTGCATTCATTGCGCCGGTTATCATCGGTGCCGTCCAAACAGTCGGTGTCGCTCAGGTCGGGCTTAGCCTGATCCTTATCGGATCAAAAGTAGTGTACGATATTCTCGAATTTCGAAAACCTAGGTTCGTCCAATCGACGATGTTCATTGATGAGACAGTGGGCGAAGAACCAACAGTCAAAATCCCAGATGGCAAGACGGTTGCAGAGTTTCACACCGACTGGCGTGCTGCACTTATAGTATCGCTATTTCGCGGTATTCTCTTTTCTTTCGTTATGCCTACAGTTCTTTTCGTTCTCGTCGGCGGGTTGATAGGGGGAATAGTCAGCGGGACACTATCCGGTGCTATAGCCGGTGCTGCAACTATCATCGCCATCCGTACTTTCTTCCAAATTTTTGTGGGATGGATCACTATAAGACCGATAGTCTATCGCGTGTATCCCGATGCCGTCGTCGTATATAATAGGCTAACCGGGGAAGCACAGGAGATAATCTCTCGAGAAGAGATTGAATATGTGGGTCCCGTCCCAAACTCGTCTAGAGTTCGCCTCTGGTAGCGTCAACTGACACCTCCATTGTGATGGCTGTTTTGGCTGATCGCTCGAGCAGTTCGTCGGCGAACGCCGCGAACTGCTCGGGATCGGCATACTGCACCAAATTCAACCAGAGAAGCGACTCTAACCCTGCTTCTGACCACCGCATCCATTGATTCTTACACCGCTTCGAAACTTCACCCATGGCTCGTTCGACCACGTTTGACGTCCACGGAACCTGCTGTTGATCAAGCGCGAGTTCCGCGAACGTCACGGTTGCTTCTGCCCATTCCCGGAGGTACGTCGTAGCTTTCGGGGAGTCTTGACGCTCTAACCTCCAGGCTTCCTTCTCGAGATTCTCGAGCGTTTGGTCGATCCGCTCGCGGATCGCCAAACGCTCATTCCTCGGTGCATGGAGTGCGACAGAGTTCTTCAGATGGAATAGATCATCCGTAACGCCAGAGACGATCGCTTTCCGCTCGGGGAGCGGAAACGCATCGTCTTTCCAGAGCTTGTACCGAGCGTTCGACCGACGTGAACGAGATCGAGCTGGTGAGATCGGTCTCCACTTTCGAACGCATCGACAAGCGCCTTTTCGGCGTCACTGACGACTGTGGCGTCGTCAGTGATCGCCTCAGTCTCTTCGAGGGGTTCTGCTGTTTCATCCCTGGATTCGTTGACGTTGACGTCTAAGAGTGTGGTTTCTGTGTCGTCACCCTCGGGCAAACGGCCGAGGGTGACGTTGACATCATGGTAGGTGCAATGGTCCTGCTGGCTATGACACTTCGTTCCGTCAGGAACGACAGTGTCTGCATTCGTCCCAGGAAGCCGATCACGAACGAAGTCGCCGAGCTTGCTGCCGTATTCACGGACTCGGCGGTTGACCGTCGTGATCGAGGGCATGGGAGTGAAGCCGTCGCCGTGGGCGACGGCATCACGATAGCTGAGCGAAGTAGCAAGTTCGGCAGCCTGGAGCGAGATATCCTCTTGATAGATGCGCTGGCCGTCGAAGTCGATAAGATCCTCGAGCGGACGGAAATAGGTCGGATCGCCGTCGGTAGCAGCAGTGTCTTTGACGTGATGGAGGGTGAATTCGTGTTCTCTTGCGGTTGTCACAGTGGTTCGTGTGGAGGTTCCAGCGCGCTGGAAACGGCAGTCGCCGTTTCCGCGCGCATGTTTCTCACCACAGTACGCCTCGACGAGGCGCTCGTCGAGGCTTCTAACGAGCTCCTCGAGGATAGTGGCCTCAAGCTGAATCTCAGTGAGAGATTCAGCGAGAGTGGCAAGCGGTAGCGTTTTGTCTTGGTCGAGACTAACTGTGAACTGCGCGTCAATTGTGGCGTGCATGGGTCACTTCGGGGTAGGTACCAGAGGTGACCCTGCTTCCACAGGAGTCAGTTACGACTCTAGACGAGTTTGGGACACGACCCCTCTCTGGAGATGTAATACCGCTCTGCGCAGCGCTTGCTGGCCAAGATACTGGCGACGCACGGCAGGCGATTCATCTCTTATCTACCGCGTGTGATCTCGCGCTAGACGATGGTAGTGATATCGTCACGGAATCTCATGTCCGAGAGGCCCGTGAAGAAATTCAGGAAGAGACGATTGGAAAAGGAATTCGTGGTGAGACGATCCAACGGAAAATCGCTCTACTAACTGTCCTTGAGTCTGAGCTATCGGGTGACGCGCCTGAAGGGACAACACAACTCTATCGTCGATACAAGCGGTTTACGAAACAGATTGGGGCCGACACTTACCAGCAGGGTACTTTCAGGGAGAAACTCAATGATTTGGCACATGGGAATATTCTTGAGGGTGACCGCCGCGGTCGTGGGCGTGGACGTGGAATGACGAATATGTACAGCCTTTCGGTTGATCCTGATCTCGTGATTGACAAAGTTGGTGATGACAACCGGTTGAGTCAGATCACGGAACAATTCGAGTAGCACGACTCATTACACTTTGTCTTGAGTCTCTTTTCCACGGACTGGCCGCCTCTTGGTCGATATCACCGACTTACACTCTGATACCCCCTCCCCCGAAGAATATATTCTGCTACCAAGTCGGCATTGTCCAAGGGGAGTTCACTCGCTGGTTAAACCTGATATCTATTCAATTCTTCGCTCATCCCGATACATTGTAACATAGGAGTTTCTCGAACCAGCTATCTGGTTCATTGAGTTTCAGTTCAAGGAAATTGAGATACCGTTGGAGATGATGTTTTGAGACACCTCTGAACTTCGCCAGCCACTGGCGAAGGAAGCTGTGGCGGTTCTCACAGGTGTTCGTGTGGGCATCGCCGATGACGTAGGTGTCGGAGTGGGTGACGGCCAGATGGCCGTCCACCCCCTCCTTCTCCTCGATCTCGTCGTAGATTGTGTAATCATCGGTACAGAGGATGACGCTTCCATCACCGTATTCAGCGATGTCTTCGTCGGCGTCTTGGAGATCCTTGCAGACGAGAAACCGAACTCGTCCGTCATCCCGACGGACGAGTGTCAACACCGGTGGTTTGTCTGATTCGAATCGTCCTCGTCCCTTTTTTTGAGTCCGCGCTTGCGCGGACTCTGATCCTCGTCTTCGATCCCTTTCTCACCAGCTGTTACGTAGATCTCGTCAGCTTCACAGACATCGTACAGCTCAAATTCATCGATCTCCCCGCTCACATCCTGGACTTTGTGAACGAAGTTGAGAACAGCTTCGTAGTCTCGGCCAAGGTCACGAGCGATCTGAGCGGTCGGCTCAGATCGCATCTCCTTGACGATATAGAACATCTCTTCCAGTTCGAAGCGATGTTGGCCGAAGATCGTGTTTGTGAGGTCGTTGAAGTACGTCTCACACCCCTTGCACCAGTACTGCTGGGCGTCTTTTCCGGTTGTTCCGCGCTTGACAACGTCGTCACTCTCGCAATGGACACACGTCACCGTCTCGCCGAAGCGGGCGAGACGGAGACGTTCAAAGCACCGCTCACGTGGTGGAAGGAACACTTGCGCAGACTTCTCGTCCATCTTGGAAGACACTTGGAGAGTAAGGAAAATTGATGTTACGACTTATCGAGATGAGCGAAGCTGTATACCTCAAAGGTCTTCAACAACAGCGAAACGATATTGGACAGACTGAGATGCATCTCGTGTCAAGATTGCCTCGATCAAATGACAAAGTGCGATACAACGCATGGGACTATTTGGATAGCATCGAGTTTGGAGAAACGTCTCACGAACCTTGGGAATGGGGGGTCGATAACTGATGGTTGAGTCAATCGAAATCGATCTCATACTAGAGGATACCGAGGCTAGCGCCGTCCTTGATAAGGTTCACAGCCACACTTCTGATATAGATGGATACTTGGTGGAATGGTATCCAAACGAGAAAAAACGCATTTATATATCTCATAGACTTAATGATCAGTCATTTGGGTTATCTGTGACTGCCAATGAAGATGATGATCCTGAATGGTATACTTTACCTTCGAGGTCAGCGATTGGCCTTCAAGTTCAAACTGAAGATCTTTCTGGTTACAATGCTACTGATGAGCGGGTGTCTATGCTTTTAAACATCGTAGAGACTGTTTATACTGCGTCTGATGACTATATATATGGATACGGACTTGATACGGAACACGTTGGGAGTATTGGCGAGAACTGGGGGCCTGATAAGCCGGTAACCAATGAGAGCATCGCGAACAATCGCATCGCAGACGTGAGCTGGCTGATGCTCTTTGCGCCGGAACTGGTTGACGAGTACGGTCGGGAATGGTTATTGAGTGCACCGACTTGGAAACATCAGGAGTTTGACGACGGTGGAATTATGCTTGTTGCAAGCCCTGATCCCACCGACTACGACACCTTCACCGAAGGGCGTGAATACCTGCGCGAGTACTTCGATTTTAGGTGACGATGACCTGAGTTCTTTCCTTCGCTCTTGCTAGTATTGACAGCAGTGGCGGCGTTATTCACTGTCGATAGCGTAGACGCTACAAGAGCTAAAGGCATGTTTGTAAATTCAATTTTTATAAATTATGACTGATGTAATCATGTTATGAGACTTCATCGGCGAGGCCATCGACGACGAAAAAGCGAAAACTGATCGTCTACTCGATGCTGCAGACGGTGGTCGAGATGGGGTAAGAGATATGGTTCTCTCGTATCTTGGGCTCGGCGAGATCGACGAGGCACGGAAACGGGGCCGCCGAAGCAGCGCCAGACTACCTGCAGTATGCGCGATTCGTCGCGGAAGGCGACGCGATCACGAACTTGACGAGCACGCCTGGCCGCCGACCGCCTCCTCGAGTACGATGTCGAATCATTCGAGGCCGTCGATGCACTCGAGATTGGGTAGAAGTCACTCAATACGAAATCTCGAGACGTCTCGAGAGGATTTCATACTTGCCCAGATGGGTAAGGAGTAACCGCCAGCCAGGGCGGGACAATCACCACGTCGGCTTCATCTCCCGCGTGAACGTGGTGGCATTCGCCTTGGACTCTGTAATCACATTTCGAACACAGCGTTATTCTCACCATCTGGGTCGAAGAGCAGATCGAAAGCTGGGTGTTTGAAGAGTTCTTCATTACAGGACTTGCACTTGGTGAGTAGAGTCCGTTCTGCGCTCCAGTAGTCTGTCCGCATAATTACAGAGCTGCCTTGCTTTCCGTAGTGCCCTCCAGTTACCCTAAAATGACTGAATTCACAACTCCCGCATTCTGGACATGAGTCTGTCAGGCCCTGCCAGTCGTCCCGCTTGCTACCGTTAATACCCACTTTCAGTACCTGATTCCGATTTCACGAGTTATTTTCCGAAATTGGCATGATCTGCAAGTCTATTTCATAGAAATCAAGTAGGTTATCATCTGATAGATTATAACGGCCCTCTCAACATGTGATTGAACTAAAAATATTGCGAAACAAACGTGCGAGCCAGAGAGGTTTGCCTCTCTGGCCGCGCTTACACCTTCGATTCGATCCCATACGCGGCAATGCTGAGATCAAGCAACTCAAGAACCCGTTTCGGGAGATTGTCATTGTCTGGAAGCTCTCGTTTACCGTCAGTCTGCATCACGAGCACGTTTTCGAAGCGTTCCAAGACGCGTCGGCCGGTGGGCCGAAAACTCGTCGGCCCACCGGCCAGATCCATCGGTTCATCCGCATCTTTCAGCGCCTCGCGTGCGCGTCGTTCAATGAGTGAGTAGACGAGCAACGCCATCAGCAGCACGTACCCTAACGCTTCGACACGCTCGGGCCGGTCAAGGTAGACCGGCCCGACGCGTTTCGGATCTTTGAGTACTGGGAATCGACGCTCAACCGCTTGCTGTTCTTTGTACTCCCGCAGTACTCGCTCTGCTGGCCACTCTTCTGCATCGTCCAACGAGGTGACGACTACGAAACAGCTGGCTCTTTTCTTGCGATGGGCGATCGCCGCCGCGTCCCGCTGGACGCTGGCGGCGATCTGAAACACGGTTTCGTATGGGTCCCATTCTTTCGGCGGTCGTCCCGGTTTGTCGCGGCTCTTCTTCTGTTCGGTTTCAACGACCTTTGCTTCGAATTCGAAGTAGGGATTGTTGTGATCGTCGAGCCACGCGTCCCACGCTTCCTGAGCGTCGGGTTCACAGGCGAACGAGCGGTCGGTCAGCTGACCGACCGCGTCTTCAAGATCTTCTTCGGTGCTGTCGAGATCGTTGTCGATGCGTCGTTCAGAGCGTCCGTCAAGCGTGGACGAATGGACAACGACACACCGCAAATTGTGTTCAGAGATGGGAGTTTGAAAGGTTTGAATCTGGTAGGAGGCAGCGTCTTCGTCGTCTTCGTCATCGACAAACGTTCCAAGATTGGTCCAGTCGTTGGCCTCCCACGCGCGGTCGATGAGCGTATCGACCGCGCTGTATGTACGTGGGAGTCGACTGATGATGGAGATGCCCTCAGCAGCGGCTTGATCGAGCGATGTTTGATTGACGACCGCGCTGTCAGCGACATAGACGGGGGGCTCGTCAGCGGCGAGCCGCTGACGGAGCCGAGCGATGAGGTCAGTGTTCCAGGTGCTGTCAGAGGTGTTCCCGTCGAGGATGTCTCCGACGACGGGAACGCCGGCTCGGTTGACACCGAGCCCGACTTGGAATTGCTTGAGATCCGGCCGATGATCTTTGCTGTAGCCATGCGTGATAGAGAGTGTTTCGTCTGTGTCTTCGTCAGTTTCGTAGAGTCCGTGAACGGAGAAAGAGGTGGTATCCGCGTGAAGCACGTCGGTAGAAACATCTTCGCGAGCAGCGGCTTCGACCAGCACGGTCCCGAGGACCGTGCTTGGGTCGCCCTCAGAGAGTTTGTCGAGTGCTCGTCCAAGGGTATGGTCGTTGAGATCTTCAGGTTCAGTATCCTCGCCAAAGAGGTTCTCTGTGTCGGTATCACGGAAGAATTCGGGCAGCCGATACATCGGCTGCCCTTGAGTCAGACAGTTCATGATTAACGCCATGAGCCGCAACCCGGGCGAAAGCTGGGAGCGGTCTTCGTCCCAATCGAGATC
This sequence comes from Natribaculum luteum, assembly GCF_023008545.1. Lineage (NCBI taxonomy): Archaea > Methanobacteriati > Methanobacteriota > Halobacteria > Halobacteriales > Natrialbaceae > Natribaculum > Natribaculum luteum. The sequence continues at coordinate 751,719 of NZ_CP095397.1, read as the reverse complement.
CTCATTGAGAACCTCAATGAGGCCACTTTCCTCACAGATAGCACGAATGACCGGAAGAGGTCCCGGTGCGAGGATTTTCACAGACGAACTCACGGTACCGTGAGTTTGTCTGAGTGCCTCAAGAAGCTCACCCTACTCCTCAACAGGAAATAACGTTGTCAATCTGGATGAGGTACTGAAAGTGGGTTATATACTCACTACCCCACCACTTCCGCTGTTAGAGTGATCAGTATCCAGTTCGGGGATTCACTCCACTGATTTATAATATAAAAAACCATTACAAACGCCTGTCCTGAAGATCCTCAAAAAGAAGCACCCGATCGCTCATCGTCGATTACCTCGCTGACGACGTCGATGATCTCCTGGGCAGTCGAACGGATCCACTCAAGCCGGTTAAGGATCGTCTCCGGCTCGTCACCGTGCCACGCGGCGAGGTAAAACGCTGATCCACTGTTATCCAACTCGAAGTACCGCCCAACGATGTAGCCGACCGCTTCGGCCTCGAGTTCGCGCTTTGATCGCTCAGCCTCGTCGTCTACGCCGCTGTGTAACAGCGCATGTGCGTACTCGCGAACGAGCGTGATAGCGAGATCAGCGTCGTTCTCGCGATCACGGACGGCGACGCGTGGCTGTTCTGCTGGCTGATACTGGCAGACGCCTTTGGCGTTCCCATGCGACCAGTCTTGAGGTGATACAACCTCGACGTCTACTTCGAGTGTGTCTGTCGCCTCGAGGAGTGCGGGAACTAACTCGTCAGCGTCACCTTTCGCTTCTGTCTCGAGGTCGGGCAGTGGCTCGCCGTCAGTCTGTGAGATATCGAAGACGGCTGCTGGCCGAAAGCTCACGAGTCCCTTTTCCCAGCTGTCCGGGGGGGTTTCATCGTATTCACAGTCACTGCGCTCGTGATACGACGGCGAGTTTCCACAGTCAGGACACTGTTTCGCGATGATGGGTGCCCAGATCTAGATCGCCGTCTCCCCTTCTTTGACGTGCCGGTCAAACTCGTTTTGCCATGTTCGATAGCCGGCAACGCGTGTCGCGTGTGGACACTGGAGTGTGATCAACAGCGTGTTTCGGTGCGAGTAGTCGTGGAAGCGACTCTGGACGTCCAACCATTCTTTGAACTGCTCGCTCGAGACGGCGTCATCGACCTCATTGACGAGGTCCTGGATCCATGTTTCGATCGTGCTGTGCATCTCGTTGTTCCGGGTGTCCGAATCGTCGAACGTTTCCCGGGAGCTTCTGCTCGTAGTCATATTCGATCACCGCTTCTCGAGTCGAATCGGACCGAATCGGACTGAACTCGAGAAAACCTCCGCCCCTCAGTGGGTCTCACAAAAGACGCCGGACTCGAGCAGCTAGAGAGTCGTCAGTCAGTGGGCGCAGGGGTCTCCACTTTGATCGGCACGTCGTCTGGTGCTCCGCTCTCGTTCAGGGAGACGCTAGGTATGTATTATGCATCGTACGCAGTCCCGATCAGCAGTGATTCAACTTCTGCGAGCGCTTCGTGTCGGTGAACAGATAAGTAAACCGGAAGACTAATCTGCGCTGGCAGGAGCACTGTCAGCGTCGCCGTCGTCAAGGAGGGGGTAGTCGATATGCATCTCTATTTTGTCGAATGGGACGATTGGTTGTATCGCGCCACCAGGGCCACCTTCCTCAAGCTCGAGAATACCCAGCACCTCGAGGTGCTTCAGGTCTGCATGAACATCGGAGACATCGCGATCGACGAGTCGTGCAGCTTCACGCATACTGGAGGGGTGCTCTTTGGCGATTGCTTGGATGAGAGTTAGACGCAGTGGTGTGAGACTGTCAACGAGATCGTCGTAGGTACCGAACTGGAGGACTGCCTGCTCATCACTCTGATCTAGTTCATCAGCTTCAGCGTCTTGAATGAACTGGAGAGTGTCCTTACGAACCTGTGCTCGATCGCCGACGGTGATGTGAAGCGTGGTCATCGGTTGGTGTGGTGTATGCAGTTTTCAATAGGGACGTGGCGGATTGCCGCCAGTGGTGTCCCAGTATTCGTCAGCATTGGCCCAGAACTCAACGAGGAGTTCCTCCATTCCAGGAAACTCGAGATCAGTATCGCCAGCAGCAGTGTGGAGTTCATGGCCTTTGGCATCTTCGTGAGCGTTGTCGTAGCGGATGAGCGTCAGGTCTTGTAGCGTGCCCAAGTGGAGTGTGTATTTCCAGCCGGACGGGTAGGTGTTTGTATCGGTCGTACGTCGTATGACGACGTTTTCAACGAGTCCGGCTTCGACGTGGGTATACCGATGCGTAAGTTCATGGCCCATCCTCCATCTGTTGGGATGTTCCCCAACATCAAAAGTACGTTGGGTGAATACCCAACACTACCCCTAACTATTTGATACACTCAAGCGACTCAGAATATATTTGGCAATTAAGTGATGTGTTCTGAATATCTCCGAAATGGCTGTCTTGGATAATTTCTCTGGGTTCGAATTCGGGGACCTGATGGAGGATGTCTTCCGAAATCTCGGTTACGAAAACGTCCGGCAGGCCGCAAAAACGGCTGATAAGGGGCGAGATATTCTGATGGAAGAGGTCGTCGACGGGACTCGGCGAGCGATTGTTGTCGAGTGTAAGCATACAGGGACTGTTGGACGGCCAGTCGTACAGAAACTTCATTCAGCCATTGCGACGTTTGACTTCGACGGACCCAAGCGCGGAATGGTCGTCACGACAGGTCGGTTTACCAGTCCCGCCCAAAAGTACGCTGACCGCCTCGAGCAGAACGGCGATCCATATCCTGTGAGCGGAGTTCGTTAGTCCGCGTCTCGAGCAATCGGAGAATCGGGACGCGTTGTTGGTGCTGGTTTTCGTAGGCGATGCAAGCTCGCAGTATATCCATATCGTTGACGAGAACGGCGAGATCGCGGTCGCCGCTCTCGCCCAAGACGTGATTGAGCGTGGTCGTCTTGCCGGCACCGAGTGTCCCGGAGAGCACCGTCACCGGGATCGTCTGCTCTTCCATACGTTGCTAATACCATTCTTCGAAATAATACATACTAGTATAATATCCAAGTTCTTATTAACTATAGAGGGTTGTCTTCGAGCACTGACGCGACGTATCTCATATGACGACAGGCAACCCAACCCGTGAATTCGGCTGCATCATCGTCGGAGGAGGGATCCACGGCACGTACCTCGCCCAACGTCTCCTCGAAGACGCTCCGTTCGACAGATCTGACGTTCTCATCGTCGATCCCCACGACCGATTGCTGGCGTCATTCCGTGAGAAGGCAAAGGCCTGCGGCATGGAGGCACTTCGATCGACGTTCGTTCACCACGTCGGAACCGAACCGTTCGGGCTCGAGAGTTTCGCCGAAGCGAACGATCGCGAGGACGAACTCGTTCCGACGGTCGACTACCCACCGAGGCCGTCGCTCGACCTCTTTTTGGACTACTCGGACTACGTGATCGATCGAAAGAATCTCGGCTCGCTGCATCGTCGGGCCGCCGTTGATGCGATACATGAACTCCCCGATGGGACGGGTCTTCGGCTCGAGACAACCGAAGGTCCCATCGATACCAATTACTGCATCTTGGCGATTGGCCACGGCGGGCACTATCGGTGGCCCGACTGGGCCGCCGGTCTCGATGGCGTCGAACACATCTGGGAGGGGTTCGACCCCGACGCGTCGGCCGATCGAACGATCGTCGTCGGCGGCGGCATCACGGCCGCGCAACTCGCGTGTGAACTGAGCGAGACAGAGTCGGTGACCTTGCTATCACGGCATCCGCTCGAGTGGGAGGTCTCCGAGGCGGATCCGCCGTGGATCAACTGGTCACACGTCGAAGAAACCCTCCACATACACCCACCGGGATCGAGTGACCGGTTCGAGGTGATTTCGGATGCTAGAAACGCTGCGACGATTCCACCGTACCTCTATCAGGAGTTGGGGAACCGGATCAACGAGGGCGAGCTTACGCTCGCACAGGGTGCGGTCGACTCGGCGACGGTCGAAGACGGGTCGGTTCGGCTCTCCCTGGATCACGGGTTGCAGTTGCTCGGAGACCGCGTCGTTCTCGCGACTGGATTCGAACCCGTGTTCGATCACCCGTTCGTCGATCGAATCGCCGACGAACTCGAACTGGCTCGAGGGTATCGAGGGATGCCCGTTCTCGACGACGACACACTCGCCTGGCAGCGCGACGACGGCTGGTTCGTTCCGCTGTATGTCTCCGGAGCGCTCGCCCTCGGGGCAGTCGGCCCGTACGCGCCCAACATTCCGGGTGCCAGACGAGCCGGCGATCGGATCACGGCTGCCATCAAACACCGCCGTCACCGTTCCGAGGCGGATGGCACGAGCGAATCGGCGTCCGGAATGGGTGCGTCCGACTGATCGAGTACGGTACGACGACGAACAAGGTTCGATTCAGTTCACAGCTTGGTTGTTCGTTTCTCGGCGTCGAGGTCGGACTCGAGAGATCCGGCGATCAGCTCTCCCGCACGTCTGGCACCGATGACGTTTCGAGCGAACGGACCGAGGACCTGCTCTGCGGCGGCGCCCGAAACCGCGATTCGCGAGGGCGTCTCGTCCTGGCGCATCCATCGGAGCGTGTCGTCGTCCAGAACGGGTGCCCCATGATACCCAGTCTGCAGCGACGATTCTCTGCGTAGGTGGCGAAACAGTTCGCCATCGTACGGCGATCCGAACCCCGTCGCGCAGATCAGTTCGTCGAGACAGAACGCGCTGCCGTCGCGACAGGTGACGACGACCGTTCCACCGGCTTCCGTCGCGACCGTGATCTCCGATTGCTCGAGTTCGACCCGCTTCCGCTCGAGCGCTCGCTGGAGTCGACGAAACACGTACGGGGGCATCGTTCCGTCGTACCGAGCGTCCGAAACCAGTTCCTCGCGAGCACGCGATCCGGGAGGGTGTGCGTGGAGGTTCTCGATAGCACCCGAGAAATGCATCCAGTCGGTGCTTGCCTCGAGCGTCTCCACGCGAAACGGGCTTCGGGCGAACAGCACCACGTCACGGCCCGGTTGGGCGAGCGTCGTCGCGAGTTGCGCGGCGGTGATCCCGCCGCCGACGACTCCGACGGTCGATGTCTCCCCAATCGCATCGGGGTCGAATCCCGGATCCCAGACGTGGGTCACCGGTTCCGTCGAGGCCAGGTCCGCTGCCCACTCCGGGTACGTGAACGAGCCACCGTGCCCGACAGCGAGGAGACACCACCGTGAGTCGATACGACCGTGGTTCGTCTCGATCTCGACGACGCCTCGACGATCGGCGATATCCGTGACCCGAGCCTCCAACCAGATCGACTCGAGGTCGTACCGATCGCAGAGCCACTCGGCGTGATCGAAGAACAGCGACACTGTCGGTCGATCCGCGCCGACCGTGCTCGGCACGAGTTCGTCCTCGCGACCGTGTGCTCGAGCGAAGTCCCGAAGCGAGAACGGATCGGTATCGACGTGATGGACGAACGGTGATCGAAACTCGACCATCCCGCACTGGCGACACTGTCGGCGAAACGCCTCAAGCAGACCAGCCGGATCGATGATACGTAACTCACTCAGCTCTAATAGCTCAGCGTCCAGTAGACGAACCGCCAGATGGACGCCGTGGACGCCCCCGCCGACGATTGTGACGACCGCGTCGGTATCCGCCTCCGTCATCGTCGTCCGCCGATCCACTGATGAGAGGACCGCACTCCGCTCGGGGAAAGACGTTCGTTATCTCTCATTCAGTCTAGTCGTCGGCGTGCCAGCACGTGTCCGTCATGGCATCGGCAGTTACACTCGAAATAGGCCGCGCTGTATCCGGCCGTTTCGAACGAGTCGATGAGCGGAGCAGCATCGCCTCGCTTCTCGACTTCGACGTCGACGATCGACTGCTCGCCACGTTCGAGTGCCTCGAGTGCTCGCTCGGCTCCCTGTCGGTCGGGTTGGATGGCTTCGATGAGTATCGCCTCGACGGTCCAGTCCGAAAGCACAGGCACGCGTCCGTCGGCGATCGCCGACGATATCTCCTCGTCGTCGTAGAAGTACTCGGCGAGTTCCGGTCCGTCGACCGTTCGAAGTCGATCCCTCGCCGACTCGCGGAACCGATTGACCAGGAGGAACCAGTCGACGTCGTGTCGGCTGGCGACCCGCTCGTACCTCACGACGCGCTCGAGCGTCTGGGGCGTTGCAACGACGAACACCGTATCCAGGCGTTCGGCACGGGATCCGATCGCCTTCGTACCCGATGGACAGTCCTCGACTGTCCACTCGACACCGAGTGCGCCGTCGGTGGTAACGTCGCGGTCGGTCACCAGTTGCGTTGCCTCACCGGTAACCTGTACGCGCGTTCGCTCGGCGAGTCGAGCCGTGACGAGCGCGGCGATCGTCGTCTTGCCGACGCCTGGATCGCCGACGAACGCGATGTGATGCGTCTCGCGCTCATTCCCGACCGTTCCGACCTCCGTTGACGTTGTCGACACGATTGTTGGCAACACCGACCCCGAAGATAATCAAAATTATTATTTCTTTACTTATTCTTAATAATTGCAGCGTGTGTGAGCAGGCAGTGTTCAGATAAGGTTGAAGGAATGAGACGTAGCGTTTTCTGAGTGGTTCGTGTCCGAAAACGCACGTCTCAGTCCTAGTATTGGCCAGATAGACCTGCTGATGTCCGGGCAAGTCTCGAGCGGCTCGAAGAGTTGGGTGTCACAGTCTTTGATGCTCGAGAGTGTTGGAACGGTGCAGCCGCGCTCAAGGAAGCGTATACGATGGCACTCGGCGATGCATATGCGCTTGCGACGGCCGACGCTGTCGATGGAACACTTCTTGTCGGAGCAGACGATGATTAGCGCCCCCGAATTCGATTCCTCCGGAAGTTCAGATGAATCTTGGTCACTTACTGGGTTTCAGGGGTAGTTCTGTACGAAAGCCCTCATCTATTCGAGTATTTATCTTCTAGAAGTCCTCTCTTACTGGTATCTCTTACCCTTGACCCCTAAGTACACGTGCCAACCAGGAGGTCAACTGGTTCCGTAGCGTAGTCTCCGTGTCCTCGAGCTCCCAGCCAGCAGCACGGGCAGCGTCTGCGAGGGCGAAATACTCCCAGTGATGCTGAGGAAGGTAATCGGGACGGTCGGGAGCCTCTCCGACTAGAACGTGTCTCTCGGTCATGAACCGGTTATGAAGGTGGTTGAAGTTCGGGGTGGTCGGTGTCATCTGGAAGTCTCGACGAATGAGATTCTCTGAATTGAAGGCGTGAGCAGCCCCGGGAACTCGTCGACGTCGTGAAGCGCGCTGACGAGGTGCCTGTGATCGGTTCCGTCGACTGCAGTACTGCCGCCGTCAGTTGCGACGCGGGAGACGTTTCGCACGTCCACCGGAGCGAGCGGGACTCCGAGGTCGTCGGCGAGCGCGTCCAGTTCAGTACGTGCTTCGGTCGGGTTCGCCACTTTGTCCCAGAACGTCACTGCGATCGCACCGACTTTTCCCTGCACCAGCGGCAGCAGGTCTTCGAGGTCATCGTCGATGTTCGTCGCGCGAACGACGAGTAGTACCGTATCAGTCTCTTCGACGGCTCTGATCGCCGCTCGGGTGGTCTCGGTGTCCGTCCCGAGCAGGATGCCGGGTGTGTCGACGAAGACGAACTCGTCCGACTCGTATCGTTCGACATCGACGGTGGTTCCCCGGAAGTTTCCCGTCGTCGGATTCGTCCCAGAGAGACCGGCGACGAGTTCCGATTTCCCAACGCTCTCTTTACCGACGACCACGACAGTTGCCTTCCCGTCGTTCTCCGTCGATGGGACGTTGCTCGTGAGGCTCCGTGCGTCAGTCATATTTTTTGAACCCCATCTTCGGAGCCAGTTCACGGAACGATTGCCGGCAGAGCCAGATGTCGTACTTTCCGACGAGACCCTGTTCGCGGCCCGTCATCCGGCAGACGTGTCGGTCGTCGTCTCTCGCCTCGTTCGGCTGCTCGGTTCCACCGTCTTTCTGCGGAGTCTCTCGTGCCATGATTAGCAGTCGCACATATCGGGTTCGCAGCAGGACAAGTCCTCGAGGAACATGCTCTTCTCGCGGTACTCGTCGAGGGGAGTTCGGTCGATATCGAGTCTTGTGGCGATTTCGTCGGCGACGACGGCGAAGCGCTGCCTGAACTTGTAGATGAAGCAGAACTGTTGACCGTTGTGCGCGACCTGTGGACCGGCGAGAAACAGGCCAGGGCTGGTGGTCGACTCGTCCTGTTCGGTCAGCTGGGGCTGGCCATTCTCGAAATCGAAGTATTCGTCGACGAGACCGAGTCCACTCTCGAATCCAGTCGCAAGAACTGGCCGATTCTGGGTGGTAAACCACGCTCCGTAAGTACCGATTACGTCGAACGTCTCCTCCTCAACGTCGACGCGCTCAACTCGGATTCCGTCTTCGAGGGCGATCGGTGCGTCGTATTTGAGGGCCTCCCGCAGCCGCTGGCTCGTATATGGAGAGAGTACTTCACTCGGATCTGGTCCCCGGAACTGCCACGGCCCTTCCTCGTCGACGACGAGCACTTCGTGACCCAGGTCAGCGAGTGCGAGTGCCGCGTCGATACCGCTCTCGTACCCGCCGATGATGACGATGGGGTCCTCGACACACTCGCTGGCGAACGCACTCCAGGACTCGACTCGGGAGTTGTGGACGCAGTGACTCGCACCGGGGAACGGATCGTCCTTCGGTTGCCCGAACTGTCCGGCCGCCCAGATGACGAACCTGCTCTGGATGATGCCAGTAGACGTGTGAAGTACGAACCCGTCGTCGTGTCGCTGTACCGACTCCACTTCTGCACCGGTCCGGACGGGTAAGTCGTGAAACTCGACGACTCCTTGGAGATATTCGGCGTACTCTCCACCTGTCGGGTGTTCACGGTCGAGCGCAAATGCGGGTGAGGTGTCAGTAGTGACGGCGTTCAGGTCCCGGCAGCCGAAGCTGGTGCTGGGAAACGATGGCGTGATGAGACGCATCTCTTCTGGCCACTGTTGGAACGACGCCCCGACTTCGTCTCGCTCGAGGATGGCGTAGGAGTCGAGACCTAAATCCGCGAGAACGGCCCCCAAACCGACGCCAGCGGCACCTGCGCCGACGATTGTGACGTCGAGCGACTCGTGTTTACGGGCTTCTTCGGGTGTCACTGTTAACAATATAGAATGTTAGATAGCCAATTATAAATAAGACATGGCCAAATTTTAATAACAGATAAGTCGAGAGACGATTCCCGTCACCGTGCTGAGCGGCAACCTCAGCGCGGGCAAGACGACCGTGCTGAACAACCTCCTGAACACGCGAACGGACCAGGACGTCGCGGTCCTCGTCAACGACATGGGTGAAGTGAACGTCGACGCCGAGCGCGTCGCCGAACACTCGGACATCTCGGAAGACGACGAGGACCTGATCGAACTCTCGAACGGCTGCATCTGCTGTGAGCTACGCGACGACCTGCTGGACGCACTCGCGAAGCTCGCACAAGCCCGCGAGTTCGACTACCTGATTATCGAATCGACTGGCGTCGTCGAACCGTTGTCCGTCGCCCAGACGCTCACCATGGGATTTGACCCGGGTGACCTCGATCCCACGGAGTTCTACGAGGAGACCGGTATCAAGGTGATGGATTACTACGAGCTCGACACCACGGTCACTGTAGTCGACGCTCACCAGTTCTGGACGACGTTCGATTCAAAGGAATCGCTGATGGACGGCGACACCGAGAAAGGTCTTGGGAGCCTCCTGGTCGAACAGATCAAGTTCTGCGACATCCTCCTGTTGAACAAGTGCGACCTCGTGGACGAGGAGACGCTCAACGAGATCGAAGAGATGATACTGTAACGGAGTTTCTACCTGTTCTCTGAAGGAGGTGTACTTTCAGCCAATATATAAATTAGACTACAGAAATCAGGGTTCGCCCAACGAAACAGGGCGGGAAAGCCGGATTCAGTGCTGTTCATTTTGCAGTGACGAGCAGTGCAGTAACCGTGCAGAAGTATCCAGATTGGTCCGGCAGGTAGTCGTCGCTGTCCGGATCGAACACTCTCTTGAGATCATCGAGATCGCTGCTGGTTACTAGTTGTTCGCTCGGCCGTGCTCGCAACTCACTATCACTGAGGTACGCCTCTGCGGCCTTCAGGTACTCCGTCTGGTAGATGTCTCTCAGTCGGTCCCGTATCTCTTCGTCGTCGACCGTGCTGTCCGTGTCCCCCCTCGTCTCGAACGATCCGTCTTCGGTTCTACTGTGCGTGACTGTATAGGTGTCGAGCGTCACCGTATCGAAGCCTGCATCGAGTAGCCACGAACGAGCCCGTTCTGGACTGATATCTGGATGGTATGAGTCCGAGTCCGCCCACTCTCTCTGCATCCCGTCGTCGCTACTGTTCACGGTACTCTGGTAGTACCGTTCCGCAACGACGTTCAGCCGGTGTTCGAGATCAGTATATCCGGGTAACAGCTGCGGCCGGAGCCAGTTTCCGTAGTACATTGCGAACACGCCATCATCGGAGAGAAACGGAGAGAGGGAGTCAACTAGTTTCGGCCCTGACATTAATCCAGGTGAGAACCCGTCTGCTACCCAGATACAGTCGAACTGACCAGTCTCGAACCCTAAATCGTCCGCTAGCAAGTCCGCTTGATGAAACGTCACCGGAAACTCACAATGCTTGTCGACGTGATCCTGTGCGGCTAAGATTTTCTCACACTCCTTCTCAACTGCGTGGACTGTTGCGTCGGGTCCGAACTCGCTCGTGAGTTCCGGCAATAGTCCTCCCGGTCCACAGGGAGCGTCCAGTACTGTCGGCTCGCCCGTGGTTACGTCGTCACTTACGTCGCGGATGGCCTGCTCGTAGGTTGGGTACATGAACTTGTTGTACCGCCGCGAAATATTTATCTCAGCCTCGTGGCCGTCGTCTTCCTCGGCGTCGGCTCTGCTCTCTCCTTCTCGGAACACCGGTTGCTGTTCATCCCAATCCTCTCTGGTCAGACCGTAGTAGAGGTTGTTCTTGTACTCTCCCTCCCAGCGCCACCCACTCCGCTTCTCACCCTCGAGTAGGAAACCGACTGACTCGAGAAGACTTTGTGATAGCTCGTTGTCCTCCCAGTGGTGGGCCGAGATACGCTGGCAATCGAGGTATTCGAACGCGTGGTTGACGACCGCCTTCGTCGCCTCCGTTCCGTACCCTTTTCCTCTCGCTTCTGGAATCAGCCAGATAGTGAGTTCGTAGTTGTTCTGCTGTTCCCACTGTGGGATCAGCGAGACGGTCCCAACGCGATCGCCATTAACCGTGATGAGCAGATATAATCCCCTGTTATCCCTCTGTTCGCTAATACGCTCTCGTTCCTCTTCGACGGTCAACGGCCGCATCCGGCCCAGATACGGACGCATCTCTGCACTGTTCAACGCGTCGTTTATGAACTCAACGTCTGAGTCCGAATCATCGTCGACCACTCGAAGGCCGACCTGACCGTAGTGGATGAATTCAGCCCCCATTATGCTAACATGGCTACAAATAATAATAAATGTTATTATTTATTGGCCATATTGTAGCAACTCGAATGTCAGTGTCTGTTGGGTGGAGTCCAATTCTAGGTATCCGCTGTCATCTTGCGACCCCCAGCGCCAGCCCAGTGGTGAGTCGGAATACGATCACCGTGGCGACAGTCCACTTCGCGGTACCTACCTGATCAACTAACTTCTCTCCGAAACTTGGCGGAATAAGCTTGCCCCAAGAGAGTATCAGTGACTAGTGTCGACCGGGCTCCCGAGTTCATCCCTAATTCGGGCGACGTGGTCCACGAAGTCACGCGAGGTCCGTTCACGTGGGCGCTCTAAGTTGATCGAGAACGTCGACTGCACGGTCCCCGGGTCTGCATTCATGACGACCACGCGATCAGCGAGAGTCACCGCCTCGTCAATGTCGTGCGTGACGAACACGACGGTCTGTCCGGTCTGTGTCCAGATGTCGAGCAATTCGGCGTGCAGTCGGTCGCGCGTCCGGGCGTCGACACTGCCGAACGGTTCGTCCATCAAGAGGATTTCAGGATCGACAGCGAGAGCGCGAGCGATCCCGACGCGTTGTTTCATGCCGCCGGACAGCGCCTTCGGGTACGCGTCCTCGAAGCCGTCGAGCCCCACCAGGTCGATCAACTTCCGGACCCGTGCTTCGCAGTCGGGGCAGTCACAGGCGGGCCGATCGAGGCCGAACCGGATGTTTCCGCGGACGGTTCGCCAGGGGAATAGTGCGTACTCCTGAAAGACCATCCCCCGGTCCAGCCCAGGACCAGTAACCGGGTCTCCACCGACCAGTATCGACCCACCGTCCGGGTCGTCGAGCCCGGCGATTGCCCGCAACAGCGTCGTCTTCCCACACCCCGAGGGACCGACCACACAGCAGAACTCACCCTCCGCCACTGAGAACGAGACGTCTGCGAGCGCTTGCTTCGACTCGTAGGACCTGCTGACGTTCTGGATTGTGATCTTCTCACGTGCGTCTTGACTGGTCGACGAGCCCGAAATCAGCGCCATGCGAGGACCCTCCGTTCGAGAAGTCGGAACCCGACGTCCATACAGAGGAATGCCAGGCTGATCAGGAACATGTAGGCGACGCTGGTCGCCATCGCAAGGTTGTTCGAGGCGTTGATGATCTCGTAGCCGACACCGGGCGCGCCGAACAACTCGGCGCCGACGACGATCATCCAGCAGCGACCGATGCTCGTCCGGAACCCAGTCAACACCTGGGGAGCGGCGCTCGGTAGTGCGACGAGTTTCAGCATCGAGAGGTCGCGCTCCACGCCGAGGGTTGACGCGGCATCGGTCAGCTCTCTGGAGACGCCTTCGACGCCACCGTAGGCGCCGTAGAAGTTGATCCAGAACGCGCCAACGAAGACGATGAACGCCGCACCGGTGTGGTGAATGCCGAACCAGACGATCGCAAAGACGATCCACGCCAGCGGCGGGATCGGCCGGAGCACCCGGACGAGTGGCCGCAACCAGTCATCGAGTGCCCTGTTCCAGCCCATCGCTAATCCCAGACTGATTCCACAGCCTGCACCGAGGAGGAGGCCAGGGACGTAGTGGAACAACGTTTGTGCGAGGTGCGCGAAGCCGGTCGGCAGTACTAGACTCGATTCCAGGACGGGGACCACGATCGCAGTCGAGGTCGCGAATAGGTCGATAAACGCGCGTACTGAATCGAGCGGGCCCGGCACCAGATACGACGGCTGGGTCGTCATCGCGCCGACCCACCAGACGAGGAGGAACACGAGAAGACCGCCCAAGCCGCGCAGATACCGTCGTAGGTCCCCCTCGAAGCTGCCGGCGACCACCGCGTTGGAACTGGTGTCGGTACGCGTGCTCATTCCTGGATGGCGTCGTAGGGATCGAACGCGAACAGATTCTCAGTCGCGACCGGTTCTTCGATGTTCCCGACGTTCGCGACGAACTCGCCCATCGTCGCAGCTTGGTCGGTGATCGCGTGCGGGTCCGAGAAGAAATCCGACGCCTGTGAATCCATGGCTGCCGTAGCGAGGTCCTCGCTCACGCCGGAGCCGATCACCGATGTGGCGTGGGCGGCGGCTGCATCCGATGAGTCTGATGTGAACTCGGTCGCTGCCATGTGCTGTTCGACCAGCGATTGGGCGACTTCACTGTCGTCAAGCACTCGTTGGTTTGCGAACAGCACCGTGACCGGGTGGTTTTTCAGTATATTTCCGGACCAGACAAGTTCGCCGAGGCCGTCATCCTGGCTGATGATCGTCGCGAACGGCTCCTGAATGATCGTCGCGTCGATATCGCCCGACTGGATCGTCTGGACCGCCTTCGCTGGCGGGACTTTCGACTTGTTAATTGCGGACTCCATTTCACCGACGTCGAGATCCTCTTGGATCCAGTATCGGAGGACGATATCGGGGACGCTCCCGTCCGGTGGGGCACCGAACCGTATCTTGCGACCATACTCCTGCTCGAAACGCCCGAACATAGCTGCGCCCTCCTGTTCGTAGAGCTCGACGAGTTCGGTTGTCCCCATGACCTTGAAGCCATTTCTCGAGTTTGCCGCGAGGATACCGGCGTCGGTGCCTTTGTCGACGAGAACCATCGCAGGGGTAATCCCGAAGAGCGCAACGTCGACGTCCCCGCTGGCAAACGCCTTGACGACGCTGGGACCAGAGCTGAACCGCTCAATTGTGACATCCGCTGGGACGTCCTCGTAGTAGTTCTCTTGTTCCATCACGTAGTGTTGCATGTTCGGATAAATCGGGACATACGCGATTGTGACGGAATCAAGTGGCCCCCCTCCTCGACCGAGACAGCCAGCGATTCCCGCCGCAGCAACAGTGGTTGCGCCTGCCTTCTGAAGCAGCCTTCGACGCGAGATGTGGACCATTAGTGCATTGGTCTTTAGCTAAGCCTCAGCAGCCGGTTGGATGGTAGTAGCGAGCTGTTCTTGCAGGATTGGTCGTTGCCTGTGGATCTTCTGAGCGTCTTCGATCAGTCGTTGTAGCAGTGGCGGCGGTGAGTAGGCGAGATACTCTCTCAGTTCGCGGAGGATGAGCTGGGCGTGCGACCGAAAGGTCGCCGCCCAGCGTTCCGGCGGAAACACGATCCCATCATCAGCGTGCTCTATGACCAGACCGAGTAAATCACGACTCACGACCAAGGATAACAACGCTGCGTACAGCAGAATCTCTACGATGTGCTTCTTCGTCGTGTCGAACTCGTCCAGTTCGTACTGCGTCTTCAGTTCACGGAACAACAGCTCTACTTCCCATCTACATCGGTAGATCGTCGCTAGATCGGCCGGGAGAAACTCTTCCCGAGAAAGGTTCGTGATGTACAGATGGTAGTCGTCGGCGTCCTCGTTGCGGACGCCGACGACGCGGAACCGTTTCGTATCACGTGACTGCGTGCCCGCGTACTCTCGTCGGTCAAACTCGACCTCGACTTCCACGTCGATGTACTTCCGGGAGAGATCATCCACGATGTCGAAGATCTTCTCGCCTTCTAAGGGAATGGCGCGGCCGCGCCATTCCCGTAATTCCTCCGTTACAACCGGGTTCGCGCTCTTTTTCAGTCGGCTCACGAAGTAGCCGTCGTTCTCGTCGATCAACGCGAACCGCCGGTACTTGAAATAGGCGAGGTCGAAGATCGCTAGCCGTCCTTCCAGCCACGATCCTGTGTTAAACAACGTGCTGTCGTGCGTTTTCTCGTCTGTGACGTTGAAATGTTCGACTGTCTGGTCAGTGACGTTGTGGAGCAGGTGGAGCTTCGCTCCAGCCTGCTCCTCGTGACGTGCTTTGTACGCTTCAGAGAGCAACTCGTGCAACCGCAGGACGGTTCCATCAGCGATCATCACGTCTCGAAACCGGTCGAACTCATCAGAGACGGTGTGAGGGACAGCGACCTCGTCGAACCCGTATTCGACGAGGTCGCGGAGGTACTCTGCGAGCGTCGGAGTCAACCGCTGGTAGAAGCCGCCCGGAGAAAGTGACTCGTCAGCGGTAGAGTTGTAGGTACGTCTGAAGGCCGCAAGCGTTCGGCTTTCGCCTGCGGCGAAGCCGAACGCAAACGACCAGACAAGTGGCGGGAGCTGAAGCTTCCCCTCGCGCTCAACCACGCCGACGGCATCGGCGTGGTCTTCGAGCGCTTCAGAGGGAAGGAGGTTAGTGAGACGGCGTTCAATGTGACGTGAGGAGGTTTCGGTGTGCACAGCTGTCACCTCCTCATTCCTTCCGAAAAGCAACTCCGATAAGCCGCCGCTGTCATGCGGTTCTTGGCTTAGCTAAAGACGGATGACCATTAGTGTTACTAACACCAAGAACAATTCTAATAACACCTATGATTTTCATAGGGGGAGTTAATACTCAAAGAGGGTTCGAGAGCGGAGATGTTGCTAGAGTTGGCGTGAATGCAGCGAGAAGGGGAGAGCAGGATCAGTTCATGTCGGCGAGCGGGCCGAAGTCATCCACCGGTAGCATAGAGTAATCAATCGTGAGCGTGTCCTCCGTCGCTCGGATCTTCCCGACGAACGTCGAGATCACTTCGAGGGACCCCTCTAACACGAACAGTTCCATGCAGTGATGGCCGCCGACGTGACTATGGAAGTTCGAAGCGACAATGTCCTCGTGCTCGTGGCAAAGGTGCATCATCTTCTCCTCAACGCTTGTCGTTTCGTAGTCGAAAACTACAGTTACGACTCCCATCAAATCACGGTCTTCGAGTTTCGTGTCCTCGAACTCACCGAGGAGGCTCCGACTCGCCTCACGAAGTACTTCACTGCGACCAGTATAGCCGTGATCGTCTGCAAACTGGTCGATCCGATTAAGTAGCTCCTCCGGCATCGAGACGCTGACTACACTCATATAAGGGTGTTAGAATAGTGGTGCCACTGGCCGACCGCCCGCTACAGCCAGCGCCAAGCTGCCCCCTTCTCGCGTTCGCCGAGATCAAGCTGAGCCGGGCCGAACCGATCTGGGTCCTTCGCCGCGGCCGTCCATAGACGATAGGCTTCGTTCAGACGAGTCTTAACGTTCTCGCTGCCCTGCAGTCGCAACATCACACGGGCTTCCTGTCGGTCGTCAACATCGACACTATGCTTTGTACACCACGCGACCAGCGCGCTCATCGTCTCGTCGATCCCGCGCTCCGCTGCCTCGAGTGCCTTCGCACCAGCCTCGATAGCGCGGCGAGTCGCGTCACGAACCTGCTGTACAGCGTCGTGGACCATCTCGGTGACGAGGTTCGACCGAAGCGAGACGGACCCGCATTCGGACTCGACGACTCGGGAATCCGCTTCAGCACCCGTCGCACGCTGTCGACGTGGCGACCGTATTCCTCGGCGATATACTAGGGAGATACTTGCCCACCGTCAGTGACCAACGCCTCGAGGGCCTCCCATTCGACGGGTGACAACCCGTCCGAGAGGTGCTTCACGACGACGTTCTCTTGCGTTTCACGTATTTGTGAGAGGTCTAACGAGACCGATGTTCACCTCCAGTTCCTCGGTCAGATCGAAATAGGCATCTGAGACGTACAGCCCATACCCATCACCATGATCGTCATCCGCAGGATGAACCAGAAGACCAGCGTTAGCAATCACTAAACATACTGTCTCGTCGAACTGGGCTATCAGATCCTTGAGATCGTCGGTGACGCCGATTGTCTCGTCTCACCGACCCACTTGTACGACGCTCCGAGCTCTAGAGACACCTCTCTCCACAGGGATTTATACTAACACAATTGATCCAACAAATCATGTCGAGCGAACGGATCGACAACGTCGCGGACGCTATGATTGCGCTTGGCTACGAGGGCATCGTCCGGTTCGATACGACGGAACCCGAGTACGCCTATGTGGTAGCGACCGTCGACAAGTTCGAGAGCGAGACACACCTCGCACTCCTCAATATCCTCGCGGCGACACAGGACTACCAACTTGCCGGCGATGCACAACGCTTCTGGCAGACGCTCGAGGAGACAGTTCTGGCCCAAGACGAAATTGTCACGGAATCGGACGTCAATGCGACGCTGAATGCGTTCATGGAAGAGCCAGTCAACGCCCGGCTGCAGAACCAAAAGAAAGACCGGTTGATTCGCATGATCAACAATGGATTCGGGGCGTGGTTCATCGAGAACTACCCCGACGTCGAGCCGCTCCAGGTCTGGGAAGAGATCGCCACAGCACTAGAGACGACGAAGGACAAGAAGACGGTCGTCTTCGCGATGAAGGTCTACGACATTTTCAACCTCGTTGTCAACGGCGAGTATCTCGATTTCCCAGTGGATCTTCCGATTCCGTGTGACGTGCAGGTCGAACGTGTCGCCACTGCCTCCGGAATTACCGATACCGACGCAACCGATCACGTGATGGATGCGTGGGCACAGGTGATGAATCTAGTAAACACAGAACTCGATCGCCCCGTCTCTATGCTTCGCATCGACAGCATCGTCTGGCAAGCTGGGCAGATCATCTCGAACAATGGCGATCGGCGTGCCGAAAGCAGGAGTGCTCTCGAGGCGTACTTCGAAGACGAAGTGGGGCTTGCCACGATGGACAGCGAACGACTAGCGCAAGAGCTGACGGTTGCCCTCGATTAAAGATATCCATCTATCTTAGACAGCTAAGATAGCTATCTAAGATCCCAGAAGGAGTCGTCTGGAACTAGTGCCGAGTTCTGTAACCCGTCGAGGTTCGTCCCAGTTTCAGCTGTTGTCCAGTACGTCGTGCTGAAGACAGGACGTGGTACGATCACCAGCCGTCCAATACCTGCGCACGAGAGCCAGGCCAAGCTACATTATCGGGACCGTGGTTCGGTCAAACATGGCAAAGATATTCGCCTCCCCTGCGAACTACACACAGGGCCGTGGCGTCGCTGCAGAGATCGGAACGCACGCGGAGGACCTCGGAAGTAGCGCCGTCCTCCTCGCTGACGAAATTGTGATGGACATCGTGGGTGATACCGTCACGGAGAGTCTCGAAGACCACGGGTTCGCCACCGAGACGGTGGAGTTCCGGGGCGAGTGCTCGGAACAGGAGATCGAACGCGTCGCCGACCAGGCAAGCGAGTACGGGAACGACGTCATCGTCGGCGCCGGCGGGGGCAAGGCACTCGATGCGGCCAAGGCGGTCGCGGAACGGCTCGACATCGCCATGGTCTCGATGCCCACCATCGCGTCGACGGACGCCCCCACGAGTTCACTCTCGGTGATCTACACCGAACACGGCGAGTTCGAGGAGTACTGGTTCCACTCGAAGAACCCAGAACTGGTCCTCGTAGATACGGCGATCATCGCGGAGGCACCGATCCGAACATTCCGGTCGGGTATCGCCGACGCGCTCGCGACGTGGTTCGAGGCCGACGCGACCTACCGCTCGCACGGCGAGAACATCTTCGGTGGGGCCTCGACCCGGGCCGGTCACGCGCTCGCCGAACTCTGCTACGAGACGCTCCGCCGGCACGGCGTCTCGGCCGTCCGTGCCGTCGAGAACGGCGCCGTGACGGAAAGCGTCGAAGCCGTAACCGAGGCGAATACGCTCCTGAGCGGCCTCGGATTCGAGAGCGGTGGGCTCGCAGCGGCCCACTCGATCCACAACGGACTCACGCAACTCGAGGCGACCCACGACGCGACCCACGGGGAGAAGGTCAACATCGGCACCCTCTCCCAACTCGTCCTCGAGGGCAAGGACGACGAGTTCGTCGAAGACATCATCGAGTTCTCGCTCGACATCGGGCTTCCGGTCACGCTCGCGGACATCGGTCTCGACGATCCTACCGAAGACCAGCTCGATACGGTTGCCAAGGCGGCCTGCGTCGAGGAGGAGACGATCCACAACGAGCCGTTCCCGGTCGAGCCCGCGATGGTCCGGGACGCGCTGTTGACCGTAAACGGGCTCGGCGAACGGCACAAGTAGCGCGTCCGGTATCGAAGCGAGACCGCTTGACGGTCGGTGCAGGCCTAGCCTCCGGTGAGCAACTCCTGCTACGCAGGCGGACGATCCCACACGTCAACCTCCACATCCAGTCCCGCCTGCCGAAGCCTGTCAGCAAGTGGGTCACCGATACCTGACGCCGGCGTAAGAATCCCTCCTGCGAGCGGTGAGTCGGTCTGGTCGCGCACCAGACACATCGCAGCTTCGCTGAGCATCCTCGCGGTTGCGCCGTACCCCGGATCCCGATCGGCGCTAATCTGACTCTCCACGACGAACGGGCCGTCAGTGGCGGTCCCACGGCCGAGCACACGGACGGTGAAATACCCATTTTCGATCTGTTCTCTCGTCGGCCCTTCGCCCGGCTCCGGGAACACGAATCGACGTAAGCCTTCTCGTGTTGATCCGAACGCCATCCCAGCAGTAGCGACCGTGATCCCTGCCCAGACAGCGTTTGCACGTGCCAGGCCGCCGAGGCCGTCGCCCATGGGCATCACTTCTGTGCACTCGAACTCACGCCCCCACGGGTACCCGAGCAGTGCGTTGCTGCGTCGAATGACTCGTTCGTTCACCATCGCCATCGGCGACGGAGCCGTCCACACCGCTCGTAGTGGGTCCTTTTTCGGTATGGACTGTGCGCCCGGATCGACGCCGTCGCGCTCACCTTTCGGTGCCAACGAGTACGGGTTCCGAAGCGTCTGCCGGGCCAGTGGGTCGGTCGACGCAGCACGAAACACTTCGATTGCACTGGCCATCGTGCCACCGCTCACGCTACCGCGACTGTCTTCCAGGTATATTTGTGCCATATCACACGGAGCCCCGAACTCGTCGATGGCGAACGATTGAACGAGTTTCGTACCGAGATCGGTGGGGATCGAATCGAATCCACAGCTGTGGACGATTCGAGTGCCTGCCTCGACTGCGTCGTCGTGGTATCGGTCGATCATCTCCCGCACCCAGTTGACCTCGCCCGTCAGATCACAGTAGTCCGTTTCAGCGGCGATGCATGCCTCGACGAGTGGTGTGCCATACTTCGTGTACGGACCGACCGTCGTACAAACGACACGCGTGTCTTCGGCGATGGCAAGAAGACTTTCAGGCTCGGTTGCGTCGCCGAGGACGATCGGGATATCATCCCATGCTCTGTTGAACGCCGACGCCCTCTGCGGATTGTATCGCTGATTTCAGGGGATTTGGACGCCGTCTGGCGATATGGGACGTCTCAGGAACCTCGCACAGACGTTTCACGAGTTCGCCACGACCCACGTAGAAGAACCAGACGTACCCGCCGCGCCGGACGGCGCGGACGGGTACGCCAAGTCCACGAAGATCGCGTTGCTCTTGCTCAAAGAGGAAGTCAACAAGCCGCTCCGGCAGTTCGAGGACTATCTGAACGAGATGCCGGGAATCCTTGCTGTGTTCGGCCTTGAGAAATCACCTGATTACACGTCTTTCAGCGTGTGGGACGGAGAATTCCCGATGAAAGAGTTGCGCCGCCTGCTCCGCCGGTCAGCGGAGCAGGCGGGGCTCTCAGGAACTGCCTCGATCGATGCCAGCGGCTTCCAGCGAGATCAGGCTAGTTCGCACTACCGAAATCGTGTCGGCTACTCGTTCAATGCGATGAAGACAACGCTGCTCGTCGATACGGAGTCACTTGCTATCATGGACGCTCATTTCACCACAAAGAAAGCCTATGACGGTCACATTGGGCTGCAGGTCTTTCGGCGCAACGCCGAAGACCTGCAGGCACTTCTGGCTGACAAGATGTACTCATGGAGCAATCTCCGGGAGGCCTGCCGTGAAGCGTCAACGCGACCAGTGATCAAACACTGTGAGCAAAACGCACTCAAGAAGGCTCACAACGCCAGAATTGACGACGAAGTCTACAATCAACGGTCAATGAGTGAGACCGTATTTGCGATGCTGAAGGACGACGGCGACGAGCTCCGCTCCCGGAGCTGGCATGGCCAGTTCCGGGAGCTCACACGGAAGTGCATCGTCCATAACCTCGCGCAGGCGGCGAGTTAAGGCTCGCCGCCTGCTCCTCTTCTCCGGACGTATTCGAGAGAGGCATCGCCATCGTCCATCTCACACTTCGTGCAGCATCTTGTGAAACTGATGTTTTGATCACTGCACAAGTCGGCTGAAATCGAATCGTCCGATCTCAGAACCTACCGATAGAGCGTAGCTACCGGTGGAAAAGCGAATGTCAAAATTTCTATGACGGCGCTGTCTTGCGTTCAACACTGCATCATCCCACGCAGAACGCCGGTCTCTGAGTGCTGTTTCCAATTTGTGGAGGCGACTCTCGTTGCGACCGCCGAGTGCGAGCGAGAGCTGGTCTGGTGTGTACTGTGCAGTGAGATACTCGGCGACGAGGCGGCCAGCAACGCCGGTTGCACCCCAGACGACGAGATCGTGCTGCCGGTCAGTGTTGGACACGGGTATCGGTTGCAATTAGTTATCCATGGCCTCAACTGTTGGGTCAACTACCCTTTCCGATGGGGCGGATGTCACGGAACGTTCGATAGCTGCTCTTCGAGTTCCCCCGTCGTCGTCCACGAAAAGCACTGATTCAGCGAGTCGAGGTGGACAAGGGAATCGGTTATCACGCCGCTGTACGACGGCGTGCGACCACCGAGTTCGGACTCCAGATACGATTTGAGATCCTGTGTCGAGATGTCTAGTCCCTGCTCACGAGCGTGTTCAGCGAGTGCAGCAAGTTCCTCCTCGAGGTCATCAGCATGATATGCCAGTTCGACGGCTCGAGCAAGTATCGCGTCTTGTGTTGTGAGCAAAGAGCCATCATCGTAGTGTTCTTCCTGTGCTCGAGGGAAGAGATACGTGCGCTCGAGCAGCACCGGGCGTTCAACGCGTCCAAACTCGGCGACCGCCCCTCCAGTATCGTGTTCAAGAATCAGCGGAATCGAATCCGCGTAAAGAGCGTGTAGGAAGAACTTGACTTTGAGGTCCGGAATGTCATCCGACACATCGAGGTCAGGCTGCGTGGCGAGCAGGTACGCATAGGCATCGTACCGGTGGTTCAACATATCAAGCGCCTCATCGAGGCGATACTTGAACGGCGATTCGTAACTGCCCAGCACAAAATACGTCGAATGTGGGCCAAAGAGATGCTCGTGTCGCTCTCGCATATACGAGAGGAGCCGTTCACTATCTACTGGGTCAAGTTCGAGGCCATAGAGAATATCATTTAAAATGAACTCCGTGAGTTCTTCGGTATTCCCCGGTATGTCTTCCGTACTAACCAATGTGGATTTACGGCCCAGTAACCATACTGGTCTAACTTAGAGAAACCCATCCCCTGTGCCTATGTGATCCGCCATCGTATGTACAGTTGATAATGGCCGACATCTCCGCACATTCCAAAGCCGATAACGAGGAAAACCCCTTAGAGCGGCAGCGTGAGCTGATGGAGCTGCTGTCACAGGAAACTCGACACAGCATCATTCAGGCACTCATGGGACACCCGAAAACCCTCGCGTCGGCGGATGAAATCAACCATTTCGTTCCAAGCAAATCGAAAAAGACCGTCGAAGAGCAACTGGACGTGCTCGTTGACGCGGACATCCTAGCAATCTACGAGTATCCACCAAACAAGGAAAAGCGCGGCTTGCCGTGGAAATTCTACGGCTTTACCGAGTATGGTGCCGGTATCCTTGGAGACTTCAATTATCTCAAGGGTGTCCCAATGGCGCGAGCCGTTCACCAGAAAACGCGAAAACCCGAGAAGATCGGGCGACACGAGACGGCCCCCCGACCGCCCCTCCCAGAACCAGTTCGTAAGACGTTCCGACTCGACGAAGAGACGGAATGACGGAGATCATCTGCAACTGGTAGGAGTCTCAGTATTGAGATCCACCTACAGCTAAGAGAGCTAAGTAATTTTCCGGGAACGTTCGAAGTCCTGCGGACCGAATCAGAGTATACAGGCTTGACAGCGGTAAAATACGGAGAGGAACAGATTGTGTATGGGGTATTTCCCGGAAACGACCCACTCACTCTTTTATGACTTGATGAAAAAGCAGTCTGTCAACAACAGATGATCCGCGATGCTCGTGTGCTCCGTTCCGGCTTCGTCCCTCGAGAAGTCGAGCATCGCGACGCCGAAGTTAACCACCTCTCCAGCGTCCTCGAGCCCATCACAAACGACGAACCCGCCGACACCACCGTCGTCACTGGCCCCAGTGGCGCGGGAAAGACCTGTCTCTCGAAGTTCGTCACCGAACGCCTTCGCGAGGAGGTCCTCGACGTCGAGACCACCTACGTCAACTGCTGGCGGAACTACACCCGGTTCCGGACGCTCTACCAGATTCTGGACGACCTCGGGACGACCATCGACATCCACCGCCAGTCGACGCCCCACGATGAACTCATCGACCGACTCCAGCAGCACGACGGCCCTCGAACCGTGGTCATCCTCGACGAGGCTGACCAGCTCGAAGACCCAAGCGTCATTTACGACCTTCATAGCCTCCCGCAGTTCGCGATTATCTGCATCGCCAACAAGGAAGAGGAGCTGTTCAGCCGCGTCGACGACCGCCTGGTGAGCCGACTGCGCTCCAGCGAACACGTCCGGATGGACAAGTACCACGACGAGCAGCTGTTCGACATCCTGAGTGCCCGTGCGAAATGGGGGCTCGACGAAAACGTAATCACCGACGACCAGCTCTATCGCATCGCCGACGCGGCCGCCGGCGACGCCCGACTCGCGATCGGCATCCTTCGGACGGCGGCCAGCAAGGCCGACCGCGAGAGCCGCGAACGGATTACCGACGATGTCCTCCTGGACGCTGCCGAGGACGCCCGCGCCCAGATCCAGCAGAAGAGTCTCGATTCCCTCACGCCCCACCAGCGCGTCGTCTATGATATCGTTCGCGACCACGGGCCGGTCGGGCCGAGCGAGATTCACGAGCGCTATGCAGCGGAGGTCGACGATCCGCGGACGAAACGAACGGTCCGGACGTATCTCTCCAAGATGGTCCAGTACAACCTCCTCGAGGCGGAGGGCACGAGTCGGGACCGAGAGTACTCGCTTGTCGATTCGGCGGCCGCATCTCCGATGCAGTGACGGCAAGGCATGCTGACAGTCATCCCGAACTGAATTCACCGAGGCCCGACTGCTCGTGGTCCAGCGGTTCGATGACCCGGGGATCGTCGTTGCCGGGGTTGTTGACCCGCGTCGAGATCTCGTCGGCGTCCATATCGTCCCTCGGATACGGCTGGCACAGTTCCTTGCGGGTGTCCGGATCTGCGGAGAGCCATTCTGACTCGGCATCCTGCGGAAGGACGACCGGCATCCTATCATGGATGGGTTTCATTACATCGTTCGGGTCCGTCGTGAGGATCGTCTCGTCGTCTCCCTCCCAGACGTCACAGAGCCCGGCCATCGCGAAAGTCGGATCATCCTCGCGGTAAATCCGATATGGCTGTTTCGGCCCACCATTCTGTGATTTCCATTCGTAGAACCCCGACGACAGGACGAGGCAGGGGCGGGATTCCCACGCCTGTTCGAAGACGTGTTTCTCATCAGCAGTTTCGGAGCGGGTGTTGATTCTGGAAAATAGTCGAATGTCGACGTCGCAGCTAGTGCGTGCCTGACAGGTCAACAACCCGACCTCAAGGGTCGGGGTATCCGCCTCGACCGCCGATGAACAGCGGTCAAATGGGGCGGAGGACCGCCTAATGACAGACGATACACCTAAACAATCGACAGGAGATACTACACTAAGGCTCTATTAAAACCCTCAACGGTTGATATAAATAGTGTGTTGAATACACAGCGCGAATGCAGCACGGCGATGTATCGAAATCGGGAATCACCCGATCGGTCAATGTAGACTCAGGACCAAGCGTCCACGCGAGTGTGTGCATCGGGGACGGCAACCGTGGTTCAAATCCCTGGGTCATAACCGTCGACGACAGCGGGGCACTCTCGGCCATTCGTTGCCGACTTCCCCCTGGCCCGCGACCTCACTCTGGATGTAGTGTCTCGCGCTGCGTGTAGTGCGTTGGGATCACGTGGATGACGCCGGCGACGGCTTTCCGCCCCGTCTGCGAAGGTCTACCGCCGCCGGTGATCGAGCGGCTGGTCGTCACCCCCTACTCGGGATGGGTATCGAAGGCAGAGACGATCCCACCACCACGACCGAGGTCTGTCGCATATACGACGCCGTCCCGTACCGTCGGTCGATGCCGAACCCAGAAGCGCACCTCCCGTTCCCATCGTTTCTCGCCGGTGTCCCTCTCGATGGCGTAGAGGTTCCCATCCCGGCTGCCCACGTAGACACCGTTGTCAGTAATTGCAGGTCGTTCGACCCAGCCATCGGTTTCGAACGTCCAGTGCACGTCGCCATCCTCGGCGGACAATCGGTACATCGAACCGTCGTGTGACCCGACGTAGATGCTTCCGCCGCGGGGATGGGGACGGGCGGTATCACCCGTATCGAAAGTCCACCGTTCCGCTCCGTCGTCGTCTTCCAGGGCGTACACCTTCCCGGAGCGGTCTCCCACGTACACCGTTCCATCTCCGTGCGTGACGGAGACGGTCGTGTCGTCGGTCGAGTATTGCCACTCGATGGACCCGTCGTCCGCGTCGAACCCGTAGACAGAACCCTGGAAGGAGCCAGCATAGAGTCGGCCCTGTGAGACCACCGACGGCGAAACCCAGTTCCAGGTCGGGAGGGTGGTCTGCCAGCGTTCTGAACCGGTCGTCGCGTCAATCGCAGTCACGACGCCTTCGGTGTCACTAACGAAGAGCGTTCCGTCGTGGAACATCCGCCTGGAGACGGACTGGTCTGTGCCCCACGTCCACGCCGCCGATCCGTCGTCAGCGTGAAAGGCGTATACCCCGCCGTAGCCGGCGAAGACAACGATGTCGTCGACCACTGTCGGGTGCGGGAGGCGCGTGTCGACCGTGTTGGACCACCGCTCAGAGCCGTCCCCGAGGTTGAGGGCGTATACGTCGCTTTCGTTCGTCCCCACGAAGACAGTCTCACCCTCGACAGTGTGGGACGAACTGTTCGTCAACCTATCATCTTCCCAGTTGATAGAGAACTGCCACCGCGATGAACCGTCGTCGCGATTGAGGGCAACGACCTCATCGCTGGAGACGAGGACCGTCTCGCCCTGGACGGTGGTGAAGGGGTGCTCACCGACCGGGACCGCCCACAGCGGTAGGTTCGTGTCTGCCTCGTCCATCCATGCCGGTTCCTCGACGGTGATCCCGGGGCCCGTTTCACCGTCGACGACAGCTCGAATCCGCTCCGACGCTTCGACCAAGAGGGTCGCCGAGACGCCGACGACAACTCCGTCGGCGTTCACCCGTAGCCGACAAGTCTCTATGTCGACCTCCGCCCCCAGGTCCTCGTCCAGCCCGACACCCTCCACGACGTAGCTACCACGGTCTTCGTCCCACTCCGGATCGCCGAACTCGAACGACGTGCCGACCTCGTGGAAGCTCTCGAGTTCTCTCTCGACTCGACGCACGAACGCTCCGTAGTCGGCTTCGTCGCGCCCGAACTCGGCGTCTCCCTCTCGCATCTGTCGGCGGTACACTTCGTCGTCGTTATAGAACCGCTCATAGACGATGTTGGCGTCGGTCGGTTCCTCGAGTTCCGTCTTGCGGCTCGACGCCGACATGTAGCGTGCCATCTCGGCCTCGGGATCGCCACGACCCGACCTCGCCTGGCTGTCCTGGACGGTGCCATCCTCAAGGAAGGATACGCCCCCCTGCACGGCGAATGCCTCCTCGCCAAGTGCCCGGGCCGTGCGGTCTCGAAGCGCATCGATATCGACACCGCCCCGAAGCGGTTCGGGCGGCTCGTCGGGCTCTGGCTCGTGGTTCATGACGGCATCCATTTCGGAACAGCCAGCCAGCGCGCTGAGGCCACCGATCGTGGCCATCGTGAGCATCCGGCGCCTCGAAAAAGATCGATCGCGTTCCATTATGAGAGCTCGTCGTTTCATAATCCCATAATGTTTCGGTTTGGATACAAATATATCGCATGTTCTGACTATTGGGTGTCCGTAGTTCTGACTCGCGACGGGGCGATCTACCCGCACGTCGCCAGCGAGTCGAATCCCAAATAGTCACAGAGAATAATTTCAGTGACACCAAAAGCGCCACCGGCCGCTAACAGCATGACCACCAGAGTCAGTACAATCATAATTACTGATAAGTTTCTCATAGCTTTCAGTCACTCTCAATGATTATAACGTCTAGCGGGTATGATTCTCGAGTTAGTCGCTGAACGGAACCGGGATGCGGTTGAGCAGATCCAATCGGCTCTTTCCGCGGTGAGCGAGCGGGTGTGAACCAATGTTTATCCCTGACAGAAGCGTCATCTGTATGGAAGAATATTTTCTGTATGATTCCCGATGTGCTGCCAATGTCTCGCTATGTTGTTTAATACGGGGAAATGTGGGCCTGTTGAAATCCTCAGTTGGTGATAGCTTTCGGAAGCCGTGCTGAATACAGGGCGCGAATGTCGCACGAGATCTGGCTCGATTTACCATCTCAACGCGTGCGTAGAACGTCACAGGCGATAATCGAGGTCGGCGTCCCGGTCGATGTCGGCACCCGCGAGGTTACAAAACGGACAGCCGAGTGGGAGGAAGTCGACTTCGTCTGGCAGGTCTCGGGCGAACAGGACATTGTCCTCGTCATCGACGCCGCCGACACCTGTGGCGTCAACGAACTCATCACGCAGGTGTGCGAGCAAGAAGGGGCCGCGAGCACGAAGACGCGGTTCATCCTCGACGAGCAACTCGAGTGACGTCCCGACGAGTCTGCTCTCCTATCAACTCATTCATGTAGTTGTGAGTTCTCGAACATCGCAAACGTATCGCGTTTGCTCATACGTTCAGCTGTACCTGCGTGAAAACATTCACTACCACATGGCAGCGAGAATTTTCCACGACGGGCAGCCGGCAGTATCACGTATCTTTCTTGTCCTCACACTTCTCCTCCTTTTTAGACTCTTTCTCGGGTTCGTCTTCTTTCGGCTCCTCTTTGTCCGACTCAACGACCTCTTCATCCGGAAGGGAATCCTCCGTGAGGAGTATCTCGAACGGCTCATCGGCGGGTGCTCCCTCTGGCTCGAGGTAGCCAATCGCGAACGCGGAGTAGACGGTTCCTCCGGCGAGGGAAACGTCGATTTCGAAGACGCTGGTCTCTCGGTCACCCGCAGGATAGATGACGAGCGTATACTCGCCTTCCGGGACCTCGGTGTAGCCGGATTCACCGAAAGCAACGTTCTCGAACAGCGCGTCCCCGTTTTCACTGGCAACGACGTCCACCGCAGGCGCGTCGGGTGAGGCGTGGAGGACGCGAACGCGAGCGGTACCCGGATCGACCGGGCTGTTGTCGTCGTCGAGGAACAGCGCCTCGAGGGGCTGGTTTTCGGCGGCCACTTCGCCGATCACTGCGAGAAGACCGTCGAGGGTGGGGTCCACGTCGCTGGCCTCGATGGTCTCCTCGAGCACTGCTTCGGACGGATCTTCACCGGTGGGAACGATCTGGACCGTGTACGTGCCAGGCGGGAGTTCGCGGTAGTCGGTGACCGTCCCGTACGGGACGCCCTCGCGGACCCGCTCTCCGTCGACGTAGACGTCGATGTTGGGTGCGTCGGGTGAGAGGTGTGCAACTCGAGTCTGGAAGCCGGTATCGGTTGGCTGGTCGTTCGTTTCGTGGTCACTCGAGGCGGCTGTAGTACCTCTGACGCCACTGACCACCACGAGGCCGCCGCCGATCTGTAGAATTCGTCGTCGGCTCACGCAATCTTCAGTCATTCAAATATCATGAATGGTGATATAGGTAATAGTGCTAACACTTGCAGGCACAGGCCGATGCAGTTCCGAGGCTCGATATCCAACGCTTTGGGCCGTCCGAGCGAACCACCCGATATAGAATAATCCAGATGCGCCCACGCCCTGCCCGTCGCCGTCAAGACGGAACGTGGCCTCGTTCTGGTTGACGTCGGACCCGAGGGGATTGCCGACGCCCTCGAGGTCCGCCTCTCGGATCTGGGCTATGGACTTGAGGACATCTGGCTAGTGTCCCTAACTCACCACGACGGGGACCACGTCGGCGAAATTGAAGAGGGCCGTGCACGCGCCGATCCAATCGTTGCTGCCCATCCGGAGGAGATGCTGAGCTTATCCTCTGAATGTTGCAAGCCGCTTCTGACAACAGTTCGGTACCTCGTTGAGTCTCTGCAAGATACACAGCGCGAATGCAGCACAGAATCTTGTTCAATCTGCGAAAGTGGTGATCGTTTAGTAGAGATGGATCATATATCAGTCAGCGGTTCAATCAAGTGCCGCGGCAGCATCACTTGCTGTGAACTCTGTACACGCTATCTCATCAGTCTCAAACTGAATCGTTTCGATCTTCCCATCTACGAGATCTGGGAGTGACTTGACAAATCTGCGGTATTGCACGGATTTAGTGTGCGTTTCGGCAGCAGCAGCATCTTCGTACTGCTCAAAAAACCGCATGACACTGGGGTCGTCGATGTCTATCATTGCGCGGTACCGGACGGTTCCGTCTTCGGTCTTCGAGCATTCAACGAGACCAGACACGAGTTCCATCACTTCCTCCCGCCGCGCTGAATCGAATGGAATTGTAGTATGAATAACCAGCATATTTGATAAGACATAGTCTGAACTCATAGTCGTTCCGGATTATCAATACGCTATCATCTCCTGCTAATTACGCAGATCTACCAAACAATTGGTTCATTGTCTTCGAAGGGAAACAAACAAAGCCGTCGTGCTGAACTCATGCTCTGGATGTAGCACGCTGTTTTTACCAGTTGACGTATAGGTCATACTCTACTGCGATACATCGCCCACCTATACTTATCGGATCGGGACGCCTACATAGTAGGTGCGAGAGCCGTTCTATGACGCCCTCATGGAGGTAAAGCAATATCGTACAGAAGGCCCACCCCTCGTCAGCTCTTGGGATATGCGGGGGCCGCAGCAGAAACATAGTCGCGTGAAGGCGACATCTGCGAGGGATCAAAGTGAATTAACCAACAATTTGTTTCAGATCACCTAATTCGTTGGTTAAAGCAAATAGTGCTGTCTGCCTTCGACTCTGGAAACTTCTCGGAAACAGTCGAACGACCGCAGGAATTCGGCGACTGAGTCCGGTCTCCATCTGTCTCATTTCTTCCCTGAAACGCGGAAGAGCCACGCCGCGGCTTATCGTGAACGTAGGCATCTAGTCGAGTATGCCTGACCACTCGACGTCGACATCGAACCGATTGGCGGTGAAACAGCCAACACGGGGCGCTGACCGCAATCGGTCCCTTGCTGACCAGGCCGATCCAGCCACGGAAGAGATGCTGTTGCCGTCACTCGAGGACGGCATCACGCTGCTCGACGTGGAGGGCGGCCGCGGCGTCCCAATCCTGCAGTCGCTCGTGCTCAATCACCTCCTCCTGCACGACGGGCCCGCCTTCTGGGTCGACGCAAACGGACACGCGACGACGACCACACTCGCGCAGATCGCCCCCAGCCAGCGGCTGCTCGACCGGATCCACGTCGCACGCGGGTTTACCGCCTACCAGCATTACGGCGCCGTCTATGATCTCCCGACTGCGGTGAATCAGTCCATCCAGGAGTCCACTGCTAATACCGGAACGGGTGGTCGACAGTCCGCGAATCGTGACGAGGACGCGTCCACCCACACACCCTCACTCATCGTCGCGCCGGCCGTCGACGCCCAGTACCGCGCCGACGACACCCTCGGTGAGACGCACGCGGAGACACTCCAGGCTCGAACCCTCGCCCGGTTAGCGACCTATGCTGACGGCTACGATGTTCCCGTTCTCGTCACCCGGAGCGAGCGCGACGCATTCACGGCACCGGTCGCGACGGCTGCCGACCACCACCTGGAGTGCGAGCAAACCCGGATGGGCCCACGGGTCATCAGCGACGACTTCGAGACGCTCCTCTATCCCGTCGACGGAGCGTACTACCAGACGACGTTCGCATACTGGCGGCAGCTGCTCGAGGCGCGCGCAACGCAAGTCGGCGTGGAGCCGTCGACAACGACTTCCAACGGTGTCGGGACGGGCGTCACAGCCGACGGAGAGACGATCTCGGTCGCGGCGAACCCCCTCCTCGACGCGTGGACAGCTGCTGGCACCGGAGGTCAATAACGATGGGGCGTACGAACCCCACGTACCGAGATGCCCTCCGGGCCATCGAAGAGCGCTGGGCAGATTTCAGGCGGGCACTCCGTCGTCGCGACCAGCCTCAATTCGACCGGCTGTTCCAGTACGCCCGCGAGCACGCCGATGCAAGCGGGTTATTGAACCATCAGAACCCGCTCCTGCCAGCGCTGGTGAGCATCGATCTCGAACAGGAGGCCCGCCTTGACGAGCACGAAGAGCGCCTCGAGGAGCTCGAAGCCGCGGTCGCCGCGGTTGATGACCAGGAGGACGCCGCTCTTGGACCGGACGTCTGACAATGCCGTTCACAATCGACTTTCTGGACGACGGTCGCGTCCTCGAGTGGGAGGCAACCGCCAATGGAGCCATCGCGACCGAGCACGACGACTACACGCCGCGTTTCTACGTCGCGCCTCGCGACCCCGGCGCAGACGTCGACCTCACGTCACTCCAATCGGTCTACGAACAGCACCCGAACGTCGTCGCGACCGAGATGGTTGTGCGACGTCCTGGCTTTCGACGAGACGAGGAGCCAGTCCTTGTCGTCGACGTCGAACACATCGACCGCATCACTTCGCTTTCCCGGCAGGCCCGCCAGCTGTCCGCCTATCCGGTCGGGGATCTCGCCTGCTTCAACGTCGACTTCTCACGGGAGTTTCGCTACTGCCTGGAGAACGAAATCGACCCGATGCCAGCGAGCGATCTGTCGACGCTCCGGCTCAGTGTCCCGGTGACTGAAACCAGCGGAGAGACGTACACGGAGCTGTCCGTCGCCGGCGACACCGTCACTGGACCGCCGGCGGATCTCTTGA
The DNA here is from genome assembly GCF_023008545.1 of Natribaculum luteum. Lineage (NCBI taxonomy): Archaea > Methanobacteriati > Methanobacteriota > Halobacteria > Halobacteriales > Natrialbaceae > Natribaculum > Natribaculum luteum. Next base: position 719,288 of record NZ_CP095397.1, on the reverse strand, counting down.
CGACAGTCCAGACAGCCCTCGAGGAACACGACCCGGACATCCTTATCTGCTCGACGAGCGAGATCATCCCGACGCTGTACGAGATGGCCGCGGCCGCTGGCGTCGACGAATTCACACTCAGTCGATGGCCCGATGTGGCCTATCAGCAACTCGCGAGTCGCTCGACGTACTCGAGCTATGGCCGCGTCGGCCACTCCCCGGCCCGGTACAACGTCCCCGGGCGGGCGATCGTCGACGAGTCGAACACGTTCTTCTACGGGGAGACGAACCTCGACGGCGTCCTCGACCTCGTCTCGCGGTCGAAAAAGCCCGTCCAGGAACTCGCCTGGGCGTCGATCGGAAACGTACTGACCGCGATCCAGATCTGTGAGGCACACGACCGTGGCGTCCTCGTGCCGTGGAACTCCTGGCGCCACGAGTTCTACAAGCCAGTGGGCACACTCCACGACGCCGATCGGGGCGGGTTCATCTTCGCACCCGATGTTGGCCTCCACGAAGACGTCCACGAACTCGATTTCTCGAGTCTCTATCCCAACATTATCTGTACACGAAACGTCTCACCGGACGTCATCCGATGTGAGTGCCATCGCGACCGTGACGACGTCCCCGGGCTCGGCTACGCGATCTGCGACAAGCGCGGCTATCTCGTCGACGTCCTTCAGCCCATCATCGACGCGCGCGACGATATCAAGGCGGCCATCCGTCGCGAACAGCAGCGAGATGACCCCGACGAGGAGCGCCTCGAGGAACTCGAAGGGCGATCGGGTGCGCTGAAGTGGATCCTCGTCGCCTGCTTCGGGTACCAAGGGTTCAGTAACGCAAAATTCGGACGAATCGAGTGCCACGAGGCAATCAATGCGTTCGCTCGTGAGATTCTATTAACGGCCAAGCAACGCTTGGAAGCCGGCGGCTGGCGCGTCGTCCACGGGATTGTCGATTCGATCTGGGTCACACCTGATCCCGATGTCGACGACGATGACCGCGAGGACCTCGAGACGCTCGCGATAGAGATCACAGAGAGCGTCGAGATTCGGCTCGAACACGAAGCTCACTATGAGTGGGTCGCGTTCGTCCCCCAACGCGGGAGCGACGCCGGCGCGTTGACGAAGTACTTCGGGAAAGTCGCCGGCAAAGATAAATTCAAAATCAGAGGCATCGAAGCTCGACAGCGGTCGACGCCGCCATTCATCGAGGAGGTCCAGCGGGAGTGTCTCGAACGGTTCGATGCAACCCGGTCGGCAGAAGCGGTACTCGGTTGTCTCCAGGACGCGATCGAGCGCCTTCGCTCCGGGGAGGTGCCGGTCAAGCAACTCGTCGAGCGGAACCGTGTCTCCAAGCCGCTAGAGGAGTACACGCAGAACACCCAGAACGTGGCGGCCCTGAAGCGTGCTCGCGATCAGGACCTCGCCGTCCATCCAGGACAGGACATTGAGTACGTGGTCGTCGACGATGAGAAAGCCTCTCGGGGCCGGGTCGCGTTGGCCCACGAAGAAATCGAGTCGTACGATCCGTCGTACTATGAGACGGAACTCGTCAGAGCTGTCGAAAGCGTTCTGTCTCCGTTGGGGTGGAGTCGGTCGGACATCCATCAGGAACTCGCCAAGACGCGGGTTCCTGAGCTGACGGCGTTCACCGATGCTGGAAATAATTAACCAACACGACCGCCTGACTAACGGAGTCGTTGGTTAAGACACGAAAGGTTCGGCTCGTATTCTTGGGTAGAAAGAGAGGGGACTCGAGGGCTCACACCTCTCGTCAAGAGTGAAAATCTGGAAGAGAGGGCGGGGTGAGGTCCACAGGAAATAGAGGTTCACGAGAAGAGGAGACGCAAGAAATCACGGAGAGAGCTGCTAAGACTGGCAGAAACGGCAAGAGGAGAAAAGTTATCACGAGCCGTAGTTCACGAGACTCTGGACGAATACCGCCTTCGTCCTCCTTATTCGCTACGCCATCGTCTCATTGGTTTCTTTCATTTGGTTCGCCTCTGGGGGTACGTTCGATTCCCCCGCACTCCTCTCTGGGGTCGAAAAACCATCCCCAGCTGTTACCCTCCGGCGTTACTCGTCGGCTTTACTCTCAAGAACAGCAACGATATCGGATAGATCGAAGAGACGAAGATCATCACGCTCGTCTGCAGCTTCCTCGACGGAGCGTTTGAACCCAGAGCGGCTGAACAAGGCGAATTCATACGTCGGCTCACCTCCTCCGGTGGGTGTCCAGTCGATGTACTCCACGTCGTCTTCGAGATCCGAAAGCACATCATAGCTGAGGGGGGCGCTGGTGAATTTCGCTTCGCCAGCGATCAGCGTTGACTCGTCAGTTGGTGCAACGATATCTACCTCCCGGCCCTTGTACCACCACTGGCTTGGCACCTGTGTGAGCTGGTAGTCTGCATAGAGCGCCGGCACCGCCTGGTGGCAGAGCGATTTGAACGTTTCGCTGACGAAGTCGGGCAATTCCGGTTCGATAAGGTCCTCGTAGGCGTTCTCGCCGTAGAGTTCGTACTGCCCTCCGCGACCGTAGAGATACCGGAAGTAAAACCGGAATACGGGATCTCGAATCTGGTATCGCGTCCGCTTGCTGCGTGCCGGGTCGGCGAGTGCTGGATGGTGTTTCTCGATGATCTGGAGCGTTTCCAGCCGGTCGAAGTAGTACGACGTGTTGGTGCTCTCGATGCCGGCTCCCTGAGCGATCTCGTTTCGACTGCGGTTCCCGCTAGCCATCGATTCCAGTACGGAGAAATACGTGTTCACCTCGTTGAGTTCCATCTGGAGGACGGTTTCGGGCTCGTCGTGGAGTGGGCCATCCGGGTCGCACAGCAGCCGCGTGATGTTCTCTCCGAGGCTCTGTGATGGATCAAGTGGGCTGAGATATCGGGGTGTACCGCCGAAGACGCCATAGACGAACACCCGTTCTTCGGGATCGTACGTCGGCACGAACTCTTGGATGGAGCGAAACGGCAGCTGGGTGAGTTCGAGGCGGCCATTCGGTGTCTGGGACACCCTGCCGTAGAGTGGCGCACCGCCATCGAGGACGTGGGTATGAATCATGCCGATTGCAGAGCCTGTGAGTACGAGCGTTGCCTGACTCTCGCCGACAGCTGTATCCCACAGGTGTTGAATGACCGACGGAAGTCCCTCGTTCGAATCGATGAGGTATGGGAATTCGTCGATGACGATGATGGCGTCTCTGTCGGTGAGGTACGTTAAGAGCGGTTCCCATTCCTCTTTGACGGCCGTGATGTCTGGATAGGTCGTCGCTGCTGCCTCGACGAACCGCCTGAGCTGTGTCGTCGCTGTCCCTTGGACTGCCTGATAGTACACGGCATCGTCGCGGTCGGCAATCGATTGGCGGACGAGTTCGCTCTTGCCGATCTGGCGGCGCCCATAAATAATTGCGAGTTCTGCAGCGTCACTCTCATAGAGGGTCTGCAACCGATCGAGTTCCTCGATACGATTGACGAACTGGTCCATACCTCCAGTCGTTGTGGGAGGTACATATGTGCCCCGAAGTTAGGAACCAGACTATAATAGTTTGAGCTATAATAATCTGGTCCCTAATACGGCGGGTCAACCATTCAACGACACACGAGGTGTGGCCAGCGCTCCAATCTAGTTGATCAGCGAGCGTACTGATACCGTTCCTATTTTCAGCAGGTGTGTAGTCAAGGTCGCCGTTTCGACACCACCGTTTGACAGTTTCGGGGTGGACGCCAAGTTCCTCCGCGAACTCGCCGATGGCGTACGACCGTGGCATCGTGTTGTTGCTAATTACCATTTATTACTTCTTAAAGACTCGGAATTCAGAAACAGTTATGAACCCTCATCGTGACCGTAAAGTCGTCAAGTGAGTTCCACGACGATGTCACCGACGATATCGAGGTATTCGAACGGGGCGTCGCGGTGGATTCCACGTCAACGCTCTCGTTCACCAGCTACGATAACCTCATGAAGACGCTGGCTCTGCGCCGAGAGAGTTGCCTCAGGATCAAAACAGTTCGTCGAGCGGGCGATCGGCGTTGTCCTCGGTGATGGCGTCCGGGTCAGGTTCCACCGGGGGTGCATCGAAGAGTCGGCCGCCACCACGTTCCCGGGCAGCCAACACATCGTCAAGTTCGGCTTGCATTTCATCGTCGAGAGTGGGCGCGGTGAAAGCGTTGGCAACGTCATCAGGCAGGGCGGGACGAGGTGCGTTTCGGTGCCGCTCGATTTTCTCAGTGAGGTAGAGGTTGTCCTGAAGGGCGCGCAGCACAGGCACGTACCGAAGGTAGTCGTATTCATCGAGTAGAGTGATGCCGTAGCTAGTGAATCTCCAGAACTCGCGTGGGTCATTTTGCTCAGCATCATCGCCGTCATAGACCTGTTTTGTCACGAGTTCTTTCTCCGCGAGGCGGTCGAGATGCTCAAGGATGGTCGACCGATTCTTGGGTACCAAGTACTCCAATTCGTCCAGTGTGACGAGATGGTCAGGATGGCCGAGGATTGCCTGGATAACGTAGTAGCGAGTTTCTTGCGTAATAAACCGGTGTGCGCGTCGCTGTTTCTCGAACGGCAGAACGTCTTCCCCACCGAACGGATCGGTTGGCCTTTCGGGAGGGCCTCGGTGGGCGTCCGCGCTATCGCTCATATGCGTCTTTTCCAGCCGAAGTTACGTAACTGTTCGGGTTAGCCAGGTTGAGATTACAGCAGTTTAGCCAACTTGTATATGAACGTTTAAGCCGAACACTTCTGTAGGGAGGAACATGAGCGGTCCACGGGTTCCCCAGAACGCAAACGCCATCTACCAAGCTGTCGACCGCATATTCGAGGGGATAGAAGCACCCCAGCGAGACTGGCAGGAAGTCATTCGATACATGAATGAGGAACTGCCACGATTCGAGCAAGCTGACACTAGTTACCTCGTTCTCGGTAGCTACCGGGGCCAGTACGGCCACCGGCTACGCGAGTTCGCCAACTGCTTGAACATGCCAACCAACGCCGAATCGATCGTACTTGGAGACACGCTCGATCTTGACACAGCAGTTATCCCTGAATTCGATATCAAAATCAATCTACTCGGCGAATTCGCTGACTCTATCGCGGGCGTCTACGAAAAAGAAGACGGCGGAGAAAGTCCTGAATTGGGCGTGTGCAGATCATTGTTCGCGAGGAAGACGTTTGTGTTTCCTCGAGATTACACAGGCCTCACTCGTGATAACCTCGAGACGCGAGAGGACGTTATCCAGGCAGCGCTCGCCATTTACTACACGGACTTCGACAACATCGATGAGAAAGACCGAGAGCAAGAAAAGAAGAAACGAGAGTTAGCGTCACTCATCACAGCCGCACAGCGTGAGGGAATTAACATCACCGAGCGCGAATTAACCGATATTATCAAAGAGAGAACAGCCAGTGTCGACGAGGAACCGGCAGTGTACAGCTGGGTGCATCTAAGTTTCTTCAAGCGGTGGGAAGCGATGGGGCAGTGCTACCCGTGGACGACGCTTGAAGAACTGCGCGATCTTGCTGACGAGATGCCAGGACCGGTGCGACCACGCTGGGAAACCGAGTTTGATGTCGACGTCTTCCTTGACGAGTGACATCCTCCGCGTCTTGACGTCTTCCACACGGCTGAAGCCCTGTCTCTTACCCACAAGTTGCACCACCAGTCGCGGGCGATCCATCGGAGAGTGGCGATCGAGATACCAGTATTCAGCGCCTTTCGCCGGGTGAAATCCGTAATTGTGGATCCGAACGCAGTTGACTCGAGTACTACGCTCCGTACCGAACGTCGATCTCGTCTCTCTTCCTGTGGGTCTCAGCTCGTGCTCGCCCGCCTCGGGAGCCTCCGAAACGCCGCTTTCGCGAGACTCCGTCGTATGGGTAAGAGACAGGACTACAGTCGTGGGCTTTCTCCTGTATTTCTGTAAATCAGAAATCGTTATCATACCATTTAATATATTAATTGATATGTCAGATATGGTCTCGTGGAAAACAGTTAGTATTGCAGCGATCCTCGCCCTTCTGGGAGTCGTGTTCAATACCACTCGATTTCACCTGACAGGAGCGGCACTTGGGTTGTGGATCGTTGGGAGCGTCGTGTTTGCGTTCCTCTTGACTCATGGTGTTCAGTACTACCGCATTAACTACGGTCAGTAGACGCTCTGTACTGTGCGATTCGAGCGAGGAAAATATCAACTGTTGAGCATTTCAACAGAGCCAAGCCATAGTGTATCAAATTATCAAGTGTGTCTGGTTTGACTGTACTGTTACTGGCTGTGCTCGTTCTCCAACATCCCATAGCTATTTTGATGTATTTTGATGCAAAGCGACTCGATCTCAAAAACCCAGAAATGTATTGGTTGGGGGTGATAGTCCCCGCAGGTGGATTTGCAGTGATACTCTATTATTTTTCAAAGCGGAAAGATCTCCCCAAGAAAGAAACCGAACTTTCGTAGAAGATCGCTGCTAAAAGTTTTTCACCAGTACTGAGCAATTTGTTCTTCACCTGAACCTACTGTTTATCAGGTAATTATAGGGAGCATGCGAACTGTTCTCTGACACTCTCAGGAACCCGCAAAGATTAACCAACGATCGAGGGAGTGTCCAAGTTCTGTTGGTTAAGAGAGAGCAGTCTCAGGAACGAGGACCCCCACACCCCGTGTGCGAAATGAAATCTGCAAAGAGGTCACGGCGACTGAGAGCAGAGATAAAACCGTAAACGGACGGAAAAGAGGGTGAGAGTAAGCAAACACGGGAGTTCTTCCCGGGAATTACTGTGAGAGAACTCTAGGATAATGATGTCGTATCACAATAAATACCATTTCAATTCAACCGACTCTAGTTCTAGTACGGTTCTGGTTGACAGAGGAGCTACATAAAAGTTCCCCTACTATAGACCCTTCTCGATTTCCGCTTTATCAGGCTCTCTACCCCACGAAGTCGACTATCTCGGCCAGATCCCGACGGATTACTCCAGTCTCCTCCCCTACCTCTCTCCTAATTTCATCTCGCACACGGGGTGTGGGGGTTGACGACTTTCGGGTTTCTGGGATCCATTGTGATCTCCTGGGTTGACTCCAGTTCCATCAGAGTCTGAGGTCTAGAGTACTATTTCATATCGCACACGGTGTGTGGTCTCTTACTCCCTTCTGATTGGAATCTGTTTCTCCACCAATTTCATATCGCACACGGGGGGTGACCGGGAAAATTGATTTCGCCCGCGGTTATACAATCTATTTGAATTGCCCCTTTCAGAGCCGCTCTAACCAGGTAATTCGACGAATTTAATCTCGCACACGGCTCCCCATAATTATTTATGGTCTCAACGATACCCCGAATACATGGCTGACGGGGACAATCAACAATCCCTCTCCCAATCCATTAAAGGCCGTCTTCAAGAGGGGGTACAGAATTCTGTATTTCGGGACAAGGGGCTCCTCGATCCTGATGCCGTCATCGACGAGGATCGAATCGTTGGTCGCGATGAACAACTAGACGATATCATTACTTACCTTCGGCCAGCGTTGCAAGGGAACCGCCCGCCTAATATGCTCCTTTATGGACCGTCGGGCACTGGGAAATCGCTTATCATCAATGCGGTCTGTCAGCAAGTGCTCGAACTCGCGAACTCCCAAGGCAACGGCTTCGGTGTCATCAAGATCAATTGCCAGACGATCAAATCTCACGACCGTGCCGTCTATCGTCTCGTCGAGAATGCTGCCGGCGAAGCTGGTGTTGATGTCGGTGTTCCCGAGAGCGGTATCTCGACGGACCAGAAGCTCAATCGCTTCTACGAAATTCTGAGCAACCACTTCAACTCAGTTATTATCATTCTGGACGAGGTGGATCTCTTGGTGGGGCGACAGCGTGATCCAAACGATGAACCAGCCTACTCAAAACTGCTCTATCAGCTGTCACGGGCGTCACAGCTAGGTCGGATCGAGGGCCACGTTTCTGTCGCTGCACTCACGAACGATCCTCGATTCATGGAAAACCTCGATGGGCGAGCCGAGAGTTCGTTTAATCCCCAGGACGTCGTCTTCTCTGACTACGACGCGAATCAACTCCAGGCAATTCTCGAGCGACGTCGCGACGCTTACCAAGACGGTGTCCTTGAGGAGGATATTATCCCGCTCAGTGCTGCGTTCGCTGCGCAGGATCACGGTGACGCTCGAAAAGCAATCGACTTGTTCCGGAAGGCTGGTGAGATCGCAGACCGCAATGGCGAAGACATGGTCTGTGAAGCGCATGTTCGCAACGCTCAGCGAGAGGCTGAACGCGACCGGACGCTGACCCAGATGCAGGGGCTATCGACGCAAAAGAAGCTCTCGCTTTACGCCACTGCGATTGTCCCTGTCTACTCTCAGCGCAATCTGAACGCCGTACCGAGTACGGTTGCGTACCGTGTCTATCAGTTTCTCACGGAGCTGTTAGACGCAGATGAAAAATCGCGTGACTCCTATCTACGGTACATGAGTGAAGCCGAGACCTACAATTTCGTCACGTCTGATAGTGATTAGTTCGAATCTTTACCGGTAAGATACGGCCAAATGCTGGGTTCGCTGATTGTTTTTACACCTCGTGAGATGTAGTCTTTCAGCGACGAGAGATCAGGGACGAGTCGATACTTGAACCACTCTTGCAGCTGGTCCCAACACCCTTCGACGGCGTTCAATTCGGGGAGTTTTGACGGGAAGTACCAGACTTCGAGATCGTCTCCGCGCACGCACGAGACCGAACTGTCTCCGACAGTTTCGGTCTCGCGCTCACCACTCACGTGCTCCCAGAGATCCCTCGCATAGAAGTAGCCCGCTCGATCCAGAAACACCACTAACTCCTCACCGAACCGCTCGGTTAACGCCTCTAACAGCCGAATCCCATGGTTCCGTGTGAGATTCTCTTCTGTCCAGCAGAAGAAGCTGTCACCGTCGTCGGTGACAGCGCCCAGCACGGTCACTGAATCCCACGACGTTGCAACCTCTATTGTCGGATTTGAGCCAATCGGGTAGAAGCCACGTCGTTGGACAGTTCCGACGTGTTTGGTGAACTGATCGACAACAACGACGGTTTTGTCGGTTAGTTCGGGTCGTTTTTTTCGACTGTTTCTTGGAACTCGGCTTTCTCTTCAGGGTCGGCTTCATGATGTTGAGGCCGTGCTGTCCGCAAGGACAGCCCGGCCTCTTTCAGCAAGTCGTACGCGTAGGTTTCGTGGTATTCGACGCCGTATTCCTCTTTGGCGTGATGGAGCAACAGTTTCGCTGACCACGCTTGCTGGTCGTAGCCGAGTTCGGTCGGCGGCTGTTGCAGTTGTTCGAACAGTTGCTCACGGTCTTCGCCCTCGATTTTTGCTGGACCTCCTGGTCGAGGAGCGTCGTACGGTGCCTGCTCGATCGGTTCTTCCTCGAACCGATCGAGCCAGTTGCGAATCGTTTTCTCGACAACACCGTGGCGATCAGCTAGTGTCTCCAGTTGATCGCCCTGCTTACGCCCAATCGCCGCGAGAACACGTTCTCGCGGCTTCCCTTTGTCGATCTGGTCCTTTAGATCATAGAGTTCTTCGAGCGTGATGTCGTCGAGCCGACCCATTACCAATACCAGTGTCTCTATAGGTAAAACATTTCCCTAGACACTATGAGAAGCGCGGACGGGGCTACGGTAACGGTGTTCACAAGGAGTACACCTTCGTCGATGATCCAGAGGTAGTCGCCGAGACGCTCCAAGCGGATATCCGACTCGAAGAGGTGGAACATGAAGAGGAACTGATCAAGTCTGTTGTCAACGCGCAGATCGACGATTTCTTCGACGGGAATTGATCTGAAGATGCGTCGACACTAGTCGCAAATTCATTTCGCACACGGGGTGTCTCCTCTCATCCTATCAGCCAATTCATCTCTCACATGGGGTGGTGGGATGCTCAAAGAAGTTAGTATTACTAGGTGTGTTAGACAACGATACACGGCATTTCATTTCGCACACGGGGTGTCTCCATTTGATCCACTACCGAATTCATTTTGCACACGGGGGGTCCACCTGATTTGGGGGCAAAATCATCTCGCACAGGGGGTGTCTTCTCTCAGATTCTGAGATTTCACTTTGCACACGGGGTGTGGTCGTGTTTTGTTAATTTACTTCGCACATGGCGTATAGGCTCCCCCTTATCGATGTGTAAATTTCTTCAATTCTGACAAAAGCAGCACTCCCTCTCGCTTCTCGTGTTTTCATTCTGATCGACCAGACGCGCGGTCGATGTGCCAGCCTACCGCTACTCGTCAGGATTGACTGGGCCTTTGTATTTTGAGGTCACCGTATCGCCTTCCCTCCACTGCCAGTAGTAGTAGCGATTGTCGTTGATCTCCTTGATCGTGATCGTGGCCTTCGCCGGGACGTCGTCTGGGAGGTCGTCGGGGCGTTCTTCGATCTCGTCTTTGTCCGACTCTTCCTCGAGGCGGGCCTCGCGTGCTTTGTGCTCGGCCAGTGCCTCAGCGTAGCGGGCAACGTGCTGGAGCTGGTCTGGTGAGTACCCGTTGAGCGTATCGACGATGTCTGTTGGGAGGTCTGCCGGCGGCGTCGGTGGCTCGTACGACATGGGGTGTCGCCTCGTGTTAACCAACATGTTGGCCAATAGTATAGATCTGTTGGTTAAATCTTCTCATCGCCTTCGTTACCCACTGAAGAGCACGATTAGCAAACTATTCGGAAATAGAACGTACGGTTATGCACCGTCAGGACGGGGGGCGTTCTCGTACTTGATCATCTTCTCGGGCTTGTCGGTGATCGTCTCGTAGATCCGCTGGAGCGTCTCCTCGGCGGCGAGCAGGTTGTGTTCTTCGAGGAAGGCTCGACCCTCCTCCGTGAGACCGTAGAACTTCCAGGGATACCCCTGCCGGCGCTGGTCGCCGTCTAAGGCGACCTCTTTGACGATGCCGGCGTCGATCAGCTTCTGGATGTGTTTGTAGACGGTGGCGTCGCTCACGCTGGGGTTGAGCTCCTCGAGTTCGTACATCGAGGGGAGCTGTTCGGGGTGCTGGAGGATGTTGTTGATGAGCGCGAACCGCGTCTCTTGGGTAACGAAGTGGACGAGTTCGCGGGTTTCCATTCCCTCAGTGGGTTCCAGGTCGGTGCTCATACGACACGATACACGCCCTTGCGGCAAGTAGTTTACTCCTAAGTAAATCACTCTAAGGTAAACTGGAATATGACTGACTCGGTAAATTACTTCATAAATCATATCTCGTGACCGTGAGGAGGACAGTGTATGTCCGACGAGGAGCCGCCCGTCCCCGAGGAAGTCCTCACGAGTGCGAAGGACCAACTCGACGAGGAAGAAATCTCTCTGGCGGACAACGAGGAGATCATCCACACTCTGAGCGAGTTGACGCCGGTCTACGAGAACGATCGATCGTACTTCGTGCTCGGGAACTACGACCAGGAACCGATTCGACGGCTGAACCTGGTGGTCGACCGACTCAACCGCCGGCAGGATGCCTACGCGTTCCGGATGGTCGACATCCGGGGCGAGTGGAACAACAGCATCCAGAAGTTCTGCCTGATCGCCGACATCGTGACCTACCTTGTCGGCGTCGCCGAAAAAGAGCCGAGTGACTTCCTCGTCGAGCAGGGGCTACTCGTCGGCACGACGGAGTATTTCGCGAAGAGCCACGTCCTCAAGCGGGTGTACGAGAACGAGGAGCATCCCTTTGGCTGGATGCAGGACGGCGTCTTCGCGCTGTTCGACCGGGAAGGACGGCTGTATTGCTGGCAGACCGAGGAGGAACTCGTTGACGTGACTGAGGAACTCCCGTGACAGCGGGTGGGCCGATACGGCCGGAGTTAACCAACACAGGCGAGGCGTCGGCCGGTCAGTTGGTTAATCAGAAGCGGTCTGCGTCAGTAGGGAGTTGACCATCAGGTCGGGGGACACGGCCACGCTTGATTTCGTGGTCAACGCGACGCATATGCTTGCAGCCACTGGCGGGCGTTCGCTGCTGCCAGCCCGCACAGGTCCAGGATTCACCGATCACGTCGACTTCGCAGCGGTTCCCAGACGCGAACTCCACCTCGTACCAGCCTCCCTTTGCGAGTAGGGAGACGATCATCGCTTCCTCGACAGCGCGTCTGGTTCGTGGCTCGAGATCGTCTGTCGACGTGGTTTTCTCTGACACGATCAGCCGATCACGGACGTCGCCTGCCCGTATCGACGAGTGATCCTATGAGGGAGACGTATCGAAAACGACGAGCTGCGGTCCTTTTTATCAGACTCAGATGTCCGGCGAAACCAGCGGTGAAGTCCACTGAGTAGATGAGTGCCACGACGAGAACGAGGCGTCGTGTGCATCACGGGTCAGCGCCTGACTGGGTATAGTACTCGGTTCCGGTGTCGAAGCCGGTCAAATCCTCGATCCGTGCTTCCAGATCCTCGATTTCCGCGCGCAACTCCGTGGCCTCCTCACTCTCGCTCGCTGCCAGCCGATCCTTCAATCCCTGCAGGCGCGTTTCCTTGACCTCCTCGTCGACCTCGGCTTTCCGGACGTATTCGGTCTCTGTGATCTCGTAGACATCACTCTCTCGGAGTTCGGTCACGTCGAGCGCATCGTCGACCTTGTCCGGATCCACACCCAGAACACGCTCGCGATCGATCCCCGCGTCCTCTAGCGCTGCGAGGACCTCCTCTTCGTCTCGTAATGACTTCGATCGACGGGCCGTCCGCTGGACCGAGCCGAACTGAGCGTGAACCGGGCGGTCGTGGTGGATCCGATTGAGGAGGATATCGGCGATATCCTGCCGGAGGTCGTTCGCCTCACGTTGCACGTCCGAGAGCAACGTGTAGAGGTTGACAAGTGCGTTCGTGTCGAGTTCGGTCAGATTAGTGGAATCGTGGCGTTCGAGAGCATCGATCAGAAGGAATGCATCCGAGTACACTCCGGCATCCGGTTCAGCCCGGTCTTCCGTCCTCGACTCTTCGTCATCGACGACGTGCGTAGCACTCGGCTCCTCGGTCTCGATGATGACGCCAGCTTCCTCGTCGATTTCGAATCGGGGGTGGAGCGTCAGGACCGCAGCATACGGCTCTGCGTCTGCCGGGATCCGGTCCAGCTCGAAGCGGCTATTCCTCTCTTGGATCCGCCGGTAGAGCGTCTCAAACTGCTCGCGCTGGAGCGGACGAGAGTCACTGGATTCCTGACATTCGATGATCACGCGGTGTTCCTGCGTGTCGGTGATGCGAAACCGCTTGTGCGAGAGTGGTGTGATGAGAGTAGCGTCAGAGGGGAGTTCCTCGGCCTCGTCGAGAAGCGTGTGCCAACTCACGCTGAATGGCATATCTGTATGAATGACGCCGGGAGCACAAAACTCCGCGGCTAACGCTCTCACCCCGATACACGTTCCAGACGAGTCTATTCGAGTGAACTACCGTCCACTACTGTGCTCGTCGCCCTCGAGCGCGTCCCGAAGCCCGTCCGGGAGTAGGGAAAACGGCTTCTCAGCGTGAAAGGCGACGTTCTCGTAGGCCTGCTCGATGTGTTTCCGCTTGGAGTCCTCACACTCCTCGGCGAGCGCTTCCAGTTCGTCCATCATCGACCGGAGTTCGTCGCTTTCTCCGAGCATCTCGGCGGTCAGCGCCAGTTCCTTGATCGCCTTGGCGGCCGCGCGTCGCACGCGGCCGTCGTCATCGCGGAGTGCGTCCACGTAGAGGTCCCGCAACCGGTCGTGGTGTGTCGCGATCTCGTCGAGCGTCCACTCGCCCGGTAACGCCTCGTCGGTGAGGTCCGCCCCGACCGTTCGATAGGCCAACCTGGGATACAGACCGGCCGCAAAGCGGATCACGGACTGTCGCTGGTATCCATTGTCGGCCTCGTAGAGGTCGCGACACATCTCGAAACACTCGTCGAACAGGGCGGCTCGTTCCTCGAGTTCGGTATTCTCGATTTCGTCGATTGCCCGATTCACGCGCTCGGTGTCGCCAGAGGAGAGTGCGTCGGCGAACGCCTCGCGAGTGTGATCCATACTCGTTCTTGGTCGGATGACGACGTAGTTCCTCGGATTGGGCTTCGAGAGGATCTCCGTTCCTCACCCGGCGGCGTCGTCGACGTAGTCTTCACGCCACCAGACGGTCCGGTCTGCAGGCGACCTGACTGCTGTCGCCGTGAACACTTCGACGGAGAACGTCTCCGTTACGGTCGTATCCGATCCGTGAAGATGGGTAGCGAGATAGCGCAGTAGTTCGGGGATCGCTTCGTCACTCCACGTATACTTCTCCCGGAGCACGAGAAGGGCGTATGCCCGATCCTCGTCGAGTGACCAGATCGTGGCCGTGGCGAGTCTGGCGCTGACGTGATCGTCGGCGACCACGTCCGGATGTGTGGTGTCGATGTACCAGAGTGTAGCTTGCTCGGACTGGAAGAGTGGAAGCGGATCAAAGTGCTCGGACTGGAGATGTTCGGGCGTCAGTTCCATATGCGGTTCGTACGGCTGGTAGCAATATAATCGACCCCGACTTGGGAAATCCTGAAGAAGAGCTACCGCGAACGAACAGCCATGGCCGACTACATCGTGGAACTCAAAGACTCGGTCTTTCGCGAGACACCACTCGCGGAGGCGAATTTCGAGGAGGATCGTCGACTTGTGTTCGGCTCGAAAGCGGACGCGGAGGCGTGGGTGACTGAACAGAACCGAGAACACGCGAGCAGGGGGCAACTCACGCTCCATACCGCCCATCCGGCCGACACGTCGGACGTCGACGCCTACGTCGTCTTCCAGCCGGTGAAAGGCGTCTGGGTTCCAGATTCGTAGGCCCACAGCCCCCAATCGTCCACCACAGTTATGGGATCAACTTTTGCAGGCGGAGTCCCCGTCCGCTGGGAGCATCGCAGTCCGCGCAAGCGGACGAAAAGCGCAGTAAGTCGGGGAGGAAGCCGTACACTTATCTGACTTCAGGAAGGATATCGAGACACGTCTATCCGGGCCAACAGTCGTCCGGATGGATGGGCACCAGTCAACGTGCCCCGAAGTCCGGGACGATGACCCCGAGAGCGGAAAACCGCCCACGCAGTATCGAACAATACTGCTGTCGAGGATGAGAACACGGACAAACCCCGCCCTCCACGAGCGAGTGGGCGCAAGCCCCCAGCGAAGTAGGGCGAGGTAGTTGACTCCGTAGATATCATACGAGCGATGGTTGATCCCGACCCAACACTCACGGAGGCAGCAGTCCGGGATCTGGCACGTCCACAGTCATACGACCGGGGGGAGAACTACTACGACGAGGGTGCCGTCGTCGAGCTCGTCCGGCGCGGTGAGACGATCCGAGCGGCGGTTGATGGCAGCCAGTATGTGCCCTATCAGGTGCGAATCGAACTCGACGAAACCGGAGTCGTCGACACGGCGTGTTCCTGTCCGTACGATCACGGTGGGATTTGCAAGCACCGTGTAGCCGTCCTCCTAACGTACGTCCGGGACCCCGGCAGGATCGACCAGCGACCGCCGGTCTCCGAACTGGTCACCGACGCGGATCCCGAGGATCTCCGTGAGGTTCTTGTCGACCTCGTCGAGAGTCGCCCGGAGTTGGCAGAGCAGGTTGTGTCCCGGCTCGAAACACTGGACTCAGGCGATGAGGACGACGACGCTCGCGACCGCACGCCCGACATTAATCGGGAGTCGATCCGCCAGCAGGTGCAATACATTCTCCGTCCAACCGAGGGATGTAGCGCCCACGCGCACGACCCGTATGAGGCGGTCGAAACTGACGTCGAGAAGTTGCGAAACCTTCTCGACCAGGCACGGACAGCCGTCGAGGCCGGCGACGGCGAGACGGCATTGGATATCCTCGAACCGCTGGCCGACGAACTTATGGACGAGGAGTGGCTCGCTCTCTCGTACGACGATTCGCACGCGATCTTCGAGTTTTTCGACGAGGTCGACCGAGTGCTGGCCGAGGCATTGCTCACGGCCGACCTCTCGGAGGCCGCGCGTGCCGACTGGGAGGATTGCCTCTGGGCGTGGGAACAGGAGATGGGGGGCTATACCCACCAGCCACCGTACAGCGTCGCCCTCGAAGCGACACAGCGGGGCTGGGACTTCGAGCCGATCCAGCGGGCGATGCAGGGCGATATCGGCTACGCGGACCTCTGGGAGGGCGACCCGCCCTGGTATGCCGAGGACTTCGTCAGAGCCCGACTCAACGTTCTCGAACGCCAGGGCCGCATCGAGGAGTACCTGAACCTGGCGGAGGCTGCGGACCTGATCGACGACTACGTCACCATGCTCGTCGAGGAGGGTCGGATCGACGAGGCAATCGAATACGGCCGGCGCAACCTGTACTCCCCGGACGAAGCACTCACGCTGGCCAAAGCCCTTCGGGAACACGACCAGCCAGAAGCCGCCCTGGAGATCGCCCAGCACGGATTGACCCTCGACGACAGCAGCGGGCAAGCGGAGTTGGCCGAGTGGCTCCGTGATAGAACTAGCAGCATGGGCGAATCCGAGATTGCGCTGGAGGCAGCCATCGCCGCGTTCGACGCCTCGCCGACGCTTGCGGCCTATCAGGCCGCAGAGGAACTCGCTGGCGAGGAGTGGCCTCCCGTCCGCAAGGAGCTACTGGAGTCGCTTGCAGACAGGGACACGAGACAGCGGACTGCGCGACGGCACGTCGAGATCTTTCTGTACGCGGAGCAATACGACGAGGCCATCGCCATCGCGGATCGGTTTTCGGATTACAAGGTAGTGGAGCCGGTCGTCGAGGCCGTCTGGGAGGAGCACCCCCACTGGACGATCGACGCCTGCAAGGAGCAGGCCGAGCCGATCATCGAGGAGGGACAGTCTCAGCGGTATCGCCATGCTGTGGACTGGCTGGAGTACGCGGGGAAGGCAGCCCAGGCGTCGGGAAACCTCGACGAGTGGTGTGCCTACGTGGAAGGTCTGCGAGACGAGCACTATCAGAAGTACAAGCTCCGGCCGATGCTCGAGGATCTGTTGGAGGAGTTCTCGTGCTGAAAGAACGAACAGAGAGGAACGGGGCAGTCTCCTTTTGGTTCCCGGCGGGCACCTCGTGCGATAGGCTTCTCTGTCTTCGTGGATACACTTCAGCCGATGCAAACCGAGACATGGATCGAGCGAACGATCATCGACCAACTTACCACCCACGACAGACGCTACAAACACGATTACGGTGGCGTCGAAAAAACGACTGACGACCTCGTCGCAGCCTGTGTGAAACACGATCTCATCACGTCAGAGGATGAACCTGAACTCCCATCGCTCGATCAGTTTTTCGCAGCGGATGTGGATCTCGAACCGGCGGTCGAGAGCGCACTCCAGACACTGGTGGAACGGGGCCTGATCGAGCGTGTCGGGGAGCGCGAGCGGCTTGGACCACCGCTCGAACCGGGTGACTACGGGACGACAGATCTCTGGAAGCCGACAGTCGAGGGACGGGCCGAAGCGAGCGCAATTCGTGAGGCATACTCCACAGAGGTCGAAGCACTCGCGGAATCGCACGGTACAGAGTCAGACGAATTCAAGGAACAAATCGTGACGCTCGCCAGAACGTACGGCATCCTCCCGAACTACTTCGGCTAAGAACGGGTTCGGGGCTCAGACCCCAGCTTTCTCCAGCTCGTCGAGAAACGCTGGCTGATTCGAGTACTCGTCTCGGAGGAACGACACTAGATTTTCGAACCGTCGGTCACGTCCCAGCGTCTGTACCGTCTGGAGGTGTTCGGTGACCTGTCTGTAATACTTGCGCCGACTCGCGTCGGCAGCGGCCTTCTTGATCTCGCGACGATACGCATCGAAGTATGCGGCGGGATCGTGGTCTCCGAGTTGGTCGATGTAAGCTTCGAACAGGTCGAGGTCGCGGGCGTTCGTAACCGTCTCGAAGGCGTCTTCGATCCAGTCTTCTCGCAGGTAGATTTCGATTATATGCTGAACAGGCGCAATACCACGGCCTTCAGGCCATGGATACGCGCCGTCACTCAGTGACCCATTCTACCGACTCCGACAGAGCCGGATATTCCACCGTTCTCAATCCAAATCTTTACAAAAGAAACGAATATAAGCGATTATAGAGGCGTTTCACGATGCTGGAAGTCCACCGCACCCATCGAGCGAAAATCCGCAACCACTCACAGGTCGCGGAGTCGCTCGACCGGCACGGGTGGAGTGCCAGCAAGTTGTGGAACGTCGCCAACTACCATTCCCGAGAAGTGTGGGCGGAAACGGGCGAGATTCCCGACCACGAGGAGTTGAAAGACGAATTGAAGACACATCCAAAATACAAGGGACTCCATTCTCAGTCCAGTCAGCGGGTTCTGGAGGAACTCGCTGAAGCCTTCAACTCGTGGTACTCCTCGGACGACGACCGGGACAATCCGCCCGGCTACCGCAAACGCAATTACTACGATGACGAAGGCTGCCGCGTCCACGAAGAGCACCCGCGCAGCACAGTGACGTGGAAGCAAAACGGTATCCGTCACGATACGAAGAACAACCGCGTCCGGCTATCGAAAGGTGCGAATCACAAGGAACATCCCCGAGCGTGGGAATATATCCTTGTCGAATACGAAACCCGTCCCGGCGTCGCAGTCGAGAACCTGCAACAGGTTCGCGCCGTCTACGACCAGCAGAAAGAGCGGTGGGAACTCCACCTCGTATGCAAAGACGAAATCGAGACACCCACCGCTCCCGGCAACGAGACTGCCGGTATCGACCTCGGCATCAGCAACTTCGCGGCTATTGCGTACAGCACCGAAGACGCCGACCTCTACCCCGGCAACCGCCTGAAGCAAGACGGCTACTACTTCCCGAAGGAAATCGCCACATGCGACGATAGCGGTGGTGAACGAGCGACAAGGCTTCACCATACGTGGTCGGAGCGCCGCACCCACTTTTTCCACGGTCTCGCCAAGCACATCGTTGAACGGTGTGTTGAGAAGAGGGTTGGACGCATCAACGTCGGTGACTTGGAAGGCGTTCGAGAGGACGATGACGGGGAAGCAAAAAACTGGGGCAAGCACGGCAACCTCGACTTGCACGGATGGGCGTTCGACCGCTTCACCAAGATTCTCACCTACAAGGCGAAAGTTGAGGGAATCACGGTCGTGGAAGTGTCCGAACGCGATACGAGCAAGACGTGTTGCGTATGCGGTAGGGAAGACGATGGTCAGCGCGTCGAGCGCGGCTTGTACGTGTGTGAGGCGTGTGATGCGGCGTTCAATGCAGACGTAAACGGGGCGGAGAATATCCGTCTCGACCTGAATGAAAGTAACTCCGAATCTGCACCCGATTTGGGTGGGGATAGGAGTACCGGCTGGTTGGCACAGCCCGGAGTCTACCTTCACGACCTTTCCCGAGGATTCCAACCTCGGGCAGAGGTGGTAGACTGCAAACCGTAATATCCCAACCTCGGGATTCCTCCGCGTTCACGCGGAGGAGGATGTCAATCGACGAACCGGCAACGAGTGCTCGCCTCCTCTTCATTTCCGTGATTATCTTCGGGATCGTCGGGCTCCACCTCGTCTCCGGTGGCCAGTGAACTACCCCGCCCTACTCGCTCACGTTCATTCGCTCCTCGAGGGTGGGAGCTTAGAACCCTCACCCAATCGCTAACCGAAGTACAACCGTAGGTAGAGCGGATTACGGTGGGCGGTGGCGATCATAGATATTCCGCCGATGCCCGACTGCCTCAACGATGAGGACATCCTCTTCTCGATTCCACGTGATGATCGCACGGTAGTCGCCGGCGCGAAGCTTGTAGTACGGATACCCAGTGAGCTTTTCGAGGCGATGGGAGGTCCAGTCTTTCGCTTCATCGAGTTTCTTCACCAACCGCTCTTGGCTTCGGTGTCGAGTCCCTCCTGTAAATCGAGTGCTTTCGGTGTCCACTCGACCTCAGTCATCGATTCCCAGCCGGTCCTTCACTTCGTCGTGTGACACCGTCTCTCCCTGCTTCCGCTGCTTGCGACTTTCGGCCAGATGCTCGAGCACTTCCTCGGACAGCTGTGTGGGGGGATTGACAGCGTCCCGAAGCGCGTCGCAGATGAACTCAGATTTGTTCGCGTAGCCACGTTCCTCCCAGACTTCGTCGACCTGTGCCAGCAGCGACTGGGGCACCCGGACGTTGATCTTCTCCATTTCACCGTCGCCGCCGGCGTCGCTGTCAGCGCTCATGTGCTGTGATCCGTTTGTATCACGTAAGTAGATTCGGTTGGATACGCGGGACTGTGGTTGATGAGGTCGAGACTGCGCTCGAGGGAGAACCGGTCTGCACGGGCTGTGCGGTTACCGAGCGGTTCGCGCTAATGATGAAGTACTTCTACGACGAGAACAACCTCGAGGAGTACGCCGACATGCCACTCCACGAGAAGGCGGTGGAGAACAAACTGCTGGTCGGGGGTGCGTGGTCGCGATACTACTGCTCATCGTCGGCCTGCTCGTCATGGGACTCCGTACTGCTCTTTGAGCGCCATATATTCGGCTTTGTTCGGGAGGCTGACGGGCAGATTGTCTGTCCTGTCGAAGTCTCCCTGAAGTGGCCGATACAACGCGTCCACAGTAGGTTCTAGGTCGTACCACTGTGCGGTCTCTGTGAGTGTTTCCTGGTCGATATCTAGCGTCTCGATCAGCAGTATCGAATAACTGACTCGCCGGGATCCACTATCGAGAAGAAGCGTATGGCAGACGATTTCGGCCGGTGTGAGCTTTTCGTCCGGGGCATACCAAAACGGAGGCTCGCCGGCGAGGAAAAACTGCAGACCATACTCTGCAAATCGACCCAGTCCGGTCATCTCCCAGTCTGGAGCTGCTTGTAGTGCGTCCGTATCCTCAGCGGTCTGTACGCGGACGAGAGCCCGCCTCGGATCGCACCACACAATCGTTGCGCTGGGAGCGATTTCCCGGACTCGTGATCGGTGTTCGTGTTGTACGACGGTACGAGCCAACGCCAGCAGCGGCGAGACTTCGTCGCGGAGCGTGTACTCGGGATCGGATCTGGATAGTAACGCTCGGTGCTTGAGCGGTGATAACGCGCTGTGGACACCTTGTCGGGTGATCCTGAGCCGGTCTGCGATCTCAGCGATGTGTCGTGGCCTATCGAGATACCAACACACGCGGAGGGCGGCTGGCGAGAGCAGTTCAGTCCAGTTAACGTGGCTGAACTCCGATTGGAGCGTTCGATACGCTTCGGTGACCGGATGTTCCGCGGCGCGGACTCGACGGTGATTGCTGGGGCCACGGGCCTCTGCGAGCAATCCCGCTGCGAGCAACTCATCGAGTACTTCGTAGAGATGCTCTCGTGAATACCCGGTCTCAGCCGCGAGTTCCTCCGGTGTCGCTTCACGGCCGGTACTCAGCGCGTCAAGCACGGCGAGTCCGGCCTTCGTAATCATCTATGTCTTTCTAAACTCTAATTATATAAATACAATTTGGGATTTTACTTGACGATTGCTTCGTCACGAACCAGCTCTATGAGCGCGTCCTCCAGTGACCCGTGGAATTGCCAGTTCGCCGACTCGAAGGCCTCGTCGGTCGGACCGTCCCAGCGGGGGAATGCCGAGTGACCGCTCACTTTGACCGTCCACTCAGCCGGCTCGTCGAAGGGGTTCTCCGTCGGGAGTTCCACGACGTAGAGATACTCTTCGTCGCCGTGAATGCCGTCAGCTGGATCCTCGATGCCGTGGCCCAGTAGGAACAGCGGCTGGTTGAGGTGCTCCATGTTGGCCGGCTCAAGGAGATCCGTAGGCTGGGCTGCGTCGATCGTTCGCTCCGGGTCTCCATCCAGATACAGGCCGACCGTCGAGAGCTTGTCGAGAAACACGAACGCGGCTGCCGTGTAGCCCGGCCCGCGCTCGGCGCGGGTCGCATCGAGGAGGTCTTTCAGCTGTGTAAGATCCCGGAGGACGCTCGCCGGGTCCCCATCTGAATGCCGGTACACCTGGTGCGACGCGGTTGTCATCGTTTGGTTCGCCGTCCTGGTCGACTCGCTGGACGAATCGGAGCTGACTTCGTGTCGACATCGATCATCGCCGGCATGAGTGCGCCGGCACCCATCGCCGGCGCAGCAGCAACATGCCGTAGTGGTAGACAGCGTGCGTCCCACTAAGCTCCACCCGGTCTTCTGAATACTGAAGGCGGTTTCGCACTCATATTGAAAACATAATTTTATTACATAGATAATATCGACATAACGCAGAATCAGTCCGCAAAATTAAAAAAGTGCTACTGACTCAACCCGTAGAGTACGTGTTCCAAGCGCCACCGATTGCAATTGTGCCCATCTGAGTATCTCCGATTCGAACAGTGACAGTGATGTTATCTGTTACTGCTCGTGCCACCAATATAAGTTCTGAAATGTCTGTCGTCGGGACAAAAAGCCGTGTCTGTGCAGTTTCACCCCCGAACCAACGCCACGTCCGCTCGCCGTCGGATTCGGAACCGTATACCCCCTCGGTGAAGAATGTCTGCCCTTCGTCGCCACCAATGTCGACCGCCAGTGTTCCATCAGCGGTCGCTACGCGAAGCTGGTCTACCATGACCGCGAGCTCTCGGGTGTCGTCGCTGTCTGGATTCTGTTCGGCCGGTTCGACCGTCTGTTCGTACTCGAGGACAATCGGTGTTAACGCTGGACTGGATGGCGTCTCCCAGTCGGTCCGTGCGAGTTCCTCTGCGACGGTCTCGAGATATGTCATGTCATACTCCTCGCTAGGCTCGATGGCCGAGTATTCCGGCCACTCGTTGAATGAGGTGATCACGATAGCGTCGTGATCACCCAAGCCGCGGAGCTGTCGGCAGTGGTCCCGGAAGCGCTCGGGGCTCCGCTCAAGCGCCGGGAGAAGGCGATCATCGCGGAATTCCGCCGGTGCCTCCCTGTGGTCGAATCCTGGCGTCACCGTCGGGATGAACTCAAGATTGTACTCATGGGCCGCCGCCCGCCATCGCTGGTGGTTCTCGATCACCGCCGTGTCGAACGCGTCGAGAAACGCCTCGTCAGGGAAGTAAGAATGATAATCCAACACGGCGTCGAAGGTTTCCGCATTGTAGCTCATCCGACGTGGCTGGTTGTAGTAGTCCGGGCCGCCGATGACGTACGCGTCGACGTCAACAGCGTCCCGTGCTGCCTGGAACACCCCCGGCATGTCACCCTTCGCACCGCTCGTCGACCAGAAGTACAGCGGTGGGCGGTCGTCTCCCAATCGGAGGTAGTTCGGGTCCGGCACGTGATGATCGGCCCAATGAGTGAACCAGCGTGTAATTAGCTCCTCCGCCCGTGGGTGGTCGAAGTCGAACCGGCCATCGTCGTCCCTGATCTCCGGTGGGAACCCGACGAGCAGCGTGAAGTTCATTTGATCGGCGTAGTCCGCCTCGAACACGACGTCCCGAATCGTGGTGTCGATTGGACCGTCCGGGCGGCCACCGGTGATGATCCACCAGTTAATGCCGTGTTCGAGACACCACTTCATATGTTGGTTGACGACCTCTACGTCCCTGGAGTCGTATGCACCGAGTTCCGGTGTGCCGGGTGTGGCAGAGAGCCACGAGTCCGGAGCATCTGTGGAGAGAAACTGACCACCGAAGCCCTCGTCTCCCCAGTACCACGCGTAGTACTGGACGCCGATGAGCTTGTCGTGGTCGATCTCGTCGACGGGGTCCGAGGTGGACGTTGTTGTTTCCTCTGTTGGTGTCTCCGACGGTGGTGTCGCCGTCGGCGTTCGCTCTTGACCCGATGGTGTCTCCAACTGGTTCTCGTTACTCGAACAACCCGCCAGACCGGCAATCCCGGCGCCACCGAGTTGTAGGAGCCGACGGCGCCGTAGTTCCTCACGCATAAAGTGACAATATTGAGAAATACCAAATAAGCCCTTTGGCTGGATTGGAAGCCAACTCGACGTGACGTACTCTGGGCGATAGTGTAAAATCGCCAAATTAATTGGTCGCGTCACAAAGCCGTCTAGAGTTTCCCGCTGAGAGTCGCGGCGGCACCTTACTACAGACAGTGATCCTGCGTTAGAATGGCGTGTACCGAGTGCACGTAGTTTAGAGATCGTTAGAGATAGGCACCACCGGACCGTCTACTCAACCACCGCTCGAAACTCTAGACTGCTTTGAGACGGCACCAACATATTTCCAAAGTATCAATAGGTTACTTGTTGAATATACTGATAGATAATCATGGTGGACTCGGATAAGACTATGGAAGCTGTACTTGATGCTGTTTCGGATGTAGTCGTTGCAGACGAGGAGTTTCTCAAGCAGATTCTTTCAGGGATCGTGGCGAATGGGCATATTCTGATTGAGGACGTCCCAGGAACAGGTAAGACGCTTACGGCTCGTAGCATCGCGACTGCGTCAGGCCTATCGTTCAAACGGATACAATTTACGCCTGATCTCTTGCCAGCAGACGTGACGGGTTCGTATATTTTCAACGAGGAGCATAACACATTCGAGTTCCGTGAAGGGCCTATCTTCGCAAACGTCGTGTTAGCAGATGAGATTAACCGTGCGCCGCCGAAGACGCAAGCAGCGCTTCTTGAAGCGATGGCGGAGGGTCAGGTGACTGTCGACGGCAAGAGTCACGATCTTCCATCACCGTTCTGCGTGATTGCAACAATGAATCCTGTCGAGCAGGAGGGAACGTTTAGGCTCCCGGAGGCCCAACTAGACCGGTTCTGGCTGAAAACAGAGATTGGATATCCTGATCGAGAAGGAGAATTGTCATTGTTACTGGCTCGTACTGAGCGAAGCAATTCGATACCAACCATAGAACAGGTAACTACCCGTGAACAGGTGCTTGATTTGCAGGCTGCGGCAGAGTCAGTCACCGTTGATGAAGATCTCTGTCGATACATCCTAGATATCGCACGGGCGACACGCTCCTCCAGGGATGTTGAGATTGGTGTCTCACCGCGCGGCACACAACGGTTGCTTGAGGTTGCCAGGGTCTGGGCGCTTATCAACGGTCGCGGCTATGTCATTCCTCATGATATAAAAACCATCGCTCAGCCAGTACTAGCCCACCGACTTGTTCTTGAACCAGAAGCGCAGGCGCGGAATATCCGTAAGACTGAAATCATCGAAAGTGCGCTGTCTACTATCGAGGTGCCGACAACAGAGGAATTGGAAACTTAGATATATCGGAGTGCTAATGCAAATGTGACGCCGGCGAACAGCAACGGGCTGAGAATCAGGAGTGATGGGGCTTTACCACTTTGTAGTGATACTGTGATTGAATATGTCCCTAGTGCGATGACAACCGCGAGACCGCCGACAGCACCACTTGCCAATCCATGAGCGAGTTCATTCTGGATAGCGTTGAACCGTCCGTTGAGCTGCTCACCTAGCGTGACACCGTTCTCGAGTATATCCCAGGTTAGGATGGATCCGATAAGACAGCATGCAACGACTGGCGGCCATGCTCCAGTAAAGCCTAATAGTGCAGCCCCAAGGAACAATCCCGCACTTGTAGTTGCTGGTACCCCTCGGGACTCAAGCCGGTAAATAACCCCCGTACTCAGCCAGAGTGTCGTGAGAGCGACTGATAAGAGGACAAAGATGAGACCAGATGAGAGTGCTGCGATGCCAATCAATTGTTCCATTGAAAATCCGTTATAGCCGGGAACGTGGACCAAGAATCGGTTCAAAACCAACTCGTTAGGGGCAAGCGTGAACGTGGTTGTTACGGAGATAGTCAAGATGAATGGAACAACTAGATACGATACTAGTGTTACCGCCTGTTCAAGACGCGCCCATCGAATGATCCGCAACACGAAAGACAAACAAAGAAGCGTGAGCAGTACCGCCTCGGCACCGAAAAATAGTGGTTGTAGCTCCAATATTGAGGGGATACCGCTAAGGACCGTTTCACTCCCAGAGAACATGCTAAGCCTCGAGATCACGTAGATGAGGGGTGGTCCAAGAGCAACGAATCCAATAATAAATATAGCTTTCAGGCCGAGTCGCGAGACTCGTCGTTGCTGGGAATAACTTATCAGATCAAGTTGTTTGAATTGACTGCTCGTAGCGTAGATTAGCAGGTACACCGCAAAGAGATGAATCAGAGTGATGGAAGCGGAAACTTGCATTCCCTCCTTTGAGATGGTTCTCAAATATGCTGAATGGGTGCTAGTAATGGCACTGGTGGCCGCATTCAGAGACAAGGAGGGAGAGTTTAGTAGAACAAGCCCCAGAATCAATGGGGTGATTGCTACTTGTACAAGCAACTTGCTATGAATCCTGAATAATGAGGGATCAGTATATCCCACTGCGACAAATGCAAGTGTGGCAACGCCAGAGATAGCGAAACCAGCGGCTACTGCCGCAATTGGAGGTGTATTGAAACTTGTGACAGCAATGGATGCGACAATTAAGAGAGTTCCAACGAAAGTAGCTATTCCGCCAGTTGACACCCCGATCGGCGTCTGTTTCTCCAGTGCAACAAGGCCTCCTGCAAGGACAAATCCGCCACCAACAGCAGCGATGGCCGCGAGGCCACCGCTAACCATAGTTGGATGTACTGTCAGTAGTATCACCGCGGTGGTCACGATTCCAATCAGCGTCGCAGTCGCGACACTAGTCACTGGAAGGGTAATATGCTCGCTTCTCATCACAAATCCTCCATGAGAGCCGCTGAAAGCGGATCACTGGTGTCCCAGTCGACAACAGCGACGCTTTCCTCCCGCAACGTTCGGATCCGGATTTGTCTATGCTGTGAACTCATCTTCGCACCTGGGCTCTCACGGTCTGTGATATCCGGCGAAACAACCGACACTCCGTAACCGTGAGCACTAAGCGTTTTGACGAGACTTCCAGGCTCGTCGTCGAGCAGCGGTGTGAATACGATACACTGTCCATAGTCTGGAAGCGATGATAGCAGCGTTCTGATCTCGTCTGTCTTTGTCTTGTCCCAGATCTCGAAATCTGGGCGGACTGAATCTGTCACGAACGGGTTATCAGTCGGATCAGCGTTATCTGGTGTCGAATTTTGTCTGTCTGTGATCGCTGGTTTGATTGGCTGTAACGCCTCGTGTTCTTCAAACGCTGCTTTCGCTTTGACAGTGTGATCCGTTCCTGAAGCAGGTGCTACTGCCAAAACATCATGTGAATAGAACCCGACGCCGACATGATGGTTAGCATCCGAGAGGACAGCGAAGTGCTGTTCGGCTGCATACACGCTTAGCTCGACTGCAGTTGGCTGTTCAACCGATGCCTGTCGGAATGCGATCGACCGCGTATCGATCAGGAGGTGAATGGTCGCAGCCTTCTCTTGATGGTATTTGACCGTTGAGAGTTCGCCCGTTTGAGCGTAGCGCCGCCAGTTAATCCGGTTCAACGTGTCCGATGAACGATACTCGCGAACAGAATGAAACGCCGCTCCGCTCCCACCGCTTTCCGTCAGGACTTGTCCAACTAGTTTTGAAGTCTGTGTTCCTGGCGGTCTAGTATTGATCGGTCGCTTGCATTTGAGTATCGTTTCAATATTGTGATCGTCACGCCGAGCAACGGTCCCGCTTGGTATATACGAAATCGTCGTTATCGGCCTGAACTCGTATGTTCCTTGACGAGCTGTGACCGTGTATTCGAATGTCTCACTTTCCCCTGGCTGGAGCAACATACCGGCGCGGGGTGAGCCACTGTTAATACCGAGCTCCGGTGGCACGCCATCAATAATTCTTAGGTCGGATATTACCCTTGTTCCTGTGTTTGTCACAGTGATTTTCACGTTCACGTCATCACCAGGTTCTGGTGGATTTGGTGATAACGAGCGCTCGAAATTGACTGACAGTGGTGGCTCGCGGACAAGTGCTCCATATGCGGAAAATGTTAGCGGTATTGAACTAAAGCTGAGTAACATACTACTGCGAAGGGAAATTCCGAGTGCCGCTAGAACTAATGCCGCCACCACCAATGAGTCCCACCGACGAGTCCGAATCATACGTTATCACGCTCTGTTACATTATCAAGTTCCTGAATAGTGCGCACGGCTCGTCGTTTGACTGAGGGTTCTGCGCTCACCCAGTCAAGCAGCTTGTACCGGATTGGCATGTCTGGTGTGTCTGCTCCCCCGACAAATGCTGCGATATCCTTTTGATCGGTCCATTCACCGTGCTTGACAACCTTCTCAGCATGTTCCCGTTTCCAACCATTATGTGTCACGAGACTTTCCACGACCAGTTCGCGTAGATATGCGCGCATATCGTTCTCTGAGCTCTGCCACTCAAGATCATCACTGCCCAATTTCATTAGTTGGTGATCAATATCGTGACCGGCCTTTGTCTGAGACTGACGATGAACTTCCTCCGGTGGTGAGACATCCTCAATAACCTGTTTTGTTCCATTCCAAGAAGTAAGCATAACAATAACAAAAACGAGTGCAGCTACGAGCCCTCCGAGAACGTAAAACGGTATATTTCTTGACTGTCTGGCCTGCTCAGCCCAGCTAGCGAGTTCTAGGGGAACTATACCTGGCCGAATCCAGATTGCGACCCCAATGCCCATGAGCATGATCCCAGTGACAAGTAGCCCGATAGACACCCAATGTGACGACTCTGGAGATTCGCCGTCAACGTTGTCGGCCGTTGGGCTGGATTTATCATCAGATCGGGTGGCCTCAGCATGCTTATTCCGCTGTGGTTCTTCGTCATCGTCGGCAGTTTCAGTGCCCTTGATCTGCTGTGAGTCTTCGTCATCTTCGGTAGTGTCAATGTCTTCACCGTAGACAAACCATCGTATCTGAATCAGAGCGACTACGATGAACGCTAATATAAGCAACAGAAACACTGAGTTCTGTTCAGTCATTGGTATCATCTCCATTTAACGCGTCAACGATGTGTGAGGCGGTGTCAGTCATTTCGGGAGTTGCTTTGTGGTCTCCGTATCGGAGTTTACGAAAGGCATGTGCCAGTTTTTTGACCGAGTTTGATGGATATCCTTTCTCGGACGCTTGTTCGGCGACCTCAGTTGGCGTCCACTCTGGTTGCCGACCGGCGGCTATCTCTAGTTCTTCCCATGCATCGAAGATCAACTGTACATTTTCGACAGACACCTCTGTTTCTTCATCTAGTAGCTTGTCAACCGCTCCAGTAGAGACTGTCTCCGCCGTTGAGTTTCCGTCACCGACATGCCGCTGTCGCAACGCTTGTCTTATACGTCCTGGAAGGTCTGCAATCCAAGTCGCGATAGCCATCCACGACGCTGGATCACGGATGATTGTAGAGATCTCAAGGAGCCAGCGGCCAGCCGACACTAACCGACGCAGGATAGCCAATTGCGCACGGAAGAGCGTACCAGTTAGGTCCCGTTTCGCGGCCACTAACCAGTGCTGGCCGCGGTTGATTAGCTGTCGGAGATTACGTACGGCCGCGGTTGTATATTCTATCAATCTAATATATATGTTTGTTACAGACCCCACCATATAGAAGGGAAGCCGTTGAATATTCTCACCGATGTGACCAATAGTATACCGAATCTTACTGACTGACCGATAGCGGATGACAACGGCCAAACCAAGGAGTGAAACCCCGATTCCGTATAAGAGCCAGTACAGCCAGAGATTATACGGCCCGGCAGTCGCCCGTATTGTACCCCGCTCGGCTACGACCATTCCATGGGTCGTCGCTTGCAGCAGACGGAACGTTGCTTGTCCATCATCCCCCGTTGTGGTGTACTCCTTATTTGCGAACATAACGTCGACGCCTTCGACTGGTTTTCCACCGTTTGTAATGGTGGCAGTGACCTCAAGTCCGGGTATAACGCGGCTATCGACTGTGAGATTAGCATCAGTCATAGTCGTCACCTGCCTTTCGGCTGAAAATTCCCCTCGTTTTGCAATAACTGTTGTTTCATTCTTAAATGGGAAAGTAATATTCGCCCTGCCATTACTATCAGTTATTGTCGATGAGTTGGCAACTCGAACAGATGCATTCGTCACTGGAGAATTAGCAACTGTAACACGAACCTCAGTGGCGGTCCCAGCGTAGGCTCTCTCATCGATATTGATATTAAGATCCTTTGAGACGAGTATCGACTCGTTTCCTATTAGGGTACCTTTCTCAACGATAACAGATGTGTTACGCTGGAACGGCACAGTGATCATTGCTGTCCCGTTCTCGTCGGTCCTAGCCGTTTTACCATCGACCTGTACACGACCATTAGTTACGGGCACACCATCGATGTGTGCATGCACCTTCATCTCCGAGCCAGGAATGGAATCCTGTGGCAGTGACACCGAGATGGTTGACGAGAGATTGTACCGGCGAGTCGTTTTGTCCGAGTTCTGTTCTATCGTGCTCCTATCCTGAATTGACGTTTGGGTGGATGGAGCCGCTCCTTGCCCCATCTGCCGAAATTCACGATTTTGAATCCTATCGGTTTGAGCACTATACTGCATGGTATTAATCGGCTCACGGATACTGCGGTGAGAGTTTGTTTCTCTACTGGTTTCTGGATCACGACGGGCTGTTACGTTAAGAATCTCCGTGTATGGGACCTCAGCTTCTATCTGCCCACGATTGTCCGTCTCATCAATTACATTTTTGTTGAACAGAATCTCCACGCCGGCAGCTGGCTCTCCATCGGCAGTAACGGTGACTGTAATTGTTCTACCTGGAACTGGTTCTGGATCGAGACTAATGTTAAGCGGGTTCGTTCCTCCTTCGTCGCTATTGGCCACCTGATCTCGGCTTGATTCCTCTTCGCTGTCCGCATTTTGTGTCTCTGATTGCTCAGAGGTATCTCCGTCCCCGCTTCTTGATCCAACACTTCTATTCATACTTCCCGACTCGTCTGTTTCTCCCCCACTACTCTCGGACCCAGTAGTCGTTTCTCCACTGTCCCCTGCACCAGTTGTGTCTTCTCCACTGTCCCCTGCACCAGTTGTGTCTTCTCCACTGCCCCCTGCACCAGTTGTGTCTTCTCCACTGCCCCCTGCACCAGTTGTGTCTTCTCCACTGCCCCCTGCACCAGTTGTGTCTTCTCCACTGCCCCCTGCACCAGTTGTGTCTTCTCCACTGCCCCCTGCACCAGTTGTGTCTTCTCCACTGCCCCCTGCACCAGTTGTGTCTTCTCCACTGCCCCCTGCACCAGTTGTGTCTTCTCCACTGCCCCCTGCACCAGTTGTGTCTTCTCCACTGCCCCCTGCACCAGTTGTGTCTTCTCCACTGCCCCCTGCACCAGTTGTGTCTTCTCCACTGCCCCCTGCACCAGGTGTCCCTTCTCCGCTGAGCTCACCATCGCTTGCTGAGGTTGTGGTCTCGTTTTGCTCGCCCCCGATTAAGTTTCCATCAGCTGCGTTGCTTCTGAGTGCTGGATCTGTCTCCCCCCCAAGTTTTTTTATAACTCCTTCATCCGACACTGACACGTTCGCACCGGCGAGCCCAAGACTACTAATACAGAGAACAGTAGCGAGGATAACACCTACACTCCGTCTATCCATTGACGGCGAATAGTGTGTGATATGATAATAGTTTTGCGGAATAATATGTGGTCCTGAATCTTAACCAAGAGAGCGTGTCATAGAATCCAACTCATAGCTTGAGTTTCTCACGTCCTGGATCACCTCCTCGCTCGTAGTTGGTGATTGCAATCACGATCCGGAGACACAGCACAACGAACACTTCTGTTCGTGCGTGGACGCGGCATTGGGCGCGAACGTGCCCGAGGCCGCAGCCCTTGGGGTCGCGTCGCAAAGCCGTCTAGAGTTTGCCGCTGAGAGTCTCGACGGCATCTTACTATAGACCGTGATCCTGCGTTAGAATGGCGTGCACCAAGTGCACGTAGTTTAGAGAGCGTTAGAGATAGCACTACCGGATCGTCTACTCAACCACCGCTCGAAACTCTAGACTCTAGACCGCTTTGAGACGCGACACATTATCTGAGCGGATCGTGCGGGATGTGCGCTCACGGTTCAGTAGAGCCGCTGATATCTGTCACCGACTGTCGGTTTTCGACATAGCTATTATGCCAGATGTGACAGTTCTTCTGCTTCCTCCACGTCGTCGAACTCGCCACGCTCGATCGGCCCCCAGTCCTCACCCGGCTCCGGACTCCACCAATCGACCTCGTAGGTGTCCGGTGCGCCAAGAACCTTCACTCGCGCCGAACCATCCGGAAGATCGTGACGCAGCTTCTCGTCGACGTGGAGTTTCCAAGTCGTGGCGATGTCGAAGCGGGCGAGCACAGCCTCCTCGTACCCGCGTGTTTCTCGGGATTCTTGGAGTTCGACCTGCGTGCTGCAGTTCTTGTAGAACACTCCCTCGAAGGGAATGTGGCTGAATATCTCGTGCCCGCAGACGGGCCACCAGAGGAACTCGAACAGTGCCTCACCGTGTCGGTCGAGTACTTCGAGACTCATTGTTGGACTGACCCGGTCGAACCGGGCCAACCTTTCCTGCCCGGACGAAAAACAGCGCTACGGGCGTACTCTCACTCAACGCTCGGCACCGTAGATGATGCGCGATGGAGCTTCGTAGCCGCAGTCGGGGCAATCGAACCAGCGCTCTACTTTCGGCCCGTCTGCTGATTTCTCACCGACGAGGACGTCGTCGCGCATGATCTCTTGTCCTCCTCTTCTGGCCGACCGTCGGCTACTCCGTGTGTCAGGATTCGAAAAGGCAAGGTTACAGCGGAAGCAGCGCGAAAGCCCACGACTGAAGTCCTGTCTCTTACCCACAAGTTGCGCTACCAGTCTGCGAGCGATCCATCGGAGAGTGGGCGATCGAGATACCAGTATTCAGCGCCTTTCGCCGGATGAAATCCGTAATTGTGGATCCGAACGCAGTCGACTCGAGTACCACGCTCCGTACCGAGCGTCGATCTCGTCTCTCTTCCTGTGGGTCTCAGCTCGTGCTCGCCCGCCTCGAGAGCCTCCGAAACGCCGCTTTCGCGAGACTCCGACATATGGGTAAGAGACAGGACTGAAGTCGCGGGAGAAGTCAGTCATCACCCCGTCTTCGGGCTGATGTGCTCGGCATACTCTGAATTCTTGGCTTGCTGATCAATCTCGAGGTGCATCACTTCAGCTAGGCGATGGTCGTCTGTCCGTTATGTACTGACGATGGCGGTGGCGATTTGCATAACGAATTCCAAGTATCTCTATCTTGGAACGGAGTGAGCTCACTTTTAGATAGCGATATCGAGATTCCGTTATCTATATTCCCATGGCTATGTGAGTTAGATAACAATGCGACCTGAAGACTTTGGTGAGGGCGCTCCGGGCGAGGTGGAGATGGTCGACGGCATCTTCGCATTCAGTCCCGACCCACTCCCCCCAGATCTTGACGCCACACACGGGCTGGTTGACGAGAACGGGGATGCGATGCATGCCGTGGGTCAGCTCTCCGATCTGGATACGTGGCTCGATTCGCCGGAGGTCATTCTGAGTCCCCTCATCCATCGTGAGGCTGTCGACTCCTCGAATATCGAGATGACGACGCGACTCACGCTCTCGGACATCTACCGGCGGGAAGCCGGCGAAGAGCCGGGACAGACGGCAACGGAACGTGCTGATATTACGGAAGCACAAAACTACGTCGAGGCAATTACGACTGGAATTGAAGCGCTCCGCCAGGGTGCTGCCTTGGATCGGGATTTACTGTGCCAGCTGCATGAAATCTTACTACGAGGTGCGCGCGGCGAAAAAAAGAACCCAGGAGAATTTCGTGAAGACCTTGTAGGGATTGATCAGCCGGGAACGCCGCTCAGCAAGGCCCGGTTCGTTCCGACACCACCGGCGAGTATTCCGTATGCACTCCGAAGCCTGCTCCAGTATATTCGGTCAGGACCTACGTACGCGCCGCTGGTCGACCTGGCGCTGATCCATTACCAATTCGAGACGATTCATCCATTTCAGGACGGCAACGGGCGGCTCGGTCGCCTTCTCGTGATGCTGGCGCTCTACAAGTGGGAACTGTTGCCCGGTCCGTATCTGTATCCGTCGTCGTATTTCAACGCGAACCGTGATGCCTACCTCGACAGGCTGCTGGCCGTGAGTCGTGACGGTGCCTGGACAGAGTGGGTGTCGTTTTTCATTCAGGCCATCGCCGAACAGGGACGTGAGGCATATACTGTCGCCCGAGAACTGCTCGCCCTGCGTGATCGTTATCGGGAGCAGTACCAAGGCCAGGGTGTCGTCATCCGCGAGCTCCTCGATTTCATCATCGAACACCCGTATCTCACCGAACCACAGGCAGTCGACGGGCTGGATCGATCACAACCGGCGGTCAATCAGGCCATCCGACGCCTCTGGGACGACGACGTGTTACGAGAGACAACTGGTCAACAACGAAACCGCCGATACGAAGCCCCTGAAGTCCTTGAGATCGTCGAACCGTACAATCCCTAATCGGGACGAACTGTGCTCCGGTCGGAGTTGGGGATGCGCAACTCCTGTCGCTCCTCAACCCACTCGTCGAGTTTCTATTCAGATATTGTTTCGCCGTCGACGGTGTGATCGCGCCCTTGTCGATCATGTTGCCGACGACATCCTTGAGCGCTTGGAACCGCCCCTGCAGGTGGCCGTCGCCAACCGCTTCACCATTGTACCAGCGCACAGTCGCGAGCGCCCCGTTCTCGACCGTCTCTCCCTGTTCGACTGTCTCCGAGTCGTACTGCAGGCCGAACTACAGCGTCCGATACGCGGTCACCTCGACGACGATCTTGTCGAGCGTGAGGCCGGTGGCGCGGGGCTTCGGCTCGACGACGGTCGGTCTTCGCCGGCGAGGTAGCCGTCGACGGCATCTGCCTCGAGGCCATCGGCCAGCTCCGCCAGCAGCTGTTTCGCCCACTTGGAGTCGGTGTCTTCGCCACCGAACGGCGACTCAGCCGAGATTCGGTGTTTGAGCTTCAGGTTCGCTGCGCCCCAATGGGTGTAGTGGAGCGTGTACTGTCCATCGGTCCGTTTGTACGCAACGAGTGTGCGGTGTCCCATCGAGCAATCACCTCGCAGGGCGACCGCGACTGGATTGCCCCGCACCCTTCCCGGAGGACGAACAACCCTACTCGTCGATCGGCTCGGGGGAACTGAGGTCCGCGTGCAGAACCTCGCCGTCGCGAACGACGTACCACTTCGCCAGCACGGGGAAGCGGCACTTCGTGAACCCGGCCGTCTGAATATCGAGTTCCTCGTCGGCTTCGAGATAGTCGGCGAGTTCTCGCAAGAACTCGAGGGTCACGATTCCACCGTCGTAGTCCGGGAGGCCGTTCTCCCGCGCCTCGTATACCTCGAAGTCGTCGTACCCCCAGATGGTGAGATCTCTGTCTTCAGTGACCTCCCAATCGAGCGTCCCGAAGCAGTAGCTCTCACAGAGCTCGCGGACAGCCTGCGGATCCGACACGATCGCGCCGGTCGACGTCGTCGCAGCTTGCAGTGTCGCCATGTCTGGACTTCACGGGGTCGCCCCCGCACCCCTGTCGGGGGCGATAAACCGACGCGAGAGGTGGCTCCCGAGGCGTGGCCGGGGACTCCAGTTAGGAGTCTGCGTGGGCGTCCGCCCCGGCTCCGTCGCCCG
This sequence comes from Natribaculum luteum, assembly GCF_023008545.1. Lineage (NCBI taxonomy): Archaea > Methanobacteriati > Methanobacteriota > Halobacteria > Halobacteriales > Natrialbaceae > Natribaculum > Natribaculum luteum. The sequence goes on along the minus strand of NZ_CP095397.1, from coordinate 683,821 downwards.
GCCGCGTGAGAAGGCTCACCTCTTCCAAGAGGTCTCTCACGGTCTCGACTCGCTCTCGATCCGCGTCGTCCAACCGGTCGACGTCGAGCCGTTTGAGATTGCTGAGTACACGATGCATCCGGTAGCCCTGTTTGAATTCTTGCTCCATCGGAAGCGCCTCACCGCTCGCCGGCGCGGAAAGACTCCCCATTGAGACTGGCGTCGGGCTTGCAGGAGATCACGGCCTTAACCAACGAACCTCGGAGCTACGTTCAGTCTGTTGGTTAATCGACGCTCAGCACTGGAGCTGCTCGAGACTGGGTCCGTAGCGAGCCGAGCCACACACCTGGCACTCCCAGATCGGTTGTCCAGTCCACGCCTCATCCGGGGCCGACTCGTGGGTCTTGAACCGGTGGTCGGTCGCCCGCCCACAGTTCTGACAGTCGAGTTCCTGAGTCGTCGGTACCGACGATACCTGGCTCTCAGCCGCAGCCTCGCCAGCGGATTCAATCAGCGCCATCGCTGGAACCAGCCACACCGCGTCGTCGGCGTCGTCAAGGACCTCAGTGAGCTGTGACGCATCGCGGATGCCGTTCCCCCGCTGGTCGTAGAGCCGCGTCGGGGCCTGCTCCTGACGCTCCGCCGTTCCCTGCCCGTTCCAGCCTGTCTGGTCACGGGCGGCACTGAGAAGCCGCTCTCCCTCTCCTGACAACACCTGTACCGCGTCAGGGAGTGAGGGCCATTGATCGGCCAGCTGGCGCGCCGGCGCCTCGTCGAGGTCGTAGATGAGCGTGTAGTCGTCGACGTCCGGCTCCGCCTCGTTGGCAGAGAGGTGGTTCGCCGCGGCGCCGCCCTTCACGACGGCCCCGTAGAACGTGGTCGACTCGACGAGCAAGTGGACGATGCCGAGGAACGTCGTCGACGCTGACTCGTCCGTGCTGGTGGCCTCACCACCGAGATGGTTGGCGAGACAAAACCGGCATTTCATTTGCCCGTCTGGGACTGACACCCAACAAGGCCGGCACTCGCCGTCGGTGGCCGTCGGCGCATCGGGGTAGCCCCCCGAGCTCGTCGCGACGCGTTGCCGCCGGGGATCACCCTCACAGTCGTCGTCCAGCCTCGTGTCCGGGATGTGGGACGCCTCGCCGGTCGGCCGCAGTTCCTCGAAGTCAGAGTATCGGTTGTGCATCGGTTGGCTCATAGCTTCTGTCGGTCTCACATTTCAACGTCCGTACGCCCTCGCTCGCAATACCCTCTCGATTATACGAGAGTATCTAACCATATATGGGAGTTCAGCGCAAACACTGTCGTAAGCGGTGCCAAGTATGTCCGAATCCTCGCGAGATGGGGTCCAGTCGTGGGCTGAGTCGATGATGAGCGCCCGCGACCGTATTCGAGCGGTCGCCGAGACGCTTCGTGAACCGCGGTCGGTCAACTGGATCAGCGAGCAGGCCGACGCTGCCTGGAGCACGACCAACGAGGAACTCCAAGCGCTCGTCGCCCAGGGCCAGCTGCGTCGCGTTGAGGCCGGCGAGACGACGCGCTACCAGCCGGACTACACGCGACTGCTCTTCGAGGAGATCCGCACGCTCATCGAGGAAAACACCCACGAGGAGCTGCGGAGCGAATTGGCCGCGATTACCGAAGAGATCGAGGAGTGGCAGGCGACCTACGACGTCGAGACGTGGGAGGAGCTCGAACAGTCGCTCGCCGATGGCGACCTCACAAGTGACGAACTTCACGAACGCCGTGACGTGATTACAGAAATGCAGGAGAAGGCCCACGGCTTTAGCCGTGTGGATGAATCCGTCACTTCTGAAACCAACCACAACTCTACAGCCCTCCTGCAATCCTGACCTTTACAAACCAATACACTAACTATACAGCCACACGTGAGCAGCCGACCACAACGCACTAACGAATACATTGCCGAACCCACCACCGAACGGTATCGGCAATGTCTATTCGGGTGGTTGGCCGCCCACGCCTCATTGTGGAACCAAATCACCTACCGACGCCGACAACAATACTTCACTGAAAACGGCGATGTATGGGACGCAGAATACACCGATCTTTACGATGACTACGCTCCCATACTCGGCAAAGCAAGTTGCCAGCAACTCGCCCGTAAAAACAGTGAAGCATGGCGAAGCCACTTCCGACTTCTCAACAACGCTCTTGTGGCGGAGATTGTTGATACAGTTTCCCGTCGTCGGCTCGAGTCAAGACTTGTCCGCCAGAGCCACTGAGATGCAAGTTCGCGATCTACTGCACTCGCTGCAGAATCGCGGGACGGCTCCGCATCAACAATGTGCTACACAAGAGCGTCTCAACAAATACCACGACAAAACCAGCACCACCATCACGGAGAAACCCAGTCCACCCGGATACTGGGGTAATCGAGAAAACGGCTACGAACTTCACGGCCTCGTCAGAAACGACCTCTACACGTTCGACTGGAACGAAAAACAAAGTACACTAGAGTTCGGCGTCGGCAAAGCACTCAAAGAAAAATACGGCCTTGGAGGACGAGAGCGTCTCACGCTTGAAGTCCGAGGCAACCCACAATGGAGCGGTGACGATGCACGGTTAGAACTCGTCTATGACGAAGCGGCAGACGTGCTTCGTGTCACGCATCCGGTTCGCATTCGGCCAGACAACATACAGAAACAGCGACTGGATGCATTCACTCATACACTCGATTCCGAGAACATGACACATGAAGCCGCTATCGACATAGGTGCAAACAACACGCTTACCATCGTCACCACTACCGGCGAAACCGCCGTGTATCATGCCCGTCCAGAGTTTGAACGGTTCCACACCGTCACCGAAGTAATCGCTGAACTACAATCACAACTCCCTGACGATCAATACACGAGCAAACGCATTCAGCGTGTGTACGATGAGCGTGGGGAGAAGCGTGATCATAGTCGTGATGCTGCGGTGAAACATGCGGCTGACTGGCTATTAGAACGGCACGTTGATACAGTGTACGTTGGCGATCTAACTGACGTATTGGACACACATTGGTCGGCAGAGGTGAATGAGAAGACGCATTCGTTCTGGTCCCATCGCCAACTTGTAGACCGAATCGAACTCACGTTCGGTGATGTCGGTATCACTGTCGAAGAAGTAAGTGAGGCTGATTCAAGCAGTCAGTGTCCTGAGTGTGGAAGTAGTGATGTGGGTCGGGATGGTGACTCGTTCCGGTGCCATGACTGCGAATTAGATGCACATAGTGACGTAGTAGGGGCGTGGAACGTATTGCGGTCGGAAGTTGGGCCGATGGCACGGCCTGCCGCCCTCTCCGCTGAACGCGATAGGGACGCACCCGAATCAGGGGCGTACTGGGAGTGGAATGGGCATGACTGGATACCCGCGAGTTTTGGGGAACAGTCATGTCCAGGTGACCAAACCAGCGTCGGCAAACCCGTAAGTTCACAGCCGGGGTAGTCTGCTGGCCGGATTGCCCACGGAGGAATCCCACGGCTTCAGCCGTGTGGAGGATGTCAAGCGCTGGGAGGAAAACCTGGAAGACCGCCGCCTCATCAAGCACGCGTTGGCGCTCTACTCGGATGTCGAAGCCGCTCGCGAGCAGATGATCGACGTGGGTGACCGAACGATGCGCTAATGCCGCTCACGGCGGGTTTGAGGCGCTATTCAGCTGCTCTATGTCGTCGTCCTCGTAGGCTGCCCGCCACATCGCATGGACGGCACGCGTCACGAGTGAGACCTCGGTCACGTCGATACAGGACGGCTCGGCGGCTGTCGTCGTGGCGTCGGGCGGAGGGTGGAAATGGATCTCGGGGGAGTGTGTATTCGGGTGGCGATCGAAGCGCCAGTTGACGTCGTCGCTATCGACGTAGTGAAACGAGTACATCCCCAGTTCGCTCCACTGGATATCGAGTCGCGCAGCGTCGGCGTCGCCGAGCCCATCGCTGAGACTGATCTGCAGTTCCGTGGGGGCGACGACGTCGTCGTACGAGGTTGCGTCGACTAACGGCTCAAGCTCGAGCCAGAGGTCACGAATCCGCTGAAGCGCCGGGAGATAGATCGGTCCGAACTCGCCGGCTCGGTCGTCCTCGCTCATACAGCGAGCTGGTGGCTGGCCTCGTCGTAGGCAAGTGCGGCTTGCGCGACGGCGAGATTCTGCCGGGTCGTGCGCCACGCCGTCAGGTCGTCCCAGCCCTCCGTCTCGCCGGCCTCAAGTTGCTGAGCGAGTTCTTCCGGGGACACCACGCCGTAACGGTCCTCGTAGCGCCGGATCTCGGCCTTCATCTCCTGGATACTGTCAAGCAACTCCGGCCGAGTGACCTCCTCACGCAGTTCTCGGATCCGGGACATCAAAACCCGGTCGCTGTTTCGCTTGTACAGCGTCGTTTGGCCGTCCTGTTCCGTCTCGGCGAACCCGGTGTTCACGAGCGTCTTGCAGTGTCGGCGCGCCGTCGGCTCGCTCACGAGCGCTCGATTGGCGATCTCGGCCGCCGACTGCCCATCGTGGGTCTGTTCGACGATTTCGTATACCCGCTCGAATGGCGTAGTCTCCTCTTTCCAGTCCGCTTTGACCTGCTCGTTGACGTCGTCCCACGTCTCGGTCATACTGGGTGCTACGCGGCCCAGGAACAAATAGTTTCCTGAAAAAACTATCTAACGACAGTGCTTGTAGCCGAGTATTGTCAGGCTACCTGTTCCTCTAACGTCTCTCGATGCGCCCGGACCGTCGTTGGCGTGACGTTCCCGATCTCCGCGACGTCACTTTGTGTCACCCACGTTCCCTGTTCCTGTCCCGCTTTGTAGAGGCAGGCCGCTGCGAACCCGGCCGGATGGACACCCGTCGTCACCCCCAGTTCTTCAGCCTGCTTCGCGAGTGTTCGGGCCCGCTGTCGGATCTCGTCCGGACACTCGAGGTCCGAGGCGAGTCGCGGCACGAACATACTGGGGGAGACAGGCTGGGCAGGAAGACCAAGTTCTTCGTTCAGCGTTTTGTACGCGTTTGTGACTCGAGACTCCTCTACGCGGGCCATCTCGCTGACCTCGCCCAGTAACCGCGAGAACCCGTTACATCGACAGGCCCCGTACACGCTGGCCGCGGCGATGGCCTCGATGGATCTGCCACGAAGCAGATCCTCGTTCTGGGCACTTCGGAAGAGCTGACACGCCTGGTCGCGCACCGAGTCGGAGAGTTCGAGGACACTCGCGATTCTTCGAACGTCACCCAGGCCGTGTGCGAGGTTTCGCTCGGGTAGTTGGATAGCGTGACCAGGATTCACCGGCCAGTGATGCCTCTCATCCTAATCTGAGTTCTTGCCCACCGAGGATGGACTGGAGCTGTTCAGGCGGATCAAGTCCTCGTCGTTTCCACGTGGCTAACATGGTCGTAATCGTCTCGTGAATCTGGACCCCTTCGGCTGAGCGGAGGGTCCGGAACATCTTCCGCAGCACAACTTGCTCGCGCAGAGCGCGCTCTGCGCGATTATTCGTCGAATCGACGTCTGGCTCTGTAACGAACGTCAGCCAGTGCCCTAACCCGTTCCTGATCTTCTCGATCAGCTTCTTGACCTCCTGTGCCTCGTAGTCTTCCCTGATCAGGCCTTCCAGATGTAACGACGCCTCCGCCCGCTTTTGCTCGCGGGCGGAGGCGGACGGATCCTCCTCGTCGAACGCCGTTAAATCGTCATGGAGAGCGTGTAACTCCTCAGACAACCTCTCTGCTTCCTCGTACCGTTCAGCAACGTACTCCGCCTCCCGCAACAGATGTGCCCAGCACCGCTGAGCTTCGAGTGATAGCTCGGATACGCTGACCAACCGTCACAGCTGAGCGTTGAGTCCTCGGCGAAGTCCTCGCCGAGGACGTCCTCTAACACCTGACTTCCACGACTCTCATCAACCCAGAACAGCACTTCTTCGTCAGTAACGAACGTCCACGCCCAGTGTTGCTCTCCGTCAACAGGAAATCCCGTTTCATCGCAGTAGACGACGTCACTTTCCTGAATACGGGCTTTGACATCGTCATACGCGGGTCGCAGCCGGTCTGCGACCCGCTTGGTCAGGTTGTAGATCGTCCGATGAGAGATGGGTGTATCGAGTTCCCAGTCAAACAGCTCCGCCTGTTTACGGTTTGGAAGTCGCTGATGGAACCTACCGAGGGCGGTTTGGGCCATGATATTTGGCCCAAACCGCCCGGTTTCCGGGCAGTCTGGATGTTCAGCAACGACTTCGTTTCCACAGGAACAGCGGTGTTTGCCGAGTTCGTACTCGACGACAGTGGTTGGAATAGGGAGAGGTATGTCGATAATCGTCCGTGAGATGTAGCTGTCCGGGTTAGAGAGGATTTGCTCACAGTCTGGGCAATATCCCTGATCGACTCGAATAGTCTCCTCTGGTTCCGGAGGCGGTCGAGTTGTTCCTTCGTGACCTTCGTCACGTCCTGGAGAGGAGCCGCTGGCGGCGTCAGCGTCGCCGCCAGCGTCGTCCCCTTGGTCTTCGTTCTCTTCCTCGTCGCTGTCATCGTTGCCAGGTGATCCAGCCACGCCACCCTGCTTACTGGGAGGTGTGTTTGGGTTTTCGTACCGCTTGAGGCGAGCCTCAAGTTGTTCGATCTGCTGTTGTTTTGCAGTGATCTGACGACGAAGAAGTCGGTTCTCAAGCTCTTTGACGACGAGTTGCTGGCGGAGATGCGTACTGTTCTCGGTGCGGATCGTGGAATCTATCGATTCCAGCGATCCGCTAACCCCCAGCGACACACTTGATTCACCATTGAGAGACCATTCATGAGACTGCTACGAAATCGGTCTGACGGCAAATCGCTATCCAACTACTCGCTCGGCTTTCGACTGAAACCGACCACGAATCTGTTCACGCCGCATTCGGGATAACCGCTGGCGCTTTTGCCCGGAGAGTTCGTTACCGTTCGCATCTTTCCCGTGACCGATTTCAGTTGAGAGCCCTCGGTCATGACGTGCCGCGGTGAGTGGGGCACCCGTCCGCTTTCGCTGGTCCCGATCGTGAGTTCTCCATTCAGGGCCGTGGTCGATCTGTTGCTCGTCAACAACGAGCCCACAGTCCTCGCAGATTGTTTCGACCGAATTGGTCGTGACCCGGCCATCGCATTCCGGACACGGATTCGGGCTGGAGTTTGTCTGGACGTCCTCGTCGAAGTTCGTTTCGTAGATGTCTCTCGTCGCCATGTTTCGTCACCAGTTCTCTGGAGATTCGCCAGCACGGCGAACCCCTCACCCATTGAGGGGAAAATAAACTCTGGGGCTCTGGTGAATCGCCATACTACGCGCTGTCTAGTTGTTAGCCTTTACCACCCCGGTCTTTCATCCATGCGTGGGGGCTTACAGGCTTTCATCCCATCAGTGCCGTCTCTCCCAGACCTACTTCAGAAAGCGAATAGTCGGCACCCAACTCGTCCAACCCAAGCTTTTGAACGTTGTACGCCGCGTTCTTGTCCCTATCTGCTTCAAACCCACACGCGGGACATGAATGCTCACGAACCCACAATGGCTTCGCCGTTTCCACGTCACACACCGCGCACCGCTTCGTCGTTCCCTCCGGCGGTACGGTTTCGACGTGGCAACCGTGCTTCCGCCCGTGGCGTTCGAACGTTTGAATCGTCTCGAACCACGACATCAACGCGATGTTCCGCTCGTTCGACGACAAGCGGAGCAGGCCGCGAGTGTTCAAGTCTTCGAGAAATACAGCGTCGTACTCTCGAGTGTATGCGCGGGCGAGTTTCTCACGGAAGTCTTTGAACTTGTTACGCAAGTCCTCGTAGGCTTCCGCGAGCCTACGCCTTGCTTTCGACGCGGAGCGGCGCGTCGAGGGTCTGTTTGACGAGTTCCATCAAGACAAACCGTAGCGCAGGCGCAATCGGCATCATGCGCTCGGACGAGCGGTAACCTGAGCGCCGCTCTCGATAGCTACATCATATGTCATTGAGAGCACCAGTCTCATTTACTCCTCCTCAATTTGTAGGATTACGTTTAACGTGTCTGTAGGAGTGGTGAAGTGGTCAGGACCGTCCGTACCTGCTGGTCGGTCATGTGTCGTATGCTGGTTTTCGGGCCTCGATAGTGGCGGAAACGAGGTAGTCACCGAGGTCGCGATCAGCGTCCCAGTCGCTGATGAACTCAGTGCTCTCGTCCTTGGGCGCTATCTCGATTGCTTCGAAGCCAGCACTGTCGAGCATCGCTTCAAGGGCGTCGATGGTTGACGCCCCGGCGACGCAGCCAGTTAGCGAGTCCGGGTCCATCCTGATGTCGTCGGGGAACGGTGCGGTTTGAACGACGTCTGAGATGGCGACACGGCCGCCAGGCTTGAGGACACGGTAGGCGTCGTCGAACACGCGTTGTTTTTCGGGGGCGAGGTTGACGACGCAGTTCGAGATGACGACATCGACGGTCGCGTCGGCAACGGGAAGGTGACTGATCTCGCCAAGGCGGAACTCGACGTTGTCGGTGTCGTTCTTCGTGACGTTTTCCCTCGCTTTCGAGACCATCTCTGGTGTCATGTCGACACCGATGACGTCGCCGTCTGGGCCGACCTCCTGTGCAGCGAGGAAGCAGTCGAAGCCGGCACCGGAGCCAAGGTCGAGCACTGTCTCGCCGGCCGTCATCTCGGCAAACGCCTTCGGATTTCCACACCCGAGGCCGAGGTCTGCACCGTCGGCGACCGACGCGACATCGTCTGCGTCGTAGCCGAGGCGTTCACTCCCGGTCACGTCCGCGTTGCCGCCACAGCACCCACCGTCGTCGGTGACATCGATGCCGACATCGCCACAGCAGTCCTGCCCGTCCGAAGCGATAGTCCCGTAGCGTTCGCGCACCATCTCACGGGTCTCCTCGGGGTCACGGTCACCGGCCACCGTATCAGTATCGTTATTCATGGGTACCTCGCAGGTCGTCGAGTGTTTCGAGGAGGGCCGCGGTCGTCTCAGTCGGTTCGTAGTACCGCCATGACCCCTCCTTGCGGCGCGTGACCAGCCCTGCGGTGTACAAGCGGGAGAGCGCTTGGCTGACGGCACTCTGACTGACGCCGACTGCGGCTTCGAGATCGCAGACGCAAACGCCGTCATCCGCGTTCGCGATTCGGCGAAGCAGTTCGTATCGCGTGTCGTTCCCCATCGCGGTTAGCACTTGGAGGTCCGTCGTCATTGCGTCTGAGTCGACATCGCCGGGCGGTGCACAGCAGGTCTCAGCTTCTTCCGTGGTTCCGTCAGCGATCGCATCCTCTGCCATATCAGCACTAGCTTATACAAGCAAGTACTAATATGTTCTCCTCAACGGGGCTATTCGCAACTTCGGAATCAACTCGAGCTCTCGTTGTCGCCTCAACATCACCGAGTTGAACCCAAATCAGTGCGCTAGAAAGACCGAGTACACCGACGCAACTGTCGGCTGTGTTGAATCGCCATACAGCGTTGGATTTCACTGGTTGACGGTCCGCTTGATGTTCTGTTTGATCTCTTGGAACGCCGTCGTCACCTGTGGATCCATGGGGAAACTCAATTGTACGACCGTTGTGAGTGATACAGACCGATAGCGCATACCTCCGACTTTAGGTGGAGGGCAAGCGGTAGGCCCAGCGAACCACCCGCAGTCAGTGAGCGGGGGCGGATTTCGACCAGAATCGTTTTGCTGTAGTCCCGAGTAACATGAACTGCTACGAATACCGTGAGATGCCGTCCCCGAACCACAAGGGGAAGCGAGCCAGCGGTGGTTAGCACGGCGATGACATGGTATTCGATGGGGCCTCATTGACCGGGCCACAGCCCTATATGAAGGAGGAAACGAGAGTTCCCCCGGTGTGTCGCCGGTTCCCTCTGAGTGCGGGTTGGAACCTCGAACGCCACATCCGGCGGAAATCCAATGGTCGGATTCCACGCTCTTTAGGGCGTGGAGGAGGTCAAGAGAGAGCATTCGGTTCAACACCTCCCAGTCGTTGATGATGATGAGATCGTGGGGATTTTGACAACAACTAATTTAGCTCACTAGTTACCTCGACTTCGGAGGAACATTCTCCGATCTCGGAACGAGCTTAGCGGTCATTGACCTCCTCCCACGACTGAAGGCAGTGGGTACCTGACCGAACGCTGTCACCGCACCTCCTCCATCTCGTCTGTCTTCAACTTCTCGAGATGCTCCTCGCCGTACTGCTCGTCTGCAGTCTGGTGGTGCTGGTGAAGCCGGTAGGCGGCCTGGAGCCGTTCCTCATCGTCAGTAATCGCCCAGTACGGCCGCTTGTGCCGCACGAGACCTCGTTCCTTCAGTCGCGAGAGGATCGCACTGACAGCATCCGTATCCAGCTCGAGTTGCTCGGCGATCGCCGCTGCCTTCCACGCCCGGTCGTCGTTCTCGTCGAGGAACAGCACGATCCGCTCGGTGTCGTTTCGTTCCTCGAATTTATCGTCGTCGGCGTTCTCGAACTCGTCGATATCGATGGTGCCGCTCGACATGGATAGTGTGGATTCCGTTGGACCATAGCTGTTTGGAGTGTTTGTTGGATCACGAAGGGGAGTTCCTGCATGTGGGTACGATATGGCTCTAACGGCACACTCCGCCGACAGAGTGACGAGATACTCCTCGAGGTCACGCGTCCAGTACGGCACGGGGCCATCGAAACTACAGCTGGTGCAGAGTTGGAGCGTGCCTTCGAGATATCCAAATTCGACACGAAAACCGCGTGAATGCGGCAAGTGTGTCGACGACGAGGCCACAGCCGTCGCAGGCGTGGTGATCCCGCTTGTCTTTCTCCCGGAATACGCTACTCCTGTCGCAGATTAGAATACTGTATTACAGAAGGTACAGTCCGAAAGCGTCTGCTGCATCACTTGTCTGCCTCACCAGCGTCACGGGCAGCCGACCAGCCACGATGGAAGACGGCGACCTGCTGAATCGAGTCGAAGGCTTCGCCACTCGGTTCGTGCACGAGGATTCGCTGTTCGGCGACCGCCGTCACGACACTGTCGTCGACGAGGTCATTCACAAGGTGTCGTGCGGTCGTCTCATCAACGTCCGCCGTCGATACCTGAGCAATATCCCGGTCCTGTGCGAGGAGTTCGGTTTCGAGCCGCTCGTGATCATCTCCAGTGTCGTCGAGTATATCTGGACCAGTCATGGGAACTCACTTGAGGCACGGTCGTTGAGCGCGCTTCGCGCTTCCTGGCGTTGACAAACATCCCGATGACACAGACGTGACCGAATACGCTCTCTCAACACACCCCGGGTAGCGAGGACACGCCCCCCGACCACGAGGCTACTGGCGACCACCACCACCTCAGCGAGGCTACTATCCCAGATCGATGTGCGGAATCGTCACGACATCGAATAGCTGGTAGTGTCGATCGTACGTCGCAATGTGGTCGACACCCAGTTCCTCCATGTGACTCGAAATGACAAAGTCCGTGAATGAGGCGTCGTTGCCGTCCCACTCGATGAATCTATCGCGACCCTGCTCGAATGCCTCATCGGGAACACGCTCGAAGCGAAACAGCCCACTTTCATCGACCGCTTTGAATAGCAACTCGGCGTATCGAAGCAACGCACGCTTTTTCAGTCGCGTTGCCGCCTCGTCGAGCGCGTGCTCGTTAACGATAAACTGTCGATATGGAAGATCCCCGCTGCGTGCGAACTCGGCGAGCGCTCGCGATGCGCCGTGCAGTTCGTCGTTCGGATTGAAAAACGCGAACAGGAACTTCGGCCCAAGAAACACCCGATGGGTGATAGTGTCTAGGGAAATGTTTTACCTATAGAGACACTGGTATTGGTAATGGGTCGGCTCGACGACATCACGCTCGAAGAACTCTATGATCTAAAGGACCAGATCGACAAAGGGAAGCCGCGAGAACGTGTTCTCGCGGCGATTGGGCGTAAGCAGGGCGATCAACTGGAGACACTAGCTGATCGCCACGGTGTTGTCGAGAAAACGATTCGCAACTGGCTCGATCGGTTCGAGGAAGAACCGATCGAGCAGGCACCGTACGACGCTCCTCGACCAGGAGGTCCAGCAAAAATCGAGGGCGAAGACCGTGAGCAACTGTTCGAACAACTGCAACAGCCGCCGACCGAACTCGGCTACGACCAGCAAGCGTGGTCAGCGAAACTGTTGCTCCATCACGCCAAAGAGGAATACGGCGTCGAATACCACGAAACCTACGCGTACGACTTGCTGAAAGAGGCCGGGCTGTCCTTGCGGACAGCACGGCCTCAACATCATGAAGCCGACCCTGAAGAGAAAGCCGAGTTCCAAGAAACAGTCGAAAAAAACGACCCGAACTAACCGACAAAACCGTCGTTGTTGTCGATCAGTTCACCAAACACGTCGGAACTGTCCAACGACGTGGCTTCTACCCGATTGGCTCAAATCCGACAATAGAGGTTGCAACGTCGTGGGATTCAGTGACCGTGCTGGGCGCTGTCACCGACGACGGTGACAGCTTCTTCTGCTGGACAGAAGAGAATCTCACACGGAACCATGGGATTCGGCTGTTAGAGGCGTTAACCGAGCGGTTCGGTGAGGAGTTAGTGGTGTTTCTGGATCGAGCGGGCTACTTCTATGCGAGGGATCTCTGGGAGCACGTGAGTGGTGAGCGCGAGACCGAAACTGTCGGAGACAGTTCGGTCTCGTGCGTGCGCGGAGACGATCTCGAAGTCTGGTACTTCCCGTCAAAACTCCCCGAATTGAACGCCGTCGAAGGGTGTTGGGACCAGCTGCAAGAGTGGTTCAAGTATCGACTCGTCCCTGATCTCTCGTCGCTGAAAGACTACATCTCACGAGGTGTAAAAACAATCAGCGAACCCAGCATTTGGCCGTATCTTACCGGTAAAGATTCGAACTAATCACTATGAGTCGTTCAGGCTCGAAGTCCCCCGCGGACACCGGCCCAGTGTCGGTATCAATCGAACGGCCCATTCACTCCTCGCTGTCGGGAGTCCCCGAGAATCGGATCCCAGCCGTGTCTCCACGCCACTCCTCAACCAGATCATCTTCTGTGGCGGCGTTCGTCCGTGGTGTCTCGGGCACTGGCTCTTGATCGAGCTGGTCGAGAATCGCGAACAGTGGATCGTCTGGATCGACCTGGTCCTGTTGTTCCATCCAGACTTCGGCCGCTTCATGTAAGGCCGCCGTGAGCGAGAGGCCCCGCTCTTGGGCGAGCGATTTGAAGTGACGGTATTCTTCGTCCGACAGTTCGGTCTGGACGTATGTGGACTCACTCATCGGAACTCACCCTGTTCATGAATAAATTAGAATTCATGGAGTATAAGCCTATCCATGGACGGTCTGGAGTATCATATCACCGAACGACTGGTGTCGTCAGGGTCATCTCCTGCAGCAAGATCAGAATTCAGGCGAGAAGTTCGGTTTCAAATCGCTCCTGATCGGCTGACCGGCCGTCGAGGATGTCTGGATCGGTCATGATAACGCTTGCTGAACCTCCGAGCGAATCCCTCGAAACTACCATCGATTGCCTCGTTATAGAGGTCAAGGAGAATACCTGCGGCTGAAGCCGCAGGATGAATCCGACAACCCGGAGTCAATCTACGCTGCAATAGCCACTCTGAGATTTGGCAATCCGTAGCTTAAAGTGATAGAAATCCTACGTATGGATAGGACTCAGGCTGGGAACGGAGCGATTCCCGTCAGTCCTACGATGGCGGCCTGTCCGCCCCAAGCAATGAGACAGTAATCGGAACCAGTTAGGTGAACGGTCGGTTCCTATACTGAACCGATGCAGTTCCCGACTGCTTGAAAGCACCACAGAAAGTAACTCCAAGTCCGCCGAAGTCTGCCGGACTCCCCGAGGCAAAAACAACTCCGGGAGTCCGAACACGACGGAGGATAGGAGTACCGGGGGCTTGGCACTCCCAGCAGTCCTACTCGCCACAGTCCGTGAACCCCACACGGATTCTCACCGCGTCGGGGTTCGGTGGGACTGCAAACCTGAAATCTCCAACGCTCAGGATTCCTCTGCGTTTACGCGGAGGAGGATGTCAATGGGGCTTTCCGCAGTTCTCCATAAAGGCGACATAAGAGCGAGTATTGGAATTAGCGACGCCGCAGTCAGGTGGTTTAATGGTTTCAGTTCCCTATACAGAGCAATGATGGCTGATTCCAGCGACCCACGCCCGCCGTTGGCGGAGTGGATTCTCGAGTGCTACGACCGTCTCTGTGCACAGACGGCCGACAGTGACGATCACTCCTTTTCTCGAGACCAAGCCGTCGAGATCCTTCTCGACGCTGACGGTCTGGCACTTGAGCCTGAAGATGCCACGTATGCACTTACTCGGCTCCTCGAGCGCGGCTACGTCTACGAAGTCGATGGCGAGTTTCGAATAACGACTCCAGAAAAATAACCCTGTTCCGCTCGAGACCTGCCGATCCAAATCAGCCTCGAGACACGACAAGTTGCTTGAACGCTTCGAACCTAGCAGAGCAGTATCTGCTCATTGGCGGCTCAAGCGGCAACAATCGACGTTCAGAGAGGGAAACGGGGGGCGATAGTGATGGTGGTGGTGGTGGACTTGCGGATGGGTCGACTGTGGAGCCCCCGAAGATGTCCCAGCGAGAGAGGTGGAAGACCGTTCGAATCTCCCCTCCCGCCGTCCGATGCTGATAGGTAGTGAGCAATAATGTATTTGGTCCAACCATCGAAAATCGGCTTCTGTCACTCAGTCACCCATCTGCAGTTGCACCTCAGCATCGTCGAACACAGCCTCGAACCCATTATCAACAACCGCCTGGACAAGTGTCGCAAACGTTTCGCGGTTCGCTGGATCCTCGATCAGTGAGCGAAACGTGCTCTCGAAATGGTGTCCGTGTGACGGTTGATCCGTACTCGAGGTCTCGTGGGCTGCTTCGTGCAACACCACGAGATACAGGTCGTGCATCCAGACCGCACGCTGCCGGCTCGTTACAGCGGAGTCAGTGATCACGATGTACGTTCTGCCGTCAGTCCAGGCATCGGCACTCGCTTCACCATAGTGCACATCCCGATCGATCCCAAGCTCCGAGGCCAACACTCGAGCAAAGAGCAGATACCGCCGCTGGTCAGCGTTCAACTGCGATTCGTCCTCGATGCGATGATAGCCCGTCCAAACGCCCTCTGATGTTGCCTGCTCACCGACATCGAACGTTTCCGGCACCGCTATCGATGTGTTCTCGTCGGTGGCAAGGTCGTGAAGTCGTTGAGTTGCCGCATCGCTCGTATCAAGGACGACGTAGCCACGCTCGACGAGTTTATCTGCGCCTTTCTGAGCGCCGTCGACCCACCCGATCTTTGGGGCCGCTTGGATCTCCTCGAGGCTGATGCGGGATTCGGTTGCCAGCTGGAACAGTTTGCGATCGGTCCACTGCTCGTCCGATGACTCGGACGCCATCGCTTCGACCATCACTTCACGGCTCTCGGCAGTCAGCCGGTCGTCTGAGACATTTGCGTACAGGTCATCACGCGCCTGCTCGAGTGCGTGGTCGATCCGCTGCCAGCGGTCACAGCCGGACTGGATGTCGTTACGCGCAAAGTTCAGCGTCAGATTCCCCTTCGAGACGACGAGCCCACCAAGTCCGTACTCGCGCTTCGTCGTGACGTAGAGCCCGTTGCTGTAGATGTCGAGTCCCTCGTGAGGCGTGTACTCGAGTGCGAGGATCGCCTCCTCGGTTTCGCGAACAAGTGATGGGTGTGGCGAGTCGGCCACTGCCTCGAGTGGATCCCCCTGATCGACCGGTTCACCGTTGATCACGACCGAGACGCCTGTCCGGGATTGCACGTACGCGAAGCGTTTGCGAAGATTGCGAACGTAGCGCCGCCACCGGTAGCTGTCTGGATCGGGCACTTCGTCTTCGTAGTGATCGATCTCGACGAGCATCCCCTCGAGGTGGTGGTCGACCTCTACAAGTTGGCCGTCGCGACCGCTGATGTCTGCCCACGGTCCCGAGTCGCGTTGATCGCGGTAGTCGAAACACAGTGCGGTGTCGTGACTCCAGATACGAACGGCACCCTTTGCGATGATCGCACCCTTGCCGATGCCCCACTCACCAATTGTCTCGTCGTCTGATCGTTGCTTGTTTCCTGCGCCAAGCACTGAGAGATTGCGTCGCCCCTCTGTCGACTCGAGATCGACGCCAGCGCCGTCATCGAGGATGAGCGATTGCCCGGGCGAGACGCTAACCAGCACACGGGATGACCCGGGACTGTCGATGCCGTTTTGGACGGCTTCGCGGATTGCGTCTGTGAGATCTGCCATCTGGTCTTCGATGAGGTACGTTGCGACCCGCTCGTCGGCCGTCATCGTCACGGTCTCGTCAGTCGATCGCTGACTGGCCTGCCTCGAGTCAGTTGTCTCATTCGTGGCGAACTCCGAGAGTGTTAGATGTTCTGTCATGGTGTCCGCCCATGTGGCACCACAGAAACCGAACGGCGGAACTCGAGCGCTTTCGCTAGTCGCGGTTGCTGCTGGAACTGGTAGATGGATTCGGACAATGGCTGCCTGCTTCGTCCTGTCTGTACTCTGGAATACAATGCTGGATTAGTAACCTAGGATGAGAGTGTCATAGAATAGGTCTCTCATCTACTATGCCGTACCCAGATTCAATAAGTACAGGTTGTGCAGTTATCCCTACTTGAGGGTGAATGAGTGAAAATAAGTTCTTGTGATATACGTTCTATAACAATGATCGAGTGGTTCGGTGGAGAACAGAACGTTATCGAGATCCTCATTCCACTGTTCGGGATTTGTGCTCTCTTGATCGCCCCAAAAATAACCGAAACCGGCCGTAGTAGACGATATTTTGTTCCAGCATTCATCTTCTGGCTTAGCTACCAAGTACTGATCGGACTTGAAGAAGGAACTCTCATCGCATTTCCCCACTCAATCGGGCTGATTAGTGCAATTCTGCTGTTGATCGGATTCATTGGATTGTTCTTCCGCGGGCTCTTTGCCGTGTGGAAAGAACGAGAATCTTCCATTTCCTCGGAGTGATATCACATTCTTGGAAGGGGTCCTATACGAGATATTTGCATACTCACCTATCGTGTTATTCACCGTAGGGGGAGTTGTAATCAATGCCGTGAGAAGACTTCTGTGACGCCCTCTAGGATTAGTAATCTATCGAATTATCGCCTTGGAGCAGGAGCCTTCATCGTTAGAAGCCGGTATTATTGGCAAGTCAGTCAACACTACGCATGGCTCGAATCGTTTCGGGTTGCTCCCGAGCAAACCGTTAAGACGCTAGAGAGAATATCCGTAGGTATGAGCGGAAATAATCGCGACGACCGTGGTCACTTCCAGGCCGAGCATACCGACCGGGAGTATCTTGCAGCCGTCGCTGAGCGGGAGCCGGCTGGCACATCGGAGATTGCTGAGGCAGTTGGTGTGACACGGCAGAACGCCGACCGTCGCCTACGCCGACTCGAGGATCAGGGGAAAGTCAGCTGCAAGAAGATTGGGACGTCGTTAGTCTGGAGCCTAGAAGAGGACACATACATCGTCCAGCATGTTGATCCAGACGATACTTTCTGGGAGGCGGAAACCTATGCCGGCGAAGAGATGAGTGCTGAGGATATCGACGACATCCTCTACAGCTAGCGGTATCAAATGACAACTGCACCAGAGCCATTGTTCATCGATACTGCCGCATTCTTCGCTCGGTTCAACGAGCGGGCTGCGGAGCACGAGCGTGCAACTGCCGTCTTCGATGGAATCCGTTCAGGCGACCTCCGATTTGATCCGTTGTTCACGAGCCGGTACGTTCTCTCTGAACTTGCGACCCTCATGCTTCGAAAAGTCAGCCACCGAGCAGCGGTAAACGCACTTGAGACCATTCGAAAAGCCAGTAGCTTCAACGTTCTTTCAGTTGGTGGGAACGCCTTTGATCGAAGCTGCGAACAATTTGCCGAATACGATGATCAGCAGATTTCGTTTGTTGATCACTCGAGTGCTGTCCTCGCTGCCGATTGTGGCATCGAGCACGTTTTCACATTTGACCGACGTGATTTCCGCACTCTCGATTTCACCGTTGTTCCAGACGATATCAGTGGTGTCTGACAGAAATCACATTCTAGTGACAGTTACTCTGGAGTCTGTAACCAACACGCGGAACTCACTATCCGTGAATTGAATTCCGAGATCAGTGTGTGGATCTGCTGAGTCCACAAGTTGCTCGAGTGCTTCGACGTCGATCACCCGCTGCAGTTGGTATTCATTGCGGCCGAGTCCCTGCTTCTCGAGTGCCTCGACGATCTCGAACAGAAGCGTTCCATCACTCATCGGCCATCACCCCGTCGACGACGTCGATAATCTCCCGGGCGGTCGAACTCGAAGCATCTCCCAACGATGTAGCCGATCGCTTTGGCCTCGAGTCAGTTGTCTCGTTCGTGGTGAACTCTGCTGACGTTGGATGTTTTATCATGGTGTCCACCCATCTGGCACCACAGAAACCGAACCGAACGGTTACTTGGGGACGGGAATGAACTCCGGTTCGACCTGACGTAGTCTCCCGGTGCTCTCGAGGAATGAGTAGAGGTCATCGTACAGGCCAGTGTTTTCGTCGGTGCCGTCTGGAGATGAGCGTAACGTGTACCAGTCGCCGACGATCGCACAGAACTGTTGGGCACGAGTCATCGCGACGTTCAACCGTCGGGGACCATCAAGTGGACGCCCGAGGAAGCCTGTCTCGCCAGTTGTGTTACTCCGAACTAACGAAATTACGATTGCGACTTTTTCGCTCCCTTGGAAGGAATCGATCGTGTCGACCGTGATGTTTCTTCCAGAATCAAGATGTCTCGCTAGCTTCTTTTGAATCGCGTTAGCCTGAGCCGTGTATGGCGTAATGACGCCGATTTCGGATGGGCTGAGATCTGCATCGGCGAGCAGTTCGCCGACGATATGGGCAACGAGTCGCACCTCTGCGTCGTTGCGCTTGGAGTGATCGATCGTTTCCTCGCTCCCACCGATATCATATCCGACGAATGCAGGCCGGTCCTCGAGTGCGGTAACGTCACGCCCTTGCCGCAGGGCCCGGTCGTAGAAGCGGCGGTTCGGAAACCAGGCGATGTCGCGATGCATCCGGTACTGCGTTCGGAGCTGGACGCCAACACCCTCGTAAACGCCGCCGTCGGCGTAGAGGTGCTCGAACAGGGAGAGACCGGCTGCAGACTCCGGTGGCTCTTCGGTTGCACTGAATGGCGGCAACTGCTTGTGGTCGCCTGCGAGGATCACTTTGTCCGCTCGCGAAAGCGGGATACACGAGGCGGTGCATGTCGCCTGTGTCGCCTCATCGAGGACGAGGACATCGAACTCTCGCTCGAGGGTCGCTGCGCTGCTGTTCGTCGCTGCGACGACATCGGCCAGTCCGTCGCAGGTGGCATACTTGGTGCTGACGACCTCGTTCGAGGATCTGCTGGCGTTCACGCGTCGGAGTACGAACTCGCCGGCACCGTGTTGTGCATGGGCGTGCAGTGATCGGTCGTCGGTCTCAGTCGCCGTGCTCGAGCCAGCAATGAGATTGTCGACGGCTTGGTTTGAATCGGCACAGACGAGGACGTCGTCCCCAGCCTCGACTGAGCGCCTGACGACTTCGACGAGCGTTCGCGTCTTGCCTGTGCCTGGCGGCCCGTGAATGCAAAAGAGGTGATCAGCAAGGAGGGCACAGGACACTGCAAGCTCCTGTTCCTGGTTCAGTTCGACGTCTTGCTGGCTACTCTTGACACCAGCCGTGTCCCCGAAGGTGACTGCTGTGTCGCCTGTCAAGAGCGCGCGTTGATCATCACGGTCGCGAACGCGCGCAATCGCAGCAAGTTCGCGCTCGTACGGAACGGGATTCAACAGTTGGGTGAGTGCAAATCTCCGTCGCTTCTGGCGGAGGAACGCACCGACAGTCGACCGGTTCTCGATCGTATACCAGTCGATAGCGAGACTGACGGTTAGTCCCTCGATCGTATCGACTGTCGCTGGAATCGGGAACGCATCTGGTGAGTGCTCTTTGCTTGGTGGGTGGAGGAGCACTTCGTTTCCTTCGAAGATCCGGAATTCACTCTGGACGACTCTATGCGTGTCATGCTGCCGATCGACTTGTCCATCGTCGATTCTGAATCGGTAGATACCATCTTCTGGGTGGCCGAGGGATGCAAGCGATGGAATCGCACCGAATCCCTCGGCACGGAGTGCCTCGGGTGTTGACGCGGCTGCTTTCGCTCGGTTTTGGTCACGTTGGGCGTCCATCTCTGCCCGAACGAACGACTCGAGTTCGTCAAAGAAGGTGTCTGTGTCGTTGTCGTCAGAAAGCGGATTTCGCGGTGGTTCCCGCTCTGCAATGGGAGAGTCGAAGTACGACGGCGGATCGTCAGGCGCGTAATCGGAGTGCCAGAAGCGTACCCGGTTGGCTAGCGATGAGACGGCAAACGTGTCTTGATCGACCGAAGCATAGTCGCCGCCATCATCGTAGATGAAAACATCGCCATGGAGTGTGTGTTCTGTGAAGGCGAGATATTCGCCCGAGAGTGCTGCGCTATTGCGTGTATGGAGCGGAATTACGATCCAGTCGTCTTTCTCGGGATGTACGAGTTGGTCGTGGTAGCTCGCATATTCGACGATCCCATCGATTGGAATGGGATCATCTCGCACCGGTTCGAACGTCTCGTCTGCCGGTGAATGGAGGGCAGCACTCGAGAGGTCAAAATTGCCGATCGCACTCTCGAAGAGGAGAGACATGTCGCCCAGAACGAAGCACTTGATCCTAAATCTTCCCGTTCAGTGAAGTCATTACGTGGCGAGTAATGTGCATATTGTCTGTCGGCGTCAATTAGGATCGTAGGGGTTCGTGGCTGTGTCGAGTCGGTAGACATCTTCTGCTGCATCGAAGTCATCGTCGAATGCATACAGATAGCCGAGCCCCTCGGTCTGCATGTACGCAATAATGCAGCTATCGACAAAAGACAGCGGCTCATGCTGTCGGAACAGTGCTTTTCCCGTTGCAAGGGCGTCGGCAGTGAGCGAGTCGATATGGAAGCGAGCGTTTTCCTCAATACGATTGAGGAGATCAACAGCTGCGTCGTGGCCGGCATGGGTAACGAGCCCGTTGAGCGTTTCCGCGAGGACGTAGTCAAGGACCACCGCCTCTGGAAGGTCCCCGCTGTCGATGCCACGGAGTACCGGAAGCGCGACTTCGTGAGAACTGTCCCGTCGGTATGCTGCTGCGAAGAGAACTGTCGTATCGATGAGCGCGCGTGGCATTTACTCTACATCGACGCCCCAAGCGTCATGATCGGTCGTAACGTTGGTATCCGTCTCGCCCTCGTAGCCATCGAACTCGGCAAACGTTCCCGTTTGCTGTTGAATGACTTGGACGCGGACGCTCCCATCGTCTTCGATATGCCACCGAAGCTGATCACCGTCGTCGATACCGAGTTCACGCCGAATTCGAGCTGGGATGTTCGCCTGATTCCCTGACACCTTACTTTCGGCGTCGATCCGTTCACTGCTCATATCTATCGATACGAGGCTGGTCCTGAAAAACCTAGTGTGTCTCCACACTACTCCGAATATGCCTCGTATACAGCAGACTAACCGGTTCACGAAAGAAACAGATTTGAATACGCCTCTGGATATCGGAGAGGAGATGTCTGAAATCCTTAAAAACGCCCTGGAAGCGTGGATTTATATTCTATCGACAGTCACCTCAGAGTCTGTAACTAGCACACGGAACTCACTAACCGTGAATTGGATTCCGAGATCTGTGTGAGGATCTGCTGAGTCCACAAGTTGCTCGAGTGCTTCGACGTCGATCACCCGCTGCAGTTGGTACTCATCACGGCCGAGTCCCTGGTTCTCGAGTGCCTCGACGATCTCGAACAGAAGCGGTCCATCACTCATCGGCCATCACCCCGTCGACGACGTCGATGATCTCTTGGGCGGTCGAACTGATTCGCTCGAGGCGATCGAGGATCGTCTCGGGTTCGTCACCCTCCCATGCAGCGAGGTAGAACGCCGACCCACTCGTGTCCAGTTCGAAATACCGACCGACAATGTAGCCGACCGCTTCGGCCTCGAGTTCACGTTTCGATCGCTCAGCCTCGTCATCGACGCTGTGCAACAGCGCATGTGCGTACTCGTGAACGAGCGTGACGGCGAGGTCAGCGTCGTTCTCGCGATCACGGACAGCGACGCGTGGCTGCTCTTGAGGGCGGTACTCACAGATGCCCTTGGCGTTCCCATGCGACCAGTCCTGGGGTGGCACGACCTCTACGTCTACCTCGAGTGCGTCTGCTGCCTCGAGGAGTGCGGGGATCAATTCATCAGTCTGTCCCCTTGCTTCTGTCTCGAGGTCGGGCAGTGGCTCGCCGTCAGTCTGTGAGATGTCGAAGACGGGCGCTGGTCGAAAGCCCACGAGTCCTTTCTCCCAGCTGCCCGGCGGTGTCTCATCGTATTCACAGTCACTGCGCTCGTGATACGACGGCGAGTTTCCGCAGTCGGGACACTGCTTCGCGATGATGGGTGCCCAGATCCAGATCGCTGTTTCTCCTTCTTTTACATGCCGGTCGAACTCGTTTTGCCACGTTCGGTAGCCAGCAACGCGTGTTGCCTCTGGACATTGGAGTTTGATCAACAGCGTGTTTCGGTGCGAGTAGTCGTGGAAGCGACTATGAACGTCTAACCACTCTGTGAACTGCTCGCTCGAGACGGCGTCATCGACCTCGTCGACCAGGTCCTGGATCCATGCTTCGATCGTCCTGTGCATCTCGTCGTGCCGGGTGTCCGAATTGTCGAACGTTTCCTGAGTGCTGCTGCTCGTAGCCATGCTTGATCAGTGCTTCTCGAGTCGAATCAGACCGAATCGGACTGAACTCGAGAAGACCTCCGCCCTTCAGGGGGTCTCACAAAATACACCAGATTCGAGCAGTTGGAGAGTCGTTAGTCAGCAGACGTCGGCGCCTCTGCTTTGATTGGCGCGTCGTCTGGTGTTTCGCTCTTGTTCAAGAGCGATGCTGGATATGCATCGTACGCTGCCCCGATCAGTAGTGGTTCAACCTCTGCGAGGGTTGCGGGTGTTCCGTATCGACTGCTGTCTTCTGTACTGTTCCAGGCATGGACCCAGTA
Source organism: Natribaculum luteum (assembly GCF_023008545.1). Classification (NCBI taxonomy): domain Archaea; kingdom Methanobacteriati; phylum Methanobacteriota; class Halobacteria; order Halobacteriales; family Natrialbaceae; genus Natribaculum; species Natribaculum luteum. The sequence goes on along the minus strand of NZ_CP095397.1, from coordinate 660,746 downwards.
CGTCTGCTGGGACAACGTTCATGACCCGGTCTCAAGAGTGCCTCAACCCAGTGCAGTTTGCGTTCGTCCTCGCCAACAAGTGCCTGTACAATCATGATATCTGACACACTAAGTAGGTAGCTTAAACGCTAATTTGAATGTTCAGTAACTCTTTATGTCAAAATACATAGTAGAGACTAAGACAACCCACCAAAGAGTGATTCATATGAGTTGGTGTCGTCGTCAACTACTTGTCGGGGTCGGCAGTATAACCGCGCTGTCGGGTTGTCTGGACTTCTTCGGAGACAACGATCGTTCGCTCCCGGAACCCCCAACGGGAACATGGCATCAATCAGGTCACGATGCCCGAAACACATTTATGTCCGATGTCACTGTGCCCGACCGCGGGACGCCTGTTTGGAACAGCGGCGGTGCTACAACGATCTCGCCGCTGATTGCTGGAGAGACGGTGGTTTCGGTCGACGACGGCCTGACGGCGTTAGACGCAGAGACCGGCAACCAGAAATGGCAAACCGATCTCGACAGTGACCCATCAAGCGCATCCCTCACACAGCCGTCTGTTGCTGACGGGAACATCCTGCTTGGCTCTAAGGGACAGCTGCGCTCGTTCGATCTCGAGGATGGCAGCGAGCAGTGGGTACGGAAGATCGACGGTGCCCCGATCGGACCGATAACAGTCGGTCCAGACAATCAGATCGGGATCGTCCCGTTCGAGCGTCCGGAGAAGGGCGATTCCGTCATCGAACTCGTGGCGTTTGCCGTCTCGTCGGGCGAGACCGAGTGGACGGCTCCACTTCTTGTGTCCGTTCGAACGACGCCGCCAGCGATATTTGACAGCCGGGTCTATACCGGAGGGTATACACGCGATGAGACGCCGATTATCCGCTGTTTGGATGCCGATAGTGGCGAACTCGTGTGGGAACGGGAACTGGACGACCCAGCGACCCAACCAGTCGCCACCGAAGACGGGATCATAGTTGGAGACGGCGGGAGTCTCATCGTCTACGACCCAGCCGAGGGCGAGCGTCTGGCTTCAATAGATGTCACGGACCGCGAGATCAGAGCGATCGCCATCGCCGACGGGATGGCATTCGTTCTTTCTTACGATGGGCTGATCGCGTTGTCGATTTCAGACGGCTCGGAACACTGGTCTGTCAAGGGAGACCCGCAGGCGGACGGACTTGCAGTCGGTCGAAATACTGTCGTGGCACCGATTTCCTCTGACGCCTTCGATCTCGACACGTCGTGGCCGTGTATCGCCGCCTTTGACCGGAGCGATGGAACGACGCGGTGGTATTATACCATAGATGACACTTTTGATCCGGCAATTAGTGCTCCACCGGTCATCGCCGACGGTGCTGTCTTTGCGATGAGCAATAAGCGATCTGGGATTACCGCCCTTGGAGATCTTCCTCCCGAAGAAGACTGAAACGATTCAGCTCGGTTCTTCCGCTCCTCTGCAATGTTGCTTCCCACCCTCTACAGGCAGGCCGAGTTCCTTGGAGTTTGACCCCGAGGCAGTTCACTTAACCGCTACAACGTGCCTTCGAGATGGCCAAGTTCGACGTGAAACTGCGTGAGTGGTGCGAGCGTATCGACGACGAGGACGCCTTCGTCTCAGGCGTGGTGGTCAAGCTTATTGGGATTCGGTTCGGCTGGATGGCACAGTCGACACAAATGGGGTTCGTAACTGTTTCTGAATTCCGAATCTTTAAGCAGTAATAAACAGTGATTAGCAACAACACGATGCCACGGTCGTACGCCATCGGCGAGTTCGCGGAGGAACTTGGCGTCCACCCCGAAACTGTCAAACGGTGGTGTCGAAACGGCGACCTTGACTACACACGCACGCCCGGCGGCGACCGACGCATCCCACACCGCGAACTCCTCCGCCTCGCTGGTGGTGCTCGCCCCCGCGACCACGTCGCGCTCTACGCCCGCGTCTCCAGTCACGGACAGAAAGACAACGGCGACCTGGATCGGCAACTCGACCGTCTTCGAGACCACGCTCACGACAACGGATGGACGGTCGAAACCACCTACACAGACGTCGGCAGCGGTCTCAACGAAGACCGTCGCGGGCTCAACCAACTCCTCGACGACGTACAAGACAGCGACTACGGCCGCGTCCTCGTCACCTACGAGGACAGACTCACCCGCTTTGGCTTCTCCTACCTCGAACGCCTTCTCGACCACCACGGCGTCACCATCACCGTCATCGAAGACGAGACGGACAAAACCGCACAGGAAGAACTCGTCGACGACCTCATCAAGCTCGTCGCCAGCTTCTCCGGCAAGCTCTACGGAATGCGATCCAGCAAAAAACAACAGGTCGTCAACGCCGTCGAATCCGAGGTGAACCCCGATGACTGACCACCTCTCGCTGCCCCTCCGACTGCCGGAGACACACCACGACGCACACGAACGGTTAGACGAGTTCGTCCAACACGTCGCCACCCGCATCCTCCACCTCCGCTGGACGCCGGAATACCTCGACGACATCCACGACGCCGACTATCAGGCGTGGACGTACTTCGACGAACACCAACCATTCGAAGAACTCGACGACCACGCCCTCTACCACTCCATCCACGGTGAAGATCCGCCGGCGGATTTCGAACTGTACGTACCGTCACGTATCCGGCGATGCATCCTACAGAAAGTCGGAGAAACCCTGCGGAGCCACGCCGATCGCCGCGACGCCTTCTACGCCATCCAGCGCGTCCTCCCCACGCACAAAATCCGCCGAATACACCGTCGCCGCATCAAAGAACAACTGTGGGAGGACGGCGAGTACCTCTCCGGGGGCTACGTTGATGTTCTCATCGACCAACTCAACACGTACTACGACCGCCACGGAAGGTATCCGGACACGTATTTCGAGTTGCAAGACCCGCCGGAGTACAGCAACGGCGCGTTGCCGTACTCGGCGGACGACGGCCCCACGAGCGGCCAAGCCGTCAACTACCACTACGACGAAAACGAGCAGTCGGTGACGGTGAAGGTGAAAACCCCTGACACTGTGACTCCCGAACGTCGTGGGGACTGGTCGTGGCACGAACACGACCTCGCCGGGTACGACGCCTTCTACACGCTCACCCAGCACGGCTCTCTGTCAGCCCCAGAGTTCCAATCCACGTGGCGGAAGAACGGCGACCACATCCACGAACTCTCGTTTCCTGTCGAAGTCGATAACGCCGACACAGACGGTGATGCAGAACGCGTGTTGGCGCTCGACGCCGGGATGCGGAAGGACGTGACCGCGGTCGTCGTTGAGGAGACTGGCGAACAGGTGTCGCGGCCGCATTTCGTTCGAGTTACTGATCGTGACGGGATGCGCCGACTGCACCGGGAGCGACAGCGGTTGAACGATCAGTTGGCGGAACTTCGCCGGAGTGGGCGGGATCACACGGCAGCGTTCAAAACAGTGCAGGCAGAGTACGAACGAGTGAACACCAAAATCCAGCACAAGCGCGAGCAGTTGACACATGATGTGGCGAATCAGGTCGTCGCGCTCGCCTTGGTGTACGACGTGGACGCCGTGGTTCACGAGGATTTGCGGTCGCTGTCCCCACCGTCTGGTGAAGGTGGGTTGTCGTGGGAGCTGTCGAGTTGGGCGCGGCGCGAGATTATCGAGAAGATCGAGTACCGCTGCGAGTACGTTGGCGTGGACGTGGATCGGGTGTACCCGCAGGGGACGAGTCGGTCGTGTCCGCGTTGTGGTTCGACTGGCCATACGTGCAAGTCTCCCGACCACACGGAGGAGGTGTGGTGGGGTGGGCACTTCCGCTGCGACAACGCTCGGTGCGGGTTTGAAGGTGATCGAGATTACATCGCGGCGGTGAACGTGGCTCGCGTGTTCTTCAGCGAGACGGATGGACTGGATCACGGTTTCATGTCCTCCTATACGGGGGATTCGGAAACCGTGCCAGCTCGCCGTTCCGTTGGCACGCGGCTCGCGTTCGGGCGTGGCGTTGTTGCCTACGAGCCCGAACGGACAGGGGCGACCGCTGGTGGTGGGTCGGCTGTCATAACGCCCGCTGTCGCCCTGTCAGAGTCGAATGCGGATGGCGGTGATGGGTGTGGCCCAGCCACCCGTCAGTACACCCAATTCCAACGGGTTACTGCTGAACACTGCTGAAAATAGGAACGGTGACTCGGTTGTCCTGCCACCACGCATTCGTGTTACTGGCCCCGATGTCGATTGCCCGGTGTCGCCGTTGACAATAGCACGGTTCGCTCAGGAGGAAATGTAGCTGATTAACTGTGTGGCCACGTTCTCGGTGCGTTCGCCGACGAGAGAGGTCATATGGAATTCCACCTCTGACACACCGTTGAGGGTCGCGAGCGACCACGGAAGAACGTGACTTCGTTCCCCGAGTGGCTCGCCTTTGTAGTCGTCATCGCGGAGCGTGAGCGATTCTTCATGATAACCTTTCGTGGAGATCAGGACAGTGATCAGCTGTACGCCGTGGTTCGGGAACCGAGGTGTTCCCAGAACAAGCATCGGACGACCTTTGTCCGAGAGTGGATCGGTCCCCCAAATAATGTCGCCGCGTTCCAGTTCATCGAACGCGGTCACCGCACTTCCTCCATTTCGTCAGTCTTCAACTTCTCGAGATGCTCTTCGCCGTACTGTTCGTCTGCAGTCTGATGGTGCTGGTGAAGTTGGTAGGCAGCTCGAAGTCGGTCCTCGTTGTCTGTGATCGCCCAGTACGGGCGCTTGTGCCGCACAAGACCTCGTTCCTTCAGTCGCGAGAGGATGGCACTAACGGCGTCCGTATCCAGTTCGAGTTGGTCAGCAATCGTCGCCGCCTTCCACGCCCGGTCGTCGTTCTTGTCGAGGAACAGCACGATCCGTTCGGTGTCGTTTCGTTCCTCAAATTCATCGTCGTCGGCGTTCTCGAACTCGTCGATATCGATGGTGCCGCTCGACATAGATTATTGTTGGTACCGTGGGTGCATAGCTATTTGGGTGTTTGTTACAGGAAGAGTACACTCACGTCCGAAGGTCGGTTTACCTCTATCATTCACTCTATCGGCGTCGTGACGAGGGGCTCCTTGAGGTCACGCGTCCAGTCGGTAGCTGGCCCACCGGGGCTACACCTCGCACACAGCTGTAACGATCTCTCGAGATGGCCGAGTTCGACGCGGAACCGTGTGAGCCGGGCGGGACCGAAGGCCCCGCTGGAAGCCGGCGTGAAACGCCGGCGACGCCGCGATCATGTCGACGACGAGCCTACAGCAGCCGTCACAGGTGCAGTGATCGCGCTCGCCAGGGCCCGGCTCCGCCTTGATAACGCAGTCGACACAGATTGGGTTGGTGACCTGCTCGTCTTGGCCCCACGTATGCGCCTTGCCAGACCCGGTGCCGGACAGGGCATCGCAGAAGGTACAGTCAGCGAGCGTCTGCCACATCACTCACTCTCCGTGTTGGCGTTGTGAGCAGCCGTCCAGCCACGATGGAAAACAGCAAGCTGAGTGCTCGAGTCAAAGGCAGTCCCACTTGGCTCGTGGACGAACACCCGTTTGCCAGGTACCGGCGTTACCACACCGTTATCGATGAGTTCCGTAACGAGCTGTCGGGCGGTTGTATCGCCGATATCTGCTGTCACGACGCAAGTTGCATCTCGATCATGGGCAACGAGTCTGGCTTCGAACCGGCTGTGATCGTCTGCAGTGTTGTCAATCGGATTTGGATCAGTCATTGTAAACCACATGACGGCTCACTGTTGAGTGCGCCTCCTGCCTCATGGCGCCAAGAAAATCGCTGCTTGAAGCACAGTCGAGTAGAAGATACTCGGTGATGCGTACTGGAGGCAGTACCTATATTCACCAACAGGCTGGAGTACCGACAGTTGGTGATTACAGATATTCGAGGAGAACACCCACGACTGCAGTCGTGAGAGTAGTCACAGGGCTGTTCGCCAAAGCTTGCTGGTGATCTGAATTGACAGTCGTCCTGCAGACTCAATCGACAGCTTCTCGGAAGTTAGTTATTGAACTGTCATGATTCTTGCTCGAATACCGTGTCCGTTGGACCGCCCTACCGAAGAAAGCTGGAGTGGTCGTTCACTTTATGTACCATTTCGATCGAGTCTCTCACCACGGGTATACTTTCCATGGTAGACGAGCATGTCAATGCCCATTGCCGCTAGCGAAAGTCCACCGATGGCGGCCACTAGAAGGAAAAAGAGGCTGTGTTTACTTCCCACGAACCCAAGTGGGAGTGACAGTCCGAGAAAGATGTTTCCGAGGCCGCTCCATTGATACCATGCCCAGCGGGCAGTTAGTTGCGTGTCGGTCGCTGCTACGATATCGAAGATGCCTGCCAGTCCTAGCAACGTCACCTGGCTGAGTAGGAGTGGTGTTTTGAACAGATTCTCAACAAGTAGGACGACACCACCAGCGATGAGGACAAGAAACGCACCAACGATGGCACTCATTTGACGATTTCGTCGCTCATTCATGCGTGGGCTAGTATCTGTACGTGGTATCTATTTGAAAGATTGTGTGGCCGAGACGCGTGGTGGATACAGCTTGGCTAGTCGAGAGCTTAAATTACGGGAACACTGATACTGGTGATCTCACCGTTGTTGAACCTCTCGCTGTTGGTAACAGGATCTGATTCGAGCGTCGTTACACGGACGTGACTCAACGCCTTGAGACCGGCTTCCAGCGATTCATGAAGTTGCCAGGATGCTCGCTCGAATGTCTCGTCCGTTGGCCTGTTCCACTGGGGAAAGCCAGCATGGTTGCTCACCTTGACGGTCCACTCAGCCGGTGCATCGGAGGGGTGTTGCGTCAGAAGTCCAACGATGTAGAGATACTCCTCATCGCCATGGAAGCTGTTAACGGGATTTTCGACACCGTGGCCGAGCAAGAACAACGGTTGCTCGAGATGTACCATGTTCGACAGGGCTAGCAAGTCATCCAGCTGGTCTGCATGAATGCTTCGCTCACGCCCTTCGTCCACGTAGTGGCTCATACTCGAGAGCGTCTCGAGGAAGGTGAACTGCACGGCGGCGTAGCTGAGACAACGTTCTGTTCGTGTCTCATCGAGCAACTGCTTGAGTCGAGCGAAGTCTCGGAGAACGCATTCCGGATAACCGTCGGAATGCCGGTAGACCTGTGCGATGCGATTGGTTGAGCCCTGTTCTGCTGCAGACTCGTTTCGGTGGACGAATCAGAGTTGACTCGAGGTTGACATCGATCTCTCCTCTCCGGCGTGAGTGCGCTGGCACCCATCACCGGCGCAGAAAATCACTGCAGGAACGCGTCTGTCTCACGGAGTAGTGCGATTCGGATCGGTAGTGGCATCGACAGTGATAGTCAAGGCAATCGACTTACAGATAGATGTGAAATTCGACGCTCGAGGAAGCGTTGACCGAGATGTCGGCCGAACCGGATTTCGTCGTCCTATCGGACGCTCCCGGCGACGCCGCGGCCACGATTGACAAGCACCGCGAGGTATCGAAGTGCAAACCGACTCGCCTTCTCTGGCAACTTGCCATTCAGTCTACAAAGGGCGTGCACCCCGCATCTAGACCGTGAACTCACCGTTCGTATGTCTATTTGAGTCTGTACACACACATATCCTGGTGGGGACTTAGGAAGCGCTCTTGTGTAGCACATTGTTGATGCGGAGCCGTCCCGCGATTCTGCAGCGAGTGTAGTAGATCGCGAACTTGCATCTCAGTGGCTCTGGTGGATAAGTCTTGACTCGAGCCGACGACAGGAAACTGTATCAACAATCTCCGCCACAAGAGCGTAGGAAGTATCTCTATTTGTACGAAGGATGACTAGATCAGTAGAATTCAAGTACACTGTATATCAGTAATAGTCATGGCATCTGATTCGTTCACCTTCGCTGCAACGGGAGACGCGATTATCGCACCGTCGGTCTCCAAACCGGAAAACGTGGAGCGATTTGACGATCTTCTCAACGTGCTCCGTACTGCCGATGCTGCAGTCACTCAAGTGGAACCTGTCCTATTGAACCAGGAGACCCCTCACGCAGCCTTACGACAGGTGACCGATCAGTACCAGTACCTTGCACCATTCCCAGGCGCTCTCATAGGAACTAGCCCTGACGTCCTTGACGAACTAACCGAAATGGGCCTCAACCTGTTCACAGCTGCGTCGAATCACTCCCTTGATTTCGGGGAACGAGGACTTCGAACGACCTTCTCTGCGATGCGCACGCGGGACGTAACGTTTGCAGGGATCGGACGGGACCTAACAGAGGCGAGTTCTCCCAGCTATCTGGACACCGACGCTGGCCGCGTCGGCCTCCTTAATGCGACGACGAGTATCCCTCCTGGTGGGGAGGCACGTGTCTCAACGCCCGGATTCGACGGTACGTGCGGCGTCAATCCGCTTCACGTGGAGTGGACGTATCGAATGTCACCCGAACATCTCGAACAACTACGGACAATCGCTTCCCACACCGGGATCGATCAGGTCAAAGGAGAGTGGCTCCGGCGCGAAAACTCCGACTGGCAGACCGACGATGCGTACTACTTCATGCAGATGCGGTGTGCCCCAACGACGGAGGCGCAGCCACCAGGTATCTATCATTCTCTTCACGAACGCGATCGCAAGACACTCCTTTTGGGTATCGAGGAGGCAACTGCCACTGCTGACTGGGTTGTTGTAGCCCTTCACTCTCATCAGGCCAGAGCTGGGAACCGAAATACAAAGGAGATACCTCAGTTCCTCCAGCAGTTTGCCCACGAATGTGTCGAGACAGGCGCCGACACAGTCGTCGTGACCGGACCACACGCGCTCCGTGGGGTGGAAATCCATCGGGAAAGACCGATCTTCTATTCCTTGGGGAACTTCTTCTTCCACGAGGACGTCATTCATCGGGTTCCAGATTCCCTCGACCAGACAGTCGACTCCACTGTGCCGGACGTGCGTGGGGAAGATGCCTCTTCGGAGTCGGACTCGACAGTCGCACACGATGCGGAGAACTGGATGTCTATCGTCCCACGATGCGAATTCGCACCGTCAGGGACGCTTGTAGACATAACACTACATCCATGTACCCTCCACCCCCAGTCACCCCATTCGCCGCAAGGGACACCAACTCTCGCAACTGGTGACGAGGCCCGTGACATCCTCAACACTGTCGCTGAACGTTCCGCGGCGTTCGGGACTACTATCCATATCGAGGAGGAGACAGGCGTGATAGATATCCCATAGCAATGTCCATCATTCGCATTCCTCGAGAGGTACGAACTCCTTGCTGTACGGACAGAAGCGCCCCTACTTGGCTTTCGTCCAGTGCGTTGACTGCTTAGAAGCTGCAGGTCTCATCGAGCAGTCGAATGAAGGTCAACCGGCAGAGTACATAGCTCATGAAATCGTACTCCAGGAAGCCTGTTAGTACGACAAGAACCAGAGTTTGAGAGACGATCTCGTTGCGGTCGAAGACCTTGACGCAAAAGGTCTGGTCGAACTTGATGACAACTCTCGAAAACATGCCGGAGCAGTGGGGAGAGCGTTCCTCCGAACGCTTGAGTACAAGTGTGAACGCGAAAGGACTACTTCGTGACCGTCGATTCGGCCGGGACGGCCAAAGAGTGTGCGGCGTGTGGTGTCTCGACCGACAAGCCGCTCTGGGTTCGCGAACACTCTTGCCCGTCGTGCGGTTTCACAACGGATGGGGATTGGGATGCAACCTGGAATGTTCTTTCTCGCGGGATCAAACAGGTAGGAGCCGGACGCTCCGAATCAACGCCTGTGGAGACAGCGCTTCCTACGGAAACCGATTCGGTTTCTGCAAGGTGCGTCTTGGAAGCAGGAGGTTCCACCCTCAAGGAACGAGCGAATACGGTGGGCAGTTCACTGGCTGTCTGTAGTTGTACTGGCCTGCTCAGAAACGATTACTGTCGTGGGTGTGACGGTCACCTGATACTCGTCTGCCGTAAACGTGACCGTCACTGGCCCGGTTGCTGACTCGAGAAGTTGTTCGAGGACATCTGGATCGATGAAGTCATAGAGACGATTGGACTCGAGGTCGAACCCTTCGGCCTCGAGTGCATCCACAATTGCGAGGAGGAGGTCGTCATATCCATCTTGCGTTGGTCGATCCTGTGTATCACTCATGTCTCTTTGTCGTTTTTCGTAGTTTAAAGAGATGTTGGTCACCTATAGAATCTTACCGCATCTCTGGTTGACGGAACGCGGCTTGGATACTCGTGTAGCAACCAGCGTTGAGTATGCGTTTCGATGCTGACTGGATGTCACGTGCCGATGATCGGATTTTGGAACATCTCTCTGAACGCGGGCCAGATACGCCAAAGTCGATGGCTGACAGTGGTCGTGTGCGATTCTCCCGACAGCATATCAATCAGCGCTGTAAGAAGCTTGTTGTCTACGGATTACTCGTTCACCTCGGGAATGGTGTCTACGACATTACTGATGCAGGCCAGCAGTATCTCGATGGCGAGCTAGATGTCCGAAACCTGGATCCAACTACCGCTGAGAACGGAAAATAATCGTTCACAGATAGATCGGTCGTGGAGCGAATACTAGTTCTCACAGGAGGGGATCATAGGATTATACTCATGGAGTTGGTTGCATCTCCATTTCGGCGAACTAATCGATACGAAGGTCGTGCGAACTGACCGCCAGTCTACAGATGAGCAAGGCAAGTGCCTTGAGGCGTGACCCCGAGGCGGTTCACGCTATTTGCGGGTTTGAATGGCGACGACGCGGAGTCGCCGGTAATCAGCGATCCACGTTCCGTTTTGAAGCAGGTCATCGCGAAGACGATCTTCGACAGCAGAGATGATTGTTGATTGGTCCTCATCAGGAACGACGGATAGCAGGCTATCGCCGAACATGCTGAGCCATTCTGCAAGTCCGTCTGGCCCATTATCGAGTTCCGTCGGGCGGTCGAAGAGTGTCGCATGTCGCGTCTCAAAGCCATGTGATTCGAGCTTCGTGGCGTATTCGCCGATACTCGGGAAGTACCATGGGCTCTCGACTTCATAGCCATGCTCAGCCGCTTCTTTACGGACTGCGTTGACGATAGCGGCGACGTTTCCTGCGCCACCGAGTTCGGCGACGAATCGTCCTTCAGGAACGAGAGCGTCAGCAACCGAATCGAGAACGGCGTCTTGCTCGGGAATCCAGTGGAGCGCCGCGTTAGAGAATACCGCGTCGAATGGGTCCTCGAATGCGAAGTTCCGAGCATCAGCATGTACAAACTCACACTCTGGATAAGTTTTGCGTGCCTTCGCAACCATCTCTTCGGAGCTATCGAGACCAACAACGTTTGCTCCCGAGTTGGAAATTTGCGCTGTCAGGTGGCCAGTCCCACATCCGAGATCGAGTATTCGTTCGTCCTTTGCCGGCTCTAGAAGATCAACCACACCCTCGCCATACTCAAAGACGAAGGAATGCTCTTCGTCATAGGCGTCAGTATCCCACTCATTTGCTTTTTCTTCGCCCGGTTTAGTCATACAACTATACTGGTCAAAGAAGCAACTTCTACCTATCGAATACGCCATCATCTCACTTAAATCATAGATCCATGCATTCAGTAGAGCTATTATATGCTGAACAGGCGCAATACCACGGCCTTCAGGCCATGGATACGCGCCGTCACTCAGTGACCCATTCTACCGACTCCGACAGAGCCGGATATTCCACCGTTCTCAATCCAAATCTTTACAAAAGAAACGAATATAAGCGATTATAGAGGCGTTTCACGATGCTGGAAGTCCACCGCACCCATCGAGCGAAAATCCGCAACCACTCACAGGTCGCGGAGTCGCTCGACCGGCACGGGTGGAGTGCCAGCAAGTTGTGGAACGTCGCCAACTACCATTCCCGAGAAGTGTGGGCGGAAACGGGCGAGATTCCCGACCACGAGGAGTTGAAAGACGAATTGAAGACACATCCAAAATCGCTAGTTGTCCACTGCGTCAATCACGCCACGGACAGATCCGAGGAAATAGACGAGACGTGAGGCAGAATCAGTGTGTAACCTGACGAGGAGACAGCACACAGTTGAGAATCTGTCTCACTACGCTCACTTTGGCAGAGATTCTGACGACGAGAAAGATAGCTGACGCTAGTAGCCGACCTCGCTTCGTCAGAAGCGAGGCGGCTTAGCCGAGTCCGTGATCACATCCAGGTGGCAATCCGGTACCGTTCGTCCGATGCTTCTCTTTCCATCCCAGATCGCGGTCTAACTCCCGGACGACTCCGTGGAGAAACGCATCTCCGAACGTGAACTCAACGGGAAGTGCTCGCCCGCCACGGCGTGGCCGGGCGAGCACGGCCCACTGTAATACCAGCCACAACTGCTCTAACAAGAACCCGACACCCACGTAGAAGAGGCGAATCGTCGTTGACGGTGTTGTCGTCACTGCACGCGCTTCACGGAACTTCTCGTAGCTCTTTTCGATCTGTGACCGCTTGTTGTAGATCGTCGCAACCTGCGTCGGCGTCCGGTCTTCCAGACCGTACGCCGCGTATCCGGTCGTCTTCACGCCAGACTTTCCACGGTCACCGTTCTGGTAGGTAACGTTCACTGCCATCGGAAACGTCTGTTCGTGCTCTTTCCCCTCACAAATCGTCTCTTCGGTCATGTATGACGCCGTTACGGAGAGCTTCTTTCGGATCGACGCCTTCCCGGTCTTGACCGGGAAGACTGGCGGTGCACTTTCTCGAAGGACGCCAATCAGCTTCCCGACGTAGGCGTCTCGATCCATGAGAATTCGGTCGATCTCGAATGGATACGTCTCGACGCGGGCGAGCAGGCGCTCGACCGCGTCGGCCTTGCTATCTTCGCCAGCAACCGGTTCAACCGCGAGTGTCAGCGGCTTTCCCTGCGCAATCACGAACGCTGTGCAGTAGCGATGACACTGGGTAGTCCCGTCCCGAGCAGACATCCGTCTGATCTCGCCGTCACTGCTGGGATTTCCGTGGAAGGGGTTGTCCATGAAGTCGATACAGACGGTTCTCGACCTGTGGCGGTCGAGAACCGTCATCGCCAGCGTAGCGAGAATATCGTTGACGGCGTCTAGCATCGGGTCTTTTTGGAGCGTGTGGAGCCAATCCATGACGGGTTCTCTATTGGGCGTTTCCTCTGTATTGGTCGTGACGCCGTTGACAGAGGTTGTCCCAGCGGCGGCTCGAAGAACGACTTCCATGATATCGCCGGGATCGAGGGGCGAGCCCTCGATTCCCGGCATCGGAATCAACAGGAGGAGCTCCAGAGAAAGAGCCTTGAGTTGCCGGTTCGAAATGAACTCGTCTGGATCAGTAAGCACCTGCTTGAGTTTTGGAAGGTTCATCAGGTGCGGATCCGGACAGCGGATGAATCAGATTTCTGATTCACCCGCTTCCTTCATCACTACGTGTTAGCCAGCTGGCCGCTTAGCCAGAGTGGACAACTAGCGAAAATACAAGGGACTCCATTCTCAGTCCAGTCAGCGGGTTCTGGAGGAACTCGCTGAAGCCTTCAACTCGTGGTACTCCTCGGACGACGACCGGGACAATCCGCCCGGCTACCGCAAACGCAATTACTACGATGACGAAGGCCGCCGCGTCCACGAAGAGCACCCGCGCAGCACAGTGACGTGGAAGCAAAACGGTATCCGTCACGATACGAAGAACAACCGCGTCCGGCTATCGAAAGGTGCGAATCACAAGGAACATCCCCGAGCGTGGGAATATATCCTTGTCGAATACGAAACCCGTCCCGGCGTCACAGTCGAGAACCTGCAACAGGTTCGCGCCGTCTACGACCAGCAGAGAGAGCGGTGGGAACTCCACCTCGTCTGTAAAGACGAAATCGAGACACCTACCGCACCCGGCAACGAAACTGCCGGTATCGACCTCGGTATCAGTAACTTCGCGGCTGTTGCGTACAGCACCGAAGACGCCGACCTCTACCCCGGCAACCGCCTGAAGCAAGACGGCTACTACTTCCCGAAGGAAATCGCCACATGCGACGATAGCGGTGGTGAACGAGCGACAAGGCTTCACCAGACGTGGTCGGAGCGCCGCACCCACTTTTTCCACAGTCTCGCCAAGCACATCGTTGAACGGTGTGTTGAGAAGAGGGTTGGACGCATCAACGTCGGTGACTTGGAAGGCGTCCGAGAGGACGATGACGGGGAAGCAAAAAACTGGGGCAAGCACGGCAACCTCGACTTGCAAGGGTGGGCGTTCGACCGCTTCACCAACATCCTCGAATACAAGGCGAAAGTTGAGGGAATCACGGTCGTGGAAGTGTCCGAACGCGATACGAGCAAGACGTGTTGCGTATGCGGTAGGGAAGACGATGGTCAGCGCGTCGAGCGTGGCTTGTACGTGTGTGAGGCGTGTGATGTGGCGTTCAATGCAGACGTAAACGGGGCGGAGAATATCCGTCTCGACCTGAATGAAAGTAACTCCGAATCTGCACCCGATTTGGGTGGGGATAGGAGTACCGGCTGGTTGGCACAGCCCGGAGTCTACCTTCACGACCTTTCCCGAGGATTCCAACCTCGGGCAGAGGTGGTAGACTGCAAACCGTAATATCCCAACCTCGGGATTCCTCCGCGTTCACGCGGAGGAGGATGTCAACCACCGCATCCTCGTCGACCATACCCCTTTCGGACTGCCACGCACGATCTCGAGATGTGCGATATCGACGGCGTTCGTATCGGGACGACGGCAGGCAGGTTCCTCGGAGAACTGAACGCGCAGCACGACGGCTGAAACTGACGTGAGCAATTCCGGTCGCCAGGATGGTGATGGGCAAGCTCTGTGCAATCCCTAAAACCGTTACCCAGAAGCAGTTGGCGACTGTGAACAAGCAGTCGATGCGACTGGCAGAGCAGTTGGATGGCTGGTCTCGAGCAGCGATCAGTCGACGGTTGAGTGAAGCCGTCGTCGGTGGCCTGGACCTGACAAGTGCGCTCGTCAACGTACTCGAGGAACTGCAGACGGCATCCGGGCACGTCATCCCCATTGGAAAACTCGAGAGGGTGAATCGAAGAGGTGAGCATCGAATGGCGTGTCGAAATTCTGTGGGATCCCTCACGTGCGAGCATCGCGCAGGTTGATGTCATTGCGGATGGCAGTGGCCAGACACGCGTGACGATCTGGAAGTCATCAGACGCTCTGTGGATCGAGGAAGGCAAGCAGGTGTGCATTCACAAGGTTGCCCGGTACTGGCACGAGGGCCGTGTCTCATTGGCCGTGACCGGATGGACGACGATCCACTTCCTCGAACTCTGCCGTTGGTGGGAATCGCCAGGCCTAAGCACCTTTTTTGCTGGTGTTCGCGCAATCATCGCCACCTCCACGGTCTAGGCTGTTCACGGTCAGTGACCGTTGTCGTTCGAAAGGGCTCCGCTCTTTTGTGATGACGAAACTCTTTGATCCAGAAGTTGAGACTGAAGTTCCCAATGCTCGAGCATTGAACATGATCACCAATCCATATTTACTGCCTATGGAGTTCAGAGCGTCTCTCGGAACACTCGCTCAACATCCTACTCGGTTAACATCGAGATGAAAACGCAACTCACTGATCTCTACTTCTGTGAATGTGTATGCGTCACTCGTATCGACCTCGCAACAGTTCATACGACTACAACATCCGAACCGTCGAATTCGACGGCAACGTCATCCCCTTCGTTGACAGTGACACTGGAGTTGACGACTGCTTTGAACGTCTCTGAGAGGCCGCAGTCGAGGAAGATCGTCTTCGATCCTCTCTCGGATATGACCCTCTCTATGGTGCAGTCGATACTGTTGATAGACGTGCCATCAGACCGGTGTGGTTGGGTCTGGGTACGACGACCGCCGTCGCCTCTCGTGTTCTCTGTGATCGTCACGGATTCGGGGACAATACCGATGCAGACATCAGATTTCGATACGTTACCGTCATCGAGAACCGTTTGTTCCGGCTCGACCCACGCGACACCGGTATCCACGACTGTTCGGCCGGACTCAGTCTCACGTATCTCACCGCGTATGAGATTCTCGATGCCCACGAAGTCGGCGACGAACTCGTTCCGTGGCGATTCAAGCATCTCCTCATAACTACCTTGCTGGAGTACAGTGCCATCCCGCATCACGACGACCGAGTCGGCGACGACTGACGCCTCGTTCTGGTCGTGTGTGACATAGATGCAGGGAATGTCGAGGTCGGCGAGTACGCGCCGGAGTTCGTACTTGAGACGCCGGCGGATGGGTTCGTCGAGTCCCGTCGTGGGCTCGTCAAGGAGTAATGCGTCGGGTTCTGTAACGATCGCTCTGGCCACCGAGACGCGGCGTTTTTCGCCCCCCGAGAGCGTCTCCGGCGATCTGTCAGCTTCGAGCAATCCGTCGATTTCCAGCAGCTTACACAGGTCGCGTATCTCGTCGTCGGTGATCGCAGCCCCGTACTCGATGTTCTCACGCACAGAGAGGTGAGGAAAGAGCGTCGGTCGCTGAAAGACCATCCCGATATTTCTCCGCTCGGGGGAGACACCATCGAGCGGTTGATCATTGAGAAAAACGGAGCCCGAGTCGGGAGTCTCGAAGCCGGAGATGATCTCGAGGAGTGTCGACTTCCCGCTCCCGCTAGGTCCAATGACCGCAGTAATCTCGTTTCCGAGTTCGACGTCAACATCAAGCCCAAAGCCGCCGTAGGTCTTCGTGACCCCGTCGAGACGGATCATTCTTTGACACCTATGCTCTTTCCGGAATAGCGGATTCCGACGACTACGGCCAATCCGAAAGTCACCAGCACTGCGACAATCGGGAGAGTGGCGTAGACCCCTCTCGATATGAAGGTCACCCATATCTGCGTCGGCATTGTATGGGGATTGTACGCTGTCATCATCGTGGCACCAAACTCGCCGATCGAACGCGCGAACGTGAGGGCGACTCCCGCGAGTATGTGTCCGCTGGTGAGCGGCAACGAGACCCGGAAGAACGTTTCAACAGGTCCCTTTCCCAAGCTTCTCGACGCTCTCTCGTACTCCTCGACGGAGTCGAAACCCGCACGTGACGTGATGACGACGAACGGAGATGCCACGAAGGTCTGTGCAAAGATGATACCAATGTACGAATCGGTGAGCGTCAGTCCCAGCGAGTTGGCAACCTGCCCAACAGGTGTGAAGCTACCGAAGCCCGTGAGGAGCATCACACCGCCAACGACTGGCGGAAGCACGAGCGGAAGTATGACCAGAGAGTCAACGAGGAGTTTGCCCCTGAACTCCGATCGCGAGAGAAAGTAGGCCAGAGGTACGCCGAAGGCTGTGGCTACAGCTGTCGAGATAGGGGCTGTCGTGAGCGAATATCTAGCTGCCGAAATGATCTCTGGACGTGTGAAGTCAGCAACAGAGATTCCGTTCCCCTGAGCGCCCGCGAAAAAGGTCACAAACGGGTAGAGCAGATAGACGGCCAGAATAGCCCCGAGAAGACCAAAGACAGTGTAGTCACCACCGAAGACTGAGTTGAATCCTGTTCGGTTACTTTTGGTTTCGTGCATCCGAGTCATGGAAGGACTTCCTCCGGAACATCTCCATTCGTTCTGGGGAATCTATCATCGACTATGAGGCCGTTCTCGCTGAGGACATCCCGGTTCTGCAGGAGGTAGCTGAGGAACCGTCGTCCGTTCTCGGGATGGTCAGCGCTGGTGAGGACGGTCGCGTTGTACAGTACCGGCGTCCCTTCGATAGTCGTACCCTCGTCAGTCGTATACGTCGCTTGAGCGTAATGATCTGCGTACTCTGGGTTCGAGAAATTGAGTTCGTCGGGTAGCGAAACAAAGGAGAGACCGTGGTCGACTGCCATATTCTTATAACAGACAGCAGCGGCCCGGTCTCCCGTCTCAATTCCTGCCAGCAGATGTGCTTCCTGTGGATCGATTTCGAGTCGGTTGATGAGGTCCTGTGCTAGACCATCGACATCATAGTACTCCTCGGCAAGCTTGAACATCTGGACCGTCCGATACCCGAGCGGATCGAGATCGGGGTCGCTCATCGCTATCTCCGAATCCGCCTCACGTAATGCCCTGTACCACGGTGTCCCGTTTTCGAGCATCCGTCCGACCTGCGTGTCGGGGTTGTACGTTATACCAACGGAGTTCGAGGCGAAGACGACATCCCACGTCGTGTAGTCGGGTTGGAGTTCGTCACGGAGTAGGCCGGCATCAGCACTTGCGACCACGTCTGGCGACTTCTGCCCTGACGTGATGAACCGCATGACAGCATTCGAGCCATGGAATTCTCCCTGAAACGTTGTCCCCGTTTCCTGTTCAAACGACTCTCCTACCTTGTTCCCGAGAATTATCGAGAGACTTCCCGCTGATAATAACTCCATTTTACCCGTACTGTTACTGCTGCTACAGCCAGCAATCCCGAAGACGGTTGTCGCACCGACTGTAGTGAGGAATTGCCTCCGGGTGATACTAGATCGCGTATTCGTCACGTGCTAATAGAGAAGAAGTTAGGAAAAAAGCTTATCTCAAACACTACTGTTTGACCAATATGATCTCTGCAGACTCGACGATCCTGACTGACCGCCAAATAGAGGTGCTCGAGCTCCGAGAGCGAGGATTTACACAACAGGAAGTAGCCGAGGAATTCGACACGACTGGCTCGAACGTGAGCGCTATCGAACGCGCGGCTAAACAGAACGTTGAGAAAGCTCGTCGGACATTAGAACTCGTCCGGACGATTCGGTCGCCGGTTCAGTTTTCTGTTTCTCCAGGAACGAGTTTTGACGATCTGGTCGCCAGTGTGTACTCACACGGAGACGAGGCTGGCATTAAGATTGCGTACTGTCGCCCGGAGCTCTATACACACCTCTACGGGGTGCTTGAAGAGTGTACGAAACAGAACGAACTGATGGCGTCGATTGATATCGGGATTACCAACGAGGGCGAGGTGAGAGTCTTTTCAGAGGACCTCTGAGAGTGGTTCGGAACCACGAGTCTCATAGCCCTGTCACCGATTCTATGACACGCTTATACTACACTTGGGCTTGTACGTGTTTTCAGCCGGTTAATTGATTACGATCCCCTTCGGTGTAGTGTATCTGTACAGATGCTATAGGAAAATTGGAGTCAGATGATCGCCATCCTCGACTTCGCCCATCGTGACCGATAGGCACGTAGAGTGAGTTGAAATTTCATTCTATTAGGTATCAAAGAAGAGGATTTTAACAGAGCCTGTTATATCGATAGGAACGGAGAAACGACCCCAGTCAGTCCAATCACGGTCATGAGTATGCCAGCGGCTAGGAGGACGAGGCCACTACTCCGTTCCTCCTCTATCAGCGTGGCCTCCGACTTATCCGAGAGGATGAAGTCACCGTCGGGCGTCGGCTCGTCAATTACGTACTTGTGATTATCCCAGCCCGCCTCGGTCTCCCTGGCGGTCCCGAGGAGATAGACGTCCTCGCCCGGCTCGAGTGTGCCCTCGAGGTAGCGCCGGCGCTCACCGGTGCTCAATGGGCCGATGTCGATGCCATCCGGGAGGTCGAGTGCGGGCTCGTTCCCGACGTACGTGCGGATCTTTTCTGGTGGGTCGTCGCCGGCTTCGACTTTCCATTCTGTCTGCTCGAGGTTCAACCCGCCGTCTTCCGGGAGGTCGACCAGTACCTCGCTGGTGCCGTCGTCGATGAACATGGGCTCGGCCGTCTGGTCCTCGAAGATGGTCTGCCAGTTGCCCGGACCATTGCCGTCCGAGTGCAATTCCTTGACCTCGACGTGGACGGCTAATTCCTCCGTCCCGTCGATGGGCGACTGCTGGAAGGTCGCGTCGTCGGTCCCGCGTACAGTCCCCTTGACCTCGACCGGCCCTGGTTCCAGATCGCGAATTGCCGTCGTCTCGGTCTCCTCCATCCGAGTGCTCTTTGCACGTTCCGCGCGACCCTTGTTCACCGTGATGAGCCCCACCACGACGAACACGAGACTACTGAGTGAAATGACGAAGCTCTCGACCATTAATTTTCTCAACTAATGCTGCATACTTGAAAACTTTGGGACCGTTCTTGCATGGACTGTTAGCCGCAATACTACCGGCGAAACACTCTCCCGAAAAGATTCCCCTCACTGACTCTGGTAAATCACCATATTGCGTCGGGTTCCATAGTAGAAATTAGAAACAATTACTCGCTTTTGGTATAGTGATCTGGTCAAGAACTGTATCAAGCGCCGTTGTAAGATCGTCGAGTGACTCAAAGAAGCGGTTGCTGAGAGCAGCTTGGAGTTGTCTCCAGCACTCCTCGACAGGATTTAACTCTGGCGAGTATGCCGGTAACGTGACGAAGGCGAGGTCGTCACGGGCCGCCAGGTCCGTGACGGCCGACGCCTGGAAATACGGCGCTCCATCCAGTACGATGAGCAAATCATTCCGAACCTCTTACATAATGAAAGAATGAAATGTTTGGCGTGTTCGGCAGTTACGTACTCTTTGAATTGAGCGAAAAAGCGATCACCGTCTTCAGTGATTGCGCCCAGAAGACACGTCCAGTCGCGTTGGCCGGATAATTCGGCAGACGGCCGCGTGCCGCGGGGAAACCACGCGGCACGCGGCTTGACTTGCACGAATTTCTTGGTTTGATCGATACAGACTACTGTGGCGTCCATCTCCCGCCGCTTTTTTACACTCTTCGCGGAACGATTCTTGCTCGTCAGCATCGGATTCGGCGGCTGTACGGCGTGGTTTTTGATAGACAGTTGCTTCAAACTGCTCTTGCTCAGTTTCCGAGAACTTCCTCTTTCTCCCAGATTGATGAACATCAGTAACAGTCTGCTCAAGCGACTCATCAGTTTCAAGTCGCTTGAGCCAGCTATAGATCGTCTGTCGCTGCACGCCGTCCCACTCGGCGAGTTCAGTCTGTGTGACGCCGTTTTTGTACGCTATTGCGGCTAAGAGCCGTTGTGTCGGCTTTTTTCCGTCCACGTTGTCGAGAGTATCTTACAATGCTCTGTTGAACGCCGACGCCCTCTGCGGATTGTATCGCTGATTTCAGGGGATTTGGACGCCGTCTGGCGATATGGGACGTCTCAGGAACCTCGAACAGACGTTTCACGAGTTCGCCACGACCCACGTAGAAGAACCAGACGTACCCGCCGCGCCGGACGGCGCGGACGGGTACGCCAAGTCCACGAAGATCGCGTTGCTCTTGCTCAAAGAGGAAGTCAACAAGCCGCTCCGGCAGTTCGAGGACTATCTGAACGAGATGCCGGGAATCCTTGCTGTGTTCGGCCTTGAGAAATCACCTGATTACACGTCTTTCAGCGTGTGGGACGGAGAATTCCCGATGAAAGAGTTGCGCCGCCTGCTCCGCCGGTCAGCGGAGCAGGCGGGGCTCTCAGGAACTGCCTCGATCGATGCCAGCGGCTTCCAGCGAGATCAGGCTAGTTCGCACTACCGAAATCGTGTCGGCTACTCGTTCAATGCGATGAAGACAACGCTGCTCGTCGATACGGAGTCACTTGCTATCATGGACGCTCATTTCACCACAAAGAAAGCCTATGACGGTCACATTGGGCTGCAGGTCTTTCGGCGCAACGCCGAAGACCTGCAGGCACTTCTGGCTGACAAGATGTACTCATGGAGCAATCTCCGGGAGGCCTGCCGTGAAGCGTCAACGCGACCAGTGATCAAACACTGTGAGCAAAACGCACTCAAGAAGGCTCACAACGCCAGAATTGACGACGAAGTCTACAATCAACGGTCAATGAGTGAGACCGTATTTGCGATGCTGAAGGACGACGGCGACGAGCTCCGCTCCCGGAGCTGGCATGGCCAGTTCCGGGAGCTCACACGGAAGTGCATCGTCCATAACCTCGCGCAGGCGGCGAGTTAAGGCTCGCCGCCTGCTCCTCTTCTCCGGACGTATTCGAGAGAGGCATCGCCATCGTCCATCTCACACTTCGTGCAGCATCTTGTGAAACTGATGTTTTGATCACTGCACAAGTCGGCTGAAATCGAATCGTCCGATCTCAGAACCTACCGATAGAGCGTAGCTACCGGTGGAAAAGCGAATGTCAAAATTTCTATGACGGCGCTGTCTTGCGTTCAACACTGCATCTTACAACTCTTCGACCGAGATCTCGTCGAGGTGATCCACTGTCTGTCGCAACACTTTACGAGTAAATAATTCTAACGGTTACTATAGGAACACGTGAGTGGTGAGCGCGAGACCAAAACTGTCGGAGACAGTTCGGTCTCGTGCGTGTGCGGGGACGATCCATCTGGCCGTATCTTACTGGTAATGATCCATCCTAATCACTATGAATAGTAACAGTCTGGTGAAATGGACTGAGGATGAGACGAAAGAACGGATTTGCGGCGTGTTAGAAAAGATCCGCGAGCAGAATCCCGGCAAGCGGATTCTGCTTGTCTTGGACAAGCACGGATCACATGTTTGTGAATACACGCGCAGACGCGCCCATCAACTTGGCATTGATCTCGTGTTCCTTCTATCTGAGTCACCGCAGCTCAACCCGATCGAACAGGTCTGGAAACACCTGATGTAGACGATGTCACCGATCATCGTCCAGGACGAAGACGAGTTCCACGAATCTGTCAAGACATATACAAACAAGTGATACAACGAGTCAGCTTCGCCAAGAAGTGGGCAAAGGACTTTCTTGACTTTCAAAAGTTATCTTGATCATCACAGCAGGTTAGTGACAGCTATCACACACAATCCGAGCAACACTAACGACCCGAAAGACATCGAGTACAGGGTCGAAGACCGTGTTGAGGAACATGGAGAGGACGTACAGCTCAAGCAATCCATCTTAGACGTGACATACGATCGCCGTACAGGAGTCGAGCAAGCCAACGATACTTGCAAGGACAGCGGTCTCGGGCGCAAACGTGCCCGAGGCTGCATCTACACACGAGCACAAGTGTTCGTTGCGCAGCCTTGCTGTGGACAAAGGCTACGATTGAGGGTGTCCTACAATTCATCTCATGCCACGAGCTTGGTTCGACCCGGATTTTCACTCTGTTCGTAGTTCGTGATGGCGACGATCATTCGGAGACACAGTCCAAGATACGCTTTTCCCCGCGCATGGACGTGGCCTCGGGAGCGTAGCGTCTCGAGGCCTCCGTCTAAACACGCCCCAAACGTCCGCTCAACTTGTGTTCGACGCTTGTACGTCTCATCAATGATCGAATGTTTGAGCGTCACATCCTCGGTAAATTTGCTGATTCAATCTTCGACGCGGTATTCGATATCGAGTGGATCAGTTGTGTTCCGTGAGTTATACGCGGCGATCGGCACGACTCCTGCTTCCAGCAGGTAGTCGTGCCAGTCGAGGATGTCGTAAGCACTGCCCCCAAGCATCCAGGTCGGATGGCTAACAGCGAGCGCGTCACGCGTGACGCACATCGCTGTCTCCTTCGAGGCCTGTTTCGCCTGCGTAAACTCCGCTGCAATCGGAATCTTTGGCCCTGCCGAAACGATCGCGAGGCCGAACCCGTAGTAGTACTCTTCAGCTGTTGGATCGTAATTCCACGAAGCGTCATCGTTCGACGCGAGAGCTTCGAGATCGGTTAAATCGATACGGAGGGTAGAGTCGAGCAGGCCGCTGCCCGCGGCCTACTCGACGAGGCGGCTGAACACGTCGTCAACGATAAGTCCGAGATCGGTGAGGAAGCGATCGACCGCCGTCGAGAGACGCGGTCGATCGAACCCGCAGCTGAGCCAGACGGCCGTATTCTGGAGTTCTCGGGTGACAGGACGAGGGCCGTAGATCCCCTTGTAGTAGCAGTGAAGAAACCCTCTGAACAGTTGTGGCGGATGATGGTCTCGTGTTCGCCCCCGGCGAGCGGGGACGAACACGTCATACTCACTGAGAAAGTCAAAGTCGAGGTATTCGAAGAGCGGAAGCGTCTCGACCGCCACGAGATTAAAGAACTCGTAGTTGGATAGCGTGACCAGGATTCACCGGCCAGTGATGCCTCTCATCCTAATCTGAGTTCTTGCCCACCGAGGATGGACTGGAGCTGTTCAGGCGGATCAAGTCCTCGTCGTTTCCACGTGGCTAACATGGTCGTAATCGTCTCGTGAATCTGGACCCCTTCGGCTGAGCGGAGGGTCCGGAACATCTTCCGCAGCACAACTTGCTCGCGCAGAGCGCGCTCTGCGCGATTATTCGTCGAATCGACGTCTGGCTCTGTAACGAACGTCAGCCAGTGCCCTAACCCGTTCCTGATCTTCTCGATCAGCTTCTTGACCTCCTGTGCCTCGTAGTCTTCCCTGATCAGGCCTTCCAGATGTAACGACGCCTCCGCCCGCTTTTGCTCGCGGGCGGAGGCGGACGGATCCTCCTCGTCGAACGCCGTTAAATCGTCATGGAGAGCGTGTAACTCCTCAGACAACCTCTCTGCTTCCTCGTACCGTTCAGCAACGTACTCCGCCTCCCGCAACAGATGTGCCCAGCACCGCTGGAGCTT
Organism: Natribaculum luteum; assembly: GCF_023008545.1. NCBI lineage: Archaea > Methanobacteriati > Methanobacteriota > Halobacteria > Halobacteriales > Natrialbaceae > Natribaculum > Natribaculum luteum. The sequence goes on along the minus strand of NZ_CP095397.1, from coordinate 636,321 downwards.
CGTGTGATAGCTCGGATACGCTGACCAACCGTCACAGCTGAGCGTTGAGTCCTCGGCGAAGTCCTCGCCGAGGACGTCCTCTAACACCTGACTTCCACGACTCTCATCAACCCAGAACAGCACTTCTTCGTCAGTAACGAACGTCCACGCCCAGTGTTGCTCTCCGTCAACAGGAAATCCCGTTTCATCGCAGTAGACGACGTCACTTTCCTGAATACGGGCTTTGACATCGTCATACGCGGGTCGCAGCCGGTCTGCGACCCGCTTGGTCAGGTTGTAGATCGTCCGATGAGAGATGGGTGTATCGAGTTCCCAGTCAAACAGCTCCGCCTGTTTACGGTTTGGAAGTCGCTGATGGAACCTACCGAGGGCGGTTTGGGCCATGATATTTGGCCCAAACCGCCCGGTTTCCGGGCAGTCTGGATGTTCAGCAACGACTTCGTTTCCACAGGAACAGCGGTGTTTGCCGAGTTCGTACTCGACGACAGTGGTTGGAATAGGGAGAGGTATGTCGATAATCGTCCGTGAGATGTAGCTGTCCGGGTTAGAGAGGATTTGCTCACAGTCTGGGCAATATCCCTGATCGACTCGAATAGTCTCCTCTGGTTCCGGAGGCGGTCGAGTTGTTCCTTCGTGACCTTCGTCACGTCCTGGAGAGGAGCCGCTGGCGGCGTCAGCGTCGCCGCCAGCGTCGTCCCCTTGGTCTTCGTTCTCTTCCTCGTCGCTGTCATCGTTGCCAGGTGATCCAGCCACGCCACCCTGCTTACTGGGAGGTGTGTTTGGGTTTTCGTACCGCTTGAGGCGAGCCTCAAGTTGTTCGATCTGCTGTTGTTTTGCAGTGATCTGACGACGAAGAAGTCGGTTCTCAAGCTCTTTGACGACGAGTTGCTGGCGGAGATGCGTACTGTTCTCGGTGCGGATCGTGGAATCTATCGATTCCAGCGATCCGCTAACCCCCAGCGACACACTTGATTCACCATTGAGAGACCATTCATGAGACTGCTACGAAATCGGTCTGACGGCAAATCGCTATCCAACTACAGCGAAAGATACCACTCGGTGTCGTTTGATGAAATTGAAGACACCGAGTACTCACTAAATTACAAGGACTACATTGAGTTCGACAACGGAGAAGAACTCCCTGAGCCAGAGGAATTGCTGACAGAACTGATGTCTCTACAGGAATTAATGATGGAAAGTACAGAGCAAGTTATGACTGAGATTGAGGAAAATGGAGGTCAGGATGATTGAAGAAATACCAGAGCACTGGAGATGGGAGAAAGCGGAGGATGTCTGCGACTACATTCAACGAGGAAAGCAACCGGAGTATTCTGAGGATGGCGAAGTACAAATTATCAATCAGAAATGCATTTACTGGGATGATATCTATCTGGAGAACGCTCGACGTTTAGCAGAAAGTCATCGACCAAAATGGCAGGAATATCGTTATCTCCAGAAGGGGGATGTTTTAGTGAACTCTACAGGGGTTGGTACGGTGGGCAGAGCACAGGTATTCCCTGGTAGTGATGAACCCTTTGTCGTAGATGGGCACGTGACGATTATGCGAACATCTGACACCTTACTTCCTCGATTCTTGTGGTATTTCCTCCGCTCTGAGTCGGGACAAGACCAAATCAATGCAGCGGGTAGCACTGGTCAAATCGAATTGAGAAAAAAGGATGTTCTGGATATGAATATTCCGGTCCCACCGATTGAGGAGCAGGAACGTATCGTGAACAACCTTGGTAGTCTCTTTGAGAAAATCGAGGATGCAAAAGAAGCAAAAGAACGTCTCGAAGAGATTATCGAGATTTTACCACAGTCTGTATTAAATAAAACTCTAAGGGGAGAGCTTGCAGAGTTCGATGAGGAGGATACATTCCCTGGCGAACAGGACGACCAAAGCGCTATTCAAGAATTCCAATAAGAGAGAGGCTCGAATTCAGGGGTATCATTTTGTAATCGATGAGCGAAATGAAGGGTCGGTAATTGTTCGGCCTCGGCACTCATAGGGCTCGTCACCACCGGATGCCGAGTCCGGCTCGGAACGGGTGCATCGTCATCGGCCGGGCGGAACTACGGACGGGCTCCAGAAGACAGTTCGGGTGTCCGTTCGTCTTAGCCAAAAATTACGAACCGTCGACGGCGACGCGCGACACCGGCGTCGAAACGCGAGGCTTCTTGTCCACGCCACCGGGAGTACGCCCATGGACTTCCCACCCGTCGGGCTCGGGACGATGGGGATCGAGGACCCGGCCACGATCACGACGGCACTCGAGGTCGGCTACCGGCACCTCGATACGGCACAGATCTACGGGAACGAAACCGTCGTCGGCGAGGGAATCGCTCGCAGCGACGTCTCCCGCGAAGAGCTGGTCGTGGCGACGAAAGTGTGGGCGGACAGCCTCGCACCCGACGACGTCCGTCGGACGATCGACGAGAGCAGCGACCGACTGGGACTCGAGTCCGTCGACCTGCTGTACGTCCACCGACCGATCGAGGCCTACGAGCCGGCGGCGACCCTGCCGGCGTTCGACGCGCTCCGCGGGGAGGGGCGGATTCGAAGCGTCGGCCTGAGCAACTTCTCGGTCGCCGACCTCGAGACCGCCCGCGAGATCCTCGAGTCGCCGATCGCCGCCCACCAGGTCGAGTTCCACCCGCTGTTCCAGCCCGACGGAGCGCTCGAGCACGCCCGCGAGCACGACTACCCGCTGGTGGCGTACTCGCCGCTGGCCGGCGGCCGCGTCCGCGAGGTCGAGGAAGTGGTCGCGGTCGCGGAGAAACACGAGACGACGCCGGAGGCGGTGGTGATCGCGTGGCTGTGTGCGAAAGAGAACGTGGTGGTGATCCCGAAAGCGAGCAGTCGGGCGCACCTCGAGGCGAACCTCGCCGCACGGGAGCTGGAACTCGAGACTGGAGATCTCGAGTCGATCGACGGGATCGAGCGCACCGAGGAGCTGTTCCCGGAGTGACGGCGGTGAAAGCTTTGCCGTCGGATGCCCTATGTGGATCGTGACCGAGCTCCCGCCCGAGGCCGAACGACTGCTCGAGAGCGAACCGCTGATGGCTCACCTGGCGACCAGCGTCGACGATCGGCCACACGTCGCGCCGGTCTGGTACCGCTACGACGCGGGGACTGTCGAGATCGTGACCACGGGCCGAAAACTCGAGAACGTCCGCGAGAACCCGCGGGTCGCCCTCTCGATTCAGAAAGACGAGGGCGGCGACGCCCGGTGGATGGTGACGCTGCGTGGCACCGCGACGGTCGTCGAGGACGAGGTGGCGACCCGCGAAGCCCGCCGTCGTATCAACGCGAAGTACGGGGCGGAGCCGGACGCGTACGCGGACAACGCGCTCGTTCGCATCGACGTCGGCTCCGGGACGTACCGGACCTACTGATCGACGTCACAGAGTAATTCGTTCCCCGTCTTCGGGAACGTGGACGCCCTCCGTCTCCGATCGCAGTTCGTCGCGCGTGAGAAGGCAGTGGTTGATCGCCTCCATGTGAACGACGACGACCGTGGCGTCGGTGGCGTCGCGGACGGCGTCGACGTCAGAGACGCCCATCGTGATGGGGTCGCCCCGATTGAATCGTGCTTCGCCGCCGTTGAGAACGACGAGATCGGGCTCGAAGCGCTCGAGCGTCCGTTCGACCCCGTCGTACCAGACCGTATCCCCGGCGAGGTACAGCGTCGCGTCGGCTTCGAAGACGAACCCCGAGACCGGTCCCATCTCCTCGGCTAGCTCTCCGTGTCCGTGTCGGGCGGGCGTCCGGTGAATGGTTACGTCGCCGAACGACGACTCGTCGTCGACGGGTCGCACGTCGGAAAAGCCCTCCTCGAGGAAGTCGCCTTCCTCTTCGGGCTGACAGAACACGGGGACGTCCGCGTCGAGTTCGGCTTTCGCCGCCTCGTCGAAGTGATCGAGGTGACGATGGGTGACGACCACGGCGTCGTAGGACAGTTCGACGTCGGGCATCGGAACGAGCGGATTCTCACGATCGTTCGGCGTCTCCGGGATGGGCGGTACGTCGCCCGGAGACGCGAACATCGGATCGACGAGGAACGTCGTCTCACCGACGGTCGCGAGGAGGGTAGCGTTCCGTACGAGACGAATGCTGATGTCGAGGTCGCTCGGCATACACGAGAATCATCGGTGAGCGTAGGGTTATACTTCTGGACAACACGGCTGGGACGTCGATCGCACTCGAGACGCCCTCGGCAACGGCGACAGCCGTCGAGACGCGATCGGGTATGCACTGACTGTTATCCGGTAGTAGCAGGAGTTGCTTGGAAATCGACAGTGAGGCCGAACTCGTGGGCAGTGTCGCGCTCGTTCGCTCGTCGAGCGTAACCCGACGGGACGCGTCGACTCACGTCAGATGCGACGAGCAGTGTGACACGACAACGAGACCGATACGCCCTAGAGGCCGGTCGGCACGTCGAGGTACGTCGTCTCGAGATCCCACTCCTCGATCAGGTCCTGTAGCGCCCGGACGCCGAACGTCTCGGTCGCGTAGTGGCCGGCGAGGAAGACGTTGATCCCGGCTTCCTTCGCCTCGTGGTAGGCCTTCCCCTTCCCTTCGCCGGTCACGAGCGCGTCTGCGCCCACGTCGACCGCCTCGTCGAGCCAGTCGACCCCGCTGCCGGTGACGATCGCTACGTCCTCGATCTCGTCCGGGCCAAAGTCGAGGACTCGCACCGGGCGACCGCCCGTGTCGAGGTCGGCCTCGAGGCGCTCGCAGAGTTCCGCGGGCGCGTAGGAGTCGACGGCGGTCCCGCGCTGGCCGACGTATTCGGGGCCGAGTTCGCCGAACGGGGCGCGATTCTCGAGTTCGAGCACGTCCGCGACGCCAGCCGCGTTGCCGAGTTCCTGGTGGCCGTCCAGCGGAAGGTGCGAGACGTACAGTGCGAGGTCGTTCGAAAACAGCGGCTCGAGGCGGTCGTAGGTTCGGCCGGTGACGCGATCGAACCCACCCCAGGAGAGGCCGTGGTGGACGACGAGGGCGTCGGCGTCCGCCTCGATTGCCGCCTCGAACGTCTCGAGGACGCCGTCGACGGCGACGGCGACGTGCTCGACGGTTCCCTCGTCGGGGCCGACCTGCAGTCCGTTGGCGCTCGCGTCGAGGTCGGCGTAGTCGGCGGTACGCAGCTCCGCATCCAGTCGGTCGACGAACTCCGAAAGCTCCATGGGCGTCGGTGCGGGCTCGAGTGGCTTGTATCCGGCTGATCGGCAGCCGACTCGAGGCCGGTTCGACGGCGGGCGTCTCGAGATCGCCTACGACCGCGCGTCGGCGTGTGAGAAGACGAACTCCCGCAGGAGTTTCCCGGCGAGCGCCGCGGCCTGGCCGTCGTCGCGGTCGTTGACCTCGACCACGTCGAAGCCGGTCGCGTGCGGGGCGACCTTGCGGACGACGTCGCGCATCTCACGTGGGGTCAGCCCGAACGGTTCCATCGTCCCCGTTCCCGGCGCGTAGGCCGGGTCCGCCCCATCGATGTCGACGCTGAGGTAGACCTCGCGGCCTGCGAGTCGGTCGCCGAGCGAGACGTCGGCGACGTCCTCGGGCGAAACGACGGTCACGTCGTCTTCGGCCGCGCGGTTCCACTCTTCTTCGCTGCCCGTCCGTGCGCCGAGGACGATCGCTTCCTCGACGCCGTCCTCCTCGAGGATCCGCCGTGTCACGGCAGCGTGGCTCAGTGGGTTGCCGTCGTACTCCTCACGCAAGTCGAGGTGGGCGTCGAGGCAGACGAACACCTCGGGGTCGACCGCGCGGACGCCCGCGGCGGAGATCGCGTGCTCGCCGCCGAGCGCGAGGGGGACGGCGTCGTCCCAGACGACGTCGCGCAGCGTTCCCTCGAGGAACTCGAGGTACTCGGCGGCGTCGTCCCACGCGTAGACGTCGCCGTGGTCGTGGACGCCCAGTTCCGAGAAGTACTGGTCCGTCCGGTAGTCGTAGTCGTCGTACGTCTCTCCAAAAGTCCGGATTCGCCGGGGGCCAAAACGGGTTCCCGGCTGAAAGGTCGTCGATACGTCCAGGGGCGCACCGACGACCACGAAGTTCGCGCCCTCACGGTCGGCGGTCGCCCCGGGAAACATTAGACGATCTTTCGCTGGTCTTCCATCTCGAGGAATTCGATGTTGTCGTCGGGCGAGACGTCTTTGTCCTCGGGGACGCGCATCGTCATCGTCTCGTAGGTTTCGAGGTCCATCACCTGCATGTCGTCGCCGTCGACGGAGACGACCTGGCCCTGTTTGCGTTCGATGATCGGGACCCAGATCTTCGCGTCGACGGGCTGGGAGAGCGATCGTTTCTTGCCGTCGAAGACGCCCTTGGCCTCGATGCGAGCCTTGGCGCTGCCGTGTTTGCCGGGTTTGGCCGTGCTGTAGGCGTTGATCTTGCACGCGGCGTCATCGATCATCACGTAGCTACCTTCCTGGAGGTCGCGAACTTCTTGCTGCTGTTTCGCCATGTCCCGGGGTAATCAACCGAGGGGCATAAACCGTTTGAAACTGAGCGCCTCTACGGGTTCGATTCGCTAACACGTCTCTGCAGATCGGTCCGTGGCACTCGAATACGAACTGGGACGGCCCGGCCGACCGCCCCGAACCGACCCGCGACGAGAGACGACCGGCACCCTCAGCGAAGGTGAAGCCACGACAGGTACTGGGGCAGGGATACGAAAAGGCACACCGCGCCACCGGTGGAGTGAATCGTGTCGTCCAGTAGTGTCAGTCCGCGATCACTCGCCCGACCCGCTCGAGTCCCACCTCGAGTTCGTCGGTCGGGAGGCCGAAGCCGATCCGGAAGTAGCCAGGGTAGCCGAACAGGTCGCCGGGCGCGAGGACGACGCTCTCTTCTTCGACGACGGTCCGGCAGAACTCCCGGCCGTTCTCGAACCCCTCGGGGACGGTGACGAAGCCGTTGACGCCGACGGGATCGTACCACTCGAGGTCGTGTTCCTCGAGGAACGCCCGAACCCGGTCGCGGTGGTCGGCGGCGAGTGCACGGTTCTCCGCGAGGACGTCGTCCTCCTGGTCGCCCAGCGCCTGTTTCGCGACGTGCTGGCCGAACAGGCCGGGCGAGATGGTCGTGTAGTCCTTCCAGTTCCAGGCGGCGTCGACCACCTCGCGGTCGCCGACGAGCCAGCCAAAGCGGAGGCCGGCGAGTCCGTAGGCTTTCGTGAGGCTGGTCGTCGAGAGGCCGTGTGGCCCCATGCTCGCGACCGGCGGGAGGGGGTCCTCGGCGAGCAGCCGGTAGACCTCGTCACAGAGCAGGTAGGCGTCGTTGTCCGCGGCGAGGTCGTACAGCGCCTCGACGTTCTCGAGCGGGTGGTACCGTCCCGTCGGGTTGTTCGGGTTGTTGAGCACGATCACGCTCGTCTCGGGGCGGATCGCGTCGGCGACCGCGTCGATGTCGAGTTCCCACTCGGGGGGCTCGAGTGCGACTCGCGTGACGTCGCCGACGGCCTCCGGGACGGCGTGAAGCGCCTGGTAGGTCGGGGTCACGACGACCGCGTGGTCTCGTTCGCCGGTCAAAAGCGACAGAAACGCCAGGAAGTTCGCCTCCTGGGTCCCGCAGGTGAAGAGGACTTCGTCGGCCTCGCGGTCGTACCGCGCGGCGACGTCGGCACGGAAGTCGGGGTCGCCGTTCGTCGGGATCACGTAGCCGAGGTCGCCGGGGTCCGTGTCGAAGCGACTCGCGGGAAGGCTCCTGATTCCGCTCTCGGCGAGCATGACGTCCGCCTCGTGTTCGTACTTCGCGAACCACCGCTCGAGGCCGAAGGGTTCGATCTGCATGCCAGGTCGTAGGCGAGCGCGGAGGGAAATACTCACCGTCGGCGGCCCGAGACAGAGAGTCGACGACGAGTCCTGCGAACGGGCGTCGACGCCCGAACTCGACGGCCGATAACGCCGACGTCAGGACCAGCGAAAACCGACCGGCTCGGCAGGCGGCTCGAGCGGGCTCGCCGGCAACGTCTCGGGGAGGTCGGGTTCGTTGTACCGACGCGGTGCAAGGTCGTTGGGACCGTCGGGGTAGAAAAGCGACGCCAGCAACTGGTTCTGGCCGCGACCGACGTCGAGTTCGAACTGTCCGCCGCCGTAGCAGGCAATCTCGCGCTCCTCGCAGTAGGCGATCGTCTCGAGCAGCGACTCGAGCGAGCCGAAGCGAGAGGGTTTGACGTTGCACCACGACGGCTCCCACGGCAGGGCCTCGAGGTCGTCGATCCCGTGGATCGGCGCGTCCCACGACACCCGCTCGCGGACGGCCGGATCCTCGAGCAGCGGTCGCGTCTCGTCTGTCAGCGCCGGGTCTTCGACGACGGCGTCGGGGAACGACTCGAGGACGAGGTCGTAGAGGTCGCGGTCGGCGGGGACGTCGACCTCGGTGCCCTCGTACTGGCCTTTCAGGTCGAGGATGTGAACCGCGTCGGTCGCCGCGAGGTCGGCGACGAGCGCGTCGTCCCACTCCGGGGTCGGATCGAGTTTGAGTTCGAGATCAGGCACGCGCTCGTGTAACGCGTCGACGCGGTCGCTCGTCGGCGGGTCGCCAAGGCGCGTGCTGGCGACGAACCGCACTGGATCGGGCGACCGGCCGAGTGCCGTCGCGAGGTCGGTGTCGGCCTGCCGGAGCGCCAGGTCGAGCGCCGCGCTCTCGAGGGACCACCGTCGGTAGTTGCGGAACACCTCGCGGTCGGGCGCGCCCGCCGGGAACAGGTCGCAGTCGCCGACGTGCGCGGAGAACGACTCGAGGGTGTACTCCCCTGTGAGGTCGGGAAGGCCGGTTTCGGCGAGCGCGTCGTGTTCGTCGGCGTCGTAGGTGACGTCTTCGCCTCTGCCGACTGCGCCGTCGCCAGCGAGCGAGACGAGCGTCGTCACGCGGGTAAAGTCACTCGAGGTCTCCCGTTCGCGTCGCTCGAGGGTCACCGAGTCGATCGACAGCGGCAGGTCTGCAAGCCGGTCGAAGCTCATGATACCTTCTCGGTCTCGACAGAAATGAACGTTTCACCTGGCTATCTCGTTCGACCGTGGGCCGACGACGTGCTCGTGCTCGGACGAGAGCGGCCGACGGAACGGATGGCACCGGGCCGGCAACCGGTGACCGCCGATCATCGGCTGCACGACCGGCAGTGAATGCCGGCCGTTCATCAGATAGTTACCTACTCCTCGTCCTCGTAGCGTTTCTCGCGGAAGGTGATCCTCATGGCAAAAGCCCACCGTCTCGACTGTGAGAAAGAAGCCGCCGACTGCCGGTTCGTTATCCAGTCGGAAAACGAATCTGAAGCCGTCGAACTGGCCAGAAGTCACATGAAAGAAGTACACGGGCAGGACTTCACGGACGACGAACTCAGAGCCGAGTACATGGAAACCGTCTAGACGCCTCAGGCGGCGCGGTTTCCAGCTGGCTCCTCGTCTCGTCGCAGCGGTCGCGTCGACTGGACGAGCGATCCCCGACACCGGGTCGCCTGCACGTCGACGGCTGCGCGGACGAGCGGATCGATTTTCGGGCTGGAGACCGGTAATCGCTGGCCGAGCACCGAATAGCTATACCACCGGTGGACGTACGTCTTCCATGGGCAACGTTACCATGGTACACGATACTGCCGAGTCGACGTTCGACGACATCGCGTACCTCACCCGATCCGAACACCGTGTCCCGACGCTCGTCGCGCTGAGTATCCGGCCGCGGAGTCGGTCCGAACTCTGGGAGATGACCGGAGTGTCGTCGTCGACGATCCGTCGAACGCTTCGAGAGTTCGAGAAGCGAAACTGGATCCGCAGGGAGGGATACCAGTACGAGACGACGCAACTCGGCACGTTCATCGCGTCCGCGATGGAGGAACTGATCGAACGGATCAAAACCGAGCGAAGGCTTCGTGACGTCTGGAACTGGCTTCCCGGCGAGGATAGCGGGTTCACGATCGAGATGTGTTCCGACGCGGTCGTGACGGTCGCCGAGTCGGACGACCCGTATCGGCCGGTGACTCGATTCGTCTCCCTGTTCGAGGAGACGGACCGGTTTCGCTTCGCCGGATTCGACGTGGCTCTGCTCGAGCCGTGTAAGGACGAACTCTGTCGACAGATCGTCGACGGCATGCAGACGGAACTCATCAACCCGCCTCGAGTCGCCACCTACATTCGGTCGACCCACCCGGAACTCTTCTCGGAGGCGTTAGCGAGCGGTAATCTTACGGTCCGATTACACGACGACTTGCCCTCTTTCGGGGTCGGCCTCTTCGACCGTCGCGTCGTGGTCAGCGGCTACGATCCCGACGGCGTGATGGTCCGTGTGGTCGTCGATACCGATACGGCGGAGGCTCGCGAGTGGGCGGAGTCGACGTACACGGCCTACCGTCGTAAAACGCCGACCGTCCCGCTCGAGTCGATCGAGGGGTGACGACACTGGCCATGGCCGCATTCTCGACGACGCTGCCGATCTCGGCCGCCTCGCCCGCCGTGGGGTACCGTCGGCGGCGTGGATCGGCTGCCGAGCCACCGAGTAGACGGCACCCGGCTGGCAACGGCTGGCCTCCCAGCGGTTGCACGGACGGCAGTGGCTGCCGAAATGTCACTAGATAGTTATCCAATCCGCGTTCTCGTACCCTCTCCCGCCGGAGGCGACACAGAACCATGACCGACGACAAGCGGATCGAACACGGTATCGACCTCGAGACGCTCGAGGGGTTCGCCGAACACGCGGCCGAACACCCCGAAGACGTACAGCTCGGACTCGGAGCGTCCGCGACCTACGAGGGGACGTGTGCCCACAGTCTGGCGAAGGTGGACAGCTACGTGCTCGGTGACGAGACGATCGACCGCGAGACCCGCGAGTACACGATCCCGTACGGCGGCTGGAAGGAAGTGCTGGAGGCCGGGGGCTGGGTCGGCGCGACCGACCGAATGGAACCGATCGAAGCCGCGCTCTCCGCGCTGGCGGCCTGCATCAACGTCGGCATCACCGTCAACGCCGTCGCCAGCGGCGTCGACGTCGAGCACCTCCAGACGCGAGTTCGGACCGACTTCGACCCGGGCGTCCTCTTCAGCCTCGCGGACCTCGAGGAGGCCGGCACCGTCTTCGAGAACACGACCGCGGAGGTCGAAATCGAAGCCGACGGACTCGACCCGGACATGATCGACGAGTGGGCACGACGCGCCCCCGTCTACACGCTCGTCTCGCGCAACCAGGACGTCCACCTGACCGTGAACACGCCCGCGGAAGTAGCGGGCGACGACTGACCGGAGTGCCGATGAACGATTCACTCGACACCAGGAAACTCGAGCGGGAGGTCAAGAACATCTACCGGGACGTCGCCGAGACGCCGACCGAGGAGTTTCACTTCGAGACGGGACGCGAGCTGGCAGAACGGCTGGGCTATCAGCCGGCCGAACTCGACCGGGTCCCGACGGACGCCACGGCGTCGTTCGCCGGCGTCGGCTACCACTTCGACCTCGCCGACGTCCAGGAGGGCGACGACGTGCTCGACCTGGGGAGCGGGTCGGGGACGGACGCCTTCGTCGCGGCGCTGTACGCGGGCGAGACCGGGAGCGTGATCGGGCTGGACATGACCGACGAACAGCTCGAGAAGGCCCGGGCGTTGCGAGACGAGGCGGGAATGTCCACCGTCTCCTTCGAGCGAGGGTACGTCGAGGAACTGCCGTTCGAAGACGGGTCGTTCGACGTCGTGATCTCGAACGGCGTCATCAACCTCTCGCCGAACAAGCGGCGGGTGTTCGAAGAGGCCGGTCGCGTGCTCACCGGGGATGGGCGACTCGTCCTCTCGGACGTCATCAGCGAGCGCCAACTGCCAGAGAGCATCAAGACCGACGCGGATCTCTGGGCGGCGTGTATCGGTGGAGCCGAACAGATCGATCGCTACACGGCCACGATCGAAGACGCCGGGTTCGAACTCCAGGAGGTCCGGAACAACGACCAGTACGAGTTCACCTCAGACCAGGCGACGAACGCGTGCCAGAAGTACGGGGTGAAAAGTGCCTCGCTAGTCGCTCGCGTTCGGTGAGTCACGCGGCCGGCCCGACGCTCTCCCGCGTGCTCGAGTCAGACGGATCACGCCCACGCCACGAGCGTCGTGACCTACTCTTCCTCGCGTCGCTGCCGGAGGTTCTGCCTGGTGAACTGCGGTTTCGCGCGGATCGACCGCGGCTTGCGAAACGACCGGTACAGCAAGACGGTGAGGACGGCCGAGAAGACCGCCGCGACGACCGACGCCTCGGGCGCCTCGAGCGCGTAGAGGACACCCATCGAGAACAGCCCCATCGTGAGCAAGAGGCCGTAGATGAGCCGCTTCGCGAGTTTGTCGAAATTCCCCTGCGAGTCCTCGACGTCGACGCGGACGTAGAAGTCGTCGCGGTCGATCCGGCCGAGGGTTCGGTCGACTTTCGGCGGAATCTGGACGAGCGCCTCGGCGGACCGCTGGAACTGCTGGCCCGACTCCTCGAGGATGCGACGGATCGACTCCTCGCGGTAGCCCTGCTCGGTGAGGTAGTCGGTCGCGGTCGCGATGAAGTCGAAGTCGGGATCGAGGGTGACGCAGACGCCCTCGACGACCGTGGCGACCCGGAGGACGAGCGCGAGGTTCGCCGGCAGCCGGAAGGGAAACTCGTAGATCGAGTCCTCGATTTGGCCGACGATCTGCTGAACGCGGTACTGTTCGATGTCCTCGCCGCGAGCGTCGGCGATGGCGAGTTCCATCACCTCGGCCATCACTGCCCGGTCGGCCTCCGGGCTGAGCGTGCCGATCTCGATGAGGGCGTCGAGGATCGCGTCGATGTCCTGGTTTGCGACCGCGATGTAGAACTCGACGATCTTCTCCTGGACGAACTCGTCGACCCGGCCGCTCATCCCGAAGTCGTAGAAGACGATCCGCCCCTCGTCGGTCACCGCGAGGTTTCCCGGGTGGGGATCGGCGTGAAAGACCCCGTCGTCGATGATCATCTGCAGGTACGACCGCTGGAGGTTCTCCGCGATGCGCCCGCGGTCGATCCCTTTCTCGTCTAGGGTCTCGACGTCGTTGATCTTCGTCCCCCCGGCGTACTCCATCGTGAGCACGCGCGGCCCGGAGTGAGAGTCGACCACCTCGGGGATCAGAAAGCGGTCGTCGTCGGCGAAGTTCGCCCGGATCTCCGTGAGCATCGTCGCCTCGCGCTCGTAGTCCATCTCCTCGCGGATCGTCTTGGCGAACTCGTCGGCCAGGTTTTCCAGCGAGAACGCGCGCGACTCGTCGACGAAGTACATCAGGATCGGCATCGACCACCGGATCACCAGGAGGTCGGCCTCTACAAGGTCCTCGATGTTCGGCCGGCGGATCTTGACCGCGACGTCCCGGCCGTCGATCGACGCCCGGTAGACCTGTCCGAGGCTCGCACCGCTTATCGCGTCGGTGTCGAACTCGTCGAATCGCTGCCCGACGGGGCCGAGTTCGTCCTCGAGGACTTCCTTCGCTGCCGACCACTCGGCCGGCGGCACCTCGTCTTGCAGCGCCGAGAGCACGTCGATGTACGCGGGCGGGAGGACGTCCGGCCGGGTCGAGAGCAACTGCCCGAGTTTGATGAACGTCGGACCGAGCGTCAGCAGTGATTCGAGTAACACCTCGGCGCGACGGCGGTGGGTCTCGGGATCGACCGGACGCGGTCGACCGAACAGCAGGAACCGCCGGCGATCACGGGCGTACGCCAGCAACAGCGGGAGGAAGTGCCACGCGACGACGACGAACCGTCGATACGCGCGGAGGAGAGCCAGACGTACTCACCTCGTTAGGCGTCCTCGCTCTCGACGACGTCGATCGTCGTCTCCTCGGCAGTACCGCGTTTCGGAAGTTGCAACTCGAGGACGCCACGGGAGACCGACGCCTCCGCCTCCGTCTCGGTCGCGTCCGCCGGCAGCGGCAGGTCGACCTCGAGGAACATCGACCGGTTCTCCTCGAGGTAGCGGTAGTCGCCGGGGACGTCTTTCTCGCGCTGGGCCTCGATCGAGATGTGTCCGTCCTCGACGGTGAGGTCGAGCGTCTCCGCGGAGACACCTGGCAGGTCGAGGACGAGGAGGTACGCGTCGTCGCTCTCGAGGAGATCGAAAAACACCGCGTCCGAAAGGTTCCGCAAGGCATCGCGGAGTGCTGACATACGCATAGATTGGGTCGCCGATACGAAAAAGGCCGCGGTAGCGGGCGATCGTGGCGGCGAGCCGAAGCCACCGTGGCAGCGAAGCCGCCGTGGCAGCCGTCACGGCCACACGCGCAACGGCCACCAGTCTGCGACCCGTTTGACGGCTCGCGTCACCGGGAACGGTCGATCCCGGAAGACGGCGCTGGCGAGTCCGAAGCCGATCGTGACTGCGAAGACGAGGGTGGCGACGAGCGCCGTCACGACCACCGGACGGTCGACGCTCACGAACGGTTCGGTCACGAAAACGAAGACGAGACCGGTGACGACCGCCGTTGGCACGAACGCGTCGACGACGCTCAACAGGACGATCCCCACGGCACGTCCGACTCGCATACCCAGCCGTCGCACGCTCTCGTGAAAAGTGTATTCATCCAGTAGATCTCGAGTTCGGCCCGGTCGTGACGCACTGCCGACGATGGCGAACGGCCACCGAACGTCCCGCACGTTTTTGCCGTCGGCACACCCGAGATACGGTATGGAAGGAGCCGACCGGGATCGAACGGAAGCGGGCTTCAAACAGCGAACGCGGGTCGCTGACGCCCGCGAAATCCTCCGCGAGGCAGTGACGGCCGTCGAGGGGCCGGGAACGGAACGGATCGCACTCGAGCGAGCGGACGGCCGGGTGCTCGCCGAGTCGGTGACGGCGGCCCGAAACGTCCCCCACTACGATCGGGCGGCGATGGACGGCTACGCCGTCCGGGCCAGCGACACGTTCGGCGCGAACGATCGCTCCCCCGCTGTCGTCCACGTCGCAGAGAGCGACCACGTCGCGCCCGAGACCGCGGTTCGCGTCCACACCGGCAGCGAAGTCCCCGAGGGCGGCGACGCCGTCGTGATGATCGAACACGCCGAGACGCTCGAGGCGACGGGCGAGGTCGAGATCACGGACGCGGTCGCCGAAGGGGAGAACGTCGCGCCTGCGGGCGAGGACGTCGAGGAGGGACAGCACCTGTACGAGCCGGGACACCGACTGCGACCGTCCGACCTCGGCCTCCTCCGGTCGGTCGGCCGCGAGCGCGTGGTCGTCGCCGAACGGCCGACCGTCGGCGTGATCCCGACCGGCGAGGAGCTCGTGAGCCACGATCCGGACCCGGGCGAGGTGATCGAGACCAACGGACTGACGATCTCGCGACTGGTCGAGCGGTGGGGCGGGGCGGCGACCTACCGCGACGTCGTGACCGACGACAGGGAGGCGCTGCGGGTCGCGATCGAGCGCGACCTGACGAAAGACGTCGTCGTCACCACCGGCGGCTCGTCCGTCGGGAAACGCGACCTCATGCCCGAAGTGATCGACGACCTCGGGGAGGTGCTCGTCCACGGCGTCGCGTTGAAACCCGGCCACCCCGTCTGCCTGGGCATCGTCGAGGACACGCCCGTACTCGCGCTGCCGGGCTACCCCGTCGCCTGCATCGTCAACGCCGTCCAGTTCCTCCGGCCCACGATCCGGTGGCTCGAGGGTGCGCCCCTCGAACCACACCCGACGACGCAGGCCCGCCTCGAGCGCAAGATTCCGAGCGAACCCGGCACCCGGACGTTCGCGCGGGTCCGACTCGAGGAGCGCGACGGCGAGCGCGTGGCGATCCCGACGCGGGCAAGCGGGTCGGGCGTGCTCTCGAGCGTCGCGCTCGCGGACGGCTGGGTGGTCGTCGAGGAGTCCCGCGAGGGAATTCCGGCGGGCGAGACGGTCGCCGTCGAAGACTGGGAGCTGCCTGCCTGATACGGTCTGCTGTACCGATTTACCGGTGCAACCGCGACCACCCTGCGGTTGCACCGGAAACGACGTACAGTAGTCCGTACGAAACGGCGACCCCGCGGTAACCCGTCGCCGGTACCGGAGCGATTACGGTCGTAGTGTGCGATACCGACACACATGGGCTTCGAACCCGATCGCGTCTCGACGATCACGGTCGACTCCTACAGCACGCTCGTCGACGTCGACGCCGCCGAACGCGCGCTGGCCGACCGCGTCGACGACCCCGAACCCGTCTCGCGGCGCTGGCGCGCCCGCTCGCTCGAGTACACGATGGTGGCGAACCATCTCGACGCCTACCAGCCATTTTACGAGATGAACCGCGATGCCCTCCAGCACGCGCTGGACGCCCACGACGCCGACGTCTCCACTGCGGAACGCGACGAGATCCTGGCGGTCTACCACGAACTCGACGTCTTCGACGACGTGCGAGACGGCATCGAGCGACTGCGCGAGGGCGGCTACGGCGTCTACGTCCTCTCGAACGGGAACCCGGAGATGCTCGAGTCGATGGTCGCCCACGCCGGGATCGGCGACCTCCTCGACGGCGTGATCAGCGCCCACGAAGTCGAGACGTTCAAACCCGACGTCGAACTGTACCGTCACGCCGCCGGCCGAACGGGGACGCCGATCGAGGAAATCACCCACGTGAGCGCCCTCTGGTTCGACGTCCAGGGTGCGATCCACGCGGGCATGCAGGGCGTCCGGGCCGACCGGAAGGGCGAGCCGTGGGAGTCGTTCGGGCCGGACCCCGACCTCACCGTCGAGACGTTCCACGACCTCGCCGCGGAACTCGGCGTCTAGGGAGCCGCGAGTTCGGGGGACGTTTTTGCCCTCGAGGTTCGAAAGACGTTCATGGACCGCAAGGAGTTTCGCGACCTCGCCTCGCCGGAGGAGGCACGAGAGGCGATCCGATCGCTCTCGCTGGAGGGTGGCATCGACCGCGTCCCGCTCGCCGACGCGCGCGGGCGAGTGCTGGTGGCACGGCTGGACGCCGAACTCGACGTCCCCGGTTTCGACCGGGCGAGCCTCGACGGTTACGCGTTGCGCGCGCGGGACACGTTCGGTGCCGACGAGGCCGAACCCGCCCGCCTCGAGGTCGTCGGCGAGGTACACGCTGGTGAGAGACCGGGCGTCGACGTCGGCGAGGGCCAGGCAGCAGAGATCTCGACCGGCGCAGTGATGCCGTCGGGGGCGGACGCGATGGTTCCCGTCGAGCGGACCGACGCGGACGGCGACGACGTACTCGTTCGGACGAGCGTCGCGCCCGGCGACAACGTGATGTTCGCCGGCGCGGACGTCGCGGCGGGCGAGCGCGCGCTCGGACCCGGGACGCGGATCACGCCCCGCGAGATCGGCCTGCTGTCGGCCCTCGGCGTCGACGAGGTTCCCGTCCGGTCGCGGCCACGCGTCGGCATCGTCTCGACCGGCGACGAACTGGTTCGGCCGGGCGAGGACGTAGCGAGCGACCGCGGCGAGATCTACGACGTCAACAGCTACACCATCGCCGCAGGCGTCGAGGACGCGGGCGGAGAGGCGGTGCTCTACCCGCACGCTGGCGACGACCCGGAGGAGATGGAGCGAATTCTCCGGGAGGCCGCCGACGAGTGCGACCTCGTGCTCTCGTCGGGATCGACGAGCGCGAGCGCCGTCGACGTCATCTACCGCGTCGTCGAAGAGCAGGGCGAACTGCTGCTTCACGGCGTGAGCGTCAAGCCGGGCAAGCCCATGCTCGTCGGCCGACTCGAGGGATCGGCGTACGTCGGCCTCCCCGGCTACCCCGTCTCGGCGATGATGGTCTTTCGAACGTTCGTCGCGCCGGCGATCCGCGAGGCCGCGGGACTGCCCGAACCCGCCGCGACGACCGTCTCGGGAACGATGGCGGTCCAGGAGCGGTACAGCCAGGGCCGGATGCGACTCATGCCGGTCGGCCTCGTCGACGACGGCGACGGCGAGACACTCGTCTACCCCGTCGACAAGGGCAGCGGTGCGACGACGAGCCTCGCGGAGGCCGACGGCGTCGTGGAGGTCGACCCCGACACGGACTACCTCGAGGAGGGCGAGTCCGTGACGGTGCGGCTGTTCTCGCCAGACGTCCGGCCGCCGACGCTGTTCGGCGTCGGCGAGGACGATCCGACGTTCAACCGACTGCTGGATCGCCTCGAGAACCCCCGCTACCTCGCGATCGGATCGCGACCCGCGCTGCGGCGATTGCGCGAGGGCGTCCCGGACGTCGCGGTCGTCGCTGGCCCACTCGCACCGGACGACGGGGACGTGCTCGGGCGGTGGCGACGCGAGTGGGGGCTGGTCGTCCGGGCGGGCAACCCCGACGAGATCCAGGGGCTCGCCGACCTCGTCGACCGCGACCTCCGCCTCGTCAACCGGACGACTGATTCGGGCCTGCGGACGAGTCTCGGGAACGCCGTCGCCGACCTCGCCGAGAGGCGCAGTCTCGAGCGCCACGAGGTCGTCTCCGCGATCGACGGCTTCGAACTCGGTCTGCGCGCTCACGAGAGCCCGGCACGGAAAGTGATCGACGGCGAGGCGGACGCCGGCCTCGGGCTCCGGGAGACGGCCGAACGCCTCGATCTGGGGTTCGTTCCGCTCGGCGAGCAGGAGGTACAGGTGCTCGTCGATCCGGATCGACGCGAGAAGCCGGGCGTCCGGGAACTCGAGGCGGTCCTCGAGCGCCACGATGACGTCGACGCGGTCGCTGGCAGCGACGCCTAGTCGACGCTGACTGTCCGCTCGAGCGGAAACGCAACTTTTACCGCCGAACGGTGTACCACCGCTAATGCCGACGATTGCGGAGTTTCGCCTTCCGGCCGAAGACGTCGCGCTCGCGGAGACGTTCGATCGCACACCGAACGCGACGGTCAGGTTCGAGTCGTCGGTCTCGAAGACGCTCCCGTGTCTGTGGGTCGCCGACGTCGATCGAGTCGACCTCGAGGCGGGATTCGACGCGGATCCGACCGTCGAGTCGGCCGAGTTGCTCGTCGAGACCGACGGACGGTACCTCTACGACGTCACGTTCATCGACGACGTCACCCAGCTCTGTGACCTGTTGCTCACCGGGGGCGGATCGCTACTCGAGATGCGAGGAATGAACGGCTGGTGGCAGGTCAGGATGCGGTTTCGCGACCGAGACGCCCTCTGTCAGGCCCACGACGAACTCGCCGCACGTGGCGTCAACGCCGACATTCAGCGCGTCACCGACCTGACGGAGACGACGGCTGCACACACCCGTCTGACGCCCGAACAGCAGGAGGCACTCGCGGCCGCGTTCGAGTGTGGCTACTTCGACATCCCGCGTGGAATCTCGATGGAGGAGCTGGCCAACGAACTCGACATCTCCCACCAGGCGCTGTCCGAACGGCTTCGCCGCGCCTACGAGACGCTCGTGGACTCGGAGCTACAGCCGGCGAGCGATAGCTCCGCCTGACAGGGGACGCTACTCGAGCGATCGGTAGACGTGACGTTCACTGAAGTTCGTCGAACGAGGAGACGCGATAGTCGCCGAGGACGCACTGCCCGCGTCGGTCGTGGCCGACCCGTTCGACGTGGATCGCGTCGATCCCGGCGTTCCAGGCGGCCCCGACGTCGTTCGCCCCGTCGCCGGCGAGGACACCCCGGTGCCCGTTGTCGCCGACGCCGAGTTCGGTCATCGTCCGTTCGACGGGCATCGGGTCGGGTTTCCAGCCCGTCTCGTCGGTACAACAGAGGACGACGTCGAACCAGTCGCGGATGTCGACGTTGTCGAGGACGGGTTCGGTCAGGTACCGCTGGCAGTGCGTGACGAGTCCGACGGGTTCCTCGAGATCGGCGACGAACCCGGCATCGTCGTGGAGGTAGGTTTGCTCGGCTCGCACGAGCGGATCTTCCTCGGTGTGGAACGCCTCCCAGAACTCGGTCGGGTCGACGCCCCACTCCCGGAGCTGGTGGTCCCTCGAGCCTGTCAGTCCGTTCCAGATGACGTCGGCCTCCCGATCCGTGAACTGGCGACCGAGGCGGTCGCCGACCCTGTCGAAGACGTCGCGGGTGTACGACCACTCGACGTCGACGAGGGTCCCGTCGAGGTCGAGCAGCCAGAAGTCGTATTCGGAGACCATCGGGGACACTCGAATACGACGTTCGAAACCAAGTGCTTGTCGGCTGCAGGCGTCGGGGTCCGCCGGTCCGGCGCTCGCTTACCGTCCGATCGCCGGAACCCGCTCGGTCACCGTCTCGGGTGCCAGTCCGTTGACCGCAGCGTAGACCGCCCCGAGGAGGAGCCCGTACACGAGGTGTGCGACCGTAAACGACAGCGCAGCCAGGAGCTCGGCGGCGATTCCCGGAAGCGGGAGGAACGGCACCGGGAACGTACTCGCCCCGAGCAGGTCCAGCGCGAACGGAAACGGGAAGCCGCCGGCGAACAACCCGAGTACGACGCCGTAGGCGAACCCGAACCCGAGGTAGCTGGGAAACGTCTCCGTGAACTCCGCGAGTGCCGGCCGCGAGACGATCGCAGCGAACACCAGCCCGAAGAAGACGCTGAGCAGGAGGTGTACGATCCAGCCGCCCCGCGCCGTCGGATCCCCCACGAGGACGCCGAGGATCGGTATCAGCGCCCCGGCGTGGAGGACGATTCCCATCCCGACGCCCCCGACGAGGCCACCGACGATGCCACCGCCCCAGACGCCGACGCTCCTCGTGGCGTGTTCGGTTTCCCCGGTCATACCTGCGGCTACGTTCGCGAGCGGTATAGTTTTATCACGGTCTTTCGTGGACGAGAACGTCAGGCCGTCAGACCGGTTTGTGACAGCGATTCTCCGGCCAGCGCGACGGTCGGCGGTGCTACTCGTCTGTGCTCTCGACCATCAGCGACGAGCCGAAGTACTTCGAGAGCACTTCGGTCACGTCGTCGGCCTTGAACGGCTCGAGGTCGGCTGCGATCTCCGCTTTCAGCGCCTCGAGATACTCCTCGTCGGTGTGCAAGGCGGCGAACTCGACGTTCTCGACCGGAACGGGGAGTTTCTCCTCGACGAGCCGGCGGGCGTGTGCCGGGTCGCCGACCTCCCCGCGCCAGAGGGTGTCGCGGAAGAACAGCCAGCCCTCGGTGCCGGGTTCGGCCGCCGCGAGCGAGCAGGTCGTCTCGAACGTGTCGGGCGCTACGCTGACGTCCGCGGCCGCTGGCTCGAGGCGAAACCGGACCCGGAAGGCGTAGCGGGCGTCCATGCTCAGGTCCTGCGTTCGGACTCGATCAGTTCGGCCATCTCAACGTCCGCGTCCGTGATCCCGCCTTCCTCGTGACTGGTGAGTCGGATCTCGACTTCCTCGTAGCGGACGATCATCTCCGGATGGTGGTACTGGGCTTCCGCGATCTCGCCGACCATCTGGGCGAAGTTGACGCCACGGAGGTAGTCGTCGAACTCGTAGACTCGAACGATCTCGTCGCCCTCGCGCCCCCACGCGTCGGGGAGGGAGTTCGCGATCTCCTCGTCGGAAAGAAGCTCTGCCATGCGTGGGCGAACGCGACCCAGTTAAATAATGGTTGTGTCCACGAGGATAGAACGTCAGCGTCGTCGATCACGATCTCGTCGACAGGGTCCGTATTCCGGCGTTACGTGCCTCAATCGTCGTCGATCGCGCCGACGGCACCCTCGAGTCCGTTCTCCTCACCGACGTTCGAGATCAGGGGTTCGGGACCGAACTCGGGATCGAACAGTTGCAAGGCGGTGTTGATCGTCTCCCAGTCGTCTTCTGCAGCGGCCTCTCGCAGGCTCTTGGTCGGCGGAGCGAGCAGTTGGCCGACGAGCGCGTCGGCCATCGATCGGACGACCTCCTTCTGGTCCTCCGAGAGATCGTCGGCCGACTCGAGCCTCGAGAGGGCGGTTTCGACCTCCCGCTGTTTGACCCGTTCTGCGCTCTCGTACATGGCGGCGATCACCTCGTCCGCACGGGTTCGCTTGTACTGCTCGCAGAGCAGGTCGAACTCGCGGTCGATCATCGCCTCGACCTCGTCCGCGGCGTCGGCTCGCTGCTCGCGGGTCCGCTGGGTGACCGTCTCGAGGTCGTCGAGGTCGTAGACGGTCACGTCGGGAGCTGCCGCCGCACTGGGACGGACGTCTCGTGGCTGGCCGAGGTCGACGACGACCTGTTCGCGCTCGCCGAGGTGGTGGGGCTCGAGTACCGGCTCCGGACTGCCCGTGGCCGCGACGACGACGTCGGCGCGGGCCGCCGCCGTCTCGAGGTCGTCCAGGGAGACCGTGCTCCCGTCAGCATCGAGGTCGGCGACGACGTCTTCGGCGTTGGAGACGGTCCGATTCGCGACGACTACCTCGTCGACGCCGTAGTCGACGAGACTCTGCGCTGCGAGCTGTCCCATCTCGCCTGCGCCGACGACGAGCGCGGTCGCGCCGTCGACGCCGACGGTCTCGGAGACGAGTTTCGCGGCAGCAGAGCCGAGCGAGACGACGCCCTCGTTGATCGCCGTCTCGGTGCGGGCGCGTTCGCCGACGTGGAGGGCCTTCGTGATGGCCGTCTCGAGCATGGGGCCGATGCCGCCGGTCGTGCGGGCGTCCTCGTAAGCGGATCGAACCTGGCCGAGGATCTGGTCTTCGCCGACGACAACCGAGTCGAGGCCGGCAGCGACGGACAGAAGGTGTCGGAGACTCTCGTCGTGGTCGCTCCAGACGACTGCATCCTCGCGGACGTCGGCGAAGAACTCCTCGAGTGCGGCTCGTCCGACGGCGGTCTCGGACGCGACGACGTAGGCTTCGACGCGGTTGCACGTCGAGAGGACGAACGCCTCGTCGACGTCTGGAAGTGAGCGGAGGCTGGCGACGCCGGTTCGCTGGCTGTCGGGACTGGCCGCGGCGAGGTCGTCGACGCTGCCGGTCTCGTGGGTCACTCGAGCGCTGGTGACGACGCCCGTGTCGGTCACGGCGTCTCACCCTCCGAACACAGATTTTCGACGAACACGTCCTCGATCACTCGTCGGGGGTTGGCAGTACCGGTACGTAAAGCTGTCCAATCCGACGAAGGTTCGACGGAGGCAACACGGAGAGGCCCGCGGTCGAAGACGAGCGGCGGCGCTCGCGCCGGTCCCACCTCGGCGCGTCGCGGTCGCCGAGAGCGCGAACGGTGCCGCGAGAGACCTACTCGTTGGAGCGTCGACGACCGGTCCGCGATCGCATCGGTCGACACCGTGTTCATGTGAAAACGTTCGTTCCGGCCTGACATAAGCGGCTCGCCACGTGGATCGGTATCACTCGCCTTCGACGCCGGTGGCCTCGTACCCGAGGTCGCGGACGTCTTCGAGGATCGCCTCGTGGTCTGCGCTCGCCTCGTAGTAGATCACGATGTCGAACGTCCCATCGCGCAGAAGCTGCTGGCACTCCCAGACGAACTCCTCGTCCTCGAGGGTCAGCCCCTGGTGCTGGTTCGAGGAGAAGTCGGTGTCGTCGTTGCCGGAGTAGACGTAACAGTCCGTGGGATCGTAGCCGGCGTGTTCCGCGATGATGTCGCCCACGTCGATCGTCGCCTGCATCATCTGGACGTCCTCCTGGGAGCCGTACTCCGTGTGGACGATCGCGCCGTTGAGCTGGATCTCGCCGGGTTCGAGCAACGCCTTCGTCCGCCTGTAGAGGTCCTCGTCGATCACGTCTGCCATCGAGCGAAACCAGGTGGCGGAAACGGATAGCCGTCACGATTCGGCACCGATAGCGGAAAGAATCTCGATAACACACATCACAGACGGCGACTGACACACAAGACACATAGTGATCGCTACTGTCTGCTTAGATGATGAGTGGGTGGTTCCGAAAGCGCGTCAGGTCGGCATACGAGCGACTGCTCGCCCGTGAGATTTCGGGTGCGCCGACACACGTCGCAGTGATTCAGGACGGCAATCGTCGGTACGCGCGACAGCGGGGAGCGGACGCGCCAGACGGCCACCGGGCCGGTGCAGAGACGACCGAGCGCGTCCTCGAGTGGTGCCAGGAGATCGGCATCGAGGAACTCACCCTCTATGCGTTCTCGACGGAAAACTTCGACCGCCCGCCCGAAGAACGCGAGGCGCTGTTCGACCTCCTCCAGGAGAAACTCCTCGAGTTCGCCGACGCGGAGAAAGTTCACGACAACGAGGTCTGCATTCGGATTCTGGGCGACGTCGACCGGCTCCCGGATCGCGTCCAGGAAGCCGTCCGCTACGCCGAACGACGGACCCAGGAGTACGACCAGTTCGTGCTCAACATTGCACTCGCCTACGGCGGCCGCTCGGAACTGCTCTACGCCACCCGCAGCGTCGCCCGCGACGTCGAACGCGGCGACCTCTCGCCCGAGGACGTCGACGTCGAGACGATCGAAGATCGACTGTACGAACGCCCCGTCCGGGACGTCGACCTCATCATTCGGACAGGTGGGGACGAACGAACCTCGAACTTCCTGCCGTGGCACGCGAACGGCAACGAGGCGGCGGTCTTCTTCTGTGCACCGTACTGGCCGGAGTTCTCCAAGGCGGACTTCCTGCGCGGGATTCGAACCTACGAACACCGTGAGGCGTCCTGGCGGCGCACCAAGGCACGCCGGGCGCTCGCGTTGTTGCGTGCAGTAAGCGAACCGGAACTCGCCGAGGCCCGTGCGGTCGCCAGTCGGTTTCGCGACTCGCTGCCGATCGCCGAACGCCCCGACGCCGACGAACTCGCCGACACCGACTCGTCCACTCGCGCCGCCGACTGAGTCCGGGTCAAGAATTTCTCGCGCGAGGATTTATTGATGTCGAGTAATAACTAATGGATATGTTCGATGGTGGTGGATCGGTCGAACGGTTCGCACAGGCGACTGGTATCTCGCTCGACGACGCGTACGCACTCCTCGCGAGCGGCCGGACGCGACGGACGCTGACCG
This sequence comes from Natribaculum luteum, assembly GCF_023008545.1. Lineage (NCBI taxonomy): Archaea > Methanobacteriati > Methanobacteriota > Halobacteria > Halobacteriales > Natrialbaceae > Natribaculum > Natribaculum luteum. The sequence continues at coordinate 611,507 of NZ_CP095397.1, read as the reverse complement.
TGCTCTCGACCTTCGACCCGCCGGTGACGCTCGAGCGGCTGGTCGAGGGTGTCGCGCGACTCGAACGCGACGAACCCGACGAACGGACGACCACCGAAGTCCGGATCGCCCTCGTTCACGTCGTTCTGCCGAGACTCGAGGACGCGGGCCTGCTCGCGTTCGACCCGGCGACGGGAAGCGTCACCGTCGAGAAGCGTCTGGAGACGGACTCCGAACCGTTCGAAGGCGTGAACGTCGAGAGCGCGACGTCCCGGTAGGTCGTAACGACGGCCGTGAGTCAAGTGCCGATATGCCAGCTACCCATCGAGCGCGTCGGAACACAGCCACATCCGACGGTGTCAGCGACCGAACCGGCGAGAGCGGTTACAGAACTCGTGGACCGCCCGCAGGAAGTCCCGCTTCCGGAAGTCCCGCCAGTTGACGTCGGTGAAGTAGAGTTCGGAGTAGACCGACTGCCAGATCATGAAATCGGAGAGCCGTTCCGCCCCGGTCTTGATGACGAGGTCGGGTTCAGAGGGAAAGATCAGGTGCCGTTCGACGTCCTCGTCGTCGATGTCTTCCGGCGAGAGGTCGCCAGCGTCGACGCCCTCCGCGAGCGTCCGGACGGCGCTCGTAAACTCGTGTTTCCCGCCGAGACCGATGCCGATTCGAATCGGTGCGTCCGCCCGATCACGGTCGTCGGGACCGCGAACGTCGACGGCACGCGGTGCGTCGATCTCCTCGAGTTGTCGCCGGAGCGTCGGCACCGCGGCGGCGTCGAGGACGCTCACGTAGACCGTCACGCGCGTTGCGTACTCGAATGCCCACTCGAAGAAGTCGGTGAGCGTCTCGTATGCGCCCTGCTCGAGCAGGTCTCGTTCGGTGATGATGAGTGCGACGTGGTCGGGCCGCTCACCGTCGTGGCGGCGAATTCGAACGGCGAGATACTGTTCGTACAGTCCCACGGGTCGAGTTTCCCACCCAACCTGCCTAACCGTTACGACTTTGCGCTGGCTGTCGACGCCGCGACCACTGGCGATCGGGCGGCCGCAATCCCTGGTCTGTCGTCTCGTGCCGCTGAGCCGTCCGCTCCAGCGCGGTGACGCGAGGAATTTTGCTTGCTAACGTTAAAGTGACCCCCGCAGAAAGGAACCGATATCGTGACATCGCCAGTTCGGCGAGCAGGGGCGTTTGCCGCGCTCTGTACGCTTTCACTCGCCGTTCCGCTGTTCGGACCGATGGCCGCCGCACCTGTCGCTGCCGTCGTGTTGCTGGCAGCGTTCGTCGTCAGCGGCGGCCCCCTGTTCGACCTCTTCGCGTTTCCCGACGATTACGAGGACGAACGCCTCTACGGACTGATCACGTTCGTCCTCGCCGCAACTGCGCTCGGCGTCATCGCGGTGACGTCGTCGATGTCTCTTTCGATCTTCGTCGGCAGCGTCCTCCTCATCGGCTACGGCAACCTCGCCGAACAACTCACTCGAGTGCGAACCGACGCGGCCGTCGTCCACGCGAGCGCGTTCTGTGTCGGCGGGAGCCTCGCGGCCGTCGTCGGCCAGACGGCGACGCTCGTTCTGCTCGGAACGTCGCTCGAGGGCGCTTTCCCGTCGATCGTCTTTCTCGCTGTCAGCGGCGCGCTTCTCGCCGCCCTCCTGCGTGACGTACTGCTGCTCTACGACGATCCCATCGTCATGCTCTCCGTCGGCCTCCTCTCGTGGCTGCTCGCGGAACTCGAGCCCGAGATCGGCGCGACCGTCATCGCCATCGCGCTCGTCGTGACCGTCGCGTTCGGCTACGCCTCCTACGCGCTCGGGGCCGCCTCCGTCGCCGGAATGCTCACCGGTATCCTGCTCGTGTTGTTGACGATCGTCTTCGGCGGCTACGACTGGTTCGCCGTCCTCATCTCCTTTTTCGCCATCGGGAGCCTCTCGACGAAGTTCCGCTACGAGGAGAAAGCAGCACGCGGCGTCGCCGAGGACAACGACGGCGCACGAGGGAGCGGGAACGTCCTCGGGAACGCGGCCGTCGCCCTCACGGCCGTCCTCGGCTACGCCGCCAGTTCTGCCGAACTGCTCCCCGGCGGGGCCGACCTGTTCCTGTTCGCCTTCGCCGGCTCCGTCGCCACCGCGATGAGCGACACCCTCTCGAGTGAGATCGGCGGCGTCTTCGATCAGCCCCGGCTTATTACCACGCTCGAACCCGTCGATCCGGGCACCGACGGCGGCGTGACCTGGCAGGGAGAACTCGCAGGGATCGCCGGCGCGGGCGTCGTCGCAGGGATCGCCTACGGCTTCTTCCCCGAGGTCGGCGCGGTCGGCGCGGTCGTTATCGTCGCCGCGGGCGTCGTCGGGATGACCGTCGACAGCCTCCTCGGCGCGACGCTCGAGGGGTCGGTGCTCGGCAACCAGGGCGTCAACTTCCTCGCGACGCTCTCGGGAGCGGTCGTCTGTGCGCTGCTGGCGCTCGGTCTCTCGGCTGCCGTCTTCTGGTGAGAACGAGGAGCGTGATCAGGTCGAGTCCGGGGGCGTCTCGGCGACGTCGTCGATCGCGTGGATCTGAACGCCCGTCGGCCGTTTCGTGAACTGCCCGAGCGACCGCGCGACGATCCGGTCGACGCCGCGATCCGCGGCCAGATCGAGCACTCGCTGATCGAGGATGCCGTCGAGAACGACGGCCGACGGTGCGGACTCGAGCGTCGAGAGCGTGTCGTAGGTGTCGACGGCGTCCGTCTCCTCGAGCACGCCGTTCTCGTCGTCGAGGAATCGGACGCGGTCGGTCCCCTCGCGGACGATCGCCGTCGCGTGGTCGTAGATCGTGTCTGGTTCCGGTTCCGACTCGGGTTCTGGTTCCGGCTCCGACTCGGAAACCGGTTCGCCGCGCTCGCCGTCTGTCGCGTCGACGCCCTCACTCGAGTCACACGTCGATTCGTCGACTGACGGCGTCACGACGTCCTCGGAAGGTGGCGGCGCGGGCGTCGTACTCCCGTCCGTCGCGGCGACGGCTTCGCGGGGTGCGTTCAACCCCGAGACGGCGTCGTAGGGGACCTTGTTTCGCAGGGCGGCAAACAGCTGGTGGTGATCGAGGTCCTCGACGGAGGTGCCGGCGGGAGCGAACGCCACGTGGTCGATCTCGCCGACTTGCGAGAGTTCTTCCAGGATGAGATCGCCACCACGATCACCGTCGAGAAACGCGGTGACGGTTCGGTTGGCGGTGAGGTCGGCGACGGCCTCGGGCACGTTCGTCCCCTCGACCGCGATGGCGTTTTTGATGCCGTACTTGAGCAGCGTGAGGACGTCCGCTCGTCCCTCGACGACGATGATCGCGTCGCTGTCCGTCACGCGGGGGCCCGCAGGCAGCCCCTCGTACTCGGTGATGTCCTCCACGCGGACGTGCTGGCGAACCTCCGCCAGAATCTCCTCGGAGGACATCACGGAGTCGTCGAAGCCCGTCTGCAGGAGTTCCTTGGCGCGTTCGACGACCTCCTTTCGCTTGGCCGCCCGGACGTCCTCGATCTCCGTGATCTCGATGTCCGCCCGGCAGGGGCCGACTCGAGTGATCGTCTCGAGGGAGGCTGCGAGCGTCGCGGTCTCGACCTTGTCGAGGCTCGTCGCGATCGTCAGGTGTCCGTGTGACTGTCCGTGCGTGCTCGAGACGTCGACGTCGATGCGGCCGACCTTCTGTGACTGGCGCAGGTCGCGGAGGTCGAGGTCGTCGCCGAGGAGCCCTTCGGTCTGCCCGAAGATGGCACCGACGACGTCACTCCGTTCGACCACCCCGTCGGCCGTGACGTTCGCGTGAATGAGATATTTCGACGTATCTTCCATGGGAGATCTGCCCCGACGTGGGGCTCGATGACGCGAGAGACGCGTTCATAGACCCTCTAGACAAAAATTGGTTCGTCAGTGGCAAATACTTGTTGACACACGCAAGCGGATCGTGACCGGATCGTCTCGACGTCGGCCAGGGTCACCAGCGGTGGCGTTATCGGGCAACTCGCTGGGACGACCAGTACCAGTAACCCACGACGATCGTGAGGACGACCAGGCCGCCGAGGAAAAAGAGGAGGCCGGGCGGGAGCGTCGACGCAGCGTCGAGGACGTCGGTCGTCTGATCGAGGACGTCTGTCGCCTGGTCGGCACCGTTCTCGACGCCGTCCGCGCTGTCCGGGGCGGCGTCGTGCTCGGGGCTCGAGTCGGCAGCGCCACCGCCGGCGTCGTTCCCGGCGTCCGACGTCGGTTCCGCGTCCTCGGAGTCGAACGTTCCGACGTCGTCACCGTCACTGCCGTCCGAGTCCGTACTGTCGGCTGTCACGTCTCCCTCGTCCCCATCTGCCGACTCCTCGTCGATCTGCTCTTGCTCTGCGTCCGTCTGGTCGTCCGTGCCGTCAGCGTCGGCCGCGTCGTCCGTCTCACCGGCGTCGGCTGTGTCGTCCGTCCCACCGGCGTCGGCACCGCCGGAATCGGCCGCATCGTCACCCCCTTGCAACGTATAATCTGTCTCGGATCCGGTCCCCGCCCCCGTTCCCGCGGGACTGAAAAACCGGTAGGCCATGTACTGGACCAGCAGACTGCCCCCCAGCAGGGCCACGACGCCGCCGAGAAACCGCGAGATCGCATCTTTCAGCTTCGCGGCCCGCGACTCGTCGCTCGTGACGATCAACGGACCGTTGGCCGTCGCGTAGACACTCATTTCGTTGCCCCGGGAGGAGTACCAGGTGTCGACGACCTCGACCAGCCCCGCGTCCTCGAGTTTCTCGAGGTGGTAGCGGACGTTCTGGATCGAGGAGTCGATCGCCTCGGCGACGTCGCTCGGCGTCCCGGGTTCGTCGTCCAGCCTGGCGTAAATCTGGCGAGCCGTCGTCGACGAAAGTGCGCCAAACACCGCGTCGGCGTCCTCGTCCTCCAGGTCGACGACCCGCGGCTGTCCCTCCGAAGCAGAGGTGTCCGACCGAAGGGGGAACAGACGGGCCATAGTGGATGCTATTCGAGTTCGTTCGACGACACGTATACTCCTTTCTATAGGTAAAATCGTCCTTTTACCTTGCCGAAGGCGACTCCTCGATCGAACAGCCAGGCAGTGTGATGAAGAAATGTCTTCAATACCTGGGTCCGAATAGAAACAATTACGCACCTCGAGTGGTCACCTGTCACCATGCGTCGCGTCGAACTCGGAGTGTGGATCGCCATCGCGGTGGTTCTCGTCGCCCTGTCGATCCCGTGGTTCCTGTGGGGAACGGCGACGGTCGTCGCCGGACTGCCGGTGTGGGTGTGGTGGCACGTCGGCTGGATGGTGCTCGCGTCGGCGGTCTTCCGGCTGTTCGCGACTCGAGCGTGGGGAATCGGCATCGAAACCGGAGAAACGAGCCCGACAAGCCGGGGTGATACCCGATGAGCCTCTCGCTCCAGCTGGGGATCGTCGTCGGCTACCTCGTGCTCGCGCTCCTCGTCGGCCTCGTCGCCTACCGGATGACAGACCGCACCGCCGAGGACTTCTACCTCGCGAGTCGCACGCTCGGGACCGTCGTGCTCCTGTTTACGACGTTTGCGACCCTGCTGTCGGCGTTTACGTTCTTCGCCGGGCCGAACCTTGCCTACCACAACGGGCCCGAGTGGATCCTCGTCATGGGCGTGATGGACGGGATCATCTTCGCGATCCTCTGGTACGTCGTCGGCTACAAACAGTGGCTGCTCGGCCGCCAGTACGACTACGTCACCCTTGGCGAGATGCTCGGCGACCGCTTTGGTTCCCGGACCCTCCGGGGACTGGTCGCCGGCATCAGCCTCCTCTGGCTGTTCCCGTACGTGATGCTCCAGCAGGTCGGGGCCGGGACCGCACTCGAGGCGCTGACCGACGGTGCCGTCTCGTATGCGGCCGGAGCTGGCCTCATTACGGCGTTTATGATCGTCTACGTCGTCCTCGCCGGGATGCGCGGCATCGCCTGGACCGACACCCTCCAGGGGGCGTTCATGCTCCTCGTGACGTGGGCCGCCACGCTGTGGGTGCTCGCGGCCGTCGGCGGCCCCGAGGTCGCGACGGCGGGACTCGAGGAGGCCGCCGCGGAGCACCTCGCGCTCGGCGGCGGACTGTACACGCCACAGTGGATGCTCTCGACGGCGATCACGATCGGCTTCGGCGTCGCGATGTTCCCGCAGGTCAACCAGCGGTTTTTCGTCGCCGGGTCGAAGACGGTGTTCAAACGGTCGTTTACGCTCTGGCCGATCCTCTGTGTCCTGCTTTTCGTCCCCGCGTTCATGCTCGGCGCGTGGGCTCGCGGACTCGGCATCGAGGCCGCAGTGGGCGAGAACGTCCTGCCGCTGATCCTCGCCGAGTACACGCCGCTTTGGTTCGCCGCCGTCGTCGTCGCCGGCGCGATGGCCGCGATGATGTCTTCCTCGGACTCGATGCTGCTGTCGGGGTCGTCGTACTTCACCCGAGACCTCTACCGTCCCTTCGTCGAGGCGGACCTCCCCGCGCGCCGTGAGGACCTGCTCGCCCGCGCCGGCGTCGTCGTCTTCGCCGTCGCGGCGTACCTCGCGAGCCTCGTCAACCCCGCCACGCTGTTCGAACTCGGCGACGCGGCGTTCTCCGGGTTCGCACAGCTCGCCTTGCCCGTCATGGTCGCCCTCTACTGGCGACGGACGACCCGAACCGGCATCCTCGTCGGCGTCGTCGCCAGCCAGGCGTTCTACCTCTCGAGTCTCTTCGTCGACGCGGTTCCGGCCAGCTACGCCGGCTGGACGGCCGGTATCGTCGGCATGCTGCTCGGACTCGTCCTCACCGTCGGCGTCTCCGCGGTCACCTCGCCCGCCGCGGACGAACGGCGGGCGATCTACTTCGACGGACTCGGAGCCGACTGACGGCCAGCCGCGTATCGAGACTCGAGGCCACATCGATACGGACCGCTGTGCGTCCTTAAAAACGAGCACGTCTCCCGATCGTTGCGCTATCGGAAAGAGCGCTACACAGCCATCTCCAGACAGTCGCCCGTCTTCGGGAGTGTCGAGAGAAAGAGATCGAGTCGAGCCGCCGCTTCTGTCTCGCTCGAGCGTGCACGTATTGCTGGATACCGAAGAACGGAGACCTCGAGGACGCGGCTTCGAACGGTGGATGGTGGTGGATCGCCGATAGTGGTGGTCGCCCTCGAGGGTGGTCAGTCGCTCGATGCGAGTGTCTCGAGGGTCCGACAGCCACGTGGATCGGCACACCGGACGGTCCAGCGACCGTCACGGCCGCCGTCTCGACACCGAGTCGCGTTCGGCGTCGTCACTCGACGGCGATACGTCGGTCGTGCGAGACGTTTATGTCTCGGTAGGACGAATCCGGGCATGGCTTTCGAACCCTCGCGGGTTGGAAGCCAGTCTCGGGTGCGGCCACACCCGGGACACTTCGATTCGTGTCCCCTCGGAGAGCGGCTTCCGTTCTGATCGTTGACCTGTAGCGAGATAAATCTACTGTCCGGCGTCGAGAGAAGATACCGCTTATCGGTGGGTTCCCCGCCGACAGGAGTCGTGACCCGTCCCTGGAGCCCTCGAGGACTCGGCCGGCAACCGTCTCGGAGACGGTCGCCACGGATACGCGACGCGTCCCTCTCGACCGCGGGAGATCGCCACCTCGAAGGCCATCGACCGCGAACTCGAGGTCGATGCCGATCGAGTTGCCCCCGGCCCACCGCGAGACGTGGCGCGTCGTCGGAACCCGCACCCAGAAAAGCCGACTGGGACTGGTCTCGACGACCTCGCAGACGACGCTGTACGAACACGTCCCGACTGCCGACGCGCTCGAGGCGCTCGACACGGACGGCGTCGAGATCCCCGTCAGGTCGCTGTTCGCGATCGACCTGTCGATTCGGCCGTCGCTGACATCGCTGGGCGTCGCTCCGGGGACGGTCCTCGGGATGGCCGCCTCGAAGGCGAAAGGCCAGTTCGTCGAGAGCGTCGAGGGGGACGGCCTGATCGTCGAGGGCGAACGCGAGTCGACGCGGTTCGAACGCGCCGACGGCACCACCGGCAAGCGGTACGTCCTCGAGACCGCCTGCCCCGTCGACCCTGCGCTTTCGTCCGACGACGCAGAGGCGATCACCGCCGAAACCCACGTCGCCGTCTGGCCCACCGAGACCGACTACGGGATGGCCGGCGGCACGCTGCCACTCGAGGCCCCGGCCGAACTCGAGGCCGACCTCGCGGTCGACCCAGAACGGGACCGGAAGACGATCCTCGAGGTCGTGCGAACGCTCGAGATCGGTTCCGAGTCCGACGACGGCGACGAGAGCTAGCTCGAGACGACGAGACGCGAGTCGATGTGATTTCTTGTATCTGTAAGCTGACTATAAGCAAAACCACCATCTCACAATGCCTGCTGTAACTGTGTTCGGAACACCGCCGGTCGGCTCGTGGTTGCTTCGGAAATGGCCTACAGCATACGTTATCAGGTGATATCCGCGCAGAGAGGGAGAGTGATAGGCGAAATACGCTCAGTACGAATCGAACCACGCTTCGGTATCCTCATAGAAGGCCTGAAGCGTGTTTTTGTGGAATCGTCCAAGAAAGCACAGGGGATACTGCTGTTCACTTGTGTTACTGTGTCGTAAGAAGCGGTTTGGGTCATGCAGACCGCTGTCATCCATGAACGCGTCTCGATCAAAGATGATGTGATACCCGGCGAAATCTCCCAGCGTTCCTGTCTTATTGAATTCGAAACATGAGAAGCCACCGTGTTGGAAATCAGTCCTCAAGCCGCGAAGAAACGCTAACTTCCTGCTGTAATGTAGTCGATCTGTTCCCCCTGAGGAAGGTGTGAAATCGCTACTCGAGACCGAGATCCCATCGGGGGAATGCTGATTGAAGAGAACGCGGATGGTTTCGTTGAACGAATAGAGGGATGCGAGATAATTGTGGAGAAGTCGAAGTGCCTCAAAACCTTCCTCTTCTCGCTTCTTATTGTGGCAGATGAATACCGGGTTCGTCTCAAGATCGCCGTCGATATACTCGTCTATCTCAAAATAATTCTGATCGAGAGTACGTTTGGCTACGCTCAGACGTGTTCGGTTGCCGCCGTTAATACCTCTCTTCGGATGTACGGTTTCTCCGACAATCTCCTGTATTTGGAATTCGAACTCGGATGAAGGAAAATCAGAAGACACAGAAAGCCGCTATTCGTCCGTGTCGTCGTTGAACTTGACAGCACGGAGCGCCCGCTGAGCGGTCACTACGTCACCATCAACTGCTGTAGCGACCTTCTCAGCCGTGGGAACGTCGCGTTTCTTAGCCATCTCGTCTGCAGATACCTGCTGTGGTCTCTTAATTGTTTGGCACCGAAAACGACGGGAGCGTGTGACGATTCTCGTGAATCCTGTGATGGAGAAGATACAAACAAACGAAATCTACAACTGAACGCTACCCTACTTGAGGGGATTGATAAAGACGCCGCCGAAGTATAGCGTATGCAAACCCACATCGTCCCGGTCGGCTTCGACTACGACCGGCTCATCGCGCCGCTCGCGGCCTCTGTCGGGCTTTCAGAGATGTTCACCAATGCCCGAAACCACGCTCGAACCCATCGCTCCGGACGAGGCAGTTCGCCTCTACCTGCGTGACCGTCAGAACGAATTAGCCGACGCCACCATCGACTCTTACCGCTACAAACTCGAAAAGTTCGTAGAGTGGTGCGAAGCGGAAGACGTAGAGAACCTGAACTCGCTCTCGGGGCGTGACCTGCTTCGATTCAAGCAGTACCGCGCTCAAGACCTGAACAGCGTTTCCCTCAAGGGCCAACTCGACGCTCTGCGGGCGTTTGTGAAATGGTGCGAGTCCATCGACGCCGTCAAGCAAGACCTACACAACAAGGTTCTCTCGCCTTCGCTGAACGATGGCGACCGAGAGCGCGACGTGTTACTTGCCCCCGACGCCGCGACGGACATACTCGACCACCTCGCGCGGTTCGAGTACGCGTCACTACAGCACGCGCTCTTGACCTTGTTGTGGCGCTGTGGGGCGCGGTCGGGGACTGTCCGGTCGTTCGACCTGCGAGACTACGACCGAGAGAACCAGTGGCTCCGCGCAAAGCACCGACCCGAGACGCCCCTGAAGAACAAGGAGAAGGGCGAGCGGCTAATCGCCTTGAGTTCCGACGTGTGCCAAGTCCTGAATGACTACATCGACCACAACCGCGAAGACGTGACCGACGAGCGGGGACGGGAGCCGCTACTGACTACGCAGTTCGGGCGCGTCTCGAAATCAACCATTCGAGAAACCTGCTATCGGTGGACGCACCCCTGTCAGTACAACGGCGGGCATTGTCCCCACAGTCGGGACACCGACACCTGCCAAGCACTGAACCCACCGGAGAAAGCCCCGTCAGTCTGTCCCTCGTCTCGGAGTCCCCACGCGTGGCGTCGTGGTGCGATTACCCACCACTTGACCGAAGATGTGCCGGTGGACGTGGTGTCCGACAGGATGAACGTCTCTCGTGAGGTGCTTGAAGCACACTACGACCGGCGGGACGAGGAGGTGAAGGTCGAACAACGTCGTGGCTACCTCGAAGGGGTGTAAGCCACCCAAAGTGATTCACGCTTTGCGCCTGATTGAACTGGTATGAGCGACGACAAGAACCCACCTGTCCGAATCCCCGAGAGCGAAGACGACGCCGTGGCGATGGTCGAAGAGGACATGGACGACGACGAAGAGTTGGACGACCAGAAGCGCAACCTAATCCGGGCGCAGAAGCGCCTTATCGACTGACGAGTACGAGTGCTAATCTCCTTCTTCGTCTTCTCTGAAAGGCTCTGTTGCCGAATCAGCGGCTTCGGCACGTTCTAACTCTTCAATCGCGTTGAAGGAGACATACTTTTCATCTATCTCTCGAAGCGTTTGCTTTCCCCTGTTACCCTCAACAGCGTCAATTGGTTCCGGCCCCGCGCCCCACATCAACCTCGCGTCACTCAATTCAACGTACTCTTCAACATCCTCAAGCAGAAATCCCGGTGGAAAAGATGTAACGTCTGAAACAGTTCCCCGAATCACGTATGAGTTTTGCCGGATGTTTCCCCTGTCACCAGAGTCGCCCCCAACTGCTACCGAGTGCGTCCGAATCAGGATTTCCTCACCTTTGTAGTCCTTCCAAAACTCGTAGTAGTCGGACGCACCGTCTACCAACTTCGAGAGTGGGCCGAGAGCCGCTGAAGGGTCTGCCATATCTTGTTCATCCGGTGTGCGAGGTATAGGAGTCAGCCGTGTGGTGAAACTGAACTATGCTTTTACATTCTCGGTCACATTCAGTACTACCCCCAATTCTGATTTGGCTGTGATGAACGATTATATGTCTGCCGTGTATTCGGTCATGTATGCTCAATGACCCTATGCCAGACCCCATAGATACCAACCCAATCCAACTAAAGGTGCCTCTGCCTGATGAGGCGTCAGGGTATGAGTTCAATACAGAACAAGATGTTGTCTTCTTTGTATATGAGAGTGAGACAACGCTCTCTTTCACAGATGATGAAAACCACATGGGGATACCTGAAGGCGGCCCCGAGGAAGAAGTCAAATCTATAATCGCTCATCCCGATACATTGTAACATAGGAGTTTCTCGAACCAGCTATCTGGTTCATTGAGTTTCAGTTCAAGGAAATTGAGATACCGTTGGAGATGATGTTTTGAGACACCTCTGAACTTCGCCAGCCACTGGCGAAGGAAGCTGTGGCGGTTCTCACAGGTGTTCGTGTGGGCATCGCCGATGACGTAGGTGTCGGAGTGGGTGACGGCCAGATGGCCGTCCACCCCCTCCTTCTCCTCGATCTCGTCGTAGATTGTGTAATCATCGGTACAGAGGATGACGCTTCCATCACCGTATTCAGCGATGTCTTCGTCGGCGTCTTGGAGATCCTTGCAGACGAGAAACCGAACTCGTCCGTCATCCCGACGGACGAGTGTCAACACCGGTGGTTTGTCTGATTCGAATCGTCCTCGTCCCTTTTTTTGAGTCCGCGCTTGCGCGGACTCTGATCCTCGTCTTCGATCCCTTTCTCACCAGCTGTTACGTAGATCTCGTCAGCTTCACAGACATCGTACAGCTCAAATTCATCGATCTCCCCGCTCACATCCTGGACTTTGTGAACGAAGTTGAGAACAGCTTCGTAGTCTCGGCCAAGGTCACGAGCGATCTGAGCGGTCGGCTCAGATCGCATCTCCTTGACGATATAGAACATCTCTTCCAGTTCGAAGCGATGTTGGCCGAAGATCGTGTTTGTGAGGTCGTTGAAGTACGTCTCACACCCCTTGCACCAGTACTGCTGGGCGTCTTTTCCGGTTGTTCCGCGCTTGACAACGTCGTCACTCTCGCAATGGACACACGTCACCGTCTCGCCGAAGCGGGCGAGACGGAGACGTTCAAAGCACCGCTCACGTGGTGGAAGGAACACTTGCGCAGACTTCTCGTCCATCTTGGAAGACACTTGGAGAGTAAGGAAAATTGATGTTACGACTTATCGAGATGAGCGATCTATAATTTGGGACGCTGTTGATGAGAAGGCTATTGAGCGAGATGTCGATGAAGGCAATCCCATAACTATCGGTCGTGTTCGAGTTCAGACTTCCTCGGGGAGTGGCAAAATGACTATTTGGGGAGAATTGAGTACAGCATACGCTGATGAAGAGAGATTTGGTTGAGGGTACACAAAACTTCTATGTCGTCTATTGAAGTTGTGCGACTAACCAACTGATTGCGACCAGCAGACCACCGCCGAGAAGGGCCAGTGCAACAGCACCGGTCGCACCAACTGCCGAGAGAACATCCAAGAAGGGGCCGCCGGGGTCATAGCGGATTGCCCACCGGTAGACAACACTGACGACGCCAACCATGATAGCCACGCCAGCAGTCCCTACAAATAGTTCTTTCTACGGTAGACTGGTCATAGTATGTCATGGTCGCCGTCCTTACAGACGAAGTTAGGGTAGGTGTCCGTGTCCCCCTTGACTTCGCTACCACAGATAGGACAGATAATGTTAGTTTTGTGGGACGTTCCGACCATCAGCGTGTTGCTCGTCCCATTGTAGACCGCCGAATCAGGGAAAGAGTTGAAATGCGCGATAGTTATAAAATTTATCCCAGCGTGGTCATGTTCACTGCGACAAAACAGGGGTGGCGACCACCGGAATCTCGCCCTCTCTCGGCCACCAGTTCACTACTCTCGGGTTTGAGACACGACGCCGACGCATGACTCGCGCCGACAGGGACGACGCTCACGACCGACACGGGGCCAGTAGAGCGGCACGAACGCGCTCGATTCACCCTCGAAAATGCAACATCGAGAGAGCCGGAGAGGGCTTCAGAGAAAATCACCACCCCTCTCGAACCCCTGCCCCTGCCCCCGACTGTCCCGGCCCGACCGACCCCCACCGGGGCCAGTCCCCCCGGCCTCTCGTACCCCCACCAATCCACCCGGCCCGTCAGGGGTATCCTCACCACACCCCTGCCTCTCTGTGCGCTCTGCTGGTGCCTGTCTCTGCTGTGCGAGTGTGTAGGCAAGTGGACGAGTCGGGCTGGCCCCACCAGAGACAGGCCCACACGTTCGTAGAGTGGTGGTACGACCCACTCACGCCGTCTAAAACACTGTTAGAAGTATTTAAACCCGGTTTTCTCCTGTTTCGGGGGTCATTCCGAAATGGGGAATAACCGCAGAGAGAATCAAACTCTCACAGAAGATTCGAGGTTTGATTCATCCCCTGACTTGGAATGACACGGGATACTTCGCTCACCAGCGTCGAAGGGACTCCGACACCTCAATCCGAGAGTCGCTACCGTCGAATAACTCTTGGTAATCCTAACACCCACTTCTATTAACAGGGTCGAACGCACCCTCTAATAACAACTATGAGTAGGGCTGTTCGGACGCGATAATATATTCTGATACGGTTATCACTGTGGGTTATTCTGCGTCGTTCCACACATACGCCGCCGCGTCGGGAAGGTCGTCGTACTTGGTCACGAATCCGTTCTCTGCGAGCGCTTCGGCCTTCTTCCGGGCGCTTCGCTCGTTAACTTTCGTCCCATTTTCGATTTCACTCACTTGACCACCTTCGCCACCCCTTTCCTGAAGATACTCGGCTACCTCTCGGGCGTCTTCGCTGAACAGAACGAGGTGTGCCGCTTCGCTCGGCACCCATTCGGGAAGCGCCGCCGTGTTCACGTAGACCGTCGTAGGTTTGGTATCTCGTCCGAACCGAAGCACGTCCTGAAGCGTCTGCCGCCTCATATGTCGGTGAATCTTGTTGCCGAACTCGCCGTAACTCTTCGCTGTCCCCCGCTTACCGTTCGATGTGACGACTTCTCCGGCATACGCACCCCATTTCTTGATGTAGGGGTCGCCGTAGTGTCGAGAGCCGGAGACGAACCCGAGGTGCTTGTCCGCGAAGCCTTGGTAACTCAAGACGTTGCTGAAGTTCCGAGAGGTGCCAACGTGGTTGAACAACTCACCGTCGTTGTACTCCGGATACACGTTGTCAATCGCTTTCTTGCTGGTGATTAGACCGGGCTTCTCGCCTTCTTTCCGGTGTATCCAATGCGCGATTTGGGTGTCTTTCGGAGCCGTAATACGCCCCTCTGCGTCGTTCTGGTATGGCTTTAGGTCGTCATTTGTCCGAATGATGGTCTGGTTCAGCACGTCCGAGACGTACTTTCGCTTCTCACGGTCTTCGAGAACGTCTCGGTGCGTAAGGTCAAGGCCGGTCGCTATTCGCCACATCGCGGGCGTCGGAGTCCCGTCTAAACCGAGGAAGCCGTCGCCAATATCGAAGTTCGGTGGATTGAGAAGGTACATCGTATCTTCGTCTCGGTCGCGCACGCAGATGGCGTTCGAGTTGATACCCGAGGCGTCGATACCATGCAAGTCAGCCCAATCCGAGACAGGTAGCCGTTCCCACTCATTCCCTAACTCATGCCCGGCCAGTAGCGCGAATGTCAGGGTTGGGGCGAGTGCATGGTACTCTTCGTTCGGAGATTTGAGAACGTTGCTGGTGTCCTGATAGAGGCCGTGTTCTCGGAACCAATCGAGGGCGTCGGCATACCTGTCGCTGTCGGGCTTTGCGTTCAGTACGTCCTGATAACTGTCGTAGCGTAGGGTGACGTGCTGAAGGAAGCAGTCAACGACCTGTTCCGGGTTCTCGAACTCGGTTTCAAACTCACCCACCGAGAACTCGTCTTTCACCACGAATCGTCCCTTCAAGTACTCGTCTCGGTAGGCATGGCTCGGGTCGCCAATTAGAACGTCTGGTACCGACGGGTCGAAGTCAAGCAGGTCAAGATACCCACAGTCCCCGCCGCACCGTATGTCGTCAAGTCGCTCATGGATTTCCCGACCACCAACGCCGTTCTCATATGATTTCACTGCCCGACCGTCGTAATGGTCTTGGTCGCTCCTATCGAAGGCAGGGCAGTGCTTGTACGGAGTGGGAATCCGCTTGTAAGTGAGTCCAAACGTGTCGCACAACTCTTCAGCGTCCCGCTTCAGATAGTCTCGGGACGCGAGGTAGAGCAACGGCGTCTCGTTCTTGCTGGCGATTTTCAGGGCCGAATAGGATTTCCCTGCGACCGGCAGGGCTTCGAGTAGCACGTTCTCGTGTCCATTGTAGATTCCTCTGATTGCTCGTTCCACGCGGCGTCGAACGCCGTCCAAGGTGGGTGGCCGATACGGTGGATTCTTACTGATAGCGTTCCTACTTTGCATTGTCGTAGCCTCTTCCACGACAGGGGAAGGACGACCTTGGCCGGACGACCCTTCCCTCTTTCTCGCAACCGAACGAATAGCGGTGCGTGTCGTGTGGTTGGTTCACCTACTTTCTCGGAACACAAAAACGGTCGCACAGGCGTACCTCAAGGCTTCACACGAGCGTATAGAGTTCTCTGATAGGGCTATTGGAATCACACATACACCCTATTTGAGGTTGACTTGCTAATCAGTCATAAATATCATATCGCTCCGTCCGAAGTTAGTTATATACCAATGCCAGAGGGTTTCTCTCGAAGGTCTATTTTGGGGTTATTCGCCTCTGGAGTATCGCTTGCTGATATTTCGCCAGCACAACGAAGCAATGAACTGTCCGGCCCTTCGCTTGCGTCGGACTGGCCCGAATTTAGAGGGAACAAACAGAATACAGGGGTCAAATCGTCGGACGTAGGGCCTTCGGATTTCCCTCTTGAGTTGGCATGGTCGTTTGACGGTGGTAGTAAGATAGATAACCCAAATGAATACGAAGAAGGGTATACATATCACCGGGTTATCACTCCGTCACCATCAGTCGTTGGCGGGACTGTTTATGCACCCGTGTATCAAGGGGGTGTATTTGCGTTAGACGCAACAACCGGAAGAGAAATTTGGGAATATGATATGGAGTCGTATGGAAGATTATTCTCTTCGTCCGTAGTATGGAGAGACTCACTCTACGTTGGTTCAACAAATCAATATGCGGCAACAATAAAAATCCAATCTTCTTCCGGCACCGTGAGTTGGACTGAAGGCGATAATCCCGATAATAGCAAAGAGAGTTCGCCAAAGTATATACAATCAGATGGTTCTGGGTTTGTGATTATCGGCGGTAGTGATGAGGATGGAACTGGCTATCATGCCTACGATTCAGAGACCGGCGAAAAATCCTTTTCAATAGTACCTTCTGCTTCTTCAGGACTTTTCAGTGCTACTTCCACTCCCGCCCATGATTCTGAATACTTGTATGCCCCTATTGACGAAGGCATTGGGAAATTTGAAATAAATGAGGGTGGGGCCAGAACGGTCTGGGAAAATAGGGAAGTAGACCGTATCATTTCCTCGCCAGCAATAAAGAATGGTTCAATATATTTCGGGGATGATAGTGGAAATATCGTTAGTGTTGATTCAGATTCCGGGAATATAGAGTGGATGAAAAATCCCGAACAGTACAATTCTTGGATAGTATCTTCACCTGCTGTAGATTCAGATTCGCTATATATTGGAGTTAGCGGTGATGAAAGTGGCACTCTCTATGCTCTCGATACAGAGCAAGGTGGGGTTCAGTGGGAAAAACAAGGACTGCGAGAGTTGATTTCGTCCCCTATCGTATACGATAATACTGTATTTATAGGCTCTAAAAACGGGAATGTCTATGCATTGAATAAGCAGAATGGGGGAACACGCTGGCAATATGACGTTGGTACGCCAATTTCATCTTCGCCAGTCATTGCTGGTGAATATTTGTTTGTTACTGACAATAAAGGGGTCGTCCACGCCTTTGGGCCTAAAGGGTCAAGAGCCTACACGTTGATACAACGGGCTAAACAAGCACGAGGATACTTTGGAGTAAAACGTTCTGTCTCAAACTTTCTTGGTCGAGATGACCTACTTCGTAGAGCCGAACAGGCGTACAATCAGGCCAAGTACGAAGAATCTGAACGACTTGCCAGAAAGTCTATAAACAAAATAGAAACTGCGGATGATATAATCACGGGTACCGTTGTCAGCAGTACAGGGATTGCCTCAATAGTTGGTAGTAAAAAAGGATTTGATAGGTACAAGTGGCATAAGGTCAAACAGGAATATCGGGATTTAATTTCGAGGTCTGAAGACATATTCAATTCGTATCCGGGAGAGACTGAATCACTATCTAATGGAATCAGAACAGTAGACCCGAGTAACTATGATTCTATTGAGCAGGCTGAAGAGGAAATTAATAGTGTGACCAATAGTTTAGAGAGCATATCAAAGATAAATGATAAATATAGAGAAATTGAAAATAGGTTAGAATCTGTGGGTAATGGTGAGTATGAGAACCCACTCAAGAACACAATTGAGGACGTTCAACAGAGTGACTTCTTGCAGATAGGTAGTTATGAATCGGAAATAAAGAAGTCAAAAAAGATAGTAGATGGCATCGAGAAAAAAGAGAAATTACTGGACGATATTGAGGATGATTCCGGAATTGTCTCTAAAAGTCATTTTTATACCGCTATAGAAAGGACAGACCCGTATACGAAGCCTGATTCCGCTATCGAACATACAAATAAAATTCGAGAACTACGTAGTTGCTCTATCGAGTTGAATAAAATCCAACAATGGAACAGGAGAGTCCCAACCGAAGCGACAAAGAATAAGATAATCCAAGAATTAGAATCTACGCCTGATTCAATCGCTATTGGTGAGATTAGGCAAGAAGTTGAAAAACATCAGCGTCTCCGTGACCGAGTCAAGAATATCCGGGATTTCCTACGAAGCGTTGACATAAGTCAAACTGATATTGTGGAGAGCGAGGCTCAAGAGAAAATACAATCCGCAATCACCGAAGGCGACCCCGAAATAATAAGAGAGTTGAACAATCGAATAGAGCGTATTTCTAACACGGTCTGGGAACCTAATGATTTGTTTGAGTATTCACCCTACCAGTTTGAAAGACTCGTGGCTCAATTGTGGGAGAACTACGGGTATTCGACTCAAGTATCTTCCAAGAGTGGAGACGAGGGTGTTGATGTATATGCTAAAAATGGCGATGAAATCGTAGCAATTCAGGTTAAGCAGTATACACCCGGCAAGAGTAAAGTCACCCCATCGACTGTTAGGGAAATGGCAAGTCCTTTAGCAAAAGGGAATGCCACTCATTCAGTTATTGTGACCAGTAGCACGTTCACAAAGAATGCTGTCCAAGAAGCACAGTCATATGGAGAGAGAATGAAGTTGATTGGCCAACAGGGGTTATTAGAAATGCTTACTGATTCCTATATCCAACCGCCGAGAGACTAAATGTGGGTTTTAGTTGGATTTTGTCAGTTCTAATTGGGTTTAAAATGATTCTTGAAGCACCTTATTTCGATACTTTTTATCAACTGCCACCCGGTGAACAAGTGGCTCATGCGAGTCCTGATATGGCGACCCACTCGCACGCTCTAACTCGCTGTAGACCGCGCTAATCCACGCTCGACGGAATGACTGTGACACCATTCGTTCCGGCTCTTCGGTGAACTCGACCCAATGGGGGGTATCGTCGGTGGCTTCGCCAGAAAGGGCATTGAACGCCATGTGTTCGTCGGCAGTCTCAATTAGTTCGTCTACGTTCTCGGTGTCGGCACCGACGATGAACCCGGTCGTCGGTTCGCCTGAAAAGAACGCACCGAAGACGTAGCGATTGTTGATGGACACTGCGATTCGGTCGCTTTGGGCGATGGACGTGACCAGCCGTGCGTCGTCTTCAGCAAGGCCAGTCGCGGCTATCAGGTCGTTCAGCAGGTCGAAGAAGTCAGTCGCCCATTCTCGGCTCGGGGCTTGTTGAACGCGTTGTACCAGCGTCTCGTGTGCCTCTTCGTTGGCGTCAACGTCTTCAGTGGTAGGTTCGGTATCGTCTACGAAGGTCGCGCTCACTCGTGGGGCGTCAGAGGAAAGCGAGGTACCAGACCCGGCATGAGTCGTTGGTGTCGAGGGCGACGATTCCACGAACTCGTCCAATTCCTCGCTATCGACGGGGCCACTTTCAGACCAGAGTCGGGTGAACCACCTGTTCAGTTCATCTACCTTCGCGCCGTCGGTGAACCGAACCCCCATCTCTGTCCGACCGACCACGCCCTTCTCCGTGAGGTTGGCCGAGCCGACGACAGCCGAATCATCGGATAGGACGGCCTTCGCGTGAACATCGGGGAAGTGGTGAATCCGCTCGCGGTTCGTCGCTATCAACTCGTGTATCACGTCCCTCGTACTGCCACCGAACGTTCCAATCCACGCTTCCACGTCCGTCACAATCCGCCACTCGTCAGCAGGGTCAAGGACGGTTTTCAGATAACTTGGGCTGATGTACGGACAGACAACCCGAACGCTTTCGGCGTCGGCTGTTTCTCGTATCGCTCTGTCGAATGACGATTCAGCACGGGCATAACCACCCTCGGAATGGTAGATAAGGCGAGACATTAGCATAAGAGAGGCCCATCTGGTTGAAAATTCCTACGCTGGTCAGGGCCGACTCCGGCACACGGTATTGACGCCGACGAGCCGACCACGCCAGTACACGGCTTCGACAATCACCTCGTCGGCACCGTCAGTCGGCAGTCCGATAGTTCTGCTTCCGCAATCGCACATCACCCGCCGGACGACCCACCCATCGGAGTCGTAGTAGGTCGCGTAGACTACGGCTTTGTCGCCCGTTCTGATACCCCTATTACACCGGTCACAGATGTTACCCACCTGTACGCCGTTCAGCGCCGCCGCCGGGGACGGTCGGGTCATTCGTCCTCACCCGGCAGGTCGCGCCGACCGTCGTTGTAGCACCCGAAGCACGGGAATGAGTGGTCGTCACACCAGCACCCGCCTTCGTCGTCGTCCTCGGTAGTGAACTCCGCGAGGGTGACACCACCGTCAGCACGGACGGGCTGTTCCCGGCTGGCCGCTTCGAGAACCGGCTCTCGAATCGCTACCGCAACCATGTGCTTGCACGCACCGGGCTGGTATTCCCACGCAGGACATTCACAGTCCGATGGGATTCCGCCCTCGACGTGGACGGTGTAGGTGTGGTCGTCGGCGTCCGCGTGGGAGTCGTTGACCATTTCTACGTCGCCGTCACCGTGGACGGTGAACTCGAAGGCTTCCCATTGCGCTCGTTTCTCTACCTGTTCGTTAGCGTCAAGAGTCTCGATAACGGATTTGGACATGGCTTTCTGGCACCTTCAGAAGGCCACTGCCTGCCTGCTCTAACAGGCGGGCTTTTGTCGAAATAGCCCCGGAGAGGCAGTGTACCTACTATATCCTACGTTCCATAATCTTATTATTCTTGGGCATTAATAAGTAGTTCAAGATTACTTTGGGGAATTAGAACACGCTCACACAGCCGCACAGAGCCGCAGAACGGCTGTTAGAAACGACGGTCCAATCTACTCGGTCGCGCTTCGACCGCACTCACGCACAACTCACGCCGTCTCTCGGCTTGCTGGTGGCACGGCCACCATCGAAAGGCGGGGCAGAACGCTTCTCGTTCCGGTTTAGGGAACGACCGGCGTTACTCTTCGTCGGGTTCGAGTTCGTTAAGATTCAGTTCGCCAGTGAGGTACGCTTCTCCCTCGTCGGTGAGAACGAACACCGCGTTACCGTAGTCCTCGATTAGCCCGTGGTCTACCAGCACCTTGCACCGCTTGGATAGATACGACCGCGAGAAATGGATATTCTCGTGGTTCGCCATTTTTGTCGGCGTCCCGCTCTTGTTCTCCCGTAGATATTCCAAGATACGCTCGTCCGCAAGGGTCGTCCATTCCGCCGAAAGGCGCATTGCCGGAATATAGCGTCGTTAGGCGATAGCACCCACGAATCGTGATATAGGTCACGTAGCGTGACTATGAGAACGATATAAGTAGTTGCCGCTTAATTGCCATATTGCAATGGAACTGAATCGGAGACGATACCTCGTAACGCTCGGAACGACCGCCAGCGCTCTCGCCCTCGCGGGCTGTTCAGAAAGTGACTCGGGAGACTCCGGTGGCGGAGACGCGAACGACAACAGCGGCGACAGCAGTAACGGTAACTCGGACAACAGTGGCGGCGACAGTAACAGTGGAAACAGCAACGACGAGAACAGCGGAGACGGTGGTGGCAACGACCAGCCCGACGTGGAAATCCTGAACCACGAGTTCTACGAGGAAGAGTTCTCGTCGGGCGTCCGTGGCACCGCCGTCAACAATACCGACAGTGAAATCGGCTACGTCGAGGCGACCGCGACGTTTCTCGACTCGGAAGGTACGCAGATAGGTGAAGGACTCGACAACGTGAGCGACCTTGCTGGTGGGCGTGAGTGGGAGTTCGACTGTATGTTCACCGGGCAGGACGCAAGCCGTATCGACACCTACGAGGTAGAGGTTTCGACCGGGTTCTGACGCCCCCTTTTCGACATTTGAACCGACGCGTTACTGCCCACCAGCAGACGTGTGGAACGACCGACCGCTTCGGAACTCGGTCAGTTCGTCAATCCGGTCTTCGAGTTCTTCGATTTCCTCACGGAGTGCGTCGGCTTCCTCGCCTTCGGTGGCCGCGAGTTGGTCTTTGAGTCCCTGTAGGCGCGTCTCCTTCTCGTCTTCGTCCACGTCGGCCTTCCGGACGTACTCGGACTCTTGCACGTCGTACACGTCGCTCTCGGACAGTTCCGTGACTTCAAGCGCTTCGTCTACCATACTCGAATCCACCGTGGTCAGTCGTTCTCGTTCGATACCTACGGCCTCAAAGGCGTTCAACACCAGTTCATCGTCTTTGAGCGACCGGTTCCGGCGCGAGGTTCGCTGTACCGACCCGAACTGACCGCTCACCGGCTGGTCGTGGTGTAGTCTGTCGAGAAGGACAGCCCGCACGTCTTGGCGTAGGTCGTTGGCATTGCGCTGTACGTCCGACAGCAGAGTGTAGAGGTTCACCAGAGCGGGCGTCTCTACGTCTTCGAGTGTGGTCACGTCGTGGCGTTCGAGGGCGTCAATCAGCAACAGAGCGTCCGCATACACGTCCACATCCGGCTCTTCCCGCTCTTCGTCGCCGTCGTCGGTGGCTTCGGTCGCGTCCACCAGCGGCGAGCCTGTCGGCGTCTCGCTCTCGGTCAGCGTTCCCTCTCGGTCGTCTACCTCGAAACGCGGATGTAAGGACAGCACTGTCGCATAGGGTTCGGCGTCCGGTGGGAGTCGGTCTAACTCGAACTCGCCATGTGCGTCTTGGATACGGCGGTGAAGCGTCTCGAACTGGTCGCGTTGTAGAGGTATCGTCTCGTCGTCGTCCCGGTACTGAATCAAGATACGAGGTTCCTGTACGTCGGTCACGCGGAAGGCTTTGCGCGAGAGTGGTGTGACGAGTGTCGCGTCCGATGGGAGTTCTTCGACGTTCTCAATGAGATTCTGCCACGTAGAGCCGAAGGTCATAGGCGTGGATAGGACATAGCAGGCGTAAAATCATGCGGGTCGGTGGGAGAAAATCGCCGAGTGCTACCCGTTGGCACCGTCTCCGATTCCGAGGTGTTCCTCTGTCACCCCGTAGAACTTTTCGACCAACTCGCGGACAGCACCTTCCTCTTCGAGTTCGTAGTCCCTGTGTTCAATGAGAGCGTCAATCGCCGCGCGATATGGTTCGTCCCCGGATTCATTGGCGACGACTGTCCACCCCTCACCGTCGCCCTCGTAAGCAAGAACGGCGACCGACACGGGAAGGAACAACAACAGGTCGTAGATACGCCTTCGACCATCGTCGTCGGTGTCCATGCTCTCGGGTGTCGCAGGGAACGCGAACCGTATCGCTTCGCTCTCGGTGAACGCCGCTAACTCCGACTCGAAGAGTGGGCGGTCGGGAAGACCATCGAGCATAAGAGTAGATGGACACTCGCGGTTTTCACGATAACGATAGCGAAGACCAGTTATTCACACGCTGTCGGAAATCAGCGATAGCCGTTTCCACCGAAAAATCCACGCTGAATACGCAACTCCCGCTATTCATCCCAACATCAGGAAAGAACTGAAGGAGCCACAGCCCCTACGTTTTCACGAAAGCCCACGAGGGCGCGGCGGCAAACATCGGTGATGTGCATAACAACGGTATCGAAACTGGTGCTTTATATAAACGCCAGCCCGTTGTCCCGCGTATGCAGACCCACATCGTCCCGGTCGGGTTCGACTACGACCGGCTGATCGCCCCCCTCGTGCGCGATCAGATCGACGTCGACCGCGTCGTCCTCCTCGAGGGGGCGGTCGGCAGCGAGGCCAACGTCGAGTACTCCCGTCACCTCTCGCGAAAGCTCGAGACGGACTTTCGGAACCTGCTGGGGGCGGCGACCGAACGGTTCGTCCTCGAGGACGTCTACGACTACGACGGGGCGTTCGAGCAGGCCTACGACCTGATCAACGCCGAACTCGACCGGGGAAACGAAGTCTGGGTGAACGTCGCCGCGATGCCCCGGACCGTCAGTTTCGCCTTTGCGAACGCCGCCCACTCGCTGATGGTCGAGCGCCAGGAGGACCGCGAGCAGATCCACACCTACTACACCGCCCCCGAGAAGTACCTCGAGACGGAGCTCGCCGAGGAACTGCGCGATGGGGCGGCGCTACTCGAGGACCTGCTCGAGGAGGGGGCAGTCGCCGACGACCGGATCGAGGACCGACTCGAGAGCGCCCGCGGGTTGCTCGCGGAGTTCGACGAGCGCGGGACCACGATCGGCGCGAAGGAGATCGACGGCGACCACATCGTCGAACTGCCCGTCGCCTCCTTCTCGAACGTCAAGCCCTTCGAGGAACTCATCCTGTACAAACTCGGCGAGGACGGCGAGTTCGACTCCGTCTCGGAACTCGCCGAGGCGCTCGCACGCGAACTCAACGAGGAGTACACCGACAGCTTCCGCTCGAAGGTCATCTACAACGTCGACCGACTCGGACCGGGCGGGAAGGGGTACATCGAGCGCGAAGAACACGGGAAATCGTACCGGACCCGACTCTCGAGGATCGGCGAGTTGTGGGTGCGGGCACACTCCGACGCGGACTCGGACCGACGCGAGGAGTGATACTGCCGGACAACACGGTTCAGCCATCGATCGCACTCGAGACGCTGTCCTGACGACAGCCGTCGAGACGCGATCGAGTAGTCACTGACTGTTGTCCAGTAGTATGACGAGTCGCCTCGGCCGCGACGCGAGGCCTACCGGCGCTCGAGGAAGCGTTCGCGCAGCGCGAAGACGCTCGGCAGGACCGTCACGCAGGCGACGAAGGCGTAGACGATGCTCAGTCCCGTCACGATACCGAACCGCTGGAGCGGCGGCGCGAGCGCGAGCGCGAGGACGCCGAAGCCGGCCGCCGTGGTCGCCGCGCTGCCGAGCAAGGCACCGCCCGTCCCGGTGACCGCCGCCTCGAGGGCGTCGCCGATCTCCTCGCGACGGGCGCGTTCGTCGACGATACGCTCGCCGAGGTGGATGCTGTAGTCGACGCCGAGGCCGATCGCGAGGCTCGTGATGACGGCCGTCTCGCTGTTGAACGGAACGTCGAAGGCGGCCATCGTGCCGAGCAGCCAGGCGAGCGCGACCACCACCGGGGCGAGCGTCACGACGCCCAGGCCGGGGGCGCGGTGACGCCACCAGTACAGCGCCACGAGGAACGTGAGGATGACGACGAGCGTCACGGCGAACGCCTGGACGAGCGTCTCGAGCAACGCATCCTGGACTACGGCGGTGACGACGGGGCCGCCGGTGGCGACCGCCGTCACGGGCGCGTTCGTTTCGATCGTCGACGCGACGTCCCGGACGTCCCCGGCGATCGTCTGTGCTGGGGCGTCGCCCTGCACGCCGACCGTCAGCCGGGCGGACTCGTAGGTGCCGTCGTCGGTCCGGTACAGCACCGACGAGGCTCGATCGGGAGCGACGTCGAACAGGATGTCGTAGACTGCCGCGACGTCCTCGTCGGGCAAGCCGTCGCCGTCGGCGTCTCGCTGGTCGATCGCCGCCGCGACCGAGGGTTCGTCGTCGGCGACCTCGCGGAGGACGGACGCCGGACTCTCGATCGCCGCCGTCCCGTCCGGACGGGGGACGATCGTCCCGTCGCGGTCGAAATCGCGCGTGACGTCGTCTACGGCCTCGAGCGTCGCCGGATCGGTCACGTCCTCGCGTAACAGGATCTGGGCTTCGGACCCCTCGCCTCGCTGGCGGAAGTTCTCGCCGAGGTAGGCGACGTTCTCCCGGACGTCGTAGTCGCCGGGTGCGAGCGGGCCGGGCAGTGACTTCGCCCACGCCGGCGCGTCCTCGGGCAGGAAGTCGGCCTGGTTGAACTCCGTGTCGATGCCGGTCGCGCCGTAGGCTCCCGCCGACGCGAGCAAGAGCGCGACGACCACGACAACGACCGGCGCTCGCGTGGCCAGCGAGACGACCGTCGAGAGGGCGCGGTTGATCGGACCCGCGCTGACCCCGACCGCCGGTTTGCGCCGCTCGCGTCCGAACCGGTCGAAGAGGCGTTCGACCTCGAGTTTGACCGCCGGTACGAGCGCGCCGAAGACGAGAAACGTCGCGAAGATGCCGCCGGCGCTCAACACGGCGAAGTCGCGGACGGCAGCGAGCGGGCTGACGTAGTTCGAGAGGAAACCGACCCCCGTCGAGAACGTGGCGGCCGCAAGCGCGAGGACGACGCCCGCGACGCCCAGCCGCATGGCCGTCGTCGGATCACGCCGGTCGACGGAGCCGTCGTCGGCCTCGAGCGTTCCCTCTCGGGCCTCCCGGTAGCGCATCACGACGTGCAGCGAGTAGTCGATGCTCAACCCGATCAACAGGAACGGCACCGCGATCAGGAGTTGACTCGAGGGGATCTCGAGCCAGCCCTGGATGCCGGCGAGCCACGCCATCACGACGCCGATGCCGAAGACGCCGAGCAGGACGTCGACGAGGTCGCGGTAGGCAAAGCCGAGGACGACCAGCACGAGCACGAGCGCGACGGGCGTGATGATCGCGAAGCTATCGCCGACGGCTCGTGTGGACGCGTCGTCGGTAATCCCCTGCCCGAAGACGAACGCGTCGTCGAATCGCTCCTCGACCAGCGAGGCGATCGCGACCTGGGCGTCGTACGCGTCTTGCGGGTCTTCGTCGGGGCCGCCGTCGTTTACCTGAAAGACGAACGTGATCCGGGCGTCGGCGGTCGTCGCCCCCTGTTCGTAGTCAGACGGCAGGAACTCGTAGGGATCGCCGCCGGGCGTCTCCGCGTCGGGGTCGAGAACCCGCTCGAGGAGGGTCTCGACCTCGGCGTCCGACCGCGACTCGAGGGCCTCGATCTGATCCTCGAGCGTCGGCGACGCGAACTGGTCGGTCGTCTGCGGAGGCGCGGTGCTGCCGTTCTCGTCGCCACGGTCGGACGTGTCGCTGGCGTTTGTGGGCCCGGTCGTCGTGTCGTTACCGGGCGGGCCGGTCCGTCCGGCGAACCGGTCTTCGTGGACCGCCGCCGTCGCGACGACGTTCTCGAGGCCGACGAATCCTTCCTCGCGAAGCGTCGCGTTCAGCGTCTCGTTCTCGCGGACCTCGCGCTGGAGTCGCAGGCTCTCGAGCAGCGACTCGCGGGTGAGGACGTCGCCGCCTTCCTCGCGAACGACGAGCTGGGCGACGACCGCGTCGTCGGTGCCGTATGTCGCCTCGATCTCCTCTAGGGCGTCGCGCTCTGCGGAGTCGGTCTCGAACTGGCCGATCTCTCCGTCCTCGCTCTCGCCCACGACGGCACCGGCGGCGACGAGCGCCGTCAGCACGAGTGCGAGGACGATCACGAGACGGCTCCGCGAGACGAGAACGTCGGCGTACCGGTCGACGGGACCGCCAGCCATCGGTCAGGGCCCCTCCGGACTGGCGCGTCCAGTCTCCCCGGCGATGGGCGAGCGAACGGTCCCGCGGCGGTGCTCCGACGCCTTCGACGAGCGGCGAACGACCCCGTGGCGTGTCATCGACGTGTCGGTCGAACCCGTTCGCTGATATAGCTTCGCATAGAACCCAGTGTCGTATAATCCAAATCCGATTATGAACGTCGATGCCAACCGCGACCGGGGAATCCTCTCTCGAGCGGACCGGACGTACCTGCTCGGCGAGGCGGAGATGAGCCACGAACAGTCGAAGCGAAACGCCGAGGCACGGATCCGACGGCGAGTCGTCGACGGCATCCTCGACTTCGACCTCCTCGTCCACTACCTCGAGCGCACGGACCGCAAGCAGGTGTTCGAGCGGGCGACGACCGACGAGGCGTTCGTCGACGGCCTCACCGCGATGCTCGCGTTCGCGTACATCGGACTGCGCGAGCAGGGCGTCGACTTCGAGCAGGTGCTCGTCCCCGCCGTCGAGAGCGCAGAGGAGGTGTACGCCGTCGATCAGTCGTCGACGAAGGTTTCGGTCGACGTCACCTTCGAGGTCGAGACGACCGTCGAGTCGACGCTCGAGGGGATCCAGTCCCGGCTGGCCGACGGCGAGCCCGTGACGCCGCGAGAGCTGTTCTCGCTGGTCGTCGAGCACGGCCGCGACGTCGCGGTCCACGACCGGATCAGGCTTCGACTCGCCGACGAGACTGGCCGCGACCACGTCGAGCGCCTGGCGGCGTACCTCGAGGCGGACGTTCGCTACGCGAACGACTCGCTGGCAGTGTTACACTGGGAGGGAGACGACGAGACGCGAAACACCTAACACGCCTGCCCGGAGTATCAGTACGTATGACGTCCGTCGTGGCTGCAGGCGACCGTCTCGACGGCCCACACGACGCCGTTTTCGTAGGGGCCTTCTAGCCCCGCATCACCCACCCCGTTTCGACGGATGTATTGTGTCCGACCAGTATTCATCGAGCAACGACCGGTATCACCAATGTACGAGCGACGTTCGCGACCGACGTGTACGCGGAATCGACCACGCCCGTCCGGGGCGGTGAAAGCATGAGCATGGACGCCGAAGAGCAGGCTGACGAGCCGGCTGCCAGCCTCGAGGGCGGCTACGACCCCGAGGCCGTCGAATCGAAGTGGCAGCGCCGGTGGGTCGACGAGGAGACCTACGCCTACGAGGGCAACGCCGAGACAGACCCGAACACCGTCTACGCCATCGACACGCCGCCGCCGACGGTCTCGGGGAGTCTGCACATGGGCCACCTCTACGGCCACACGTTGCAGGACTTCGCGGCGCGCTTCCAGCGGATGGCCGACGGCGACGTGTTGTTCCCCTTCGGCTACGACGACAACGGGATCGCCTCCGAGCGGCTGACTGAAAAGGAACTGGACATTCGCCACCAGGAGTACGAGCGCCGCGAGTTCCAGAACCTCTGTCGGGAGGTCTGCCAGGACTACGAGGCCGAGTTCACCGAGAAGATGCAGTCGATCGGCTGCTCGATCGACTGGAACAACACCTACAAGACGATCGAGCCCCGCGTCCAGCGGATCTCCCAGCTCTCCTTTCTCGACCTCTACGAGCAGGGCCGCGAGTACCGGAAGAAAGCGCCAGCGATCTGGTGTCCCGAGTGTGAGACGGCGATCTCGCAGGTCGAGATGGAGGACATGGAGAAGGGGTCGCACTTCAACGACATCGCGTTCGAGATAGTGGGGGAAGACGCCCCGCGCGAGGAGTTCGTCATCTCCACGACGCGTCCGGAACTTCTGCCGGCCTGCGTCTCGGTGTTCGTCCACCCGGACGACGAGGACAACGAGGATCTCGTCGGCGAGACCGCCCGCATCCCGATCTTCGGCCACGAGGTGCCGATCATCGAGGACGAGCGCGTCGACATGGAGAAAGGAAGCGGGGTCGTCATGTGCTGTACGTTCGGCGACCAGAACGACATCGAGTGGTACCAGGCCCACGACCTCCCGCTGCGCGTGGCCATCGACGAGTCCGCGACGATGACCGACCTCGCCGGCGACTACGAAGGGATGTCGACCGAGGAGGCCCGCGAGGCCATCGTCGAGGACCTAGAGGCGGAGGGCTACCTGCGTGATCGCTGGGAGATTACCCACGCGGTGCAGGTCCACGAACGCTGTGACACGCCCGTCGAGTTCCGCGTCTCCAAACAGTGGTACGTCGAGATCCTGGACCACAAAGAGGAGTACCTCGAGGCCGGCCAGGAGATGGACTGGTACCCGGAGAAGATGTTCACCCGGTACAAACACTGGATCGAGGGCCTCGAGTGGGACTGGCTGATCTCCCGCCAGCGCGACTCGGGCATTCCGTTCCCCGTCTGGTACTGCGAGGAGTGTGACCACCCGATCGTGGCCGAGCGCGAGGACCTGCCGGTCGATCCCCTGAGCGACGACCCGCCGGTCGACGCCTGCCCGGAGTGTGGCCACGACGCGTTCGAGCCCGAAGACGACGTCTTCGACACCTGGGCGACCTCGTCGCTCACCCCCCTCATCAACGCCGGCTGGGACTGGGACGACGACGCGGAGGAGTTCACGATGGACCACCCCGAACTCTACCCGTTCGACCTCCGTCCCCAGGGCCACGACATCATCTCCTTCTGGCTGTTCCACACCATCGTCAAGTGTTACGAACACACCGGCGAGGTGCCGTTCGACGCGACGATGATCAACGGCCACGTCCTGGACGAGAACAGAGAGAAGATGTCCAAATCGCGGGGGAACGTGGTGGAACCCGCCGAGGTCATCGCGGAGTACCCCGTCGACGCCGTGCGCTTCTGGGCAGCGAGTGCCGCCGTCGGCGACGACTTCCCCTATCAGGAGCAGGACATCGTCGCCGGGGAGAAGCTGCTCCGGAAGCTCTGGAACGCCTCGAAACTGGTCGACACGATTGCGCCCGCCGATCCCGAGGAACCCGAGGAACTCGAGGCGATCGATCGCTGGCTGCTCGCGGAACTGGACGACGCGATCGACACCCTCACCGAGCACTTCGAGGCCTACGAGTTCGCCAAGGCTCGCAACCACCTCCGGACGTTCTTCTGGAACACGTTCTGTGACGACTACCTCGAGATCGCCAAGACCCGCGAGGACGATCCCTCGACCCAGTACACTCTGCGGATCGCCCACCGGACCTTCCTCCTGCTGTGGGCGCCCATCCTGCCCCACGCCACCGAGGAGATCTGGCAGGCGACGTACGCGGATGGCGAGCCGAGAGACGACACAGCCGAGTTCGACAGCGTCCACACCGAAGACTGGCCCGCAGTGCGAGGCTACGAGGCCGACCTCGAGGCCGGCGAGACCGGGATGGAGGTCATCTCCGCGCTGCGGCGGTACAAGAGCAAACGCCAGCTTCCGCTCAACGCGGAACTCGAGTCCGTCTCGGTGTACGGTTCCATCGACGGCTTCGAGGAAGCGATCCGGGACGTGATGCACGTCGACGACCTCGAGGTCCTCGACGAACAGCCGGAGATCACGACCGAGGTCGCCTCGATCGACCTCGACTACGCGACGCTCGGACCGAAGTTCGGCTCGAAAGTCGGCGAGATCGACGCCGCGATCGACGACGGTGAGTACGAGATCGACGACGACGCGGGCGTCCTGCGCGTCGCCGGCGAGGAACTCGAGGACGACCTGTTCGACGTCGAGGTCGAACGGACGTACTCTGGTGACGGCGAGATGCTCGAGACGGAGTCGGCGGTCGTCATCGTCGGGTAATACTACCGGACGACAGTCAGTGACTACTCGATCGCGTCTCGACGGCTGTCGTCAGCGACGACAGCGTCTCGAGTGCGATCGATGGCTGAACCGTGTTATCCGGCAGTATACGTCCACCTCGCTCCTCCCGGCACGTCAGGGCCGACTCGACGGACGCACCCGGTCGGGATCACGTTCGAACACTCGAGGAGTCAATCGGACCACAAACGGACAGGATAGCAGAGGGAAATAGACCATTTACCCATATAGTCAGGCGATCCTGGGGAATTAACAAAATGTTTATGGTTTCGTCGGCCCAACCGTCGGTCGTGCTCTGCTGAAGTCGCCTCGAGATGACGAGTCGTGCGCTATCGGAGTCGGAACCTCCGGCAGCACAGTCGTCGCGTCAGCCGAGTATGGGACACAATGACAATTGATACCTCGAACGTGGAGCCAGCCAGTACCGATCCGTCCCTCCCGGCGAGTACCGTCTTCGAGCTGTTACTCGACCGACACAGACGGTACGTGCTGTATTACCTCTTCGAGACGGTCGGGGAGGTCTCACTCGAGGAACTCGCCGACCGGCTCGCGCGATGGGACGGAAAACCCACCGAGAGCAGGCGAGAGTGCGTCCGGATCGAACTTCATCACAACCACGTTCCCAGGCTGACGGACGCGCGGGTCGCCCGCTACCATCCGAGCAGGGACACCGTCGAACTGCTGCCGGCGGCGAGACAACTCGAGCCACACCTCGACCTCGTCGCCGATTCCGATCGGTGAACGCGAACGCGAGACGGTATACTGCCGGACGACGGTCACTGAACACTCGATCGCGTCTCACGGTCCGTCGCCAGCGGCGACGGCCGTTCGCGTGCGATCGATGTGTGAATCGTGTTGTCCAGTAGTATTAGGAGTCGTCCGGCAACGGACCCGCGATCGCCTCGAGCTTTTTGACGCGCGTCGAGAGTGCCAGGAAGAGCGCCAGCAGCGTGAAGGCCGTCTCGCCGGCCGCGACGACGCCGAGGGCGTCGGCCCCAAGGAACATCGGCGTGTCGCGGGCGACGGGGATGAGCGTGTGGTGTGGATCGCCGACGATCGGCACGGAGTAGTCGACGATCAGGCCAACCCCGTACCACGCGAGGGCGACGGCGACGGCGCCGACCGGGAAGTTCGTGATCCGGTGGAGGACGAACGCCTGGACGACCATCGCAAGGTGGCTCCAGAAGAGGAAGTGATACATTACCGGATGCAAGTACGCGTAGGCGTCGAAGAACGCGAGCAGGGTAAAGGGCGTCCACAGCCCCAATATCACGTTACCGAAGAAGGCGAGCGCGGTGAGCCACGGTCGCTCGTGACCGAGCTTCCAGCTCGCGATCGCGAGTGCGATCAACAGCGTGGCGACGGGACTGTCGGGGACGAACGGCCACATGACCGTCGTCGTCTCCGCGAACTGGTGGCGGTAGTACCAGAAGCCAAAGACCGTCCCGCCCAGGTTGACCGCGACGACGAGCCAGGCGTACCGGAGGCCGAGGTCCTCGATTTTCTTCGGAACTGGAGCCAGGTACGTCGGCAGTCGATCCCGGTCGGGCAGCCCAGTCGTCGTCATTCGTCCACGGCGACGAACGGCAGGTGCAAAACGATAGCGGTCTCTCGTCGTCCGCCGAAGTATATGCGTTCGGCATCCGTCGGTTCCCGTATGCGAAGCCGACGACGACTCTCGACTGGTCACGAGGTCACCCTCCCGCTCGAGCTCTCGTGTGCGATAGGTGGCGTCGTCCTCCCGGCCCGCCGGCGACGGCTGGCCCGCATCCTTCCGTCGGCGCTGTCACCGCTCGCGATCGCACCTGGCATCGGCTGTGTGATCCTCGTCGGAATCCAGTACCACTGCGTCGGCGGCCCAGAGCCTGACGCGGCCGACGCTGCGGAGGGAGCGACTGGTCTCGAGCCGTACGACGAGTTCGGCGTGATCGTCCCGGCCGTCGCCGGGGCTCGCGTCGACCTGCCGCTCGTCCAGCTCGCGGGCGACGTCGGCGGATACGTCCACTGGCTCCCGGTGACGACCGACGCGTCGGTCGCGCTCGGACGCGAGATCTGGGGGTACCCGAAAGAGCGCGCCGACGTGACCGTCACCGACGGGCCAGACGGCATCAGGACCGTCGTCGACACCGACGACGACCGAGTCCTCCGACTCGAGGCCCCGCGAGTCCGTGACCGCGAGCGCGAGTGGACGACACACAGCTACACGACGAAAGACGGCGACCTCCTCCGCACACGTGCCGACCTCAGCGGTCGAATCGGGCTTCGACCAGGGATCGGTGCGAGAGTCGAGTGGGGCGAGGCGGCAGGCGCCCTCCGAGAGTTGACGAGCGGCGCCTCGGCGCTCGCAAGCGTGTACGGTTCGCGGGTTCGGGCGCGGCTGTTCGACGGCAAATCACGCAGGAGTACCGACGACTGAACCGAGACCGGGGTGAGCCGAACGGTCCAGCGCGTCTCCCGAAACCACCACCTACCGACCGGGATAAACCCGTGACAACCTACAGGACATTTATCATTATAACCGTTTCGACACGACCGACAGTGAGACGAAGCGAGGCGCCGGCGACGACGGCAGAGAAGTGGGGAAAAGACACGCGTAAGTGTGATCGATTCTAACGACGTCGCATGGCCGAGAGCACGGATCTCGAGGAGCTTCGACGCGGAACTGATCTGGTAAAGCGCGGGTTCGCCCGAATGCAGAAAGGCGGCGTCATCATGGACGTCGTCAACCCCGAGCAGGCGCGCATCGCCGAAGACGCCGGCGCAGTCGCGGTGATGGCACTCGAGGCCGTCCCGGCCGACATCCGGAAACGGGGCGGCGTCGCCAGGATGGCCGATCCCGCGGACGTCGAGGAGATCATCGAGGAGGTCTCGATCCCCGTGATGGGCAAAGCACGGATCGGGCACACCAAAGAGGCCCAGATTCTCGAGGCCGTCGGCGTCGACATGGTCGACGAGTCGGAAGTGCTGACGCCCGCTGACGACGCCTACCACATCGACAAACGCGACTTCACCGCGCCGTTCGTCTGTGGCGCACGGAACCTCGGCGAGGCACTGCGCCGGATCGGCGAGGGTGCGGCGATGATCCGAACCAAGGGCGAAGCGGGCACTGGTGACGTCAACCAGGCCGTCCACCACCAGCGCACGATCAAAGGCGAGATCCGCAAACTCGAGGGGATGACCCACGAGGAACGCGAGGCCTACGCCCGCGAGATCGAAGCGCCCGCCGAACTCGTCCACGAGACCGCCGAGATGGGTCGGCTACCCGTCGTGAACTTCGCAGCCGGCGGCATCGCGACGCCCGCCGACGCCGCGCTCATGATGCACCACGAGTGCGACGGCATCTTCGTCGGCAGCGGCATCTTCGGCGCGGAGGACCCCGTAGCCATGGGTGAGGCGATCGTGAACGCGACGAACAACTGGGACGATCCCGAAGCGCTGGCCGAGATTTCGAAGAACATCGGCAAGGGGATGAAAGGCGACGCGAACGTCGACCTCCCCGAAGAGGAGAAGCTGCAGGGACGGGGCGTCTAAACGGCAGTTCGTCACCCCGCAGTGACGGCCGCTTCGAGGACCAGGAATCTGCCGCCGCAGCGAGAGGACGGACCGATCACCGCTCCCACCGTATCGTGTCGGGGAGGTCACCGAACCCCCCTCCGTCGTATCGGTGTGCGGCCCAGCCCGCTTTCTGTGCCCCACGGACGTCCGCATCGGCGTCGCCAACCATCGCGTGGGCGTCCGCCGGAAGCCGGCGCTCGGCGAGCCGATAGGGAGCGACGTTCGGCTTGTGCGCGCCCGCCTCGTAGGAACTGACGACGACGTCGACGTAGCGCTCGAGGTCGTGCGCCCGAAGCTTGTACCGTTGCCACTCCGGAACGCCGTTCGTGAGCACGCCGAGGTCGTAACTCGCCGCCAGCCGCTCGAGATCCGCCGCGGCACCCGCCGGCGGTTCGCAGGCCTCGGCTTCCCGCTCGCGGAGCGTCGCCGCCAGCGCGTCCGGATCAGACGCCCCCTCGACGCGATCGAACGCCCGTCGGACGGGGTCGGGTTCGCAGGCCGCGAACAGGTCGTAGAACGCCTCGTCGTAGGCCTCGAGCCACCCGTCGTCGACCGTGCCACACACCGTCTCGAACGTCTCGGCCAGCAGGTCGTGGTACTCGCGAGTGAGCCGAAGGAGCGTCCCGTCGAGATCGAAGAGTATCGCTCGCATACTCCTCGAGTTTCTACGGGCTGGACCGTCAGGTTTCGTGCGGGTCCGATCACGAACGGCCGACCGAAGCCGCGCCCAGAACAGAGGCGAGCACGACGAGGTACGCCACGAGCGCCCCGATTCCGGCAGAGAGTACCAGCGAGGGTGCGACTCGAGCGCCGACGGCTGCGACGCCGACCGCCGCCGCGAGCGCTATGCCCTGTACGGCCGGCCGTTCCCAGTGTCGGCGAACGAGATCGGAATCTCGAGTCGCCAGCAGTTCGAATGCGACCGTCCCGATCCCGCCGAGCGCGAGCGCGGGCGGCGAGAGCGACGCGTCCACGAGGGCGACGGCGGTGACGAACGCGAGAAGCGAGACGAGCGCGAGCGTGCCGTCTCGTCGCGCGCCCATCCTCAGCGGTGGATCGTCGCCCCGTCGCCGACGGCCGTCTGGTAGGCCCGGCTCTCGACGCCGATCGCGTCGAAGGCGTCGACCATCGCGGCGGCGACGGCCCGCCGATCGGACCGACGGCAGACCGCGAGCAGGGTCGGCCCCGCGCCGCTGACGGTGACGCCGGTCGCGCCGGCCTCGAGTGCGGCCTCGTGGACGTCTTCGTAGCCGTCGATGAGTGCGGCGCGTTCGGGCGTGACGATGCCGTCGTCCATGCCGCGACCGACGAGGTCGGGGTCGCCGCGAGTCATCCCGACGGCGAGCGTCGCCGCGTGGCCGACGGTGTCGACGACGTCGTCCATCGCCGCCGACTCGGGGACGACGCCGCGTGCGTCCCTGGTCGAGACCGAGATTTCGGGAAGGCAGGCGACGAGCGAGACGTCGGCGTCGACCTGCGTGACCCCGTCGTCGGTGACGATCGTAAAGCCGCCAAGCAAGGCGGGAGCGACGTTGTCGGCGTGGGCCTCCCCGGAGACGAGCGCCTCCCCTTCGGCGGCGACGGGGACGAGTTCCTCCCTCGAGAGACCGCGATCGTACAGTTCGTTCAGCGCGACGGCGGCGGCGGCGGCGCTCGCGGCGGACGATCCGAGCCCCGACGCGGGCCTGACGCCCTTGTCGATCCGGATGTGTGCGGGAGCGTCGAGTTCCTCGACGACTGCCCCGACGGTGTTCTTGGCGGGGTCCTCGGGAATGTACTGACTGCCGACGCCGGTGACGGTGATCGTGGTTTTGCTCGCGCGCTCGACGCGAATCACGTCGGCGGGTCGCTCGAGCGCGACACCGAAGACGTCGAAGCCACTACCGAGGTTCGCGCTCGTCGCCGGGGCCCGCACGGTGAGCATGCCGATTGCTTTCTATAGCGCGGGCAAAAAGGTAGCGAACCGTCGAGACTCGCAGCGGGACGGTCCCGCCGCGAGTGCCCGTGCGTTCGTCCGTGCCGGTGCCGGACGGCGACCGGCACCGTCTCTGCTCACTCCGAGTTTCGGAAGGTGTACCGTGCGATCTCGATCGAACCGCACATCCGACACCAGATCGTCGGGCGACTCGATTTGTATCCACAGTGGCGACACTCGAATAGTCGGTTCAGGCCTGTTCCTCCGCTGGATTGCTCGTCGGTGAACTGCTCTCGAATGCTATCTTCGACCCTCATTGGTAGTTGTCTTGTTTGTCGCGTCGCGTGGCCACGATCCGGCGGCGGTATGAGTGCATCGGCGGAATGACCGCCGGATCTGACCGTCGTTCGGCCACATGGTCACGCAATCGTGATTTTCGATTTATTCGATATAAATCTAGTTATAGTCACGATTCGAGATATGTACTTATAGACTAGATACGGACCCGAAAATGGCAGCCGGAACGGTCGACGAACGTTCAGTTCGAGTGAGGGTGAGACACGACGCCGAACGGGAACGCCTCGCCGGCGGCGTTCGAGGTCGAGCGGGTGAGTGAAATGGACTCGATCGACGGCACCGATCAATCGTCGGCGGCCGGTCGCGCGTCCGCCGCGTCGGTGCGATCGAGTGCGACCGACAGCCCCGCCGCGAGCAGCGAACCGGTCAGCGCGAACGTCGCTAGCATCGCAAAGAAGGCCGCAAGCGGGAACGACCCGAGGACGAAGCCACCGATCGCGATGCTCGCCGAGCCGAACCCGAACTCGCCGAGGTACGTGTAGCCATAGGAGAGCCCGCGCGTGTCCGGCGGCGTGTGGACCGCGACGGCTTCCTGGTAGAACGGCTGGATGGCAAACAGGAAAAAGCCGAGCAGGACACAGAGGACGAGCACGGGCGCAAGCCCCATCGACGTCACCGGAACGAACGCGAGCGCGAGGACCGCGAGGACGGCGAAGATGGCGATCAGACCTCGCTCGGCAGGGACGCGATTCGTGAGTTTGCCGCCGGCGTACTGGCCGGCGATTCCGACGACCAGCAGGCCGACGTAGATGTAATCGGCCGGTTCGATTCCCTCGAGGCCGGCCGAGAAGGTGAGTCCGTCCATCGCGGGCAGTCCGTGGAGGATATTGGGGAGGAAGGTCAACATCCCGCGGTAGAACAGCCCCTCGACGGTGACGATGACGAAGACGGCGGCGAAAGCGCTTGCGAACAGCGTCCGGGAGTTCGAGACGAGGTCGGAAAGCGAGAGCGCCTCCTCGGAGCTAGCCGAGACGTCGTCGTCGACGGCAGCCGTCGGATCGAAGTTCGCCCGCAGTCCGTAGCCGGCCGCCACCAGCCCCGGCACGGCGAGGACGGCGGCGACGACCTGCCACTCGAGGACGACGAGTAACGTCGCGGCGACGAACGGACCCAGCGCGATGCCGACGTTCCCCGCAATGCCGTGCCAGGCGAAGACCGTCCCTCGTTCCTCGACGCCGGTGCTGATCAGCGAGAGGCCCGCAGGGTGGTAAACGCTCGCGGCGATCCCCCACAGAATCAGTCCGGCTGCAATGGCGTAGATCGACGTGGCCAGCGAGAGGACGAGAAACGAGAGACTCATGCCGCCGAGACAGGCCAGAACGAGCCGCTTCGGACCGAATCGATCGGCCAGAACCCCGCCCGGGAGCGCCCCAATGCCGAAGGGGGCGTACCCGAGCGCGACGACGATTCCCAGAAGCGTGACGTCGAACTCCGCGAGCCAGACGACGAGGAAGATCGGAATCGACGTCTCGAACCAGTGGACGAGCGCGTGTCCGCTCATCGTGAAAGCAGCGATCGACCGGTCGTTTGCATCCAGTGCCATGTCTCGAGTAGTCTGTAGAAACATGGCGACGCTCTGCGTACTTAGCGGCTTGGAAACTGGCGAGAGACGAGACCGTCCGACGACAGCAGTCGAGAAAATACGCGTCGTGTCGGGTGTCACTCCGAACTGCGCTCGAATCGATGGAGGACGGCAGTGTCGTCGTCGTCCCACTCGAGGTCGTGCGTGCGTTCGATCCGCCGTCTGTACGACTCGAGGTCGGGCGATCCCTCGGCGCGTGCGTCGTCGTCGGTCAGTTCGCCGAGACGTCGCTCGCGGACGTCGACGACCTCGAAAGTCGTCCCCTCGATCGCGAACGTATCTCCCTCGGATGCGTGTCTGTCACCCCGGTGGAGTTGCGTGATCTCGCCCTCGAGGACGCCCGTTCGCAGTCGTTCTGCCGGCAGCAGTTCGCTCGCGTCGATCCTCGCCATACGTCGACAGCGGACGGGGTGGTATTAATCCTGGTGGTGGGACCGATCGACCGGCGTCACTGCTCCTCGAGGTCGTCCTCGTCGACGCCGACGGCCTTCGAGACGTCGACGTCTTCTGGCTCGTCCTGGCCGCCGACACGAAGTTCGCCGTCGGGGCCTTCGACGTAGACGTCGTCGGCGAAGCCGCCCACGGCGTGGGGGTGTTCGGGATCGTCGAGTTTTTCGGGCGTCGAGGGGGCCGCCGGGATCTCGCGGTCGCGAAACTCCCCGAGCGGGTCGTCGATGGTGATCCC
This sequence comes from Natribaculum luteum, assembly GCF_023008545.1. NCBI lineage: Archaea > Methanobacteriati > Methanobacteriota > Halobacteria > Halobacteriales > Natrialbaceae > Natribaculum > Natribaculum luteum. The sequence continues at coordinate 572,361 of NZ_CP095397.1, read as the reverse complement.
CCAGGTCTCGAAGAAGTCCCGGTAGCGGTCGTAGTGGTCCTCGAGTTCGTCGGCCGGGAACTCCATCATCTCGGTCCAGCCGTGGTTGTAGAAGTCGAAGTTGGCCTGAATGTGGGTGATCTCGCGGGCTTCGGCCTCGGAGTAGCCCTCGGTGAGCGCCTGCAGGTACGTGTCCATCGTACACTCGAAGAACGCGTCCAGGTGCGCTTTGCGCTCGTCTCTGTGGGCGGCGTCTGCCTTGTCGAGGAAGACCTTGGTGTGGAGGCGAACCAGCCCCGAGACGGCGACCGAGCGGACGACTGGCGTCTCGAGTGCTTTCCGGGAGGCGAAGTGGCGGACGTTCTGGCGGATCTTCATACCCGTCCGTACGGACGCGAACCTAAAGAGCGGTTTGGCAGGTCGGGAGCGGTTTGGGAGGTCGAGAATCGACGACTCGAGGAATCGACTGCTCGAATGGACGAGATAGCAATCCACTTTAACCCCCGTTGCGAACCTTTCGGACATGACCGAGTACGTCATCATCGGCGACGGAATCTCCGGCAGTTCGGCTGCCGAGACGCTTCGGGAGGAGGACCCGGAGTCGGAGATTACCGTCATCACCGATGAGGGGGAGCCCCTGTACAATCGCATTCTCATCAAAGAACACGCGAAAGGCAAACTCCCCGAGGCACCCATCTCGATCCACGACGAGGAGTGGTACGACGAGCGCGACATCGAACTCTCGTTGAACACGCACGTCACGGGGGTCGACGTCGACGAGAAGCTCGTCCACACCCACGAGGGCGACGACGTCTCCTACGACAGGTTGCTGATCGCGACGGGTGGTACCCCGACGCAACTCCCCGTCGATAACAGCGACGCCGACGGCATCCACCACTTCTGGACGTTCCAGGACGCCCGCGGTATCCGCGAGCACGCCGAGCGATCGGAGACCGGCGTCGTCGTCGGGGCCGGACTGCTCGGCATCGACTTCGCCGCCGTCTGTGGCGCACAGGGCATCGAAGGGAAGTACCTGATGCGGGGCAACCGCTGGTGGCGCTACGCGCTCTCCGAAGACGGCGCGGAGATCATCCACGAGGGACTGCGCTCGAAGAACGTCGAACCCGTCTTCGACAGCGGCGTCGACCACTTCGAGACCGACGACGACGGCCACGTCACCGCTGCGGTCGACCCCAACGGCGACCGCTACGAGTGTGACTTCGCCGGCGTCGCCATCGGCCTCAACTTCAACACCGAGTACCTCCGGGGGACCGGCATCGAGGAAGACGGCGGCATCGTCGTCGACGAGTACATGCAGACCAACCTCGAGGACGTCTACGCCGCCGGCGACATCACGCGCTTCTACGACGTCATCCTGGGCGAGCAGGCCCAGAACGGCTCGTGGGGCTCGGCGAAAGAACAGGGTCGGATCGCCGGCGTCAACATGGCCGCCGGCGACGAGGCCGAGGCGTTCCAGTGGGTCTCCTCGTACTCGATCACGCACTTCGACTTCCCTTTCCTCTCCTTTGGCCATCCGACGATTGGCGACGAGTACGCCGAGCGCAAGTACAGCGACACCGAGTGGCGACGTGTCGCCTTCAAGGACGGCAAGATCGTCGGCGGCGTCCTCATCGGCGACCTCTCCCCGCAGAGCAAGTTCAAACAGCTGATGCGCGAACAGCGTACCGTCGCCGACCAGAAAGAGGTCCTCCTCGAGAAGAGCGTCGACCTCGACGAACTGGCACCGACGCAGTAACTCCCCTCCCGATTCGCCTGTTTCGAACCGACGGCTCGTTTTTGTTCCGTCTCGATCGTGACCTCGACGAACCTACGGCACGTCCGTCCCGTCGCCGACGTACCGACCACGTCCCTCGACGTCCCGGAGTCGCTCGAGGACCGCCGAATCGCCGACCGTCCGGTAGGCCTCGTGGACGGCCTCGCGTAACGGTTCGGGGTCGTCTGCGGTGCCGACGAGACTCTGGTCGAAGACGTGGAGGTCCATCGCGTAGTCCTCGACGTGGTCGGTGTGGTAGCCGAGTCCGAAGTCGATCAGGTACGTCCGCTCCTCCCGGGGTGCCACGCGCACGTTTCGTGTCGTCGGATCGCCGTGGACGAACCCCGCCTCGTGGATCGTCGCCAGGTGGCGACCCACGTCGCGAACGTACTCGAGCGAGAGGTTGGCCCGCAGTTCCGCCTCGCCGACGTACTCGAACTCGAGGGTCGCCTCGACCGGGTCGACGTCGTAGACGACCGGCGTGGGGACGCCCTCGCGGCGAGCCAGGTTCGTGAGGCGCGCCTCGAGCGTCGTCCGTTCACGTCGCAGTCGGGCGTCGAGGTCGGGGTGCCGGTAGGACTTGGGGAGGCGACGTTTGTAGACCCGGCCGCGGTCGGGCTCGAGTTCGACGACGGCCTCGGCACCCTCGATCTCGCCGTCGTCGCCGTCACGGCCGAGCGTCAGGTCCACACCCGTCCGCCACGTCACGGGAACCTGATCGGGCCGGAAGTCGGGATCGACGTGGGATTCCGCAACCGGGAGCGTATCGCCGGCCGCGTACATCTTCGCGCCGAGGACGGCGATCATCCCCGCGTTGTCCCCCAGGAATCGAGGTTCCGGTGCGTGAAATCGTGCGCCTCGAGCCTCGCACATCTCCGCGAGCATCTCACGGAGGCGGGCGTTCTGCCCGACGCCGCCGCCGAGGACGAGTTCGTCGCTGCCGGTCAGCGAGAGCGCGCGTTCGGAGACCTCGGTCAGCATCGCGAAGATATTCTCCTGGAGGGAGTAACAGACGTCCTCGACCGGCGTCCCCCGATCGGTGGCCTGCTTGGCCGCGCTCATGATCCCCGAGAACGAGAAGTCCATCCCCTTGACGACGTAGGGGAGGTCGACGTACTCACCTTCTTTCGCTGCTTCTTCGACTTTCGGCCCGCCGGGGTGGGACCAGCCGACGTGGCGCGTGAACTTGTCGATCGCGTTGCCGACGCCGGTGTCCATCGTCTCTCCGAGGACGCGGTAGCGGCCGTTGCGGTACGCGAGCAGGTGGGCGTTTGCCCCGCTGGCGTTCAGACAGACCGGCGAGTCGAATCCCGACGTGTGGCGACCGATCTCGAGGTGGGCGACCATGTGGTTGACGCCGACCAGGGGCACCTCGAGGGTCTGGCTCAGCGCGCGGGCGGCGGTGCCGACGACGCGCAGACAGGGACCGAGACCGGGGCCACGGGAGAAGGCGACGGCATCAACGGGCGGCCCCTCCGAATCGTCGAGGTCGCGGGCGTGCTCGAGTGCCGCCGCCACGACCTGCGGGATCGCCTCGTGCATGTGCTCGGCGGCCTCTCGAGGGTGAATGCCGCCGCTGTCGGGCTGGTAGGCGTCAGTTTCGATGAAAACGTGTTCGTCGTCAGAATCGTACACGGCCGCGCTGGCCGCCCATGCGGTGCCCTCGATTCCGAGCACGCGGACGGCGGAGCTCACGGCTCGAGGGCGCCCATCGCGCGTGCGAGCACTGCGCGGGTGAGCGGACGCTCACGGCGTCTGTCTGCCGGTCGCTTCGCTCCCCGGTTGCGATTCCGAGACATCTCGATTTCGACGTCTCGCTACTCCCACTCGGTGTAGCCGCACTTGCCACAGTGGACGCGGTCACCGTGGTCTGCGAGGAAGCTGTCACCGCAGCGGGGACACAGTTCGCGGTCGGTCGTCCCGTCGTCGTTGTAGAGTTCGTAGTGTGCCATCGGTTTACGCCTCCTCCGCTTCCGCTTCGGCTTCTTCCTCGGCGGCGATCTTGTTGCGCTCGAGCATGTGTTCCTGTTCGACGTCGGTGGCGTGGTCGGCCGATTCGTAGACTTTCGCGTAGCCGACGGTCTTTCGCATGCCGAACTTGGTGTCGAGTTTGCGGACGACGACCTCGTCTGCGTCCTTGTTCAGTTTCGCGGCGAGACTGTCACGAACCTGCAGACGGGACGGCGTCGCCTCGTCGTGGGTTAACTCGAACGTGACGTCCGTTCGGTGCAACATGGGGTTCTCCTCCTCGGAGATGATGTCGACGTCCATGATATCACTCAGTTACTCTACTATCCATTTGTAGCGTGTAAAAGGATTTCGAACCAGCCACCGGCAGCCACTCCCGTGGCCGATCGATGGGTCGAAACGGCCGATTTGGTCACTCGAGTCGACCGTCGTCCGACGCTACTCGAGGGCGACCAGTCCGCGCGGCGTCACCGTCTCGAGGCCGTCGTCGACGTCGATCGCGAGTCGCTCCCACGAGTCGCCGAAGTCGCTCGAGCGGAACAGGCCGCGGTTGTTCACGGCGTAGACGGCCGTCTCCGTCGTCGCGAACACCGCCCGGACGACGCCCTCGCCCATCGGGAGACCGCGTCCGTCGAGTCGGTTCCACGTGCCGCCATCGCGCCGGTAGACGTACGAGTCGGCGGTGCTGGCCGTGTGCGCAGACCGTGCGCCGCTCGCCGCCGAGACGAGCACCCGGCCGGGATCGACGGGGTCGGGAACGACCGACCAGCAGTACCGATGCTCGAGACCATCCTGCGGGTGAGACCAGGAGTCGCCGCCGTCGTCGCTCTCGGCGTAGCCGTCGCCCGCAGCCGAGTAGACGCGGCCCTCGCGGTCGGGGTGAGTCGCCAGACTGTGGTTGTCTCGCCGCGAGCCCGGCGGACGTTCGCGCCAGGTCTCGCCGCCGTCGTCGCTGACGACGAGCGCGCCAAGTTCGATCCCGAGATACAGCCGGTCGGGGTCGAACGGGTCCACCTCGATCCAGCGGATGTGGTGGGTGTACGGCCGCGGCGGGAAGAACCACTCCGGCTCCGAGGGCAGGTCGGTCAGCCCCTCGAGGTGGGTCCAGGAGTCGCCGCCGTCCGTCGAGCGGTAGACCCGACTCGGCTCGGTCCCGGCGTAGACGACGTCGGGGTCGTGGGGACTGATCGCGAGCGACATCACCGCCTCGCTCTCGAAGCCAGCCTCGAGCGCGCCGAACGTCTCGCCGCCGTCGGTGCTTCGAAAGAGACCATCCTCGAACGTGCCGACGAAGAGTCGATCGGGAGCGGCCGGCGAGACCGCGACGCACTCGAGGTCGTACCCCTCGAGCCGTTCGGTCGTCTCCCAGTCGTCGACTTCCGACCCCCGGCAGACGAGCAGTCGGTTCCGGAGTGCGGCGTGGACCGTCGTCATGCGAGTGCGTACGCGCTCGAGGGTGACAAGCGTTCTCGTCGCTGTATGTTGCGGCGTGCATCGGCCGTCCTCCCGAATGCCGGCAGCCCCGTCCAATCTCGCCGGCAGTGACTTCCCGACCAACCGACACGGGTGGGACTGATAATGATGGCTGTGACTGGTTGCCGACGCAACCGCACGACGGTTCGCGGTTGCGGCGGTAACGACTCACAGCTATCGTTATGAAAGGGGCTGGCTCGCTCGACGAACCCGGGCGACGCAAGCACCGCCGAAGGCGGCGCGCAGCGAGACCTGGGAGTCGAGCGAGCCAGGGGCTTTCGTGGTGTTCTCACTCGTGTCACACCACCGAACGCGCTATCTGAACTCACTCTAGCGGCTGTACGTAGTCGACTTGCTTCGGCTGGAAGCCCGTGTCGCGGTAGAACCGACGTGCGCCCTCGTTTTGCCACTCACAGGAGACCTTGAGGTGGTCACAGCCCCGCTCGCGAGCCATTTCTTTCACGTGCTCGATGACCGCTGTGCCGTGGCCGTTGCTCCGGTAGGCGTCGTCGACGACGAGGTTCACGATGCGGAGGTACTGCGAGTACTGCCGGGAGGGGTGGTGGCCCTCACGGAGGGTGACGAAGCCGATCGTCTCGTCGTCGTGGACGATGCGGTAGTCGGTGGTGTCCTCGTCGTCGAGGTGAGCGCGAAAGCCGTCGTCGGGAACCTCGTCGACGTCCGCGTAGGCAAGTTCGTTCAGCTCGGAGTACGCTTCCATCGCTTTCGCGAGGTCGTACCAGCGGGTGACGAGTGCACGAAGGTCGGCGGCAGTGGCCTCGACGAGTTCCATACGGTGACTCTCTGGCTACCCCACCTTTACGCTTCGTCTGGTGTGTCATACTCTGGCACACTGTAGGTCACTGCTAGACGTCACGCCGTTCGAACAGTTCGGCGGCGACGATCACGAGGACGACGACTGCGGCGAGAAGGAGCGCGAAGTCGTTCCAGGAAACGTCGCCGTCGACGAGGATCGCGCCGGGGTCGAAGTACCGCGAGAACGCGAGATCGCCCAGCCAGTCGTAGTCGGTGTCGAACGTGAGAGTGTCGAGCAGGAACATGCCGAAGACGCCGCCGATGGCGACGGTCTGGGCCCGGCGGATGGAGTCGAACGCGGCTGACGCGAGGAGGCCGATCCCGGCGCAGGCCAGCAGGTAGACGATCGAGTAGGCGTGGACGACGAACAGGTCGATCGTGTCGATCGTCTCGCCGACGAACACGACGCTGACGTAGACTGCCACGAACGTCACCGCGTTCACGAGGACGACGTTCGGGAACAACGCGAGGAACTTCCCCACGACGAACCGGGTCCGGGTGATCGGCAACGAGAGCGTCACGTCGGCCGTCCCCCGCTCGACCTCGCCCGCGATCGTCGAGGCGGCGGCGTAGGCGTAGTAGATCGCGAGCAGCAGCACCCAGCCGAACTGGTACAGTTGCGAGACGAGGTAGCCCTCGATCGTCGTCAGCGTCGTCACGTTGCCGACGAACGCCCGCGAGACCTCGTCCGGCAGCGACTCGAGGTAGGCGTCGAAGTCGACGCCCGCCTCCTGGATCGACGGAAAGAGCCCCACCGTGAGCGCGATCAGGGCGATCAGCGCAGCCGACAGTAACAGCGAGCCGCGCAGTCGTCGTTCGGTCTCGAAGGTCGTGATCTCGAGCATGCGTCGGCAGGGACCGTACCGGAACGGTGGTCACGCCGGAACGTAAACCAGACGGGCGTTCGACGACCCCCTCGCGTCGCGAGCGCGAGTCAATCAGCCGTTGAGCGAGCCACGTCGTGGTAGGGCCACCGTACAGCCCGGAACGGCCGCGGTCGTTTATCGCCGATCGGACCCATCGTGTTCGAGAATGACAGCTCGGGCGGGTTCAGCGGTCCCCTCTCGGCGGACCGGTGCGGTCGTCGCCGCGCTGGTCGTCGTCCTCGCGATCGGCGCTCCGGTCAGCACAACGGCGCAGGACGGGAGTCGTGCCGTCGAGGATTCCGAACCCCAGAACGAGTCCGACGAGGTCGTCGTGCCAGCCAACGTCACGGAGGACGACCAGACGGCAGTACCCGAACAACAGGAACAGGAACAGCCACCCGAAGAACCGCCACAGGCACCGGTCGAAGAGCCGGAGCCGGCGGAGCCGGTGCCACAGCAAGGCCCCGAGGCCGACGTCACCGTCGATCTCGAGGACGACGACGAGGCGATCACCGCCGGCGACGCCGAGGCGGTCGAGCTGGAGGTGACGAACGACGAGAACGACGAGGTGACGGACGTCGTCGTGACGCTCCAGGCCGGATCGCCGCTGTACCTCGGCTCCCCGTCGAATCCGCAGTCGACCCGGTCGATCTACGTCGACGAACTCGTCGAAGAGGAGACGGAGACGCTCGAGGTCGACGTCGGGACGACCCGAACGGGGGCCGGAACGTATCCGCTGTTCGCAACCGTCGAGTACGTCGAGGACGACGATGACGAGCCGACGGTCGGCGGGCCGACGGCTCTCGGCGTCGAAGTCGACGAAGAACGCGAGTTCCGCGTCGAGAACGTCACCCGGCGGGTCACGATAGACAGCGAGAGCGTCTACGCGGTCCGGATCACCAACGAGGGCGACGAGGCGGTGACGGGCGTCGTCGCCACGATGGCGACCGCGCCGCCGCTGTCGAGTGCGTCGCCGACCGCGTACGTCGGCACGCTCGGTCCTGGCGAGTCGCGAACGGCCCGGTTCGCACTCGAGGTGTCCGAGGACGCCGTCGCGACGAGAGACAGCGTCGCGATCACGCTCGGCTACGAGACGGCCGCGGGAACCGACGAGCGGACGACCACCGGTCCGAAGCTGGTGCCGGTCACGATCACCGAAGACGAAGACGAGACGGACGTCGACACGCTGCTCCCGTTCGTCGTCGTCGGACTCGTGCTCGTTCTCGCCGCCGTCTGGTGGTTTCGGCGGCGCTGACCTCGGCGTCGGCTCTCGACCGCGACCGCGACGTCGTCTCCGTCGCTCCTCACCCACCGCCGTCCGTCGCCGCGGGCTCGACGTCGCCGTCGGGTACGTCCTCGTCTTCGTTCTCGTCCTCACCGCCGTAGAAGTGCATGAAGACGTCCTCGAGCGACGCCTCGCGGACCTCGAGGTCCTCGACCGTGTACTCGTGGAGTCGGTCGACGAGCGCGTCGTACTCCCGCGAGAGGACGAGGTGGTAGGCGTCGCCGTCGCGGTCGATGCTCGAGACGCCCGGAAACTCGAGCGCCTCGAGCGGCGGCTCTTCTGCGAGGCGCACGTGGACGACCGTCCCGCTCTCGGCGAGCAGCTCTCCAACCTCCTCGAGTGCGATCAGTCGCCCCTCGCGGATGATCCCCACGCGGTCGCAGATCCGCCGGACCTCGCTCAGGACGTGCGAGGAGAGGAAACTCGTCTTCCCCTGGGCCTGGCGCTCGTCGAGGAACTCGTAGAACTCGTTTTGCACCAGTGGGTCGAGTCCGGCGGTCGGCTCGTCCATGATCGCGAGGTCGGGATCGTGCATGAACGTCGCCACGATGGCGAGTTTCTGGCGATTCCCGCTCGAGTAGGCCTTGACGTCGCGCTCGAGGGGTACGGGAAAGCGCTCGAGGAGTTCCTCGCGACGGTCGTCGCCGCGGATCCGACCGAAGTAGTCGAGGATCTCCTCGCCGGAGACCCGATCGTAGAAGGCGACGTCGCTCGGCAGGTAGCCGAGACGGCGTTTGGCCTCGAGGAGTTCCGCCCGGTCTGTCACGTCGTTGCCGAAGAGCCAGGCGTCGCCCTCGGTCGGAGCCAGCAGGCCGAGCAGGACGCGGATCGCCGTCGACTTGCCCGCGCCGTTCGGTCCCAGGAAACCGAAGATGTCGCCGCGCTCGACGGTGAAGGTGAGGTCCTCGGCGCCGCGCACGTCGCCGTAGTACTTCGTCAGGCCCTCGACCTCGATCGGCGGCGCGCTCGAGTCGGACACGGTAAAACGATGGATCGCGAGGCGTTTATAGTTGCGTCGTCCGCTGGCGTTCTGACGGACTCTCCAGGGACGCGACAGAAAGAATATCTGTTATAGGGCGCTCGCGAGCGGGCAGTTACTCGAGAGCGAACGTCTCGCGATCCAGGTACCGTCCGCCGACCCAGCACTCGACGGCGAGCCACGCGGCGTACGGCACCACGACCAGCAGGAGGAGGGTCCACACCGTGGCGGATCCCTCGAGCAGGGCCACGAGTCCACCGACGCCGAGGAAGAACGCCACAGAGCCGAGAGCGAGCGCCGCAAGCCGGGTCCACGGGACCGTCACGACGCCGAGTGAGATCCGTTCCCGGAGACCGGCGAGCAGTAACGCGAGGGCGACGAGCGTGAGCACGCCGATCGTCGCGAGCGACTCGAGGTCGCCCGGGACGCCGAACGCAAAGAGGAGCAGCCCCATCCCTGCCAGCATCGCCACTCCGCCCACGGTGAGACCGTGACGAAACGTCTCCCGGCGTTCGCTCATCTGTAGGCCGAGAGACAGTACCTCGAGCAATAGTCGTTTCGGCGCGCCGGACAGACGTCGACCCCCGTCGCTCATAACGATAGCTGTGAGTCGTTACCGCCGCAACCGCGACCCGTCTTGCGGTTGCGTCGGCACCCAGCCACAGCCATCATCATCAGTCGTCGTCGGTCGGTGCGGTCACGGGTTCGACGCGCTGGCCGCGTGGTCCCTCGAGGTCGACCTTCGGGAGCAGATCCCGGAGATAGCGGCCGGTGTGGGACTCCTCGAGGCGGGCCACTTCTTCGGGGGTCCCGGTGGCGACGACCTCGCCGCCCTTTTCGCCGCCCTCGGGACCGAGATCGATGACGTGGTCGGCGTTCTTCACGAGGTCGAGTTCGTGCTCGATGACGACGACGGTGTTGCCGTTGTCGGTCAGCCGGTGGAGGACGTCGATGAGTTTGCGCTCGTCCTCGCTGTGGAGGCCGGTCGTCGGCTCGTCGAGCAGGTAGAGCGTGTCGCCGGTGTCGCGCTTGCCGAGTTCCTCGGCGAGTTTGATCCGCTGGGCCTCGCCGCCCGACAGCGTCGTCGAGGGCTGGCCGAGTTTCATGTAATCGAGGCCGACGTCCTTCAGCAGTTTGAGCCGGCGGCGGATCTGACTCGAGGACTCGAAGAAGTCGTAGGCCTCCTCGACCGACATCTCGAGGACATCGGCGATGGTCTTGTCCTTGTAGGTGACGTCCAGGGTGGCGTCGTTGTAGCGTGCGCCGTCGCACTCCTCACAGGGGACGTACACGTCGCTCAGGAAGTTCATCTCGATTTTCACCGTCCCTTGTCCGCCACACTCCTCGCAACGGCCGCCCTTGACGTTAAAGGAGAACCGGCCCTTCTCGTAGCCCCGCTGTTTGGCGAGTTTCGTCTCGGCGAACAGTTCGCGGACGTAGTCGAAGACGCCGGTGTAGGTCGCGGGGTTCGAGCGCGGCGTGCGACCGATCGGCGACTGGTCGATCAGTCGGACGGTCTCGATCCGGTCGAGTCCCTCGAGGTCGTCGTGGTCGCCTGGAATCACCGAGGTGTTGTCGTTCATCTCGCGAGCCAGCCCCTTGTAGAGAACCTCGTGCATGAGCGTCGACTTCCCCGAACCCGAGACGCCCGTGATCGCCGTAAAGCAGCCAAGCGGGACGTCGACGTCGACGTTCGCGAGGTTGTGCTGGCGCGCGCCGTGGATCGTCAGTGCGCCGTCGGGGTCGCGCCGTTCGTCGGGGACGGGGATCTGCTCGCGCCCGGAGAGGTAGTCGCCCGTGATCGACTCCTCGCAGGCTTTGACCTCCTCGACGGGCCCGTTGACGACGACCTCGCCGCCGCGCTTGCCGGGACCGGGACCCATGTCGATGACGGTGTCCGCCCGGCGCATCGTCTCCTCGTCGTGTTCGACCACGAGCAGGGTGTTCCCGAGGTCCCGGAGTTCCTCCAAGGTGTTCAGCAGGCGGTCGTTGTCCCGCTGGTGGAGCCCGATCGACGGCTCGTCGAGCACGTAGAGGACGCCGACGAGTCCGGAGCCGATCTGCGTCGCCAGCCGAATGCGCTGGCTCTCACCACCCGACAGGGTAGAGGCTTCCCGGTCCAGCGTGAGGTACTCGAGGCCGACCTCGCACATGAATCCGAGGCGGGCGCGGATCTCCTTTAAGATCTCCTCGGCGATCACCTTCTCGCGCTCGGTGAGGTCGGCCTCCATCGACTCGAAGTGCTTCAGGGCGTCGCCGATGCTCATCGCGTTGATCTCGGTGATCGACGTCCCGTCGACCAGCACCGCACGCGAGGCGGGTTTCAGGCGCGTGCCGTCACAGTCCGGACACTCCGTGACCGACATGTAGTCCTCGATGTGCTCGCGGGTGGAGTCGGAGTCGGTCTCGAGGTAGCGTCGCTCTAGGTTCGGGATCACGCCCTCGAAGCGTTTTTTCTTCCGACGGGTGCCGTTTTTCGTATTCCGCTTGAACAGCACCTGCCCGTCGGTGCCGTAGAGGAACGCCCGCTGGATCTCCTCGTCTACGTCTTCGAACGGCGTCTCGAGTGAGACGTCGAAGTGTTCGGCGACCGCGTCGAGTCGCGTCTGGTAGTACGACCGATTGTAGCTCCAGGGTTCGAAGACGTGTTTTAGCGGCTTCGATGGGTCCTGGATCACGAGGTCTTCGTCGACTTCCTTCGTCTCGCCGAGACCCTCACACTCTGGACAGGCGCCGTGTGGCGAGTTGAAGGAGAACGAGCGGGTCTCGATCTCCGGAACGTCGATCCCGCAGTGGGTACACGCGAGGTCCTTCGAGAACTCGACGACGACGCGGTCGTCGTCCGTCGCTTCGTCGCCCAGTGCGCCGGTCGATCGGGCCTCCTCGCCGAGGTCTGCGTCCGCCGGTGGATCGGGGAGGATCACCTTGAGGATACCCTCGGCCTCGTCGAGCGCCGTCTCGACGCTGTCGACGATCCGCGGGCGGTCCTCGACGCTGACTTTCACGCGGTCGACGATCACGTCGATCGTGTGGTCGTAGTTCTCGTCGAGCTCCGGCGGCTCGAGCGTGAGGTCGTGTTCTTCACCGTCGACCTCGACCCGCGAGTAGCCCTCCGAGACGAGTTCGTCGAAGAGGTCTTCGAACGCACCCTTCTGGTCGCGGACGACGGGCGCGGCGAGCTTCGCCTTCGTCCCTTCGGGCAACTCGAGGATGCGCTCGACCATGTTCTGGGCGCTTTGCTCGCCGACCTCCCGGCCACACTCGGGGCAGTGGGGCGTGCCGACGCGGGCGTACAGCAGGCGAAGGTAGTCGTGCAGTTCCGTCACCGTGCCGACCGTCGATCGGGGGTTGTTGGCGGCGTTTTTCTGGTCGATCGAGATCGCCGGGGACAGCCCCTCGACGGTCTCGACCTGGGGTTTGTCCATCTGCCCGAGGAAGTTCCGGGCGTACGCCGAGAGGCTCTCGATGTACCGGCGCTGGCCCTCCGCGTAGACCGTCTCGAACGCGAGCGAGGACTTCCCCGACCCCGAAAGGCCGGTGACGACGGTAAACTCCTCGCGCGGGATCGAGACGTCGAGGTCCTTCAGGTTGTGCTCCTGTGCACCCCGCACCTCGATGTACTCCTTGCTCATCTAGAGGCAGCCAGCAACCGCAGAAATGAAGGGTTGTCGGTTGCGGAACCGGCCGGAGCGAAAGTGAACTGTTCGTCGTCGTGTGGACGCGCCCATAACGATGGCTGTGAGTCGTTACCGCCGCAACCGCGAACTATCGTGCGGTTGCGTCGGCAACCAGTCACAGCCACCATTATCACTCGTCTGCGTCCGGTTCCGGCACGATCGCGACCGGAACCGACGACAGCCGGACGAGGCGGTCGGGCGTGCTACCGAGGATCGCCGACTCGAGTTCGCTCGCCTCGCTGCGGCCGACGAGGATCATGTCGGCGTCCACCTCCTCGGCGCGTGCGAGGATCTGCTCGGCAGGTTTGCCCCGGCGGACGTCGCCGTGGACCTCGAGGTCGCGGTCGGCGTAGGCGGCGACGAGGTCGTCGACGAGCGTCGTCGCCGCGCGATTGAGGGCGTCGACCTCCTCGACGCCGAATCGCATCGGACTCCCGGGCGGTTCGACGACGGTGACGACGTGGAGCGTCGCCCCGAGCCGTTCGGCGACCGCGACCGCGTGCTCGAGCGTCTCCCGTGCCGTATCGCCGTCGTCGACCGCGACCAGAATCGTATCGTACATCTGACTTCCCTGCCTCGAGGCGGCCTCCCGGTCCCGCACTCTCCCGGCGATAGCGTGGCCGTGGGTTTAACTGTGGGGGACGAGGGAAACGGCGACGGTGAAAGAGGAAGGCAGGGACCGGGGATCCGAGATCGGAACCTCACGGACTGGAATCCGCGGTCCACCTTTTTCTTGCTGCCGGACGTACCTTCGAGTATGGGAGACCACATTCTCGTGCCGGTGGACGGCTCACCACTGTCGCGACGCGCTCTCGAGGTCGCACTCGAGGAGTATCCGGACGCCGAGATCACCGCATTACACGTCATCGATCCGACCGAACCGGGCTACAGCGTCGCCGGCGTGGAGTTTCAAAGCGACGTCGAACCGCGTCACGGCTCCGAGCAGTGGTACGAGCGCGCCGAGGAACTCGCGACGGATCTGCTCGACGAGCTGACGGAGATCGAAGACGAGCACGACGCGTCGATCACGACCGAGGTCGTCACCGGACGTGCAGACCGGGAGATCGTCGACTACGCCGATTCTCACGACGTCGATCACATCATCATGGGCAGTCACGGCCGTGGTGGAGACGTCCATCTGCTCCTCGGCAGCGTCACCGAGGCCGTCGCGTTCCGGGCACCGATGCGCGTGACGCTGATCCGGTAACCGGTGATGACCGACAGAGACGAACCCGATGTCACGGCCGACTCGCGCGCCGGCGTCGTCCTCGCGGGCGGGTTCTCGACGCGTTTTGGCGACGCGGACAAGGCCGTCGCCGACCTCGGCGGGAAGCCGATGGTTCGCCACGTCGCCGAACGCGTGGCGACCGTGACCGACGAACTCGTGATCAACTGTCGCGACGAGCAGACGGAGCCGATCCACGAGGCGCTCGAGCCGTCGCCGGTCGATGCCCGATTCGCCGTCGATCCAACGCCGGACCTCGGCCCGCTCGGCGGCATCCGGATCGGCCTCGAGGCCGTCGAGTCGCCGTACGCGGCCATCGTCGCGTGTGACATGCCGTTCGTCGATCCCGACCTCCTCGCCGCGCTCTTCGAGACCGCCGAAGGCAGGGACGGCGCGGTGCCGAAACTGGAGGACGGCTGGTACCAGACGACGCAGGCGGTCTACCGGAGCGAACCGATGGTCCGGGCGTGTACGAGAGCACTCGAGGAGAGCGACGGACGGGTCCTCGCCGCACTCGAGTACCTCGACTGGGTCGTCGTCGACGAAGCGACGGTACGCGAGCACGCGCCGCTCGAAACGTTCGAGAGCGTCGACACGCGAGAGGAACTCGAGGCGGCCGAACGGCGACTCGCGCGCCGTTGATGTCGATCGGCCGCCGCGAACGGCGCGTACCCCACACGCCTGCTGGCGACCCGTCTATACTACCGGACAGAAGTCAGTGAATACTCGATCGCGTCTCGACGGCTGTCGGCAGCGACGACAGCGTCTCGAGTGCGATCGATGTCTGAGCCGTGTTGTCCGGCAGTATACACCCACAGGGTCGACGACGGCGCTGGACGACGCTGGATGACAGCGACAGAGACAGTCATCGTCGACGACGGCAGGGTGTTTCTTATATACGGTTCGTCGTCGGATTTGAACCCGAGACGCATCGACGTCTCCCCAGTACGATGCCAACGAACGTTCTCGTCCCCGTCGACGGCCACGAGCGGGCTTTCGCCGGCCTGGAGTACTGTTTCGCGTCGTTTCCAGACGCGACGATCACTGCGCTGTACGTCGTCGACCCGACGCGAGACCACTACGCGACCGTCGGCGACGTCGAGTCGCCCGAGCAGCGCGCCCAGGAGGCCGCAGCGCGCGTCCTCGAGGCAGCAGAGAGCCGTGCAGAGCGTCACGGACGCGACCTGCAGACCGAAACGCGAACCGGCAGGCCACACAGCCAAATTCTCGAGCACACAGTCGAGGAGAACGTAGACCACGTCGTCGTCGGAAGCCACGGCGAGTCGCCGATCGCCGGCACCTACCTCGGTCGCGTCGGCGAGGCCGTCGTTCGACGGTCGCCGGTCACGACGACGGTCGTCGCGGAACCGCCTACCGAACTCCGGGAACGCGAGCTGCCGGGACGCGTGCTGGTCCCGGTCGACGGCTCGGAGCAGGCCACCGCCGCGCTCGTGTACGCACTCGAGGAGTTCACCGACGCGGCGATCACGGCCTTGCACGTCGTCGACCTCCCGTTCGATCACTCGGTCGGGGAGGTCAAGGGAACGTACCTCGAGTCGATCCTCGAGGAGCTCGACGAACGCAGCGAGGAGATCCTCGAGTCGGCGACCGAGCGCGCCGATGAACGTGACGCGGCCCTCGAGACGGACCGGTCGTACGGATCGCCCGCGAACGAAATCGTCGAGTACGCACTCGACGCGGAGTTCGACCAGCTCGTCATGGGGATCCACGGGCGGTCGCTGGCAGCCCGACTCGTCACCGGGAGCGTCGCAGAGGCGGTCGCCCGCCGCTCGCCGCTTACGGTGACGCTCGTCCGCGGCAGCCCCCACGGGACGTAACCCGCTCGAGCGGCCGTCGCCCGCGTTCGGTCGCGTGATCGCCGCGTCGGCGTTCGGCGACGACTCGCTCTCGCTCGTCGAGTCCCTCGTCTGCCGGGAGTGGAAAAGATACATGCCCGGGAGCACAGTCTCTCGAGTATGAACGAACGAGTCCGCCGCGACGAGCGGCGGCGCGGACGCTCGAGGTGGCCACCGTGAATCACAACGATCGCTCGATCGTCGGGTTCGTGATGGTCGGCCACGCGATGGTTCACACGTACGAGCTGTCGGTCCCGATCCTGATGACGATCTGGCTGCTCGAGTTCTCGGTCACGGCCGCAGTGCTCGGGACCGCCGTCGCGGTCGGCTACGCCCTGTTCGGCGTCGGCGCGCTGCCGGGCGGCGTGCTCGTCGACAGGTACGGGTCGCGGACGCTAATCACCGCCTGTCTCGTCGTGATGGGGCTCTCGTTCGTCCTGTTGAGCGTCGCGCCGGGAATCGGTGCCGTGACGGCCGCGCTGGCCGTCTGGGGGATCGCCGCCAGCGTCTACCACCCCGCGGGACTCACGCTCATCAGCAACGGCGTTCGGGACCGCGGCAGGGGCTTTGCCTACCACGGGATGGCGGGCAACGTCGGGATCGCCATGGGGCCGCTCCTGACGGCGTTGCTCTTGCTCGCGTTCGACTGGCGCGTCGTGGTCGCGATCCTCTCGGTGCCGGCGTTGATCGCCGCCGTCGCCGGCGTGCTGATCGACTTCGACGAGACGGCCGCCGTCGAACTGGCCGACGGCGGCAGCGATCCCCACGCGGGTGGCCAGTCGCTCTCGAGTCTCGTCGACGACACACGCCGGCTGTTCACGCTCGCGTTCGTCACCGTCTTCGTGATCGTGGCGTTCAACGGGCTCTACTACCGGGGCATCCTGACGTTCCTGCCCGACCTCCTCGGTGACTTCCTCGCGGCGGCCGTCGGCGACGTTCGGCTGGGGCTGTTCGCGCCCGACAGTCCGATGGCAGAGGAGTTCGACCTCGCACAGTACCTCTATGCGGGGCTGTTGATGGTCGGTATCGCCGGACAGTACGTCAGCGGACGACTGACCGACGTGATCGAACCCGAACAGGGGATCGTCGGTATGCTGGCGGCGCTGACGGGTATCGCGCTCGTGTTCGCTCCCATCGCTCGAGCGGGGCTCGCTCCGCTGCTCGTCGTAAGCATCGTCCTCGGGTTCGTCCTGTTCGCCCTCCAGCCGCTCACCCAGGCGACGATCGCGAAGTACTCGCCGCCGGACGCGCGTGGGCTCTCCTTTGGGTACACCTACCTCGCCATCTTTGGCATCGGCGCACTCGGAGCGGCGATCGTCGGCACCGTTCGAACGTACGCCCCCGTGTGGGCCGTCTTCGCCGTCCTCGCCGCCTTCTCGGCCACCGGGTGTCTGCTCGCGATCACGCTCGTCCGGAGGTGACGACGTCGTCTCGAGTGAATCGCAGAGAAGACGGAGCCTCTCACTGCCGGTCAAACTGTTCACGCACCGATCACACGCGAGACGCTGTCACCGGGACGGGCGTCGAGTCGCGATCGGGCAGGTGCCGACCGTCGTCCAGTAGTCTCAGTAGGGCGGTCGCTGTTCCCGAATGACGCCCGCGAGTTCCTGGTGTTCGTCGGCCAGCAGTTCGTTGAGGTCGTCGACCGTGATGATCCCGTCCAGTTCGCCGTTCGAATCGACGACGGGCAGTCGGCGGATCCCGTGGTCGCTCATCATCTCGGTCGCCTGGTAGAAGCCCGCGTCGGGTTCGATCGTGTACAGATCCGACGACATCACGTCTTCGGCAGTGTGATCGGCCGGGTCTGCCCCCTGGGCGACCACTTGCACCGCCAGATCGCGGTCGGTCACGATACCGACGGGTTCTTCACCGTCAGTTATCACGACGCTTCCTATCTCCTCTTCGTCCATCATCGTCGCGAGGTCCTGAACTGGGTCGTCGGCTTTTGCCGTAACGACGTCGCTCCGTGCGAGGTTTTCGATTGGCATTGTCCTTCGGGCTACCCTTCCCACGCCAGGGGCCATAATACTACGTGGTGGCTATGACCAGTCGTCACGGAGCGTGACTGTCACGTGATCGCTGCGGTTTCACCCACCACGCTCGCGATAGTTTAAGTATCTGCCAATATAACGACAACTTATGGACATTCTCGTGGCCCTAGACGATTCCGAACCCGCCTGGGACGCACTCGAGTACGCGCTGTCGGAATACCCTGCCGCCGACCTCACGCTCTTGCACGTGGTCAACCCGTACGACGTCGGGTACGGGGAGGCCGCACACTTCGGCGCTGGGACCGTCGTCGACGAGAAGTGCGACGAAGCCGACGAACTGTTCGAGACGGCGAGCGAGCGCGCGGCCGACCACGAGGGATCGGTGACGACCGAGACCGTCGTCGGCGCACCCGCACGCGAGGTCGTCGACTACGCCGCGGAAAACGCGATCGATCACGTGATCGTCGGGAGCCACGGCCGCTCGGGCGTCTCGCGGGTACTGCTCGGGAGCGTCGCGGAGACGGTCACCCGACGAGCGCCCGTTCCCGTCACGGTCGTTCGCTGACCGAGCGGACACGCTCGAGCACGTCTCACGGCCGTCGCCGCAGCGACCGCTCGCGGGTGCTCGCGTGTGCTCGACGTGTGAGCCGCGTCGACAGCAGAAACCGAAAGACGAGATCGCAAAGCGGCGAGACCGAAAGACGAGACCGGGAGCCTACTCGAGGTCGAAGCGATCGAGGTGCATCACTTTGCTCCACGTATCAACGAAGTCCTGCACGAACTGCTCCTCGCCGTCTTCGGCGCCGTAGACTTCAGCGATGGTGCGAAGCCGGGAGTTCGACCCGAAGACGAGGTCGACGCGCGAGCCCTTCCACTCGACGTCGCCCGTCTCACGGTCGCGCACCTCGAAAACCTCCTCGTCGTCCGAGACCGGTTTCCACTCGTAGTCCATGTCGAGCAGGTTTACGAAGAAGTCGTTGGTCAGCGTCCCCGGCCGGGCGGTGAAGACGCCGAGGTCCGAGTCCTGGTAGTTCGCGCCCAGCGCGCGCATGCCGCCGACCAGGACCGTCATCTCGTCGGCCGTCAGGTTCAGCAGGTCCGACTTGTCGACCAGCAGCTCCTCCGGCTTGCGTTCGGCCTCGTCACGGCAGTAGTTGCGGAACCCGTCGGCTTGCGGCTTGAGTGCCTCGAAGGACTCGACGTCGGTCTGTTCGGGCGAGGCGTCGGTTCGGCCCGGCTCGAACGGGACCTCCACGTCGTATCCGGCGTCCGCCGCCGCTTGCTCGACGGCGGCGTTGCCGCCCAGCACGATCAGGTCGGCGAGCGAGACCCGCGTCCCGTCGGAGCGGGAACTGTTGAACTCCTCCTGGATCTCCTCGTAGGTCGAGAGCACCGTCTCGAGTTCCTCGGGCTCGTTGACCTCCCAGCTCCGCTGGGGTTCCAGCCGGATCCGGGCCCCGTTCGCACCACCGCGCTTGTCGCTGTCGCGGTAGGTCGAGGCCGACGCCCAGGCGGTCTTGACCAGCTGGGAGACCGACAGGTCCGACTCGAGGATCTCCGCTTTGAGGTCGGCGATCTCGTCCTCGCCGATCAGGCTGTAGTCGGCGTCGGGGAGGGGGTCCTGCCAGATCATCGTCTCGTCGGGAACCTCCGGACCGAGGAACCGCTCCGGCGGGCCCATGTCGCGGTGGATCAGCTTGTACCACGCCTTCGCGAAGGTCGCCTGGAACTCCCCTGGGTTCTCCTGGAAGCGCTCGAGGATCTCGCGGTAGTCCGGATCGCGTTTCAGCGCGATGTCCGTCGTCAGCATCATCACGTCTTCTTTCTCCGACGGATCCTCGACACCCGGCGCGGCCTCGTCCAGTTCGCCGTTCTGCGTGGTCCATTGCCACGCACCGCCGGGACCCTTTTCGGGCCACCAGTTGTACTCGAGGAGGTTGTTGATGTAGCCCATGTCCCACTGGGTCGGCGTGGTGTTCCACGGCCCCTCGATTCCGCTGGTGATCGCGTCGGCTCCCTTCCCGGAGCCGTGCTCGTTCTTCCAGCCCAGTCCCTGCTCCTCGATCGGGGCCGCTTCGGGCTCGGGGCCGACGTGGTCGTCGGGGTCGTCGGCACCGTGGACCTTCCCGAACGTGTGGCCACCGGCGATGAGCGCGACCGTCTCCTCGTCGTTCATCGCCATCCGGCCGAACGACTCTCGAATGTTCACCGCCGACGCTTCGGGGTCTGGCTCACCGTCCGGGCCCTCCGGATTCACGTAGATCAGGCCCATCACGGTGGCGCCGAGCGGGTCCTCGAGTTCGCCGTCCTCGCCGAAGCGCTCGGACGCTTCCATCTCGTCTTCGGGCCCCCAGTCGACGGCCTCGTCGGGCGCGAAGTCGTCCTCGCGGCCGCCGGCGAAGCCGAACGTCTCGAAGCCCATCGACTCGAGGGCGACGTTCCCGGCCAGGACGATCAGGTCGCCCCACGAGAGTTTCCGACCGTATTTCTGCTTGACGGGCCAGAGCAGTCGGCGAGCCTTGTCGAGGTTCGCGTTGTCGGGCCAGCTGTTGAGGGGCGCAAGGCGTTGCCGACCGCCGGACGCGCCGCCGCGGCCGTCGGTGGTGCGGTACGTGCCGGCGCTGTGCCACGCCATCCGAATGAACAACGGCCCGTAGTGGCCGTAGTCCGCCGGCCACCACTCCTGCGACGTCGTCATTACCTCTTCGATGTCCGCCTTTACGGCCTCGAAGTCGAGTTTCTCGAACTCCTCGGCGTAGTCGAACTCCTCGCCCATCGGATCGAGCTGGCGAGCGTTCTGATCGAGAATCTGCACGTTCAACGTATTCGGCCACCAGTCTTGGCCAGTCCCGTGCTTGGGAGTCTCGTCTGACATTAGTAATCTCCTTCAGACTGGTAGATAGGGCGTTTTGACCATAAAACCACCGATAATATTTCTGTATTCCCAGATCTCTTTTGCAATATACCAATCAATATGGTCCTATTCGATATATTTTTTACACCGTACTCGCACTCGTCTCCTCGATACGTGAAAACGCATCTTCGGGAGAGAACCGTCGTGACGGGTCTCGCGGAGAACACGAGCAGCTATCCATCGCACGCGAGACGCCATCGTCAACGGCGACACACTCGAGTCGCGGTCGGGTGTGTTCTGACTGTCGTCATAATGATGGCTGGGACTGGTTACCGACGCAACCGCAAGACGGTTCGCGGTTGCGGCGGGAACGACTCACAGCTATCGTTATCACGGAGTACGAACTGCGGCGGATCGACCTTACTGGAACATTCCGGTCGCCGGCGTCTGCTGCTGTGGCTGTTGTTCTTCTGCCACCTGCTGGTACTGTTCTGCCACCTGTTGCATCCGCTGTTGGATCTCGTCGGCTTGCTCCTCGAGCGCCGTCGTGTCGACGTCGAAGTCGACGAGCGGCTCGAGCGCGTTCTCGATTACCGCCCGCGCCGCGCTCGGGTCGGGCAGGAAGGGATGTGAGCGGACGATCAACAGCACGGCCGGGATGTCGGCCTGGTAACACTGCCTGACGAGTGCACCGGTAATGCCGCCGACGACCCCCGGATCGTCGGCGATCTCGATGCCAGCGTCCGTGAGGTCTGCCCTGAGGTCTTCGGTGGTCGCGACGCCGATCACGTCGCCGAGTTGCTCTTCGGACTGGGCCGGTGCGCCCGCGAGGAAGATCGCCCGATCGAACCGGTCGGCGAGTTTGGTCAGCACGCACTGGCTCAGCGACTCGAACGACGCCGGCGGGAGCGCGAGGTCGCTCTTGAGCGTCATCACGTCCGGATCGGACCCTGCGTAGACGCGGACGAGGTCCCTGACCAGTCCGTTCTCGAACGTGGCGACCGGCGGGAAGTCGTCCGAGGTGATATTTCCGTAGTGGTCTAGCTCGAGTTGGTCCGTGATCTGGTCGACGGCGATCGCAGC
This sequence comes from Natribaculum luteum, assembly GCF_023008545.1. Classification (NCBI taxonomy): domain Archaea; kingdom Methanobacteriati; phylum Methanobacteriota; class Halobacteria; order Halobacteriales; family Natrialbaceae; genus Natribaculum; species Natribaculum luteum. The sequence goes on along the minus strand of NZ_CP095397.1, from coordinate 550,535 downwards.
CACCAGACCGTGTCCGGGGAGCCCCTCGATGAGCGTCGGTTCGTCCGTCTCGATTTCGGAGACCTGTTCGAACGACGAGGTCGTAGGCTGGTCCGACATAGGTGCAGTGGGCAGTACACTGGGATGGGATATGGTTCTGTGGCTGCCCCGACGCCGGCCGTCGTCTCCCGGACGCGGTCGTCGGGCCATCGAGCAGTCACGAGAGGATCACGAACGCCGTGACGAGCAACACCACGTGCCAGACGACGACAGCGGCTTTGACTGTCGCTTGCGTCTCCGGCAGTGGCGGATTCCGGAACGCTCCGGCGTAGACGAACAGCGTCGCGACGAGCGCACCGAGAAAGGCACCGACGTGTATCGCGAGAGACGAGACAGCGCCGAGGACGACGCCGCCCAGAACGCTCCCCGTGATTCCCAGGAGGATCTTGTCGTAGTAGTCGAGATCGGTCACTTGCACTCACATCACCTCTAGATTCGAGTTCGACCTCGCTCACCAAATTACCACCACCCAGATTCCGTCGATCGTGGACAGTCGGTGATCGGAACGGATGGCGTCCTGCCCAGCGGTCTATTTGACCCTGGCAGTGATAGAGACTGTATGACACAGACGGTTCTCGTTCCGACCGAGGGCTCGCCGCTCTCGACGAAAGCCCTCGAGGTGGCGCTCGAGGACTACCAGGACGCCAAGATCGTCGTCGTACACGTCATGGACCCGCTCGGCTCTGGGCGGACACTCGTCGACGTCATGCGCCCGACGTTCCGCGACGGCGCACCGCCCGGTGCGGTGACGCCGGAGTACTGGCAGGAGTGGCGAAATCAGGCCGAGCAGCGAGCCGAGGAGGTTTTCGACGACGCCCGCGACCTCGCCGCGGAACGCGACCAGGACGTCGAGACGGTCCTCGAGTTCGGCAAGCCGGACGACGTCGTCCTCGAGTACGTCGAGGGGCACGACGTCGACCGCATCGTGATGGGGAGTCACTGCCGCACCGGGGCAGAGCGGTTCCTGCTGGGGAGCGTCGCCGAGCGCGTCGTCAAGCGCGCTCCGGTTCCCGTCATGGTCGTCCGGTGACGATGCAGACTCGGGAGAACGCCCGGACAGTCACGGTCACTCGTGGAGCGTCCGTACCGGTACCCACTCGTTTCGGCCGACGTTCACGACCTTCTCGCGCCCGCAAACGGCACATTCGAACGGGTAGACCGGCCCGTTCTCCTCCGGACGAACGACCTCGTGCTCGCCGTCGTGCCGCCACCGATGGCCGTAGAGCCGACAGTGCCAGCCCATACCGTGTTCGACGGTACCACTTCAGATAATTCTGTCGTGGGGAGCCACGCGTCGGCCGGACCGACGACCCGCACTAACTCGAGCGGGGAGAAACCACCGGTCAGTCGTTCGTTCCGTCGGTATCGATGGTGGCCCCGTGTTCGTCGATCTCGCCGCGCACCATTCGCGTCGAGGAGATCCGTTCGCCGTCCTCGTCGAGAACATACGGGGCGACGATGCCTGTCAGCGGCTCGAGGCCGCGTTCGCGGCGACGGCTGTTGACGTCCTCGAGTTCGGAGACGGTCTCGGGAGAGACGACCAGCGCGTCGATCGACGGATCGGTCGACGCGATCCCGAGCTCGTCGTCCAGTTCCCGGATCTCGACGTCCCGGCCCCACTCGTCGAGTTCGGCGAGGGTCTGGGAGACCGCCCGTGTTCGCTCGCCGAACGACGGAATCGGCCGCGGATCGTCCCGTCTGGTCTCGACGGCGAGGTCGTCGCTCGCGAGTCCCACGACGACGCCGTCGTCGCCGAACCGGAGCGCGTGTTCGAACAGTCGGCGGTGTCCGTCGTGGATGGGGCCGAACGTCCCGGCAACGGCGACGTACATACCGCCGCTACGAGCGCCGTGACCAAAAGCGTCGGCGGCGCTCGTCACTGCGATGGGAAGTACCGGCGACAATCGTGTCGAAGACTACCTCGATCGACAGCGTCGACGACAATGGTACCCGAAAGACAAGGTCATTAAGGACGGCAAACCAAGCTGGCGACATGGACGTCAGCGAAATCGTCGACGCGGAGTTCGACATGTTCGACGAATCGACGCCGGTCTCGAAGCTCAGGGGCGCGTTCGAGGAATCGAACCGGAAAGCGCTCCTCATCACCAGCGACGGCGATTTCGAGGGGATCGTCACCCGAAGGGACGTCCTCTCGTCGCACCAGAAGTCGAACCGAAAGGCGCGGTCGCTCGTCCGCCCCGTTCCGACCGTCGACCGACACGAGGACCTCCGGGAAGCCACACGGCTCATGATCGGTGGCGACACCCGCGTCCTCCCCGTCCTCTCCGGCGACGACCTGGTCGGGGTCGTCAGAGCCGACGACATCCTCGAGCACGTCCAGTCGTACCTGTCGGTCCTCTCGGCTGCGGACGTCTCCACGTCGGAGGTCGTCTCCGTCGAACCCGAGACCGCGCTCGGGAAGGCGCTGTCGACGTTCCGCACGGAGCGCATCGAACACCTCCCGGTCGTCAGCGACGAGAACGGCGACGAGGTCGTCGGTATCGTCAGCCTCTACGACGTCCTCGAGTTCGTCACCCGAGAACTCCAGCGGCCCACGGGCGGCGACGCCGACGGGGACGTGGGCGCGAGCAAGGGCGGCTTCGGTGCCCGGGAGGGCGAGAGTACCGACCTCCTCGAGTTGCCCGTGCGCAACGTCATGACCGAGACGGTGGGGACCGCCACGCGAGACGAGACGCTCGAGGACGTCCTCGACACGATGCTCGAACACGGCGGCTCGTCCTCGGTCGTCCTCGACGACGACGGCGCGCTCGACGGGATCGTCACGAAGACCGACCTGCTCGAGTCGCTGACCTGGACCGACGAGGGACGGCTGCCGGTGCAGGTGTTCGGCGCCGACCTCATGACGGAACTGACCCGCGACGAACTCGCGGAACGCATCGAGGAGGTCGCAGGCAAGTACCGGGACATGCGCGTCCTCGAGGCGAAAGTCCACCTCCACGAACACGACGAGACGCTGCGTGGCGTTCCGCTGTTGCTCGCGCGAGTCCGCCTGTACACGGACAAGGGGACGTTCATGGCCTCGGGCGAAGGGTACGGCGACCGCCACGCAGTCTCGCTGGCGCTGAACTCGGTCGAACGACAGATCCTCGAGGGCAAGACCTACGGACGCAGCAAGAAGTCCCCGGGCGGCGAGGAACTCGAGAAGATGTACGGCTGGTGGCTCAGCGAGTGACGGGACGGCCACCCGACGCGAGTCGCCACGCGTAGCCGAACGCCGTTTTTACCACGTCAGCCTGGAGGGCTAGTCCGACGACTGGGACAGCGATCCCCGGAGTCGAGCGTTCTCACCGAGCCACGGCTTCCGGGGCGAGTCTTCTGGGGACGGCGAGGACTGGCTGATCTCGAGGCCGAGCGTCCGTTCGTCGTCGACCGAGATCGCCACCTCGTCGAAGTCGACCTCGTATCGCAACGTGTGGTGGCCGTCCGCTCTGATCTCGAGGCCACTCCGGAGCAGCGACGCGTCCCTGAGCCGCTCGAGTTTTCGATACAGCGTCGACTCCGAGACGTCGCACGCGTCGACGAGTTCCTGTGCCGTTTTCGGCTCGTCGAGCTCGGAGAGGATCGTCTGGCACGTCTCGTCGGCCAGCGCGTCGAGTACGTCCTGTGCGTCGACGTCGTCGTCGCGACTGGAACGGAGGACGAACATCATCGGACAGTCGGGACGGCACAGTGAAATCGGGATCGGTTTCGCTCGAGCCTAGTTGGGGGTCGCTCGAACCGTTAGAACGGGCACCGACGCGCCGCTGACGACGCGCTGAGAGGCGCTGCCGAGGACGAAGCGCTCGAGTTCGGTCCGACTCTCGGTACCCATCACGACGACGTCGGCATCGTGGTCTCTGGCGTAGGAGATGATTTCGTCGCTCGGTCGTCCGTACTCGGTCGCCCGAACGGTCCCCACGCCGCGGTCGGCCGCGCGGACGGCGACTTCCCTCGTCGACTGGTCGGCGATGCGTTCGAACTCCTCGCGGACGACGTCGATGTGTGAGTGCGTGTCGTCGACGACGGAGAGGGCGTGAACCGTCGCGCCGTACGCCTCGGCGAGTGCGATTCCGGCGTCGACGGCAGCACCGACACCCGGACGACCGTCGGTCGCGACGACCACGTCGTCGAACCGGCGCGGGCCGTCGCGGACGGTCGGCCCGACGGTGAGAACCGGCCGACTGGCGTCGCGGATCACGCTGATCGCGACGCTCCCGAGGAGCAGCCGCTGGAGTCCGGTTCGACCGTGCGTTCCCATCACGAGCAGGTCGGCGTCGACGTCGTCGGCGTAGTCGAGGATCTCGAGCGTCGGTTTACCCTCGCGAATCTCGGTCTCGACCGGAACGTCGCGTTCGGCCGCATCGGCCGAGACGTCGTCGACGTACTCCCGACAGTCCGCCCGCCACCGCTCGCGGACGCTCGACCACGCGTCGTCGTCGCGAACGTCGGCGACCGAGAGGACGTGGATCGTCGCATCGAGGTCGGCCGCCATCGCAAGTCCCTGTTCTGCCGCCGTCGTCGCGACGTCGCTCCCGTCTGTCGCGACGAGGATCGTCTCGTACATCACCGAACGTACACGTGCGAACGTCTTAAACGTGAATCGGTCGCTGGCGTCAAAGCGATGCGGGCCCGACGGTCAGAGCGACTCCGATCCCGTCTTGCGCCCGGTGAGCGTCTCGATCTCGAGTTCGTAGATCTCGAGGTCGATCTCGTCGACGTCCTCGTCGAAGACGCGCAGTCGGAGGAACTCCTCGTTGATCGTGACGTCGTCGAAGACGGCCCGCTCGTCGCCGGTGAGTTCGGACAGCGGTCCCGTCGCGATGACACTCCAGGAGTCGTCGGGCGGTTCGTACTCGTAGAGCAAGAAGCACGCCTCGTCCGTTTCGTCGATAAACGACAGCTTCTTGCTCGAGTCGTCGGTCCCGAGGCGGATGTACAGCGACGAGCCGTCGAAGAGGTACGCGACGGGAATCGCGTACCCGCTCCCGTCGCTCGCAAGCGAGAGGACGCCGACCTCGTGGCTCTCGAGTGCGTCGACGACCTCCTCGTCGTCCATGCCGAACGTGTACGTGTACTCGATCCTGTCCATCGTGGTTCGTACGGCGGCACTCGGCATGAACCTGCGGGGCGAGGTCGCTCGTCGCTCGTCACAGGCTGCTCGTCAGGTCGACTGATGGCGGACGTACTGGGCGAGAAAGACGACCGCGAGCGCCAGCGAGAGGAGTTCGTACGGCCGCTCGTGGAACGTCAGGATCGCCGCCGCGACGAACAACGTTCCAGCGACGACTGCGTAACCGACGCCGCCGCTGTCCCCGTTCGCGTCGACCGGAGCCGTTCGGACGACGAGTTCGCCACGCTCGAGTTGGCCGAGGACCCGGTCGAACCGGGCGGGCGTCCCGGCCAGGACGGGAAGCGACTCCCAGAGGTCGTCGCGCACGTCCTCGAGCAGCGTCTGGAGTTCGCTCTCGATGAAGCCGTAATCGACGAGAAAGTCGCGCGTGACGGCCAGAAAGTCGAACTCCGGATCGAGCGAGCGACAGACGCCCTCGCCAACGGTGCCGACGCGGACGAGGAGCATGACGTCCGGCGGGATGCGAAACGGAAAGTCCCGGAGCCGCTCGAGCAGTTCGGTGATGATCAGCCGCCAGGTGATCTCCGACCGACCTTCGAGGTTCTCGATCACCAGCCGGAGGACGTTCCGGGCGGCGGTACGGTCGACCGAGGGATCGAGCACGTCGAGTGCGATGAGCGCGTTCAGCAAGCCGTCGACGTCGCGACGGACGAGCGTCCGGTAGAGGGTGGCGATGTCTTCCTGATCTTTCGGCGTGAGCCGCTGGCTCATCCCGAAGTCGTAGATGACGAGTCGTCCGTCGTCCGTCACGGAGAGATTCCCCGGGTGGGGATCGGCGTGGAAGACACCGTCGACGAGCCCCATCTTGAGGTACGTCCTGGCGATCAGCGTCGCCATCTCGGTCGGATCGACGCCGACGTCGGCCAGGACGTCCTCGTCGGTGACCTTCCTGCCGGTGACAAACTCCATCGCGAGCAGCCGTTCCGAGCTCAGCTCCTCGTAGACGCCCGGGACGATCACCCGCTCGTCGTCGGCGAAATTCGCGTCGATTTCGCTCATCAAGGTTGCCTCGCGGTCGAAGTCGAGTTCGTCGAGGATGACCGACTCGAAGTCGTCGGCGACGTTCTCGAGCGAATACTGCTGGTGTTCGTCGGCGAAGACGCTGACGATCGGAACCAGCGCGTCGATGACTCGCAGGTCGCGTTCGATCACCGTCTTGATGCCGGGTCGTCTGACCTTCAGGGCGATTCGCTCGCCGCCGTACTCGATCGTGTAGACGAACGCCAGGGAACCGCCGGCGACCGTCTCGAGTGTCGAGCGGTCGATGTCGGGGACGTCGCCGAGTTCCTCCGCGATGACCGTCCGCGGATCGCCGCCAGCGCTCTCCGGGACCTCGTCCTGGAGCGTCGAGAAGACGTCGACGTACGTCGGCGGAACGATGTCCGGGCGCGTCGAAAGTACCTGCCCAACCTTGATGAACGCCGGGCCAAGCTCGAGCATCGTCTTCGTCATCCGTTCGGCACGCTGGCGGTGGACCGACTCGGGGGTGCGCCGCGGCGGGCCAAACAGCAGGAATCGCCGCCGGTCGCGCAGGAACGCCAGTGCGAACGGGAGAAACCGGGCGACGACCTGGACGTAACGGCGGTAGAATCCCCTCATCGGCGGCGGGTGAACCTGAGAGCGGTGAACGGACCGTGCATGTACCACGCGTTCGAACGGTCGACACAAATACGTGACTGGAACGACTCCGTCGGGAGCGACGCGGCGGTCGAGGCGATCGTCGGCCTCGAGTCTCGGGGTGGCTTCTTTACGGTCGCCGTGGTACGACCCTCGAGATGTACGAGACGATCCTCGTTCCAGTCGACGGCAGTTCCGGCGGAGAGGGAGCCATCGCACGGGCGCTCGCGCTCGCTCGAGTCGACGACGCGACCGTCCACGCGCTCTCGGTCGTCGAGACGGGAGACGACCTCGGGGACCTCGACGAAGACCAGCAAGCGGCGGTTCGCCGGTCGTCGGAGCGACGGGCGCGCGACGCGAACGCGGCGGTCGCAGACCTGGCGGCCGACGTGGGCGTCGACGCCGTCCGCGACGTTCGTGAAGGCGCCGCTCACCGGGAAATTCTGGCGTACGCCGACGAGATCGACGCCGACCTGATCGCCATGGGAACGCGCGGGGCGACGCCCTCGACGGACGTTCGACTGGGCAGTACGACCGAGCGCGTGATCACGTTCGCGGACGCACCGGTGCTGTCGGTCCGTCTGGGAACCAGCACCGTCCAGAGCGTCGAGGCCGTCAGGACCGAGCGAGTCGTGGTTCCCGTCGACGGTAGCGACGCCGCCGAGCGGGCCGCCGAACACGCCCTCGATCTCGCCGAAAACGTCGGCGCCACCGTCGACGTCGTCTACGTGATCGACGAGACGGTCTACGACCTGGAGGACGCACCGCGGAGCATCATCGGCCTCCTCCGCGAGGGTGGAGAGAACGCCATCGAGACCGTCGCACTCGAGGCCCGCGACCGCGGGCTCTCGGTGACGGCAGACGTGTTACGGGGCGTCCCGGCGGCGGAGATTCTCGGCTACGCCGACGGCGTCGACGCCGACGTGATCGTCATGGGGACCCGCGGACGGGCGGCGACGTCCGACCAGCTGCTCGGCAGCACGACCGCGCGCGTCGTTCGCCGCTCGGACCACCCGGTGTTGACGCTCGGGTGAGACACGGTCGATCATTATCAGGCAGTCAGCACCGGCCGATCCGCCGTTCGAACGACTCGCTCGGCGACGCTGCCGATCTTGCGGTCTCGAGAGTGGCTCTGTCCCTGATAGCCGAGTACGATGAGGTCCGCGTCGATCTCCTCGGCTCGCTCGTTGATCTTCTCCCAGGGACGGCCGTGACAGATACTCCACCCGCAGTCGACGCCGACGTTGTCCGCGCGGTCGGCGAGTTCCTCGAGCAGTTCCTCGCCGCGCTCCTCGAGCTGGTCGAGGACGATCGCGGAGCTACTCAGCGCGGGTTCGCCGTAGCGGTGGGTCTCGACACAGTACATCGCGTGGATCTCGGACCCGTAGCGGTCGGCCAACTCGATGGCGTGTTGGACAGCACGATTCGCAGGATCACTGCCGTCCGTCGGGACGAGAATCGTGTCGTACATCGGAGCGTGACGATACACGCGAAAACGCGGGATATAGCTTATCTCAGGGATCGAAGACAGTGTCGAACTCGAGTCTATCTCAGGCGGTTATCACGGGCCGACCCACGAACCTGACGACCCGTTCGGCGACGCTGCCGATTTCGCCACCCGCCGGAGCACCGAGTCCGCGGTTGCCGAGCACGATGAGGTCCGCGTCGATCTCGTCGGCGTAGCCGTCGATCTCCTCGTGTGGCCGGCCGCGTCGCATCTCCGTGGTTACGTCGACAGCCGCCCGCTGGACGACGTCCTCGAGGACCGACTGGCCCGTCTGCTCGAGGTCCTCGAGGATCGCCTCCGAGTCGCGAAGCGCCGACGATCCGTAGCGTCGCGTGTCGATGACGTACAGCGCGTGGAGGTCGGCGTCGAACGTCGACGCGAGACTGATCGCGTGTTCGGTCGCGCGGTTTGCCGCGTCGCTGCCGTCGACCGGAACGAGGATCGTGTCGTACATCTGCCTGGATTCCCACCACCGACGGCGGCATATAGCTTGTGGCGCGGCCGACAGGGCACGTTCGGTGGGTGCGCGCTACCTGAGGGAGTCGGTCGGTGGCGATCCCCCGCCCTTACCGGCGTTCGACGAGCGCGTCCGCGCGCGTCCGGATCCGGATCGGCTCGAGTCGCTCGGCGAGCGCGCTCGCCTCCTCGAGTTTGCTGGCCGTTTCGGCGTAGATCGTGTACAGTTCGTCGGCCTCGTCGACCGGTTCGCCGGCGACGCGGTGGGTCTCGATTCCCGCACGTCGATCGCGCGGTGCCCCCGCTCGCCGCGCGACGTCGCTGAGCTGGCGGTTGTCGACCCGCGAGACGAGCCCCGAGCGGTCGGCGTGGACCGTCACCTGCTCCGACCCCGGCTCGAGGTCGTCGACGGTCACGTCGGGGTCGCCGCCCTGGGCCGCGATCACCTGCCGGAACCGCTCGAGCGCCCGCCCGGAGTCGAGGATTTCCTCGGCCGACGCGTCGACGCCGCAGTGCTCGAGCAAGATGTTCGCGAGCCGAATCGACTTCAGCCGCAGGGTCTCGGGACCGCCGCCCTCGAGGACGGCGAGGACGTCCCGCGCCTCGAGAACGGGGCCGATGCCGTCGCCGATCGGGTCGGAGCCGTGGGTGATCGCACAGACGACGTCGACGTCGAGGTGATCGCCGACGCGCTTGAAATCGTCTGCGAGCTCCCTGGCAGCGGGGAGGCTCTCGACTTTCGCCCCCTCGCCGTAGGGAAGGTCGATCACGACGTGGGTCGAGCCGGCGCTGCGTTTCTTCGAGAGGACCGAGGCGATGAGCTGTCCGTGGGGATCGATCGACAGCGGGTTCTCCGCGCGGATGATTTCGTCGTCGACCGGCGAGAGGTCGACGCCGCCACCCCAGACGAGACAGCAGTTCGTCGCCGCGACGATCTCCTCGATCTCGTCGGTGGAAAAATCCACGTCACAGAAGACCTCGACGACGTCCGCCGTGCCGGCCGGCGACGTCACGGCCCGCGAGGACGTCTTCGGGATCGTGAGCCCGGCTGCGGCGACGATCGGCACCAGGATCGGCGTCACGCGGTTGCCCGCGACGCCGCCGATCGAGTGTTTGTCGGCGACGATCGGCTCGTCCCACTGCAGGCGCTCGCCGGCGTCGGTCATCGCCTGCGTCAGGTGTTTCGTCTCCTCGAGCGAGAGCCCGTTCGCGTAGACGCTCGAGACGTACGCACCGAGTTCGACGTCCGAGAGCCGGTTCTCGAGGACGTCGCTGACGATCGCCTCGAGTTCGTGGCGCTCGAGTTCGATGTCGTTCAACTTCTTGCGGACGTACCGAACCGACCGCGGCGAGCCCGCGAGCGTCACGTCGACGGGCCCGCGGAGGTAGTGGAGCGGTTCGGCCATTCCGATGGTTCCGGGGGCAACCAGTTCGTCGGTGACCTTGACGATTCCCGTCGTCGCCGCCCCGTCGCGATGGATTCGGACGCGATCGAGGGGATGGACGCCCAGGTCGTCGGCGTCGACGGTGTTCAACAGCACCGTCGGCTGGCTCGTCCCGATGTCGATCGCGGCGGCCTCGAGTTGCATTCGTGTCTCTCGGTCGGATCGGAGCGGCCAAAACGGTGCTGGTGGTCAGCGCTGGTCGATCGTCGCGATCCGGGCGTCGCCGCTCGGTCGATCGACGTGGACGTTGAACGTCCGGTCGTCGCCTTCCGCACGGACGATCCAGTAGCCGGCCTGTTCGTACGGATCCTCGACGATCGTCACGTCGTCGTGGCCCCCCTCGGCGAGCGCGTCGCGTGCGGTGTCGATCGCCGCGTCGGCACTCTGGATCGCGGGTGCTGCTTCGGTCGCACGCGTCACCAGCACCGAGCAGTCGGCGCTTCTCACCACGCGCTCGGTAACGCTGCCGATCAGGTACCGGTCGAGCCCGCGGCGACCGTGGGTCCCCATGGTGATCAGGTCGACGTCGTGTGCGCCGGCGTACTCGAGGATGCGCTCGTGGGGGTCGCCCTCCTCGACGACGGTGACGGTCTCGACGCCTTCTGGAGCCCCGTCGGCGATTTCGCTCGTGAGTTCCTCGCCGCTCTCGCGAACCGACTCGACGACCGGTTCCGTCGACAGGCTCAACGGCGTGTTCACGTCGACGTCGACGACGAACAGGACGTGGACGGTCGCGCCGAACCGCTCTGCGATCTCGTAGGCCTGCGAGACGGCCGATTCGGCGGCTTCGCTCCCGTCGGTCGGCACCAGGATAGTTCGGTACATACACAGAAGTTCGACGTCGAGTGACATTACTCCACCCGAACGTTCAGCCACCAGAACCGAGAAATAAACCGGAACGATCAGTTCGAGGCGACGGTTCCGTCGACGGATTCGACGTCGGCCGGCGGATTCGCGGCGAAGTAACTCGCGAGCGCGGGGCCGCTGACGTTGTGCCAGACGCTGAACAGCGCCGGGATGAGCGCCGCCTCGGGGCTGAAGAAGCTGATCGCGAGCGCGACGGCGAGCCCGCTGTTTTGCAGGCCGACCTCGAAGGCGCACGTCCGCGCGCGGTCTTCCGCCATGCTGGCCGCCCGGCCGACGGCGTAGCCAGAGCCGAGCCCGATCCCGTTGTGGAGGACGACGGCCACGAAGACGAGCGGTGCCGCCGTGAGGATGTTGTCCACGTTCAGACCGACGACCGCGGCGACGATCGCCACGATCGCGGCGACGCTGATCGTCGGGAAGACGTCGAGGCCGACGTCGGCGACGCGAGGCGCGTACCGATCGAGCACGTAGCGGATCGCGAAGCCGAGGACGACGGGAACGATGACGATCTGGACGATCGAGGTGAACATCTCGGCGAACGTCACCTGCAACTGCTCGCCGAGGATGAAGAGGACCCACGCCGGCATGACGATCGGTGCCGCGAGCGTCGTCACGGTCGTGATCGCGACCGACAGCGCGACGTCACCCTTCCCGAGGTACGTCATGACGTTCGAGGCCGTCCCGCCGGGTGCCGCGCCGACGAGGACGAGGCCGACCCCGAGCGCCGGCGGAAGCCCCATGACGGCGACGAGTGCCCACGCCGCCAGCGGCATGATCAGCCACTGTGCGACAGCGCCGATCGCGACGTCCCGCGGTCGGTCGATCAACCGCCTGAAGTCGGCGGGCTCGAGGGTCAATCCCATCCCCAGCATGATCAGCCCGAGCAGCGGACTGATGTAGTCGCCGATCGGCGTGAACGTCGTCGGCGAGTAAAGCGCGAGCGCCGAGAAGAGCAGTACCCAGACGACGAAGTACTTGCTCGCGACGCGGCTGACGGTCCGCACGCGGTCGACGGTGCTCATCGTCTCCCCACCCAGATTCGCAGTGCCATAGTCACTCGCCGGGAGGGGCGACGGTGATAAAAACGTCAGTACCGCGGACAAACCTGCCGAACACAGACCCCGTCGACTCGCACACTCGAGGTTCGGCCGTGCGACCGGGAGTCGACCTCGAGTGCGGCCTCATAACGATAGCTGTGAGTCTGTTCCGCCGCAACCGCGAACCGCCTTGCGGTTGCGTCGGTAACCAGTCACAGCTATCATTATCACCGAAACCGCCGGTTTCGCGATGACGTGATGTCCACGCCCCGACTGTAGTAACAGACGGGGCTCCCCTCGGGTGTCTCGAACCCGTTGGCCCGAAAGAGCGTGTTTTCGGCGAACGTGACCGTTGCCTCCTGGAGCGGCCAGGGGTCGTGGTGAACGTCGGCGTACCGTATCGAACCGTCGCGGCCCTCGGTGTAGTACCGGTACCGCTCCGTCAGGAACTCGGCCAGCGAGCCACTCGAGGGTGTAAACGGCCCGCCGACGGGTTCGTACGTCGCGTCGAATCGGACCGACCGGGCGCCGGGGTGGCGGCGTTCGCTCGTGAAGCTGACACGCCCCGCGCGTTCTCGAAAGCGGATCCGAGCGTAGTAGTACGGCAAGTCGTGGAAGAGCCGCGCTCCCGCGACGCCGAACAACCCCTCGGCGTCGAGGCTGAAGAAGTAGATGCCCGGTTCCCCGTCACACCGCACGTACGTCCGGAGGTTCAGCTCCGGGAGGTCGAAGCCGACCGCCGCGGGGAGTCCGCGCGGGCGAACGTCGACGTTGAGATAGGGGACGACCGACAGCCACGCTCGCCCGTCGTACTCGTCGACGGAGAGCGCGTCGGGCAGGCGAACCTCGAGGGCGTCGGGATCGACCGGCCAGCTGGCGAACAGCAGGTGTCGCCAGCCCATCGCGATCGGAAGGACCATACCGGCGCTAGGGACACGCCGGTCGAAAAACTGTGGCTCGAGGAACAGCGCTCCGGAAGGAGACGACGGTCGCGCTCGAGCGCAGTCGGTTTGCCCCGTCGCGGTCGGTCACTCCCGGTCGGTGTCCCGCCAGTCACACTCTGTACACTTCCAGCCGGTGACGAATGCGGTGACGGAGGGCATGTAGCCGACCGTCAGCACGTCTCCGCCGCAGTCGGGACACTCCCGATCCGCGTCTTCGATAGCGTCGGCTTCCAGCACCGACTCGCCCTCGACGAGTTCCGCGAGCGACTCGGGCGTGACCATTCGCCCCTGGACGACGCGATTTTTGGACATAGACGCACTACACGAGGGCGGCCCCTAACGGTTACGACAGCCTCGAGTTGGCGGACTCGAGTCGCCGTTGCGAGCGCTCGCAGCGTTCCGTCACGAGCACTCGGACCCTCCCGTCCGAGGATCCGACGATCGTGATCACTCCGGGGCGTACTGCTCGTGGATGCGATCCATCCGGGCCGCCATCACGAAGTCGGTCTCGAACAGGCCGTCGATCTTGTGCGTCCACATCTCGACGACGACCTCGCCCCACGAGAGGTGGATGTCCGGGTGGTGCCACTCCTCCTCGGCGAGTTCGCCGATCTCCTTCGTAAACTCGAGTGCGTCCCGGAAGTCCTCGAACGCGTAGGTTCCCTCGAGGTGGTGTTCGTCGACGACGTCCCAGACGTCCGTGTCGATCCGTTCGTAGAGAGCGTCGAGTTCCTCGCCCTCGAGGGGGTCGTCGTCGGTCGTACAGGCGATACACTCTCGATCCGCGAGTTCGGTATCAGACATATGTTAACGTACAGAACGAGGGCGCTTGTGCGTTTCCGGTGGTCGAATCGTCGTCACCGTCTCGCCGTCTCGCAGGTGTCGATGCCGAGGAGCCTGTTTACCGGACACCGCTGGAGAATCGCACTGGCGAGAAGGACGGCCGCGACGAGCGACGTCCCCGCGACGAGGACGGTCCGCGTCGACTCGCCGAGCGTCGATCCGGACGCGACCGCCGCGAGCGCGATCGACAGAAACGCCAGCCCGAGGGCGATCCGCACCGTCCTGTCGAATCCACCGACGTTCGGTTCCATACGTCGTCGTTGGCGCTGTGTCGGTAATAGGATTGTGGAGCGGTCGCCCGTGTCACGGACCTCGGGTGCGTTCGATGGGCCCGTCCGTCACACGCGCTCGGGCAACCAGCCGCCGTCGATCTCGAGATTCTCTCCACTGACGTACCCGGTGTCGGGATCGAGGAAGAACAGCATCGGACGGATCAGATCCTCGTAGGCTGCGGGGCGTCCACGTGGGAGGTCGTCGGGGAACTCCTCGGAGTTCTCGACGACGTACGGAGAGACGGCGTTGACCGTCACGCCGTCGTCCTGGGTGTCAGCGGCGAGCATCCGGGTAAACATCAGGACGCCGGCTTTCGCGACGAAGTACGGGAAGTTCTTCGGACTGACCAGTCCCTTCTCGGAGGAGGCGTAGCCGACGTTGACGATCCGTCCGTACCCGTTCTCGCGCATCGCCGGGAGCGCGCGCTTCGAACAGAGGTAGGTGCCGTTGACGTTCGTCTCGAGGACCCGGTTCCACGTCTCGAAGTCGATCTCCTCCCAGTGGGCGGGTGCGAACGCGCCGACGTTGTTCACGAGGACGTCGACGCTGCCGAGGTCGGCTTCGACCGCCGAGAAAAGGCCGTCGACTGAGTCGGGGTCGGTGACGTCGCCCTGGACGGTCGTCGCGTCGGAAGCGCCGCGCTCGGTGGCGTCTGCAGCGGCCTCGCGTGCCGCGTCCGCGCTCGTGTGGTAGTGGACCGCCGTCGCCGCGCCGCAGGCGGCCGTCGCCAGTAGAAGTTCGCGGCCGACGCCTTTCGCACTGCCCGTCACGAGGACGGTCTGTCCGGAGAGGTCGGGTTCGTCCATACGTCCGACTCCACCGTCGAACGAATAAGTCGTCCGGGACGGTGAGAACGTATTTACTCGATATAGAATTAACGATGAACGTTTAAGACGGAGGAGGGACGTAGTAGCCGGTATGACCCTCGAGACGATCCTGCTCGCGGTCGGTCCCGGAGACGCCGATCGGACGGACGAGCTGGCCGAAACCGTCGTCGACGTCGCACAGCCAGCCGACGCGACCGTCGTGCTGGCCCACGTATTTACGAGCGACGAGTACGAGGAGGTGCTCGACCGACTCGACGTCGATCCCGACGGAGAGACGGGAGACGCCGACGAGGTCGCCGCGCGCCACGCGACGATTCGCGATCTGATGGCCGTCCTCGACGAGGCGGGCGTCGACTACGAGATCCGGGGTTCCGTCGGCAACCACGGGCAGACTATCGTCGACCTCGCGACCGAGGTCGGTGCCGACCGGGTCGTCGTCGGCGGACGCAAGCGCTCGCCGACGGGCAAGGCGGTCTTCGGCTCGACCGCACAGAAGGTCCTGCTGTCGGCTCCCTGTCCCACGACTTTCGTCCGCGGCGAAGAGTGAACCGCGTCGCCGCGTGACGGGTGTCTGTCACCGAACCGAATACTTGTGCGGACGAGAACGCTTAACCCAGTCGGCGTTCCTCTCTCGAGCATGACGATCGAGACGATCCTGCTCGCGGTCGGACCGATGGACTCGGTACGAGCGGACGAACTCGCGGACGACGTCCTCGAGGTCGCGGTCCCGCTCGAGGCGACCGTCGTGGTCGGACACGCGTTCACGTCCGGGGAGTACGACGAAATACGTGACCAGCTCGGGTTCGACGTCGCCCTCGAGGAGGCCGATTCGGACGAGATCGCCGCGCGTCGCACGCCGGTTCCAGAACTGGAAGAGCGGTTCGAGGGTGCAGACGTCGACTACGAGGTCAGAGGCGTCGTCGGCGACCACGGCCCGGCGATCGTCGACCTCGCAGACGACGTCGGCGCGGATCGCATCGTCGTCGGTGGCCGCCGGCAGTCGGCCGGCGGGAAGGCGGTCTTCGGTTCGACCTCACAGGAGATCATGCAGTCGGCGAACTGTCCCGTCACCTACGTCCGCGACGGCGTCGCCGAGTGACTGCGGGCGTAGACGGCGTCGTCAGCGCCTGTCGGCCCGTTCTTTCCACTCCCGTTCCTGCCGTCGCTCGGCGACGTGTCGCCGTCCGTCCGCGACCTCCTGGCGCGTCCGCCGCTCGAGGGCGACCGTCGCCGTCAGCAGCGTCGACTGGAAGTCCTCGAGGACGTCGTACGACCAGCGGTCCTCGTCGACGACGCCGTGAGGGAGGAGGTCGTTCCGGACGGCGTCGGCGAGGTCGTCGTAGCCACACTCTCGCAGATGCATCTCCGCCTGGTAGAGGTGGTCCATCCCGTGACCCGTCGCGTGGTGGAACTCGATCAGACAGCCCTGTGCTCGCTGGAGCCACTCGAGTCCGAGTTCGACCTCGTGGAGCGCGCGTCGTTCGGACTCGGAGAGCGACTCGGCCCGATCGGAAGCGTCCTCCGTGGCCATAACTAGTATATGATAGCAAACAGCATACGAGTGTCGGTGGAGTCGGTCGTCGTGGACCTGTTTCGAAGCCGATACTCGAGCACGAGTAAAGATGTGTGTAGTTAAGTGTGGTGGCGGCCGTCCCATAGGGTAGGGATGTTCTACTACGCGGGCGTCGACCTCGGCGCGACCAACGTCCGGGCCGTCGTCGCCGAGAGCGACGGGACGACCGTCGGCTCGAGCAAGGACGCAACGCCGCGCGGGCCGACGGGGATCGACGTGACGGAGAAAGTACTGGCGACGCTCCGAGAGGCGTGTGCGGACGCGGGGATCGATCCAGTCCAGATCCAGGCCGTCGGGATCGGTTCGATCGGACCGTTCGACCTCGCGGAAGGGGCAGTGATCGATCCTGCGAACCTCCCCGACACGATCGATCGCATTCCGCTGACGGGACCGATAGAGAAACTCGTCGACAGCGACGAGGTGTACCTGCACAACGACACGAACGCGGGCGTCATCGGTGAACGCTTTCACTCGGATCGCAACCCCGACGACATGGCCTACATCACCATCTCCTCGGGGGTCGGCGCGGGCGTCTGCTGTGACGGCGAGGTCCTGAGCGGGTGGGACGGCAACGCGGGCGAGGTCGGCCACTACGTCGTCGACCCTCACGGGCGGATGACCTGCGGCTGTGGCCACGAGGGCCACTGGGAGGCGTACTGTTCGGGGAACAACATCCCCGACTACGCGCGCCTGCTCGCCGAAGACGATCCGACGATCTCGACCGAGTTACCACTCGAGGACCCCGACTTCACGGCGAAAGACGTCTTCGCCTTCGCCGGCGAGGACGACCTGGCCGACCACACGATCGAACAGGTGACCCACTGGAACGTCATCGGCGTGACGAACGTCGTCCACGCGTTCGCGCCGCTTGTCGTCTCCTTCGGCGGGGCGGTCGCGCTGCGAAACGAGGAACTGGTGATCGATCCGATCCGCGAGCGAATCGAAGACACCGTGATGACGAACGTCCCCGAGATCACGGTGACGGACCTCGGCGACGACGTGGTCGTCGAGGGTGCACTCGCGAGCGCGCTGACCGAGGGAACTGGCGATCGACGACGAATGCGAAACTAGGGCCGCTCGCACGCGAGATCGAGTCGATCCGCGCCACTGTTTTGTAGCTGGCCCGGGGAGAAGATGTACGCGTATGCGTCGCAGGACCCTCCTCCGCGCCGGCGTCGGCACCGCCGCCGCGACGACGCTCGGCAGTTCCGTCCCCGCCACCGCCGCAGCCGACGCCTACGAGCCGCTGGGCCGGCTCGAGGTCGACGGCGCGTGCGAGACGGTCGTCGGCGACGACGGCGACGTGGCCTACCTGGCGGTCGTCGACGGCTTCGCGGTCGTCGACGTGAGCGACCCCCGCGATCCGACCCTCCTCGCCGAGCGGCGCGACATCGCCGTCGGCGACCGTCGCCTCACCGACGTGCTCGACGTCGACGTTGCCGGCGACAGACTGGCCGTCCCAGGACCGGCAAACCCCGCCTTCGACGACGACTTCTACGGCATCGTCTGCTACGACGTGAGCGATCCCAGCGATCCCGTCCGCGCAGGCGAACCCTACGAGACCGGCTTTCACGTCCACAACTGTTCGCTCGACGACGAAACGCTCTATCTCGTCTGCAACGGCACGGCGGAAAACCCTCTCGTCGTCCTCGACGCGAGCGGAGACGACTTCGAGGAGATCGCCCGCTGGTCGGTCGCCGACCACGAACCCGCGTGGCGCGACGTCGACTCGCGGCTGCACTACCTCCACGACGTCACCGTCCACGGCGACGTCGCCGCACTCGCCTACTGGAACGCGGGCACCTACCTGCTCGACGTGAGCGATCCCAGCGATCCCCAGTATCTCGGCCACGTCGCCGAGACGACCGTCGACGACCAGCTCGAGCTGGACGCGGCCGCGGTGAACGACGCCTACCTGGGACTGCCCGGAAACGACCACTTCGCGACGCTCGACGAGCGCGGCGACCTCCTGGCGGTCGGCAGGGAGAGCTGGGCGACCGATCCCGGCGATCCCGAGGGTGCCGGCGGAATCGACCTGTTCGACGTCTCCGACCGCGACGACATCCGGCAGCTGGCGACGATCGATCCGCCGGCGACGGCCGACGCCTCCTACCGCGGCGGGTCGTGGACCACAGCCCACAACTTCGAACTCCGGGGCGGTCACCTCTACTCGGCGTGGTACCAGGGCGGCGTGAAGATCCACGACGTCACCGATCCCGCCGAACCCGAGGAACTCGCCTGGTGGCGCGATCCCGAAACGGCGGGATTCTGGACCGCCCGCGTCGCGCGCGAGGACGTCTTCGTCGCCAGTAGCACGACTCTGATTCCGAACGCCCCGACGGACGGCGGGCTGTACACGTTCCCGATCGAAGCCGGCCAGCAGGCCGACCCGCCCTCGCTGACCGGCGACGACGAGAGGACAGCGACCGACCCCGAACCCGAGTCGACGAACGACTCGGGAAGCGAATCGGGCGGCGACCAGCTATCCGGCTTCACCGCCACCGCCGGACTCGCCGGCGGTGCGCTCGCGCTCGAGTGGCTTCGCCGACGCGGCAGCGAGGAGTGAACGGGAACCGAAACTATTCCCGCGTCGACTCCCTAGGGCGGACGATGACCGAACTCGAGGGGGACGACGCGCCGCTGAAAGACCGCGTCGAGCGCTGGCTCGCTCGCGAGATGCCCATCATCCAGATGCACGGCGGCACCAGCGCCGTTCGCGAGGCGGACCCGGAGACCGGCGAGGTCGTCGTCGAACTCGGCGGTGGCTGTCGCGGCTGTTCGATCAGCGACGTCACGACGGGCAACATCGAGGCCGAACTGCTCAAGTGGCCCGAGATCGATGCCGTCACGGTTCGCGTCCCCGACGCGCGCGAAGAACTCGGCGGTCCCGACCAGCCCGAGTCGATCATGGGCATCGATCGTACCGAGGGCGGCCGCGGCGACTGGGGCTCGTCGAATCCGGGCGAGGATCACTTCTAGGGGCGACCGAGCGTGGCCAGTTTTGGGAACGCCTATATGTTTTTACGCGCCAATCCCACACTCGTACATCATGACGTGTGGACGCCCGCAGTTCGGAGGTGTCGGTGATGGGTGAGGAAATAGACGACGAGCCGGAGACGGACGGTGGCATCCGTGCCTACACCGTTCGACTCGAGCTCGTCGACGAACCCGGAGAGTTGCTCCGGGCGCTCGCACCAATCGCCGACAACGGAGGGAATCTCCTGAGTATCCACCACGAACGCGGCAACATCACACCGCGGGGGCACATCCCCGTCGAGGTCGACCTCGAGTGTCCCCCCGACCGGTTCGACGCCGTGGTCGACGGCCTCCGCGACGCCGGCGTCAACGTGATCCAGGCCGGCGCGGAACGCTACGGCGAGGAGGTCAGCGTCGTCCTCGTCGGCCACCTGGTCGAGACCGACCTCTCGGAGACCCTCGAGGCGATCGAAGCCGATGCGGCCGCGGCCGTCGTCGACCTCTCGCTTGCCGCACCCGATGGCATCGACGCCGTCTCGAGTGCGCGACTCCGTCTCGCCGTCGACTCCGGGCGCGTCGAGGACGCCATCGCGGCCGTCCGATCGATCGCCGACGAACGCGACCTCTCCGTCGTCGAACCCCTGCCGGGAGGTGATGCCTGATGCGGCTCGCCGTTCTCGGTGCCGGCGCAGTCGGCCGATCGGTCGCCGAACTCGCGGGCGAGTACGGCCACGAGGTCGTCGCCCTCGCGGACTCGCGACACGCCACCGTCGACGCGGACGGGATCGACGTCTCGAGCGCACTCGAGCGCAAGGACGCGGGGGACGCACTCGGGAGCGCGACGCCGGAGGAGCTCTTCGAGACCGACTACGACGTCCTCGTCGAGGCCACCCCGACGACGCTCGGCGACGCCGAACCCGGCTTCTCACACGTCCGGCGGGCGCTCGAGGACGACCGCCACGCCGTCCTCGCGAACAAGGGACCCGTCGCAGAGCGGTACGAAGAGTTGCGCGACCTCGAGCGCGAGAGCGCGGGCTCGATTCGGTTCGAGGCGACCGTCGGCGGGGCGATCCCCATCCTCTCGACGATCGAAGACAGCACGCCGGAAGCCGTGACAGCCGTCCGCGGCGTGTTGAACGGCACCGCGAACTTCATCCTCACGCGGATGGCCGCCGAAGGCCTCGACTACGAACACGTCCTCAGCGAGGCCCAGGACCTGGGCGTCGCGGAAGCCGACCCGACGTTCGACGTCGATGGCACCGACGCCGCGCTCAAGTTCGTCATCCTCGCGAACGTGCTCGCAGACGGCGGCTTCAGCCTCGAGGACGCGGACGTCACCGGCATCCAGAACGTCCCCGGCAGCGCGCTCGAACTCGCCGCCGAGGACGGCCGGACGATCCGGCTCATCGGCGAGGCCACGCGCGATGGAGTGCGCGTCGGTCCCCGTCTGGTGCCGGAAAACGGCGCGCTCGCCGTGACCGGAACCCGAAACATCGTCCAGATCGAGACCCGCCACGCCGGCAGCCTCCACAACAGCGGACGCGGTGCTGGCGGCCCCGAGACGGCGACTGCGGTGCTGTCCGACGTCGGCCGACTGCCGCCGCTCTGACCGGCGATTCGACACCGTTCTCGAGACGTTCTCGCCGACCGGACAGTCGTGGCTCTCGGACCGACGGCGTCGACCGGCGAGACCCGTGTGGACGTGACACAAACCGCAAGAGGGCGTCGGGGGACCCTGAACCCGGTTTCGAAATGGTTTTAACCGCAACGGGCAAAAGAGACCGATATAAGCGCCTCTGCGCGTGAGCTACAACAATGAGCGAAGACAAACCGCACCAGAACCTGGCCATCATCGGCCACGTTGACCACGGGAAGAGTACGCTGGTCGGGCGACTCCTCTACGAGACGGGGAGCGTACCCGAGCACGTCATCGAACAGCACCGCGAAGAAGCAGAAGAGAAGGGCAAAGGCGGCTTCGAGTTCGCCTACGTGATGGACAACCTCGCCGAGGAGCGAGAGCGTGGTGTCACCATCGACATCGCCCACCAGGAGTTCGACACCGACGAGTACTACTTCACCATCGTCGACTGTCCGGGCCACCGTGACTTCGTCAAGAACATGATCACCGGTGCCTCGCAGGCGGACAACGCCGTCCTCGTCGTCGCCGCAGACGACGGCGTCGCACCCCAGACCCAGGAGCACGTCTTCCTGGCCCGCACCCTGGGTATCGACGAGCTCATCATCGGCATCAACAAGATGGACGTCGTCGACTACTCCGAAGACGACTACAACCAGGTCGTCGACGAGGTCGAGCAGCTGCTCAAGCAGGTCCAGTTCAACACCGACGACGCCTCGTTCATCCCGATCTCGGCGTTCGAAGGCGACAACATCGCCGAGGAAAGCGACAACACGTCGTGGTACGACGGCGAAATCCTGCTCGAGGCCCTGAACGCGCTGCCCGAGCCGGAGCCGCCGACGGACGCGCCGCTGCGCCTCCCGATCCAGGACGTTTACACCATCTCGGGTATCGGTACCGTCCCCGTCGGACGGATCGAGACCGGTGTCATGAACACCGGCGACAACGTCTCCTTCCAGCCCAGCGACGTGGGCGGCGAAGTCAAGACGATCGAGATGCACCACGAGGAAGTGCCCAAGGCCGAGCCCGGTGACAACGTCGGATTCAACGTCCGCGGCATCGGCAAGGACGACATCCGCCGCGGTGACGTCTGTGGCCCCGCCGACGAGCCGCCAAGCGTCGCCGAGACGTTCCAGGCGCAGATCGTCGTCATGCAGCACCCCTCGGTCATCACCGCAGGGTACACGCCGGTCTTCCACGCCCACACGGCGCAGGTCGCGTGTACGATCGAATCCATCGACAAGAAGATGGACCCCTCGAGCGGCGAAGTCGCCGAGGAGAACCCCGACTTCATCCAGTCGGGTGACGCTGCTGTGGTCACCATCCGACCACAGAAGCCCCTCAGCATCGAACCCTCGAGCGAGATCCCCGAACTCGGGAGCTTCGCCATCCGCGACATGGGCCAGACCATCGCAGCCGGGAAGGTCCTCGACGTCAACGAGAAATAAATGCAGCAAGCACGCGTTCGACTCGCGGGCACGAGTCCCGAAGATCTGGACGACATCTGTGACGACGTCCGCGAGATCGCGAACAACACCGGCGTCAACCTCAGTGGGCCGATCCCGCTGCCCACGAAGACGCTCGAGGTTCCGACGCGCAAGTCGCCCGACGGCGAGGGTACCGCGACGTGGGAGCACTGGGAGATGCGCGTCCACAAGCGCCTGATCGACCTGGACGCCGACGAACGCGCACTCCGACAGCTCATGCGCATCCAGGTGCCCAACGACGTCTCGATCGAGATCGTCCTCGAAGACTGATCGCGATCGGTTACCTCTCGCGCAGTTCCACTCGCTACTGGAACCGATTGCGCCGGACCGAATAGCTGCTGGTCTCCTGAGTGCTTTTGTAGCTACCCGACGTACTGACTGACATGTCGCGTTCGTCGGGAAGTCCAATCGAAGAGACGCTCGTCGTATTCTTGCTCGTCGCGATCGTCCAGAGCGTCGCCGGCGTGCTCGGCGTGGTCGCCAGTCTGTTCGTCCTCTCGACGCCGCTCTCGCAACACCCGTGGACGATCGCCACCAGCGTCTACGCACACGCCGGCCTCGCACACCTGCTGTCCAATAGCGTCGCACTCGTGCTGTTCGGATGGCCCGTCGCCCGCGCGACCACCCGACTCCGGTTTCACACTTTCTTCCTCGTCACTGGAGCGATCGCGGGCGTCACGCAGGTCTGGGTGACGGGTTTCTTCGGGTACGGGGCCGCCGTCCTCGGCTCGAGCGGTGCCGTCTTCGCACTCCTTGGCTATCTCCTCGTAGTGAATCCCGTCGCCGAAAGCATCGCCTCGAGCGTCGACGTCCCGCGCTGGCTCGTCTGGCTGGTCTTCGTCTCGCTGGCTGCCGCCGTCACGATCGCAACGGCGAGTCCGCGAGCCGCGCTGGTCGCGCACTTCGTTGGCTTCCTGTTGGGGCTGGTCGCGGGCCGGGCCCGACTGTTGCAGGTGGACGAGCGGCACCCGGCCGAGAGCGTGATGGCGTGAGAGATCGACGGTCTCGATCGCACTCATCTCGACGTGTTCCACGCTGGGCGACCCCAGACAGTGGGCGTTCGGCGCTCTTCCGTCTGTGTCGGATTCTCGCTTCCAGAAGGTTTTTGCACCGACGTTTACCTACGTTCGGCAACAGGACAGTTTGCATGAACATGTATCGGCTCCATCTCTCGCTGCTGGTTCGGATGGTGGTCGCCGTCGCCATCCTCGCGACGGTCGCGCTCGTCGTCGCACTGCTTGTCGGCATCCTCGGGGGCGTGCTCGCGTTCGCCGTCTGGGGATGGGTGCATTCTGCCTTCGAGGGGTTCGCGTCGCTGCCGGCGATCAGCGACGTTGCATCCGTGCCGCCGTTTCTCGTGGCGGTCGGCGCTGTGCTCGGATTGATCCTCGTCGTCGACTGGTGGCCGACGATCGCCCGCTACACCGCCGCGACGCACATATTCCAGCCCACACCCGCCTCCCTCCTTGCCACGGGGTGGGCGCTGGGCTGTCTGTACCTCCTCGTCGTCGAGGGGAGTGCGGCGATCGTCCTCCTGCTCGAAACGGTGGCGGGACTCCTGCTCGCGTTCGGACTCAGCGCGATTCTCACCGTCGTCATGATGGTGTCCGGAGCGCGACGTGAAGTCCGACACCTCCGAGAGCGACTCGTCGACGACAGCGTCCCCGCGTCGGAGTTCGACGCCGACCTCGAGGCCACGGTCGCCCGGCTCGCACAGCTCGCGGACGTTCCCGCGCCCGACGTGTACGTCACCGAGACCGATCGACCCGAATCGTTCACGCTCGGCAGCGGCGAGACGGCCGTCGTCGCCGTCTCGACCGGCCTCCTCGAGGCGCTCCCGGGCGCGGAACTCGAGGCCGTCCTGGCCCACGAGGTCAGTCATCTGGCGAACTGGGACAGCCGGATCATGTCCGCCGCGATGGTCCCCGTGTTGATCGCCGACGACTGGATCGACGACGACCCGCGGGACGTCGACGACCGGTTCTGGAACGGCGTCTTCGGGCTGTTGAAATCGTACGGCCAGTTCGGCGTCGCGATCCTCTCGCGCGGCCGGGAGTGGCACGCCGACGCCGGCGCCGTGGCGCTTACGGGATCGCCAGCGGCACTCGCCAGCGCGCTCGCCACGCTCTCGGACGCCAGAGCGACGCCGACGACGGACCTCCGGAAGTGGGAACAGGCGGTCGTCGCACTGGACGTCCTCCCGCCGGCGGTCGACGACCTCGCGTCCGGTTCCTTCCGGACCCACCCTCCGACCGAGGATCGGATCGCCCGACTCAGGCGGCTGGCCGCGACGGAGCGGTGATCGGTCGGATTCGTGATCGCCGACCTCGTCGCGAGAGTGTCTCCCACGCCGCTGTCGAAACACAAGCTACAAATAGCGACCCCGGTTACGAATGCTCGAGGGCTCGTAGATCAGCGGCAGATCGCTTCCTTCGCAAGGAAGAGGCCCCGGGTTCAAATCCCGGCGAGTCCATGATTCTTGCTTCGGGTTCAAATCCCGGCGAGTACGCTTCTTCACGTGGTTTTCATATTTCGAGCTATTCGCTCATGGAGAGTCGTCGATCCGCTCCTGGACGGCCTGGGCGAGTAGCGCCGCATCGCTGCCGAGCGAGAGGACCTGCCAGCCCTCCTCGACGAACGGCTCGGCGTCGTCCAGCCCGATCCAGTATCCCGGCGCGATGTCGTTACGTTCTGCTGCTCGGCGAACCCGATCGACTGCCCGCTGGAACTCCGCCGTGTCGGTGTTGAGCGGATCGCCGAGCTGCGAGGAGAGGTCCGCTGGACCGATGAGCAGCGAGTCGATGCCCTCGATTTGTGCGACGCGATCGATGTTGTCGACGAGTTCCGCTGTTTCGACCTGGATGACGACGAAGACGTTCTCGTTCGCCGTTTGCATGTACTCCTCGTCGAACTCGAGACCGAACGTGCTGGCCGGAGAACCGGCGACGCCCCGGTCTCCTTTCGGTGGATAGTAGGCGCTGGCGACGAACTCCTCGACCTCCTCGACTGTCCGAAGCTTGGGAACGATGACGCCGTCCGATCCAGCGTCCAGCACGCGCTCGACTTCCTTCGGATGGGCGCCCGGAACGCGCGTGATCCCGGCGGTATCCTCTGGAATGACGCTCATCATCTCTCGCACTTCTCGAACGTCGTACGCTGCGTGCTCGGTGTCGATCCAGATCCAGTCGGTGTCCACGTGCGAGGTGACGGTCACGGGATCCATCCCCGCCAGGGACGCGGAGACGCCGTACACCGGCTCTCCGTTCTCGACCGCCTCGAGAAACTCGTCGGAAAAGGTGCTCGGATCGGTTCGCCCGTCGGCTGCGACCGCACTGGAGGCGAGTGCCCCCACGGCAACGGCACCCGTCGCCTTCATGTACCGCCGTCTCGTGGCTGACGGCGCAGTACTCGTCTGCTCGGTATTGTCTACCATACAACCTCTCGCCACATAGTATTCAGTAATTGTTTTTGGCAACGTACATTGTCGTATCCGCCAGATACGCCCGAGCTAGCACGGCCCGAGAAGACTTTCGACCCCAGTCGAGATCGAGAGCACGACGCTCGAGAACGCCGACGGGTGTCTCGTCGAACGTGGCGTCGAATCAACTCGAACGCTCGAGGTCGAAACACTGCTTCTCGACCATGCGCTTCCCGACGAGTGTGTCGACGTGGTTTGTGCGCGTTGTCGCGATAGGCGGGCGAGCCTGACTTGAACTGAGACATATGTCAGGGTGTGTCACGGGCCGTTGGACGCGTCCGCTGTGGTTCGTGGTACGGAATAACTTAGTACACAGTATCGAAGGTGTTGATGGCGAGTTCAGAAGGCGACTCCGTAACACACGGACCGCTCGATGGAGGAGGTGGCGGCGACACACTCGAGGTCGGCTTCAGCCGGCGTTATCCGCTCCACTCGCCGGCGACGTCGCCGGCGACGTTCTCCCGCCAGATCTCGAAGCCCGACTCGCAGTCGGGACTCTCGCCGAGGTGGTCGACGAAGCCAGCGCCGGGATCGGGTAAGTCGCCACCGCAGAAGGGACAGGTCGCCGGATCAGCCCAGTTCGTGGTCGTATTCACGGACATCGGTACCGCTATCTCGGACGGACCATCACATAAGTATTTTCGCTAAACATATGATATACATGGATGCACATAATAGGCACCTAATATTGCAGAGGGCAGGTTCGCTCGAGTCGACGTTCGGTCTCACGGCCGATCTCGAGCGGCCGGCCGAGATCCGAGACGGTACAGCGACGTCCGGAGGGTGACGCGAGTGGATATCGCTGTCCATCTCCGAACGTATTTTTACCCAGCACGGCAACGGTGGTGTAGACATGTCCCAGGGCGACTTCGAAGGCTACGGGGGACGGCACGTTCCCGAACCGCTGCTCGAACCTCTCGAGCAACTCGCCGACGCGTACGACGACGTGAGCGCGACCGACGAGTTCCAGACGGAGCTTCGCGACCTCCTCGAGGAGTTCGCCGGCCGGCCGACGCCGATCTACTACGCTCGCAACCTGAGCGAACGGTACGGGGTCGACATCTACCTCAAACGCGAGGATCTGCTCCACGGCGGCGCACACAAGATCAACAACGTGCTCGGGCAGGGCCTGCTCGCGAAGAAGGCGGGTCGCGAGCGGCTGATCGCCGAGACGGGCGCGGGCCAACACGGCGTCGCGACCGCGATGGTCGGCGCGTTGCTCGACCTCGAGACGGAGATCTACATGGGGAAAAAAGACGTCGAGCGCCAGGAGATGAACGTCTTCCGGATGCGGCTGATGGGTGCCGACGTCAACGAGGTCACTCGCGGTGACGCCGGCCTCGCCGACGCCGTCGACGCCGCACTCGAGGACTTCGCCGAGAACGTTGAGGACACCCACTACCTCGTCGGCAGCGTCGTCGGTCCCGACCCGTTCCCGCGGATGGTCCGTGACTTCCAGTCGGTCATCGGCGAGGAAGCCCGCGAGCAGATGATAGAGCGGACGGGCGAACTGCCGGACGCAGCGGTCGCCTGCGTCGGCGGTGGCTCGAACGCGATCGGGCTCTTCCACGCGTTCCGCGACGACGACGTCGCCTTCTACGGTGCCGAAGGCGGCGGCGAGGGCGCAGACTCGAAGCGCCACGCCGCCCCGCTTTCGAGCGGTGACGACGAGGTTCTCCACGGGATGAAAACGCGCGTGATCGACGAGGACGTCGAGGTCCACTCCGTCTCCGCAGGGCTGGACTACCCCGGCGTCGGTCCCGAACACGCCATGTTCCAGGCAGTGGGTCGCTGTGAGTACACTGGCATCACCGACGACGAGGCCCTCGCCGCGTTCAGGGAGTTGAGCGAGACCGAGGGAATCATTCCGGCCCTCGAGTCGAGCCACGGGGTGGCACGCGCCCTCCAGCTGGCCGACGACGGCGAACACGATACCATCCTGGTGAACCTCTCGGGACGTGGCGACAAGGACATGGAGACTGCGGCCGCGACGTTCGACCTCTGATACGGACTACTGTAAGTCATTTCCGACGCATCCGCATGACGGGTTGCAGATGCGCCGGTAAACAGTTACAGCAGACCGTATGAACTGACGGCCTCTGGGACTCCGGTCCGACGAGTACGGTCGACGCTCCGACGGGATCCGAACAGGCCGTCGTTAACTAAGGACACCATCCACCGGCTAGGCACATGGCCAGTGACGCTTCGGAGGCCACGTCCTCGAGCGGGCCGGTCACGACCCCGAGTCCGGACGACGCCAGCGGCTACGGCCTCACGCTCACGCTGATCGGGGCCGTCCTCCTCGCGCTCGCGTACTACGGCGTCGTCGCGATCCAGGGCAGCCACCGACTGGGACAGGCGCTGCCGGAACCGTTCTACTTTCTCGCGCTCGCGTTCCTGTTCGTCGTCGAACTGCTCAACAGTCGTCAGCGCGGACTCGTCGGACTCGCCCGTGCGATCGCGTTCACCGCGGTCTACGGCGCGCTGTTCGTCTTCGCCGTGGAGGGCGGCGCGTACCTGTGGGCAAATCCGAACGTTGCCCTCGAGGGTTACGTCGGCGTGACGGTTCTCGCGATCGCACTCGTCGCCTCGGCACTCGTCTACGTGGGGTATCTGGCGGTGCTCGAGGCCGACGGCGGATCGGCGTGATGGCACACCGCGCCGTCACGCGGGACTTGGCGTCTGGACGTGAGACAGGTAAGCTGCGAGATCAGTCGTCGTCACCATCCCGATGACGCCCTCCTCCTCGTCGACGACCGGCAGGTGGTGAAAGCCGTGCTCGATCATCGTGTCCGCGACGTCGCGGATCGACGCCTGCGCGTGCGTCGTGACGACGTCGGTGGTCATGTATCGCGAGACGGACGTCTGCGCTTTCGGATGGCTCTCGGCGACGATTTCGACGAAGTCGGTGGTCGTCAGGATCCCCTCGAGTCGTTCGTCCTCGTCGACGACGACGACCGAGCCGATGCCGTTCTCGAGCATCGCTTCGCCCGCATCCTCGACGAGCGTGTCGGGAGAGACGGTGTGGAGGTCGGTAGACATGAGCCGTGCGACGAAAATGTCATCCATGTGCGAACGTGTCACAGTGCAACGTATTAAGGATTCGTCTCGGCGAACCCGTCGAACTCGCTCGAGTTCCGAGCCATCCTCGACCCGATACGACAGGGTCTCGATATCGAGTGTGACGCCGGACGAGAGTTTAAATACGAGAGAGTCACTACTCCGTGACAGACCGACCGACTGATGTCTTCGCCCACCACCGATCTCGACGGCGTCCTGAAGGTCCTCCCGTCGCCTCACAGCGACGTCCTCGAGGTCGTCACAGCGAAGTACGCCGCCCTCGCCGACGAGTACGGGCCAGGAAACGTCCTCGTCCTCAAGCGCCAGCCCGCGGGGGTCGAGCGCGTCCGCGAGGCGCTCACGAGCGCCGACGCGACGAACGCCACGCCGCGCAGTCCCCGAGTCGAGTCGCTGCCGGAACACGCCTCGAAGGTCCTCGAGGAGTACGATCCGACGCTCGATCGACTCGCCTACGAAGAGCGGATCGAACTCGTCTCGATGGTGATCGACGGCGCGAAACGCGACGTGCCGGCGTACCTCGAGCGCGCCCGCCAGCACGACAGCTTCACCCGCGACGTCGGACAGTTGCTCCTCGCGGCGACGCGGCAGGGACTTCGCCACGACGACCTCGAGGAGCCCCACGAGTGTCTCGACTTCCTGTACGCGATGAACGACCGGTTCCACGAGGAACTGCGCGCTCGCGGGTTCGTCGAGCGGGCGGACGTGATCCCGCGGGCGGTCGACCTCCTCGAGGACGACCGCGACGGTCTGCGAAGCCGCGTCAGTTCGTCGTTCGACGCGGTGCTCGTCCTCGAGTTCGAGGAGTGTCGGCGACTCGACCGACGGTACCTCGCCGCCCTCACGGACGACGCAGCGCTCGTTTGCCTCGGCGAGCGCCACGCGAGCGTCGAGCGCACGCGGGTCGAACCAGGCAACCTCGAGGATCTCGCAGACGGACTCGCGATCGAGACGATCGAGCCGCCGGCAGCGCCGACCACGCGGGCGAACGCCGATCACGGGACGATCGTCGACCTCCTCGCGACGGACGAGTCGAGCGGCGAGCCCGCGAGTGTGCGGCGAATACGGGCCGGAACGGCTCGCGAGCAGGACCGGCAGGTCGCCACGGAGATACAGACCCTCTGCGATCGCCACGACGAGTGGCGCTACGACGACGTGGCGGTCGCCGTCCCGACGATCGAACGGGTCCCCGAGACGCGAGAACGCCTTCGGGACGCGGGGGTTCCAACGGCGACGGTCGGCACGCACTCGCTCGCCCAGGACCCCGCGGTCAACGAACTCTACGCGTTCGTCGCGTACAACTGCGGTCACGAACGGGAGCGTGCCCGCGAGCGACTGGCCGCTCGCGTCCCCGACTTCGCTCCCGACCTCGTCGAGGAGTGTACCGACTCGAGTCTCGCCCGGTCGCTCGAGCGCTGGCTCGTTCGCACCGACCTGAAACGGCGGATCGCCGAGAGCGAGACGTGGGCCGACGCCCGAGAACAGTACGAGAGCGTCCGTCGCGTCCTCGAGATCGCCCGGTTCGTCGAGGAGACCGACGTCGTCTCTCCCGACTGGGCGGGGTTGCGCCGGATGCTTCGCCGGACGATCGAGTACGACGCGCCGTACGTCCACGACATCGAGACGCGACCAGAGACGGGCGGTGTGACGGTCTGTCCCGTCGCTGATCTCAAGTACGATGGTCGCGAGGCGGTCTTCCTGCTCGACCTGCTCGACGACCGCTATCCCGGCCGACAGCACCTCACAAACCTGTTCCCGACGCCGTGGCTCGAGTCGATGCCGAACTACCCGGCCGTCACCGGTCCGTCGCCAGCCGACGTGGCACGCACGTTCGCTCCCGTCTCGTCGCCCGCGTCGGTCGGGAACCCGTTCGAGGCCTACCACGCCCAGCGGGCCAGACGGGCGCTCGCACTGGGCGCGCGGGCGGCACACTCGCAGCTGTACCTCTGTTCGTACGAACGTGAGTCAGGCGGCCTCGGTCGATCGCGAGAGGAGTCGCGGTACGTGAAACTACTCGCAGACCATCCCGACGTCACCCTCGAGGACGTCGACGCACGTGCCCGGGAGGCGGCAGTTTACGGGCGCACCAGCGCGCTCGAGGAACTGCTCGCAGAGCCACGAGGGGAACTCGAGCGAGTGCTCCGGGAGGCGAGCACCGGCGGTGAGGCGGACCTCGCCGAGACCGAGGCGCTGTTCGAGGAGATCGCCGTCGTCCTCGAGGGGAACGTCGACGAGGAACTCGCGACGGCCGTCCGCTCGCAGTTCGAGTTCGCCGCCGGCGAGGTGGTGCGACGTGACTGAGCGGGTCTCGATCGAGGGGGTGCAAACGTATCTCCACTGTCCGCGCCGGTACGAGTTCGCTCACGTGCACGGCCTCGAGAGCGAGGACGACGACCCGCCGGAGACGCGACGCCTCGAGTTGCTACGAACGGCGATCTGTGACGCGTTGCGAACCGGGCGAACCGACCGCGACGACCTCGAAGCGGCCGTCATCGATCGGCTCACGGAACTGTGGACCAGCCACGGCGAGCGGTTCCACTCGCTGGCCCAGCGCCGCCACGAGCGCCAGCGACTCGAGGCCGCCGTTCGCGCGTACGTCGCGGACGTCGGCGTCGAGCACGTTCGCGGCGTGACGAAACTGCGCCGGGAAACCGACGAGGAGCTGCTGGGACCGGAACTCCCGCTGTCGGCGACGATTCTGCTCCCCGACGGCACGGGAGTCGAGGTCGAGTCGGTCGTCGACTACGTCACCACCGACGGAAGCTCGCTGACGGGCGTCCGGTTCGTCCCGACGCTCGCCCCGCTCGGACTGCTCCGATATCGGTCGGCGTGGGAGGGCGACGTCGCCGCGCTCTTTACGGATCACTTCGATCCCGACGACGACCGGTTCGAACCGGACGCCGTCGGCGCGCTGTTCGAGACGGCCGTCGTCCTCGAGGGGTTGCGCGATCTCCGGGACCGACTCGAGCTCGGGAATCGGACGTGTCGGTACGTACAGGTTCCGCTGGTAGAGCGCTCGAGCGCCTCGGTCAACTGGGTTCGAGAGACCGTCGAGGCGAGCCTCGAGACGGTCGACCTGACGGACGTCTTCCTCGACCACCACACGTTCGGGATGACCCACGAACACCGCAACCGGACCGTCGAGACCCGACTGGGCGAGACGCTCGAGAACGTGCTGTCGGGTGCGTTCGATCCGACGTCGGCGTGGGACCGGATCGTCGACCGGTCCTGTCCGGACTGCGGGTACGCCGTCTGCTGTGGGGAGTACATGGCCACGGAGGTGCGATTCGATGGGTGACGCGGACGCGACGGACGACGGCGTCGACGGGGACGCCGAGAGCGGGCAGACCAACGAGCATCCTGACGGACCGAAGGGGAACCAGCGAGCGGCCCTCGAGAGCCGGGCGGCGTGTACCTCGGTCGACGCCGGAGCCGGCACCGGCAAGACGACGACGATGCTCATGCGGATCGAACGCGCCATCGAGCGCGGCGAGGTCGCACCCGAGGACGTCCTCGTCCTGACGTTTGCCAACGAGGCCGCGGCGAGTATCCGCGAGGCGGTCACCGAGCGGCTCGGTCCAGAGGACGCCGCTGCGATCGACGTCTACACCTACCACTCGCTGTGTCACCACCTCGTCCGCGAGTACGCCTACTACCTCGGCTTCTCTCCCGAGTTCGACGTCGTCACCGAGCGTGGCCGTCGCCGGATCGTTCGACAGCTCCTCGAGGACGGCGACTACGAGTTCGCCGACGCGTCGACCCGCGGCGACGGCTCCGCGGCCGACCTCGCCGACTCGCTCGATCGGTTCATCCGGGAGATGAGCCAGGAAGACGTCGATCCCGAGACGCTCGCAGATCGTCTTCCCGACGTTCGCACGCTCGAGGTTCTCGGCGAGTTCGTCCTCTGGCTCGAGCGCGAAGCCAGCGAGAACCTGTCGTTCGACAACGAGGCGCTGCGGTACTTCAACCGCGAAGACCACCTCGATGAGGCCCGCGAGTCGCTGGTCGACTACGGCAAGCTGCTGACCTACTGCCGGGAGAAGATCGCCGAGGCACCCGACGAGTTTCACGACGACGCGGTCGTCTCGGACGTTCGGCGGTACCTCGGCGTCCTCCAGACGTGCGTGACGAACACGCTCGAGGCGCTGTCGCTCGACGAGCCGACGACGAAACACCTGCCGCGGGCGCTGTTCGGAAACGAGATCCGGCGCAACGCCACGTCGACGATCGAGCAGACGCCGTTCGGACGGCTCAAACACTACCTCGAGTTCCTGCGGCTGGCGCGTCACTACACCGAGGTCTACGCCGACTACCGGGCGTACCTCGAACGCGAGCGGATCGTCGACTTCGACGAACTCGTTCGGACGGCGACGCAGTTACTCGAGGACGACGGCGGGCCAGACCGAGCCGGAAACGAGGGAGCGACGGCCAACGAGAGCGTCGCCGACGAGATCACGAACCGGTGGGCGCAGGTGTACTGCGACGAGTTCCAGGACACCGACGGGACGCAGTTTCGGCTCATCACGCAGTTGACTGCGGGCGAGGATCGACCGGACCTGTTCGCGATCGGCGACAAAGACCAGGCCATCTACGGCTGGCGCGGCACCGACCGCGAGGGGCTCGATCGGCTGGCTGTGACCTACGACGACCACGAGGCGATCGAACTCGAGCTCAACTTCCGCTCGAAACAGGAGATCCTGGACCTGACGAACCACTGTACGTACGGCACCCAGTCCTCGAAGACGCTTCGAGAAGTCGGACGAACGCCCGGTGAGTACGAGACGGCCGACCCGCCCGTGCGCGTCGGCCGGATCGACGGCGACGAGATCGAGTTCTCGACGCCAGAGCAGGTCGCGACGACGGTCTCGAGGCTGCTAAACGGCGAGTTCGACGACGCCCCTCGACGGTCGCTCGCCGACGTGGCGGTGATCGTCCGGACGAACCGCCACGCGCAGGCGATCGCCGACGAACTGCGGGATCGACAGATCCCCTACGAGGTGTCGGGGTCGGCCCGCGGCGAGGTTCGACCGGGCACCCAGACCGTCCTCTCGTACCTCCGGGTGGTCGTCGACCCGACCGCCGACGCCCACCTTCGACGCGTGCTGGCGTACCGGTACCGGCTCTCGGCGGCCGACCTGGAACGGCTCCAGTCACACGACGGATCGCTGTACGATGCGCTTGCGACCGCGGATCCGAGCGCGTTCGACGATCCCGAGCGCCTCGAGCGCGCACGCACTCACCTCGAGGTGCTCACGACGATGCGCGACGTCTATCCGCTCGCGCAGTTCGTCCGCCGGTTCCTCGAGGTGACGCGACTCGCGTGGTTCCTGACGAGCGAGGAGCGCGCCGAACTCGAGCGCGTCGAACGCTTCGCCGAGACGTACGATCCGGGGACGGTACTGGGGACGCTCACGACGTCGTTCGTCGACGCGCTCGAGCGGACGCTGACCGGGGGCGAGACGGGATACGGGCGCGGAACGCGCTCGGAGGCCTGCGTGGACGTGATGACGGTCCACCAGGCGAAGGGGCTGCAGTTCGATACCGTGCTCGTCCCCTACCTCTCGGACGAGGAGTGGTGTGTCGAGACCGACTACGCCGGGCGTGCCCGCTACCGGCTGCTCGAGGCGACGATCGACGACGACGTCGACTCCCCGCTGCTCGCTGACCTCGCCCGCGAGACGGTCGGCGAGGAGTGGCGGGTACTCCACGTCGCGCTCACTCGTGCCGAAAATCACCTGTTCCTGTTCGGGTCGAGCTACGATTACGAGGGCGGCGAGGGCGAACTCGCGACGTCGACGGCGGAGGCGTGTCTGGCCGACGAGATCGAGTGGTGCGTCGCCGGCAAACGGATGGACCTCTGGGCTTCGCTCACGGAGAGCTTCGACCGGGTCCGGGAACGGTATCCCGAGACCGTCGTCGACCTCACCGAGGAGATCGCCGTTGCGGCCGACGTCACGCCGGGGACGATCACCTACTACGGAAACTACGGCGAACGGACCGTCGAACCGCTTGCGACCCGCGAGGCGATCGAGACGGTCCACCGACTCGGACGGCTGCTTCGCGACGGAACCTTGCTTCCGGCGGCCGACGCGGCAGACCACGTCGACGAACTTCGAATCCCGACGGGTCGGTGCCCGAGCGCGCTCTCGAGTGACACCGTCCGGTTTCCGGTCGAGACACTTGCGAGCGCGGGCGACCTCCCCGTCGCGATGCGACACAGTTACTCGGCGATGCAGACCCACGGGGAGTGTGCGCGCAAACACTACCTCGATCACGTGGTCGACGCGATAGACGACCCGATCTCGAGAGGGGGAACGACGCCGAACGCACGCGCCATCGGCAGGGTCTTCCACGCCGTCGCCGAGGAGGCGTTCTACCGCGAGTATCGAACCGACGAGCAGTGGCGCGAGGCCGCGGTGCGCCAGTTGACTGCTCGCGATCTCACCGACGCCCGAGAGGCCGTCCTCGAGTGCGTCGACCGGTACTTCGCCGCGGCCGCGTCGTCGGTCGACGCGCCCGTCCACGAGTGGGAACCGCTCGCGGCCGAACTGCCGTTTGCGCTCGAGGACGTTCCCGGGATCGACGGCGACGTCGTTGGCTACGTCGACTCGGTCCGTCGGACGCCGGCGGGCGACCTCGTCGTCCTCGACTACAAGACGACGGCCGATCGAATCGATCCCGAGGAGGCGACCCAGTTACAGCTGTACCTGCGGGCCTGCGAGACGCTGTTCGACGAGCCGGTCGCCCGAGCTGGCTACGTCTACGTGGGCGAGAGCGGACCCCACGTCGACCTGTTCGCTCGAGACGACCTCCCGGCGTGGGAGTCGGTTCGCGAGACGCTCGCGGCGGTCGACGACCCTTCGTTCGCGGAGACGACGCCGGGTGACCACTGCCGGTTCTGCCCACACCGGTCGCTGGGCTGTGCACCCGCGGAGTACGCGGTCGACGAGCAGGCAGTCGGAGACGACTGATACTGGCGGCTGTGATCGGGTTCCGGCGCACTCACACGACGGTCGCGAGTGCGTCGACGCCGATTCACGTCCGCCGTTACGACGGTGCGACGGGAGCCGAGACGTTTTATCTCGTGGCGTCCGAACCGCCGACGATGATCGAGGCGACGCTGTGTTTCGTCGTACGCGACGGTCGGGTGCTGTTGATCGAGAAGCGCCGCGGCCTCGGCGAGGGGTGGTACAACGGCCCCGGCGGCAAACTCGAGGGCGACGAGACGCCCCTGGAGTGTGCGATCAGGGAGGTCCGCGAGGAACTTGGCATCGACGTCGATCCTGCGAAGACGGAAAAAGCGGGCGAACTCACCTTCACACTCGACGGCGACGGCCACACGTTCTGTCACGTCTACCGGACCGACGAGTTCGCGGGCGAGCCGACCGCCTCGCCTGAGGCGCGACCGGAGTGGTTCGCGATCGAGGACGTTCCGTACGACCGGATGTGGGACGACGACCGCCTGTGGCTGCCGGGCGTCCTCGAGGGCGACACCGTCGCCGGCGAGTTTCGATTCGAGGGTGGCGAACCGCTCGACGAGGCAACGTTCGTCGACCACGACCTCGAGTGGGACGTCTCGTTCGCGGAGTAGCGGCCCGAGTCAGGGACGCAAGACGACCTTCCCGGAACTCTTCCGATCTTCGATGTACTGGTGGGCCGCTGCGGCCTCGACGAGCGGGAACGACTCGCCGACGATCACCTCGAGGTCGCCCGACGCGAGCCCTTCTGTGAGGTCGGGGACGGCTCTCATCACCCTGTCGGGGTCGCGCTGGGCGGCCTGCCCGAGGTGGAAGCCGATTACGCGTTTGTTCTCGAACAGCAGCCGACGGTTGCTCACCTCGGCGGGGACGCCGCTCGCGACGCCGTAGGTGACGAGCCGACCGAAGTGCGCGAGGGCGTCGAGGCTGCGCTCGAAGACGTCGTCGCCGACGGACTCCAGGACGAGGTCGACGCCCTCGCCGTCGGTCTCCTCGTCGATCACGGCGGCGAACTCCTCCTCGGTGTAGTCGATCGGGTGATCGCAGCCCAGGTCGGCGGCCAGCTCGAGCTTCTCGGCAGAACTCGCCGTGCCGAACACCTCCGCACCCGCACGGGAGGCGAGCTGGACGGCGGCCGTGCCGACGCCGCCCGCCGCGGCCTGGATCAGGACGCGCTCGCCCGCTTCCAGGCCGCCCCACTCGAACAGGCAGGCGTGAGCGGTGAGAAACTGGATGGGGAAGCCGGCGGCCTCCGCGAAGCCCATCGCCTCGGGGATCGGAAAGAGCGTCTGGGCGTCGGCGGTGACGTACTCGGCGTAGCCGCCGCCGGAGACCATCGCGACGACGGGGTCGCCGACCTCGAGGTCGACGCCCTCGCCTGCGGCGTCGATCGTTCCCGCGGCTTCCATCCCGGGGACGTACGGTGGCTCCGGGCCGCCGGGATACTGGCCGCGTCGCTGCATGACGTCCGCGAAGTTGATGCCCGCCGCCTCGACGGCGATGCGCACTTCGCCGGGGCCGGGATCGGGCTTTTCGCGGTCGACGGGCTCGAGAACGTCGCTGTCGCCGTATTCACTGACTTCGATCGCTCGCATCGTCGGCCTAGTCGACGGCGAGTGACCTAAAGGCGCGAGAACCGGAGGAAACCGTGGCGGCGTTTCTGGGGGTCGACGCGTGTGACTCGGCGCCTTACCTTCGCATCGTTTAAGCCTGCGCTGACTGAGTGTCGAGGTATGAGCGAAGAGAGTCAGGAGCTCGGCATCACCGAGTCGAAGTCACACAGACCCGGCGAGTGGTACGCCGAAGTGGTCCAGAAGGCGGGACTGGCCGACTACGCCCCCATGGGCGGGTTCATCGTCACGAAACCACGCGGCTACGCGCTGTGGGAGCGCATCCAGGAGGCGCTGGACGGCTGGTTCAAAGAGACCGGGGTCCAGAACACCTACTTCCCCATGTTCATTCCCGAGTCGTTCCTGGAGCGCGAGAAGGACATCGTCGAGGGGTTCGACCCCGAGGTCGCCTGGGTCACCCAGGGCGGCCACGACGAACTCGAGGAACGCCTCGCCGTCCGGCCGACCAGCGAGTCGATCATCGCGCCCTTCATGGCCAAGTGGACCCGCAGCCACCGTGACCTTCCCCTGCGACTGAACCAGTGGTGTTCGGTCGTGCGGTGGGAGGCCACCGAGACGAAGCCGTTCTTCCGGACGAAGGAGTTCCTCTGGCAGGAGGGCCACACGGCCCACGCGACCAGCGAGGGGGCCTGGGAGGAGGTCTGGACGCGCCTCGGCCAGTACGAACGGGTTTACGAGGACGTCCTGGCGATCCCGGTCCTGCGGGGCAAGAAGCCCGAACACGACAAGTTCCCCGGTGCGGACATGACGACGACCGTCGAGGCGCTGATGCCTGACGGCAAGTCCGTCCAGGGGGCGACCAGCCACAACCTCGGCCAGAGCTTCGCCGAGGCGTTCGACATCACGTTCGTCGACGAGGACGAGGAGGAACGCACCGCCTACACCACCTCGTGGGGGCTGTCCTGGCGTGCGCTCGGGGCGCTCATCATGACCCACTCGGACGACCAGGGGCTCGTCTTGCCTCCGACGGTCGCACCCACGCAGGTCGTCATCGTCCCGATCTGGCAGGAAGATACCAAAGAGAAGGTCCTGCAGTACTCCGCGGAGATCGCGGCGGAACTCGAGGACGCCGGCGTTCGCGTCGAACTCGACGACCGCGACGAGCGCAATCCCGGCTTCAAGTTCAACGAACACGAACTCAACGGGGTCCCCCTCCGGGTCGAGATCGGCCCCAACGAGGTCGACGACGAGGAGGTCACGCTCGTCCACCGGCCCGACAACGAGAACGTCGTCGAGGATCGCGCCGGAATCGTCGAGACGGTCGACGACCACCTCGAGACGATCTACGATAAACTCTACGACGCAGCCGAAAAGCGCCTCGAGGAGAACGTCCGGGAAGCGGACAGCCCCGAGGAGATCATGGGGACGATCGGCAAACACGGCGGCTACGTCGAGACCGCGTGGTGTGGCGACGAGGCCTGCGAGGAGGCGATCAAAGAGAAAGTCGCCGCCGAGATCGTCATGCAACCGCTCGCGGAAGAAGGCGGGGCGAGCGCTGGTGAACCGAAAGCGCCCGAAGACGACGACGCCGAGTGTGCCGTCTGTGGCGACCCGGCAGACCAGATCGCCTATTTCGCGAGGTCGTACTGAACGAGCTCTCGATCGTCGTCACCGACGAGTTTCATTACGAAATCGACAGATGACGGTCGATTCGAGTGCAAACCTAATTGTTTAGCCACACGCCCCTTGACGGTGCAGATAGCGATTACGAACGTAGCGTCTCGAGTCCGGAACTGCCCGTAGCCGGTGGGACGCTACGGTGCCTCTGACACTTTTCGAACCCGCCGGTCGAGATGCTCG
Source organism: Natribaculum luteum (assembly GCF_023008545.1). Lineage (NCBI taxonomy): Archaea > Methanobacteriati > Methanobacteriota > Halobacteria > Halobacteriales > Natrialbaceae > Natribaculum > Natribaculum luteum. Next base: position 510,913 of record NZ_CP095397.1, on the reverse strand, counting down.
TGTCGACGTCCCCGTCTCCCCGACGAGCGGAGCAGACTCGCACTGTTGCTCGCGATCCGGTTCTCGACTGCCGGCGACGGCGAGAACGATCTCGAGTGGTGCTGACTAGCAAACTATAACGATAGAAAATAAGGATATATGCAGTATTATGGCCCTAGTATGGATATATAATACACTTAGTCATTATGGGGTAGGTTCTTATTCCAGTCGTGGACACTGTTCCCTATGTCACAGCCACACGATGAGCGATCCGCCCAGCGTCGAGCGGGTCTCGCCGACCCGGAAGACGCACGCTCGAACTGCGGCGTCGGCGTCGTCATGGACCTCGACGGCAGGGGAGGTCACGACGTCGTCGCCGACGGACTCGAGTTACTCGTCAACCTCGAACACCGCGGCACCACCGGCGCGGAGAAAAACACCGGCGACGGTGCCGGGATCGTCCTCCAGCGGCCGGACGAGTTCTTCCGTGCCGCCCTCGACGTGGAACTCCCCGAGACCTACGCGGTCGGCTCTCTTTTCTTCCCGCAGGACGACGACGCTCGCGAGGAACTCGCCGGAATCGTCGATGAGGTCCTCGAGTCCTACGACCTCGAGGTACTGGCCTGGCGAGACGTGCCGACGGATAACGACGGGCTCGGGAAGACGGCACTCGAGTCCGAACCCGACGTGTGGCAGTGTTTCGTCGTACCCGAACGAGAGCAGTCCGACGAGGAGTTCGACCGCACGCTCTACGTCGCCCGCCGTGCACTCGAGAACGAGATCGAAGACGCCGACGTCGACGGCGCCGATCGCTTCTACGTCTGCTCGCTCGACTCGAAGACGGTCGTCTACAAGGGACTGCTCAAAGGCGAGCAGGTCCCCACCTACTACCCCGATCTGACCGACGAGCGCGTCGAATCGACGTTCGTCATGGTCCACGAGCGATTCTCGACGAACACGCTCGGCGCGTGGCACCTCGCTCACCCCTACCGGAACATCGTCCACAACGGCGAGTTCAACACCATCCAGGGCAACATCAACTGGATGCGTGCCCGCGAGACCGACCTCGAGAGCGACGTGCTCTCCGATCTCGAGGCGATCAAGCCGATCATCAACGATCCGGATCAGTCGGACACCGCGAGCGTCGACAACGCACTCGAACTCTTGCTGCAGGACGGCCGGGACCTCGCTCACGCGCTACGCATGCTGGTTCCCGAAGCGTGGCGTGACGACGATTCGATGTCCCAGGCGCGAAAGGACTTCTACGACTTCCACGCCTCGCTCGTCGAACCCTGGGACGGGCCCGCGCTCGTCGCCGCGACCGACGGCGAACGCGTCGGGGCCGTCCTCGACCGCAACGGCCTCCGACCCTGCCGGTACGAGGTGACCACCGACGACCGACTCGTGATGGCAAGCGAGGCAGGCGCACTCGAGCACGCTCCCGAGGAGGTCGAAGAGCGCGGCCGCCTCCAGCCCGGACAGCTCTTTCTCGCCGACCCGAACGAGGGCCGCGTCATCCCCGACGAGGAGATATTCGCGGACCTCGTCGACGACCACTACGGGGAGTGGGTCGAGCGCGAACAGGTTCGACTCGGCGAACTCGTGACGACGGGCGAGCGCACGCCACAGCAGCCCGTCTCGGGGCTGCGAGAACGCCAGGCCGCCTTCGGCTACACCCACGACGAACTCGAGAACCTCATCGAGCCGATGGTCCAGAAGGGCAAGGACCCGGTCGGTTCGATGGGCGACGACACGCCCCTGTCGGTGCTGACGGAGTTCAATCGCCCGCTGTTTTCGTACTTCAAACAGCTGTTCGCCCAGGTGACGAACCCGCCGCTTGACTACATCCGCGAGGAACTCGTCACCAGCCTCGAGTCGCGGCTGGGCTTCCAGCGCAACTTGCTCGACGAGTCGCCCGAACACGCCCGCCAGCTCGTCCTCGACTCGCCGATCCTGACGGACGCCGAACTCGAGGCGATCCGCGAGTGCGAGGTAAACGGGATCGGGGCCGAGACGATCGACGTCACGTACGAACCGGAGCGGGAAGAGCCCGGAGCGGATCTCCGGGACGCGATCGAGCGCGTCCGGGAAGACGCCGCGGCGGCCATCGAGGACGGCCACGACGTCGTGATCCTCTCGGATCGCGGCGTCGACGAAGACCGCGTGGCGATCCCGAGCCTGCTCGCGACGGGCGCGGTCCACCACCACCTCGTGCGCAACGGGCTTCGCAACCACGCCGGACTCGTCGTCGAGTCGGCCGATCCGCGGACCGTCCACCACTTCGCGACGCTGATAGGGTACGGTGCGGGCGCGGTCAACCCCTACCTCGCGTACCAGACCATCGAGGACGTCACGGCCGGTCCGGACGGCGCAGACGTCGAGGTCGCCATCGACGCCTACGTCGGCGCGGTCGAGGACGGCCTGCTGAAGACGATGGCGAAGATGGGTATCTCGACCGTCGAGAGCTACCAGGGAGCCCAGATCTTCGAGGCGGTCGGCCTCGACTCCGACCTCGTCGCGGAGTACTTCGAGGGCACCGAAAATCGCACCGAGGGCATCGGCCTCGCCGAGATCGAAGCCGACGTCCGCGAACGCCACGCCGTCGCCTTCGGCACCGAGGAGTCCGAACTCGAGCGCCAGGGTGAGTTCGAACACCGCTCTGGCGGCGTCCACCACCAGTGGAACCCCCAGACGGTCGGCGCGCTCCAGCAGTCGGTGCGCTCGAACGACTACGAGCGCTACCAGGAGTTCGCCGAGATGATAAACGAGCAGAGCCAGAACCTCCAGACGCTTCGGGGCTTGCTCGAGTTCGACTCCGATTGCGACCCCGTTCCACTCGAGGAGGTCGAACCGATCGAGGAGATCGTCGAGCGATTCTCGACGGCGGCGATGAGCCTCGGATCGCTCTCGCCAGAGGCCCACGAGAACAACTCGATCGCGATGAACCGACTCGGCGGGAAGAGCAATTCGGGCGAGGGCGGCGAGCCACCCGAGCGCTTCGGGACCGAGCGCGAGTGCAACGTCAAGCAGGTCGCCTCGGGCCGCTTCGGCGTCACCTCGACGTACCTCTCGAGCGCCGACGAACTGCAGATCAAGATGGCCCAGGGGTCGAAGCCGGGCGAGGGCGGCCACCTGCCCGGACAGAAAGTCAACGAGATGATCGCCCACGTGCGCAAGTCCACCCCCGGCGTCGGACTGATCTCGCCGCCGCCGTTGCACGACATCTACTCGATCGAGGACCTGAAACAGCTCATCCACGACCTGAAGGCCGCAAACGAGGACGCGGACATCAACGTCAAGCTCGTCAGCGAGGCGGGAATCGGCACTATCGCCGCGGGCGTCGCGAAGGCCAACGCCGACGTTGTCCACATCTCCGGCCACTCCGGCGGCACCGGCGCGTCCCCTCGAACCTCGATCAAGAACGCCGGCCTCCCGTGGGAACTCGGTCTGGCGGAGGCAAACCAGATGCTCCGCGCGACCGGCCTGCGCGACCGCATCCGCGTCTCCACGGACGGCGGACTGAAGACCGGCCGCGACGTCGCCGTCGCCGCCTTGCTGGGTGCCGAGGAGTACGTCTTCGGTACCGCAAGCCTCGTCACCTCCGGCTGCGTGATGGCCCGGCAGTGTCACAAGAACACCTGCCCGGTCGGCGTCGCCACCCAGCGCGAGGACCTCCGCAAGCGCTTCCCCGGCGAACCCGAGCACGTCATCAACTACATGACGTTCATCGCCCAGGAACTGCGCGAGCTCATGGCCGAACTCGGCTTCCGCAGTCTCGAGGAGATGATCGGCCGCGTCGACGTCCTGGCACAGCGCGAGGACGTCGACCATCCCAAGGCCCGCACCGTCGACCTCTCGGCCGTCCTCGCCGAACCAGACGGCGACGTCCGTACGAAAGTCCGCGAGCAGGACCACGAGGTCGACGACCAGCTCGACCGGGAGCTGATCGACGCCGCAGCCGACGCCCTCGAGACCCAGCAGCCGGTTACGCTCGCGACCGACATCTCCAACGTCGACCGCGCCGTCGGCGCGATGCTCTCGAACCGGGTGACGAGTCGCTACGGCGAACCCGGGCTCCCCGAGGACACGATCACCGTCGACTTCGAGGGGATCGCCGGCCAGAGTTTCGGCGCGTTCCTCGCCAGCGGCGTCTCCTTGCACCTCGAGGGCGTCGCGAACGACTACGTCGGGAAGGGGCTCTCGGGCGGCAAGGTGACGGTCCGAACGCCCGAATCGGCGGCCTACGACCCGACCGAGAACGTCGCCATCGGCAACGTCGCCCTCTACGGCGCGACCGGCGGCGAACTGTACGTCAACGGCGTCGCCGGCGAGCGCTTCGCCGTCCGCAACTCCGGCGCGAAGGCGGTCGTCGAGGGCGTCGGCGACCACGGCTGTGAGTACATGACCGGCGGCGTCGTCGCCGTCCTGGGCGAGACCGGCACGAACTTCGCCGCAGGCATGTCCGGCGGCGTCGCCTACGTCTACGACGTCGACGGCGACTTCGCCGAGCGGGCGAACACGGGCATGGTCTCGCTGTACGACGAACTCGACGACCGCGACGAGGCGATGCTCCGACGACTCGTCGAGAATCACGTCGCCTACACCGGCAGCGAGCGCGGCCAGGCGCTGCTCGAAAACTGGGAGAGCGTCCTCGAGTCGTTCGTGAAGGTGATGCCCGACGCCTACCACGAGGCGATCACCGAGGACGGCCGCGACGACGTCCGCGAGACGCTCCCCGAGACCCCCGAACCGGGCGTCGACGTCGGGACCGCGGGGTACGCCACGGGCGACGACTGACGTCGGTCCGCAATCAGTCGTCGACGGTACCGCCCGCCGCCGTCGCCCACTCGAGGACGTCCCGATCGTCCGGGACGGCGATCAGGTGCGCCTCACACCCGCAGTCGGACGCGCCGAAACCCGCGACGGGCTCGCCGGGAAGCGCCGCCGCGAGTTCACACTCGCGATCCGCGTCGGGGAAGGTGACGACGGCCTCGAGGCTCGTCTCTGGCTGCCCGAGCAGGTAGTCGACGTGCCAGTGGCGCGCGTCGCGCTCGCCGCGGGCGAGCTCCCGGTGGCGGTCGACGCGAGCGAACCCGCCCGGGCCGAACGCACTCCCGACGTAGGCGTACGTCCCCGCCTCGAACGCGATCGCACCGAGCGCGCCGACCTGGATGCGGGTCGTCGTCGAGACGTCGATCTCGAGGACGTAGGTGCCACCAGTGGCCATAGCGCCCTCTCGCTCGAGCGGACACACAACGGTTTCGGGTTCGTCTGATACCGATGGCTGCGAGTCAGTTCCGATACGACCGTCAGAACGTGCTACTCGAGCGGGGTCGCCTCGAACGGGTGATCTCGAGTGGGCGATTGGCGGGCGTCAGCCCTGGTCGTGGCTGTGCCGTCGGTTGCTCCGATCTTCTGACCGTTCTCTGCTCGCCTGTTGCCCACGTCCGCTCTCGCTCGTTCCGCGCTGACTCTCCTCGTGTCGGCTCCTTTCGCGTCGTTCCTGTCCACGTTGCTGACGGTACTGGAGGCCACCGCGGTTCGACTGGCCACGTCGTCCGTGGCGACCGCGCTGGTGGTCCTGCTGCTGGTACTGTTCTTGCTGGCCGTGCTGTCGTTCTCGCTGCTCGTGCCGTCCTCGCCGTCGTTCGAACCGCTCCTGACGCCCCTGCTGTCCGTGCTGTCCCTGGCGGCTGTACTGCTGCCCCTGCTGGCCGTACTGTTCTTGCCGACCTCGCTGGCCACGTTGTCCCGTCGTCTGGCCGCTGCCGTACTGACGCTGTTCGCGTTTACCGCGTCGACTGTACTGCTCTCGCTGGCTGTGCTGTTCCTGCTGGCCATACTCTCCCTGGCGTTCGTACTGGCCCTGACGGCCGTACTGCTGTTGTTGGCCGCGCCCTTCCTGACCCTGTTGCCACTGCTGGTGGCCTGCTTCCTCTCGCTGCCCGCCTCTGCCTCGCTGCCCACGGCGTTCTCGGCGGCCTCGCTGGCCCTGCTGGCCGAACTGTTCTCGCTGGCCACGTCGCTCTCGACTTTCTCGACGCTGCGACCCTCGCTGTTCCCGTCGACCGCGTTCTCGAGGCCGCTCCGACTGGCCGTGCTGACTCGACTGTCCCTGGAGCCAGCCCCGTTCGCGTCCGCGCTGTCGTCCTTCGCCGCGTCGCTGACTGCCGTGGTGCCGTTCGCTCCCTCGCTCTCCGCTGTCGTAGCTATCGTTCATAATCTGGTTTGCTCGGTGGATGATGGGTCGTTCGTCTCTGTCCGCCTTCGCCGACGCGGCGTACACCAACCCGCAGAATAAAACCCATCTGTGGTTCCACGGTCACGTCCGCTGAATTGGAGATTAGCCGAGTGGACGTCGTCGCTCGACCGACGGGTCGATCGTTCGTCCAACGGACACGAGCCAGTGTTCCCGAATAGCGGCCGGCTCGAGCCGGTCTGCTGTCGAACGTGAAATCCGCTCCGTCGGAGACGCGCCTCGCCGCCGCGGTCCAGTAATATCGGCTTTCGAGAGCCGTTTCGCTCGCAAACGCGGATTAGTCCGGGATTAGAGCGTCCGGCTCTCGACGTTCTGCTCGTACACACTACCGGCCTCGGTCGTGGGATCGAACGAGAGCAATCCCCGTCCAGGAGCGTGTTCGTATGCGGTCCACTGGGGATCGTACGCCGTGCCGACGAGTTTGCGGATACCAAGCTGTTTGAGCCGCGACTCCGGGACGAGACGATCGGTCAGTCGCAGGTCGACGACACCGTCGTAGACGGGCTCGTCACCGACCAGACGGCCGTCGTCGTCCGCTGGCGTCGCCGCAGCGATGATCGGAACGTATCGCGCCTTGCAGACGCTCGCACGGACGTCCTTAACGAAGTTGTGAACTAACTGATCCTGGACCAGTGCGTCGAGTTCGTCGAGCGAATCGAGAACTACCAGACCCGTCTCGGTCATTTCGAGGTCGTCGAGCCCCCGCTGTAGCGCGTTCGCGACCGCCCGGACGTCGCCCGGACGTTCGACGTCGATCACCGCGTCGTCTCCGGCGTCGGCGAGAAACCGGTTCCACTCGTTCAGCGTCGTGACGAACTCGTCGCGGTCCTCGAGTCGATGGGTGAAACAGTCGACGATCCGTAGCCGATCGTCCTCGAGGTACGGCAGGACGTTCCACCCCTGCCTGAAGAAGCGCTCGAGGACTGCCGTCGGCGGATCGACGTACGCGACGACGACGGCCGGTTCGCCGCGCTCGAGCGCGCGCCAGACGAGTTCGGTCAGCAGCTCCGATCGGCGGGTCCCCTCCTCGCCCGAGAGCAACAGGAAAGCGTCTGCCGGCAGGCCGGTCGGCACGAGCGAGTCGAGCGGTTCGACGCCCGTCTCGAACCGCTCGTACGCGTCTTCGGCCGGTATCGACTCCTCCTCGTCGAACGCCTCGAGACAGGACCGCGAACAGAACTCCCGTCCCGCTTCCGATCGGTGTGGCTCCTCCGGAATCGAGTAGCCACAGTACGCACACCGTCGTCGCTGTCCACTCCGTTGCTCTGTCGACTGCTGGTACGCCATGACGAGACGATCCACCACGAGCGAGCAAAAAGAACTCTCCCCTGCGAACTACTACAATTATTGTAGTATATTGCTTTTATATTCAAATAATAAAATCGAAATGGTTTGATCGGCGTTAGCCGGTACATTGAGACACAACTCTCGAGGGACGGAAGACGGCGAAGTCCATCGATACCCGCCCCGGTTCGCCAACGTTTTCCGCGACTCCGGCGACGTTCGACCATGGACTCTGCACTCGTCATCGGCGGGACGCGCTTTATCGGCCGCCATCTCGTCTCCGAACTCACGGCACACGACTACGACGTCACGATCTTCAACCGTGGCAACCACGACAATCCGTTCGCAGACGACGACCGGGTCACCCACCTCGAGGGAGACCGAACGAACGATTCGGCGCTCGAGGCCGCAGCGGCCGACGTCGACCCGGACGCCGTCTTCGATTGCGTGGCCTACTACCCGCGGGACGTCCGTGCAGCCACCGAGATCTTCGCCGACTGCGAGGCGTACGTCTACGTCTCGAGCGGCGCAGCCTACGGTCGCGAGGAGATCCCCAAACGCGAAGACGAAACGCCACTCGAGCCCTGCACCACAGACCAGGCAGTCGACGACTCGGCTGCCACCTACGGCAACCGCAAGGCGGAGGGCGATCGGGCGATATTCGCGGCTGCTGACCGCGGTGTCAACGCGATGGGCGTCCGGCCACCGATCGTCTACGGCCCACACGACTATACCGAACGCCTGGACTTCTGGATCGACCGCGTCAATCGCTTCGACCGCGTGATCGTCCCCGGCGACGGCACCAACATCTGGCACCGGGTCTACGTCGAAGACGTCGCCACGGCCCTCCGAACCGTCGCCGAACGCGGCGAACCCGGCGAGCTCTACAACGTCGGCGACCGACGGATCACCACGCTAGAAGAGATGGTCGAGTTGATCGCCGATAGCCTCGACACCGAAGTAGAGGTCGTCCACGCCGGGCCACGAGAACTCGAGGCCGGCGGCCTCTCGACTGACGACTACGTCCTCTACCGCGAGTATCCACACATCGTCTCGACGGCGAAACTCGCCGACCTGGGCTGGGAGTCGACGCCGCTCGAGGACGCGATGACGAAAACGGTCGACGAGCACCTCGAGAGCGACCGCGACGGGAACGAGTACGATCCCGGACGCGAGGCCGAAGAACGCGTGCTCGGTATCCTCGATACGCTTTAGTGGCGTCTCGAGCCTGATACTACCGGATAACAGTCAGTGAATACTCGATCGCGGCTCGACGGCTGTCGGCAGCGACGACAGCGTCTCGAGTGCGATCGATGTCTGAACCGTGTTGTCCGGCAGTATCACTCGAGGGCGGCCCCGATCAGCTTCGCCTCGATCCGCTGGAGGTGCTCGCTCACCGTCCCCGGCGCGACCTCGAGTTGCTCGGCGAGTTCGCGGTGGGTCGTCTCCCGCGGAACCTCGTAGTAGCCCTCGCGCACCGCGACCTCGAGTAACTCCTGTTGTCGCTCGGTCAACAGCCCCGAAAGCTGGCCGGCGGTCGGTTCGTACTCGCCCAGTCGCTCGAGGGCGAGGTCGATCCCGTCCGGGAGGTCGGCGGCGGCGCGCTGGATCGCCTGGCTCGTGCCGACCACCGTGAGTTTGAGCCCGCGAGCGTCGTGGCTGTCGACGGAGGACATCGGCCACTCGAGAACGATCTCGTGTTCCCGGAGGATCGCGAGCAGGTCGTCGACGAGGCCGGCCGTGCGACACTGCACGTAGGCGACGCCCCGTCCGCCGTCGCCGGCGACGTCGTACTCGATGACGCCGGGCGCGTCGGCGAGGAGCGTCCGCGCCGACTCGAGGTCGCCGGCGAGTTCGAGCAGTTCGACGTACCGGCCCTCGTAGGCCGGACTCACGTACCGGATCGCCTCGACGCTGATCGCGTCGCTGCGGGCGAAGACGTCGTCGAGCGGATGAACTGGCTGGTCGTCCCACGTCAGGACGATCGTCGCGTACCTCATCGATCCCGTGTTGTCGCCCCATTTTCGTGCTGGAGCGGCCGTTTCGACTGATTCGGGACCGTTCGAGGCGAGCGCTCGGTGCTGTACACAGCGAGGCTACGACGTGTACTTTTAAAACCACCTAGGATACTCGGATACAGAGATAGAGTGGACGCGTTCGTTCGATACAGTACCGATGAGTAGCGACACGCCTCCGACGACCGGCGAAACGCCGCCGGGACCCGACGGATTGCCCGTGCTCGGCAACCAGCTTGCCTTCCTTCGCGACCCCTACGGCTTCATGACGCGAACGGCCCGCGAGTACGGCGATATCGCCCACTGGGAGGACCCCGGCGGGCCGGTCTACCAGCTCAACCACCCCGAGTACATCGAACAGGTCCTCGTCCAGAACAACGAGAACTACGTCAAAGGCGACAACTTCCAGAAGGTCCTCGGGCCCATCACGGGCGAGGGGATCCTGAACAGCGAGGGCGCAGTCTGGCGTCGGAACCGCCACCTCCTCCAGCCCGCGTTCCACCCCGATCGCATCCGGAGCTACGCCTCGATGATGACCGACTTCACCGAAGAGGCCCTCGAGACGTGGGAAGACGGTGAGACCCGTCTGATCCACGAGGACATGATGGAGGTGACGCTGAAGATCGTCGCTCGTGCCCTGTTCGGCGTCGACATCGACGGGTACGTCGACGCCGTCGGCGACGCACTCGAGGAGTTCATGCTCGCCTCGGAGAGCCTCTCGCACTTCGTTCTCCCGCCGGCCGTTCCCACCCCCTCGCGCAGACGGATCGATCGCGCACGGGAGCGACTCGACGCCGTCGTCTACGAACTGATCGACCAGCGCCGGAAGAACCCGACCGAGCAGGACGTCATCTCGAAACTGCTCGAGGTGACAGACGACAACGGCAACCGGCTCTCGGACGAACAGATCCGCGACGAGGTGGTGACGCTTTTGCTCGCGGGCCACGAGACGACGGCCCTCTCGCTGACGCTGACGGCGTATCTCCTCTCACAGCACCCCGAGGTCGAACGGAAACTCGTCGCCGAACTCGAGGACGTCCTCGGCGGCGCGACGCCGACGATGGAGGACCTCTCTGACCTGACCTACACCGAGCAGGTCGTCAAGGAGTCGATGCGGCTGTACCCGCCGGTGCCGGGGATCGTCCGCGAACCCGTCAAACCGGACATCATCGGCGGCTACGAGATCCCGGCGGGTGCGACGATCCGGATGCACCAGTGGGTCGTCCACCGCGACCCGCGCTGGTACGACGACCCGCTCGCGTTCCGCCCCGAACGATGGGACGACGACCTCGAGTCGTCGATCCCGAAACTCGCGTACTTCCCCTTCGCGGCCGGCCCCCGCCGCTGTATCGGCGACCGCTTTGCGATGCTCGAGGCGCGACTCATCCTCGCGACTCTCTACCAGCAGTACCACCTCGAACTCGTGCCTGGAACCGACCTCGACCTGATGGCGACGATCACCGCACGGCCGAAACACGAGATTCCGATGACCGTTCACCGTCGTCAGGAGTAGCCGTTCGACGGACTGTTCGTCGATCCGAGATATTCTTTCCTTTCTACCCGCCGTCTCGCGAAAACCTGCCTGGTGAGGGCTAGCTCTTTTGTACTCATCTGTCGAACACTACTTATCGTATCGTTGCCAGGCTGGACTGGAAAAAAGTGAGAATGCAACAGGAACACATCGAGGCTGGGAAGGAGATACAGAAGCGCACCGGGAAGACGTTCTACCTCGCGACGCGATTCCTCCCGCGGCGCGTTCGGCACGCGACGCACGTGCTGTACGCGTTCTTTCGCATCGCCGACGAGGTCGTCGACGACGCAGCCGACGTCCCGCCCGACGAGCAGGCCGCCCGCCTCGAGGAGCTTCGGGCACAGGCACTCGGCGGGGTCGACCCCGACGATCCGGTCCTCGTCGCGTTCCAGGACCTCCGGGAGCGCTACGGCATCGCAGACGAGGAAGTCGACGAGTTCGTCGACGCGATGAAGACCGACATCGACACGAACCGCTACGAGACCTACGAGGACCTCGAGGCGTACATGCGCGGGTCGGCCGCCGCCGTCGGCGTGATGATGACCGCGATCATGGAACCCGACGATCCGGAGACGGCGCTTCCTCACGCCGTCAAACTCGGCGAGGCCTTCCAGATGACGAACTTCCTGCGGGACGTCCGCGAGGACGTCGTCGACCGCGACCGGATCTACATTCCACGGGAGACCCTGCGGAGCCACGGCGTCGCCGAGGAACAGATCGAGAACCTCGAGATGTCCGAATCGTTCGCGAGGGCGATGGCCGACGAACTCAGGCGCACGGAGGACCTCTATCGGGAGGGCGTCGCCGGCATTCGCTACCTTCCCGAGGACTGTCAGCTCCCGGTGTTGCTCGCCGCCGTCCTCTACGCCGAACACCACCGCCTGATCCGGGCACAGGGCTACGACGTGCTCACCGAGGAGCCGTCGCTGTCGACGACGCGGAAGCTGTGGTGTGTCGCGAAGACCCGCTGGCACTGGCACTGGAACCGCGACCCCGAGGCGGTGTTCCAGCGCGTCTCCGCGGTGCCCGCCCTCGAGACCGGCCACCCTGGACCGGGACCCGGCGAGCGCGTCCCGACGCGATAACGTTTCTACCGGCTCGCCACGGACGGCACGACGGTCCGGAGCATCTCCCGGTCGTACCGACCCGTCCCGAGCAATCCGACGCAGAACGCGCCGGCGATCGCCGCCGCGATCCAGTTGCCGTAGAGGACGTTGATCGTCCCCCATAGCAGGACGAAACTCACCAGATCGTCGAGGACGAACTCGCAGGAGTGGACGCGCTCGAGCAGGGCCGTCCGGTCGAACGCGAGGTCGACGAGGACGACGGCGACGGTCCCCGAGACGAGCCAGCCGACGTAGTTCGACGCCGGCACGCCGTAGTACGCGCCCGGCGGGAGGTACGCCCAGAAGCCGATCGCGACGGCCGCGGGATCGAGCACGAGGTCGATCGCGACGACGGTGGCGATGGCGGTTCCCAGCCGTGCGGCGACGTTGTCGGCTAACCCGCGAAGCACCAGCAGCGTCAGCAGGTAGGCGTTGAGCACCAGCGGGACGAAAAACAGCGGCAACGCAAGCGGGATCTCGCCGAACAGCATCGGCCCGAGCTGGATCGTGTACTCGAACGCGCCGTAGGGCCAGCCCGTGTCGACGCCGACCGCCTCGATCAGGTACGTGTAGACGACGAGAACGCCGAGACAGCCGACCGCCCACCGTCCGATCCGCGGGAGGAGTCCGACGACCAACGGCGAGCGCATCACGAGCGTCCCGAACAGGATCAACAGCGGATTGTACGAGAGCGGTTCCGGGAGCAGGCCCTCGGCGCTCGCGACGAGCAGCGTCGCGCCGACGACGGGGAAGACGACGGCGATCGTAAACCGGTTGTCCCGGATCGCCGTCTCGAGCCGTCGCTCGACGTCCGTTCGCGTCAGTTCGCGGGCCGCCGTCGCCACGTCACCCATACAGTACCCTCCAGAGGCCGCCCATCGTCAGCGCCGCGCCGACGACGGTGTTGATCGCGGGGAACCACCAGTAGGCACGGGAGACGGCGATACTCGAGGTCGCGACGCCGGCGACGAGCGCGGGGTAGACGAGCATGAGTGCCCCGAGCCGAACATCCAGCGCGGCGAACGCGCCCGCAGTGGCGAGCCAGCAGGCCGCACAGTAGGCGTACGTCCGTCGTGGGCCGAGGACGGTCGCGGTGGTCCGGATCCCCGCCTCGCGATCCGGCACGACGTCCGGAATCGCGGAGAAGGTGTGCATCCCCATCGCCCAGAGCCATCCGCCCGCGACGGCGAGCGCCGGTGGCTGCGTTCCGGCGACGGCGGCGTAGGCGGCCGCGCCGGGCGTCACGTACAGCCCGTTGGAGATCGAGTCCAGCGGGGGCGTCGTCTTGAGTCGTAGCGGCGGCGCGCTGTAGGCCGCGCCGAGGACGAGAAACGCCGCGAGCCACGGCCACGCCTCGGCGGGGACGATCGGAAAGAACGCGAGGGGAATCGTGGCGGCAAGCCCGACAGCGACGGGGACGAACGACTGTCCCTCGTAGCGTGCTTCTCGCCCTTCCTTCTTGGGGTTCTCGGCGTCGATCTCCCGGTCGTAGACGTCGTTGATGCCGTACAGGAAGACGTTCGCCGGCAAGAGGAAGTACACGAACAGGACGACCGCGGCGGGCGCGAACAGGTCGCCGACCGAATCGGCCGCGTAGGCGACGCCCACGAGCACCGGCCCCGCGAGGTAGAGCCAGAATCGTGGTCGCGAGAGCGTCAGCAGGTACGAGAGCCTGTCGACGGTCCCGGCGTCCGCTCGAGCGGTTCGGTTGTCGGTCACACTCACGCACCTCGGACGATCATCCGTGATCTTCGAACACCTTCTCCGCGGTCAGTTCGCCGCTGATGAGACACATCGGAACGCCGATGCCCGGTGTGGTGTACGAGCCGGCGAAGTAGAGGCCGTCGACCTCCTTCGAACGGTGGGGCGGGCGAAACAGGGCGGTCTGTCGAAGCGTGTGTGCCATTCCCAGAGCCGTCCCCTTGAAACTGTTGTACCGGTCGGCGAAGTCCTCGACGCAGAAACTCTCCTCGAAGACGATCCGATCGCGCAGGTCGGTCCCCGTGTGTTCGGCGACGTCCTCGAGGATCTGGTCGCGGTACCGGCTGCGACGTTCGGGCGTGTCCTCGAGGCCGGGTGCGATCGGGACGAGGACGAACAGGTTGCTGTGGCCCGCGGGTGCGACGGTGTCGTCGGTCTCGGAGGGGACACAGCAGTAGTAGGCCGGATCGTCCGGCCACTGTGGGTCCTCGAAGATCTGATCGAAGTGTTCCTCCCAGTCCGTCGGGAGGACGAGGGTGTGGTGGGCGAGTTCCGGCACGTCACCGGAGACGCCGAGGTAGAGCAGGAACGCGGAGGGCGCGTACGTACGCGACTCCCAGTAGTCGGCGTCGTACCCGCGTCGTTCGGGCGAGAGCAGGTCCTGCTCGGTGTGGGCGTAGTCGGCGTTGCTCACCACGAGATCGGCCGTGAGCGGGCCGTCGGGCGTCTCGATTTTGAACGCCCCCTCGCGTCCCTTGATCGCCGTCGCCGGCCGGTTCGTCTCGTAGGTAACCCCAAGCTCCCGGCCGAGGTCGGCGATGCCGTCGATCACGCCGCCGAGACCGCCCTCGGGGTACCAGACGCCGAGGTTGAAGTCGACGTGGCTCATCAGGTTGTACAGCGCCGGCGTGTTCTTCGGCGAGCCACCGAGAAACACCAGCGTGTACTGCATGATCTGCTGGAGCTTCGGGTGCTCGAAGTAGTTCTCGACGTGATCCTGCATCGATCCCAGAAGCGAGAGACCGCGCGCCTGTCGCGCCACGTCGAGGTCGAGGTAGTCGCGCAGCCGCTCGCGGTCCTCGTAGACGAAGTGTTTCATCCCCACCTCGTAGTTCTCCCGGGACTTCGACAGATAGCGCTCTAAGGCCTCGCCCGCGCCCTCCTCGTAGGACTCGAAGATGCGCTTCGTCCGCTCGAGGTCGGCCGTGACGTCCACCTCGTCGCCGTCTTTGAAGAAGATCCGGTAGTGGGGATCGAGATGGGTCAGTTCGTAGTAGTCGGAGGGCGTCCGGTCGAAGTCACCGAAGAAGCGCTCGAAGACGTCGGGCATGAGGTACCACGACGGCCCCATGTCGAAGCGAAAGCCCTCTGCCTCGAGCGTCGACGCCCGGCCGCCGAGTTGCTCGTTTTTCTCGATCACGTGCACGTCGGCACCCGCGTCGGCGAGGTAACAGGCGGTCGAGAGACCACCGACACCGCTGCCGATCACGACGATCGACGCACCGTCCAGCGATTCCATACCCGAATGGAGTATCGGCTCGTTGATAAGCGTACGTCTTCACTACGTAGGGTTTCCGAGTATTTCCGGTGGGTTCCTGTCGCTCGAGGCCATATGGTGGGTATGGACGAGACGACAGTCGTGGTAACCGGCGGAACGGGCGGCATCGGACGTGCGGTCGCCGACGCATTCACCACGGAGGGTGCAGCGGTCGTCCTCGGTGCTCGAGACACTGCCGCCCTCGAGGAGGTCGTCGACGACCTCGAGGCGTCGGGCGCGACGGTTACGGGCGTCAGGACGGACGTCCGCGACGAGTTCGACGTCGAGCGACTGATGGAGACCGCCTCCCGCGTCGGCGACGCGGGCGGCATCGACGTCGTCGTCGCGGCCGCGGGCGTCTACCACGGCGACCCGGGTGAGACACCGATCGACGGCGAGTCGTACGCCGCGTTCGACGACGCGTGGCGGACGAACGGTCGTGGCGTCTTCGTGACGATCGCGGAAGCGCTCCCACACCTGAACGAGGGGGCTCGCGTCCTGGTCCCGACGGGTGCGATCGCCCGGAACGCAAAGCCAGGCTACGGCTCCTACGCTGTCTCGAAAGCCGGCGCGGAGGCCGTAACTCGAGGGTTCGCCGCTGACACCGACTACGTCGTGGGCTGTCTCGAGCCTGGACAGGTCGCGACCGACCTCACGGGCGGGACGGGTCGCGATCCGGAATCGATCGCGGGGATGTTCGTCTGGGCGGCGACGGCAGCCGACCCGGAGGCGATCGACGGCGAGATCGTCGGCCTCCGGGAGTGGAAACAGGCGACGCGCTGACGTCTACAGCGCTCGATCGGAGTCCGGGTTCTCGAGTTCCCACAGGAGTTCGGGGAGGAAGGCGTCGAGGTTGTCGATCACGCGCCGGTCGCTCACTCCGAGTCCCTCGCAGTGGTCGTGGGCCGAGTCGCGAACGTCGACGTGGAGGTCGCCGTCCTCGAGACGGACGCCGAGCGGGAAGACAGAACAGCGAGTCGGCTTCCAGTCTTCCTCGAGATGTAGCGAACAGAGGCCGTCCTCGCGCAGGAAGGCACAGGCGTGGCCGTCGTCGGCGACGTGTCCCTCGCGGTCTTTCCGCTCGCGGCGGACGAACTTCTCGCCGCGGAAGTCCGTCGTCGTCTCCGCGAGGTTCGCTCGCCTGGCGAGTTCGATCAGGTCCTCGTCGTACAGCAGGACGCCGTGGTGACAACACCACGTGCAGTCCTCGACGCACTCGAAGGTGAGGTCGGGATCGAACTCGACGACCGCCTCGCGGCCGGGGTAGACCTCGACGCGGCGGGGGGCGTCGGTGCTCACGCTCGAGTGAAGCGGACGGGCGGGAAAGTGCCTTTCTATGCGGACGACGGGCGGCGATCGCGCTCGGTCGGGAACCGGGACCGGGAACTCACGCTCGAGCGTCGTCAGTCGCGACGGTGTTCCGGAGCGTGCCGACGCCCTCGTAGGTGATTTCGACCGTGTCGCCGGGTTCGATCAGTCCGGGATTCGCGGGGCTCCCGAACGCGACGACGTCGCCCGGCCGGAACGTGAATCGTCTCGAGAGGTACGAGACGACCTCGTAGGGATCGAACAGCATCAGTTCCGTGGTCGCCTCCTGGCGGCGCTCGCCGGCCACGTCGGTCCACATCTCGATGTCCGTGGGATCGACGTCGGTCTCGATCCACGGCCCGAGTGGCCCCGACCCGTCGAAGGCTTTTCGTGCAGTTCGTCCCTGCTGGTCGAGCGCGTCGACGTCGTTCATGATCGTGTAACCCCGGACGACCTCGGGGACGTCCTCGGGTGTGACGTTCCGACAGCGTTCGTCGATTACGGCCGCCAGTTCGCCCGCGTAGGTCAACTCGTCGGTGAACGCGGGGTAGGGGATCGGCTGCTCGTGGCCCACGAGCGACGTGGGCGGCTTGATGAAGAAGTCCGGCTCCTCGGGCCGTTCGTACTCCATCTGCTCCAGGGTTGCCGCGTAGTTCCGGCCAACGCAGTACAGCACCGAGGGCTCACAGGGGGGCAACAGGCGTCCGTCGACGCCCACCTCGTACCGGCCGTCGGACGCGTAGACGACGCCGTCCTCGTACCGTCCGGCCACCGGTCCCTCGGGTGTCGAGAGTCGTGCGAGTCGCATACTCGCACTCGCGATTGCGACGGATTAGGGGTGGCGGTTCGATCCTCGGACGCGAGCGAGGCAGACGTTGCCGCCGTCGGCGACACACTCGAGGTCGGTCTCGAGTCGACACGGAAGCGCGTTCTGTCCGCTCTGTCCCTGCCGAGTGAACGGGGTCG
The DNA here is from genome assembly GCF_023008545.1 of Natribaculum luteum. Lineage (NCBI taxonomy): Archaea > Methanobacteriati > Methanobacteriota > Halobacteria > Halobacteriales > Natrialbaceae > Natribaculum > Natribaculum luteum. The sequence continues at coordinate 493,227 of NZ_CP095397.1, read as the reverse complement.
CGATTCGGCGTGCCTGACCCCCGACGGCGGCGTCATAGAAACGGTGGAGATTTACCCTCGCTGCTAGCCTTTTGGACCTGCTCGTGGAAGCGATTCGTGTATGTCCGAATACGATACCGACGTGCTCGTCTCGGCCGACTGGGTCGACGACCACCTAGAGGAGTTCCAGTCGGACGACCCGTCGTACCGACTCGTAGAGATCGAGAGTCCGAACCCACCGGACAACGACTTCCCCTCCCTGTACGACGAGGGGCACATTCCGGGAGCGATCGGCCTCAACTGGGACGAGGACCTCTCCGACCAGGACCAGCGTGACATCCTCAAGAGAGACGACTTCGAGGAACTCGTCGGGGAAATCGGCATCGACGCGGACTCGACGGTCGTCTTCTACGGCGACGGCCACATCCCCAACTGGTTCGCCGTCTTCGCCTACTGGGAGTTCAAGTACTACGGCCACGAGGACACCCGCGTCCTGGACGGCGGGAAAGACTACTGGGTCGAGAACGACTACCCGCTGACCGAGGACGAACCCGACTTCCCGGCACGGGACTACGAGGCCCGCGGCCCGTTCGAGAGCATCCGCGCCTACAAGGACGACGTCGACAAGGCCCGCGAGGCCGGCCTCCCGATGGTCGACGTTCGCTCCCCCGAGGAGTTCTCCGGCGAACTCATCGCCCCGCCGGAACTCGACGAAACTGCCCAGCGCGGCGGCCACATCCCCGGCGCGTCGAACGTCCCCGTCCCGACGAACCTGCGTGACGACGGCCGGTTCCTCCCGCCCGAGGAACTCGAGGACCTCTACAGCGAGGCCGGCATCGACGGCGACGAGTCGGTCATCACCTACTGCCGCGTCGGCGAACGGTCGGCCATCGCGTGGTTCGCGCTGAGCGAACTGCTCGACTACGAGGACGTCCACAACTACGACGGCTCCTGGACCGAGTGGGGCAACCTCATCCGCGCCCCGATCGCGAAAGGCGAGTAGACCGCTCGAGTCGTCGACTTTCGTCACGTCCGCAACTGCACCGCTTTCGATCACATCCCCAACCTCCCACATCCTTCTCACGAACCACCGATGCCCAGAAACGCACTCGTCACCGGCCCGCCGAGAAGCGGGAAGACGACCGCACTCGAGCGAACTGTCTCCCTGCTTCGCGATCGGGGGTACGCCGTCGGCGGGGTCACCGCTCCCGAGATCCGCGAGAACGGCGAGCGCGTCGGGTTCGAGATCGTCGACCTCGCGAGCAGCGACCGCGAGACCATGGCTCACGTCGCGTTCGACGACGGACCCGCCGTCGGCACGTACCGCGTCGACGTGAGCGCCGTCGACCGCATCTCGGAACAGGCGATATTTTCCGCTATCTACGACGCCGACTGCGTCGTGATCGACGAGATTGCGCCGATGGAACTCGAGAGCGAGCGGTTCGTCCGCACGCTCGATCGCGCACTCGAGTCGGCGGTGCCGGTGCTCGCGGCGATCAAATATCGCTCCGAGCGCGGCGTTCTCGGAGACGTGAAGGGCAGAGACGACGTCGAGGTCTTCGAGGTAACGCCCGAGACGCGCGACGATCTCCCCGAGGCGCTACTCGAGTGGGTTCGCTCGGCGTGATCGACGGCTCGTACCGACAGTATCACTTCTCGACGAGGAGGTAGGTTCGCGCGCCGCGGTGCTCGAGTGAGACGCGCTCCGTGCCGACGTTCTCGCGGACGTACTCCTGGACGCGTCCGGCCGTCACGTCGGTGACGTCGATGCGCCGCCGTCGCGGGTCGACCGTCGGCGTCTCGTCGGTCCCGTCTTCGGTTCGCTTCGCGCTGACGTGCATAGGTGTCGATTCGACTGACAGTACGTCAAGTCGACCCGTCCGCGGTGAAAGTGAAAGTGTGAGACGACGGCGACGTCCCGCTCAGCCGAGCGTCTTGACGTCGACGTGGACCTCCACTCCGTCGACCTCGAGGCCGACGTCGTCGACGATCCGTTCTCGCGCTCGCTTTTGCCACTCCTCGAGTGCCCTCGCGTGTTCCTCGCGGACCCGTTCGGGGTCGGCTTCGCCGTCGCCGGCCGCGAGGTCGTCCTCGACGCCCTCGAGCGCGGGGTACTCCTCGACGACCTCGCTCTCGAGGAGGTCGGCGGGGTGGACGTGAATCGCGCCCGTTAGCCTCGTATCGTCGACCTGGTAGACGTGGATGCGAGCGCGCATTCGCCCGTGAAACGGCGGCGTCGCACGGAGGACGGCGGTGCCGGGATTCTCTCGTCCGTAGACGAATGCGTTCACGACGTCCTCCTTCGAGACGGCGAGCGAACGAATCGTGGACGGATCGGCGTCTCCAGCCATCGGGTCCGGTTTGGATCGGCGCGAATTATATACTATCGGCCGCGGTCGGCGATCGCTCGACCGCGATTCGTCCGTCGACGTATCGAAGTCGTTATGCGCCGGGTCTCGGTAGCGTACGCAACCGAGTCGATCGATGACCCGCTTCGCTTCTGCCGTTCCGTCCGCCCGGACGGACGCCCGACGCCCATCCGACTGCCAGTCGCATCGAACACCGAACCGATCTCTCGAGTAATCATGAGTGACGACGAGGAGTCGACAGACTCCGAACCCCCGATCGAGCCGTATCGCACCGACGACTACACCCACGAAGCAGCGGACGGGACGGACCTCGCGATTCGCGTGTTCCGCCCGGAAGGGCGAAGTGACCTGCCGACGCTTCTCCAGCGGACGCCGTACGGCCGGCCCGACGACCCCGAGGGGCTGGGCGTCGCCGCACGCGCGCTCGACGCCGGCTACGCGGTCGCGTACGAGGACACCCGCGGCCGGGGCGATAGCGACGGCGAATTCCTGCCCTGGGTCCACGAGGCGAGCGACGGCGCTGCGACCGTCGAGTGGCTGGCCGACCGCCTGTGGTCGAACGGCCGCGTCGGGATGTACGGCGGCTCGTCCCCTGGCCAGGTCCAGCTGTTCGCTGCCGCCGAGCGCCCCGATGGCCTGGCCGCGATCGCCCCGATGTTCTCCCCGAGCGACCTCCACCAGGCCGACTTCTTCCAGGACGGCGCGATGAGCGCGATGACCTACGTCACCTGGTCGCTCGGACAGTCCGTCGCCGGCCACACGGTCGACCGACTTCAGGAGGCCGATCGACTCGACGACGAGACCGCCGCGGCCGCACACGACGCCCTCGAGGACGCCCTCGACCGACTCGAGGCGACGACCGAGTCACGGCCGCTGGTCGACCTCCCGGAACGCGTCCTCGAGGCTGTCGACCTGCCGGCCGGCCTGACGCCGGGCGATCTCGTTCCCCACTGGGACGCCTGGACCACTCGGCCGACGTACGACGAGTTCTGGCGCTCGTTCGACCCGGAACCCGAGTACGACAGGATCGACGTCCCTGGACTCCACGTCACCGGCTGGTACGAACTCTGCCAGCGCGGAACCGTCGCCAACTACGCCGGGTTGCGCGACCGCTCGCCCGCACCCCAGCACCTCGTGATCGGGCCGTGGGCACACCAGAATACCTCGAGCGAGATCGGCGACCTCGCCTTCGGCGAAGAGGCGAGCGCCGACGCGTACGGCGTCTGGGACCTCCACATGGCGTTTTTCGACACGTACGTCCGCGACGAGCCCCGCGGTCCCTTCGCGAGCGACGGACGACTGGTCGAGACGCTCCGCACGACGGTCGCCGACGACGGGGGCGATGGCGAGTGGACGAGACACGACGACTGGCCGCCGACGGCTGCCCGACCGGAACGCTGGTTCCTGCGAAGCGACGGGACCGCCGCGACCGACCTCTCGGACGGTCGACTCGAGCGGACGCCGCCGTCGAAGTTCGAACCGGCGGACGCCTGGACGCACGATCCGACCGATCCAGTTCCAACTCGCGGCGGTCCGCTTTGCTGTGGCGACGTCGAGCCCGGCGTCTACGACCAGCGCGAGATCGAACGGCGCGAGGACGTGTGCACCTACACCACGCCGCCGCTTTCGGACCCGATCGAACTCGCCGGCCCGGTGTGCGCCGACCTGACGGTCGCCACGGACGCACCGGACACCGACTTCACGGCGAAACTCGTCCACGTGACGGCCGACGGCCAGGCGTACAACCTCTGTGAAGGGATTCGACGGGCACGATATCGACACGGCCGCGACCGCGAGGTCGAAGTTCCCGACGGGCCAATGTTCGTCCGCATCGACATGTGGAACGTCCACCACCGCGTTCCCGCCGGCGACTGGCTCAGACTCGAGGTCGCGAGCAGCAACGCTCCCCGGTTCGATCCACACCCCGGAACGACGGACCCGTGGCTGGCGACCGACGAGGACGTCCGACCGGCCCGGCAGCAGTTGTTCCACGAGTTCGACCGCGAAAGTTCGCTGACGGTAACTCGCCTGTAGGCGTCCGGAACCGATCAGCGTTCGACCCTGCCTTCGCGCTCGCGTTCCGGGCAGAACACCTCGGCCCGCACGTCCGTCGAGACGCCGTAGGTCGCCGCCGAGACGGAGTCGGGGACCGCCGTTTCGGTCTCCGCGTAGCGCGAGGCGAGTGCGGCCCGGAGCGCCTCGCGCACGCAGGCTCGCGTCGCCGCCCCGACCGGCGTCGCACTCCCGGAGAACTCCTCGAGCGGCCCGTCGGGGTCGTGACCGGCGACGACCGCGTCAGTCGTGGTCCCCGGAAAACCGGTTTCTGCCAGCAGGGTCGTCGCCTTCGCCTCCGCCGCGACGGTCAGCAGGTTCGCGAGTGCCCCGTCTCCGAGCGCCCGCGTCGTTCCGACGATCAGGTTCACCGTGCCGACTGGCTCGCCATCCGTTCGATCCCAGTTCGGTAACTCGCCGCCCGGCGGGTCCATCGGCAGCCCTGCAGGATTCGAAACGCCTGCCGTCGCGTAGGCCGTGACGGGACCACAGCGCGCTCCTCGTGCGTGCTCGAGGTCGACGCCGGTCAGCAAGACCGGCCCGTCGGCGTCGAATCCCGCCCGCTCGAGGCGGTCGGACACGTACTCGCCGATCTCGTCGCTGGTCCAGCCCTCGGGCACGGAGACGTTGTAGACGCACTCACTCTCCCGGCGACCGCCGTTCCAGCCGGTCGAGAGCCACTCCGTGCCCGGCCGTCGAACCCGGAGGACGCCGTCGACGCGCGACGCCTCGTAGTCGATCTCACGCACTGCACAGCACCTCGAGCAGTCGGTCGTTCGCCTCGCGATCTTTCACAGCGACGCGGACGTGCGAGTCCAGACCGCGGAACGTCCGCGCGTCCCGGAGCGCGATCCCCGCTCCGCGGGCGTGTGCGAGCAGGTCGTCGACGTCGCGATCCCCGACCTCGAGCAGGAGGTACGGCGCGTCGGATGGGTACGCGCGAAACCGCGACTCGAGTTGCGCGCGCATCCGGTCGCGCTCCCGGTTGACCCGCTCGCGCGTCTCGCGGACGAACTCGCGGGCGCGCATGCAGTGTGCGCCGACCGCGGCGGCCGGCGTTCCGAGGCTCCAGGCGGGACGCGCCGTCTCGAGTGCGTCCCGGAGGTCGCCGGTCGCGACGGCGAAGCCGGCTCGCAACCCCGGGAGGCCGAACAGTTTCGTCAGCGACCGGGCGACGACGACGCCCTCGCGGCCGGCCATCGACGGCAGGTCGGTGAACCCGAGGAACGCCTCGTCGACCAGCAGGGTCGTTCCGCCCTCGACGCAGCGATCCGCGAACGCCGCGAGCGCGTTCGGGTCCGCCGCCTCGCCCGTCGGGTTGTTCGGCGTGCAGACGATCGCCAGGTCGTACCGGCCGGGATCGGTGCCGAGCAGTTCGTCGTAGCGGACGAAAAACGGCGAGCCACCCTGCAGGCGAACCTCGCGGGCGTACTCGCCGAAACTCGGGTACGGCACCAGGACCTCGTCGCCGGCCTCGAGGACCGTCTCGAGAGTCAGCCGGATCGCGGCGAGGCCGCCGGGCGTGGGGATCACGTCCGCCGGGTCGCAGTCGACGTATTCGGCTGCGGCATCGCGGTATGCGGGGTAGTCGTCGTCGGGATACCGTCGCGACTCTCCGAGTGCCATGTCGTAGATTTCGGCGACGCCGTCGGGATAGCGCGGGTTGATATTGGCGCTGAAGTCGAGCACTGCCGGGTCCGTCTCGCCGCCGTGGGGGACCCGCTCGCCCGACCGTATCGCGTCAGGCTCCATCGTCACCGTCCGCGCCCGTCGGGCCGCCGTCGGCGTCGATGCCGAGCCGATCGCAGACCGCCTCGAGTCGATCCCGAACCGCGCCCAACTTTCCGTCGGGAACGAGCGAGAGCGTCCCGCCCATCGCGACGCCCTCTTTCGCCTCGCCGGCACAGTAGCGTTCCATCGCCACGTGCTCGCTCTGCTCGAAGCCGGGGTCGGTGGCGACGACCTCGAGGTCGAACCGCTCTGCTGCGGTCTCGAGGTCGACCCCCGGATCGTCGGCGACGAACGAGGTGGTCGCGAGCGTTAGCGGCCCGTCGACGTCCGCGTGCCGGAGTAGCGCCGACACCGCGACCAGTTGCGTGCCGCCGGCCAGCGTCACCGACGCGCCGCGCTCGAGCGCACCCGCGGAGACGCCAGCCACGGCGGCCTGGACGGGGTCGCCCACACTCTCGACGGCCGCGAACGGGTCGCCGGCGCAGTCGCCCGATGCGAGGTCGCTGGCCGCCAGCGCCTCGTCGACGACCGCCCGTTTTCGCTCGAGCGGGTTCTCGGGGAGCGACGAGGAGACGCCGAGCGGTTCGCCGAGGGCGGTGAGGACGCCGAGGGCCGTCGTCGTGCCGCCCGGGATCGTCTCGCCGATCAGCACCTCCTCGTCGGGGAGGCTCGCGCCGTAGTCGTACGCGCGGTCGAAGATGGTCGCCGCGTCCGGCACCGCCGTCGGTTCGCGGACGTCCTCGCCGGGATTCGCCCCGAGGTCGACCGTCGGGGCGGCCGTCGGTTTCGCGAGGCCGGCGTCGAGGATCGCCACGTCGAAGCCGACCACCTCGCGCACCGCCCGGGTGATCGCCGCGGGCGTCGGACAGCCGGTCGGGCTGACGGGCGTCACCGGTGCGGCGGTCGGTTCGCCGTAGACGACGATTTCGGCGTCGGCCGACGGCGTGTGCGCCATCAGTTCGGGGGCCGCACCCGCCGCGCTGATGCCGTCGATCAGCGCCGTCTCCGTCGTCCCCGTCGCCAGCACTACTCGCATCGTTCCTCCGCGATCCGCGCGTCTTCGAGTCGATTCACGTTGAGTGCCAGTCGTGGGTCGTAGTGTACGTACGTCATCTGTCTCTCGGTCGATGCACCGACGACGTTCACGCCCGTCGGTGCGAGGTGTGGAGCGAGCGTCGCGTCGACGCTCACCCCGAGTCGTCGTTTCAGCGCGACCGGAACGCACACGGTCGCCGAACCGTCGTCGTGTCGCTCGAGCACGCGATCGATCGTCGCCGCCTCGAGCAGGGGGAGGTCGGCCGCGACGGTGAGCACCGGCGTCGTCACCGCCTCCGACTCGAGGGCGACGCCGAGGTCGGTCACGTAGCCCTCGCCGGGCGTGTCGATCAGTGCCGGGCCGTCGTCGCTCGCGAGGTGGTCGCGCGTCTCGGGTGCGTTCGGCGAGACGGCCGCGTACGTCGTCTCGACGGCGCTCTCCGCGAGCGCCCGCAGGACGCGGTCGACCATCGCCACTCCGTCGATGGGGTACAGCGGTTTCTCGCGGTCGCTCTCGAGGCGCGTGCCGCGTCCGCCACACATCAGGAGAGCGTCCACGCGATCACCCCCGCGTGCAGGCCGGCGACCCGGCCGAGTTCGTTCGCCGCACCGAAGACGTCGCCGGTGACGCCCTCGAGTCGCCAGCGCGCCCAGAGCCAGGGAATCCCCGCGCCACCGAGCGCGCCACAGAGGGCGACCGCGGCGGCGGGGGTCGGCCAGGTGAGCGCGGCCGCGGGAACGGCGAGCGCCGCCGGGAGGGCGAACGCCGCCGGTCCGACGCCGTCGGTGAAACTCGAGCCCATTCCCTCGTGGGCGGCCGTGGCGAAACACGAGAGGGCGGCCATGCCGAGTTTCGCGCCGACCTCCGCCGCGACGGCGACGCCGACGGCGACGAGCGCCGGCACTCCGGCGAGCGAGAGGCCTCCAAGTCCGACGCCGGCGACCGTGACGCTCACCGCGAGCAGCGCGCCGACGCCGGTCGTCGTGTCCTTCAGGACCTCGCGTCGCCGGTCGGCGTCGCCGTGGACCACGAGCGCGTCGCCGAGGTCAGCGACGCCGTCGAGGTGGTGGATGCCGGTCACGAGGTAGACCGCAAGCAGGTAGCCGAGCGCGACCGTCGGCGCTGGCAGCGCCGGCCCCGCGAGCAGGGGCAGCGCCGCGAGTGCGCCGACGACGAATCCGACCACGGGAAAGACCGCCGGCGTCTCGCGGAACGCCTCCCAGTCGCCCTCGCGGCTGCCGACCGGCAGGCGCGTGAGGAAGGCGACGGCACCCCGGAGCGCACACAGCGATCGCGTCACGGCCCCACCCCCGTCAGCGCCGCCACGGCCGCAGGCGAGACGACCGCGAGGACGGCGGCGAGGAAGACGACGACCGCACCCGCCGCTCCGACGAGTCGGACGGCCCGCTCGCCGTCGTCGACCGTCGGAAGCGCCCCGTCCGCACACAGCACGTAGGCGTCGGGCTTCTCGAGTCGCACCTCGAGCGCGCAGGCGAGCGTCGCCATCGGCCACCCGGAGTTCGGCGAGGTAGGGACGCGCGCCCACCGCCGCGCGCGTCGGATCGCGCCCGGATCGACGGCGACGATGGCGATGGCGAGCGCGGCGACGCGAGCGGGGAGCCACATGACAGTGTCGTCGAGTCTGGCGCTCGCGGTGCCGATCGGCTTCGACCGGTAGCCGAGCATCGAGTCGAGCGTGTTGACGGCTTTCACCCACGCCGCGGCGGCGGCCGCAGCCGGAAGCGAAACCGGCGCGAGCACGGCGAAGGGGAGCACGCTCGCGACCAGTCCGTCCGCGAGGTTCTCGCCCGCGCTCTCGACGGCGGCGCTTCGAAGCAACGCCGGCGAGAGGGCCGTCGCGTCCCGGCCGACGAGTCCGCGGACGACGCCGCGGGTCTCCTCGAGGTCCGACGCGCTTCCCTCGACGACCGTCCGGGTGAGCTCGAGGAGCATCCGCAGGCTGGTCGTCAGAAAGAGGACGAGGGCGGCCGCGACCGCGCCGGCCAGCGGATCGGCCGCCGACGCGACGAGAACGAGACCGCCGACGACTCCCGCGGCGGCCAGCGGGAGACAGACGGCGATCACGACGCCGACCAGTCGCTGGCCACGCTCGCTTTCCGTCCACTCCCGGTCGACGAGGGCGACGACGCGACCGAACCAGGCGACGGGGTGGACGGCGTCGGGCGGTTCGCCGACAGCCAGATCGAGACCGAACGCGAGGCCGATAATCGCGAGAACCGTAAGCGTCGCCGTAAACGTCACTGAATCGTCGCCTCCGCTCGCCGCACGTTCATCCGTCGACCGCCTCCAGTCGCGCCGGCACCTCGCGCAGTGGGACCTCGGCGATCGAAATCGCCGTTCCGCCGACTCTCTCGATGCCGCCGTCCGTTCGCGGATCGTCGCCGACGTGGACGAGGTCCTCGACCGTGACGCCCAGACGGTCCGCCGTCACCTCGAAGATCTCGGGCGCGGGTTTGCGCCAGCCACAGCCGGCGCTGGTCACGATCGCGTCGAAGTCCTCGCGTTCGAACGCCGACCGGACGAGCGTCCGGGAGACGAGTTCTGGGACGCTACAGTTCGAACAGATCGCGACAGGGCCGTACTCGCGAGCAGCGGCGACCGCCTCGAGCGCGCCGTCTCTCGTCTCGACGTCGGGGTCGAAAGCCGCGACGACCGCCCGCCGGACGGCGTTTCCCTCGTAGTCGATCCCCCGACTCGAGAGCGCCGCGCCGACGTGTGCCGGTAGCGGCACTTCGGCCCCTTCGGGCGCGTCGACGTGTCGCTGCGCGTAGAGCGCGTTCCAGTCGTCCGAGACGTCGACGTCCCGGGCCGCGAGTTCAGCCGCGACGGTTGCAGCCGGGTCCGCCGGCTTCTCGATGCTGACGAGCGTCCCGAAGAGGTCGAACGATACTGCCACGTTCGTGTGACTAGCACAAGTTGACTTTAGACTAGCGGAAGCGTCGCTGTACCCCCGCCGTGCTCCGTCTATGGAGTGTGATCGTCGACGACTGGATCGACTCTCGGTCGAGCATCACTCGAGTGCGATCACGTTCCCCTCGAGGTCACGCGGGAAGTACGTGAGCCACTCGACGCCGTCGTCGGTGATCGCGATCGTATCCGAGTGGCGGTAGCCGTAGGTGTCCGTGTAGATCCCCGGCTCGATCGTGTAGATCTGGCCAGGACGCATCACGGCGTCGTCCTCGTCGTACTCCGTGTGCGACGACTCGCAGTGGCCGCCCCAGCCCCGGTCGATGTACGGCGGTTCGTGGCCGCCGAGCCCGATGTTGTGGCCGACGTGGTGCTGGGCGAGGTCGGCGACGCCCTGCTCGTCGAAGTACGACCACACCGCCTCGTCGACGGACGCGATCGGGACGCCGGGACCGAGCGCGTCGATCGCGATCGACTGGGCCTCGCACATGAGTTCGAAGTAGTGGACCTGCTCGTCGGTCGGTTCACCGAGGAACATCGTCCGCTCGAGTTCGGAGTAGTAGCCGTCGACGTTCGCCGTCGCGCCCGTGATCAGGACGTCGCCTTCCTCGAGTCGGCGGTTCGCGGTGTGGCCGTGTGGGAGTCTGGTCTGCTCGCCCGTGATGTACCCCGCGTGGACGGGGCCGCTCCCGCGCGTGCGGGCGACGTACCGGTCGCCGAGCGCGTCGAGCATCGCCCGCGAGGCGTCCATCGAGGCGCGCTGGCTCACCGTCACCGGGTGTGCGCCGGGTTCGGTGTAGTCGGCCAGATAGCGATGGCCCAGGTTGGCCCACCGCGCCGACTCGCGGACGAGGTCGACTTCCGCCGCCGACTTCTCCCAGCGCATCCGACGGATCCAGTCCTGGGTCTCGACCTCGAGGTCGCTCACGTCCGACAGCGACGGCCCCTGGTAGCCCATCGTTCCCGGCGCGCCCTCGGCGTCGGCCGCGACGGCGTCGACACCGAGCCCCTCGAGCATCTCGACGGCGACCGCGATCGGGCCGCCGCTGGGATAGTCGCCGTAGTGGGCGACCGCGTCGATCCGCGGATTCGCGCGGACGCGCTCGACCTCGAGGCGGGGGACGGTGATCTCGACGCGCTCGTCGGTGACCGCCAGGACGACGGGCCGTTCGGTCTGGATGTGGTCGAAGCCGGTGAGGTACTCGATGCTCGTCGCGTCGAACCAGACGCCGGCGTCGGCGTCGGTTTCGGCGAGGCGGTCGCGAACGCGCTCGAATCGAGCCTCGAACTCGCGGTCGGGGAGTCGGGGTGCCATGGTGAGTCAACGCTCGAGGACGGTGAAAAGCGTTCAGACCGCGGAAATTCCGATCGAACGGGTGACACCTGCCGCTATCGTCGTCACGTCGCGGCGAAAATTCGAAGCGTCGAAAACTCCTCTATGCGAGTCGAGCGAACGCGAGATTGCCGGAGATGTTCTCGATGTAGATCTCGACGACGTCGCCCTCGTTCGCGCCCGGCACGAAGATCGTGTACTTGCCTTTCTCGGCGACGCCGTCGCCCTTGCGTCCAGTTCCCGTGATCTCGACCGTGTAGGTCTTGCCCTCCTCGACGGCCTCGCGTTGCTGTTGTTGCTGCTGGCTCGAGGAGCGTTTGGTCACCGGTCTGAACGCCCCGCAGGCGTCACAGCGCAGCATCGGCGTGCGGTCCTCACGGACGAGGCGCGTGTCCGGCAGGCCACACTCCGAACAGAGGACGTACTCCTCGACGTAGGCGTCGACCGCCGCGTCGAAGTCCTGCTGGGAGAACGACCCGTTGTACCGGCCGCGGCCGTTCTCGAATTTGCCGCTGGTACCCAGTTCGCGCTGGATGAACCGGTGGAGGTGCTCGTCCTCTCGTGAAAGGACGTCGGCGATCTCGCCGAGGTTCGTAAACCGCGTGAACGCACCGTCTTTCTGGGCCTGTGCGTCCGGAATCTGCAGTCGCTCTTCGTCGCCCCCGATGTCGGGAACGCTGTCCATCGCTCGGTCGAGACTCGACTCGTAATCCATACACGAGAGAAGTGCCCCGCGACGTAAATCCGTTCTGCTATCGCTTTCGGGCCGCTCCGGCGGTTACCGCATCCGACGCCGTCACAGCGCGTCGCTGCCGCTTTCGCCGAGCGATCCGCGACTCTCCTCGTCGAGTCGCTCGAGGTCGCGCTCCGGATTCGCCTCGTGGACGTCGCCCGCCTCGCCGGTGATCTCGCCGTAGATCGCCTCGCGGGCCTCCGCCGATGACTCGAACTCCTCGTTCGCCAGCCGATCGAAGACGCTCCCGAGCGACTCAGTCTCGTTCGGCAGGTCGATCGTCTCCGTGCCGTACGACGCCGCCAGTTCCTCGCCGCGAACCGGGTACTCGACGTCGCCGAGGTGGTGTTCGACCTCCTCGAGGACGGATTCGGTGGTCGACGCACGCTCGGACTGTCGTCGTTCGGCTCGATCCTGGACGCGATCGAGGTCGTTGTCGTCGCTCACGACTCGAAACTACCGCCACCAGGCGGAAAAACGGCCGGCCGGCGAACGCGTGGCCGAAACTACAGGGAAGTCACGTGCGCTCTATAGTTCTCAATCGAGGTATTATACAGCGTTTTCCGTCGTCGGTGTCGATCCTCGCGTGGCGCGTGATAGACGCCGCCACCGTCGGACTCGCTGGTCGCAGGCCTCGCCGTCCGTGCCGGCGAACGCCCCACTGCCAGTCTGTCCGACCATATCCGTGCTACCCGTTCGACGCCCCGTCTGTCACTCGCTGCCCGTGACCCCTTTTCCGGACTCGAGTCGTCGGGCCGTTCGTCGGTTCGCACCCGATCGAACGCGATCGGCCTGGAGTCTGCCTTCGACTTCGAACCCGTCCGCTCGCGCCTTGCCTCGGCCGCCGAGGCTTACGTACCCTCGAGGCGGACTGCCTCCTGCGGTAGCGGCACCACCACTCGACCCCACCACCTACCGTCGCTACCGCGCGGGTCGACTACGGTCGTCCGAGTCGCGTCGAGCCTGTCTCGACGCCGACGATCGACGCGCTCTCGACCGTCCTCGCCGTCGTGATGGCCGTCGCAGCGTTGCTCGGTCGCTACCTCGAGTGAGTCCGGGGCAACGCCGTTTTCGACCGATCGCACTCGAGCGATCATCAGGGGGTACGACCTCGAGGTGCGCTCAGTCTCCTGCTCGCTGGCCGAGACCGTTGGCGTCCCTCGCCGACCCGCTTCGCTCGACGTGCAGTTGGCGCTGTCACAGCCGAGTGACCGATAAGTATATACTTCCTGGATGGAAGTCTGGTTGTGGGAGAGGGAATACCACGCATACGACCGGCACCTCTGCATGTTTCCCCTCGACCCTCTCCTGGGGGGACAGTATTTTACCCTCGACGAGCAGCCGTACTCGAGATCCGTCGCTATCGCTCACCCAGACGGACGACGCGCTCGACGAACTCGAGTTCGACAGCCAGCCGCCGGTCGATCGGACAAGAGCCGAGCCGTGCAGTCAGTCGATTCGATTCGACGACCGATCCACGACCACGACTTATTGGCAATGCAACAGTTTTTAGAGGGGACGCACGTAACGTACCACCGGGGAAGGCGGCGTTACAGTCCAACCACCCATCCGATCATCGCCCTTTCCCCGTTCGTTACACCGGAAGCAGCGCGAACAACCACGGCTGAAGCCGTCCGCAGAACTCGAGGCGTTCTGATGGTCGACACGAGACCGACAGTCTCGTAAACGCGGACGAAGCGCCGAAACTGGAGATGGCATCCGTTCGTAATGGAGGATACTGCGTCCGGGGTAAGTCTGCCAGCGCCGCTGTCTCGACCCCACAACTCGTCATCCAGACCGGAAAACGCCCACGAATCCGGCCGTGACTCTTCGACGGTACGGCTTCGGGGGCACATCCGAATCGCATTCACAGGCTGACGAGGCGGATTCTCGACCATCGAGATCGGAGACGAGATTACCCCTCCGTTTCTCTCACCTTCTACGGATTTTCGCGGTGCTACCGACTACTATTTTCAGACTGGTAGCTAATCGAGAGTAATTCGTTAGTTACGTTAACGGTCCGTGTTCGTTACGATTCTTGGCTAGAGTCTAATTTTGGACCAACCAGTAGGGACACAGAACATTAAAGTGAATATATTATTTTTTACAATACATTACACAATGCATACGAGAAGCGCAGTATTGCTAGTAGGTAGCATATTTCTCCTTGCGTTAGGAACGGGGATAATCTGGCCAGTGACTGCAGACGGGGGAAGTGTCGGGAACGAGACCGTCAACGAAACCATCAGTGACGTCGAAATCGACTCGACAGTAGCGAACGCTACTGGGGAGACGATGGTCCTCGTTCAGCTCGAGGGCCGCCCGAAACGCGAAGTCACGACGACAGCGACTGAGAACCAGGTTGCAGCGATGCAGTCTCACGCGTCCACGACGCAGACCGCGTTCGAGCGGTTCGCAGAGGGGAATCCGCACGTCGAAATCGAACGGCAGTTCTGGATCACGAACGCGATCCTGGTGACGGTCGACACCGACAAAATACCCATCGAACGGCTCGGGATGGTCGATCACGTGACGGGGCTCCACGAGAATGCCGAAGTCAGGCTAGTGGATGGCACAGCGACCGCCACAGCGGGTCAAAATACGTCTGCGATGGCAGGTAGTTACGCGAATACAACTGCTACCGCAGATCGTTATACGACTACGTACGGTCTGGAGAAAATCAACGCCCCTGACGTCTGGGAGACGTTCGAGACGAAAGGCGACGGGACAAAAGTCGCCGTACTCGATACGGGCTACGATCTTTCCTACGACGACGATATCGGCCTATACACGCGTGACGAGAGCGATCCAACCTATCCCGGTGGCTGGGCCGAATTCGACAGATATGGTAATCAAATTGAGGGATCACAACCATACGACAGTGGAAGCCACGGAACACACGTCAGTGGGACTGTCGCAGGTGGTGATGCCTCCGGCGAGTACATCGGCGTTGCACCCGAGACCAGACTCATGCATGGCCTCGTCCTCCCGGAAGGGATTGGCTATACGTCCCAGATTATCGGCGGCATCGAGTGGGCCGTAGCGGAAGACGCCGCCGTGATCAGTATGAGTCTCGGCTCTCCGTGTGACGATGGATCGACGTACCGACCGCTGTATATCGAGCCTATCGAGAACGCCAGGGCGAGTGGAACGACGGTCGTCGCTGCGACCGGAAACGACGGCGAAGGGTGTAGTGGATCTCCCGGAAATATCTACGATACTATCGGCGTCGGTGCTAGCGATGATACCGACACTGTCGCCGGTTTTTCGAGCGGGGAGATGATCGATACGAGTACTGCGTGGGGCGCTTCCGCCCCCCAGGATTGGCCGAACAGTTACGTGAAACCGGACATCGTCGCCCCTGGAGTGGGAGTGAAGAGTGCATACCCTGGCGGCTACTCCGACTATATGAGATTAGACGGAACCAGCATGGCGACACCCCACGTCGCTGGTGCAATCGCACTCCTCCAGTCTGGCACAGCTGAGGATCTCTCTCCAGCAGAAGTCCGTTCTCTCCTCGAGACCACTGCTGTCGATATCGGCGAGGCCCAAAACCGACAGGGAGAGGGCCGAATAGACGTCCAGGAAGCACTCCTGAAACACTCGAGAGAGAACCTCGAGCCGACGATCACTCCAGAAACGGCGAACGTTTCAGAAGCGACCACAGTCAGAATCGAGGTCGATCATCCGGTCGAGGAGTATCGATGGCAGTTCGGAGATGGACACAGTACGACGACAGCCAAGCCAGAAGTCGTGCACACGTTCGCGGAGACCGGGACGACCACGGTAACTGTAGATCTCGTCGACGCTGGTCGAGAGAACTACACGGCGGAGGCGACGGTCGACGTCGTCGACGAAATCTTACCCACGGCACGACTCGAGGCCAACCGAACCGAAGGCGTCGAGGCAGGGATCGGTGCGGTTGAATTCAACGCAAGTGGATCAGCAGACAATTATGGAATCGACCACTACGAGTGGGCGATCGACGGCGAGACCGTTCGGACGACTACCGCTCCGAGTACCAACTTCACGTTCGACACACCGGGGAATACGACTGTGAATCTCACCGTCGTCGACAAGTCCGAGAATGAAAATACGACGACGGTGGATATCACGGTCGTCGATACGACCAGTCCAACGGCGGCGTTCGAAGCTCCCGACGAGACGATCGTCGATACGAAAACGACGTTCAATGCAACTGGATCAGTAGATAATCACGAGATCGCCCAATACGAATGGACGTTTGGCAACGAGTCCACTGTAGCGACCGGGGAACCAGTCACGACACACACATTCGAGGAGCCTGGCAATCAGACCGTGACTCTAAACGTCACCGACCCATCCGGGAACACGAACGTGACAGACGCTGCTGTCGTAGTTCGGGCCTCACCGTCGACCGCGATCGAAACTCCAAGCGATGGTGTAGCTACCAACGACAGTAACGTAACGGTGGAGTATACGCTCAGTAATACAGATCTCGAAAATACGTCTAAAGCGCAGTACCGGATCAGCGGTGCGAACGACGAACCGATCGTCGACTGGACGGATAGTCCCTTCGAGCAAACGGCGGAACCACGACAGTTCGCCGTACCTACAGGGGAACTTTCAGACGGCACCTATACGATCAGCGTGCGACTGTTGGACGGCAACGGGACGGTGCTGCCGTTCGAGACGGCTACCGACAATCACACGGTCTCCGTCAAAGCCACGGAGCCCGAACTATCGGTTGACGTCCAGCCCGCCAACGAACAGTACATGTATGTGAGTCAATACAACCCCGGTGTCATCAACGTGACAGCGACGGACCCCAGACACGAGTCGACGACTGTGACGATAACGGGGAGTGAAAACGAGACGATCGACGAATGGAATGTCTCTAACGAAACAGGTGCCGGTGGAGTTGCCACGGTCGAATGGGGAGCCATCGACGACTCGGGTATCCCGGTCGGAAGTGGGAGCTACGAGATCAGTACAACCACAGTCGATGACCTCGGAAACACCAACACTAGTTCGACAGTAGTTGAGGTGGATACTAGCGCACCGAATATCTCCGTTGATTCTATCGACGGGACAGCCGACTACGACGGCGACGTCTATCTCAACGATTCATCTAGCCTTACGGTTTCGGTTCACACCAGCGATCGGCAGATAGATCCGGGTTCGATCGACGACGTGTCGGTCTCACTCGAGGCGGCGTTTACCAACTATCGTCATGAAGCGACCGCCGAGCGAGGCACCGAAAACACCTGGACGGCAACCGTTGCCGGATCAGAGCTGCCAGACGAAGGCCAGTATTACATCCGCGTATCGGCGACCGATTCGGCGAACAATACTAACGAAACCGTTGCTGACACGTCAGTCGTCTCTGATCAGACAGAACCCGAATTGAGTGCAGCCATCACCGATTTCGAGGGAGTGACTGCCGGCGTCCGCGTTCGCTCGAACGAACCGCTCACGGATAGCCCCACACTCGTTGTAACTGGCCCCGACGGGAACGAAACTCCCGTCGAGAACCTCTCCAGACGATCACCGACTACATGGACGAACTCGTTCGAGACCGACGATGCCGGGAGCTACGTGCTGACTGCAAGCGGTGTCGATCTCGCAGGAAATCACGGTACTGATACGGCGAACGTGACGGTCCAGCCCGAGACTACCACTGACAATCGGACGGTGACGGTCACCAACGAGCAAACGGGAACGTTCGTGACACTCAATACGAGTGAGGATATCAACGAGTCGTCTCTCACGCTGTCGGAAACACAGACGCCGCCACAGCAACTCGAGTCCGACACGGTCGGGGTCAGGTTCCTAACGGTGGTTCTCGGTGACGAACTCGACCAGACCCTCACGAACGCGACCATCGGCATTCCAGTCGAACAGGAGCAACTACCCGAGACCGTGAGAGCTGACGATGACCAAGTACGACTCCAGTGGTACAACGAGAGCGGAAACCGCTGGGAGCAGCGGAACCTGACGGTTCGCCAATTCGACGCTGAAGATGGGACCCTGATCGATGGCGAGTACTGGGTTACGACTGTCGATGAGTTCTCGACCTACGGCGTAACGGTCGCCGACGACAGTCCGCCCGAACTCGTCGATGCCACACCTACAGACGGCACAACACTCGATCACGACACCGAGGCTGTGACAGTCGAACTCGAGTATGCCGATAACATCTCTGCTATTAACACCTCGGCGCTCGAGCTACACATCGACGGAAAGACAGTAACCAACGACGAGCGCACAGAGATCACCTCGAGGACAACTGTCTACGAGAATCTCTCTGTTGGGTCTAACGAGTCCTATACGGTCGAACTCGACGTCGCTGATGAAGCGGGTAACGAACAACGGATCGAGACGAAGTTTGAGGTTGCCGCTGAGCAGGGGGACGATAGTGGTGATGGCAACAACGGTGGCGGCGGTGGCAGTCTGCCCGCCCTGCCGCGTGATAGTGACGACGGCGGCAATGAAATCCCCACGCCGACGGCAGTGATCTCGATCGATCCCGATCCAGCGACGGTCGGCGAGGAGATCACGTTCTCGGCTGCGAACTCGACCGACAACGAACGTGAGATCATCTCCTACGAGTGGGAGATCGACGGTGAATCGTTCACCGGCAAAACGGTCACCACCTCGTTCGACGAGGCAGGGACCTACGATGTCGACCTCACCGTCACAAACGATTTTGCGGAGCCTGACACTGCGACGGACACCGTTACCGTTGAAAAGACAGAGGATTCCACGGGAGATGGCGCTGACAGAACTGATGATGGCTCAGACAGAACAGGCGACGACTCTGACGAAACCAGCGACGATTCAGCCAGTTCCGACACTACCTCTGATAACACTAGCGGTGATGACTTGGATGACAGTGGTGCTCCTCTGCCCGGCTTCGGCATAAGTATTGCACTCATCGCGATTCTCTCGTTTGCGATGCTATCGCACCGGCGGCAGAACTGACGAATCGCCGTTCAACCGCCTTGTAATGGGTGTGATTTAGGAGGGTTGTGCTGCGCGGGTTCTGTCTCCCCACCCTACTCGCTCACGTTCGTTCGCTCCTCGAGGGTGGGAGCTTAGAACCCTCACCAAACCGCTAAAGAGAACAGCGAGAGTTCCACGGGTCACCCGACCCGTGGTACTTTACGAGTTCTCCCCCATGCTAGCAACACGATTGGTGCTGTCATACGTCGAAAACGAAGGCCTGTTGGAACGCTGGCGAGACGTGAGAACTACACCAGAAGTACTGCTGGGGATTCTGGCCACCGACGAGATCGGCCACTAACTACAAAAATCGCTATAGGGCGGTGACCCGTTACAGGGACCCTGTTCGCTTCGCTACGGGGGCAGATCCAGATGATTCTCGGTTCCGCCGATAGAGGCTCTAAAATCTCCGAAAGTTAGGCTTCCGGGTCCAGCTACAATTCGGCTGAGAATGTAGTCCGCTCTCCCCGATTTGAACGGGGGGCAAGCCGATCTACAGTCGGCTGCTCTACCAGGCTGAGCTAAGAGCGGTCACTCATACGTAGCAGACGAAGACGACATAAGGGTTATTATTCGAGTCGGCGGAGTATGACACCTGTCACACAATACCGAATGATTGATGTGGATGTAATTAGAAATAGGCGAAGTATTCAGACCGCCTATGGGGAAGATCACGTTCCGCGCCGACGACGACCTCGTCGACGAACTCGAGGCACTCGACTCGTCGAAGAGTGAGGTGATGCGAGAGGCGCTTCGCGAGTACCTCGCTGCGTCCGCGAGCGACGACCGCGACGACCGCGACGACCGTCTACGAACGGAACGGACGGCTGATCCCCAGACTCGGACGATCCCCGAGTCACCGACACGCCGCCCTAGCATCGACGACCTCGTTCGCGAGTGCGTCGACGACGTTCTCGAGCGACGACTCGCCGAGCGGCACGACGACACGACGGACGTGAACGTCACGATCGCGCTCGAGGGGGTCGAGGGAGACACTCGTAAGACAGCCGTCGACGGAGCCACGCGTCGGACGGCGACTCGGCCGGACCAGCGCCCGGTGGAGTCGGCGACGTCGGACGACAGCCGCCAGTGTGACCAGTGTGGCGATCCACTCGACGACGAACACGTCTACTGTCCGAACTGCGGCGAGAAGGCCTCGAGACGACTGTTCTGCGAGTGTGGTGACGAGATCCGCTCGGACTGGTCGTTCTGTCCCGGCTGCGGTCGACGGACGCCTGCAGCGGACGTCCTGGAGTCAGGCTGAGACGTCGTATCAACGAAACTGACTTACGTAATACGGAAAAATTCACGTCTTACGAAAGTTTTATTGCTCATGGCAGAGTTGCCACAATCGCGTAAGACGGTTTGTCTTACACACCGGATCGGTGGCCGGTTAACCGGCGAACGACCGTGGTTCGGCGTGTAAGACACGACGTGTCTGACAGGGGCGCGCGCCGTCTTACCCAACAGGGGAATACAACCATGGAGCGTGTGACACTGCGGATTCCGAAACAGCAGATCGAAGAGGTCGAACAACTGGTCGACTCTGGCGAGTTCCCGAACCGGAGCGAGGCGATCCGGTCGGCCGTTCGCGAGATGATCAACGAACAGAACGACGGCCGTCACGAACAGTCTGGTAAACGCGGCTGGGCCAAGGTGTAACGATGCAGGACATCGTTCAGGAGGCCCTCGAGAACGCCGAAGAAGAAGCCCGCGAGATGGACGCGTCGCTTGACGACGACGAGTTCGGTGACCCCCGCATCGTGATCATCGGCTGCGGTGGCGCGGGGAACAACACGATCAACCGGCTGTACAACATCGGCGTCGACGGCGCTGACACGGTGGCGATCAACACCGACAAACAGCACCTCAAAATGATCGAGGCCGACACCAAGATCCTGGTGGGCAAGTCGCTCACGAACGGACTGGGTGCCGGTGGCGATCCGTCGATGGGCGAACGTGCGACAGAGATGGCCCAGAGCACCATCAAGGACGTCCTCGGCGATGCGGACCTCGTGTTCGTGACCGCGGGGATGGGCGGTGGCACCGGCACGGGTGCCGCGCCCGTCGTCGCGAAGATCGCGAAAGAACAGGGTGCCATCGTCGTCGGCATGGTCTCGACGCCGTTCAACGTCGAGCGCGCCCGCACAGTGAAAGCCGAAGAGGGCCTCGAGAAACTGCGCGAGCAGGCCGACTCGATCATCGTGCTCGACAACAACCGGCTGCTCGACTACGTCCCGAACCTCCCGATCGGCAAGGCGTTCTCGGTGATGGACCAGATCATCGCCGAGACCGTCAAAGGAATCTCCGAGACGATCACTCAGCCGAGCCTGATCAACCTGGACTACGCCGACATGTCTACGATCATGAACCAGGGCGGCGTCGCCGTCATGCTGGTCGGCGAGACCCAGGACAAGAACAAGACGCGCGAGGTGGTCAGCGACGCGATGAACCATCCGCTGCTCGACGTCGACTATCGCGGCGCATCCGGCGGTCTCGTTCACATCACGGGTGGACCCGACCTCACGCTGAAGGAGGCCGAGGGCATCGCGGACAACATCACGGAGCGACTCGAGGCCAGTGCAAACGTCATCTGGGGCGCCCGAATCCAGGAGAACTACAAGGGCAAGGTCCGAGTGATGGCCATCATGACCGGCGTCCAGAGCGCGCAAGTGCTCGGCCCGACGACGCAGAAACAGGCCGACAAGTCCCGCGCCAGCATCGAGGGGCTGTCCGACGCCGACTTCGACGCCAGCAACAACGTCGAGACGTCGACCGCGAACTTCGGTACGCAAAGCGACGGCGGCCGCGACGAACTCGAGCGAAACAACGGCGTCGACGTCATCCGATAGCGTCCACGTCCGCGGTTCGACTGTCGTCTGACGGTTCTCCCTCTCGTCGTTCACTTTTCACCGACGTGACGACCGAACTGTCGAAAACGTCCCGTAAACGGGCTTAAAACGACGTTTTGGTGTTATACCGCGTGGATCGACTCGAGTAACGCACACTTCCGACAGCGTTCGCGCGTGGTCGTCGCGCCACACTCGATGCACTCCCGGAGGTCGTCGCGCTCGTCGTCAGCCGCGTACTGGTCGGCGACGATACCCGCGAGCTCCTCGTATCCCGAGAGGATCGAGTGGCGAGTCCCAGGGTGGTTCTCCTCGAGGTCGTACAACAACTGCTGGATCTCGCCGCGGTAGGCTTCGCTCGAGTGGGGACACTCGGTGATGTGAGCTGGCAGGTTCGCGAGGTGAGCGTAGAGGGCGACCTCCTTTTCGGGGACGTCGCGTAGCGGCTTCGCCCGGGGGACGAACTCCTCCTGTTCTTCGCGTTCCGAGAGCGGACCGAGGCTCGCGTCGAAGTGTTTGGCAATCTGGGCGACGTCGCCCTCGAGGAAGTTCATCAGCGCGGTCTGGGCCTCGTCGTCTAAGTTGTGGCCCGTCAGCAGGAGGTCGGCGTCGAACATCTCGGCGTACCGCGAGAGGAGGTCCCGTCGAAAGACGCCACAGTAGGCACAGGCGGCCATGTTCTCGGGATCGTCCTCGACGACGTCGTCCATCCGGATGTCGAACTCCTCTTCGTAACTGACGACCTCGTGGCGAATCCCCAGGTCGTCGGTGAGATCGACGCAGGCTGCGAGCGACTCGTCACGATAGCCCTCGATCCCTTCGTGGATTGTCAGCCCGACGAGTTCGATTCGGGGATCCTTGGCGAACGTGTCGTGGAGGATCTTCGTGAGAACGACGCTGTCTTTGCCGCCAGAGAGACCGATCACCCACGTCTGTGGGTCCTCGGGTGAAGCGTCTCCGGGGACGAGGTCGTCGCGTCGGACGCGCCGTCGGACGCGCCGTTCGACGGATTCGCGAAAGTGAGACTCACAGAGGTGCGCGCCGGAGTAGGCGGCGTGCATGACCGCCTCCTCGTCACACCGATTGCACTCCATCGCCGTCACGTAACAGCCTCGAGCGGAAACCCGTTTCGTTCTCGGGTTCGAATCGGCGGTCAGACCGTGACTGGACGTCGCTGTTCGACGGCAGTGGCACCTTCCTCGAGTGCGGCCAGGACGACGTCGACGTACGTCTCGCGCTCCGGCGCAGAGAACAGTTCGTGGCCGCCGTCGTAGAGGACGACGTGCTCGGGCGGAATGCGTTCACCGATGGGCCGCAGGCTGATCACCGGATCCCGAAGCGAACAGAAGACGACGGCGTCGTGGTCGATCGTCAGTAGTTCCTGCTGTGCGCGGCGCGTCTCCCGGACGAACGCCGGCGAAACCCACCGTGGGAGCGTCGCAAGCTGGTGGTCGGTCGCCAGTTCGCCGAGCGCATCCCTGTCCATCCCGCCGACCGGGACGAACGGGAACGCCGTCGGTATCTCTGCGAGCAGATCGAGCGCGAGGTCGGGGTAGGCGTCGCTGTACCCCCACCACGGGCTCAGGTAGACGTGGTTCTCCGCACCGTCTAACGCCTGGCCGACCAGCGCGCCCGCGCTGTGGCCAAGCAGCTGGTAGCCCTCGAGGTCGACGACGTATTCGGCGATCGGCTCGAGCCAGTCGGCTTTGAAATCGTCGACGTTGGTCGGCAGTTCGAACGCGTGGACGCGATAGTCGGCGTTTGCGAGCGTTCCGATCAGCCAGCTGACGTTCTCGTGGGTCCAGCGGTTGCCCCAGCCCATCACGAAGACGAGGTCTTCCTCGCCGTCCTCGTTGAAGATCCGGTGTCTCATACCGGTTCGTTCACCAGCAGCGACCAAAAATGTGGTCGGTTGACACGAGCTGTCTGAGGCGACGGCGACCAGACGAGAAACCGTTTTCCCCACGCCGGACCAAACGCCACCGATGAGCGGATTCGACCGCGAGGCGGCCGTCGACCGGGTCGAAGAGATCGTCGACACCGTCGAGGACGAACGGATGCCGGTTCCCGTCCGTGAGGTGTGGGTCTACGGCGACGTCGCACTCGGCCTCGATCCGATCGACCGACTCGACGTCTACGTCACGAAAGACGTCCTGCTGCGCGACGACCCCGGCGGCGAAGACGAGTTCGTCGAGTCACACGGCGTTCGAGGAGTTGGCAAATCGGTCCGAGCCGACTGGGCTGTCGAGTATCCCGAGTACCTCCGGGCGAACGCCAACGGCCACGCGGCTCCCGAGAAATGCCTTGCCGCCCACCTCCTCTCTGGCGACGAGCCGATCCACCTCGAGGTCTGCAACGCCTCCTTCGAGGACAACGTCACCCAGCGGCTTCGCGGAGCACAGTTACGCGAGGACTACACGCAGCTGCTCGATCCGCGCGGGGTCTGTCTGTGGGTCGACGGCACCCGCAGCGAGGAGGCGTTTCGCAAACTCCGCGAGAGCGAGTTCGCGCTTCCGACGCTGTCGGCCGCCCTCGAGATGCTCGGTATGGACGAAAAGGAAGCGACGGCTGCCGCCGAGGAGGTCCACGCCTGGCGCGACGAGCAAGACGGCATGACGGTTCGTGGCGACGTCGTATGATGGCTATCCGTATCGAAAATACACTGCTGGCACCGTTATCGAACGTTTGTTCATAACTGTATATTACTGTCGGGAAATCGTGTCTTTCTGATCAGAGACACCGAAAGAACCCACGAGAACGTACGTAGTTACCACTCTCGAGTGTGAAGTATGAGTGAAAGCGGCGAATCGGTGTTCCCAGAGGGTCGCCCACTCCAGTAGTGACCGATACGCAGGCGAGCTTATCTTCCGTGTTCGGAATGGGTACGGGAGTGACCTCGCCGCTGTGGCCGCTGTAAGACCGATCGGCGGAATCGAACCGCCGTCAGACCACTATCGGTATCGTTGATGTGAATATGAATGGTCGGCGGCGAATCGGTGTTCCCAGAGGGTCGCCCACTCCAGTAGTGACCGATACGCAGGCGAGCTTATCTTCCGTGTTCGGGATGGGTACGGGAGGTGCCTCGCCGCTGTGGCCGCCGTAACGCCGATCGACGGAATCGAACCGTCGTCACACCTGGCCAGGATCGGTGGAAAACCGTGTGTATGTGTAGTCCAGTTAGCGCCTGGACCCGTTCGCGGGTCCTGTGATCCATGCGAAATGAATGGTGGCTCGACCGGTTAGTGCTCGCGGGCTCAACGCCTCGTTGCCTTGGCGCGTACACCCCGAGTCTATCGAACTCGTCTTCTACGAGTGGTCTCGGTGGTTCCTCGTTTCCAGGTGGGTTTCGAGCTTAGATGCGTTCAGCTCTTACCCCGTGGTGCGTCGCTGCCCGGCACGTGCTCTCTCGAACAACCGGTACACGAGTGGCACCCATTCGTAGTTCCTCTCGTACTATACGAACGTTCCCGTCAGGAACCATAACACCCCCAATAGATAGCAGCCGACCTGTCTCACGACGGTCTAAACCCAGCTCACGACCTCCTTTAATAGGCGAACAACCTCACCCTTGCCCGCTTCTGCACGGGCAGGATGGAGGGAACCGACATCGAGGTAGCAAGCCACCCGGTCGATATGTGCTCTTGCGGGTGACGACTCTGTTATCCCTAAGGTAGCTTTTCTGTCAGCAATTGGCCGCATCAAGCAGCCTAATTGGTTCGCTAGACCACGCTTTCGCGTCAGCGTCCGTCGTTGTGCCGGACACTGTCAGGCTTCCGTATGCTCTTGCGCTCTTTCCCGGGTCTCCGACCCGGGTGAGGAAACCTTGGGGCGCGCTCGATATCTTTTCAAGCGCGTACCGCCCCAGTCAAACTGCCCGGCTACCAGTGTCCTCCGCCAGGAGTGAGAGTCGCAGTCACCATCGGGTAGTATTTCAATGTTGCCTCGGTGGCCCGCTAGCGCGGGTACCTGTGTAGTGGCTCCTACCTATGCTGCACAATGGCGACCACGTCTCAGTGACAGCCTGCAGTAAAGCTCTATAGGGTCTTCGCTTCCCCTTGGGGGTCTCCAGACTCCGCACTGGAATGTACAGTTCACCGGGCCCAACGTTGGGACAGTGGCGCTCTCGTTGATCCATTCATGCAAGCCGCTACTGAAGCGGCAAGGTACTACGCTACCTTAAGAGGGTCATAGTTACCCCCGCCGTTAACAGGTCCTTCGTCCCCTTGTACGGGGTGTTCAGATACCTGCACTGGGCAGGATTCAGTGACCGTACGAGTCCTTGCGGATTTGCGGTCACCTATGTTGTTACTAGACAGTCGGAGCGCCCGAGTCACTGCGACCTGCCCCTTTCCGGGGCAGGCATCCCTTATTGCGAACGTACGGGACTAACTTGCCGAATTCCCTAACGTCGGTTATTCCCGACAGACCTTGGCTTTCGCCGCCACGAGTACCTGTGTCGGATCTCGGTACGGACAGTGTGCTCGCCTTTTCACGGGCTCTAGGTTGACCTGACTTGCGCTATCCAGCCATTCGGTCGCTTCGTGCCGTTACGGCTTCCACGAACTTCGACTGTTCGACCGGGCGATAGCCCGGCTCAGGCGGCCCCAAAGCGTCGGCTTTGGATGCACACTGGCATAGGAATATTAACCTATTTCCCTGTTGTCTCATTCGAGTTGCGGTGAGACTTAGGACCGGCTAACCCTCAGCTGATTAGCATTGCTGAGGAACCCTTACTCGTTCGGCCGTCGGGGTTCTCACCCGACTCACGCTGCTACTATGACCAGGATTTTCGTTACTGCACGGTCCACACGAAATCTCTTCCGTGCTTCCGCCCGAACAGAACGCCAACCTACGGGATCATCCTTTGACGGATGCCGCCAGGTCTCGGTGGTGGACTTGAGCCCCGATCATTTTCGGCGCCCCGAACCTCGGCCGGTAAGCTGTTACGCTTTTCTTAGAGGGTAGCTGCTTCTAAGCTCACCTCCCGGCTGTCTAGGGCTCGGGACCACCTTCGATCGCACTTAGTCCACACTTGGGGACCTTAACCCAGCTCTGGGTTGTCTCCCTCACGGTACACAGGCTTACCCCGCATACCGGACTCCCTGCGTCAAGCGGCGTCCGTAGGTTCGGAGTTGGACAGGGAGGCTCACTCCTCTCGGAGTGAGGGCTCCCAATCCGTCGCTCTACCCCACGGACTACCTCGGCAGAGGTCATGCTTCGACATGTTTCGGTTGGAACCAGCTGTGTCCGGATTCGATGGGCCTTTCACCCCTAGACATAGGTCACGCGAGGGTATTGTAGGACACCAACGCTATCGGGCCTCCACGTGGCTTTCGCCACGCTTCACCCTGCCCACGCCTAGATCATCCGGTTTCGGGTTGTGCCCGATTGACTCCCCGCGCTTGAACACGGCGGCCCTCGCACAAAGTGCTGCGGCCCTGTCGGTTTCCCTGCGCCTTCCCCGATACTCGGGTTAGACTTGCCAATCAGGCACACTCCCTGGTTCGTTTTTCAAAACGTACGACAGAACATCGGCTTCCAACGATTTTTACTGTACCCTCGCGGGTAGGTCATTTCTCGTTGGACCTTGTATGCCCTGTCGCTCTATCGCCAACTGAGTTCACGCACTATTTCACCTCCCTGCTGGGGGTGGTTTTCAGCGTTCGCTCACGCTACTTGTTCGCTATCGGTCTTGAGGAGTGTTTAGTCTTCGCGGTCGATGCCCGCGAGATTCACGAGGGATATCCAACCCCCGCTACTCTGGAGCTGACGCGTCTCTTACTCAACGACAGTACGGGACTGTCACCCTGTTTCGTGCTCCGTTCCAGGAGACTTCGTGTCGCCTTTCGGAGAGTGAGAGTCAGTCCGAACACCACATTGCCCGAAGGCTTCGGTTTGGACTGCGTCGCGTTCAGTCGCCCTTACTAACGACATCGCGGTTGCTTTCTTTTCCTGCCGGTACTGAGATGTTTCAATTCCCGGCGTTCCCCATTGCGCGAAGCAATTGCGGTGGGGATTCCCATTCGGAGATCCCAAGTTCTTCCCCTCCGTGCGGGTCCCTTGGGCTTATCGCAGCTTGGCACGTCCGTCATCGGCTCTCAAGCCGAGCGATCCACCAGTTGGCACAGTAGCCACGTTCGTCGGATCAAAGTGACCCGGGAACGGGTCCAGTGGACGCCTGGACTACACGTACACACGGTCTCATCTGCAACACCAGTAGACGGCTGGCGTGCATTGACCCTTCCCAGCCACGTTTACACGGACTGGTGCATCGGTTTCGTTCGGATTCAATCGTCGGGCCGTCTCCCACTTAAGGGATACGATCCGAGATTTCCTCCGAGAGATGGACCCACAGGGATTCGAACCCTGGGCATCCTCCTTGCAAAGGAGGCACTCTACCACTGAGCTATGGGCCCACCCTCGTCGAGCCGATCGGGGCCCGACGAGGAGCAAGTGTTAGCCTCGACAGTTCAAAGGTGCCCGGTCGGCCACTCGCTGGAGTGGTGACCGAACGTGGACCGCGAAGTTGAGCCACCCCGTCGGGGTGGTCTCGGTCTGTGGAGGTGATCCAGCCGCAGATTCCCCTACGGCTACCTTGTTACGACTTAAGCCCCCTTGCGAAGCCCAGATTCGACCCCGGAATCGGGGCCTCATCCGGACCTCACTCGGGTGCTTTGACGGGCGGTGTGTGCAAGGAGCAGGGACGTATTCACCGCGCCCTTCTGAGGCGCGATTACTACCGAATCCAGCTTCATGAGGGCGAGTTTCAGCCCTCAATCCGAACTACGATCGAGTTTCGGAGATTAGCGTCGCCTTTCGGCGTAGCATCCCACTGTCTCGACCATTGTAGCCCGCGTGTCGCCCAGCACATTCGGGGCATACTGACCTACCGTTGCCCATTCCTTCCTCCAGTTTGGCACTGGCAGTCCTCCTAATGTACCCATCAACCACGTGGGTCATGCTGGCAATTAGGAGTGTGGGTCTCGCTCGTTGCCTGACTTAACAGGACGCCTCACGGTACGAGCTGACGGCGGCCATGCACCTCCTCTCAGTAGCTCCAATAAGCTCATCACACTGATCTTCACGGCTACTGTCGGTGCTGGTGAGATGTCCGGCGTTGAGTCCAATTAAACCGCAGGCTCCTCCGGTTGTAGTGCTCCCCCCAATTCCTTTAAGTTTCATCCTTGCGGACGTACTTCCCAGGCGGTCTGCTTCACGGCTTCCCTACGGCACAACACTGGCTCGTAGCCAGTGTCACACCTAGCAGACATCGTTTACGGCTCGGACTACCCGGGTATCTAATCCGGTTCGTGACCCGAGCTTTCGTCCCTCACCGTCGGATCCGTCTTCCAGAGGCGCTTTCGCCACCGGTGGTCCGTCCAGGATTACGGGATTTCACTCCTACCCCGGACGTACCCCTCTGGTCTTCCGGTCCCAAGCCAGGCAGTTTCCGCCGGACGCCCGCACGTTAGGCGTGCGGATTTCCCGACGGACTTGCGTGGCCGGCTACGGACGCTTTAGGCCCAATAATAGCGGTCATCACTTGGGCTGCCGGTATTACCGCGGCGGCTGGCACCGGTCTTGCCCAGCCCTTATTCGTGTACCTCCCTACGGTACACAAAAGCGAGGACGATATGCCCTCGCACTGGGAGTCCCCTTATCGCACTGGCGTGCAGTGTAAAGGTTTCGCGCCTGCTGCGCCCCGTAGGGCCCGGTATCTTGTCTCAGATACCGTCTCCGGGCTCTTGCTCTCACAACCCGTACCGATTATTGGCACGGTGGGCCGTTACCCCACCGTCTACCTAATCGGCCGCAGTCACATCCTGTCGCGCCGGAGCGTTTCGAGCTCGCGCCACTCCAGGCAGCGAGCCGTATGCGGGATTAGCCTCAGTTTCCCGAGGGTGTCCCGCTCGACAGGGTAGTTTGACCACGTGTTACTGAGCTATTCGCCACGAGTCTGAACTCGTACGACTAGCATGGCTAAATCGGACTCCAATAGCAATGACCTCCGGCAGGATCAACCGGAATGCTATTCCCTGGCAGAGCCAGGGAGGTTTGGCGGTGAATGTAGGTACACACTCACACTATGGGTCCACGTTCGGCGACTCCAGATCGAGAGACCGATCAGGCGTCACCGAACTGTCGAGGCTAACATCAGATCCCATCTGTACGGCGGACCGCAGGGGTGGGGTCCTCATCTTCTGCGTACTCATTCGTAACCGGTGGTCACTACTTAAGGCCTACGAACCGACTCTTCAAAGGTAGTGAGTGTCAATCGCATTTGAGGGGCGTATCTTCACTTTTCAACCCTGCGATAAGACGAGGACCTTCCTCGAGATATAGTTTAAACCACTACCGACGGCGGGTTTCACAGGTAACGGAAGAACTAGTTACTACGGAAACGATCCGTCGGTGGTCAATCGACGTCGATTTGCGTGAACCACGTTGCACTGGCGACGAGGAGGATAGCCGCCATCGCGAGCAAGACGCCCGCAGAGACGGGATCGTACGTTCCCTCGAGTAGGATCTCGTTCGGGTCGTAGTACCGCATCGGCGCGATCGCGCCCACGACCTCGTAGTCGGTGTCGGCGAGCAGCGACTCGAGCAAGAACAGTCCGAAGGTGACACCGAGTGCGACCCGCTGTGCGATCGACGTCCGGTCGAAGACGACGGACGCGAGGAGGCCGATTCCGGCGCAGGCGAAGAGGTAGGGGATCGATAGCAGGTGGACGACGAGCAGGTCCACAGTCGAGAGCGACTCGCCGATCAGTTCCGCGCCGACGAGGACGACGACTGGTGTCAGGACGTTGACGAGGGCGATCGGGACCGCGAGTGCGGCGAACTTCTCGCCGACAACGCGCGCTCGAGAGATAGGCAGGGAGAGCAGGATTTCCATGCGGCCGCGTTCGACGTCGTCGGCGATGGTGCTCGCCGCGCTGTAGGCAAAGTACAGTCCGAGCAGGATCACCCAGCCGAACATGTAGAGTTCGACGGCGAGAAAGCCCTCGAGCGACGCCATCGTCCGAATGCCCATCACCTGCAACATGGGCTCGGGGTAGGCCCGGAGCAGTTCGTCCATGTTCATCGAGTCGCGAAACGAGGGGTAGACCCAGATCACGAGCGCCGCGAGTGTCGCGAGACCGATCGAGAGGTAGACGCCGCCTTTTACCCTGGTTCGTCCCTCGTACCGCGAGAGTTCAAACATCGTCACCACCGCCGTAAAAGCGCATGAAGACGTCCTCGAGCGGAGCCTCCTCGATCGAGAGGTCGAGCAGGACGTACGACCGGAGTCGCTCGAGTAAGACGTTGACGTCGCCAGTGAACGTGAACGTACACTCGGCGACACCGTTCTCGTCGCGCTCGGTCGTCTCGAGGTCGTAGACGCCCTCGAACTCGAGGATTTCCCGCGGGATGGGGTCGGAAGCGTGCAGGCGGACGACTTTGCCGCTGCGGTCGAGGAGGGTGTCGACGGGTTCGACGGTGACGAGTCGGCCGTCGCGGATGATGCCGACGCGATCGCAGAGCCGACGGACTTCGCTCAGGACGTGCGAGGAGAAAAAGACCGTCACGCCGCGGTCGCGTTCGTCCCGGAGGAACTCGGCGAAGCGCTGTTTCATCAGCGGGTCGAGTCCGTTCGTCGGTTCGTCGAGGATCACGAGATCGGGGTCGTGCATGAACGTCGTCACGAGCCCGAGCTTCTGGACGTTCCCCTGTGAGTACTCGCGAACCTGTCGGTCGAGCGGCGGGTCGAACAACTCGAGTAACTCCGCGCTGCGCTCGTCGCCTTTGAGCTCCGCGTGTAACTCGAGGATCTCCCGGCCCGTCGCCGACTCGTCGAACGCCGGGTCGTCGGGGAGGTAGCCGATCCGGCGTTTGGCCTCGATGAGCGCTCGCTCGTCGGTGATCTCGTAGCCGAGCACCCGTGCCGTCCCGGCCGTCGGCGAGAGAAAGCCAAGCAGCGTGCGGATCGTCGTCGTCTTCCCCGCACCGTTCGGGCCGAGGTAGCCGAATATCTCGCCTTCCCCGACCGTAAACGAGAGGTCGTCGTTGGCGAGCACCTCGCCGTAGTCTTTCGTGAGTCCCTCGAGTTCGATGACGGCCATACCGTCGACTAGACAGGAGGGATATATGGACCTGCTGGCGGTCTGGTTCGTCTCGCGTCCGTCCCGTCGCCGTCACACACGTCCGACGGTCACGTAGAACGGTACGACTTCCGTCCGGCGGTACTCGCCGTCGCGCATCTGGTCGACGACGGTTCGCCCCATCTCGCGCCACGCGTTTTTGAGATCGTCGTATCCTTCCGCAGAGAGGTCGCTCTCGAGCATCGTCGCCCGGTCACCGGCCAGTCCGGCCCCCGTCGCCTTTCGCCGCGCGGCGGCGAGGGCGTGTTCGTCGTACGGCGGGGCGATCGTCCGGTCGTGATCGTACCGTAGTGTCTCGAGGACGTCCACGCCGGCGTCCGCGAACGCGTCTCGCGTCTCCGCGCCGAGGGTGACGTCGGTCTCGACGCCCTTGAGGTAGGCCCGGCGAGCCCGCCGCTCGAGTCTCGCCTCCGCCGGGACGCTCGAGTCGACCCGGACCGCGCCGTTGTCGGGTTCGACGGCGGCCACGAGGTCGCTCGAGACGCGGGCGAACTCGTCGACGGCGGCGGCGGGGTCGGGGAGGTTGATCAACAGTGCCTGACAGACGACGAGATCGAAGGCGTCGTCCGGGAACGGCAACCGCAACGCGTCGCCCGCGACGACTGGGACGTGTTCGCGGGCGCGCTCGAGCAGTCCCACGTCGGCGTCACAGCCGACGACCTTGCCCGGACACTCGGCGGCGAGGACGCGGCTCAACTCGCCGGTGCCACAGCCGACGTCGAGGACGCGCTCGCGGTTTTCCAGCTCGAGCGGGGACAGAGCGTCCCGGGAGTCGGCCCACATTCCCTCGCGGGTCCAGGACAGGTAGTCGGCGGAGAACTCGCGCACGCAAGCGGGTTGGGCCGTCTCGAGTAAAAACGGGTCGATTCCGGGTCGCAACTCGAGGGACCGATGGCGATCATTTAAGTGTGAAACGGCCGCTCTACGGAGCTATGGCACAAACTGTCGACGACCTCCGGAACGAGATCCGACAGGCCGTTGGACGATACGAACGCATCGAGTCGACGGCCTTCACGAAAGAGGCCCTGGCTGCGATCTGTGACGCCGTCGACTACGACGTCGACACGGACGACCGTCCCTCGAAACCGCAGATGCGTGCGGGTATCCTCTGGAAAATCGGCGTCATCGACGAAGACGATCCGGCCAGTGCCGAGCGTCCGTTCCGAAAGGCAGAACTCGAGGCGATCGCAGCCGCGCTCGAAGACGAGTAGCGAACGGAACGCACCATCGTTGGCGATCAATAGAGAGGGCGCGTGCCCCGTATGGGGCACCCTGACCGGGCGACGACCACTCTGTCCGATCGCTGTCAGCCGCCCGAGCGGTCGCCGAGACGTCACGTACGCGCTCGCGACTATCGTGCTCGGCAACTGTCGTCATCCGCTGTTGCCAGCGGCGACCGACTCGATATCGGGTACGTCCTGACCGTTGTCCGGTATCTCACTCCTCGCGCAACTCTTTGACCTTCTGGATGTTCCAGGCGAAGCCGCGGCCGTCCTCGGTGGGCGTCTCGAGCGCAAAGGGCAGGTCCCGAAGGTCGGGATGGTTCACGATCGCGCGCATGCCGTCCTCGCCGATGTAACCCTCGCCGATGTGGGCGTGTTCGTCCTTGTGGGTGCCCACGTCGTGTTTCGAGTCGTTGAGGTGGATGTACTCGAGGTACTCGAGGCCGACCACGTCGTCGAACCGGCCGACGGTCTCGTCGACGGCCTCGGGCGTGGTGAGGTCGTTGCCCGCGACCAGCGTGTGGGCGGTGTCGATGCAGATTCCGATGTCGGTCTCGGTGCGGTCGATGATTCCCGCGAGGTGGTCGAACTCGCCGCCGAGTTTGGTGCCGCTGCCGGCGTCGGACTCGATCAGGATCGTCACGCCCTCGGGAACGTCGAGGTCGTCGATGACGCCTGCCGCGTTGTCGAGCCCGCCCTCGACGCCCGCGCCCGTGTGGGCGCCGAGGTGGACGTTTACGTACGGAATTCCCAGTGTGTCGGCGGCGTCGAGTTCGGCCTGCATGCTCTCTTTGGACTTCCGGCGGAGATCCTCTTTGGGCGTACAGAGGTTGACCAGGTACGACGAGTGGATCACCCACGGCCCCTCGAGTTTTTCGTCGCTTTCCTCCCGAAAGCCTGCGGCGGCCTCCGCGGAGATTTCGGGTTTGGCCCAGACCTGCGGCGAGGTGGTGAAGATCTGCCCGCAGTTGCCGCCGAAGGCGACCTGTCGGCAGACGGCGTTGCGGATGTCGTCGTACGGCGGCGTCTCCTCGTCCGATGAGACGCGCGATCCGGAGATCGAAACGTGTGCACCGACGTTCATGGCACGGTGTCAGTACCGGGCGATGAAAGGTACTTCGAACCTGCTCGAGCGTCTGCTCCGGGTGTTCGCCCGCCTCGATCTACTTCGGGCGCTCGCCCGCATCGAGCACTTCCCGCCTGCGACGCCACGCGTCGGTGCCATACTTGCGGGCGGCAAGGGCGCGCGCGTCCTCGAGTTCGCCCTCGCACCAGGACCCGGCGTCGGCGTCACACCACTTCGCGAGCGCGTCGACGATCGTCTCGACGGCCTCCTCACGGTTGATCCCGGCCTGCTCGCGGATGCTCGTCACCCGATCGGTGAACGTCTCGGTCGAGACGTCGTGGCCGGCGAAGACTCCGAGGTGTCGCTGTGGCTCGAGGTCGTAGCTGATCGAGCCGTGCTGGATCACGACGTCGCGCTGGCGGTACTGGGCGTTGCCGCTGATCTTCTGCCCATCGGCGACGACGTCGTGTGCCGGGTGGATGTCCCGCAGGTAACACGACGGCTGGTAGATCGCTGCCTGCGCTTCGCTGGCGAAGTCGGCGTCGACGCCCATCCGCTCCAGGGCTGCGAGGATCGGCTCGCAGAACAGGCCGTAACACTCCATCAGATCTCCGGGAACCTCCGCGGCGGGCGCGACGATCGTATACGAGATGTCGGCGTACGAGTCGTGGTAGATCCCGCCGCCGCCGGTCTGGCGGCGAGTGACGCCGATCCCTTCCCGCTCGCAGAAGTCCCAGTCGACCGTCTCGGGTTCCTGCCGGTAGCCAAGCGAGAGCGTGCTCGGTTCCCACGAGTAGACGCGGACCGTCCTGACGTCCTCCTCGAGTGCCGTCTCCCCGGCGACTTCCTCGAGTGCCATCTGCATCGGTCCGTCCCGCGGCTCGTCCCTGATGACCCGCCACTCCCGGTCTGCGAGGTCGGTCATGCTCGAGACCTCGCGAGCGAGGGAGAAAGCGATTACGACGGGATCACCAGTCGACGCTCGGCGTACCGTCCCCGTGCGGGTCGGGGGCGAGCTCCCCGCCTGTCTGGCGGTCGATCACGTGGATCGCGCCGTCACCGTTTTCGCCGGACAGACCTCGGTTGCCGCCACGTTCTCCGCGAGGTCGTCCTCGTCGAAAAAGTACGCGCGAGGTTCTGCGAGGCCCGTCTCGAGGTTCAGCGCCCAGTTGGTCTCCACCTCCGCACACCGACCCGCGCCGAAACACCGGCTTGCCTCGAAGACGTGTTTGTACGGTTTCGTCTCGACCGGCGGCGCGTCCGTCTCGCCGACCTCGAGAGGGTCCGTCATGGCTCGAACGCGCGCAGGCGAGCGAGTCGCTCCACGGCGCGACCGTCCTCGAGCACCTCGCGTGCGCGTTCGATTATCTTCGCCGACCGTCCCGGCGTCGCCGCCCGCGTAGATCCGCAGGCCAGCGTTCTGTGCGATCGCGGTTGCGAACGCGTCGTCGCGCTCGCCCGCGAGAACTGCCTCGGTGATCCGGGCCGATTCAGCGGCAACGTCGTCGATGCTCAGATGCTCACGTGTCCACGAGTCGATCACGAGGTCTCGCTCTCCGAACTCGCCGTCGAACTCGGCGCTCGTCGTCTCGCCCGGCCGGACGTCGTCGTAGCCCTCGAGTCCCTGGACCAGGAGCACCCGGTCGAACCCGACGGTCTCGCTCGCCGCGACCGTCTCTGCGAGCCGCTTTGCGAAGGAGAGATGGTAGAAGCTACCGACGTGCGTCGAGGCGTCCGCCGGATTCGCCACCGTCTCGATCGTGTTGAGGACGGTCCGGACGCCCATCCGTTCGCGAGTCTCGAGGAGGTCGTGCACCGGGGAGTAAAGCGGGGCTGGTAGTAGAAGCCGACCTCGTCGACCATCGCGGCGCTCTCGGAGGGTGCGAGGTCCGTATCGACCCCGAGTTCGGCGAGGACGTCCCGGTAGGTCGTCCCGTACGTTGCGGGTATCGACGGCCCACTGTGGGCGACGACCGGCGTGCCGGCCGCTGCGACGACCAGGCCGGCCCCGACGCCCAAAAGCGCCGTCGTCGTCTTCCTGTCGCTTCGCGAGGTGTTCCCAGATCTCGGTGCAGCCGCTCCCGTTGGGGACCTCTTCGAGGTGGCCGTCGTCGGGTTCTTCGCCAGCGTCATTGCCACCGCTCACGGTGACGCACCTCCCGGGCGTACTCGCGATCGAGCGTCGGTCAGTCTCTGGTCGATCATCTCGTCAGCGCCTTCACTCGCACCGGTCTAAACCGCGCTCACAGGGTCAGTTTCTTCCGCGGCTGTGCGAGCGAGGCGAGGTTTGCCTGCATCGCCGACGGCGGATCCACGACTCGGCCGTCGGACCCCTCGATTGGCCTGGAACCCGCCGTTCGAGTCGAAACTGGCGGCAATCCGTGCCTGGATCGACCACGGTGGACTCTCGAGGCGACCGGGCCGGCGTGGCGCAACTGTGTCCCCCACGCTCCGGGGATAGCTATAGTAGCCACTGACAGTCATTGCACACCGACTCGCGACTCGGCGACCAGTACTGGCGAGAGCCGCAAGCACTGGTCGCTGCGCTGCGAGCAGTGTGTCATACGGACCGCTGTACGTCCGTCCCGCAGCGACCGCCCGAGGGGGCGCGGTCGCTGCGGAAAATAGGGACAGCAGACCGTATCAATCGTTTCAGTTGGTATACTGTCGGACAACGGCCACTGCACACTCGATCACGTCTCGACGGCTGTCGCCGCTGGGGGCGTCTCGAGTGTGCCGATGTATGGAAGAGAGACAGTCAAACGGACTGCTATATATCCAACTATATGCGCCCATACTCTTCAGAGTCCAACAGGTCGGTTCGTACCTGTCTTATCGGGCAATACCCCTATTATAAACCGCTTTAGTACAGATTCGTCTGGCTTCAGGTGATGGTGCAAGACTCAGAGCGTCTGTCCGACCTGGTATCGCGGCGGAAATTTATGCTCGCTTCGGGCGCGGCCGGTGCTGCAACGCTCGCAGGGTGTTCGAGTCAAGGCTCGGAGACGAACACGTCTGATTCGAACGGCGGCAATTCCGACGACGGTGCCGGCGCAACCGACGAATCCTCAGGGAACAACTCGAATCCCTCGTCACTGACCGCTGACGGTTCCTCAACGGTGTACCCGATTACCAATCTGGCCTCGTCGCTGTGGAACGGTAATCCGCCGGCGGACGACCAGGAGTACTGGGGTCCCGGCCAGTACGACATCGACACGGACGAGAACCTCGCCGACTACTGGGCCGGCCTCTACGGCTTCGAGGCGACAGGAGAGCGCAGTGTCCCCCCGTTCCAGACGCAGGTGGCGCTCAGCCACTCCGGCACCGGCGTCGAGGGTGTCATCAACGATCGCGTCGATATCGGTGACGCCAGCTCGACGGCCGAGTCGATCCTCGGCTCCGACCACGAGGCGATGGACGACATCGTCGACCACGTCGTCGGCGTCGACGGCCAGCCCATCGTCGTAAGCCGGGAGATCTACGACGCAGGCGTGACTCAGATCACGGGAGACGAACTCCGGGCGATCTACAAGCAGGAGATCACCAACTGGAGCGAACTCGGTGGGCCCAACAAGGACATCTACGCGATCGGCCGTGCGGAGGACTCCGGCACCGACACCGCGTTCCGAGCCAATCTCTACGGCGACCCCGACGAACCGATCGAACCCGATACTCGCAAGGGACAGAACCAGCAGGTGGCGACCCTCGTCGAGCAGAACGACAACGCCATCGCCTACATCGCACTCGCGTTCGTCGAACCCGATGGTGCCACGCCGCCTATCGGCCTCGAACTCGACGGCACGCTCTACGAGTATGGCAAGAACCTCGGTGCGAAGGGCTACCCACTCAGCCGCGACCTCCACTGTTACACCTTCGAGGGAACCGACGAGCGTGAGAGCGCATTCATCAACATGATTCTCTCGGACTTCGGTCAGCAGTACTTCGTCGAGCCGAACAACTACTTCAAGCTCCCACCGGAGCGCCGCGAGGAAGAGCGTGCGAAGCTCGCGGATCAGGCCTAATTCCAGGCGAGTGAGGTTCTCATCCGATCGCCGTACGGGCTAACCGGGTGCTGAATCGAGAGACACCTCTCCGACTCATCATGTTAGATATACACACAAGCATTTTGCGAGCAATACCATGGATGCAGCGCCGGACGACCAGGATTGTTCGGACGGCGGCGGACTTGGATCGGCCGAGTCTGCTTCTCGCGACCGCACAGATACTTCTGATCACCGGGGCGTTTGCTGGCTTTCTCCTGCGGTCGACCTGGACCGTGACACTCCTGTACGGCTTCCTACTGGTCGCTGGGATCGGCTGGGGCGTCCGACAAGCACTGACGGCGAAGGTGGTGACGTTCTTGATGACGGCGACGACGTTCGTGACACTCGGGCTCATCGCCGTGTTTCTGGTCCTCGAGGCGATCCCGGTGTTTCGTCACGCTGGCCTCGGGCTCGTGTGGCTGTTCGGCTCGACCGAATGGAGCGCCTCCCAGGGCCAGTTTTCACTCGTGCCGATGTTCTGGGGTACCGCCCTCACGACGGCCATCGCGATCCTCGTCGCGGCACCGTTTGGGATCGCGGGCGCGCTGTTCATCAGCGATATCGCCCCCGACTGGCTCCGTGACATCGTCAAGCCGGCGGTCGAACTCCTGGCTGGCATTCCATCGATCGTGTACGGGTTCATCGGCTTCACGGTCATCAACCCGTATGTCGGCAATCTCCTCTCGATCAATCCCGGAGCGCTGTTCGCCATCGGACTGGTCATCGGGTTCATGGCACTGCCCACGGTCGTTTCCGTGGCTGAAGATGCTCTCTCGGCCGTTCCCGAGGAAATGAAGGACGGCTCGGTGGCGATGGGTGTGACGGACTGGCAGACGATGAAGAGTGTCTCTATCCCGACGGCGTTCTCCGGAATCTCTGCGGCCGTCCTGCTCGGAGTCGGTCGGGCGATCGGTGAGACCATGGCTGCAACCGTCATGATCTCGCACAGTCGTCGACTGCCTGAACCGGAGCTGTACAACGTCTTCGACAGCACGGAGACGCTCACGACCTTTATCGCCGCCAGCTACGGACACGTGACGCCCGGACAGCTGTTCTGGAGCGCGCTGTTTGCCGCTGGCGTCTTCCTGCTGGTGATCGTCACGGGACTGGGCATCGTCTCACAGCTCATCGAACAGCGGATGAACCGCAAGCTGCAGGAGGGACAATGAGCGGCACCCACGAAGTTCGACTCGTCAACGATGGCGGTACGACCTACGAACGGTTCGCGATGGCCGTCGTCGTCGGGGCGTTTGCGGCCTTCGTTCTCGCGGCGGGGACGCTGTTCGGCTGGATCCCGGTCGATGGACACGTCAGCAGCGTCTCGGCGGCGAACTACTTTGGCGGAGGCGTTTTCGCGCTGGGCGTGGCGACCGGAACGCTGGGTGTTCTCTCTCGGTGGGGTGGGATGCGGACGACGCCCGATCGCACACCGGGGCTCGGTGTCGGACTCGTTCAGACGGGTCTCTGGATGACTACTAC
This sequence comes from Natribaculum luteum, assembly GCF_023008545.1. Taxonomy (NCBI): domain Archaea; kingdom Methanobacteriati; phylum Methanobacteriota; class Halobacteria; order Halobacteriales; family Natrialbaceae; genus Natribaculum; species Natribaculum luteum. The sequence goes on along the minus strand of NZ_CP095397.1, from coordinate 453,280 downwards.
AGGGTTGTTCGTCAGTAACACCGTCGGCCTTGGCAGGATCGGCTGGCTCGTCGCCGTTCCCGTGGGGATGTTCGCCGGGTACCTCACGATCGGTACACGAGAAGACGTCGGCGCGACGCTTCCCGCCGCGGCGTTTATCTGTCTCGTTGGTGTCTTCATCCTGGCAGGTCTGATTACTCCGGAGTGGACCTGGGAGCCCGAGGCGTTCGATGCCAGCATCCCCGGGACGATCGTGATCCCCTCGCTGACGATGCTCGGCAGCCTTCTCGCCGGCTGGGCTGGTGCATCGGCCCACGAGGGATTCGGCACGCGGGGTAGACAGAACGGGGCATTCCTGTTGATTTCTCTGGTCGTACTGTTCGTCCTCTCGGTGCTCGTGTTCCTCCTCGTGTTCGTGTTCGAACGAGGCATCACCGTCGTACTCGAGAATCTGACCATCGGTGCCGGGACGGCGTTGCTGATCCTCGGGACAGCGCTCGTCCTGGTAGTCACGTTCGGTACCGTCCGACCAGCTATGGCGGATGGGACCGACAAGATCGTTGCGTTCGTCCACCTCGCTGTGGCGATTCTTATCGGTCTCCTCGGTGGTGGACTGGCCTACACGATTGGTACGGGGCAGCCGATATCCGGCTACGCAGTCACGATCGAGCCGACAACTGTCGTCGGTGCGGTCCCGGGTCTCCTCGTCGGCGCTGTCCACCTCGGAGTCCACCGTCGGTCGAACACGGGATGGGAACCCGACACCGATATCGGTAGGAGAGTCGACGAGGGCCTGCGACTCGCCACTGGACTTCTGGTCGGGACAGCGCTCATCGAGGTGATCACGTGGTCCGAACTCGCCGTCGTGGGTGTCGCTATCGTGCCGACGCTCACGATCCTGGTCGGTGCGATTGCGATGGGTGTACTCGTCCCGAGCAGAATCGCCGAACTGTCCGACACGTCCGTCGTCCCGACGTGGGTTCCGCCACTGTCCCGTATCGTAGATATCGCACTGTTGGCATTCGCCCTTAGCTGTCTTCACGTTGCCGTCACTGGCTTTCCGCTTGGCACGGCCTCGATCGGCATCGTTCCCAGCGGAACCGTAGATTGGCCCTTCGTGATGAACCCGTCTCAGGGCCTTGGAATCCAAAAAGGCGTGATGCCCGCGATGCTTGGGACGATCTGGATCGTTCTCGGGGCCGTCGCATTCGCGGTCCCTCTGGCCGTCGGCGCTGCCGTCTTCCTCACCGAGTACGCCGAGGACAGCGCGTTCACGCGTGCGGTCGACATCGCCACGAACGGGCTCTGGAGCACGCCGAGCATCGTCTTTGGCCTATTCGGTCTCGCCTTCCTCGTCCCGCGGTTCGGTGGCGCCCCCTCGATATTCGCAGCCCAGCTCGTTCTGGGCTTCATGTTACTCCCACTCGTACTCATCACGAGCCGGGAGGCGATGAAAAGCGTCCCCGACGAGTACCGAGACGCGAGCGCAGCCCTCGGTGTCTCGAAGTGGGACACGATCAGAAGCGTCGTCATTCCTGCGGCGATGCCGGGCGTTATCACCGGGGTTATCCTCGGCGTCGGTCGGATCGCAGGCGAAACTGCACCACTCTTGCTCGTTCTCAACGGACCGAACTTCCCGAATGCGGCTCCCGGCGTCCTCTCGAGTTTCACAGTCGAGTTGGGGCTCACACCGCCGTTCGTCCACGTCTCCAACCCGGCACTGCTCGAGCGGGCCAGTGCGCTCCCCTACCAGCTGTACGCGATCATCACCGCCGGTGTCGGAGCCGAGGAGTCCTTCGGCTGGGGCACGACGCTCGTTCTACTCGGCGTCGTCCTCGCCTTCTTCGCGATGGGCATCGCCACCCGACGGTACTTCAGGAGGAAACTTCACCAATGACGGAATCCAGTATGAACACCACGACAGCGGAACGAACCGACTCGGAGGAAGCCACGTCGAGTAGTGAAACGACTGCCGGCGAAAGTGACGAACAGACGAGCGCAGCGTGGCGAGAGTACTCGTTCGCCGGCGATCCGGTCCTCTCGGTCGAGGACCTGAACGTCTGGTACGACGACGATCACGCACTGAAAGACATCTCGATCGACATCCCCGAAGAGAGTGTAACGGCGCTCATCGGGCCGTCGGGATGTGGTAAGTCCACGTTCCTCCGGTGTCTCAACCGGATGAACGACCGGATCAAGAGTGCCCGCATCGAGGGCTCCGTCTCGTTTAACGAGCAGGATATCTACGCCGACGGGGCCAACCTCGTCGAACTTCGAAAACGTATCGGCATGGTATTCCAGCATCCAAATCCGTTCCCGAAGTCGATACGGGACAACGTCGCGTACGCCCCGCGCAAGCACGGCGAACTCGATCGTGGACTCGTTCCGAGATTGCTCGGACGAGAGGAGACCGAAAAAGAGGACGAGCTGGTAGAGCAGTGTCTTCGCGATGCAGCCCTCTGGGACGAGGTCGAGGGTCGTCTCGACGATAACGCACTCGGTCTTTCGGGCGGCCAGCAACAGCGGCTGTGCATCGCTCGGTGTCTCGCTGTCGACCCGGAGGTCATCCTGATGGACGAGCCGGCCTCGGCGCTCGACCCGATCGCCACCGCGAAAGTCGAGGACCTCATCGAAGATCTCGCCGAGGACTACACGGTCGTGATCGTCACGCACAACATGCAGCAGGCGGCACGCATCTCCGACCAGACAGCCGTGTTCCTGACTGGCGGCGAGCTCGTGGAGTACGGCGACACTGACCAGGTGTTCGAGGACCCACAGAGCCAGCGCGTCGAGGATTACATCACCGGCAAGTTCGGGTGACTGCCGTGACACGAGAGACATACCAGCAATCGCTGGATTCCCTCCGGAACGACGTCCTCGAGATGGGTTCGCTCGTCGTCGAACGGCTCGAGGTCGGGCTGGAGAGCGTAGTCAACGAGGATCAATCACTGGCCCGGGAAGTCATCGAGGGCGATGCAGACGTAAACGAGACGTACCTCACACTGGAAAACCAGTGTGTCGACTTATTCGCCCTCCAGCAGCCAGTGGCGAGTGATCTCCGCTTCATCACGGCCTCGTTCAAAATCATCACAGACCTCGAACGCGTCGGGGATTTGGCAGCCAATCTGGCACAGTACGCACTGACAGCGAAGCGCAAATTCACGCCCGAAGTCGCCATCGAGGACATCGGTCACAACGCAAGGGCCCTCCTCACGCGAAGTCTCGAAGCGTACGAAACCGAAGACGTCGACGCGTGTCGGGAGATCGCAGCCAGCGACGACGACGTCGATGCCCTCTGTCAGCGGGCGAGCGAAACCGTTACGCGGGACTTGATCGAGCGCGAGGCAGACAGCGGCGATCCGTGGGCGGTCGAACAACTACTCGACGACGTCTCGCGTGTACTGTTGACGATTCGTGACCTCGAACGGATCGCCGACCACGCCGTGAATATTGCAGCACGGACCCTGTACATGGCCGAGAACGACCCTGCCCTCATCTATTGACCGATGGAGACACGCAAAATACAGACGGTCAGCAGCGGAACCTACACCGTGTCACTCCCCAAAGAGTGGGCCGAGTCCCAGGACATCACTGCAGGCGATACCGTCAGCCTGCATACACACATCGACGGAGTGCTCGCCCTCCAGGCCCAGGAGTGTACGGACGACACGCCCGAACGAATCGCCGTCCAGGTCGCTCACGCCGACGCCGAGCCACTCGAGCGGACCCTGCGGGCAGCCTACGCCGTCGGTGCGAAGGAAGTGCGACTCGAGGCCGTCGATTGTTTTACGACCGACCAGCGACGCATCGTCGACCAGGTTGCCAGAAACCTCACTGGGGTGTCGGTCACTGCGGAGTCCGAATCGACGATCACGGTTCGAACGCTCCTCGATACCGAGGAGGTGTCGGTTCGACAGTCGGTGTGCCAGCTCAAGTTCGTCGCACTATCGATGCATCGCGATGCAACGGCTGCGGTGACTGAGGACACAGATCCCGGAAATCTGGCCGATCGCGACGATCAGGCCGATCGCCTCTACGCGATGATCGACTGGTCCTTTGCTCGGGGGCTCGCACGTCTCGGCGAGGTCGATGCGCTGGGATTGACCCGTCCGGAGTTGTTCGAACTGTGGGGGACGACTCGCGAGCTAGAGCGCGTTGCCGACCACGCCGAAGGCATAGCAACCGTCGCCGCCGAAATCGATGTGGCCGTGGACGATTCGATCAAAAATGACCTCCGTGAGATTGCAGCGACGGCACGCGAGATCGTTGCGGACGCGGTGAGTGTCATCGTCGGCGACGTGAGCGTCGAAACCGCACAACAGGCGTTGACTGCTCGTGATCGGGTACGCGAAGAAATAGCGACACTCGAGCGCCGATTGGAGGAATCGTCGGACGAAGGCACCCAACTCGGACCGGTTCTCGATAGATTGCGGCGGACAGCCGAACACGGGGGGAACATTGCGGAGTTCGGACTCCGACACGCCATCCGCCACGGTGAACTGACGGAACCACCCCAGGAGGCTGCGAACGCGGAGGACTCGACTCGAGAGTCTCACGCCTCGACTGGAGGGTGACCACCAGTTCGGACTCCGTCGACAGATCGAGTCCCGCCGAATGCGCTATCGGTGTGAGGCGTACCAGCTCGGGATCGCTCTCCGGACCGATCCCCGGCATACCGATCTCGTCACACCGTTCGAGAACTTCGAGCGCTCGACTGATTCGATTGAAACTGGCCTCTCTTCCGAACCTTGTGTCCGTCGCCTCGATTTCGTATCGCAGTATGTAGTTTACCCCCGGCCAGAGCCGACCAGTTCGTCTGCGCGCTCGAAACCCGCCCGCTCGTCACGACGTTTTTACGTCCACGCTGGCTACGTCTGCCCATGGTGCGGAACGTCGCCGGCCTCTTGCCGGAACTCGAGACGGAAGACTTCTATCTACTGTCGGGCGTCGAACAGGGGATGCGCTTCTCGGAGTGGGTCCAGCGCGAGAAACTGCCCCGCTTTTCGGGACTGTCCCCCGAGGAGGTCGACTACCGACTCGAGCGGTGTCTCAAACGCGGGCTGATCGAGAAGAAGACGATCCAGTACGAGGGGTACACCCTCCAGTTCGAGGGGTACGACGTCCTCGCGCTCCACGCCCTGGTCGAACGGGAGACGATCTCCGAGTTCGGCGCACCGCTGGGCGTCGGCAAGGAGAGCGACGTCTACGAGGTGCGCTCGTACAAGCCGCTCGCGCTGAAGTATCACCGCGAGGGCTATACGAACTTCCGCGAGGTGAACAAAGAGCGCGACTACACCTCCGACAAGCGACACGTCTCCTGGATGTACACGGCCCGGAAGGCCGCCGAGCGCGAGTACGAGATCCTCGAGTCGATGTATCCCGACGTGGCCGTCCCCCAACCGATCGACCAGAACCGCCACGCGATCGTCATGGAGAAGATGGACGGCGTCGAACTCTCGCGGGCGAAACTCGACGACGAGCAGGTCGTCGGCGTCCTCGAGCTGTTACTTCGCGAACTTACGCGTGCACACGAGAAGGGATACGTTCACGCCGACATGAGCGAGTACAACGTCTTCGTGAGCGAGGAAGGCGTGACGATCTTCGACTGGCCCCAGGCGGTGGCGACCGACCACGAGAACGCATCCGAGTTCCTCCGGCGCGACGTCTCCAACCTGGTCGGCTACTTCCGCCGGAAGTATCCCCGCGTCGTCCCCGACGTCGACGTCGACGACGTCGCCGCCGCGATCGCAGACGAATCGTTCGACTCGCTCGAGGACATCTAGGCGCGACGGCCCGACACCCCTGCGCTCCTGTTTTTCTCGGATCGCCGCTGTGCTGCACTCGTTCGAGAACGGGACGGCTCCACTGACCGGTGATCCCGAGTCAGTTCTGTAGTTGGGGCTAGAACTGCCGTGCGCCCGGACATATACTTCATAGTGATATACGAAATCGGCCTCGTCGATCGAGCGGAGATGCCGGTGGCGCGCTCGAGTGGACCGTAAAAAGACGACCGCTCGCAGGTCGGATTTCGGGTTCGGTTTGCTTATACTGCTGGACAAAACGGTTCAGACATCGGTCGCACTCGAGACGCTGTCGCCAGCGGCGACAGACGGCGAGACGCGCTCGAGTATTCACTGACTGTTGTCCAGTAGTATTACTTGCCGGTGATCGAGACGTCCTCGAGCGTGACGCTGACGTTCTCGACGCCGACGGTGATCTGTCCGAGCCGGTAGGTCGTCTCGCCGACGGTCACGGTCACGCCGTCGGTCGTGATCGTCGCCGACTCGAGCTGGTAGGTCCGCTCGTCGATCTCCATCGTCGGCAGTCCCTCTCCGGAGACGTCCACGCCGTCGACGTGGATCTGCTCGTTCTCGAGCGTGAGATCGATCGTACCGAGGTGTTTGTCGTCTGTGGCTGCATCGCCACCGGCGGCGGCGGTGGACGCACCCGCGAGGGCGATCGCGAGTGCGAGAGCGAGGACGAGGACGCGGTTTCGAAGCCTCATAGGCGGGTAGTATCCGGCGTGATGACAGCAAAAGCACGTCGACAGTTTCGAGGACGACACGAGCGGCTAAGGGGTGATTGACTGGGGTACGGCCGGACTACACCGATCGGCAAAGGGCGTCCGAAACGGGTCGACTGCTCTTCCGTAGGCCGACCGAACACGACCTCGGGTCATACGGGCTGCTGTACCGATTACCGGTACAACTGCAGGAAGATCGCGGTTGCACCGGAGATGACGTACAGTAGTCCGTATCAGTCGATCTGTCGCACTTCGAAGCCCTTATACTCGGTAGTTGGATAGATCAGAACGACTCGCTGGTCGGCGGGCACCAGCGGGCACCTGTTCGGCACCTGCCACAGGTCGGGATGTGATCCCTCGTGGGATTGAACCAGGAACGCCCGCAGGTGACAACGATGGCACGAAGCTTCTACTCCCACATCAAGGAAGCGTGGAAAGACCCCGACGACGGCAAACTCGGCGAACTGCAGTGGCAGCGAAAGCAGGAGTGGCGCAAGCAGGGCGCGATCGAGCGCATCGACCGCCCGACTCGCCTGGACAAGGCCCGCGAACTGGGCTACAAGGCGAAACAGGGCATCGTTCTCGCCCGCGTCTCGGTCCGCAAGGGGACGGCCCGCAAGCAGCGTTTCAAAGCGGGTCGCCGCTCGAAGCGTCAGGGCGTCAACCGCATCGGCCGCCGCAAGAACATCCAGCGCATCGGCGAGGAGCGCGTCACCCGGAAGTACCCCAACCTGCGGGTACTCAACAGCTACTGGGTTGGCGAAGATGGCAGCCAGAAGTGGTTCGAAGTGATCCTCGTCGATCCGAACCACCCTGCCATCCAGAACGACGACGACCTCAACTGGATCTGTGACGACGTCCACGAGAACCGCGCATTGCGCGGCCTCACGAACGCCGGCAAGGACAACCGCGGACTGTACAACCGCGGGAAAGGTGCAGAGAAGGTCCGCCCGAGCAACACCGGTGGGCAGGGCCGCGCGAAGTAAGCGACTCGCTGCTGCCGTTTTTCGCCGTGAACCGTCCTCCCTCGAGTGGCAACCTTCCCTGTAGTCGCGTTCGCGACGTTACTCGTCTTCGGTGAGCGATCCGGCGAGCGGGTAGTCGTGTTCGACCCACCGCGTAAACCCACTCGAGTCCTCACCGGGGGCGAGGACGTAGACATTCTCGTAACCCTCGTTGATCAGGGCGACCGCACGGTTGGCGGATTCGACCATGTCCTTGCATTCGCAGTAGATGACCATCGTTTGATCACTCGACCACTCGGCGACGGGGTCGTCGCTCGCGAGTCCGTCGGGAGCGGGACTCGAGACGGCACCCTCGATGCGTAGCAGGTCGTACTGCTCCGGGCTTCTGGCGTCGACGAAGCGAGCAGAGTCGTTCTGGTGCCACTCGTAGGCGTCCTCGAGCGGGAGAAGCGGGATCTCGGTGTCTCGGTAGTGTTTGATCTCGTAATCCTCGTCTGAGCTGTTGCCGTCGTCGCTGCTGTTGTCGCTGCTGTTGTCGTTGGTGTCGTCGGTGTCGTTGGTGTCGTCGGTGTCGTCGGTGTCGTCAGTGTCGTCGGTATCGTCGTTGTTATTGTCGTCCTCGTCGTCGTCGCTGCCGAGGCAACCGGCGGTCACCGCGAGCGAACCGCCGACGACCGCGAGCAGCCGGCGGCGACGGAGTTTGGATGCGCGCTGCATGGTCGATTCCTCCACGCTGGTTCAAATATCACTTCGTGTGATTGTCATCGCCTGGAACGATTCGTCACTGTTTTTATGCTGGTCGTTGCCATTGGTTGCTCGAGACGGTCCCTCTCGGAACACAGGCGCAGACGCGGGCAGCGTGTGCCATCGTTTTGGGCAGGAATTTATCTCGGGAGCACCCGAACGTATCCGTATGGCAACGAAACACGTGTTGGTGCCAGTCGACGACTCGGATCGTGCAACGCAGGCACTCGAGTTCGTTCTCGAGGAGTATCCGGACGCGAAGATCACGGCCTTACACGTCATCGACCCCGGCGACTTCTACGCGGCGACCGGAATCGAAGGCGGCGCGATGGCCAACTACGAGCAGATCCGCGAGAACCACGAGCGACGAGCGGAGCAGATCCTCGAACGCGCACGCGAACAGGCCGACGAGGCCGGCGTCGAGATCGAGACGGACCACGTCCTCGGCGGCGTCTCGCGGACGATCATCGAGTACGCGGACGAACACGACGCCGATCAGATCGTCATCGGCAGCCACGGTCGGACGGGTGCGAGTCGGATCCTGCTGGGGAGCGTCGCCGAGAAGGTCGCCCGCCGGTCGCCGGTGCCGGTGACGATCATTCGCTAGAGAGACAGGTGTGAGACGACGTCCAGGAAGTACAGCGGGACGCCGACGAGTGCGCCGACGACGATGATCCAGGCAGCGTGGACGCCGCGAACGAAGACGACGAAAGCGACGACTGCGAGGCCGATCGTCACCGGGTCGACGACGCCGTCGATCACGAACGCCTCGCTGGCGAGCGTTACCGTCGCTCCGAGGATCGCGCCGACGACGGCCGCGTTGACGCCGACCAGCGCCGACTGAACGACGTCGTTCTCCCGGACCCGCGCGAAGTAGGGGAAGAAGCCGACGATGAACGCGAACGAGGGGCCGAACGCACCGATGGCGGCGACGAACGCCCCCAGTACGGCCACGGGAACGAGGCCGTACTTCGAGAGCATGAGTTCGTAGCCGACGAAGGCGGTGGTCATGACGACGGGACCCGGTGAGAGCTGGCCGATGGCGATCCCGTCGACGAACGTTCGACTCGAGAGCCAGCCGAACTCGTGGACGACGTACTTCTCGATGAACGGGATCAACACGAGCCCGCCACCGTAGATGAACGAACCGGTGTAGAGCATAAACAGGAAGAGCTTGAACCACTCGTTCGCCCACAGCGCGAGTGCGTACCCCCACAGCGGGCTCGAGGTCACGGCAGTTTCGATTCGCGGGCCGACGGCCGCGAGAAGTCGATCGCGAGCGGCGTAGAGCGCGCCGAGTGCCGAGCCGACGACGGCCCAGAGCGACACCGTGCGTGCGTGTCGGCGGATCCACGGCATGCGGTAGACGAACAGGGCGACGATCCCCGCGACGACGAACGCGATCACGGGGTTCGGATTGAGGACGGCCGTGACGACGACCGCCGCGACGAGGACGGCCAGCAGTTTGCAGTCGACCGTCCACTCCTCGTCGCCGAGGCTGAACTCGAGGTCGGCGTCTCCCTCGCGGAGGGCGCTGTGTGCCATCGAGTAGGACGCACCGACGATGAGGCCGATGACGACGGGGTTGATGCCGTAGAAGACGGCTTCGACGGCCGGAAGCTGCTGGTAGGTGAAGTAGAGATAGGAGAACGCCACGACGATGACGAACGTCGGGAGCATGAACGAGACGCCGGCGACGATCGCGCCGAGTCTGCCGGCGTAGATCCAGCCCATGAAGATCCCAAGCTGGGTCGAGGCCGGCCCTGGTAAGGTGTTACAGATCGCCAGCCCCTCCATGAAGATCGACTGATCGGTCCACCCCTTGCTCTCCTCGCCGACCAGGTCGTCTTCCATCATCGCGATGTGGACCAGCGGGCCACCGAAGCCGACGATGCCGATGAACAGGAAGTAGCGGATGATCTCTGAGAGTTTCGCCGTCGTCGGTTCGCCGCGGTATCCCGCCGTGGATTCGGGTTCGTCTCCGGGGTCGGCGGCCGATTCGGCAGTCACTGTCTTTCATGGTCCGGATTCGAGGATAAGCGTTATTGCTTCGAATCGAAACTGGAGACGCCGTACTCTGCCAGTTCCCAGCGATCGGCGGGCAGTCCCTCCCACGATCGACTGGAGACTGGATCGAACCCCGTCCGTTAGTCAGACGTGGCCGTCTCAGACGCCGGTCGGTCGAGTTTCTGGTAGTCGACGTACTCCGAGGCGTCTCGGAACTCCTCTAACAGGTTGATCGCAGCTCGGGTACCCTCGCCGATGGACGTGTTGATCTGCCGTTGCCCGCCGGTCACGTCGCCCGCCGCGTACACGCGCGGGACGTTGGTGCCCATTCCATCGTCGGTCTCGACGTACGGCCCCGCGGTGGCGACGCCGAGCATCTCGGCGAGGGCGGTTCCACCGGCGGCACCGAGGGCAACGAACAGTCCGTCGACCTCGAGTTCGTCGCCGTCCCGGGTGACGATTCGCTCGAGTGCGTCGTCGCCGTCGACTCGCTCGAGGCGGTCCGTTCGAACGGCGACGTCGGCTGCGTCGAGCTGGTCGCGGAGAGCGGCGTCGGCGGTGAACTCCTTGCCGTTGGTGAGCACCTGGACGTCGTCGGTGTAATCGAGGAGCATCAGCGCCTCTTTGGCGGCGAAGTTCCCCGACCCGACGACGGCGACCGGTCGGTCGCGGTAGAAGTACGCGTCACACTCCACGCAGTAGGAGACGCCACGACCCTCGTACTCGTCGACGTCCCGGATGGCCGGCGATTCGTAGGAGGCGCCGGTCGCGATGACGACCCCACGCGCCTGGTACCGGTTCTCGGTCGTTTCGATCTCGTAGGCGTCGTCGTCGGTTCGCCCGATCCGGACCACCTCCTCTTCGAGGATCGTCGCGCCGAACTTCGTCGCGTGGCGCTGCCCGAGCGAGACGAGTTCCGGACCCGTCACGCCATCGGGGAACCCGTAGACGTTCTCCATCGTGTCGACCTCGCGGGTCGTCCCGCTCCCGTCGTCGAACACGTACGTCTCCTGGTCGGCTCGTGCGGTGTAGACCGCAGCGCTCAACCCTGCGGGGCCACCGCCGATGATTGCGACGTCCATATTGTATAGTATACACAACACTGCGGAACCTTATACTTCTCGGTAGCGGCATGCCAGCCAGTGTCACGAACGCGACTGGAACGCGAAATCGTCCCCGGTCGCACCAACCGTCTGCGCCCACTCGAGACGAGAAACGCGGTTTAGATGCGGTCTCGAACAGGGGCTCACGGATACAGCTCGTCGAGCTGCGTCTCCGTCGCTGGTAACTCGAGGAGTGTCCGGAGTTCGTGTGTCGGACCTTCCTCGCCAATGGTTGTGCTCGAAATGCACAATCTCTGCCGATGGAAACTACCCCTCTCGCCGCTCGAGAGGGTAGCGACCAGGCCGTCGCGACGTCGTCTGCAGACTATCGCGCACGCCCGGACCCCGAACCGTGCACGCGAGACGCGAGGCGATCGAGTACGCCGATCACGGCCCCGTCGAAGCGAACGCGAGACGCGGTTGGCAGGCGAGGGCACCGTTTATCGTGTCTTCGCGTCGATACTCGAGTGAGCGATCATCGATGCCCAAGTCAGCCCCGTTCGAGGAACACACCGATCGATACGAACAGTGGTTCGACGAACACACAGAGGCGTATCGCGCCGAGATAGACGCCCTGTCTCGACTCGTCCCGGCCGACGCGTTCGGACTCGAGATCGGCGTCGGCAGCGGTCGATTCGCGGAGCCACTCGAGATCGAAACCGGCGTCGACCCGGCCGTCGAGATGCTCGAGTACGCGGACGACCGTGGAATCGACGTCGTCCGCGGCGTCGCGGAGGCGCTGCCGTTCCGGACGGATCGATTCGACGTCGCCGTGATCGTCACGACGATCTGTTTCGTCGACGACGTCCCGACGACGTTCGCGGAGGCACGCCGCGTGCTCCGTCCCGGCGGATCGCTCGTCATCGGCTACATCGACAGGGAGAGCCCCGTCGGCCAGCAGTACCAGGAGTACAAAGACGAGAACCCGTTCTACCGGGACGCGACGTTCGTCTCGACCGACGAACTGGTCGACGACCTCGAGGACGCCGGCTTCGTCGACTTCGAGTTCGTCCAGACGATCTTCGAGTGGCCGGGAGAGATGGACGACGTCGACCCGGTTCGCGACGGCTACGGCGAGGGGTCGTTCGTCGGCATCGAGGCGGTCGTCCCCGGCGAGTGATACCGATAGCTGCGACTGTGTCCCGGGGCAACCCACGCCGAGCCACGGGTGCCCGGAACTGACTCGCAGCCATCGTCGTGACAGTCTGACCCGTCGCTACGTCTCCTCGAGGTCGTACCCGTACCGGTCGGCCCAGAGGTCCAGGTAGAAGAAAAGCGGCGCGAGGGCGTTCGTCTTCTCGGTCGCCCGGTACTCGACGCGCGGGGGGATCTCGTCGTAGGACTCCCGCTCGAGCAGTCCCGCCTCGACGAACTCCGAGAGGCGCGCCGAGAGCGTACTCGGCGAGACCTCGAGCGTCGACTCGAGGTCGGAGAACCGCAACGGCTCGCTTCCGAGAGCGAACTCCCGCAGGAGTGCGAGCGCGTGGGTCCGTCCCAGCAGCGCGAGCAAGTCGGTGGTGATCTCCTCTGCGGTCTCGTCGTCGGCCTCCCTGACCTCCTCGAGGTCTGCCCGCTCGAGGCCGTCGTGCTCGAGCAGCGTGTGGACGGTGTCTGCGACGTCGTGTGCTCTGGCCATAGTATTGCTTCGCCTTCCGTAGCCAAAAGCTTCGGGATCCGTACCACGTCAGACGGTCGCCAGCGAGCCGATCGGCGCGTCCGTTCGCTCGCGTGCGCGTTCGACACCGTCGTCACCCGCGGCGATGAGCGCGAAGACGCCCGCGACGTGGCCACCGGCCGACTCGACGATCTCGAGCAGCAGTTCCTGGGTCTCGCCCGAGCGGATGAGGTCGTCGACGACGAGCACGGACTCGCCCGCGTCGATCGCCGACGCGGGCAGGTAGTAGGTGAGTTCGATCCCCGAGGCGAGGCGCTGTCGGGCCTCGATGAACTCCTCGACTGCAGTCTCCTTTCGTTTCTTGGCGTACGCACAGCGGACGCCGTAGTAACTCGCGAGCGACGCCGCGAGCGTGATGCCGTCGGTCGCGGCCGTCAACACGACGTCCGGCCGGTCGAACTCGAAGGCGCTGGCGACGACGGGTGCGACGAGGTCGAGAAAGGGCTGGTCGAAGACCGCCCCGGAGGTGTCGACGTATCCCTCGTCGTCGACGCGAATCCGGGCGTCGAGTTCCGCCGCGAGCGCGTCGCGGCCGACGTCCTCGACGACGGTCCTGGCGCGGTCGGCACTCGGGAGGACGTGTCCGTTGACGTACCGATTGAGATCGCCCGGCGGCAGCCCCGTTCGCGCGGCGAGTTCGTCGTACGTGCGCGTCTCCTTGAGCATCCGCAGCACCTCGACGGCACGTAACTGCAAGGTCGCTTTCTCGGCTCTGTTCATGTTGGTAGGCACAATTCCACAAGTATGGATATTTCGATCCCTGACACCGCCGTCACGGAGCACGAATGTGGATTGCCTGATCGGGATGCCGAACCGTCAGCAGGCGTTTACTCGGCGAGGAAGTCCGGTTCCGTCCGCTTTGCGTCCCGTTCGTCCTCGAGGTGGGCACGGAACGCCTCGATTTCGACGTCGGACTCCTGGTCCTCGAAGCGGTCGCGAACCGAGATGTTGCCCGCCTCCTCTTCGTTGTCGCCGACGATGATCTGGTAGGGGACGCGGTCGTCGTGGGCCGCGCGGATCTTGCGCTCGAGCGTCGAGTCGCGGTCGTCGACCTCCACACGGAAGTCGTCGAACTCCGTGGCGACCTCCCGGGCGTACTCGAGGTTGTCGTCGGAGATGGGGAGCACGCGGACCTGCTCGGGGGCGAGCCAGAGCGGGAACTTGCCCTCGAAGTGCTCGATGAGCATCATGAAGAACCGCTCGTAGCTGCCGTACAGCGCCCGGTGGATCATCACGGGACGGTGTTCCTCGTTGTCCTCGCCGACGTAGGTGAGGTCGAACCGTTCGGGCATGTTGAAGTCGAGCTGGACGGTGGGACCGTCCCAGCTGCGGCCGATGGCGTCCTCGAAGGCGTAGTCGATCTTCGGGCCGTAGAAGGCACCGTCGCCCTCCTCGAGGTCGTACTCCATCTCGCGGTCCTCGAGGACGGCCTTCAGCTGGGACTCCGCACGCTCCCAGATCTCGTCACTTCCCACGCTCTTCTCGGGGCGCGTGGCCAGTGCGACCTCGTACTCCAGGTCGAACGTCGAGAGCACCTCGTCGATGGCGTCCATGATGGCCTCGACTTCCGCTTCGATCTGGTCGGGGCGGACGAACAGGTGGCCGTCGTCGATCGTGAAGGCCCACACGCGCGAGAGCCCCGAGAGTTCGCCGCGCTGTTCCTTGCGGTAGACCTTGCCGTCCTCGGCGTACCGCACGGGAAGGTCCCGGTAGCTCCAGGAGTGGTCGTCGAAGATCGTGGCGTGGCCGGGGCAGTTCATCGGCTTCAGCCCGAACTCGTCGTCGCCGAGTTCAAAGACGAACATGTCGTCCTGGTAGTTCTCGTAGTGGCCGGAGCGTTTCCAGAGGTCCGTCTTGAACAGGTGGGGCGTCTCGACGTAGTCGTAGCCGGCGGCGTCGTTGAGATCGGTGACGAACTCGCTGAGTTCGTTCAGGATCGTCTTGCCCGGCGGGTGATACAGCGGCAGTCCGGGACCCGTGACGTCCTGGATCGAGAACAGGTCCATTTCGTTGCCGATCCGGCGGTGGTCGCGCTCTTCGGCCTCGCGTTTTCGCTCGAGGAACGCCTCCAGGTCGGACTCGTCCTCGAAGGCGGTGCCGTAAATCCGGGTCTGCATCGGGTTCTCCTCGTCGCCGCGCCAGTAGGCGCCGGCGATCTCGAGCAGTTTCACCGCGCCGATCTCGCCCGTCGAGTCGACGTGCGGGCCGGCACAGAGGTCCCCCCACTCGCCCTGGCTGTAGAAGGTGACGTGGTCGTTCTCGTCGGCGAACTCGGAGAGGAGTTCGAGTTTGTACGGCTGGCCGTCGAGTCGCTCCTCGGCGTCCGCGATCGAGACTTCCTCGCGTTCGATGTCGTAATCGGCCTCGACGATCGCTTCCATCTCCGCTTCGATCTCCTCGAGATCCTCCTCGTCGACCTCGAGGTCGTCGAAGTCGTAGTAGAAACCCTCGTCGGTCGGCGGCCCGATGGCGAGTTTGACGTCGTCGTACAGCCGCTCGACCGCCTGTGCGAGACAGTGGGCGGCGGAGTGGCGCATCACTCGCAGGTACTCCTCGGACTGGTCCGTGACGATCTCGAGTTTCGCCCCGTCGTAGACGGGTTCCTCTTTGGCGACGAGGTCGCCGTCGAGTTTGCCCGCGACCGTGTCCCGGCCGAGGCCGGGGCCGATCTCGTAGGCGCAGTCTTCGACCGTCGCGTCGGCATCGACCTCGAGTTCGGATCCGTCGGGCAGTACGACCGCTATCTCTTCCTGTGATTCTGATTCTGA
The DNA here is from genome assembly GCF_023008545.1 of Natribaculum luteum. Taxonomy (NCBI): domain Archaea; kingdom Methanobacteriati; phylum Methanobacteriota; class Halobacteria; order Halobacteriales; family Natrialbaceae; genus Natribaculum; species Natribaculum luteum. Next base: position 437,516 of record NZ_CP095397.1, on the reverse strand, counting down.
CATGGCTGTGGGTGTGGTTCGTGTGAACGTGAGAACGCCGGGTGTGCGTCCGCCGGTGGATCCACCTGGACCGTCCGCTGGTCGGTCGTGGTCGACACAGCGCACGGTAGGTGTGAGTTAGAAGCGGGCGAGAGCCCCTGTAAAGCGGACACCTACCATCGTGATTACGATTACTCTCGACCGGGATAAAAGGGTTGTGATGGTGCCGTGTGCGTTTGCCACGACCTCACGTGGGATCGACGCCGTTCGGACGCCCGTATTCGTCGGCCGTCGCCAGCGGTTTGACGTAGATGCTACAGGGGTTGCCGGGCTCCCATCCGGGGTAGGGATCGATTGTCTCGACCGGGACGAACCCGTTCGCCTCGTAGAACCGCCGGGTCGCCTCGTACGGTCGGTACTCGACGCTCGGTGCGAGCGTCTTCACCGAGAGCACGCGGACGCCGCCGTCGGCCAGTTCGTCTGCCGCGGTCTCGAGGAGGCGACCGCCGACGCCGTTTCCCTGCCGGGACGGCCTGACGCCGATCCAGGTCAGTTCGGCGACAGCGTCGTCCCGCGTCTCGCCGCGCCGGTGGGCGGCGGGAACCCCGCGGTAGATCGTCGCGAAGCCGACGACGTCGTCGCCGTCTCGAGCGACGTACGTTCGCTGATCGTCGAGCGCCGCCTGGATCTCGGCGAGCGCGTCCGCGGTGAAGTGCTCCTCGAGCGCTCGCGCGAGGTCGAGACACGCCTCGACCGGCGGCGACGGGTCGCGTGCGACCGTGACCATCGACTACTCGCGGTCTGCCAGCAACTCGCTCGCGGTCACGAGCGCCTCCATCTCGACGCCCGCGTCTTCGACGTTCTCGCGGCCGCCCTCCTCGCGGTCGACGACGACCATCGCGCGCTCGACGGTCGCACCTGCCTCCCGAAGCGCCTCGATCGCGTCGACGAGGCTCGTCCCCGTGGTGACGATGTCCTCGAGGACGACCACTTCCTCGCCCTCCTCGAGTCGGCCCTCGATCAGGTTCGCCGTGCCGTACTCCTTGCGCTGCTTGCGCGCGATGACGTACGGCACCCCGGCAGCGACGCTCGTCGCTGCGGCGAGGGGGACCGCGCCGAGTGCCACGCCCGCGAGTTTCTCGTCCTCGTCGACCCGTTCGGCGAAGGCCTCGGCGATCAACTCGAGACAGCGCGGGTCGGTCTCGAAGAGGTACTTGTCGACGTAGTACTCGCTCGTGCCGCCGTGGGCGAGGTCGAACTCGCCGAACTGAACGGCGTCTGCTGTACGCAACGCGTCGATGAGTTCCTGGTTCGTCATTGTCGGAGAGGCGCGCCGGATCGAGATAAACGGTGTGAAATTCCGATCCGATCGCCGTCGTGAAATCGTGCAGTCACACTCCACGGCGAACCGGGACCTTTTGCCGATGCGAGCCGTCGTCGCATTCGATGACCCGCGGTGCCGCCGACGAACCCCACTCCGAAGTCCAGGCCGTCCTCGACGCACTCGAGGAGATGGGTGCCCCGTCGCTCGAGGAGTTCTCGCCGCTCGAGGCTCGTGACCTCCTCGACGGACTGCTCGGCCGTGACGAGCCGTCGATCCAGGTCGCGTCGGTCGAGGAGCGGACGATCGACGGACCCGGTGGCGACCTCCCGGTTCGGATCTACGATCCGCGGCCCGACGAGTCGCGGCCGGTCGTCTGTTATCTCCACGGCGGTGGCTGGGTGATCGGGAGTCTCGACTCACACGATCCCTCGTGTCGGAAACTCGCCACCGAGACGGGGTACGTCGTCGTCAGCGTCGACTACCGACTCGCGCCGGAACACCCGTTCCCGGCCGCCCTCGAGGACAGCTACGCTGCCCTAGAGTGGCTCGCGGACGACGCGGCGGCGATCGGCGGCGACCCCGACCGGATCGTCCTCGCCGGCGACAGCGCCGGCGGGAACCTCGCCGCCGCGACCGCGTTGCTCGCCCGCCATCGCGACGGACCGTCGATCGCGTACCAGCTTCTCCTCTATCCGGTGACCGGCGACCCGACCGAAACCGACTCCTACGAGGAAAACGCGGAGGGGTACTTCCTCACGACGGCCGAGATGGAGTGGTTTCGCGACCACTACCTCGAGCGCGACGTCGACGAGTTACACCTCCTGGTCGCGCCGCGGCTCGCACGCGACCTGTCCGGGCTGCCACCGGCGACGGTCGTCACGGCGGGGTTCGATCCACTGCGCGAGGACGGGGCCGCCTACGCCGATCGACTCGAGGCGGCCGGCGTTCCCGTCACATACCGGAACTACCCGGACGTGATCCACGGCTTCATGGCGATGCTCGAAGAGCCAGTCGATCTGACCCGGGCCCACGAGGCGTACGCCGACGTCGCGGCCGATCTGGCCGACGCACTCGAGTAGTCCGACCGACCGTTACCAGGGTTCGTTCTTCAGCCCGAGTTTGTACGCGATCACGTTGGTCGTCACGTGCAAAAGCGGCGTGATGATCACGACGACCGCCAGGACGGGCAGGGTGAACGTCTCGAGGAACCAGTCGGGGGCGGCGACGAACGCGAGCGCGAGCGAGACGACGACGAAGTCGAGCTGGTCGACGCCGGGGAAGGCCGCGCCGCGCTCGCGTCCCGTCCGGCGCTTGAGAAACGAGGCGAGGATGTCGCCGAGCATCGCTCCGAACGGGAGCGCGACGATGGCTGGGGCCGGGAAGACCGGGAGGCCGACGCCGGTCACTGACCCGACGTCGCCCGAGATTGCATTGAGGACGAGCGCTAGGACGGCCCCGGCGGCCGTCCCCACGGCGGTGCCGCGCCAGGTCTTCCCGTCGCCGAGGATCCGACTGTCGCCCCACGTCCGCCCGCCGTCGATCGGTCGCCCGCCGCCGGCGAGCACTGCCGCGTTGTTCGGCACGTACGCGGGCAACATCGCCCAGAACGCGACGACGATCGTCTCGAGTACTGCCATGTCCGGCGGGACGTCCCGCCCCGTCTTAAGGCGGGTGGTTCGCCTCGAGTCGATAGTTCTCACCCGCGCTCCGAAATATACACACTATCTGTTTCTAACATACACGAAAAACTTTTAGCGTTACTGGTACACCCACCCGGTAGAGGACCCGTTACCATGCCACGAACTGTCTTCGACGAGGCGGAGTACGAACGACGGATCGAACGGACCAAAGCGCGGCTGCGCGAGGAGGGACTCGACGCCGTCGTCGTCTCCGACCCGGCGAACATGAACTACCTCACGGGATACGACGGCTGGTCGTTCTACGTCCACCAGGCCGTCGTCGTCACGCCCGACCGGGACGAACCCGTCTGGATCGGCCGTGAGATGGACGCCAACGGCGCTCGAGCGACGACCTGGCTCTCCGAGTCGAGCATCCGCTCGTACAGCGACGACCACGTCCACTCGCCCCACGACCTCCACCCGATGGACGTCTTCGCCGACGTGCTCGCCGACCTCGACGTCGCCGACGGCCGGATCGGCCTCGAGATGGACGCCTACTACTTCACCGCGAAGTCGTACGTGCGCCTCCAGAAGAACCTCCCCGAGGCCGAGTTCGAGGACGCGACGCTGCTGGTCAACTGGGTGCGGGTCAGAAAGTCCGAGCAGGAACTCGAGTACATGCGCGAGGCGGCCCGGATCTCGGAGAACGCGATGGCCGCCGGTCTCGAGGCCATCGAGGAGGGCGTCCCCGAGTACGAGGCGGCGGCCGCGATCTACGACGCGCTGATCACCGGAACCGAGGCGTACGGCGGCGACTACCCCTCGATCGTGCCGCTGATGCCCTCCGGCGACCACACCGGGACGCCGCACCTGACCTGGACGGACAGGCCGTTCGAGGAGGGCGATCCGGTCATCATCGAACTCTCGGGCTGTCGCCACCGGTACCACTCCCCGATGGCGCGAACGACTTTCGTCGGCGACCCACCCGCGGAGATCGAACGCACGGCCGAGGTCGTCGTCGAGGGACTCGAGGCCGCCCTCGACGCCGTCGAACCGGGCGTAACCTGCGAGTCCGTCGAGAAAGCCTGGCGGGAGACCATCGCACAGTACGGCCTCGAGAAGGAGGATCGCATCGGCTACTCGATGGGACTCGGCTACCCGCCAGACTGGGGCGAACACACCGCGAGCCTCCGGCCCGGCGACGAGACGGTCCTCGAGGAGGGCATGACGTTCCACGCGATTCCCGGCATCTGGGGCGACGACTTCGGCGTCGAGATCAGCGAGACGTTCCACGTCACCGCCAGCGGTGCCGAGACGCTCGCGGACTTTCCACGACGGCTGTTTACCACGTAGGCTCCGTCGACGTCAGGGGTCGGGACGGCGGACGACGTTCTCGAGTTCGCCGTCCTCGCCTTCCTCTAACGCCCACACGTTGTGGGCGACGATGTCGGCCAGGCGGTCCCAGTGTTTCGGCGTGTGCCCGCCCGTGTGGGGCGTGATGAGGCAGTTCTCGAGGTCCCACAGCGGGTGATCGCCGGGGAGCGGTTCGGGGTCGGTCACGTCGAGGGCGGCCCCGCGGATCGTGTTCGACTGCAGCGCCGCGACGAGCGCGTCGGTGTCGACGATGCCGCCGCGGGCGGCGTTGACGACCACGGCGTTCGGCGGCAGGGTGGCCAGTTCGTCCTCGCCGACGAGTCCGCGGGTCAGGTCGTTGAGCGGACAGGCGAGCACGACGTAGTCGCTGCGGGCGAACGCCTCGTGGATCGCCTCGTCGTCGAACCCGACGACCTCGTCGGTCGGCCCGCCCTTCTCCGGCGTGTATCGGACGCCGATCGTCTCGACCTCGAACCCCTCGAGGCGCTGCGCGATCGCCTGGCCGATCGAGCCGAGGCCGACGATCGTCACGGTGCTGTCGGTGAACTCGTGTGACTGGAAGTGTCGCCACTCGCCGTTCCGTTTGCGCCGCCAGCCCTCGTGGAGTCGCCGGGCGAACACGAGCATGTTCCCGATGGCCTGCTCTGCGATTCCGGGGGCGTGGATGCCGCCCGCGTTCGTCACCGTGACGCCGTGGTCGACCAGCGCGTCTACCGGAACGTGGTCGGTACCGGCGAACGTACACGCGAACAACTCGAGTCGGTCGGCGCGCTCGAGCAGGTCCTCCTCGATCGTGATCCCCGTCACGACTCGCGCACGGGTGACCAGTTCCCGCTCGGCGTTCGGCGTCCTCGCAAGCGAAACGGCGTACTCGGGGAGCCGTTCCCGGAGCGTCTCGGCGTACGATTCCATCGACAGTCCCTCGGTCCCCTCTCGGAGGACGACGACGTCTGGATTCTCGCTCATGTCGGTGTCTCTCGCGTCGGACGACGCTTTGTCCTCCGATTGGCGTCCGTCTCCTTATCTTTTTGCGTACACGTCGTCAACGACAACTGTGTATAATTAAGTCGGTGGCGTTCGTCAGGTTCTCGCATGACAGGGTCGATCCGAGACCGTCTCGTCTCGCTGCGCCGCGAGTTCCACCGCCATCCGGAACCGGCGTGGCGCGAGTTCTACACCACGTCTCGCCTCGTCGAAGAGATCCGTGCGATCGGCGTCGACGACCTCGCCGTCGGTCCCGACGCCTACGATCCCGCCGATCGGATGGCCGTCCCCGACGACGGCTTCGAGCCGTGGCTCGAGCGCGCCCGCGAGCGAGGCGCGGACGAGGAGCTGCTCGAGCGGATGGCGGGCGGCAACACCGGTGCGGTCGCCGCCCTCGACCGAGGCGCGGGGCCCGCCGTCGGCCTGCGGGTCGACGTCGACGGCCTGTTCGTCGAGGAGTCGACCGACGCGAACCACGTTCCCGCCGCCGAGGGATTTCGCTCCGAAGTCGACGGGACGATGCACGCCTGCGGCCACGACGTTCACGTGACCTGGGGGCTGGCCGCCCTCGAGACGATCGCCGAGAGCGACTTTTCGGGGCGGTTCGTGGTGTTCTTCCAGCCCGCCGAGGAGACCGGCGGTGGCGGCCGTCCGATGGCGAAAAGCGAGTACGCCACGGGGCTGGACTACCTGCTGGCGGTCCACGTCGGTCTGGATCGTCCGACCGGTGAAGTGGTGGCGGGGATCGAGAAGCCGCTAGCGATGTGCCACGTCGAGGCGACCATCGAGGGCACTTCCGCACACGCAGGCAAAGCCCCACAGGAGGGAGATAACGCCATGCACGCGATGGGAACGGCGATCGAGAACGCCTACGGCATCCCTCGTCACGGCGACGGGATGACCCGCGTGAACGTCGGAAGGGCGGAGGCCGGCACCGCGAGCAACGTCGTCGCCGAGCGCGCCCACCTGGAGGCCGAGGCCCGCGGCGAGACCACCGAACTGATGGAGTACGTGAAACGTCGCCTCGAGCGCACGGTGAAGTCGGCCGCCGAGATGCACGGCTGCCGGGCCGACGTGGAGATCGTCAGCGAGTCGCCCCGCGCGGACAGCAACCCGGAACTGCAGTCGCTCGTGAGCGAGGTCGCCGCCGACGTCGCTGGCGTCGAGCGCGTGGTGCCGGCAGCCGACTTCGGCGCGAGCGAGGACGCGACGTTCCTCATGGAGCGCGTCCAGAACGACGGTGGCCTCACCTCGTACGTGATCGTTGGCACCGACCATCCGACGAGCCACCACACGCCGACGTTCGACGTCGACGAGCGCAGCCTCGCACACGGCGTCGACGTCCTCGTCGGGACGATCCGGGAACTCGAGCGGCAGCATCCGGTGCCCCGGGAGGACGGCGAATGACCGAGGGTAGCGAAGCCCGCGTCACCCTCGAGGACGTCGAGGACGCCCGGGCGCGCATCGCGGATGTCGTCCACCGGACGCCGCTGGACACCTCGCGGACGTTCGCCGGCACGAGCGGCGCGGCCTCGGTCGGGCTCAAACTCGAGAACGTCCAGCGGACGGGTTCGTTCAAGATCCGCGGGGCCTACAACAGGATGGCCCAACTCTCGGACGCGGAACGCGAGGCGGGCGTCGTCGCCTCGAGCGCGGGCAACCACGCCCAGGGCGTGGCGCTGGCCGGCGATTTGCTCGATATCGAGACGACGATCGTCGTCCCCGAGGTCACTCCCGCAGCGAAGATCGAGGCCACCCGCAGCTATGGGGCTGCGGTGGTTGTGGAGGGTGACATCTACGAACGCTCCTACGAATTCGCGCTCGAGCGCGCTGCAGAGACCGACGAGACGTTCGTCCACCCCTTCGATGACGCGGCCATCGTTGCCGGCCAGGGGACAATCGGCCTCGAGTTGCTCGAGCAATACCCCGACCTCGATACCGTGCTGGTCGCTATCGGCGGCGGCGGGCTCATCTCGGGCATCGGAACGGTCCTGAAGGCTGCCGAGCACGACGCTCGGGTGATCGGGGTCCAACCAGCAGGAGCCGCCCACGCGAAGCCGTCGCTCGAGGCCGGCGAGATCCGCGAACTCCAGAGCGTCGACACCGTCGCGGAGGGGATCGCGGATACGCGCATGCTCGAGACGACCTTCGAAATCGCTCGCGATGTCGTCGACGACGTGGTGAGCGTGAGCGATCGAGAGATCGCCGCCGCGGTGGCCCTGCTGGCCGAACGCGCGAAGACCGTCGCCGAAAGCGCCGGGGCTGCCCCGCTGGCTGCCGCGTTCTCGGACGAGTTAGCGCTGGAAGGTGCGCACGTCGGCGTCGTGATCTCGGGCGGAAACGTGAATCTCACCGAGCACGCCGAACTCACGCGGACGGGGTTGTGCGAACTCGAGCGCTACGTCGAGGCCCGGCTCGCACTCGATAGGTGGCCGACGGCCGTCGGTGACGTGGTCGAGATGGTCGAAGCCGAGGGAGCCGAACTGGATAGTCTCGAGCGCGCGCGTCGAACGGGTGACGATCATCCCAACCAGACACCGGTCACGATCGGGCTCGAGGGAAGTGGCCCGGAGCATCTCAACGGCGTGCTCGAGGCGCTGGCGGAACTCGAAGGTGTGTCGGTCGTCGAGCGGTCGCTCGAGTGATTGCTGGCCGTGTCCGGCGATCGATGATCGATTACCGCAGCGGAGATGTCACCAAAATAATTTAGATAGCCATCCAACAAATCAGTGTGTGAATCGATCCCTCCTCTATCACGTCTCGCAGATGGTCGTCGGTGGCGGCCTCGCGATGATCGCTGTCTCGAATTTTCTGTCGGGAAATCCCGACGGTGTCAGATTGTCCATTAGTTCGGTGCTGATGATCATCGGTGGTGTCGGAATTCTGATCGGAAACGGCTACCACGCCCTGACTGGGAACGTCGACCGCGTCGAGCTCGGTCCTGTGTCCGTCTGGCTCTCTGTGGTGGCAGCGATTCTCATCCTCCTTGCGGGAGTACTGCAACTTCTGCTACTGCTGGGGTAAGCGGCTGCTGCTCTCGCCGCTAGAGCGTTTATTGCATGTCACGTCCACGTCACTCGAGGCGACAAAGTAACGCGGCGCAGTGAATCAATATCTGTGTATCGCACCAGCGAGCGAACGTCACCGACCGCCACCGAACCGAATGTAGAAACGAAAATCGATTAGTAAAAGAGATCCTTACGCGACCGTCGCGCTCGGGCTGGCGGCTTCGATCGCCTCGAGAAAGATCCCCGTTCCCAACTCGATCTCGCGCTCGGTCGCGTCAAGCGGTGGGAGCAGCCGAATCGTTTTCTCCCCACAGCCGAGCGTCAACAGCCCGCGTTCGAGGGCAGCTTCGACCACGGCGTCCCGACGGTCTGCTGTATCGAACTCGACGGCGAGCATCAGCCCCTTACCGCGGACGTCCACGACGGAGTCGGGTGCGTCGTCGCGAATGCGTTCCGTTGCTTGCTTGCCGCGCCGAGTCGCGTTGTCGAGGAGGTCGTACTCGTCGATGGCCTCGAGGGTAAAGGCCCCCATCATCGAGCCGAGCAGGTCGCCGCCGCCGAACGTCGACCCCAAGCGGTTCTTCTCGTCGGGGAACACGTCGGAACGGGCGATGGTCGCGCCGACGCGCAAGGCCTTCGCGCTGGCGATGACGTCCGGCTCGATCGGGTAGTGATCGGAAGCCCAGATCTCCCCGGTACGGCCGATCCCGGCCTGGATTTCGTCGACAACCAGTGGGATGTCGTATTCGTCGGTGACGTCCGCGACCTCCTGTACGAACGCGGTGCTCGGGAAGCGGTAGCCGCCGACGCCCTGAATCGGCTCGAGCGCGAGGAACGCGATCTCGTCGGGGTCGACGTGGCCGCCTTCGGGTGCGAGCATGCCCCGGAGTTGCGAATCGCCGCCTGCGAAGAAGCCACAGTCACAGCTGTCGGCATCACAGCCACGATCAGCACAGAACGGCACCGTCTCGATGCCGTCGATCTGGGGATAGTTGCGGGTGTAGACGGACCTGGACTTCGTGATCGACAGCGTGCCGAGGGTGCGGCCGTGGAAGCTGCCTGCGAAGGCGACGCCGTACTTCGCGGGCGCGCGGTGGTCGTTCGTGATCTTCATCGCGTTCTCCATGGCCTCTGCACCGGAGTTCGAGAGGAAGACGGTGTCCATCCCGTACTGACTCGAGACCTCGATCAGTTTCTCCATGAGGTGACTCGAGCCCGGTACTGTCGACGCCTCGGGGGTCGGGCCAGCGCCGAAGTACACGTCCTGGCCGGCGATCTTCATCGGCTCGACGAGGTCGAACGCCTCGAGTTTCTCGAGGAGTTTCTCGTTGTTGTATCCAAGCGGTGCCGCGCCGATGTGGCAGGTGAAATCGAGCAGGACGTTGCCGTCGACGTCGGTGACGAAGGGGCCGTGTGCCTCCCGGGTCACGTCCCAGACGAACTCGTGGGAGTACTCGCTCGGTGCGGAGTGTTCCTGGTGGAACTCGACCCACTTCCGGGCGTTCGGCCCCGGGAGGGCGTCCGCGTCGGGCTCCGCTGTGTCCCTATCCATACACAGATTATGTATACATCGTACATTAAAACTTGTTATGGGTCGTGTCGGTTCACACGGAAATCGGCGTGACGCGGTGTCCAGCGTGCCCGCGAGGACGAGACAGCACGACGGTCGACGACTCGAGGCGTCGGCCAGCGAGGTGGAGGGCTGGAGGCAGTCGTACCGTCGTCGGACGTCGGCCCCGGTGGGACCGCGATCCGCCGTGCGATCACACCGGGTGTACGACCGGCATTCTCAGTCGTCGTCCGACTCGACGGGGCCTCCGGGACCGGTCGGCGGCGACTCGGCGTCCGTGCCCGCACTCGAGCCGACGAGGACGGTCTCGTCTTGCAGCAACACGCGGCCGTACTCCGAGCCGAAGTCTCTGATCAGCGCGAGCATCGCGAGGAAACAGACGAACGCGAAGGGCGTGCCGGTGATGATCGCCGCCTGCTGGAGCGTGTTCGCGCTGCCGGTGCCGCCGAGGATCATCAGGATCGCCGCGGTCATCCCGAGGACGACGCCCCAGAAGATCCGGTTGATCGTCGACGGCCTGGCCTTGCCGCCGGTCGTCATCATCGAGACGGCCAGCGTCGAGGAGTCCGCCGAGGTGACGAAGAACGTCGTCACGAGGACCATAAACGCCAGCATGAAGACCGTTCCCATCGGGAACGCTTCGAACAGGATGAAGCCGGAGACTTCGGCACCCTGCTCGCCGGCGATCACCGCACCGAAGTCGGCGACGCCGTTGTGGTGGGCCCAGACCGAGGTGCCGCCGACGAAGGTGAACCACGGGATGGTGGCCGCCGAGGTGGCGACGATCCCCGTGAACGCGACCTCGCGGACGGTGCGACCCCTGGAGATGCGGGCGATGAACAGACCCGCGAACGGGGACCACGAGAGCGCCCACGCCCAGTAGAAGACCGTCCAGCTGTTCATCCACTCCGTGGCTTCCGCGTTCCCCGCACCGAAGGCTCCGGCCCCGGTGAAGAGGCTCATCGAGACGAAGTCGGCGACCATCCCGCCGAAGGCCTGCGTTCCCAGCAGGATCAAAAACAGCGTCGGGCCGACGACGAACGTCGCCACCATGAGGACGACGAAAAGCACCATGTTGAAGTTCGAGAGCCGGCGGATCCCCCTGTCGACCCCCAGCACCATCGAGGTCGTAAACAGCAGGGTCATCATCGTCACCACGAGGAGGATACCGACGTTCCCCATGCTGATGCCCCACTGGTAGTCAAGTCCGGTGACGAACTGGCTCCCGATGAAGCCGAGCGACGTGGCCACGCCGCCGATCGTCGCGAAGACGGCGAGGACGTCGACGACCTTCGCGACCGGGCCGTCTAAGTTCTCGGCACCGATGATCGGCGTCAGCGCCGACGACACCCGCAGTGGAACGTTGTCGTAGTTGTACGCGAAGTAGCCGATCGCGATCCCCATGATGGTAAACACCGCGAGCTGGGGCAGCGCCCAGTGGAACAGCGTCTGCTGGATGGCGACGGACATCGCTTCGGCCGACCCGCCCTCGACGCCGCCGAACAGCGGCGAGGGGCTGTCGTAGTAGAACAGCGCCTCGGTCGGCCCCCAGAACACGACGCCCGCAGCGAACCCGGCCGAGTACAGCATCGCGAAAAACGACAGGAAGCTGTACTCCGGTGACTCATCGCCCAGCCTGATCGATCCCCAGGGACCGACGATCAGGAACAGCAGGAAGACGACGATCAGGAACACGATCAGCAGCAACGCCCAGTTGAACGCACCGAGCAGTTGATCGTTCAGCGACGAAATCCCACTCTCGACGGTGCCCGGACTGACGAAAAAGGCCGCGATCACGCCGACTGTCAACAGCGCACCGAACAGGAAGACCGTCGGATCGATCTCCTCGAGGAACCGGTCGACCGGCCCTCCCTCGTCCGTGCTCATCGGCTCTCACCCCGACAGTCGATCGACGTGGTGGCGATCCTCCCTTGTCTCCACCTACCGTTTGCCATGCTGTGTAGTGGCATACGGAACTGATTGCTAGTGGACACAATAAATATTTTCTTTTCGTATCTGGCATATACAGATTGTGTTTATCGGGAAGGCCACCAGTCGTGTCGCCGCGACCCCTGGACGGTCGCTTCTGGAGACCTGATTCGAAACGACCGTCGACGGGACCGAGAGGCGAACAGCCTGGCCACTCGAGCAGGCGACGACGGACGAGAATTCGTCGAACGACAGCGTCTCGCGTGCGATCGATGGCCGAACCGTGTTGTCCGGCAGTACGACTTACAGCAGGCGTTCTCAGTTCGTCAGTTCCTCGAGGCGCTGGTCGCGAGTTTCGGCGCTCTCGTTTACCCGACGCGCGTACTCGTCGACCCGACTCTTGATGTCCTCGCGCGTCTCCTCGGGTGAGAAGTCCTCGGACATCGTCAGCAGGCGAACGAACGCACGAAGCTCTTCGTCGGTGAGCTGTTCGAATCGCTCGTTCTCCAGCTTCTCGATCACTTCGTCGACGTCGATCTGACCGACCGGATCGACGTTGAACTCGACGTTGACCATCCGGTAGTTCGAACCGGCGAGTCGCTGCTCGGCCTTCCCGACGCCCTCCGAGAGCATGTCCTTGAACGGGGTGTAGTAACCCATCGTGCCGAGGTGGAGAAACGCGAGCACGTCGGTGATCCCCTGGGTCAGCGCCTCGCGATCCTCGTCGTCCGGATCGAAGACCGTGTTTCGGTCCCGATCCTCGAGGTACTCGAAGAGGATGCTGAAATCGAGGATCGCGTTCCGGACCCGGCGTCGGATGCGGTTTCGCTTCTGTTTTTTCGAGTGTTCGGTGTAGTCCGTCTTTCGACCCAGCAGGAAGTCACGATCGGAGGGCGTGAGAATACCGCGGGGCCGGTCGGAATCGGCGGCGTCCCGTAGCGGCTCCGGCACGTCGTCCTGGCTCATACACAAAATACGGTTACTGAGCGAATTAATCCTTGTGATCGGGGGTCTCCGAGGTCCACCATGCCCTCTGCGCTCGATCTCGTGCCCAGCGAAACGGCGCACTCGAGCCGGTCACACCGCCGAGCGTCGCGGAACGGGCGAGCGGGATTCCGTATACGGTTTTTGTATCGACGACGGCCTCTCGGCGACTCGAGTCGGTCACGGTCGCCGTCGAGCGAGTTCGACGGCGCTCTCGGTCAGCAACTCGACGGCGATTCCGAGGCTGCGTTCGTCGACGTCGAACGTCGGCGTGTGGTGGCTCGTCGGGTGGTCGGTGCCGACGATCACGTACGAGGCGAGGCCGCCGTCGTCCTGGATGCGCTCCATGAGGTACGTCACGTCCTCGCTCACGCCCAGTTCGTCGGTGGGAACGACCGTGTCGATCGCCGCGATTCCGCCAGCGACCTCGCCGACGACGTCTCTGAGTGCCGGGTCGCTGTCGACCCGCGGCGACTCGCTCGTGATCCGCGGCGTGACGTCGCAGTCGTGCATCTCGGCGGCGGCGTACAGCACGCGCTCGAGTTCCGTTCGCGTGTACTCCATCAGGGCCGTCGTCTCGCCGCGGACCTCTCCGTGGAGCGTGACCTCCTCGGCGATGACGTTGCTCGCGATGCCGCCCTCGACGCGTCCGAAGTTCACCCTGGTCATCCCGTCGCTGTGTCTGGGGATGGCGTAGGCGTTCTGTACCGCCGTCGCCATCGCCTGCATCGCGTTCGCACCCTCGTTCGGTGCCTTGCCGGCGTGTGCGCTCGCCCCCTCGAACGTCGCGGTCAGGTGTGCCATCGCGAGTGGCTTCTCGACGCCGGCGACGACCGTCCCCGTCGGGTAGTCGAGGCCGACGTGGAGCGCCAGCAGGTAGTCGACGTCGTCGACGTACCCGCCTTCGGCCATCGGCTTGCCGCCGCCGGAGATCTCCTCTGCCGGCTGGAAGAACGCCTTGAACGTCCCCGAGAAGTCGCTCTCCGTTATCGTCTCGATCACCCCGAGCGCGATCGCGACGTGGGCGTCGTGCCCGCAGGCGTGCATGTAGCCGTCGTGTTCGGACCGAAAGCCCTCGTCCGCCGGCCTGTGACCCGCCTCGGTCGACTCCGAGAGCGAGATGGCGTCGAGGTCGACCCGGAGACCGACCGTCGGCCCTGGTCCCTGCTCGACGACGGCGACGACGCCGGTGTGTCCGTCCGCCGTCCGCTCGAGGACGCCGTCGCGGACGCCGGCCCCGCGCGCTCGCGTCTCCCAGCGGTCGAGTTCCGCCGCCGACGGGACGGCCATCCGTTCGTCGGTCGCGAGCGCTTCCCGTCCCACCGCGAGTTCGTCGACGCCGATCCGCTCGAGTTCGTCGACGACTCGAGCCGTCGTCTGGAACTCACACCACCCGGGTTCGGGACGGCGGTGGAACTCGCGCCGGAGTGTTGTCAATCGGTTGTGCACGTCGTGGGGCATGGTTTCCCGACGCTTGGTCCCGAAGTTACTTAATTATAATCAGTAATTGTGTACTACTTCTCCACATACGGGTTAAGAAACGCGGGTCCGGCCTAGCCCAGGTGAGCGATCGCGTCCATCTCGACGCGGACGTCTCCGGGAAGTCGCGAGACCTCGACGCAGACTCGGGCCGGCGGCACGTCGTCGAACCGTGCGCCGTACGCGTCGTTGACGCGCTCGTAGTCCTCGAGGTCGGTGAGGTAGACGGTGACCGTGACGACGTCCTCGAGGCCGTCGCCGCCGGCGTCCTCGACGACCGCGGCCACGCTGTCGAGCACGCGGTCGGTCTGGACCCCGACGTCGCCGTCGACGGCGTCGCCGGTCTCCGGATCGACCGGTCCGTACCCGGAGACGTAGAGCGTGTCACCGGTGCGGACGCCCTGGGAGTACGGATTCTCGTTGCGCGGTGCGTCGTCGGTGACGATCTCTTCGGACATTGCCGCGATCAGGCCGTCTGTCGGACGTCCGCGGTCGCGCGTTCGATCGCGTCGACGACGACGTCCAGCGCCGTCTCCGCCAGATCGTGTGTGAGCACGAGCGGCGGCAGGAGCCGGAGGACGTTGCCGTGTCGACCGGCCGTCCAGACGAGCACGCCGTTCTCGAAGCAGTACTGCTGGATGGCGTCGACGACGTCGCCGTCCGGCGCGCCGTCGGCGTCGACGAACTCGGCCCCGACGAACAGTCCCCGGCCGCGCACCTCGGCGAGTCGGTCGGTCCCGTCGGCCGCCTCGCGCAGTCGACTCCGGACGTACTCGCCGAGTTCGCGGGCGTGCGCGAGTAGGTCGTGTGCCTGGACGTACTCGATGGCGCGAGTTCCCGCCCGCATCGCGACGACGTGGCCGCGGTAGGTGCCGGCGTGGTCGCCCGACCCCCACGTGTCGAGGTCCTCGTGGTAGATGGTCGCCGACAGCGGGAAACCCACGCCACCGAGGGCCTTCGCGGAGGTCATCGCGTCGGGCGTCACGCCCGCCCAGTCGCAGGCCCACCACTCGCCGGTACGGCCGAACCCCGACTGGATCTCGTCGAAGACGAGCACGACGTCGTTGTCGTCGGCGATATCGCGTAGCCCCTGCAAGAAGCCCGCCGGCGGCGTGACGACGCCGCCTTCGCCCTGGATCGGCTCGACGACGATTCCCGCCGGGTTCGCGAGCCCGCCGTAGGGGTCCTCGACGATCGCCTCGACCTCCTCGAGCGCGTGGTCGACGGCCGCCTGCGGCTCTTTTCCCTGGCCGAACGGGTACGGGTAGGGCGCGTGGACGACGTCCGAGAGCAACGGCGTGTAGTGGCCCTTGAAGCTCGTGTTCGACGTGAGGCTCATCGCGCCGCTGGTCGCCCCGTGGTAGGCACCGCGGAACGCGATCAGGCCGTCGCCGCCGGTGTTGTACTTGGCGAGTTTGATCGCGGCCTCGATCGCGTCGCTCCCGGTGGGGCCGCCGAAGACGACCCGATTTTGTCCCTGCAATCCGTCGGGTGCGATCTCGTCGAGTTTCTCGATCAACTCGAGGCGCGCCTCGGTCGGGAAGTCGACCGTGTGGACGAGTCTGTCGGCCTGCTCGTGGACGGCCTTGAGGACGTACGGGTTCGCGTGGCCGACGTTGAGAACGCCGATGCCGGCGAACAGGTCGATGTACGTGTTGCCGTCGACGTCACGGACCGTCGCTCCCTTCCCCTCCTCGAAGGCGACGGGAATGTCTTCCGGGTAGGCGACGGCGTTGCTGTCGATCTCGCGTTGTTTCTCGAGCAGTTCGCGGGAGTTGGGCCCCGGCACGTCGTCGACGTTCGGTGCGTCCTCGTAGTGGAGTTCTTCGATCGGCGGACCTGCCGTCATACGTATCAGCAGGTGAAACAGTGATAAATATCTTATCCACAGTATTCATACCAGACATATACAGTAATCGGTTCTATTGCGACGCTCGTTCGACGGATCGGTCTCGTCGCGTCGCGCCGGCGGAGACGATTCGCCTCGCGTGAATCACTAACAACCTTACCACTGGCGGTCGAACGAGGACGTATGATCCCGCCCATCGCGAGCCGATTCGTCGCAGGCGAGTCCCCGGCGGTCGCCCTCGAGCACGTCCGGCGGTTGAACGACCGGGGCGTCGAGGGAATCGTCAACCTCCTCGGCGAGCACTACGACGACCGCGCGGACGCCGAGGCCGACGCCGACGAGTACCTGTCGCTGATCGACGACCTCTCGAACTCGGAACTCGAGGCCTGCATTTCGGTCAAGCCCTCCCAGATCGGCCTCTCGGTCGGCGAGGAAGCGTTCCGCGAGATCCTCGAGCGAATCGTCGACTACGGCGCAAAACGGGACGTCTTCGTCTGGATCGACATGGAAGACCACACGACGACCGACGCGACCCTCGGCGCGTACGAACGGCTCGCCCGGAAACACGACGGCGGCGTCGGCGTCTGCGTGCAGGCGAACCTGAAGCGAACCCGCGAGGACGTCGAACGGCTCGCGGACGTCCCCGGCAAGGTGCGATTCGTCAAGGGGGCGTACGACGAGCCGGCCGACGTCGCGTACACGCGCAAAGAGGAGGTAAACCGGGCGTATCGGGAGTTACTCGAGTACGCCTTCGAGCACTACGACGGCGGAATCGGCGTCGGGAGCCACGATCCCGAGATGATCGACCACGCCATCTCGTTGCACGACGAGTACGGGACGGACTTCGAGATTCAGATGCTGATGGGCGTCCGCGAAGACGCGCAGTACGACCTGGCCGAGGAGTACGAGGTCTGGCAGTACCTCCCGTACGGGACCCGGTGGAAGTCCTACTTCTACCGGCGGGTGATGGAGCGAAAGGAAAATCTGTGGTTCGCGGTGCGAGCCATCGCTGGCCGGTGAAGGGAAGGGCTCATATTCCCGTGGTGAGAGTTCACGGACATGACCTCGTGGAAGCGGGACTTCGCGAGCGGGCTCGTCGTCATCGGCCCGATCCTCATTACGCTCTACGTCATCTACTGGCTCTACGGCATTATCGCCGGGATTACGCCGGGGCTTATCCTGAACGCGGACTCGCTCGAGCCGCTAATCGAAGGTGAAAATACACGCGAGCAGGTCGCACAGTTACTCCGCGTCATCGTCACGCTGACGGTCTTCGTCATTCTCTCGCTGTCGGTCGGCTACCTCATGCGGACGACGGTCGGCGGACTCTTCGAACGGATCGTCGACGACATCGCCAATCGCGTTCCTGGATTGCGAGTCGTCTACAACGCCTCGAAGATGGCCGCCGAGACCGCTCTCGGCGAGCAGGAGTCGTTACAGAAACCCGTCAAGATCGAAACCTGGCAGGGGCTTCGCATGACCGCGTTCAAGACGGGGAAGACAACCCCCGACGGCCGCGAAGTCCTCTTCTTGCCGACGTCGCCGAACATCACGACGGGCTACGTCGTCGAGGTCGAACCCGACCAGATCACCGAACTCGACGAGGACGTCGAGGACGCGTTGACTCGCGTCCTCAGCGCCGGCTTCGGCGACGCGGAACGCGAGCGAAGCATGGACGCCGGCATTCCCATCGACGTGGTCGACGAACGCACGGTCGGCAAGAGCGACGACGACGATTGATACGGTCTGCTGGACCTCGTTTCCGCAGCGACCGCCCGACGGGACGCGGTTGCACCGGAAATGACTTGCAGTAGTCCGTACGAGCCCCACGGGCGAAGACGTCTCCATCTCGAGTCGTCGATCAAAAATCTCGAAGACTGCGCGTACCGGCCGTCTAGACGTACGTGAACCACTCGTCGTACTCGTCGGTCCGCCGCTCGACGATCTCGAAGAACCGCGACTGGATCTCCTCGGTGATCGGGCCGCGAGAGCCGTCGCCGACGACCACGTTGTCGACCTTGCGGATCGGTGTCACTTCGGCCGCAGAGCCCGTAAAGAAGAGTTCGTCGGCGGTGTTGAGCTCGCCCCGCGAGATCGAGACGTTGTCGTGGACGGTGTAGCCGAGATCGCGCGCGAGTTCGATGACGGTGTCGCGGGTGATGCCGTCGAGGATCGACTCCGAGAGGGCCGGCGTGTAGATTTCGCCGTCGCGAACGAGGAAGACGTTCTCGCCAGGCCCTTCGGCGACGTGGCCTTCCTTGTTGAGGACGATCGCCTCCGCGTAGCCGTTGCGACGCGCTTCCTCGCCGGCGAGCATGCTGTTGACGTACAGACCGGTCGTCTTCGCGTTCGTCGGGATCTGGCTCGAGGAGTGCTTTCGCCACGAGGAGATCATCACGTCGATGCCGTTCTCGAGTGCCTCTTCGCCGAGATACGCCCCCCACGGCCAGACGGCGATCGCGGTGCGAGTGGGACAGTCCTTGGGACTCACGCCGAGGCTGTTGTAGCCGTAGAACGCGACCGGCCGGATGTAACAGGACGTGAGATCCTGTCGCTGGATGAGTTCGATCGTCGCCTCGGTGAGTTCCTCGGCGTCGTGGCCGATGTCCATCTCGTAGGGCTTTGCGGAGTGGTAGAACCGTTCTAGGTGTTCGTCCCACCGGAACAGCGCGGGGCCCTCTTCGGTGTCGTAACAGCGTGCTCCCTCGAAAATCCCGGTTCCGTAGTGGAGGCCGTGCGTGAGGACGTGGACCTGCGCGTCGTCCCAGTCGACGAACTCGCCGTCCATCCAGATCGTATCGACATCCATCTCGTCGAAGCTCATAAGCGGGGTGACGGATGCCTTCGTAATGAACGTTCGCGATTCCGCGTCTTCCTGACGGGCCGCCGACGGTACGGTACCGTCGGTTGCACGTCAGTTTCTGGTACGACCGACGTGTTCAGCCCAGGCGGTCGAGAACGTCCGCGCCCTCGAGGTAAGTGAGGTCGTGTCGGTCGGCGTAGGCGTGAGCGGCGCCGGGAGAGAGCGCCTCGCCGGTCTCGTCGTCGAGCATCTCGCAGACGACGACGGCCGGCGGGAGGTCGGCCGCCTCGGCGAGAGCGAGGCCGAGTTCGGTGTGGCCACGGCGCTGGGTGAGCAGGTCCGGTGCGCCCTTCAGGATGTGGACGTGCCCGGGGACGCGAAACTCCGCGGCGAACTCCGTCTCCGCGGGCGTCGTGGCGGCGTCGGCGAGTTCGCGGATCGTCCGCGAGCGATCGTTGTCGGTGATCCCGGTGTACGTCTCACGGTGGTTGACGGTCAGCGAGAACGACGACCGTTCGTCGTAGCCGAGGTCGTGGTCGCCCGTCGCGGGGTGGTCGACCTCCTCCGTGTAGAACGGCAGGTCGAACGCCTCGGCGACGTCGTGGCCGAGCGCGACGCAGATCAGGCCACCGGCGTCGTTTCGCAGGCGGGCGACGGCGTCGGGCGTGACCGCACCCGCGTGGTAGATCAGGTCCGTCTCGCCCTCGCGGTCGGCCGCGTCGTGGACGAGAACCGGTTCGCCGGCCGCGAGTGCCTCGAGCGCGCGGTCGAACGCCGCGACGCCGGTCGATCGGCCGCTCATATCAGTTGTCTCCGACATAGATGGTAACGTGGTCGCCGTCCGTGAGGTCGAGTTCGTCTCGCAGTCTGTCCGGTGCGATGATCTCGAGCTGGTCGTCGTCGTGGTGCGTTCGCTCCGGGGCGATCGTGTGTGCCCGGTCGTAGGTCTCCCCGTCGTCGGTTTCGATCGTCGCCGGCTGACAGACGGCGGGGCCGTAGGTTCGCTCCTCGTCTTCCCAGCCGTCGATCGGGATCGGCTCGAGCGAGTCGACGGCGCTGCGACGACGGATGCTCTCCCCCAGGAGGTCGACGTTGAGCGTTCCGGGGAACGGCTCGTACCCGAGGCGGTCTTCGAACTGGCGTTTGTACCCCGGCAGCGAGATGTAGTGTCGACCCTCGCCCATCCCGCCGGTGACGGTTCCCTCGAGTTCGACCTCGGCGTCGGTCTCGAAGATGCGCCGGTAGTCTTCGTACTCGGCTCGCAGCGCGCGCTCACCGTCTTCCGTGACGGCGACCCACTGTCCGTCGCTGACCGTGTCGCGCTCGAGCAAATCAGCGCTCTCGAGTCGCTGGAGCCGTCTCGAGGCGGTCTGATTCGACACGTCGAGACGATCTGCGAGCGCAGAACAGGAAATTTTGAGGTCGCCCGAGAGCCCGCCGTCGAGTGCGAGTAACTTGAGCACGGCGAGTTCGTCGTACCCGACGGCCGACGTCGCTGTCACTGACATACTCGTCGGTTCGGCCTACCGTGGTAAAAGTATACCGAATGTGGCACGCATAACGAAACTGTGATGCAGTTGGCGCGCGTTTATTCGCGTCTCCCGAAAGGAAGCAGCCGGGCAAAAAACCACCGGTCGGAGCGTCGTTTTCCGCGGTACGAATCGAGCCGATACCGCTCGAGGACGTCCCCGTAACGATAGCTGTGAGTCGTTACCGCCGCAACCGCGACCCGTCTTGCGGTTGCGCCGGCAACCAGTCACAGCAATCATTCTCAGTCGCTCGTGACGCGATCTCGAGCCCAGAACTCGCTGTCTTTCTTCAGTTTCGGTACCCAGGTGTCGCTCGTCTTCGAGAGCAGCGCCACGCGAGAGGCGGGAACCTCCTTGAGTTCGGTGTGCTCGGGCATGTGCTCGCCGACGGCCTCGGCGAACGCGACGACGTCCTCGTGGTCTGGCATCGACGAGCGGTCGAGTCGTCCCCGCGAGTGGCCGACGTGCATGTAGGCTTTGAGTTCGACGAAGTCGGGGTCGGCCCGCTGGTAGAAGGCGGCGTACCAGTCGGGGCTGTGCATGTTCTCGCCGTCGACGAGCGTGGTTCGCAGCACCGTTCGGGTCTCGTCTTTCTCGGCGAGGACGTCCATCGTCTCGACGAGGTGCTCCCAGGCGTCGTCCTCCATGGCCTTGACGACCCGATCGAACGTGTGGCGTTCGGGCGCGTCGACGCTGACGTACAGCTGGGTCGGGTCACACTCACGGAGTACGTCGGGACGGGTGCCGTTCGAGACGAGGAACGTGGTGATGTCCCGGTCGTGGAACGCCTCGATCAGTTCGGGCAGGTAGGGGTACAGCGACGGCTCGCCGTCGAGGCTGATGGCGACGTGGCGGGGTTCCATCGCCTCCTCGAAGACCTCGCGGGGGACCTCGTCGTTGCCGCCAAAGCCCGACAGCAGTTTCTTCTGGAGGTCGATCGAGGCGTCGACGACCGCCTCGGGGTCGTCCCACTCGACACCATCCAGTTCGTAGGCGTGGCCGTTGTGGTCGCGCCAGCAGAAGACACAGCGCTCGTTACACCGGACGACCGGCGTCATCTGGATACAACGGTGAGACTCGATGCCATACCAGATGTTCTTGTAGCACTTTCCCTCGCCGCGCAGGGCGTTCGCGGTCCATCCGCAGGTCTGGGCCGCCGTGTGGTTCTCGCTGTGGTAGTCCGGACTCGAGACCTGCATCGGCCCGCCGTCGTCGCTTCCAGGGTCGGCGGAATCGCTCATGTTGGACCCGGATTGGCGGGGCGCGGACAAAAGCCGTGTGGTGTCTCCCGTCGCAGTCGAACGCGGGCGACGATTCACGCGTCGCCGCGAACTCGTTCGAGTACCGACAGCGTGCCGTCGGCGTGGGCGTCCTCGAGAACCACGTCTGCCGCCTCCTTCGCCGCCGCGTCGGCGTTCGCGACGGCGAAACTCCGGCCGACGACCGCGAACGTCGAGACGTCGTTCTCGGAGTCGCCGACGGCGACCGCCTCCTCGAGGTCGATGCCGACCGCGTCGGCGACCGTCCGAACGCCGTCGCCTTTGCTCACCGACGGGTCCTTGACGTGGAACGCGTAGCCGGTGTCGACGACCTCGAGGCCGTACTCGACGGCGATCTCGCGAAGCGGCTGCTCGGGTTGACTGATCTCGACGGCGATCTCGGTCTCGCGCCAGCGGTTGACGGTGTCCTCGGGCCCCCAGCCGAGCGAGTGGCCCGCCGCCTCGTAGGCGTCGACGACGGCCTGGGCGGCCTCGCGGTCGGCGTTGACGAAGACGTCGTCGCCGGTGTAAACCACGCCGCCGTTCTCGGCGACGACGAGTTCCGGAATCCCGACGAAATGGCAGAGGGCGACCGGGTAGGGGAACGCCTTCCCCGTCGCGAGGACGATCGGGGCGTCCCACTCGCGGATCGGATCGAAGACGCGGGGGTCGATCCCCCACCTGTCGGGACGAGTCAGCGTACCGTCGATGTCGAGGACCAGTGGCGGGTCGTCGGCCATACCTCTCGGTGTGGGTTTCACGGCCCTAAGTGGGTCGGTTCGACCCCTGTTCGGACCGGTGTGCGTGACGCTACTCGCCGTCGGTCGTCCACCCGCGAGCGCACTCGAGTGCGTCCCCCCACCGGTCGTACTTCGCGTCCGCTCGCTCCCGATCCATCTCGGGAGAAAACTGCCGGTCGACCCGCCAGTTCTCGCGCAGTTCCTCGAGGTCGTCCCAGTAGCCGACGGCGAGACCGGCAGCGTACGCGGAGCCGAGGGCGGTCGTCTCGTCGACGACGGGTCGAACGATCTCCGTGCCGACGACGTCCGCCTGGAGCTGACAGAGGAAGTTGTTCTTGACCGCGCCGCCGTCGACTTTCAGCGACCGCATCTCGATCCCCGCGTCCGCTTCCATCGCCTCGGCAACGTCGCGGGTCTGGTAGGCGATCGACTCGAGGGTCGCGCGCACGAGGTGTTCCCGTCGGGTGCCGCGAGTCATCCCGACGATCGTGCCGCGGGCGCGCTGGTCCCAGTGGGGTGCGCCGAGGCCGGTGAACGCGGGGACGACGTAGACACCGTCGGTCGAGTCGACGCTCCGGGCCAGCGTCGCCGTCTCGCCGGGGTCGTCGATCAGCGAAACGTCCTCGAGCCACTCGATCGCCGCGCCGGTGACGAAGATAGAGCCCTCGAGTGCGTACTGGACGGGGTCGCCGGAGCGCTGGAAGCCGATCGTCGTCAGCAGGCCGTGCTCGCTTGCGACGGGTTCGTCGCCGGTGTTCATCAGGAAAAACGAGCCCGTCCCGTAGGTGTTCTTGGCGTCGCCGGGATCGAAGCAGGTCTGGCCAAACAGCGCGGCCTGCTGGTCGCCAAGCGCCCCCGCGACGGGGACCTCGGCCCCGAGGAAGCCGTCCGGGTCGGTCGAGCCGTAGGTTGCGTCGTCGCTCGAGGGACGGACCTCCGGGAGGATCGCGCGCGGAACCGAAAACTCCGCGAGCAGGTCGTCGTCCCATTCGCAGTCGCGGATGTCGTACAGCATCGTCCGCGAGGCGTTCGTGACCTCGGTGACGTGTTCGCCGGTGAGGTTGTAGATCAGCCAGCTGTCGATCGTTCCGAAACACAGCTCGCCCGCCTCGGCGCGGTCGCGGACGTCTTCTGGGCGCGTGCGCTCGAGTTTGATCGGGTCCGCGTTCTCGAGGAGCCACTCGATTTTCGTCGCCGAGAAGTAGGCGTCGGGCTGGAGACCCGTCTTTTCACGGATCGTCTCCGCGAGGCCGTCGTCCTCGAGTTGCTCGATCCGGTCGGCCGTGCGCCGATCCTGCCAGACGATGGCGTCGTAGACTGGCTTGCCGGAGTCGCGATCCCACAACACGGTCGTCTCGCGCTGGTTCGTAACGCCGATCGCCTCGAGCTGGGAGGGATCGACATCGCCGTCCTCGAGTGCGGTCGTGACGACGGTCTTCGTGTTCTCCCAGAGTTCGACGGGGTCGTGTTCGACCCAGCCGGGTTCGGGGTAGTGCTGTTCGTGTCGCTCGTAGGCACTCGAGACGACCTGTCCGCCGTGGTCGAAGATCATGAAGCGAGTGCCGGTCGTTCCCTGGTCGATCGCACCGACGTAACTTGTGTCTGTCACTGCTCGTGGCCTCCAGAGCCGTATTCGCCGCGACTCGGTTCTAGTTTCGAACCAGCGTCAGGATTGACATAAGCGTTGCTGCCACGCCGTCTACGGCCGCCGACGAGTCACCGTCGACTCGAGATCAACTACTCACTGCGTTGCATCGTGGCTGCTGGAACGGTGTTCTGGAGACTGTTGGACGGCCGCGGCTGCTCCAGAACGACGTACAGCAGATGCTATCAGGCGATACGGTAGTTACGGAGAAGATGAGGTGGCAGTGAGGGCGGTTTTCGATCGACCATCGACAGGGGATCGGTCGGTATGAGTTCGGCGGGTGTTGGCTGACACGATCCAGTCACGCGCGAGCGGACGTCGGCAGATGGAGCCATCGGGGGTGATGGTGGGTTGCTATGGAGGCCATCGCCCGCTCGCGCCGTGTGGACATACGAACCCAGTCGATAGACGACTGCTTCAAACCGCATCTGAACAAAGGACCCATACAATTATATGCCTACTGGCGCAACGTTCGAAATTCTAGTTCGGTTCTCTAACCATCAGTAGACATTTCGACATAATGGTGTTTCGACACGAACTGTCGTGATCGGCCGATCGTCGACGACACAGTGAAGGTCGCCGCGGTCCTCGTCCGACTGGAACGATGGGACGTGACACCGAGGTCCTCGTGCTCGGCGGTGGGTCTACGGGCTGTGGCGTCGCCCGCGACCTGGCGACCCGCGGCCTCGAGGTGACGCTCGTAGAACGGGGCAACCTCACCCACGGAACCACCGGCCGGATGCACGGACTGCTCCACAGCGGGGGACGGTACGCCGTCTCCGACCAGGCCAGCGCGAGAGAGTGCATCGCCGAGAACCGCGTGCTTCGAGAAATCGCCGGCCACTGCGTCGAGGAGACCGGGGGGCTGTTCGTCAAGCGCCCGGAAGATCCCGACGACTACTTCGGCGAGAAACTGCGTGGCTGTCGCGAGTGTGACATCCCCGCTCGCGTCCTCTCGGGGCGCGAAGCGCGCGAGGTCGAACCCTATCTCGCCGCGGACGTCGAACGCGCGATCGAGGTCCCCGACGGAGCTGTCGACCCGTTTCGGCTCTGCGTCGCGAACGCCCGCGATGCGGTGGACCACGGCGCGCGCATCGAGACTCACGCGGAGGTTGTCGACGTCCTCCGCGACGGCGACGACGTCTACGGCGTCGAGGTGCGCCACGACTCCGGGCCGGGGACGCGAACGCACCGGAGACCTGGGACGACCGAGGAGATCACCGCCGACTACGTCGTCAACGCGACGGGCGCGTGGGCCGGCCAGGTCGGCGCGATGGCAAACCTCGAGGTCGAAGTCCGTCCCTCGAAGGGCGTGATGACGATCATGAACGTCCGACAGGTCGATACCGTGATCAACCGCTGTCGGCCGAAAGGCGACGCCGACATCGTCGTTCCACACGAGACGACGGCCATCCTCGGGACGACCGACGAGGAGGTCTCGGATCCCGACGACTACCCCGAAGAACAGTGGGAGGTCGACCAGATGATCGACACGCTCTCGGAACTCGTCCCGATCCTGCGGGAGGCACGGACGATCCGCTCGTTCTGGGGCGTCCGTCCACTCTACGAACCCCCGGGAACTGGGACGGTCGATCCGACCGACATCACGCGCGACTTCTTCCTGCTCGACCACGACGAGCGCGACGGCGTCTCGGGAATGGCAACGATCGTCGGCGGGAAGTTCACGACCTACCGACTGATGGCCGAGGAGATCGCCGACCACGTCTGTGCCGAACTCGGCGTCCGGGCGTCGTGTTCGACCGCCGACGAACCGCTGCCGGGCAGCGAGAACCCCGCTGTCCTCGAGGAGGCGATGGGCGACTTCGGGCTCCGGTCGCCGATCGCCCGCCGGAGCAAAAAGCGACTGGGAAGCCGCTCGCGCGAGGTGCTCGAGACGGACGAGCCGAACCCGGTCGTCTGCGCCTGCGAGGGCGTGACGCGCGCGGAGATCCAGGACGCGATCACCCAGTCGGGATCGGATCTCAACGCCGTCCGCATCCGCACGCGGGCGTCGATGGGCAACTGCCAGGGCGGCTTCTGTGCGCACGCAATGGCCCACGAACTCCACCCGGCGTACGACGAACCGGTCGTTCGGACGGCACTCGACGAACTGTTTCAGGAGCGCTGGAAAGGCGAACGCCACGCCCTCTGGGGAGAACAGCTCTCGCAAGCGATGCTCACGTACGTGCTGCACGCGACGACGATGAACCGCGACCGCGACCCGGCGACGACCGACTCCCCGATCGAGTTCGACGCGTTCGACGGCGGGTCCCGATCGGCGTCGGAACCGCGTACTGGTGGCGCCGGGACTCGAGGAGGGAAGCGTTGAGATGGCCATCGAGGACGACGTCCTCGTGATCGGTGGCGGGCTCGCTGGCGTCACGGCGGCGCTCTCGGCAGCCGAACGCGACGTTCGGGTTCGCCTGCTCACGTACAAGCAGAGCACGCTCCGCCACGCGAGCGGGCTGATCGACGTTCTCGGATATACACCCGACGGGGAGGGGCCGCTCGTCGATCCGTTCGACGCGCTTTCCGACCTGCCGACCGGCCACCCCTACGAGCGCGTCGGGCCGGACGCGGTGCGGGAGGCACTGCTCTACTTCGATGCCGTCGTCGGCGACGCCTACGAGGGCAGACACACGGACGCGAACGCACTCGTCCCGACCAGCGGCGGGACCGTCAAGCCCACGGCGCGCTACCCGGCGAGCGTCGCCGCGGGGCTGGCGAGCGACCCTCGAGACGCGCTGCTCGTCGGCTTCGAGACGCTGCCCGACGTCGACGCACCGCTGTCGGCGGCCCACCTCCGCGCGGTGGGCGTCCCCTTCGAGGTTCGCGGCGTGACGCTGTCGTTTCCCGGCGTCGGCCGCGACGACGCGAAGGTTACGCGCTATGCTCACCTCCTCGATCGGGACGAACCCGTCGACACCGGGGTCGGCGACGCGCCAGCACGGGCGGCACTCGCAGAGGCCGTCCGGCCACACCTCGAGGACGAGCCCCGCGTCGGCTTCCCGCCGATCCTCGGCGACGCACACCACGACGCGGTCAGAACGGACCTCGAAGAACGACTCGGCGTCGACGTCTTCGAGATGCCATCGGGACCGCCGAGTCTTCCGGGCATGCGACTCGAGGAGGTGCTCTACGACGCGCTCGAGGACGCCGGCGTACGGGTGACGACCGGCGTACCAGTAGTCGACTACGAGGCGGATGCGGGCGGCGACCGGATCGACCACGTCCTGGTCGATCGCAAAGGACGGGAGGTTCCCTACCGCGCGACGTCGTACGTGCTCGCGACGGGCGGCCTGGTCGGGAAAGGCATCGAGTCCACGCGCGAAGCGGTGTCCGAGCCGATTTTCGGCTGTCAGGTGGCCCATCCGCCGGACCGCTACGACTGGTTCGAAGACGACGCCTTCGCCGATCACCCGTTCGCCCGCTTCGGCGTCGCGGTCGATCGGAAGCTGCGGCCGCTCGCCGTCGACGACGAACCGGAGTTTACGAACCTGCGGGCGGCCGGCGCGGTGCTCGGGGGGTACGACTTCGCCGCCGAGAAGTCCGGAAGCGGCGTCTCGCTCTCGACGGGATACGTCGCGGGCCGGCTCGCCGGCGACGCGGCAACCGATTCGAACGAACTCGAGACGACCGAGGTGAACTCATGAGCGATTCCCAACGACAGACAGACGAGGTTCAGTCGACGACAGACGATCACGCGACAGCAGAGGAGACGTTCGAGCCGATCCAGGTGTTCCCGGAGGCCGAGGAGATGGACCTGCGACCGGGGGCGGACGACTGCTACAAGTGCTCGACCTGCGACACCAACTGTCCGGTCGCCGAGGTCGACGACGAGTTTCCCGGACCGAAGTTCCAGGGGCCAGAGCAGTGGCGACTCAAGCGGCGGGACGACCACGACGTCGATCCGTCGGTGATGAAGTGCTCGAACTGCATGCGCTGTGACCACGCCTGCCCCTCGGAGGTGCCACTCTCGCAGATGCACAACACGGCACGGGGGGAGTACGTCGACGAGCAGATGAGCGCGTTCTCGCGGGAGTATCTCCGCAATCGACTGCTGTCGAACTACGGACGACTGGCTCGCTTCGCGAGCGCGGTTCCCCGGCTGACGAACTTCGTCGCGGGCCTGTCGGTGACGACGTGGTTCAACGAGCGCGTGCTGGGGATCACGAGCGAGCGAGCGTTCCCGGCGTTCGCGACCGAAACCTTCCGCGAGTGGTGGCGAGACCGGGGCGGCGCCGCTGCCTCGAGAGAGCGCGCGCGAACCGCGCAAGCGGAACGGGGCGAGGACGCCGCGACCGACGAGAAACGTGTCGCCTACTTCCACGGCGACTACGCGAACTACAACACACCCGACGTCGGGAAGGCGCTGGTCCGGGTGTTCGAACAGTTCGGGTACGAGGTCGTCGTTCCCGACCAGCGCTGTTCGGGCACGCCGATGTTCGCAAACGGAATGCTCTCCGACGCCCGCCGGGCCGCACAGTTCAACGTCGAGACGTTCCGCGAACTCGTCGAGGAGGGATACGACGTCGTCTGTTCGTGTACCTCCTGTTCGATGGCGCTGCGCCAGGAGTACCCCGAACTGTTCGACTTCGAGGGAACCGAGACGGTCGCGACGAACACCTACGACGCCGTCGAGTACCTGCGAATCCACGAGGACCTCGAGGGCGAACTCGCCGAGACCGACGGCGTCGACGGCCCCGACCTCGCCTACCACGCGCCCTGTCACGCGCGCAACCAGGGACTCGACGGCCAGGCTCTCGAGGTCATCGACGCGATCGACGGTGTCGAAGCCCACGACGTCGGCGACTCCTGTTCTGGCATCTCGGGTACCTACGGCTGGAAGAGCGAACACTACGAGACCTCGATGAAGATCGGCGAGGAGATGTTCGAGCACATGGAACAGGCCGACGCAGAGACGGGCCTCACCGAGTGTCCCACCTGCGCAATGCAGATGGAACACGGGACCGGCTACGAGATCAGACACCCACTCGAGGTCCTCGAGGCGACGCTCCTCACGGACGACCGGACGGAGCACTAATCGCCGGCCCGACGCCGACGGTGAGCCAGTCGATTGGTTTTTTACGGGTGCGACCAATAGCTGTATTATCGAGGACGAGGAATGGCAATCGAGTTCGAAGGGACGACCGATCCGACTGGTCTCGAGGTGTACGACTCGATCGAGCAGCGCCACCTGCACGTTCGAACGTCGACGCCGGTAGCTCCCCGAACGGGCGACGGGGAGCGATTTTGCTTCCCCGTCGACACGACCTGTACCGTCGAGACCGGCGCGCTCGTGTTCGACCAGACGTATTCGGTTAGTCTCCACAACGATGCCGGCCGAACCGAGGCGAACCTCGACGTCGGCGAGACGGCTCGACTCGAGGACGGAACGCAGTTCGTCGGCCTGAGCGGCCCGATCCGACTCTACTGCCGGGTCGAGGCGACGGGCACGATCGAGGTTGGTCTCAACTCGATTCGCCTCTCGTTCGACGACGTCGTCCCGATCGAACTCGGTGCCCGATCGCTGCACGAACGACCCGTCGGCACGATCACGACGCCCGCCGACCCCGAGGCGATGATGGAGGCCATCGCCGTCCTCTCGTCTGCACTCAAGACGACGACGCCCGAGCGAACCTGGCCGACGCTTCGCGGCCACCCGCCGCTGATCGAACTCGGAGACGAATTCGAGGCTCCGGACGCCGTCGAGCGTCCCGACGCCGACGTCACGATCCGGGTTCCGCCGGCGTATCAGTCGGTGTTCCAGGTCGCCCCGCTCGCGTTCTACCTTGGCGCCGACGTCCGCCCCGGCGTCGAACCGACGCTCGAGACGCCACAGTTCGAGTACCCGCTCGCAGGCGACGACCGACTCGAGGACGTCGTCGCCGGCCTGCTCAAGCGGTTTTTCTTCCTCGACTGCCTCGTCCGCACGGAAGGCCTGTTCCAGTACGACCTCCACGAGCGGGCCGTCCTCGAGGATGCCCTGCCGTTCGACCTCGCGGAGACGTACGCCGCGTCGCTGCCCGAACAACTCGAGTCGTACCTCGAGGTACCTCTCGAGTCTATCGAGGAGTACGTTCCACGCTGGCCGCTGACTGCTCACGTCCCTGCAGAGCCAGACAGCGTCGAACTGCTCCCGTTCGTCGTCAACGAACTCGGCGTCGTTCGCGAGCCGCGAGGATCGTCTCTCGACGCGGTTTCGAACGTCACGAATCCCGGGGCTAGCTTCGTCCGCTCCGCCAGCGCACGTCGCAGCCCTTCAATTGCCCCCTCCGACGACGAGCGAGCGTTCGTCGTCCCCGACGTCGCCGACGAGTCGATCGAACACGCCTGGTTCGGCGACCACGTCCCACAGAGCGCGTCGAAGGCGACGATCGAAGCCTACCAGAACCAGCTGTCTCGAGACTCGCGCAGCGAGTCGATCGAAATCCTGCTCGTCTGCAACGACGCCCGCATGCTCGGCGAGCACGACCTCCTCGACGACGCCTACGGCAAGCGGGAGTCACTCCCGTTCGACGTCCACTCGGAGTTCGGCATCACCACGGACCGCCTCGCAGAGTTGCTGACAGACGGCGGCTACGACTTCTTACACTACATCGGACACGCGACACCCGACGGACTTCGGTGTTCCGACGGCGACCTCGACGTTCGCACGCTCGAGTCCGTCGACGTCGGCGTGTTCTTCCTCAACGCCTGCCAGTCTTACGAACAGGGACTCGCACTCGTCAAGCGGGGCGCGTTTGGCGGCGTAAGCACCCTACGCGACGTCGTCAACGAGCAGGCCGTCGAGATCGGCGAAACGATGGCCCGACTGTTGAACCTCGGATTCCCGCTCCGGGCGGCACTCGAGATCGCACGGGAACAGTCGGCACTCGGCGAGGAGTATCTCATCGTCGGCGACGGATCGACCGACATTGCACAGTCGGAAGGTGGCGCGCCATTGCTCGTCGAACTTGAGCGACGCGAAGACGACAAATTCGATTTTGCAGTTCGATCTTATCCGACGAAAGGCTTCAAAATTGGTACTGCAACTGAATCAACTTTGGAGACAATAACTGATCGACACATTACACCGAACCGCACTCCCTTCTATTGCGTCTCGGAGGAATCACTCCAGGAATACCTCATTTGGACGGAAATACCAATAATACTTGATAATCGTATATATTGGAATAATGGCGTTGGTGCAGTTACAATTGACTAACGACGTCTCTATTTATTGGTGGAATAACCTACTAGGATCGATATATAATTACTTGTTTTAAGGGCCGACCTGCGAAGAGCTGCCTGCGACGACCGAACCGGCCTGACTCAGCAGCAACAGCACCGTAAACAGTGCGCCGATCATTCGGGGGTGCGATGCGAGGTAATCTTTCGCGTCGTCTTTCACGAACATTACATTCCATTGGTTATCACCAAAAACAATAAATTTATCTAAATGTTACAGATAAATTGCTTCGTAATTATACTAGAACCAAGAACGTGAAGTTTGGCTGCGACAGGACGTCTGCGCCCGATTAGCGGTCGTTCGCGTACTCGAGGTCGGTCGTGTACCGATCGACGAGGAGGACGGCAGCACAGCCGACGATGGCGGTGAGGAGTGCGACGACCGGCGAGCCGACCGCCGTCTCGCCGAGGTTCGCGACCACCTCCTCGAGTGGCAGGCGAAGCGCGCCGACCATCAGACTCACGAGGAACGCGAGCGTCGCCCCGCGGTACGCCTGGAGCGCGCGTCGGACGACGTGGGCCATCGTGAACAGGCCGATAGCCGCGCCGACGCAGAAGATCGCGACGACGGTTCCCGTCTCGACCACCGGCGCGAGCGACTGGCCGTCGAGGAGCGCGACCAGCCCGTCGACGAACTCGCTCAACACGCCGGTCATGTACTCGTACTGGCCGAGTATCAGCAGGAAGAACGCCCCGGAGACGCCGGGCAGGATCATCGCGCAGATCGCGACCACACCCGCGAGGAAGATCATGACCGGCCCGTGGCTCGCCCCGGTCTCCGTCGCACCGGTAACGATTGCTGCGATCACGATCCCGGCGATCGAGACTGCGACTCGGCGAAGCGTCCAGACGTCCAGCTGGTCGTAGAGGACGACCGCCGACGCAGCGATCAATCCGAAGAAGAACGCGTACGTCGGGACCGGGTACGTCGTCACCGCGACGTGCATGAGCCCCGAGAGGGCGACGACCGCCGAGAGGATCCCCAATCCGAGCGCCACGAGGAAGACGACGTCCATTCGCTCGAGTGTGGCCAGGAACGCCCGTCGTTCGTCGGAATCGTAGATACGAACCCCCGAGCGTAACTCCCGTGGGTCGATCGCGGTGATCGCCCGGATCAGCCGGTCGTAGATCCCGACGATGAGCGCGATCGTCGCCCCGGAGACGCCCGGGACGACGTCCGCAGCACCCATCGAGAAGCCCTTGAGATAGACGACGAGAAGTTCTCGCATCGCCCGTGGATATTCCGGGTGGTCCTAAAAGCGTTCTCACTCTCCCGGCGGCCGTTTGGCGGCGGCGTAGGCGTATCGGTTCGATCGCGACGAACGGGCGAATGCGATAGGGTCGATCGAACGTCGCCGCCGTCCGACCGAAAAGAGCGGTGACGGTCGACGTCAGCGTGCCGTTCGAGCCGCGACGGGCTCGAGCGAACTCGAGACGTTCCCGGCGTCGGTCTCGTTCGTCTCCGTCTCGTTCGCCGCGGAGTCACCGTCACCTTCGCTGGTCTCGTTGCCGTCGTCTGTCGTCTCGTTGGCGTCGGGATCGTCGACGACCTCGTCGGTCTGCTCGAGGGTCACGTCGACGGTATCGCCGTCGACGACCGCCGTTTCGGGAACGGCGGTCTCGCCGGCGTAGTGTTGCTGGATGGTGCCGTTGTCGGGCGTGCCGACGAAGACCGCGTAGTCGCCGACCGCCTCGACGCTGCTGTCCGTGTAGCCGTCGTCCGGCCCGAGTTCGTCGTCGGTCGCGTACGGCACCGTCACCTCGAAACTGCCGTCGTCGGCCAGTTCGGCCTGCTGGGTGTAGACGAACGTCCGGTTGGTGCCCGTCTCGAGTTCGACCTGCGCGTAGACCGCCGCGTTCTCGTCGTCGATCACGCTCTGGTCGTCGAGCGAGCCGGTGAGCGTCGCGCCCTCGACCCGTTCGAACGTCTTCACCGCGGCGGCCTGGCGCTGGTCGAAGACCTGCACGTCGAGGTTGGGATTGCTCTGGAGCTGCTGGAGTTCGAGCTGGACCTGCTGGGTGACTCGACGGTTGATCGCGACCGCAGGCTGACCGTTCTCGTTCGTGGCGACCTGCCCGTTCCGGGTGATCGCGTAACTGATGTACGTCGGCGTGAATGCGTCGTTCTCGTGGACGAGCCGGTAGTGTTCCATTCCGGCGGCGTCGTCGAAGTACAGCCGGGACGTGGTCGTATTGTCGTACGGCAGATTCCCGAACCGCTCGCCGATCTCCTCGACCGGAATCGACTCACCGGACTGGTAATCCGCGGGCGTCACGTAGTGGCCGTAGCCCGGCCCGGACCACGCCGTGATCGCGCTGAACTTCCCGCCTGCCGTCGCGTAGTCGATCATCACGTACCGTTGCTGTTCGTGACTCTCGTCTGCGTTCTCGACGGCGTCGCGCAACTCCTCGGTTGATCGGTCGGCCACCGGTTCGCCGGCCGCGATCGCCTCGAGGATCAACTCGGCGCGCTCTTCGGACTCCGCGGTGAGATACGCCGAGGCCGACCGCGCGTTCTGCTGGAACGGGTTCGCGTGGGGGATCCGCTCGCCTTGGACCGTGATGAGGTGGCCGTAGTCCCACCACGACATCACGCCGTAGGCGCCCTCGGGGTAGTCGTAGTCACCGTCTTCGGGGTAGTCGTAGGTGCCGTAGTACTCGAGTTCGGACTCGTTACCCGCACCGCCGTAGTTGCCGGGTTCGGGCGTGTTCTCCGCGAGCCAGTGGTTCGAGTCCTCCCAGATCATCGCGTCGCTGCTGGGCTGGCTCTGCTCGCCGCGATCCCACGCGGTGCTGCCGGCGGCAGCCATCGGCGGCAAAAGCGGTGCAAACAGGAGCACGATCACGAGAACGAAGACGATGACCTGGTAGGTCTCGACGTCCTGGAGCGACTGGACCGTCCCCGAGAGGTCGAACAGTCGGACGACGTCCGCGACGAAGACCGCGTTGACGACCGCGACCGCGAGCACGAGATAGTATGCGAAGCGAGTCTGCGTCATCGACATGCTGATCAGAAACAGCGACCAGACGACGATCAGCGTGTACTCCGCGCGATACTCGCGGCCGAGGAACGGCCGTGCGATGAGGAATCCGAGTCCGGCGAGCATCGTGTAGAACGCGGCTCCGAACTCGTCGAAGACGTGTGCGGTGAAGTTCCCCGGTGGATGGGCTTCGCGAACGGTGAGCGCACCCGTACTCGGGTCGAGCGGGAGCAACCGCCCGGTGAGGTTCCCGACGAACGTATCGTAGAGGTTGGGAAGCGCGAGCATCATCACGACCAACACGGCGGCGATGATCCCGCCGATCGCCACGGGATAGTAGCGCCGCTCGAGACCGCGGTCGTTCCACTGACGGGCGAGCCAGGCCATGAAGACGACGCCGGCCGCGACCAGCAGGGCTGCGAGCGGCTGGAGGTAGCCGAAACTCGAGACGTTGAGGCCTGCTCCGCCGTCTTCGATGAGTAGCGTGGTGACGACGGTCGTCGTCCCCATGCTGACGGCACCGACGAACGCGACGTGATCGGGGGAGACGCCACGGACGTAGTCGAGACAGAGTTGCACGGCGAAGAAGACGGCGAAGATGCCGATCAGCAGGATGGCCGACGGCCACACCCAGATGTACAGCGAGAGCGCGAGTCCGGCGAGGACGCTGTAGATCGCTGGCTCGCGGAGGGCGTCCCAGTCTCCATCGACGACCAGTTCGTAAATCGGCTTCTCCCGTTCTGCGACGCGGAGTGCGACCATCATCGCCAGCATGGCAATTGCCATGAACAGCACTTCGGCGGTGTGGTGATCGAGCTGGCCGACCATCGACCGGTAGAAGAACGTGCCGGGCGCGAGTGCGAGCACGACGATCGAGACGAGTCCGCCGACCGTGCCGCCGAGTCGCCGGCCCATGTAGAACACGGGAATCGCGACCAGCGCTGCCATCGCGGGCACGGAGAGCAGTGCGACCGTGTAGAGCGTCTCGGTGGAGGGACTGCCGAGTCCGACGATCATCGCGGCCGTCACGATTAGCTGGTCGAACAGCGTGCCGAACTGACCGACGTAGTGACCGGTGGGAAAGCCGGTCCACACGTCGTAGGGCATCGTTCCGGGATAGTTTTTGGCCGTCCACTGTATCGTTCGCCAGTGATACCACGAGTCGACTGCGGCCAGGGCGGGAGTGCCGTCCTCGGTAACGAACCGATCGTACGACCTGATTCGCGCGAGGAACATGAACAGTACCACGACCCCGATAACCGGGACGTGATACCACTCTCTCCACGTCTCGAGGAAGGGCGTTTCGGTGTCCTCCTCGACGTGTTCAGTGTCGGTACTCATTAGGTTCCATCAATCCCAACCGAAGAATAAGCCTTGTCATCTATTCGCGGCGCTTTCATATTTCGCTCGAGATTGCCCGCTCGAGCAGGAGGTCTGATCCACCTCCCCCGAATCGTCCGTGGTGGGCACGAATCGCCATGGCTGGGAGAGAATACGTCTTCAGGCATAAACTACACCGCATCGGCCGGCGTCGACACGACACCGGAGCAGGCGGTCGAACGTCACCCGGCGACGAGCGCTTGCGTGCCGTACTTTGGCGTGGTGTCCGCCTCTTCCGGCCAATGATCGTCGATCCAATCTCGAAATGACTAACTCTCTCGGTTTCCGACCACTGCGCATGCGCGTCTCGGTCGTCGTCTGTGAGCATACGCTGGACCGGTACGATGACCTGCAGGACGCCGCCGAAAGCGTCCTCGAGCAGACGTACGACGACGTCGAACTCGTGCTCGTCGCCGACGGAAACGAGGCGGTCTGCGAGCGCTTTCACGAGGAGTACGGCGACCGCGAGGAGGTTTTGATCCACTGCAACGAGGACAACGTCGGACTGCTCGAGAGTCGAAACAATGGAGCAAAAGCGGCGACGGGCGACGTAGTCGCGTTCATCGATGACGACGCCGTAGCCGATCCTGAGTGGGTCGCCACACTCGTCGAGACGTACGAGCGAGAGGGCGCGCTGGCCGCCGGCGGGAAGATGGTTCCAGAGTGGGTGGCCGGGAGACCGACGTTTCTCCCCGAGGAGTTTTACTTCCTGATCGGCGTCACCCAGCGCGGGTTCGCCGACGGTCGGGGCGAGGTCCGCAACACGTTCGGCTCGAACATCTCCTTCCGGCAGGACGTCTTCCTCGAGCTGGACGGGTTCGATACCAACATCGGCGGCCGCCAGGGCGACGAAAATCTCCAGGGCGGCGAGACAGAACTGTGTGCCCGCCTCCGCAGCAGGTACGGTCAGGGCGTCTACTACGAACCCGAGGCGGAGGTCGCCCACAAGGTGTTCGACTACCGGACCGAACCGCTGTGGTTGCTCGACCGTGCCTTCTGGCAGGGGTACTCGAAGCGCGGGATGGAAGTGCTAGTTCCCGAATCGACCGGCGAGGAGTACGACTTCCTCGGTCAACTCTTTCGAGAGTTCGTCCCGTCGCGCGTGAAACAGCTTTTTACCGCTCCTTCCCTCGAGAAGGCCGTGCAGTTCGTGATGTTGTTCGTCTTTACGACGACTGTTGGGTTTGGATATCTCTATGGGATGACCAAGTGGCGGTGATCGTCAACCATGACACGGGTACTTTGGCTTACACCGAACAAACCTGAGAATATCAGCGTTGGGAGAGCGCGTATCGCATCCCACCTTGAAGAGAACGGGTTCAACGTCGATCTTCGAGCCGGAAGACCGTGGATAATTCGAGAGATTTTCGCTTCCGATGACGAATATGATGCAATCATCGGGACGACACGTGCTGGCGCTATTGTCGGACTAGTCGTGTCTACGGTTACGGGATTGCCGCTAGTTGTAGACCACGTTGACCCGATCCGCCAGTTGGAGGAGACTAGCGTGTGGCCAATAGCGCAGTCCGTTCGCCATCTCGAAAACCTCGCATTCCGGAAATCGGCCCACACGTTGTATGTGTATTCTGAAGAAAAGACGCGGGTTCAGCGTCACGCAACGACAGCCACTAAGTCCGACCTCGGTGTCGAGTATAACCGGTTCGCCGATCCTGACGCTCGGATACTCGATATTGCCAGTGATCGCCTCGAAAAGTTCGATCTTCGAAAGAACGTCGTCATCTATGTTGGTGGTCTCGAGCCGATCTATCATATCCGAGAACTAGTCGAAAGTATATACTATCTTGATGACTGGTCATTGGTTGTGCTTGGTTCGGGTTCACTCGAACCGACCGTCACTGACGCTGCTGCAAATTCGGATAGGATTATCTATTTGGGGACTGTTCCACACGAACATGTGCCGGGGTACCTCCACGCTGCCGATGTTGGGGTTAGCCTCGTCGATGACCCACATACACTAAAGGTCCTGGAATACGGTGCTGCACGCCTCCCGACGGTACAACTGTCTGGCCGAGCTGAAAAGAAGTTCGACGGTACTGTCGAGTTCTGCGAGGCTGAGTCTGCATCGATTGCTGCCGCCATCGAACGAGCGAACGATGTCTCTGAAACTACAATCGATAGCCTCCAGAAACTGGCTGCGGAGTACAGTTGGGAACGGATTGCCGGTGAATATTCGAATGTCCTTCGGAGTCTGTAGCAGGTGTAACGTGTCCATCTCGAAAGCATCTTGTAGGTAATCCCGTTGGATGATCACATGCGAGATATCGTCCTCGTGACTGTTGATTCACTTCGGGCCGACCACGTCGGGTGTTACGGCTACGATCGGGACACGACTCCGGTGATAGATGACTTAGCGACCGATGGACGACGGTTTACGAACGTGTTTGCGCATGCCTGCTCAACTCGCCCATCATTTCCCTCTATTCTCACCTCCTCATACGCACTGATGTATGGGGGGTTCGAACGGCTCTCATCTAAACGGACGACACTTGCGGAGGCTATCAGGAATGCTGGATACCAGACTGCCGGCTTTCACTCGAATCTCTATCTCTCCGCGGATTTCGGCTACGACCGCGGGTTCGACCAGTTCTACGATTCGAAATCCGATCCGTCCCCTCTCGCTCGTGCTCGCCAAGCGGTCAAGACGCACCTTGACCAGAACGGGGTTGTCTATAACGTTCTACAAAAGGCGTTTAACGCAACTGAGCGCCGCACTGGCGTCGAACTCGGCTCTGCATACGTTCCGGCCGATGAAATGACTGACATGGCCTTGGAGTGGGCGCGGAAAGCAGACGACGGTCCGCGCTTTCTGTGGGTACACTACATGGACGTTCACCACCCGTACACACCTCCTGCCCGCTACCAGCGACAGTTCCGGGACGACCCAGTTGACAACGAGACGGCCATTCGTCTGCGCCGGAAGATGCTCGAGGATCCGGATCGAATCACCGACGACGAACTAAACACACTTCTCGATCTGTACGACGCCGAGATTGCATTCGTTGACGCAGAGGTTGATCGCTTGCTGAAGGGGCTTCAAGACACGTGGGAGACAGATCCAGTCATCGCGTTTACAGCCGATCACGGCGAAGAGTTCCTTGACCACGGGCAGTTCAGCCATGCGGCGACATTCTATGACGAAGTTTTACACGTTCCCCTCATTCTGCATGACGGCGAGTCGTCAGGAACAGTCGATGATCTGGTTGGGTTACTCGATCTCGCACCAACACTTGTCGACTATGCCGAT
Source organism: Natribaculum luteum (assembly GCF_023008545.1). NCBI lineage: Archaea > Methanobacteriati > Methanobacteriota > Halobacteria > Halobacteriales > Natrialbaceae > Natribaculum > Natribaculum luteum. Next base: position 398,585 of record NZ_CP095397.1, on the reverse strand, counting down.
GCGTCTGAACCCGACACATTCCTCGGCGAGAGTTTGGTGTCTGGACATGAGCACGATCGGGAGCAGGTTATTGCCGAGTGGGCGGACTACGATGAAGGTGATCGGCGGTTTGCTCTTCGAACGAATGAATGGAAATATGTCCAGATGGAGGGCGGTGAGGAGAGACTGTTCGATCTGACATCTGATCCGGAAGAAACGACGAACGTCGCTGAAGAGTATCCTGGCACTCTCTCGACGTTCCGTGATAAGATTGAAAACCACGCCAACTCCGTGGGAAGCGAGTCAATCAGTGCCGAGATGGACGAAGAGGTCCGGCAGCGGCTCAGAGATCTAGGATATCAGGAATGAGTCTGCCGAGTGCTTGACTAGGTAATCGGCAGTCAGTTTGTGAGGACGCGCTCCCAGACGTCAATATGGGCGGCAGCAGATTCTGCATTGTGGGTTGCGATCTTTTGCTGGGCGCGCCTTTCAAGATCATATCGGAGATCGTCGTCGGAGATTACGTGCTCAAGTGCTGCTTGTATACCCTCAACAGTGGGGTCACAGAGCATCCCACCATTACCTACTGTCTCAGGGATGCCGACAGCATCACTACCGATAACTGGGAGACCAGCAGCCTGTGCTTCTAAAATTACTGTTGCATACGAGTCAAGAAAGCTAACATAAACAAATAGGTCTGCACTCGCATACTCGTCAGCAATTGCGTCAACGAACCCAAGCAAACTGATGCGGTTTGAATAATTATATGTTTGGAGGAATTTTTTTAACTTTTCAAGATAAGGACCGCTACCTGCAATACGAAACCGAAGTGAGGGGTACTCCTCAAACAACGGTTCCATTGCCTGTAACGTCATTACAACTCCTTTGTATTTCTCTTTGTATCGAAGATTTGTGACCGTTAGAACATCGAACGTATTTCGTCCCCTTTGAGTCCCATCAGCGTATGCCTCAATGTCGATAGGACGGCCGACAATTGTTGCATCACAAACATTATATCGTTTCTTGAAGGCTTGCTCAGTTATTTCGCTAATGAACAGTGTAGATTTGGTACGTTGCAAGGTAGCCTTGGATCGAAGTTCGATAGATCTCTCTCGTAGAGAGCCGTATTGATTGTGGGCATTCGTGTAATCTGCCCACCCGCGAATGCTAACAACTAAAGGAATCTGCCGTACAAGCGATGCGCCGGCTGCAAGCATTCCATTAACCATTAGTTCGTCTGCCTGAATTAAATCAATATCCGCAGTCAAAAGCGTTTTTAGGCGATCAAGCAATGGCTGGCGGCTAACGACAAGAGGTTCAAAGTCGGTGTCACTTTCAGTGACAGCATCGGCGAGCGTCTCGGCATATTCTCGGTTAGTGTGTAGCAAAAGCACTCGTGGCACGTCACTGACCTCTTATGATGGAATGAATCCTATCTGGGACTTGAACCCATCGAAAGCGACTTATTCGCGGTCGCGGAATCACGATTATACCCCCGATGTTAGGGAAGTTGCGGTACGCCGTTGATGAGATCGCGGCAAACTATGATCGGCGGACCTGGTGGCAAAATCGGACTGCAAATCGAATTATTGCTCCGATACAGGCTCAGCTCCACAATTCTGACGGAATTAGGGTACTTGATCGGGAGTGGGATACGTTACTGGTTCTCGACGCTTGTCGTGCAGACCTATTTGAGGAGGTTGTCGAGACGGAGACGTACGATAGCTACGAACGTGTGTATAGCGCCGGAAGCGCCACGAATGAGTGGGTACGAGCGAACTTTAGCGGACCAGCGCAGACGGACTGCGTGTACGTCACCGGTAATCCTGTTGTCTCTCGGCAAGTCGAGACGGCATTTCACCATTTCCTCGAACCGTGGCGAGAAGAGTTTGATCCTGAAATCGGGACGGTGCCACCTGAACCGGTGACGGAAACAGCACTCGCTGCCCGTGAGCAGTTCCCAGAGAAGCGTCTCATCGTTCACTACCTCCAGCCGCATTACCCATTCATTGAAGCGCCACACCTTCGGTATGCAGAATTCAATGGTACTGAAGAAGTAACTGTTAAGAATGCCAAACCGGGTGCGACCGACATCTGGGAGGCGGTGGGGCTCGGGTACGAGAATCCCGACGACGTCTGGGATGCGTATGCTGACAACCTTCGTCGGGTCATGGATGCGATTGAACCACTGCTCGATCAGCCCGGCCGTACCGTGATAACCTCCGATCACGGGAATATGCTCGGTGAGCAAATGCCGCTTCTGCCGATGGGTCTCTACGGTCATCCACCCGGAATCCACCACCCAATTCTGCGTGAGGTCCCATGGGCTGTTGTTGACGGCGAGTCTACGGTCGACAGTGATCGGCGGGTTACCGCCGACGTCAAGGAACAACTCCGCAGCCTCGGTTATGCCGATTGAATACAGTCGACTAAACAAAAAGGCCCTTACTTGGGGTCACCGTTTAATTTGGTAAATCTGGCTATTTGAAACCCTGTCTCCCGATATCATGCCCGAAGATCAGAACTCGATCATTCGCCGATTGTTCAAAAGCGGCGTTCTATTGTTTGTTGGCCTCGTACTCGAGCTCGGAATTTCCTTCCTCGCGAAGGTACTGATGGCCAGACTGTTAGGCCCTCCAACGTATGGCGTCGCGACTATCGGAATCACGACACTATCGTTCGCATCTACAATCCTTCTTTTTGGGATGAACACAGGCATCGGTCGGTATCTTCCGCGGTTTGACGATCCGGCGGATCGCAAGGGTGTCATCGAGTCGGGAATGCAGATCGTATTGGCAATCTCTGTTAGCGTCGCTGCTGTGTTGTTTGTCTTTGCTGATCTCGTCGCAACACACGTTCTCGGTGCACCAGAGGCGACGAGTGTACTCCGAGTTGCGGCTATCGGCGTCCCATTTGCCGCCCTGATGAAACTGTCTATCGGCGTAATCCAGGGTCACCAGCGGTCACTCCCAAAGGTACTTATCAGGAATATCGGCCAGCCGATCGTTCGATTTGGGCTAGTTGTCCTCGCGCTGTACTTCAGTCTCGGCGCATTGGGGATCGTCGGTGCCTACGCGGCAACGTTCGCTGTTGCAGGCTTGGCTGGCCTCTACTACGTCCTGACGCGGACGAACATTAGATCGTCGGTGTCTTCACGAACGCGACGTCGCGAACTGCTGACCTTTTCTGCACCGCTGATGCTCACAGCGTCGATGATTATGGTCCTTTCGTACTTTGACATCTTCATTCTAAGTTATTTTCGAACCTCTAGTGAAGTCGGGAGTTACAATGTCGTCTATCCTCTCGCAGAACTGTTGACGGCGACGCTGTCGGCGTTCAGCTTTATCGCCATGCCGATTCTGTCGGAACTCCACTCTGAGAGGAGAACCAACGAGATGGATCGAACTTACAAAATCGTCACCAAGTGGATCTTCATGGCAACACTTCCGGCAGGACTCATCATGATACTGTTCCCAGCAGCCACGATCAGTCTGACATTCGGACCCGAGTATACCGAGGCGGCATTGCCACTTGTGGTGCTCGCAGTCGGGTTCTTCACCCACGCAGTGGCCGGACCAAACGTGAACACCCTCACTGCCATCGGACGAACGAGAACGATAATGTGGGATAACCTGCTCGCTGGTGGAACGAATATCGTCCTCAATGTTGTTCTTATTCCCGAATATGGGCTTATGGGTGCAGCCGTGGCTACTGCGGTGTCTTACATAGGCCTAAATACACTCTATTCTGTACAACTCTACCGGGCTACAGGAATTCATCCGGCGACAGCTGCGCTGTTCAAACCTGCTACTGTTGGAGTGTTCTCCATGCTCGGAATGTATGTTATTGTTACTCGAGTTCTTACCGTGACGGGGCCGGTCCTGTTAGGAATAGCCGTGGTTTTTATCACCGTCTATGGCGTTGCGATTCTCGCTTTGGGTGGCATCGAGGAGGAAGAGGTCATGCTCGTACTGAGTTTCGAAGAGAGGTTCGGCGTAAATCTTGGTCCCGTAAAACGTATCGCAGGCCATTTCATCGACCAGTGAACAGTTCGTCTTCAGCGATTAATCAACTGTCAAATCCATCCAGTGATCGAACGGTGTAGATATTGTGCTGTTGTTCTACAATTTCTATCACTAGCCTTGACCACTGAGTAACTCATAATTCAACACCTCTGTCACGTGAGGTTTGCTGCTTGTCCGGGGAGCGATCGCCGGACGAGTCAAACGAGCGAATCAGACCGACGGCTGAGGCTCGAGGCTCTCGTAGCGCCAGATCAGATCGAAGTACCGCTTCATACCGGCGACGAACGATCCGTTCTCCGTGATCGCCGCCTGCCGCTTGTGGTCGGGAACGTCGGTTTCCTCGACGAGGAAGATCGCCTTACCAGAGTCGTAGTTCATGCTCGGATCGATGAACGTTCCGCGCCAGGGCAGCACCGCTTCGCTGAATCGGTAGTCGATCGCGGGGTACTCGGATGCGATTTCGTCGACGATGTCGACCTGCACCGCCGCCTTCTCCTCCGGAAGCTTTCTGGGATCGAGAAACAGCACCGAGACGTCGATACCTCGATCGAGCGCGGCGTTCACGGCCGATTCGACGTCGTCGAAGTACGCGAAGCTGTTGGTGATGACGTAGACTTCTTCCGACGCGTTCTGGTAGAGTTGTCGGGTCTCCGTCTCGCTCGGATCGCCGACGTCGACCACGTGAAACAGTTCGGCGGTCGGCGTCACGTCTTCGTCCGCCTGGTTGTACAGCGGGCGAAACTCGTCGAGGAACTCCTCTTGCAACCTGTCTACGTCGTTGCAGTAATCCTCGTACTGCTGTCGTCGGTTCTCCTTTGCTCGCTCGAGAATCTCTTCCGGCGACTTTGGCTGGTACTGCTTTGGCCGGCCAGGGATCACCTTGATGAATCCGTAGTCGGCCAACGAATCGAGAACGCCATACACTCGTGCATTGGGGATACCAGTCGCTTCCGAGATGTCCGGGGCGGTCGTCCGGCCGGCACTCAGCAGGTGGGCGAGCGCCGTCGCCTCGTACTCCTTCAGATCCAGCTGTTGAAGCAGTTCTGTCGAACCGGTTCGCGTACCCATTGTCGCCCGATTTGTAGCGGAAGACCGTAAACCCGCGTGGTCACGGCGATGCGAGCGTCGAAAAATTTGTGGCTGGCTACGCTCGCCGTCGCACCAGCTCCCGAACCGACTCGTCGACCGTGTGACGTGCCTCCCACCTGAGCACCTCGTTCGCTTTCGAGGTATCGACCGTGAAGTCCTCGACTAACGTCTCGCCGCTCCGGGGATTCTCGACGAGTTCGACGTCGACCGAGACGCCGAGTTCGTCGCGGGCTATCTCTTGGACCGTCTCCGCGACCGACATCACCGATGGGTCCTCGTTACCAGCGATCTCGTACGTTTCAGTGCCCGTGTCGCCGTCGGCCAGTTGGTCGAGGAGCCGCTCCGCGCTCCGGATGTAGGCTCGGGCGACGTCTTTGACGTGGACGAAGTTGCGCGACTGCGTTCCTGGCTCGTACACCGTCAGCGACTCGCCCGCCGTCGCTCGATCGACGAAGAAGTTGATCACGGTCGGTTTCGAGACCACGGTCCCGTCGACGACGTGGTCGCCGTAGAGGTTCGACTTCAGGAACAGGTGGGCGGGGAATGCGCCGTCGGCGAACGTCTCGATCGCCCGTTCGCCGAGGAGCTTCGTCCGCCCGTACCAGTTGAGCGGATCGCGAGACTGGTCCGCGGTGATCGGAAACGTCTCGGGATCGCCGAGGACGGCCATGCTGAACGGGAACACGAGCGCCGCCCCGGTCTTCCGGCAGAACCAGGCGACGTTGTTCGTCCCCGTGACGTTGACGTCGTAGGTCAGGTCAGGGTTCTCGTCGCAGTCGTCGACCCCGCTTACCGCCGCCAGGTGGAGGACGACGTCTGCCCCCTCGAGGAACTCCTCGAGTCGCCGTCGGTCGCGGACGTCGACGTGGTCGATGTCGGTGTCGCCGACCGACTCGACCTGGCCGCGGTACTGATTGTCGAGTGCGAGCAGGTTCCAGTTCGGATGGGTTGCCCGAAGCTGCTGTACGACGCGGCTTCCGATGAATCCGGCCGCACCGGTGATCGCGATCGTCGGGTCGTCTCGTGCGGTCGTCGAACCGTTCATGCGTCGATCATCCTCGGTTGATTTCGTTGCAAGCGATCTGCGAGTTCGCGAACGCCCTGTCGAACGGTCCACTCGGGTTCGAAGCCCGTTTCGGCCAGGCGATCGAAGTTCACGTGGTACGACGGTCCGGGATGTTTGTCCTCGAGGTAGGTGATCTCGAGGTCGTCGTCGAGTTCGTCGCGGACGATGTCGGCGATGTCTGCGATCCGGTAGTTCTCGTCGTTCGACCCGACGTTGTATACCACCTGTGGCCACGACTCGGGCTCGAGGGCTGCGTGTGCGTACGCTCGCGCGGCGTCCTCGACGTGGATGAACGGCCGCCAGTTGTTGCCGTCGCCGTACACCGTCAGCGGACGATCGGTCAGGCCACGGAAGACGAAGTGGTTCACGACCAGGTTAAACCGGACTCCTGGCGCCCAGCCGTAGTTCGTACTCATCCGCAACGCGGTGCCGTCGATGCCGTAGTCCTCGATCGCTTCGGCGAGCAACCGTTCGGACTCGACTTTCGATTCCGCGTACGGATTGAGCGGATCCTGTTCGGTTTCCTCGTCGATATTCGTACTTGCCGCTCGCCCGTAGTTGTTACACGACGATGCGAACACGACCGAATCGACGTCGAGTTTCCCGGCAGCGGTGAGTACGTTCTCCGTCCCGTCTCGATTGATTGCGAACGTCTCGTCGCGACGGTCGTGCGTCGAGGCCGCGCCCGTGATCGCCGCCAGATGGATGACGCGGTCGACGCCGCGCATCGCGCTTTCGACGTCGCCGTATTCGCGCACGTCCCCGCGCCGAAAGTGGAGTGTTTCGTCGATACATCCACGGAGGTTCGCAGGTGACCCCGCCGTGAGTGAATCGAGGACGACGACGTCGTCGACCCGTTCGTCGTCGAGCAACAGCGGGACGAGCGCGCTTCCGATGTACCCGCAGCCGCCCGTGACCAGGATTCGCATTCTACTCACCCTCTGATGCGATCGGCGACTCCGCGTCGTCGTCCGTCTCGGCCGTTTCGTCGTCTGCCAACACGCCCGGGAGGAACCGATCCTCGTGCGCCTCGACCGTGTCCTGATAGTCGATCAGCGTCCCGAGGATATCACGGACTCCCTCTTCGAACGTGGTCGACTGCCCGTCGATCAGGTCGGCGTACCGATCGTTCTCGATCTCCATCTTGTGGGTTTCGTCCTCCTCGCGCGGATTCTCGAAGTGCTCGACGGCAACGTCGAGGTCGAACTCGCCGGCCACGTCGGCGATCGTCTCCGCGATCTCGACGATGCTGATCGCTCGCGTCACCTGGTTGTAGACGACGTGATCGTCGGGTCGCGAGTCGGGATCGGCGAGTGCGAGTCGCGCGAGCCCTTCGACCGCGTCCTCGAGCGCGATGAAGGGTTTGCGCTGTTCACCCTTCCCGTAGACGGTCATCGGGTAGCCGGCGACGGCCTGGGCGCAGAATCGGTGGACGACGACCCCAAAGTAGTAATCGAAGTCGAAACGAGTTGCCAGGCGCGGATCCGCGGCGGTTTCTGCGGTTTCAGTCCCGTACGTAATCGCCGTCCGGACGTCGGAGATCGGAACGTCGAACTGCGTGTGCGCGAGCCGCATGTTGGCCGCGTCGTGGCTTTTGGTGAGGTGGTACCAGCTCCCGGCCATCGCGGGGAACGGGACGTCGTCGCTCTCGCCTCGATGTTCCATGGTCGCCCCGCCTTCGGGGATCGGGAACTCGGGCGCTCCGTAGACGCCGGTCGTCGTCGTCTCGATGAAGTGGGTGTCCTCGAGACCCTGCTCGTGGAGCCCCCAGAGCAGGTTGCGCGTCGCCTGAAGGTTGTTGTGCTGGGTATAGTTTGCCCGCTCGCCGTTGATCTGGGAGTAGGGTGCCGATGGCTGGGCGGCGGTGTGGACGATCGCGGTCGGCTCGTGGATCGACAGCAAGCGGTCGACCGTTGCCTTGTCGGTCAGATCTTCCCGAACGAACGAGAGGTTGGTACAGCCGTGAATTTCCTCGGCAGCGGCGAGTCGATCGTCCATCTCGGCTACGGGAACGGCGCTGGTCGAGCCGACGGACTCGACCCACTCTCGTCTGGCGAAATTGTCGACGAGTACGACACGATCGGTCGTTTGCGTTGCAATGCGTAGTGCCGTCGGCCAGCCGATGTAACCGTCCGCTCCCGTTACGAGTATGCTCATGGTTACTCAGATAGTGAGTAAGTAGGGGTAAAAGTTTTATTATTGGCCGCTAATTAGTTTTTATTACCATTATTAAAATAATGAATGCTATATGATTCGGGCGACACTGACTGAGACCTATAGACTCCATTCAGACCTGAGTTATTTCCGGGACGAAAACACCTGAAGACGGACGGGCCCTCGAGCGACAGGTAAACGATCGGGAAGAGGCGATCTGATCAAACGAAAGACGGTTCGGTCTACGTCTACCGGGTGCGTCTACGACGATGACGCCGAACTAGAGCCAAAGAGCGTAATCAGCTGATCAAGTTCGGGCTGGCTGTCAGCGACGGCTGTGGCTGTACCGGGAGTAAAATATCTGACTGATCAGCGCTCGGACGAGTAATCGGAGAGAATCATTCGACGGTCACGCTCTTTGCCAAGTTCCGCGGCTTGTCGATCGATCGCTCCTGAAGATCGGCGACGTGGTAGGCGAACAGTTGGAAGTAGACGTTCGCGACGAGTGGCGTCAGAGCGCCGATCTCGGGCACCTCGAGTGTGAGGTCCAGCGAATCCGTCTCGACGGTGCCGTCTGTCACCCCGACCGCCGGCGCTTCGCGTGCCTGCGCCTCCGTGACGTTGTTTAGCGTCTCCGCCGGCCGTGCGCCCTCGGTCAGCACCGACAGGACCGGCGTCTCGTCGGTGATGAGCGCGAGCGGCCCGTGCTTTAGCTCGCCCGCCGCGAACCCCTCGGCGTGGTCGTAGGCGATCTCCTTCAATTTCAGTGCCCCTTCGAGCGCGACCGGATAGCCGAACTGTCGGCCAATGAAGAAGAAGGCGTCGGCGTCGACGAACTGTTCGGCGCCCGCGACGACGCGCGCTTCTTCGTCGAGCACCTGCTGGATCGCCCCCGGCAGACTCCGGAGGTGTTCGAGGACCTCTCGGGCGTCGGTGGCTGCGAGCGTCCCTCGCTGCCGCCCGATGTCGGCCGCGAGCAGCGCGAGCGTCGTCACCTGAGATGCGAACGTCTTGGTCGCCGCGACGCCGATTTCGGGGCCAGCGCGGATGAACAGTGCGTCGTCCGTCTCGCGCGTTACCGAACTCCCGAGCGTGTTCGTCACGGCGAGAGTTCGGGCCCCCGCTCCACCGGCTCGACGGATCGCGCCGAGCGTATCTGCCGTCTCGCCGCTCTGTGTCACGGCGATGACGAGCGTCCGCCAGGGGTCCCGACCACCGTCGAAGGTGTACTCGCTCGCGATGTCGACGGTCGCACGCACGTCGGCGAACTCCTCGAGCAACTGTGCCGCATACTGACTCGCGTAGTAGGACGTCCCACAGGCGACGAGCTGGATCTCTTCGAGCGATTCGAGGTACCCCTGCGGGAACGCGACGTCGAGGTCGACGCCGCCGCGTTCGACGTCGACACGCCCCGAAAGCGTCTGCCGAAGCGCGGTGGGCTGTTCGTGAATCTCTTTTCGCATGTAGTGCTCGTACCCGCCTTTTTCCGCTGCGTCGGCGTCCCACTCGACAGTCTCGACGTCGCGGTCGATGACGTCACCGTCACGATACACCGTCACGGAACCCGCCTCGAGCCGTGCGATATCGCCGTCCTCGAGATAGGTGACGTCGCGCGTCCGATCGAGGAACGCCGTGACGTCGCTCGCGAGGAACGACGCGTCGTCACCGTGACCGACGACCAGCGGGCTCTCGTGGCGCGTGGCGACGATCCGATCGTGTCCCGCCCGCACCGCAGCGATCGCATAGCTCCCCTCGATCATGTCGACGACCGTTTCGAGCCCGGAGAGCAGGTCGTGACCGTTCTCCAGTTCTCGCTCGAGGAGGTGAGGGATGACCTCCGTGTCCGTGTCGCTCGAGAAGTCGTGTCCCGCTTCTTGCAACTCCTCTTTGATCGATTCGTAGTTCTCGATAATGCCGTTGTGGACCACCGCAACCTCGTCGGTCTGCCCCGTGTGTGGGTGGGCGTTCGGATCGGTCGGCGGGCCGTGCGTCGACCAGCGAGTATGTCCGATCCCGCAGGTGGCACCCGGCGCACCGGGAACCTCTAGTTCGCTCACTTCACCCGTGCGCTTTGCGATGGTGAGAGGCTCCTCCACGAGTGCGACCCCGGCGGAGTCGTAGCCGCGATAATCGAGGTTCTCGAGGCCGCCGTAGACGATCGGACCGGCGGGTTCGCTGCCGACGTAGCCGACGATTCCGCACATGTTATCCCCTCCTGACGATCGCGTCCGGTTCGATTCGTCCGCTGACGCTCACGCCGTGGGCGACGGTCGCGCCGTCGCCCACCACGGTCCCGGGTTCGACGGTGACGCCGCTCCCGACAGTCGCGTTGTCGCCGACGACGCCGCCGAGATCGACGTCGTCGTGGACTTCGCCCTCGACGATCATCCTCGCGGAATCGCCTGTGATCGTCGCGTTTGCACCGATCCTGGCGTTTTCGCCGACCACCGAGTCGCGAACAACGGCGCCGGCTTCGATAACCGCGTCCGAGAAGACGACCGCGTTCGAGAGAACGGCGTTCGATTCGATCGTCACGTTGTCACCGATCGCAGTCCCGCCACCGACGGTCGCGTTCGGACCGAGGGTCACGTCGGTTCCGATCACGGTATCACTGGCGACGGCCCCCTCGAGCGGTGTCGATCCCTGCTCGTCGAAGTCGTCGACCGCCGCCGCGTTGACGTCGAGGAGATCCCACAGGTGCGAGACGTCGAGCCAGAGGCCACGATACCGGACGGCCCGGATGGGGTGATCGTCCGTAATTCGCTCGAGCGTCGTCGTAATCGCCAGTTCGCCACGCTCGGTTGGCGTCGCCCGAATCGCCTCGAAAATCGAGTCGCCGAACCCGTACACGCCAGCGTTGATGATCTCGGACGTGACGGGTTCCCGTGGCTTCTCGGCGATGGCAGTGACTCGATCGCCGTCTATCGAAACGACGCCGTAGTCGCTTGCGTGGTCCGTCCGCGTGACCGCCATCACCGGTCCGTCGCTCCGCTCGATTTCGCGTCGCACTCGATCGACGAGGGAGGCGTCGACGAGCCGATCCCCGTTCAGCACGAGGAACGGATTCGTCACGAGCGCCTCGGCCTGCAACACAGCGTGGGCAGTTCCAAGCTGTTTCTCCTGGACGGCGTACTCGATGTCGATCCCCCAGTCGTTGCCGTCGCCGAAGTGATTCCTGATCCGCTCTTGCTGGTAGCCGACGACCAGCACGATTCGGTCGATCCCCGCGTCCGCGATCGCCGACACGACGTACTCGAGAATCGGCCGGTTCGCCACCGGAACCATCGGCTTCGGACGCCGATTGGTCAGGGGCTCGAGTCGGCGCCCTTCGCCAGCTGCGAGTACGACAGCTGACACGTTATTGTCGTCCATACGTCTTGCTTGGTGTCTGAACGCTTGAATACTTGCTGATGAACGCATCGTTTCGTGTGAATAGTTTGATCGTCAACTCGATCGAGAGATCGTCTCGACGTCGGTTCACGGGAAAACGACTACCGAAGATCGACCTTCGAATCTCGGTAGGTCGGTCCGTTGACGAAACCCTCTCACCCGGATTGGCGGGACAGTATCATCCGCACCTGTGGACGGTGCCGGGCCAACCCTCAAGTCCAGGGAGCTCGATACAGAGACTACTCCGTTTCCATCGCCGGTGCTTGTGACTCTCCGACGATTCATCACCCAACGATCATGGTCGACGACTTCACACACGAGACGAATACCGCCAACTCTCGCTTCTCGCGTCGCGATTACCTCCTGACAGCTGGCGGTATCGGTGCCGGTCTGGCGGGGAGTTACGTGGGCTATCGCCAGTTCTTCGACGGCCGGTCGGACGACGATTCGTCCTCGCTCGGCGATCCGCCGGAGAGACGGACGGACTTCCTCTGGCTCGGCGTCAGCCTGTGGCGGGACGACGCAATCCGGGAGAACCTGTTCGCGTTCGCGCGGCGCCACGACCTCGCGGTGGTGCTCGTCCAGCCGAAATCGACCGAGACGCCACTCGCCGAGGTCCTCAGATCACCGATGGCAACCGCGAGCGAGTTCGATCTGGACGTCTGGCTCAACGTGGGTCTACTGACTGACCTCCCAGCCGAGGAATTCGTGACTGACGGTGACGCCCGCGAGACGCACCTCGACCGGCTCCGCGAGGTAGCGAGCGTACACGACGAGTTGTTCGATACCGGGCGGGTAATCCTCTGGCAGGAGGCACCGGTTATGGGGCAGTGGGTCGAGGGCGGCGACTGGAATCAGGCAGCGGTCGACAATCTGTCCGAACTCGGCCCAGAGATTTTCGCCGCACAGAAGCGGGCCGTCGAGACGGCGAACGACGCGCTCGACGTCGGGCTGTTCGTCCACTTCCCGTACATCGTCGACTCGAAGCGACCCGAGGTGTTCGACGCGCTCGCGCGTGACCTTCGGAAGCGAAACGCCGAACCGGACTTTGGATTCGTCGACTTCTACCGGGGCTGGTACGAGAAGGACGCTGGACCGGCGTCGGCCAACGCAGCAGTCCGTAGCCTGCTCTCGAACGCGCGGAGTGCCCTCGAGAACCGACCGGTCTTTTACATCGGACAGAGCCACACCATCAACCCCAATCACACGCCGAGCAAACAGGCGATGCGGATGAACTTGCGGGCCTCGATCGATGCCGGAGCGGCCGGTCTCGGCTGGTACGTTCGCAGCGGGTACGTCCAGACCGAGAGCGGGTTTGATCCGTTCGTACCGAACGTCGCCGGCGCCGAGTTCGACGGCGATTCGATCTACACGTCGACGGTCGCTCGCGACCGCTTCCTGTACCCGTGGCTGGCGACCTTCGAAACGAAGGCCGGATTCGAAGCCGACGACGCGTTCGATCTCTGGCTGATCGGCGATAGACTCGGATTCTACGACCATCGTCTGTCGATGCAAACCACCGATGGCGAGTGGGAGTACGTCGGAGACTTCGGCGGATACGCGGACGGCAACTACCCTGACGGCAGCAAGGCCACCGACGGGGCGACCGTTTTTCGTGCGCTGGACCGCGCTCGGTTTCTCGAGGGGAACTCGCTCGCCTGCCGCATCGAGACGGCCGAGGAAAGCGCCGGCTCAGACCTGCGGGCGGCGTTCGTGATGCCGTGTGACCCGACCACCTACGTACACGAGCGGGAGGCCGCAGCTTTCGCTCGCGGGAACGCGCCGCTTGAGGAGGTTACCCTCGGCCGAACGGACGAACGCACTGCGTTAGAGCCGGGAGAGACACGACAGGTCGAAATACCCATCACTGATACGGGAGGCCGATCGCTCGTGCATCTTCGCTACCCCGACCACGCCGATCTGGTCGGCCGACTGGCGGCGTTCGAGTCGGACGAAGACATCGATCCGGCCGCCCGCTTCGACCTCTGGGTGCACGGCTCGGGCCTCGCGGAGCCGTCCGCTGCCCCGTCGATACTCGACCGAGACGGCACTGCGCGGCCGCTGGCGGACGTCGGCTTCGTCACGTCGACGGACGCCATCGCCCTCTGCTACGGCCTCGAACGCGCCCGGTTCCTCGGAGAAGCCGGACTCGAACTGGCAGACGATACGGACGCGAGCGTCGAGGCGGCCTACGCGATGCCGTACGCTGGGAGCGCCGCCTTCCGAACCCCGTCTCGCGCGGCCGACCTGCTGGGCGAGCAGCCCGACGAAGCGAAGACGTTCTGCCTCGAGTTCGTGACACTCGAGTGAATCGGAGCCGTCAGTCGAGCGATCGGCCCGTCCAGACGAGCGCCAGTCCAATCACGGCCGTCGGAATCGCGGCTGCGATCACCGCAACGTGCCACGGCCGGAACCAGTAGGGAACGTGGACGACGTGGGTCAGCCCGGCGTGGACGGAACCGAAGACAGGGAGCCTGTCTCGGTTCGAGCCGGGTGATTCGGTTTCGCCGCTGCTACCGTTTCCGTATCTCTGGGCGCCGACTCGCTCGCTTTCGGGGAGGCGGTCGGCCTCGTAGACGAGGCCGGGGACCTGAACGCTCCAGACGGTCGACCCGTTCTCTGCGACCTCGACGACGCGATTGCGCCGGGAATCGGCGATCAGCGTGTTGCCGTTGTCGAGGCGGTCGGCGTCTCGCGGCCAGTCGAACGAGAGTCCGCCGGCAGATCCGACGGTCCAGGCGAGCGTCCACTCGCCGTTCTCTCGATGAATCTCGACCGCGCGGTCGTGTTCGCTGTCGGCAACGAGCAGCGTGTCGGTACCGAGATACTGGGGATTGTGCTGGCGTACGAACAGCACCCGATCTTCCCGGCCCTCTTTGACGCCCTCGATCACCTCGACGACGCCCTCGCCGCGCTCGACGATCAGGAGTTCGTTCGCGTTTCTGACGGAGACGAGGAAGCGCCCTGCGCCCAGCGGATCGACGTCGTTCAGGTGGAGCCAGTCGGTCGTCGTCGGATCCGTGGGCTCTCCGTACCGCTCACTGGCGTTCCACTGCCACGTGATCGTATCGTTCGGCGCCACCGTGAACAGGCTCTCGTACTCCATGTCGGCGACGAGGATCTCGCCGGAGGGAAGGCGATCGACGTCGTGTACCTGACTGTTCCCGACGGTCCGCACGGGGTAGGTCCACTCGCGGACGACGTGCGGTTCGGGAGCAGGGTCGATGATCTGGAATCCGGTCCGAGCGCAGGGTGCCTCGAACTGACCACACGACTCGTTGTTTCGATACGTGACCGCGACAAGGACGGTACCGTCCTCGAGGAGCGTCGCGTCGTACGACTGGTCGGCGGTGGTAGCCGTCCAGACGACGTCGCCAGTCTCGTCGAACATCGTTATCGTTCCATCCTGCTGGCCGCTGACCAGCGTATGTCCGTCGCGACGATGGTCGGTTTCGGTGACCGAGGGCGCTGTGAGAGTACTCCCGGCGAGCGAGAGAACGACGCTGGTCGTCGCGAGAATGATCAGTGCGAAGCCGATACGCCGGCGAGTAAGCGATTGCACCGTGTCTACACGGTCACCGACGGGTGGGATCTTTCTTTCGCCAGTCAGCGATGATGGTCACGATCGCTTATCCCTCGCTCTCGTCCCTCGCCCCGTCGATCCTCCAGTAGCTCCGTCACCGGCTGCGTCCGCTATCGAGTGAATGGTCCACGAGGTGCTCGTCAGCGGGGGGGTTCACGTCGACGATGGTCCTTCGAGGCGGACGAAGACGGAGGGGCGACCCGATCGGTTTGATCGTTCGTCACGGCGTGGAAATCGATCAGTAGCCTTTTCCAATCTGGACATCGAGTGGCTGACAATGGACGACGACGTGGTTCGCGCGAACTCGACGCTTCGCGGCGACGGTGCGGTCGCCGCGGCCGAAGCGGCGCGTGACATCTCGGCCGACGAGGTCTGCGTCCTGATCCCGACGCTGAACGAGGCGGCGACGATCGGCGAGGTGATCGACGACTTTCGCGACCAGGGGTACACCAACGTCCTCGTCGTCGACGGCGACTCCGGCGACGACACGCGCGAGATCGCCCGCGATCGTGGCGCGCGGGTACTCACACAATCCGGCTCCGGGAAGGGACAGGCCGTCCGCGAGGCCCTCGAGTACGTCGACGTTCCCTACGTCCTGATGGTCGACGGCGACGGGACCTACGACCCCGCGGACGCCGAGACGATGCTCGAGCCGCTCGCTCGCGGGTACGAGCACGTGATCGGCAACCGCTTTGCGGACATGGACGACGGCGCGATGCGCGCACTCAACGGCTTCGGCAATCGGATGATAAACGGTGCGTTCCGGTTCATCCACGGGGCCGAGTACGACGACATCCTCTCGGGCTACCGGGCGTTTACGACCGACTCGTTCCGTCGGCTCTCGCTCGAATCCGAGGGGTTCACGATCGAGACGGAACTGGCCGTCGAGTGCGTGAAACACGGCGTGGACACGACGGTCGTCCCGATCAGTTATCGCGCGCGCCCGGAAGACTCGGAGACGAACCTCCACCCGCTGTGGGACGGCGGCACGATCATCCTCACGCTGTACTCGCTGGCGAAGACGAACAACCCGCTGTTTTACTTCGGCAGTTTCGGCGTCGCCGGCATCCTCTCCGGCGGGACGATCGCCCTCTACGTGCTCTACCGGTACCTCCAGTACGGCATCAGCCACGAGGTGCTCGCGGTCGTCGCCGCGGCGGGAATCTTGCTCGGCGTCCAGTTGCTCATGTTCGGCGTCCTCTCGGACATGATCGTCACGCTCCATCGCGAGCAGCGACGGCGACTCGAGCGGATCACTCGCGAATCGAAACGCAAGCGAGAGAAGTAGCGAGTATCGATCGCGAAGCGGCCGCGGTCAGAACGGAAGGAGCGACCGCATCTGCCCGACAACGCCGCTCGAGTGTCGTTTGCGGTGGGCTTCGAACTCGGGGTGGAGCGCGTTTAGCAGTTCCTGGCGGTTCTCGAACGTGTCTCGCTCGATCTCGGAGAGGACCTCTCCCAGTGCGACGTCGTTGCCGTGGACGTCGTAGGGGATGCGTTCGTGACCGAGTTCGGCCGCGACGTCGTCGTTCGTGGCTGGAAACGAGAGGTCGCTCCGTCTGAGTCGGGCGTCGACGGCGGCGATACCGAAGTCGATGCTGTGTGGATCGTCGTCGTCGTCGTTCGAGGGTGGCCGGACTCCCATGCGGGGCTATTGACGCTCGCGTGCTAAAGTCGCTACGGAGCAATCCGTGGTCGCGACGCGCGCCGTCGACAGTCCTTTCACGTTTCCAGCGAACGTCTCGAGTATGACCGAGTACACGACCGTCTCGATTCCGAAGGACCTGGCAGAGCGCGTCGAAGAGACGATCGAGGGGACCAGTTTCTCGAGTACGAGCGACCTCGTCCGGTTCTTGCTGCGTAGCATCGTCATCCAGCACCAGCGGTCGGGCGAACTCACGGAAGCGGAGTTCGAAGAGATCACAGAGCAGTTGAAGGGGCTCGGCTACCTCGAGTGATAACGATGGCTGTGACTGGTTGCCGACGCAACCGCAAGATGGTTCGCGGTTGCGGCGGTAACGGCTCACAGCTATCGTTATGAGACGGTCTGCTGTGACGATTTGTCGGTGCAACCGCGACCGTCCTGCGGTTGCACCGGAACTGACGTACGAGTCGTCCGTATGAGCAGCCCTAGTACCCTCCCACGCGTCGACTGCACGGTCGAATCGACCCGAACCGCCGGATTCGACCCTGCAGTGCAGGCCTGGGATGCCACTAGTCGCCGAGTCCCTCGGAGAGTGACTCCTCGGGCGGCCGTGCGTCGAGGATCTCGAGTGGCTGTCGCGCCCCCGTTCGGTCGAACGCGGCGAACGAGGTCCGATCCGGCTCCCACGGAGGGACGGCGACGAAGATCACCTGTGCGAGGTCGTCCCGTCTCGACACCTCGAGTTCGCCGACGGGGTGGGAGACGAACCGACCGTGGGTCTGCCGCGCGGGCGTCGAGAGGTCGACGCCGAAGACGGCGTTGACGGCGTTGCCGGGATCGGGGAGGAAAAAGTCCGTGAACACGGGCGTCTCCGGCGGGAGCGACTCGGCACCCTCGAGGTCGCCGGCGGGCGTCACCGAGAGGCCAGTCGTCACGTCGTCGGGATCGGCGTCGCTGGCGAGCCCGAGCAGGACGTCGACGAGACCGCGCGTTACGTAGACCACGAGTTGGATACGGTTGCGAGCGAGTTAGGTGTGTCTCCTGAATATTTCAAAGCGGGAGCAGCATGCGCAGGTTCTGTGCATAGAGCTGTGGCAGTCGCCGCCGCGATCCCTCGAGTGCGTCCCGCAGCGCCCTCGCGGCGTCGGTCGACACGCCCGGTCCGTGACCGACGAGGACGCGTTCGGGGTCGAACCCACCGAGTTTTTCTCGAGGCGGGAACCCACGCAGCATGGGGTGGACGCCGAGTCGTTCCGAACCGGCGAGGAAGTAGTCGGCCGTCCCGACCGACTCGGGGACGACGAGGGTCTCGCTGTCGGGTTCGTAGAGCGCGACCTCCTGCCAGAACCGGCTGTTCTTGAGGACGTGTGCCTCGATGCCGGTGTCGGCGAGGTCGGCCCCGAAGCGGGCGATCGGGGCGTCGAGTTCCGTGGCGACGCCCTCGAAGAAACTGGGGAGGTAGACGGAAACACCGTGGCGGTTCGCGATGGCTGCAGCGTCGCGTTTGTGTCGATCGAGCGTGACGACCACGCCTGCGACGTCGCCGAACTCGGCGAGCAGGTCGTCGAGTCCGCGAACGTCGACCGGATCGACCACCCAGACCTCGCCGTCGACCGCGAGGGCGTGGCTCGCCCGCTGCATCGTCTCCTCCGGGTGGGCGATCCAGCCGACGCCGCTCTCGTAGCGGTCGATCTCACGGAAGTCCGTCGCGCGTTCGTCGACGCGGAAGGCCATGGTGTACGTGTACGGACGCGACGCCCATAAACGCCAGTTCACCGGCGAATCGATCGCCGAACCGCCGCGACGTCCCGGTCGCCGACGGCTCTTTATCCCTCCTCCGAGTACGCTCGAACATGCTGACCGGGCTGGACTGGCTGGCACTCGAGGTCAAGTACAGAGAGCCGGCAAGGGCGTTCTACGAGGAGACGCTCGGCCTGTCGGTTCGCGAGCAGACGGACGAGGAGTGTCGGTTCGCGGCCGGTGAGACGGACCTCGTGCTCCGGCGACCGAGCGGCCTCCCGCGTGGGGGACTCCACACGCACTTTGCGTTCTCGATTCCCGCCGCGGAGTACGACGACTGGTGGGACGACCTGGCCGAGACGCACGACCTCGAGGAGGTCACGTTCGGCTCCGCCCGGTCACTGTACCTGTACGACCCCGACGGGAACTGCGTCGAACTCGGCCAGCGCGACGTCGCAGGACCGGGAATCGACGGAATTTTCGAGGTGGTCCTCGAGGTCGAGTCCCTCGAGCGTGCGGAAGCGTTCTACGCCGACCTCGGCTTCGAGACGGTCGACCGCGGCGACGAGCGCACCCGCGTTCGGATGAACGGCCCGATGGCGCTCGAGCTCTGGGAGCCGCAGCTGGGGATCGCCGACGCTCGCGGCGGCGTCCACGTCGACCTCGGGTTCGAGACGCCGGAGCCGGACGCGGCGGGCGAGGCAGTCGCCGACCGTGCGTGTTCGGTGTCCCGTGACGGGGAGCGAGTCGTCGTTCGCGACCCGGACGGCCACTACCTGACGTTCACCAGCGGGTAATCGGCCGACCTAGAGGCGACCGGTGTCGACGTCGACGCCCGGCGGTGCGACGAGCAGGAATCCCCGGAAGTGGACCAGACTGCCGCCCGCCTCCCTGACGTCGCGGGCGAAGCTCGCGGCGAGTTCGTTGACGTCGCCCTCGACGTTGAGGACGAGGACGTTTCCGTTACCGACGATCTCGAGCCACTCCTCGGGTGTCGTGGTCCCGTCGAGGACCCCGAGTACGATGCTGCCCTCGAGATCGAGTTCGTCGTCGATGTGTTCCTCGACCGCCCTGAGATCGAGGTCGAAGTCGCTCATGTGCCGTGGCTCGGAGCGCGACGAGAAAAACGTTCTCCTCGCGAGAACGCTACTGCTCCGCCGGGAACGCCTTCTCGAAGCCGCGGAACTCGGTGTGGTGGGCCTCCTCGTCTGCGAGAATCGTGACCGCGACGTCTTCGGTGACCGGGTCGTTCGCATCGCTCGCGGCCTCGACGAGCGAGCGATACGTCTCGATCGCGTCTTCTTCGGCCTCGAGGACGCCCTCGATGACCGACTGGACGTCGGTCGTGTCCGCGGGCGGCTGGAGGTTCGTCTGTCGGGCCTCGAACTCCTCGGAGCCGGGTGGCGACTCGTCGAGTTGTTTCAGCCGTTCGCCGAGCATCTGGGCGTGCCCGAGTTCTTCCTGGACGTCTTCCTCGAGGCTCTCCTTTACTTCCTCCGCGTGGACACCGTCGAGGACGATCGCGTTCGCGAGGTAGTTCATCATCGTCTCGAACTCGTCGATGTACGCCTTCGTGAGCAGGTCGGTGATTTCCTCCGAGGTCATGCGGGAGGCCGTACCACGGCGGGGTGTATAATAGTCACACGTGTCCTGATCCCTGTTCGCGCGTTGCGTTCAGTATCCTGACGAACGTCCACTCGAGAGCGCGCGCCAGCGCTCGAGGATTTACATCCACAACTTCCGACGTGAAAATTGTGGCGTTCCGTCCATCGAACGGCGCCATCGATCGATATATCTTGATATTGTATAAGGAGATACTGTGAAGTACAAGGCGTTTACGTCATGCGATTTTCGAACGATCGCGCTCAGTCGCGGCCGTCCGGGTTCCGGTCGATATCTGTCACAGCGCCAGTTTTATATACGTCCCCGCGCCTCGGAACTCGATACAATGTCTACTCCAGACGAGGTCGGCTCTGACACCAGTCAGGGCGGTCGAGTTCTTCAAGGGCACGTTAGATTCCACTGAAGAAATCGAGACGGCACGGGTCTTCGATACGACACTGCGGGACGGCGAACAGTCCCCAGGCACTTCGTTCTCCTACGACGACAAACGCGAGATCGCCGCGGTCTTAGACGAGATGGGTACCCACGTCATCGAATCCGGGTTCCCCGTAAACTCCGACGCGGAGTTCGAGGCGGTTCGCGATATCGCGGAGAGTACGTCCACGACCACCTGTGGACTTGCTCGCGTCGTCGACAAGGACGTCGAAGCTGCACTCGATTCTGGCGTCGAGATGGTTCACGTCTTCGTGAGCACCAGCGACGTCCAGATCGAAGACTCGATGCACGCCACACGAGACCAGGTAGTACAGCGCGCAGTCGAGTCGGTCGAACGCGTCAAAGAGGCGGGCGTCACCTGCATGTTCTCGCCGATGGACGCGACGCGAACCGACGAGTCGTTCCTGATCGACGTGATCGATGCAGTCACCGAGGCAGGAACGGACTGGATCAACGTCCCGGACACGACGGGCGTCGCCACGCCGGGGCGATACTACGATCTAATCGAGAAGATCACCGCCCACACCGACGCGCGGATCGACGTCCACACCCACGACGACTTCGGGCTTGCGACTGCAAACGCACTCGCCGGGATCGAGGCCGGTGCCGACCAGGCACAGGTCTCGGTCAACTCGATCGGCGAACGTGCGGGCAACGCCGCCTACGAGGAGTTCGTGATGGCCGTCGAGTCGCTCTACCAGGCCGACACTGGTATCGACACGACCCGGATCAGCGAACTCTCGCAGGTCGTCGAGCAGAAAAGTGGGATGGACGTGCCGGGGAACAAGCCCGTCGTGGGAGAGAACGCCTTCTCCCACGAGAGTGGCATCCACGCCGCGGGCGTCATCGAGAACTCCGACACGTTCGAGCCGGGCGTAATGACCCCCGAGATGATCGGCGCCGAGCGCCGACTCGTCCTGGGAAAACACACGGGCACCCACTCCGTTCGCGAACGCCTCGTCGAGCAGGGCTACGACCCGACCGAGGCAGAAGTCCGTGCGGTCACCCGCCGCGTCAAAGACTACGGTGCCGAGAAGCGCCGCGTGACGGTCTCGGACCTCGAGCGGTTCGCCGAGGAAGAAGACGTCGCGCGGACTCGAGAGGAGGTGCGCGCCTGACCGTGTCCTCCCCGTTTGTACCCGCTGCCGAGCACCTGCTGGCGGGTTCGAGCAACGATTGCCACTCGCGGAACGGTTATAGTGGTCGAGACCACTACCGTTGTAGTAATGACGCGACGCGTTTCGGCTTCGGCTCGCAGGGCCGACAGCAGCGCGGTCGCGACGCTCGTTATCGTAGGGGCTCACTAGCCCCTACTCCACTTCATCTCCGTTCCGGCTTCGCATCGATTTTCGAGCGACCAGCAACCCAGCAGATGACACGACACTATCGATCGACAGCGACACGCTGGCGACACCCAGCGGGAGGTGACGAATGAGCGAACGCGCTGCACCAGTCACACACCACGAGGCACAGGATAGCGAATCGACCGACGCCGACTCGAGTCCCGACGCGGAACTCGAGACCGACGCGACGCCCGTCACGACGGGTGCCGAATCGGTCGTCCGCGCACTCGAGAACGCGGGCGTCGAGTACGCGTTCGGCGTCCAGGGCGGGGCGATCATGCCCGTCTACCACGTGCTGTACGGCTCCGAGATCACGCACGTGACGATGGCCCACGAACAGGGTGCGGCCCACGCAGCCGACGCCTACGGCATCGTCGCGGGCGAGCCGGGCGTCTGCCTGGCCACCTCGGGACCGGGTGCGACGAACCTCGTCACCGGCATCGCGGACGCCGACATGGACTCGGACCCGATGCTCGCGTTGACGGGACAGGTCCCGACGGAGTTCGTCGGCAACGACGCGTTCCAGGAGACCGACACCACTGGCGTCACGAAGCCGGTCACGAAGGACAACACCTTCTCGACCGACGCCGACGCGGTCGGCGACGACGTCGGCGAGGCGTTCGCACTCGCGGGTACGGGCCGACCCGGTCCGACCCTGGTCGACCTGCCGAAAGACGTCACGAACGGCGAGACCGACCGGGAGCCGAGTGAGCCACGGACGCCCGACACGTACGAGGTCCAGGAGGCGGCCGACCCCGAAATCGTCCGGGCGGCAGCACGGCGCATCGAGGAGGCCAAAAAGCCCGTCATGCTCGTCGGCGGCGGCGTCATCAAAGGCGACGCGACCGAGGAGGTCCGCGAGTTCGCGATCGAACACGAGATCCCCGTCGTGACGACGATGCCGGGACTCGGTGCGTTCCCCGAGGACCACGAACTCTCGATGGAGATGGCGGGAATGCACGGCACCGGCTACGCGAACATGGCGATCACCCACTGTGACACGCTGATCGGCGTCGGCACCCGCTTCGACGACCGGCTGACCGGCGGCATCGAGACGTTCGCGCCCGAGGCCGAGGTCATCCACGTCGACATCGATCCGGCCGAGATCAGCAAGAACATCCACGCGGAGTACCCCCTGGTCGGGGACGCCGCGACCGTCGTCTCGCAGCTGGCCGAGGAGGTCGACTCCTCGCCGCAGGCGACGAAGTGGCGCGCCCAGTGCCAGCAGTGGAAGTCCGACTACTCGATGGCCTACGAGGCTCCCGAGGACGAACCGGTCAAACCGCAGTTCGTCGTCGAGGCGATCGACGAGGCCACGAGCGACCGGGCGATCGTCACCACCGGCGTCGGCCAACACCAGATGTGGGCCTGCCAGTACTGGACGTTCACCGAACCGCGCACCTGGGTCTCGAGTCACGGCCTCGGCGCGATGGGCTACGGTTTGCCCGCCGCGATCGGTGCCCGACTCGCCGCCGACGACGACCAGGAAGTGATCTGTTTCGACGGCGACGGTTCGTTCCTGAT
This sequence comes from Natribaculum luteum, assembly GCF_023008545.1. NCBI lineage: Archaea > Methanobacteriati > Methanobacteriota > Halobacteria > Halobacteriales > Natrialbaceae > Natribaculum > Natribaculum luteum. The sequence continues at coordinate 374,989 of NZ_CP095397.1, read as the reverse complement.
GACGATCCAGGAACTCGCGGTCGCGGTGCGCGAGAACATGGACATCACCGTCGCGGTGCTCAACAACGAGTACATCGGGATGGTCCGCCAGTGGCAGGACGCCTTCTTCGAGGGGCGACACGCCGCCTCCGAGTACGGCTGGTGTCCCGAGTTCGACAAACTGGCCGAGGCCTTCGGGGCGCGTGGCTTCCGGATCGACGACTACGACGACGTCGCCGAGACGATCGAGGCCGCACTCGCCTACGACGGTCCCTCGGTGATCGACGTCCACATCGATCCCCGCGAGGACGTCTACCCGATGGTGCCAAGCGGCGGCGACAATGGACAGTTCGCACTGACGGAGGACCAGCTATGACGGGCGAACTCGAGGGACCGGCGCCCGAGGAGCGGCCGACGCCGGAAGGCAAGCGTAACTCCCAGGGAATCCGGGTCGATCCCGAAGTCGAGGCCGAACACGAGCCCCGGCGGACGGTGATCTCGGCGCTCGTCGAACACGAGCCCGGGGTGCTCTCGGACGTCTCGGGACTGTTCTCGAGACGGCAGTTCAACATCGAGAGTCTGACCGTCGGGCCGACGGAGGACGAAGAGCGCGCACGGATGACGATCGTGGTCGAAGAGCCCGATCCCGGCATCGAGCAGGTCGAGAAACAGCTTCGAAAGCTGGTGCCGGTGATCTCGGTGCGCGAACTCCCGTCGGACGCGATGCGCCGCGAACTCGCGTTGATCAAGGTGAACGCGACTCGGCCCGACCAGGTCGCCGCCGTCGCCGACATGTACGGTGCCAAGAGCGTCGACGCGAGCCCGGAGACGGCGACCGTCGAGATCACGGGCAGTCGCCAGAAGATCGACGCCGCGATCGAATCGTTCAGCCAGTTTGGTATCCGCGAAATCTCTCGAACCGGCCCGACGGCGCTCGCCCGCGGCACCGAAGACACCGCCGCAGGCGCGCCAGCAGCAGAACAGACGAGCAGACAACAACCGACACAGACACAGACGACATCCGACGATGACTGAGAACGTAGCTGACGACTTTACGACCGACATCTACTACGATGACGACGCAGACGAATCGCACCTCGAAGACACCACCGTCGCCGTCCTCGGCTACGGCAGCCAGGGCCACGCCCACGCCCAGAACCTCGCCGACAGCGGGGTCGACGTGGTCGTCGGCCTGCGCGAGAACTCCTCCTCGCGTGACGCAGCGCGAGCAGACGGCCTCGAGGTCGCCACCCCCGCCGAAGCGGCGGCCCAGGCCGAGTACGTCTCCGTGCTCGTTCCCGACACCGTCCAGCCGGCTGTCTTCGAGGAGATCGAGCCCCACCTCGAGACGGGTGACACACTCCAGTTCGCCCACGGCTTCAATATCCACTACAACCAGATCCAGCCCCCGGAGGACGTGGACGTGACGATGGTCGCGCCCAAGTCGCCGGGTCACCTCGTCCGCCGGAATTTCGAGAACGACGAAGGGACGCCCGGCCTGCTCGCGGTCTACCAGGACACGACCGGCGAAGCAGCCGAGCGCGCACTCGCGTACGCGAAAGGCATCGGCTGCACTCGTGCTGGCGTCATCGAGACGACCTTCCAGGAGGAAGTCGAATCCGACCTCTTCGGCGAGCAGGCGGTGCTGTGTGGCGGCGTCACCTCGCTGGTCAAACACGGCTACGAGACGCTCGTCGACGCCGGCTACAGCCCCGAGATCGCCTACTTCGAGTGTCTGAACGAACTCAAGCTCATCGTCGACCTGATGTACGAGGGCGGGCTCGGCGAGATGTGGTACTCCGTCTCCGACACGGCGGAGTACGGCGGGCTGACCCGCGGCGACGAGATCGTCGACGAGTCCGTCCGCGAGAACATGGAAGAAGCCCTCGAGGAGGTCCAGAACGGCGAGTTCGCTCGCGAGTGGATCCTCGAAAACCAGGCCGGACGCCCGAGTTTCACCCAGCTCCACGAGGCAGAGGAGAACCACGAGATCGAGGCGGTCGGCGAGCGCCTCCGTGACCTCTTCGCCTGGGCCGACGAACAGACGGAAAACGAACCGGCGGACGTTCCGGCAGACGACTAGCAATGACAGGAGACAACGACGCGGATCGACGGACGATGGGCGAGATCAGCCACGCGAACCCCTACACGGGCGAGACGCTCGGGCAGGTGTTCAGCCGCGGTCCGATCGTCGCCGCGGACGGGGGCCGCGCCAACGCGGTCGACGCCGGCGACGAGACCGAAGCGCGGAGCGAGCGGACGATGAGACACGTCAGTCACACGCCGCCGGACGGCTCCGAGGGCGCGAATCGCGTCTTCGAGCGCGGACGAGTACACGTATCTGAGGCCGAGGAATGAGCGAGGGAACACTGTACGACAAGGTCTGGGATCGCCACAAGGTGACGACGCTGCCGACCGGACAGGATCAGCTGTTCGTCGGCCTGCACCTCATCCACGAGGTCACGAGCCCGCAGGCGTTCGGGATGCTCCGCGAGCGCGACCTCGAGGTCGCGTATCCGAAGCTGACCCACGCGACGGTCGACCACATCGTCCCGACGGCCGACCAGTCCCGCCCCTACGAAGAGGACGCGGCCGAAGAGATGATGTCCGAACTCGAGGAGAACGTCCGCGAGGCCGGCATCGAGTTCTCGGACCCGACGACGGGCGATCAGGGAATCGTCCACGTCATCGGACCGGAGCAGGGCCTGACTCAGCCCGGCAAGACGATCGTCTGTGGGGACTCCCACACCTCGACCCACGGCGCGTTCGGCGCGCTCGCGTTCGGGATCGGCACCTCCCAGATTCGGGACGTGCTCGCGACGGGCACCGTCGCCATGGAGAAACAGAAGGTCCGCAAGATCCAGGTCGACGGCGAACTCGGCGAGGGTGTCGAAGCCAAAGACATCATCCTCGAGATCATCCGCCGACTCGGCACCGAAGGCGGCGTCGGCTACGTCTACGAGTACGCCGGCGAGGCCATCGAGAACCTCAACATGGAAGGGCGGATGTCGATCTGTAACATGTCCATCGAGGGCGGCGCTCGCGCGGGCTACGTCAACCCCGACGAGACCACCTACGAGTGGCTCGAGGAGACGGACTACTTCCAGGACAACCCCGAGAAGTTCGACGACCTCAAACCCTACTGGGAGTCGATCACATCCGACGAGGACGCCGAGTACGACGACGTCGTCCACATCGACGCGAGCGAACTCGAGCCAGTCGTCACCTGGGGCACCACGCCCGGCCAGGGCGTCGGCGTCACCGAGCCGATCCCGGCACCCGAGGACCTGCCCGAGGAGAAACAGGACACGGCCCGACGCGCCCAGGAACACATGCGCGTCGAACCCGGCGAGACGATGGAAGGCTACGACATCGACGTCGCCTTCCTCGGCTCCTGTACGAACGCCCGCCTGCCGGACCTGCGACGGGCCGCCGAGATCGTCGAGGGCCGACAGGTCGACGACGACGTTCGCGCGATGGTCGTCCCCGGCAGCCAGCGCGTCCAGCGCGCCGCCGAGGAGGAAGGGCTGAAAGACACCTTCGAGGAAGCCGGCTTCGAGTGGCGCAACGCCGGCTGCTCGATGTGTCTCGGCATGAACGAAGACCAGCTCGAGGGCGACGAGGCCAGTGCCTCCTCCTCGAACCGGAACTTCGTCGGCCGACAGGGCAGCAAGGACGGACGCACGGTCCTGATGAACCCGCAGATGGTCGCCGCGGCGGCGGTCACCGGGGAAGTGACTGACGTGCGCGACTTAAAGGAGGTGACCGTCGCATGAGCAGCGACGAGGTCGAGATTCCGGAAGTCGATTACGTCTCCGGCTCGGGCATCCCGATCCGCGGGAACGATATCGACACCGACCAGATCATCCCTGCGCGCTTTATGAAGGTCGTCACCTTCGACGGGCTGGGCGAGTTCGCCTTCTTCGACCTGCGCTTCGACGACGACGACAACCAGAAGGACCACCCGATGAACGAGGAGCGGTTCCAGGATTCGTCGGTGATGGTCGTCAACAGCAACTTCGGCTGTGGCTCCTCGCGCGAGCACGCCCCCCAGGCGCTGATGCGCTGGGGCATCGACGCGATCATCGGCGAGAGCTTCGCCGAGATTTTCGCTGGCAACTGTCTGGCGCTCGGGATTCCGACCGTCACGGCGGACAGCGAGACGATCCAGGAACTGCAGGACTGGGTCGACGAGAACCCTGACGAAGAAATCGAGATCGACGTCGAAGCCGAAGAAGTCACCTACGACGACACCACGATCGACGTCACCGTCGACGAAGCCCAGCGCAAGGCCCTAGTCGAGGGCGTCTGGGACACGACGGCGCTGATGAAGTCCAACGCCGACGCGGTCCGCGAGAAGGCAAAGGAACTGCCGTACGTCGAGGACGCGGCGATTCCAGAGACGAAATAACGGTCACGCTACGAACGGTGATCGTAGCCTGAAACTTGTTTTAGGCGAATCTTTTTCGGGCGGCGGATTCGATCCACTCCAATTGTCCGGTGGACGGGCCGGCGGTTTTCAGTAGGTCGGCATCGTCACCGGTGAGGAACCCGTCCGGAAGGTGGTCTCGGTTGTACGTATCGACGACTACCTCGAGGGTGTCGATTGCATCGGCTGCGGTTTCCTCGTCGTCGTAGTGGGCCGGTGAGAGATTCTCACTCAGCATTGCCACCCTCGTCGACAACTCGTCGCTGTCGGAGAGTGCCCGATCGTGGATGGGTTCGTCTAGGTGGTCAGCGAGGTTCTCGCGGGTGTCGAGATACGATTCATATCGGTCGAGCCACGCCGCCGTCGTTTCGAATTCGGCAACAGCACCCTGTGCGTCCTGAAGCGTCGACAGGTCGTCGTCGATATTCACATCGATATTCACACCGTCCGGTGCTCTCTCGCACAGTTTCTGGTACCGCTCTGTGAGATGATTAGTCCCTCTGTTAGCGACGGCTTGTGTCTCTAACGCATCCTCTATAGATGATATGGCCGCGTCGATTCCACCGACAATTCCAACCCAGATAATAAGTCCATAGAGCAAAATGACCGACCATTCTTCGTACGTGAATGTCGGAGCGATCCCGAGAACGTATGCGCCAATCCCTGCGACGAGTAAGACGCCAAAAGCGAGACGTGTTATCAAGATGTTCTGTCTAGGTGTGTTTGCAATCGTCACCCAGACTTCTGATGAAGTAAGCCGATACAGAAAGAAAAACGCGGTAATAGCTAGCGCGAGGATGCTCACCAGACTGCTGAGAAACGTGATCAGGTAGTAGTAGAAGGTAAAGGTAAGAACAGATACAAGCATCATAGCAACATACCAAGAGCGCAACCCAACTCGTGGATGTTCGCTCACTACGTCTTCCGGAGCGTTGCGCCCGAAGGTGCCCCAAGCGACCAGTTGTGTCCAGCCCCCCATTCCTACTGAAAACGCGACAACTGATACTGGTGAGTGTAACCCCTGGAGTAAGGTTGCTGGGTTGAGACTATCAACCGGACCAAAGTAGAGAACCGATGCCACTCCAAGCGGGAGACCACCGATTGCGGAGATAACCATCGATACGATGACAGTATACCGCGGATAGAAGTCACTGAACGCAGCGCCCATTAATCTTCTATCTTCAACTCCTTGTGTGTCTATCATACATCCATAAAATATTCCATGTAGTGTTTAAATTCCATCAATTCGATCATTTAGCAGCAATTATTATGCGATACATGCCGGCTGCACACGCTGATGGACTAAACATCGCTTTATGTCTATCTCGTCGTTCATCGAATTCACCGAAGTGTTGGAACGTATATATCGCCCGCACCATTTCGGCTAACGAGAACCATAAATCACAGTTAATAGTGACTCGGGGGACTCACCGGAGTCAAGAGGCCGAACCGAATCACTTTCCCTACCCCACTGCCAGCACCTAACTATGTCTCACCAAATCGCCGTGATTCCGGGCGACGGGATCGGACAGGAAGTAACACCTGCTGCAGTCGACGTCCTCGAGTCGCTCGACATCGACTTCGAGTTCGTCGAAGCGGAAGCCGGCGACGCGGTCAAAGAAGAGACCGGCGAGGCACTGCCCGCAGAGACCTACGACCTCGCGGCGTCGGCCGACGCGACGCTGTTCGGCGCAGCCGGCGAGACGGCCGCAGACGTCATCCTGCCGCTGCGTGAGGCGGTCGACTCGTTCGTCAACGTCCGACCCGCGAAGGCGTATCCGGGGATCGACGCCGTTCGTCCCGAGACGGATCTAATCTTCCTCCGGGAGAACACCGAGGGCGTCTACTCGGGTCACGAGGATCGGCTCACTCAGGACGTCTCGACGCTCACCCGCGTCGTCACGGAATCTGCTTCTCGACAGCTCGCCGAGTACGCCTGCGAGTTCGTCGCGGAGCACGGCCACGACGGTTTCACGGTCGTCCACAAAGCGAACGTGATGCGCGAGACCGACGGCCTGTTCCGCGAGACAGTCCTCGAGGTCGCCGACGACCACGGCGTCGAGACCGACGAGGTGCTCATGGACGCCTTCGCGACGCAGGTCTGTCTCGACCCCGAGCAGTTCGACGTCGTCGTCTGTCCGAACCTCGCGGGCGACGTCCTCTCGGATCTGGCGGCGGGACTTGTCGGCGGGCTCGGCCTTCTGCCGAGCGCGAACGTCGGCCCAGAGCGCGCGCTGTTCGAACCCGTCCACGGCACCGCACCCGACATCGCCGGCGAAAGCGTCGCCAACCCCGCAGCGAAGATCATCTCCGCCGCGATGATGCTCGAGTACCTCGGCCACGACGACGAAGCCGGGACCGTTCGCGAGGCCGTCGAGGACGTCCTCGAGTCCGGTCCCCGCACGCCGGATCTCGGTGGCGACGCCTCGACCGAGGACGTGACGAACGCCGTGATCGATCGGCTCTGAGAGCTGTCGGTCGGTTCGACGCGTTTTTCGAACGCTCACACTCGGACTCGAGCGACGACGCAGTGTGAACGGTGCTGACGACTCTCGTCCATCTTTTATATCGATCGCAGTGGTCTGAGGGCTATGACCGACGTCGTTCTCGTCGACGCAGCGCGCACGCCACACGGACGATTCCTCGGCTCGCTCGCGGACGTCTCGGCGATCGAACTCGGGACGACCGCCCTCGAGGGGTTGCTCGAGCGGACCGCGTTCTCGAGGGAGGCGATCGACTGGGTCGGGCTGGGGAACGCGATCCAGGCCGGGCTCGGGCAGGTGCCCGCACGACAGGTTGCGGTGAACGCCGACCTGCCCGACTCGGTGGCAGCGACGACGATCAACGAGGCCTCCGGCTCGGGCCTGCGGGCGATCGCCCTCGCGACGGATCGGATCGCGTCCGGTCGGATCGACGCGGCCGTCGCCGGCGGTATGGAGTCGATGTCGAACGCGCCGTACCTCGTTCCCGGCATGCGCCGGGGGAGACGCCACGGCGACGCGACGCTCGTCGACGCGATGATTCGCGACTCGCTGTGGGACGAGACCTACGACGCCCACATGGGCACGCTCACGGAGGAACTCGTCGACCGGTTCGACGTCAGCCGGGAACGCCAGGACGAGTACGCACTCCGCAGTCACCGGCGGGCAGCAGCGGCCGTCGAGGAAGGGGTCTTCGACTCGGAGATCGTCTCCATGGCGACGCCAGGGGGCGAACTCGCCGAAGACGAGGGGCCGCGACCGGACACTTCCCTCGAGGCGCTTTCCGACCTCGCCCCGTCGTTCGACCCCGACGGGACGATCACGGCGGGCAACGCCTCGGACCTGAGCGACGGGGCGGGCTGTGTCCTGCTGGCGAGCGACGATGCCGCCCGCGACGCCGGCGTCGATCCGCTGGCTCGCGTGGTCGACTACGCCGTCGCCTACGACGACCCGAAGTGGTTCGGTACCGCCGTCGGCGACGCCGTCGCGTCGCTGCTCGAGGCGAACGACCTCGCCGTCTCCGACGTCGACCACTTCGAGATCAACGAGGCGTTCGCCGCGCCGATGGTGCACGTCCTGGATCGACTCGAGATCCCCGAGGAGAGGTTCAACCCCCACGGCGGCGCGATCGCGCTCGGCCACCCGATCGGAGCCAGCGGCGGGATCCTCACGACGACGCTCGCCCACTCGCTCGCGGCTGCGGACGCGACCCGCGGCGTGGTCGGGATGAGCGTCGGTGGTGGCGGCGGGATCGCGGCTCTGCTCGAGCGGTGAGCCGGCTCTCCCACTCGTTGAGGTACGACCGGTGATATATGCCGCTGGTCGTGGTATCCCGGGTCATGTCCCGAGACGACACGCTCTCCGGCGTCGACTCCCGTACGGTTTCGACCGACCGCCTCGAGACGCACGTCCTGGAGCGTGGCGATCCGAACGGCGAGCCGGTCGTCTTCTTGCACGGCAACGTCTCCTCCTCGCGATTCTGGGAGGACACGCTGGCCGCCCTCGACGAGGAGTACTACGCCGTCGCGCCCGACATGCGAGGATACGGCGACAGCGAGACGAAGCCGGTCGACGCGACGAACGGCCTCGGCGACTTCACTGCCGACCTCGAGGCGCTCCTGTCGGCACTCGACGTCGATGAGCCGGTCACGCTCGTCGGCTGGTCGAACGGCGGCGGCGTCGCGATGGACTACACGGTCACCGACCCCGACGCCGTCGACGCGCTCGTGCTCGTCAACCCGCTGTCGCCGTACGGCTTCGGCGGGACGAAAGACGTCGAGGGGACGGCGTGTTTCCCCGACTACGCCGGCTCGGGCGGCGGGATGGCGAACTGGGAGTTCGTCACCGGGCTTGAGCACCGCCTCCGCGAGGACGAGGGTGAGGCGAACCCGCGAACCATCCTCCGGTCGTTCTACGTCGACTCGAGCCACGAGTTCGATCCCGACCGCGAGGAGTCGTACCTCACCGGGATGCTCGATACCGCGGTCGGCGAGCAGCACTACCCCGGGTCGGTACGCGACAGCGAGAACTGGCCCGGCGTCGCACCCGGCGAGACGGGCGTGAACAACGCCATCTCGCCGAAGTACTGCGATCTGTCCGATCTCGTCGAGATCGATTCGAAACCGCCGATCCTGTGGATTCGCGGTGCGAACGACGTGATCGTCTCCAACGAGTCGCTTTTCGACCTCGGAACGCTGGGTCGGATGGGTGAGGTCGACGACTGGCCCGGCGACGACGTCTTCCCGCCCCAGCCGATGGTCGACCAGACCCGTGCCGTCCTCGAGTCCTACGAGGACCAAGGCGGGACGTTCGAGGAAGTCGTCTTCGAGGACGTCGGCCACTCGCCACACGTCGAAGTCCCCGACGAGTTCCGGGAGCGACTCGACGACGTGCTCGAGGCGTGACCGCGTCCCCGTCAGGCGATCTCGAGGTTCTCGCGGTCCGCGCCGGCGAGTTCGACCAGCGCGTCGGCCTCCAGGAGGTGTAGTTCGCCGGGAACCACGAGCAGATGGAGCGGGTCGCCGAAGTCACGTTCTGCGAGGTCGGCCATCGTCGCCGCCTCGACGAGCGGGTCGGGACTACCGGCGCGGGCGACGGCGACGCCGACGAGGTCGGGGTACTCCGCGGCCAGGAGTTCGGCCCCGACGTCGGCGGTCATGTACTCGTCTTCTGCGGCTCGCTCGTGGCCGACCTTGATGTCGAGGTAGACGACGGTGTGCAGGTCGCGAGCGCGGTTCCCCTCGATCGTCTCGGTGACGCTCGCGGGGAGGCCGTCGGCCCCGTGAGCGTAGGGAAACGGCAGGGTGGTCGCCTTCCCGAAGCGGTAGTTCTGGAGGCCGGTCAGCGAACTCGTGGCCGTCTGAGCGGTGACGCCGTGGATCACTCGCGTCTCGATCCCGCGCTCGTGGGCCCGGAGTCGGAGGTCGACGTGGGTCGTCGAGATCATCGTGTCGCCCGCGGTGAGGAAGGCCACGTCCTCGGTTTCGGCGGCCTCGAGGATCTCGTCGGGGTGCTGTTCGACGCCCGCGCGGTCGCGGACCTCGATCTCGACGCCGTGGTGGTCTTCGAGGTCGGAGACGGTCGTCCCGATCAACTCGCTGGTGTAGAACTCGGCGTAGGCGCGGTCTGCCGCACGAAGCGCCTCCTGGCCCTCGACGGTGATCGATCGTTCGTCGTAGAGGCCGAGGCCGATGAAGGTGAGCATAGCGAGCGTAGCGCCGTCGCGTATTATAACGCTATCGACCCCGCCTAGCCGGTCGGTGACACGAGGACGGACGCGAGGAAAACCAGCGGAACCGCAAACACGACGACGTACCAGAACGTCGCCCCGATGGGAGGGGCCCACGTCCGAAGGCCGTACCCGGTCGGATCCCAATCGAGACCTGCCCGTTGGAGGGGACTCCCGTTAGCAGGGACACTCCCCCCACGTAGACGGCCGAGAGGTACATTACCAAGTTCACGAGCGCGTTTGACAGTGCGGCGTCCGCGGGCGAAACGGACGCAAACACGAGGCCCGTTCCGACGAGAAACGGTAGCGATAGCGCCACGGCGACGTAGCCCCCGACGGTCGAACGGGACGGCGGCAACCGCCGGAAGAGCGCCCGAAGACGCCCGGAGAGCAACACCGGACACCGGAGGACCGAGACCACGAGTCCGGGGCTGACCAGGAGAAACGCGTATTCGAGCATCGACGTGGGATAGGGTGTGACGGTCGGTATCCACTCGTCATCTGTTTCTCGCTCGGAAACTCTGGTTGACGGTTAATGTATATATACTAATAAGAACGGTGTATGGAACGACGAAAGTACCTCACCGCGTTGGGCGTATTGGGAACCGCTGGAATCGCCGGCTGTCTCGACGACAGCAACGAGACGACCAACGGCGACGAGTCGAACGATGAAGATGACGGGTCGAACGGCAAAGATCATCGCGCTAACGAGGAGGCCGACGAGTCGACCGAAGAGGATGAAGCCGAACTGCTCGAGGTGGTCGACGCTTACTTCGAAGCGTCCGTTGCCGGAGATACCGACGCGATGGCCGACGTCGTCCACAGTGAGAGTCCGCTCAATCCCGAGAGGTGGGAGGAAGACGGCTGGAAGTTCGAGGGTACGGAGTCCGAAGAAGTGCCGGAGTACGAGGCCGAAGTCGTGGCCGAGAACGGCTCGGTCGAGGACGTGCTCGAACTGGAGAACGCGGCGTTCTGGTTCCAGAACACCGACCTCGAGGAAGAGATCGGCTCGCAGGAGATCGCCCTGGTTGACGTCGAGGGAGAGGTACTGGAGGACGACCTCGAACGGCTGGTGCTCGTGACGGAAGACGGCGAATGGCAGGTCTTCTTCGGCGGACCGATCGACGACACGCCCGACGATCCCGAGGAGGTCTTCGAGGAGCCGATAGTCGACGAGAACGACGACGTCGTCGCGGAAATCGACTGGGAATACGATAAAGACAGCGAATTCGCCGAAGACGCGGAGTGGGCGCGGGTCGTCCTCACCGACTCGCCGGGAATCGAGGCCGACACCGTCCGAATCGAGTCGACGATCGCCGACATGGAACTCGAGTTCTACCGGAAGGAGACCGACGGGATATCGACGACGTGGGCGGGTGCCGAAGGGGTCCTGGAACTGCACCCCGAGGGAGACCAGATCGTCGTGACGGCGATCCAAGACGGTGTCGAAGAGGTCGTCCACAGGGAACATTACCTGCCGGAGGAAGACGGCTAGGATCGATATTCGACGACCCTGGAAAAAGCTCGGTTCGCGCTCGATCGCTCCCCGGTCGCGATTAGGCGCTGTCGTTGAACCGCCGGTTCGTCGAGTACGGCGCGTCGCCGGGTTCGCCCCGGACGAAGTGGCCGGCCGGGTTGATCTCGCCGTCGCGCTCCATCGAGAGGAGTTCGACAAACCACGCCTCGTGTTCGATCTCCTCTTGCAGGATACGCGAGGCCATGTCGTACGTGCGCGGGTCCACGTCTCGAGTCATGTCACAGACCTCGCTCCAGGTGCGGATCGCACACCGTTCGGCCTCGAGCAGCACCTCGAGGATGCCCTCGGCGTCGAGGTTCTCGGTGTCGAACCCGCCCTCGCCGCTCATGGGCGTCGGCACCTCGGCATCGGGACAGGACGCCCGGTCGGCGAACTCGCGGATGTCGTTCGGGAGCGCACCGCCGAGTTCGTACACCCGTGGGGCGACGAGTTCGAAGTGTGCCCGGTCCTCGAGGCGGGCGTCCTCGGTGATCTCCTTGTAGTCTTCGTTGCCCGCGAGGTGCATTCGCAGGTTCGTATAGTAGTAGTACGTCGTGAACTCGGCACCGATCGCGTCGATCAGCGTCTCGCGGAGTTCTTCCGGCTCGAGTCCCCGCTCCCGGAGGACCTCCATCCCGACGCGCTGACTCGTGTCACCCGGAGAAACGCTGCCACTGGAGTGTGGTTTGTCACTGTCTGCCATTGCACGCGTTCTAACATCACACCCACATATAATTCTTTTAGGCAAGAGAATTATATTTGCGATCAGAACATTCTTTCTTCTGGTTCACGTAGCTCGGTGGTCGCATCGCGGCCGCCGAAGCGTCAGCGTTACGGCGTGCTGGCGGCGAACACCGGTATGGAAGTCCCGTGTGTCCGGGTCCCGCGCGAGGAGGGCGAGCGCACGCGCCGGGAACTCGCCGACGCGGACCTGATCGCCGACGAGTTCGAGATCACCGTCGCGGACGGTACGCTTTACATCCCCGTGACCGATCCCGAGGCGGTCCCGGACGCCCTCGAGGTCGTCTCTCGCGAGGTCCCGGAGCGCGAAACGCAGACCACGCCCGCCGACCGCCTGGGATTCGAGCCCTCCTACGAACGGCTGGGGGACGTCGTCATCGTCGACGAGGAGGACGACGAGCGCTCTCGAACGATCGCCGACGCCATCGTCGAGTCGGACCTGCCCGTCGAGACGGTGCTCAACAAGGCTTCGAAGGTCAAGGGTGAGACGCGGGTGCGCGACTGGGAGGTGCTCGCGGGCGAGGGAACCGAGACGGTCCACCGCGAGTACGGCTGCGAGTTCGCCCTCGACCTCGCCGAGGTGTACTTCTCGCCCCGACTGGCTACGGAACGCCACCGCGTAGCCGAGCAGGTGGAAGAGGGCGAGCGTGCGTTGGACATGTTCGCCGGCGTCGGTCCGTTCGTGATTCCCTTCGCGAAACGCGGGGCAGACTGCGTCGGCGTCGACGTCAACGAGTGCGCGATCGAGTATCTCCGGGAGAACGCCCGCCGCAACGGGGTCGAAGACCGCGTGACTGCAATCGCCGCGGACGTCCGGGAGGTCGCCCCCGAGTACGAGGGCTGGGCCGACCGGATCGTGATGAACCTCCCCCACAGCGCCGACGAGTTCCTCGAGTCCGCCGTCACGATCGCGGACGACGAGTGCGTCCTCCACTACTACGACATCCAGCACGAGGACGACCCCTTCGGTCCCGGCGAGCGAGCGATCCGCGCGGCCGCCGAACCCGAGTACGACGTGACCGTCGAGACCCGACGGACCGTCCGATCGTACGCGCCACACGAACTGAACGTCTGTCTCGACGTCCGACTCGAGCGGTGACGGCCTCGAGTGAGTAACTGTCACGTTTCCCTCTCTCACGACCGAAACGATTCGCAATCCTTATGGCTGGTTTCTGCCCTACGTAGAAGTGCACGCCGATGCACACTCGGGTGACGCGTGCCGGTGTAGCTCAGACTGGCAGAGCGAATCCTTCGTAAGGATTAGGTCGAGGGTTCAAATCCCTCCACCGGCTTATTTTGCTGCGAGCAACCTCGCGAGCAGCAAATACGCCAGAGGGATTTGAATCAGGGAGGAGCTTCGCTCCGACCGTGGTTCAAATCCCTCCACCCACACCGTTTCTGGCGAACCAGTTCTCGAGCGTGCCAGCGATCCGAACACCGAATCGAGAAGAACCCGTGGAACCGTCCGACAGTACGTACTCGAGTGCGCCAGTGATCACTCGGCGGGGCTGACCAGCACGGAACCGGAACTCTCGACGACGACCCGATGGTTGCAGTAGGTGAAAGAGACGCAGCCGTCGATCTGCTCGCTCTCGCGTCCTGGTTTGAAAAGCGAGTTGAGCGCGTCCGGGTCGATTACGTCGTACAGCGGCGGCAGCGGCTCTGCGTCTTCGTCGGTCGCGAAGATGCTCCGTCCCGAAGCCGCTGCGACGGCTTCGACGACCGCTTCGCTCAGCGACTCACCCGGTTCGAGTCGGTAGTGGACGGTTTCGGTTCCGTTCTCGTTTTCAAGCTTCTCTCGTACCTGGTTGCACTCTACGGACATGATTTGACTATACTCCAGATACCGCTGCAACGGGCAAGAGGCTAGAGTTGGCAATCCAACTCCTTTAAGTAGGGGCGTCGGTGGTGAGGGTGTGACGGAGCAGGTTCGCCTGCCCACGGCGGAGGATCGCAGAGAGCGCCTGGTCCGACACGTCCAGATCCTCGGCGAGCTCTTCGAGTGTCGTCTGCCGGGGAACGTCGAAGTAGCCCTCCTCGAGGGCGTGGAGGAGGACTTCGCGCTGGCGGGCGGTGACGCCGAACTCGTCGGCCTCGGAGAACTCGCCCTGGAAGAGGCTGACGAGCCGAAAGGAGAGGTTCCGTTCCCGACACACGTCCCGGTAGGCAAATAGCGCTTCTCGTGACGGGACCTGAGCGCGGTACCGCAGGGTTTCGCCCGAGCCCCAGATCTTGAGAAAGGTGATGTCGAGTTCGACCGCTTTCGAGTAGGTCATTCCGACGCGCCCCGCCTCCGTGAGCGAGATGCGGTAGAGCCGTCGCCCGCCGAGGTCGGCGAGACGTTCGTACTCCTCGATGGTCGGGTCGGACGGCAGCAGGCGCTCGAACTGCTCCAGGTCGTCGGTGTCGCCACTGGCCCAGAACACCAGTTTCGGGAGATCGTCCAGCGAGAGCTGTTCATCCTCGACCTGAACGTCGATGTCGGGGACGGTGCGTCTGGTGTCCAGGAGGATCGGATTGGTCAGTTCGAACTCTGCGATGAGACTCATCGAGTCATCGAGGTGACTTCTCCTCGACGGGCTAAAAAACCTCCCCGGGACAGGCCGACTCACAGCAGCGGCGACACTGTCAGCCCGGCCGCGATCACGAGAACCGGTGCGTCGAGCCGCGAGAACGCCAGTGCGGGGAGTGTCGGGTTCCACGAGAAACACCTCGCCTGCAGGGCCAGCGAGAGCCGATCCGCTCGAGCGAACGCTCGCGAGAGGCCGAGGATTCCCAGCCGACTGGCTCGCTCGACCGGGCCGCGTTCGTCGCCGAGTCGGGCAGCGACTGCCTCGCGGATCGTCCGTACGTCTGCGAGTAATACCGGGAGGAACCGGAAGACGAGCGCGACGCCGGTGCCGAGTAGCTGGCCCGCTTTTCCAGGGATCGTCTGCTGGATGGCAGCCCGCGAGTCGCGAACTGGCGTCGAGCGGACGTACGCCGCGCTGACGAGCAGGATCAACAGCACGCGGTAGCTCGCCAGCGCGGGGGTGACGGCTGCCGCGGGGTCGATCCACGGCGAGCCGAGCGTGACCGTGGAGACGACCGGCGCGGCCGCGAGGACGACGAGCGCAAACCGGTAGGCATACAGCGCGCGCGCGAGCGAGACGCGAGCGACCAGCAACGCGATCGCGGCGACGACGGACAGTGCGAGCAGCGCCCGTGGCGAGATGCGCGCCAGCGCGGCGACGGCGAACCCCATCTGGACGGCCAGTTTGGATCGGGGATCGAGCCGGTGGGCGACCGTCTCGTCGGGTTCGTAGGTCAGCATCGAGAGCGAGAGCGAGGGATGCGGACGCTGACCGACTCGAGTGCCTCGAGTGCGTTCTCGGGCGGCTCGTCGACGACGAGTCGACCGTCGGCCATGGCGATCACGCGATCCGCGAGCGCGAGGACGTCGCGCAGGTCGTGGGTCGCGACGACGACGCCGGTGCCGTCGGCCGCGAGGTCCTCGAGTCGCTCGAGGACGGACTGCCGGGCGGGTTCGTCGAGGCCGGTGAACGGTTCGTCGAGGACGAGGTGGGTCGGTTCCATCGCGAGCGCGCCCGCGATCGCGACGCGGGACTGCTCGCCACCAGAGAGCGCGTCGATGCGCTCGGTTTCCCGTCCCGACAGGTTCACGGCGTCGAGTGCGGAGGCCACCCGGCGGTCGATTTCCGCGCGCTCGAGACCGAGGTTCTCGGGGCCGAAGGCGATGTCGGCACCGATGGTCGCCGCGACGAACTGGTCTCGGGGGTGCTGGAACACCATGCCGACGCTCGTCCGGGCGGCGACGGGATCTGCCTCGGCGGAGACGCCGTCGACGAGCACCTCGCCCTCGTCGGGCGTCAGCAGAGCGTTGCAGTGTCGCAGGAGCGTGCTCTTGCCGCTCCCGTTGGCACCCGCGAGGACGACGAACTCGCCGTCGGCGATCGACAGCGAGACGTCCTCGAGGACGGGGACGTCGTCGAAGGCGAACGAGACGGATCGGAACTCGATCATCGCCACCACCGACGCCCGTCTCGACGGCCCGACGCGATCATACCGGATCGATCACGCCGCGTTTGGCGATGGCGATCGCGGTGACGATTTTGAGGATATCGCCGGGGATGAAGGGGACGATGGCGACACCGATCGCCGCCGCGAGTTCGACTTGTTGTACGTGCGCAAACCAGACGACGCCGAGTGCGTAGATGAGCACGAGCGCGGCGACGAGGCTCCCGACGAGCACCGGCAGGGACGTCTCGGCGGGGTCCCGGAGGCGGTCGAGACTGCGGTGGACGAACAGCCCGACCAGCACTGCGCCGAGCAGGTACCCCAGGAGGTAGCCACCGGTGTATCCGACCAGCACGCCGACTCCGGCTTTGCCCTCTGCGAACACCGGTGCGCCGACCGCGCCGGCAGCGAGGAACAGTCCGACCGACGCGCCGCCCCAGAGTGGCCCGAGATACAGCCCGGCGAGGTAGACGACGAGCACCTGCAGCGTCACCGGGACGGGTGAGAACGGGAGTGGAATCGACACGTACGAGGCTGCACCCATCAACGCCGCCAGCAGCGCCGCGCGGGCGAACAACCCCACGGTGTCGGCATCGACGAGTTCGACCGAATTACGTTCCGTTGCCATACCCGGTGTGTGTCGTAAACCAAAGTTAGTGCTTTGGTTTACGGCAGGGTTGGTCATCTGTCGTCGTACCGGGGAGAGCAGTCCTGTCACCACGCTATCCGATATACTACCGGTCATACGGTCTGCTGTACCGACGTTTCGCAGCGATCGCCCGACGGGACGCGGTCGCTGCGGGACGGACGTACAACGGTCCGTATCAGTCGTCGCTTCCCGGCCCGTCTGTGGCGTACGCAGGCCCCAATGGGCCGCTTCATGTCACCCGTCTATCCGGCGTGTGACGTAGACGACGTGACGACACCAGCCCTCGAGGACGCACGTCGTCACACTGCAGTCGGCGAGTCTGCGAGTTCGAAACGTACCGTTCGCCGCGCCGTTCGGTCTGCAACCGGCAATTGTGTCCCCGCTCTAACTGAAACGACCGGGGCGCTTATACGTCGAATCGTCCCGCCAAGGGAGACATATGGCAGTCGTTACAGCGTATTCGACTCGGCGGAATGGGCGGGGGCGAGCATGAATCGCGTCGCACTCGTAGTGACAGTCGTCGTCGCGACGGGCATGGTCTCGAGTGCCGTCGTCGCTCCCGTGCTCGCAGCAGGGGCCGAGGAGTCCGGACTCGAGCGCCGTGGCGGCGACGCGCCACTCGAGGCGGCAAGCGGGTCGGCACCGATGGCAGCAGGAAGCGGACAGGCGGCGGTCCGGTCGACGGCTGGGGCGGGCGCACAACGACAGCAGTCACAGCATGCACAGCTACAGCAAGAACAGGAAGACGCCGTCGAGGAAGGCGTCGACGAGGGGATCGAGATCGTCCAGTCACAGGGCGTCGAGGTGACCCAGGAGCAGCGAGCGGCGGCGATCGACGGGGCGCTCGAGTCGGTCTCCCAGCACCAGGAGGCCGACGTCGAGCAGGTCCAGCAGGCGACGGCTGGCGCGGTCCACGGCGCGCTGGTCCAGGACCAGCAGGTCGACGTCGAGCAGGTGCAGGCGGTCGTCGGCGGTGCGACCGACGGCGCACTCGCGCAGAACCAGACGGCCAACGCGACCCAGATGCAGAGTGCGACCTGGGGTGCCGCTCACGGCGCGATCGCACAGAAACAGCGGGCGACGGTCGACCAGCTACAGGTCGCGACGCGAGGCGCTGCGGCGGGAGCCACACGCGAAGCCGGCGAGAACGACGTCGGGAAGGCCGGCACGATCCGGGAGGCCGCACAGGGCGCGGCCTACGGCGTCATCGAGCAGTACCAGAACGTCACGGTCGAACAGCGCCAGCAGGTCACGCTCGAGCACGTCCAGTCGGCCGCAGCGGGCGCGTCGGCGGGCGCGCTCGTGGGGGCCGTCCAGGAACAGCGCGTCGACGTCGAGCAAGTCCAGCGGGTGACGATCAAGCAGGTCCAGCAGGCTGCGATGGGTGCCGCTCGCGGCGCGCTCGTCCAGCGCCAGGAGGTGAGCGTCGAGCAGACGCAGGCGGCCGCACGCGGTGCCGGCAAGGGCTCGCTCGAGCAGATCCAGCGCGTCGAAATCGAACAGGTACAGCGAATTTCGATCACGCAGATCCAGGAAGCGTCGTTCGGGGCGGCGAAGGGGTCGATCTCCCAGAGCCAGGAGGCGACGGTCGAGCAGATCCAGGCGGCAGCCGAGGGGAGCGCCGGTGGCGTCCTCGTCCAGCGCCAGGAGGTGTCGATCACGCAGGTCCAGTCCGCCGCAACGGGTGCCGCGGCAGGAGCGGTCTCGTCGGCGGTCCAGAACCAGGTGGTCGACATCGAGCAGATCCAGGCGGCGGCCCGCGGTGCTGGCCAGGGTGCCGTCACCCAGGTCCAGATCGTCAGCGTCGTTCAGGTGCAGGTCCTCGCCGAGGGTGCGTCGGCGGGCGCGCTCTCGCAGGCCCAGGAGGCGACGGCCGAACAGATTCAGGCGGCGGCGAGCGGGACCTGTCTCGCCGTCGGCGAACAGATCCAGACCCAGGAGGTGAGCGTGACGCAACTACAGGAGATCGCCGAGACGACAGCCACGGACACCGCCACTACCGCCGCCGAGCAGGACATCGAAGACGCGGACGAACTCGTCTCGGTCGCCGCCGAAGACGTCGAGGAGCGTCTCGAGGAGGACGAGGAAGAACCTGCAGACGAACCGGTCGACGAAGCGGACGACGAAGGAGAAGACGAAGGAGACGAGGAGGCACCACCAGAACCCGAAGCGACGCTCTCCGTCGCCGGCCAGACGGGCGACGGGACGACGCTCACGGTCGACGAGGCGAGCGCCTCCGTCGACTACTACCTCGCCGTGAGCTACGACGACGAGACAGCAACGAGCGACGACTTCGACGCGGACGAGACCGCCGAGAACGCCACGCTCGAGTTGGAGCCACCGCTCGAGGAGGACGCGACCGTCGACGTCGAGGTCCGCGCCGCCGAGGACGACGCGGTGCTCGCAAGCGAGACGATCGAGTACACGGTCGAACTCGAGGAGCCGACGCCCGAAGCGACGCTCTCCGTCGCCGATCAGACGGGTAACGGAACGACGCTCACCGTCGACGAGGCGAGTGCCTCCGTCGACTACTACCTCACCGCGAGCTACGACGACGTGACCGTCGAGACCGACTCGATCGAGGCGGACGAGGCCCTCGAGAACGCCTCGATCGAGCTAGAGCCACCACTCGAGGAGAACGCGACCGTCGACGTCGAAGTTCGCGCCGCCGAGGACGACGCGGTACTCGCGAACGAGACGATCGAGTACGCGGTCGAACTCGAGGAGCCGACGCCGGTGGCGAACGTCACGTTCACGGACCAGACGTCGAACGGGACGAACGTCACCGTCGACTCGGTCGAGGCTCCCGACGGCGGCTTCGTCGCGGTCTACGACGCGGACGCGCTCGAGGTTGGAGACGTCGACGACCTGACCGTCGACGACCTCGAGCCCGAGAGCGTGATCGGCGTCTCCGACGCCCTCGAGGCCGGCGAGACCGAGAACGTGACCGTCGACCTCTTCGACGTGCCCGGCCTCGAGTTCGACGAGGAGTCGCTCGAGGAAGGAGAGCACACGCTGCTGGCGGTCGCCCACCGCGACACCGACGAGGACGAGTCGTTCGGCTACGCCGAAACCGATGGCGACGCAGACGAACCGTATCTCGAGGACGACGAGACGGCGGTCGCTGACGACGCGGTGGTCACCGTCGAACCGGCCGAACCCGAAACGCCGGACGAACCGGTCGAAGCCGACGGCGACGAGGCAGAACCGGCCGAACCAGAGGTCGAGTTCCTGAACTGTACGGCCGTCGAGATCAGCGGCGAGGTCGACGCAATCGAGTACACCCAGCAGTTCTACGCGACCGACGGCCTCGACGAGGAGACCGCGACGCCACAGGTTCCGTGGGAGCAGCTCGCCGACGGAAACGGAACGACGATCGTGCGGATCGGTCCCGAGGAGCGGGCGTTCGAAGACGACGACACGAGAGTCGTCCAGATCGAAGATCGGGGCGCGTACCCGGCCGAAAACGACCGCTCGTCGATCCTCGCGTCGATCGCCCTCGCAGACGACCAGGGCGAGTTCGAACAGGCGATCGACAACCCAGACGCCGAGGACTGTCTCGAGGACGTGCGACCGATCCGGCCGGAACTGACCGTCGAGGAGACGACGCCGACCGACGACGGCATCGACGTCACCTTCGGCTACGAGAACCCGAACGAGAACCCGATCGTCGCCCAGAGCGCGTTCGTCGAGGGGACGACCGCCGACGAACCGCCGGAAGAACTCGCGTCGGGTACGTCGACGTTCACCGTCGAGTGGACGCCCGAGAGCGACGACGAACGCCTCGTCTGGGAGGTCGACCTCTCGAGTCACGGCTACGACGAGCCGGCGACCGTCGCGACGCCGACCGCCGGCGAGGTCGCGCCACTCGAGGGGCAGGAGTCGCCAGACTCGGAGAATCAGAGCAACGGAGTTGCTGGCTAGTCGCTCGCGACCCGTTCTCTAGACCGTCTCAGTGCTGGTGGCCGGTGGCTTCGCCGAACGTAACGCCAAAACGCTCCTCGAACAGGTCCATCACGCGCGCTTCCTGTGCCTCGAGTTCCGCGTCGGCTTCCTCGCCGTGGTGAACGATGTGGTGTGCGCGACTGGCAAAGGAGAGCAACGCGATGTCGCCGACGGTTTCGGTCGGCGACTGCCCGCCTTCGGCGACCAGCTCGACCAGTCCGGCCGGGAGCGTTACGTCGTCTTCGTCGCCGTTTTCGGACTCGATCGTGAACGTGATCGTCTCGACGTCGTCTGACATACCTCCCCGGACGGCGGGCGCACGTAAAGGTGTGGCGACAGTGGGTTCACCGGCACTAGCCGTCGGCATTTATGATCGTTCGCGGCATTCGTTCACTTGCTATGCCTACGGTCGAACTCGACGAGGAGACGATCGAGCGTCTCGACGCGCTGCGCGTCGAAGACGAGTCGTACGACGAACTCGTCCGTGAACTCATCAACATCTACGAAGCCAGCGAGTACACGATGTTCCATGCAGGCGACTGATAACGACTGTCGTGTGTCAGTACCGATGCACTCGAGAACCGTCGTGCGGTTGCACCGGGACCAGCCACGACAGACAGTATGAGTCGAGGCGCTACTCGTCGGCGACGGAGTCGCGAATCGAGTCCCACCGGCCGTTGGACTCGAGGTGTGACTGTAGCTGTTCGGCGTACTCCTGGGTGAGCGTCTCGGCCGCCTCGCGTTCGGCCTCGTAGGAATCGCCGCCGCCACCGCCCATCCCGAGTGCGCCCTTGATCGAGTCGACGATACCGCCGCCAGACCCGGAGTTCTGGTCCGGCGTCGCACCGCCCATCGCCCCGACCTGCGAGCGGACGTTCTCGAGTTCGGGCAGGATCTGCTCGATTTTTTCCGTGTTGGCGACGATTCTCGCTCGATCGGGGTCCTCGGGATGTTCGATCTCGAACTCGGTGGCAGTCATGATGAGACTCCACTCCTGGCTCGTGAATCGAGAGCCGGCGATCCGCGAGGAGAACTCCTGATCGACGGTCATCCGTTCGCCGACGATCCTGTCGGTCCACGAGTCCTCGGTCATGGCCACCGGTTGGGTCGGTGAAGGTATAGGGTTTCCCCTCGAGAACGTTTCGTCGTCCGTTCGACCGAAGGGCGTTAGAACGCGCCCCCCTCGAACGACGCGTCGGCGTGGAGGCTGTCTTTCAGCGCGTCGTGGACTTTACAGAGTTCGAACGCGCGCTCGATGATCGCCTCTCCCTTCTCGTCGTCGACGTCCTCCTCGACGCGAATGTCGAAACTGATCGACTCGAGTTTGTCGTCGTCGTTGAGGTCGCCCGAGACGTCGATCTCGATGCGCCCGAGGTCCTCGACGTCGCGTTGCTGGCCGCCGACGCGGAGCGCGGGGACGTAACAGGAGCCGTAGGCCGCGAGCAGGGCCTCGAGCGTGTCCGGGGCGTCCTCGGCAGTCGCGTCGATCTCGGTCTCGAACTCGCGAATCTCGTTGGTCGCACTGAACCCCTCCTCGGAGATGGTGGTGACGTCTTTCGACATGGCAAGAAAACGGACGACGGCTGGTGTCGTAAACGTTGTCCACGACACGTTCGTCGAAATGGCTGGCGGGGCCGGTCAGGGAAGTCGCTCGCCGAGATCGAACGGTTCGTCGGCCTCGAGGGCGTGGACCTCGGCGTCGCTACCCGTCGCCCTGACCTCGCGGGCGAAGTCCTCGGGGTCCTGTTCGATCGGCGGGAAGGTGTCGTAGTGCATCGGGAAGGCGTGGTCGACGTCGAGCCAGTCGACGGCGACGGCGGCCTGCCAGGGACCCATGGTGAAGTGGTCGCCGATCGGGACGGCAGCGGCATCGGGCTCCAAGAAGGGCGCGATGACGTCGCGCATCTCGGTCATGAGTCCGGTGTCGCCAGCGTGGTAGAACGTCTCGCTCTCCTCGTCTGCGCTCTGGGTCGGCTTCGTATCCGAGACGACGAAGCCAGCGGGCATCCCGGCGCTCCGGTCGTTTTCGGTCATGATGCCGTTGGTGTGGTCGGCCCGGTGCATCGTCACGTAGGCGTCGCCACACTCGACGGTGCCGCCGAGGTTCATCCCCATCCCCCCGACGGCGTCCTCGAAGCCGAACTCCTCCTGGGCGTAGGAGACGAGTTCCGGCGTTGCCACGAGCGTCGCGTCCGAGAACTCACCCGCGTGGGCGATGTGGTCGGCGTGGCCGTGGGTCAACAGCACGTAGTCCGGCGTCTCCACGTCCGACGGCTCGAGGTCCGTCTTCGGGTTGTCGAAGAACGGGTCGATCAGCAGTTCCGTGTCGCCGACGGTGACGTGCCACGTCGAGTGGCCGTGCCAGGTGAGTTGCATGACGTCGTCACCTTCGTCCGTTACGAACTTAAAATTGATCGCAGGCGACTTTTCCTCTCTCGCCTGTGGTGGAATCGAGAGACGGAACGCGAATGTACGATCACTGACTTTTATGATGTCGAGGTAGCAATGACGTACTGCTGGACGAAGCGATCCGCACCTCGACCGCGCCTGGGTGGCCGTCGACCCCGCTGACGACTGCTCGCGTGCGATCGAGCGTTCTCCGGTTCTCGTCCAGCCGACAGGACGACTGGCCGCACGAACGATGACACACCACCCGGCCAACACGGCCACGCCCGACGCGGCCACAGGGATGCGGCGATGACGTGTCGTTTTTTACCTGGACATCGTACGCGTACGACGACTATGCTTGCGCTGGAACTCGAGGAGTTCATGGTTGAACTGAAAGAGGGGTCGATCAAGAACGTCGGACCGACGAACAAGTCTGCGACGGTCAAACTGTTCGACGTCGAACGCGCACAGGCTCGCGAGTTCGGCGACAAGCGGGTCAAACTCGTCTTCGAGGACGACGAGGGGAACGAACTGCAGGTGTCGCTGTTTCCCGAAGACGTGCGGAAAATCGTCCGCGACGTCGAGGCGCTCGAGGACGATTCGCCGGTTTTCGAGTGACTTCGGTCGTCAGCTGCCGAGATTCTCGAATTCTATCGGCGTGATGGACGGTCGTGTTCGTCGGCAGCCGTGACGAGCGCGATTCGACAACCGTTTTAGGACGAAACTGCTTGTGCCGAATAGATGGGCAACTGTATCATCTGCGGCAAGCCCGTCGACGGGCTCGTCTGTGAGACCCACGAGGAGGACGCCGTCTTCGAGTTCGAAGGCGACTCCCCCTCGCAACTCACCCCCGGTCGCTACTACCGGGGTACTGTCGATGGTTACGCCGATTTCGGCGTCTTCGTCGACCTGGGCGACCACGTCACGGGACTGCTGCACCGAAGCGAACTCGATCGCCGGCTCGAGAGCCTAGACTGGGAGCCGGGTGACACCGTCTACGTACAGGTACTCGACGTCAGAGACAACGGCAACGTCGACCTCGGCTGGTCGATTCGACAGGCAGACCGCGAGTTCCGCGGGACGCTGATCGACGCCCCCGGTGGCGAACGTATGCCAGGCGAGGACGAGTCGAGCGAACCGGACGAGTCGACCGCCGATGCGGGCGACGAGACCGACGCCGTGACCAACGGCAGCGGGACGACGGCCGACGAGAGCGAACCGGCCACCCCGACGATGGAGGTCGAAGAGCCCGAATCCCCGCTCAAGCCGACGAGCGTCGGTTCGCTCGACGACCAGGTCGGGAGCGTCGTCCGCCTCGAGGGCGAAATCACCGGCGTCCGCCAGACCAGCGGCCCGACAGTGTTCGAACTCAGCGACGAGACGGGTGCCGTCGAGTGTGCCGCCTTCGAGGAGGCAGGCGTTCGTGCCTACCCCGCAGTCGACGTCGACGACGTCGTCGCACTCGAGGGCGAAGTCGAGCGCCGCCACGGCAGTCTGCAGGTCGAGACGGAGACCCTCGAGATTCTCGAGGGCGACGACCGAACGGAAGTCGAGCAGCGACTCGAGGACGCCATCCAGCAGGAGGCGCGTCCGGAGGCGGTCGACCTCTTTGCCGACCACGACGCCGTCGCCGCGGTCGAGGACGACCTCCTCGAGGCGGCGACGACGATCCGTCGTGCGGTCATGGAAGCGCGTCCGATCGTCGTCCGCCACAGTGCGACCGCCGACGGCTACGTCGCCGGTGCGGCCATCGAACGCGCCGTCCTGCCGCTGATCCGCGAGAAACACACCCGCGACGACGCCGAGTACCACTACTTCGAGCGACGGCCGCTCGACGGACGGGTCTACGACATGGACGCCGCCACGGGCGACGTCACGTCGATGCTCGAGGCGCGAGATCGACACGGCGAACAGCTCCCGCTGGTCGTGCTGGTCGACGCCGGCTCGACGGCCGAGTCGACAGACGGCTACGACCTCCTCGAGCTCTACGGCGCGAAGCGGCTGGTGATCGACGACAGCCACGCCGACGCGGAGATCGCCGGCGAGGTGTCCGTGGCTGTCAACCCGACGCTCGGCGACGTCGAC
Organism: Natribaculum luteum; assembly: GCF_023008545.1. Classification (NCBI taxonomy): domain Archaea; kingdom Methanobacteriati; phylum Methanobacteriota; class Halobacteria; order Halobacteriales; family Natrialbaceae; genus Natribaculum; species Natribaculum luteum. Next base: position 349,531 of record NZ_CP095397.1, on the reverse strand, counting down.
GGCGACGACGTCACGTCCACGGCGCTTGCGGCGAACGTCGCCGCCCACGTCAACGACGACGTGCGCGAGGACCTCACGCACCTCCCCGCGGTCAGTTACTGGGAGGGCGTGCCGGACGCCTACACCGAGATCGCGGCCGAGGCAGGCTACGACGAGACCGACATCTCCGAGCGCCGCGAAGCCGTCGCGCTCGAGGCCTACTACCAGTCGTACAAGGACAAGCGCGAACTCGTCGTCGACCTGCTGTTCGACGGCGCCAGCGGCCTCGCCGCACACGTCTCCGAACAGTTCCGCGACAAACTCGAGACCGAACTCGAGACCGCACGCGAGAACCTCGAGACCCGGTCGGTCGGCGACGTCACGGTCGCCGTCCTCGACACGGCGGCGTTCACCCACCGCTTTGACTTCCCGCCGACGGAGTTACTGCTCGACGAACTCCACCGGCGCGACCGCGAGGACGACCGGTTCGTCACGCTCGGCCTCGACGAGGACGAACTCCACGTTCGCGCGACCACGACCGTCGACGTCCGCGAACTTGGCGAGACGATCGCCGAGACCGTCCCCGACGCCGGCGTCCGCGTCGTCGGCGGCCACGACGGCTACGTCGAATTCCTCTCTGGCGAACGCGGTGCGGTTCGCGACGCCGCACTCGACGCACTCGGCGACACGCTCGCGTAAGAGCCACGCCAGTTCTCCCGCCCGCTATCTCGAGTAGCGGCTGCGCTGTCGATTTCGAAGACGCGATCGTCGAGGACGAGAAACAGCTTTCTGTCGTGCGTTTGCACTGTGGCGTATGGACGACGGCGTTCGGGAACGAATTCGGGAGAACGCGACCGAGATCGTCTCGATACTCGTCACTGGAATCTGGCTCGCGGCGATGGTCACCGACCAGTCGTGGTGGTTCGCCGCGTTGCTCGTCGGCTACGTCGTCGTCGTGCCGCTCGTCGCCATCCTGTTCGACGACGAGACGGATCGACGCGAGCGGCACGACGACCGGTCGAGCGAGGACGCCACCGCGGACGCGACGACCAGCGACCGGGCAGCCGCGGACGACCGCGACGCACTCGAGACCCTCCGCGATCGCTACGCACGTGGCGAACTGACCGACGAGCAGTTCGAACGCAAACTCGAGCGACTGCTCGAGACGGAGACGCTCGAGGAGACGTCCGAGTGGCACGGACGGCGGGAGCGCGACCAGGGTGGCGAGGACGGCCGCGAACCGGCGTTCGACCGGGAGTAGTCGAGGGGCGCTGGCGAGCGGACTGGAAAGTGGCGGTCGGTGCGATCCGTCTCACGGGGTGAGATGCGATTCGTCGGGCGAACCCCCGCTCGGCAGGTGACTATAGCGCTTTCGCCGTCCTCTCGATCTCCATGGGAACAGCTCACGAACGGGTCGACCCGGAACGAACCGACGCGCTGCTCGAGTCGCTGCTCGAGGCTGCCGGCAGCGCAATGGCGCTCTTCGGTATCCACGTCGGGGATCGGCTGGGCTACTACGACGCGCTGGCGGCCGGGCCACACACCTCGACGGAACTGGCCGACGCGACGGACACACACGAGCGCTACGCCCGCGAGTGGCTCGAACACCAGACGGTCACGGGCGTGCTGACGGTCGAGAACGCTGGCGACGAGCCGGCCGACAGGCGGTACGCGCTCCCGGAAAGTTACGTCGAGGTGTTCTGTGACCCCGACAGCCTGAACTACTTCACCCCGCTCGCGACGCTCATCGCGGGGGTGGGGCTCCCGCTCGAGGACGTGATCGACGCGTTCCGAACCGGCGGCGGCGTCCCGTTTTCGGCCTACGGCGACGTCACCCACGAGGGGATCGCGGCGCTGAACCGGCCAGCCTTTCTCAGCCAGCTCGGTCCCGAGTGGCTGGCGAGCATCCCCGACGTCGACGCGCGTCTGTGCGAGGGCGGACGGGTCGCGGACGTCGGCTGCGGTCACGGCTGGTCGAGCATCGGGGTCGCCGAACACTACCCCGAGACCGTCGTCGACGGCTTCGACCTCGACGAGGCGTCGGTCGAGCGGGCGGCCGACCACGTCTCCGCCCGGAGACTCGAGGACCGCGTCACCGTCACTCACCGCGACGCGGCCGACGTCGACGCCGACGGCGAGTACGACCTCGTGATGGCATTCGAGTGCGTCCACGACCTCTCGGATCCCGTCGGCGTTCTCGAGACGATGCGCCGACTCGCAGGCGAGGACGGAGCCGTCCTGGTCGTCGACGAACGCGCCGGCGAGACGTTCACGCCGGCGGGCAACGACGTCGAACCGCTCCTGTACGGCTTCAGCGTGCTTCACTGTCTGCCGGTCGGTATGGCAGACGAACCGGGTGTGGGTACCGGAACTGTCATGCGGCCGGGGACGCTCGAGAGGTACGCGACCGACGCCGGGTTCTCGGCGGTCGAGGTGTTGCCGATCGAGAACTTCTTCTTCCGGTTCTACCGGCTCCACGCGGCGAGTGCATGAGCACTCGTACGGACCGCTGTACGTCCGTCCCGCAGCGACCGCGTCCCGTCGGGCGGTCGCTGCGGCAAAGCGGGACAGCAGACCGTATCAGTCGTCGGCTTCGGGTTCGTCATCGACGATTGCCGCCGACGACTCGCCCGGCCAGGTCACGCTGCCCAGGAAGGGGACGCCGACCTGCTCGGCCGACCGGGCGATCATGTGTGCACCCGACGGGACGGTCAGAAAGAGGAAGGCGATCCCGACGAGCGCGGTGAGCCCTTCGCTGCCGGGACCGAACTCGACGAAGCCGGCCAGGAAGATCGCGGCCGTCCCGAGCGTCGTCGGCTTGCTCGTCGCGTGCATGCGGTTGTAGACGTTCGGGAACCGGAGCAGGCCGATCGTCCCGACGGTCAGGAAGAACGTGCCGACGACGACGAGCGCGGCGATTACTGCGGCGCGGATCATTCGATCACCTCTCCCTCGATGATGTACTTCGCGACGGCGACCGTCGCGATGAAGCCGATGATCGCGAGTACGAGACTGACGGTGATAAACAGCCCGCGCCCCGTCAGGAGGGCAAACAGCGTGGCGATCGCGACCACGTTGGTCGCGATGGCGTCCAGTGCGACCACTCGATCCGGGATCGTCGGCCCCCGGATGACGCGGTAGCCACAGAGGACACAGAGCCCGCTGACGAGGATCAGCGCCGCGTTGATCGTCGTCTCGAGGAAGGCGGGTGTGGCCTCAGTCATCGGTCTCCTCTCCAGTGCTGCGGATCTCGCCCGGCGGATCGTCCGGGGACAGCCGTTCGTCGAATATCTCGAGTGCGTAGTCTTCCCATCGGTGGATCGGTTCGACGGTCGACTCGAGGTCGGTACCGTCGATGACGTGGACGTACAGTTCGTTCGCGTCGGGTTCGTGGTCCAGCGTGACCGTTCCTGGCGTGATCGTGATGCTGTTCGCGAGGGTGGTGATCGCGAGGTCGGTCTCGACGCGAAGCGGGATCGCGATGACCTCCGGATCGATCTGCGTCCCGGGGGCGAGGACGCGGTAGGCGACGTCGACGTTCGCGCGGACGACCTCGTAGGTAAACGCCAGAAAGTACAGGCCGACGAAGGGGAGTCCATGGACAGTTTGCCGGAGGTCCACGCGCTTTACGTACAGTCGCCGGAAGACGAACGCGACCGGCAGGCCGACGACGAGACCGGCGAGGAACTGGCCGACGATCGCGGCCGGCGACAGTTCGATGCCGCGGACGAACACCCACAGCACGGCGAAGACGATCCCCGCGATCGGCCAGGTTCGGACGTTCATCCGCTCTCACCTCCCCGCGGCGCGACGGCGTCGACGTAGGTCTCCGCGTCGAGTGCGGCCCCGGCGGCGGCGTCCGCGAACCGGTAGATCGGGTCGAACCCGACGCCGACCGCGAGGATCACGGTCGCGAGGGCGACGAGGACGGCCACCTGTACCGGGTCGATCGTGGCGTCTTCGACAGTCGGCGAGCGGGCACCCCAGAAGCCGCGGTTCCACGCCCGCGTCGCGTAGGCGATCGTCAGCAGCGATCCGACGAGCAAGAGCGCGATCACGGCCGACGCGTCCGCCCGAACCGCGGCGTCGAACACGAGGAACTTGCCGAAGAACCCCGACAGTGGCGGGATGCCGACGAGCGAGAGCGCACCGAGCAGGAACGTCCCGGAGAGGGTGGGAAAGTGCCTGGCCAGCCCACCTAACCCGTCGAATCGGATCGTTCCGGTCGCGTGTCTGACCGTCCCGGCCGCGAGAAACAGCAGCCCCTTGGCCAGCGAGTGGTTGAGCGCGTACACCAGCGCTGCGAGGATCGCGAACCGGCGGAGCCCGGGTGCCGTCGTCGTCGCCGCGACCGCGACTGGAACGGCGATAAAGCCGACCTGCCCGATGCTCGAGTACGCGAGGACGCCCTCGAGGGAGTCGCGGTCGATCGCGCCGAGGCCGCCGACGAGGATGCTGCCGGTGGCCATGACGAACAGTACGGCCCCGACGAACGCGAGTGGCGTCGTGGGTTCGATCCCCGGGAGTCGGACGACGACGGCCGCGTCGGCGAACACCGTAAACGAGACCCGGACGATCGCGTAGATGCCGACCTTCTTGCTCGCGGCGGCGAGGAGCGCGGTCACCGGCGGCGGTGCCGCCCGGTAGGCCGTCGGGATCCAGAACTGGAACGGGACGAGCCCTGCCTTGAGCGCGAACACGGAGAGCAACAGCGCCAGCAGTCCGACTGTCGGACGGGTGTCGATGCCGTAGGCCGCTGGCTCGGCCAGTCGCCGCGCCATGTCGGCCATGTTGAGCGTGCCGACCGTCGCGTAGAGACCCCCGACCGCGAGCAAGAAGACGGCACTCGCCACGAGGTTGAGCGAGACGTACCAGAACGCTGCGCGCGTGTGGAGGGGGCCGCCGTAGAAGGCGACGAAGACGTAACTGGTCATCAACATCACCTCGAACCAGACGAACAGGTTGAACAGGTCGCCGGTGAGAAACGACCCGGTGACGCCGAGCAACAGGAAGTGAAACAGCGGATGGTAGAACGTCCGCCGCTCGGACGACGGAACGTACCGCGCCGAGAAGACGGTCGCCGCCGCCGCGACCGTGGCGACCATCGCCAGCATGAACGCCGACAGCCCGTCGGCGACGAGCGTGATGCCGTACGGTGCCGGCCAGTCGCCGACCTGGTAGGTCGCGATTCCCGGCGCGTCCGGCGCGAGGACGACCTGCCAGCAAAGCGCCGCGACCGCGAGCGCGTACCCGAGTCCGCCCGCGACGCTGACGACAACTCGAGCGCGAACCCGCTGACGGAGCAACAGCGTCACCACGGCCGTGAGGAGGGCGACGAGCATCGGGGCGACGACGACGCCGGTCACTCGCGATCACCCAGTTTCGTGACGTCGAGCGTATCGTGTTCCTCGTAGACCCGGTAGCTCAACACGAGTGCGAACGCGGTCATGCCGAAGCCGATGACGATGGCCGTCAACACGAGCGCCTGCACCAGTGGATCGGTCGTTCCCGATCCGGGTTCGCCGTGACCCGCGAGGACGGGGACCGACTCGAACGACCCCGGGACGATCTCGCCCATCGCCAGCAGGTAGACGTTCGCCGCCTGGCTGACGATTACCAGTCCCCAGACGACGCGGATCAGTTCGCGCTGGAGGATCAGGAACGTGCCGAGCGCGAACAGCGCGCCGACGGCGACCGCGAGAACGAACGCCGTCATTCGGCACCCACCACCGAGAGGATCGTCAGCAGGCCGCCGACGACGACGCAGTAGACGCCGAAGTCGAACGCGAGCGCGCTCGCCACCTCGAGGTGGTCGTAGAGTGGCACTCCTTCGAGGACGACGAACGACTGACTGAGGAAGGGGTAGCCGAGCGCGAGCGGTACCAGTCCGCTCGCGACCGCGATGGCGAGGCCGACGGCGAACACTCGCCGATAGACGTCGACGATGCGTTCTCGAGTGGGCCGTAGTTCGGCGTCGGGGTCGCGCCCGAACACGCCCCGCTCGAGGAAGTCCAGGCCGAAGGTGACGTAGATGATCGCGAACGCCGTCGTGGTGAGGACGCCGCCGATGAACCCGCCGCCGGGGAGGTTGTGTCCTTCGATGAAAAGCGAGATCGAGACGACCAGGATGATCGGAACGATCGCTCGAGCGGTCGTCCGCATGATGACAGTCGTCACGGCTGCCACCTCCGGCGGCGACCGTCATCAACGGATCGCTTTTGGGCAGTCAGAGAGTCCGTCACTCCGACTCACCTCGCGAGCGCATGACGAGCAGCGTCAGCACCGAGATCGCGGCGATCGAGACGACGATTAGCTCGCCCATCGTGTCGAAGCCGCGGAAGTCGACGAGGATTACGTTCACGACGTTCGTCCCGCCGCCCTCGTCGACAGCATTCTGGACGTAGTAGCGCGCGCTCGAGGTCGCACCGTCCGGGCGAGCGTCGGTCGTGAGGACGATCGTGAGAAAAGCAGTCACGCCGACGAGAGCGGAGACGGCGGCGTCGCGGCCGACGGTCGGTGTCGCCAGTTTTCCCCCGGGATAGGTGGGTAGCTCCTCGATCACCAGCAGGAAGATGAGGAGGACGAGCGTCTCGACGACGAGCTGGGTCAACGCGAGGTCGGGCGCGCTGGCGAGGATGTAGACGATGGCGACCATGAACCCGAGGATCGAGAGCGTGAGGACGCCGGTGACGTGCGTGGGTGCGATCGCCACCGCGAGCGTGGCGACGACGGCGACGAGCAAGACGAGTGCGATCGCCAGCGACACGTCGAACGCGACGATCGTCGGAATCGCGACGTGCGCCGCGGCGAACCCGGCGAGTGCGAGGACGCAGGTGGTGGCGAACGTCCACGTCGCGTACGTCCTGAGGTGGCCGTTGTGAACCCGATTCGCGACTCGAGTGCTCGCCCCGTCGAGTCCACCGACGACGGCGTCGTACCACCAGTTCGCGCCGATCGGCGGCACGGCGGCCGGGATCGAACGGACCCCCCGGTGGAGACGGTCGTACGAGGGGTACGCGGCGGCGCCCACGCCGATCGCGACGGCGCTCATGCCGACGGCCGGCGAGACGCTCGTCGGGAGGCCGACGTGCATCTCGTGAGCCTCGGTGGCCGTCACGTCGACGGCCGACTGGACGATCGTTCGAACGGCCAGTTCGGGATCGACGCTCACGACGGCGGCGGCCGCCGCGAGCAGGGCCGGTGGAAGGAGCATCGTCACCGGCGGTCGGTGGACGTCGCCCAGCCCGTCGGGTCGGCTACCGAAGAAGAGCCCGAGAAATCGCAGCGAGTAGAGGACGGTGAAGATACTCGCGAACGCGGCGACCGCCGGGTAGAGCCAGCCGACCGTCCCGAGTTCGTGGGCGGCCTCGACGGTCGCCTCGAAGAGCAGTTCCTTCGAGTAGAAGCCGTTGAACGGCGGAATTCCGGCCATACTGAGCGCGGCGACCGCCGTCACGGCCGCCGTCACCGGGAGGTCGTGGCGAAGGCCGCCGAGGTCGTCGATCCGGCGCGTTCCCGCCTCGTGGGCGACGATGCCGGCGACGAGAAACAGCGACGCCTTGAACAGCGCGTGGTTGAACAGGTGGAAGACGCCCGCCTCCGCGCCGACCGCCGACGCGAAGCCAAAGCCGGCGACCATCAGCCCGAGGTGGCTCGCCGTCGAGTAGGCGAGCAACTCCTTGATGTCCGTCGCGGCGACGGCGAGGATCGCACAGATCGTCATCGTCGCCAGCCCGAGGGTCGCGAACAGTAGCGTCCACTCGTGGCTCACGAGCAGCGGCCGCAGCCGTCCGAGCAGGTAGACGCCGACTTTCACCATCGTCGCGGAGTGGAGAAACGCCGAGACGGGCGTCGGCGCTGCCATCGCGTTCGGCAGCCAGAAGTGGACCGGCACCTGGGCCGACTTCGTCGCCGCACCGACGGCGATCATCGCCAACACTGGCACGAAGAGTCCCCGGTCGCGAAGCGCGGCTTGCATCTCGTCGGCGTTCGCGAGGATCGCCGCGAGGTCGAACGCGGATCCGCCGAGTACGTCGCCAGCGACCGACGCGAGCAACAGCAACCCGACGAGCAAGAACAGTCCGCCACCGACCGTGACGAGCATCGACATCCGGGCGGCGTACTGCGAGGAGTCGTCGGCGGTGTAGAAGCCGATCAGCACGAACGACGAGAGGCTGGTGAGTTCCCAGAACAGGAAGAGCGCGATCAGGTCGGCGGCCAGCGCGACCCCGACGATCGAGCCCATGAACGTGAGCAGCGCCGCGTAGTACCTGATCAGCCCCGACTCGCCGTGCATGTACGCGGGCGAGTAGAGGAAGATCAGCACCCCGATGCCGCTCGCGAACAGGGCGAACAGCAGCGCCCAGCCGTCGACCGTAAAGCGAAGCGCGACCTCGAGTGTGGGAATCCACGACAGCGCGACCGTCCCGTCGGCGCCGAACTGCGAACCGAGCAGGCCGAACGTCGTCAGCGCGACGAGTGCACCGGCGTACCCCGTGTGTTCGCCGAGCACGCGGAACAGAAACGGCGTCGCGATCGCGATCACGAACGGTAGCCCGACGGCCAGAAGAACGATCGATAGGTCCGGACTCATTCACTCCCTAGGCATACCAGCAGGTTCGCCTTAACGATTCACCCGAGCGCGTATCTCCGCCGGCGACCGACGCTCGAAGCCCGACCGCTCGCGTGAGTCGATCGCACGCTATATGTACGTCACTCGCGACCTCGATCGTATGCGAATTTCGCGACGGAAGCTGTGTTCGGCCGGGACGGCGATCACGCTCTCCGCCGTTAGTGGCTGTCTCGGTGGGAGCGACGAACGCGCCGACGAACCGAACGACGACTGGACGTGGTCGGGGACCATCCCGGTCACGACCGTCGTTCAGCACCACGACCCGAGCTGTGGCTGTTGTTCGGCCTACGCCGATTACCTGGACGACCACGGATTCGCCGTCGAACTCGAGGAGACGGCCGACCCCGAGACGGTCAAACGCGACCTGGCGGTCCCACAGGACGCCTGGAGCTGTCATACGATCGAGTTCGGCGACTACCTCGTGGAGGGTCACGTTCCGCTCGAGGCGATCGAACGGCTCTTCGAGGAGGAGCCAGCGGTGCGAGGGATCGCCGCGCCGGGAATGTCCAAGTACTCGCCGGGAATGGGTCCGCGCGGCGACGACCCGCTGTCGATCGTCGCGTTCGAGGAGGGCGGCGACGTGTTCGAGTACGTCGAGGTCTGAGCGCGGTCGAACGTTCCGCGACCGGTCGCGAGTCCGACACGCTTATTCGCCGACGGTGACGAAACACCTACAGTGAGTACCGAGACGCCCGATCCGACCGAATCCGAGGCGTTCGAACGGGTCTGCGAGACGCTCGTCGAGCGGATTCTCGAGGGAGAACTCGAGCGCGACGAGGTCGAGTCGGCGAAACTCGAGGCCTGTTCGGAACACTCCTCGCCGAAGGTGCCCAAGAACTCCGAGATCCTCGATTACGCGCCACAGGAACGCCGCGAGGAACTCGAGGCGGTCCTCCAGCGCAAGCCGGTTCGCACCGCCTCGGGCGTCTCGCCGGTCGCGATCATGACCAGCCCCGAGCGGTGCCCCCACGGGAAGTGTCTGTACTGTCCCGGCGGACCGGACTCGGAGTTCTCGAGTTCCCAGAGCTACACGGGCGAGGAGCCTGCCGCCGCCCGCGGCGTCCAGAACGACTACGACCCCTACGGGCAGGTGACGCTGCGACTCGAGCAGTTGCGCGAGATCGGCCACCCCGTCGACAAGGTGGAGTTGATCCTGATGGGCGGGACGATGACCGCCCGCAGCCACGACTACCAGGAGTGGTTCGTCAAGCGCGCGCTCGAGGCGATGAACGACTACGACGTCGACAAGGAACCAGAGCCCGCAGAGGGAGAGAGCTTCGCACAGGACCCCGAGGAGTACGAGTGGAAGTACGTCGAGGACGTCATCGCCGAAAACGAGACGGCGGACGTCCGCAACATCGGGACGACCTTCGAGACCAAACCGGACTGGTGTGACCCGGAACAGATCGACCGGATGCTCGAGCTCGGGGGAACCAAAGTCGAGGTCGGCGTCCAGACCACCTACGAGCGGATCAACCGCGAGATGCACCGCGGTCACGGCGTCGCCGAGTCGATCGACGCCAACCGGCGGCTGCGCGACTCGGCGTTCAAGGTCGGCTTCCACATGATGCCCGGCCAGCCCGGCATGTCGAAAGAGATGTGTCTCGAGGACTTCCGGGAGCTGTTCGAGTCGACTCAGTGGCGGCCCGACTACCTGAAGATCTACCCGACGCTCATCGTGCGGGGCACCGCGACCTACGACTGGTGGCACAAAGGCGAGTACGAGCCCCTCGACAACGAGGAAGCCGCGGAACTCGTCGCCGAGATCAAGTCGATGATCCCCCGGTACACCCGCCTCCAGCGCGTCCAGCGGGACATTCCCGCGGACTTCATCGACGCCGGCGTCTGGAAGTCGAACCTCCGGCAGCTGGCCCGACAGCGTATGGACGACCACGGCTGGTCGTGTGACTGCATTCGGTGTCGCGAAGCCGGCATGAACGACGCCGAACCCGAGAACGTCGAACTCGACGTCCTGACCTACGAGGCCTGCGGCGGCACCGAACACTTCATCTCTTTCGAGGACTTCGACAAGGACCTGCTCGTCGGCTTCTGTCGCCTGCGATTTCCGAACGATCCCGTCCGAGAGGAACTCGAGAACGCCGCACTCGTCCGCGAGTTGCACGTCTACGGCTCCGAGGTCTCCGTCGGGAGCGACGGCGAGAGCGGCCAGCACCAGCACAGGGGCTACGGCCGCCGGCTGATGGAGCGCGCCGAGGAACTGGCCGCCGACGCCGGTTACGACAAGGTCAGCGTCATCTCGGGGATCGGCGCGCGGGAGTACTACCGGAACAAACTCGGCTACCACCAGGACGGGCCGTACGTGAGCAAGCGACTCTGAGCGTTCGGACCGATCCTCGTACTGCTCGAGTCAGTACACGCCCGGTCGCGACTCGAGTGTGTCGTCGGCGACGGCGTCTCGCGTGCGATCAGCGTGTGACCCGTTTTGTCCGGCAGTATCACACCGCGAGTACGGTATCGACGACGAGCATGACCGCAAAGCCCAGCACGAACGCCGCCGTCGCGGTGTCGGCGTAGCCGTGGCCGTGACTCGAGGGGACGAGTTCGCGGAAGACGACGGCGATCATCGCGCCGGCGGCGAAGCCTGCGGCCAGCGGGAAGAGATCGGTGACGACGGCGACGAGCGCGAAGCCGGCGACGGCGGCGATCGGTTCCGGGACGCCGCCCGAGATCGTCGTGTAAAGGAGCGTCTTCGTCTTCGAGACGCCGGCGCGCGTGGCGGGGACGGCCATCGCGAAGCCGTCGGGGACGTTCTGGACGGCGATAGCCGTCGCGATGGCGAACCCGAGGCCTGCCTCGCCGCTGGCGAACGCGATGCCGACGGCGAGTCCCTCGGGGACGTTGTGGATCGTCACCGTCGCCCCGACGAGGATCGCCCGCCGCAGGTCGTCGGCGGGCCTGTACGGGTCTTCGGCCATCTCGAGCGGTTCCGTCGAGATGGCCTCGGCCGGGTTTCGTTCCTCGAGTGCGACGGTTCCCTCGACCTGTTCGCCCCGAAAGTGGAGGTGGAGGTGCGGGAGGAGTTCGTTCGCCGCGAGCAGGAAGCCACCACCGAGGACGATGCCGGCGACGACCTCCCAGGGCGAGCCGAGGTCGAGCCCGGGAACGACGAGAGCGAACACCGCCGCGCCGATCATGACGCCGGCGGCGAGTCCGAGCGCAGCGTCGTAGACGCGGTGGCTCACCCGGTCGGTGACGAGCGTCGGCAGTGCGCCGATACCGGTCGCACAGCCGGCGATCGTCGCGACGAGCAGGACCTCTCCAAGTGACGGCATACCACAGCGTTGGTCAGTCGCCCGTAAATATCGTTCGCGACGATAGTCGGCGGGAAATCGCTCGTTGGGCGGACGGTAGCACCGCGACCGACGACGTGGCGATGCGGTAGCTCGTGATTGCCGTCTGAACGATCACACGACTATAACCGACCAGCATTCCGCCTCTCCCTCATGAACAGCCCGTCGTCGACGAACTGGCTCCGAGAACGCGATCGGCCGGCGAACCCCGGTCTCGAGGTCCAGTCGTGATCCGACCCGGACAGCGATCGATCGTCGCACTGCTCGCCGGACTCGTCGCAGTCGCCGGCTCGTTCGCCGTCTCGGGACTCCGGCAGTCGTTCGTCGTCGCACCGGTCGACGCGGTCGTCGTGCGAGCGACGCCGGCCGAACTCGTCGCGTTCGCCATCGAGGAGCTGGGCTACCTCGGCGAGCTACTGGCGTACCTCACCGCGGTCGCACTGACGGTCGTCCTGTTCGCGACCGCGAATTACGTCGGACTGCTGGTCGCCGACGCGATGGCCGCTCGAGTCTCGATCCCGTCTCGAGTGAGCGTCGCCGTGCTCGTCGGCGGGACGACGCTGGTGCTCGCGTGGCTCCTGAGCGGTTCCGCGCTCTCCTCGGTCGGGGCAGCGGCTCCCGCCGTCGTGCTGGCGGTGGCTGCCGCTCCCGCCGATCCGGGCTCGCCGGACGGCACCGTCGACTCGGTCCGCCGTCGGGTTCTCGCCGCGAGCGCCGGCGCGGTCGCGTTCGGCGCACTCTCGTACGCGCTCGGCTCGAGGCGGGCGACCGACATCGACCACGAACTCCCCGAAGCTGCGAGAGCGGCGGATGCAGCGACGCTTCGAGAGCAGGCGGACGAACGAACCCTCGAGATAGACGGCATCCCCGGCCTCGTCAGTGGGATCGACGACTTCTACGAGGTGGACATCAACAACGTCGATCCGGTCCTCGAGGCGTCGGAGTGGACGCTCTCGGTCACCGGCGCGGTCGACTCGTCGTTCACGGTGACGTACGACGAACTCGTCGACGGCGACGTCCGAACGGGGTACAACACGCTCCGCTGCGTCGGCGAACAGCTCAACGGCGACCTGCTCGACAATGCGATCTGGACGGCCGTTCCGGTCGCGACGTTGCTCGAGCGGGCGGATCCCGGCGGCGGCTGTGAGTGCGTGATGGTCCGGGCGGCAGACGACTACTACGAACAGTTCCCGATCGCTGCACTCGAGCGGGGCTTTCTCGCCTTCGGGATGAACGGCGAGTCGCTGCCGCGCGAACACGGCCATCCGGTCAGGCTGCTCGTTCCCGGCCACTGGGGGGAGATCAACGTCAAGTGGGTGACCGAGATCGAGGTGCTCGATCGGGAGGTCGAGGGCTACTGGGAGGAGCGCGGCTGGCACGGGACGGGGCCAGTCAACACGGTCGCGAAGCTCTGGACGGTAAACGAGCGCGCGGACGGACGGGTGCAGGTCGGCGGGCACGCCTACGCCGGTAGCCGCGGAATCGAGACCGTCGAGGTGTCGGTCGACGGCGGCGACAGCTGGGAGGCGGCGGAGCTCAGCGAGCCCCTGCCCTCGGAGCACGTCCTCGGCGAACGCGACGCCTGGCGACAGTGGCAGTACACCTGGGAGCCGCCCGCCGGCGACCACGAGGTCGTCGTCCGGGCGATCGACGGGACGGGGACCCTCCAGCCAGCAGAAGAGGAGAGTCCGTATCCGAGCGGCTCGAGCGGGTGGGTGAGCGAGACGATTTCGGTGTGATCGATGCGGCCTGCGGCCGTCTGGCTCCGTCGGAGCGACACGCCTTTTTGACCGGACCGGGCAGTGTAACGCATGGATCCAAAGCGGGAACTCACCAGCGTCGACCTCGCTGCCCTCGTCGGGGAACTCGGGAGCTACGAGGGGGCGAAAGTCGACAAGGCCTACCTCTACGGCGACGACCTCGTCAGGCTGAAGATGCGGGACTTCGATCGCGGTCGCGTCGAACTGCTGATCGAGGTCGGGGAGATCAAGCGCGCCCACACCGTCTCGCCAGAGCGCGTCCCCGACGCCCCCGGTCGACCGCCGCAGTTCGCGATGATGCTTCGCAACCGCCTGTCGGGGGCGGACTTCGTCGGCATCGAACAGTACGAGTTCGACCGCATCCTCGAGTTCGTCTTCGAGCGCGAGGACGGCACGACGCGGATCATCGCCGAACTGTTCGGCCAGGGTAACGTCGCCGTCACCGACGGCGAGTACGAGGTGATCGACTGCCTCGAGACGGTCCGTCTGAAGTCTCGCACCGTGGTGCCGGGCTCGCGTTACGAGTTCCCCGAGTCCCGGACCAACCCGCTGGCGGTCTCCCGAGAGGTGTTCGACCACGAGATGGACGAGTCGGACACCGACGTCGTCCGCACCCTCGCGACCCAGCTCAACTTCGGCGGGCTCTACGCCGAAGAGCTGTGTACCCGTGCGGGCGTCGAGAAGAGCCTCGACATCGACGACGCCGGCGAGGCCGAGTACGACCGGCTCTACGAGGCGATCGAACGGCTCGCACTCGACTTGCGAAACGCGAATCTCGAGCCGCGACTCTACCTCGAGTCCGGCGACGACGCAGGGACGGGAACGGACCGCGTCGTCGACGTCACGCCGTTCCCGCTCGAGGAGAACGCCGACCTCGCGACAGAGCCCTCCGACACGTTCCTCGAGGCGCTCGACGATTACTTCTTCCGGCTGGACCTCTCCGAAGACGAACCGGAGTCGCCCACCCAGCAACGGCCGGACTTCGAGGAACGAATCGCGAAACACGAGCGGATCATCGAACAGCAGCAGGGGGCGATCGAGGGATTCGAACGGCAGGCCGAGTCAGAACGCGAGAAGGCCGAACTGCTGTACGCGAACTACGGACTGGTCGACGAGATCCTCTCGACGGTCCAGCAGGCGCGCGAGCAAGATCGCCCGTGGGACGAGATCGAGGAGCGATTCGAGGAGGGGAAAGAACGCGGCATCGAGGCCGCCGAGGCGGTCGTCGACGTCGACGGCCGCGAGGGGACGGTGACGGTCGAGGTAGACGGCGAGCGGATCGAACTGATCGCCCGCGATGGCGTCGAGCAGAACGCCGATCGCCTCTACACCGAGGCGAAACGCGTCGCCGAGAAGAAAGAGGGCGCGCTCGCGGCGATCGAGGACACGCGCGAGGAACTCGAGGAGATCAAGCGCCGCCGCGACGAGTGGGAGGCGTCGGACGAGACTGACCGCGAGGCCGAGGTGGAAGAAGGCGAGGGCGAAGAACGCGACTGGCTCGCCGAGCCCTCGGTACCGATCCGGACGGACGAGCAGTGGTACGAACGCTTCCGGTGGTTCCACACGAGCGACGGCTTTCTCGTCATCGGCGGGCGCAACGCCGACCAGAACGAGGAACTCGTCAAAAAGTACCTGGAACGCGGCGACAAGGTGTTGCACACGCAGGCCCACGGCGGCCCCGTCACGGTGCTCAAAGCGACCGATCCGAGCGAGGCGTCCTCGGGCGACATCGAGATTCCGGACTCGAGCGTCGAGGAGGCCGCCCAGTTCGCCGTCTCCTACTCGTCGGTCTGGAAGGACGGCCGCTACGCGGGCGACGTCTACGTCGTCGAGTCAGACCAGGTCTCGAAGACGCCCGAGAGCGGCGAGTACCTCGAGAAAGGCGGGTTCGCGGTTCGCGGCGAGCGCACCTACCTCGACGACACGCCGGTCGGCGTCGCGGTAGGCATCCAGTGTGAGCCCTACACGCGGGTGATCGGCGGACCGCCGTCGGCCATCGAGGAGCCGGCGGTGACGACGCTCGATGTCGAGCCGGGTCGGTTCGCACAGGCGGACGTCGCAAAGCGGATCTACCGGCGGCTTCGCGAGCGGTTCGAGGACGAGTCGTTCGTGCGGAAGATCGCCAGCCCGGACCAGATTCAGCACTTCCTGCCGCCGGGCGGGAGTCGGATCGCCGAGGAGTGAGCCACCGGAATCGTCGTTCCGTCCCCACTCGTTCTCAGTCGACCGTGTCCACGTCCGGGTTCCCTTCCTGTCTGTCGACCCACCGCTGCTGGCTCTCGTCGTAGGACGCGCCAAGCGCGATCAGGAAGCCGACGATCGCGGTCACGACGGCGACCGCCCCGATGGCGACGACGGCGATCGAGAGGATCGACCCCGAGAGGACCTGTGCCGAGGTCAACAGCGCCATCGCGGTCACGGCCGCGATCAGCCCGAGCAGGCGACCGAAGCGACCGGCGTCGAGTCCCTCGCCAGCGTCGTCGGTGTCGGTCTCGAACAGTTCGTTCACCACTCCGGCGTAGTCGTCGTCACCGACCTCGTTGCCGAGGGAGTGGATCGAGTGGGCGACCCACAGCCCCGCGGTGAAGTTGAGCAGGGCGACGAACGAGACGAGGCCCACCTGACCCGTGACGAACAGGCCCGCCAGGATCGCGTTAGCGAACGCGAGGACCATGATTCCGTGAATGGTGAGCGATCGGGTTCCGAAGTCTTCGAGGAGCGTCACGTGTGCGAGCTTCATACCAGGAGGGAGGGTTACCACAGGGATACCACTGGACCCTTACTATAGTGGATACTCTCACCCATGACAGCAGTCAGGCCAATACGAACCGATCGCCGGCGGTACGGAGGGTCCGGGAACGGGGTCGCGGGACCGCCGGACCGATCCTGAGTGGATCGCAGACCACTTACCCGCACCCCGAGAACGCACGGGCATGCAGATCAAAGACCGGGAGCAGGTCGAGGGCGGCCGCGAGCGGATCACGGTCGTCCCGGAGAGTCTTGACGACCTCTGGCACCTCCAGTACGTCCTGGAGCCCGGCGACCGCGTCGCGGGTGATACGACCCGCCGGATCCAGCGCAACGACGACCAGATGCGCGACACTGGCGGGGAGCGCGAGCACATGTGGGTCGCGATCGCCGTCGATACCATCGAATTCCACAAGTTCGCCAACCGCCTGCGAGTCGGCGGCGAGATCGTCGCCTGCTCCCGGGAGGACCAGCTCGGCTTTCACCACACGCTCAACGTCGAAGAGCGCGACGAGATCTCGATCGAGAAGCGGTTCAAACCCGACCAGGAGGAACGCCTCGAGGAGGCCGCGGAGGCGACCGAGAACCCCGACGTCGCCATCGCGACCGTCGAGGAAGGGCAGGCGCACGTCCACACCGTCGCCCAGTACGGCACCGAGGAACGGGCGACGATCACGGGACCGACCGGCAAGGGCGAGTTCGCCCGGGAGCGGTCGGAACTGTTCGCCGAACTCGCGTCGGTACTGAAACGACTCGACGTCGACGCGATCATCCTCGCCGGCCCCGGCTTTACGAAACAGGACGCCCTGAAGTACCTAGAGAAGAACGAACCCGAGGTCGCAGCGCAGGTGACGATGGTCGACACGGCAAGCGTCGGCGACCGGGGGGTCCACGAGGTGCTGAAACGCGGCGCGGTCGCGGACGTCCAGCAGGAGACCAGGATCGAGAGCGAGGCCGAGGCGATCGACGAACTCACCCGTCGCATCGCCGAGGGGGCGAAAGCCGCCTACGGCCCGGAGGAGGTGAAGAAGGCCGCCGAGTACGGCGCGATCGAGCGACTGCTCGTGCTCGACGATCGACTCCGACAGGAACGCGGTCCCGACGGCGAGTGGGACGTCGACGTCGACGACATCGTCCAGACCACGGAACAGAAAGGCGGCGAGGTGACGGTCTTCTCGAGTGAGTTCCCGCCCGGCCAGCAACTGGCGAACCTGGGTGGCATCGCGGCGCTGCTCCGGTACCGACTCGAGTGACGAGAGGGGCCCGGTTCTCCTTAGCGCGACTCCGCCGGCGTCTCGTCGCCCGCCTCGATCAACTGGATCAACACCGAGGCGAACAGCGACCCCGAACTCCAGATGGCGGTCTCGCTGCCGTCGTCGTCGACGACGCTCAACAGGAGGCTGTCGTCGTCGACGAGGACGATTCGGCCGGAGCGTTCGTCGTCCTCTCGGAAGGCAGGCGGCGAGAACGTCGACACCCCGGACAGTTCCTCCAGGCGCTCACGGACCGCCGTGGTGGCGCTGATACCGAAGACGTCGACGCCGCTCGTCGCACGCTCCTCGAGTGCGTCCTCGATGTCGTCGGTGAGCAACGAGGGGAGTCGAGTTCCGAAGATGACCTGCTCGCGGGCGTCGGAGACCAGGTCGACGACGCGGTCGTCGACGCGTTCGCGACCGCGAATCGTCCAGATGTCCTCCTGTGCTTCTTGGCCGACAGACTCCTCGCGGACTTCCTCGACGTACTCGAAGGCCCGCTCCTGCTCGCTCTCGAACCGCTCGCGGAGGGTCTCTCGCGCCTCGTCGACGCTGACCGGCCGGTACCGGATCGGGCTCGACTGCTGGACCTCGAGCAGTCCTCGCTCCTCCAGGCTCTCGGCGACGCTGTAGACCTGCGAGCGCGGGACGTCGGCGACGCGGGCGACGTCGCGTGCGGTGCCCGAGCCGAGTTGCTGGAGCGCGATGAAGACCTTCGCCTCGTAGCTGGTGAGCCCGAGTTGCTCGAACGCCTCGAGTGCGTCCGCCTCGCCGGGTGCGGGGCTCACTCGTCGCCACCTCCGGCCGGGTCGCGCTCGTCCGAGCCCCCGTCGCTCGCCGTCGGGGTCGGCGTCCTCGTCGTCCCGGTCTCGAAGGAGACGTCGGGACCGAGATAGCGCGTCCACAGCACCAGCAGCGTCGGCAGGACGAGCACGCTCGCGAGGAACGCGTAGACGATCGTGAGTCCGGTAATGATGCCGAACTGGCGGAGCACGGGCAAGATCGCGAGCGCGAGCGTGCCGAAGCCGCCGACGGTCGTCGCCGCACTGCCGAGCAACGCGCCGCCGGTGCCGGTCACCGTCGTATTCATCGCGTCCCAGACGTTGCCCTGGCGCTCGAGTTCGAGCGTGTAGCGGGAACTGACGTGGATGCTGTAGGCGACGCCGAGACCGATCGTGAGACTCGTGATCATCCCCGTGAGCACGTTGAACGACATGCCCATGAGGTACATCGAGCCGAGGATCCAGCTGACCGAGAACGCGACGGGTAACAGCGTCACCGCGCCCAGCGTCGCGCTGTTGCCCGTCGCACGGTAGGCCAGCGAGAGGAAGCCGAAGACGACCACGAGCGTAATCAGTAGGCTCTCGAAGACCGTCCCGAGCAGGTCCTGTTCGACGATGTGGTTGACGACGGGGTCGCCGGTCGCGATCGCGCTCCAGCGGCCGTCGTCGCCGTCGTCGATCGTCGCCGCGATGGCGCGCATCTGCTCGGTCGTGTCGCCGCTCGCGGCGTCGCTTTTGATCGAGACGACCAGTCGGACCGCCTCGTACTCGCCGTCGTCGGTCCGGTAGATTACCTCGCCAGCACCGGGATCGACCTCGAACAGCTGGTCGTACAGCTCTTCGACGTTCCGGTCCGGGACGCCGTCGCCGTCCGTGTCGGCAGCCGCGTACGAGGCGTTGAACGACTCGTTTTCGGCGGCGACTCGTTCCATGACCGACAGCGGGCTCTGGACGTCGGCCTCGCCGCCCGGGGGAACGTAGGCGACGTCGCTGTCGTTCGCGTCGGCCTCGGCGTCCGCGATCCGCTCGAGCGTCTGGTCGTCCGTAACGTCGCCCCGTACGAGGATCTGTGCCTGCAAGTCCTCGCGCTGGAAGTTCTGGTTGACGTACTCGAGGTCCTCCTTGGCGCCGTACTCGCCAGGCTGGAACGGTTCGGGGAGACGGTCGGTCCACTCTGGTGGACTCTCCGCGAGGAAGTCTTCCTGGTTGAAACTGGTGTCGACCTGGGTCGCACCGTAGACGCCCCCGGCGGTCAGCAGGAGCGTCACGAGGAGGACGGCGAGCGGCGCCTTCCGCGCGGCCACGGAGCCGACGGTGAGGACGTCGCTGAATCGGCCGCCGCCGGTACCGAACGCGCGTTTGCGGCGATCGAAGCCGTGGGACTCGAGGAACGAGTCGAGTTCGACCTTCGCGGCGGGGATCAGCGCGCCGAAGACGACCAGGGCGGCGAGGATGCCGACGGCGCTGACGACGCCGAACTCGCGGATCGGGCCGATCGGGCTGACGAGGTTGGCGAGGAACCCGATGACGGTGGTCGCCGTCACCCAGACGAGCGCGACGCCGACGCCCGCGAGCGCGACGCGCATCGAGCCCCGGACGTCGCCACGGGCGCGTTGGGCCTCGCGTTGCTCCCGGTGGCGCATGAAGACGTGAATCGCGTAGTCGATCGACAGGCCGATCAGCAGGACGGGGACGGCGACGAACATCTGGTTGAACGCGATCCCGGCCCAGCCCATGAAGCCAAACGTCCAGACCAGCACGGCCACGATTCCCGCGACGCCGAGGACGATGTCGAGCAGGTCGCGGTAGGCGACGAGCAACGCGACGACGACGAACAGCAACGCCAGCGGGCCGACGATCGCCAGACTGTCGCCCATCGAGCGGTCGATCTCGTCTGTGATGACGCCGGCACCGAAGACGACGTACTCCTGGTCGCGGTCGTCGGCCATCTCGCGGATCTCGAGTTGCGTCTCGGCGATCCCCTCGTCGACCGATCCCGGCCCCTGGAACTCGCCGCGGTCGGTCGACTGCGTAACGAAGATCATCCGGGCTTCGGCGCTCGTCGAGCCCAGTTCGTACGACGACGACATCAGGCCGAGCGCGAGGTCGTTCTCGCCGTCCTCCGAGAGCGTCTCCTCGAGGACGGACTCGAACTCCTCGTCGTCGAGATCTTCGAGGGCCTCGATCTGTTCCTCGAGCGGCGGCTGGCCGGCCGTCTCGAGTTCGCGCTGGTCGGCCTCGAGCTGGGCGGCGTCTTCCTCGAGTTGCTCGAAGTCCGACTGGAGGACGCCCATCGTCCCCTGCTGGTAGACGCCCTCGAGTTGTTCCTGGAGCTCTGCAAGTCGCCGGTCGTACTCCTCGGGACTGACCTGACCGGACTCGTTGGCTCGCTCGAGTTCGACGAACTGTCGCTCGACGACCCGCACGTTCGTCATCGCCTCCCGGAACTTCGCGGCCTGGTCGTCGTCGAGGTCGGTCGTCGCCGAAGCGAACACGCGGTCGAACTCGCCTTCGAGTTCCTGCGACTGCGTCTGGTACTGACTCGCGTTTATCTCGCCGCGCTCGTAGGAGGCGTTCAACGCGACGTACTCGCGCTCGAGTTCGCGCGTCTCGTTCAACGAGGCCTCGAGTCGGTCGGCCGTCGCGTTCAGTTGCGCCCGTCGCTGCTCGAGTTCGGCGCCTCGCTGGCGGAGTTCCTCGGCCTGTTCGCCGCGGACGACGCTCGTGGCGACGACGTTCTCGACGCCGACGATCGGCGTCTCGTTCGCCAGTGTCGCGTCGATCGACTCGTCGTCGCGGATCGCCTGCTGGAACTCGAGCGAGTCGAGCAGCGACTCTCTCGTGAGGACGTTCTCTCCTCTGACGATCAACTGGACCGTCGTCGTGTTCTCCGTCTCCTCGACGGTGAAGTTCTGGTTGACGTACTCCGACGCCTGGGCTTCGGGCGACTCGCTCTCGAACTGCTCGAGCGAGGAGTCGTCGTCGAGTGCCGTCACACCCGAACCGACCAGCACGGTCGTCACGAGCAAGGCGGCGAGGACGACCTTGCTGTGGGTCGTGATCGCGTCGGCGACTCGATCCGGGACGCTCATTCGACGACACCCCGCCCTCTCGTCGATCTAGTCGCTACGGGCATCTGTTGTTACGATCCTACTAAACGGTGGCACATATAGCTGTTGTTACGAATCTACTAACAACCGACGACAGTACGAATACGGTTGTTATGAGACTCGAGAACGCTGCTCAGGGGATGCACGACCACGGCGTCAGTCGTCGTCCGACGCGTCGGGGTCGCCGTCAGATCGTCGCTCGGCGACCGGCGACCGTCGCCCGTCCACCGCCGTCGGCTCGCCGGGGACGTCGGAGCCGAGATAGCGCGTCCACAGCACCAGCAGCGTCGGCAGGACGAGCACGCTCGCGAGAAACGAGTAGACGATCGTCAGGGCCGTGACGACGCCGAACTGGCGGAGGACGGGCACGGTTGCGAGCGCGAGCGTGCCGAAGCCGCCGACGGTCGTCGCGGCGCTGCCGAGCAGCGCGCCGCCGGTGCCCGTGACGGCGGTCGACAGCGCCGCCGCGACGTCGCCCTGGCGCTCGAGTTCGAGCGCGTAGCGGGAACTGACGTGGATGCTGTAGGCGACGCCGAGACCGATCGTGAGACTCGTGATCGTCCCCGTCAGGACGTTGAGCGGTACGTCCACGAGCGCCATCGTCCCGAGTGTCCAGCTGAGCGCGATCGCGACGGGTGCGAGCGTGACCACGCCCAGCGTCGCACCGGTGCCCGTCGCGCGGTAGGCCAGCGAGAGGACGACGACGACGAGCGCGAGCGTGACGACGAGCCCCTCGAGGACGGTCTCGAGGACGGCCCGCTCGAGGACGTGGGTGACGACGGGACCGCCAGTCGCAACGGCAGTCCAGCGACCGTCGTCTCCGTCGTCGATCGCCGCCGCGACGTCGCGAGCCGCCGTGGCAGTCTCCGCGCTCGAGGCGTTGCCTCGAACCGAGACGACCAGTCGGAGCGCCTCGTACTCGCTGTCGGCCGTCCGGGAGAGCAGGTCGTTCGCGGTCGCTGGGTCGAGTTCGAACAGCCGGTCGTACAGCGACTCGAGGTTCTGGTCGGGAACGCCGTCGCCAGATCGGTCTGCGAGCTGGTAGGTCGCGTCGAGCGAGTCGTCGTCGGCCGTCCGCGCCTCGATCGCCGACAGCGGCGAGCGGACGTCGGCCTCGCCGTTCGCGAGCCTGGAGACGACGACGCTGTCTTCGGCCACGGCCTCGGCGTCGGCGATTCGCTCGAGCGTCTCCCCGTCGGTGACGTCCCCCCGCACGAGGATCTGGACCGTCGCGTCCCGCTGGAAGGTTCGTTCGACGGACTCGATGTCGTCTTTCACGCTGTACTCGCCGGGCCGGACCGGGTCGGGGAGTCGGTCGGTCCAGGCTGGCGGTTCCTCGGCGAGGAACTGCCGCTGGTCGAAGCTGGTGTCGGCCTGCGTCGCGCCGTAGACGCCGCCGGCGGTCACCAGCAACGTGGCGACGAGGACGGCTAGAGGGGCACGGCGAGCGGCGACCGCACCGAGCGAGAGCATCCGGCTGAACCGATCGCCGGTGCCGAACGCACGTTTGCGACGGTCGAAACCGTGTGACTCGAGGAACGAGTCGAGTTCGACCTTCGCGGCGGGGATCATCGCGCCGAAGACGACCAGGGCGGCGAGGATGCCGACGGCGCTGACGACGCCGAACTCGCGGACGGGTGCGATCGGACTGACGAGGTTCGCGAGGAAGCCGACGGCGGTCGTCGCCGTCACCCAGGCGAGCGCGACGCCGACACCGGCGAGTGCGACCGCCATCGACGCTCGAGTTCCGTCCGCCGTGTCCGTCTCGCGCCGTTCGCGGTGGCGCATGAAGACGTGAATCGCGTAGTCGATCGACAGCCCGATCAGCAACACGGGGACGGCGACGAACGCCTGGTTGAACGCGATCCCGGCCCAGCCCATGATCCCGAGCGTCCAGAGCAGCACCACCAGGACGCCCGCGACACCGAGGACAACGTCGAGCAGGTCGCGGTAGGCGACGAGCAACGCGAGCGCGACGAACGCGAGCGCGAGGGGGGCGACGATCGCTACACTGTCGCCCATCGAGCGGTCGATCTCGTCGGCGACGATGCCGCTGCCGACGACGACGTACTCCCGGTCGCGATCGGCGGCCATCTCGCGCACCTCGAGCTGTGTGTCGACGAGGTCGTCGTCGATCGTCCCCGGTCCCCGCAGCGCACCCTCCGTCGAGGACTGCGTGAGCACCGTCATCCGGGCGTCGGCAGTCGTCGATCCCGGCTCGTACGACGACGGCAGCAACCGCAACGCGGCGTCGCCCGCCGGACCGCCGCCGGCGAGGAATCGCTCGAGCGCCGCCTCGTAGGCCGACTCGTTCAGCGCCTCGAGCGCCGCGATCTGTTCTTCGAGCGGCGGCTGGTCGGTCGACTCGAGGGCTCGTCGCTCCGCCTCGAGTCGATCCTGTTCGGCGCGCAGCCGTTCGTACTCGTCGGCGAGGACGCCGACCGTCCCGGCGGTGCGGGCGTCCTCGCGCGCCGACGCGAGCTGGTCGATGCGATAGTCGTACGTCGCGTCGTCGATCTCGCCGGCGTCGCGTTCGCGTTCCGTGGCGACTCGTTCGGCCTCGACCCGCCTGAT
Organism: Natribaculum luteum; assembly: GCF_023008545.1. Taxonomy (NCBI): domain Archaea; kingdom Methanobacteriati; phylum Methanobacteriota; class Halobacteria; order Halobacteriales; family Natrialbaceae; genus Natribaculum; species Natribaculum luteum. Next base: position 325,382 of record NZ_CP095397.1, on the reverse strand, counting down.
CTGTGCCATCGCCTGCTCGAAGCGATCGGTTTGCGCGTCGTCGAGCGGAGCAGTCGCGTTCTCGCGTGCCCGCTCGAAGCCCGCTTCGATCTCGGCGGCCCGGCGCTCGTACTCCCGTTCGCTCACCGTCCCCGCCGCGTACGACTCGTTCACCCGCTCGTACTCTCGCTGTAACTTCTCCGCCCGGTCGAGTGCGGTCTCGAGCCGGTTCCCCGTCGCGTTCAGCTCCTCGCCGCGGCGCTCGAGGTCCGCAGCCTGCGTCTCGAGTTTCGCGGCTCGCTCCTCCCGGATGACGCCCGTGGCGACGACGTTCTCGACGCCGACGATGGGCGTCTCGTCCGCCAGCGTCGCGTCGATCGATTCGTCGTCGCGGATCGCCCGCTGGAACTCGAGGGAGGCAAGCAGCGACTCCCTCGAGAGGACGTCCTCACCTTCGACGACGACCTGGACCCTCGTCTCGTTTCTCCCTGTCGAGAAGTTCTGCTCGACGTACTCGAGCGCGCGCGCCTCGGGCGACTCGCTCTCGAACTGCTCGAGCGAGGAATCGACCTCGAGGGCGGTCACGCCGCTCCCGAGGAGTACCGTGACGAGGACGAACGCGGCGAGCACGAGCCTCGTCCTGGTCGTGACCGCGGCGGCGAGTCGGTCGGCACGCGACACCGACCGTCACCTCGCCTCTGCCCGCTCGCTCGAGGAGTTCATGATCGTTGTCACGACCGTTTCGAACGCCGACGTATAGATCCTGTCGGACGACGGGCGGTGGCTACTCGATCGCGGCTCGATCGGCCACAGTCACTCGATCGTCACGGTCTGGAGGTCCTCGGCGAACCGGACGTCGCCGTCGAACTGCTCGAGGATCGCGTCGCGCATCTCGGCGTGTCGGCCGTCCGTGTGCGGATACAGGTGAGTGAGGTAGACACGGCCGATCTCGTGGTCGGCGAGTTCGCGACCGAGCTGGGTCGGCGTCGGATGGTTCGAGACGTCGACGTCGTCGGGGAACGAGCAGTCGTGGGCCAGCACCGCCGAACCGTCGGCGAAGTTCGCCAGCCCGGCGAAGGCCTCGCTGTCGCCGCTGTACGTAAATCGGTCGTCGAACCGGTAGGCGAGACAGGGCAGCGAGTGGCGCGTCTCGTAGGCCGAGACGTCGAAGCCCGCGACCGAGAAGTCGCCGGGGACGACCTCGCGAACCTGCACGTCGAGTTTGTCCTGCATGTACTCGTAGACGGAGAGCAGGTCGTCGACGAGCGCCTTCGTCCCCCGCGGGCCGACGACCTCGAGATGTTCCTCGCCCGCGAGCCAGCGGGCTTTCATCAGCGGGAGCAGGTCGGCGACGTGATCGAGGTGGTGGTGGGTCAGCAGGACCGTCGGGACGTTCTCGTAGCCGACGCCGGACTGCTGGAGGCGGTGAAGGACGCCCGAGCCGCAGTCGACGAGGAGCGTCCGGCCGTCTTCCTGGACGAGGATGCCGGTCTGGAACCGCTCGCCGGTTGGCATCGCGCTACCCGTGCCGAGAAACGTCACCTTCATGGACGAAGGTGTGCCAGCCCGAAGGAAAGCCGTTTCGACGGCGGATTCAGTTCGGGTTCCGACGCTCGCCTGGTCCCAATCCGGCATTTCACTTTCACTCTGGTGGCCAAACCCTCTTGCCCACGTGCGCCAAGCTACTGCGTATGGACGGGGACGAGCTGCCGATCGCCGAGGAGCGACTGCCGTTCGACGCCGACGACGTCACCATCGACGACCGCGACGTCTTCGACCTCCTCGAGCCGGCAGTCCAGGAGTGGTGGCTCCGGGAATTCGGCGAGTTCGTGCCCGAGAACGGCGGCTTCTTCACGCCGCCACAGCGGGGGGCGATCCCGAAGATCCACGAGGGGACGAACACGCTGATCTGTGCGCCGACGGGCAGCGGGAAAACGATGGCCAGTTTCACTTCGATAATAAATAATATTTTCAAGCGCGATCGCGCGTCCGACGTACGACTCGAGAACTCGGTCTACTGCCTGTACGTCTCCCCACTGAAGTCGCTCGCCAACGACATCCACCGCAACCTCGAGGTGCCTCTCGAGGGGATCGAGTCGATCCTCGAGGAGCGTGGCGAGGACGTCGGCGAGATCCGCCACGCCATCCGCCACGGCGACACCGACTCGGCGGCCCGCCAGCGGATGCTCGAGGAGACGCCCCACATCCTGAATACGACGCCCGAGACGCTCGCCATCCTGCTCAACTCGCCGAAGTTCCGCGAGAAGCTCCGGACCGTCGAGTACGTCATCGTCGACGAGATTCACTCGCTCGCCGAGGGAAAGCGCGGCACCCATCTGGCGGTGAGTCTGGAGCGACTCGAGGCGTTGGCCGACCACGAGATCACCAGAATCGGCTGCTCGGCGACGATCGAGCCCCTCGAGGAGGTCGCGGAGTTTCTGGTCGGCCGCGAGACGCCCCGCGTCCCGGAGCCAGGCGGTACACGGAACTCCGGGGAGACTCGAGCGGCGGAGTCGTTCGAGCCGGCTTCGCCGTCTCGTGACGACGGAAGGCGCGCGACGTCTTCCGAACCACCGCGAGAGTACGAGATCGTCGACGCTCGCTTCGCCCGCGAGTTCGACCTCGAACTCGAGTGTCCGACCGACGACCTCGTCAACACGCCCCGCGAGGTCGTCCAGGACCGGTTCTACCGGATGCTCCACGAGCACGTCCAGGAGCACACCAACACGCTCGTGTTCACGAACACGCGCTCGGGAGCCGAACGCGTGTTGCACAACCTCCGGGAGCGGTTCGACGACTACGACGAGACGAACTCGGGCTGTCACCACGGCAGCCTCTCGAAGGACGTTCGCCAGGGGATCGAGGAGCGCCTGAAGGCGGGCGACCTCGAGGTGGTCACGTCCTCGACGTCGCTCGAACTCGGCATCGACATGCCCCACGTCGACCTCGTGGTCCAGGTCGGCTCGCCGAAGAGCGTCGCCGCGTTGCTCCAGCGCGTCGGCCGGGCGGGCCATCGCGTCGGCCAGACCGTCACCGGCCGGGTGATTGCCCTGGATCGGGACGAACTGCTCGAGTGTGCGGTGATGCTGAAGAAGGCCGAGGAGGGGTTCGTCGACTCGGTGTCGATCCCCGAGAACGCCCAGGACGTCGCGGCACAGCACGTCTACGGGATGGCGATCGCCGAGATTCGCCCCGAGCGGGAGGTGACGGCGATCCTCCGTCGAGCCTATCCGTACCGGAACTACAGCGACGAGGAGTTCGAGAGCCTGATGCAGTACCTCACGGCCGCGTACGCCGGGATGGAGGATCGAAACGTCTACGCGAAAGTCTGGCGAGACGAGAACGATCCGCCGGGCGGCGAGCACCACCACGAGGAGTTCCCCGTCGGCGAGCCGCTGATCGGCAAGCGCGGTCGGCTCGCGCGGGTGATCTACATGACGAACATCGGGACGATCCCGGACTCCTTTACGTGCGACGTCTTCACCCGCTCGAGCGACGAGTGGGTCGGCCAGCTCGACGAGAACTACCTCGACACGCTGGAGAAAGGTGACGTCTTCGTCCTCGGCGGCGACCACTTCGAGTACCGCTACCGCCGTGGCTCGAAAGTCTACGTCGACCGCACGAGCGCCCGGCCGACCGTCCCCTCGTGGTACTCCGAACGGCTCCCGCTGTCGTACGACCTCGGCTGTGAGATCCTGGCGTTCCAGCGAGAACTGCTCGACCGCTACGACGACGGCGGCCCGCCGGCCGTCCGCCGATGGCTCCGGGCGTTCCCGCTGGACGACGATAGCGTGCGGGCGATCGCACGGCTGTTCGACTACCAGTTGCGGTACGCGGGCGAGGCGAGCGTGAGCACCGACGGTCGCCTCGCGATCGAGGTCGAACGCGACCGCGAGGAGTACGTCCGTCGCTACTACGTCCACTCGAACTACGGCCGGAAGGTAAACGACGGCTTCTCTCGGCTGCTCGCCTACCGGTGTGCCCAGGAGGCCACGGCGAACGTCCAGGTCGCCGTCGCGGACAACGGCTTCGTCCTCTCAACGGCTCTCAACCGGAAGGTCGACCTCGTGGGCATCCTCGAGGACCTCGATCCCGGCGAAGTCCGCGACGATCTTCGAAACGCGCTCTCGGGAACCGACCTTCTCCAGCGGTACTTCCGGATCAACGCCACGCGGTCGCTGATGATCCTCAAACGGTACAAAGGCTACGAGAAGTCCGCGAGCGAACAGCAGGTCTCGAGCGAGATGTTACTCGGGTTCGCCGAGGACCTGGAGGAGTTCGCCGTGATCGAGGAGACCTACCGGGAGATCCTGGAGGATAAACTCAACGTCGCCGAGATCAAGGGGATCGTCGCGGCGATCGACGCGGGCGACCTCGAGGTGACGCGCCACCTCGTCGACTCGCCGACGCCCCGGGCGTTCGGCCTCGCGACGCTCTCGGCCAGCGACGTGGTGCTCGCCGAAGACGAGAGCGCCGCCCTGCAGGCGTTTCACGAGCACGTTCTCGAGGAGATCGGCGAGGAGTCGCTCGCCGGGCTTGGCTCCGGGTCCGAGGACTGAGCGGCTGGGCTCTGATCGGGGGCGACCCGAACGTTTATCAGCCATTCCGAGGCGAGACGTTCCGAATGACGCTCCGACGTGATGGCCCGCCGACCGAGGCCAGACCGATCACGACGCTGCCGTCGCGACAGCTCCACGTTGACGAACTCGAGCGACTCTCGAGTGCGACGTCGCTGTCGTGTTTCCCGCTTGCGACGTGCTCGCCGACTCGCGTCTGCTGTCTCTCGCTCGTGACCGACGGCGGCTGCTACGTCTGCGGGTTCGATCCAGACGACGAGGAGTGGCGAGAACTGGTCGCGATGCCGTTCGGCGATCCGGAAGACGACGAGCCGTCGACCGACGACCCAGCCGACGATCCAGCCGATGACCCGGAGCCAGACGAGAGCGAGGAAGTCCTCGAGGAACTGCTCGACCACGTCGAACAGAGCCTCGAGGAGGCGTACGACGGCCGCGACTGCGAGCTCGCTCTTCTCACGGACGCGTTCGCGACTATCCTCCGGCGAACGGTGCTCGAGGAGAGCTGATACTGCCGGACAACACGGGTCACACACCGATCGCACGCGAGACGCTGTCGCCGCCGGCGACGGGCGTCGAGTCCGATCGGGTGTGTACTGACTGTTGTCCAGTAGTACGAGTGGTGAGTGACACTCGAGGACACGCCACGGCTTCGACAGGTACAAGCGTCGAATCGTCCCAGTTGGTCCTATGCCCGGTAAAGTGAGTCCGGACGACCTCCTCTCGCACGTCTTCGCTCGGACGGGCGCGGCCGACGAGGCAGTTCTGCAAGGGCCCGCGATCGGCGAGGACGCCGCCGCAATCGACCTCTCTGGCGAGACGCTCGTCGTCAGCTCCGACCCGATCTCGCTCGCGGCCTCCCGGATCGGGACGCTCGGCGTCAACGTCGCCTGCAACGACGTCGCCGTCTCCGGCGCGGACCCGCGCTGGCTCACCGCCGTCGTCATGCTCCCAGACGAGGGCGTCCTCGAGGGGATCACGGACGACCTCGACGCGGCCGCCCGCGACCTCGGGGTCGCCATCGTCGGCGGCCACAGCGAGTACGTCGACGCCCTCGAGCGGCCGATCGTCTCGCTGACCGCGATGGGAACGACCGAGCAGTTCGTCTCGACCGGCGGAGCCGAACCCGGCGACAGCGTCCTCATCACGAAGGCCGCGGCGGTCGAGGGAACGGCCATCCTCGCGGCGGACTTCGGCGACGACCTGGAGGTCCCCCGGGAGGTCTGCGAGCGCGCCGAGACGTTCCTCGAGGAAATCAGCGTCGTCCCCGACGCCCGCGTGCTCCGCGAGTTCGCGACCGCGATGCACGATCCCACCGAGGGCGGCGTCGCCGCCGGCCTGCACGAGCTCGCGCGGGCCTCCGGGGTCCGACTCGAGGTCGACCCCGACGCGATCCCGATCCGCGAGGAGACGCGGCTGCTGTGTGACGCGGTCGGCGTCGATCCCCTCCGGATCTTCGGCTCCGGCTCGGTCGTGGCGACCGTCCCCGCAGAGGACGTCGACGACGCGCTCGAGGCGCTCGCTGACGCCGGACTCGAGGCCGCGGAGATCGGGACCGTCCGCGAGGCCGAGGACGAACCGGAGCTGCGCCTCGGCGAGGAGTCGATCGTCGACCCGATCGAAGACGACCTCTACCCGCTGTGGGCCGAGGCCGACGCCGACTAGTTCTTTCTGACGGACGCACCCGTCGTAATCTGCGGGGGACGCGCTCGACGCGACCGCCTGCTCGACCCGTCAGGATGCCTGCCCTTCCCCGGGTTCTCGCGGTTCCACCGCGAAGTACGGGAGACGTCGTCTCCCGGCACGCGCGGCTCGCGCCGAAGCCGGCGCGAACGCGCTCCCGGCCGCGTGGATTTTCGATCACGAACTGACCACGAACTGATCACGCGGCGCGCGCCGTCGGGCCGCTCGAGCGACCGCGAGGGTGGCCCGACGACGCCGTGCGAGGGGTGAGGAGCGCAGGCTCACCGCGTGAGCCGAGCACCGCAAACGGCTGGGGAGGACGAGGCTCGAGTGGGTGGACTCGAGGGCCGTCGTGTGTTCACTCGTCGTCCGCCCCGAGCGCCGCGTCCACGGTCGCCGTCCCGAGCAGTTCCCAGGGATCGATGGCGACGTCGGCACCGACGCGCTCGAGCGCGTCGACGTTGCCATCCGCTGCGAGCGCGACGACGTAGGCCTCCGGTTCGACGTCGCGGGCGGCGACGACGGCGTACAGCGTTCGCGCCTCGTCGCCCGTCGCGGCGACGACCGCGGCGGCGTCCGCGAGGTCGAGATCCCGGAGCGTCGCCTCGTCGGTCGGGTCGCCGCGGTGGACCGCGACGTCGGCGTTCTCGAGTCGGGTTGCCTGCGTCTCGTCGTCGGTCACGACGACGACCGGGGCGCGGTCGATCAGTTCCGCGAGGACGGGGTCCGTGGCCCCGTCGTAACCGAGGACGACGACGCGTTCCTCGCGCCTCGAGCGTTCGCGGGCGGCCATCCGTCGGCCGGTTCGGGAGAGGCGGGCATCGAGTTCGGGGCCGACCAGGCTGCCGGCGGCGACGGCGACGGTGGCCGGCCCGAGGACGGCCAGCGAGATGGCGAACAGCCGCGCACCGTCGTCCGCGGCGTGGACGTCGCCGTAGCCGACCGTGCTGGCGGTGACGAACGTGAAGTACACCGCGTCGACGATCGATTCGACGCCGTCGAACTCGCCGCGGAGCGCGTACGACCCCGCGGTACCGTAACAGAGGACGCCGACGGTGGCGAGCAACGCGCCGAGTTGCGTCGACTCGAGCGAGACCGAGCGGGTGAATCGCCGACTCGTGAGCACGAGGACGACGAGGCCGCCGATCGAGAGGACCACGAGCGGAATCGACAGGAGTCGCGACTGGGCGACGCCGTGGACGCCCTCGAGGGCGACGAGGACGACGGCGGCGACGTAGGCGACTCGGTAGCCCCGTCGCATTCCCCAGGCCGTCACCAGCAGGGCGAAGCCGACGACGGTGCCGCTGAACTCCACGATCGACTGGACTGTCCCCCAGACGCCGGCCGCCCTGAGCGCGGGTTCGGTGACGATGGCGACGACGCCGGTCGCGATCGACGTGAGCGCGATGGCGACGACGAGCCAGACGGCAACCCGGACACTGGGTCGGCGCTGGCGAACGCGGTCGAACATGGGCGTCACACGACGCCGCCGGAGATAAAAGTGACATAGAACTTACCCAACTGAGAGTGCCTTCAGCGCGTCCGCCGCGTAGGTGCTACGACTCGGTCGCCTCGAGTGGCCCGACTGCGAGGCGATCGACTGCCCCCGGCGCGAGCAAGATGCCGGCCAGCAACACCGCGTAGAGGCCGACGAGTGCGGGTGCCAGTCCGGCGACGACGGCCTCGAGTCCCTTCACCGCGGCGACGAACGCCACGCCGCCGACCGAGAGGACCGCGCCCTCGAGTCGCGAGCGGAGGGCGGGCAGGTCGTCGATCCGACTCGAGGCGAGCAGGCCGCCGATCGAGCCTCCGAGCGCGATCAGCGTGTCTTCGGTCGCGCCGACGACGACGAGCGCCGGGAGCGACAGCGCGAGGGCGGCAGCGAAGCCGCGCCGTGGATCCCCGCCCGTGACGCGGTTCATCCCGAGCAGGAAGACGACGCCGAGGACGACCCCGGCGATCACGTCGCCGAGGTAGTGGACGCCGAGGACGACCCGCGACAGGGCAACGAGGACGATCAGGGTCGTCGCCCCTGCGACGGCCCACCGGTCCCGCGTGCGGCCGAACGCCGAGACCAGCCCGCCGTAGACGACGGTAGCGGCGAAGGCGTGGCCGCTCGGGAAGCCGTAGCCGTCGCCCTCGGACGCCACGAGGAAGTACTCCTCGGGCGGGCGTGGCATCCCGAGTGCCGCCTTCAGCGCGACGATCAGTCCGACGCCGGCGATCGCGTAGCTGATCACGAGCGCCGTCTCCCGCCGTCGCGTCAGCCAGTAGCCCGTCGCGAGGAGGAACATGAGAATCGTCGTTCCGCCGAGGTCGGTGACGAAAACCACGAGGTCGGCGTACGCTTCCGGGAAGGCCTCTCTGATCGCCGCGCTCTCGTCGACGAGTCGCATCACCTCGAGTTGGTGTTCTCCGGAAGAAAAAAGGATATCGCTCTAACGGAGCCGTCCAACGGTTCTCGTTCTTCAGTGTTCGGGACTTCTCATACGGTCTGCTGTAACGATTTACCGGCGCAACCGCAGGACGAATCGCGGTCGATCCGGCGATGACTTACAGGGGTCCATATCAATCGTTCAACCCAGGGGATGTCGAGATCGATATCGATTTCTGTTTATCCGTCTTTTGGCAGAAACACCGTGCGAGATGGAGGTCGTAAACCCATCACGGACTCGCTCGGCTTCTGTGTTAAGGAGTCTAGTGAGCAGACATCTCGGAGAGGATATTTACACAGTACACGCCGACGAGGATCAGGAGGATACCGACGGCACCAGCCAGGTCAAGAGTTTCATCGAAGACGACGACGCCGATGGCTGCGACACCGGCGATACCAAGAGCAGCCCACGTCCCATACACAACTCCAATTGGTAGGTCTTCCAAGGTTAACGAAACCAGATAGAAAGCGAACCCGTATCCGACAACCACACCGAGACTTGGTATCGGGTTTGAGAAGCCATCCGAGAGTTTGAGGGCGGTCGTTCCGATAAGCTCGGACATGATTGCGCCGGCGAGCAACACGTACGGATTCATGTTTGCCGCTACTGCTATGCCAGATATGATAATTCTGAAACCAACTGCCACTTGTGAGCCATTTCTCGCCTACTGATTCAAAACACCAGGGAGAACGGACACATAATATCAGTACAGGAGGTTTTCACGTACATTCTAACTGTAGAAACGCAGTAGTAATCACCGATGACTGACCTCGGCGAACTTGGGCTCTCGAGCTACGAAGAAAAGGTCTATCGCACGCTACTGGTGACTGGTGCAGCGACAGCAACTAACGTGTCCGATGCCAGTGGCGTGCCCAAAGGCCGTATTTACGATGTCCTCAACAGCCTCGAAGCCCGGCAACTCATTCGAACGCAAGCGACTGATCCAACTCGATACGTCGCAGAACAGCCCGATACCGTGGTTGACAGGCTTCTCGCTGAACGCACTGTTGAACTACAGCAGGAATTGGCCCGGTATCGTGAAGTAGCCAACTCCGTCCGTTCGAATCTCCTTCCAACGGTGCCGGCTGACGGGAGCGTCTGGCTTGGAGCACTCGGCAGTGAGGAGATGCAAACGGCTCTCCAAGAGCATATGCGGACGGCAACAGATTCAGTTCACGCCACGGTTGGGCCGCCTTACGAGTCTGCCCCGTGGGAAACACTCAAACAGGAGGTTGATGCGTTTTTTGATGGAGCACCGCTGGATATCTCTGTGGCGTTGCTCGTCAGCGAGCAAGTTGTTGAAACGGTCCCCGAGACGCTCTTCGAAGTGGCAGAGGAACACGCGGCAGAGGTACGAATCAACGTTCTTCCAGAGATTCCAGTATCCTTTGACGTGATCGACCAGACAGTAACAACGATTGACATCCCGCATCCACAGATGGCCGCAGACCGTATCGGCGTAGTCGCGGTGAACGACAGCGACATCGTCGCCGAATTCGAACGCCAGTTTCAGGAGCTTTGGGTCGAAGCCGTACCTCTTCTCGAATAGACGTACGAGCGACCCGGAGAACTACTGTAAAGCCGTGGGTTTTCGCCTCGTACTTTCTATAAATCCCGTGAGGCTCTCGACTACTCCTGCTACCGCCGCGCCCACTCGAGCATCCGCCGATAGACGGAATCTCCCTCGAGCGCGCTCGCGTCGCCGACGAGCACGAGCGCCCGCTTCGGCCGGGTGAGCGCGACGTTGATCCGCCGGTAGTCCTCGAAGATCGGCCCCTCGAGGTCGCCGCTGGCGACGAACGAGACGACGATGACCTCCTCGCTCGAGCCCTGGAACCGGTCGACGGTGTCGACGGCGACGTCGTCGGGGACGTGGCGGCCGATCTCCGAGACCTGCGCGCGGAAGGGCGCGATGACGCCGATTTCGGAGCGATCGAGCCCCGCGGCCTCGTAGGTCTCGATCAGGCCGGCGACCGTCTCGGCCTCCTCGGCGTCTGTATACTGACTGCCGTCGCCGGGGACGTCGACGAAGGTAACCGGATCTCGCAGGTACTCGGGGAGCGCGTCCCGCGAGACGCCCTCGAGGTCGTCGAGGGTTCGAGCCGCGACGGTCGGCGTGGCCGGCCGAAGTTGTCCGTCGTAGAACTCCCTCGAGGCGAACGCCTGGATGCGCTGGTTCATCCGGTACTGGCGATCCAGCATGACGCCCGCCTCGGGGTGGCAGTCGACGAGCCGTTCGAACAGCGACTCCGAGAGGTCGTTCTCGGCACGGACGACCGGCGGCAACTGCTCGTGGTCGCCGACGAGGACGAACCGGTCGGCCAGGTTGATCGCGGCGTAGGTTCCCGGCTGTGTCAGCTGTGCGGCCTCGTCGACGAGTGCGACGTCGAACGACTGCTCTTTCATCACCCGCGAACCGCAGGTCGCCGTCGTCGCCGCGACCACCTGCGCTCCCTCGAGTTCGGCGAGTCGCTCGTCGGGGTCGCCCGCTCGCTCGAGCCGGTAGGGCTGCATGTCCGCCCGGACACCGCTCTCGGTGCCGATCCGGACGAAGTCGTCGAATCCCTGCTCGAGCAGCGCCTCCAGGACGTTGTCGACAGCCCGATTCGTAAAGGCAGAGAGCAGAACGCGCTCGCCGCGCTCGACCATCGCGCGGACGGCGCGGGCGATGGTGTAGGTCTTGCCCGTCCCCGGCGGGCCGTGGATCAGCGCGACGTCGTCTGCGCCGACGGCCTTTCGGACGGCCTCGTCCTGGGCGTCGTTGTTGTCGATAAACGTCTCCTCGATCGGTTCGAACTCGGGATCGGCGCGGCCGAACAGCACGTCCTTGCGGCGGTCGTCGCCCTTGAGGAGCGCGTCGTGGAGCGCGACCAGCAGCCGATCGGTGGTGAGTTCGGAGGGGTAGACGTCGAGGCGAGTCACCTCGACCGGCTCGTCGGCGGTGAGGACGATCTCTCTTTCGAGCCGCTCGATCCGGGCGAGTTCGGCGTCCCCTCGAACCGGGTGGCCGTCGCTTGCCAGCACCAGATCCCCCTCCCGAAGCTTGGAGGTCGCCGCCGTCTTCCGTCTGGCGCGCAACTCCCAGCGCCCGCCCTCGAGTTCGCGCTTGCCGAGGAACTCGAGGTCGATCAGTGCCCGGTCGTCGTCGGCTCGCTCCTGGGCGTCTTGCTCCCAGAGCTTGGCGTACTCGCGGTGGACCTCGTGGCGTTCCTCCTCGATGGCGCGGTAGAACCGCTCGAAGTACTCGAGTTCGTCCGCGGGGATCGACTGGCCGATCGCGCCGGCTTTCGACTCCTGGTCGAGTCGACCCGAGACGACCATGCAGGTGTCACGTTCGAAGCAGTACTCGCACTTCGCGTCGGCCTCGTGGCCGGTCGGCACCGTCCCCTTCGACTCCATCGCAGCGATCTCGTTTCGCAGGCGGAGGACGTACTTCAGCAGTCCGTCGCCCATCGAGAACTCCTTTGCGGGGGTGAGGTCGCCGGTCTCCTCGTCGCGGTCGAGCGCGGAGTTTTTCGTGTAGAGTAGCGTCCCCGTATCGACGGGATCACCGTGTTCCTCGAGCAGGAGGGCGTAACAGGCGGCCTGAACCTTGTCTTTGAAGCGGGGTTCCTTGCGGAGGTTCTTGCCGGTCTTGAGTTCGACCGGCGCGCCGCGCCGGACCGCGTCGGCCCGGCCTTTGATCCCGAACGTCTCGCTGATGAGCATCTGCTCCGACCGCCAGTTGCTCGCTCCGGGTGCGAACGCCCCCTCCAGGTCGACGTTGGGAGCCGAACCGTCCTCAGCCTCGGGGAGTCGACCCTGCTCGAGCCAGCCCTCGATCGCGGCGGCGTTCTGCCTGACGTCCTCGGCGACGCTCTCGGGAGACTCGCCGAGCAGCCCGAGTTCGAGCCCGCGCTCGTCGATCCGTTCGTCGATCGCCGCCTCGAGATCTCGCCCTCGCAGCAGATCACCGAACACCTCGTGGACGAGGGTCCCTTTCACGACGGGGTAGTTCAGCGGGACGCCCGAGAGTTTGTTCAGGTAGTACAGCCGGGGACACTCGACCCAGTTTCTGACGTCGGTGACGTTGACGAGGTAGTCGGGCTCGACGACGACGTAGGAGTCGCCGGTCGTCGCGTACTGGGTCTCGCCGCGGTACTCGTCGACCTCGGCGTTCGTCACCAGCAGGTCCATCCCCGGCTCGAGGAGAGTGGCCGACTCGGTCCACTTCCCCCAGCACGTCACCGTCGTCACGTCCTCGTCGGCACTCGCCGGGCCGTCGTCTGAGCCGTCGGCGAGACGCACCGGGACCTCGGCGAGGTCGCTCTCGCCGTAACTCGTCGTAACGGTTCGCACCTCGACCTCGTCGGCGACGGTTCCGCGTACGTTCACGGGTTCGATACTCGAGTGGAACCCGAAAAACGCTATCGGTCACGGCATCTCGCCAGTCGCGATCGATAGCGGTTGGGTACCCGTGTCGGGTAATACTGAATTACTCGAGTCGCTGCCGACTGATTCCCCGTAACGGTCGTCGTCGCTTTTAGTGAATCGAGGCGAACCGCTCTGTGCTATGAGTGATTCGAACAGTCACGACACCACCGATACCGCCGAGACGCACACGGGGACCGAAACGGAGGCCAGAACCGAGCCCGAGCGCAGCCCTCGAGACGAGTCGACACAGATCGCGAGCGAGGAGCGCCGGCGCAAGACGTCGATCGTCAGCGGCATCGTCTCCGTGATCGGGGCGTGGGTCGCCATCTCCGTGCTCATATATCAGGTCCCGCAGGCTGCGCTGTGGAACAACGTCGTGGTCGGCGCAGTCGTCTTCCTCGCGGCCGGCTACAACTACTACCGGCTGTACAACGACGTCCCGCTGTCCGTCGGCGTCGCGTCGCTCGTGACGCTTTTGGGCATCTGGCTGATCGTCGCGGCCGCCATCCTCGCGATGGCCGGCGGGCTCTTCTGGAGTACCGCCGTCTCGGGGCTGCTCATCGCTGTCCTCGCAGGCTACAACGCCTACGAGGCCCGCGAGGCGCGCACGGTCGCGACCGAGCGAGAAGCGCGGACGTCCTGACGATCGAAGCGGTCGTCAGTTCGGCGGCCGACTGCCCCCCTCGAGTCGTCGCAGTCGATACTCGGCGGCGTGGTGGCCGGTGGCGACGACGGCGAACGCGACCATCGTGGCGGCGAACGCGACGGCGACAGTCGGCGAGAAGCCGTTCGCGTAGCTGTTGAGAAGCTGTGCGAGTGCCAGCGCGAGCGGACAGACCGAGAGTAGCGCACTCTTCGCCGGCGTGGCGAGAAAGAGGTCGACGAACGAGGCGAAACGTCGGCGAGACATCTGGAAATCAGTTCTTACCGTTCCTGTCGAGCGAGTCGTCGTAGGCTTTTCGTTCCGGCAGCGCGGTCGTCGTGGGACTGGAAATAGCGTATTGAGTGGCCGCGGTACGAACGCGACGTCTGCGAGTTCGTCGCGATCGATACGTTCTTTCCGCCCGCCGAGAAAGGAGTACGTATGCGGATTCGCGAGTGGCAGGATATACTCGAGGACGTCGTCGAACGGGACGTCGATCCGGACGACTGGCGAGCAGTCGCCGGCGACCGATCGCGAGGCGTCGGCGAAGACATGTACCTCGCGCATCCCCGCGCCGGCGTCTTCTTCCTGAAGACCTACGCCAAGAATCCCTTCGAGGTCCGTGGCGTCGGCACGCAGGTCGCCAGAAAGCTCGACGACGAGATCGGCTCGTTCATGCCCGAACGGGACGCGAGCGGCCGCTTTGCCGTCCAGTCGCCGCCCGAAGACGAGGATCACGCCGAGACGCAGGCGACCCGCCTCGAGGAGGTCGTCAAGACCCACGCTGACGCGCCGACGACCCCGGACGCCTTCTTCGAGGACGTGATGGACGCCGTAGAGAGCCCCGCCTTCGGGCCGATGGAGTACGACCAGTACGACCGACCCGACGAACTCGAGGAGCTCTCCGGTCGGTTCGAGGAGGCCGACGAACTGCTCGACGCGGAACTCGACGATCTCATCGAGACCGACGAGGTCGACCGCGGCTTCATGTGATCGCAGGCGCGGTTCGTCTCGCCGTCGCCGGCGAGCCGGCAATTCGATCCCGTAGCCGGTAGCCGGTGGTGCTTTACCGATTGCCATCGAGCCGTGACACATGAGTGCCGAAGCGGTCATTCGTGACTACTACGAGGCCCTGCGTCGCGGCGAACCACTCTATCCGTACTTTCTGGACGACGAGTCGACGGTCAAGTTCGGCGTGAGCGAGGCGCTGTACGGCTACGACGAGGTCGCCGACGGCTTGCTCGAGCAGACCCGGACGACCGACGACTGGTCCGTCGAGAGCGAGGGGCTCGTCGTCGACGAACGCGACGGCTACGCCGTCTTCGCCGACGAGGTCGTCTTCGAGTGGACCGACCGAGAAACGGAAGCAGAGACGCGACGACGATTCGAGACTCGCTGGAGTGGCACGCTCGAGCATCACGACGGCACCTGGCTGTTCGTCTCGATGCACGTCAGTGCACCCCACGAACTGCGATGATGGGGTCGAAACCGGGTGACGGTCCAGTCGAGGACCTCGGACGACTCAAGGCTGGCTTCGTCCTGCTGGTCGGTCTCTCCGGGGGAATGATCGCGGTACAGGGGGGCGCGTCGCTCCTCGTCGTCGTCCTCTCGATCGTCGGCGGCCTCCTCGCTGGCGGGGCGTTACTGTGGTATCTGCTCTGGGTCGTCCAGTGATACGAGCAGACGTTACGAGGACGGCCGACTCATAACGATGGCTGTGAGTCGTTACCGCCGCAACCGCGAACCATCGTGCGGTTGCGTCGGCACCCAGTCACAGCCATCATTATCACGGATCGACCCGCCGGATCCAGGCACCGGGTGCATCGAGTTCCTCGTGCGTCGGGAGGTTCTCGGGACCGTCCCACACTGCACCCGCTGCCTCGAGCCCACGGACGGCCGCGACGTGTTCGAAGAAGGCTTTCCCGCGCTCGTACTGACGGCGTTTCAGTCCGAGTCCCAGTAGCCGCCGGAACAGTCCCTGGAGCGGCCCCTGTCCTTGCCGTCGTTCGTCGAGTTTTCGCCGGAGGTCCTCGTACTCGTCGTCGAAGGCGTGGTCCATCAGCAACTCGGCGTAGCCCTCGACGACGGTCATCGTCGCGTCGAGTTCGCGAAACGCCTCCCTGTCGAACGACCCCTCCGCGAGGGCGTCGATTCCTTCCTGCATGCGCGCCTCGAGGTGGTCCGACAGCCACGGGGCTGCGCCGAACTCGGCCGCGTGGGTCACCTCGTGGAACGCGATCCAGCGCCGGAAGCGGTCGTAGTCGACCTCGAGAACGTCGGCGACACGACGGATGTTCGGCCGGACGAAGTAAAGCGCGTGGTCGTCGTCGGGGGCCTCGGCGAGCAGGAGTGGATCGTACTGTCCGAGGACGTTGCGGCCGAGAAACGCGAGGAGAACGGTCATCGTCCCGGTGTTTATCGTCCGAGCGACGCCAGGGAACGACCCGGTGTGGGCCTCGACGGGGGCCATCACCCGCCGGAACGTCTCGACGTTGGCGTCGATCCAGTGGTGGCGATTCTGGATCTGGACGGTCTCCGGAACGTCGAAAGAGAGGTCTGCCACCGCCCGCACTTCCCTGCGGGCGTCGCGAACGTCCCGAGCGTAGCCCTCGCGCTCGTCGGGCTCGAGCGAGATCGAGCCGGGATCCGTCGACGCTTTGGCGGCGTCGGCGGCTGCGTGCCAGTCGATGGCACGATCGCCGGACGCCCCGGCGACGGCCCGGACACTACGGTAGAGATTCACGACGGTACGTACGCGAAGGAAACGCAAAAGCGTTCGGACGAGCCGAACGGTTGGACGGGCTGCTGTCCGTCAGTTCCGACACGACCGCCGGGCGGCTCGCGGTTTTCGGGAATGACGTACAGCAGACGTTATCAGTTGACGATGACGTCGGGTTCTTCCCGCCGTTCGACCTCTTCGTCGTCGTCGCCGCGGAACTTCTTCAGCGCGACGGCGACCGCGACGAGCGCGACGAGACCGACGAGCGCGCCGATCGCCCCGCCTCTCCCCGAGTCCTCCTCCGCTGCAGCGCTGGCTTCCTCGGACTCGTCGCGTTCGGCTTCCTCGGACTCGTCGACGGTCTCGAGACCGGGGATGCTCGTCGGGCCGAACTGAGTGTCGCCGTCTAAGTGCAGTTCGATGAACGTGAATTTCTTGTCGCTCATACGACGACAGTCGACGAGCGATTACTTAGGGATTGTGCCGGTCTCCATCGACTGCGACGCTCGAGGCCGGCAGGTAGGGAGCCAACAGCTTCAAATTCGCCCGTCGACACGTCGTATCATGGACTCACAGGCACGCGACTTCTTGACCGACCTGCTCGAGACACCCTCCCCTGCGGGCTACGAGACGCGCGGCCAGCGCGTCTGGCTCGAGTACGTCGCCGAGTTCGCAGACGATGTCTGGACGGACGACTACGGCAACGCGGTCGCGGTCTCGGAGGGTGCGGCCGACGCGCCGTCGGTCGTCCTGACCGGCCACGCGGACGAGATCGGCTTCATCGTCCGCGCGATCGACGACGACGGCTTCGTCCGCCCCGGCCGGATCGGCGGTGCCGACGCCACCGTCTCCCGGGGTCAGCACGTGACGATTCACGCGGCGGACGGTCCCGTCGAGGGCGTCGTCGGCCAGACGGCGATTCACCTCCGGGACGACGACGGCGACGAACCCGACGTGTCGGACCTCTGGATCGACGTGGGCGCATCGGACGGCGACGCGGCCCGCGAGCGCGTCGAGGTCGGCGATCCGATCACGATCTCCTCGACGTACTCCTGGCTCACCGACGACCGACTCGCCGGCCGCGGGATCGACAACCGCGTCGGGACCTGGACCGCAGCGGAGGGGCTGCGACGGGCCGTCGACGCGGACGCGGAGGCGACGGTCTACGCGGTCAGCACCGTCCAGGAGGAGGTCGGACGGCGAGGGGCCGAGATGATCGGCTTCGAACTCGACCCCGACGCCGTCGTCGCCGTCGACGTCACGCACGCACTCGACTACCCGACGGCCCCCGGCGAGAAGCGAAGCGACGTCTCGGTCGGCGACGGCCCAGTGGTCGCCCGCGGGAGCACCAATCACCCCGTCCTCTGTCAGGCCGTCCGCGAGGCCGCCGCAGACGCCGACATCGACGTGCAACTCGAGGCATCGGGCGTCGGCACCGGGACGGACGCCGACGCCTTCTACACTGCTCGTGGCGGCGTCCCCTCGCAGGTCGTCAGCGTTCCCAACCGGTATATGCACACGCCGGTCGAACTCGTCGACGTCAGCGATCTCGAGGAGGTAGCGGCGCTCCTCGGCGCGTTCGCGGCCGAGGCGGCTGCGTACGACTCGTTCGCAGTCGACGTCTAGGACCGGTACGGTTAAGTGTCCGGTACAAGCGGTGTTTCGTATGAGTGGACGACCGCTGGACGTACTCGAGGCGTCGCTCGGCGACCGCGTCACGGTGCGACTCAAGACCGGTGACGAGTACGTCGGCGACCTCGCCGGCTACGATCAGCACATGAATCTCGTGCTCGAGGACGTGACGGTGCCGGTCGACGGCGAAGTCGAAGGCGAGGCGCCGGCCGAAGACACAACCATTATACGCGGCGATAACGTCGTTTCGATCACTCCATGACTGGTTCAGGAACCCCGAGCCAAGGAAAGAAGAACAAGACGACGCACGTCAAGTGTCGTCGCTGTGGCGAGAAGTCCTACCACGTGAAAAAGAAGGTGTGCTCGTCGTGTGGCTTCGGCAAGTCCAAGAAGCGCCGCGAGTACGCCTGGCAGGGTAAAACCGGCGACAACTGATCTGTCGTTCGACCTCTTCTCTCGTCCTCGCACTTCGAGCGTTCGCTCCCGTCTCCGACGGCCAGCGCGACGCACCTGCAGGAATCGCGATAAAATGCCACGAGATGCGAGATCGTGACGCTGTGTGGCGTTCACTCGTGACGTACTTTCTCGTATCCACGAACGTGCACATTCTCGAGTTCGTGAGAACCGATGAAGGCACAAACAAGGAGGTTTTTATCGGTCGGTCTCTCTACGTTCCCACATGACCAACGGGCGGGGAGAGAGCCCCCAGCGAACCGGGATGACCGAGAAGTGTGGCGTCGTCGGCATCTCACTGGACGGGCGGGCGGCAGCACGACCGCTGTACTACGCGTTGTACGCACTCCAGCACCGCGGACAGGAGTCTGCAGGCATCGTCACCCACGACGGCTTCCAGCAACACAGCCACGTCGAGATGGGACTCGTGGGCGACGCCTTCGGTCTGGACGACCTCGAGACGCTCAACGGTTCGGCAGGGATCGGTCACGTCCGCTACCCCACGGCGGGGAGCGTCGACACCTCGTGTGCCCAGCCCTTTTCCGTCTCGTTCAAGAGCGGCTCGCTCGGCCTCTCGCACAACGGCAACCTCGTCAACGCCGACGAGATCCGCGACGAACTCGCGGGGAAAGGCCACGCCTTTACAAGCGACGGCGACACCGAGGTCATCGCCCACGACCTCGCGCGCAACCTCCTCGAGGAGGATCTGATCCGTGCGGTCAAACGCACGATGCAGCGCATCCACGGCTCCTACGCGCTAACGATCACCCACGACGACACCGTCCTCGGCGTTCGCGATCCGCAGGGCAACCGCCCGCTCTGTATCGGGAAACTCGAGGACGGCTACGTCCTCGCCTCCGAGTCGGCGGCGATCGACACGCTAGACGGTGAGCTCGTCCGTGACGTCCGACCGGGCGAACTCGTCGTCCTGCACGACGACGGTCAGGGCTTTGACTCCTACCAGTTGATCGAGACCGAGAGCACGGCCCACTGTTTCTTCGAGCACGTCTACTTCGCCCGGCCGGACTCGGTGATCGACGGCAGCCTCGTCTACGAGGTCCGCCGAGAACTCGGCCGCAAGCTCTGGGAGGAAAGCGGCGTCGAGACGGACGTCGTCATGCCGGTCCCGGACTCCGGTCGGGCGTTCGCCTCCGGGTACGCCGAGGCGGCGGGCGAGACGACCGCCGACGGCGAACCTCGAGACGAAGACGACGAGGGCGTCGAGTTCGCCGAAGGTCTGATGAAAAACCGCTACGTCGGTCGCACCTTCATCATGCCGACGCAGGACGAACGCGAGCGGGCCGTCCGGCTCAAACTCAACCCGATCAGGTCCACTGTCGAGGGCAAGACGGTCACGCTCATCGACGACAGCATCGTCCGCGGGACGACCTCGACGCAACTCGTCCAGTTGCTGAAAGACAGCGGTGCCGAGGAGGTCCACATGCGCATCGGCGCACCGCCGATCGTCGCCCCCTGTTACATGGGCATCGACATGGCCACCCGCGAGGAACTGATCGCCGCCGACAAATCTGTCGAGGAGATCCGAGACGAGATCGCCGCCGACAGCCTGGCGTACCTCTCGACGGACGCCGTCGCCGACGCGCTCGAGTCCGACCGGGCCGACCTCTGTCTTGGCTGTGTCACAGGCGAGTACCCCTACGACATCGACGGCGAGGAGACCGACCGCGAAGTCTCCCGCCCCGAGATCGACCAGTCGCCAGTCCACGCCGACGACTAGGTCCTCGAACCCGTCCGGGAACCGACGTTCGCCCCCTTCTCGTACGACCGGACAACAGTCAGTACATACTCGATCGCGTCTCACGGCCCGTCGCCGCTGGCGACACTGTCTCGAGTGCGATCGGCGGAAGAGCCGTCGTCCGGCAGTATCAGTAGAGCTGGTGCAACAGCAGGTAGACGACGACGCCGAACGCGAAGGAGATCAGCCACAGCGACGCGGCGATACGACCGACGAACGCGTGGCGCGTCCGCCGGAGGTCGGCGACGGAATGTGATAGCGCGAGCAACAGGACGTAGTACAGAAGTGGGATGCAGACGATCGCGAGGATCATGTGGACGGCGAGTATCGGGAAGTAGACGAACCGCTCGATCGTCGCCGGGCCGGGGAACGATCCCGCACCGCCCATCGCGACCAGCCGGTAGAGATACAGGACGAGAAACGACGCGAACAGCACGACCGAGGCGATCATCGCCAGCTGGTGGCGGCGGACGTCACCGCGGCGAATCGCCCGCCACCCCACGGAGATCGTCGCGATCGCGGTCAGGCTGATGATCGCGTTGAGGTGCGGGATCGCCTCGAGGACCCACTCCGGCGCGATCGGCACGGCGTTCTGTGGAATCGCACCGCCGGCTGCACCGAACACAAGCGCCAGCGAGACGATACTCAACACTCCCGTCAAGAGCGGAACGCGCTCTCGAGTGACGTACTCCATGTCGGGCAGGTAGGACCCGGTCGGGAAAGCGGTTACTGTCCCGGAACGAGATTCCAGTGGGCCCCGACGGACAGCGCCGTCGCTCTCGAGCGTTGCATCGGAAGTAAGTTGTGCGTGGGTGATGTCCGCGAAGGGAAATCACCCGCATCGAGTGGCACGACGTCAGCCGCGCCGTTGCGATGCGTGGGACCGGATTTGAACCGGCGGACCCCTACGGGACAGCGCCCTCAACGCTGCGCCGTTGGCCTGGCTTGGCTACCCACGCTCGCGTTCTCTTTCTGCACTCAATCGTATCCAGTGTGATTATAAAAGCCCTTTCCTTTGGCTCCGTGACTGTGTGGGGGTAACACTCGTGCTCGTCGAGCGGTGTATTCAAATGTCGTTGGTGCCAAACTCTGCCATGGCCAAGTACTCGACGGGCGCTTCGTCGGGTGGCGGTGGGACGACCTGCGAACTCTGCGGTGCCGAGAGCGAGTCGCTGCGCACGGCGACGATCGCCGGTGCCGAACTCGAGGTCTGTCCCGACTGCGCTCCCCACGACGACGCCAACCACGGTGCAACTCGAGGTGGCTCGAGCGCGAGCGACGCACGCGAGGAGACGAGTCGCAAGAAACGCGCAGCCCAGAACGTCGCGAAGGCGAACCCGGTCTGGGACGGCGACTCCGAACACTGGGAACGCGAGGGGACGAACTACGACGACGACCCGCTCCCGTATCTCGTCTCGAACTACGGCGACCGACTGGTCGAGGCGCGCCAGGACGCCGGCCTCCAGCGCGAAGAACTCGCGGCGGAACTCGGTGCCCGCGAGGCCGACCTGCTGGCGATCGAACAGGGCCGTGCGACCCAGGCTGGCGTCGGCGGCGGGTTGATCGACGCCCTAGAGGAGCACCTCGACGTCGATCTCGCGGAGTAGCCACCTGCCGGTTTCCGGCAGTAACGGCGGTCGGCGAGCAGACTTTTATCCGAGGCGTGCAGAGTGGTACCGATGAGTGGCCAACGGGCAGCAGCGGAGCCGTACACCACGCGCTTCGAGACCGAAGTGTCGACAGTCGACGGACGGGAGGTCCGACTCGAGACGACCTACTTCTACGCCGAGAGCGGCGGCCAGCCCGCCGACCGCGGGCAGATTGGCGACGTCGCCGTCGAGGACGTCCAGCTCGTCGACGGCGAACACGTCCACATCCTCGAGACGGAGCCGTCGTTTCGCGCGGGTGCTCGCGTCCTGTGTTCGATCGACTGGTCGTTCCGGATGTACTGCATGCGAGCACACACCGCCAGCCACGCACTGTACGGTGCGGGGCGGCGGCTCCTCTCCGACCTCGGCTACGGCGGGTTCGACATCGGCGAGGAGAAAGTCCGGGTCGACCTCGAGACGAGTACGACGGTCGACGACGAGGTGCTGGTCGAACTCGATCGGCTGGTCAACCGCGCAGTCTGGGAGTCGCGGCCGGTCTCCTGGACGTCGATTCCGGTCGACGGGGCGCGTGAACGCGAGGCGATCGCGTTCAACGACGCGACCGAGGAGGAGGCGTTCACCGGCGACGACGTTCGGATCGTCACGATCGGGAGCGAGGACGACAACGGCGACGCCAACGACTCGTCCGATCCGTGGGACGTCGCGGCCTGTGGCGGGACCCACGTCCGAAACACGCGCGAAATCGGGCCAGTGACCGTCCTCGATCGGTCGAACCCCGGCGAGGGGCTGACGCGGGTCGAATTCGCAGTCGGTCCGCGCGCCATCGAGCGCCGCACGACCGAGAAGCAGACGACCCTGGCTGCCAAGGACGCCCTCGGCGTCGGGATCGCGGACGTTTCCGACGAACTCGAGCGTGTGATCGAGGAACGTGACGCGCTCGCCGACGACGTGCGGACGCTCCGTCGGGAGATGATCGAGACGCGCCTCGAACGTGCGGACCGCCTGGAGCGAGACGGCGAGCAGTGGCTGGTGACGGCGCTCGAGGACGTCTCGTCCGACGACGCGGCCGAGGTCGCACGCGAGCGCGCCGGAGACGTCGCCGACGTGGTCGTCCTCGTCGGCGGCGAGGGAGCGCCGTTCGCGGCGGTCGGATCGGCCGGGTCGCGCTCGGCGGCGGCGATCGTCGACGACCTCACCGACGAGTTCGGCGGCGGTGGCGGCGGGTCGGACCGATTCGCACAGGCTGGGGGGTTCGACGCCCCGCTCGAGGTGGTCGTCGACTGGCTCGAGTGACGACGGCGGCGTCACTCGAGGGTATGCAGGGAGAGCACTGACGGCACTCGGTCGCGTACGATTCTCGTCATGGCGGTCTCGTCAGAACGCACACGCTCAGTCGATTCGGACCGATCAGCTAAAACGAACGTGAAGGTTTTACTACTGTCCGAGTCAACGTAACACCATGGGAGTCGACTACTCACAGCTCCGGGATCCCAACGCGGAGTACACGATGCGCGATCTCTCGGCCGAGACGATGGACGTCACGCGCGAGCGCGGCGGTGGGCGCGACGTCGAGATCACGGACGTCCAGACGACGATGGTCGACGGGAACTTCCCGTGGACGCTCGTGCGCGTCTACACCGACGCGGGGATCGTCGGCACCGGCGAAGCCTACTGGGGTGCGGGCGTTCCCGAACTCGTCGAGCGGATGAAGCCGTTCGTCGTCGGCGAGAATCCGCTCGACATCGATCGGCTCTACGAGCACCTTGTCCAGAAGATGTCCGGCGAAGGGAGCGTCGAGGGCGTTACCGTCACCGCGATTTCCGGCATCGAGATCGCCCTACACGATCTGGCGGGCAAGATCCTCGAGGTGCCGGCCTACCAGCTCCTCGGTGGCAAGTACCGCGACCACATGCGCGTCTACTGCGACTGCCACACCGAGGAGGAAGCAGACCCCGAGGCCTGCGCCGACGAGGCCGAGCGCGTCGTCGAGGAGCTTGGCTACGACGCGCTGAAGTTCGACCTCGACGTCCCCTCGGGCCTCGAGAAGGACCGCGCGAACCGCCACCTCCGCCCCGGCGAAATCCGGCACAAAGCCGAGATCGTCGAGCAGGTGACCGAGCGCGTCAAAGATCGTGCCGACGTCGCGTTCGACTGCCACTGGACGTTCTCCGGGGGCAGCGCGAAGCGTCTCGCGGAGGCGATCGAGGAGTACGACGTCTGGTGGCTCGAGGATCCCGTCCCGCCGGAGAACCTCGAGGTCCAGGAGGAGGTCACCAAATCTACGACGACGCCGATCACGGTCGGCGAGAACCGCTACCGCGTCACCGAAGAGCGACGCCTGATCGAGCAGCAGGCGGTCGACATCGTCGCCCCCGACATGCCCAAGGTTGGCGGGATGCGCGAGACCCGGAAGATCGCCGACGTCGCCAACCAGTACTACGTGCCGGTGGCGATGCACAACGTCTCCTCGCCGGTCGCGACGGTCGCGAGCGCCCACGTCGGCGCGGCGATCCCCAACTCGCTCGCGGTCGAGTACCACTCCTACGAACTCGGCTGGTGGGAAGACCTAGTCGAGGAGGACGTCATCGAGGACGGCTACATCGAGATTCCCGAGAAGCCGGGGCTGGGCGTCACGCTCGACATGGACGCCGTCGAAGAGCATATGGTCGAGGGTGAGGAGTTGTTCGACTGAGCGAAGCGAAGTCGAATCGACCTTTCGGTCGCCGACTATCGTACTTCGACGGTTGGCCTGGACGGGTCTGGCTCGTCGGCCGACACCGGCACCGCTGCCGACGAAACGGCACGTCGACGTTCCCGTCACTGGACGCTACCGTTCGCCAGACACGAAAGACAGATAAAAGACGCCCCGGTGAGAATACACAGATATGGACGTTCCGTACGACCTCACCTCGTACGTTCGGGTGCTGAAGATGGCGACGACACCCGGGAAGAATGAGTTCCTCCAGGTTGCGAAGATTGCCGGTGCTGGCATCCTGCTCGTCGGACTCATGGGCTTCCTGATCGGTGGCGTCATGCTCCTACTGACGGGTGGGTTCTGATGTCGATCTACGCCGTAAAGACGACCGCGAGCCAGGAAGGCACGGTCGCGGACATGATCATCAACCGTGAAGAGTCAGAGATCCACGCCGCGCTCGCGCCCGACTCGCTCACGTCGTACGTGATGGTCGAGGCAGACAACGACGCGGTCCTCGAGCGCGTTCTGGAAGAAATCCCGCACGCGCGGAGCATCGTCCCCGGCGAGTCGGACATCTCCGAGGTCGAGCACTTCCTCTCGCCCAAGCCGGACGTCGAGGGGATCGCCGAGGGCGACATCGTCGAACTCATCGCCGGCCCGTTCAAAGGCGAGAAAGCGCAGGTACAGCGCATCGACGAAGGGAAAGATCAGGTGACGGTCGAACTGTACGAGGCGACGGTTCCGATCCCCGTTACGGTACGTGGCGACCAGATTCGGGTCCTGGACAGCGAAGAGCGATAATCACGGTTTTTTCGTCGCCGTTCGCCCGACTGTCTGACACTACTGGACAACAGTCAGTACGAACCGTGTTGGCCGGCAGTATGAGCAGCAAGCGCGTTCGACGTCTCGTTATCTGCGACACTCCCCTCCTGTTCGGAGACGACGAACTGGACTTCGACGACGATCGGTTCCTCGGCGTGGGGGGCGATCGCCGCGTAGAGCCGTTCGGTGAGTCCCTGCACCGGACCGGGAGCGTCACTGGAGACGACGACGATGACGCGATCGATCGATCGCAGCGGGTAGTCGTTGTCGAGTTCGATCTCGACGTCCTCCGCCTCGAGGCCGTCGTACGCTGGCTCCGCGAGGACCGCGTCGACTTCTTCGTTCGCGTCGGACTCGAGTTGCGTCGTCTGGAGGTCGATCAGCGTCACGCTGGCGAGCGGAACGATCAGAGCCAGAACTGCCAGCGTCATCAGGCTCGCGTAGACGATCGTCTGTCGGCGGGCGGCCGGGACGTCGAACAGTCCTCGCGGCCGGTAGCCGGCGATCCACAGGGTGAGCAGTCCGGCGAGGTTGATCGCCAGCAGGTTCACCAGCACGAGGACGGCAGCCCCGGCAGCCGCGCCGTACATTCCCCAGGCAGTCGCGATGCCGGTCGCGGCGGCGGGCGGAATGAGCGCCGCGGCGATCATCACGCCGACGATGGCCTCGGAGAACCCCCTCGTGAGACTCATCACCCCTGCGATGCCGGCACCCAGCGCGACCGCGAGCGAGAGCACGTTCGGGGTGACTCGCTCCTCGAGTTCGGCGACGGCGACGATGTCGATTCCCGCCGGTTCCAGTCCGGCCACGCGAGCAGCGGTGGCGAGTGCGATCGAACCGGCGACGACGAGCGTGATGCCGACGACCTGGTAGACGAGGCCCGTCGACCGGAGGTCGTCGTCGGCGATGACGACGCCGATGTTGGTCGCCAGCGCCGGCCCGATCAGCGGCGCGATCACCATCGAGCCGACGACGACCGCCGGTGAGTCGAGCAGTAAGCCGGAGGTCGCGACGACGGCGCTGATGAGTACCATCGTCGCGTAGATGGGAAATCCGGGCGTGAGTTCGTCGGCTTTCGTCCGGAGGACCTGCCTCGAGATTCGCTCTCCTTCGAGTCCGCCGCGTTTGTACTGCTCTCGAAGCTGCGTAAACTTCTGGGAGACGACCGTCTCGGCATCGATGACGACGACGCTGGCGTCGTCACCGATGTCCGCCTCGTACAGTCGATCGAGTACCGGTTCTACGGCCTGCGTCGGGAGCGAAAACCTGACGACGGCAGTGTATCCCCGATTGCTCGTTTCGTCGAAGACGACGTAGTCGATCCCTTCGTCCTCGAGCGTGTTCACGACGACGTTTCGCCGTCCGTTCGGGATCGTGATTTCGACGTAGCGCACGCCCGCCGTTACGGTCGGCCGGCGCATAGAAGTTATCACAAAACGAACACGATGTCGTTACTTACCGTATCTGTGACTGGTCCGTCGAGTGACGTGCGACGGTCGAGGCCGGCCGCGGTCGCCGATCGAACCTCGGGACCCGGGACTGGGGATCGGACCTACTGTTTCAGTCGATTCGCGATCGTGGTCATGTTCGCCTCCTCGCCGATCTCCTCGAGCAGCGCCTCGCGCTGTCTGACCTCCTCCGAACTGGCCCCGTATGCGCGGACGTACTGGGCGCGGCTGTGTTCGGTAAAGACGTGGCGGATCGCCAGGTAGCCGTCGGGAACGACGGTCCCACAGACCTTACACTCGAGACGTTCGTGCTCGGTCGCCTGGTGGACGACCGCCGACTCGACGTCCTCGAACACCGCACCACAGCCGTCGATTCCGCATTCCCAGGGCATTCGTTGTCTTGAATCGACGGGCCGGTGTAAAGGTCTTTTCGCCGCTCCCGACTGTCGTGCGCTCGGAACAGTCCGACCACGCTGGTCACGTATTCGACGCGGCAACGGCTGCTGTACGTTATCACGTCTACGTCGAATGGAGAATCAGAATCCCTAACTCACCCGTCCCGAAACGCGTACTCGTGAGTGACAGCGACGAGTTCCGGGTCGACTGCCACGTGAAAGTCCTCGACGAGCGAGTCGTCCGCCGAGCGCGACGTGCGGGACTCGACGCGATCGTCTACGCACCCCACTTCACTCGACTCCCCGAGATCCGCGCCCGTGCCGAGGCCTACTCGAGCGACGATCTGCGCGTGATCCCCGCCCGCGAGGTGTTTACCGGCTCGTGGCGAAACCGCAAACACGTCCTCGCGATCGGGCTCTCCGAGCCGGTCCCGGACTTCATCTCGCTCGAGGCCGCGATGGCCGAGTTCGACCGCCAGGGTGCGGCCGTCCTCGCACCTCACCCCGAGTTCGCGACGGTCAGCCTCACCGAGGCGGACCTCCGCGAGTACGACGACGTCGTCGACGCCGTCGAGATTTTCAATCCGAAACACCTCCCCTCGCACAACGAACGGGCTCGTGACGTCGCCGAGACGCTCGGGTGTGCGCCGTTTACATCGTCGTACGCTCACCTCGCCGGGAGCGTCGGCGTTGCCTACACCGCCTTCGAAGAGACCGTCACCAACGAGGACGATCTCGTGACGGCGTTGCGAGACGACGTCGCCCGACGGGTCGTCTACCGGAACGGTCTCCGGCGGTTGCAGACCACGGCGTCCGAACTCGGGCACCTCTGCTGGGAGAACACCTGGCAGAAGATCGATCGGCTCTTCCTCCAGGGGATCGAGCCGACCCACCCCGATCACATCGCCTACGACGGCAAGTTCGACGACGTCGCCGTCTACTGATCCTCGGCGTCCGACAGGCCGTCTCGAACCCTCGAGAGCGTCTCTCCGACGCGGTCCCAGTGGCTCCCCTTCCAGAAGTGCTGACCGCAGTCCCGACACTGCCAGACGGTCGTTTCTGACGGGTCCGGCGCGTACTCTGGCGTTGACGCCGTCGGCTCGACGCGCTCGAGGTTGCCGTTACACCGACCACAGTAGGTCGGCTCGTCCTCGAGCGCGAGGTCGACGCCCGCTTTCGAGAGCTCTGCGAGCTGGTCTTCGACGTCGCGCGACTCGAGCAGGATCGACTCGTCGGCACGGTTCGCGAGCGCGACGTCGCGCGTGATCACCGTCCGATCCTCGCTGCGGGCCACCGCGAGCACGTCGTCGTCGGCTCGCGGATCGATCGACCCCGGTTCGGCCTCGTCGCCCTCGAGGTCTCGGTCGCCCGCGTAGACGGTGTCGTGCCCGCACATCCGCAGGTAGGAGACGACGCCACCGCACATGAGGTCGACCAGGAATCTCATCCTCGTCCTCGCTGTCGCCGTC
Organism: Natribaculum luteum; assembly: GCF_023008545.1. NCBI lineage: Archaea > Methanobacteriati > Methanobacteriota > Halobacteria > Halobacteriales > Natrialbaceae > Natribaculum > Natribaculum luteum. The sequence goes on along the minus strand of NZ_CP095397.1, from coordinate 296,656 downwards.
AGTGTAAGAACGCTCGAAGCTCCTCGAGCGGCCAGGTGTTGATCACGTCGGCCGGTTCGGCCCAGCCGCGGCGGGCGGTGTGGACGCCCCAGCGGACGTACTCGAGGGTCGCGGGGCTGTGGGCGTCGGTGTCGATTGCGATCTTCGCACCTTCGTCGACGGCCGCCTGGACGTCGCTGCCGGGGAGGTCGAGCCGATGGGGGTTGCTGTTGACCTCGAGGGCGGTGTCGTGGTCGACGGCCGCCCGGGCGAGGGCGTTCGGATCGAAGTCGAGCCCCTCACGCTCGTTGAGCAGCCGGCCGCTGGGATGCCCCAGGACGTCGACGTCCGGGTTCTCGACGGCGCGAACGAGGCGGTCGGTGGCGGTGTCGAAGTCCTGCCCGAGTGCGCTGTGGGGCGAGGCGACGATCAGGTCGAGCGCGTCGACGACCTCCTCGGAGAGGCCGATCTCGCCGTCGGCGTCGACGTTCGCCTCGATGCCCGCGAACACCTCGATCTCGTACCGGTCGTCGACGGCTCTGACCTCCTCGACTTGCTCTAAGATCTCCTCGTCGGTGAGCCCCATGCCGCCGACGACGCCCGGCCCTTCGGCGTGGTCGGAGACGCAGTAGTATTCGTAGCTGCGTTCCTCGGCCGCGGCGACCATCTCCTCGATGGTGTTGTTGCCGTCTGACCACTCTGTGTGGGTGTGGAGGTCGCCCCGAACGTCCTCGCGGGTCACGAGTTCCGGCAGGTCGCCCTCCGCTGCGGCGGCGATCTCGCCGCGATCCTCGCGCAGTTCGGGTGGCATCCAGTGGAGGCCCAGCGCCTCGTACATGCTCTCTTCGGTCTCGCCCGCGACGTGCTCGCCGATCCGCTGCCCCGCGTCCGGGTCGTCGACGTCGCTCACGTCGAACGCACCGTACTCGTTTAACTTCATCCCGCGATCGATCGCGTAGTTGCGAAGCCGGACGTTGTGAGCCTTGCTCCCCGTGAAATACTGCAGGGCGGAGCCGAACTCCTCGGGGGCGACCACGCGAAGGTCGACGCGTACGTCGCCGACGCGGACGCTCGCCTTCGCGGGCCCGGACTCGATCTCGTCGTCGATGGAGTCCCACGCGAGGAACGCCTCGACGACGGCCTCCGGCGTCTCCGTCGATGCGAGGGCGTCCACGTCGCCGATCGTCGCCCGCCAGCGGCGAATCGAGCCCGCGACCTCGCAGCGGTCGACGCCCTCGAGGCCCTCGAGGTGGGCCAGCACGTCGTCGGCCAGCGGCCGCGCTTCGCCGAGTAACTGTCGCTGGCCCATCTGGCGAGCGAACTCGAGGTTGTCGAGGATGTTCTGTTCGGTCTTCGCGCCGAACCCCTTGACCTCGCGGACCTCGCCGGCCTCGGCGGCTTCCTCGAGGTCGTCGAGCGTCTCGATCCCGAGTTCGCGGTGGAGTTTCCCGACCGTCTTCGGGCCGACGCCCTCGATCCGGGTGAGGTCGGCCATGTCGACGGGCAGCTCCGCGCGGAGTTCCTCGAGTTCCTCGATCTCGCCGGTCTCGACGTACTCGATAATCTTCGAGGCGATGGCCTCGCCGACGCCCTCGACGTTCTCGATCGCCTCGCGGTCGTCCGCGTCGACGTAGTCGGCGATCGGCGTCGGGTGGGCGCCGACACTCTCTGCGGCGCGGCGGTAGGCGCGCGGTTTGTACTCGACGTCGTCGGCCTCGAGCAAGTCGGCGAACTCCTCGAGTCTGGCGGCGAGTTCGGCGTTGGTCGTCATGCGCGCCTCCGGGAGGCGTCGTCTTCGTGGCCCAGAGCCTTTTTCAGGAACGACATCCAGCGCTTCCGGTCGGCCGCCTGCTTCGCTTGCTGTTCGCGCTCGAGGTCGGTCGGGCCGAGACTCTGGAGGGCGTTCAGCGCCCGATCGATGCCGATGACGCTGCGGGCGAGTTCCTCACCTTCCTCGCGGCTGATGTCGCCCTCCTCGAGCAGTTCGATCCGCTGTACCCGCTCGCGTCGCAGGTTCTTTTTCGCCTGCTCGACGCGGTCGCGTTCGCCGGACGGAATCGTCTCGCGGCGTTTGATCTCGAAGACGAACTCCCGCAAGTCGATCTCCTCGCCCTGTACCTCGATGCGATCCGGGATGTCCGCGCCGACGGTCGCACCCTCCCGTTCGACGCGCTCGAGCAACTGCTTTCGCTCGTACGGTTTCACAGGTCAGACTGCGACTCGAGGAGCCAAAAATATACTGTCGGCTGTCGCGGTCGCCGTGCCCGAACGAATCGGGGCCGGCCGGCACGCGCCGCCCCGGGCTATTTCGTCCCGACCGGTGTGGCCGTACGCATGACCGACGTCGCCATCACCGGCGCGTCGGGGAACGTCGGCCGCGAGGCGATTCGGGCGTTCCCCGACCACGACCTGACGCTGTTCTCTCGCAGCGAGTACGAGGACCTCGAGACGGACCTCCTCGAGATCACGGACCGCGAGGCGTTCGTCGATGCACTCGAGGGCCAGGACGTCCTGATCCATCTCGCGGCGAACCCCTCGCCAGACGCCGCGTGGGACGACCTCTCTGGACCGAACGTCGAGGGCGTCTACAACGCCTACGAGGCCGCACTGGAAACCGACGTCGAGCGGATCGTCTTCGCGAGTTCGAATCACGCGGTCAACATGGAGAACGTCACCTCGCCGATTCGGCCGGAAACGACGGAGGGACGACCGGACGTAGTTCGTCCAGATACTCCGCCACGACCGGACACCGACTACGGCGTCACCAAGGTCTTCGGCGAGGCGATGGGCTACTACTACGCGCGGCGACACGGCCTCGAGGTGGTGAACCTGCGCATCGGCTGGCTGCTCTCGCGAGACGACCTCCGGGAGGTCTGTGCGGAACGCGACGGCGCAGGCGAACGATTCGCCCGCGCGATGTGGCTGAGTCCAGACGACTGCCAGCGAGTCGTTCGAGCAGCGGCGACGGCGACACTCGAGGAATCGCCCGTAACGGCCCACGGTATCTCGCGAAACACCGATCGATTCCTCTCACTGACCGAGACGACCGTCGAACTCGGCTATCGGCCAAGAGACGACGCCGCGGAGGTACTCGGCGACGATGACGGCGATCGGTCCGGACTCGAGTCACCGTGACCGATCATCGTAATTGAACATTTGCGAATCTATTGCCAGTTTTAGTCCACGTGATGGCCAGAACTGTCGAAAAAGGGAATACGACGTTTAGAATATCGTCGCACATGTCCCGGACGGTAACCGGTTCGAACCCCTACGGTCCGACCGTGGAGATGTCCATCATTGGGTATCTGATCGTCGCCGGCATCGCAGTCGTCCTGTTACCGGTGTTACCGTTTCTCCTCGCGGTGTGGCTGGTCGTCCGCATCGCCAGTATGGGGCCCGAACGGGAATCGAGCACGCCCGAACGGGTCGAACGGGAATCGGACGCTACCGACGAAACCGAGACGGAACGGCAGTCGTCGGGCGCGTGAGGCCAGTTTCTCGTCTGGCCCGGCCGACGTGCGGACGGCGACGGCGACGTGGGAGGGACGCGTGGCCGTCACGCGTCGGCCGCCGTCGACGCCGATTCAGAACGCGTCTTCGAGACGCGAACGGCGCCGGAACTGTCGACCTGGATCGTGTATCCGTGGTACGCGAACGTCACCGTCGCCTGTGCTCGTCCTCGAGTCGCCGACTCGATCAGCGACTCGAGGGCGTCGGTGTCGATGGTCTCGTGGAGCGGCGGGTGCAACTCGGTCGAATCGACGCCCTCTCGGTCGGCGATCTTCTCGGCGATCGTCAACGCGAGTTCGTCCGTGTGTGACATGGCTGTCGGGCCAACGTTCCCCCGTATAAATTCCCGTGATCGTACGCTGACGCCCGTCTATCGTACGTCAGACACACGTGCGACCGATGATACGTTCCGGTAAAGACAACGGTCTCTGGAGCCACCGGTTATGCCGTCGCGACCAGCGCGTCCGGCGGCCCCCCCGGTAGTTCGTCACGGTCGTGGGGCGCATCGAACTCGAGGTCGGGGCCGCGAGCGACGATCCGGTGGGGGGTGACGCTCGGGTGGGTGGTGTAGTAGTGTTCTTTGATGTGATCCATGTGCACCGTCCCGGCGACGCCCGGCGTCTGGTAGAGGTCTCGCAGGTACGGCCAGAGGTGGTCGTACTCGTGGATATACTGGACGTTACACATGAAGTGCGTGTGATAGACGTTGTCGAACCTGACGAGCGTGGTGAACATGGCGACGTCGGCTTCGGTCAGCCGATCGCCGGCGAGGTACCGCTGGTCGGCGAGGACGTCGTCCCAGTGGTCCAGCGCCGAGAACAGGTCGTCTATCGCCTCGTCGTAGGGTTCCTGCTTCGTGGCGAACCCGGCCCTGTAGACGCCGTTGTTGATCGGTTCGTAGATCTCCTCGAGGATGCGATCGACGTCCTCGCGATAGCCTTCCGGATAGAGGTCGACGTCTTTCGTCGCGAGGTCCCCGAAGGCAGTATCGAACATCCGCACGATCTCTTTCGACTCGTTGTTGACGATCGTGTCCTCTTTCGTGTCCCAGAGGACCGGGACGGTCACGCGGCAGGTGGCGTCCGGGTCCGCCCGGACGTACAGTTCTCGCAGGTAGTCGGCGTCGTGAACGTGATCGCGGGTGCAACCGTCCTTCTCCGGCGTGAACTGCCAGCCATCCTCGTCGCGGTACGGGTCGACGACCGAGACCGAGATCGCGTCCTCGAGTCCGAGAAGCGAGCGGGCGATCAGGGTCCGGTGGGCCCACGGACAGGCGTAGGAAACGTAGAGGTGATATCGCCCCGCCTCGGGCTGGAACCTGGCGTCCGGTTCGTCCCGAATCCAGTCGCGAAACGGCGTCTCCTGGCGCTCGAACGCCCCTTCCTCGGTGGTCGTTTCGTACGCGTCGGTGCGCCACTCGCCGTCGACGAGCATGTTCATAACCGGTCTAGGGAAAGCGGACCTAAAGGCACTCGCTAACACCGACGTCACCACCCCTGCCGGGCGCAGCGTCGATCACGCGAGGACGCTCGCACCCCAGTAGACGAGCAGCAACGCGACGAGTGTGAGTCCCTCGAGTCGCGTCAGTCGGCGACCGGTCGCGAGCAGGACCGTCGTGATCGCCGTCAGGACGAGCAGCCACGCCAGGCCGAGCAACGCGGTGGCGTCGACGCTCAGCGGTCGAATCAGCGCGGCGACGCCGAGGACGCCGAGCAGGTTGAAGACGTTCGAGCCGACGACGTTTCCGGCGACGATGGCGACCGCACCACGCCGTGCGGCCACGACCGACGTGGCGAGTTCCGGCAGCGAGGTGCCGGCCGCGACCAGCGTCACACCGACGAGCCACTCGGAGACGCCGGCGTCTAAAGCGAGCCTCGTCGCGGCGTCGACCAGCACCCGCCCGCCGAGGGCCACGAGCACCAGTCCGACGAGGACGAGACCGACGTCGACCCACGACCTCGAGCGGGCGGCCGAAGCGTCGTCGTCGGCAGGGTCCCAGCCGGCTGGCGCGGCCGTCCGGTCGGCCGTCGACGCCCGCGCGGCGACGAAGAGCGCGCCGAGGTAGGCGACGAGCAACCCGACGAGGAGCGCGCCCTCGAGGCGACCGATCGACAGGTCGGCGAGGACGGCGAGTGCCAGCGCGGTCGTCGCACCCATCGCGACGGCGTCCCGACGAACGAGGACGTTTCTGACCCTGAACGGGGCGATCACGGCGGCCCCGCCGAGGACGAGTCCGATGTTGAAGACGTTCGAGCCGACGACGTTGCCGACCGAGACGTCGGCCTGACCCTCGAGGGCGGCGCCGATCGAGACGGCGAACTCGGGTGCCGAAGTGCCGAAGGCGACGACGGTCAACCCGACGACGAGCGGGGAGATCCCTGCCGACTGCGCGAGTCGCGACGCCCCATCGACGAGCCATCGCGCGCCGAGCGCGAGTGCTACCGTCCCGACTGCGAGCAACAGGATGTCGCCGACGATTGCCACGAAGCGGCGTACGCGGCCGGCAGGGAAAAACGTCGGCCGCTCGAGCGGCACGAGATGCCGGGCGAGGCCAAGCGCTTATATTATCCCGACGAACACTGCGGAGCATGACCGGGGACGGCGCGGGACACCGACAGAGCCGCCTCTTTACGACCGACGACGGCGAGTTCGACGCCGAGCGCGCTCGAGACGAGTCCCTTCCAGTCGAGGACGGTGAGGTCGTCGACACCGACGCCCTCGCGGACCACCAGACGTACCTCGAGGGACGCGGCATCTACGACGAGCGCAATCGCGTGAACGACCTCACCGGCAGGGAGTGGAAGTACGCGACGAAGTCGGTGATCACGGAGCGGTACCCGCCCGACGTCCAGCACGACCTGCGAAGCGAACACGGCGGCCAGAAGCCGCCGCGACTCTGTGCGGAGTTGATCGGGCGGTTCAGCAAGGTCGGCGACACCGTACTCGACCCGTTCGCCGGCGTCGGCGGGACCCTGCTGGGTGCGAGTTTCTGCGAGCACGAGGGGACGGGCCTTCGCGAGGCCATCGGGTTCGAGCGCAACGAACGCTGGATCGAGATCTACGAGGAGGTCCTCGAGCGAGAGAACGACGAGCGACGGGCGCGCGGCGAGCCGCCGCTTGCCCCCCAGGAGCTACGCCACGGCGACTGCACCGCGTTGATCGCGGACGTGCCCGCAGACTCGATCGACCTCCTGCTGACGGACGTCCCCTACTGGCACATGGACGAACTCGAGCAGACGCGCAACGAGGCCGCCACCCGGGAGAGCAAACTCGGCGCGTTCGGAGACGAGGCGGCGACGGGTGACCAGACGGCGACGGGTGACCAGACGGCGGAGTCGAAAGCCGACTGGCTCGCGGACATGGCCGAGAAGTTCGAGCGGTTCGCGACGGCGGTGAAACCGGAAGGGTATCTCGTGGTCTTCATCGGCGACATGTACCGCGAGCAGTCCTACGAGTTCCTCTCTGCCGACCTCGCCCGGGCGATCGAAGGCGCGACACCAGTGACGCTCAAGGCGAACCTGATCTGGTACGATCCGACGAAAGACCTCCACGTCTACGGCTATCCGTTCTCGTTCGTCCCGTCGATGGTCCACCAGAACGTGCTCGTCTTTCGCGTCGATGGCGATCGGTCGCCCGAGTAACGTGTCAACGTCGGCCGTTCGATGACGCAAGTCGGCCGTTCGAATGACGCGTCACGCGGCCGTCTGACGCATCTTTATGGCCGTTCGGTGCGTCGCCGTCGAACGGGCGCGCAGACTCGAAACGCGGTTTTCGTCCCCATCCTTCCCCCGGTCGCGCGCCTGGCACACTCTCCGAACGGCCGGTTCATACGGTCTGCTGTAACTGTGGACCGGGGCAACCGCAGGGCAGTTCACGGTTGCCCCGGGAATGACTTACAGCGGTCCGTATCAGTCCCACCGAACCGCGGGATCAGGAGTTCGCCGGTAACAGTGCCGCCCGAACCTCGTCGACGCTCTCGGTCTCGGCGACGACCGCGACCTCGTCTCCGGCTGCCAGTTCAGTTCCCGGCAGCGGGATCGTCAGCGGTTCGTACTCGCGTCCGTGCGCGTAGACCCGTGCGGAATCTGGCAACTCGAGTTCGCTCATGCGCTTGCCGACGGCCGGCGACCCGTCTTTGATCTGGAGGACGGTCAGTTGCAGGTTCGCCGCGAGGTCGGTGACGACGTTGAAGTCGCCGCCGAGCAGCGCCGTCTTCGCGCCCGCCGCACCCAGCCGTTCGGGGTAGATGATCTCGTCGACCTCGTCGGCGTACTTCTCGTAGATCTCCTCGCGGTAGTCCTCGTCGATGCGCAGGACGGTCCGACAGCTGTAGTGGTTCCCGACCATGCAGGCGGCGAAGTTGACGTTGAGGTCGGGCGTGAACGCACCGATGGCGTCCGCGTCGTCGATTCCCGCCTCGAGGAGGACGTCCTCGTCGTCTCCGTCGCCCTGGACCGCCGGGAACCCGTCGGTCTCGATGCGATCGATGCGGTCGACGTCGTTGTCGACGACGACGACCTCGTGGCCCTCCTTGCCCAGGATGCGGACCGTCCGTGAGCCGACGCGACCGTAACCCACGATAACGAACTTCATGACGTGTGGGTACACTCGCCTCAGTGAAATACGTTCACGTTCGTTCTATCTTACACTCGCGCAGTCGTCGCGACGCCGTTGGTGACTGTCGCCACCGTCAGCCGAGACCGAGAAACGTTTGAATGGGTGGTGTGTGGGGCGGTCCCTACCGACTACGCTCGAGCGTCACGAAAGGTGCCTCGAGCGGCATGGGAGGTGCCGTGTCGCTGTCTCACAACAGACCCTGCGCTGCCGCGTTCTGCCGGAGCGATTCCAGGTCAAGTTCGCCGCTCATGTGCAGGTTCTCGAGCGTCGAGAGGGCCGCGTCGATCGGCACGTCGATTTCGTACTCGTAGTAGATTCCGCCGCCTCTGCCCTCGTTTCGTTTCGTTCGATCGAGGATGCCGAGCATGGAGAGTTCGGCGAGGTGGTTGTGGAACGCTCTGCCGCCGAGTGGGTCGCGATCGGTCGCGACCGCGAGGTCGTGGTACTGTTCGTAGAGTTGTTGCTTCTGGAAGGGAACCTGTGAGGAATCGGCGACAGTCGACGTGACCACGGCCAGGAGGGTGAGATGCCCGTGTGAGGTCAGGTCTTTCATGCTCTCCTCGATCCGTTGTTTTTCGAGCAACTGCTTCGCCTCGCGGACGTGATCTTCGGTCACGACCGGATCGTTCCGTCGCCGGGCCAGATCACCCGCCTCGAGGAGCAAGTCGAGTCCCTGACGGGCACTTCCCTTGTCCTGTGCCGCGAACGCCGCACACAGCGGGACGACGTCGCCCTCGAGGATGTCGTCTTTGAACGCCAGCGCGGCGCGTTTCTCGAGGATGTTCTGGAGGTCGGTCGCGTCGTACGGCGGAAAGTGGAGCTCGCGTTCACAGAGGGTGTCCTCGACGCGGGGATCGAGTTTCTCGCGATACTTGAAATCGTTGCTGATGCCGATGATCCCGATGCGAGCGCGGTCGATCTTCTCGTTGCTCCGGGCACGTGGCAGCTGGTAGAGGATCGAGTCGTCGTCCCCGATGTAATCGACCTCGTCCAGGACGATCAGGATCGTCCCACCGATTCGGTCGAGTTCCGTCCACAGCTTTTCGTAGACGGCGTTCAGCGGGTATCCAGTGCGGCTGATCTGGTCGGATGGCCCACGGAAGGTGTTGACGAGTTCGACGGCCACCCGATAGCTACTCGTCAGGTCCTCGCAGTTGAGATAAACCGTCGTCACCGTGAGGTCGTCGTACTGTCGTGCGTCCTCCTCGAGGTGGTGCAGGAGATACTTCGTGACGGCCGTCTTCCCGACGCCCGTCTTCCCGTAGAGAAAGATGTTCCGTGGCTGTGAGCCGTTGATGACGGGCTGAAGATACGCGGTGTACTGCTCGAGTTCGGCGTCGCGTTCCTCGAGCGACTCGGGCTGATAGTCGTCGTGGAGGACGTTCTCGTCCTCGAAGATGGCTTCAGACCGCTCGAAGAGAGTCATTATCTGCTAACTATCCAACGTGGTAATAAGCCCGTTGATGCGAACGTTACGAACGATTCGTTCGTTTCGTTCGATAGTGTGTGATCCGTTCGATGGTGTAGGGTGGTCCATTCGATGATGAGAGTCAGTTCGTTCGATGGTGTAGGGTGGTCCATTCGATGATGAGAGTCAGTTCGTTCGATAGGGTAGGGTGGTTCGTTCGATGATGAAGGTCGGTTCGTTCGATGGTGTAGGGGTGAGAGACACCACTGATTCAATCGTTAGGTGGCGGGAGAGGGGTTGTTCTGGGCGATCTCTGCGGAAGGCTTTCTAGAATAGCCAGATTTATCACGGGTAACTGATAACCAAACCCGCGCTGCAGTCGCTCCGAGAACGTTTGAATGGGTGGTGTGTTCTTGAGGATATCGATGGCGTCCTCTCAAGGACGTCGATGTCTTCTCGCAGCATCGACAAAAGCGCCCGTAATAGCCACTCAAACGGCCAAAAACGTTTGAACCACTGGTGGGGCGTCGCTCGAGTATCCCCACACACTCTCGACCAAAACGTTTGAATGAGTGGTGTCTCTCTCGTCACCCCTTCGGTCTGCACCTCCCATCTCGCTTTGCGACTCCTGAAACGTTTGAATGGGTGGTGTCTGACCGATCGTACTGCCTGAAACGGGCCGAACGAGGCAGTCCCCGAAGCGAGAAGCGGAGACGACCGGGCGACGATTCGTGATCGCTCACTCGAGGTCGGCGACCGATCGCCCGATGACGGCGACCATCACCACTACCACCACCACCACTACCACTACCACTACCACTACCACTACCACTACCACTACCACTACCACTACCACTACCACTACCACTACCACTACCATCACCACCATCACCTCGAGTTGCCCACAGGCGGCGACCACCACCGTCCCGGGTAGCCCACAGCCAGCGACGTTTCGCCGTCGAATTATCGACTAATATTCACGAACGTGTAACGATCCGGCGAAAACTCGGAAGGGAACTTTTAACTGACGGGTGTATCTATGCTCGAACATCCAATATGGGGGTTACAGACTACTTCGAGTTGAGCGAACACGGCACCGACGTCGGGACGGAGACGATAGCCGGGGTCACGACGTTCCTCGCGATGTCGTACATCATCCTGGTGAATCCGTTCATCCTGGCGAATGCGATCCAGCTCCCCAACTACAACTTTATCCAGACCGTCCAGATGATCGCGATCGCGACGATCCTCTCGTCGGTCGTCGCGATCGCGGTGATGGCGTTCTACGCGAACCGGCCGTTCGGTCTGGCTCCAGGGATGGGGCTGAACGCCTTCTTCGCGTTCACGGTCGTCCTCGGGATGGGAATTCCGTGGCAGACGGCGCTCGCCGCGGTGTTCGTCGAGGGGATCATCTTCATCGCCATCACGGCGATCGGCGCGCGCGAGTACGTCATTCGGCTGTTCCCGGAGCCAGTGAAATTCTCCGTCGGTGCCGGTATCGGCGTCTTTCTGCTGTTCATCGGCTTGCAGGAGATGGCGATCGTCACCGCCGACGAGGCGACGCTGGTCGCGCTCGGCCCGATCGCACAGTCGCCGGCGGCCTTGCTCGCAATCGTCGGACTCGTCGGGACGTTCATGCTCTGGGCGCGGGGGATCACGGGGTCGATCATCATCGGGATCGTCGGCACGACCCTGCTCGGGTGGCTCTCCTGGTTCGTCGGCCTCGCGAGCACCGAAGAGGTTGCCCCCGAGGCGCTCGTGAGCGACGGTGAACTGTCGTTCGCCGCGGTCACGTCCCCGCAGTACGACATCACGCCGCTGGTCGGCGCGTTCCTCGAGGGCCTGCGCGACGTCGATCCGCTCACGTTCGCGCTGGTCGTGTTCACGTTCTTCTTCGTGGACTTCTTCGACACTGCGGGGACGCTCATCGGCGTCTCCCAGTTCGGCGACTTCCTCGACGACGACGGCAACCTCCCCGACATGGATCGGCCGCTGATGGCCGACGCGGTCGGGACGACCGTCGGTGCCATCCTCGGCACCTCGACCGTGACGACGTACGTCGAGTCGTCGACCGGCGTCGCGGAGGGCGGCCGGACGGGTCTGACCGCGCTGGTCGTCGGCCTCCTCTTTCTGGTCTCGCTCGTCGCGATCCCGCTGATCGCGCTGATTCCGGCGTACGCGTCGTTTCTCGCGCTCGTGGTCGTCGGCGTGATCATGTTACAGGGCGTCCTCGACGTCGACTGGAACGATCCGGCGTGGGCCGTCTCGGGCGGGCTGACGATCACGATCATGCCGCTTACCTACTCCATCGCGAACGGCCTGGCGGCGGGGATCATCGCGTATCCGCTGATCAAAACCGCGACGGGCGACCTCGAGGACGTACGCCTCGGCCAGTGGCTCATCGCCGTCGCGCTCGTCGGCTACTTCTACGTCTACACGAGCGGGATGCTCGGCTGATCGTCGGTACCGGCAATCCATTGGACGATCGCGGCTCTGATGGTGGTGCTGTCCCTATCACCGTCTATGAGCGCGATTACACTCTACGACCTGCCCGGTTGTCCTTTCTGTATGAAAGTGCGCAGGAAACTCGACGAACTCGACCTCGAGTACGACGTCGTCGAGGTACCGCGAGTCCACGCCGAACGCACCGAAGTGAAAGAAGTGAGCGGACAGACCGGCGTGCCGGTCATCGTCGACGAAGACCACGGCGTCGACGGCATGCCCGAGAGTAGCGACATCGTCGACTACCTCGAGGAGACCTACCAGTAGCCGATCGGACAGTTCTTCGTTTGGATTCGTTCCCACGACGACCAGCGAGTGCTATCGTAGCTACTGACAGTCAGTGCACACCTGCTCGCGACTCGGCCGCCAGTACGGGCGGCATCTCGCCAGTACTGGCCGCTCCGCTGCGAGCAGTATGTACATCGTTTCAGTTGTTACTAGCGGTGCGGTGTCGACTACCGATGCTAAGTCGCTTCGCAACTCCCAAAAATCGCCAGTGGATGTGGCGATCAGCCATAATATATTAGTAGACAACGGCGAACCGGTTCACTACTATGGTAATCGGTAATCGCTTATCCGCAGCCAGCAGTAAGGTCAAAAACCTGCTCGGTCTCTCTAGCACGGACTCTTCGTCGTCCGCCGAAGTGCCGTCGGTGCTGGATCGAACTGGATTCGACGGCTCACTCGAGGGCGCAGAAGTGATCGGACGGAGTCCGCTGTCGTACGTCGCCGCTGGCGAGTCGGTCTCGCCGATGATGGGCAAACACATCGGCCACAAACTCGCGGAGTACGGCCTCGACGACATAGAGCCCGACGAGTGGTATCCGCTCCGTGGCTCCCTTGCGATGCTGTTCGATATGCGCGAGGAGTACGGCGACGGGAGTATGCAGAATATGGGGCAGAACCTTCCCGACCACGTCGAGTTTCCGCCGGACATCTCCAGCGTCGAGGGGGCTCTCGGCTCGATCGACGACGCGTACAACCACAACCATCGCGGCGGCGAGATCGGTTTCTACGAGTTCCACAAAGACGGATCCGGTGAAGGGACGATGGTTTGCGAGAATCCCTATCCGTGCGAACTCGACCAGGGGCTCATCAGAGGCGTCGCACAGAAGTTCGCCGACAGTCCCGTAGAGGTCGAGGAGGTCAGTGAACAGTGTCGAGCCGACGGTGGACGACGCTGTCAGTACCGGATCGAGTGGGTCGAGATGTAGACGACCACCGGAAGCGATCGCCGTCGACGCTTCGCGACCGATCAGTACGGATACTCTCGAGGCTCGCGCTGGACGGAGATCCACTTCAAGGTCGTCAGCGTGTCCAGGATCCACTCGTCGTTGTACCGACCCATTCCTGACGCGCCGACGCCGCCGAACGCGACGTGCGGTTCGTCGTTCAGCGGTTGGTCGTTGATGTGGACCATTCCGGTTTCCATCGCGTCGGCCACGTCTCGCGCACGGGATACGTCGGCCGAATGGACCGAGCCGGACAGGCCGTACTCGGTGTCGTTTGCGAGCTCCACAGCTTCCTCGTCCGTCTCGAAGGGGATGACCGGTGCGACCGGACCGAAGTGCTCGTTGGCTGCGATCGGCATGTCGTTCGTCACTCCCGACAGCACCGTCGGCTCGACGAACAGGCCATCGTGATCGCCGCCGGCTTCGACGGTCGCGCCGACTTCGACGGTCGCGCCGGCTTCGACGGTCTCCTCGATCAGGCCGACGATCTTGTCACGCTGGGATTCGTTGACGACCGGTCCGACGAGGACGCCCTCCTCGCGCGGATCGCCGATGGGGAGTTCTTCGGCTCGCTCTGCGAGTGCCGCGACGTACTCGTCGTACAGCGACTCGTGGACGAGGTGCCGGTTGATCGAGATGCACTCCTGGCCCTGGTGGGTGAACGAGCCGAACGCACCGGCGTCGACCGCCCGTTCCAGGTCTGCGTCCGATAGCACGACGTGGGCGTTGTTCCCGCCCAGTTCCAGTGCCGGTTCCGTGAACTGGCCGACGGCCCGCTGACCGACTCGTCGCCCGACCTCGGAGGAGCCGGTAAACGACATCACCGACGGCGTCGGATGTGCCGAGAAGTGGTCGCCGATCTCGTCGCCGTAGCCGGGGACGACGTTCAACACGCCGTCCGGGAGGCCGGCTTCCTCGAACAGCGACGCGAGCACGAGCCCGCCCGTCAGCGGGGTGTTCTCGTCGGGTTTGAGTACCACACTGTTACCCAGCGCGATCGCGGGAGCGACGACGCGACTGGTGAGATACAGCGGGAAGTTCCACGGGGTAATGACCCCGACGACCCCCGCTGGCTCGCGTACGAGCAGGTTCTCTTTGCCGGGCGTGACCGACTCCGTCCGCCGGCCGCCGTCGCGCATCGCCAGTCCCGCACCGACTTCCATCGTCCCTTGTGTGAGTTCGGTCTCGAAGGCGGCTTTGAGCTCGACACCCCCACACTCGACGGCGAACAGCGTCTCGAGGTCGTCGGCGTACTCACCGACCAGGTCACGGACACGAGAGACGACTGCCGCGCGCTCTTGCGGTGGACGTTCCGCCCAGTCTTCCTGAGCACTCTTTGCGATCGCAAACGCCTCGTCCACGTCGGCTTCGGTGGCCGACGGGACCGACGTCAACGTCCGCCGCGTCGCGGGGTTTTCGACGTCGATCCCGTCGCGATCACCGGCGGGTACCCACTCGCCGTCGAGATAGAGCGCGTTCCACCCATCTGCCGGCGCGATGTCGAGTTCGTCGATCGCCTCCTCTTCGAGAGAACCCGTTTCGAAGCTAGTCATGTACGCGCCCACTTTCACGTGTAACTGATTTATTGGTTTGGTTGTACGAACATGTGGCTGGAAAATCGGTAGCAAGCGACTGTTTTGGGTCGAGACTCGAGACAAACCTCTTCTAAATATTACAAAAATGGCGTTCGGCGAACGACCTGTTGCGACGATAGGCCCGTTCCGGCCGGGTTCAGGCTGCCTCTTCTCGCTCGGCGCGCTCCCGAATGACTTTCCGAAGTTCGTCGGCGTCGTGCAGTTCGGTCAGTTCCTCGCGTTCGACGAGTGCGGTTCCGTCGACCGACTCGCGTTTCGCACGATCGACGAAGTAGACCGACCGGGTGCGGGTGACGTGGCCGATCGAACTCATGATCCGGGCGCGCTTTTCCGCGGCTTTCGTAAACTGGGAGTGACCCGTGAGGACGACGTCGTCTTTTTCGTCTTCGTCCTCGCTGACGGCCTTGAACGGCGACCGCAGCGTCGGGTGGACGCGGAATCCGGCACGCGTCAGCACCGTGACGATCTCCTCGTCGTCGGGATCGGCCTCGGGATCGTCGGGCGTCGGATCGGCGTCGTGGACGTCTTCGGCACCATCGATGACGTCGACGGGGCTCGTCAGCGGCGCGTCGAACAGCTCCTCGAGCGCCATCGCGACCTCGATGGAGGCGTTCATCCCGTCTTCGTACTTCGAGACCGTCCGGCGGGAGACGCCGAGTTCGCTCGCGAGCTGTCCGAGACTCCAGTCGCGTTGCTCGCGCTCGTCGGCGAGTAAGTCACCGTCGATGTTGACGTACAGTCCACCAGGTGCGGCGTAGATCAGCGGCGGGATACCCTCGACGAACAGGTTGTACGCGGTGTCCGGACTGAGCGAGGGGACGCCGTGGCGGAAGTAGACGACGTCGGGTTTGAGGTCCTCGTCGCGACTCCGAAGGCCGATCACGAGCGGCGTCGCCTGGAGGTAGGTGCCGAGTCGACGCATCTCGTGGCCGGTCGCCTCGTTGAACGCGTCGATGTTACCGAGAATCTTCACGAGCACGAGGTCGTCGCCACGGCGGGCGGCGACGTCGAAACTCTTCGGTCGGATGGCACACCGGTCGCTCACCGTAAAGCCCGCGTCCTCGAGCATCGCGGTGACGTTGCCGACCAGTGCGGACCGGGACATAAACGGAAGTAAGTGACTCCTCGTATAAGAGATTTTCCCCCCGTATGCCCGGCCTACGTCGGGCGATTACGCCGAAAGTCGGGGAATATCCTTATATAAGGGGGTCATAGAACGAGTATCACTCCAGAGAGCAGGATAAACGCTGGGGTAGTATCTGCTCGGCGACCTCACAAGATGACACTCCAGTAGAGTCCTATAGTGAAGAATCGAACTGCCACCGCGATGCGGCCGCCGCAGCGAGGTTGATTGCCGTCTGTCCGTTGAGCATCATTACGACCCCATTTGTAAGAGCTACTTGCCAGTGTGTGTACTCCTCCTTTGATGAGAAAGCATTGATGTACCCACACAAGTCAACTTCCCCCATCGAACAGAATTCATTCTGAGACTCAATAGTAGAATCTCCTCCGTCAGTTGCCGACAATCCCAGCGACATAACGAAGTCGTCTGGATCCGTCACGACGTCACCGTCCCGATACCGAATTTCAACCGGGCTCGACTCAGTAGGAGGTTGTGAGTTGATCGACTCAACATTTTCGCCAGCACATTTCGCGATAATCAATGCATCGAGCACACATGGGACGTATTCAGAACTATTTGCGAACGTAATTTTATGTCTCGTTTCCATTGGTTGATAGAACTGTTCAACCGAGAGTTGGTCTCCCCCAGAAACGAGTGATTCGATCACGTCAAGCGCGTCTAGAACTGTTTTTGGCTGTTCTTGTCTATTAGAGACACTTGCAAACGCAGCACCAAGCTCGGCTGGGAGTTCTATCTCGGAGAGATTGGTTTGAGGGGATGGCACGATAATTAATAAAAACACCTAATTATTTAATACTCTGGTATTGAAATAGGGCGTGGCAGAACCTACCCTGTATGCGGAGCAGGCACAATACCACGGCCTTCAGGCCATGGATACGCGTCGTCACTCAGTGACACATTCCATCGACAATTGCATAGCCGAGTTTCCAATCCGTACTTTCAAGAGGCAAGAATTGCTACACGGAAGCAAGGTCAGGTCGGAACGGAGCGGATTTCGAACGACCGTCGGATGCGGCCTACCCGCCCTCGTAACGAGGCAGTATCCGAGAATGATTTGATGTATTGGCAGTCAGTCCCGGTGCCGTCGGTCGATCTCGACGATGGCGCTGACGGGGGCCGAATCTAGATCCCGCAGATCGGGAAACGGGAGCCCGAGACGGCCATCCCGAAACGGACACTGGCAGTCACCCCGAAAGCCGTTACTCCCTCGAGTGAGTACGAAGCGTCGATGACCGTCGTGGGACTCGACGACACTGACTCTCGCGAACGCGGGATGTGCACGACCTACGTCGCAGCGCGGATCGCGGACGAACTGCGCCAGTTTGGCAACGTCGAGCGCCTGCTCCTCGTGCGACTCAACCCTGCCGTCGAGTACAAGACGCGGGGGAACGCCGCGCTGGCGATCCACGTCGACTGCGACGCCGAGACGGCGTTTTCGGTCGCCCGCGACGAACTCGAGTCGCTCGCCGAGACGGCCGACGACCGAACCAATCCCGGTCTCGTGGTGGCCGGCCACGATCCGGACGACGTGCCGGGAAGCGTCGCCACGTTCGCCCGCGAGGCGATCCGCGACCTTCTCGAGATCGCCGACGCCGAGGCGACCATCGACGCCGCTGGCTACCGGAGCTGGGGACTCGGAAACGGCAGGGGGCAAATTGGCGCGCTCGCGGCGGTCGGCAGCTGGACGACACTCGAGGAGTGGACCTACGAGTACATCTCTTATCGCGAGCCCGAGCAGTGGGGAACGCCGCGAACCGTCGACCACGAGAGCGTCTTCGCGGCGGCAGACTGTGGGTATCCCGAGGCGTGGGACACCGTCGACTGCGGCGAGGACGAGACCGTCTGCGTCCCCCACACGCCCGGTCCGATCCTCCACGGCATCCGCGGCGACGACCCCGACGTGGCCCGCGAGGTGGCGGGTCGAATCGAGAGCGAGCCCGTCGACCGAACGCAGCTGTTCGTCACCAACCAGGGTACCGACGCTCACCTCCGGGACGGATCGATCGCCGACGCCCGCGACGGCAGGGCCTACCGTCTCGAGGGGACGGTCGCCACAGAACCCGAAACCCGGCGTGGCGGTCACGTCTTCTTCACGCTCGAGGACGGTGCCGGGCGCTCGGACCGCGCGAACGAACCGAAGACTCGAGAGGGGGCGGCAGCGACGCAAGACGACGGCGGCGACCGCCTCGAGTGTGCCGCTTTCGAGCCGACCAAACGCTTCCGGGACCGCGTGCGCGCCCTGCGCGTCGGCGACCGGCTCACCGTCTGCGGGGAGGTCTCGCGGGGGACGTGCAAACTCGAGAAGTTCGCGGTTCGCGACCTCGTCCGGACCGAGCGGGTGACGCCGACCTGCCCCGACTGCGGCCGATCGATGGAGAGCGCCGGCCGAAACCAGGGCTACCGGTGTCGCGACTGCGGGACGACCGCGGCCGGGAAAGCGGAGGTCGAACTCGAGCGTGACCTCGAGGAAGGGTGGTACGAGGTGCCACCGTGTGCGCGTCGCCACGTCGCGAAGCCGCTGGTTCGCGGTGGCTTCGACGCGACGACGCACCCGGAACGATAAGAAGGGGGCCGCCGATCCGCTCGAGGGGGACGCTATCGCATGCTGACGCCGTGGCGAGCGAGGAACTTGCTCGCCCGTTTGATCTCGACGGGGCTGCCGATGATCCGGCAGTAATCGTCGGTCTCGTCGAAGATCGTGACGGTGAACTCGTCGTCGAGCTGCGCCTCGAGGCCGTGTATGGCCTCCCGTGGAAGGACGATCTGCGTGCTGTCGCGCAGCTTCGACGGTTCCGGCATTCGTCCGACGTAACGACCAACAGCCGTTTATGTGTGTCGAAGTTCGTTGGCATCGGTAACTGAACCGGGACAGCCGGGCGAGCAGCGGGTACAGCGGGTTCGCGTGGATCGAAGAACGTCGTCCGACCAGCCGGCAGCCGAGACAGGTACGAGACTCGACCACACCGAACGCTTCTGCAGGCACCGAAGTCTCCACTGGGTTCGACGAGGCGACGTGGAGTGGGACTTTTCGGCCCGACGCATGGAAAGGGTTTTTCGGCCCGAACGGTTGCGTATAGACAAATGGGGCTCGAGGAGGAGATCGAGGAGATCGAAGAAGAGATCGCCAATACGCCCTACAACAAGTCGACGGAGGCCCACATCGGCCGCCTGAAGTCGAAACTCGCCGAGAAGAAAGAGAAACTCGAGAACCAGTCCTCGGCAGGCGGCGGCACCGGCTACTCCGTCGAGAAGACGGGCGACGCGACGGTCGCACTCGTCGGGTTCCCGAGCGTGGGGAAGTCGTCGCTTTTGAACGCGTTGACGAACGCCGAGAGCGAGACCGGCGAGTACGAGTTTACGACACTCGACGTCAATCCGGGGATGTGCAAACACCGGGGAGCGAACATCCAGATTCTCGACGTTCCCGGGTTGATCGAAGGCGCGGCGACCGGCAAGGGCGACGGCAAGCAGGTGCTCTCGGTCGTGCGAAACGCCGACCTGATCGTCTTCGTCCTCTCGGTGTTCGAGATCGAACAGTACGACCGCCTGCAGGAGGAACTGTACGACATCAACGTCCGGGTCGACCAGGAGCCCCCGCGGGTCACCGTCCGCCCGAAGCACAAAGACGGGATCAAGATCACCTCGAGTGCCGACCAGGACCTAGACGAGGAGACGATCAAGGACGTCCTCCGCGACCAGGGCTACGTCAACGCCGACGTCAATCTCGGCGAGAAGGTGGACATCGACCGGCTGATCGACGGGCTGATGGAAAACCGTGAGTACATCCCCTCGATCGCCTGCGTGAACAAGGTCGACCTGATCAACCCCGACTACAAGGCGGAAGTCGACGAGCAGCTCCGCGAGCGTGGCCTGGATCCCAGGGAGGTGACGTTCATCAGCGCCGAGGCGGAAAAGGGACTCGAGGCGCTGAAAGACCGCATGTGGGAGAGCCTCGGCCTCATCCGGGTGTACATGGACAAGCCCGGCCGGGGCGTCGACTGGGAGGAACCGCTCGTCCTCAGGGAAGGATCGACCATCGAAGACGCCGTCTCGAAACTCGGCGGCGAGTTCGAGGAGCGGTTCCGGTTCGCTCGCGTCTCGGGTCCCAGCGCGACCCACGACGAACAGCAGGTCGGTGACCAGCACGTCCTCGAGGACGAGGACGTCCTGAAGCTCATTCTCCGGCGGTGACGCTGCGTGGGTGACGAGCCCCGGGACGAGTCGGTTTCGACGGCGATCGACGGCGACAGCGACCGAGCGACGAGCGACGACGACGATCGAGCGTCGGCCTCGGCCACTGCCGGCCGCGACCGATCCACGACCGGCAACGCGTTCGGCTGGTGGCTCGCGCTGCTCTCCCCGCTCGTGG
Organism: Natribaculum luteum; assembly: GCF_023008545.1. Classification (NCBI taxonomy): domain Archaea; kingdom Methanobacteriati; phylum Methanobacteriota; class Halobacteria; order Halobacteriales; family Natrialbaceae; genus Natribaculum; species Natribaculum luteum. The sequence continues at coordinate 276,300 of NZ_CP095397.1, read as the reverse complement.
TTCCCTGGGTCGTCGTCACCACGACGGCGCGGACGCTCGTGTTCCCGTGGGGGATGACGACGCCCGCGACGGGAAGTCTGACGACGCTGCCGGCGTACGTCGGGGCGACGAGCGGCCTGCCGACGCACCTCGAGATGTGGCCGCTCGCGGTCGTCTGCTACGTGCTGGGTGTCGTCTGGGCCGGCGGCGCGCGCTACGGCGCGGACCGGCGCGTGACGGCCGGGTTGTTCGTTCTCGCGGCGATCGCCATCGCCTGGCTGGCCAGCGGCCTCGGCGTCGGCCCGCAGCGACAGGCGATCCCGCTCGGGTCGATCCACCTGCTCGCACTCGCGACGTGGGCGTACGTCCGTGCGTGATCGTCAAGGTTCAGATACCGATCGCCTGTCGCCCGACCTCGAGACCTCGCTGTGGGACCTCGTAGATCACGAGTCCCGCGAGGACGAGTTCGGCGACAGTGACGAGGACGGTAACGAGGTCGGCTCGGCTACTGCTGACCGTGACGCCGGTCGGGAGGCCGAACTCCTTCTTCCAGACGGGATAGAACAGCGCGATGCCGCGTTTGCTGCCCGCCACGTCGAGGACGTAGTGGGTGAGGACGCCGATCCAGACGTACTCGAGATTCCCGAAGAAGTACGGAAACGCGACGAAGCCGGCGAGGATCGGCAGGTTGTGCAGCGTCTTGCGATGGCGGCCGAACTCCGTGTCGATGTCGGGAAACAGCGCGCCGAGCGTCACGGGAACGCCGATCATCAGGATCGTCGCGAAGGTCGTCTCGTCGCCGGCCGGCTCTATGAGGTACCCTAGGCCGATACCGAGAAGCACCGCGTTGAGGACGTGTCCCTTCTTGTTCATCTACTCTGGACTGTTCAATTGGAGCGTGAATAGCGTACCGGATGCGTGCCGGTCCATCGATGTGACCATACTTGATGCGTGCCGGTCCATCGGTGTGATCATACTTGATGCGTGCCGGTCCACCGGCATGACTGCACTCGGGATTTATCCGATCCACTGACGACTAGTAGCGCATGAGCGACCCGGCAGAGACGACCGACGCGACGTTCTGGGTGGACGGCGACGAGGACGGGGATGGCCCCTTCCAGCGGTGCCGGACGCTCCTCGAGTCGATCGGTGAGGGCATCGTCCAGCTCGACGCCGACGGGGACGTCGTCGCGGCCACCGAGGCATTCGTCGAGCTGACGGGCCATGCTCGAGACGACCTCCTCGGCGAACACGTGTCGCTCGTCCTCGACCGTACCGACGCGGCGCGAACCGAGGCGGCGATCCGTTCGATCCGCGATGACGACTGCGAGACGTGCACGCTCGAGTTCGAACTCCGGACGGCCAGCGGCGAGACGGTTCCGTGTCGGCTGTGGTTGAACTCGATCGACGACGGAACGGAGGAGGGGACAGTCGGCGTCGTCCGTGACGTCGACGACTGCGACGACCGCGACGGCCGACGCGAGCGTCGCACCCTCGAGGATCCGTCCGACTCTCTCCCGGCCGTCCTGGACGAGGCGGATGTCGGCGTCTTCGTCCTCGATTCTACCTTCGACGTCGTCTGGCTCAACGAGGGGATCGAGCGCTACTTCGGGCTCGAGCGCGAGGCGGTCGTCGGCCGAGACAAACGCGACGTGATCGCAGAGACGATCGGGAATCGCGTCGCCGATACCGACGCGTTCGTCGACACCGTTCGGTCGACCTACGAGGACAACAGCTACGTCGAACAGTTCGAGTGTCACATCACGCCGGGCGACAATCGCGAGGAGCGCTGGCTCGAACACCGCAGCAAACCGATCGACTCCGGCCGGTACGCCGGCGGCCGCGTCGAACTCTACTACGACGTGACCGACCGAAAGCGGTCCGAACGATCGCTCCGTCGAGAGCGAGACGTCGTCGAACGGATCCTCGAGACCAGTCCCGTCGGCGTTCTGATCGCGACCGCAGACGGCTCGGTCACCCGCATGAACGAGCGGATGGAAGCGATACTCGACCTCTCGAGTGGCGAGTATGAACTCGGCCAGCGGGACCTGTTCGACGCCGACGGCGACCCGCTCCCGTTCGAGCAGCGGCCGATCGGACGCGTCCTCGAGACCGGCGAGACGGTCCGGGGGCAGGAACTTCAGGTGAAGCCGCCGGACGGAAAGCGGCGGTGGGTCTCGGTCAACGCGACGCCGCTGACCGACAACGCGGGTGATCTGGAGCGCGTCGTCGCGACGGCCACCGACGTCACACAGCTGAAAGAACAGGCCAGACGGCTCGAACGCCAGCGCGACGGGTTGCGGACGGAACTCGACGGGGTGTTCGATCGCGTCACGGACGGCTTCTTCGCCGTCGACGACGACTGGCGGTTCACGTACGTCAACGAGCGCGCCGAAGAGCTGCTCGACTGGACGGAGGACGAACTCCTCGGCGAACCCCTCTGGGCGGCGTTCCCCGAGGCAGTCGACTCGACGTTCGAAGATCGGTATCGTCACGCGATGGAGACCCAGGAGTCGATCTCCTTCGAAGCGTACTACCCACCGCTCGAGGCCTGGTTCGAAGTACGGGTGTACCCCTCCGAGAGCGGACTCTCGGTGTACTTCGCCGACGTCACCGAGCGCAACCAGCGCGAACGCGAACTCGAGCGCCAGCGCGAACAGCTCGCGGCGCTCAACAACGTCAACGACGTCGTCAGAGAGACGACCGACGCGGTCATCGACCAGTCGACCCGCGAGGAGATCGAACGGACCGTCTGCGAGTCACTCGCCGACTCGGCGTCGTACGCGTTCGCGTGGGTCGCCGAGGTCGATCCACAGACGGGGCGGATCGTCCCGCGGGTGGAAGCCGGCGTCGACGGCTACCTCGAGGACGTCGACATCTCGGCGGATCCCGACGAACCGGCGGGTCGAGGGCCAGCGGGGAGAGCCGTGCAAACCGGGGAGATGCAGATCAGCCGGGACGTCCTGACCGACCCGGCGTTCGAGCTCTGGCGCGAGTACGCCCGCGAGTACGGCTACCGCTCGTCGGCCGCGATCCCGATCACCCACGAGGGGGCGCTCTATGGCATTCTCGGCGTCTACTCCGAACGAACGGGCGCGTTCGCGGCCGACGAGCGGTCTGTGGTCGGGCAACTCGGCGAGATCGTCGGTCACGCCATCGCCGCCGTCGAACGCAAGCGGGCGCTGACCAGCGACGAGGTCGTCGAACTCGAACTCCAGATCCGCGACGTCTTCGAGGCGGTCGACGTCCAGCAGTCCCTCGAGGGGACGATCACGTTCGAGCGGACGGTACCCGTCGGCGACGGCGAGTTCCTCGTGTACGGGACGGCCACCGACGACGCACTCCCGACGCTCGACGCGCTCACCGACCGCGTCTCGTACTGGGAGGACGTGACGATGATCAGCGAGGGCTTCGGCGACGTCTCGTTCGAGGCGCGACTCTCCGAATCGACCGTGCTCTCGACGATCGCGTCCCAGGGCGGGTACGTCGAGGAAGCGATCGTCGACGACGGCGACCTCCACATGACGGTCCACCTTCCCCGCGAGACGGACGTCCGCCGCGTGACCGACGACGTCGAAGCGCGGTATCCGAACGCGGAGGTACTGGCGCGTCGCCAGGTGACCCGCGACGTCGGCTCCTCACAGCGCCTCGAGCGTACCTGGCTGAACGACCTGACCGACCGCCAGCGGGCGGTCCTCGAGGCGGCCTACTACAGCGGCTTTTTCGAGTGGCCCAGGGACAACTCCGGCGAGGCGGTCGCAGAGTCGCTCGACATCGCGCCAGCGACGTTTCACCAGCACATCCGGACGGCACAGAACAAACTCTTCGAGACGTTGCTCGAGGTGACGTTCACCACGAACTACGGCGGCCGCTGACCGGTATCTAGCATCTCTGGCGCAACCGCGACCGCCGTGCGGTTTTCGGAACGCAGACAGCAGGCGATATCATGACACGCGCGATCGCTCGAGTTCCGCGAGCAGGTTCGACAGCGCCTGCTCGACGGTCGCCGCCCGGATTGCGGCGCGGTCGCCGTCGAACACGTACCGCGAGACGGTCACGTACGACGACTCCGATCCCCAGGGGCCGGCGTAGGCGACGCCGATGTAGACGGTTCCGACGGGGTTTTCCTCGGTCCCGCCGGTGGGGCCGGCGATCCCGGTCGTCGCGACGCCCCAGGTGACGTCTGTGACGTCCCGTACGCCGCGGGCCATCTGACGAGCGACGGGGGCGGACACCGCACCGTGTTCGTCGAGCGCCTCGCGAGAGACGCCGAGGTGCCGTCGCTTCGCGTCGTAGGCGTAGGTGCACAGTCCGGCATCGAAGTAGTCGCTCGAGCCGGGAACCGCGGTGATCGCCGCCCCGATCAGGCCGCCGGTACACGACTCCGCGACGGACAGCGTCTCGTCTGCGTCTCGAAGCGCGTCGCCGACTCGCTCGGCCAGGTCGAGGTCGATCGCTTCGTCCATACGCGAGGTGACGACGGGCGAGGTAGTGATACTACCGGACAAAAGTCAGTGATACTGCCGGACGTAAGTCGTGAAAGATTCTCGCCGTCCCGGGGTGGCGAGAATCTTCACACAGTTACGTCCGATAGTATGAATCCTCGATCGCACCCGAGACGCGATCGAGGGATGAACCGTTTTGTCCGACAGTATGAAAGGAGGGGACACGACCTTCCGCGCCAGCGCGCGTGACGAAAGAACCACGGGGCGCGGTCCCCCACCCACTCCCATGGAGTACGAGACGCCCCTCTTCTTCCACGTGATGGAGTACGCGGCGCGCGCCGAGCGGGACGTGATCGACATGGTCAGTGGGAATCCCGACTGGGAGCCCCCGGCGGAGCTTCGCGACGCCCTCCGCGAGTACGCCGACCTCGAACCCGAGCAGTTCCAGTATCCGCCGAGCGTGGGTCTCCGGGATCTGCGCGAGGAGATCGCCGCCCGTCGCGGCGTCGACCGCGAGCAGGTGGTCGTCACGAACGGGGCGGGCGAAGCCAACTACCTCGCGATGGCGCGCGCACTCGAGCGCGACGCCGGGTCGGAGGTCGTCCTCACCGATCCCGTCTACTCCTACTATCCGGGGAAGACGACGATGCTCGGCGGGACGCCGCGGTACGTCGCGACGGCCGAGGACGGCCAGCTCGACCCTGCCGACGTGCGCGCGGTGGCGAGCGAGGAGACGGCGGCGATCGTCGTCAACTCGCCGAACAACCCGACGGGGGCGGTCTACCCCGAGCAGACGGTGCGAGAACTCGTCTCGATCGCCGAGGAGTACGACGCGATCCTGGTCTCCGACGAGGTGTACGACCACTACGACCTCTCGGGGCAGTTTGCGAGCGCGCTCGCGTTCGACTCCGACCACCGGATCGTCACGAACGCCTTCTCGAAGTCGATGGCGATCACGGGCTTTCGGGTCGGCTACGCCATCTTCCCGCCCGAACTCGTCGAGAACGCCCGGAGCCGCCACATGCTCGTCAACGTCGCGGGCAGCCGACCGGCACAGTACGCGGTGTCCCACGCCTTGCGCGAAACGGGGCCGGAGTACTACGAGGCGAACCGCGAACTCCTCCGCGAGCGCGTCGAGACGTTCACCGACGCCCTCGACGCCGCGGGCGCAGAGTACACTCGCCCCGACGGCGCGTTCTACGTCATGGCCCGCTTCGAGGGGTTCCCCGGGACGCTCGAGAACGTCGAGCGGCTGATCGACGAGGCTGGCGTCGCCGGGATGCCCGGCGAGGCCTTCGGAACCGCCCGCGAGGAGTGGCTACGCTTCGCACTCGTCACGCCCCGCGTCGAGGAGGCGGCAGAGCGACTGGCGACGTATTTCAGATAATAGGTGAATCAGTTCACCCGAACGTTTTGGGTGCCGTCACGACCTCGATGGCGTATGTCGGTACTCGAGGAACTCGTCGAGACGGGCGTCGGTGCGCTCGCGCTCTCGTTCGGCGTCGTCGCAGGCGTTGCCGTCTACTCGACGGGATCGGTCGCCGCCGTCGTGGACGTCACGGCGCGGTTCGTCGACGCCGTGGCGCTGACCGTGCTCCCGCCTACGTCGCTTGCCGCGTGGCCGAACGCCGTCGCCGGCCTCGCGGGGACGGGCGCAGCGGTCTCGCTCGAGGACTCCGTCTCCTACCGGGCCGCCGGGTTCGTGGCCACGTACCTCTTTCTCGCGGTGCTCCTGCACTACCTGTTCACGCCGATCTGACCGCACGTTCGAGTCTCGTCGCGGTCTCGGGCAGTAACACCTGGTCGTCAGCGCAATACGCCGCTCCACTCGCAGTCGGTGCAGGCGAACAGCCCCACACCGTTTATCGTCTCGCCGTCGCAGGCGGGGCAGGCGGTCGATCCGACCTGTCCGTCGGGCCCGTCGCTCGAGTGCAACACGCCGCGGGCTCGCACGACGGGAAGCGACGTGCTCGCCTCGTCCTCGCTGTAGGGGAAAATCTCTCTCGACGTCGATTCGTCCGGTTCGGTCCTCGCGGGGAGTTCGAGTTCGACTGTCATAGTCACTGTGGGTCGAAGCCACCACCACCGGGTTCGACTCGAGCGGAGAGACCACATTCCTGTAGTTAAGATTAACTATTAAAGACCTGGGTCGATATTGACGACCACCGTACTATTACATGAGATATATACACATATCAAAGCAGGCAGACGCGAAACGAGTGAGACCGACGAATACAGGTGGACGGGTCGGCTACCTGCTTGCATGAGTGGACTCGACGTCGAACCGGTCGACGAGGCCGACGCGGAGACGGACGACCACAGCATCGAGGTGACGCCGACCGACTCCGTCGACGACGAGACGGAGCGCCAGACGATCGACGTCGAGCCCTCCGACAAACCGGTCGAGGGGCCCGACTACGTCCTCTACGGCGGCAAAGGCGGCGTCGGAAAGACGACGATGGCTGCGGCGACCGCTCTCGACAGCGCCCAGCGAGGCGTGCGCACGCTCGTCGTCTCGACCGACCCCGCCCACTCGCTGTCCGACACGTTCGAGACCGACGTTCCGGCCCGCCCGGAGCGGATCCGCGAGGACGTCCCGCTGTACGCCGCAGAGATCGACCCCGACGCAGCACTCGAGGAAGGCCAGGCCGCCTTCGCCGCGGAGGGTGGCGCGCTCGGTGGCCTGGGTGATATGCTCGGCGAGGAGTCGCCGATGGATGCGATGTTCGGCGGCGCGATGCCCGGCTCGGACGAAGCGGTGGCGATGCAGACGCTCCTCGAGTACATGGACGACGACCGGTTCGAGCGCGTGGTCGTCGACACGGCGCCGACGGGCCACACCCTCCGCCTGCTGCAACTGCCCGAGGTCATGGACACGATGATGGGCCGACTGATCACTTTCCGCCAGCGCATCGGCGGCATGATCGACGGCGTCAAGGGAATGTTCGGCGGCGGCGAGATGGAGGAGGGTCAGGACCTCGAGGACCTCGAGGAGATGCGCGAGCGGATCGAACGCCTCCGAGCGGCGCTGCGAGATCCCGGGCGGACCGACTTCCGGATCGTCATGATCCCCGAGGAGATGAGCGTCGTCGAGTCGCGACGACTCCACCAGCAACTCGCCGAGTTCGAGATCCCCGTCGACACGATCGTCGTCAACCAGGTGATGGAGCCACTCGCCGACGTCACCGACGACGTCGACGGCGACTTCCTCAGCCCGAACCTCGAGGAATGCGAGTTCTGCCAGCGCCGCTGGGACGTCCAGCAGAAGGCGCTCATGGAGGCCCAGGATCTCTTCCGTGGCAACGACGTCCGGCGCGTCCCGCTTTTCGCGGACGAAGTGCGCGGCGAGGAGATGCTCGAGGTCGTCGCCGCGTGCCTGCGCTAGTCGTCACTGCGTGTCGCGTGTCTCCGGTAGCGGCCGACTCGATCGAACGACTCTCCTCTCAGCGACCGTCGACCACGAGCACGCGAAGGTCGTTCACGTTCGTCCCCGTATAGCCCGTCTCGAGTAACGCCCCTCGATCCTCGAGGAGTCCGTAGACGTCGTTTTCCGCGAGCGCCCGTCTCGCGGCGTCCTCGCCGTCGGCGACGGTCCCCCCGTCGACGATCGCGCCGCAGGCGTCGGTCGGGCCGTCGATTCCGTCGGTGTCGACGCTCGCGCAGACGGCGTCCGTCCCGGCGTCGGCGAACTCGAGGGCGGCCGCCAGCGCGAACTCCTGGTTCGGACCGCCGGTACCGTCGCCGCGGACCGTCACCGTCGTTTCACCGCCAGAGCAGACGACCGCCGGGGGGTCGATCGGCTCCCCGGTCGTGGCGATCTCGTCGGCGATCGCCGCGTGGAACCGCCCGGCCTCGCTCGCCTCCCCGCGGACCCGACTCGAGAGCAGCGCGGTTCGGTAGCCGCGCTCGGCGGCGACCTCGCGAGCGGCGTCGATCGCCGTCCGACCGCTCGCCAGCAGGTGCCAGTCGACGCGATCGAAGACCGGGTCGTCGTCGGTGGGCGTCTCCTCGCGCTCGCCCGCCGCGCCGCGCTCGAGGCGACCTCGGACGGCGTCCGGAACGGCAGGGTCGTACTGCTCGAGCACTGCGAGCGCGTCGTCGAACGTGCTTGGATCGGCGACGGTCGGACCGCTGCCGATCACCGAGGGGTCGTCGCCGACGACGTCGCTGATGGCGAGGGTCGCGACCGTGGCGGGGGCGGCCTCGCGGGCGAGTCGCCCGCCTTTGATCGCCGAGCAGTGCTTGCGGACGGCGTTTATCTCGTGGATCGAGGCACCCGACTCGAGGAGGGCGTCGGTGGTCGCCTGCAGGTCCGAAAGCGAGAGTCCCTCGGCGGGGGCACACCACAGGGCGCTCGCGCCGCCCGTGACGACCGCGAGGACGAGCGCGTCCTCGTCTGCCGCCGCCGCCCGCTCGAGCACTCGCCGTGTGCCGTCGACGTTCCGCTCGCTCGGCGTGGGATGGTCGCCCTCGAGGACCGTCACGCGGTCGGTCTCGGCCCCGTCCGTCGTCACGACGACGCCCTCGTCGATCCGATCACCGAGCGCGTCCTCGAGTGCGGCAGCGACGCCCCCGGCGGCCTTGCCGCCGCCGAGGACGACCAGGCGGTCGTAGTCTGCGAGATCGTAAGTCGTCTCTTCGACGTGGAGCGTCCCGCCCTCGAGCGAGACCGCGTCGGTGACGACCTGGCGGGGGTGAGCAGCGCGGATCCCCGCCTCGAGACAGGCGAGTGCGACGTCGTGCGCGTCGGTTTTCGCGCGCCGCTCGCGGTCGTCGAACATGGTTCAGACGACCTTTCGGAGGAGGCCGTAGGCGGCGTCACGCAGTCTGTCGGGGAGATACCGGGCGTACAGCCCGACCTGGGCGACGGTGCCGACGGGGTAGCGCACCGGCGGCTCGGCGCAGGTCCCCGCCTGGACGATCGCGTCGGCGACCTCGTCGGGATCGACGGCGAGTGGCCCGCCGCCGCCGATCAGCTGGGCGTCGTCGAGGATCTCGTACAGCGACTCGTAGGCGGGCGTGCGACCGCCGGGTAACTCGTCGTCGACGCGGTCGGGGAACGACGTGTCCACCGGTCCGGGTTCGACGACGACCACGTCGACGCCAAACTCCTCGAGTTCCGCCCGGAGCGCGTCGCTCATCGCCTCGAGTGCGAACTTCGAGCCCGAGTACGCGCCCGAGCCAGCGACCGAGAGCCGCCCGAGTACGCTCGAGACGTTGATGATCCGCCCCTCGCCCTGCGCGCGCATGTGCGGGACCGCGGCACGGGTCAGCCGGTGGGGACCGTAGACGTTGACGTCGAACTGCCGGTGGAGGTCCACGGTGGAGACGTCCTCGAGCGGCCCCATCTGGGCGTAGCCGGCGTTGTTGACGAGGCAGTCGATCGCCCCGCCGAGGTCGACGGTCTCCTCGACGACCGCGGCGACCTGGTCGGGTTCCGTCACGTCGAGTGCCATGGTCTCGCAGCCCGCCTCTGCGAGGTCTTCGATGTCCTCCGTGTCCCGGGCGGTCGCGACGACCAGCCACCCTTCCTCGAGGAAGGCCGTCGCCGTGGCGCGGCCGATACCGGACGAACAGCCCGTGATCAGGACGCAGTTCTTGCGCGTGTAGCGGTCGTCGTCCGTCCGCGTCGCCTGGTCGGGTTCGCGACTCGAGTCCGTCGGCTCGTCGACGGGATCGGTCGGTTCGTCGTCGCCAGCGGCGGAGTCCTCGTCCCCGCCGTCGGTCTCTTCGGCTTCCGCTGGGATGGCCATGCGCGATTCGTTCGGGAGACGACACCTAAGTATCGACGGTTCGTCGCGATCCGAGCGAGGCGTCGGAGGGGATCGGGAGGCCGCTATCAGCGTCGACGGACATTGTGGTGTCACGCCGGATACGTCGCGCCTTCGACACCGAACCACGCGGAAGCGGCTCGGGCCGCCTCGCCCGGGAGAACGGCGGCTACTCCCCGGGATCCGACTGGTACCGGTCGATCAGAATAGTGCCGGCACGGACGAGCACGTACAGTCCGGTCGTGGCGCTCGCGAGTTGCGTCACGGCGGCCCACATTACGCCGCTCTGTCTCGAGAGTTCGTAGAGGAACCGAGACGGACCGACGTTAACAACCTGAGCTACGAACACAAACGCACCGAGCAGCGAGACGAGCAGGAGTCCGACGCCGATCCAAAACAGGAAGATACCCGCGATGAGTATGCTCTCTCGAATCGCCCACCTGAATCGCTGCTGGAGCGGTTGCGGGAACGTTCGGGTTACCATGATCCCTATTTTCGAACGGGAGTACGAAAAAATTACTAAACGGCGGCGACTTCTCGAAATCCTCGTCGAGTGATCGGTGCGTCGAGGAGGCGGCCGGTTCGCCGATCCTCGAGGGACGGCTAATCGTCGACCTCCCGCTTCGCCTCGTCCGCGTAGCTGTCGGCCAGCCGGATCGGCTCCGGCAGTTTGTACCCCGAGGCGAGCGCGAGGACGACGTCGGCGGCGGTCTCGGGGCCGACGCGGTGGCCGGCGCTCACGTACAGCGGGTTGACGTGACGGTTGGGGGAGTCGTACTGCTTCGTCTGGACCGCATAGCCAAGCAGCGTCCCGTCGGGAGCGTCGACCCTCGAGTTCGCCTCGATCGGCACCCGCGCGCCGGCCGGCAGGCCGTCTGTGTCCTCGCGCGGCGTGCCACAGAGCAGGCTCTTGGCGACGCCGACGCTCGGCACATCGCGGACGACCCCCATGTGCGTCGCGATGCCGGCCTGCCGGAAGTGGATGCGGCCGCTGCCGTCGAACAGCAACAGGTCGGGGTCGACCGACAGCGCCTCGAGTGCCTCGAAAATCGGCCGGCCCTCGCGAAAGGAGAGCAGCCCCGGGATGTACTCGATCTCGAGCGGCGTCACCGCGTGGACGCGCTCGATCACCTCGCCGGCTTGCATCGCGACGACGGCACTCAGCGCGCGGCCGTCGAGAAACGACTGGTCGACGCCGGCGACGATCGGCGGGTCGGCGTCGCCTGCGGTGGCGGCGAGGGGATCGGCGAGGACCGAGGGGTCGAACTCGAGGTCGTCCTCGAAGACGGCGACGCGGGCGATCTCGCGCTGGAGCGCCTCCATGTCGGCACGCGAGAGGTCGGCGTCGGGCGCGAGGTCGGGGCGGGGGGTCACGTTAGAAGGGACCGCGGCCGCGACCTGGACCGCCTGGGCCGCCAGGACCGCCGGGGCCGCCACCCAGCTGGAACTGGCTCGGGGCATGGACGTTCTGCGTGCGCTTTACGTACTCGCCGTAGCCGAGTCCGATGGCGAGCCCGACGAGGTGTGCCGCGTGGGCGATCGGACCGCCGCCGCCGGTGCTGATGAAGAAGACGCTGACGACCGCGTAGCCCCCGGTCAACACCCAGATCGGGATCGGGAGGATGAAATAGAGGTACACCTTGAGACCGGGATTCAGAACCGTCAGGACACCCATAATAGCGAGAGCGGCCCCGCTTGCGCCGAGAACGCCGGCCGTCATCGGCGTCACGGGTCCCGTCGCGATCTGGACGAAGATCTGTCCGAGACCCGCGAGCGCCCCGCTGGCGAGAAAGAGGATCGCGAAGTTTCGCGACCCGACGTACCGCTCGACGAGCGGTCCGAAGAAGAAGATCACGATGCTGTTCCCGACGATGTGGTAGAACCCGCCGTGGGCGAAGATCGACGTGAACCAGGTCCAGATATACTCCGGATGCTGCGGTGTGAGGACGAAGATCGACGTGAGAGCGGCTTGAGCCAATACGAGTCCCGTTACGAACTGCAAGGCGAACGTCACCCACATGAGCGTGAGGAACAGGTAGGTCACGTTCCCGCGGAAGTACGCCAGCATCCCGCCAGGACCCGTGTTAATGCCGAGTTTCGAGGTAATACTCGAGGTTTTCGACGTGCTCTCCCCGGTGTTCACGCTGTCGTCGAAGCCGCTGTCGAACACCCCGCCTGGATCGTTCCAGTCACGCAGGCCTGAACAGTCGTGGTTTTCGGGCAACCGGTGTTCGGCACAGTACGTCCCCCCGCAGTGCCGACACTTGTACGGCATGCTTTCTTCTTTCCCACACACGTCGCACTTGGCCATTGCCCGGGGATATGTGGTGAATAGGTATGGGGTTTGGGGTTCCACAGCTCCCCGACGGGCCGACCTGCCGACCCGAAACCGGTACGGCGGGGTGCCGTCGAAACGTATCGCTAACCGCTCGATTGGGATCCCACTCTTCCGCTTCCGTCCCGCTTTTGATCGTCGCTCGAGTATACTCGATAGCTCCAGCGTGTTCCGATGGGGACGCGCCACGACCGACGACCAGAAACCCACGACACCCATGACCGAGTTCACCGGTATCCTGCTCTTCGACGGCGACTGCCCGTTCTGTTCGGCCGCGGCGACTGCCATGCGCCAGCTTCCGGACGTCGGTGCGGTGCAGTGGGACGACCCCGCCGCGCAGGCGTTCCTCGAGGCGCAGTTCGACGAGGCCCCGTTCGCGCTGTTTTTCGTCGACGGCGAGGCCGAGACGGTCTGGGCCGGCGAGGCCGCGGCGAGCGAACTGTGCGAGCGGGCCGGCATGCCCGTCCTGATCCAGGACGTCGTCGGCGACAACTACGAGACGGTGGCCGACGCGATCCGGACGGTCTCCGGCCTCGAACGCGAGCCCGACCCGTACCACGGAGAGTATCCGCTGGCCGACGAGGCGGCGGCGCGATTCGACGAGCTGGCCGCCCAGGGCCGGCAGACGCACGCTCCGAGGGAAACGGATTCGTGATCGTTCCCGTGGGTCGATCCAGACTGGCCGTTCGCTCGAGCGTCGGGTGTGCGGTCGGGCTGTGTCGTCCCCTAGAGCTATGGTAACGACGGACATTGCCCTGGCTGAGGCACCTCTATGTCCGACCGAGACCTGCAAGCGGACCAGCAGCCGTTGAAAGAACAGTACGAGGACGACCCCGAGGAAGCCCGGATCACGCTGACGGCGACCGGCGAGCAGGAGGCCGACGTCCGGTCCTGTCACGTCGACATCGGACGAGCGGTGTACGAGGCCGAACTCCACGAGGGCGCTGCGGGCCCTGGAACCGCCGCCTGCTCCGGCGACCTGCTGCTCGGCGCGCTGGCCGCCTGCGCACAGCTCACGACGCAGGCGGTCGCCGACGCGTTCGGCGTCGACGCCGACATCGACACCGAGGTGCGTGGCGACCTGGACCTCCGCGGGACGCTCGGCGTCGACGACGACGTTCCGGTCGGGTTCCAGGACATCGAACTCGAGACGACCGTCGAGGGCGACGTCGACGAGGAGACGGCCGACGCGCTCGAGCGATACGCGGAGCGCTACTGTGTCGTCTACCAGACGCTGACGAATCCGCCCGAGATCGAGACGAACTGGCAGTTCGAGGGGTAACGGCGGCCTCACTTCTCACGATGGATTCGGCGTCGGCAGCGACCGGTGTCGACGCGGCGGGACGAGGTAGTTCGCTCGCCGCAGGACGGACATGTACTGGAGGATGCCGTTGTTGTTTCGCGAGCCGACGGCGGAGGGGAGGTCGGTCCCCGTCACCGTCTGTTTCGTCTCGACGAACGCCGAAATACTGCGCTGGTGGGCGAGGAAGTGAACCCCGGCGGCGTCGTCGTCGGTCGAGTTGAAGTCCCGCCGGAGGATGAGCGGTTCGTCGTCCTCGCGGGCTCGAGTGGCCTTCTGCGTGTGACCGACCACGCCGCGAGTTCGGGCGTCCTCCTCGGCCGACGCCCCGCAGTCGTCGACGCCGCTCGAGTCGCCCAGGTTGTGTCCGGCCCCCTCGACGCGACCCTCGTCGGCGTGGGCCGGACAGAACATCTTGCTGACGCGCTGCTCGCGGCTGTCCTGTTCGTACCACTGGTGGAGGTTGAGGTCGATCCGCGAGAGGTGGGTCGTGGTGCCGCCGGCGAACGGTCCCTCGTCGATCGTCACCCGCGCTTCGGTGGCCTGGTTCTTCCGGAAGCCCGATTTGAAGCCCATGAACATCGGCGCGTCCTCGGGTACCGGCTCGGAGTCGGGAATCCCGCGGACGTCCTCGCGCTGCTGTTCGGCCGGAACGCCGTCGCCGACGAACCCCGTTCGTCGCTCGTCGATCTCGAGGATTCCCTCGAGTGTCCCCTCGACCTCGACGTCGTTTAGCTGCTCGCGGTTCCCCTTCAGCGCTTCCTCGGCGCTCAGGACGACCTGTCCGTAATCGCTGGCGAGGTGGAGCAGGGCGTCGTACTCGTCGAACTCGGGATCTTCGATCGGGACGAGCGCCTCGGGATGCGGGAGGTCGACCGACTCGGGCAACGCCTCGTCGAACCGGTCGAAGTACGCCGGCGAGTAGCCGATCGTAAACACCAGTCCGTCGTTTCCGCGCGCGTAGGCGCGCTCGAGCGTCGTCAGCGCGTCCTCGAGTTGCCCGCGCTCGTCGTCGGTCGGCCCGTCGCCGACGTACTCGAGGTGCAAGAGGAGGTGGTGTTCCGGCGGGAGGTGATTGCCGTGTTCGTCCTGGCTGAGGTAGTCGTTCCAGGCGTGCTGTCGGTCGGGGAGGTCGTCGGGATCGACGGACGGCTGGGGGACGTCGACGTTGCTCTCGCGATCGACGCAGGCGGCGAGCGCGCTCGCGCCGCCGATGGCCACGGCACTGCGGACGAACGCCCGGCGGGAGATTCCACGCGGCGAGCGAGTCATACGTTTGGTTCGGGTCCGCGTGACAAAGGGAATTGTGGTGCGAGCGACAACCAGTTAGCGCCGGGCCACGTCAGGCCCTAGCATGAAACAGATCGAGGTGTTCGAGGAGATCGACGCCCCACCCGACGTCGTCTGGGACGTCTTGCTCGAGTTCGACACGTACCCGGAGTGGAACCCGTTCGTTCGCGAGATCGAGGGGCTGCCCGTCGTGGGCGAGCGCCTCCGCGTGCGAATCCAGCCGCCCGGATCGCACGGGATGACGTTCCGACCGGAGGTCGTCGCCCTCGAGGAGAGCCGACGGCTCGTCTGGCACGGTCGCCTGCTGGTTCCGTTCGCGTTCGACGGCTACCACGAGTTCCACCTCGAGCCGGTCGACGACGATCGAACCCGGCTACTCCAGCGTGAGACGTTCCGCGGGGCGCTCGTGCCCGTGTTGCTCGACGAGGAGCGCGTCGAACGAGGGTTTCGGGCGATGAACGAGGCGGTCAGAGAGCGGGCCGAACGCCGGGTTACGACGTCGATCTGACCTACAGCAGGTCGACGAGTCCCTCGAGGGAGTCGATCTCGTGGGTCGGCTCCACGTCAAGTTCGTAGTTTTCGCGGTGTGATCGCCAGACGAACGCCGAGTCGACGCCGCAGGCATCGGCGGCGGCGACGTCGACCCAGCTATCGCCGACGTACAGCGGGTTCGTCGCGTCCATCTCCGAGATCGCTCGCTCCAGGTAGTACGGCGTCGGCTTCTTGCGTTCGATCCCCCGGACCGTCGGCTCGCGCCCGTACCACGGGTCGAAGCCGTCCAGCCCGAAGTGGTCGACGATGGTCTCGATCGTCTCGTGCTGGTTGTTGCTGACGATCGCCCGCGGCGGCTCGAGGAACTCGAGGGCGTCGACGTCGTCGTACAGGGTCTTCCGGCCGGCGCGGATCTCCTCGGCCTGGACCTCGATGGCGGCCCGTTCGCGCGCCGTCCAGAGTTCGTCCGCCGTGACGCCGTACCGGGCGGCGAGCTCCCGGAGCGAGGGGACGTCCGGTCTGATGAGCGTCTCGACGTGTTCGTCCGTCGGCGAGTCGACGCCGACGGCCTCGTAGGCGTCGTGCATCGCACGTATCAGTGCCTCTCGACTGGTCGGGGTCGTCAGCACGCCGTCGTTGTCGAAGACGACTGCGTCGTATTGCATCTGTGTTCCAGTACGACGCCACGCGGTTTCGTCGTTACGCCTCTTCTCTCGCTCGACGTTTTCCTGTCACAGACTAACGTTCACCAAACGTGTAGCTCAGAATATGAATGCTTATTAGCAAAGATCGGCAATTTTGGGTATGAATCGTAAACAGTTCACTCGAAGACAGTTCAGCGCGGCGCTGGTAGCGGTTCCGACGATCGGTCTCGCCGGCTGTATGGGCAGCGACTCCGACGACGAAGACGACGGATCCGAAAACGAATCCGGCGACGGGTCCGGCGACGATGAGATCTCCCTCCCGGACGACAACCCCGGCGCACTCACGATCGTCCTCGAGAACGAGAACGGCGAACCGGTCTCGTCCGGCGTCGAAGTCGATGTCAGTCACACCGAAGAAGACACCAGCAACACGTTCAGCGGCGGGATCGAGAACGGCGAGCGAACGCTGACGACGCTCCTCTACGAGGGCGACTACACGATCACCGTCGAGAGCACGAACGACGAGTTCGAGCCCGTCGAGGAGGAAGTGACCGTCGGCGAGGACGACGTCGAGACCACGATCGTCCTCGAGGGCGCGACGGGCGACGACGCCGCCGCAGACGAGTAATCCGACTCTCCGCGTCCTTTCTTCGTTTTCCAGCGCCGACCGTTCGCATCGAGCCGTCTTGCCGTGATCGGACCGACGGACGTCGTCCGCAGGTTCAAATGTGAGCACGCGGCCAGTGTCGTCGATGCACGACGATCCGACCGTCACCGACGAGCCGATCGGAAGCCGAGCACGGACTCGAGGCGACGATGGGACATAGAGCCCTCGTCGCCTACCAGCGACCCGACCACCTCTACGACGTCCGGTACAGCCACTGGGGCGGCGAGGACCTCCAGCTCGTCGCGTCGCTCTCCCCCGACGCACCGCTGGCCCACGGCGTCGTCGACTCGGAGGTCCTCGCAGACTCCGTCGCCCGGAGCCGGATCCTCTCCGGCTATCTCGATCCCTGCATTCACGAAGCTCTCTACCTCGTCTCGCCGGAGTTCGAGGTGACCGCCTACCGCGTGCTCTGGCTCGAGTGGGGCGACGGGCGCGAGGACGGCCGCGGCGCGATCGTCGAGGTCGAACTCGGCGACCGCGACCTCGAGGTCCGGACCTGGTTTCGCGCGCTCAAGACCACGCTCGCGGACGTCGTCGAGATGGGCGTGCTCTCGCGTCGCGCGGCGAGGTCGTACCTCGAGGCGCGCGTCTGCGAGGACGAGAACGGACACGTCTACACGTACGGCACGCCGAACGAGACCGGTGACGCCACGGAAGAGCGGGAGTGGCCGTCCGACGGCGGCTGACCGTAATCACTCGCTCCAGCGCGCGTCGGCCAGCGTCCGCTGGACGGCCTCGTGACCGACCGCCTCCGCGAGCGTCTCGAACCCGGCGCGTTCGGTCCGGTCGCTCGCGTTCGCGACGAGTCGCGAGACGATGAACTCGGGCGTCGACCGGCCGACCGTCTCGAAGCGGGGCTGGTAGTCGACGAGCAACTCGAGGTCCGGACTCAGCCCTTCGGCAAAGATGCCATCGACGCGCGCTTCCGGCGGCAGCGGCTCGAGGTCCTCGGCGAGGTGGGTGACGAACACGCCCAGCGCGTCGCGTTCGACGGTGAGCGTGACCAGTCCGTGCAACAGGTCGGCGGCACTCCCCGGCTCGGTAATCGCCTCGAACTCGTCGACGAGCATCAGCGTCCGGCCGGTATCGGACAGCGGCGGCACGATCGACCTGAGCGTCGACTCGAGGACGCCCGCGTTGAAACTGGCGTGGCGGCGGTGGAAGACGAGCGCGTCGACGGGCGTCACCTCGGCGCGTGCGGCGGGGACCGGCAGCCCCATCGAGGCCAGCAGGACGACCTGACACAGCGTCTCGAGCAGGGTCGTCTTCCCGCCGCTGTTCGCACCGGTGAGCACCGCGACGTTCTCGTCGTCGGGGACCGCGCCGTCGACGGGATCGAGTGTGTGGTCGCCGAGCGCGTAGGTCACGGGCTGGACGGCCTCCTCGTCGCGCGCAGCGAGCGTGAGGTTGCGTGCCTCGAGGACGGCGACCGTCGCCTCGTCACCTTCGTCGACGAACGTCGGCCGCGTACAGTCGTACGCGAGCGCGAATCGAGCGAGCGACAGCTCCAGTGCGATCTCGTCGACCGCGGTGACGGCCCGGTCGACCTCCTCGCGTGACGTTTCGAGCGTCGCCTCGAGATCGCTCGCGACGGCCGCCTCGCGCTCGTCGATGGCCTCCCGGAGGTCGTCTCGCAAGTGCCGTAACGTCGCGCCGACGAAGTCCGTCGCGTCGGTCGCGTCCGTCGGCATCGCGTCGCGGACCCGGTCGATCGTGACGTCGGCCTCGCTCAGCAGGTAGTCCTCGAACGCCTCCCGGAACTGGCCGACGTCGCGGACGCCCTCGGATCGCAACTCCTCGATCACCGCCAGCGCGTTCGCGTCGACGTCCTCGACCGTCCCCAGCGCCGTTCGAAGGCGGTCGAGTTCCTCGTCGGCCCCCTCGCGGACGCGACCACCGTCGAGTGCCGATAGCGCCCGTGCCGCCTCCTCGAGACGCGTCTGCTCGAGGTCGGCGATCGTCTCGAATGGACCGGCGTCGACGCCCGCCTCGAGGATGGCGAGGGCCGTTTCGACGGCAGCCAGTTCGCTCTCGTCGCGCTCGTCGTACCGTTCGTAGGCCGCGAGGACCGCCTCGCGGTCTCCCTCCTCGAGGGTCTCCCAGGCGTCGCGTGCGGCGAGGACGCCGTCGAGTCGCGTCTCCATCTCCTCGCGGGTCGAAAGCGGCGTCAGCACGCGGATCCGGTCGGCGGCGCGGTCGGTCACCGCGTGGTCGACTGCGAGGTCGAGCAGTTCCTTGTACGCGGCGCGGGCGTCGCTCGTCGCGAGCACGTCCATCCCCGCGCCGCCCGTTGCCCGCCGCAGGATGCGCGTCGCCCGTCCTCGCGGCAATCCGGCCTCGGACAGCGTGCGCACGTCGCCGTTCTCGATCGCCTCCACCGCCCGCTCGGTCCCGAGTTCGTCGACGAGCGTCTCGCGCGTCTTCGGGCCGACTCCCCAGTACTCCTCGAGTCGCATACCCGTGGATTCGAGGCGAGTGTCTTGAAGACTGTGCGATCCGCTCGCGTGCCGTCCACGCGCTGCTCGCGCGGTTATGGTCCTGTTCCGGCGCGTCAGTGGTCAGTCCCGTCGCTCTCGGCGTCGGCCGAGGCCTCGTCGTGACCGACGCTGTACCCGATGCCGTGTGTACCTCCCTGGGCGTCGGTGATCGTGACCGACCCGCTTTTCGGCACCTCGCTCTCGAAGACGGCCCGGACGAGGACGGTTCGTACGGCGATCATCTGTGCACACATCTCGTCGGGACCGGACGTATCGACGGCGGAGACGTGCGCCGTGAGGCCGTCTGCGTCGGTCTCGACGGAGTCGACCTCGAGTTCGTAACACAGGTTTGGCACGCGCACCTGGACCTGCAGGAGCTTCGCCCGGTCGAAGTCGGTTTTCTCGACGAACTTCTCGACGGCCTCGCGGTCCGTCTCGGAGAGGCGCTCGTCGTCGACCACGTCGGCTGCGTCTTCTTTCGAGAACAGCGGCTGGGCGTCGGTCTCGCCCCTGTTGACAGTGTAAAACAGCGTCTCGTAGTCGGCCAGCACGTACTCGCTCTCACCACCGTCATCGCCGTCGTCCCCCTCGTCGCTCTCGCCGTCGTCGTTCTTCTCGTCGGCGTCGCCTGTCCCGTCGTTCTCGTCGTCTCCGTCGTCGCTTTCGTTTCCGTCGTCTCCGCCATCTCCGTTTTCGTCACCGTCCTGGTCGTCGTTTCCGGACGCGCCGACCCCGGATTCGAGACACCCGGCCATCATCGACGTACCAACCAGTGAACTGCCGTACAGCATCCGCCGTCGTGTCAGGTTCATACTACGTACGAGGATGGGAGACCGGATATACGCATCCCAAGGTGAAACGAGTCTTTTACCGTCTCTAGACTCTCGAGAGTGAAAAATACTGGCACGCACCGGTGACGGTCAGATCCGCTGTGAGTTCGGCCGAGACGGATCTTCGAGCCGTCACTCGGAGCGTGGGAACCGGGCGGGGTGGGTCCCGCCCTGGCGTGAGAGACATGAGCTGACTCGAAGCGGGGGCGAGTCCACTTCCGAGCGATCCGGGCACGAACGCACGGCAATCGGCCGGTACGCGTGTCGTGGTCTGCGCCGAGCGTGCACCCGACGGGGTGTATCCCCGCACGTGGGTCGATGGCATACTCACCCTTAGTTATGCGTCTTCTGGAACGACGTTAGCCTGCCGAAAACGCCGCAAACCCACCCGTACACCGCGTATATCCCGTGTCTACGCGCGCTCGATCGATCCTCCCTACCGACGGCGATAGCACCCGGCTACCGACCGGGAGGGACCGCCTACTCGTCGCCACGCGCCGGTAGGGGGTCCGTGGGACACGGACGGCCGATGGTATCACAACGGTGGCTGTGAGTCAGTGCCGACGCATCTACGACCCGTCGTGTGAGTTCTCGGCACACAGCCACAGCCGACAGTCTCAGGCGAGCGTCCGCTCGACGTACTCGAGGACGTTCTCCGACTCGGGCATCGTCACGCCGCGTTCGTCGTCGACGAGGACCGGGACCACGCGCTGGCCGGAGACGCGCTTGACCTCGTCCCGGTTCGAGTGCAGCGGTTCGACCGGGACGCGCTCGTACTCGACGCCGAGTTCGTCGAGGCGGTCGGCCACGCGCTCGCAGTACGGACAGCCCTCGAGTGCGTACAGGGTGATCGTCACGGTCGTCGTTCGACCCGCGCCGGTAAAGCGGTGACGGCGGTTTCGCACGCGAGACTCGATACCGACAGGTCGAACGGCCAGCAGTGGCAGTGTACCGTCCCCAGAACGATAGTCGTGGCTCGCGTAGCAGGCGTATGGCCCGCGAGACGCCAGTTCGACTCGGTATCGTCGGCCTCGGCTTCATCGGTACGACCGTCGGCGGCCAGTTCGCTCGCCACCCCGACGCGACCGTCGCCGCGGTCTGCGACCTCGACGACGCCCGCCTGACCGAAATCGGCGACCGGTTCGACGTCCCGTCCGATCGGCGATACCTCGAGTACGACGCCATGCTCGCCGACGCCCCGCTCGACGCCGTGTTGATCGGGACGCCACACACGCTCCACTACGACCAGACCGTCGCCGCCCTCGAGCGAGGCCTCCACGTCTACTGTGACAAGCCGCTGACGACGGACCTCGAGCACGCACGCGACCTCGTCGATCGCGACGAACGGACCGACCGCACGCTGATGGTCGGCTACCAGCGCCACCTCCAGACGGCGTTTCGAACCGCTCGCCGACGGTGGGACGACGCGACGCCGAACTGGATCACGGCCTCGATCACGCAGGACTGGATCGACGACTCCGCCGGCACGTGGCGTCTCGATCCCGATCTCTCCGGCGGGGGGTTTCTCTACGACACTGGGAGCCACGTCGTCGACGGCGTCCTCTGGATGACTGGCCTCGAACCGGCGTCTGTCGCCGCCAGCATGGACTTCCACGACGACGCAGATCGCGTCGACAGCCGGGCCCACCTCGACGTCGCGTTCGCGAACGGCGCGACGGGGACGTTCTCGTTCAACGGCGACGCCCCGGCCGTCCGCGAACACATCCACCTCTGGGACGACGACGGCGCGGTCTACCTCGAGGGCAAACAGTGGCGCTCTCGAACCGTGCGCGAGATCGACGCCGACAGCGGCGACTACGTCCCCTACGTCGATCCGCGACGCGAACAGTCACGTGCCGACGCGTTCCTCGAGAGCGTTCTCGAGGGTGTCGAACCACCGGCGACGGCCCGTGACGCCTATCGGGTGACTGCGCTCACGGAGGCCGCCTACGAAGCCGCCAGGACGGGAATGCGGGTCGCCGTAGAAACCGAATAATATCCGTATTGACCACGTTAACGAGGGTGCCATCGACGCAGAATGGCCGTTTTACGGCTCTTAATGAGGTGCTCAGACGATCGTTCGATTCGGTTGCCGTCTCTCGATTACGATCCGATTAGCGACTCGTCCGACCGCACCCTGTGCGTGTGACACCGTTTCAGGGGGGCCCGGCGGGGTGGGGCTCGGTCGAATCTGGTTAACTCGCTCATAGATTCTGGCCCGATTCGGTTACAAGCCGGATAACTACGTCCGGAAACCGAGACCACCCGTCCATGATCGAGTGTACGAACTGCGAGACCGCACAGTTCTTACAGATCACCCAGAGCCGGGTCTACTTCGAGGACGGCGAGATGATAAACGAGATCAGCGAAACCTACGAGTGTACCCTCTGTGGCGGAACCGGGACGTACACGTACGCAGAGTCCTGCGATCGGGCGAGCGTCACCGGCGACGTCGAAGTCACCGAAGAGCGCCCCAGATTCGCCTGACAACTCGCCCCCGCCGTCGGGGGCAACGACAACGGACGACTGCCGCTCGCACTCGCCTCTCGGTTCGCTCTCTCACCGGGTCCTCCGGCTACCCGTCTCCTCTTCCGTTCTTCGTCCGCGTTCGCCGTCGATCTCACGGTCGCGTCTTCGGTTCCCGTACTGGCGACGGGCGACTGCGGCGGCCCGTCGGTTCGTGTCCCACTCCTCGAACAGTCCGTACTCGGTCATCGTCTCCATCCCCGCGACGACGGCCGTGAGTTTGATCCCGACCAGCGGAATCTCCGCGACCGAGACGACCACGTCGGCCCTGAGGACGACCCCGTCCCGCAGGAGGACGTCGAGGACGTCGACCAGCGCGTCGTCGCTCCTGCTCGGTTCCATCCTACTCGCCCTCCCCGCTGGTCGGCTCGCCGCCGAGGTCCGGAACGAACGTGTACGGCGGCCACGGCCCGGTGAAACGAACCTCGAGACCCGGTTCGGCGGCCACGTCGTCGAGGGTCGACCCGACCTCGCTCTCTCGCTGCTCGTCGGCGAGGACCGTCAGCCGACAGATCGTCTCCGCCCCGTCGTCGCTCCGCTCGTCCTCGTCGGCGAGCGATGCGGCTGGCGAGCGCTCGAGTTCGTGAACCTCGCGGGTGCAGTCGGACAACCGCTCGCGGAGGTCGGCCGAGAGCGCGTCGCGACCGCTCCGCCGGAGTTCCGCCACCCGCTGGTCGTACTGCTTCTCGAGCAGGAAGGCCGCCCCCTCGCTGGCGTCGTCGATTCGCTCGCGGAGGTCGGCGAGGCGCTCGTCGTCCGTCTCGAGCGTCGCCTCGTCGACGGGATCGGTCCGGACGACTTCGATCCGGTACTCCCAGTGGCCCGCGAGCGACTCGAGGACGCTCGTGAGGGTCTCGTGTTCTTCGCGGAGCCACTCACGGACGGTCTCGCTGTCGCCGCGGAGAATCGTGTCGAACTGGAACGGCAGCGGCGTCCCGAAGCGCTCGCCGGCGGCGTCGACGACCGACTGGTGGCGGACGAGCCAGCGGCGGATCTCCGCGAGGTCTGCCGAGTCGTAGATTCCCTCGCAGTCGTGGACGACCGCCCCCACGCCATCGACGACCACGAACGAGACGGACTCGCCGTCGACGCCGGTCACGTCCTCGAGCACGTCGCCGTCGTTCGCGTCGTCGGCGCGGACGATACAGTAGACGTAGCGACCTTCGTCGAACGCGGGCAGTTCCTGCTCTCCCTCGGTCGTCGGCAGTGACGCCGGGACGTCGTCGCCCGAGTGGTCGCCGGTCACGCCCGCTCGAGCAGCGTCGTCCTCGGTCACTCGCCGTCACCTCCGAAGACGGTGTAGCCGGGCCCGCTGGCCTCGGGTTCGTCGAAGCGTTCGATCGCGTCTGCGACCAGTCCGTCGAGGTCGCCACGGAGGTCGGCGACGCCCTCCTCGATCCCTTCGTCGCGTTTTAGCTGTTCGATCTCGGTCTCGATGCGAGCCAGTTGGTTCCCGAGGCGTTCGATCCCCTCGTCAGAGAGGGTCCCCGACTCCATCCGGCGGACGGCTTCCCGCTGCAGCGCCTCGAGGAGCAACTCGACGACGGTCACGACGAGCGTGACGAGTCCCTCGCGAGCGTCCTCCTCGTCGCCGACGTCAATCGTCGTCATCGTCACCCTCCGTTTCGGCGTTTTCATCGGCGGTTTCGTCGCCGCCGTCTGCGTTCGTCTCGTTCTCGGCAGATTCGTCCTCGTCGTCTCCCTCGGCGGTGACGTTCACTCCGCGGGTCGGATCGATCGGCACGGCGGGCCGATCCTTCTCTGCGAGTTCCGGTTCGCCCGCGGCCTCGGCGACGCGGCGCATGTCGGTCCCCTCGGGGAACTCGAGGCCGTACTTCGCGGCCGTCTCGAAGGAGGCGATCGCCGCCCGGATCTGGATGCCGAGCAGTTGCGTGTCGCCGATCGAGACGGCGACGTCCGCGTTGACGACGATCCCCTTGTCGAGGAGCATCTCGACGACCTCTGCCAGGTCGGTCTTCTGTCTGCTGGGCTGGAAGTCTCTCATTCGTTTTCACCTCTGCGTTTCTCGAGTTCGCGCTCGAACCGCGAGCCGTAGATCCGGTCGAACCCCGGAGCCGTCGAGTGTTTCACCTGCCGCGGTACCGTCGAGATTCGGTCGGTCGCCCGCAGGTCCGCCCGCTCGATCGGCATCGTCGAAGCCGCCGTCGGGTTCCGCGAGTGCGTGCTCGCGTCCTCTCGGCGCAGATTCTCCCGGTTGAACTCGTACACCTCCTGGAACGTCCCGTGGACGACGATCAGCGCCTCGCGGAACTCCTCGATGCTCTCGATCGCCCTGTCCTGGATCAGCTGCTGGTAGGCTTCGGTGTCGTCCGCGTCCAGTCCGAACCCCTCGCCTTCGGTTGGATCGAGCGAGCCGACACCGAGTTCGCCGCTCGCCGCCTCTTTCCCCTCCTCGAGCAACTCCTCGCCCTCCTCGACGGTGGTCTCGACCACCCCGCCTTCGTCGCCGACGGTGTCGCTCGCTTCCTCGAGGAGTCCGTCGTCTTCGCTGCTGTCGTCGCCGACGTCGTCGACCGCGTCGACCAGTTCGCTCGCCTCTTGCGAGACCTCGACGACGTTTCCGACGTCCATCAGCTCCCGAAGGTTGATCGCCCGCAGCACCCGCCGGACGTCCACCACGTCGTCGGCCTCACCCTCCGCGATCGCGTCGGGGATCTCGCCGGTCTCGATCGCCTCGAGCAACTCCTCCTGGTCGATCGCCTCCGGCAGTTCCGTTACGTCGATCGACTCGATCAGATCCTCGGCCTCGCGGGCGACCCGCTCGAGTTCCTCGAGGTACTCGAGCAGTTCGTCCAGTCGCTCGCCGCCGACCGCTTCGAGGTCGTCGATGGATCCGAGGACGTCCTCGAGTTCGTCCAGTCCGTCCGCTGTGGTGTCTGCTACCGCCGCTAGCTGGTCGTTCGGATCACTCATCGGTATCTGGCCTCGCTCGAACGGTGAGCACCCCGTTGTGGACGCTCGCCTCGGCCGTCGACTCGGGCCACGGGAGTTCGACGCGCTCGAGCCGTCGTCCGTCGACGGCGACGACGATCGTGCCGTCTTCGAAGCCGACGGTGACGTCGTCGGGGTCGGTTCCGACGACGTCCGCAGTGACGAGCAGTTCGTCCTCGTAGCTCTGGGTCGTGACGTTGTACCGGGCTGCCCCGGCGGTGTCAGATCGCGACCCCGACGGCGTGGACGGGCGCGTTCCCGTCGGCCGACGCCCCGGTGGCCGTCTCTCGTCGGCTCCGCGGCGGTCCTCGAGCGCGTCGAGCCCCGTTCGGATGGAGACGTCGTAGTCGATTCGTCGATCGTCGCGTTCGCGGCGTTCGGACGCCGAGTAGCGATCGAGGCGCTCGAGCGCGTTCAGCAGGCTCGTAAGCCAGTTGCCGCCGCGTCGGTCGTCGGACGGTTCCTCTGGCGAGTCGTCGGTCGGATAGTCGTCGGTCATTATCGTTTCACCTGTACGCGACCGCTGGTGAGCTCCTCGTGGACCTCGCGGGCGATCTCGAGTTCCGCCTCGAGTTCCTCCTTCCGGCGCTCGTACTCCTCCTCGGAGCGCTCGCCGAGTTCGTACAGCAACTGGTTTTCCTTGAGTTCGTCCTCGATCCCGTCGACGTCGTACAGTTCGTCGAGCGCCAGCGTGTGCAACGCGTCGACGATGCCGACGATCGGTCGGAACAGGAGGTCGTCGAGGACGAACATCACCGGGCCCCCACGTGGACGTCGACGAAGCTGTACGGGGCGAACGGCCCCGAGTACCGGAACGTCAGGTCGTCGTACTCCGCCTCGAGCCGGGCGACGGCCTCGTCGAAGGCCTCCCGGTCGTCGCGGTCGACGAGGTACGATCGGTTGGTGACGAGGCGATCGCTGAACAGGTCGCCCTCGACGGAGTCCTCGGCGATGGGCTCGAGTTCGTCGCCGATCGCCGCGTCGATCACCTCGCGGTCGACCTCGCTTCCCTCCTCGCGGACGACCTTCAGCCCGAGTTCGACCGAATCCCTGACGTCGCGCATGGCTCGTCTGAACGCCGGGCGTGCGCCACGGAGGACGTTCTTCAGCGCGCGGTTGCCCTCGAAGGCCATGCCGAACTGCATCGGAACGACCGTCCGCCCGCCGTCGTGCTCCATGATCTCTCGGAGCACCTCGTCGTGACGCCTGGTGTTCTCGTCCGTCTCCTCGGGGTCGGTCGTCTCGACGTCGGAGACGAGGGCGGCGAGTCGGCCGTGCGTGATCGGGTAGACGCGCTCGCCGTCCCCGACGGCGTCGGTCTCGAACTCGAGGGCGTCTTCGTCGCTGACGATCCCGTAGACGTACCGGCTGCTCATCTCGAGGTCACCTCTCGAGTGAGCGGACGGAACGTCGGTCCGTCGCTTCCTCGGGGTCTCAGTGGCCGTATCGTCTCGAGTCGGTTCCGGTCTGGCTCGTTCATACGTTCATAACTCGATGGACGTGGCGTTGCCTGCCGCTGGCGATGCACGCAACTCCTGGAAGGGGATTCGATTCGACGGTGCCTTAGGGTGGTGCTTGCAGCCGCGGGGTGTCGTACGCTTGCACCAGCAGCCTGAACCGTGATACGTGTCGCTGGCTGACGAACGAATGCACCATGGCACAACCACAGCGCCGGCCGGATTCCTCGAGCCTCGCGGAAGTACTCGACCGCATCCTCGACAAGGGCGTCGTCATCGACGTCTGGGCGCGCGTCTCCGTCGTGGGGATCGAGCTACTCACCGTCGAGGCGCGAGTCGTCGTGGCGTCCGTGGACACGTTCCTCCACTACGCCAAGGAGATCTCGAAGATCGAACGGGCGACCTCCGAGGGCGACCTCGAGTCCCTGGAGGAACTCGAGATCGAGACGCGTCCCGAGTCGTCGCCGATGACGGCGGAGATGCGACAGCAACAGCAGTAACGCGACCCGTACGGGCGCGACCTGCCTCACCGTTCCCCGATCGCCGCCGTCGGCACTTCGTCGACCCTCGCCGAGGCCGACGCCTCGAGCGACGAAGTGCTATTCCACCGCCGCCAACCGAGACATGGCCGAAGCAAACGAACAACCCCAACCCGAGCGGTGTAAGGCGTTGACAGCCGATGGGACGCGGTGTTCGCGGCCGGCCGAGAAAGACGGGTTCTGCTACCAGCACGACGAGCGTGATCAAACTGTGAGCGAGAGTAACACCGAGAGCCAACAGGCTACCGAGACCGAAGCGGAAGAAGAACCGGACGACGAACAACAGCACACCGCGGCCGACCAACTCGAGAGCGACAGCGAGCAGACTCCCGAGAGCGAAGAAGACGCGGACGACCAGCAACGCACCGCGGCCGCCGAGAGCGAGACCGACGCCGGGAGCGTCGATACCACCGATCCGGGCGACGTCGACACGAGCGACCTCGAGGCCGACATCGACGACGGCCGGGTCGAGGGACTGCTCGCGGTCCGCCAGACGGTCGAACGGACCGCGGCACAGATCATCGGCCGGAAGTTCGACGGCGTAAGCGAGATCACGCCCACCGAGGACGGCTGGCGCGCCGTCGTCGAGGTCGTCGAGCGCTCCTCGATCCCCGACACGATGGACGTCCTGGGTCGGTACGAGGTCGACCTGAACGAGGACGGCGTCATCGAGGGCTACCGTCGAATCGACCGGTACCGCCGGGGCGACACCGTCGAGTACGAGTCCGGGTGACCGATCCGCCTGGCCGATGCGCCGGTCGGTCGCCCACTCGTTCGTCGGTCCACGAGCCGCGCTCACGGAACGCTCGTCGACGGCGGTACCCGATCTCGCCTTCTGATACTGCCGGACAACACGGTTCAGACATCGATCGCACTCGAGACGCTGTCGTCAGCGACGACAGCCGTCGAGACGCGATCGAGTAGTCACTGACTGTTGTCCGGTAGTATGAACATCCGATCCAGCAGCTATTTCCGCCTCGAGCGGCGGCTACCTCACATGGATCCGGCGCTTGGGCCTCCTGAAGCGATGGCGGACAGACGCGAGGACCTCACGCCGATGATGCGCCAGTACTACGATCTCTGTGAGCGCTACGACGACGCGATCGTCCTCTTTCAGGTCGGCGACTTCTACGAGACATTCTGCGGCGCGGCCGAACGCACCGCTCGCCTGCTCGAGCTCACTCTCACCAGTCGCGAGGACTCGACAGGTGAGTACCCGATGACCGGCATCCCGATCGACAACGCCGAGTCCTACGTCGAGGGGCTGCTCGAGGCGGGTTACCGGGTCGCGATCGCAGACCAGGTGCAAGACCCCGCGGAGACGACCGGCGTGGTCGACCGGGCGGTCACGCGCGTGATAACCCCCGGAACGCTCACGGAGGACGAACTGCTCGCGAGCGACGACAACAACTTCGTGGCGGCGATCGCCCGTGGCGATGGATCCGCAATGCGAGCCGGCGGCGACCACGAGGACGAGGGGGACGAAATCGGGCTCGCCCTGCTCGACGTCTCGACGGGCGACTTCCTCGCGACGAGTTCGACCTCGAGCGAGGCGATCACCGACGAGGTGAGTCGCTTCGCGCCCGCCGAGGCCGTCGTGGGTCCCGACGCCGCCGCCGAACTCGTCGGCGACGACTGCATGGTGACGCCCTACGACGAGACGGCGTTCGACGCACAGCGGGCCGAGGAGATGGTCACCGCTTATTTCGGTAACTCCGACGCCCTGCTCGCGAGCACGGCGGAGATCCGCGCCTGTGGGGCGCTCCTCTCGTACGCGGAGTACGTCCGCGGTGGCGTGGACGAGGACGGCGACGACGCAGACGACACCGGTGACCGGCGACTCGAGTACCTCACGCACCTCACCAGGTACGACCCGCGGGAGTACCTGCTGCTCGACGCCGTCGCGTTGCGCAGCCTCGAGCTGTTCGAACCGCGATCGGTCCACGGCCACGAGGACGCCACGCTCGTCGGCGTCCTCGACGAGACCGCGAGCGCACTCGGCGGCCGAAAGCTCAAAGACTGGCTCCGCCGGCCGTTGCTCGAGCCCGCGGCGATCGAGGCCAGACTCGACGCCGTCGAGGAGCTGACGGCGGCGGTCCGGACCCGCGAGGAGCTTCACGAACTGCTGCGGGACGTCTACGACCTCGAGCGGCTCATCGGTCGCATCTCGCGCGAACGGGCGAACGCCCGCGACCTCCGGTCACTTCGCGATACGCTCGCCGTCGTCCCAGACGTCCGCGAGCGACTCGCGGACGCCGAGACAGACCGCCTGCGGGCACTGTACGACGCGCTCGACCCGCTGGCCGACGTCCGGGAGTTGATCGACGAGGCGATCGTCGCGGACCCGCCGATCGAGATCACCGAGGGCGGCATCGTCGCGGAGGGCTACGACGAGGACCTCGACGACCTCCGGGCGACCGCCCGCGCAGGCAAGCAGTGGATCGACGACCTGGAGGAGCGCGAACGCGAGCGAACGGGTATCGACTCGCTGAAGGTCGGCTACAACTCGGTCCACGGCTACTACATCGAGGTGACGAACCCGAACCTCGACGCCGTGCCCGACGACTACCAGCGCCGACAGACGCTCAAAAACTCCGAGCGGTTCGTCACGCCGGAACTCAAGGAGCGAGAGGAGGAGATCGTCGGCGCGGAAGGGCGGGCCGACGAGCGCGAGTACGAACTCTTCCGTGAGGTTCGCCGAACGGTCGCAGACGAGGTCGAGCGCGTCCAGTCGCTCGCGGACGCGCTGGCGACGGTCGACGCGCTCGTCTCGCTTTCGACTGTCGCCGCCCAGTACGACTACTGTCGGCCGACGATCCTCGAGGACGGCCGGGAGATCCGAATCGAGGGCGGTCGCCACCCGGTCGTCGAGCGCACCCAGTCGTCGTTCGTGCCGAACGACGCCCGTTTCGACCGGGACCGTCGGCTCGCGGTCATCACGGGGCCGAACATGTCCGGCAAGTCGACGTACATGCGCCAGGTGGCGCTGATCGTCCTGCTCGCACAGGTCGGGAGCTTCGTCCCCGCTCGAGCGGCGACCGTCGCGCCAGTCGATCGGATCTTCACCCGCGTCGGCGCGAGCGACGACATCGCCGGCGGCCGCTCGACGTTCATGGTCGAGATGGACGAACTCGCGACCATCCTCGAGGAAGCCGACGAGAACTCGCTCGTGTTGCTCGACGAGGTCGGACGAGGCACCTCGACGACCGACGGCCTGGCCATCGCGCAGGCGATCACCGAACACCTCCACGACGAGGTCGGGGCGACGACGCTCTTTGCCACGCACCATCATCCGCTGACCGAACTCGCCGACGACCTCGCGGCTGCACACACGTTGCACTTCGAGGCGAGCCAGGAAGACGGCGAGGTCGTCTTCTGCCACGAGATCGCCCCCGGCGCGGCCGAGGGCTCCTACGGCGTCGAGGTGGCGACCGCCGCGGGCGTCCCCGAGTCGATCGTCGAGCGTTCTCGAGACCTCGTCGAGGCGAACGCGACGGCCGAACTCGAAGAGACCTCGGCCGACGAACCGGCCGCGGACGGGGCGACGACGGACCAGACGGCTCCGACCACTGCCGACGGCGGCGACGACCTCACGGACGTCGCAGCAGAACTTCGCGCGCTCGAGATTGCCCACATGACGCCCGTCGAGGCGATGTCGGAGCTGGATCGGTTGAAGCGACTGCTCGAGGAGTGACTACCGCTTTCCTGCGACCCACCCATACGGACCGCCGTACGTCCGTGCCGCAGCGACCCCGTCCAGTCGGGCGGTCGCTGCGGAAACGAGGGACAGCAGCCCGTATCAGCCGGTCGTCGGCTCGAGCGCGACGAACTCGAGGCCGTGCTCTGCGAGCAACCGCTCCGCGCGGTCGGTCACGGACGGTGCGACCAGAATTCCACGGATGGCGGCGTCGGCGTGCAAGTCCCGCTCGAGCGCGTCGACGTACCGCCGAAGCTGGGAGACGGCGTCGGGGCCGACCCGGCGGCGCTTGAGTTCGACGACGACCGTCTTGCCGTCGCCGTCCTCGCCGTAGACGTCGACCGCACCCGCCGGCGTGTCGCGCTCGGTCGCCAGCGGGGTGAATCCGGGCTCGAGCAGGTCGGGATCCTCGAGGATCCGCTGGCGGAGGTCTTCCTCGGTGCCGACGATCGCGAGGTCCTCGGGATCGGACATGTCGAACGTCGACACCTGGAACAGCCGTTCGAACGTGATCGACAGCCGCTCGTCGGGGGTCGAACGCAGGCTCCGGAGACGGAGCTTGCCGTCCTCGAGGAGCACTTCGTGCTCACAGCCGGGCGGCTGCCAGTTGACCGGCTGCTGGCCCTCGTCGGTGTGGACCATCGCCGCGCCGTCGGGTTTGAGCACGACGAGGCGGTCGCCCGCCTCGAGGCGACTCGATGCGCGGCCGTCGTAGTCGACGGTACAGCGACCGACGACGGTCACGAGCGCTTCCCTGGCGATCCCGTCGGCGATCGTCTCGTGGGCTACCTCCGGCGTCGGCTCCCGGTGGGTCACCGTCCGGGACTCCTGCTCGCGTACGTTCACTGCACCCTGGTAGTCGCTCTGCGAGTAAAAACGACGCGACCTGCGGGCGCAACCCGCGGCTCGGTCGGCTGGGGCCCGGCTATCGCCGCGTGGGATCGACCGCGAACGGGCTGTCCCGCTCGGTCCACGGCCAGCCGGGGATCCGCTCCTGGAAGCCTGCCGCGAGCGCCGCCTCGAGGTCGTCGACGCCCGCGTTCTCCTCGCTCGAGCCGTGGACGTGGACGTCCGCGTAGTGGAAGGTCGCCTCGCCGAGGGTCCGCAGGGGCTGGGTGCCGGCGATCGTCGCCGCGAGTTCTCGGCCCAGAATTTCGTCGACGATGAAGCCCGGATAGTCCCCGTCGACGTCCAGATCGCGCAAGGTCGCGACCATCGCGGCGACGTTGACCGCGAGGTCGCCGTCGGCGAAGACGGCGTCGACTTCCTCCAGGTACTGCGCTTCGGTGACGTGTGTGACGTCTGTGTCGAACGTCGCTCCGAGGTCGTCCCGGACGTCGTTTACGATCGGGACGACGGTGTCCGCGCGATCGGCTACCCAGTCGCGTTCCTCGGCGACGCGGTCCGGTGTGAGTCGCATACGATCCGTTTGTGGCGGTCGCCCCTCACTTTTGCGAAGGCTTTTATATCACGCAAGGAATAGCCTCGGGTAAGCGGGTTCTCCCTGGAATCTCCCCGCACGGACCAGGACACGACCTGGGCGCGTGCTCGTCACAGCACGGACTACTGTCACACGATGATCCGGGACGAGAGACGATACATGGCACAGACTACGTGGCCCTCGCTGGGTGGCGTGATTCGACAGCCCCGTCTCTCCGTCGCCGTTCCCGGACGCGTCGACCGTACCCGTGACGCCTGCTGGACGTCCGGCACGCCCGTCCGAAAGCGGGTCCACGCGAGTGAACTCTTGCGAACATGAGCACTGTAGAGCAGCAACTCGACGAACTGAAAGCAGAGATCACAGGCGAGCTGCCGAGTCACATCTCGGTCTCGTCAGTGAAGTACGAAGGGCCAGAACTGGTGGTCTACACGCGCGATCCGAAGGAGTTCGCCCAGCAGGGCGACCTCGTCCGGAAACTCGCGAGTAAACTCCGGAAGCGGATCACCGTCCGCCCGGATCCGAGCGTCCTCTCGCGGCCCGACGAGGCACGCGAGGAGATCATGAACGTCATCCCCGAGGAGGCCGGCGTCACGGACCTCGACTTCCACGCCGACACCGGCGAGGTCGTCATCGAGGCCGAAAAGCCCGGCATGGTGATCGGCCGCCACGGCTCGACGCTGCGCGAGATCACGAAGAACGTCGGCTGGACGCCGGAAGTCGTCCGGACGCCGCCGATCGAGTCGTCGACCGTCTCGAACGTCCGAAACTTCCTCAAACAGGAGCGAGACGACCGCCGGGACATCTTAGAGCGGGTCGGCCGACAGATTCACCGCGAGGAGATGTCCGACGACGAGTACGTCCGCATCTCCACGCTGGGCTGCTGTCGCGAGGTCGGGCGGGCCTCCTTTATTCTCTCGACGCCCGAAACGCGGGTACTGATCGACTGTGGTGACAAGCCAGGTGCCGAGGGCGAGGTGCCGTACCTCCACGTCCCCGAAGCACTCGGCGCGGGCGCACAGAACATCGACGCGGTCGTCCTCACCCACGCCCACCTCGACCACTCCGCGCTCATTCCGCTTTTGTTTAAGTACGGCTACGACGGCCCGATCTACTGTACCGAGCCGACGCGGGATCTGATGGGACTGCTGACGCTCGACTACCTGGACGTCGCCGCGAAAGAAGGGCGAACCCCGCCGTACGAGTCGGAGATGGTCCGCGAGGCGATCAAACACACCATCCCGCTCGAGTACGGCGACGTCACGGACATCGCGCCGGACGTCAAACTCACCTTCCACAACGCAGGCCACATCCTCGGATCCGCGGTGAGCCACTTCCACATCGGCGACGGCCTGTACAACGTCGCTTTCTCCGGTGACATCCACTACGAGGACACGCGCCTGTTCAACGGCGCGACCAACGACTTCCCGCGGGTGGAGACGCTCGTGATGGAGTCGACCTACGGCGGTCGCAACGACTACCAGACCGACCAGGAAGACTCCGAGCGCAAACTCAAGGAGGTCATCAACGAGACCGCAGACCGCGGCGGAAAGATCCTCATCCCCGCGTTCGCCGTCGGCCGCTCCCAGGAGATCATGCTCGTCCTGGAGGAGGCGATGCGCGAGGGCGATATTCCGTCGATGCCTGTCCACTTAGACGGGATGATCTGGGAGGCGACGGCGATCCACACCACGTATCCAGAGTACCTCCGGGACGACCTGCGCGACCGCATCTTCCACGAGAACGAGAACCCCTTCCTCGCCGAGGAGTTCAACCACATCGACGGCGGTGAGGAGGAACGCCAGGACGTCGCCGACGGCGACTCCTGTATCATCCTCTCGACCTCGGGGATGGTCACTGGCGGCCCGATCATGTCCTGGCTGGGCCACATCGGTCCCGACCCGGACTCGACGCTCGTCTTCGTCGGCTACCAGGCACAGGGTACCCTCGGTCGACGCATCCAGAACGGCTGGGACGAAATCCCCACCAGCGAAGTCGGTGCCATGGGCAACGGCGGCGGCCGCGGTACCCTCTCGCTGAACATGGACGTCGAAACCGTCGACGGCTTCTCCGGCCACGCCGACCGCGCCGGCCTCGAGAACTTCGTCCGGACGATGAACCCCCGCCCCGAGAAAGTCCTCTGTGTCCACGGCGACGAACGCTCCACGCAGGATCTGTCCTCGGCGCTGTACCACGAGTTCAACATGCGGACGTTCGCGCCGAAGAACCTCGAGACGTTCCGGTTCCTGTAGTCTCCCCACCGTTCTCTCGCAGACACTCGTTTCGACCGAACGCCGTGTCGAAGCCGTTAGGACCGTCCGAGCCGGACCGTCGACCGATGAGCCAACACGCCGTCTCGCTCGCTGTCGTCGCCATGCTCGGCTGGGGCCTCTGGACCGTCCTCGCGAACGAGGCGACGCGAACGCTCGAGCCCGAACTCGCGATGATCCTCTCGTACACCGCGGGCGTCGTCGTCGCCGTCGGCTACGTCGCCGTCCAGAGCGATCCGATCGCTCTCGAGCGAACGGGCGTCACGTACGCCCTCGCGGCGGGCGTGTTCGCCGGGATCGCCGCAGTCGCGTTCTACGCCGGCCTCTCTGCCGGCCACGTGGGTATCGTCACGACGATCTCGGCGCTGTACTTCCTCGTCCCGGCCGTCCTCGGCGTCCTCGTCCTCGGCGAGTCGCTGGCACTCAAAGACGCCCTCGGCATCGCGTGTGCCGCCCTGGCGGTCCTCCTGCTCGCGAACTGATACGGACTTCTGTAAGTCATTTCCGGCGCACTCGCGACCTGCTACGCGGGTGCACCGGTACACAGTTACGAAGACCGTATGACTCTCGACCCCGAACGGATCGTCGACGCCCGGCCGATTCCGCACTCCGTACATTGATTGCGTCCCGTTACGATGGCGACGACATGGAGAAAGTGACCGTCGACGACGTCGTGCCGGACGACTCGAGCGGCGGGGGCGTCCGCCGCGGGCTGTCCGACCCGCTCGAGACGGCCGTCGTGGCGATCAACCACTATCGGCTCGCCCCCGGCGAGGGGTTTCCCGGCGGGCTCCACGCCCACGCCGACCAGGAGGAGGTGTTTCTCGTCCTCGAGGGGGCGGCGACGTTCGAGACGATGGACGGCGAGGTTACCGTCGGCGCGGGGGAGGCGATCCGATTCGCTCCCGGCGAGTTCCAGTCGGGCACGAACGACTCCGACGAGGACCTCGTGGCGGTCGCGCTCGGCGCGCCTCGCGACACCGAGGACACGCGAGTCCCCGTCGACTGCCTCGAGTGTGGCCACGACGACCTGCGTCTGGACGCAGGCGAGGATGGGCTGTCGTTCGTCTGCCCGGACTGTGCCGCCGAGTACGTCCCGCGGGACTGTCCCGAGTGCGGACACGACGACCTGCGTTTCACGCTCGCGGAGAACGAGACGCGACCGGTCGTCGTCTGCCAGGGCTGTGGGAGCGAATTCGACCGTCCGCCGCTTCGAGACTGACGGCGCTGTCGAATATCGCTACATCGTCGCCGAGTGACGCCCGTTCGCCGGCCGTCACTGCTCGCCTGCCGCCGCGACTTCCGAGGGATCGACGACGTCGCCGGACTCGAGGTCGACGCCCACCCTGTCACAGAGGTCGAACAACGGGCACGCGTCCGGGTCCTCGAGACAGGCCGGTTTCCGCGCCGAACAGTACTCGCGGCCGAACTGGATCGTCGCGGTGTGACCGAACCCACACTTCTCGGCGGGGACCTCGCGCTCGAGTATCTCGCGGACC
The DNA here is from genome assembly GCF_023008545.1 of Natribaculum luteum. Taxonomy (NCBI): domain Archaea; kingdom Methanobacteriati; phylum Methanobacteriota; class Halobacteria; order Halobacteriales; family Natrialbaceae; genus Natribaculum; species Natribaculum luteum. The sequence goes on along the minus strand of NZ_CP095397.1, from coordinate 239,692 downwards.
GCTTCGTGGTCGGCGTCGGGCGGCGCGATACCCAGTCGGCGATAGATGCGGTGGACGTGCGTGTCGACGGGGAAGACGCCCGACCGGCCACCCGAGAACAGCAGGACGCAGTCGGCCGTCTTGGGACCGACGCCGCGGACCTCGAGCAGCGTCTCCCTGACCGCCGCCGGCGCGTCCTCGGTGACGAATGCGTCGAAGGCGGCGGCCGAGCCGAACTCCTCGAGCACCCACTCGGCGGCCCGCTGGATCGCTTTCGACTTCTGGTTGTACAGACCGGCGGCGCTTATGGTCTCGGCGAGTTCGTCCCGGTCGGCGGCGGCGAGCGACTCGGCGAGGTCCACGTCGGGACCGTCGTAGCGCTCGCGTAACGCGTCGTGGGCGGGTTGACTCGCCACGTCGCTCGTGTTCTGGCTCAGGATGGTCCGGACGAGACAGACGAACGCGTCCTGTTCGTCGCCGACCTGCTCCCAGAAGATCGACTCGTCGTCGGCGATCGTGACGGCGTTCTGTCCGCCGTCGATGTTGTGCTCGGGAAAGCCACGATCGCCGTAGAGACGGGCGAGGCGATTCACGACCGCTTCCGCGCGAGAGTCGGTGGCCATCCGTACGTTCGCTCGTCGGTCCGGCGAACTAACGGTTGTGATACGTCGCCGAGCAATCACCACGTTCTTTCGCCCTCGGGTGGCACGTAGAGACGATGGCGAAGCGATCTGCAAAAGACGTCGATCCAACCGACGCCGAACACCGCGAGGTCGGCAGCGGACTGCTCGAGGAGGAGATGGGGCCGAGTTCGTCGCTGGCACACCTCTATCGCGGCGAGGTCCACCGGATGCAGGTCTGGCGGGAACGGCTCGACCAGACGACGAACTGGGCGGTGATCGTCATGAGCGCGATCCTCACGTGGGCGTTCTCGAGTCGGAACAACCCACACTACATCATCCTGCTCGGGACGACGGCGCTCGTCGCGTTCCTGTTCATCGAGGCCCGCCGCTACCGCGGCTACGACCTCTGGCGGGGACGGGTCCGTACGTTCCAGAAGAACGTCTTCGCGTACGGCCTCGACGCCTCCGATGGCCTCGTGGATCCGGAGTGGCGCAGGAAACTCGGCCAGGACTACCGCAGGCCGGTGATCAAGATCTCCGTCGAGGAGTCGATCGCACACCGACTCCGACGGATCTACCTGTTTCTGTTCACCGTGATGCTCGGTTCCTGGGGGATCCGCGTCGTCGCGTTCGCGTCCCAGCCGTGGCCGGAGAGTGCGGCGATCGGCCCGATTTCGGGACTGATCGTGACCGGCGGCGTCGTGGCGCTGTACCTCGTCGCCGTCGTCATCGCCGTCCGCCCTCGCACGTGGCAGGCAGAAGACGAACTACACGAGCAGGCGGTCGGCAGCCACCGGTGACGACCACGCTCGACCGTCACTCGACGGTGAGCGTCACGGTCGCCTCGGCACCGTCGGCGAGCGCCGCGACGAGGTCGCGGTCGAACCCGACCGCGGCGAACGCGGCGTCGACCATGATCGTCCGGTCGTCGACGTAGCTGCTCGTCCGGCCGACCGCGCTTCGCTCGTTCGTGAACTCGAGGTCGGGATCGCCACGTCCGACAACGGTCTCCGCGTGGCCGTCGGCTTCGATGGTGAACGTGATCGTCGCCTCTGGGTCCTGGCAGGCCGCGACGAACGCGGGATCGAAGTCCGCGGGGGCGCGGTCGGCCTCGATCGCGAGAATGCAGTCGCCGGCCGGCGTGAGGTAGTCGTCGGTCGTCACTTCGAACGTGCTCGCGTGTTCGGCCCGGACGTTCTCGTGGCCGCGGGCGTGGATGACTTCCTCGAGTGGCATACCTCGACGAGCGACCTTCGATCGGAAAACGGAATCGAATCGCCCTAGACGAGGCTCGCGCCGTCGAACTCGCCGCGGCTGAACTCGACGTCCATCAACTCGAGGATGGTCGGCGCGATGTCGTAGAGGTCGGCGTCACCGATCGAGGCGTCGGGGTCGTCGATGAACAGGGCGGTGTCGTCGAAGCTGTGCATGCCGTTTCGCGGACCGGTGTCGAACACCTCCTCGCCGCCTTTGAACCCGGCCTTGAAGTCGAACCCGTGTGCCGGGATAGCGACGAGGTCTGGGGCGATCTCGTCGTGGTCGCCGCGGAAGGCGTCCTCGTGTTCGACGACGCGCTCGACGACCTGCTGGCCGTCCGGCCCCTCGAGGTTCTCGAGCATCTCCTTGAGCTCGTCGCGAACCTCGTCGTACTCCTCTTCCGGCACGGAGCCGCGGGGTTCCCTTCCCTCGAGGTTGATGTAGAATCGGCCGGGGATGAACGAGTACGCGCGCGTCTCGTCTGCGATGTCGTCGAGTTCCTCGGGGTCGTCGGTGTCGAACGAGAGCCACCCCTGTTCCTGGAGCCACGCGTTGAAATGGACCTCGTAGTCGAGGCTGGTGAAGCCGTGGTCCGAGGCGACGATCAGGGTCGCGTCGTCGGGCAGCGACTCGCGGAGCTGGCCGACGTAGTCGTCGAGTTTGCGGTAGAACTCGAGGAACTCCTCTCTGTACTCGCCGTCGCGTTCGTAGTCTTTGAACAGGAAGTGGTTGACCCGGTCGGTGGTCATGAAGACGCCGAAAAAGAGGTCCCAGTCGTCCTGTTCGATGTAGTGGGAGAACGCCTCGAAGCGGGCGTCGATGGTCTCGTGGGCGTCCTCGATGAACGCCGTCTTGTCCTCCTCGTGGCCGAGTTTCGGATCCACGTCGATCCGATAGTCGATGGACTCGAGGTAGTCGCGGACGTCGTCGGGGAACGCCGCCTTCTCGAGGTCAGGCGAGAGAAAGCCCGAGACCATCCGCTGGACGTTGCGCTGTGGCGGGAACGTGACCGGGACGTTCATCACGGTCGCGTTGCGCCCGTCGTCGGTGACGCGATCCCAGAGGCGCGGTGCCTGTACCTCACGTCCCATCGGAACGTAGGTGTCGTAGGTGCCGACCTCGCGGTCCTGGAAGCCGTAGACGCCGGTCTCGCCGGGATTCATTCCCGTCGTCAGCGAGGGCCAGCAGGCACTCGACTCCGGCGGCACGATACTCGAGATCTCGCTTGCAGTTCCTTCGTCGGCGAGTGCCGCGAAGTTCGGGAACTCCTCGGGATTGTCCGCGAGGAGACTGTACGGCACGCCGTCGATTCCGATAAAGGCGACGCGGGGGTTCCCATCACCCCGAAGTCGGTCGAATAGACCCATGAGGGGGCGTAGTTCGAGGGGATACAAGAAGGTTCGTCTCTAGACACTGTTTTCGAGAATTTACGACGCGACGACGTCGACGCGTCGCTCGCCTCGAGCGGGGACGAGCGGATGGAGGGCGACTCGAGCGAGGGCGGCCGTCCACGACCGTGGCCGGCCGTCGGCGAACGGCCGCGATCAGTCCCGATCCCGGCGGTTGCCCGGTGCGTCGGGGTCGAAGTTCACCGGGACGACGGTCGGATGCGCCATGCCAGTACCGGACTCGGGGGCGTCCGTGGCTGGCTTCGCGGGCGGGTTCTTCGTTGCCATAACAGGTGTATATCGTCCCTCACGGACAATAAAATTACTCATGCTCATAACTCATCGCCGAATGGGGGCGCATAACTCGCGTGAATCCGAATCACCACGGCGGCACAGAATGGACCGAACGACGGCCAACTGCCGTCGTCGGCGTATACTGCCGGACAACACGGTTCAGCCATCGATCGCACTCGAGACGCTGTCGTCAGCGACGACAGCCGTCGAGACGCGATCGAGTAGTCACTGACTGTTGTCCGGTAGTATTACTGGAAGTTCTCCTCGTAGAGGTCCTGTGCGTGCTCGATCGCGTCGTAGGCGGCCTGCCTGTCCTCCCAGCCGAGGGTCTCGACTTCCTTGCCCTCCTCCAGGTTCTTGTAGGTCGCGAAGAACTCGTCAATTTCGTCTTTGAGCTGCTGGGGGATGTCCTCCAGATCCTCGATGTGGTCGTACCGGGGATCCTCGGTGGGGACGGCGATGACCTTGTCGTCCTGTTCGCCGTCGTCGTCCATCTTCATCAGCGCGACCGGGCGTGCCTCGACGACACAGCCGGGGAACGTCTGGTCTTCGACGAGCACGAGCACGTCGAAGGGGTCCTCGTCGTCGTAGTACGACTGCGGGATGAAACCGTAGTCGCTCGGGTAGTGGACGTTGCTGTGGAGCACGCGGTCCAGGACGACGCCCGGAACGTCCTTGTCGTACTCGTACTTGTTGCGCTCGCCTTTGAGACACTCCACGACGGCGTAGATCTCTTCTGGCGGGTTCGGTCCAGTCTCGAGGTCTTCCCAGAGATTCACCATACGTTTTCGACTCTGCGGTCGATCAAAAAGTACTTTCGTAATCGAGTTTCAAATAGATCTGACGGCTACCTGGCGTCTGACCGACAGTGGTAACGGGCAACTCGTCGGTCTCGGTCACGGTACGTCGACTCGGATCGAGCGCTGACGATCGATCTGAACGGAAGAATAGTTGGGAAGTCTTAAATAGTCAGGTGACATTTACGAAACTATGTCAGAGGCACAATCAATCACCGGCAGCAAGGGCATCGCACGCGAACTCACCGCGTTCCAGAACAACATTCTCGTCATCCTCGCCAAAGAGCCGATGTACGGGCTGGCCATCAAGCGGGAGCTCGAGGACTACTACGGAACCGAAGTGAACCACGGTCGACTCTACCCGAACCTCGACGAACTCGTCGACCTCGGACTCGTCGAAAAGAGCGAACTCGACAAACGCACCAACCAGTACTCGCTGACCGACGACGGCTACGAGGCCGTCCTCGACGGTATCCAGTGGACGTTCTCGAAGGTCGTCACGGGCGACGACCGCGCCGAGGAGATCCACGACCTCGTCGACGAGAGCTACAGTAACGACTGAAACGAGTAGTCCGTCTCAGCCGTTGCGGTACTGAACACCGAATTCGGGCACCGGTTCGTCGGCCGTCTCGAACACGAGTCTGATCGACTCGTCGACCACGGCTCGCTGTTTCTCGGACGGCCACGCGTTTCTCACGAAGTACTCGGTGAGAAACTCCGTTATCTCGTCGGCCGTCGCCGACGCGATCGGGCGAGCGTAGTGGTTGCCCATGAAGTCCGCGAGCGCGGCGGCGTTGTCGCCGTGGACGTCGCCGTGTTCCTCGCGAACCGCTTCGACGAGCCGACGGTTCTCGGCGTCGAGTTCGCTCCAGTCGTCGGGATCTCCCGTCCCCTCGAGTGGGATCTCGACCGCACGCGAGACGTCCTCGATGCGGTCCGTGCGGATCGTGCCGTCCTCGAGCCACTCCGCTGGGTGGAGCACGAGCACGTCGCCGTCCTCGTCCTCGCGGATTCGAGACGTGAATTCGTGTGCTCCGAGGATTTCCGCCCGCTTTTCCCGGTGGGCGTCTCGCTCGTTCTCGTCGACGGCGGTTCTCGCCAGTCGCGTGAGCCGTTCGGCCTCGTCGACGGTCTCTTCCGGGAGTTCGTCCTCCCCGGCGTCGTCGGATCGATCGTTTGCAGCGTCGCTCATGTCGTTTGGGGGTCGTCTAGGCGTCGTCGTCGTTTCTCAGTGTCGGTTCGACGTTCTCATAACGATAGCTGTGAGTCTGTACCGCCGCAACCGCGAACCGTCTTGTGGTTGCGTCGGTAACCAGTCACAGCCATCATTATCACTGGCCGTCGAGCGCCTCGTTCGCGAGCCCGTCCGCGCGGTCGTTGATCTCCCGCGGAACGTGCTCGATCGTCCACTCGTCGAACGACGAGAGGATCTCGAGGGCGCTGACGCGTTTCTCCCGCAGCTTCGGGTCGTTGGTGTCGTACTCGCCGCGAACCTGCTTGACGATCAACTCGGAGTCGCCCCGGACGTGGACCTCGTCGTAGCCGTACGCCCGTGCGGCCTCGAGTGCCGCCAGCAGCGCCTCGTACTCGGCCTGGTTGTTCGTCGCGCGGCCGATTCGCTCGCTCTCCTCGGCGACGATGCCGTCTCCGGTGACGATCACCCAGCCGATGGCGGCGGGACCGGGGTTACCGCGGGCGGCGCCGTCGAAGTAGACGTGCGCGCGACCGCCGTCCTCCTGGAGGATCGCCTCGATATCGCGCGGACTCTCGCCCTGGATCACCACCTTGTCGTCGTAGGCGACTGCCGTCGCGCCGCCGTGGTGCGCGCGAAAGCGCTCGTGTTCCGTATTGCCCGGTTCGACCGTTACGCCCGCGTCCTCGAGGCGTTTCCGTGCCTTCTCGACGTCACATTCGATGACCGGCATCCGTCGCTGTGGTCGCCACAAACCGGCTAAAACCTTTCCGGTTTCGGTCCAGAATCGACGGCGAGGCCGGTCTTAACCTCTGGTTTTCGCCGGAATTGTCCAAACTGTAGAAAATCCTTCCCAAGGATTTATATACACTCGTGATACTACTATAAAAGTGCGATGACACGGTCCACCCGCCAGCGGGAGCGAGCGCGCGAGATGGACGAGGTCGAGGAGGAGGAAGAAGGGGTACGTGCCTGCCCCGAATGCGACTCCGAGAACCTCGTTAAGGACTCCGACCGGGGTGAGCTCATCTGTGAAGACTGTGGGCTCGTCGTGGAAGAAGAAAAGATCGACCCCGGGCCGGAATGGCGGGCGTTCAACCACCAGGAACGGCAAGAGAAGTCGCGCGTCGGCGCCCCGACGACACAGACGATGCACGACAAGGGGCTGACGACGACCATCGACTGGAAGGATAAAGACGCCTACGGGCGGTCGATTTCCTCGAAGAAACGCAGTCAGATGCACCGGCTGCGCAAGTGGCAAGAACGCATCCGAACCAAAGACGCAGGCGAGCGAAATCTCCAGTTCGCGCTTTCCGAAATCGATCGGATGGCCTCCGCACTGGGTGTCCCGCGGTCGGTTCGCGAGGTCGCGTCGGTGATCTATCGACGCGCGCTCAAAGAAGACCTGATCCGCGGGCGATCGATCGAAGGCGTCGCGACGTCGGCGCTGTACGCCGCCTGTCGGAAGGAAGGCATCCCGCGTAGCCTCGAGGAGATCTCCGAGGTGTCTCGCGTCGAACGTAAAGAGATCGGTCGAACGTATCGGTACATCTCGCAGGAACTCGGCCTCGAGATGAAACCCGTCGACCCGAAAAAGTACGTCCCGCGCTTCTGTTCTGAACTCGAACTTTCCGAAGAGGTCCAGACCAAGGCCAACGAGATAATCGAGAAGACAGCCGAGGAAGGGTTGCTGTCCGGCAAATCGCCGACGGGGTACGCTGCCGCCGCGATATACGCCGCGTCCCTCCTTTGCAACGAGAAGAAGACCCAGCGGGAGGTCGCAGACGTCGCGCAGGTGACGGAAGTGACGATCCGCAATCGGTACCAGGAACAGATCGAAGCGATGGGAATCCACGGCTAACTGCCGTCCGCGGAATTTTTTCGCGCCAGCGATCGCCGGGAAGCAGCCGCTCGCGTTCTCGACGCCGTCGGCGTCGACCGTCAGTCGTCGGCCGTCGTCGGCGCTCCGAACAGCGTCTTCCGGGCGACCGTCTCCGGTTCGTCGGCGAGGAATCGCAGCAGGACGAACGCGAAGACGAACTTCGCGCCGACGTCGAGGAGGCTGTACAGCCAGGAGGTGATCGCGAGTCCGGTGGTGCCGGTACCGAGGAGGGCGAGCCCCTCCGTGCCGAGCGCCCAGACGATCGGATAGCCAAACCACAGTACGACCGTCAACAGCTTTAGCGTGTTGAACAGGTTCTGTACGTCCGGCTCCTGCGCGCGCACGTCTCTGGGCCACTCGACCAGCAGGACGTAGACGACCACGAGGAAAAACGCCGAACTGATCCCGAACCACGCCCAGCGCATCCAGACCGCTTGCGTCGTCAGCGCCGCCGCCAGGCCCGTCACGCACATGCCGATGTCGAAAACGATCGCCGTGAACAGTTTCGTCGCGTTCGACCCCGCGAGCAGCCCCAGCGCCAGCAAGATCAGTGGCGTCGAGAACGTCCACGTCAGGTATCGACCCCACATCGTGACCGTCTCGCCGCGACCCGCGATCTCGACGACGCCGATCGTCAGCCCGGACGCGAGCCCGAAGTAACTCGAGATCGACACTGCCGGAACGCCGATCGTCGCCGCGAAGATCAGCGCGATTCGCGGGTCGGAAACGTTGCGACCCATGTAGACGAACAGCACCGTTGCAGCCCCCATCAGCGCGATCATAAACCAGAGCGAACTCGCCATCAGCGGCTCGGAGAGGGCGTCTTCGACTGCCGGTTCGAGCGTCAGTGGAACGAGTGTCGTCATGAGCGACTAGTGTTGGCTCGTCAACCCAATCAGGTCGGAGCCATACCAGTTAGGGTCTCCTCTCGACGTCGTACTGACAGACCTGCATCGCAGGGCGGGCCGTCATACCGATGGCTGTGAGTCTGTACCGCCGCAACCGCGAATCATCGTGCAGTTGCGTCGGCACCCAGTCACAGCCACCATTATCAGCCGTTCCCCAGCAGACCCTCACGCAGATCGAGCCAGGTGACAAAGAGCACGTGTGGAAGCGTCAACACGGCGACGAAGACGAGATAGAGCGCCAGGAGGTCTTCGGTGGCACCGGACGCGTTCGGGACGAGCGCGTAGAGGACGACCGCGAGGACGAGCGAGAGCGCGGTCAACGGCGCGGCGTCGCGCGCGAATCGGCCGAGCACCGCCACCGATCGGCCCTCCTCGAGTGCGACGACCGATCGCTCCTCGAGCAGGAGGTATCGCACGATGTGGCGCAGCGAGTGCCACGCACAGAAGTAGACGCCGATCGCGAGCAACGGCGGGACCGTCGCGAAAAACGCCACCAGAAGCAGCGTCTCGCCTGCGTCGACGAGCCAGGTCTCGCGGTCTTCCCGTCCGACGCCGGAGACCAGCGAGAGGACGACGAGCGTACCGAAGCCGACGCCGAGGACGGTGCGAAACTCGGCGGAGAACAGCCCCTCGAGCGTCGCGACTGCGCCCGGGTCGAAGAGAGAGACGAGCCAGCCGGCGACGAGCCGGTACTGGTCGGGAAAGGCGAGCAGGGGGACGATCATCGGGATGCCGCCGCGAACGACGAGCGTCTCGACTACGGCGCGTCTCGAACGACGGGTCGCGCCGACGAGCCGGAAACGCGGGTGGAGCTCCCCCTGCCCCCAGTGGAACCAGGTCAGGAGGATGAAGAAGGCGAACGCAAGCGCGGGCTCGAGAAACCACGCGACTGCGTAGGTACCCCCTGCGAGGAGGTAGACGCCGCCGACGGTCGCCGCCGTCTCGATCGAGAACGGCCTGTCGGTCGATTGCGGCACGACGAGGTGGTCGACCGCCCCGTGGGGTAGCCCGAGAACGAGCACGCTGAGCGCGAGCGGAACGAGCTGGTAGGACAGCGGAATCGTCTCGACTGCGAGGACGACGACGAGCGTCGCGGCGAGTGCCACCCAGCCCGGAAGGAGGGCCAGCCGACGGGCGTTGCTCCGGGCCTCGGACGACACTGGGGTCGGAGACGAGGTGTACGTCGTCATCTTTCCGGTTCCCGCCGTTCGAGGAGATCAGCCAGCGTCGGTGAGCCTGCCTCGGTTACGACCGTTCGCGCGTCGCTTCGCTCCAGTCGGTCGAGCAGCCACCGGTAGAGCACGAGGCCCTGGACGACGAAGACGTTGGTAACGAGAAAGAAGACCGCCTCTTCGACGGGCAGGCCGGCGAGGGTGAAGCCGGTCGTGTACGTACTCGAGATGACCCAGATGCCGAGGTCGATCGCGATCCAGTCGACGATCCACAGGTACAGCGTCGGGACGAGGACGCCGGCAGCGACGACGCGCCGCGTCCGCCAGAGGTAGGGCCAGCCGAAGGCCCACTGGATCGCCAGAACGGGTCCGGCCCACAGCAACGTCGCGCCGAGGTACAGCGTCGAACTCGAGGCGAGTACGAGCGCGGCACCGACGACCGTGACGAGGAGGCCAGCCGCCAGGCCGACCAGCCGGGTTCGGACCGGCAGTCGCAACGGCACCGACTCGACCGAGACGAACTGGTAGAGCCAGAGCGCGGTCAGCGCCGGCTGGAACACGAAGAACAGGTACTCCTCGAGGGGTGCGTGCCACAGCGTCAGCGCTACCGCGCCGTCGCCGTACCACCAGACGCCACGGTCGATGAGTGCGTTGTCCCACGGAGTCGTGTACACCACCGCCAGGGTGCTCATGATGCCGATTCCGGCGACCGCACGCCGGTTCCACCACGCCCGCTCGCGACGCATTGCTGCGACGAACAGGGCCACGACCGGCGGGAGGACGAACAGCGCGTGGAACTCGAGGTAGGTCAGCGGAACCGTCATCGTCACATCCGAGCGGCCGTTGCGTTCGTCAGCACGGATCTGCTGCCTGCCGTGCGGTTTCTCCCTCCATCCGTCTGCGCGACGGTCTTCGGGTTCCGGTCCGATCCGGCGATGCCGACCGAGCGTCGAGACCGCGGGTCGGCGACTCGAGACCGCTTCGCCGGTCCGACGGCACCGCTCGTCACTGCCGCCGGCGGCCAGCGTCCCGTCGGGATGTCCATACCCCCGGTACGGCGCGGATCGACGAACAGGCGGGGCCATACTGGTTAGGGTCAACGTGGAATCACGAACGGGGCTCGGCGCGGACACTCAACATTCAAACCCGCGCCGGCCGTACCCCGAGTCGAATGCGCCTCGACGAGTACATCGAGGACCTGGAACCCGACGAGGAGGCCGAACGCCGCCGACTCGCCAGGGAGAAGTCCTACGCGATCACGGACCACATCGCGGAGTTCGAGCAGCGGTTCGACGACGCGCTGAGTGGCGACACTCTCGTCGGCTCGACCGCACCGTCGATCTTCGTCGGGCGCTCGAACTACCCGGACATCCCCGTCGGTTTGCTCTCGCCCGTCGGCGACGAGGGTGCAGCCGAGGAGTACGTCACCGACGACAGCTGGTACCGACAGGGGTACGCCATCGACGACGTTCTCCAGCGTCGGACGGGGTTGCTCAACTCGAGCAAGCGCGCGAACGTCGACTCGCCGGGGATCGCCAGCCGGCTCGCACCGTCCGTGGCCGACGTCTGGGACGGCTTCGTCGGCGTCCAGCGCGAGGTGGCGATCGCCGACCGTCCGGTCGACCTCGAGATCGGGCTCGACGGGAAACCCGACCTCGGCCTCGACGCGGGGACGGACGTGGCGACCCCGCGCGGTCCGCGTGCGACCGCCCGCTCTGCGGACCTCACGGAGAACCCCCACGTGCCACGGCCGGTGAAGAAGACCCTGGAGGACGACGACTGGCAGGCCCAGGGGGCGATGACGTATCTCTACCGGCGCGGCTTCGACGTCTACGAGATCGACTCGATCCTCTCGGCGGGCGCGCTCGGGCAGGCCGAGAATCGCCGACTCGTCCCCACGCGGTGGTCGATCACCGCAGTCGACGACACCGTCGGTCAGTTCCTCCGCGGGCGGATCAAGAACGCCCCGAGCATCGACGAGGTGCAGGTCTGGGAGAACGAGTACGTCGGCAACCGCTACTGGATCGTCCTCGCGCCCGGCACGTGGGAGTTCGAACTCGTCGAGATGAAAGCGCCCGGCAGCATCTGGAATCCCGACCCCCACGACGACGTCTGGATGGCGAGCGCCGCCGAGGGCTACGAGGGCCGCTCGGGGTACGTCGAGGAGACCGCGGGCGCCTACTACGCCGCTCGACTCGCCGTCTTAGAGCACCTCGAGTCGATCGGCCGGCAGGCGAAGTGTCTGGTCTTGCGGGAGGTCAGCGACGACTACTGGGCCCCCGTCGGCGTCTGGCAGGTCCGCGAGAGCGTTCGCAACGCCTTCGAGGGGGAGTACGGCGCGGCCGAGACGTTCCACGACGCCGTCGCGGCGGTCGCCACGCAGTTGCCGATCTCACACGCCCGACTCCGCCGGAAGTCCGAACTCGCGGCCGGGTTGCAGTCGAACCTCTCCGCGTTCGGGACGAACTGACGGGACTCGAGTGGCACGCCAACGAACCGGACTCGACGTCCTCTCATACGGACCGCTGTAAGCCCTTACCGCAGCGACTGCGTCCGGTTGAGGACCGTCACGCTCGATTTGAAGATCCCGAGCAGGACCGGCCCGAGCACCACGCCCATGATTCCCAGCGTGTAGATACCGCCGAGCGCGCCGACGAGGACGGCGGCGGGGTGGAGACTCGCGTCCCCGTCGACGAGTCGCCTCCGGAAGACGACGTCGACCGTCGACAGCACGACGACGCCGTAGCCGGCCAGGATCGCCGCCGCGAGTGTCGCGTCGCTACCGTACAGGTACAGCGCCGCCGGTCCCCAGACGACCCAGACGCCGACGATCGGCAGGATCGAGGCGACCGTCATGACGACGGTCCAGAACACCGCGTTCGGAAGCCCGACGGCGACGAAGGCGGCGCCACCGAGGACGCCCTGGACGATCGCGACGAGCAGGTGACTCCGTACGACGGCCTGCGTCGTCCCGTGTGTCTCGGCTAACAGTTGCTCCTGGAGGCGATCCTCGAGCGGCGCGATCTGGCGGATCCAGGCGAGAAATCGCTTTCCGTCGACGAGCAGGTAGTACAGCACGAATGCGAGGACGATCGCGCCAAACGTCGTCCGGACGGTCGTCGCGAGGAGGGCGACGCCCTCCGTCGTGGCCGTCTCGAGCGACCTGTAGACGGCCTCCTCGAGGAGCTTCGCCTCGATGTCGTCGACGGCGGATGGATCGAGGCCGACGCCGTCGATCAAGACGGTCCTGGTCGCGTCGACCGTCGCCACCACGTCGTCGCGACCGAACGAGCGCAGAAACGACGTGACCGTCTCTACGACGACCAGCGAGACGACGAGGGCGGGGACGACGACGGCGATGAACGCGACCGTCGTGAGCACGGTCGCGGACGCGTGGGGGCCGACGACGCGAGCCAGTCGCTCGTGGGCGGGATGGAGGAGATACGAGAGCAACGCGGCCATCAGCACGTACTGCAGGAAGGGAACGATCAGCAGGAATCCGACGACGGCGAGGACGGTGAGGAGGGCGGCGAAGAGCCCGGTCCGGGCGTTCATGCCTGTTCATCTCGTCTGTACTACATAAAACTTGACAGCATTCGTGGTATTCGAGGCCACGAGGCGGGCCGAGTTACAAGTTCTCGAAGGCCAGATCGACCATCTCGCCCGTTTCGTCGACGATCGCCTGCCACTCTTCGTCGTCGGGAGCGATCCCGAGGAGGTGGCCGATTTTCATAATCGAGACGTGGTAGACGACCTGTCGGCCCGGCGTCTTCTCCCAGACGACGACGCCGCAGGGAAAGAGACCGCCCATCTCCATCGCTGCGTCGAGGACGCGGTCGGCGATCGCCGGGTTGCACGCCCCGAGGACGTAGTACGGAGCGCGGTCGGCGTCGACCTTCTCGTTGAGCAGTTCCGAGGGGGAGAACTCGACGGGAACGCCGAACCCCGCGTCGGTGAACACCTCGCGGACGTGTTCAACCGCCTCGTCGTGGTCCATCTCGAGGACGGTTCGCATCTCGCCGTACGCTTCCGGATCGATTGTCGTCGGGTCGACTGGAAGACTCACGACGGTCGATTCGGCGGCCACGTAAAAACCTGTACGGCCTGCACGCTGCCGGGTGCGCGGCCGCCGACTATAGCGGGACGGGCAGCCACTCGAGCGCGCGCAGGACCGGCGTCGGCGAGAACAGCGGGTCGTGGAGGACGAGCCAGTCGAGCAAGACGAGACCCGCGCCGTGTGCGATCGTGGAGGGAAGAATCGAGTTCGACCGGTAGTCGACGGCACCGAAGAGGACGTCCGTCGGTCCCGAGAGGAGAAACTCGATCGGCGGCTTTCCCGCGTGGTGGAACATGTAGACGATGGGGCTGATGAAGACCGCCTTGAAGCCGACGTCCTGGACGCCGACACAGAGCAGCCCCCGGTAGTAGGTTTCGGCGGCCAGTGCAAGGAAGAACAGTTTGACCGCGTGAGGAACGAACTCGCCTGGAACGGCGCTGGTTTCCCAGATCGGGTAGAACGTCCGAATCGTCGGCAGCGTCGAGCCGACGAGGTAAAACGGCAGGACGAACAGCGCGAGCACGACCGTGTTCCGGATCGCGAGGCGGTCGACCCGCCAGCCGATGTCCTCGCCGTGGGAAAGCGCCAGCGCGAGCGGTCCCGCGAACAGAAACAGGCCGTCGAAGAGGAGACGATTGTGCAGTCCCGAGCGGACGAGGTTCGTCCACAGGACCGTCAATAGCGCACCAGCGAGTAACGATCGCTGCACCCACGTGAGGGCAGCGAGGCGCTCGCGCAGCCAGCGGACGCCGGTACGGACCTCCTCGGTCGCCACGGCTCTCTTACTCGTCTGCGGTCTGGACAGGGCCGGTCCCGATCACGCCGCGGGCGTGGCTCTCGAACTCCTGGCGGCGCTGGAAGTACGTCTCGTCGATCTCCGCGATCACGTCCGACAGCTCGAGTGGCCCCTCGGCCGTCCGAACGACGCTCTCGCCCTCGAGTCGGTCGACCTCGCTGGCTTCTTTCGGCCAGGTCAGTCGGGAGGTCACTCGCGCGAGCGGTGCGCCCTCGACGGGCGTCTTCTCGCCGAGGGAGACGGCGGGTTCGGACTCTTCTTCCTCGTCACTCATGATCGGGCGTTTGCGAGCCCGTCGATTCAAGCTTTCGCTTCCGCCGCCTCGTTCCGTCGATCCTCTCCGTTCTTTGGTAGTTGTCTGACGTATCGTTTTGTGTCCCGAGCGCGAACGGGACGCGTATGACCAGCCTGACGGAGGTATACGACGGCAACGGGGCGGCAGTGACGAGCCTCCGGCGGCTGTACGCCGGGACGGCGCTTGTCCTCTTCGGTGCTGCCCTCGCCGTCGTGGCCGTGTTCGTCGCGACGACCGACCTCTTCGCCGCGTACGTCGGTGGCCAGTTCGGGGCAGTGAAGTGGGCCGGAATCCTCGCCGGACTGGGCGTCCCCGCCGTGCTCGTGGGCGTCTTCGCCGTCTTGCCCGCGAGTCGGCGCGTCCGTGCCGCAGCAGCCATCGGAACGAGCCTCTGTCTGCTCGGCGTCGCCCTCTTCTGGCACGCCTACCCCCACCACTGGCGCGGGCACGGTGACGACCTGACGCTGCTCGTTTCGGTCGTCTACCTGCTCGGGCTCTTTACCGCCATCTGGTGTCTGTTCGTCGCCGTCGCCAACTTCAAGACCCGGAACGACCCCGGCGGTGCCCTCGAGATGAACGTCACCCGACGCGGCGAGACGAAGGTCGTCGAGGTCGACGGCTCGAGCGGTGGGCTCGGCGGGATCGGTTTCCTCGGCGGGACGCCGGACGGCGAGGTCGAGACCCAGACCAATGCGTCGGCCGACCCGAACGAGACGGCGCGTGCCGCCCAGGTGAGCGCACCGGCGAGCGACGGCGGATCGGCAGCCTCCGACATCGACTCGCCGCTCGACGGCAGCGACGCCGAGATCGTCGACGCGCCCACCGGGCCGTCGGAGCCAGCCGACCGGTACTGCGGGAACTGCGCGCACTTCCAGTACGTCCGCTCGTCCTCGGGGATGACGCCCTACTGTGCGTACCACGACGGGGCGATGGACGACATGGACGCCTGCGAGGAGTGGACGCCGAACCACGAGTGAGCAGACTCGCCACTCCTGTGTGCTGTGGTAATACATATTTCTCGGCCGGGCGACCGAGCACCGTCTCGACGGTTCGATCCGCGGGTCGGAGTAATAGTCTCGTACGCAGGAATTATAACTACGATCACAATCATCGTTATTGGGATACCCCACGTCTAGCGTTCGCATGGCCGAGTTCGGAGCACTCTCGCTCGTGCCGCCGCTGCTCGCGATCGCGCTGGCGATCGTGACGCGCCGGCCGATCCTGTCGCTGTTTCTCGGCATCTGGTCGGGTGGCGTCATCCTGACCGGGAGTCTCGGCGTCGGGCAGACGTTCCGGTGGATCACCGGCTCGATCGCCGACTCGTTTCACGCACAGATCCTCGTGTTCACCCTGTTGCTCGGTTCGGGCGTCGCGCTCATCTGGCGACTCGGCGGGGCGACCGCCGTGCGAAACTGGGCGACGACTCGCCTCGAGACCCAGCGCAACGCCGGGCTCGCCACGTGGATCCTCGGGATGCTCCTGTTTTTCGACGACTACGCCAACACGGCGATCGTCGGGAGCACGATGCGCGAAATCTCCGACCAGATGCGCATCTCCCGGGAGAAACTGTCGTACATCGTCGACTCGACGGCCGCGCCCGTGGCGACGATCGCCATCTCGAGTTGGGTCGCGTTCCAGCTGTCGATGATCGACGAGGGGTACGGCGTCGTCGAGGAGACCCACGGCGTCGAGACCCCCGGCGTGTTCCAGACGTTCGTCCAGTCGATCCCGTACAACACCTACGCGCTGCTCGCCATCCTCATGGTCGGGGTCGTCCTCTACACGCGCCGGGACTTCGGGGAGATGCTCGACGCCGAACACCGATCGTGGCAGACGGGCAACGTCAGCCGTGAGGACGCACAGCCGCTGCAGAAAGTCGAGGGCGACCTGGGTGAGCCGATCGAGACCCGTCCGATGCTTCGGACGTTCTTCGCCCCCGTCGTCGTGTTGATCGTCGTCACGCTCGCGGGCGCGTTCTGGACGGGCTACGGCACGTGGGTCGACGACCAGGCCGAGGCCGGCGGGCCGACGTCGCTCGAGGCGGCGACGAGCCAGGACGGCGTCGTGCAGGTGCTCGTCGACGTGATCGGTGCGGGCGACTTCGCCGCCGCGCTCGTCTGGGGCTCGTTCGCGATGATCGCGACGGTCGCCGCCATCGGGCTGTTCTACGACATCGTCGACCTCGCGACCGCCGTCGAGACGGTCGTCGACGGCTTCCACCTCATGGTGACGGCGGTGACGATCCTCGTGCTCGCCTGGTCGATCAGCGCGGTCGCCGAGGACCTCGGTACCGGCACGTACGTCGCCGGCGTCGCGGAGGAGGTCGTCTCGCCCGCACTGTTGCCGATCGTCGTCCTGTTCGTCTCCGCGTTCGTCGCGTTCACGATGGGCTCGTCGTGGGCGACGATGGGCATCGTCACGCCGATCGCTCTCCCCGTCGGCTACGAACTCACGACGAGTTTCGACCTCGCGCCCGTCCTCGTCGGCGCAGTGTTCTCCGGGGCGATCTTCGGCGACCACACCTCGCCGATCTCCGATACGACCGTCCTCTCCTCGACGTTCACGGGTGCCGACCTGATCGACCACGTCCGGACCCAGCTGTACTACGCCGGGACCGTCATGCTCGTCGTGACGTTGTGTTACCTGCTGTACGGCTTCCTCGGCGTCCCCCCCGTCGTCTTCCTCCCGCTCGGGGCCGTCGTCCTCGTCGGCCTCGTCTACGCGTTCTCCGAACTCGACGCCCGGCGGAAAGGCGTCTCCCCGATCGCGTCGTCGGGCGACCTCGAGGACGTCGAGACCGGCTCCGAAACCGGTGCGGTTCCCGGCGAGACCGACTAGACCGCCGGCTTCGCTAGCCTTTTGCCGCCAGCGCACGACTTCTCGCCCATGCAGGGCACGCTCGACCACGTCATGATGCGCGTCGAAGACCTCGAGGAATCCCTCGAGTGGTACCAGGGCCACCTCGACTACGAGGAGAAAGACCGCTACGAGGGCGACGGCTTCACCATCGTCTACCTCGGTCCCGAGGAGATGCACGAGGAAGGGGCGATGCTCGAGTTGACCTACAACGAGGGCGAGTCCTACGAGATGGGCGACGCCTGGGGGCACATTGCTGTGCGCGTCGACGACGTCTTCGACGCCTACGAGGAGCTGATGGACGAAGGCGTCGAGGACTACCGCGACCCAGAGTCCTGTGGCGGCTCCTACGCGTTCGTCACGGACCCGGACGGTCACGAGGTCGAGATCGTTGAGCGCGACTACGGCGCGCGCTGGTCGCTCGACCACACCATGATCCGCGTCGAGGACGCCGACGAGGCGCTTGGCTTCTGGACCCGGAAGTTCGAGTACGAACACACCGGCCGCTGGGAGGCCGACACCTTCGCCAACTACTTTGTGAAACCCGAGGGTGCGGCCGACGAGGCGATGGCCGTCGAACTCACCTACAACTACGACGGGCGCAGCTACGAGATGGGCGACGCCTGGGGCCACCTCTGCGTCCGCGTCGACGACCTCCAGGACGACTGGGAACAGCTGCTCGTCCGGGAGGCAGCGGACTACCGCGACCCCGAGAGCAACGACGACATGTACGCGTTCACGAAAGACCAGGACGGCCACGAGATCGAACTCATCGAGCGCGACCTCGAGGCGGAGTCGCTGTTCCCGTTCTAGGGACGCTCGCGACTCCGGGTTCTGGTCGTACGCGAGAAGATCGATCGAATTTTTCGAATCCGAAGCCGAGAGTCGCGAGCTCCCGGGTCGTCACTCGTCGCTACGCGTCTTTCTCCCAGGTCGCCGACGCAGTGACGCGGTCGCCGTCGACCTCGACCGATCCCTCCGTGGCCGTCGAGCCGACGACCTCCTCGAGTGTCTCCTCGTCGGGTTCGGCAACGACGGCCGCGAGGTCGCCGGTGACTGTCGTCTCGCTCTCGAAGGTGAGCGACGAGACGACGCCCGACGCGTCCGTGAACACCTCGTAGTCGTCTTCGGTCCTCACGGCGCTCTCGTTTCCGGTCTGGTTTTCGACGGGCGACTCCGGATCGCCGTAGAGGCCCAGCACGAGGTGGCCGTCGCCGCCGGTCGCGGCGAGCCACGCGAGGTCCTCGTGTTCTGCCGTCGCCCGCTCTGTGTCGCCTGCCGAAGCCTCGATCGGCGCTCGGATCACGTCGACCGGCGCGTCGCTGTCGACGGCGAAGACGAGCGCGCCCTCGGAGATCGCGATCGCGTTTCGCTCCCCCGAGACGGGCGTATAGACGTCGTAGTCGCCGATCGTCTCGGTCTGTTCGTACTGCTGGCTGAACATACTCTGGGACTCGCTGGTCAGCCGCTCGTCGAGTTCGTCGGTCTCGAGGTCGCCCGTCACGACGAACGCCTCGTTCGCCAGCACCATCTTCTCGACGCTCGAGTCGAACTCGCTCCCGCTCTGCTGGCCCTCGAGGGCGACGAGTCCGCTCAGGCCGAACGCGGCGAGCCCGAAGCTCCCCGCGAGTCCGACCGCGACCAGCCCGCCAGTCGGGAGCCCGATCATCGGATCGTCTCCCGCGTTCTCGTCGTCGACGATCGGGGCCTCGTCCTCGCCGCTGTCGCTCTGGAACTCCTCGAGTGCGCTCCACTCGAGGGAAGCGTAGACGAGCGTCTCGTCGTCGGTGGTCAGCCAGTTGCTGTACGCCGGTGGGTCCGGGTCGTCACTGCCGCCACCGAGTCCCGGTGCGTCCGAACAGCCGGCGATCGCCGCCGTCGCCGCTGCGCCCACGAGCTTCAACGTATCGCGTCGATGGATGGTCATTCGTCCCGTCGTCGTCGGTCTCTTAAATAAAACCTTCTGGTTCGGCGTGTGCTCGCGGTCGCGACTGGACCTGCCTCCCCGGCCGGTTCGATGCGTGCAGCCGTGACGTCCCCTCGGGTACGACCCGGGTCAGCGGGTCGTCGATGGACAGATGGCGTCCTCGGAGTGTGTCGACCGGCCGTCTCGAGGTGTGACCGCCGACGACCGCTCGATCGACGGACTCGCGAGTATCGAGACCGTGCGTTCGACTGCTATACTACCGGACAACAGTCAGTGACTACTCGATCGCGTCTCGCGTGCGATCGACGTCTGCACCGTGTCGTCCGGCAGTATATCGCGACGGTCGTCTCCTGTGAGCGTTCGATCCCGCTCGGGTCGCGTCGGAGCGTCGGTCTCGATCGGTTACAGCAGACCGCATCGGTCGTCCGTGGCCACGGTCATCCGTGGACGTCAGTTGTCCCCGTCCTCGCCGCGTCGCTGGCCGTCTCACCCGGGATCTCGGCGGCCGTCGGCAGGATGACGCGCCGTTCCACGTACGACAGGCCGTTCTTGCGCTCGGTCTTCTTGCGGACGGCGAGCCTGTTCTTCGAGAGCTCGAGGAGGGCGTCGATCGTCCGCGAGACGAGTTTCTTCGCGTACGCGTCGCTGGTTCCCGGTTCCTGCCGTCGAATCCAGTGTTTCATGTCGCTCGCTTTCGCGTACTCTCGGATGTCCGCACAGCCGGTCTGCCACGGATCGTCGCCCACGTTCGGGTCCGTGCGGGCACGCCAGAGCTTCGCCGCGAGTCGCGTCGGCAGGGCGTTCGTCGTCGATCGGAGCATCTCCTCGTCCATCTGGGCGAGTTGCTGGATCGGGAGCAGGTCGCCGTGGGCGAGAGCGACGTCGCCGCGCTCGAGTGGGTCCGCCGACTCGGGGAGCCGGTAGTACGCCCGCCCGTCGTCTTTGGTGAGCTTCTCGAGTCGGCCGCCGTCGACGTCGACCTCGTACTCGTCGACGTTCGTCGCGCGGAGGTGTGCGCCCTTCTCGAGTTCGCGGGCCTGGAGCTCCTCCAGTCGATCCTTGTTCGCGCCCGTGCGTTTGCGCGTGGCGTCGGTCGCCGCGTCGAGTCGGTCTGTCGCCGCCTCGCAGTCGTCGACGCGCTCGCGGAGGCGGGCGTTCTCCTCGCGGAGCGTCTCGGTTTCCGCCTCGAGGCTCTCGAGTCGGTCCGTCGCCCGCTCGAGGTCGCTCTCGAGGTCGTCGACGCGCTCGAGGAGGCGGTCGTTTCGCTCCCGGAGGGCCTCGAGTTCTCCCACGAGGGTCCGGACGTCGGGGTCACTCATCGTCGTCACCCCGCCGGCGTTCGAACGCAACTGGATCGGGGCCGAGGTACGACGTCGACAGGGGGCCACGGCGGACGAGCAGCGGGAGGTCGTCGTCGGCTTCGCACCGGTCGGCCGGCGGGTCGCCGTCGAGGGCCGCCGGGCCGAACAGCGCGAGTCGCGTCGCCTCCACTTCGGCGCGGATCTCCCGGAGGTGTCGCCTGGCCTCGCGTCGGGTCTCCGCCTCGAGTGTGTCGTCTCGTTCGACGGCCGCGAGGAGGCCGCGAGCCAGCCGGTCGATCGCCTCGAGGAGGCTGCCGTCGGTCATCGTCGATCGCCCTCCGTGACGGTCAGACCGCAGCAGTCGGCGAGCTGGCGAGCGCGCGTCTCGAGGAGCCGCCGTCCCGCCGGGGTGAGGCGATAGCCGTTCGTCCGGCGGTCGATCGTGCTCTTCTCGACGAGGTCGGCGTCGACGAGTTCGTCGAGGTTGAGGTAGAGTCGGCTCTGATTGACCTCGCCGTAGCGTTCCTCGAGGACGTCCTGGATCGCGAGGCCGTACGGCGTCTCGCCGGCGGTCTCGAGCGTCGCGATCGCCTCGAGGCAGTCACGCCGGAAGGCGGTGAGATCGGTCCAGGTGACGCCGCCGTCGGCCAGCAGCGGACGCTCCTCGAGGGCGGTCGCACACTCCTGGCACCGATAGCCGTCCGCCGTGACCGTCGTCGTCGGTCGGCGACAGCCGCGCGTCTCGCAGGCGTACAGCAGCGGGTCGGCGGCCTCGAGTGCTCGAGCAGTCAGTGGCGATGCGTCTGGTCGGTCGGGAGTTTGAAGGTCCCGTGAGTCGTCGTCGAACATGGCTTCCGTAGTCTGGATACGGTGGCTTCTCGCGGACCCGGTGGTTCCAGCACCGGTCCGCACTGTTTCAGAACTCGTGAGAGTCCAGTCCGCGTGTAGCTTCCGTACAGTTCGTTGATGGGTTCGATCCATTTGTATTTTAGCGTAATTGAGCTACTAATGAGATCTATATGTGCTATACTGCTCGAGAACCGTCCCAGGTTAATGTCTGCAGGCCAGACACACCCGTCGAATGCGCCCTCGGCCAGAGTGGATGTCGTTGAAAGACGGACTCATCCTCGAGTTTCTCGAGACTCACGACCTGGAACTGCCCGCGAAACCCCTCTACCGGAATCTCAACCGGCACGGACACGAGATCGGATACTCGACGGTCAGACAGCGACTCGGCGAACTGGAGGATCACGGTCTCCTCGAGAAAGTCGACGAAGCGGGATACTACCAGATAACGGAGACGGGACGAGCGTATCTCGACGGCGAACTCGAGGCGGGTGACCTCGAGGACGACGGTGCGTGATCGCATCGAAATCGGATCGCAGAAATTTCTCGGGGACTCGGTGACTCCACCACCGATTCGCACTGGTTCAGAACACGTGAGAACCCAGTCTGCGTGTAGCCATATCCCTACTACGTACGTGGAATTACTAGCTCTATAGAAGGCGAAATATGTCCGTTGGATAGTACTAGTTTTTCTGTGAGAGTATCCAGGTACTCCGAAACGATGGTCGAACGAGTCCCGTGGATGAAGCCGGTCGATTACGAGATCCTGTTGTTCTTCGACGGGTGCGACATCCAGGTATCTGCGAAGGTCCTGTCGGCGAACATCGGTTACCATCGCCAGTACGTGAGCAAGCGGTGTGTAACCCTGTCGGACGTTGGTCTTCTCGAAACAGACGGAACGGGCCTCTACTGGCCCTCTGAGACGGGGTATGCGTACCTCGAGAGCGATCTCGACGTCGACGAACTCGAGACGAGTGACCTCGAGGACGACGCGTGACGTCGGGGCCGTTCCGGAACCGTCGCGCCGAACTGCACCCATCGTGCCGTCAGGCTCTCGATCGTAGCGTCCCGCCGTCGGACGTGGGTCTCCTCGAGTGTGATCACGATGTCGGCGACCTCGAGGTTGTCGACGAGTGGCCGTCAGTTGCGGTTCGCTGGCGTGCTCACGTCCAGTGACGGCGAGTCCGTAGCTGTCGACGGTGCGGTGATCGTCCGGCTCTCCTTCCGAAATCGTTTCGTGGGTTCGCAGGCGGATACTCATACGCTGGTTTGCTCCAGCACGGTCGGAGGCGCTGGAACGCCTGCCGACCACGAGTTTCTGTGGCCGACTTCCCGTGCTCAGCCGTCGGTACGTACCATGGTCACTTAATCCTTAGCACCTATGGGTAATGTACTATGGCACATGTCCAAAGCCACTGGCCATTTAGACGTGTGCGTACCACGTATCGACCGAGATCCGATGCTCGACGAAGATGACCTCGGGCCAGCCGACGAGGCGTTGCTCGATATGTTGAACGAGGGGCGTGTCACCGCTCCGTACGTCGCTGATGAAACCGGATATAGTCTGCAGTACGTCCGAGACCGACTCGGGCGACTCGTCGAACACGGGAATGCGAAGAAGGTCTACGAAGGCCTCTACGAACTCGTCGAAGATCCTCGTGAGAGGGACGATCGTAGTGAGTAACGTGGTCTCTCGTGTTTTCGTCCCGTAGTCGAACGCACTGGACGCAGCCGGAGTAGGACTGTCGCGGGTCGATTTACGTTCACTGCTCGAGGAGTTCCTCCCCGTTGTACCTTCTGTGTGCAGCGCTATCCTCGAGATTGAAATCTGAACGCCGACGCTACGAACCAGTAGTCCCGTGAACCAGTGGGTGCCGACACCGTATCACACTTTTATACAATTTGGCCAATTGACTTATTGTCGTTCGGGTGCAACCGAAAACTGGCAGGGGAGGGGGACCGAAACTCCGGGCGACCGCATGGTCGCGTCGGAGTTCCTTGCCAGATCGTCGCTAGAGGATCGATCACCATCACGTCAATAGCCAATCACCGTCTTCCTCTATCGACTCCCGCTATTATTTGGCACTCGCCAGCGCGGTTCACCAGCCAATGGGCTGTAGTCCGATGGGCTGTCGTCTAGGGCAACGGCGACCGTCTACGAGAGTGAGAGGACACGCCGGATCAGACCGGTACGTCCCTACCCAGAAGCGATCCGACCTGGCGCGTCACTGGAAGGTCTCGAGTAAAACCGTATTAATATTCTGCTCTGAGAACGGGTCACGCTCGTTTCGCATTCGTTCGTATACGACAACACCCCGATGCCGTACGGTGGTATTAGCTTCTTAATTCCTATTGCAGTGCAGACATATAATACAGAAAGCTTATTACGGAGTTGGCGCAAGCAACGGATACCCCTACCCACTCGGAGGTACGCTTCGGCAGTAACGTGTTGTGGACGTTGCCGGAGTGGGACTCCGAAAACAGATCAAATACAAATATGACAGGAAATACCTCATATCGTGACAAAGGACGTGCGGTGTTCTTTGCCGCGATGATGGTCCTCTCTGTGGTCGCCATGACCGCATCCTTCGCAGGTGCGGCAGCGGCCGCCAGTGACGATGGGACTATCAACGATGGCGATCGGTATTGGCTCGGTCAGACTGAAGACGTAACCACCGTTGACGGATATACTATCGCAGACGGTGACGAAGCCGCAGTTCTCGATGATGACGGGCAGCTCGTTCGTGAGCTGGCTGTTCAGAATGGCGACAGCGGCTACTATGTCGCTGTCGACACGTCGAGAATCGGTACTGGTTCGTACACCCTTGAAGTGACGAATACCGAGGGAACCGCGGGCACGGCAAACTTCTCGGTTGTCGACCAGGACCTCACCGCTGAGTTTGACACCGATAGCGTCTACTTCGGTGGCACCTCGACGGTCACGCTTGACTCCGCACGTAACGGTTACGTGCTTAACGTGACCGCCAACGACGTCAGCGGTAGTGATCTCGCTGACGCTCTTGGTGTCGACCCGGAAACTAATGGCGTTAGCGTCATCGACGACGATGACGTCGTCCAGATCGAGAACGTGGAGAGCATCGAGACGTTCGACGTCACGTTCGATGAATCCACCTTCTCGGCACAGAACTATACGCTCGAGTTCGAGGCAGTCGACACGGGTGCCACCGCAGAGGCGACCATGACGGTCGAAGACCCTGGTGACACCACGGTCGAGTTCGCTGACGACAGCGTCTTCACCGCCGACCGCGGTGACAACGCTGAAATCGCGATCGACCTCGCGAACTACAACAACGACCAGCTGAACGTCACGATCGGTTCCGAGGACGTCAACTACAAGACCTCGGCCGTGATCGACGTCGACGAGGACGCTGAGGAAGTCGTCCTCGAGATGAATTCGTACAAGGCGGGAACGACGGATACTGAAGCTAACGCGTTCGAAGTTACCGAAGGCGGCCAGATCGCGACTGACGGGGAGAATGCACTCGTCACGCGCCACACTGACTTCAAGCTCAGCCAGCCACTCGCAGCAATCAGTGGCGGCTACGACCTGAAAGTTGCAAGCGAAAGCGAAGACCGCACGTGGGACCGTGGTACGCTTCGTCTGAACGAGCGCACTACGGAAGGTATCACGCTGTCGACCGCGCCTGGTGACGAAGTCGATCTCGCCGATGAAACGGTCGAAGAGATCCTCGACGACGCAAGCGAATCGCAGTCCTTCGCGAGCGGTGACGTCGGTATCGTCCAGGTTGAAGCCACTGGTCTCTACGGTTACATCAACGATGTCGAGGACTTCGGTCCCGAACACGATGTCAACCTGAATATCACGGCAGCACAGGCAGGTCCGAACGCACAGGCTACCACGTACGCTCTTAACGGCGACAACATCGACGGCACCGAGAGCCTCGCAGGCAGCTACTACGCTGACGAAGAAAACAGCACGTTCTACGTCGTCTTCGACGCGGACAATTACGAAGTCGACAAGCAGTGGGACGTCGAGTTCACGGTCGGTGAAAACAACGACCTCGTGAGCGAGGACGACACGGCTGAGTCCTCGTTCCAGGTCGTCGACCGCGAAATCGCGTTCGACCAGGAAGACTACACCGTCGAAGCTGCAGACGGTCAGAACATCACGGGTACGGCAACGGTCGCACCCGGTACCCAGATCGAAGTCGACGCGGAAGCCACCGGCGACAACCCGTTCTTCAAGATCGTCACCGCAGAGGTTGACGAGAACGGCGAATGGACCGCTGACTTCGACTTCAGCGGCGAAGCTCCCGGTACCGCGTTCGATCTGTCGGCCTCCGACACCTTTGGTGGCGACGCTGCTGCTGAAGACGTCGAGGCATCCGGTAACATCAGCACGGCTGAGGAAGAACCTGAGCCCGAACCTGAGTTCACGATCGACACGGATGCACCCTCCGAGGTCACCGTCAACGAGAGCGCCGAGCTCGGCGTGACCCTCGCGAACGACGGCGACGCCAACGGCACGACCAACCTCACGGTCACTGTCAACGGCGAGACCGTCGACGACACGACGAAGGAACTCGCCGCAGGCGAGGACGCTTCCTTCAGCTACAACATCCCGACCTCCGAAGCGGGTGACGTCAGCTGGGAAGTCACCGTCGACGACGACTCCGCCTCCGGTACCGTCACTGTCGCCGAGGAAGGCGACGGCGAAGACGGCACCGACGGTGAAGACGGCGAAGACGGCACCGACGGTGAAGACGGCGAAGACGGCGAAGACGGCACCGACGGTGAAGACGGCGAAGACGGCACCGACAGCGAAGATGGTGGCGACGGCTCCGACGGCGACGCCGAAGGCCAGCCCGGCTTCGGTGTTGCTGTCGCCCTCGTCGCGATGCTCGCTGCCGCCATGCTGGCACTCCGCCGCCAGAACTAAGCCGGCACACACTCGCTGAACCACCGGATTTCGATCCGGCCCTTGCGGATTCATTCTTTCGGACGCTACACCCGATAGCGACAGCCCCGGCGGTCGCTTCTCGAGCGAGTCCGCCGCCTCGAGCACGAGACCCGGCCGACACCGACTCGAGCCTGCGTCACCGACGGCACTCTCGACGTGCGATCGACCGCGAAAACAGTATCCGATCAGTCGTCGTCCGCAGCCGCCTCGGCCTCACCCGACGCGCGCTCGAGGTCCTCGAGATAATCGTCGGCGTCGATGGCGGCTTTCGAGCCCATGCCGGCGGCGGTGACGGCCTGCTGGTAGTGGTAGTCGACGACGTCGCCAGCGCCGAAGATGCCGGGGACGTCGGTTTCGGTCTGGCCGCCGCCGGTGCCGTCTCTCGTCTGGAGGTACCCCTCCGCGTCGGTTTCGACGTCGGTCCCCTCGAGGTACTCCGTGTTCGGGGTGTGGCCGATGGCGAGGAAGACCGCGCCGACGTCGAAGTCGAACTCGTCGGTTTCGGGGTCCTCGAGGCGGTCGGTGGGGTGGCCCTTCTCGTTGTGGACGAGGGTGACGTGGTCGACGCCCTCCTCGGCGGAGCCGTGGATCTCGACGAGTTCGGTGTTTCTCATGATCTCGACGTCGCCCTCCTCGACTTTCTCCTCGAGGCGGTCGATCCAGTAGTCCTCGGCGCGAAACTCCTCGCGGCGGTGGACGAGGTAGACGGTGTCGGCGAACTTGGTGAGGAAGTTCGCCTCCTCCAGGGCGGCGTCGCCGCCGCCGACGACGAGCATGTCTTCGCCGCGGAAGAACGCGCCGTCGCAGGTCGCACACGTCGAGACGCCGTAGCCCATGAGCTGGTCCTCGCCGGGGACGCCGAGTGTCCGGGCGCTGGCACCCGAGGCGGCGATGACGGCGTCGGCCGTGTAGACGTCGCCGTTGGTCAGCGTGACGTAGAACGGACGCCGGGAGGTGTCGACGTCCTCGAGGACGCCGTTTTCGATCTCGGCCCCGAACTGCGTGGCCTGGTCTTTCATCCTGTTGACGAGGTCCGGCCCGCTGATGCCGTCGGGAAAGCCCGGGTAGTTCGCGACGTCGGTCGTCAGCGTGAGCTGGCCGCCGGGTTCGTCGCCCTCGAAGACCAGCGGTTCGTTGTTCGAGCGGGCTGCGTAGATCGCCGCCGTCAGCCCCGCGATGCCCGTCCCGGCGACGATCAGCCTGCGGTGTTCGACGACGTCGTCCTCGCCACCGTCTGCGATCGCCCGTGCGGGCGTCTCCTCGTCCAGTCCGAGTCGTTCGTCTAGTGCGCCGGCCTGCTCGAGTGCGGCCGTCTCCTCCCAGCCGCCGATCAACTCGCCGTCGACGAACACCTCGGGGGCGGTCCGTCGGCCGCCGGCGCGGTCGACCATCTCCGCGAATCGCTCGCGGTCGCCGGTGACGGTGTACTCCTCGTACGCGACGCCCTTCTCGTCGAGGAGGGCCGTCGCCATGTCACAGTACGGGCAGTACTTCTTGGTGTAGATCTCGACTCGGGGCTGGTCGCTCATGTGTGTTCGTTACGGAAACGTGGCGTAAACCCCTTGCGCTCGGTAGCATCACTCACACCAACCGCGACAGAGTGTCCCGTCGCTCGCCGCAAACCCGATCTCTCGTTTCCGCCCGCCTCGACTGTCGATCCAGGCCGACGCGCTTAGGGACCACCCGCTCGAGCGTGTACGTATGGCGGCTGACCTCGAGGAGAAGACGAACCGGTACGGACAGTTACTCGCGGAGGCACTCGAGGCGGCGACGGTGGCACCGCCGGAGGGGACGCCGATGGCCGAGGCGGCCGCGGAGTGTCGCGAGATGGCAGCCTCGTATCTCGAGGATGGCCGGCACTTCCGCGAGGAAGACGACCTCGTGAACGCGCTGGCGGCGTTTTCCTACGGGCACGCGTGGCTCGACGCGGGTGCGCGGGTCGGACTGTTCGACGTTCCGACAGAGGGTCACCTTTTTACCGTCTGACGTCGGCAGTTCGCCTGCGTCGACGAACCGCCGTCGCGAACCATCACGATCGATGGTCCAATATCCGAAACGTATATAACTGGATATCCGGACAGTTTATTACGTAGGCGAAAACTTTATATGGCTTTCGGCCTTACTATATGTTAGCTGAGGCGACCGGGTTTCTTCTGGTTCCCCCACCCGGGAGTCCCACGTAACCACCCACCCCCCGACCCACCATGACAGATACAACTACCCGAACTTACACTGGCGAGACAGAGACCCAGACGGAGTCGACGCAGCAAGCCGACGAGGAAGAGCGGTGCCCGGAGTGTGGCGGCCGCCTCGTCTCGGACGCAGAGCACGCCGAGACGGTCTGTGAGGAGTGTGGCCTGGTCGTCGAAGAAGACGAGATCGACCGCGGGCCGGAGTGGCGCGCGTTCGATGCCGCCGAGAAAGACCAGAAGAGCCGCGTCGGCGCGCCCACGACGAAGATGATGCACGACCAGGGCCTGTCGACGAACATCGGCTGGCAGGACAAAGACGCCTACGGCAAGGCGCTCTCGAGTCGCCAGCGCCAGAAGATGCAGCGCCTTCGCACGTGGAACGAGCGCTTCCGCACCCGCGACAGCAAAGAGCGCAACTTAAAGCAGGCGCTGGGCGAGATCGACCGCATGGCCTCGGCGCTCGGTCTCCCCGAGAACGTCCGCGAGACGGCGTCGGTGATCTACCGCCGTGCCCTCGAGGAGGACCTCCTGCCGGGACGCTCGATCGAGGGCGTCGCCACCGCCTCGCTGTACGCCGCCGCCCGCCAGGCCGGCACCCCCCGCAGCCTGGACGAGATCAGCGCCGTCAGCCGCGTCGACCGCATGGAGCTCACCCGGACCTACCGGTACATCGTCCGCCAGCTCGGCCTCGAGGTCAAGCCCGCCGACCCGGAACACTACGTCCCGCGGTTCGTCAGCGGGCTCGACCTCTCGGACGAGACCGAGCGCATGGCCCGCGAACTGCTCGACTCGGCGCGATCGGAGGGCGTCCACTCGGGCAAGTCGCCGGTCGGCCTCGCCGCGGCCGCAGTGTACGCTGCTGCCCTGCTGACCAACGAGAAGGTCACCCAGAACGAGGTCAGCGAGGTCGCCAACATCTCCGAGGTGACCATCCGCAACCGGTACAAGGAACTGCTCGAGGCGTCCGACACGGCGACGCCGGCGTAGATATCGATGCGTTCGGCGTCTCTTTTCGCTCTCTCGACGCTGCGGTAATCCGACGCCAGCTCGATCGCGAGGGGTCTGCCAGCGTAGCGGTAGCGCTGCGACAAAGCTTTTGACGACGGGTGTGAAAGTGGATCGCATGGAGGAAACGACTGTCCAACTGTTGTGTCCCGAATGTGCCAAGGAGTGGCAAGTTCCGCCGGGTGATCTTCCAAAACCGTCCGAGATGTTTCACTGTCCGAACTGTCACGCATCTCGACGGATGTCGGAGTTTACGCGGACCGACCGCGACCTTCGGACGTTAAAACAACTTGGCTGACGTTCGTTTTCCGACGACAGTCCCCCTCGTTTTCGTTCGCCGTGATCGTTTGCCGTGAGCGCCCCAGCTGATCCGGCGATGTTGTATTTATCGATACTATTTTACTCAGAATTTGTGCAAAATTTCTCACTGAGTGGGTCCAATCAGATATTACCTCCAGACAGCATCGTATTTCTCGTCACTCGTTCTCCGGTCTCAGTATGTCCTCGAGGGAAATATCCCGGAAATCGGACACGGGTTGCGTGCTAACGAGGCTCAAGATAATAATATAACCCTGCAGTGGGTAGGATTGCATGGTTATGAAGAAACAGGAGCTCATCCACCTCCACGGCCTTCTTGCGGAGGTATCGAACCAGTGTGCCGAGTGGGACAACTGTCAGATCGACCTCGAAGAGTACGAGTCGCTCGGTATTCGACCGACATCGATCCACAAATCGAAAACTGACCACAAGGCCGCTGTTTTTGCACTCGCCGGGGGAATCACCGAACACATGCGTGAAGACGAAGCAGAAGCAGTCGCCGCAACTGCCGACTGAGTAAGACGCCGCATCCTCGAGAAACCGACACGCTATACTGGCGAGACTCGTTTCGACTGTTGTATTCATACCTTTCTTGACCGTTTACTCGGAAGAACCACTCGACCGACTGGACGTGATCGATAAACACGGCTTTACTCGCCGCAACGACTCTGCCAGTCCGGTTACCGATCGACGATCGACGATCGAACCGCTCGGCTCCTGGAACGTCGAATGAACTGCGAAGAACTGCCGGTCGTGGCCGCTACTCGAGAAGGTCCTCGAACTCCGGAAGGACGTCGTCCGACTCCTCGTCACCCTGTTCGTCTGTCGACTCGTCGACGTCTTCCTCCTCGTCGTCCGATTCGAGGTCGTCCTCTTCGTCCTCGAGGACCTCGACTTCGAGTACCTCGAGTGGGATGTTCTCGAGGCGCTGACCGATCTCCTTGCGGGCGATACGCGAGGCGTGCTCCTCGCGTTCGACGTTGAAGACGGTCATCTCGAGTTCGAGCGCGACGAGCGCTTCGTCCGCGGCGATGAACGCGGGCGGCAACTCTTCACCCGACGGCGAGGTGCGCTCGCCCATGTTGATCTCGACGTAGTTCAGGTCAGGGTTCAACATTTCGCCCGTCTTGGAGATGGCGATGCGGATCGCCTCCTCTTCGGTCTCTACGTCGAACACCGGCACGGCAGCTTCGACGACAACCCTGCAGTTCATACCTAGATATTGTGTGGCCTACAGTATGAAGGTTCGCCTCGTCTGAGACGAACGACTGCGGTTGTGGTGCCACACCGTCCGAACCGCCGGTTCGAAAGGTCCAAGCGTCCCCTCCCGTATCGACGAACCGATGGAGACGGGCGCGATTCCGATCGACGACCTCTCGGGTGGACTCGACCTCTATCTCACGCTCGAGAGCGGCCAGACGTACCTCTGGCGGCGCAGCGACGGCGAAATGTACACCGGCAGTCGCAATCCCGACGCGTGGTACACGACCGTCGTCGACGGGACCTTCACCGGCGACGCAGGCGACGACTCGT
Source organism: Natribaculum luteum (assembly GCF_023008545.1). NCBI lineage: Archaea > Methanobacteriati > Methanobacteriota > Halobacteria > Halobacteriales > Natrialbaceae > Natribaculum > Natribaculum luteum. The sequence goes on along the minus strand of NZ_CP095397.1, from coordinate 208,132 downwards.
CTGCCGCTGAGGTCGTCCGCGTCCGCCAGCGAGACAGCCGCCTCGAGTGGGAGTCGACGACCGACGCCGATCGGCTGGTTCGGCGGCTCTTGCGCCTCGAGGACGACCTCGAGGGCGTCGTTGCCGCCGCACCCGAGGACCCGCTGCTCCGGGAGGCCTACGACGCCCACCGTGGGCTGCGGCTGGTCGAGGACCCGCCGTTCGGAACGCTGATCTCCTTTATCTGCTCTGCACAGATGCGAGTCAGTCGCATCCACGGGATGGTTTCGGCGCTCGCCCGCGAGTACGGCGATACGGTCGCGTTCGACGGCGAGACCTACCACGCGTTCCCGACGCCGGCCCAGCTCGCGTCGGCGACCGAGGACGACCTCCGGGACCTGGGACTTGGTTACCGCGCGCCGTACGTCGTCCGCACGGCCGAGATGGTCGCGAGCGGCGAGGCCTGTCCCGGCGACGCACGCGACCTCCCCTACGAGGAGGCCCGCGAGTACCTCACGCAGTTCGTCGGCGTCGGCGACAAGGTCGCCGACTGCGTCTGTCTGTTCTCGCTCGGGTTCGACGAGGCCGTCCCCCTCGACACCTGGATCAGGACGGCGATCGAGGAGTACTACCCCGACTGCGACCGTGGCAACTACGCCGAGACATCTCGAGCGATCCGCAAGCGACTCGGCGTCTCCGCGAGCGACGCGAGCGGAGGCTCGTCGGACACGTCCGACGGCGGCCGATACGCGGGATACGCACAGACGTACGTCTTTCACCACCTCCGGACGGGCGAGTAGCACCGTCTTGCGTCACGGTCTGTCGGCAGGGCGTCGCCTCCGTCGATCGATGACCCGGACTTTTGTCGTTCCTGCTCGAGGTCACACACATGGCAGCGCGAACGCGAGCGCACGTCTTCGTCTCCGGGACGGTACAGGGCGTCTACTACCGCGCGAGCACTCGCGACGCGGCCCGCGAGGCGGGTGTCGCCGGCTGGGTGAAGAACCTCGCCGACGGCCGCGTCGAGGCGGTCTTCGAGGGCCCCGAGGACGCCGTCGAGTCGATGGTCGAGTGGTGCCACGAGGGGAGTCCGGCGGCCGAGGTCGAGGACGTCGAGGTCGAGGACGAATCGCCACAGGGGGAGGACGGTTTCGAGATCAGGTACTGACCGGCCACAGCCAGTGGCCCGACGGAACGATCGAGAACGGTAGCTTCTTTCGGCCGGGGTCGTGAGTGTCAGTATGGTCACCAGACGCCAGGTGCTGGCAGCTGCGGGCGCGGGCGTCGGGCTCGGCGTCGTGGGCGTCGTCGCCGACGACGCGGTTCACAGCGGGCTCGTCTGGGAGAAGTGGATCCGCGGCCGCCTCGACGGGAACCGACACATCGTCCACTCCGTCGTCGCCGACAGCAACCAGGGCACGTACATCGCCGAGACGACCGACGAACTCGAGCTCTTCGAGGACACGCAGGGCAGGCGGCCGGTCATCTCCGACGACGACCACGCGCGGATCGAGGAGGTGTTCTCGGACGTCGAGTACGGCATCGACGTCTGTACGGACGATCGAATCCGCGACTGTGCGGGCGGTCGGACGAGTCGAGCGGACTTCAACGCCGTCCAGATCAACGACCAGGCGACAGTCCTCGACCGCGGCAAGCGCATCCACCTCCTCCGCGCGCCGTAACGTCGTCCCACACGTTTTTTCGCCGCTGCGGGTAAACCGTCGAGTATGATCACGGGAGAGCGGATGGCCGCCGTCGACGAGAACGCCGCGGCGCTTGGCGTGACGCGAAAACAGCTGATGGAGTCGAGCGGGAACGCCGTCGCCCGCGTCGTCCGGCGAGTCGTCGATCCGGGCGCTCGCGTCGCGATCGTCGCCGGTCGCGGGAACAACGGCGGAGACGCGTTCGTCGCCGCGCGTTTTCTGGCGGAGTACGACGTCACGACGCTGTTGCTCGGACGGGCCGAGACCATCGGAACCGCCATCGCCCGCGAGAACTGGGCGGCGCTCGAGGCCGGCGAGTACGACACGCGGGAAGTGACCGACTCGAGTGCGTTCTCGCTGCCCGACGCCGACGTGATCGTCGATGCGATGCTCGGAACGGGGATCAGCGGCGACCTGCGGGAGCCAGCCGCCACGGCGGCGCGAGCGATCGACGAGGCCGACGCGACCGTCGTCGCCGTCGACGTCCCCTCGGGGTTCGACGCCGACGCGGGCGACCACGCGGAAAACGGCGTCGAGGCCGACCACGTCGTCACCTTCCACGACGAAAAGCCCGGAATGGCCGACCTCGAGGCCGAGGTCCACGTCGCCGACATCGGCATCCCGGCGGCCGCCAAACGGTTCGTCGGCCCCGGCGACCGTCGGCTCGCGCGACCCGACGAGCGCGGGGGCCGGGCGTTCGTGATCGGCGGCGGTCCCTTCACCGGTGCGCCCGCGCTCGCCGCGCAGGCGGCGCTTCGTGCCGGAATGGACCTCTCGTTTGTCGCCGCGCCCGCGTCGGTGACGGGCGAGATCCAGGGCTACGCCCCGGACCTCATCGTCCAGCCCTACGAGAGCGACGTCCTCACGCTCGAGCAGGTCGACGACCTCGTCGAGACCGCAGAGCGCTACGACGACGTCGTGATCCTCGGTCCCGGTCTCGGAACGGCAGAGGAGACCCTCGAGGCCGCCCGCGACTTTCTCGACTCGTATACGGGTCCAGCCGTGGTCGACGCCGACGCGCTGTCGATCGTCCCCGAGGTCGAGACCGAGGCGACGCTCGTCTGTACGCCCAACCGGACGGAACTCGTGGCGATGGGCGGGCCGGAAACGGACGTCCTGCGCGCGGCGACCGACGAGATCGAGGCCCTCGCCGCGGACCTGGGTCACGTCGTGCTGGCGAAAGGCGTCGACGACGTGATCACGGACGGCGAGCGAACTCGGATCAACCGCGCCGGCGTCCCCGGACTGAGCGTCGGCGGCAGCGGCGACACGCTCGCCGGGATCGTCGCCGGCTTGCTCGAGCACGCCGACCCGTTCGACGCCGCCTGCGCGGGCGCGTACGTCAACGGGAAGGCGGGCGAACGACTCGCCGAGGAAGACGGCGTCGGCTTTCTCGCCTCCGACCTTCTCGAGGCGATTCCCGCGGCACTGTGGGGTGAGGACGATGAGTGACGACGAGACCGGCGCGGACGACCTCACGCACACGACCGAGGAGGGCGACGTCCAGATGGTCGACGTCGGCGACAAACCCGACACGAAGCGGCGAGCGGTCGCCGCAGGCGAGATCCGACTCCAGCCGTCGACCGTCGAGGCGATCCGCGCCGACGAGGTCGGCAAGGGTGACGTGCTCGCGACGGCCCGCATTGGTGCGATCCAGGCCGTCAAGCACACCTGGGAGACGATCCCGATGTGCCACCAGATCCCGATCACGAACGTCGACACCGCGTTCGACCTCGCCGACGACCGCGTCGAACTCGAGGTGGCGGTCGAGACGACGGGCAAGACGGGCTGTGAGATGGAAGCCCTCGAGGGCGTCACGACCGGCCTGAACGTCGTCTGGGACATGGTGAAGGCGATCGAGAAAGACGACGAGGGCCAGTACCCCGACACGGGCATCGAGAACGTGCGAGTGCTCGAGAAAGAGAAACGAACGCCGTAGTCCGCCGGTTCCCGGTCGAAGCGAATCGAGTGTCAGTTTGAGAACTTACTTCTCCGTCCGTGTCAAAGCGTCTCTATGGACGAGGTCGACGAGCCGTCGATGGGACGACGGGGCGGCGGGCCGGATTCGAGCGCGTCGATTGCCTCGCCGACCACAGAGACGGCGCGAGTGGAACGCGTTTCGGACCCGAGCGACGCGTTTCAGGCACTCGGAAACGAGATCCGGATGGATATCATCGAGACGATGCTCGAGCGGACCGACGGCGACGGACCGTCCCGAGTCGCCTTCTCGACGCTGTTCGAAGAATCCGGCGTCGATACCTCCGCCGGGTTCGCCTACCACATCGAGCAACTCGTCGGCTCGTACCTCCACCACTACGATGACGGCTACGAGCTAACCTACGCAGGTGAGCGGATCGCCAGAGCAATCGCCACCGGGGCGTACACCCACCGCGTCGATCAGCCGCCGGTCGAACTCGAGGATCCCTGTCCGTTCTGTGACCGACGGGAACTCGAGGCCCGATCGACCGACAACGTGGTGACGATCGCCTGTGACGACTGCGGACGGTCGCTGTTGCGGCTCGGATTCCCGCCCGCTGGCGTCGAGGGTCACGGCGATGGATTTCCGGAGGCGTTCGATCGCCACCATCGCCACCGACTCGGACTCGCCGCCGACGGCGTCTGTCCCGACTGCAGCGGCGACGTCTCCGGGCGACTCGTGACGCCGAGTCCGTCCGTCGCGGACGAGCTCCCGGCGGAGTACGACGACCACGTCCAGGCGGAGCTCTCGTGTCACTGTTGTGGAATCGAGTTTCGGTGTCCGGTGACGCTCGCCGTTCTCGACCACCCGGCCGTCGTCTCCTTCTACCACGAACACGGCGAAGACCTCTCGGACCGGCCGATCTGGAACGTCGGCCACGAGTGGGCCGAGACGGTCCTCTCGGAGGAGCCACTCGCCGTTCGCGTCGTCACCGAACTCGATGGGGACGTGCTTGCGCTCTACGTCGACGAGCGTGCGTCGGTCGTCGACGTGCAGCGTTCGTCGGCCGACGGGTGACGGTCACTCCGAGCCGACTTCGGCGAGCACGTCCGCAACACGGTCCGTGGAAAGGGTCTGGACGCCACCTCCGTGCGAGCCGATCGTTCGTACCTCGAGCGTTTCGGGCGAGAGATCGTCGTCGGTCGTCACCGCCAGTCCTTCGAGTGCGGTCTCGATCGCCCACTGGCGTCCGCTTTCGTCGTCGAACGCCGCTTCGAAGAATTGCCTGACGTCGTTCGTCCCCTCACCGATCGCAGCCGCGTTCCAGCCGTACGGCGTTCCGCTCGGGTCGACCTCGAACAGCCTCGGTCGATCGGTTCCGCCGGTCACGTCGAGCCCGCCGACCAGCAGGGCAGCCCCGTACGGTCGCGAGCCGCCGGTCTGGGTCTGTTCCTGGACGTGATTGGCGAGTCGCTTCGCGAGCATTTCGACGTCGATCGGCTCGTCGTATCGCAGCCGATGCTGCTGGCTCGCCCGACGGGCGACGTCGACGAGCTGTCTGGCGTCGGCCGCGTGTCCCGCCGACGCGACTGCGAGGTGGTCGTCGACCGCGTGGACCTTCTCGACCGACGTCGGTTCTAGTAGCGGCGACCGGACACGTTTTCGTGCCGCGAGGACGGTGCAGTCGTTGGCCACGACGCCGACGCTCGGCGCACCCCGTTCGACGGCCTCCCGTGCGTACTCGACCTGGTAGAGCCGGCCGTCCGGCGAAAAGATCGTACTCCCGCGGTCGTAGGCCTGCTGGTGGGTACTCGAGTCCATTTCAGGCCACCTCCTCGCTCGTTTCGGCGACCGCCGCTTCCGGGGTATCGAACGTCTCGAGGTCGACGCCGTCGTCCGTAACCGTCGCCAGGGTCGTGCCGTCGCCGCTCGCAGTGTCCCGTTCGGTCGCGCTGTAAACGACGCTACAGGCGAGAGAGCGAATCGCGGTCACTTCGAGGTCGGGTTCGTAGGCGTTTTCGAGAGCTCCGTAAGCCAGTTGCATACCACTGCCGCTTGCCGCGTACTCGGTGCGCATGACGCTGCCGCCACGACCGATCTGGTAGAGCGCCGGCGCGTCGTCGACGCCAGCGAGCACGAGTTCAAGTATCCGGTAGGGACCGCGTCGAACGAGGTCACCAGCGACCGTCGCCGCTGTCTCGACCGACGCTGGTCGGCCGTGGCGCAGTTTGTACAGCTGGAGGTCGGCACGCAGCCGTCGAACGAACGACTGAGCATCGCTTACGCTCCCCGCGAAGGCGACGGCCATCCGATCGTCGACGGGTTCGATCTTTCGAGCCCGCTGATTCGTCACGAACTGGCCGCCCAGGCTCGCACGCGTGTCGGCGGCGAGAACGGCGACGTCGGCACCGACGACACCGAGGATCGTGGTTCCGGTCTTGACGATCGCTCTCGAGTCGTCCGAGTTGGTCTGTCCATCTCTTCGGGCCGGAACGGCGAATCGATCTTCTCCTGCACTGGCGATCGATTCGACTGCGTTTCTGGCGACGGTGCGGTCGTGAACTCTTTGTCGCATCATCCGAGAGAAGGGTCTTCGACGGATTAACTGTTAGCTAAAATATATTTTAGTGACTGGGGCGTACGAACCCGGGCCAGCGCGTCGAGAGCGTCACCGAAAGACCAATACTTGGATAATTGAAACCATGAGCCGACCAATGATCACCGGCTCCTGTCCAGATCGCGTCTCTCGAATCAGTGTCAATCCCTTCTTCGTGAGGTGATCGACGTGACGCTCCGAACGCCCCTCTGTGACCGCCTCGAGATCGAGTACCCGATCGTCCAGGCACCGATCGGCAGCGCGACCTGTCCCGACCTCGCCGCGGCGGTGTCGAACGCCGGCGGACTCGGCCACCTCGCCGTCACCTGGCGCGACCTCGAGGAGACCGACCGGGTCGTCCGCGAGACCCGGGACCTGACCGACGAACCGTTCGCCGTCAACCTCGTGCTCGACGAGGCGACGACGGTCCACGACACGGCACGTCACCTCGAGGTCGTCCTCGAGGCCGGGGCGGAAATCGTCTCCTTCTCGTTCGGCGATCCGGAGCCGTACGTCGACGCCGTCCACGACGCCGGCGGCCTCGTCTGCCAGACCGTCGCCAGCGCGACGGCGGCGAGGCGAGCGGTCGAGGCGGACGTCGACGTCGTCGTCGCACAGGGACTCGAGGCCGGCGGTCACGTCGGCAGCGAGGTCGCGACCACGGCGCTCGTGCCACGAGTCGCGGACGCGGTCGACGTCCCGGTCGTCGCCGCAGGCGGCATCGCCGACGGGCGAGGGATCGCGGCGGCGCTCGCGCTCGGAGCCGACGGCGTCTGGCTCGGGACGCGGTTCGTCGCCACCGAGGAGGCAGTCGTCGCCGACCGATACCGCGAGCGCGTCCGCGAGAGCGACGAGACCGACACCCGGCTGACGACCGTCTTCGACAAGGGCTGGCCCGGCATGCCCCACCGCGTCCTCGAGAACGAGACCCTCGAGCGCTACGACGGGGCAGGGCGACCGCCGTCGGGCGACAGGCCGAGCGAGGACGACGTCGTCGCCACGACCGGGGAGGGCGAGTCGATCGAGCGATACGACGAGGCGCTGGCGACGCCCGACGTCTCGGGTGACGTCGACGCGATGGCGCTGTACGCCGGGCAGGGCGTCGGGCTGGCCGACGACGTCCCGTCCGCCGGCGACCTCGTCGACGACCTCGTCGCGGAGACGCTCGAGGCGAGCGAGCGGCTCTCGGCTCTCGCCGGTGGGGACAGCGGGGAGTGACAGAGTGTGGCGCTCGGCTAACTCGAACCGTCTCGTCTACAGGTCCATTCCGCCGTTGACGTCGATCACTTCGCCGGTGATGTACGACGACTCCTCGCTGGCGAGGAAGCGAACGACGCAGGCGATATCCTCGATCTCCGCCAGTCGCTCGAGGGGGACGCCCGCGACGATGCGCTCGAGGACCTTCTCCGGGACCGACTCGATCATGTCGGTCTTCGTGTAGCCCGGGGCGACGCAGTTGGCGGTCGACCCACCCTGTGCGAGCTCGAGTGCGATCGTTCGCGTGAAGCCGAACATGCCGCTTTTCGCGGCGGCGTAATTGGCCTGGCCGAAGTTGCCCTGTTTGCCGACGACGCTCGAGATGTTGATGAGCCGGCCCTCCTCGGCGTTCCAGATGTCGTCGTAGAACTCCTGGGTGCAGTTGAACATCCCGCCCAGGTTGACGTCGATGACGCGGTCCCACTCCTCGCGGGTCATGTCGACGAACTGGGTGTCGGCGGTGAGACCGGCGTTGTTCACGAGCACGTCGGCTGGGCCGAACGCCTCGTGGCAGACCTCCCGCATCCGCTCGACTTCGTCGCGATTCGTCACGTCGGCCTGAGCGGTGATGGCGTTCCCGCCGCTGTCTTCGATCGCCTCGACGGCGTCGTGTGCTGCACCCTCCGAGGAGCGGTAGTTTACGACGACGTTCGCTCCTTCGCTCCCGAGGTGCTCGGCGATTCCGCGTCCGATACCTCGTGCCGAACCAGTGATAACGCAGGTCCGTCCCTCCATAGACATGGTGTAAACACGTTGAACCTCCGACGATAAATAATGAACTATGGAGCGAACTACCATGATAATCTCCGGGCAGACAGCGAACCCCTGCGATCACGGCCAAAAGCGAAAATGGCGACAGTTTAGCGCTCGCTCGCCTGGTCGATCCAGTCTTCGATCCGACTCGGGGAGATACCGGTCTCGCTGGCGAGGTCGGCGACGTCCGCGGCCGCGAGGTCCGCGAAGGTCTCGATGCCCGCTGCGCGGAGGTCGTCGGCGTACGCCTCGCCGACGCCCGTGAGTTCGGTCAGGTCGTCGCTTTCCACGACGCCTGCACCGTTCGCTTCTGCCGTCTCCGCCGTCTCCGCCGACTCGAGGTCGTCGGCCGTTCCTGTCTCGGTTGCCGCGGCGTCGGTCTCGTCGTCGACCGTCGAACGCTCCTCGAACCACTCGCAGACGTCGGGCCAGAGTTCGGCGTGGCTGCGCGAGGAGACGGACATGCCGATGTGGCCGGTCGGAAACTCCATGATTTCCGTGTCCTCGCTCGGGATGGCCTCGTTGAACGGTTTCGAGGCACCCGGCGGGATGAGGTGGTCGTACTCGGCGACGATCTGGAGGACGGGCATGTCGATGTTCTCGACGTCGACGTGCTTGCCGTCGAGGTAGAGTTCGTTCTCGACCAGCTTGTTCTCCTGGTAGACGTCGCGGATGAACTGGTCGTAGGTCTCGCCGGCGACGTCGATGCCGTCGGCCAGCCACTTCTCCATCCGGGCGAAGTTCTCGACGAAGTCCTCGTCGTCCATGTTCTCGTAGAAGCGGACGTACTTCGTCAGGTTGTTCTGGACCGGGTCCATCAGCGCGAACCCGACGTCGAGAAACTCCGCGGGGACGTTGTCGAACGTCTCGGTGACCGTTTCGGGGTCGTAGTACTCCTCTGCGCCCCAGAGTTCGAGGACGCCACCCTCGCCCGTAAAGCACAGGCCGGCGGCCATCAGCCCGAGGTTGCGGACCTTCTCGGGGAACAACGCGGTGTACATCGCCGACATGGTGCCGCCCATACAGTAGCCCAGCACGTTGATCGCGTCCTGCCCGGACCGCTCGCGGACCACGTCGACGCAGTTGTCGATGTAGCGGGTGACGTAGTCGTCGAGCGTGAGCGATCGATCGAGTTCGGAGGGCTCGCCCCAGTCGATCAGGTAGACGTCGAACCCCTCCTCGAGTAACGTTTTGACGACCGATCGGTCGGGCTGGAGGTCGAGGATGTACGGCCGGTTGATCAGCGCGTAGACGATCAGGATGGGGACGTCGTGTTGCTCGTCGGTCTGGGCCTCGTAGTGTTTGAGGTGGAGTTTGTTCTCCTCGTAGACGACCTCGTGTGGCGTCTGCCCGACCTCGACTTCGTTCAGCGTCTCGCTCCGGTCCGGGGCGACCGACAGCTTTTCCGCCATCTCGGCAGCGCCCTCCCAGGCCTGCCGTTGCATGTCCATCGCGAGCGTGTACGGGGTCTTCATTCTTGGAGTTCCTCGAGAACGCGGTCGAGTTTTTGCTCGACGGCGTGCTGGCGGCGCTCGAGTTCGACCAGTCGGTCGCCGACCTCGACGACGTCACTCTCCGTGGCGAACCCGAGCGTGCGCAGGGTCGTCTCGGCAGCCTCGTCGGCCTGCTGCTGGGCTTCGAGGACGTCGCCGACGGTCTCGCCGGTCATCCTGGCGAACGCCGTCGTCGACATCACTTCCTTGAACGCCTCGTTGGCCGTGTTCAGCCAGATGTCGCGAAACTCCTCGAGGTCGACGTCCTCGCCCTCGACGACGTCGTTCATCCGTTCGACCATCTGCTGTGAGGCGTTCATCCAGGCGTCGTACGCGCGGGCGTAGCCTTCGACGCCCTCGGCCGCTTCGACGTCGTCGGCCGTCTCCTCGACCGCCTCGGACCAGCTCTCGACGAACTGGGCCTGGGCTTCCATGTTCTGCTCGAGTGCCTCGAGAAATTGTTCGTTCCACTGTTCGACCAACGCGTTCCAGTTTTGCGTCTGGGGCTGGGAGTCTGTCATTGGACAAAAATTGGGCTGCTAACGTGAAAAGGTTGGTCTCTACGCCGAGACGTCGAACTCGCCGGCGGCGTCCTCGACGCTCTCGGCGGTCTCTGCGACGCTCGACTCTACCTGCTCGTGGGCGTCGAGGTAGGCCTCGAACGAGGAGTCGACGATCTCGGCATAGCTGTCGGCGAACTCGTCGTAGGCCGTCCCGGACTCCTCGATCGCGTCGACGAGGGCCTCCATCGACTGGAGCTGGGTGTCGGTGGCCGCGTCGAACTGCTCGTCGATCATCTCACGCATCTCGTCGAAGTCGGCCGCGTCCTCGGGCATATTCGCTTCGAGGGCGTCGAAGTACGCGTGGACGGCGCCTTTCGTGAGTTCGGCGTTCTGCTCGACGAGCGACTCGGAGGCCGACACGGCGTCGGCGAACGCGCCGAACGAGGCCTTCTGGGCCTCGATCGCATCGTGAGTCAGGCTCTGGCTCTGTTCGATCGCGGTGCGCTGTGCTTCGAAAACGGGGGTAAACGGGTTCTGAGTCATGATTACTCCTGGTTGCGGGTTCGCTTGATCGGGACGACGATGGTCTGGACGATGTCTCCCTCTTCGATGTCGAGGGCTTCCCGTTCGGGTTCGGGAATGCTGATCCGGCCACCGCTCTGGACGCGGGCTTTGAACGTCGCGGTGCCCATGCTCATCGCCCCCAGGTTCGACAGGTTGTCGAACGGGGTCGTGGAACTGGCCTCCATCAGCTGTCTCATCATCTCCTGTTGCGATTCGGCGACCTGCTCGCCGGCTTCCTGCATCTGCTTCGTGAACATCGCAGGCAACCAGGGCACCTGGCCGGAGTCGTCCGTCATCGACAGAACCTACGTATCGAGTGCTAATAAGTGTTACCCATCTAATACCATCTGATGCCATAGAATGGTTTTACATGTCTGGATGAGGTAGCTCGAGACGCTGATGACCCGGAGCCCATTCGACTGCGGTTCGGTTCACCGGACGAATGCACGATCGGTGCGAACGCGCCAGACGTTGGCAAACAGCGGATTACCTCCGGTAAAACCGGTCTGGACCGACCAAAGGAATCATAACGACCACACACCTAGCCTGACAATACATGACACAGGAAAACTCCGGGGGGAGTAACATTTCCACTATGGCAGACGTATGGACGAAAATGGCCAGTACCTTCGTCCAGAGTGCGACCGCCGCAAACCGCGCTGCCGTCTCGGCGATGTTGCCGCCCCTCTCGACCCAGAACGGCTCGGAGCCCGACGCCGTCCCCGCCTCGATTCCGTCGGTCGAGTACTCCCGCCTCGACTGGGAGTTCGAACGCTCCGTCGACGATTCGGCCGAGATCAGCGTCGGCGACAGCGTCACCTTCGAGAAGACGCTCACCGACGAGGACGTTCGCGCGTTCGCGCAGGTCAGCGGCGACACGAACCGACTCCACCTCGACGAGGAGTTCGCCGCGAAGAGTCGCTTCGGCGAACGAATCGTCCACGGAACCCTGGTGTCGGGGCTCATCAGCGCCGCACTCGCTCGCCTTCCCGGATTGACCATCTACCTCTCACAGGACCTCGAGTTCCGCGGCCCCGTCGGTATCGGCGACCGCGTCTCCGCTCGCGTCGAGATCGTCGAAGACCTCGGAAACGACCAGTACCGACTCGAGACCCGTATCCACGACGAAACCGCCGACGCGACCGTCGTCGACGGCGAGGCCGTCGTCCTCATCGACGACCTGCCCGAGGAGTAGCGTCTCTCGAGCACCCACCGATTGCTGTCCGGTAGTATAAGTAGTTCCTCGGGTAAACCAGCGCGTATGACGCTGTTCGGGACGGCAGGAATCCGGGGCCCCGTCGAAGAGCAGGTGACGCCGGAGCTGGCACTCTCGGTCGGACAGGCCGCAGGCGTCGCCGGAGAGACGTTCGTCGTCGGCCGTGACGGCCGCGAGACGGGGCCGGCGCTCGCGGCGGCGATGGAGGCCGGTCTCGAGAGTACCGGGGCCGACGTTCGCCGACTCGGACAGGTCCCGACGCCCGCGCTCGCCTTTGCCTCGCAGGGGCGACACGGCGTGATGCTCACGGCGAGTCACAACCCGCCGGCGGACAACGGAATCAAGCTCTTCGTCGACGGCGTCGAGTACGACCGCGACGAGGAGGAGGCCGTCGAGGCCGCAGTCGGCGACTCCGAACTCGCCCCGTGGGACGAGTGGGGGCGTTCGGAACGCCTCGACGTGCTCGACGCCTACCGCGACGCCGTCGCGACGTACGTCCGCGACCGGTTCGGAACCGACGCGACCCCACTCTCGGGGCTGTCGGTCGCCGTCGACTGCGGGACCGGCGTCGGCGCACTCGCGACTCCGCAGGTCCTCGAGTCGCTCGGTGCCGAGGTGGTCGCGCTGAACGCGACCGTCGACGGCCACTTCCCCGCTCGAGAGAGCAAGCCGACGCCCGAGACGCTGACCGACCTCGCTGCTTTCCTCGCCGACGGGGCGTTCGACCTCGGGCTGGCCCACGACGGCGACGCCGATCGCCTGGTCGTCCTCGACGGCGACGGCGACGTGATCCACGAGGACACGATCCTCGCTGTCGTCGCCGCCTCCTACGTCCGGACGGCCGCCGTCGCGGACCCGGTCGTCGTCACCACGCCCAACGCCTCGGCCCGGATCGACGAACTGGTTCGCGACGCCGGCGGACGCGTCGAACGGGTGCGACTCGGCGCACTCCACGAGGGGATCGCTCGAGAGCGCGAACGCGGCGACGCGGACACCGAGGTCGTCTTCGCGGCCGAACCCTGGAAACACGTCCACCCCGCCTTCGGCGGCTGGATCGACGGCATCGCCAGCGCCGCACTCGTCGCCGCGCTCGTCGTCGAGGCGGGCGGCACCGACGCCCTCCGCGAGCCCGTGACCGAACGCCCCTACCGCAAGGTGAGCGTCGACTGCCCCGACGAGGCGAAAGAAACCGTGATGGCGCGCCTCGAGACGGCGCTCCCCGAGGCTTTCCCCGGGGCGGCGGTCGACACTGACTACGGCGTCCGACTCGAGTTCGACGACGCCGCCTGGACGCTCGTCCGCCCCAGCGGGACCGAACCCTACGTCCGGATCTACGCCGAGAGCGACGACGTCGACCAGTTGATCGCAGACGTCAGCGAGGTCGTCGAGGCGGCGATCGACGAGGAGCGGTGAGACTCGACTGGCTACCGACATTTTAGTGCTCCCGACGTGTCTCGAGGGTATGCGACTCGACGACGTGTGCGTACTCGACCTCACGCGCCTGCTGCCGGGACCGTACGCGACCCAGTTGCTCGCCGACTGCGGCGCGGACGTGATCAAGATCGAGGACCCCGACACGGGCGACTACGCCCGCGACCTCCCGCCGCGGACGGACTCGGGCGTCGGCGCGGTGTTCGCTGCGGTCAACCGTGGCAAGCGAAGCGTGACGCTCGACCTGAAAAGCGACACTGGCCGGGACGCCCTTTACCGCATGCTAGCGCAGGCAGACGTCCTGGTCGAGAGCTTCCGTCCGGGCGTGACCGAGCGCCTCGGGATCGACTACGAGACGGTCGGCGAGCACAATCCGGGACTGGTCTACTGCTCGCTGACCGGCTACGGGCGCGAGGGGCCGCACCGCGACCGGGCCGGCCACGACCTGAACTACGTCGGTCTCGCCGGGCTGCTGGACATGACCCGGGCGGACGCCGACGAAGCGCCGCGGATTCCCGGCTACCCGATCGCGGACATGGCCGGCGGGCTGACCGCCGCCTTCGGTATCGTCTCCGCACTGCTCTCGCGGGAACTCGGCGACGGCACCGGAACCCACCTCGACCTCTCGCTTTCCGATGCCGTCCTGTCGTTCTCGCAGGTCGTGACCCTGCCGGCCGCCCTCGGCGACGACCCCCGACCGGGCGAGACGCCACTGACCGGCGCGCTCCCCTGGTACGACGTCTACGAAACCGCCGACGGCCGGTACGTCACGTTCGCGGCGCTCGAGCGGAAGTTCTGGACGGCGTTCTGTCGCGCCGTCGACCGCCCCGACCTCGAGTCGACCCACGGAACCGACGACCCCGCCGAGCGGGCGGTGCTCCGGGAAGAACTCGAGGAACTGTTCGCGAGTCGAACCCGCGAGGAGTGGGTCGCTCTCGACGACCCCGAAATCCCAGTCGAGCCAGTGTTGACGCCGCGGGAGGCGCTCGAGCACCCGCAGTACGAGACGCGGGGAACGGTACGACGGGAAGCGCCGCCAGGGATCGAGTCGCCGGTCGACGCCAACGGTACACCGGATCGCTCCGCGCTTCCCTGCCACGGATCCCACACCGCCGAGGTCCTCGCCGAGTTCGGGTTCGCAGACGAGGAGATCGATCGCCTGCTCGAGTCGACGGGCGGCAGTAGCGACCGACGCGACTAGGTCCGGCGGACGGTGGTTTCTTGCACGCCGTCGACCTATCGCTCGCCATGGACGACGACCGATCTTCCGTCGACGACCTCGTCGAGACGGCCCGCGACGTACAGGACCGCGCACACGTTCCGTACTCCGGGTACCGCGTCGGAGCAGCCCTCGAGACCGCCGACGGCGAGGTGTTCGTCGGCTGCAACCTCGAGAACGCGAACTTCAGTAACAGCCTCCACGCCGAGGAGGTGGCGATCGCCGAGGCGGTCAAGGAGGGACATCGCGACTTTTCGCGGATCGCCGTCAGCTCCGACCGCCGCGACGGGGTCACGCCCTGTGGGATGTGTCGCCAGACGCTCACGGAGTTTTGCGATCCGGACCTCCTCGTGCTCTGTGACGAGGGCGATTCGGTCAGCGAGTACACGCTCGGCGAACTGTTGCCCAACACGATCACGGAAGCGACCCTCGAGTAACGCGACGGCACGGCGTTCGTCGCTACCCGCTGTCGGTTTCGGGTGCGGGGAGCATCACGCGCTCTGTCGTGACGACCTCGCCGTCGAAGATGACTTCCACCTCGAGTTCTCCGTCGCTTTCCCGGTGGACCCGCTCGACGTCCTCGTCGGACAGGCCGACGACGGTCACACCGGACCGGCCGGGTTCGATCACGATCGCCTCGACCGTGACGAATTCGCCGTCGCCGGCCACGAGTCTGGTGGCGAACTCGCTGGGGGCGTCGCCCTCGTTCGCGATCACGGTGACGATCCGGACCTGGCTCTCGGTTCCACTCTCTCTTCCCGTCGCGTCGGTGGGAACGTCGATGGTGGGTTCGCCGTTCGGCGGCACGACCTCGACCTGCCGAAGCGACGGCGTGGGCTCGGTTTCGATCGTGTACGTCGTCCGATCGACCGTCACACCCGTCAGCGCCGACAACTCAACCTCGTACGTCCCGGCTCGCAGGGGCGCGTCGAATCGCCAGTCCTCGAGTTCGACCGTGGCCGTTCCGTCCCGCAGATCCTCGTCCGTGAGCCGCTCGACTGCCGTCGTCCCGTCGGGCGCGGTCACCGTCAGGCGAAGCTCCGTCGGTTCGCCCTCGACGACGACGACCAGCCCCGTCCCGTCGGTCTCGTAGCTCGATCGCCGATCGATGACGTCGGCCTCGACGTCCGAGATCGAGGCGGAACTCGCGGCGATGGTCACGTACGCGCCGCCCACTGCCGACCCGAGCACGAGGACGGCGACGAGGCCGACGGCGACGGTCAGCGGTGCGGGACGCCAGCCGTCCCGCCGTGTGAACCGTTCGACTCCTCGCAGGAGTGCCACGGCCACGACGCCACCGATCGTGTACAGCGCCGCGTACGCTCCGAGATCCTCGAACTCCCCGAAGAGGTATCGAAAGCCACCGGGGTGTTGTCCCACCGTGAATCCCACGAATACCACTCCGACGGCCCCGATCCACGGGAGGACGAGCGACGCGACCAGGAAGTTCGCGCGGTCTATCTCCCGCGCTTCGAGGAGTACCCACGTGAGGAGGGCGAACGCGGCCGCACCGAGAGACGCGAACTGACGGCCCGTCAGGTAGAGCGCGAGCACGTCGTGTATCGCCAGGGCGACGGCGATCGGGAGCGCCATCCCGACGACGAAGATGGCGGCGACCGCGGGGAAGTCCTCGTCCGTTCTCATCGATCACTGTTTTTCATTCCACACTGCCGTCAAAAAAACTATCTGACCGACCCGACTCGGTCCGTGTACCCGACCTACTCCCGCTCACGCGAGTACTCAACTCGAGTCGCGCGTCCGCGCCGGACCGGTCCGTCTACGGGTCCTCCTCGAGGACGTCTCGCAGAATCGTCCGGTGACACCGCTTCTTGTCGGTGTTCTCGTAGCAGACCAGCGCCAGCGACTCGCCCGCCTCGAGCCGTTCCTCGAGGGCCGCGATCGCCGCCGTTGCCTCGGGCGATTCTGCGAGGTGCCGGCGGTACCGATCCTCGAAGTCGGCCCGGTGCCAGGCGGCGTTGTGTGCCCCCTCCTCGCAGATCCCCTGCATCTTCAGGTCCTCCTCGGCGGCGCGGACGTCCTCGAGCAACGCCGCGGGGGGGCCGAGTTCGGGGACGTTCTCGTCGACGGCCGCGTGAAACCACGACGTCGGTCGCCGGACGACGCCGACGAGCGTCGCCGTCGGGTCGACGTCCGCCCGATCGTGCTGGAGGGCGGCGACGTACGTGTCCTCGAGCGTTCCCTTCGCCATGATCGGACCTACGGCTGCCCTACATTTATATACGGTCCCGAACCGAATCCGACTGCCGAATGCCGGGCGACAGTGAAGACCCGAACGCCGACGTACAGTACCACCTCGAGATCGCTCCGGGCGACGTCGCCGATACCGTCCTCCTGCCGGGAAACCCCGAACGCGTCGAGAAGATCGTCGACTGCTGGGACGAGGGTGAGGTTCGCGCCCACCACCGGGAGTATCGAACGGCGACCGGAACCTACGAGGGGACGCCGATCTCGGTCACGTCCACGGGGATCGGCAGCCCGTCGGCCGCGATCGCGGTCGAGGAACTCGCCCGCGTGGGCGTCGACACGCTGATTCGCGTCGGTTCCTGTGGTGCGATCCAGCCGGAGATGGCCGTCGGCGACCTCGTCATCACGACCGGAGCCGTCCGCCAGGAGGGGACCAGCGACGAGTACGTCCGCGAAGACTACCCCGCCGTCGCCGACCACGAGGTCGTCTGTGCGCTCGTCGCCGCCGCCGAACGGCTGGGATACGACTACCACACCGGGATCACGACGAGTACGGACTCCTTCTACGCTGGCCAGGGACGGCCCGGCTTCGACGGCTTCGAGGCCGCTGATTCCGAGCGACTGCTCGACGAGCTGCGGGAGGCGAACGTCGCGAACGTGGAGATGGAAGCCAGCGCCATTCTCACGCTCGCGAACCTCTACGGGCTTCGGGCCGGTGCAGTCTGTACCGTCTACGCCAACCGGGTGACCGGCGAGTTCCGCACCGAAGGCGAGACGCGAGCCGTCGAGACCGCCTCGCTCGCGACGCGCCTGCTCGCGAAGATGGACGCGAAAAAGCGTGCGGCCGGCGTCGACCTGTGGCACGCCGGTCTCACGCTCGACTGATCAGTCCCGGATCCGGGTGATTCCCTCGTCGAACACCTGCCGGTTCGGGATGACGTACTCCTCGGAGTCGGACTCGACTTTCGTCACGAAGAGGTCGACCTCCTGGACGATTCCCGCCCGATCGCCGATCCGTACTCGATCCCCGATGCTGTAGGGTTGTTCGAGCAGCAGGTAGATCCCGACCGCACTCGAGACGAGGAAGTCTTTGAACGCGAACGCGCCGACGATGACGACGCCGGCGGCGTACACCGTAAGCAGGATCATCAGCGCGAGAACCCGAACGCCCACCTGCGAGAGGGCGATGAGGAAGGTGACGTACAGCACGGAGTACTTCACCGCCTTCGGAATGATCGATACCTCCGGCAGTTTGACGCCCCGGAGGTACTCGCTGACGACGAGTTCCGACTTGTCGGCGACGATGAAACCGATGATGAGGACGAAGACGGCGATGAAAACGTGTGGGATGTACTCGGTGACGCGCAGCCAGAACGCGTTCGTATCGAGCAGCTGGGCGATGTGGACGGCCGTGAGCACGGCGATGCCGTAGATGAACCACGAACTCAGTCGCGCGACGATTTCGACCGTCGAGGTTCCGAGCGACTGTGCCGTCCGTTCGAACGGCGTCCCCTCGACGGCCTCCGGGACGCCCGCTGCACTCAACAGCTCCTTGTTCAGTCGGCCGACGAGATACCCGATGACGAACCCGAGCGCCAACACTGCGGTCGCTATGATCGCCGGCTCGTCGACCAGAGCCTGCACGTCTACCATGTCAGTATGCCTCCGGATCGACCTCCAGAATCAGCTCTCCGCCTTTGAACGCCCGTACCAGTCCGTCGCTCTCCGAGAGGACGATCGCGATCGCGTTCGTGTCCCGGGTAATCGCCCCGCCGGCCATGTGGCGCGCGCCGAGGCCCTTCGGGATGTCGACGCCTTCCGCCGACGGCTCGAGGTACCGGTAGGCCGAAACGATCTTCCCCGAGTCAGAGATGACGAACGCGCCGTCGAGCCGCGAGAACTCCTTTAGCATGACGTTCACGATCGGGTCGCCGACGTGGACGTGGGACTTCTCGAAGGGGTTGTACGACAGCGGTCGAGACTTGTTCATCACTTTCCCCGCGTCGCCGACCACGAACAGCGCGCCGACGGGCTTGCCCTTCTGTCCTTTCTTTCCCAGTTCGATCGCCAACTCGAGGACCGACCGGATCACCTCGGGATCGGCTCGCGACCTGGCGAACAGGTCGTAGATTCCGGTGTGTGCGTCTGCGTCGGCTCTCACGCGCGAGACGGTGTCGATCCCGTCGTCGAAGACGCTCGTCGCACACACCAGCACGTCACCGTCTTCGATGACGCCATCGTCGATCCCACCCTCGAGTCCGAACCGGACCCGGTCGGTGATGTCTGCGAACTCGAGTGGTAACTCGACGAACGTCTCGGCCCCGACGGTGTTCTCCGTCCCGATGACGATCACATCGAGGTCCTCGAGGTCTTCGAACCGCTCGTAGTACGATCCACTCGGTGAGAAGAGGACGACGCCGTCGATTCCCGAAAAAAGATCTCCAAACACGTCGTCTAGCCCGGCCATTGATACTACAACCCGTTCGCGTGTGAATAAGCGTTGTGGACCCGTCAGACGAGTGTCCGCCAGTCGTTCTCGTGGTTTCTTCGACTGACGATCGTATCCTCGTCCAGCCTGGACCTTCGGCAGATCGACGTCCTCGAGGACGTCGTCCGCTCGTGGTTGCACAGACCCCGGCCCTTGACGTCCTCCGCACGGCTAACGCCGTGGGATTCCTCCGTGGGTATCACGGCCCGCATACGCGGGCTCCACCCCGGCTGTGAACTTGCGGGTTCACTGACGCGCCTTCAGCCCTCACACGGAGGGTTGTGGTGGTCTTGGGTATCTGCTCGGCGTAGCCCTCCCGAGGAGGGAGTGGCTCCCAGCGGCGTCCAGCGCACTGGGCAGTGGGCCGCGCCATCGGCCTGACCCTCGATTCAAACCACGAGTGAGGGTCGTCGAGTGGCATGCCAACCACACTGCTGGTTGGGCTGCGAAGGGTGTGTTTGTGTGTAGGAGTGTGAGACCTACTCGTAGCCATGGTGAGCGTGAGCGGGTTCCCCGCAGCAGCATGCCGCATGCCTCTGTCGAATAACGTGGAGATTCGTCTTAAACCTTTCAGATTGCGTGGGTGATTCGGGGGAGTCGTGTCGCGTGGTTTGATGCAGTAGTGACGGCTTCATCCCACGAGTAAACTCATGGGCTTTCGCCTGTATATCGTGTAACGTCGAGAACAACTATATGTTCGATATTCGTACTGACAGTATGAGCACATCGACGGCCGACGATCGCCCCGAGTCGACGGATCGCGAGGTGGCCGATGGCGTCTACCGATTCGGCACGCGTCGAATCAACTGGTACGTCCTCGAGGCGGACGACGGGTTGACCGTCGTCGACGCGGGCCTCCCGGCGCACTGGCCGCAGCTCGGCGACTGGCTCGCCGAAAACGGCTACGAGTTCGACGACGTCGCCGCCCTCGTGTTGACTCACGCGGACGCCGACCACGTCGGCTTCGCCAGCGATCTGGTCGACCGGAACGTGCCCGTCTACTGCCATCCGGACGACCTGCCTCTCCTTCGCGGCCAGCCACAGGGCGCCCCCGGATGGTTCTACCGAAACCTCTGGCGGCCCGGGTTCTTCGTGTACGCCGTCGAGATGATCCGCGACGGCGTCACGGCCGTCGAACCGCTCGCCGACGCCGAGCCACTCGCCGACGGGGACGTCCTCCCCGTGCCCGGCGAACCGCGCGTGATCTTTGCCCCCGGTCACACCCGCGGGTCGTGCGCGCTGTACGTCGAGAACCGCGACGTCCTGTTCTGTGGCGACGTGCTCGCGACGCGGAACATCTTCACCGGCCGGGAGGGAGATCCGCAGCTACTCGGTTCCGCCGACGAGGACCACGACGAAGCCAGGGCGTCGCTCACCCGACTCGAGGGGCTGGGTTCGGTGACGCTCCTGCCCGGCCACGGAAATCCGTGGCGTGGCGAGATCGACGCGGCACTCTCCCTCGCGCGCTGACTGGCTCGCGTGTCGGCCCTGGCCACCGGTCGGCTCGACTCGTCCTCTCTCCCCGCGACTCTTCGAACACTGCCCGATGGAGTGTCTACTGACCGTCGTCCGGCAGCACGGGTGGTGGCCGTCCTCGAGGGATCGCCGTGTGAGTGATACTGCTGGACAACACGGTTCATAATGACTGCTGTAACTGTTTTCCGGAGCAACCGCCAGACTGCTCGCGGTTGCTCCGGTGATGACTTACAGCAGGCGTTATCAGACATCGATCGCACTCGAGACGCAGTCGTCAGCGACGACAGCCGTCGAGACGCGATCGAGTAGTCACTGACTGGTGTCCAGTAGTATGAGCAACCGGGGAGATTGGAACGTCGTTGATCGAGCGCTTTGGTCCGGTAAAAGCGGATGTTGCTGAGACCGAATTCTCCGCTCACGGAGTTGTTCGCGGAGAATGCGCGGGACCGGATTCGAACCGAAGCGAGACATTCCTGCTCGGGCTACGGCCCTGCGCGGGCTGTGACTTGCAGGGTTCGAATCCGCTGACCGAATTCTCCGCTCACGGAATTGTTCGCGGAGAATGCGCGGGACCGGATTCGAACCGGCGGACCCCTACGGGACAGCGTCCTAAGCGCTGCGCCGTTGGCCTGGCTTGGCTACCCGCGCGCAGTTTCCGATTCCCGCGAGTCCAGTAAGTACCTGTCGGTCCCGATCACTCGTGGGTCACCGGCTCTTCCGGCGACCAGTCCAGTGGGACGATGAAGGTCACGTGTTCGTCACCACGCGACTGGTGGAGCTCCGCCGCCTGCTCGGCCAGTGCGCGATCCCGGTACGGCATCTCGAGGCCACACCCGGTACAGACGAGTTTGCAGGTTGGTTCGCTCATTGACAACTGACGCCGAACCGTCGGGCGGCCGGAGTCTAGCTACACGTCGCGTTCCTCCTCAATTAGTAATCGCGACCTAGTAGAATCGCTGGAAGACGACCGTATTCCCGATCGTTCGTAGTTGAATGTTGGATCACGTAGCGTACTGTTGTCCGAACTGTTTTCGACCCCCGCAGTCGTCCACTCTCCGGCCGTGCCTTTAAACCGGATGAGCGGGTACTCGACGGTATGTACAGCGCTCGAGAGCGCGTCAAATACGACGACTGGCTGACGGAACTCGAACAGGTTGCCGACAGACTCGAGCTGTCGTCCGAGGCGCGATCGTGTGCGGTCGATCTCTTCCTCGCCGACGTGCCGGACGCCGACCGATCGAAACGGGCTGCGCTCGCGGCCAGCGTCTACGCCGGGGCGCTCGTCGCTGGCGACGGTCGGACGCAAGGCGAGGTCGCCGACGCCGCGGACGTCTCCCGACTGTCGATCCAGCAGCGGTGGAAAGATCTCCTCGAGATCGCCGGGCTCGAGCCACCGCAGTGGTGACTGCGGCCTCGTCGGCGGTGACGGTCGACGTAAGACGTTACTACGACATCGAAATCCAGTAAAATCGTCTGAAGTCGACGAAGACGTACCGTTACACGCGTATAGGCGGTCTGTGACGGTCGATTTCCGTGACAGTCACGCGCTCAGGTGCGCGTCTTCTCGCGACCGTCGCGATCCGGCGTGAGGGCACCGTGCTCGTCGATCTCTCCCTGAACGATGCGCGTACTCGAGATGATGTCGCCGTCTTCGGCGAGGACGTGCGGAACGACGACGATCTCGAGCGGATCGTGTCCCCGTTCGCGCCGGAGTTCGTTGATTCGCTTGCCGCCGTCGACTGTCTCGGGTGAGACGATCAGGTAGTCGAACTGCGGTTCGGTCGCGATTCCAGTCGGTTCCGAGAGCGTTCGGACCTCGAACTCCTGGTCGTGTTCGGCCGCGTACTGTTCGAGTTCCGACTCGAGGTCACGCTTTCGTTCGTCGTACGATCTGACGTACCGGTCGACGTGACGAGTCTTCGGCGCGAGCTCGTCGCTCGTCAGGCCGACGGTTACGTCTCCGAGTTCGAACGCCCGTTCGAACAACCGCCTGTGACCGTCGTGAACGGGGTCGAACGTCCCACCGAGCGCGACGTCCATACGTCACCACACTGTCGCGGTGCGTATAAAAGAGTCGAATCAGGAACGTGACTGGGAGACGACACGCCAGAACCCAGCTGTTCTGGCTCCTGGCCTGCACCACCACGACACCAGGTACCGTGGTAACGACTGTGGTTTCGACGATTGTCTACTGTTGCTTTCACATCGTTTTTGTACTCCCCCACAGTGGCTCTACGCATGGGATTAGACGAGGACGCGTTGGAGTACCACCGCATCGATCCTCCAGGAAAGATCGAGATTTCGACGACGAAACCGACGAATACACAGCGCGACCTCTCGCTCGCGTACTCGCCCGGCGTCGCCACGCCGTGTATGGAAATCCACGAGGACGAGACGGAAGCGTTCACCTACACCGCAAAGGGGAACCTCGTGGGTGTCGTCTCGAACGGGTCGGCGGTGCTCGGACTCGGCGACATCGGTGCACAGGCGTCGAAGCCGGTGATGGAAGGGAAAGGCGTCCTGTTCAAGCGCTTTGCCGACATCGACGTGTTCGACGTCGAACTCGACGAGGCCGACCCGAACAAGATCGTCGAGGCGGTGAAGATGATGGAACCGACTTTCGGCGGGATCAATTTAGAGGACATCAAAGCGCCCGAGTGTTTCACCGTCGAGGAGCGCCTGCGCGAGGAGATGGACATTCCGGTCTTCCACGACGACCAGCACGGCACCGCCATCATCTCCGGGGCGGCGCTTCTCAACGCCGCCGACGTCGCCGGGAAAGACCTCGAGGACCTCGAGATCGTTTTCTCCGGCGCGGGCGCGAGCGCGCTCGCCACGGCTCGCTTCTACGTCTCGCTCGGGGCGAGAAAGGAGAACATCACGATGTGTGACTCCTCGGGAATCATCACCCGAGAACGCGCTCGTGCTGGCGACGTCAACGAGTACAAACGCGAGTTCGCCCGCGACGTGCCCGAGGGCGACCTCGGCGACGCGATGGAGGGGGCGGACGTCTTCGTCGGCCTCTCTGTCGGCGGCATCGTCAGCCAGGAGATGGTCGCCTCGATGGGCGAAAACCCGATCATCTTCGCGATGGCCAACCCTGACCCCGAGATCGGCTACCACGAGGCCAAGGAGGCCCGTGACGACGACGTCATCATGGCGACCGGTCGATCGGACTACCCGAACCAGGTCAACAACGTCCTCGGGTTCCCGTTTATCTTCCGTGGCGCGCTCGACGTGCGCGCGACGGAGATCAACGAGGAGATGAAAGTCGCCGCCGCCCGGGCGCTCGCCGACCTCGCGCGGGAGGACGTCCCCGACGCGGTCGTCAAAGCCTACGGCGACGAACCCCTCCAGTTCGGTCCCGACTACATCATCCCGAAACCGGTCGACCCGCGCGTGCTGTTCCGCGTCGCCCCCGCCGTCGCCCAGGCGGCGATCGACTCCGGTGCCGCCCGCGTCGACCTCGAGGTCGACGAGTACGAGGAGCAACTCGAGGCTCGCCTGGGCAAGTCCCGCGAGATGATGCGGGTCGTGCTCAACAAGGCCAAGAGCGAACCCAAGCGCATCGCGCTCGCGGAGGGCGACGACGAGAAGATGATCCGCGCTGCCTACCAGCTCCAGGAACAGGGGATCGCTCACCCCGTTCTCATCGGCGACGAAGACGAGATCAAACGGGCCGCGGCGAACCTGGGGCTCGATTTCACCCCGTCCGTCGCCGATCCCGCGGCCGGCGACTACGAGGAGTACGCCGATCGACTGTACGAACTGCGCCAGCGCAAGGGGATCACGCGCTCCGAGGCGGAGGAACTCGTCCGCAGGGACACCAACTACTTCGGGAGCGTGATGGTCGAGCAAGGTGACGCGGACGCGCTGTTGACGGGGCTGACCCACCACTACCCGTCGGCGCTGCGGCCGCCGCTGCAGGTGATCGGGACGGAACCCGACGCGAACTACGCCGCCGGCGTCTACCTGCTCACGTTCAAGAATCGCGTGATCTTCGTGGCAGACGCGACGGTCAACCAGTCGCCTGACGAGGACGTGCTGGCCGAGGTGACCAAACAGACCGCAAAGCTTGCCCGCCGGTTCAACGTCGAGCCGCGTGCGGCCCTGCTCTCGTACTCGAACTTCGGCAGCGTCGACAACGAGGGCACCCGCAAGCCCCGCCGGGCGGCCTCGATGCTCCAGGACGACCCCGAGGTCGACTTCCCCGTCGACGGCGAGATGCAGGCCGACACCGCCGTCGTCGAGGACATCCTCACCGGGACCTACGAGTTCTCCGAACTCGAGGAGCCCGCCAACGTGCTCGTCTTCCCGAACCTCGAGGCGGGCAACATCGGCTACAAACTGCTCCAGCGGCTGGGCGGTGCCGAGGCGATCGGCCCGATGCTCGTGGGAATGGACAAGCCCGTCCACGTCCTCCAGCGCGGCGACGAGGTCAAAGACATCGTCAACCTCGCGGGCGTGGCGGTCGTCGACGCCCAGAAGGAGTAACCACCAGCACCTCCAGCGCCACCAGCGCGCCCCTCGTGGAAGCGTCCGGCCACGTCCGGTGGCTGACGAGCGACGAGTCGGCCGGAAAGAGTGCATTCAAGTATGCGCCGGGACTTCTCCCGAGTATGCAAGACCAGGGACGCTCTACGCGAAAGCGAACCGGTGGCCGACTCAAGCACTCCCGGAACCGCAAGAAGTCCGAACTCGGACGGCTCCCGACCGAGACGCAGGTCGGCGAACCCCGCTTCCGGACCGTCGACGTTCGCGGAAACGGTGAGAAAACGCGCGCGCTCGCGACGAACGAGGCGAACGTCAACGTCGGCAGCGAGACCGTGACGACGACGATAAACGACGTCGTCGAGAACGACGCTAACCCCAACTACGTCCGCCGGAACATCATCACGAAAGGTGCCGTCATCGACACCGACGAGGGTCGTGCCCGCGTCACCTCCCGTCCCGGTCAGACCGGACAGGTCAACGCGGTCCTGCTCGAGTAAGTAGCCCCCGTTCTCTCGACGCTTCTCCGAACCGCAAGCGACTGCGATACCCGTCTCCTTCCCCCGATCAGGGACGCGGAGCGGCCTTCTGCAGCGCCGTCTCGGCGATGTTGCCCCCGTAGTCTGCACTGCGGGACAGCGAGTCGACGATCAGGCCGAGCGACTGCGCCTGGATGGGATCTAGGTCGCGAAGCATGTCGTCGATCGTTCGCGTGTGCTGGTCGATCTCGAGGACCGACTCGCGGGCGGCGTGCCCGAGCCGGTTTGCCTCCTCGCTCTCCTCGGCGAACAGCGCGTCCATGGACTTCTCGAGGATGTCGAAGGCGTCCTGGTGAAGCACCTCGAGGGCGTCTGCGACCTCCTCGGGGATCTCCTCGAGTTTGAGCGCGAGCTTGCTGATCTTGACGGCGTGGTCGGCGACGCGCTCGAGCTGGCGAGCGCTGGAGTGGTAGTCGAAACAGTCCTCCCGCGGAACGCCGAGTTCCTCGGCGGCTCGGGGCGACCGCAGGGTCGCCCGGAAGATCCGCGAGACGACGAGCCAGAGGCGGTCGACGTCGTCGTCGCGCTCGATGACGTCGTGTGCGATGTCGTCGTCGTTCTCGATGAGCGCCGTGACGGCGTCCTCGAGCATCGACTGGGCGATCAGGCGCATGCGCGTGACGGCGTTGACGATCGAGAGTTCGGAGGAGTCGAGCAGGTCCTGGATGACGACGCTGTCGGTCGTCTCCTCCAGAACTTCGACGCCGACGAGACTCTGCGTGGCGCTGCGGATCGCCCGCCGCTGATCGGTCGTGATCCGGCTCGCCTCGAGTGCGATGACGTCGAAGCCGCTGACGTACATCGTCATGACCGCACGAGTGAGCCGATCGCCCTCGAGGTTCGACACGTCGAGGGTCCCCTTCTGTCGGTGCGTCTCACTCTGGGGAGTCAGGAGCAACGAGTCGTCTTCGGGGTAGAACTCGACCGTGGTTCCTGCGCTGACGTCGTTGTCGGTCGCCCAGGACTTGGGGAGCGAGACGGTGTACGTCGATCCTCCAGTTACCTGGACCTTGCGCGTCTCCATGTGGTTCGCTCTAGACCGGTAGACTATAAATCTACCAGTATCTATAGAGCAATCCGTTCTGGCCGGTTACTCGGGTCGCATTCGTCGATTTAGATCTATTATCGGAACGTTCCAGACCGTATATCTACCTTCGTCAATAGATAACGAACGTATAGATATATAGAAAAATGTGTATATATGTATGTGGGCTCGCTCTGGCGGATCACGGACCACGCGACGAACCAGATCCCCTCGCGTACGACCGGTCGAGAACGTTCGTCCCGACTCCCGCCGATCGACGCCGTTCGACGGCGGTCGGTCGAGAGTGACGTCGCTATACTCGAACGGCGTCGATCCGAGACGCTTCGCGGCTACTGCCCGAACAGTAGCCGAATATGGCTCTATGTACGAATATATACTAGTCATAGCATCGTATTTTTACGACCGATGGATTCGTTTGCCTGATGCCCGACAACCAGTTCGGCCGGACGGTCGACGCAGTATCGCGACGGAAATTCCTCGCTGCGGCCGGATCCGTGGGAGCGGTGGCGATCGCCGGCTGTGCCGAGAACGAGGCAAGCGACGGCGACGACGGACTCTCGGGCGAGGTCGTCGTCAAGGGGAGCAGTACGGTCTACCCGATCTCCGTCCAGATGCAAGAGCGGTTCATGGAGCAACACCCGAACGTGAACGTCACCGTCGACTCGACCGGCAGCGGTGGCGGCTTCCAGAACCACTTCTGTCCCGGTGATTCGGACATCAACGGCGCGTCCCGTCCGATCAAGTCCGAAGAGCAAGACCTCTGTGCCGAAAACGACGTCACGCCGATCGAGATGAACGTCGCGGGCGACGCGCTCACTGTGGCGGTCAGTCCCGACAACGACTGGGTCGACTGCATGTCCTTCGACGAACTGGCCCAGATCTGGCAGGAAGGCGGTGCCGAGACGTGGTCGGACGTCAACTCCGACTGGCCCGACGAGGAATTCGTCCTTTACGGCCCCGACACGACCTCGGGGACGTTCGACTGGTTCACCGAGAACGTCATCGGCGAGGCCGGCAACCACCGCACCGACTACGAACCCACCGAGGACGACAACATCATCATCGAGGGCCTCGAGAACGACCCGTACGCCATCGGCTACTTCGGCTACGCCTACTACGCCGAGAACGAGGACCGCGTGAAGGCGCTCTCGGTCAAAGAAGACGACAGCAGCGAGTGTGGCGAGCCGGGCCTACAGGCTGCCAAGGAGGGAACCTACCCGATGGCCCGACCGCTGTACATCTACCCGTCCGAGGAGTCCGTCCAGCGCGAGGAAGTCTACGAATTTGTGAAGTTCTACCTCGAGAACTCCAGTGCCGACTGGATCGCCGACGAGGTCGGTTACGTCCCGTCGAGCCAGGACCAGGTCGACGAGAACATGAGCAAACTCGACGAAGCGGCGGGCAACTAAGCACAGTGGGTACTTTTCATTTCACATTTGAATAGAAATTAGCACGGATATGGGTAACGAATCATTCGACGCCGATCTCACACGGTCGGCACACGGGCAAATTGCGAAAGAGCGGCTGTATCACTGGCTGCTGTTTTTCTGTGCGGCGCTGACCGTGTTCGTCACGGTCAGCATCGTCGTCACCCTGGCAGTAGACGCGGTCGCGTTCTTTAGACAGGTCGACGCGCTCTCGTTTTTCACCGGCACGGAGTGGGAGTCGAGTCGGGGCACCTTCGGCGTCCTGCCGCTGGTGACCGCGACGCTCGTCGTCACAGCCGTCTCGGCGATCGTCGCGATTCCCATCGGAACCGCGGCTGCGGTCTACCTGAGCGAGTACGCGAGCGACCGGATGCGGTCGGTCCTGAAACCGGCCCTCGAGATCCTCGCTGGCATCCCCACGGTCGTGTACGGCTACCTCGCACTGGTCTATCTCACACCGTGGCTCCGAAAGGGAGGGCTCGATCTGAGCATGTTCAACCTGCTTTCCGCGTCGATCATGGTCGGGATCATGATCATCCCGATGGTCTCCTCGATCAGCGAGGACGCGATGAGCGCGGTCCCGGACTCGCTTCGGGAGGCCGGCTACGGCCTCGGTGCGACGAAGTTCGAGGTCTCGACGGGCGTCGTCATCCCTGCTGCCGTCTCCGGCATCTTCTCGTCGTACATCCTGGCGCTCTCCCGAGCGATCGGCGAGACGATGATCGTCGTGATGGCGGGTGGGATGCAAGCACGGATGCTCGATCTCACGAACCCGTTCGCGAACCTGTTCAACTCCGGGCAGACGATGACCGCCGCGATGGTCCACGCCGTCACGAGCGACGCGACCGGCGGCACGCCGGAGTTCTACTCGATGTTCGCGATCGGGTTGACGCTGTTTTTCGTCACGTTCTCGATGAACCTGCTCAGCAATCGCATCGCGGCACGCTACCGGGAGGAGTACCAATGAGTGTCAACTCGTATACGACGCGTCCAGAGGTGATCCGCTGATGGCGACGACCGACGAATCGACCGGAAGCTGGTTCGGCGCAGATGGACAGGTCAGCCAGGTTCGCGGACTGTTGTTCAAACTCAGCTGCCTCGGTGCGACGCTGCTCGCGCTCGGACTCGTGCTCGTGTTCCTGCTGTACGTCTTCAACGACGCGGTCCAGCCGCTGACGGCCGATACGGGCTGGCTCCTCACGTTCGTCGTGACGCTCGTCTTGCCCGCCGTCGCCGTCGGCAGCTACTACTACACGCGTGACACTCGAGCGGGTGAGGTCGCGTACACGGCGCTTGGCCTTCCGGTCGCGACGACCCTGCTCGCCGGCGGCGTCGTGATCACCTTCGAACACATCGTCTCGCCGCACGCGTGGTTCGCACTCGCGCTCTCGGCTACCGTCGCGTTCGGGCTGGTCGAACTCCACGCACGAACGCGAACTGCCGGCGCACTCGAGCGACTCGCGGTCGTGGTTCTCGTCCCCCTGCTCGCGCTCGTCGGCGTTCCCGGGATCGCCGTCGACTTCCCGGTCGAGACGCCGCTTCTCGGACAGGAACTGTTCCGGCTGTCGTTTGCGATCCCGGAACTCGTTCCGAGTCTCCGGGAGGTGATCCTCGCACTACCGGTCCTGCCGACGGCGTCGCTCTCGCTTCTGCTGACGTTTACGCTGCCGATCTCGGCGGCGGCCGCCTGGCACGTCCGGCGCGTGCGAGAGAGCGACCGCGATGGGGCGATCGCCGGTGGCGCGACGATCGTCGCCGCCGGACTCGGACTCGTCGCCGCACCGCTCGTCGACCTCTCGGCGACGACGTGGGTCGTCCTCGCGACGGTCGTCGCCCTTCCCGTCGGACTGTACGTGGAGTCGGTCGTCAGACGCGACGTGGGCGTCTCCGGACTGGCGTTTCCCGTCGTGGTCGCGGCCGGCGCACTCCTCGGTGCGTTCCTCGTCGATGCGCTCGGCTTCGCCGGGCCGGACCTCTGGCTCGACTGGGGCTTCCTGACGAGTCCCGCCAGTACGACGCCCAGGGACGCCGGTATCTACCCCGCGCTCGTCGGATCGGTGATGATGCTCGTCGTCGTCGCCGTCGCGGCGTTCCCCGTCGGCGTCGGGGCCGCGGTCTACCTGGAGGAGTACGCACCGAACGACGAACTGCTCGGCTCGATCGTCGACCTCATCGAGATCAACATCGCGAATCTCGCGGGCGTCCCCTCGGTCGTCTACGGCGTTCTCGGTCTCACGCTGTTCGTCCGGACCGCCGGGATGCAGGCCGGGATCGTCATGGTCGGCGGTCTCACGATCGGGCTGCTCATCCTCCCGATCGTCATCGTCTCCGCCCAGGAGGCGATCCGTGGCGTCCCGGACTCGCTCCGGCAGGCCAGCTACGGAATGGGTGCGACGAAGTGGCAGACGGTCCGAAACGTCGTGCTTCCGCGGGCGCTGCCGGGAATCATGACCGGAACGATCCTCGCGTTCGGCCGTGCGATCGGCGAGACGGCACCGCTTCTGATGATCGGTGCCGCAGCGGTCGTCCGCATACCACCGGACACGTTCTTCAGCCTGTTCAGCGCGATGCCCCGGCAGATCTTCGCCTGGTCGAAAGAGATCGAGACCGAGTTCCGGTACGGCGTGCTCGCGGCCGGCGTCGTGACGCTGCTGATCGTCATGCTGATGATGAACGCGAGTGCGATCCTCGTTCGCAACAAGTACCAGCGACAGAACTAACATGACACGAGATACCCCACTCGAGACGGACGGCAACGATCCGCGAGCCGACGGCAGCGGAACCGCCGTCGCCGATTCGGCGGCACAGACGGACAGTTCGGACGAATCACTGCTCGACTCGTCGTTCGACGTCGAGGATCGATCGCACGCGTCTGAAGACACCGACGCCATCGTCGAGGCTCGCGACATCGACGTCTACTACGGCGACGAGCAGGCGCTCCAGAGCGTCGACGTCGCGATTCCCGAAAAACGCGTGACGGCGATGATCGGCCCGTCGGGCTGTGGAAAGTCGACGTTCCTCCGTTCGATCAACCGGATGAACGACCTCATCGACGCGGCGCGCGTCGAAGGCGAGTTGCTGTTCGACGGCAAGAACGTCTACGACGACGACGTCGACCCGGTCGCCTTGCGCCGGAAGATCGGGATGGTGTTCCAGTCGCCGAACCCGTTCCCGAAGTCGATCTACGACAACGTCGCCTACGGCCTCGAGGTCCAGGGCAAGACCGACGACGTCGACGAGAAGGTCCACCGCGCACTCGAGCGTGCGGCCCTGCTCGACGAGGTCGAGGGTCGACTCGACGAGTCGGGCCTCGAACTGTCGGGAGGTCAACAGCAGCGACTCTGCATCGCGCGAGCGATCGCTCCCGACCCGGAGGTCCTGCTAATGGACGAACCGGCCTCGGCGCTCGACCCCGTCGCGACGTCGAAAGTCGAGGACCTGATCGAGGAACTGGCCGAAGATTACACGGTCGTAATCGTCACGCACAACATGCAACAGGCCGCGCGGATCTCCGACAAGACCGCGGTGTTCCTCACCGGCGGCGAGCTCGTCGAGTTCGACGACACCACAAAAATCTTCGAGAACCCCGAGAGCCAGCGCGTCGAAGACTACATCACCGGCAAGTTCGGGTGATGAGCCGACCGGCGTACCAGAAGCGTCTCAAGCGGCTTCGCGACGCCGTCGTCGCCATGGGTGATCTCGTCGTCACGCAACTCGAGACAGCCCTTTCGACACTGTTTTCCGACGATTCGAGCCACGCCCGGGCCGTCGTCGACCGCGACGACGAGGTCAACCGCCGGTACCTCGAACTCGAGCGGGAGTGTCTCGAGTTGATCGCGCTCTACCAGCCGGTCGCGAGCGACCTGCGGTTCGTCGTCGCCGCGTTCAAGATCGTCACCGACCTCGAGCGGGTGGGCGACCTCGCTGCCAACCTCGCCGCGTACGCGCTTCGATCGCGCTCCGACGAGATGGCCGATCTCGACCTCGAACGGCTCGGCGCCCTCGCTCTCGAACTGCTCGAGGACGCCGTCGAGGCGTTCGTCACCGACGACGCCGACGCTCCTTTCGTGCTCGCCCGCCGCGACGACGAACTCGACGAACGGTGTCACGCGGTCCACGAGCGGATCGTCTGTCGACTGCTCGAGCGCGTCGACGACTGCGACTCGGCGTCCGACGACGCCGTCGCGGACGTCTCGCGGCCGCTGCTGGTCGTCCGGGACATAGAACGCATCGGCGACCACGCGGTTAACGTCGCGGCGCGAACGCTGTACGCCCTCGAGGGAGACGAGACGCTCCTCGAGTGATACCTCGGCAGTACACTATTTTCGGAACGGCTGCGATCACCTCGTCATCGTTCGAGAACTCGTTATAGCCGCCGTTGCGAGTTCGGTGTGTCGCCCTCGTTACCGCCGATGCTCGGAACAGCGACGAGATGCATAGCGTTCGCTTCCGTCCGTGGATCGTTCGTCGTGACCGACGCGGACAGCGCCGTCGTCGCCAGACGGTATCGAAACGGTTTCTATATACTGCCCGAAAAGATTGGGTTCTGAACGTCGCTACCTGCTCTACTCTGTTGGTATCTAGAGCGGTATGTACCCTCGAGATTCGGGTTTTGGGCTCCGAAAACCGAATTTTCGGTTTTCATTCACCCGTATGCAACCCGGGAAGTGTGGCTACATACCACTATATAGCTATCATAGTAGGGTACTTATCTCGTCTCTGGCCATCTTCCCATGATGTCGAAAGACTCCACTGGTCCCCCGCCGTCAGGGCTCAATCGGCGGGATTTTCTGGCCGCGACGGGCATCGCGGCCGCTGCTGGGTTATCCGGGTGCGTCGGAACGGTCGCCCAGGAGGGCAGAGAGGTGAACATTGCAGGGAGTAGTACGGTCTTTCCCGTAACCGAAGCAGTCGCGTCGGCGTTCACGCAGCGTCGAGATGACGTGACCGTCTCCGTCAGCCAGACGGGCACCGGCGGGGGGTTCTCGAACTTCTTCTGTCCGGGAATGACCGACATCAACAACGCCAGCCGAGAGGTCGCCGACGTTGAACTCGAGAACTGCGGCGAAAACGGAATCACGCCCATCGAGTTTACGGTCGCGACCGACGCGCTCACGGTCGTCGTCAACCCCGAGGCCGACTGGATCGATTCGTTGACTGTCGAACAGCTCCGGGAGATTTGGCGCGTCGACGGTGCCGAACGCTGGAGCGACATCGACGACGACTGGCCGGACGAGGAGTTCGAACTCTACGGCGCGGCCACGACGTCGGGGACGTTCGACTACTTCAACGAGGCGATCATCGGCGAGGAGGCGAACCACACCAACGACTACCACGCCACCGAGCGCGACCGGACGATCGTTCAGGGCGTCCAGGGCTCGCAGTACGCGATCGGGTACTTCGGCTTCGCCTACTACAGCGAGAATCCAGATCAGATCAAGGCCGTCGCGATCGACGACGGCGGCGGTCCCGTCGAGCCGTCGATCGAGACCGCGATGGAAGGCGAGTACACGCCGCTGTCGCGCCCGCTTTTCGTCTACGTCTCCGACCAGGCGCTGCCGGAACCCGAAGTTCAGGACTTCGTCCGGTTCTACATGGAGCAGGCGGCGACGGATCTGGTCTCCGAGGTCGGCTACGTCCCGATCACGGAAGACAAGCGAGACGAGAACATCGAACGACTCGAGGCCGAAATCGACGAGGTAACGTCATGATCACGGACCTACCACGACCACGATCGCGTTCCACCGACGACCGGAGGTGTACTGTCCGACGATGAGCACGACCGACCTCTCTCGCGACGGGGTTCGATCAGCCCGCGGAACTGCCATGCGAATCCTGTTCGCGCTGTGTGCGTTCCTGTCGATTCTCACGACTGTTGCGATCGTCCTGACGCTGTTGCTCGACGCGGTCGACTTCTTCGCTGCCGTCTCCCCGCTCGAGTTTCTCACCGGAACCAAGTGGAGTCCGACGAACGAACCCGTCGCGTTCGGCGTATTACCGCTGATCTCCGGCACGTTGATCGTCACGTTCGGCTCCGCGGCGATTGCGCTTCCGATCGGCCTGCTGACGGCAATCTACCTCAGCGAATACGCCTCCGACCGACGACGGGCGTACCTCAAACCCGCACTCGAGGTGCTCGCCAGCGTGCCGACAGTGATCTACGGCTACTTCGCGCTGGTGTACGTCACGCCGGTGCTCGATACGTTCCTGCCGCTGTCGACGTTCAACGCGCTGTCGGCGTCGATCATGGTCGGGATCATGATCATCCCGATGGTCTCGTCGATCAGCGAGGACGCGATGAGCGCGGTGCCGGACTCGCTTCGACAGGCGAGTTACGGACTGGGCGCGACGAAGTTTACCGTCTCGACGTCCGTGGTCGTGCCGGCGGCGCTGTCGGGCATCTTCTCGTCGTTCATCCTCGCACTCTCGCGAGCGATCGGTGAGACGATGATCGTCGCCATCGCGGCCGGGCAGACGCCCCGGATGGTCGATCTGACCGATCCGGCCGGTCTGTTTCTGGACTCCATCCAGACGATGACCGCCGCGATGGTTCAGATCGGCGCGAGCGACGTCGTCGGCCAGTCCACCGCCTACAAGGGTCTCTTCGCGGTCGGACTGACGCTGTTCGTGATCACGTTCGCGATGAACCTCGTGAGTGAGTGGGTTGCCTCGCGGTACAGGGAGGTGTATCGCTGATGTCGGTCGAAACCGGACGCGACGAGCCGGACGGCGAATCGGCCTTCGGCACAGTCAGCCGAACCAAGGACGTGGCGTTTCGGTACGTGGCCCTCGTCGCGACGCTCGTCGGGATCGTTTCGCTGGCCCTGTTGCTTGCGAACGTGGCCGCCGACGCCGTCGGCTGGCTCGACTGGCAGTTCCTCACCAGCCCGCCCCACCCGAACCCCTTCGAGGCCGGCATCTTCCCGGCGCTCGTCGGGTCGATCGCGCTCATGCTCCTGATCGCGCTGATCACGTTCCCGCTTGGTGTCGGCGCAGCGATCTACTTAGAAGAGTACGCGAGCGACGGACTCCTCACGCGATTCATCCAGATCAACATCGCGAACCTCGCGGGCGTCCCCTCGGTCGTCTACGGCTTGCTCGGACTGGGGCTGTTCGTGGGCCTCCTGAACCTCGGGTTCGGGACACTCCTCGTGGCGGGCTTTACCATCTCGTTGCTCATCCTGCCGATCGTGATCATCACCTCACAGGAGGCGATCAGGGCAGTTCCAGACTCCCAGCGGCAGGCGAGCTACGGGATGGGCGCGACGAAGTGGCAGACGATCCGGAACGTCGTGCTCCCGCGGGCGATGCCGGGGATCCTGACCGGAACGATCCTCGCGCTCGGACGGGCGATCGGCGAGACCGCCCCCCTGATCATGATCGGTGCGCCGACGACCGTCTTCGGCGTTCCCAACAGCCTGTTCAGCAAAATCAGCGCCATGCCCATGCAGATCTACACCTGGGCACAGTACCCTGAAACGGAGTTCCAGTACGGCGTCGTCGCTGCCGCCGCCGTGACGCTCCTCGTGGTCTTCCTGGCGATCAACTCGATCGCGATTCTCATCCGGAACAGATATCAGCAGCGGACTGAACAATGACACAAGAGCCTATGACCTCCTCGGAGACAGAACAGACCGACGACCAGAACGCGACGCCGACGCCGGGCACCGACGGACTCACCGACAGAACCGACGACTGGAGCGGCGAGCAGCCGACCGACGACCGGGCGATCCTCGAGGCGCGAGACCTCGACGTCTACTACGGCGACGAACAGGCGCTCCAGAGCGTCGACATCGAGATTCCCGAAAAGCGCGTCACCGCCGTCATCGGCCCGTCGGGCTGTGGGAAGTCGACGTTCCTCCGGTGTATCAACCGGATGAACGATCTCGTCGACGCAGCCCGCGTCGAAGGCGAGTTGCTGTTCGACGGCAAGAACGTCTACGACGACGACGTCGACCCGGTTGCCCTGCGCCGAAAGATCGGGATGGTGTTCCAGTCGCCGAACCCGTTCCCGAAGTCGATCTACGACAACGTCGCCTACGGCCTCGAGGTCCAGGGCAAGACCGACAACGTCGACGAGAAAGTCCACCGTGCACTCGAGCGTGCGGCCCTGCTCGACGAGGTCGAGGGTCGACTCGACGAGTCGGGCCTCGAACTGTCGGGAGGTCAACAGCAGCGACTCTGCATCGCGCGAGCGATCGCTCCCGACCCGGAGGTCCTGCTAATGGACGAACCGGCCTCGGCGCTCGACCCCGTCGCGACCTCACAGATCGAGGACCTGATCGAGGAGTTAGCCGAAGATTACACGGTCGTAATCGTCACGCACAACATGCAACAGGCCGCGCGGATCTCCGACAAGACCGCGGTGTTCCTCACTGGCGGCGAACTCGCCGAATTCGGCGACACCGCCAGGATCTTCGAGAACCCCGAGAGCCAGCGCGTCGAAGACTACATCACCGGCAAGTTCGGGTGACACCCGCTGCGTCGGTCGCGTCGGCGTTCGTCGCAGGAGGACGCCCGTCTGTGGAACCGTAATCTCGTCCTACTGCGTTCTCGTCCTCGAACGGTCTGTGACAGTACCGTTTCGCATCGTTATACCGAGTGAACTCGTTGTACGAGTCAAATAACAAATAATCATCCGACTGTTGTGTCTGTGTGATTGAAACGTGGACGACCTGACCGGTTTTCAGCGCGACTTGCTGTACGTCATCGCGGGCTCCGACCAGCCCTCTGGCCAGGAGATCAAAGGCGAAGCCGAGACGTACTACGACTCCGAGATCAATCACGGGCGGCTCTATCCAAATCTCGACACGCTCGTGAACAAGGCCCTCGTCGAGAAGGGTCAACTCGACAGACGGACGAATTACTACGCGATCACCGACGAGGGTGAGGAGTGTCTTCGCGAACGGCGCGAGTGGACCTCCCAGTACGTCGATTACTAGTGGCACTCGAGCAGAGCTGCACTCGTCCCTCCGTCGAAACAGTTAAATACCTTTCGCCCTAACCTAACGTTAGCAAGAGCGGCTTCCGGGATTCTTCGGGATTCTCCGTCCGGTAGTCCTCGCTCTCTACCTGCCCTCCACCCGCAGGTGATACAGAACATGGCAGACGCACGTATCCGAACCTACGACGAGCGAACGCACGCATCGAACGCAGGAACGACTCGAGCATCGACCCCAGAACGAACGGACGAACGAGAGAGCGACGCCGAATACAGCTGTCCGGAGTGTGGCGGCCGGCTCGTCACCGACGACGAACACGGCGAGACGATCTGTGAGGAGTGTGGCCTGGTCGTCGAGGAAGACGAGATCGACCGCGGCCCCGAGTGGCGCGCGTTCGATGCCGCCGAGAAAGACCAGAAGAGCCGCGTCGGCGCTCCCACGACGAAACTGATGCACGACGAGGGACTGTCGACGAACATCGGCTGGGAGAACAAAGACGCCTACGGCAAGACGCTCTCGAACCGCCAGCGCCAGCGGATGCAGCGGCTTCGCACCTGGAACGAGCGCTTCCGCACCCGCGACAGCAAAGAGCGCAACTTAAAGCAGGCGCTCGGCGAGATCGAGCGCATGGGTAGTGCACTCGGCCTGAGCGAGTCGGTCCGCGAGACCGCGTCGGTGATCTACCGCCGTGCCCTCGAGGAGGACCTCCTGCCCGGGCGCTCGATCGAGGGCGTCGCCTCGGCCGCGACGTACGCTGCCGCCCGCCAGGCCGGAACGCCCCGTAGCATCGACGAGGTCGTCGCGGTTAGCCTGGTCGACGAGATGGAGTTCAAGCGGACCTACCGCTACATCGTCCGCGAACTCGGCCTCGAGCTCGAGCCCGCCGACCCCGAGAGCTACGTCGGCCGGTTCGTCTCTGATATCGACCTTTCGGAGGAGATCGAGCGGCGTGCCCGTGACCTCCTCCGGACTGGCAAGTCGGAGAACGTCCACGTCGGCAAGAGTCCCGTCGGCCTCGCCGCGGCGGCCGTCTACGCCGCGACGCTCGGTACCGACGAGAATGTCACCCAGTCAGACGTCAGCGAGGTGACCGACATAAGCGAGGTCACCATCCGAAACCGCTACCAGGAGCTCCTCGAGGTCGAGGACCGCGTGCAGGCTGCCTAGACTCGTTGCGGCGGTCACTCCGAGTATCCTTCCTGGAGGAATGCACCTTCGGTCTCGTATATCGAGACCAGTTCCGAGATGAACTCCTCGTACGATTCGTCCTCCTCCGTGTGATCGTCGAGCCGTTCTTTGAGTTCGTCGCTGATTTCGAGTGTGTACGTCATGGGTACGGTGGACGAGACGGTCTGCGTCCTACCTCGAGGTGACGGCACCGATCACCAAATAACACCCCGTCGCAGTGGCCGGTCACTCGCTCCACGTCTCGCCGTCCGCAGACCAGACGAACTCCTCGAGTTCCTGCTGTGTGAGGTCGACGACCCGTTCGGCGTACTCCCACAGCGCGTCGTTTAGCTTCTCGCGAGTTTCCGCGTCGAGCGTCTCCACTCCGGGATATCCCTCCTCCGGGAGGCGAGGGTGTGTCGTACAGACGACCTGTGGCGCGCTCTCCTCGTCCATCGTCCCGACCGGGACGATGGCGTATTCGTCTGCGTCCCACAGCCCCTGCCCGTGTTCTCGGCTCCACCGCGAGTCGAGGCGATCGAGCAACTGCACTTCTTCGTCGGAGAGTTTCGCGTCGGGACCGTCGAAGAGTTCCGAGAACGCATCCGCTCTGGAACGGTAGAGCCAGCCGTCGAGTCGATCCCTGACTTCTGCCAGCAGCTCGCGCTCGTTTGCGAACGTCGCCATACGTGTCCGTCGCCGAGGCGGCTAATCAATCTAGTACCCTCTCGAGCGTCGACTGCACGGTCGAATCGACCCGCACCGCCGGATTCGACCCTGCAGTGCAGACCTGGGACGCCACTAGTACCTTCCCAAGCGTCAAGTGACTAGTCCTCAGCCTCCTCGACAGTCGGATAGAGGCGGTGTAGTTTCGTTCGAGCGTCCTCGTTTGTGAATTGCCAGTTGACCGTGACATCCAACTCATTGCGCTCAGCTTCCCACGCAGCGACCTCCGACTGGAGCGTCGCTGCGTCCGGAATTCGGCGGTTGAGGCACTGGGTCTGGAGCGTGCTCCAGACGAGTTCGGCCATATTCAGCCAACTTCCGTGCGTGGGCGTGTAGTAGAACTCGAACCGATCGAGATACTCGCGTGCTTTCACGGGCGGGAAGAACCGATAGAAGGCGGCCGGATTGTGTGTGATTGTCCAAGACTACCCGGATGCGGTCTGCATCCGGGTAGTCGTCGGCAATCGCCTGCATACAGTCGATCCATTCACAGGTCCGCCGTCGTTCAGTCACATGGAAGCGGCACCAGCCAGTCAACGGTTCAGTCGCCAGGTGAAGCATTCGTTTCCCATTACGTTCGTAGTGGTGATCTGGCGAGCGACCGCTCCCGGTGACGGGGAGCGGGTCGCGGACGTGTTTTCGAAGTGCTTTGCTGGACTCGTCGAAACAGATGACTGGACGGGCCTCGTCGTACGGTTCTTCGTAGAGCGAAAGGATCGTTTCCATCCGATAGACGAACTCTGCGTTCTCTTTGGGCGGAATAAGCCAGTACTCAGAGCGGTGTGGCTTCAGGTCGTTTTTTTAGCCGCTGTCGGACGGTTTCCTCGGAGATCGAGTCGAACTCGATCTCCTCAAGCGTGACAAGGCGGTCTGCGAGAAGCGCATACGTCCAGCGCGTTCGGCCTTCTGGTGGGTCTGAACAGGCGAGAGCAACGAGATGTGCTTCAGCACGACCGTCAAGCTTCGGCGTGTAGTCTCTGTCGGGTTTGCGGCGATGAATCGCCGCAATCCCTCGCTCGGAGTACGCTTTGCGGGTCCGATGGGGTGTCCCAACCGAACACCCGACGTGCTCACAGATGGCCTCATCTGTGAGCCCGTCATCAGCCTTCAGGAGGATCCTTGCGCGGTTGATTGCTTCTGCCCGGTGTGTGCCCTTCGTAACGAACTCTTCGAGTTCAGTGCGTTCTTCGTCTGAGAGATCGACGATGTACTTCTTCCGGCTCATTCCTGTAGGTACGCGCCCAGAGGAGATAACCTAGCTGTCCACGATTGGGACGGTACTAGTATTCCGTCAACCGTCGATCGATGCGCGGAACCGGACGGCAGCGATCGGTTCCGCACAGCGATTCAGGCTTGACGAAACACTAGTACCCAAGCGACACCACGAGGGGACACGTCGGCAGTCAATCCTCGCGGTCGATTCCCTCGCCGAACGTCTCCTCGTCCCACACGTAATCCGACGGCTCCTCCTCGCCCCACTCGAGGTAGCCATCGACGACCGTCTCGATCACCGTCTGCCCGAGGTCCTCGAGAGCCAGGTTGACCGTCGTCACCGTGTCGGCGTCGACGGCATCGGGGAGTTCGTCCTCGTCGACGTCGTCCGGAATGCGCGGTGCGTCGAACCGCAGCCGTTCGTCGGCCGAATCCCAGAAGAAGTCGAACCGATAGACGAGCCCGAGGTCTGTGACGAGGTCGAACTCCGATTCCGACAGGTCGGTGTACTCGGCCCACTCGTTGAACGCTTCCTGCCAGGCACCATCGTGGAAGACGTCCTCGAGTTCC
Source organism: Natribaculum luteum (assembly GCF_023008545.1). Classification (NCBI taxonomy): domain Archaea; kingdom Methanobacteriati; phylum Methanobacteriota; class Halobacteria; order Halobacteriales; family Natrialbaceae; genus Natribaculum; species Natribaculum luteum. The sequence continues at coordinate 167,212 of NZ_CP095397.1, read as the reverse complement.
TCCCGGCGGAAGTCGGCCTCGCTGCCCATCTCCTCGACTTCCCTGAACTCGCTCGGGGCTCCCCGATTCGAGAGGTCTGGCGGGTCCGGAACGGGTACGTCTAGCGCCATGGGGTACGCTCCAGTTCGTTCCCTCCGCTGGCCGGTTCGCTCTCGATTCCACCGATGTCGCTGCTGTACGTAGCTGTGATCACGTCTGTCACAGTCAGACTACTCCTCGAAGTCAAATAAAAGAGCCCGGGTGCGCGAATTCGACGCCGTGGCGGGACCGATCGCGAGACTCGTTGCTCGCGGTCGCCGCGTCGAGCGGTCAGCAACTACTCTCGAGGGTGAGAACGTTCACGCGCGTATCGAATCTCAGTGGCTAAAACAAACTTAGTAAAAATTTATAACCTCGAGATTGTGTCTTTCGGTATTAGCTAATTTATTACGATACTATCTCTATAGCCGATACGATGTGTCGACCTCGAGCAGGTAACGAGGCGACCGTGCCGTCGCCATCGACCGACGAGAATTCCCGCCTTCGTTCTCCGTCGAATTCCGAGAACGAATCCCTCTCGAGCCGCTGTGTAGCGGTTTTTTGGTCCAGCTACGGGACGGACAGCCTCGTCGTCCTGGAAACGGGTCCTCTCGGACACGATGTCTGTTCTCGTTGATTGAAAGTAAAATCTACCCGGTGATTATGAACATATATCTGTATGCAAACCAATCTCTCGGAACATATAGAGAAATACACATAGAGTTTTATTCGGTGGTGAAAAATAGATTCGAGTGGCTCTCAGCCGTCGGGAGCCCTCACTGGTAGGTGAGTTTCAGTTCGATCTCGTTTACGGCGCCCAACAGCAGGTCGGGGATCTCGTTTTCGAAGTACGACCCAGTCAAACGCTTGGCAGGGCCGGCGACGGAGACCGCTCCGTAGACGCGGTCGTCGAGCACGACAGGCGCGCTGACCGCGCGGATGCTCTCGTGGGACTCCCGGTCGTTGAACGCGATCTCCTGGTCCCGGATCCGCTCGAGCTCCGCCTGCAACTGCTCGCGAGACGTCAGCGTCTGGTCGGTGACTGCAGGGAGGCCGCGGTCGTCGACGATCTCGTCTAGCCGATCGTCGGACAGGTGTGCGAGGATCGCCTTCCCGGAAGCGAGCGCGTGAAGCGGTTTTCGTCGTCCCGCCCAGGAGTTCGTCGGTACGCCGCGATCGCCGGTGAGCCGGTCGACGTACACCGCTCGACCGTGCTCTTCGACGACGAGATTTACGGCCTCGTCTGTTTCGTCGACGAGTTGTTCTAACACCGGACGAGCGACCTGCGTGAAGTCCTGGTAGTGCTGTTTCGCCTGCGTCCCGTGATCGAGAAACTTCAGCCCGAGCCGGTAGCCGTCGTCTTCCTCGATGACGTACCCGTGTTCCTGCAGCGTCGAAAGGTGTTCGTGGGCGGTGCTGTTCGCGATGTCGATCTCCGCTGCGAGTTCCGTCAATCGGGCCCGCCGTCGGTCGTGAAGTGTTTCGATGATGGCGAACGCGGTCTCCACCGACTTGATTCCCCCTCCGCCTTCTCGATCAGTGGGCATCTCTATGAGAGAACAGCGTCATTCGTCATATATCGCTTTCTATCTCGAGAAGTCTCGATCGAATACAGTGGAAACTCCTGGATCTGGTACTGAATCCGACGAGTTCCGTCTCACCTGCCGCCGCACCTCTTCGACGATGGCGAAAGCAGGGGTGAAACGATCGATCGACAGCACCGTGATAACCGACTCCCGGTGGGAACGCCGCTCGTGCTCGGCATTCGGCGGTGCAAACTGTACACGATTCCAGCAACCGAGGGTGTTAGCAGTCCACCAATTCCTCCGCTCGGGCTGTAATTACAGAGCTATATCTGTAATCTATTGTGTCACCTGAACGTATCCGTCCCCGTCCTAATTTCGGTATTATCGAAATATCTCTCTCACGCGTCGAAAAGGGCGTGGGCATTCTCGAGAGCCTGGCCGTCGGTGCAACCGCTGGCTGCCCGCCGTCGATCGTATCATTTATTATTTAGAAGAATCGATGCACGACTGCGAGATTCACGCTGGCGATTGGTCTCTCCGATCGCAAGCGACGGTGGCCTCTCACTCGAGGGGACGCTCCCATCGCCATCGCTTCGTTTTGAAACAGCCATATAGATCTGAACAAAAATCTACTAATAGTGTATTTCTTGGATATGGTCCGATAATAGGAAGATTTATTTAGTATTGCGACAACTCCCCACCGATGAGTTCTCAAGCAGCAGAGCCGGATACGGTTCGCTCGCTAGACGATTTGGACGTCATCGTCGACACCGACTTCCACCTCACGGAACGGCAAGCGGACATCTTCCCTTACCTCGAGGACCCGTTTTACAGCCTGTTGAACAGCCAGGGTGAGGGAGACGACTACGGCTACCTGGGCCGCGTCTACCCCGCACACGGCATGGTTTACTCGGTGACGGTTGGGAAAGCAGATTCGCCCACTGTCCGGACCTCGGAAGACGTCCAGAAGGGGAAAGACCTTATCGAGTGGGACAAGGCTATCGCCACTCCGACGCAGAACCTCTACCTCGCTGCCGTCCATCACGACGATCTCGCAGCCGCACTCGCGAGAGCCTACAACAAGTGGCTCCTCGACAACATCGTCGACACGGACGAGGGCGTCTACGGTGCGCTCGTCGTCGCGCCACAGAAACCGATCAAGGCAGCCGAACTGGTCGACGACTTCGCCGACGAGTCGGGCATCGCAGCAGTGATGATTCCGAGTGGATCGGTCCACCCCCCGCTCGGTAACGAAGACTACTACCCGCTCTACGAGGCGTGTGAGCGCGCCGGACTGCCGATCAAGATGCACAACGCGGCCGGGACGATGATGACCCGGTTCCCGACGCAGTGGCAGTCGCTCAATCGTGCGCTGCCGGTTCACGTCACCTCCCACAACATGATGCACCAGGTGAACCTGGCGGACATGCTGACCCAGGGCGTGCCCGTCCGCTTCCCCGACCTCGACTTCGTCATTCAGGAAGCCGGCCTGGGCTGGTACCCCTACTTCATGCGCCGGTTCGACCACGACTACATGGGAGCGAAGTTCGACGCGCCGATGCTCGAGAAAGAGCCAAGCGAGTACCTCCGGGACCAGTTCTACGTGACCAGCCAGCCCGTCGAGGGTGCAGACGATCCCGAGTACCTCAACTCGATCGTCCGTCTCTTCGAAGGGGAAAACAGCCTGATGTTCTCCTCGGACTACCCGCATTTCGACTTCGACTACACCGACGCGCTGATGAAGATCCTGCGCTCGGAGTTCGACGGCGACGAGATCAAGAACATCTACGGCGAAACTGCAGAAGACGTTTACAGGTTCTAGTACGATGGCAGCCAACGACGAATCACAGTCTACCGGTACCGCTGATAACCTCCATCACGTCACGTCGGTCGACGACGTCGACGACGGTGAGCGAGTCGTCGTCGACGTCGAGGGACGGGAGATCGCCCTCTTCCACTCGAACGGCGAGTTCCACGCGCTCTCGAACTACTGTACGCACCAGGGCGGGCCGGCCTGCGAGGGCCTCCTGACCGGGACGATCGACGTCGACGAGGACGACGAGCTGGTCTGGGCGTGCGACGACGAGATCGTCTCCTGTCCGTGGCACGGCTGGGAGTTCGACATCACGACTGGCGAACACCTCGCGAGTGACAAGTACCGTCTCCCGACGTACGACGTGCGAGTCATCGACGGTGAACTCTACGTCGAGTTCTGATGGTCACCGTCCCCGCCGGTAGCGACCTCGACCGGCGACGGACGTGGCCACCAGGAGTTGCATCGCTACGTCGGGTACCGTCGTCATACACACCCGACGATTGTATCAGCACACCCTCGAGAGCCACGACGACTCTATGACACGATCGAGCGACCGAACGGACGCGCTCCCCGGCGGACGACCTCCGGAACGGGACTCGGAGACGCCCTACGAGGCAGTCGACGTCGACGAACTCCCTGGCTGGTGGTCGGAAGCCATCGAGGAGTTTCGCGAGCACGACCTCCCGCCCTACCGGCCGCCGCGGTTTGCCGACGACGTCATCACACCGCCGGTCGTCGAGCGGTTACAGTCGGAGTACGACGCCGAAATCAAGTTCATGGGTGTCGGCGTCGAGTACCGCGATGCCTGGGGCGTCTACGTCGACGGCGAGCGGATACTGACCGTCGACCGCGAACGCGAGCCGGCCGGATACACCCGGTACCGGGTGACGAGCGACACCTTCGAACGAGCGGTTCGCGACCACTTCGCCGAACTGGAAGACGAGACCGAGTGAGCGCGACTCGGTCCGGTCGATCGCGTTCGGCGACCGCGAGTAGCCGATCGTGTCGCCTCCGAATCGCACGACGGAGTGCGGAAGATTAATCACCTCGATCCCCTCTTCTCCGATAATGAGTGTCGACAAGCCGGAGGCAGCACCCTCCCCGCTCGCCGGACGACTCGACGGCGAGGCAGACTTCGGGGAGACTGCCCGCACGCTTTACTCGACGGACGCGAGTATCTACCAGCAACGGCCCGCAGGGGTCGTCTTTCCCAGAACCCGCGAGGACGTTCGCCGGGTCGTCGAATTCGCCCGTGATCGCGACACGAGCGTCACGGCCCGCGGTGCGGGCTCGAGTCTCACGGGCAACGCCGTCGGCGACGGCATCGTCCTCGACTGTTCGCGACACATGGACGACGTCGTCGACGTCGACCCCGACGGGAAGACCGTGACCGTCCAGCCGGGCGTCGTCCTCGACGAGCTAAACGACTTCCTGGAGCAGTACGGACTCTACGTCGCCCCCGATCCGTCGACCTCGAGTACGTGCACCGTCGGTGGGATGATCGCGAACAACGCCGCCGGGCCCCACTCGGTCAAACACGGGACGACCCGCGACCACGTCCGCCGACTCGAGTGTGTTCTCGCCGACGGCTCGGTCGCCGAGTTCACCCGGCGGGAGGGCGAGGACCTCGAGGCAGTCTGCGAGCGAGACGACCAGGTCGGGGAGGTCCACCGGACGGTTCGGACGATCGCCAGCGAACACGCCGACGAGATCGCCACGCGCTATCCGGACGTCGACCGCAACTCCAGCGGGTACGACCTCGAGACCAGCGCCGATCCGGGCGGGTCGTGGGTCGATCTCTCGCGACTCGTCTCCGGGAGTGAGGGGACGCTCGCGGTCATCACCGAAGCGACGCTGCAGCTCACCGAGCGTCCCGAAACGCGCGCCGTCTCTCTCGTGTTCTACGACGACCTGATCGCTGCCGCCGGTGCCGTGACCGACGTCCTCGAGGCGGACCCGAGCGCGGTCGAACTCATCGACGACGCGGTCCTCGGGTACGCTCGGGACGCCTGGGGGTTCGATCTCGTGCCCGAAGATGCCGAAGCCGCGCTGCTGATCGAAGTCGAGACCACCTACGACGACCAGGAGGACGATCTCGAGGACGTGGTGACGGCCGCTCGGGCGGACGGGACGATCGCGGTCGAACGGGCGTTCGACGACCAGGAGATGGCGACGCTCTGGAAGATCCGCAAGGCCTCGAACCCGCTTTTGAACCGGCGGCCAGGTGACGCACAGGCGCTGTCGTTCATCGAGGACGCGGCGGTTCCGCCCGCTCGGCTCCCGACGTATCTCGAGCGCGTCGGCGAGGTCCTCCGCGAGCATGACCTCCAGGCGAGCGTCTTCGGCCACGCGGGACAGGGCGTCCTCCACATCAAGCCGTTCCTGAACCTGAAGACGGACCGTGACCGCGAGCGGCTTCGTTCGGTCTCGGAGGCCGTCCACGAGATCGTCCTGGACGTCGGCGGCTCCGTCTCGGGGGAACACGGCGACGGACGACTTCGTTCCGAACACATTCCGAAGATGTACGGTGACGAACTGTACGAGGCGTTCCGCGAGGTCAAACGTGCTTTCGACCCACACGACGTGTTCAACCCGGCGAAGGTCGTCCCGTCGTCGGACGGCGACCTCGCGAAAGTCGACGAGAACCTGCGGTACGAGGGATACGACCCGGAGACCCTCGAGACGGCACTCGACTTCAGCGACGAAGAGGGATTCGGGTCGCTCGTCGAGCAGTGCAACGGCTGTTCGAAGTGTCGCACGACCGAGGGCGGCGTCATGTGTCCGACCTACCGTGGAACCGGCGACGAGATCGCGAGCACGCGAGGACGAGCGAACATGCTCAGAGCCGCGATAAACGGCGACGTAGACGAGGAGACGCTCACGAGCGATCGGTTCCAGGAGGAGGTTCTCGACCTGTGCATCTCCTGCAAGGCCTGCGAAACCGAGTGTCCGACTGGCGTCGACATGGCCAAGCTGAAGATGGAGGCGAAACATCAGAAGTACGAGAAAGACGGCGTCCCGCTTCGCGCCCGACTGTTCGGAAACGTCCGCACGCTCAACCGCCTCGGCAGCACGTTGTCGCCCATCGCGAACCGCCTGAAGGAGTTCGGTCCGGGTCGTCTCGTCGCCGAGACGGTACTGGGTATCGACCGCCGTCGGACGCTCCCCGATTTCGCGGCCGAACCGTTCCCGGCGTGGTTCGCCGACCACGACCCACATCCCAACGCCGGCGAGCAGGGAACCGTCGCCCTCTTTGCGGACTGCTACATGGGGTACAACCATCCCGCGGTCGGCAAGGCCTCCGTCCGCGTCCTCGAGTCGCTCGGCTACGCGGTCGAAGTACCCGACGTGGCCTGCTGTGGTAGAGCGCCGCTCTCGCAGGGCCTCGTCGAGAAAGCCCGCGGCCAGGCTCGCCAGAACGTCGACGTCCTTTCCGACTACGCCGAACGAGGCGTTCCGATCGTCGGCGTCGAACCGTCCTGCGTGAGCGCGATCTGTGAGTACGACGACTTGCTCGAGGACACTGCGGGCGTCCCCGAGGTCTCGACGACGGTCACCGAGTTCCTCTCCGAGCGTGTCCGTAGCGGCGAGATCGAGCTACCAGGTGATGGAGACGCCACGGTCGCCTTCCACGGACACTGCCACTCGAAGGCGAAAGGCTGGAGCAACACGCCCGTCGAGTTGCTTCGCGAGGCCGGCTACGACGTCCATCCCCTGGACGCGACCTGCTGTGGGATGGCCGGCGCGTTCGGCTACGAGGTCGAACACTACGACCTCTCGATGGCGATCGGCGACGACCTCGAGTCGAAAATCGACGCCACCGAGGCGGACGTCGTCGTCACGACCGGCGCCTCCTGTAGCCAGCAACTCGAGGACCGGGACGTCGAGACCCGACATCCACTCGAGTTGCTCGCGGAACAGCTCTGACGTCACGAGGAGCCAGACGGAGGCCGGTGTTCGACGCCACTGTCACCGGCGTTTGCCTCTGTCTACCGGCTTCAACGGCCGTCGTAGGTAACACGAAAGCTTATAATACAGCTGTTAATACGGTATAGTGTGACACTCGATTACCTCGGTCTGGAGTCGGATCTGAGTTCGGAGGAACGACTGATCCGTGATAGCGCTCGCGAGTTCGTCGACGAGGAGGTTCGTCCGGAGATCGACCAGCACTACGTCGACGGAACGTTCCCAACCGAGCTGATCCCGGAGATGGGCGAGATGGGGTTTTACGCGCCGAATCTCGAGGGGTATGGCTCGCCGAACGTGTCGGAGACGGCCTACGGGCTGTTGATGCAGGAACTCGAGGCGTGTGACTCGGGGCTGCGTTCGATGGCGTCGGTGCAGGGCGCACTGGTGATGTATCCGATTCACGCCTTCGGCAGCGAGGACCAGAAAGAAGAGTGGCTGCCGAAACTGGGTGCGGGCGAGGCGGTGGGCTGTTTCGGGCTGACCGAACCCGAGCACGGCTCGAACCCGTCGGCGATGGAGACGCGGGCCGAACGCGATTCCGACGGCTACGTGCTCAACGGCTCGAAGACGTGGATCACGAACTCGCCGATCGCCGACGTCGCCGTCGTCTGGGCGAAAGACCACTCGAGCGAGGGGTCTCCGGTGCGGGGTTTCCTGGTCGAGACCGACCGCGACGGCGTGACGACCAACAAGATCGACGAGAAACTCTCCTTGCGCGCGTCGATCACGGGCGAGATCGGCTTAAACGACGTGCGCGTTCCCGAGGAGAACGTCCTGCCGAACGTCGAGGGCATGAAGGGGCCGCTGTCGTGTCTCACACAGGCCCGCTACGGCATCGCCTGGGGTGCCGTGGGAGCCGCTCGAGACTGCTTCGAGGAGGCGCGACAGTACGCGACGGATCGCGAGCAGTTCGGCGGCCCGATCGCGCGCTTCCAGTTGCAACAGGAGAAACTCGCGGAGATGGCGTCTCAGATCACGCTCGGCCAGCTCCTGGTCCACCGGCTGGCGGATCTGAAAGAGCGCGGCGACCTCCGTCCACAGCACGTCTCGCTGGCGAAACGCAACAACGTGCAGATGGCTCGCGAGCAGGCCCGCGTCGCCCGCGAGATGCTCGGCGGCAACGGCATCACTACGGATTACTCGCCGATGCGCCATCTCGCGAACATTGAGACCGTCTACACCTACGAGGGGACCCACGACATCCATACGTTGATTCTGGGTCAGGATCTCACCGGTATCGCGGCCTTCGAGTGACGAGGTCGGCTCGAGAGACGGCGCGATCCGGTGAGTTGGCCGGTATCGCGGCCTTCGAGTGACGAGGTCGGCTCGAGAGACGGCGCGAATTCGTATTCTCCCGACACAACAGTTAACTGCCGTGATACCAGTGGACAGATATGGTTGTGGTCGCCGCAGTCGACCAGTCAGCGGATGCACAGCAGATAATCGACGAGGGACTCGCGCTCGCTGAAGCGTTAGACGAGCCGCTGCACGTCGTCCACGCCGTCGATTCCCCGGAATTCGCCGAGTTACAACGTGAGCACGTCTCGGGGACGTCCGATGAAGAGGGTGTGTTACGCCGGCGGCAACTCGCCGAGCAGCGCCTTCGAGAACTTGTCGGAGACCTCGACGAACGGATCGAGATCGCTGGTCTCGACGGCGAACCCGCCGACTCGATCGTCGACTACGCCCGAGAACGGGACGCCCGGTACGTCGTGCTCGGCGCTCGCCAGCGATCGCCCGCGGGAAAGGCGCTTTTCGGGAGCGTCGCCCAGTCGGTGATTCTGTCGCTCGACCGGCCGACGGTAGTGGTGTAACACTACTGGACGACCGTCAGTACACATTCGATCGCGTCTTGCGTGCGATCGATAGCTGCACCGTTTGTCTGGCAGTATATGTCAGCGACCGCGTGTTCGCCACTCGAGTTCTTGCGACGGCGGTAGATCGCCACGACGAGTCGGCGGGAGACGGGAGAGCCGAGTCTCGAGGTGTCACGTTGCACGCGAAACTGTCGAAAGGAGTGCGAGTTTTACGGGCCGGGTGCCCGTGGTCGGTTATCGACTCACCGCGGAAGCGAAGGGGAGACTGCCGTTGACGGCCACGTACTGCCGGACGAACGCCCCGAGAAACACGGCGAGTGCGGGAACGTCGGTGACGAGACCGGGCAGTAACAGGCCGAGTGCGGCAGCAAACAGCGCGACGCGCTCGACGAGTGAGGTGTCGGTGACGAGGTACGCTTGCGTGGACGCCGAGACGGCGAGCACACCGAGGACGGCGGTCGTCACCGCGAGCACGATGTCGATCGAACTACCGATGAGGATGAGTTCCGGTCCGTAGACGAACATAAACGGAATGAGAAAGCCGACGAGTGCGATGCCGATCGCGGCCAGACCCGTCTTCCACGGGTCGGAGTCGGCGATACTGGACGCCGTGAAGACCGCCAGCATGATCGGAGGCGTGATCGCACTGATAATCGCGAAGTAGAAGATAAACAGGTGGGCTGCGAGCAGTTCGACGCCGAGTTCGGTCAGGGCGGGTGCACCGAGCGCCGCCACGACGACGTACGCCGCCGTCGTCGGCAGCCCCATCCCGAGAATGATCGCGGTGATCATCGTCAACAATAGCCCGATGATAAGGACGCCACCGGAGACGCTCGCGACGATCGAACTGAACTTGAGACCCAGACCGGTGAGCGTGACGACGCCGACGACGACACCCGCCGTCGCACACGCCGCTGCGACGATCAGTGCCATCTGAATACCCCGATTGAACGCGTCGACTGCAGCGTTGCCATACGCGGCAACGAGCGAGGTCGCGGTCGACCAGTTTCCGTTCTTCACTGCCAGGAGGAAGCTTTTGACACCCGAAATGGGCGTCGCAACGATCACGGTAACGACGATCGCGACGAATCCGGCGTACATCGCTGTGTACCCCGCTGCGAGGAGGTAGACGATCGTGATAATCGGGATGGTGAAGTGAATTCCCTCCCGAAGCAGCTTGCTCGAGTTGGGCAACTGGTCGGCTGGCAGCCCTTCGTGGCCCCGCTTTTTTGCACGGAAGTGGACTGCGGCACCGACAGACAGGAAGTACAACATGGCGGGGATGGCGGCTGCAGTGATGATCTGGACGTACGAGATGCCGGTCCAGACGGCCATGATGAACGCGCCGGCACCCATCACCGGCGGCATGATCTGGCCGCCACTGCTCGCCGAGGACTCCACCGCTGCTGCGTAGTGATCGTCGAATCCGGTTCGCTTCATCAGCGGGATCGTAAACGCCCCGGTCGTGGCGGTGTTCGCGACTGCGCTGCCGTTGAGGCTGGCCATGAACCCGCTTGCGAGTACCGAGGTCTTCGCCGGGCCGCCCGACAGCCGGCCGGTGTAGCCGTATGCGACGTCGATGAACCAGTCACCGACGCCGCTCACCTCGAGGAACGCCCCGAAGATGATAAACAGCACGACGAACGTCGCGCTCACACCGAGAGGAATTCCGAAAATGCCCTCCGTGGTGAGATAGAGGTGGGTGATGATTCGTTCGTACCCGTATCCCCGGTGGGCGAACATGCCGGGCATCATCGGCCCGAACAGGGCGTAGACGACGAAGGCTATGCCGATCGTCGGAAGGATAATACCCGTCGTCCGTCTGGTCATCTCGAGTACGACCAGGATCGCTAGCATGCCGAACACGAGGTCCAGGGTCAGCGGCTGGCCTGCACGCTCGGCGAGACTGCCGTATTTGATCGCGTAGCTGAGATACAGCACGCTGGGAAGCGTGATCGCAACGAGTATCCAGTCGTACCACGGAACGCGATCCGATGGTTCGCCCGTGTGGGCTTCGTACCAGATAAATACGAGCGATGCCGCGAACGCAAGGTGGATCGGTCGGTTGATAAACGCCCCCGGAACACCGAAGCCAGCGGTAAGCGTGTGATAGAGGCCGAGCGAGACTGCAATCGCGACGGCGAGTAACTCGATGCGTCCGCTCAGCGGCCGTTTAGCTGTTCCACTGAGATAACTTCCCTGCTCTTTGGTCGGCGCGTCGGACGTGGCGTTCAGTCCGTCGTTCGCGTCCCCTCTCCCATCTTGTGTCGTAGTCATACCTAATTTAAACCAGTGATGCTATTTTGTACACGACGTACTCGAGGTACGTGACGTCCTCTGCAGAGATCGTAATCGTCTCCCAGGGATCGGTGTACGTCTGTAGCGATCGATTCTCGTCTCCGATTACCAGTCGTTGCTCGGTCGTCGCCGCGGTTCGGACGGCGAATTCGTCGACCTCGCGATCGACTTCGGCCACCGTCCAGCCGTCGACGCGCTGCGTTTCGCGGCCGAACTCCAACCCTGCCGCGTAGTAGCCGTACTCCTCGCGTTGCTGGACGATCGACGTGTCGTCGACGACGTACACTTCTCGGATTGGCGTCTTTTCCGAGGAGTGGACGTAGTAGATCGAGAACTCCTCGTCTTCGTCGATCGAATAGACGGCGAGCGTCTCACCGGACTGTTCGTGTTCGACGTGTACTACCGTGCCGGCAGACGTCGTTGCGAGCACGGTACAGGCAACGACCGCGACGACGAGCGCCAGTTTGGCCGTAACGCGAGCGTACGACATTCGACGTTACAGGCCGGCCTCGTCCAGGTAGTCTGCAGCGCCAGGGTGGAGTTCGATCGGGCCATCGCGCGCGGCCTCCTCGAACTGGCCGGCGACGTGGTGGATCTCCTCTAGGTCGTCGAGGTTCGTGAAGATCGCTTCGACGATGTCGTAGAGGAAGTCCGCGTCCATGTCCTCGTGGACGATCATCGTGTTGGTCACGCCCGGATTGGTGACGGCTTCGTCTTGCCCAGGATACGTGCCGGCGGGGATCTCCGAAGCCGAGTAGTACGGCATCTCTTCGTTGATCGCCTCGAGGTCGTCCTCCGGGAAGTCAAGCAACCGGACGTCCCGCTGTGAGGCGAGTTCTTCGATCGACGACGCCGGATAGGCGACGCTCCAGAAGCCCGCGTCGACGTTTCCGTCTTGCAACGCGCTTGATGTTTCCGAGAACGATAGACGTTCCTCGTTGATGTCGTCGTAGGTCAGTCCGTACCACTCGAGCAGTTCCCCGGCGATCACCTCGGTCCCACTTCCGGGTGCGCCGACGCTTACGTTCATATCCTCGAGGTCGGCGAGCGTCTCGACGTCGGAATCCGTCGGTACGACGACCTGCGTGTGGTTGGTGTACGCACCGAACGCCGCTCGGAGCGGGAGCGACTCGTCGAAGTCACCCTCTCCGTTGGCGGCAAGTCGGACCGTGTTTCCGAGAGCCAGCGCCATCGTCGCCTCTTCGTTGCCGACCAGCCGCGAGTTTTCGGCACTTGCTCCGGTCGCTTCAGCCGTCGCCTCGATGTTGTCCAGTTCCTGATTCAGAACGTCAGCGATCCCTCCACCGAGCGGGTAGTAAACGCCACCGGTCCCGCCAGTCCCGATCGTGACGAACTCCTTGTCACTGCTCCCGAGACAGCCCGCGACGACACTGACAGAGCCGATCGCCGCAGCACTCTTCAGAACGTGCCTCCTGCTGGTGTGATTTCCGTTATACATCAACAGTTGGGACCACATAATAGACTCATAAATATGTAACGGAAGATATTCAGTGAATGAATAATGGTGATGTAAAATGTTACCGTAGTTTCGGCTGCCTTGCCAAAACTGCTCTCGGCGGAGCGAACCGGGTGGCGTCGATACGTCGCCTCAAGCTCTCGAGCTGTCGACTTCGACGGCCGTTACAGATTCGACGCGCTCGATCCGCCGTCGATTGGGATGGTCGCACCGTTACTGTCGTCCGAGAACGGTGACGAGAGAAATGCCACTGGATCCATGCGTTCCATCGGGTCGCCAATCCGCTCTATGGCCACGCCCGAACTCCAGTCTGCGAGCTCCTCCTCGTAGTCGCGTGTCGTACTGTGTGAAATCTCCCGGCAGGGCGACGACGTCGTCGGTCGCGACGGTCTCGATCTCTGTGTTCGCTTCCTCGAGTCACCTCTCCTCGCGGCCGTTACCAGTGTCGCGTTTCCAGCGATCTGTCGGTCCAACTCGAGACAATCGCGGCCGCGATATAAATTATTAGTCTGTTTGTTTTGCTTGACTGCGAGTTTATAACAGATTGCAGTAATTATATTAAATATTATTTAATATTTCGGGAAGGGGACGACACACTTCTAGGAACGTGCTTCGATAGTTGGCGATATTTTGGTTATAACCGGATACACGTCGCTATAACGTGCTATTCTGGTGGTGAGCAGAGACTGACGGATACGATCCCGATCGACGACTCCCGAGGTCGTCATATCGACCTCATAACTCGCGATACTGCCTTTAGACGACGATATTCGGCGGTTTGTCGTTTTGCTGTCGTCACGGCGTAGCGAGTTGGGTATCGAACTGGATATACTATCGGATTTCATATTGATCTGGTGAATAGTAAATACCCAATAATAAATTTACTAAATGTGAAAGAGTTGTAATAGACACGTCTCGACCAACGTGAATCGACGACTCGTTGCTGACGCTCGAGTGGACGAGTCACACTCCAGGTATATGCTGCCACCCGTGGTAGCGTCAGACGATCGCCCATGGTATCAACAGACACTGTATCTATCGTCACGGGCGCAGCGAGCGGGATCGGAGCGGGAATCGCCGAGGTGCTCTCGAGCGAGGGTGCGACGGTGGTCGTCGCCGACGTCGACGAGGAGACAGCCGGAGAGACGGCCGCCGACCTGCCCGGCGAGGCGATGGCCGTGGGCGTCGACGTGGCAGACCGCGAGTCGACGGCGTCGCTCGCCGAGACCGTCGTCGACGAGTACGGTCGGATCGACGTGCTGTGTGCGAACGCCGGCATCTATCCGTCGGCGTCGCTCGAGGAGGTGACCGTCGAGGAGTGGGACGAGGTCAACGACGTCAACGCGAAGGGTGCGTTCCTCTCCGTGCAGGCGTGTCTGCCGCAGATGAAGTCACAGGATTACGGGCGGATCGTGCTCACCTCGTCGATCACCGGCCCGATGGTCGGCTATCCCGGCTGGACGCACTACGCTGCGAGCAAGGCGGCCATGCTCGGGTTCATGCGCACCGCCGCGATGGAGGTCGCAGACACCGACATCACGATCAACGCGGTGCTTCCCGGTAATATTCGGACGGGTGGGCTCGACGATCTCGGGGAGGAGTACCTCGAGCGAATGCGCCAGTCCATCCCGAAAGGCGAACTCGGCGACCCCGAGGACGTCGGACACGCGGTGGCGTTTCTCGCGTCGGAGAAAGCGGGGTACATCACCGGAACGACGCTGGTCGTCGACGGCGGCCAGACCCTTCCCGAGTCGCAACTCGCGCTCGAGGAGATCTGACCGGGATCGAACCGGGCCACGTGATCCGACGGCGCGTCCGAGAACGGTGTGGGGAGGAAGCGAAAGGAACCCGCTTATATTCGACGATCGAGTTGTCGACGTATGGCCTCCGGGATCCACGTGCAACTCGAGGTGCGCGGCGCGAGTACCTGTCCCGTCTCCTCGATCAGCGAGGATTTCGAGATCGAGTCGCTCACGTTCGGTCAACGAACCCCGTCCGAGGAGGAAGTCGTCGGCGAACTCACGGTCGCAAACGCCGACGTCGCAGTCGAATCGCCGCTCGCAGACGAGGTTTTCACCGACGAGTCGCGGTCGATCTACCGGTACACACACGACAACGGCGACTGTCCGTGTGTGCGCGTCCCGGAACACGGCTGTCCCGTCCGTGACCTCCACGCGAAGCAGGGTCGACTCGTCCTGTCGTTCATCACGCCCGACATCGACACGCTCCAGACGGTGATCACGGACCTGCGATCGCGCGCTGCGGGCGTCACGATCTGTCGCCTCACCCGATCCGGACTCGACGACGGCGACCAGTCGCTGCTGTTCGTCGACCGCAACGAGTTCACCGACCGCCAGTACGAAGTACTCGAGACCGCCCACCGGATGGGGTACTTCGAGTCGCCGAAGCGAGCGACAGCCGAGGACGTCGCCGACGAACTGGGAATCTCGGCGTCGACGTTCGTCGAGCACCTCTCCGTCGCCCAGACGAAACTCCTCGATCAGGTACTCGAGGCGTGAACACGAGGTCGGGTGGCGACCACCGATCCGATCTCGACGGGACGATCGTGTGATTCTTTACTCTGACCAATGCTATCACTTCTCGTGTGAGTTAAATAAACCCGAGTATATTCGCGACAGGACGTATCCGGAGTCCAGAACAATCTCGAGTCGACGAAATGGCACAATCAGTATACAGTGATATTGGCGGACGGGTAGCCGTAGAGGCAGTCGTTACGGACTTTTACGATCGCGTCCTGGCGGACGAACAGCTCGTCCCGTTCTTCGAGGGCATGGACATGGACGAACTGCGCGCACACCAGATCCAGTTCATCAGCGCCGTCGCTGGTGGCCCCGTCGAGTACACGGGCGACGGAATGCGCGAGGCGCACGCCCACCTCGACATCGACGAAGAGGACTTCGACGCGGTCGGTGCTCACCTCGAGGACGCGCTCCGGAGTAACGGCGTCGACGAGGAGAACGTCGAGGCGATCATGTCCGAAGTCGTCGCCCTGAAAGATCCGGTCCTCGACCGGTAGGTTCCCAAATCACACCCATCGGTGTGATGATGATCGATAAGTGAGCGCAAGCTACATCAACGCCGAACGAGGTGTTCCATTCATGGCCAGAAAATCGTACCAGGAACAACTCGAGGAGCTTCGTGAAGACGTCTGTTACATGAGCGAAGTCGTCATGGAGCGACTCCGGATGGGCCTCGACGCCCTGGAACAGAAAGACGAAGACCTCGCTCGAGAGGTCATCGAGGGAGACGGCGAGGTCAACCGGATGTACCTCGACCTCGAGCAGGACTGTATCGACCTGCTTGCACTGCAACAGCCTGTCGCGAGCGACCTGCGATTCATCGCGTCGACGTTCAAGATCATCACCGACCTGGAGCGAATCGGCGACCTCGCGGTGAACCTCGGAGAGTACACGATCGACGCCGAGCGCGACCTCTTTCCCGACGTCGACGTCCAGGCGATGGGCGAACTCACGCTCGAGATGGTCGACGACGCGACGCAGGCCTACGACATCGAGGATACCGACGCCTGCCGCGAACTCGCCGTTCGCGACGACGACCTCGATCACTTCGCCGAACGGGCCAGCGAGATCGTCGTCCGGGACCTGATCGAGCGTGAACTCGAGTCCCCCGACGAAGTCGAAGTCCTCCTGCAGGACGTCTCACGGCTCCTGTTGACGATTCGTGACCTCGAACGCGTCGGCGACCACGCGGTCAACATCGCGGCCCGAACGCTGTACATGGTCGAGAACGACGACGAACTGATCTACTGATTCTTTGCCGTCCGACCGTCTCTCTGTCGCCGAGAGGCGTCGCACTCGAGCGATGTCGCAGGAAAAGGTACCGCGGGATCGTCACGGGGATAGCAGGAGACGACCTGTCGCGGGCGGGTAACGAGCGACCACACAGCCACGAGTGGTCGCGAAACGCTGATTGAGCATGAGTGATCCACCGGCACTCACAGGGATCTGGTTCGCTTGCGATACGTCAGTCGGCACGTCGCCGACAAATGTATTAATGGACTGTCCAATAATAAGTCTACTTGTTAGCGCAATATCGGAATAAGAGCCGAATAAAAGTTCCTATTCAACGTGTATTGGTGATATATGTTTACATATGGGTTATATTCCCGTGCCGGCAGGCGAGAGATTTGTCTGGCGATACAAGACAACTCCCTCGAGTCCGGTCCGCTCAGGGATCGACGCCCGTCGGTGCCATCCGGTTCGACAACTCCGCGCTGACGAGCGCAGCGTGGCTCCGGCGGAGCCGTTCCGAGAGTGCCTGGTGAGAGACGTCGAGTTCCGCCGCGAGTTCCTGTAGCGTCACCTTCCGCGGGACGTCGAAGTAGCCGAGTTCGTAGGCCTTGATCACCGTCTCGTACTGCGTCTTCGTGAGCGGTGAGCCCTCGCCGCTGGCGCCGTCCATCGACGTCACTCGCGTCACTACCGTCCGAAAACTGTACTGTTCGAACAGCGCGTGGGCGTTAGAGAGTGCGTCGCGGTCGTCGAAGAGCAGCCTGAGCGTCCACGTTCCGTCCCGACCCGACGCCTCGAGGACCGCACCGGAGTTCTCGGCGACGAGTTGCTGAAACAGCTTCACCTGGCGTCCGAACTCGAGTCTGTACAGCCATCGATCGTCGGTTCCGTCGGTCAGATTCGTGAGCACTTCGACGCTCGGATCTGCCTCGAGCGCCTCTTCGACGGTCGCTCTGTCCGGGCCCGACACCCAGACGAGCGGCGGAGCGTCGCCGATCATACCGCCGACCTGAAACTCGAACGTTGGCACCTGTTCGAACGTTCGAGAGATCCCGAAGGCGTCGGCCGGGATCTCGAGTTCGACGACGGTGGTCATCACCGGAATCCACCACAAACACGTATAGACGGTTTTGGTTTGCGGTAGCCTTTCCCGCCACCATCTCGCCGTGACAGTTCACGACGAGTGACCGTTCGGTTGGCGAACGTTTCTCGACGATCGGCCGGTCGCATGCCACCGCCCGGACTGTTCGCAGAACGATACCGTGTCTCTTGGTCGAAATTGTCATACTTCTCTGGCTATTAGAACCAACGATGCGGATGGAATTACGGGTCTGCAAGCACTGTTACGAAGGGAACCACGGCAACGACGGGAAGACGGCGATCACCCGGGATATGGTCGCGTGCGCCGAGCGCGTCCGCGAGTACAAAGACCTCATCGGCGTCGACGCCATCTACATCACGATGGTCGAGGAGGGCGATCCGGGCGGGGCCGAGGCGTTGCCGGCGATCGTCGCCAGCATCGAAGGCAACCAGGTGAACTTGAGTGACACCCAGCTGGTGATGGAAGACGGGGACGGGAACATGCTGGTCTATCCCAATCCGGAGGACATCCTCGAGGTGCTAACCCGGAACCTCGACCAGATACAGGAACAGACGCGCCAGGACGTGACGGTCGAACTCTCGCCCGAAGGGGCGGAGCTGGTCGGCTAGTCGTTTTCCTCGGTTCGGGACACCGTGCCGCCATCGGTCGCAGCGGCTCGCTCTCGTTCGAGCTGGCGTTCCCACCGGATTCGCAGCAGGTTACCGTAGGTCGACAGCACGATACCGACTCCGAGCACGAGGATGCCCACGTTGACGCCGATGGTCAACAGGATTCCGAACGGATCCGCCTGGGTGACGTGCAGTTCCCGCGGAATCGGATACCCTTCTTCGACGAGGCTCGCGACTAACACCGACACGATCCCGACGACGGTGAGCACGCCCATAACTGTCGAAACCGTTCCCCAGGAGGGCGCCAGCGACAGGTGCTCGATACCGGTGCCGTCGTGGTCTTCCTCTTCGGCGTGGTACTCCGGGATCATGCTCTTGGGGATAAACGCCTTCGTCTCGACGGGGTAGAAGGCTGGATGCATACCGTGCTCGAAGATGTGGAACATCACCCCCATCAGCATGATGACGCCCAGGAGGCCGTGGAACGTGACGAAGGCCATCGCCGCAGGCCTCGTGTTGTAGACTGCCATCAGCCCGGTCTTGTTCCAGATGAGCAGCCCGGAGATC
Organism: Natribaculum luteum; assembly: GCF_023008545.1. Taxonomy (NCBI): domain Archaea; kingdom Methanobacteriati; phylum Methanobacteriota; class Halobacteria; order Halobacteriales; family Natrialbaceae; genus Natribaculum; species Natribaculum luteum. The sequence goes on along the minus strand of NZ_CP095397.1, from coordinate 148,241 downwards.
GTCAACAGGAGCAACTCGATGGAGAAGATCCACACGACGCCCTTGCCGACGTAGGACAGCAGCGGCACTTCGTCGGACTCGTAGCCGGCGAACTGCCGCGCGTTGGGGTGGCGTTCGTCGGCTCGGCCGAGCACGAACTGGACGTCCTGAACGAACGCCTCCATGTCGCCTCTTCTCGGGAGGACCGCGCTGAAGTTCGATCGACCCGTCGGCGAGAGCACCTGTAACAGGAACCAGAAGATGACCAGCACGATGAGACCGAATCCGGCGATCCGATGAAGTGCAGTCACGCCAGTCGCACCTCCAAGCACCGTGATGAGCCACCACAACTGGTCGTTGAACATGATCGCGTAGCCCGTAAAGAACAGCAAGAACACGTCGAGCGCCAGCAGCGAGTGGAACGTCGTCGTCACGCGAGTGAACTTCCCGTGGTCGAGCGTGCTCATCTTTCGTCACCTCCCTGTGACTCGCCGCCATCGTTGCGTGGTCTGCCTCCGTCGGCCGCGACGGCGTCGGACTCCTCGCGAGTCGGCTGGCGCATCCGGCCCGCAAGCCGCCGGAATGCGGTCCAGTGAACGAATACCATGACCAGAATGAACACGCCCATGATGACGTCTGCCGCGTGTACCAGGGCGATGAGCAGATCCAGTTCGGTGACGGTGTTTCCAGCCAGCCAGTCCGTCCCGATCCCGCCACCCTCGACCGTCGGGGATACCCGGAAGATCTCCTCGACGCCGAGGATTCGTCCGGACACCCACCACACGATACCCAGCGAAACGACCAGGGCGACCACGGCGCTCAGGTACACCTGCCACCGCTTGTACCCCGTGACCTCTGGGAGATCAGCCGTGTCGCTCATGCGATATCACTCGACTCCTCGCCGAAGACGACCTGCAGTGCTTGCTCGTTGAAAAACGACCCGCTGCCGCGCCGCTCTAGCTCGTCGCTGATCTCGCCGGGCGTCCCGACCAGAATCGCGTCCGTCGCACACTCTTCGGCACACGCGGGACCCTTGCCGATCTCCTGGCGCTCTTCGCACATCGTACACTTGTCCATCGTACCGCCCGTCCCGAGTGCGGCGGAAGCGACGCCATCGCCCGCCTCCGGGAACTGGGGGGCGCCGAAGGGACACGCCGAGAGACAGTACTGGCAGCCGATACAGAGGTCGTCTCGGACGTTCACGAAGTCCCCGTCGGTCTTGATCAGCGAGTCGGTCGGACAGACCGACACGCACGGCGCGTTCTCGCAGTGATAACACTGCATCGGGACCGAGGTCTCACCCGGCGACTCACCCTGCTGGATGGCCTCCGAGTTGCCGAGACCAGCGGCGGCCTCCTGACCCTCGAGCATCGTCGCGATGCTGATTCGCTGTTCGTTGCGGGGCACGTCCCACGTGCGCTTGCAGGCGACGACGCAGCCACCACAGTCGATGCAGGCTTCTACGTCGGGGAAGATTCGGGTCCCCTCTCCGACGCTCATTACCCCGTCTCGCATTACTTCGGTGGATTGTTGCATATGCTATCGCCTCATTGTGTTGTCGTGTTCAGACGGACGTCGAAGCTCTTCTGCGTGCCGACGTCGTCGCGGTCCTGGGGGAACTCGATGTCCGGGTCCATGTTGAGTTCGTCGAGCAGTTCCCGCGTCGCCCGCTGGACCTGGACCATCGCTACCTTGGTCTCCTGCATCTGCGTCTCGACGTCGTAGCCCCGTGACGTGATGCTGTTGACCGAGTCGCCGATCGCGTACGGAACGGTGCCGTCGGGGTACTTGTCCTCCAGGCTCTCGCCCTGGAAGATGCCGCCCCAGTGGTACGGCAAGAAGACCTCCCGATCGTTCGGACGGTCGGTCACGCGCGCCTTCACGAGCACCGAGCCACGATCAGTCGTCGAGACGACGACCAGGTCGCCCCCGTCGACGCCGAGTTCGTCGGCCATGTTGGGCGTCATCTCGGCGTACATGTGGGGCTGCAGGTCGGCCGTGTAGATGTTGCTGCGCGTCTCGGCACCGCCGCCCTGGTGTTCGACCTGCCGGCCAGTGGTCATGATCACGTTCATGTCCTGGTCGACGGCGGCCTGGGTCGCCTGCTCCTGTTCGGCCGCGTTGTTCTGGTCGAGCCGATAGAAGTTCTTCTGCTGGCCGTTTGCCGGCCACTCCTCGACGAGGTCCATGCTCGGGCTCTCGAGCGGTTCGCGGTGGACCGGTACCTTGTCGAGGAAGTTCCACACCACCGCCCGCGCCCGGCCGCGCCCGGTCGGCGCGTCGGGCTGGGCGTAGTCGTACTGCTCGTAGAACCCCACGTCGATGTCCTTGTCGCGGTCGCCGACGGTCGACTCGTCGAGTGCTTGTGCGGCGGTGTACACGGACTCCGTCGGATCCAGCGCGTACTGCTGTGGAATCGTGAGTTCGTCGGACTGGGTCGTGCGGTTCGGATCGAGCAGACTGTCCGGGAACGTCGTCTTCCAGCCGGGATACTCGGGAACGCCGTAGATCTGATCGATCTGGTCCTCCGCCGGCAATCGTTCGTTGACGGCGTCCAGCCAGTCTGGCTCGTAGGGGTCGCGGACGAGGCTGAGTCCCTCCTCTCCCTGCTGGTCGACCGTCTCGGCCAGCGGGTAGTCGTCGTCGTCGGGCATCTCTGCCCACTCCGATTCCGTGGGCGCCTGGACGCCCCACCTGGTCCGGAAGTCCTGACCACCCTCTCGAGGATCGAGGTCGTCGTTCCAGATGATGGGCGTTCCCGGATGTCCCTCTCCCCAGCAGGGCCAGGGCAGCATCCAGTAGTCACCTGCCACCGGAATGTCTGCGTCCTTCGGGGCCCGCAGGGTGTCCTGATCGAAGTACTCCTCGTACTCCAGGTGCTGCTGGAGCCGCTCGGGGGACTGGCGATAGCCGATCGTGTTCGTCCCGAGGTTGAACTCGCGGATGACGTCCTCGTAGGTGGATTTCCCGTTGTGCATCCTGGTCCCGGAGCCCCAGTCGAAGTGCTCGCCGAATCCGAGGTGATCGGCCAGTTCCTGCATGATCCGCAGGTCGGGTCGGGAGTTGTGCGCGGGGTCGGCGACCGGTTCGGACCACTGGACCGCGCGGTGAGAGTTCGTCAGCGAGCGGTAGTGCTCGTACTGGCTCGAGGCCGGCAACACGAGTATCGGCGGTCCCTCGTCGTAGTCCGGAAGGACCGTCGCGACGCCGGGGAAGACGTCGATCACGACGAGCAGGTCGAGGTTCTCCATCCCGGCTTTCATCTGGCGCATCTCGCTGATCGAGTTCGCCGAGTGACCCCAGAAGATCGCGATCTTCACCTGGTCGGGCTGGTAGATCGGCGTCTCCTGGAGTCGGTCGTCCTGGTCGAGGGCAGCCTCGAACCAGCGGGCCACGGTCAGCCCGTTCTGGAACATCATCGAGTTCTCCGCCGGCGTCGAGGTGTCGATTTCGTCTGCGCTCTCGAGGGTCGGGCTCTGCTCGACGTACCTGTCCTCCGGCATGAGCTCGAACTTCTCGTAGAGCTCCTCGAAGGAGGTGCTCCCGCTGGTGTAGGGGTTCTTGTCCCAGACGTCGGCCCACCACGACCAGCCGCCGGGGTCGAGCCCGTAGTAGCCGGGTAAGATGTGGCTCGCGACGGCGAGGTCGGTCGCACCCTGTACGTTCGCGTGGCCGCGCATGACCTGCAGGCCACCGCCGCTGCGGGCCGAACTCCCCGACGCGAGGCTCAGCAGGGCGTACGAGCGGATGTTCTGGGTGCCGTTGTTGTGCTGGGTGGCGCCCATCGCCCACTCGATCTGCACGTGTGGCGAGTTCTCGATGATGAGGTCGCCCAGTTCCTCGATGTCCTCGCGGTCGATCCAGGTGATCTCCGCGACGGTATCGAGGTCGTACTGGTCGAGTTCCGCCTCGACGTCCGGCCAGCCCATGACACGGTCTGTGAGCATGTTCCCGCCGGTGTCGTCGCCGTCCGGATCGAGCGCGAGTTCGCCTTCGTCTCTGAGATACCGCAACAGCCCCATGATGAGGGCCACGTCCGTCCCGGGGCGCATCCGGTAGAAGTAGTCCGCGTGAGCCGAGGTCTTCGTGTACCGTGGGTCCACGTTGACGATCGTTCCGCCGCGACGCTGCCCCTCGAGGATGTGTTGCATCGCTACCGGGTGGGCTTCGGCGGGGTTTTGCCCGATGATGATGTTCAGATCGAAGTTCCGGTAGTCGTTGATCGGCTGGGTCATCGCGCCGTACCCCCACGTGTTCGCCAGGCCGGCGACGGTCGTGGAGTGACAGATGCGCGCCTGGTGGTCGATGTTGTTCGTCCCCATGAACGCCGCCAGCTTTCGGATGGCGTAGGCCTCCTCGTTGGAGTGGTGGGCGCTCCCGAGGATCATCACGCTCTCTCGACTGGCCTCCTCGTCGACGTCGACGGCCTCGGAGGGGTCGACGTCGGAGTCGGGCCAGAGGGCGCGGATGTCGGTCGCCAGCCGGTCGTAGGCCTCACCCCAGGAGAGTCGACGCCACTCGCCGTTCTCCTGGACCATCGGGTGTTTGAGTCGCTTCTCGGAGTGCTCGGTCTCGAGAATCCCGGCGCCCTTCGAGCAGAGGCTCCCGGCGTTGACCGGGTGTTCGTTCCACGATTCCATCCCGACGAAGGCGTTTCCGTCGCGTACACCACGGAACCCACACCCAACTGAACAGTAGTTACAAATCGTCTTGGTCAGTTCTGCATCGGGACTCGTAGCGTCCTCGTCGGAGCCCTGCGATAGCGATCGACCGACGCCGCCTACACCCAGGCCGGCGATACCTGCCAACGCGCTCGCTTTCATGAATGAGCGTCGGTCGAGGTCGAGTGACACTGGCTCTGTATTCGTACTCATGTTTTGTCTGCCGCTTTGACTCTTCGTGGCGGGCAACCCGCTGCGGTCAGTCTTCCCGTGACGAATAACCCACCCACGTTTGTGTTACTATTTGCCACGCTAGTCAATTACTACCGAGTTCTCCCTATTGAAACTACTTATTTTTTAACCATTTATAAATATTGACGAAAACCCAGGTCAATACAGGAGATTGCCGATGGCCCGATCCACTCGAGCGGCGGGCGTACCCGAACGGACCACGATACCCAGAAGGGTTATTGCCATGCCACCACATGGCATTGCCAATGAACGTCGGAGCGTTCGTGTGCTCGTGTGGTGGGGCAGTCGACGTCGACCTCGAGGCCGTCCGAGACGGCGTCCGAGAGGTGGACGTCGTCGCCAGTTCGGCGATGCTCTGTCAGGACGGGCGTGAAGCGATGTCGACGGTGATCGACGAGTACGACCTCGATCAGGTGATCGCGACGACTCCGGACCCTGGCTGTCAGCGGCGTATCCGTGCCGTCACAGACGATCACGGCCTCCACCCGGACGCGACGGTCTTCGTCGACCACCGCGAGACCTGCGGGTGGGTCCACGACGAGGCCGCCGCGACGGACAAGACCGCACGGCTCATCAACGCGACCCAGGCCGGGCTCCAGTCCGAACCGGTCTCGCGGTCGGTCTCGAGGGAAGCCAGCGACAGCGTGGCGGTGGTCGGCGACGCCGACGTCGCTGCCGCCCTCGCCGACACCGCCGACGTGACGCTCGTCGCCGACGGCGAGGAGTTCGCCGGGGAGGAGGGACTCGCCGACGTCGCCGTCGAGCGGGGGCGGGTCGTCGACGTCTCGGGGTCGTACGGCGACTTCGAACTCACCCTCGAGGCGAGGGTCACGGCGGAGTGCATCACCTGCATGGACTGCGTCCGGGAGGGTCCCGAGGGAGCGGTCACGGAGGTCCCCGTCGACGTCGCCCCAGACGCGCCGGCGGGCGAGTGGATGGACGTCTGCCCGACCGACGCGATCGACCCCGAGGGCGTCCGGCGGATCCTCGAGGTCGACCAGGTCGTCTACCCGGACGGACGACCGCGCGCCCGTAGCGGCGTCGTGGGCTACTACACCGGTCCCGTCGACGAGGAGACGATCGCCGCAGTCGAGTCACTGCTCGGTGGCACGGAGAAGCCGAAGTTCCTCGACCTGGAGATGGACGTGTGCGCGGCCGGTGAGTCGAGCCAGCAGGGGTGCAACGAGTGCGTCGAGGCCTGTCCCCACGACGCGGTTCGACGCTCTGCGATCGACGAGGTTGCGTTCGACGAGGTCGCCTGCCAGAACTGCGGTGCGTGTACCAGTTCCTGTCCGACCGGGGCGACCACGCTCCGGGACCCCTCTAACGAGCGCATCGCCCGCGAGGTCGAGGCGCTCCTCGAGAGCGAGGGCGAGGAGGGCGGCTGGCTCCCCTGGAGAGGGGACGACGGAATCGACCAGCAGGTGATCGCCTTCGTCTGCTCGGAGCGTGCGAGCGAACGGCTCCGCGCGTACGGACGCAAAGCCGCCCGCGAGGACGACCTCGAGTATCCGCCGATCCTCCCGGTGAACGTGCCATGTACGGACGCCGTGGGCGAGGCGCACGTGCTGCACGCGCTCGCGGCGGGTGCCGACGGCGTCGCGATCGTCGGCTGTGGCGGGTCCTGTCTGCACTCCGGGCCGGACCCGAAGGCGGCACTCGTCGATCGACTCAACCGCGCCACGCGCGACCTCGGTCTCGGCGAGCGAGTCGGCTTCTTCGCACCGGAACCGGACGGTGCCGAGGCCTTCGCCGAGGAGGTGTCGACGTTCGTCGAGCTAACACTCGAGGACTCGCCGGTTCCCGCCGGCGAACACGAGGCGACGGGGGAGATCGACGACGAGCGACCGAACCCACCGTTCGACAGCCACGGATGGACCCTCGAGAGCGTCCGGGCACTCCTGGAAGACGTCGATCCCGAGCGCGAGGAGATCGAGGGGCTGAAAGACTTCGGGGTGATGGCCGTGAACGACGCGTGCACGCTCACGCCGACGTGTACAAACCTCTGTCCGACCGACGCCATCCGGCGCACCACGGATGGGAAACTCCAGTTCAACCACTCCCGCTGTGTCAACTGTGGGCTGTGCGAGGAGGGCTGCCCGGAGACGGCGATCACGATGGAAGCTGGACTCGACCTCTCCTTGCTCCCCGAGAACCGGGACGGCGACGCGTGGACGACCGTCCGCGAGGACGAGATGCTCGAGTGTGTCCGCTGTGGGAAGCCGTTTACCAGCGTGGCCTCGGCGGAGAAAGTCCAGTCCGAGGTCGGTAATCTGGTCGAGGGAATCGCGCCCGACGCCGACCACAGCGTCTTCGAGTACTGCGACGACTGTCGGAGTAGCCTCCTCTTCGAAGGGGGTGGGAACGCATGAACGAGGAGGCCGTCTACGACGCCCGACTCGAACTCGTCGACTTCGCGATCGAGGTTTTCTGGGATACGCCCTCCGAGGAGTTCGTCGTGCGTCTGCTCGACGACGAGCCAGTACTCCCCGCGGAGTCGATCAACGATCCGCTCGACGAAGGATTCGACGTGTTGCGAGGCTGGCTCGAGCAGAATCGCGGTCGCCCGGTCGAGGTAGTGTGCGACGAACTCTCCCGGGAGTACACCGAACTCTTCGTCGGACCGCGACCGCCGGTGTTACCCCACGAGTCGTACTATCGCGAGGACACCCAGTACCTCGGCGACGGGCTGGCCAGAGTCGAGGAGAGCTACCGGGCCGCCGGCTGGCTGCCCCCCGAGGAGTACCCCGAGGAGAGCGACTTCATCGCGGTCGAACTGGCCTTCCTGCGGAACCTGATCGAGCGCCAGCGTGCGGGCCAGGAGGAGACCGTCGGATTCGAGCGCGTGTTCATCGAGGACCACCTCACGCAGTGGATCGACGTCTTCGTCGAGGAGTTGCGCCAGGAGGCCGAACCGGGGCTGTACCTCGCCGCCGCCCTGGTCGTCCAGGGGCTGGTCGAGTTCGAGGAGGAGATCGTCGTTCAACTGGCGTGAGCTGGAATTACGACCAGTGTCACGTCCATCTCGCTCTCCTGGTGACAGAGACCGATCGTAGCCGCTGGACGTCACTGACGTTCCTCGCGTCGGTGTGAGGAGCGTGTCACTCGGTTCAGTCGTTACGAGAACCGCTTCGGAGTATGGCCGCGAGACTCGTGATCACCGCGACTGCCGCGACCCCGAGCACGATCGGTGTGAGCGTAGCGAAGGTCTGTTCCATGAGGAAGAAGTGTCTCCAGGTATCGTTCAGACTGGCCCAGACCGCGATCGCACCCGCGCCGGCGACCAGCAGGAAAAGCGCCCCCAGGGAAGCGACGGCGAGCAGCCCGAACGGGTGTGTAATCTTACGCATCGTCGATCATCCGTCGGCCGACCACGAGGACCATAAACAGGGGGACGAGCAGCGCCAGGAGATAGCCGACGAACAGTCCCAGGTAGCTAACCGTGGTGTGGAGGTGGATCTGCCAGTGCCAGGTCCCTTTCAGTTCCGCGATGAGTCCGACGGTGCCGACGACGAGGAGCGTAATCGCCAGTACCGCCGCGCAGGCGTACACGACGATCCGGAGGTATCCGAGAGCCGTGCGAATGTCGCCACCCCGACCTGATCGCTCCATCGTCATCCGTCAGTCTTCTGCGCGTACCGGTAGGCGTCGTACCCGATTACGAGGAGGACGAGCACCCCGATGGCGATGATGGCGGCGCCGAGTTCGGGCGGGAGTGGCAAACTGGGATCGAGATGCATGATATGTTTGCCCATGCCATTACAACTCGAACGACGCTCAAAGGTCTTACCCCTTCGACGAGAACCCGGCCGAGCGGTCCGAACAAGCCTTATGTTCGCACAGGTCGTCGTCCCGATACCGTGGTATGACACTACGTCGCAATCTGCTGCGGCGCCTCACCGGATTGGCGGGTGCCGTCGGACTGGCGGGGTGCTTCGGGCGCTCGGAGCAGGGAACCGTGGGACCGTCGGCCGACCTGCCGCCGAACCCTCGAGGGGACGAACTCCCGCGGCGCCAGCACGCGTGGAACGAGCGCCTCGCGGCCAGGGAGGACGGCAACCGGCTCCTTCCTCGCCACTTCCGGATCCTCCTTCTCACCCTCGACGGTGAGCCGACGGAAGAAGATGCCGCCACCGTCGAGCGCGCGATACGAACGCTCGAGGCCGCCTTCGACTACGGGCCCGAAGGACTGTTACACATGCTCGGGTGGGGCAGCGACTACTTCGAGCGACTGGATCGGCTCGAGGCCTCGCCGGTGCGCCACCCGCAGGTGCTGTCCCGCACCGACGACCCTGACCTGCTCTCGTTCGACGCCGCGCTCGTGCTCGCCAGCGACGATCCCTCTCACCTGAACGCGGTCGAGAGCGCGATGTTCGACTCGGACTCGGAACTCGCCGGTGAGACGGTCGAGGAGCGGCTTGGAGACGTGCTGTCGATCCGGACGCGCCGAACCGGGTTCACTGGTGACGGGTTGCCGGCCGACCACGCCGACACCGATGGCGTTCCCTCGGAGATTCCCTCGGACGTACCGAACTTTATGGGTGTCTTCTCGAACGTGAGAGGTGCCCAGGCGAGCGAGGACAGGGTCACCATCGAGGACGGGCCGTACGAGGGCGGGACCACGATGCACCTCTCACACCTCCGGCAGTCGCTCGACGCGTGGTGGGGGATGGACGAATCCGAGCGCACCGAGCGGATGTTCTCACCGGAGTTTACGCCGGCGGACGTCGACGCACTGGAGACAGACCTCCCGTTCACCGATAACGTCACCGACCACGCTCGTGACGAGGGCGTCGTCGGCCACTGGGAGAAAGTCGCTCGCGTCCGCGAGGACGGGGAACCGCTTCTCCTCCGGCGTGATTTTAATACCGTCGACAGCGGGCACGCCGGCGTTCACTTCCTCTCGCTCCAGAAAGACCTCGAGGACTTCGTGACGACGCGCGACGCCATGAACGGCTGGTGGCTGCGCGAGGAACACGAGTCGCCCGGGACCGTGAACGACCGGGAGAACAACGGCATTCTGGACTTCGTCGAGGTGCTGTCGAGAGCGAACTTCTACGTGCCGCCGCGAGCAGAGCGTGCGTTTCCGTGACTACTCGTGGTCGTGCTCGTCGTCGTGGCAGGCCTCCGTGTCGCCGCAGTTTACCTCGTGTGCGTGAACGCCGTGATCCCACACTTCGTACCCGTTGTAGATCTCCGTGGCACCCTTTGGCCGCCACCCGCTATCCTGGTGTGACATGGTATATCAACACATTATTCTGGGGGCCGCTTAAATCTTGTCAGCGTCCCCGGGCGGCACGTTCGGCTGTCGCTCACCGTCGGTCACCTCGTCGAGGAACGCGCTGGCGAAGAGATCGACGTGCATCGCGAGCACCGCACTCTCCTCGAGGCCCGTCTTCGACGACCACCGGTCGAGAAACGCCGACAGGTCCTCGGTCGGTTCGTAGTGGATCTCGCGGCCGTCGACCTCGAATTCGACGTCGTGGGACCCGGAGACGAGGTGTTCGATCTCCAGCAGGGACTGTTCTGCCTTCGTGGCGAGGGCCTCCTCTCGATCGATCGTCCGCCGCTCGGCCCACTGATCGGCTGCCTCGACGAACCGATCACTGACTTCGAAGCGGAGGGTCACAGCGACACCTCTCCTCCACCCTCGAACTCGATCGTCCACAGCGTGGTCTCCTCACAGACGGGGCAGTAGCCTCGCTGCGTGTCCCGATCGAACACCGCGAGGTCGATCGTGTGGTCACAGCCTTCGCAGCTAAAGTACGGCATGTTACTCCGAGGGTGGCCAGGGTTCGGGTGCCGGTTCCGTCTCGCTCAGTTCGCCGTACAGCGCGATCAGCAACATTACCAGAGCGATCAGCACTACGACGCCGACGATCCCCCCAACGGCGTTTGGACCGGTGAAACTCGGCGACGTGATCGTCGACCAGTCGAAGCTCGTGGCGACCCGGTAGGTCGTCAGCAGTAACCACACCAGAACGAACAGGATCGCGTACGTGGCCAGTCGCGAGGTTCGGAGTGCGGTCCGTATAGTCATATGCTATCGTCACCCACGAAAAACGGTATTGTCCCAACGATATTAAAAGTATACCGTCAAACGGCCAGACCGTCCGACTCGAGACGCCGTCCAGATCTCGTCTCACTCGAGTTCCCAGCCCGCCTTCTCGGCGGCCTCCTCGAGCGGCACGAACTCCCAGTCGGCCGCTTTCGCGATCCACGCGTCGTCCTCCGGTCCGACTACGACCATCCGCTCGGCGTAGAACATCGATCGTCGGTCGACGTCCGCGAGCCGTTCGGCCGGCCCGGTGGCCGAACCGCCGAAGAAGTCGACGTCGATCCCCACGTCCCGCTGGAACTTCTGGATGGTCGGCGTCGAGACCTCCCCGACGATTCCGATCCAGTCGGCCCACTCCCTGGCGCTCGCGATCACGTACCGTGGATCCTCGACCCCCCGGATCGCGTCGTACGTGAGTGCCATCGTCATCTCGTCGGCGTCGCCGCCGTGGGGGCCGGACGCGTCCGGTTTCGCACCACTGGACGGGGTCCTCGACCCGCCGCCGGTACCGCCAGCGCCGCCGGCGTCTTTCGGTATTCCGACGGGGCCCCGGGACGTCCTCGGCACTCTCGGGGCAGCCTTTCGATCGGCGTTCGCCCCGCCAGCGGAGTCGGTCGCCGTCTCGGCGTCTTCGGCGTTTGCTGGATCGTCCACCGCCGGCGTCGAGGTCCGTTCGCCCGTCGGTCCCGCCTCCGGGCGGTCGTCCTGGTCGGCCCGTCCTGCCGGGTCCACGTCGTCGGTCGACCGTCGGTCGTCAGCCCACGGGGAGGCGGGTTCGTCCGCCGGGTCGCCCTCGCCGCGCCAGATCCAGTCGCCGTAGTTGGCCTCGTCCTCCTCGTCCTCGACGTCGAGGTCGTCGAGGTCGATGCTGTCAGTCATCCCCGCTCACCTCGCCTGAGGAGGTGCCGGGGACCTGCGGTACCGTCGTCTCCTCGTCCGGAACGTCAACCAGGTCCAGGCGCTCGAGTAGCTGTCGGGTCGGACGCCCCGATTCGTCCCAGCCGCGCCGGGCGTAATACGCCTCGAGCAGCGTCTCGAACTCGGCGGGGTCGATGGCGTTCCCCTCGCTGGGCCCGCCCTCAAGCGGCACCGTCAGCGCCGCCGGCAGTTCGTCGTCCGCCCGGGAAAACCCATCTCGGACGTTGAACAGCCGGACCAGCGTCCAGATCCGCTCTCCCGCGAGCGCCAGGTCTTCCGGCTCGTGGTCGTACCCGACGGCAGCCAGCCACTCGGCACCGAGATCGGCGCGCAACACGTCCTCGAGGAAGTCGTCCGCGATCAAACTCCAGAGCACCGCGCGGCGATTTTGCTCTTCGATCACCGTGGTGACCTGCTCGTCGGAACTCCACTCCCGGCCGCAGACCGGCTCTACCTCCACCGGACGGGCGCGGCGGTGACACGCTCCCCGGTCGCTGGTGGCGTACGCGAGCGCCATCGTCTCCGCGCCCCGCGGATCGTACGAGGAGAGGTCCATCCCCTTGACCGTCGGGATCAGCTCCTCGCCTCCGTACTGCTCGGCTGCGCCTTCCACGCCCTTCGCGAGCGCGTCTCCCAGCGGCGTCGACCGGTGGGCGATCTCTTCGATGAGTGTCCGGGCGGCCGTCTCGTCGCCGAAGGCCAGGTCGCGCTCGAGCAGACCCTCCTGGCTCGCCCGCACTGCCCACGCCACCGCGTTGCCAGCCGAGATCACGTCCATCGCGAGTCGATCACAGATCGCCCCCAGCGTCGCCACCGCGTCGAAGTCGTCGATCCCCAGTCCCGCACCCAGCGCGATCGGCGTCGACCCACGGGGGACGCTCTCGTCATCATCGACTTCGACGCGGAATCCGCCGGGGACCGGATCGTCCGGGCGCTCTCGAACGTGTGCGGTCTCCCGAACCCGCTCGATTCCGATCTCTTCGGCCCCCTCGAATCGTCCCTCCTGCCACCCGCGAGTCGGCAGTACGCCGACCTGATCGGCGAAGTCGACCGTCTCCAACGTGTCGCTGGCCGCGAGCCACCGGCCCGCGTCGCTCTCGGCGAAGGCCTCCCCGTAGCGCTCTCGGATCTCCGTGAGTCCTTCAGGTGCCGACCCGCGGGCGACGACCGCTTTCAGCTTCTTGGCACCCATCACCGTTCCCGCTCCGCCGCGGCCGGCGTGGTGTTCGCCCCCGTCGGAGGCGATCGTGGCGTACCGCACCCCGTTCTCGCCCGCCTGCCCGACGCACGCGACGGCCGCGTCGGGGAACCGTTCGGCGGTCATCTCGGCGTCTGCGCCCCACAGGTCGTCGGCCGACTCGAGCGTCGCCTCGCCGTCGGCGACCGACAGCACGACCGGACGCTCGGCCTCGCCCGTCACCGCCAGAAGGAGGTGGTCGCCGAGCGAACCCGCGAGCCGTCCGGGAAACGATCCCCCACTGTACGAGTCCAGAAACGCTCCAGTCAGCGGCGACTTCGTGATCGCTGCGTATCGCTGCTCGCCGGGCGTGTACCCGGTCAGCGGCCCCACCGCAAAGAGGAGAACGTTCTCCGGGGAGAGCGGATCGGTGCCCGGGTCGAGTTCCTCGTACAGGTACCGGGCTCCCAGCCCCTTCCCCCCGACGAACTTCTCGAGCCACGCTGTGGGGATGGGACGACTCGAGATCGAACCGTCGGAGAGGTCGACCCGCAAAATCCGAGCGGTACGCGTCATTACGCTCTAGTTGTGTCTGGGACGTATTAACACTTGACGTGATGTGTGTGGGCTATAGTCATATAGGGGCCCCGGGACTGAGAACGGTCTTCCGCCAGCGAACGGGTTGACGTCGCAGCTGCTGACACCGTAACTCGCTCTGTCGGGATACGGCCTGGCGAGAGCGTTCGTCGTCACCGGCGGTGGAGTGTGACAGACTCGAGCAGACGTGCACACTCGCGTTCAGACACGTCTCGCTACTTTGTGACGTCGCGTAGAAAGTCAGTGCCCGGGGAGGGCTCCGAACCCTCGATCTCCGCATGTCCCAGGTTCGAGGCTCGGCAGTCCTCGAGGGACAGGGAGGCTTCCAAGGCGAAACCGCACCGAATCTCTGAACCCTATGAGTGCGGCGCTATGTCCAGCTAAGCCACCCGGGCTCACTTTCCCGTAGTGCGGTCTGTTTCTTTAACCTTCTCATTCGGAGCGGGCGTGCGCTGTATACCCACGGATTTATCACAGGCCCTGACGAACCCCGTCGCATGAGTGTTCCCGGTATCGTACAGTCTACTCTCGACGACGAAGAAATCGCCGCCCGCGTCTCACTCGGCGGCGACGACGAACTCTACATTACGCCCACGAGGACGATCATCTACCGCGCCGAAGGACTGCTCAGCGACGAATCGGTCGACGAATTCCCACACGACGCCGAGCGGATCACCCTCTCGGAGGGACGGCGAAAGACGCGGTTCTCCCTCGAGTATCCCCTCGACGACGTCCGCGATTTCGCGATCCCCTCGAGTCGAACCGAAGAGGCGCTCCACCCCGTGCTCGCAGGCGTCCTCAACGGAAACAGCATCACGGATCCCGGCGAGACGGTGGTCCAGACCTACCGGTTCAGCGAACTCACGCTGATTATCACCAGCGACCGACTGGTCAAACACATCGGCGAAGCCGTCTGGGACGGCGACTTCGAGCAGTATCACTTCGACGACGTGACGAACCTCTCGTTCGAAGACGGTAGCGTAGCGACCCAGATCGTCCTCGAGGTCGACGGCCGCCAGCAGCGGATCAAGGCACCGAACGATCGGGCCGACGAGGTCCGAAACCGCCTCGAGTACGCGCTGTTCGAGTACTACGACGTCGATTCGCTCGCGGAACTCAACGTGCACGTCGGCGAGGACGAGGACGAGGACGACGAAGAGCCGCGCGACGATCCCACGACGGCCTTTGGCGACGGCGTCGACCCGCTCGACGCGAACCCGCCCGAACCCGAAGACGATCACGAGGCGCAGTCGGGTACGGCTGCCGTTGGGTCCGACCCGCTCGCAGCTGACCTCGGCGACGAGACCAGCGACGAGGCGACTGCGCCGGTCGCCGACGGTCAGACGGCCGCGACGATCGAAACGACGACCAGAACCGAGGATTCCTCGACCGACAGGACGAACCAGGCGACTTCCGTCGAGGCGAGCGGGTTCGACTCGCCGGAGCCACGTACCGATCCCGAAGTGTTCGAACGACTCGACGAACTCGAGGCGACGGTCGAACGGCAGAACGAGCTCCTGAAACGCCACCAGGAGACGATCGAGCAGTTGATCGCGGAGCTGCGACAGGGACGATAACGGAATCCGATCGCGCTCGTATCCGGGCCGGTCACTCGCGACCAGTCACCTTTCGAATACACGACGAGCCGAACGGCCCGATCTCTCCCGCGTCGAGGTCGATGAAGTAGCCAGTCGAGAGACTCGAGCCACAGCGCTTGCAGGTGAACTCGCCGTCTTTCGTGATCACGTCCTGCTCGAATCGGACGTACTGGCGGCTCTTCGGGCGGACGATCCCGTCTTCGCGCTCGATGATCCCCCGGAGCTCCGCCTCGTCGAGGATCGTCCGGGTCACCGTCGGGTCGGTCGTCACGGTCTCGATCCGATCGACGGCTGCCGAAAGCGGCAGCTGTTCGTGCTCGAGGCGCTCGAGGAGTGCCAGCCCTCGTTCGACGCGGTCGTCCATCGCTCCGTGTTGTTTCACGGACGCGAATAAACGTTGTGTCGTCGCTCGACTCGAGTTCGGAGACGTCGTTCTCGGCCGATACGTGGCCAACGAGCGGCCCAGACTACTGTTTGAACGCGCCAGCGACCAGAAGCGGGAACACGAGCGTCGCTTCCGCCTCGACGAGCGTGTAGTTGTCCTCGGCTTCCTTGATCTTCCCCCACGAGACCGCTTCGTTCGGCGGAGCACCCGACAGCGATCCGTCTCCCTCGACGCCGGTCGAGATGTAGACGACGTAGTCGGCACCGCCGCGGAACAGATTCGTCATGATCGCGTGGTGTTTGGGCACGCCGCCGCCCACCGCGATCAGGCCGGTCGTGTCGGCCAGCAGCGACTGCTCGATGAGCGAATCGTAGTCGTCTAAGATTTCGATTCCGACATCCGAATCGTACCCCTGCCGGTAGTAATAGAGGAAGTTCCCGACCTCCGCGTCGGTCAGTGCCGGACAGTAGACCGGCACGTCGTTGTCCGCGGCCTGTTTGAGCACCGAGTCCTCGTCGTCCAGCGTCTTCCCCAGCTCCCGTGCGAACGCCGTCGGCGTCCGGACCTTCTTCTCGGCGAAGAAGTCGTCGAAGAAGTCATAGAGGTACTCCTCGAGCCAGACGTACCGATCGGACGGGACGAAGATGTTCCCGAGACGATTGATGCCGCGCTCTCTGAGTGCGGCCTCGTCTGCGTCCCACTCGCCCATTTTGAACGGTTTCGCCGTCTTGATGACGTCCTCGGTCAGCGACCCAGAGGTCGTGATGATGACGTCGACGTAGCCCTCCCGGACGAGGTAGGCGACGACCTCGCGGAGCCCCGAGGAGATGATGTTCGAAGTAAACGTGAGGTAGATCGTCGCGTCTTCTTCCTGCATCTGCTCGGCGATGTCGATCGCTTCGGCGAGCTGTGTCGCCTGGAATCCCGTCGTCGCGTACGAGTCCAGCAGGTCGTCGAAGTCGAACGCGCCACGGAAGTCGTAGCCGCGAACGTCGGCCCCGGAGAGCTCTTCGTCGGTTCCGGGAACGACGTGTTCTCGAGAGTCGTCTTCGTCCATACCCTCTTTTTCTCGTCGGCAGGTTTGAACGACTCGGATCGGACGCGGTCGGGTGTCCCTCGCGTGCGATCGACGTGTTATCATACTGCTGAACGAAACGGATCACACACCGATCGCACGTGAGACGCTGTCGCCGGTGGCGACAGACGTGAGTCGCGATCAGGTGTGTACTGACTGTTGTCCAGTAGTATCAGCCAGTCTCAATCGTACTCGCGCCACCTGTAGCCACACTCGGTACACTCGAAAAACCGGGTTTCGGATTCGTCAGCCGAACGCGTCTGTTCGAGATGCCAGTAGGCCTCGTCGTTCCCGCAGCGCGGACAGGTAACCTCCGTCGTCGGACGGCTCTCGGCGTCCTCTCCACGAAATCGATCGGTCGGCTCCTCCTGGGATTCGGTCAGTTCGGTCTCGCCGGTGACGTCCTCGAACGACACGTCCAGTTCGGGCGTCTCACGCCCTTCTTGGGTGTCGCTCTCTTCCTCGGCGTCGTCTCCCATGCGACTAGCGACGGAATCACGAGCAAAGGAGTTTCTGTGCGCTTCGGTGAGTACTCCTGGTCGACTGCTGGGACAGTAGAACCGACTGACAGCGGTGTGACAGCGGTGACGCACCGTCTTCGCGTGGAGTCACCGTCGCTGAACAGTATCCCGGAGACCGAAAAAAGCTTGTTACGACACGTGCCGTCCGGTTCCGGCATGAGCGACTCGTCGACGGCAGAAAAGGGCGGGGCCGGATTCGAGGGCGTCACACTGCTGCTCTGTGAGAATCCACTGCCGCCAATCGACGAGGCGATCGCCGCCGCCGAGGACGAACTGCCACGCAGCAATCACTACACGGAGCCCCACTCCGAGCCGTTGCGCGACCTGCTCGCCGACCGCCTCGAGGTTCGAACCGGGAACGTCCACGTCAACGCGGGCTCCGAACTGATCCTCCGCCAGTTGTTCGACCGGTTCGGCCAGCACGTCCACCTCCTCGCGCCGACGTACCCGCTGTTCTCGGAGATCGCCGACCAGTACACCGAAACGCGGCTTCGGCCGGAAGCCGACTTTCAGTTCGATCTCCGCGATCTCGAGATCCCCGACGAGACGACGCTCGTGGTCGTCGTCAATCCGAACAATCCGAACGGGGGCTCGTTCGACATGGATCCACTCCCGGATCTCCTCGAGGCGAACCCGGAGACGCGGTTTTTGATCGACGAGGCGTTCGTCGACTTCGTCGACGAGTCGGTGGCCCACCTCGTCCCCGAGTACGACAATCTCCTCGTGACCCAGACGTTGTCGAAAGCACACAGCCTGGCTGGTTTTCGCATCGGCTACGCGATTCTCCCCGAGCCGATCGCCGACGATCTGAACGCGACCAACGACGCCTATCCGCTCGCGCGACCGAGTCAGGCGGCCGCGATCGCGACGCTCGAGCACGAGGCGAAGATCCGGGACCGAATCGACCGACTCCGGTCGTGGACGACGCGGCTGGCCGCCGACCTCGAGTCGCTGGGAGTCGAGACGTTTCCCACCGAGACCTACTTCTTCCTCGCTGACTTCAGCCCACACGACGCGACCGACGTCGCAGCACAACTGCGAGAGCGAAACATTCTGGTCAAACCGTTCGACGACGACCGGCTCGGTCCCGGCTACATGCGAGTGACGACGGCCCGACCCGAGGACAACGACCGAGTCGTCGCCGCGCTCGAGGAAATTCTGTAGCCACTCTCGTCTCGAGTTCGCGTCCCGTCGGCGTCGATCGAAATCCGACGAGCCACCGTGGCCGCCGCTCGAGGTCGAGACCGAGATCGCCTGCGAAATGCATAGTTCGCTGGACCACCTTCGGCTCGCTATGGAATCGGAGTCGGGGGCGACTGACCATGTCTGATTACGAAGACCACCTCGAAGACGCGCTCTCGGAGACGACGGAACCTGCCGAACCGACGGATCGGTTTTCCGTCCCGGACCCGGCGCTCCGTCGTGAGGGCGAGACGACCGTCTACGACAACTTCGACGAGACGGTCGATCGACTCGACAGGGAGCCAGATCACGTGCTCCGATACCTCAAGCGACGGCTCGGGACGAGAGCCAGCCGCGACGAACGGGGACGCGCTCGCCTCGTCGGCAGTTTCAGTACCGATCGGGTTCGGGAACTGATCGACGACTACGTCGCCGAGTTCGTGACGTGTCCGGAGTGTGGCTCGCCCGATACGCACCTCGAGCGCGAGGAGGGGTCGGTCGTCCTCCGGTGTGACGCGTGTGGGGCCCGAACCGCGGTGATCGAACGGGAGTGAGTCGGAGACCGAGGGCACGTCTCGTCGACCGTCACTGTCGACTGAGAGTCACAAAACCTTCAACGCTCGAGTTCGAATCGCAGTCGATGACGCTGACGTCGATGCGACCGCTGGCGGGCGGCGTAGCGGTCGGACTCGTCGTCGTCGCGAGCCTGTTGCTCTCGCCGTCGTCGGTCGCAGTCCTCGAGTCGGTCTCGGCGGATCCGTATCTGTTCGGACTGGTCGTGGCGGGGCTGTATCTCGTTCGGCCGTTGCTTGCGTGGCCGCCGACGCTACTCGCTGCCGTCGTCGGCTACGGCTACGGCGTCACGCTCGGCGTGCCGATCGCGCTCGTCGGCGTCGTCGTGACCGTGATCCCGGTGTTCCTCGGCGTTCGCTGGATCACCGCCACGACGGCGGTCGACTCGAGTGGTGGCCACCCAGAGGGCGTCCTCGAGCGCGCTGGCGACGTCGTTCGGCGCTACTACGATGCGACGGGGCCGATCCGGGGCGTGACGGCCTCTCGTCTCGCGCCGATCCCGTCGGACGTCTCGACGTGTGCGGCGGCGGTCAGCGACGTCAGGCTGGGTCACCTCGTCGTCGGGACGGCGATCGGCGAACTTCCGTGGACGGTCGCCGCGGTCGTCGTCGGCGCGTCCACGGCGACGATCACGACTGCGGGAGTCGGCGACCTCGGCGCGCCGCTGTCGATCGCGTGTGCGCTCGCGGCCGCGCTCTTGCTTGCGGGACCCGTCTACCGGCTGGCTCGAGGCCGACTCCCGTCGGCCGGGTGAGCGATCGTCGGCATCGCGACTAGCGAAACGGGTCGCTACAGTCGATGACGACGCCGTGTTGGGGACAGACGTACTTGCAGTGGCGCTTGTACAGCGGTGCGTCGCAAAACGGACAGGGAGGTCCCTGTTTTCGGTCTCGGAGGTCGTCTCGTTCGGTCATCGGCTCTCGACTCAGGGTTCGGCCTCGTGTCGTTGCTGGAATCGCGTTCTGCGACGCGGCGGCCGTTTTCTCGACGAACGGCCGACGGCGTCATGAACGTGACGGCTCGAGCGACGCCCGGCGGCAGCCGACGAGCGCCGCTCGCCGACGAGTGAATCCGCTCGGCGGAGACGAGAAACGAGAGAGAAGGAATCGACTACGATCCGATTAACGCGCGTTGCGGGCGGTTAGCACTCGCTCCAGCCACAGGACTCGCAGGTCTTGCAGCCTTCGGAGTAGTAAAGCGACAGCGAGCCACACGAGGGACACTCGGGTGACTCGCCGGCGTCGATGAGGTCCTGGGTGGCGTCGTTGCTGTCGTCGGTCTCTCGAGTCGCCGCGCCGCCGTCGGTCTCGTGGTCGGCGTGCTCGACGTCCTCGGCGTCTGCCGACTCCTCGAGCGTTTGCTGTTTGGGGTAGGGCTTGTCGATCTCGTCGTCCAGGTACCGGCGCATCGCGGTGCCGATGGCGTCGGGAATCGACTGGATCTGCTCGCCTTTGTCCCAGGCGACTTTCGGCGACCGGGTCCCACAGAGTTCGTCGACGATCTCGTGGGGGTCGACGCCCGACCTGAGCGCCGTCGAGATCACTTTCGCGAGCGCCTCGGTGAAGGAGTTGGTGAAGCCGCCGGAGTGGCCGATGTTCGCGAACAGTTCGAACGGCTGGCCGGTCTCGGGGTCCTCGTTGATCGTCACGTAGACCTTGCCGTAGCCGGTGTCGATGCGCTGGCTGACGCCCTGCAGGGCGTCCGGACGGGCGCGTTTTTCGGCGTACTCGGGCTGGAGGTTGGCCGTTCCGAGCAGCGTCTCGAGTTCCTCTTCGGCGACGTTCTGGACGTCCTCGTTCTCGAGGAATGCCTCGAGACTGCCGAAGACCTCGCGGATCTGCTCGACGATCGCTTCTGCGGCCTCGCCTTCGTCGGCGAACTCCGCGTTGTCCGCACGCGTCGTCAGCACCTGCTTGCTCCGGGTACCGTCGCGGTAGTAGGTGACGCCCTTCCCGCCGTGTTCGTAGACCCACTCGAAGACCTCCTTTGCGTCCTCGAGCGTGGAGTCGTTGGGCGCGTTGACGGTCTTCGAGATGGCCGAGTCGACGCCCTCCTGGGCGGCACACTGGACTGCGGCGTGGTCTTTTGCCGAGAGGTCAGAGGTGATGACGAACAGTTCGCCGATGGCGTCTGGAACGGTCGAGAGCCCTTCGACGCCGTCGAACCCGTTGTTGGCCATCTGTTCCTGGGCCTCCGCTTTGGCGGCCTCGACGTCGATGTCGTTGGCCTCGAGGACGCGCAGGAAGTAGTCGTCGAACTCGACTAACATCTCGTCGCCCTGGACGTCGTCGGTGACGTTCTTGTAGTAGGCGACGTTGTAGATTGGCTCACAGCCACCCGTCGTGTTGCCGACCATCGAGGTCGTCCCGGTGGGTGCGATGGTCGTCACGTTGTGGTTGCGGATGGGGAAGCCCTCGTCCCAGTCGTCGGCGTCCTCGCCGGTCTGCTTCTCGAACCACTCGTCGTAAGCGGTCGGGTCGGCGTACTTCGAGTCGTCCCAGTCGTCGAACGAGCCGCGCTCTTTCGCGAGTTCGTGACTCGTCGCCTTCGCCTCGTGGTTGATGTGGATCAGCAGCTGTCGGGCGATCTCGTTGCCCTCATCGCTGCCGTATCGGACGCCGAGCTGGATGTACAGCTGGGCCAGTCCCATGACGCCGAGTCCGATCTTGCGCATCTCCCGGACCTTCCGTTCGATCTCGTCGACCGGGAAGTCGGACATCGTGACGACGTTCTCGAGGAAGCGCGTGCCGTACTCGATGCGCTCGTCGAACTCCTCCCAGTCGATCGCCTCCTCGAGGAAGACGGCGACGGCCTCCTCGCGGGAGTCGTACTCGTCTTCGTGTTCTGCAGACCAGACGCGCCAGTCCGGCGTCTCGAGGTCGGCGAGCGTCGAGAGGTTGATGTGCCCGAGGTTACAGGCCTCGTACTCCTCGAGCGGCTGTTCGCCACAGGGATTTGTTGCAAGAATCCTGTGGTCTGGATTTTCTTCGATGTCGAACGAATGTTCTTTGTTCACCCGCTCGAGATAGATGACGCCCGGTTCGCCGTTCTCGTGGGCACCCTCGACGATCCGCTCCCAGATGAGTTCTGCGGGGATCGAGAGCTCTTCGCCGACCTCGACGTGCTCGCCGAGACCGTAGCGGCTGTACATCTCCTTGGTCTCCTCGGTGGCGACGTGGGGCTCTTCCGTGCGCGGGTTGGTGAAGGTGTACTCCTCGCCGTTTTTCACTGCCTCCATGAAGTCGTCGGTGACACCGACGGAGATGTTGAAGTTCGAGAGGTGGCCTTCGACGGCGTTGCGCAGATGCTCGGGGACGCGACCCTCCTCGTCGATGAGTTCGCGGGCTTCCTCGAGTGCCTCGGCGAAGGTGGTGTAGGTGTAGTCGTCGGGATCGTTGAGTCGGAGCGTGTGAGCCAGCGAGACGTCCTTGTTCTTCGCGTGGATGAACTCGATGACGTCGGGGTGGGAGACGCGCATGATGCCCATCTGGGCTCCACGACGGGTTCCGCCCTGGGCGATCGTCTCACAGAGCTGGTCGTACGTCCGCATGAACGTGATCGGGCCCGAGGCGATGCCGCCGGTCGATCCGACCGAGTCGCCGTACGGTCGGAGCTGCCAGAAGCCGTAGCCGACGCCGCCGCCACTCTGGAAGACCTCGGCTGCCTTCTTGGCCGTCTCGTGGATGTCGGAGAGGTCGTCGTCCGGGGACATCACGAAACACGCCGAGAGCTGCTGGAGTTCGTCGCCGGCGTTCATCAGGGTCGGCGAGTTCGGCATAAAGGAGAGCGATTCCATCCCCTCGACGAACGTCTCGGCGACGTCCTCGACGTGGTCGCGGATCTCCTCGGGGAGTTCGGGAACGACCGTGTCGTAGGCGAACTTGTTGACGTTCTCCTCCGTGAGAGTCGTCTCGGCGTCGTCGTCCACCGACGTCCCTTTCCCGAACACCTCCTCGGCGAGTTCGTCCCGCCGCGGGTGGTCCGGCTTGAGCTGATCGGGTGTGACCGTGATCTCGAGGTCGCGTTTTTCGGCCTCGTAGACGGCCTCCGCGAGGGCGACGTTCTTGCCGACGCGGGGGAACAGATCCTCCTGCTCCTCGACGAGTTCTCCCTCGGCGTCCTTCCGGAGGTAACGTGCGGGCAGGATGTTGTGGTAGGCGTTGTCGGTCATGCGCTCCTCGAGCGTGTCGCCCTCGGTGCGCTTGACGGGCAGCGTGATCTCGTCCGCGGAGAGTTCGGACTCGCTCATGCGCGGGTCACCTCGTGGGCTTCCCGCCGCCCCGTGGCGATTCTATCGTGGGACCGGGTGCTGGGTCGCATCATTCGTGACGAAGGTTCGGTAATCGTGCATCCACCATAAAACGTGTGGTGTTAGACTGATTTTCTTGAATTAGTACAAATAGGTTTGTATAGATGTCTCTGTTTCTTACTGTGTCTGCCACACAGAGTGGCGGCCGAATCGGCCGCGTTCGCGCCTGACACCACCTACGGCGGCGACGGTATTAATGATTTTCAGAGGGAACTGAAAGTAGTCACTGGCTACCGTCCCACTTACGTCACCCGTCGCATCTCTCCTTCGAGCTGCCGCCCTCGGGCTCGAACCGGTGGCAGTGATCACTGGGCCGAGGTAGGGGTTCGACGTGGTTAAACAGTCTGCCGTTGCATGCAGCGCCGACAGTCACGATCACTTTTCTTTCACTGTATCCGGAAAGATTACGTCGTCCGGGGACGCGTACGCTCGTATGCTCGACGCACTCACTTCCGGGTCGACGATCCTCCTCGTTCTCGCTGCCCTCGCGGCGTTTGCCGTCGTCGTGACGGCGATTCGAATCGCGGTTAAACTGGCGATCCGAATCGGACTCATTGCCGCGGTCGTCCTTGCCGCCCTGTACGCCGTCGGCGTCGTCAGCTGGTGACCTCTCGGCTCACGCCGTCGAGAGGAAGTTCTCGATCACGTCGTGACCGACCGCCGTGAGCACGCTCTCGGGGTGAAACTGGACGCACTCGAGTGGGTACTCCCGGTGACGAACGCCCATCACGAGCGTCCCCTCGCCGTGTTCGGCCGTCGCCGAAATTTCGAAACAGTCTGGCACCTCCGTCGCCACCAGCGAGTGGTACCGACCGGCGCGAAAGCCCTGCTCGAGTCCCTCGAAGACGCCCGCCCCGTCGTGGTCGACCGACGACGCCTTCCCGTGGATCGGTTCGGGCGCGCGACCGACGCTGCCGCCGTAGGCGTAGACGGCGGCCTCGAGGCCGAGACAGACGCCGAGCGTCGGGACGTCGGGGCTGATCTCCCGGAGGACGTCGAGTGACACGCCGACGTCCCGGTCGTTCTTCGGATGTCCGGGACCGGGGCTGATCACGATCGCGTCCGGATCGGCCGCACGCACGTCCGCGAGCGACGCCGTGTTCTTGACGATCTCGGTGTCGGCATGCTGGCTGACGTACTCGACGAGGTTGTAGGTAAAGGAATCGAAGTTGTCGACGAACAGCACGCGCTTCTCGTCGGCCGTGGCGATGCTCATCGACTCACCTCCGGCGTCGTCTCGAGAGCATCCCGCTTGGCGTCAGGTACCTCGATCCGCTCCAGGGCCGTGAGCACGCCGTCCATCTTCTTTTCGGTCTCCTCGTACTCGGCTGTGGGGTCGCTGTCGGCGACCAGTCCCGCGCCGGCCTGGACGGTGATCCGTCGCTCGTCGCCAGCTGCCTCGATCGTCGCCGTCCGGATCACGATCGCGAAGTCGGCGTCGCCGGTCCAGGAGTAGTAGCCGACGCCGCCGCCGTAGAGCCCCCGCGGTTTGGCCTCGAGTTCGTCGATGATCTCCATCGCTCGCACCTTCGGCGCACCCGAGAGCGTCCCGGCGGGAAACGCCGCCCGCGTCGCGTCGAAGGCGTCCGCGTCCGACGCGAGTTCACCTGTCACGGTCGACTCGATGTGCTGGACGTGGCTGTACTTCAGGACGTTCATAAACTCCTCGACGCGAATCGATCCCGGCTCCGAGACCCGGCGGACGTCGTTGCGCGCCAGGTCGACCAGCATCGTGTGCTCGGCGCGTTCTTTCCCGTCGGCGAGCATCTCGCCCGCCAGCCGACGGTCCTCCACTGGACTCGTCCCGCGGTCGCAGGTCCCCGCGATCGGGTTCGACATGACCTCGCGCCCGCGCACGGAAACGAGCGTCTCGGGGCTCGCACCGACGACGGTTCGGTCGTCGTGCTCGAGCAGATACATGTACGGCGAGGGATTCACGTCCCGGAGCGACTGGTAGAAGCCGAGCGGGTCGACCTCGCCGTACAGCTCACGCGTGCGCGAGACGACCCCCTGGTAGATGTCGCCGTCGAGGACGTGTTCTTTCGCCCGGCGAACGCTCTCCTCGTATGCGTCTCTCGAGCCAGCACGCTCGTCGTGGCGGACGAAGCCGCCGGTCTCGAGGTCGTCGGCGGTCTCGAGCGCCTCCCGGACGGCGGCGGCTTCCGCCCGGATCTCGTCGTAGACCTCGCCGGGATCGTCCCCCGCCTCGAGGATCGGCGTGAACACGAGCGAGAGCGTCCCGTCACGTTCGTCGAAGACGAGCGTCTTCGTCGTCAGGACGAACTCGGCGTCGGGAAACCGCGAGTCGGGACGCTCGAGTCCGACCTCCTCGAGCCAGAGGTCGTAGACGGCGTCGTAGGCGAGAAAGCCGACGAGCCCACCTTCGAGGTGCTGTCGATCGCAGTCGGGGACGTTCGCCAGTCGAACGTCAGGCAACGCCGCCCGCAGCGCGTCGACGGCGTCTCCCGTCGGGTCGGTCTCGATCAACTCGAGGGGAGCGTCTGCGGAGAGCCTCTCGACGGACGTCCCGTCGGGACCGACGGTGACGACGGCCTCGGGGTCGTAGCCGACGTACGAAAATCGGGCGTGGCGTTCCGTCTGCGCTGACGCTGGCTGGAACGCGCCGCCCGGATCGCTCGAGGCAGTCTTCTCCGCGCTCTCGAGCAGGAAAGCGTACGGCGAGCGGTCCCGGTCGCTCGTCCGTCCGGTCAGCGCCGCGTACGCGGCAAGCGGCGTGACCCCGGACTCGAGGGTCGCGACCGCCCGGACGACGACGGGGCGATCGTCCGCCGTCCCCGCGTGCTCGCGAAACGCCTCGCGCGTGAGGTCGAGCGTCGGTGCCCCGGTCATGGCGTCGCTCCGTCGACTCGCCGCCGTGCAGTCGTCGCTCGTTCGACGAACGATCGGACGGCGTCGTCGTCTTTGACGCCGCCACGGGCCTCGACGCCGCTCGAGACGTCGACGGCGAACGGCTCGACCGTCCGGACGGCGTCGGCGACGTTCGCCGGCGTGAGCCCCCCGGCGAGGACGATCGGCGACGCGAGGTCGGCCGTCGCCGCTCGAGTGCGCTCCCAGTCGTGGGTCTCGCCGGTTCCGCCGCCGCCGTCGGCGTCGACCGAGTCGACGACCAGTCCGTCGACGACGTCGTCGTACGTCCGCGCGATTTCGACGTCGTCCGCACCGACCGCGTACAGGACGGCCACGTCGACGGCCTCGCGTAGCGTCTCGAGGTCCGCCGGCTCGAGCCCGCCGTGGACCTGGATCGCGTCGGGGTCGACCGTCTCCACGAGGTCGACGGCGCGGTCGACCGCGCCGGGCATCGTCACGAGCACGCCCGTCACGAACGGCGGGACTACCTCGAGGAGGTCTGCGGCGCGGTCGGGATCGACCTCGCGTGGCGTCTCGACCGGCACGTCACAGACGACGCCGACCGCGTCCGCGCCGGCGCCGACGGCCAGCTCGACGTCGTTCTCGCGCGTCAGTCCACAGACTTTCACGCGCGTCATCGTACTTCTTGTGTCGCCGTTTGGAGTCGCTCGAGTTTCCCCGCCGCCGCGCCGTCGTCGATCGCCTTGCGTGCGCGTTCGACGCCGTCCTCGAGCGACGTCGCCTCGCCGGCGACGTAGAGTGCCGCCCCGGCGTTCGCGAGGATCACGTCGCGTTTTGCGCCGTCGACGTCGCCGTCGACGATCCCGCGGAGGTCGGCGGCGTTTTCGGCCGGCGAACCGCCGGCGATGTCACCGATCTCGTGGCGCTCGAGGCCGAGGTCGGCCGGCGCGACGGTATACCCCTCGACGTCGTCGCCGTCGACTTCCGCTACCGTTGTCTCCCCGTGGATGGCGATCTCGTCGGTGCCCGACCCGTGGGCGACCAGCGCGCGGTCGACGTCCATCCGCGCGAGCGCCTGGGCGAGGACGGGAACGAGGTCGGGATCGTAGACGCCGACGACCTGTGCGTCGGCTCCTGCGGGGTTGGTCAGCGGCCCGAGGACGTTGAACACCGTCCGCATCCCGAGTTCTTTGCGCGGGCCGATGACCGCCTTCATCGCGGGGTGGAAGATGGGCGCGAGCATGAAGCCGATCCCGTCGTCCTCGATGGCCGCCTCGACCGCCGGCGGTTCGGCCTCGACCTCGACGCCGAGTTCTTCCAGGACGTCCGCGCTTCCCGACGACGAGGAGACCGAGTAGTTGCCGTGTTTCGCGACGGGTACGCCCGCGCCGGAGGCCACGATCGCACTCGTCGTCGAGACGTTGATCGTGTCGTAGTCGTCGCCGCCCGTTCCGCAGGTGTCGACCAGCGGTTCGCGTGTGGGTTCGATCGTCCGTGCGGCCGCGCGCATCCCCTCCGCGAAGCCGGCGATCTCGGCTTCAGTCTCGCCTTTCGCGCGCAGCGCTGCGAGCAACGCGCCGATCTGTGCCTCCGTCGCGCCCTCGAACACCGCACTCGAGACCGCTCGAGCCTCTGTTTGTGTCAGGTCCTGTCCCTCCGTGACGCGTTCGACGTATTCCTGCATAGGGTAACACCAATGTACGCTCTTGTCTTGTGATGTCCAAATCCGTACATACACTTAAACATACCGGCGCTGGCCGTGGTGACAACCCGCGCACGTCGTCCGATTCGAAACCTTCAATTACGACGGCGAGCAACGAACGAGTGCAGACGAAAAACGTGGCGCGACGCGCCGCGGAACGAACGCAGCCAGACGGGTTGGTGGTCTAGTCTGGTTATGACACCTCCTTGACATGGAGGAGGCCGGCAGTTCAAATCTGCCCCAACCCACTACTTCTGTCTCGAGCAAATTCGCGAGCGACGGTATCGTGACGTGGGGCTGATTTGAATCAGGGAGCAGCTTGCTGCGACCGTGGTTCAAATCTGCCCCAACCCATTTTTGACGACGCAACGACGACGAGCGCAGCGAGGCGTCCGCGTCGTCAAAAATGGTTATGGCAATTTGAACTAGACCGAGGTTCTGCGAGCGAAGCGAGCAGGTTCTCGGGCGTGGTTCAAATCTGCCCCAACCCACTACTTCTGTCTCGAGCCAATCCACGGTCGACACGTGTGGATCGTTTCGACGACACGACGACGAGCGACTGAGATCGAGCGAGTCGCCGGTCACGAGCGGACGATCACCAGGGGCGCTCGAAATCCGCGTGCGCTCGTACGGACTACTGTACGTCAGTTCCGGTGCAACCGCGACCGTCCTGCGGTTGCACCGGGAAATCGGTACAGCAGACCGTCTCACACCGTGAACACTGGCCGTTCGGTCGTCCGAAGCACCCGATCGGCGACGCTGCCGATGTGTGGCGTCTCCGCCTGCCCTTCGCCGTGTTTGCCCATCACGACGAGGTCGGCGTCGATCGTCTCCGCCAGGCCGACGATCTCCTCGTGTGGCGTTCCGCGCCTGCAGTGGACGTCGGCAGTCAGACCGCGGTCTCGAGCGCGGTCTGCGAGCTCCTCGAGCCGTTCGATGGCCTGGTCTTCGGCCTCCTCGAGTGCGAGTTCGTAACTCGAGATCGCTGGCGTGTCGCCGTAGCGCGTCCTGTCGAGGACGTAGACGAAGTGGACGTCGGCGGCGTTGTTGGCCGCGAGTTCGAGACCGTGGTCGACGCCCCGCTCGGCTGGGGGGCTCCAGTCCGTCGGAACGAGTACGACGTCGTACTGTGTCATGCGGCCTATCCTACGTTCGCAACCCTCGAGAAATGGTTAGGAGATTATCAGCTACTGGGAACGAACGGCGAGCCCGTCTCCCCGGGTCCGACAGTCGCCTCACGAGAAGAAGCGTCGAATCCGGCCGAGTAACCCACCGTCGTCTTCGTCTTCGTCTTCATCTTCGTCTTCGTCGACGCTATCGTCTCCGGCTGCCGGATTGCTCTCGCTCGGTTCTGGTCCCTCGTCCTCGAGCGTGCCGGCGAGTGGGCCGTCCGTCTCGTCGCCGTCTGTGAGGTCGTCGATCGAGAGGTCGATCTCACCGACGTCGGGCGTCGGTTCGCGACCCTCGCCGGCTTCGGCTGCACGGACGTCCGACCCGGTGACGGTCCCGCTCTCGACGCGAGCGGCGAGTCCGTCGTCGGTCGTCGGCTCGGTCTCGTCGTCGCTCGAGTCTGCGCCGTTGGCATCGTCACCTCCTCGAGTGTCGGCGTCGTCCCCAGCCGGAGCGGCGCGCGTCGCCTCGTCGTCGGCCGAGTCGCTGTCGTCTTCAGCGTCCTGATCGTCGGTAGCAGGTGGCCCCTGCGACCGCGTCGAGTCGAGCGACTCGAGGATGTCGTCGACGCTCTGGTCCGAGACGACGCGGCGCGGTCCGCCGCCGGGGGCGTTGACGTCGCCCGCGTCGTCGGCTGCCGACTCGCCTTCGCTCTCGTGGGTCTCCTCCGTCGCGTCGGATCGCTCCTCGCTCATTGGTCAGGCCTGTCAGCCGAGTCGTTATAACGTTTCTCGGTTCGATCCGACCGAGGCGACTCCGGTGCGGCGACGTCCGGTCTCGAGACGACGACGTTGACGACGGCACCGACGAGGATCAGGATGCCCGCGAAGTAAAGCCACGTGACGAAGAGCAAGACGACTCCGACCGCGCCGTAGGCCGCGTAGCGAGCCGCGTTCGCGGCGTAGACCTGGAATCCGACCTGGAGGATCGTCCACCCGATGGCGGCAACGGCCGCACCCGGGACGATCTCGACGAAGCGAACGCTGACCGGGGGGAGAACGTAGTAGATCGGGAGAAACGCGAAAAAGAGGCCGAGAACCAGCGCGAGCCAGCTGAGGGTGCCGACGAAGGGGATCTCCCGGGCGACGATGCCGAGTACCACGCCGATGACGATCATCAGCACGAGCGCCCCGCCGATGGCGACGATGACCACGATTCCGTCGCGAACCTCCTCGAGGAACGAAACCTCGCCGGCGGTTCCGTACACCTCGTCGAACGCCTTGCTCAGTCCGCGGAAGACTTTCAACGCACCCCAGGTGGCGACGAGGAGGGCGACGAGTGACGCCTCCGCGCGTCCAGCTTCGGTCGTCAGCGCGTCGGTGACGAGTTCGTCGCCGGCCGCTGGCAGGAGGTCGCCCGCGGCCGTGATCAGGCGCTCGGCGAGCGCTTCGCCGCCGAGTAGCGAGCCGAGGACGAACGCGAGCAAGACCAGCGGGATCAGCGAGACGAACGCGTAGTAGGCGAACCCGGCGGCGAGAAAGGTCACGTCGCGGTCGCTTGCAGTTCGATAGATCGACGTGAGTGCCTGCCGGAGCTCCATACGTTACCTTCGACCTCGTGTGCAAAGAGCGTTCGAGTTGCCGTCGTATCTTCTCGTCGAGCGCTTCGGCCCGATCGGGGAGGCTGCTTGCGTCCCGGCCATCGGTCATCCAAACGGCGACGACGACGTCTGACAGAAGTTGTGCGTCGCGAATACCTGTCCGTCGTCGGCCAGATAGACGCCGACGCCGCCGCGGTCCCAGGACTCCTCGAGAATCGCCCTTCGGTGCGGTGGCGAGTTCATCCACTGCTCGACGAGCCCTTCGGCGAGCGCCTCGGGGGTCTCGTATGTGGTGGTACTCCCGTCGGGATGTCTGACCTTGCGATCGACCCACGTCATCGCGATGTTCTCGCCGTAGCCACGGCAGTAGCCGCCGACGTCGTTGAACCGGTCCATCGGATTCTCGCCGTCGGGGTTCGTGTGGTTGAAATACGACCGGTCGGCCATGTCGACGCTATGAGCCCGCGAGACCGACGCGACGGTGCCGTCCCACTCGATCGGCTCGAGTCCGTGTTCGGTCCGACGTTCGTTGACCTTCTGGTGGACGAAGTCCTCGACGACGTCCGACGTGACCGTTCCGGCAGTCGCGTCGTACGTCGACCTGCTCGGATCGTCCGGATCGACCAGTTCAGGGTTGCGATCGCCGGCCGGCGGCGGTTCTTCGAACGTGACCGGCGACGTCCGCTCTTCGAGTTCGTCGACGACGTACGGGGCGGCGACGACAGCCCCGAGTGCGAGTGCCGTGACGAGGATGGCGGCGACGAGAACGCGGAAAATGCCGAGGATCGCGCGGTCCGGGCCGCGGGCGTCACTCGTGGGTGGTCGGTGGCGGCCGGCACGACGAGGACCTGCCATTCACCGATACGTTCGATCTCACCGAATAAGTCACTCCCGTCCAGTCGCACTCGATGAGAGCCCTCGATCTCCGAAAATGTTCTCGTGAAATCCGACGACGAGTCCCGGGACGACGGCCATGAAGAGGTGCTCCTCGAGCGGGATGCCGGCGATCTCGATTCCCGTCCGGAGGTCGATCGAGAAGACGCCGACTTCGAGGGTGTAGCGGTCCCACAGGTAGGCGACGGGATACAGAGCGAGGATCGTGACGGCGGCCCGCCGCACGGCGTCGGCACGTCGCAACAGCGCGAGGGCGATCGCTCCCCAGAACAGTTCGGTTGCGAGGTAGGTGTACCGTCCGAACACGTCGATGTCAGGTGCCATGGGGTCCGTTCCACCTCGTGTGAGAAAAAAGCGACCGACGAGGCGGCGAGTGCGGGCGGTACGTTGAATACCGTCGCGAGAGTAGCCCCGGCCAGAACGATGGATATCGCTGACATCGCCACTACGGAGTACATCGAAGTCGACGTCGGGACGCGAATGGGGAAGGTCCGTTCGACGTTCGAGAACGGAAATCCCAAGGGACTTATCGTCACGAACGACGGGGAGTACGAAGGCGTGCTCAGCGAACGTGAGGTGCTCCAGTCCCACGTCGAGGACGACGCCAAGGTGGCGGCGCTCACGAAACCGAGCCGGAACGATCCGGTTCCACAACTCGACCGACACGAGGACGTCCGCGACGCCGCGCGAAAACTCGTCGAGGGGAACGCTCGAGTCGCACCCGTCTTCGAGAACGACCAGCTCTGGGGAGTCGTGAGCGGCGACGGCATCCTCGAGGCCGTCCTCGAGAACCTGGACGCAATCACTGTCGCGGACGTCTACACCGACGACCCCGTCACGCTCGGGGAGGACGACGGCATCGGAAAGGCGATCAACTACCTGCGCGAACACGGCATCTCCCGGCTCCCGGTGGTAAACGAGAACGGCTATCTCACCGGCGTCGTCACGACCCACGACATCGCGGACTTCGTCATCAGGGAGAACGATTCGACCACGACCGGCGACCGCGTTGGCGACACCCAGCGGATGCTCGACGTGCCCGTCTACGACATCATGAACAGCCCGGTCGAGACGACCTCGCTCGAGGCGACCGCCCGCGAGGCCGTCGAGCAGATGCTCGAGAGCGACTACGGCGGACTGGTCGTCACGGGCGACGACGACCGCACTATCGACGGCGTCATCACCAAGACCGACGTCCTGCGTGCGCTCACCTACACGGAGCGAGAGCACATGGACGTCCAGATCACGAACGTCTCGCTGCTCGATACGATTTCCCGGGAGTCGATCGTCCAGAGCATCGAGGACGTCTCGGACAAGTACGCCGAGATGCAGGTGTTCCACGCCCACGTCCGCTTCCACGAACACAAGGAGAAACTGCGCGGAACCCCACTGATCGCGTGTCAGATCCGCCTGCGAACCAGTAAGGGTCAGGTCGCCGGCTCCGGCGAGGGATACGGCGCCGAGAACGCTTTCCGGGTCGCCCTCGACAAACTCGAGCGAAACGTCCTCGAACTCAAGGGCGTCCAGAGCGACGAGGAGTACCGCGGACAGCTCCTGCGGAAGCTAAACGAGCTGTAGTCGCGACGCTACCGGTCGTCGGGAGCGGTCTCGACGTCGGCACACTCGTGTTCGTGTAGCTCGACGTCGTAGACCGGTTCGGTCTCGTTGTACGGTTCCGACGGCTGTCTCATATAGTAGAGCGTCAGGTTCTCCACGTTCGTTTCGTGCTGGCGGTTCCAGCGGTCACAGAGATAGTCACTGAAGTACTCCCGGTGGTTCTCGTTGTCACCCGACCACACGTTCGAGAGGTACTTGCGCCAGCGGGACGTCGGATACGTCTTCTCGACGCTCGGTGGCCGGTCCCAGTCGACCTGCGACCCGTGGTAGGCGTCGACTTCGGATCCGTTTTCCAGCCGCGCCGGAACGACGTACCAGCCGTCCGTCTGTAGCGGCTCGGGCGCGAACATCTGCCAGTGTTGCTCCATCTTGGTGGCATCGAGGGCTGTCTCTCCGTGATCCGGAACCTGGGTGTAGCCCACCGACTGGGCACTCGAGAGGACGACGAGCACGAGGAAGACGTAGGGGAGGATCGTCGAAAACAGGACGCGCCCACGAGCGAGCCGCGAAGAAAGCGTTGGCGTGGAGACGTCCGGAACGACGGCCTCGAGTCGCTCGAGTCGGCGTCGGAGGGCGTCAGTGAGACCGAACCGAGACGCTAAGGCCGAGAGGCCGTCCCAGACGACGGGTGGGTAGAACGGGACGAGTCCGGCGACGACCACGAGCGGGAACAGGTCGATCCGGAGCGTGAGGAGCATTCCGAGATGCATCCCGACGAAAAGCGAGGCGAGCACCGCACGACGGACGCCGGTCAGCAAGACGAGCAGCGGCGAGAGAACCAACAGTGCGATCCACAGGTGCGTGAACAGTTCGAGCAGCGCGTGGTACTCCTCGAGGTGGTTTCCCAGCAGGAACGTGAGTTTGTCGAGACTGAAGACGTAGACGACTGCCTCACCGTTTAGCCACATCTCTCCGCTGGTCTTGTGCACGGCGTTTGTCACGTACATGATGACCATCTGGAGCAACACCGCCATCGTCGCCACGTTGGCGACGGTCGATCGCTCTCGGGTGAGACGACGAGCGTCGATCGCCCACCGCTCGCCAAGCGGCAGGAAGATCGCCCAGAACAGGAGCACGCGCAACAGGACGTCGCCACCGTTGAGGACCATCGGGTTACGGACGTGAAGTGAGACGAGCAGCAGCCACGAGACGAGCGTCGCGACCCTCGTCCGGTAGCCGACGACCATGGCGAGGGCGAACGCGCCCGCGACGAGAAAGAGCAACACCTGCACCCACGCCTCGCCAGAGACGGCGTGAAGCGAGTAGACGTCAGAGTAATCGGAGAACAGTGCCGATCGTGGCAAGACGCCGGCGTCGGTGTAGAACGCGGTGAGGTGCCGTGCTCGCCTCGCGAGATCGGCGAGCAACAGCGTCCCGAGGGCGATCCTGAACGCCGCGAGTGCGCGCAGATCGACCTCGACCCGTCGAGCGAGTCCGTCCGAGAGGGTATCGAGTCCGCTAACAAGCAAGTTTCGCGCGTGTGTGAGGTGTGTCCGTCGATCCATCGTTGGTCTGGAGGGGCTCCGTCCGCAGCCGTTCGCGTCAAAAATAGATACTCTTTCTGTAGACTGAAACGCTCGTTTCACCTTGCACCTGCTGGCCAACACCTGTCCGACCGGAACGCTCAACTGCGGACCGTCCGAACGTCTGATACTCGATGAGCGCGGAGATCACCGAGGACGGTCCGATCGTCCTCTTCGACGGCGTTTGCAACCTCTGTCAGGGCGTCGTACAGTTCATCGTGCCACGGGATCCGGACGGAACCTTTCGCTTCGCGTCCCTGCAGTCCGACGTCGGCCAGAAACTGCTCGAGCGGTACGGCCTCCCGACCGACGAACTCGAGTCGATCGTCCTGATCGAGGGCGAGGATTGCTACGTGAAGTCCGCGGCTGTCGTTCGAATTGCTCGCCATCTCGGCGGCGCGTACGCGCTGCTCTCGCCGTTTCGGTTCGTCCCACGCCCGATCCGTGACTGGGCGTACGACTTCGTGGCCGACCACCGATACCAGTGGTTCGGCAAGAAAGATCGCTGCATGATGCCGACGGGTGACGTTCAGTCGCGATTTCTCGAGTGACGCCTAGACGCCGGCACCGTCGCCGCTCCCGACGAGTCCCGTCTCCGTGATCTGGAACTGCACCGACTCGCCGGCGGGTTTCGAGCGGTGTTTCTCGAGCGTCGCCCGCCGGTTGCCACCCCGGAACCGTTCGATCCGGACGACGGCACCGGTCCAGTGTTCTAACGTGTTTCCACCCAGCGGGCGCGTCCGATCCGCGTCCGGGTCGGCGAACACCTGGTTGGTGACGACGACGGCCAGATCGTGTTTTCGCGCGAGCGAGAGGAGGTGCGTGATCTGCCGGGTGACCTGTCTGAGGGCGTCGCCCTCGGTCGCGTCGGCGGCCCGCTCGAGGCGGTAGAACCCGGTCGCACTGTCGAGAACGATCAAATCCGCCCGCTCGGCGAACTCCTCGGCGTCGCGAACGGCCTCCGCCTGCTCCTCGAAATCGAGTGCGTCCTCGAGGACGATCCGCGAGGCGACGGTTTCGACGTCGTCGGTCCGCGCCGAGAGCAGTTGCTCGAACCGATCGACCGAGACACCTTCGGTGTCGATGTAGACGGCCGTACCGCCGGCGGCGGCCGCCTCGATCGCGCCGCTGAGGGCGAGATTCGTCTTGCCCGAGGCGGGCGGGCCGTACAGTTGCGTCACGGTGCCGCGTTCGAACCCGCCGCCGAGCAACTCGTCGACCGGCGGACAGCCGGTCGAAATCGCCTCGTCGTTCACAGTCGACGGTGGGCGACAGGCGGCCAAAAAGGCCCCGGAACCGGACCCGACGGAACACGCTTATTCACTCCGCGCGCGAAGCCTCGACTGTGATCGTCGTCGCGACGGAAGATTTCGAGGTCTACCACGGCGTCGTCAGCGAGCTTCGCGACCGTGGCGTGACCTTCACGACGATCGAACCCGACGACGACCTTCCCGACCGGACAGCCGTCGTCGTCACCGACGAGGGCCACGCCGACGCGTTCGCGACCGTTCCGACCGTCGTCGCCGAACCGGACGAGCCGAGACGCGCCGTCGACGGGGCCCTGGCCGCACTCCGGGGTACTGGCGGTCGAACCGTCGTCGGCGTCGACCCCGGACGGAAACCGGGTATCGCCGTGCTGGCCGGCGACGTCGTCGTCGCGGCGTTCCAGGTGCCACTCGCCGACGCCGTCGACGTGATCGAACGCGAGGTCGCGGACGCGCCCGACCCCGTCGTCAGGATCGGCGACGGCGCGCGCCTCCAGGGTTCGCAACTGGTCAACGACCTCGAGGACGTCCGGGTCGAAGTCGTCGACGAAACCGGCACCACGCCCTACCTCGGTACCGGCACGCGCGGGATGGGCGACGTCCTGGCGGCGGTCAACATCGCCCGTCTCGAGGGGGAGGTCGTCGACACGCGCGAGGTCGAACCGACGGCCGGCGAGTTGCAGGTGATCAAGGATCGCTCCCGCGAGCGAAGCGAGACCAACCGGGCGATCGACGAGGTGCTCGCACGCCGCGTCGCGACGGGCGAGTTGACGATCGAGGAGGCGCTGTCGGAACATCGAGGCGACGGCGAGAACCAGTAAGGGCGACTCGAGGCGTCGTCACTGCTTCCGAGAGTCGCGACAGCTTCCGCTCCTCGTGTGTGACGTATCGAAAGAAATCTTCGCAGTCACGCCCTCGAATCTCGAGGGTGTGCGACGAAATCGGTGCTAGCAGACCTGGAAGTTCGCCGCCTGGGCGGAGGCGAACTGGACGTTCTCGTTCGCCTGCATGCTCACTTGCGCTGCGCCAGCGTTACCGCCGTCGTCGGCGACCGCGATCGCGGCGCTCTGTTCGTTCAGGTTCTGTTGTCTGATGAACTGGACCTGCTCGACGACTGCAGACACGCTCTGATCGACTTCCTGGGTCTGTTCGCTATTCGTGTCGTAGTCGAAGGACACGAGCTGGTCGCCAGTTCCATCGTTCCCGTCGATCGTGACCGCCGTCTGGTCAGAGTAGACGAGACCCTCCTGGGCGTAGCCGCCACCCAGGTAGGCGTTGACCGCCTCGGAGTAGCCGATCTGCGTGTTGATATTCTCCTGGTAGGAGATCTGAACAGCAGTCGCGTCGCTTCCGTTCGTCGCGATCGCGATAGCGCTATTCTGAAGGTTGACGTTGACCTGCGTGGCGTTCTGGTACTGGGTGACCCGCGCCTCGGCCACCTGTTCACCGCCATCGACGTCGTGGCCCTTCTCTTTCTTCTTTTGTTTCTTCTCGTCGTTTCCACCGTCTTTCTCTTCGCCGAACGTCGTAACCGGGCTGCCGCCGTCACCGCCGGCAGTCGCCGTGTTCATGCCGGCCATCGCGCTCAGCACGTTCACCGCTTGCGCGGTGCCGTACTGTAGGTTGACGTTGGTCTGCTCGGTGAGCTGGACGGCCGTTGCCGTGCTGTTCTCACCGATCGCGATGGCGACCGCGTAGCTCTGTTCGTTGATGTTGGTCTGCTCGACGTCCTGGTCCTGGTAGACGCCGGACGCGGCGTCGGCGGACACCTGATCGCTGGCTTTGGCGTAGCCCGCGTACACGTTGGACGCGTTCGCAGCACCTTCCTGGCGGTTCTCGTTGTACTGCGTCGTCTGCTGGAAGGTGGTCGCGTTACTGCCGTTCTCGGCGATCGCGAGCGACACGCTCTGTTCGTTGTAGTTCAGCTGGCCGGCGTCCTGGCCCTGTGCGACGGATGCCCAGGCTTTCTGGGAAACCGCCTTCCCTTTCTTGTCGGCGACGACCCAGCCGTCGAACGTCGGCGCGCTGCCTTCACCCATGACGAGGTAGACGTTGCCGACGTTCTCGAAGTTGAACTCCTGTGGGTCGAGCGCGACGTTCGCTGCCGACGCTTCACCGGTCTGCTGGTTGACGTTCGACTGTGTCGCCTCCTGAATCGCCTCCGCCTCTCCGCCGTCGATGGAGATGGCAGTCGCGTTGTCCTGGACGTTGATGTTGACCTGCTGGACGTCCTGGTACTGGACGACGTCCGCGCTGGCCCCTGCCGACGATGCCTCGCCCTCTTGCCGGTTGACGTTCTCCTGCGACGACGAGGTCGCGACGATTCCGTCACTAGACGCGTGCGCTTCTACGTACTCTTCGATGGACGTCCCGTTGAGGTCCGCGCCAAAGACCAGATAGAGATCTTCGCCGTCCTCGAGTGCCTGGACGGGACTTCTGACCTGGTCTTCGGTCACCTCGAGGTCGCCCTCGCTTGGCTGCTCTTGGTCCTCTTCGACCCCGGCCGCCGGCGCGGCCGCGACCATCGAGACGACGAGCATCGCGACGACGAGAACTGTCGTAATCCGTGACCGTGCTGTCATTCTGTGTGTTCCGATTTCTTTGAAATGCCCTGTGAGGGTCTTTTGTTTCTAGGTCTGTGCACTGCGAACCATCGTATCCGGATGAATGACTTTGTTATCTGTACGTTGTCGTAGAGAAGAAGGAGGCTACCAGCACCGAAGTCACTCCCTTACGGGCCCAGATTCGGGCCGTTCCCCGATGTCCTCGGTGATCGACGGCCGCCGATAGGCCCACGATAGCGATAGCGTGGTCTAAATGGACCGAGAGCGTCCACAACAGTCATCTCGATGTGACTCCCTCGGTGACGGCACAATCGCGAGTAGCTGTTAGTTCACTCGAGTAACTGTTGCGTAGGGGAAAGTAGGAGTTGGATAGGAGTGCGTGTTTCGGGTAGCGAGGCCATAGACCGCCCGTAAAATCGAGATTCGGTCGTCCATCGTTGTCGTAATCTCAACCCAGTTTTGGTATGGTGGTCACGATCGACCGATTGTCTGTAATTTCGAATATCAGTCGAAACAGTGCGGTCAAACTCGAGATATCGGCTGAAACCGTGGTTTGGGTTCATATGAACCACCGGTGAGAGCCTCGACCGGGAGACGCGCCACGAACGGCGGGTGAATCGCGGATGAAGACGACCAGCGGCAGCCATCCGCGACGAACCGTGTCCCGTCCGACCGCACGTGCGCGTCCACCCGGACAACCAAAAACCATGAAACGACACACAGTACTGACGCTCGTAGTCGTCGGAAGCCTGCTGCTTGTTGGCTTCGCCGGAACGGCGGCTGCAGGCGCTGACGGAGATACATCGGATGGCGACCACGCAGTTGCAACCGTCGATCAGGATCAGGACGTGAAACAGGGGAACATCGTCGTACAGAACGCTGACCAGGATGCCGAGCAGGAATCCACTGGACTCGAGGTCGACGTCGATATAAGTGAGGATGACAACAACAACGGCCAAACTTCTGCTGCGGGGACCTCGAGTCTCCTGGATCCGAACGATGGCGACGGATTTAACCTCGAAATCGGCACCACTGGTGACCAGACGGTGAACCAGAACGTCACCCAGAACGCCGATGCGTCGAACAGGAACAGCCAGACCGGCACCGCGACGGCTGTCAACCTCGGCTGAACCGATTTCCCCGATCGATTAGCGATTTTATTTTTTGCCGTCTGATCGGTCCCCGAACTATCGCTGAGTAACACGAATTGATAGCTTGACTCGCCAATCGACGTTACCTCGAGACGCCGTCGAGTGGCGTCGTCGGACCGTCCTCGAGCGGTGTAGCCAGCCCCTCGAGTCGGAAGGCACTCGTTGACGTGGTGTGATGTGTCCGCCTTGAGGTAATGACTGACACGGCTACTGCGTCGACGACGAATCACCCGTTCGGTTCGTCTCTCACCGACTCGACGTGAGACGCGTGTAGCAACGGTCTATACGCTGACAGAGATGTTATAATTACAGTGATATAATCCACAGAAGCGATTGAATGTCTGTAATCTGGGACAATTCCCGAATCAATACGCCGACAGAGACCGTATAATTCCAGTAACTGAACAGTATGAAACTATCGAACGTCTGTAATTTCGGATGGTAATAGGGATTGAATAATATAGTTAGTGGATATCAGTTTGAACGGTGTTCAGCCTTCATATGGCCTGCTACGGTCGATTTCGACCGGGAAACGCGCACGCGACGCAGGGTGCAGAGACACGATCGGCAAATTACGCGCGGTGATCTTCGCCGATCCGCGTTCCATCGAATCACCTGCCGAGTGCGTGTGCGTTCACCCGGACAAACAAGAACTATGAAAAGGTCAATCACAGTGCTACTGACGCTCGCGCTCGTCGGCAGCATGGTGTTCGCAGGTTTCGCCGGCACAGCTGCCGCAGGTGGCGACAAGCACAAGACTGGCGACGGCGACAAGCGGTCGTCAGCGGCTGGCGTCTCGCAGTCCCAGGAGGTAACGCAGGCGAACACGATCGAACAGAACGCGAATCAAATCGGTGTCCAGAACGCATTCGGCGATCTCGTGGATGGCGATAACGGCGATAACGGCAACGGAGCGCCGTTCGAGGGAACGGTCCTAAACTGTGACTACCCTGACGGCGCGGCGATTAGCAACATCCAGTTCTACGATACGGATGGCGACCTCCTCGTGAAATTCGAGTGGAACGGGAACGAGTTCGTTCCAGAAGGTGGCGACGATATGGGCGTTACGATTACCGACGTCCAATTCAAAGAACCGAACGAACCGAATCAGGCCAGTTGGACGTCTGAAGAGCCAATCTCGGAGGTTATAGTCAA
The DNA here is from genome assembly GCF_023008545.1 of Natribaculum luteum. Classification (NCBI taxonomy): domain Archaea; kingdom Methanobacteriati; phylum Methanobacteriota; class Halobacteria; order Halobacteriales; family Natrialbaceae; genus Natribaculum; species Natribaculum luteum. Next base: position 107,546 of record NZ_CP095397.1, on the reverse strand, counting down.
AGCAGGCACTGACGAGTGTACGTTCCCGGGTGATACGTCCGCTGACGGCGACGGAGATGGCGACGGCGACGGCGACGGCACCACCGGCGACCAGACGCTCGACCAGACGATCGAGCAGAACGCTGACGCCTCGAACGTCAACGAGCAGAACGCCGACGCGACGTCCACGGCCGGCGACCTGACCACGCTCATCTTCGGCTGAGACGGTCGCTTCCCGACCAATTGGAACACCTCTTTTTATTTGGTATCGGCCTCGAGTCGACGGAACGACGCCGATAGCCGACCGGTCGTCACGCGACGCGAGGAGTGCCGTCTCGAGCAGCGGCCACGTAACAGCCGACAGGGTCGTACTCGAGTCACCGATCGTCTGCCTCGAGCAGACCTCGAGGAATCACTCCGCCGTACGATCGGAACGGACGGTCGCCTCTGCTCGCTCCGCTACGACTCGAGTCGGCAATCCGGTCTCTCGTGCGACGGCTGCCGCGTCGTCGTACTCTGCGCTCACGTCGTATATCGTGCCGTCGGCGTCACTCGCCACTTTCACCGTCACCTCGTGGGTCTCGCCGTCGACCTCGAGGTCGACCGTCTCGAACGCCCGGTCGGCGATCCAGCGGGAGGTCACGCCGGTATCGCGAACGCCCAGAGTGCCCGTCTCTTCGGCGAGTCTCCGGGCGACGCGCTCGCTGTCTTCGGGTTTGCAGATCACCTTCACGAGGTGGCCGGGGCGGGACTTCTTCATCGTCGCCGGGAGGATCGAGACGTCTCGTGCGCCCGCGCCCGCGAGAGATTCTTGCAGGCCGCCCAGCACCTCCGGGGTCGCGTCGTCGACGTTCGTCTCGAGGACGGTGATCTCGTCGCGGATCAGCTCGCCTTCGGCCTCGCCGACGAGCGCCCGGAGGACGTTCGGGTGCGGATCGAGGTCGTAGCCGCCCGCGCCGTAGCCCGACGACTCGAGGTCGATCGCGGGCAGGGAGTCGACGCCGTCGGCGACGTGCCCGAGGATCGCCGCGCCCGTGGGTGTGAGCAGTTCGGCCTCGACGGGGCCGCCCTGGAGCGACCAGTCCGCGCGTTCGGCGATCTCGACGACCGCCGGCGTCGGGACGGGGTACTCGCCGTGGCTCATCGTCGCCGTGCCGCCGCCGGTCGACAGCGGCGTCGTCACGACGCGCTCGGGTTCGAGGTCCTCGAGCAACAGCGCCGCGCCGACGACGTCCGCGATGGCGTCGTCCGCGCCGACCTCGTGGAAGTGGGTCTCCTCGAGGTCGGTGCCGTGGACGCTGGCTTCGGCCTCGCCGAGCAGTTCGAAGATCGCGAGGGCGTCGCGTTCGACCGACGCGGGGAGGTCCATTCCGGCGACGATGTCGACGACCTCGCGATAGCTGCGGTGGGGGCCATGCCCTTCGGCGTGGACGTGGTCGTGCTCGTCGTCGCCGTGGTCGTGGTGGTGATGGTGGTCCCCGTCGTGCTCGTCGCCGGCTTCGTCGTGATGGTGATGGTCGTGATCGCCGCCGTGATGGTGGTGTGCGTGACCGCCATCGTCACCGTGCTGGCGCTCGTGGTGTCTCTCGCCGTGTGCGTGCTCGTCATCGCCGCTCTCCTCGTCGGTCAGCAGGACGTCGACGGTCGTCGACGTGATCCCGCACTTGGTCGTCGTCCCGATCCGGTACTCGAGGTCCAGTGCATCTTCGACCGGCTCGAGTGCGTTGGGATCGCCGCCGGCCGCGAGCAACGCGGCGAGGATCATGTCGCCACTCGCCCCCATCCGTCCGTCGAACGCCAGTAGTCGCATGGTTCCACTGGGGTAAGCAGTGCCAAAAACCCACCTCTGTCCAGCGAAAACACACCGACATCGGCCGGGGTCGGTACTTCTATGTACTTCCGTCCCTGACCTCTATGTGACAGTGACTAGCACGGGACTAAAACTCAACCCGAGCAAAAAACCTATCCGACCCCGAGTCGGAGTCACGAACATCGTCGCCACTTTGCAATCATGAATGAAGTCCAACTGGAGGTCGCGAAGGCGTACCCGAACGATTCGGGTCGTGGAATCGCCCGACTCGACCCGGACACGCTCCTGCATTTGAAGCTCAGTCCGGGCGATATCATCGAGATCGAAGGGGCCGATACCACCGCCGCGAAGGTGTGGCGGGCCGACCGGCAGGACTGGAACACCGATACGGTCCGCATCGACGGCTTCACCCGTCAGAACGCCGACGTCGGCATCGGAGAACGCGTCACTATCCGGAAAGCGGAGGCGACGAAAGCCAACAAGCTCGTCCTCGCTCCGCCAGAGGAGGCGTCGGTGCAGTTTGGCTCCGACGCTGCCGGGATGGTCAAACGCCAGATCCTCAAACGGCCCGTCGTCGGTCGCGACATCGTCCCCGTCATGTCCTCGACGAATCACCCGTTCATGCGATCCCCGGGCCAGGCCATCCCGCTGATCGCCGTCGAGACCGATCCCGAAGGCGTCGTCCTCATCACCGAGGACACCGACGTCGAACTCCGCGAGGAGCCGATCAGCGGCTTCGAGAAGACTGGCGGGGGGATTACCTACGAAGACATCGGCGGGCTCCAGGGTGAGATCCAGCGGGTCCGGGAGATGGTCGAACTCCCGATGAAACACCCCCAGATCTTCAAGAAACTGGGCATCGAGCCGCCACAGGGCGTCCTCCTGCACGGCCCGCCCGGGACGGGCAAGACCTTACTGGCGAAAGCAGTCGCCAACGAGACCTCCGCGAGTTTCTTCTCTATCGCCGGCCCCGAGATCATCTCGAAGTACTACGGCGAGTCCGAACAGCAACTCCGGGAGATCTTCGAGGACGCGAGCGAGGAGTCACCTGCGATCATCTTCATCGACGAACTCGACTCGATCGCGCCCAAACGCGAGGACGTCACCGGCGAGGTCGAACGCCGGGTCGTCGCCCAGCTGTTGACGATGATGGATGGCCTGGAGGCCAGGGGCCAGGTCATCGTCATCGCGGCGACCAACCGCGTCGATAGCGTCGACCCCGCCCTGCGCCGGCCGGGTCGGTTCGACCGCGAGATCGAGATCGGCGTCCCCGACGAGACGGGCCGCGAGGAGATCCTCCAGATCCACACCCGCGGGATGCCGCTGTCCGACGACGTCAACCTCTCGCACCTGGCCGACGAGACCCACGGCTTCGTCGGCGCGGACATCGAGTCGCTGACGAAGGAGGCGGCGATGAAGGCCCTGCGGCGGTACCTCCCCGAGATCGACCTGGACGAGGAGGACATCCCGCCGAGTCTCATCGATCGGATGATCGTCAAACGCGAGGACTTCCGCGGCGCGTTAAACGAGGTCGAACCGAGCGCGATGCGGGAGGTCCTCGTCGAACTCCCGAAGATCTCGTGGGACGACGTCGGCGGCCTCCACGAGGCCAAAGAACAGGTCCAGGAGAGCGTCGAGTGGCCGCTGTCGTCACCGGAGAAATTCGACCGGATGGGGATCGACCCGCCGGCCGGCGTCTTGCTGTACGGCCCGCCGGGGACGGGCAAGACGCTGATGGCCAAAGCGGTCGCCAACGAGACCAACGCCAACTTCATCTCCGTGCGCGGTCCGCAACTGCTCAGCAAGTGGGTCGGTGAGTCGGAGAAGGCGATCCGCCAGACCTTCCGGAAGGCCCGGCAGGTCTCCCCGACGGTGATCTTCTTCGACGAGCTCGACTCGCTGGCACCGGGCCGGGGCGGTGACGTCGGCTCCAACGTGAGCGAACGGGTTGTCAACCAGCTGCTGACGGAACTGGACGGCTTAGAGGAGATGGAGAACGTGATGGTCATCGGCGCGACCAACCGGCCTGATATGATCGATCCCGCACTGCTGCGCTCGGGTCGGTTCGACCGCCTCGTGATGATCGGCGAACCCGACACCGAGGGTCGCGAGCGCATCCTCGAGATCCACACCGACGATACGCCGCTTGCCGCCGACGTCAGCCTGCGAGAGATCGCCGAGATCACCGAAGGCTACGTCGGCTCCGACCTCGAGTCGATCGCCCGCGAGGCAGCCATCGAGGCCCTGCGCGAAGACGACGACGCCGACGTCGTCGAGATGCGCCACTTCCGAGCGGCCCTGGAGAACGTCCGCCCGACGATCACCGACGACATCTTAGACTACTACGAGCGGATGAAAGAGGAGTTCAAAGGCGGCACGAGTACGGTCGAACCCGGCGCTGGCCGCCGAGGCAGCCGGATCGGCTTCCAGTAGTCGGCCGCCGTTTTCGCGTCTCGTCACGACTCGAGTGTTCTGCCATCGGTTCGATGTCCTCTCAGAGCCGGCGTTCCGTCGGCAGGCACCGTCTTCTCCCGGTGATAATCACGGTGACGAACCTCTCAGATCGGTTACCACCGTCATAACGTCGCGATCGTTTGATTCAACGTGGTATTGCGTGTCATTCACTCACATTGATCCTGTAGAGAGTGGAGGGACGGTTATAAATCGTTTCGTTCGATCTCGAACTGTCTTTGGAACACGTTAACCGCCGTGTATTCGCGTGAATCGGCTACAACCTCTCGAAACGCTCGGGGGCATATATGTGACAGTATTAGGAAAATGTGATATGTCTCCAGGTGTTCCAATGCCGGGTTCCCCAACCACGCACGACCGCCCCACGTCCTCGGTTCGCGAGGCATCGTCTGACCCGAAGCAGTCCGACCAGGGCAGACTCGAGCGCGTCTCTCCAGCGCTTGCGAAACCAGTTCGAATGACGAGTTTCTGGACAGCGATCGTACTACCGTTCTTGCACGTCCCGTTGCTCGCGACGGGACTGTCGAACGCTGCCGAGACGTTCACGTTCGTCGGACTCCTCGCGTTGAATCTCGTCGCGCTCTACGTCGGCCACTCCTACCGCCGCTGATCGGCCCTCCGTTCTGTGCGTCCGCCTCTAACTACGAAATTCGAAGTAATTTGATTCGAGATAAAAAGTAACGCTACCCTCCCGAGCGTAGCCGTCGGACGTGGCTGAACTCCTCTCGCAGCGCCCGACGTTTGACGAGCACGAAACCGACGGCGATGACGACGAAGCCGGCCGCGGTCGCGACGTCGACGACCTCTCCGAGGTAGAGCCAGCCGAAGACGGCGGCGAAGATCGGCGCGACGTACGAGACCATGTTGATCTCGACGGCACCGAGGCGCTCGAGCAGGTCGAAATAAAGCAGGAAGCCGAGCGCGCTGGCGACGAGTGCGAGGTACGCGAGCGCGCCGAGCGCTTCGGGCTGGGTAAACGCCTCGAGGTCGACCGGTTCGCGGAGGGCGAGGCTCACGACGTGCATCACGACGGCGCCGCCGACCATCGACCAGGCTTCCATCGTCTCGATCGGCAAGGTGGCGTCGATGCGCCGGGTGAGGACGCTCCCGAGCGCGAACGACGCTGCGGCGAGGAAGACGAGCAGTTTCGCGACCACGTCGGTAGCGAGCAGGTTCGACGGGTCGGGACGAGCGATGATGGCGACGCCGACGAGTCCGATCAGGACGCCGACGACGCCTACCGACGACAGCGCGTCCGACGGCACGAGCGCCCGGGCGAAGCCGGTCGTCAGCACCGGCGAGAGGCTCACCAGCACGGCGGCTGCGGCCGCCGTCGTGTGCTGTTGGCCGACGAACAGGAACGCGTGATAGGCGGCGATCATCAGGACCGCACCGGCGGCGACCGTCGCCCACTGGTCGCGCCCTCGTGGGATCGGGTCGTCGACCGCGTAGGCCGCGTACCCGAGCATCAGGACGCCCGCGACGTCGTAGCGCAAGGCGGCGAACAGGACCGGCGGAAAGTACTCGAGTCCGGCGCTGATGGCGACGAAGGCCGTTCCCCAGACTGCAGCGAGCACCAGAAAGAGGACGAAGCTTCGATAGCGGCTCACAATCGGTGTCTCTCGTTCTCGCTCCTATCTGTTTCGCTTCGAAATGGCGTGGTCGTCGACGGTGGCTGCCAGTGTTTGACATCCTCCTCCGCGTTCACGCGGAGGAATCCCGAGCGGTGGGAGTTTCAGGTTTGCAGTCCAATCGGCGGACTACCAGCCCTTTTGGGTACGGGTAGTCCCACACTCTTGGACTGGTGGACTGCTGGCGGTGCCAAACCGCCGTTACTCCTATCCTCGACCGTGTACGGCGTCCCGGTGTTGTTTTTGCCACGGGGACGCCAGCAGGCGTCAGCAGAGTCGGAGGTATCGTGGTGCTCGCTTTGAGCAGTCGGCACGGACACACTCTTCTGGAATATGCGTTCACCGGCTGCCCTTTTCGGATATTGCCTCGTTACGTGGGCGGACAGGCCGCCTCCGTAGGACGGTTCGGAATCCGCTCCGTTCCGACCGATTCCTGCCTACTAAGGGGGTCGCCTGTCACTTAAACGTCATCGTGGCAAACTCGGAGAAGCATTTGAACGGTGGTCCGTTACCACAAGTGACGGCGCGTACCCACGCCGTGAACGGCGTGGTATTGCGCCTGTTTCCCCGTATAACTGTGTCATGCGAGACGTTACCGTAGACAGTACAGTTAAGTAGCCCTGTGGCTTACAGCCGATTATGGCCGCTCACGGCCGCCCCGCACTGCGGGATCTGTTCGACGAGTCGCCGACGCCCCACATCGCCCACCCCCCTCGCACCCATCACCGTGACTTCTACGTCGCCACCGACGGGTCTTTCCGCGAGTCTGGTGGGGGACTGGGTGCCGTGATCGAAACGCGCGACGGGACTCGCGTCGCTCGCGTCGCGACGACCGACACGCCGCCGGACAACAACGTCGCCGAGTACCGGGCGTTGCACCTCGGGCTCGACGTTCTCGCGGCTCGTGCCCCGCCCGACGCCCGTGTCGGCGTCCTCGTCGACCACGACGATCTCGCCAGCAACGTCAACAACGCCGTCCTCGCCGCCGGCCATCCGGATCGAAAGCCGCCGCGCCCGTTCTCGATCCCGCCGGCCAGCACGAACCACTGGCGTGGCATCCGCGCTCGAGTCAACGGCTTCGAGGAACTTCGCGTCGCGCGCATCGACAGCGACCAGAACCCCGCACACCCCCTCGCGAACGCACCCGATCAGTACGCACACGTCAACGACGAACTCGACCGGTGTGTCCTCCCGGAGTGTCCGGAACCCACGGCAGCGGAGTTTCCGCCGCCGTCGCGAGCGAACCGTAACGGCAGCGGTAGCCACGCCTCCGACTAGCGTCTGCTGGCTGTCGTTCGATCGTTCGATCCAGTAAATCGCCAGCGTTAACCCGACGGCTCGCAGATTCCGTGGCGATGAGCCTCCGCGTCGCCGTCGCAGCGCCGTTCAAACAGAACGGCACTCGAACGCTTCGAGAGAACGAGTTCGTCGTCGCGCTCTCGCTGGACAGAGACTGGTTCTCGCCCGACCAGTCGAAGCGACTGATCGACGTCGCGACCGAACGGGAACTCGTAGAGCGAGACGGTGCCGAACTCCGCGCTGCATTCGACCCCGCGGCGGTGACGGTCCCCGAGGAGTTCACCCCTGACGAAGACCTGCTGCGCGAGCGATCGGCGTTCGAGCAGGTGCTCGACGCGCTCGTGGCGGAGGGCCTCGAGAAACACGAGGCCGTCGGCGCGATCAACGCGTTGCAGGGCGACCTCGGCGTCACAATCGAGGTCGCAGCGGTCGTCTACGCTCGCCGACAGGGACTCGACGTCTCGGAACTCGTTCCCGTCGCGCGGTCGGCGCTGACCGAAGACGATTAACGACGGGCGACGGAGGGACGGGTATGGTCGAAGATCGGATCACGGACGGTCGACGCATCGCCGAACTGCTCGCCTCGGAGATCGACGGGCGCGAGGACGGCGAACTGGCCCACTTTGCCGTGACCAACGCCGACCGCGACGTCGAACCGACGGTCGACGGCACTCGCGCGTACGACGTCGAGCGAGACGGCGACCGCTTCGCACGCGCGTTCGTCCACGAAGACAGGGCTCACCTCGAGCTCGAGGCGGGTCGCGACGCGACGCTCGAGGCCGCCGAAGACGCCGACCTCCGGGTGCGACCGAAGGCGACGACGCCGCCGAAGACGCTTTTGTTCGTCGAGAGCGGTGCGGAGGTAAAGCGAGCGACGAGCGTCCTCGAGGCCGCGAGTCGGGCGGCTGGAACCGACGGAGACGACGAGTAGCTGCGAGCGGCGACGACGCGACGATCGGGGACGTCTCGAGGCTGCCGGCTGTGAGCCGGCGCGGCCTCGGCGACTCGTCCCCGGCCCGTATTTTTACGTGACCCGCCGCCGTCTGTCTCCCTCGAGTACGCTACGATGGATGTTCCCCGAGAAGGAGACGTTCACACGGTCGAGCGGACATTTACGACCGAGGACGTACGCCGGTTCGCAGAACTCTCCGGAGATACACAGCCCCAGCACGTCGAGCCCGACGAGGACGGTCGACTCGTGGTTCACGGACTGCTGACGGCGACGCTGCCGACCGCCATCGGCGGCGACCTCGAGGTGCTGGCCCACACGATGGAGTTTACGTTCCACCGGCCGGTCTACACGGGCGAGTCGATCACCTGCACGTGGACCACCGAGGACGTCGCGGAACGCGACGATCGCTACGAACTCGCGGTGTCGATCGCCTGTCGAAACGACGCCGACCTCGTGTTGAGTGGCTCGGTTACGGGACTGATCTGGAAGTGACATCCTCCTCGCCGTAAACGGAGAGGGATCGAAGATCCCTCAGGCAGTCGGGCTACGCCCGACGACGGCGAGGCTTCCCGTACCGCAGGTTGGGATATTTGCTGGTCTACGATACGGCCTGTTCTCTCGTTTTGAACGTCCCGCTCTCGCGGTCGAACAGGTGTACCGATGGCTGTGCCACACAGCCGTTACTCCTATCCTCACCGTGAGGACTCGGAGTTATCTTCTGACGCATATTCTCCGCCCCGTTACAATCCGCGTTCCCGACCAACTCGCACGACGAGCAGACGTACAGCCCACGTTCGACCCGGTTTGATTTCGTGTCGTCTCCACACCGTGAGCAGGTCTTCGACGTCTCCCACTCGTTCTCTTTCAGCACCTCGACACCACGAATCTCGCCCTTGTATTCGAGGTACTGGTAGATACGGTCAAACGCCCACGAGTGCAACTTCTTGTTACCGGTCTTGCCCCAGTCGGACTCTCGCACGTCTTCGGGCCAACTCACCGCGAGTGTTCCAACACCGCGTTCGACACACTCCGTGATGATGGTGTCCGTGAGAACGTGGTAGAAGTGTGTCTCTCGGTCAGCGAGTTTCCGGCGTGCCCACCTCGACTTCTCCGAGGGGCCGTTCTCCCCTTCGGTGTCGTACTCGGCACGTTTGAAGTAGTGCTTGTCCTGTTTGAGCGAGTTGCCTGGGTACAGGACGTACTCGTCGGGGAACGCGACCGTGGCGATGTTCTTGATGCCGAGGTCGATCCCTGCCACGCCATCTCCTGATGAGTCGTTGGTTTCGAGTTCGACTTTGCAGACGAAGTGCAGTTCCCACTCGTCGCCGTTCCAGACGGCTCGAACGTTCTGCACGCTGTTGACTTCTGTGAGGTCAACGTCTGGGCGTGTCAGGTACTCGCAGAGGATGAAGTCCGACCAGTTCTCTTTCAGGTTCGAGCCTTTCGAGAGGCGGACGCGGTTGTTCTCTGGATCGTGTTTGAACCCGTCTGCCTTGAACGTGACCGTACTCCTGGGGCGTGTGTCGCCATGTTTGCGGTAGCCGGGCGGATTCGCCTCGTCGTCCTTGTGTCGCAGGTCGAACCACGACTGAAAAGCGTCAGAAAGTTCTTCGGTGACTTTCTGACTGGATTGTGCGTTCAGGTCTTTCCAGCAGGGTTGGTTCTTCATGTACGCTTTCAGCGTTCCGTCATCGGGGATTTCGCCGGTTACCTCCCAGAGACGATCAGCTGTCCAGCGTGCGACGTTCCAGATCTTCGAGGCGGAGTCGCCGAGCGAATCGAGGCCATCGCTGACCTGCTGGTGGTTCTGGATGGAACCAACGTAGGTGCGCGTGACCTCAATCGCCATACATAGCCCATGTAGAGAAATTTACTTAATGGTTTGGGTTAACGTGGAATATCCGGTCTGCTGTCGAGCGGTGGTTCGCGTAGTTGAGTGACGCGATTCACGCCCGGCGTAAACGCCGGGATTCTCTCGCTGTAAGAAGATAGCTCGTCCCGTCGCCCTGTCGTCTCATTCGAGCCTGGCGACGACCGCCGGCACTTCCTCGGGAACGGCAGGCTGGTCGACGTGTGCGACCGCCCGCGGGTCTGGAGCGGGGCCGTCCTCGAGTAACACCTGGACGGCGTGCATGTCGGCGTTGGTCGCGCCATAGACGTCGGCTTCGACCTCGTCGCCGACGTACACCGCGTCCCCGGGGGCGACCTCGAGTTCGTCGAGCACCGCCTCGAACGCCCGTCGGTCGGGCTTGCCGGCCTCGAGTTCGCCGGTCACGACGGCGGCGTCGAACGTCTCCTCCCAGCCGAGCGTCTCGAGTTTGTCCCGCTGGGCGCGGACGGGGCCGTTCGTCAGCAGGCCGACGCGGTACTCGCGTCCGAGGTCCTCGAGCATCGCCTCGACGCCGGGAACGGGCGCGAGCGCGTCGGCGATCGTCTCCCGGTAGGCCGCGGCGACCGCACCGGGGTCGACGTCCGCGTCGCAGTCCTCGAGCAGGTCGGCGAAGATCGGGCGGCGGGTCTCGCGGGTGAGGTTGTGCCGGTGTGCCTCGAGGTAGGCCTCGCGCGAGAGCGGCGGTGCACCGGCCGTCCGCGCCGCCTCGGCGAGGATCGTTTCGCGGTCCCGGTCGGGGACCGCCAGGGTGTAATCGAGGTCGAAGACGACCGCCCGTGGCATGTGTCTACGCATACGGCCGAGAGGATTTGAAGATGTCTGTTCTGCGCGTTAGACCGTCCCGTCCGACTCGAGCCACGGGACGACGCGCGACTCGATCGGACTCGAGTACTGCATGAGCGAGGTCCCGAGGATACTCATTACCAGGACGTAGCCGACCGCAAAGGCGTAGATCGTGTTTGCAACGTCTTCCGGAAGGCCCTCGCCGGCGCCGGTGAGGGCGATGCTCGCGATGATCAGCGAGAACTCCCCGCGCGTGACCATGCCGAGTGCGACCCGCGTCGACCGGCGCGCGTCGAGGTCGTAGATACGCCCGCCGAGGTAGCCGCTCGCGAGTTTCGTCGGCGTCGTCACGAGCGCCGCGATCGCGACGAGCGACGCCACGCCGGCGAACAGCGTCGGGTCGGTGACCAGCCCGATCCAGAAGAAGAAGACGGCGGCGAAGGTGTCCCGAACGGGCTCTAACAGTCGCTCGAGTTCGTGGACGTGGTCGGTCGAGCTGAACGCCATGCCGACGAAGAAGGCGGCGACGGCCTCACTGACGCCGAGGGCGAGCGCACCGCCAGCGATCAGGGCGGTGATGCCGACCGCCCGGAGGACGACGAACTCGTTCGAGTCGGTGTCGAGGCTACGCTGGAACAGCGCCGTGCCGAAGTACACGAGCAGGGAGAGCCCGAGCAGGAACGCCATCGCGAGGCCGATCGACCGTGCGGCCTCGCCGACGCTCCCCCCGCCGAGGACGAGCGCGGCCGCGATCGAGAGGTAGACGGCGATGACGAGATCCTCGAAGACGAGCGTGCCGAGCATCGGATTGGCCTCGTCGTTTGCGATCCAGCCGAGGTCGATCAGCGACTTGGTGATGATCGCAGACGAGGAGATGTAGACGACGCCCGCGACGAGGAAGGCGGGCAGGAACGCCCGAAAGAGCGCGTACCCGACGACCAGGCCGACGCCGAAGTTGACGACCAGGTCGACGACGCCGGCTCTCCCGATGCGGTCTCTGGCCGCCAGGAGCCGGTCGACGTTGAACTCGAGGCCGAGGAACAAAAGCAGGAAGACGATCCCGAGTTCGGCTCCGAGAGCGACGAAGTCGGTCTCGGCGAGCGCGAGGGAAGATCCGTGCGGCACGGCGTCGGTCCCGAGGAGCGCGGGGAAGTCGAGTCGTCCGAGGACGTGCGGGCCGAGTCCCATGCCGACGAGGATGTAAAACGGGATGACCGACTGATCGATCCGGTTCGCCACGAGGCCGGCGAGCGCGACGGCCCCGAAGAGGACGCCGACGTCGACCAGGGCGGTTTCAGTAGCCACTCTGTCTCACCTCCGACGGTGTCGTCATCGTTCGGTCACTGTTCGTCGCTGCTCCCGAGTCGTTTTTCGAACTCTTTGCAGTCCTCGCGCGAGCCGACGACGACGAGCGTGTCCCCGACCTCGATTCTCGTCTCGGGCGTCGGCGGCGTGATCACCTCGTCGTCACGCTGGATCGCGATGATCGAGACGCCGGTCTCCTCGCGAATCCTGGCGTCGCCGATGGTCTGGCCGGCGAGTTCGCCGTCCGACGCGACGCTGTACCACTCGATGTACGTCCCCTCGGTGAGCAGCGTCTCGACGCGCTCCGTCTCGACGGGCTGGAAGTACGCCCCCTCGAGTATCGTCCCGACCGTCCGGGCGAGCCGATCCGACAGTTCGAAGAGTTTGTCGGAGTCGGCGTCGGCCTCCGGCTTCAGGAACACCTCCCGCTTGCCCGTGTTGTGCGTGACGACGACGAGCCGCTCCCCGTCCTCGAGTTCGATCTCGTACTTCTTTCCCACGCCGGGGAGGTCGCTCTCGTAGACCGTCATACGAAGACGACGGGCGGGAGACATAATAAAACGCGTGACGACGGGACGGCCAGACCGGTCGCGCTGGCGCTTCGAGACGATCCGCGGCAAACGAGTCACAGCGTTTATGAGTGGTCTGCGAGTCTACGCAGATACGGCAGACCGCGCCGACGTCGACCGGCGGGGTGTGGACGCAGTTCGACGACACCGTTCGATCCAGACGAGAACCGATGAGCAGGAACCTACACGTCGATTATCGCTCGAGTGTCAGTTACGTCGGGACGGTACTGAAGTACCTCTCGCTGACGCTCCTGTTTCCGACCGCCGTCGCAGTGTACTACCGCGAGAGCCCCGTGCCGTTTCTCGTCGCGCTGGTCGTCGCCGTCGCGGTCGGGCTGGCGCTCGAGCGCCTCGAACCGGAGCCGATGCTCGGCCACCGGGAAGCGTTCTTGCTGGTCTCGCTCACCTGGCTGGTCGTGCCCCTCGTCGGGACGATCCCGTACCTCGTCGCCGGTCAGGGGACCGTCGCCCACCCGGTGGACGCGCTGTTCGAGAGCATGAGCGGGTTTACGACGACCGGCGCGACGGTTCTCGGCGAGATTTCCGTCGAACGCCACTCCCGGTCGATGCTGCTGTGGCGACAGCTCACCCAGTGGCTCGGCGGCATGGGAATTCTCGTGTTGATGGTCGCGATCCTCTCGGAGCTGTCGGTCGGTGGCACCCAGCTCATCCGGGAGGAGGCCCCCGGCATCGAGGTCGAGAAGCTCACGCCGCGCATTCGAGACACGGCGCGGGCGCTCTGGGCGATCTACGCCGGGTTCACCGTCCTCGCCGTCGCCGTCTACTACGGGCTTCACCTCGTGGGGCTGGCCCCGAACATGACCTTCTACAACGCGGTCGCACACGCGCTCACGACGTTGCCCACGGGCGGGTTCTCGCCCGAGGCGCGAAGCGTCGAGGCGTTCACGCCGGCCGTCCAGTGGGCCGTCATGCTGTTTATGATCGTCGCGGGGACGAACTTCGCGCTGTACTGGTACGCGGTACGGGGCCAGCCCGACCGACTGCAGCGAAACCCCGAGTTCCGCACGTACCTCTTCGCGATGGGCGTCGTCGGCGTCCTCCTGTCTGGCCTGCTGTTTCTGGGCGTCGGCCTCGCCGAGACGCCGGCGATCGACCCGCTCCCGGGCGACCTCGAGCACTCGCTTCGTCAGGGGCTCTTCCAGGCGATCGCGATCGTGACGACGACCGGCTACGCGAGCATGGACTTCAACACCTGGGACCCGTCGACGAAGGTGATCCTCCTGTTCGCGATGTTCCTCGGAGGATCGGCCGGTTCGGCGGCCGGCTCCGTCAAGATCGTCCGCTGGTACGTCATCCAGGCCTCGATGCACCGCGAGATGTTCAAGATCGTCCACCCGCAGGCGGTGCGTCCGGTTCGAATGGGCAAGGCTGGTGACGTCGTCGACGAGGACACGATCCACAGCATCTTCGTCTTCGTCGGGCTGTTCCTGACGCTGTTCGTGGTCTCGACCGTCCTCCTGTTTCTCGACGCCCATCGCACGGGACTGTCGCTGTCGGCGCTCGAGGCGACGAGCGCCACGATCGCGACGCTCGGGAACGTCGGCCCGGGGTTCGGCCTCGTCGGGCCGATGGAGAGCTACTACCCGTTCTCGAACGCAGCGAAACTCTACATGGTGTTTCTCATGTGGATCGGCCGCCTCGAGATCCTCTCCGTGCTCGTCATCTTCACGCCGGCGTACTGGCGGTCGTGACCGTGACGTGGCGTGCACGCGAAGGTCGACCGCTCGTCGACCATCCGTGACGTCGAGGCGGCCGTCGCCGATCGACTCGCGTCTCGAGTGTCCCCCGAACCGGGCCACGGTCGGGTTCGTAACCTACTTGGAACGCACGCGCGCTACCTCGTTCATGAACTTCTTCGACCGGCTGCACGACCGCATCCGGACGGTCGACAGCGTCGTCTCGGTCGGTCTCGACCCCGACCTGGATCGCATCCCCGATCACCTGCGCGACCACGACCTCCCCCGGTGGGCGTTCAACCGCCGGATCATCGACGCCACCCACGAACACGCCGCCGTCTTCAAGCCCAACGCCGCCTTCTACGAGGACCCCGACGGCTGGCGCGCACTCGAGGAGACGATCGCCTACGCCCACGGCAAGGACGTCCCCGTCCTGCTGGACGCGAAACGAGCGGACATCGGAAACACGGCCCGCCAGTACGCGAAGACCCTCGAGACGGCCGACGCGATCACCGTCAACCCCTACATGGGACGGGACTCGCTGCAGCCGTTTCTCGCCGACGAGGAGTCGGGCGTCTTCGTCCTCTGTCGGACCTCGAACCCCGGCGGGGCCGACCTGCAGGACCTCGAACTCGAGACGGGTGAACCGCTCTACGAGCGTGTCGCCGCCCTCGCCGACCTCTGGAACGAGAACGACAACGTCGGCCTCGTCGTCGGCGCGACGAAGCCAGAAGAACTCGAGGACCTCCGCGAGCAGGTGCCCGACCTGCCGTTTCTCGTCCCCGGCGTCGGTGCCCAGGGTGGCGACGCCGAGGCCGCCGTCGAATACGGCCTCGCAAACGGCGTCGGCCTCGTCAACTCCTCGCGCGGGATCATCTTCGCCGGTGAAGACGCAGGTGAGGAGTTCGCCGCCGTCTCCGGGCAGGCTGCAAAGCGGCTGAAACAGCGGTTGAATCAGTACCGCGACTGATCGGCGCGTGGAAACCGGTCGTCGCCTCGACGACCACGCCGGTCCCTACATCGTCGCGGTCACGACGACGGCGATACCGGTGACACCAGCGAGAACGCCGACCGCCCGCGCCAGCTGTTCTCCCCGCGCGACCGTCCGCTCGAGCGAGAGCGCGACTGCGATGAGCGCCATCCAGACGACGTTCATCGAGCCCACGATCACCATGAACGCGAACAGCGCCCAGCAACACCCGACACAGAACACGCCGAACTGCCAGCTCGTCCGGACGGCACCGCGAACCCCCGATCGGTGGTGGCTCATGAGAAAGCCGAGCGGCGACCGACAGTATCGCAGGCACCGGTACTTGTACGGCGAGAGCTGATAGCCCGACAGGAGGAGCAACGTCCCGCCCATCAGGAGTCCGCCGTGGGCGTTCGCGAGGGTGGCGATCGGCACCAGCGCGTTGACGGCGAGCGGGACGACTCCCGTCAGCGTCCACACGAGCGAGTACGTTCCGACGAACGCCCCGACGCGTACCGCTTTCCCCGCGGTCGTCGTTCCCTCGAGCGTCCTGGCGTATAGCCGAAACAGCGGGACCGACGACGGGTACATCATGGCGATCATCATCACGCCCCACATGCCCAGGTAGAGGCCGATACCTGTCGCGCCGTTCGAGAGTGCCATCGCCTCCGGCACTCCCGGATCGGACATTCGCATCCCCGTGCCCATCTCGCCGCCTGGCATCGGAAGCCAGCGGCCGACGACTGCCGTCCACGCGAGCAGCGCGGTCACGTAGGTAACGAGCGCGACGATCGGGCCGGGACGGACGCGAACCCAGTCTCGAAACGAATCACGTGTCCCCATGGCTGATCGGTTGGATCGGTGCCCCGCCCGCCCTCATCAGGCGTTCGCCAGTTCGAAGTCGCCGAGGTAGGCGTTGTTCTCCGAGACGTCCCACGTGAACCGGTCGTCGTAGGAGACGGTCGCCGTCGTCGACTTGCCGGTCTGCATCTCGTGGTTTGCCGTCAGCGGGTGGGGTGCGATCGTGCCGACTTCCTCGTTGAACCCGACCACACCGCTCGCGTCCATCTCGACGACGTCCCCGACCTCGACGGCGAAGTCCGATCCGTCCCTGGAGAACCTGATCGGCACGGTCGCGACGTCGGCGGACCTGACGTGCGCGTCGGCGACGGCCGCCCAGATTCCGCCGGCGCGACCGAAGTAGATGTCCTCGAGGGCCTCGCGCTGGTCGTCGTCGGCCGTCTCGTCGACGAGGAGTACGACGTCCCACTCCGTCTCGGGATTGAACATGACGCCCTCCTCTGTCGAGATGAGCATCCCGACGTCTAACCCGTCCAGGTCCACGTCGCCGTAGCGTCCCTCTTCGATGTGCCACGCCAGCGAGGCGTTACAGACGCCGTCGTCCGGTTGCTCCATCCAGATACACTGGCACGCGACGTCGCAGTTGCAGGCTTCGACGTAGTCCCCCTTGAGGGTCCATTCCTGCGTCATTGGTGAAAACCATGGCACACGACAACGTGCAACACGATAAAGCTATCACCCCCCTCACTGCGCCAGAACTGGCGGCGCTCTCACCGCTCACTCGCAGTGACGCCGACGCGATCCCCTCTGGTCGAGTCGTCGTCGCACTCGAGTCCGACGACGCGGCCGGCGATCCGGTCGTCGACGATCCGGCCGACGATCTCGACCTCGACCGGGTCAGTGGGCGGGCGTTCCTCGAGCCGCTCTACCCCCTCGACGACGGCGACGTCCATCGGACTCGCGGCGTACGGGTGGTCGGCGACGAGCAGGTCGTCTCGTTGCTCGAGTTCGAGACAGAACGTCTCGCCGATGGCGAGCGACTCCGACAGCAGGTCGCGAATCGAGACCATCAGAACCGGTAGGTGTCGGTCTCGTCTCGCTCTCGAGCGGGCCGCGCCTGGGCGGCGCAGTCTGCACACAGGCCGAGGTCGGCGTCGTAGTGTACCTCACAGACGAGGGCCCCGCAGTTGTCACACCGGTGTTCGGCGGAGCGGGATTCGCAAATCTGGCACAGGCCAGTGATGCTCATGGCGAGACGTACGGTCTCGAGCGGCTTGAAACCGGGCCGTAGTCACCACCTCGCGGCGCGAACGCAACCCGCCTCGAGGTGCGACCTCGTCGCCGCCTATCCGGCCGTTGGCGTGAACTTTAGGAGTGTGCACTCCGAAGAATAGGTCGTGCAACGGTCGCCGTTCGTTCTCGCATTGGCCGCGGTGTTCGCAGGCATGGCAGCGCTGCTGGTAGGCGGCGCTGCCGTCAGTGGTCAGCCGTTCGCGCTGGTCGTCGCCGTCCCGCTCGGACTGACCAGTTACTTCATGTACTACCACGGCAGCGGGAAACTCGCGGAGGCAGTTTACCAGCGACAGCAGGGCCGCCGTCGCGACGACTTCGAGTCGCAATCTCGCACTCGATCGCGTGGGGGTTTCGGTGCGGGACCGCGCTCGCGCGGACGTGCTCGCACTCGAGCCGAACGCGAGGCGCGTGCCCGGTTCGGCGTCGGGGCCGACTCGAGAGCACGCAGGGGCGGTGCCCGGAATCGTCCACCCCGCCCGGAGCAGGGCCCGTCGCGTGCCGAAGCCCGGAAGGTACTCGGCGTCAGCACCGACGCCGATCCCGCGGAGATCAAACGCGCCTACCGCCAGAAGGTCAAGGAGGTCCACCCCGACCGCGGCGGCGACGAGGAGACGTTCAAACGTGTGACCGCAGCGTACGAGCGTCTCAACGACTAGCTCGGGACCGCAACTGTGTCATCGATTGACGAACGACGGGAAGCCTTTTGCTGTGTGGCCCTCTAGCGGGGCACATGAGCCGTGACCGGGCCCTGCTGGAGCGGGCCCTGGAACGTGGCGAACAGGACGGTGGCAGCATCGAGTTCAAGGAACGACTCCTGCAGGACGTCCACCTCGCGGACGGCCGACGGGAGAGTCTGGCCGCCCAGCTTCGACACCGCGTTCTCTCCGGCGACGGCGAGGCGACGTACGTCGTCGGTGTGACCGACGACGGCGGCCTCGCTGGTATCGATCCCGACACCTTCTCCGAGACGATGGACGTCCTCTCGCTGCTGGCCGAGGAGGCCGGTGCCCACATCGACGACGTCCAGACGTGGGGCGTCAAAGACGGACTCGTCGGCGTCGCGACGATCTGTGACGGTGCCGTTCTCGAGACCGACGACGAACACGTCGTCGTCGGGACGGCCGGCCACGTTGACCACGGCAAGAGCACGCTGGTCGGGTCGCTGATCACCGGAACCGCGGACGACGGCGACGGCGGGACGCGGGCGTACCTCGACGTCCAGCCCCACGAGGTCGAACGGGGGCTCTCCGCCGACCTCTCGTACGCCGTCTACGGCTTCGACGACGACGGGCCGGTCCACGTGCGAAACCCCGACCGCAAGGCCGACCGCGCACAGGTCGTCGAGGAGGCCGACCGCCTCGTCTCCTTCGTCGACACCGTTGGCCACGAGCCGTGGCTGCGGACGACGATTCGCGGACTCGTCGGGCAGAAACTCGACTACGGCCTGCTCGTGGTCGCCGCAGACGACGGACCGACCCGGACCACGCGCGAACACCTGGGCGTCTTGCTCGCCACCGACCTCCCGACGATCGTCGCGCTCACCAAGACCGACCTCGTCGACGACGAGCGGGTCGCCGAGGTCGAACGCGAGGTCGAGCGCCTGCTGCGCGACGTCGGCAAATCCCCACTGCGGATCGAGCGCCACGGCGTCGACGCGGCCGTCGAGGAGATCGGCGACACCGTCGTCCCGATCGTCGAGACCAGCGCCGTCACGATGGCGGGACTCGAGACGCTCGACGAACTGTTCGATCGCCTCCCGAAGACCACCGACGACGACGGCGAGTTCCGGATGTACGTCGACCGAAGCTACTCCGTCACCGGCGTCGGTGCGGTCGCCTCCGGCACCGTGATGGCCGGCGAGGTCGAGGCCGGGGACGACCTCCTGCTCGGCCCGATGCCCGACGGTCACTTCGAGGAAGTCGAAGTGCGCTCGATCGAGATGCACTACCACCGTGTCGACCGGGCACAGGCCGGCCGGATCGTCGGCATCGCGCTCAAGGGGATCAAAGAGTCCGTCATCGAGCGCGGAATGGTTCTTCTCCCCGCCGACGCCGACCCCACGCCGGTCCGCGAGTTCGAGGCCGAGGTGATGGTGCTCAACCACCCGACCCGGATCGGCGACGGCTACGAACCCGTCGTCCACCTCGAGACGATCGGCGAGGCCGCGGCGTTCTACCCCGAAGACGGCCGCCTCCTGCCGGGCGACAGCGGGAAGACCCGCGTTCGGTTCAAGTTCCGGCCGTACCTGGTCGAGGAGGGACAGAAGTTCGTCTTCCGTGAGGGCCGGAGCAAGGGCGTCGGGACGGTGACTGACGTCGACCCGGTCGACTGACGGGCCGACTACGCCGCCGTCCGTTCGCGACGATACCCGCTTTCGCTACGCTCGGCGAGATCCAGCACGACCGCCCACTCGAGGATCCGCTCGACGCGCTCGCGCCAGATCTCGTCGACCCGGTCGCCGTACCGGTACTGCTCGTACTGGGGAATCTTCTCGCGAAATCGTTCGTACACTTCGTCGGCCGCCAGCGGCCCGTCGGCGGCCTCGAGCGTCTCGAGGACGTCCTCGACGCCGTAGATCTGTTCGCGAACCGTTCGACGCAGGTCCTCGGGGTCCGGATCGCGCTGCGTCCGGGTGAATCCGGACGACCCCTCCTCTGCCAGCCCGAGCGCACGCAGGAAGGTGAGCCATGTCCGGGCCTCGTCTCGCGGCGCGATCTCGGTCCGGCGCATGATCCGCGCACAGCAGTCGTCCTCGTTCGCGGGGATCAGCGGCACCGCCTGCTGGACGGCCGCGACAGACTCGAGGTCCTCGGGCGCCTCGGGAACGAGTTTGAACTGCACGGTTACAGGTCGAAGGAGTCGGCGACCAGCGACTCGTTCGTCTCGCCGTAGACGTGCGTCGGACCGCCCAGCACGTCGACGGTGACTTTCGCCGGGGCGAACAGCTCCGCGGGCGTCTCCGCGAACGACCACTCGAGATCCTCGAAGATTTCGGCGAACGGCCGGCCGTGTTCGTCGGCTGCAGTCGAGGGAATCTCGTCGAAGCGGTCGAACTCCTCCCGGACGACGAGGTGGGCCGTCCCGCCGTATGCGAGCGCGTCGTTCGTCCGCGCGATGGCCGCTCGTTCGTCGGCCGCGACGGGTGCGACCGGCGCACGGCCGGAGGCCGAGACGACGTCGAGCGGGTCGTAGCCCAGTTCGGCCAGCCGGAACGTGGCGAGTTCGGCGGCTCGAGCCGCGTTCGTGACGCTCCCGACGAGGCTCGCGGTCGGGTAAGCGAGCAGGAAGACCCCGTTCGTCTCGACGTCGGCGAAGTCGGCGACCTGTTCGGCTGCCGCCTCGGTCGGGTGCTCGTCGGTCTCGACGGCGAGTGCGGTCAGGTCGAATGCGTCCGTGTAGCCGATCCGCTGGAACTCGTCCTCCTCGGCGACGAGCGCGCGGGCCGGACCGCTGCCGAGTCCCTCGAAGTCATCGGTCGCCAGCTCCCAGCCGGCCTTCTGGGAACACAACAGCGCGAGCGCAGGCTGGTCCGTCGAGAGCTCTACGTGCGGGATCGGTGCACCGTCGAGCTCCGCCAGCTCCCGCGACGGCGTCGCCAGCCCCGCCGTCTGAATCTCGGCCGCCAGCAGACCCGCCTCGAGTCCACCGTCGAACTCGACGCCGAAGTCGAGCACCGTCGCCTCGTTCTCGAGTTCGTACGCGCCGACGTTCAGCTCCTCGGCGTACTCGAGGGCTTCGTCGACCAGCTCGATCGCCATCCGGTTGAGACTCTCCATGAACGGAGGTTCTCCCTCCCGCCTAAAACAGTTTGCCAGTTCGTCTGTTGGCGAGACGCGTCGGGCGACGTGCCCGTCAGTCCGCCACGTCGTATCCGGCGTCCTCGATCGCGTCGCCGATCGCGGCCTCGTCGACCGTCGACGGGTCGTGTTCGACGCGGAATCTCGTCGCGCTCGTGGTCTGCCGTCGCCGAGGAGACGCCCGAAATCGCCTCGAGTGCGTCGCGGACGTTCTGTTCGCAGCCGCCACAGGCCATGCCGTCGACCTCGAGTGTCGTCTGTTCCATATCGTGACTCTCGTCCGATCTGTTTTGAGCGTTCTGCTCTCGTCTGCTGGCCGGAAGGCGATTCCTTTTGGGCCATCGAGGCACGGCGTCGTCGACTGGATCGGTCGCGCTCGCCCGGCCCGCTTTGGGGAGTTTGATATATCTCCTCTCTGTGGTGGCGCACATGTACCGCGTACTGCTGCCGATCGACGCCGACGAAGCGCGAGCGAGTGCACAGGCGGAGGCAGTCCTCGATCTGCCACGGAGCGCCGACGAGGTGCGCGTCGACGTCCTGTACGTTTACGAGGAGATCGACGCGCCAGCCGACGAAGCCGGGTCGTCGTACATCGACGAGATCAACGCGAACATCGAAGACCTCCAGGGACTCCCGGACACCGCAGATCTCGTCACCGACCTGTTCGCCGACGCCGGCGTCGAGTCGACCATCCACGACGTCGCCGGCGATCCGGCATCCGCCATCCTCGAGCTGGCAGGCGAGTTCGACGTCGACACGATCGTCCTCGGCGCACGACGTCGATCGCCCGTCGGGAAGGTACTGTTCGGGAGCGTTACCCAGGCAGTCATCCTCGACAGCGACCGGCCGGTGACCGTCGTTCCGGTGTGACCGCCGTTCCCCGCCGTGGCGACGCCGGTGGCAGTACGCATCCGGCCACTTGTGTACCGTTCGTGGCGAGACGGACTACTCGAGTGAAGACGATGAGAGACGACCAGAGAAACGACAACGCCAGTCGACTGGAATCCGAAGCACAGGTACGCAGACGATGAGCGGCGTGTTCGAAACCGGTGTTCGAGTCCGAGGGTGGAAGGGGTACACGGCGCTAATCCTCCTCTGGCAGGTTACCGCCAGCGTCTGCTTTTACGCGATGTACGCGGTGACGCCGTTCGTCAGGGACGAGTTCGGCGTCTCGGCGACGTTCGTGGGCGTGATGTTGACGGCGCTGACGTTCGGGTATACGCTCTTTCTGGTCCCGGTCGGGTCGATCACCGACGAGTACGGCGAGGATCGGGTGCTGGTCGTCGGACTGGTCGGCCTCGGAGTGGGCGCGGCCGGGGTCACGCTTGCACCGTCGTACCTCGCGCTGCTCGGTGCGGTGTTCGTGCTCGGTGCGTTCTACGCGACGGCGATGCCGGGGACCAACAAGGCCGTGTTCAACGCGATTCCGCCCGAGCGGCTCAACACGTCGATGGGGATCAAGCAGGTGGGCGTCACCGCCGGAAGCGGGATCAGCGCCGTCCTCGTCCCGTGGTTCGGCGCGACGCGATTCGGCTGGGAGGTCGCCTTCCTGCTCGCAACGGCGGCCGCAGCGATCGTGAGCGTCGTTTTCTGGGCGGTCTACGAGGCGAGCGGCGACGGCGGCGATACCGACTCGGTCGGCATTCGGAGCCACTTCCGGAACCGGGCGTACGCACTGTTGACGGCTGCGGGCTTCTTCCTCGGGGCGGGGCTGTTTACGACGATCGGGTACACGATCCTCTACGTCGAAGAAGCCGTCGGCGCGAGCGTCGTCTTCGCGGGTCTCACTCTCGCCGCTGCACAGGTCTTCGGGAGCGTGGGTCGCGTCGGCTTCGGCTGGCTCGCCGACAGGCTCTCGGTGCCGCTTACGACCTCGACGCTGTACATCCTCGTCTCGCAGGCGGGCGCGTCGTTCCTGCTCTTTCTTGCGGTCACGGTCGTCGACACGCCACCGCTCGCGCTCGTCCTCTTTTCGCTACTCGGCTTTTTCATCCTCGGCTTCACGGGGATCTACTACTCGTGTATCGGATCGCTCGTCCCCACCGAGGGTGTCGGCAGTGCGACCGCGGGCGGCCAGATCGCGCTCAACTGCGGGGCCTTGCTCGCACCGCCGGCGTTTGGCTACCTCGTCGACGTCCGTGGGTACGCGACGGCGTGGACGATGTTGGCTCTGGCGGCGCTCGTGGCGCTCGTCCTGCTCGTGGCCCTCGTCTATCGCCACTAGCGGGCGATCTGCGAACTCTTATAATCGGTCCAGATACAGCGTCTCTATGGAGCTCATTCACACCGCACTGTGGGTCGACGACATCGACGCGGCGAAAACGTTCTACCTCGACGTGCTCGACCTCGAGAACACGTGGGGATTCACCGGCGACGACGGCGTCGAGAACGTCTACGTCGGCACTCCCGACGGCGCGGAGATCCAGTTCAAACACGATCCCGACGAAACTGCTCCCGAACCCGCGGGTATCGATCACGTCGCGATCGGCGTCGAGGACACGGATTCGGTCGTCGACCGCGTCCGCAAGGAGACCGACTGTGCGATACTCGAGGAACCGACGACGATGACCGAGATCGATCGGCGAGTGGCGTTTGTCCGAGATCCGAACGGATACGTCGTCGAGTTCGTTCAACGCGTCTGAATTTTGCGTGAAATCTGACGTCGGTAACCGTTCGACGAGTGAATTTGATATTTATCTGGGTATTGATGATATTACTCGGGAGCCGGAGCCGGCTTCAGCACGAGTATATTGCTTGAAATTTCGTGGATACCCACACCTATAGGCGAATATTGATGTAGATATTTAACGATTTTCTACTCGGAATTCAATATGCTTAAATCGGAGAGGCGTCTGGATCAGTCCAGATGGCAACGATGAACTCATCTACCCGACGTGATATGTTGAAGGGAATCGGTGCAGCAGGCGTCATTAGCCTTGCAGGCTGTCTCGGTAGCGACGATACGATTACCGTGACGATCGGTGCGACGTCGCAGAACAGTTCGAGTCAGGCGGCTGCTCAGGCGCTCGCTCGCGGTCTCAACGAACACAGCGACACGGTGCGGGTCGATCCGCAGGTCACGAGCGGATGGACGGCGAACCTCCAGGAGTACGACGGCGGCAACATCCCGGCGATGGCCGTCGACAACAATTCGCTGTCGAAGGCGATGAACGAGGAGGGGCCTTTCGCGGACAATCCCGTCGACGAGTTGCCGATGCAGGGGTTCGTTTTCACGCAACTCCAGATCTACTGGGTCGCGACCGAGGACTCGGGCATCGAGTCGACCGCCGACCTCGCCGAGGGCGGCTACACGATCTACCCGATCCAGCCCGGCTTCGGTACCCGGCTCCTGACCGAGGAAGTGATCCAGCGTGCCGGCCTCTGGGAGGACAACGAAATCTACAACGGTGACACGACGGACGTTCCCGGCACCGTCGAGGAGGGCAACGTCGACGCACTGTGTGTCTACGGCGCCAACGGCGTCGACCTCTCGGGCTGGGTCCAGGAAGTCGACGCGCGTGCGGACGGTCTTCGGGCGATCGAAGTCGACGAGAACTTCGAGCAGGCAATCGACGACACGCCCGGCGCGCTCAAGCAGACGTTCGAACCCTACGGCTGGAACCAGGACGTCACCGGGATCACGAACGAAGTCACTAGCTGGGCACTGGCCGCCCAGTGGGCGTTCGGTCCGGATATCCCCGCCGAGGCGACGAAAGAAATCGCTCGCGTCGCCAGCGAACACCACGATACGCTCCGCGAGTCCGACCCGACGACGCTCGACCACTCCGACCCCGAAACGATGACCGCGGCGGTCATGGAGGGCCTCGAGGTCCACCCGGGCGTCGCCGACTTCTTCGATGAGGAAGGCGTCTGGGACGACGCCTGGACCCGCGGCGAAGCCGAGTAACGGGCGTTAAACTGCATCATCGATTGTTTAGCTATGCTGATAACTGATAGACAGTCAACTGCTGGCGGCATCGCGCGCACGATAAGGTGAAATAGGTATGGGTACTCTCGATACCGAACGGAACCAGCGACCTCTCGACACCGTACTCACTATCGGTGCACTCCTCTTCTGGGTCGGCGTCATCGCCTACGCCCACACCCAGATGATCGCTACGGCCAAGTACGGGATCGCGTTCCTCGGGGGTGTTCTGATCCTGTACGTCATCGACGACCTGCGGGACGTCATCGAAGAGGAGAACTATCTCTCGCTGGCGTTGCTCGCGGTCTCGTCCGTCGTAATCGTCATCACGACGGCGTACATGTTCTCCAACTTCAAGTCGTTGTACCAGGAGACCCTCGGAACTGCGACGACCCCCCAGCTCGCGCTCGCACTCGCGTTCACGCTCGTGATCGTTTACCTGACCTGGCGGTCGTTCGGAATGACCTTCCTGGTCGTTTTGCTCGCCGGGATCGCGTACGGGCTGTTCGGTGACCTCGTTCCGGGTATGCTCGGACACGGTGGAATCACCCCCGAACGGATGCTCCGGACGCTCGTCCTCGAGGTCCAGGGCTTCTTCGGATCGCTCAACCGCCTCGTCGCGACCTGGATCGCCCTGTTCTTGCTGTACGCCGGTCTGCTCAAAGGGTACGGCGCGTTCGACCTCATCCTGCGACTCGCGGTCCGTTCGGCGAAGTACGTGAGTTCGGGCGTCGCACAGACGGCGGTCATCGCGAGCGCCGTCATCGGCTCTGTCAACGGGAGCCAGACCGCAAACGCCGGGATGACCGGTTCGTTCACGATCCCGATGATGAAAGAAAACGGCGTCAAACCGGCGACCGCAGGCGGAATCGAAGCGGTCGCGTCGACGTCGGGACAGGTGCTGCCGCCCGTCATGGGTGCGGCGGCGTTCATCATGGGCTCGCTGATCATGGAGATCACGTACGTCGACGTGATCGTCGCGGGACTCATCCCCGCGGCCATCCTCGTCGTCTCGATCGCCGTCGCGGTCCACTACGTGGCGGCACCCCAGATCGACGATCCCGAGATGGAAGGCTACTTCGAGGAGGCGAAGTCGACCGGCGAATTAGCCTTCGACGGTCTCAAGTTCCTCATCCCGCTCGCCGTCCTCATCTACGTGCTCGGGATCATCCAGTACACGGTCCAGACTGCCGCGCTCTACACCACGATCGCGATGATCGCGACCGGGACGACGTTCCCGATCGTGAAATCCGTCTACAAGGGCTCGGACGTGACGGCGGCGTTCGTCGACGTCCTCAAGCAAACCGTCGACGGTGCTCGCGAGGGTGCAGTGGTTCTCGCGCCGGTCGCGATCATCCTCGCGGCAATCAACGGCGTCGTCGACATCCTGATGACCACCGGCGTCCCGACGTCGATCTCGCTCGCGCTGATGGACCTCTCCGGTGGTGTCCTGCTCGTCGCGGCGATCATGTCGATGGTCATCTGTATCATTCTCGGCCTGGGAATGCCGACCACCGCGGCCTACACCGTCGTGGCACTGCTGGTCGCGCCGACGCTGGTGAACCAGTTCATGCTCCCCGATCTCGCGGCCCACTACTTCGTGTTCTACGCGGCGATCCTCGCGGGACTGACGCCGCCGATCGCCACGTGCGCCGCCGTCGCCTGCGGCATCGCAGGGGCGGACTTCATGGAGACGGCCTGGGAAGGGCTCAAGATCTCGGCACCGCTTTACGTCCTCCCGTTCGTCTTCATCTACCACCCCGAGGTCGTCTCGGGCGAGTTCACCACGGCCTCACTGTCCGCCGGATTCATCGCCATGCTCGGTGCCCTGGCGATCATCCACGGGATCAACTACCGGTTCTCCTTCGGCCGAGGCGGCACCGCGGGTTCCCGGGTCATCTTCTTCGTCCTGGGTATCGTGGCCATGGTCCACCCCGATCTGTTCGTCCAGATCGGCGCGCTCGTCGCTGCCATCGGCCTCTACGCGGTCCAGAAGGTTGTCGGTGAACCCGAACTCGATGCGGCGGGGGCTACCGCGACCGACGGACGGAGCGATCCGTCCGACACCAACCGGTAACGCTCGAGTCGGTCGGACTCCACTCTTTCGCCGTTTCTCCGCGATCGACCGGATTCCCACGACGTCGTCGCTCCCCAGCGCTGTGGCTCCGATCGCATTCGAACGAGAAAATCCGCGGCGGCGATTCCCGGACGTTACTCGTCGCGATTCGTCGCTTCTCTCCCGAGGTGTTCCTCCACCGCCGCGACTTTCTCCTCGGCGGTTCCCTCACTCGTTCGTTTGTCGTCGATCTTCAACACCGTACTCACCCGGTCTGCGTCGACTGCCTCGTGGGCCGCCCGTGCGGCGGCGAACAGTTCGGCGACGTCGTCGGCTTCGATCGTCGTCCCCATCGGCGTCGTCTCGTAGGCGACGTCGAACTCGTCGAGTGCGTCGACTGCCTTCGCGACCTCGCCGGCCATACTCCCCTCGACGACCGGTGCGACGCTCAGAAACGCGATGACCGTCATACGAACCTCGAGAACGTCGAGGGGAAAAGACCTGTCGGAGGGGTGGCCGGACTACCGTCGTCTGCGGCCGTCGTCAGCGGGGAGGGGTGGGCGGGAGGCGTCAGCGGGCGGGTACACGAAGATGTCGCCGTTCGCGTACACGTAGACGTCGTGATCGAGGGCGGTGAACGCGACGTGTCCGATCGTTCGCTCCGATCCGTCGGCTTTCGAGCCGAAGATGTGCTCGAGTGCGTCCGGATCGACGCAGTCGTACAGCGAGAACTCGCCCTGGGTGACGTTGATGTCCGCGATGGCTGCGAGCCCGTGTACGATCGTCGTCGTTAACGTCGCGCTACCGTCCTCGTCGTAGTGGAGGACGTACCGATCGTTCGCTCGGTCGTACCGGGGACCGTACTGCTCGTCCGTGGAAGATACTTTCGTTTGCATTGCGATTCCTATCGTTCAATCGTCCATTGATGCGTAGAGACTCATACTACAAAAGTCAATCGGCGACGAGATTAGTGACCGAACGTTACATTCGTGATGTCATTACTATCGTTCACACATGGCTTTCAGCAAGTTAATACTGTTTCGACGGCCGAACTCTCGGTTGCCGACGACGACACAGACGTGTGAAACCCTGACGAAATACGTTGTTACTCGAGTGCGAGCGCCGACGCTCGCGGGTAATCAATTCTTTCTCGGCTGGTCGGCTCTGGTCGGCCCCCCCGAGTCGTTTCTCGGGTGGGACACTCGAGACGCGTATCGCGGTCGCTCGTGGGATTGAATTCAGAGAAGTGCGCTGGCTGGGATTTGAACCACACCGAGACGCTCCGGGCGTGTGGCTCGCTTCGCTCGCCATTCCGGGCTGCGACTCGTCTGATTCAAATTCAAAGCCGATCTATCCGAACACGAATACTCGCGTTGCTACGCAACGCTCGTGACGTTGTGTTCGGAGAAATGCGCTGGCTGGGATTTGAACCCAGGTTGTGACCATGGCAAGGTCACGTGATACCACTACACTACCAGCGCCCTACTTCCTTGCTGCACTCTCATCTAATTCGGCATGGATGTATAAGGGTTGCGAATCGGTCGGGCTGTGGATGGCGACGACGTATCATACCAGATCGCCGATTCGATTCTTTCGAATTCGCATCAGACAGCTATCGTACCGCTGTCTCGTGGTTTCGTGGCGCTCCTCGAGTCGCTCGTGGGTCGTGATGACAACCTGCGAGACGAGACGTGAGAAGCAGCCGGTAGCAAACGGTGTCAGCCGAAGAACGCGCGCGACTGGCTACTGTTCTGGCTCGAGTGCGTCGTCGACCAGCGCCATGAACCGATCGACGAGGCGGTCGACGGTCGACGGCGTGACCTCCTCGAGGAGGTCTCTGGTCTCGTCGGGCCGGGTCAGGTCGAGGATGACCCCCTCTGCGGTGTGGCGTTTCCTGACGACGTCCTGTTCGATGAGGCGATTCAAGTGCCACTCGAGTGTGCTCCGGGCGATGCCGATCGAGTCTGCCACGTCGTCGGGCCGGGCAGGACCGTTGGCGAGCAGATAGCAGAGGAGTTCGCGGCTGGTTTCGCGGCGGAACAGAGCGATGGCGGCCCGCTCCCATTCCGAGTACGTCGGCGGATAGTAGTGGGTCTGCCCGTAGACGTGCTCGTCGACGATCTCGCTGGCACGGCTGAGTTTGCGGACGTGGTACTGTACCTGTCCCGACGCGAGGTCGAGCTCGCGCACGAGCGCGTTGAAGTGAATGCCGGGATTGGATTCGATGTAGTCGTGGATCTGTCGGCGCGTATCTGTCATGGGTCAGCTCTCAGGGTCGGTCCGTATGCGTGGCCGAGAGCGCAGTCGCGGTAGACGTTGGGGACGTCGACCACCGACGAGATCGACTGCCATCGGTGGCTGGTCGCTCTTGGCCGTTATGCGAATCTTGTAACCTCTTTAGAGTAGGTCTGACGCGCATTTTCACTGCGTGGGAATCGGAAGACAGGTTAATGTCGAGTTAGTACGAGAACCAACATTGAAAATCGTCGAGTGCTGGTGGCGAATGTTCGGCGTTATCGATGCGACGATGCCGCTCGGTGCCTACCCGGAAGTGAGCGGGTCACCCCTGCTGATTTCGGTGATACTGCTGGCTGCGAGTGGGACTGGTGCGCTGTTCGTCGTCGGACTCTTCGCATGGTACAGACGCCGAAGCGTCACCTACCTGCTGATCACGACGGCGCTTGGACTCCTCGTACTGCGCGCCGTCGTCGGACTCGGAACGGTGATGGAACTGGTGCCGATGTTCGTCCACCACCTGACTGCACACCTGTTCGACTTCCTGATCTCGCTTTTGCTGCTCGGTGCGGTGTTCGTCGGTCGGAGGGAACGTCGACGATCGTGACCGTCTCTCGTTCTATCGTGACCGTGCCCCGAATTATCACGAATTCTGGACTGTGAACCGCTCACACCCGGAAACGAATCCGCTACCCTTTTAAGACCCTGTACGCAAGAATCGCTACAGTCTAGTGACGAGGCGCCGAAGCGTCACGGCATGACCGTCAGCGTACTCGTGCCGTCGTCGCTCGCTCGAGAAGCCGAGGACAAACGCGAGGCGACTCGCAAACTCGGCTACGTCGCCCGCGCGGCGACGATCTTCCGGGCTGATCGCCTGGTCGTCTTCCCCGATCGGGACGGCGAATCCGGGCGATTCGACGGCGGGTTCGTAAGCACCGTACTGCGGTACGCCGCGACGCCACCGTACCTCCGAAAGGAGGCGTGGGGCAAGCGGGACGAACTGGAGTACGCGGGCGTCTTGCCGCCGCTCCGCGCCATGTCACAGACCGGCTCCGAATCGAACGGTTTGGGGTCGTTAAGACAAGGAATCGTGACCGAGGTCGGACCTGATCAACGCGTGCGGGTCAATTGCGGCTTGCAACACCCGATCTCACTCGTCGTCCCGCCAAAAATGGCGGTCGACGAGGGAGAGCGCGTGACCGTCAGGATCTCTTCGCGACGACCGGTCCGGGCAAAGCTCGTCGACGAGCCCCTCCCGGGGTTTGCAGTCGAGCAGACGGACCTCTCCGCAGCACTCGGCCGTGAGGACGCCGGCGTCTGTATCGCCGCCTCCCGATTCGGTGAGGAACTCACCGTGGGACGGCTCGAGACGCTGGCCGGGCGCGTCGACCGCGACGGGATGACCGTCGCGTTCGGCGCACCCGAGCGAGGGCTGCCGGACATCCTCGGAGTCGAGGCGTCGACCGTCGGCGTCGACCCAGCGGGGCGACGAGACGGCGACGACAGCAACGTCGAACCCACAGCGGATCCGGGGTTCGACCTCTGGTTGAATACGGTTCCGAACCAGGGCAGCGAGGTGGTGCGAACGGAGGAAGCGATGTTCGCCACCCTCGCTGCTCTCTCACTGAGAGCGTGATAGAATGCCACAACAACACGCACCACGCAAAGGCTCACTCGGGTTCGGCCCACGGAAGCGGGCGACCAGCGAGGTCCCTCGCTTTAACTCGTGGCCGGACGACGAAGGACAGCCGACGCTCCAGGGCTTCGCGGGCTACAAGGCCGGCATGACCCACGTGGTGATGATCGACGACGAGGCTAACTCGCCGACTGAAGGGATGGAACAGACCATCCCCGTCACTATCGTGGAGACGCCGCCGATGCGCGCCGTCGCCCTGCGTGCGTACGAAGACACGCCGTATGGAATGAAGCCGCTAACCGAGGTCTGGACCGACGAGTTCGCTCCCGAACTCGACCGCGTCCTGGACCTTCCCGGAGACGACTACGACGCAGACGCCGCGGAGGACGAACTCCGTGGCTACCTCGAGGGGGGTCGCGTCGCGGACGTGCGGGTCATCACCCACACTGTTCCCGGCGAGATCCAGTCGGTGCCGAAGAAGAAACCCGACGTGATGGAGACCCGTGTCGGCGGCGGCTCGATCGACGAGCGCGTCGACTTCGCACTCGAGGTCCTCGCCGACGGCGGCGAACACGTCATGAACGACGTGTTCCGCGCCGGCGAGTATCTCGACGCGAGCGGCGTCACGAAGGGGAAAGGGACCCAGGGTCCCGTCAAACGCTGGGGCGTCCAGAAACGCAAGGGCAAACACGCCCGGCAGGGCTGGCGCCGCCGCATCGGGAACCTCGGCCCCTGGAACCCAAGCCGCGTCCGCTCGACGGTCCCCCAGCAGGGGCAGACCGGCTACCACCAGCGGACGGAACTGAACAAGCGCCTCATCGACATCGGTGACGGCGCGGACGCGACGGTCGACGGCGGCTTCGTCAACTACGGCGAAGTCGACGGCCCGTACGCGTTGATCAAGGGCTCGCTCCCCGGGCCACAGAAGCGTCTCGTGCGCTTCCGCCCGGCGATCCGACCCGGAGACCAGCCGCGCCTCGATCCCGAGGTTCGGTACGTCTCCACCGCATCTAACCAGGGATAAGCCATGGACGCAACAGTACGCGACCTGGACGGTGCCGACGCGGGAACGGTCGAGCTCCCGGCGATCTTCGAGACCCAGTATCGCCCGGACCTCATCGCCCGCGCCGTTCGCGCCGCCCAGGCCAACCGAAAACAGGACTACGGCGCCGACGAGTTCGCCGGCCTTCGAACGCCGGCCGAGTCGTTCGGCAGCGGTCGCGGTCAGGCACACGTCCCCCGACAGAACGGGCGCGGTCGCCGCGTCCCCCAGACCGTCAGTGGGCGACGG
Source organism: Natribaculum luteum (assembly GCF_023008545.1). NCBI lineage: Archaea > Methanobacteriati > Methanobacteriota > Halobacteria > Halobacteriales > Natrialbaceae > Natribaculum > Natribaculum luteum. Next base: position 75,154 of record NZ_CP095397.1, on the reverse strand, counting down.
GCCCACCCGCCGAAAGCCGAGAAGGACTGGACTGAATCGCTCAACACGAAAGAGAAGAAGCTGGCCGTTCGCAGCGCCATCGCTGCGACGACCGACGCCGACCTCGTCGCCGAGCGCGGCCACGAGTTCGACGACGACGCCGAACTGCCGGTCGTCGTCGACGACGAGTTCGAAGACCTACAGAAGACGAAGGAAGTCGTCGCGTTCCTCGAGGACGCCGGCCTCGCGGACGACATCGAACGCGCCGACGAGGGTCGCAGCGTCCGCTCGGGTCGCGGGAAAACCCGCGGTCGCAAGTACAAGACGCCGAAGTCGATCCTCTTCGTCACCTCGAGCGAGACCGGCCCGTCGAAGGCGGCCCGGAACCTCGCCGGAGCCGACGTCGCGACGGCGGCGGAGGTCAACGCCGAAGACCTCGCACCTGGCGCACAGCCGGGTCGGCTGACTGTCTGGACCGAAAGCGCACTCGAGGAGGTGGCAGACCGATGAGCGTGATCGACTACCCACTCGTGACCGAGAAAGCGATGAACGACATGGACTTCGAGAACAAGCTCCAGTTCATCGTCGACGTCGACGCCGCCAAACCCGAGATCGCAGCGGCTGTCGAGTCGCAGTTCGACGTCTCGGTCGAGAAGGTCAACACACAGGTAACGATGGACGGAACGAAGAAAGCAACCGTCAGACTCTCTGAGGACGACGACGCCCAGGAAGTCGCCTCGCGGATCGGGGTGTTCTAACGATGGGACGACGCATCCTCGGACAACGACGCGGACGCGGCACGCCCACGTTCCGGGCGCCGTCGCACCGCTACAAGGCGAAGCTCGACCACAAAAAAGAAGAAGACGACGACGTCGTGCGTGGCACGGTCGTCGACATCGAGCACGACCCCGCTCGCTCGGCGCCCGTCGCGGCCGTCGAGTTCGAAGACGGCGACCAGCGACTCGTCCTCGCTCCCGAGGGCGTCGCGGTCGGCGACGAGATCCAGGTCGGCATCTCCGCGGAGATCAAGCCGGGCAACACGCTCCCGCTCGCGGAGATCCCCGAAGGGGTGCCGGTCTGTAACGTCGAGGCCAAGCCGGGCGACGGCGGCAAGTTCGCCCGGTCGTCGGGCGTCAACGCGGACCTGATCACCCACGATCGGGACGCCGCGGTCGTCCAGCTGCCAAGCGGCGAAGTCAAGCGGCTCGACCCGCAGTGTCGCGCCACGATCGGCGTCGTCGCCGGCGGTGGCCGCACCGAGAAGCCGTTCGTCAAGGCAGGGAACAAATATCACAAGATGCGTGCACGCGGCACGAAGTGGCCGCGCGTTCGCGGGGTCGCGATGAACGCCGTCGACCACCCCTTCGGTGGTGGCGGTCGCCAGCACCCCGGTCGCCCCAAGTCCGTCTCGCGGGACGCTCCGCCGGGACGGAAGGTCGGCGACATCTCCTCGCGCCGTACCGGCCGAGGTGGTAACAAATGAGTCAGGAGTACAGAACCGGCCGCGAAGGTGAGGAGTTCACCTACCGCGGCTACACGCTCGACGAGCTGCAGGAGATGGAGCTCGAGGAAGTCGCGGAACTGCTGCCCGCACGCAAGCGGCGAAGTATCGAACGTGGGCTCGGCGTCGAGCACCAGAAGCTGCTCGAGAAGGCCCGCGAGAAAGACGAGCAAGAGACCGCCAACTCGCCGATCCGGACGCACCTGCGCGACATGCCGGTGGTGCCGGCGTTTGTCGGACTGACCTTCGAAGTGTACAACGGTCAGGCCTTCGAGCGCGTCAGAGTCGAACCCGAGATGCTCGGCCACTACCTCGGCGAGTTCCAGTTGACCCGCAAGTCCGTCGAACACGGACAGGCGGGGATCGGCGCGACCCGCTCGTCGAAGTTCGTCCCACTGAAGTGATCTACGCATGGGAATCAACTACTCGGTCGACGCGGATCCGGACACCACCGCGAAAGCGATGCTCCGGGAGCGTCACATGAGTCACAAGCACAGCAAGGAGATCGCCCGCGAGATCAAAGGGCGAACCGTCGGCGAGGCTGTCGAGTACCTCGAGGCCGTCGTCGCCGGCGAGCGCTCGGTCCCGTTCAAGTCGCACAACACCGGCGTCGGTCACCGATCGGACGTCGACGGCTGGGACGCCGGCCGCTACCCCGAGAAGGCGAGCAAGGCGTTCCTCGAACTCCTCGAGAACGTCACCGCCAACGCGGACCACCAGGGCTTCGACGGCGAGTCGATGGAGATCGCTCACGTCGCCGCCCACAAGGTCGGCGAGTCGGTCGGCCGCAAGCCCCGCGCGATGGGGCGTGCGTCGGCGTGGAACACGCCGCAGGTCGACGTCGAGATCGTCGTCGAGGAGCCGGAGGACGAACGAGCGGAGGGTGACGACTAATGGCAGACGAACACCAGTTCATCCAGGACGGCCTGCAGCGGTCACAGATCGACGAGTTCTTCGCAGAAGAACTCGGTCGCGCAGGCTACGGCGGTATGGACGTCGCCAAGACGCCGATGGGAACCCAGATCGTCCTCAAAGCGGAGAAGCCGGGGATGGTCATCGGCAAAGGCGGTGAGAACATTCGGAAGGTCACCAGCGAACTCGAGGAGCGGTTCGACCTCGACGATCCGCAGATCGACGTCCAGGAGGTCGACGAACCCGACCTGAACGCACGTATCGTCGCGGATCGGCTGGCGAACGCACTCGAGCGCGGCTGGTACTTCCGGAAGGCCGGCCACACCACGCTCGAGCGGATCATGGACGCCGGTGCCCTCGGTGCGGAGATCGTCCTCTCCGGGAAGGTCACGGGTGCGCGCTCGCGCGTCGAGAAGTTCAACGCGGGCTACATCAAGCACAACGGCGAACCCGCCGAGGAGATCGTCGACGAGGGCCAGGGCGTCGCCGTCATGAAGCTCGGGACCATCGGCGTGACGGTCAAGATCATCCCGCCGGGAGCCGAGCTGCCCGACGACTTCCGTATCCACGAGGACATGGACCCCGAGGAAGTCGTCCCCGAGGCCGTCGAGGCCAACGAGGGCGTCGAGGAACTGCTCGAGGCCGAACCCGAGGCCGAGGCCGAGGAGGTCGAGAAGGCTGAAGCGGAAGCGGAAGCCGAAGCTGAAGCTGAAGCCGCCGACGAGGAAGTCGTCGAGGAAGTCATCGAGGACGAACTCGAGGGCGACGAAGACGAGGAGTTCGAGGACGTCGACGTGCCGACCGACGAGGACGTCGAGGAGGACCTCGAGGAACTCGAAGAGGACGTCGAGGCCGAAGCTGAAGAACTCGTCGCCGAGATGGAAGAGGAAGACGAAGACGAGGGAGGTGAGGACTGATGGCGATTCTCCACACCGAAGAGATCCGCGACATGACGCCCGCAGAACGCGAGGCGGAACTCGAGGAACTCGAGACGGAACTGCTGAACGCCAAAGCAGTCCTCGCAGCCGGCGGCGCGCCGGAGAACCCGGGCGAAATTGGCGAGCTGAAACGCACCATCGCGCGGATCAAGACGATCCAGCGCGAAGAGGGCGACCTCGAAGAAGCAGACGAATAATATGGCACTGACACCCGAGACGCTGCCGCGACACGAACTCAACGGCCTGCCCGTGCGAGTCGCCGAGAGCGACGACCCCGGGACGGTCGGACTCGAGGGGATCGTCGTCATCGAGACGACGAACACCCTCCAGATAGAGGTTCGTGACGACGGCGGCTCTCGGGTGGTACAGGTGCCGAAATCGGGCTCGGTATTCGAGTTCGCGATCACAGATGACGCCGCCGATCTCGAGAAGGGATCGGGGACCACGTTCAAACTGGCCGACTCCCAACCCGATTCGTCCGGACTGCACTCGGACGAATCGGACCGAGCTGGCGAGGGCGTGGCCTACGTTACGGTCGATGGATCGCGGCTGCTCTCACGACCCGCCCGACGCACCGAAACGAACGGTGATTCACCATGGCAATAGGACTGGACGTAGAAACCCCTCCGGAACCTGAAAACCCGGAGGAATACGACTACGAGAAGTGTCCGTTCTACGGCGAGCTGTCCGTTCGAGGTCAGATCCTCGAGGGCACCGTCGTCTCGACGGACATGGACAAGACCGTAGTCGTCGAACGAGAGTACGATGTGGCGGTTCCGAAGTACAACCGCTACATGAAACGTCGCTCGCGCATTCCGGCACACGTGCCGGGCGTGCTCGAGCCGCTCTCGGTCGGTGACACGGTCAAGATCGCAGAGTGCCGACCACTGTCGAAGACCAAATCGCACGTGGTCGTCGAAGTAACCGAAGAAGCGACTGCGGAAGACATCGCCGAACTGACCCGCCAGGCCGAACCCGAGCGGGAACTCGCGAGCGGCGACGTCACCGAAGGCGCAGAAGAAAACGCGGGTGATCAGTGATGGAGGCGATGAAAGCCGACGTCACGCAGGGTCTGAAGAAGGGCTCGCTGGTCACCTGTGCCGACAACACGGGCGCGCGAGAGCTGAAGGTCATCAGTGTCTCGGGCTACCACGGCACCAAGAACCGCCAGCCGAAGGCGGGGATCGGTGACAAAGTGACCGTCTCGGTCACGAAGGGTACCCCCGAGATGCGCCGGCAGGTCCTCGAGGCCGTCATCGTCCGCCAGCGGAAACCGATCCGCCGGCCGGACGGCACGCGGCTGAAGTTCGAGGACAACGCGGCGGTCATCGTCGACGAGAACGAAGAGCCCCGTGGCACGGAGATCAAGGGCCCGATCGCCCGCGAGGTCGCAGAGCGCTTCGGAGCAATCGCGAGTACAGCTACGATGATCGTATGACCCGACAACCACGCAAACAGCGAAACAACGCAGAGCGTGCCCCGCTGCACCAGCGACAGAAGCAGCTTCACGCGACCCTCTCCGAGGAGCTCCGCGAGGAGTACGACACACGTCGAACCCGCGTCAACGCGGGCGACACGGTCGAAGTCATGCGCGGCGACTTCGCCGGAGAGGAAGGTGAAGTGCTGAACGTCGATCTCAGAGAGGAGGTCATCCACGTCGAGGACGTCACGATCGAGACGGCCGACGGGGAGGAAGTCCCCCGGCCGCTCGAGCCGTCGAACGTCCGGATCACGGACCTCGACCTCGAGGACGACCGTCGCGAGGCACGCCTCGAAGGTGATAACGAATGACGAACCACCAGAAGCGACTCTCGGTACCGAAGTCCTGGCCGGTCGAGCGCAAGACCGACACCTTCACCGTGAAAGCCGGCGCCGGCCCACACGGTGAGGACGGCGTCCCGCTGCTCATCTTGCTGCGGGACGTGCTCGGCCACGTCGACTCCCGGAAGGAAGCGCGCTACGCGCTCAGTCAGGACGCGATCCTCGTCAACGGCCAGCCGGTCAACGACGAGGGCCGTCCGATCGGGATGTTCGACATCATCGCGCTCGAGGGACTCGAAGAGTACTACCGCGTCTTCCCGGACGAGGGCGGACGGCTCGCACTGACGCCGATCGACGCCGACGCCGCGGACAGCCGCCTCGGCAAGGTCGAAGACAAGCGCCAGGTCAAAGGCGGCGACACGCAGCTGTCGCTACACGACGGAACGAACGTCACCGTCGACTCCGAGGAGTACGGCGCGAAAGACTCGGTCGTCATCGACAACGAGAACAAGGAAATCGTTGCCCACTTCCCCTACGAGGAGGGGGCGCTCGTGACCGCCGTACGCGGCAACCACGCCGGCAAGATCGGCGAGATCGCGTCGATCGACGTCACGCTCGGCAGTGGCTCGAACACCGTCACCGTCGAGACCGACGACGGCGAGTTCGAGACGATCGAGGAGTACGTCGTCGTCATCGACGAGAACTTCGTCGGAGGTGAGGACGATGAGTGAAGCCGAGGCCGACTTCCACGAGATGCGCGAACCGCGCGTCGAGAAGGTCGTCGTCCACATGGGCGTCGGTCAGGGTGGCCGCGACCTCGGCCGTGCCGAGGACATCATCGAAGACGTCACCGGCCAGCAGAGCGTCCGCACCCAGGCGAAACGAACCGAACCCGACTTCGGCATTCGCCAGGGCGAGCCCATCGGCACGAAGGTCACGCTTCGCGGTGAGGACGCCTCCGAGTTCCTCGAGACCGCCCTGCCGCTTGCGGACCTCTCGTCGAATCAGTTCGACGAGACGGGCAACTTCAGTTTCGGTATCGAGGAGCACACGGACTTCCCGAGCCAGGAGTACGACCCGAACGTCGGGATCTACGGACTGGACGTCACCGTCAACCTGGTGCGCCCGGGATACCGCGTCACCAAACGCGACAAGGCGTCCCGATCGATTCCGTCGAAACACCGCCTCACTCCCGAGGACGCGATCGCGTTCCTCGAGGCGAACTTCGACGTGGAGGTCACAGAATGAGCGAAAGCGAGAACGAGCAGACGGGCGAACACGCCACGAAGCGAACGGGCCAGGACGAAGAGTGCCCACGCTGTGGCCGCAAGCAGGGGTTGGTCGGTAAGTACGACATCAACCTCTGTCGGCAGTGCTTCCGCGAGATCGCCCGCGACATGGGATTCAAGAAGTACAGATGACAGGGAACGATCCACTCAGCAACGCGCTCTCGGGGCTCGACAACGCCGAGAGCGTCGGGCATCTCACCCACGAGGTACAGCCCGCCTCGAACGAGATCGGCAGCGTACTCGAGGTCTTCTACGACCGCGGGTACATCGACGGCTTCGAGTTCGTCGACGACGGCAAAGCCGGTCGATTCGAGGTCGAACTGACAGGAGCGATCAACGAGTGCGGCCCCGTCAAGCCCCGTTACTCGGCCGGCGCCGACGACTTCGAGAAGTGGGAGAAGCGATACCTCCCGGCTCGAGACTTCGGCGCGCTCGTCGTCACGACGAGCAGTGGCATCATGAGCCACTACGAGGCCCGAGAGCAGGGGATTGGGGGCCAGGTGATCGCGTACGTCTACTAACCATGCGAGTTGAACTCGAAATACCCGAGGACGTAACCGCCGAGGTAGACCACCTCGATCTGACCGTCGAGGGACCGAACGGCAGCGTCATGCGCCGTCTCTGGTACCCCGATGTCTCCGTCGAGGTCGAAGACGACCACGTGGTCATCGAGAGCGACGCCGACGACGCGAAGACGAACTCGACCGTCGGCACGTTCGAGAGCCACGTCGAAAACGCCTTCCACGGCGTGACCGAGGGCTGGGAGTACGAGATGGAAGTCTTCTACTCTCACTTCCCGATGCAGGTCCGCGTCGAAGGTGAGGAGGTCGTCATCGAGAACTTCCTTGGCGAGAAGGCAGAGCGACGAACGACTATCCACGGTGACACCGACGTCTCCGTCGACGGCGAACAGCTGACGCTGTCGGGCCCGAACAAAGAGCACGTCGGGCAGACCGCCGCCGACATCGAGCAGTTGACGAAGGTGAAAGGCAAGGACACCCGCGTCTTCCAGGACGGCGTCTACATCACCCAGAAGCCACAGAAAGGAGGTGCCTGATAGATGGCTGACGACGAAAACGGTGCCGAGGAATCGGGACCACAGGAACTAGAAGACATAAGCGGTGTCGGCGCGAGCAAGGCCGAGGCGCTCCGCGAAGCCGGCTTCGAGTCCATCGACGACGTCAAGGAGGCGTCCCAGGACGACCTGGCCGAAGCAGACGGCATCGGTAACGCACTCGCCGCCCGTATCAAAGCCGACGTCGGTGACCTCGAGGTCACCGAGGAGACCGAGGCCGAGATCGAAGACGAGGCCGCCGAGGAGGCGGAGCCGGAGGAAGAAGTCGAGACGGAACTCCGTCCGCGCGGGCTCACCGAGAAGACGCCCGACCTCTCCGAGAACGAACAGCGGCTGCTCGATCGGCGCAAGCGCGAGGGCAAACCGCAGTTCAACCGCCAGGACTACCACATGAAAAAGCGCACGCCGGAGTCGTGGCGTCGCCCCCGTGGTGGGCTCTCGAAGCAGCGCCGCGGAATCAAAGGCAAGGGCCCGAAGGTCGAAGCCGGCTACCGCACGCCGACGGCGGTTCGCGGCAAGCACCCGAGTGGCTTCGAGGAGGTCCGCGTCGAGAACGTCGACGATCTGGAAGGCGTCGACGGCTCTCGTGAGGCGGTTCGTATCGGTTCCTCGGTCGGTGCGCGCAAGCGCGAGCGGATCGAGGAGGAAGCCGAGGACGCGGGCATTCGCGTCCTGAACCCGACCTACGTCGAAGTGGAGGTTGACGAATGACTGACCTGAGCGCACAGAAGCGGCTCGCGGCCGACGTCCTGGACGTCGGGAAGAACCGCGTCTGGTTCGACCCCGACGCCCAGGCCGACATCGCCGAGGCCATCACGCGCGACGAGATCCGCGATCTCGTCGACGACGGCCTCATCAGGGCGAAAGACGCCAGCGGCAACTCGCGCGGTCGCGCCCGCCAACGAAACGAGAAACGCGCCTACGGCCACCAGAAGGGGCCCGGCAAGCGCCGCGGCAAGAAAGGCGCACGCCAGAACCAGAAAGAACAGTGGCAAAACCAGATTCGCGCACAGCGCCGGAAGCTCCGAGAACTCCGTGACAAAGGCGAGATTACGCCGACGCAGTACCGCCAGCTCTACCGGAAGGCAAGCGGCGGGGAGTTCCGTAGCGTCCGGTACCTGTTGAACTACATCGACGACAACTACGGTGACGAATAATGGCGACAGGACCACGATACAAAGTGCCGATGCGCCGTCGCCGCGAGGTCCGGACGGATTACCATCAGAGGTTGCGCCTGCTGAAATCGGGCAAGCCCCGGCTGGTCGCTCGCAAGAGCAACAAGCACACTACGGCGCAGCTGATCTCCCCCGGCCTCCAGGGCGACGAGACGCACGCGAGCGCACACTCGAGTGACCTTGCAGAGTACGGCTGGGAAGCCCCGACGGGTAACCTCCCAGCAGCGTATCTCACCGGCCTGCTGGCCGGCAAGCGAGCGCTCGAGGCGGGCGTCGAAGAGGCTGTGCTCGACATCGGCCTCAACACGGCGACGCCCGGCAACAAGGTGTTCGCGGTACAGGAAGGAGCGATCGACGCTGGCCTCGAGATCCCGCACAACGACAGCGTGCTGGCCGACTGGTCGCGTACTCGCGGCGAACACATCGCCGAGTACGCCGAACAGTTAGACGAGCCGCTGTACGGCGGTGACTTCGTCGCCACCGAACTACCCGAGCACTTCGACGAAGTGCGAGAGGCAATCCTAGAATCATGAGCGGAAACGACTACGAAGACGGGTGGCAGCCCGTCACCCGACTCGGCAGGAAGGTACAGGAGGGCGAGATCGACACGATGGAGACCGCCCTCAACTCGGGGCTCCCGCTGAAGGAACCCGAGATCGTCGACCAGCTCCTCCCCGGACTGGACGACGAAGTGCTGGACATCAACATGGTCCAGCGGATGACCGACTCCGGCCGGCGGGTGAAGTTCCGCTGTGTCGTCGCCGTGGGCAACCGCGACGGCTTCGTCGGCTACGCCGAAGGCCGCGACGACCAGGTCGGGTCTGCCATCCAGAAGGCAATCGGTATCGCCAAGCTGAACATGATCCAGGTTCCCCGCGGCTCCGGGTCCTGGGAGGACCGCTCTGACCGACCGCACTCGCTGACCCACCGGACGACCGGGAAGGCAGGTTCCGTCGAGGTCGAGCTCATCCCCGCACCCGAAGGACTGGGACTGGCCGCGAGCGACACCGTTCGCGCCGTCCTCGAGCTCGCCGGGATCGAGAACGCCTGGACCAAGAGCCACGGCAACACCCGGACCACGGTGAACCTCGCGAAGGCGACGTTCAACGCACTCGAGAACGCCTCGCAGTCGCGCCGACCGCAGACGCGTGAGGTGGTCGAACGATGAAAGCGATCGTCCAGCTTCGCGGTGAAGTCGACCGATCAGGAGCCGTCGACGACACGCTCGACATGCTCAACGTCCCCAAGGTCAACCACGCGACCGTCGTGCCGGACACCGACGCCTACCGCGGGATGATCACGAAGGTCAACGACTACGTCGCCTACGGCGAGCCCAGCGCGGACGTCCTCGAGACGGTGCTCACGAAGCGCGCCGAACCGCTCGAGGGCCGACAGTCGGACGTCGACGAGGAGTGGCTCGCCGAGAACACCGACTACGACGACTTCGCCGACCTCGCCGAGGCGCTGTTGGCCGAAGAGACGACGCTTCGCGAGCAGGGGCTGTCGCCGACGCTGCGACTGCACCCACCGCGTGGCGGTCACGACGGCATCAAACACCCCACGGTCGAAGGAGGCCAACTCGGAAAGCATACAACCGAGGAAATTAACGCCCTCCTAGACTCGATGCGATAACCATGACGAGCAAGAAACGACGCCAGCGCGGCTCGCGAACGCACAGCGGCGGCACCCACAAGAACCGCCGTGGTGCAGGCCACCGTGGCGGACGCGGTCGCGCCGGGCGGAGCAAACACGAGTTCCACAACTACGAACCGAAGGGCAAACACGGCTTCAAGCGGCCACACGACATCCGCGATGAGGTCCTCGAGATCGACGTCCAGAAGCTCGACGAGGACGCGATCCTTTACGCCGCAGACGGCCTCGCCGAGGAGACCGGCGACGGCTACCAGATCGACGCTCGTGACGTCGTCGAAGACGGTCACGAGGCCGACGTCGTGAAGGTACTCGGCGGCGGCCAGGTCCGCAACACGCTCGAGGTCACGGCGGACGCCTTCTCCGAGGCGGCCCGCGAGAAACTCGAGGCGGCCGGCGGCGAGGCGGTCCTCTCCGACCGGGCGGAAGAAGCCGCCGACGAAACAGAACAGGACGAGGAGTAAACTATGGGATGGAAGGAAGCTGCCGAACCGGTCCTGACGCGGATGCCCGCGGTTCGTCGTCCGGAGGGGCACGTCCCCTTCAAGCGCAAGCTGGCGTGGACGGCGGGCATTCTCGTGTTGTACTTCTTCCTGACGAACATCGCGCTGCTCGGTCTGCAGACCGGCGAAGCGAGCGACCTCTTCGGTGAGTTCCGCTCGATCCTGGCCGGTCAGCAGGGCTCGCTCCTGCAGGTCGGTATCGGACCGATCGTCACGGCGAGCATCGTCTTGCAACTGCTCGGCGGGGCGAACCTGCTCGGCCTCGACACCGACGATCCGCGTGATCAGGTGCTCTACCAGGGCCTGCAGAAGCTGCTCGTGATCGTGATGGTGGTGCTGACCGCGCTGCCGATGGTGTTCGCCGGCGGCTTCCTCCCAGCCCAGCCGTCGCTCCAGCTCGGCGGGCTCTCGCTCGGACAGACCGGCGTCCAGCTGTTGCTGTTCGCCCAGATCTTCGCTGGCGGTGTCCTCATCCTCTACATGGACGAGGTCGTCAGCAAGTGGGGCGTCGGCAGCGGTATCGGACTGTTCATCATCGCCGGCGTGAGCCAGAAGCTCGTCACCGGTCTGATCCAGCCGAGTACCGGCGGGTTCTTCTACAACTGGTACGCGATCATCACCGGCCAGATTACCGTCGGGTCGATCGTCGGTGGTGACGGGCTGAACACGCTGTTGCTCGGCGAGGGACAGATCGTCGCGCTGGTGACGACGGTGCTGATCTTCGGCATCGTCGTCTACGCGGAGTCCGTCCGCGTCGAGATTCCACTGAGTCACGCCCGGGTCAAGGGCGCTCGCGGTCGCTTCCCCGTGAAGCTCATCTACGCGAGCGTCCTGCCGATGATCCTCGTTCGTGCAGTGCAGGCGAACGTCCAGTTCATGGGCCAGATCCTCCAGAGTCAGTGGGCCGGTATGCCCGCCTGGCTGGGAGTCTACTCCGAGGGCCAGCCCGTGAGCGGGTTCTTCTACTATCTGGCACCGATCTACTCCCCACAGGACTGGATGTGGTGGACTGGCGCCGTTACCCAGGAGTGGTGGATGATACTGATCCGCGTCGCGATCGACGTGACGGTCATGGTCGCCGGCGGCGCGATCTTTGCCATCTTCTGGGTCGAGACGACGGACATGGGTCCGGAAGCGACCGCACGGCAGATCCAGAACTCCGGGATGCAGATTCCCGGCTTCCGCCAGAACGTCGGCGTCATCGAGAAGGTCATGGAGCGGTACATTCCGCAGGTGACCGTCATCGGCGGCGCGCTCGTCGGCCTGCTCGCGGTCATGGCCAACATGCTCGGCACCATCGGGGCCGTCACCGGGACGGGACTGCTGCTCGCCGTGTCGATCACCTACAAGCTCTACGAGGAGATCGCCGAAGAGCAACTCATGGAGATGCACCCGATGATGCGCCAGATGTTCGGAAACGAGTAACGGCTTCTCTCTTCGCTTCTCGTCGGCCACATACTCGAGCGTCGCGACGGTTCGCGTTCGAAAAATCGAGTTATGCCATCAGTGCAGCGTCGGCCCAGCTATCGGACTGGATCCAGGCGTCTTCCTCCCGTTCGTCGTAGACGATCAACTCGAGGTCGTCGGTCTCGACGGCCGAGTAGTACTCGAGTGAGACTGCGTCGACGCCGACCGACGGGTGGTGATCGGTGTGGTCGCGGGTGTCGAGTGTCATGGTTTTTCTCCCCTCGTAGGTTACCCTACAGTACTAGCTTACGTGTGGTAACTCATAAGCACTCGCACACCCCGGAGTAAGGTGGTTACCGCCGGGAAAGTCGGTCGACGCTGGCAGTCGATCACTCGCTCGCCGGGGGACTCGAGACGGTGTAGATCGACTTGCGCGCGTCGCGGAAGTAGACGTCCTCACTGACGATGCTGGCGTCGTCGAGGCGACCGAGGGCATCCCGAACCGTTCGCGGGTTCAGGAGCGTCGCATCGGCGATCGCCCCCTGTGTCATGGGGCCGTCGACCTCGAGGACTTTGAACACGAGTTTCGAACTCGGTGGGAGTTCGAGGAGTCGGTCGGACGCGTGTGTCACGTTCGACGGGTGGGCGGAGACGTCGAAGTCGCTTCGCCGCTCTGGCGTCGCGCGTACACGACCGTCACGCGAGGTCGTCGAGCTGCGCCAGGAGATCGTCGACGGTCGGTCGATCGGCCGGATGGCTCCCGCGGTGGATCCATTCGATCGTCGGCGCGTCCGACCGCGCGTCGACGACGACCGCTTCGGGCATCCGGCCGACCACGTCGTGGATCGAGCCGAGGACGCCAAAGCGCGTCGGCTGATCGTACTGGTCGCTCGTCGTCTTCGATTCGTCGGCGAGCAGCGGATACGGAAGGTCGTACTGTCGTTGCCATCGCCGGACTCGTTCGACTGGCTCGGGGAGAATCGACACGACCGTCGCGTTGCGAGCGCGAAACTCGTCGTACCTCGAGGCGACCGTCTGTACCTGCTCGCGACACTTGAGACAGTGGTAGTCCCGCTGGAAGAGCAAGACGATGGCGTCCGTCTCGGACGCTGCGGCGTGTTCGGACAGTCGAAACGGATCGGTGCCGGTCGCGACGTTCGGGAGTTCGAAATCGGTGGTCGTGGTCATGGTAGATCAGCGACGAAAGGGGGGTGGAGGCCCGAGACGTGTGCACGGCAGTGCGTACCGACGGCCGCTTCGGTTCGGCCGTCGACGGCGCGGCGGGATCGTGCATGGCGAGTCCGGGAGAATGCGACGGGCGGATCGTAACGGCTGCTGTACTCGTTTCCGGCGCAACCGTGACCGTTCGGCGGTTGCGCCGGAAAATAGCGACAGCAGGCATTATCGGTGGTGGTTCGACGTGGCTCGAAACCGCGCTACTGTGGCCGGTCGCGAGCTCGCCGTGTTCGTCGTCGACGGGTGCCTCCAGTCGACGGTACGAGTCCGTGGACGATAAATGAACGCTAACTGATGAGTAAGGTCGTTACGCACCCGTACCCGATCGAGTAGCGGGAAGACCACGAGACGCGACCTGAGGCCGGTCGCGAGTATCGAGCACCGCACCGTCGCGGGCACAGACCGATTACCGTCGAACGCGTACGAGCGGTATGCGACCGAACGCGTACCGAACGCCGGACGGAGTTGGCGTACCGGCAGTCACCGCCGACGAGATGCGCGACGTCGACCGAATCGCGACCGAAGACCTCGGGCTCTCGCTCGCACAGATGGTCGAACACGCCGGCCGTACCCTGGCTCGTCACGCACTCGAGTTCGACGGCGGGCCGATCGTCGTCCTCGCTGGCGGCGGTGGTAACGGGAGCGGCGGACTCGCCTGTGCTCGCCACCTCGTCAATCGAGGACGGCCCGTCACCGTCGTCCTCGACCGCGATCCTGCCGATCTCGAGGACGTCGCCGCGAGCCAGCACGGTATCCTCGACGCGATGAACGTCCCGGTTCGCGTCGACGCCGACGAAGTGCCGGGCCCGTCGCTCGTCGTCGACGCGCTCGTCGGCTACGGCCTCGAGGGAACGCCCCGTGGGACGGCCGCGTCGCTGGTCGAGTGGGTGAATCGGTCGGGTGCCGACGTCCTCGCGCTCGACGTCCCCACTGGAACGAACGCGACGACCGGTGAGACGCCCGGCGTCGCGATCGATCCCGATCGGACCCTCACGCTCGCGCTCCCGAAGACGGGCCTAGACGAGACGGTCGACGAGTTCTTTCTTGGCGATGTCGGCATTCCGCCGCTCGTCTACGACCGCCTCGAGATTCCATCCGTCGTACCGTTCGGGCGAGCGTTTTCCGTTGCACTCGAGCGCGTTCGCGAGTGACCGATCGGCACCGCACTCTACGCGATCGAACTGTCCTTGTCGCTTGCAGGCTCGAGGTACTCGAGTCCCCAGTCGCGCATCTCCATGACGATCGACTCGAGGGATTCGCCGAGATCGGTCAGCGAGTATTCGACGCGAACCGGCTTCTCGTTGACGATCTCGCGGTTTACCAGCTGTTTTTCCTCGAGGTCGTCGAGCGCGTCCGAGAGCACCTTGCTCGAGATCCCGTCGACCTCCTCCTTGAGAGCGTTAAAGCCCAGTGGACCGTTCACGAGCAGCCGATGAATGATCACGCAGTGCCACTTCTTTCCGATAAGCGTCGCCGTCGAGGTGAGCGGGCACCACTCCTCGCCCTCGCACCAGACAGCGACTCGTGGTCGACTTTCGTCCATACGCTTCTGTCGTGTCCAACGCCCAAATAGTTACCTCTAGAAATCAGGTTACGTATAGTAATTACATCGTGATGCATCGGTCGCGACGTCAGTAGCGCGAGAACCGACGCGAGTGGGACTCGAGCTCGTTCGCCGACGATCTGACGTCGCGACCGCTGTTCGCCAGAATCACGCTCGTTCTCGTCAGAGCCCCACTACTCGACGACGACCGCTGTGTTCCGGATTACCGTCCAGTAACCCGACTACCAATCGGTTAGCTGATACTTATTACTAACCGGAGGTAACCCAGTTACAGATGGTGACTCAAGACGCGACTCGATCCGACGAGGAATCTGACACCGACAGCTACGAGGTGGTCGTCGTGGGCGGCGGTCCGGCGGGGCTCACGACCGCGCTCTACACGGCTCGACTCGGCCACGAAACGGCGGTGATCGACCGCGGCGGCGGTCGCACCGCGATGATCCTCGACACGCACAACGTCCTCGGCGTCCCCGAGTCCGTCTCCGGCAACGAGTTCCTCGAGACGGCCGTCGAACAGATCCAGTCCTACGGCGCCGACTACCGTCGGGAGTTCGTGACCGCGATCGAGCGCCGTGGTGGTGACGACCCGCGGTTCGAACTCGAGACGACCGATGGCTCCGTCGTCGCCGATCGGGTCGTACTCGCGACGGGGTTCTCGGACGGTCGTCCCGATCCGCCGTTGCCCCGAACTGGTCGCGGACTGCACTACTGCCTGCACTGTGACGCCTACCAGTTCGTCGACGAGCCGGTGTACGTGATGGGCCACGGCGAGAGTGCTGCCTACGTCGCGATGATCATGCTCAACTTCACCGCCGACGTCGACCTCCTCCTGCGCGGCGATGAGCCGACGTGGAGCGAGGACACTGACGCCTTGCTCCGGGCTCATCCGGTCGACGTCGTCGAGGCCGAGATCGACGCGACGTTCGCGGACGACGACGATCCGACCTGGCTCGGCGGTTTCGAGTTCGCCGACGGGACACAACGTGAGTACACCGGCGGCTTCGCGATGTACGGGGCCGACTACAACGACGACCTGGCAGCGGCGCTCGGTGCCGAACGCGACGAGAGCGGTGCCGTCGTCGTCGACGATCACGGCCGAACCACCGTCGACGGACTCTACGCCGTCGGCGACCTCACGCCGGGCCACAGCCAGATTCCCGTCGCGATGGGTCAGGGCGCGAAGGCCGGAATCGCACTCCACAAAGGGTTGCGGACGTTCCCGAAGTCGCTCGCCGACCTCGAGGCGGACGAGACGGTTTCGACCCGGGACGTCCCGGCCATGTCGCTGGCGCTCCGCGAGCAAGCGAGACATCGATCGTCGATCGCCGACGACTGACCCTGTCGGTGCGCTCGTGTTTGTAGGCGTCTCTGTGTCGTCCTCGAGGGAGCGGGTCCACGTCACGGCCATCGACGACCGCTCACAGCCGGGAAGCCAACCGACGAAACGCCTCGCCACCGCCTGGAGAGATCGGCTCCCCGTGGCCGACACACGCGATCTCGAACGACGGCGCGTCGGCATCCAGCCGCTGGATGCTCTCGCGGACGTCGTCCGTATCGTAACTGACGAACCAGCTCGACGCCTCGAGGTCGCCGTCCGACTCCCGGACCAGGTCGCCGAGCATCGCGACCTCGAGGTCGCGGCTGACGTACGCGACGTGGCCCGGCGTGTGCCCGGGCGTGTGGTAGGCGGTGAACGGACCGAGGGCGGCGCCGTCGGCGACGGGTTCGATCGCGAGCGACGGGTGGGTGCTCGCCACGCCGAGGACACGCTGGAGGGCACCCTTGTGGTTCGTCCACGGCGGTTTGCGCCGGTTCGCCAGAATTTCGGCGTCGAACCTCCCGGCGGCGTGGACCGTTGCCTCGAGGTCCGGCGTCAGCGCAGCGAGCGTGCCGACGTGGTCGAGGTCGTAGTGCGTGAGCAGAACGCGGTCGATCTCGGCGACGCCGACGCTGGCATCGGCGAGTTCGTCCCGGATCCGGTCGCCGTCCCAGGGGGTTCCCGCGTCGATCAGCGTCGTGTCGTCACGGTCGACGAGGTAGGCGTTGACGCCCCGGAGGCGTAACCACCAGATGCCAGATGCGAGTTCGACTGCCATTGGTCGTTGTCGACCTCGCGTCACTCCTCGCCCAGCGCGGGGGCCGTCTCCGGCGATCGTCGGGGGTCTACGGCCTGTTCGTAGGCGTAGGCTAACTCGAGCAGTCGCGGCTCGTCGTAGGGTCGTCCGAGGAGTTCGACGCCGACTGGGACGCCGTCGTCAGTGAACCCGCCGGGGATCGAGACGGCCGGACACAGCGTCTGCGCGCCGATGACCGTGTTCGTCGGGAAGGTGGCCGTCGTGTACGTCTCGCCGAGTTCGGCGTCGGTCGGCGGTACCACCTGCACGTCCGGGAATAGGATCGCGTCGAGATCGTGGTCGGCGATGGTGTAGAGCAGGTCGCGCCGGAACGACCCCTGGGCGGCGACTTTCCGCCAGTAGCCGGGCTCGTCGGCCGGATCCGCCGGTCCCTCGGCGATCGCCTCGAGCAGATCCAGCCCCTCGTAGTACTGTCCACTTTCGTAGATCTCTTCGACTGACCCCACGGGTGCGTCCTCGCGGTCTGCCAGAAACTGGTCGAGGTCGTGTTTCGACTGTAAGACGTACAGCATCGTCTCCTCGATCTGCCCCATCAGGTCGGGGACGGAGACGGGATCGACCAGTTCGGCACCCGCGTCCACCAGTTCCTCGAGTGCCTGCTCGACGACGTCGTTCACCGGGGCGGCATTGGGATCGTCGTCCGACCCGAAGGCGTCGCGCAGGACGCCGATTCGCGCGCCCTCGAGTCCCGCCTCGTCGAGGTGGTCGACGTACGATCCCTCCACGCGAGCCAGTTCGGTGGCGGCCGTCCATTCGTCATCCGCGTCGTAGCCGACGAGAACGTCGAGTAGTAACGCCATGTCACGAACCGTCCGCGCCATCGGGCCGGCGGTGTCCTGGCGCGTTACGAGCGGTGCGAGGCCCGTCCTGCTGATCAACCCGGTCGTCACGCGGATGCCAAACAGGTTACAGAAACTCGAGGGGAGGCGAATCGAACCGCCGGTGTCTTCTCCGATGCCGACGGTTCCGAGGTTCGCGGCGACGCCCGCGCCGGTGCCGGCGCTCGAGCCCCCGGGGTCTCGATCCAGCGCGTACGGGTTTTTCGTCCGGCCGATCACAGACGAGGTGCCAAACCACGAGGACGCCCAGTCCGGGAGGTTCGTCTTGGCGAGGACGATCGCTCCCGCCTCCTCGAGGTTGGTCACGATCGTCGCGTTCCGCTCGGGGACGTAGTCGTCGAAGGCTTCGGAGCCGAACGTCGTCGTGATCCCCGCGGTCTCGGCCTGATCTTTCACGAGGACGGGGACGCCGTGGAGGGGACCGACGAAGCCGTTCTCGGTGAATTTCTCGTCTAGCTCGTCGGCTCGCTCTCGGGCGTCCGGGTTGACGGTGATGATCGCGTTCAGCTCCGGCCCGTCGCGATCGTACGCCTCGATTCGCTCGAGGTACTGCTCGACGAGTTCGCGACTCGTCACCTCGCCGGCTTCCATCGCGTCGTGGATCTCGAGGACAGTCGTCTCGAGGACGTCGAATTCCAGCGTCATACGGTAACAATGATCGAGAGACGCGGAGAAAAAGCTTCGTCAGGCGGTCGACCTGGCTACTGCTGGATGGTCTCGACGGTGCCGTCACGCTCTCGGAACGTTCACGCTTCTCCGATCTCTTTTTCGACATCCCCGTCGTGACAACGAGCACCTAACTGTTCACTATCGACCGATGCCGTCCTGGCGAAGCGAATAATGTCTGATTTCGAGGATGAGGATATAAATAGTTGAGGACACATTGTGTGTCAAGGGTTGCCCAATGACATCGATATACCTGATCAGTACGCTCCTGATGGGTGTACTCCTGATCGCAGTTGCGTTCGCGCTCACGCGGAGTGGACAGCGAGCGACTCCGGCCGGCGGCGCTGGCGTTTCCGGCGGTCAACGAAGTTACAGAGAGTGGTCGCCACGAGCAGACGACGCGTCGAATCGTCTCGTCAGACTCGCGAACGAACCCGTCGTCTGGGGCGTGACGTTCGTCACGCTGGCGCTCGTCTTCCTCGCGGGCGCGATACTGTTGATCGCAGACGTCTCCATTGCCGGCGGCATCCTGGGAACGGCGATCATCGCCGTCGGAGCGGCCGTGTTGGTCGGATACGTCTTCTTCGGTTCGTACTTTGCGGCTCGAGACCGGATCGGTCAGCCCGCCGCAGCGGTTGCCGTCGCGTCGGTGACAATTGGAATCACGGTACTGCTGGTCGTCGTCGTCATGCTGTTGCTGGCCTGATCTATCGGTCCCACGTTTCGAGCGGCTCCCGTTCGTTTTCTCTCAGCCGATGCGAGACGCGTCCGTCCCTCGAGCGAACGGCAGTTCGAGGAAAGCGGTGTCGCCCCGCCGAAGCCTCGCGGCTTCCTGGTCGCAGCAGCCGTACCGACGTCGCCGTAGAATAATCCCCAAAACATACAAAATTATATATGATATAGTGTTGTATCTGTGTCGGATGATCGGGTTACTCACCTCGTCGCTGGACGACGCAGAACCGCTCACAGTCACCAGTTCGGATTTCGACCGCGGGACGCGACTTCCCGACTGGGCTGGCTTTACCAACGAGAACGAAAACCCCGAACTTCGGATCAGCGGCGTTCCGGACGAGGCCGAGTCCCTCCTCGTCACGATGATCCACCCCGAGGCAGCTGAGGTCGTCGATCATCCCTGGATTCACTGGATGGTCTGGGGCGTTTCACCCGAGACGGCGGTGCTCCCGAGAGACGGAATCGGCGACGACGCTACCGAGGGGTACAACGACTTCCTTCGGCAGGGGTGGGGCGGCCCGTCGCCGCCACCCGAACAGACCGAAACCTACCGGTTCCGGGTCTACGCACTCGACATCGATCTGGACCTTCCACCCGAGACGAGACGTGCTCGAGTCGCCTCGACGATCGGTCTCGAAGGAGAGATCCTGGCCGCTGGCGAGTTGACCGGCCAGTACAGCGCCGAACAGGGGTCCGTCTTCAACACCGTTGGGCCGCGCGGGCTTCGTCCCTGACGTCGCCGCCGGCTCGAGCCACACGGCCGTCAATTCGAGCGCCGAACGCAAATCCACGACGGCGTGCTGGTGATCGGTACGACAGCCGCGTTCCCATCAAGTGCAACGCTCATCGTTAACACGAGTGACGACGCACGCTCTCACATGGTACCAGATCCACGAGAAGAGGAGGGCGTCGACGAGGGCGAAAACGTCGGAACCGACCCACGAGAAGGGGAGAACGTCGAAGAATCGGACGAATTCGTCTGTCCGGTCTGCGGTGAAACGTTCGAAACGCAGCAAGCGCTAGAAGAGCACGGCGAGGAAGCACACGAAGAGAGCGAAATTCAGTCCAAACAGCCGTAGAAGTACGCCCACATTTTCTGGAACGAGACCGCCGCGATCAGCGTCGGCGCTGGCTGCCGTCGATCACTGGATCGAGTATCCTGCAGCGATGGTCAGCAGGAACACCATAAACAGCGACAGCGCCATCAGGTACGAGACCGATCGCGGTTCTTCGATCAGGTGCTGGTAGTATCCCGTGATGAGCAGCGTTTTGAATATCGCGAGGACGAGGATCCCGGCTGCTGCCATCCAGTAGGTGAAGTACTGGTCGAACGTAAAGAAGACGAACTTTCCGGTTCCCAATCCCAGCAACGCGACGTAGATCAGTGTATAGGTTCGAAGGCTCGCCATTAGTGATGCCATCTCGTACCACGCACTTATACCTTCTCCCCCGATAAAACGAGAACGACGATGGATGTGCGTTCGCTTCGACGGGGGCAGACGAGAAGCATCACCTCGACGGTCGGTCGTCTCGTCGCGACCGCCCTTGCGGTCGGGCTGGCAGTGCTATCAGTGGGTACCGGAGTCGTCGCCGCGAGCAACGTCGTCGCCGGTCTGTCGGGCTCCGGTGGTGACGTCTCCGTCCCGACGTGGCTCTATCTCGCGACCGGCGGCGGCGTCATCGGTGCGTCGGCGCTGTTGACGATGCTCGTCACCGACCGCGAGGTCATCGACGGCTACCACGACGGATCGGCGCTGTTCTCGCTCGAGGCGATCCGTGGCGCCGGCTCGCTCGTCTTCGGAACCGTGGGGATCGCCGCTCTCTCGTTCGTGGTCGTCGTCGGCCTCGTCGGCCCCAGACTCGGCTCGCTCAGCGCGGCCGTCCTGCTCACGTTCGTCGGCGTCCGGTCGGTCCTGACGATCGTCGCGTACGCCGTCGGCAGTCCGTGGCGCGCGATCAATCCCTGGCGGCGGATCGCGTCGGTGCTCCCGAACGGCTACCTGTCGTATCCGTCCGGGCTCGACGCCTGGCCGGCCGTGGCTGCGCTGCTCGCGTTCGTCTGGCTCGAGCTCGTCGCACCGCTGACCTCGTCGTCGCGAGCGCTCGTCGCGGTCGTCCTCGGCTACTCGGTGCTGACGATCGCTGGCGGGGTCGCGTTCTCGCCCGAGACGTGGTTCCGGCGAGCCGATCCGCTCTCCGTGTGGTTTCGCCTCTACGGTGCCGTCGCACCGATCCAGCGGACCGACGATGGCCTCGAGATCCGCCCGCCAGGAGCCCGACTGAGCGACAACGATCTCGTCACCGACCGCTCGACCGTCGCGTTCGTCCTCGCGCTGATCTGGGAGTTAACCTACAGCGGGTTCGTCGTGACGCCGCCGGGCGTCGCGACGGTCGAGACGCTGGTCGGCGTCGGCGTGCCACCGGCGCTCGTCTATCTCGGGCTGCTCGTGGCTGGATTCGTGCTCTTCTATCGGGTCTACCTGTACGCCGTCGACCGGACTCGAGAACTCGCCGAGACGTACGTCTCCCAGCGCTACCTCGCGGTTCGATACGCGCCGCCGCTGCTCGCGATCGCCGCCGGCTATCACTTTGCACACTACGTTGGCTTCTCGATTTCGCTGTGGCCGTCGCTCGTCGACACGATGGCTGCACCGCTCTCCCCGCCGTCGAACCCGACCGTCCTCGCGCTTCCGCCGTGGTTCGGGTACGTCGAAATCGTCGGCATCCTCCTGGGTCACGCTCTCGCCGTCTGGATCGCACACACGGTCTCGTTCGAGCTCTTCCCGGGACGACTCCAGGCGATCCGCAGCCAGTATCCGCTGATCGTCGTGATGATCTTCTTTACGATCGTGAGCCTGTATCTGGTCTCGCTACCGACGGTGAGTCCGCCGTACGTCCCGGGCTAGACGCCCGGAACGCCGACCGCCTCGAACGCCATGATTCCGACGATTGCGAGCACGTACAGGACGATCAACACCGATACCCACGCGACGAGCGTGATCCCGAGTGCCTGCACCCAGCCGCCGGGGTACCGGTAGTTGATCACGGCGAGGTACGCGAGGAGCACGAGTATCGGTCCGAGCAGCGGAATCCACCCGAGAAAGAACCCGACGATTCCCCAGACGACTGCCCCGAGCAGCGCCGTGACGACCGCGTACGTGTAGTCATGTGCGTCGACGATGAGGCTCGCTCCGACGTAGATTCCAAGCGCACCGATCAGGAGACTGACGACGAATACGACGATGCTATCGATGAGCGCCATGGCCGGAGGAACGCGGAACCTACCGTTAGTTATCAGTGCCCTAGCCACCGAAACGCTATCTGTCAGCAGGAGACCGTTTCGCCAACGTTCACGTGACTGTGACGGACGATCCGGCCCAGTCCCGGAAACGCTTCAGTACCGCTGGAACGGCCAGGTTCGTTTTTGATCCATTCGAAAAGGGGTTCACTCGATCACGTCCCGGTGAATCTATTCTCATCCGATCACGCACGCGTCTCGTTCGGGGACTCAACTGTACGACTCGCCCTCCCGATCGATCATCGTAGCCTCCTCGAGCGACTCGCGGCCGACGAGATCGCGAATCCCCGTCTGGAGGCCGATCGTCGCCTCGAAGCCGAGCGTGCGACGAGCTTTCGACACGTCCGCCCTGCTGTGTCGAACGTCACCCACCCGGGGCTCGCGGTGGACGATCGGGACGTCGGCGTCGGTCGCCTCGCGGATCGTCTCTGCCAACTCGAGGATCGACGTTCGCTCGCCGGTTCCGACGTTGTACGCCTCGCCGACGTCGTCGGTCGTCGCCGCCAGCAGGTTCGCCCGGACGAGGTCCTCGACGTGGACGAAATCGCGCGTCTGCTCCCCGTCACCCTCGACCGTGATCGGGTCGCCAGCTCGCGCCTGCTCGAGAAACGTCGAGATAACGCCGCTGTAGGGACCGCGCTGGCGCGGCCCGTAGGCGTTGAAGTACCGGAGCGCGACCGTCGGCAGGTCGTACAGATCCGCGTACAGCCGCGCGTACTCGTCGAGTGCGAGCTTCTGGATGCCGTACGGCGACGCGGGATCGGTCGAAGCTGTCTCCGAGACCGGCAGCTCGTCGGGGTGGCCGTAGACTGCCGCACTCGAGGCCAGCACGACTCTGGCGTCCTCGCGACGCGCCTGCTCGAGCAGCTCGAGGCCCGCCTCGAGGTTCACGCGGTTCGTCTCCGCGGGCTGTTCGACGGTCTCGGTCACGCCGACGACGGCCGCCTCGTGGAAGATCAGGTCGACGTCCCGGGTCGCCCGCTCGAGTGCCTGCTGGTCGCGGACGTCGCCCTCGAGGAGCGTCGCGTCGTCGTGGACGTGCTCGCGCTCGCCCGTCGAGAGGTCGTCGAGGACGCGAACGTCGTTGTCGTCGACGAGTGCGTCGACGAGGTGGCTGCCGATGAAGCCGGCACCGCCGGTGACGAGGATCGTCCGATCGCGGATCGATGGGGGAGTCATCGCTCGCGCTTCCAGCCGCCGAACGTTTAGTATCCGACTCGTACCGTGGTTCGTTGGGTGCGCGTCTCGCGAGAAAGGGGCTATTACCGTCCACTCGGTCCCCGGACGCCGTCTCGTCTGTGGTCGACGACGGGTGCGCTTATACGGTCTGCTGTCCCTATCTTCCGCAGCGACCGCGTCCCGTCGGGCGGTCGCTGCGGGACGGACGTACAGCGGTCCGTATCACAGCCTCTCGGCGCAGTGCCGACAGTACGTGTAGGCGGGATCGTTCGCGGTCGAGCAGTGCCGGCAGGAGATCCGCGTCGACTGGTTCGACTCGCGTGTACCGTCGTCAGACGCCGACTGCCGTCCGGTCTCGTCGGCGAGTTCGTACGGCTCGAGTTCGCCCGTCTGCCGCTCGCGACGGCGCTTTCGCGCATCCTCGACGATCCCCCACAGGACGGGAATCGAGACGATCAGGGCGACGATCGCCCCGAGGACGAAGACGACGGAAAGCAGTTGCAGCCCCACGGCCATGTCGGCTACCACGACCTGCAGGCACAAAGGACTCGCCGTGGCTGCCGCAGGCAACGTAAGCTATATCCGCGCCGCTCGGAAACCCACGGCAATGTCTGTCGACCTCGTCGTGGAGAACTGTACCGTCGTGACGCCCGCCGGTCGCGTTCCCGACGCGGGCGTCGCCGTCGAGGACGGCGAAATCGTCGCCGTCGGCCGCAGCGACCGCCTCCCGGCGGCCGATCGCACCATCGACGCCGCGGGGAACGTCCTCGTCCCAGGGATCGTCGACGCCCACATCCACAACCGAGAACCCGGCCTCGAGTACAAGGAAGACTGGGAGTCCGCGACTCGAGCGGCAGCGGCCGGCGGCGTCACGACCGTCGTCGGGATGCCAAACACCGACCCGGTCATCGACCGACCGGAGCACCTCCAGCTCAAGTTCGACCGCGGGGAGGCGTCGGCACACGTCGACTTCCAGAGTTTCGTCGTCGTGACCTCGGAGAACATAGATCGCATCCCGGCCCTCGACGAGGCCGGTGCCCTGGGATACAAGATCTTCCTCGGGTCGACCGTCGGCGACGTGCCACCGCCGAGCGACGGGGAAGTCCTCGAGGCGATGAAGCGGATCCGGGAGACCGGCAAACGGCTCGGCTTTCACGAGGAAAACGGCGAGATCATCGACTACTACGAAGCGCAGGTCAAAGCGGCGGGACGAAACGACCCGATCGACCACTCCCACTCCCGCCCCGTGATCGCCGAACGCGAGGCCATCGAACGGATGATCACCTTCGCCGAGGAGACCGGCGCGAAGATCCATATGTACCACGTCTCCTCGGGGTCGGGTGCCGAGGCCGTCGCCCGCGGGAAAGACCGCGGCGTCAACGTCACCGCCGAAACCTGCCCGCACTACCTCTGGTTCACCGAGGAGGTCATGCGCGAGAAGGGCAACGTCGCCCGCATCCAGCCGCCAATCCGCGACGAGGCCGAACGAACGAAGCTCTGGGACGCCTTCGACGCGGGCGCGATCGACTCAATCGCGACCGACCACGCACCCCACACGGACGACGAGAAGAAAGTCGACGACCCCTTCGGGAACACCTGGGACGCGGCCGCGGGCTTCGTCGGCCTCGAGACCGAGGTCCCCACGATGCTCACGTTCGTCGACGAAGGCCGGCTCACGCTCGAGGAGTGGGTCTACCACCACGCCACTCGCCCGGCGCAGGTCTGGGGGATGTACCCGCAGAAAGGCTCGCTGCAGGTCGGCACCGACGCGGACTTCACGATCGTCGACCCCGACCGTGAGTGGACGCTCGAGGATCGCCACGACCTCCACTCGAAGAGCACGGTGACGCCTTTCGAGGGCGAGTCGTTCGTCGGCAAAGCCACGACGACCGTCGTGCGCGGCGAGGTCGTCTACGAGGACGGCGACGTGGTCGGCGAGTCGGGGTACGGCACTCGAGTCGACGTCGACGACGCGTAGGACGTTCCTTTTCCCGTTGCTATACGAGGATACCCGAAACGCTCGAGTGAAGCCGACTGGCGGCGAGGACGGCCCAGACGACGACGAAGCCGCAGACGAGGCCGACGAGGTGGGGGTGGACGCCCGCGGTCACACGGACGGCGAGAAAGAGGTCGCTCGTCGAACCGAGAAAGATGAGCACGCCGGAGACGTAAAGCGAGACGTCGAGTGCCGCGTTCGGGTCGCGCAGCATCCGTTTGACGTTCCAGCCCGACAGGGACAGGTAGGCGAGTCCGGACACACCCAGGGGGGTGAGTACGAGCGCCGTCCAGCCGGCGTACGCCAGCGCGACGAACGTCGCGATCAGGAACAGACAGCCGCTGGTCGGTCCGGGCGGGACGGGAAACCGCAACCGCTCGCGCTGGTGGATCGCGATCGCGACCGCGAGCAGTCCCACGAGCGCGGCGACGACGAGCGAGAAGCCGGCCCCGCGGTAGTAACCGATCGCCTCGGGGGCGGTCCGTCGCAGGTACAGTTCCGAGACCAGTGCCGACAGCGGCGGCACGAAGACGAGAATCGACGCGACGGACGCGTAGTAGAAGCGACGGCGCGAGACGCCGGCGAGCAGCAGTAGCGACAGCAGCGACAGGACGAGATAGCCGAACACGTTCCCGGCGAGGTGGGCGAGGTTGGCGTGACCCACGAGCGAGAGGTACGCCGCCTGCCACCCGCTCACTCCCGGTCGGAACAGTACCGATTCGAACGTGACCGGCGAGACGTAGACGACGACCAGCGTGACGGGAACGACGAGGTGGACGGCGACGTCACGGCGACTGATCCGGTCTCGGACGAACCGCGACAACTGGGACGTGCTCATTCGAACTGGTGTAGCCGTATCGAGTGGACCCGTTCGAATGCCTCTTTCGGAGTCGACTTCGTCTCTGGCCTCGAGTCGGCCCCCGGCCGTCGATCGTGGCGGCGACTACGCTCGCCGGACGAGGTGATCGCGAACCGCTCGCTGGCAGTCCGCACAGACGGCGTCGAGTCGAACGACGGTCGCGAGCACTGGATAATCCACCGGAAAGTCGTCGTAGAGGTACGTGACCAGCGTCCGGTGAGCGACTGCACCCTTCGCAGTTTGGTTCGTCGTCTCGGCGAGGTGTGCCTGGCGGTCGCGTACGAGACGATCGCACCGTTCTCGGTGGGCGGCCAGCCGATCGTGGCGCGTCGCGAGTTCGTCGAACTCGCACTCCGACAGCGGCGTGTCGTCGGCGTCGACGAGCCAGTCGGTGATCGTCGCGATTTCGTCGCGAACGTCGGCGAGGTGCGTCGCCTCCCGATCCAGTGCCGCGGCGACGACCTGCGTCTCGTCTACCCGATCTCGAGTGCTCGAGAGAACTGCTCGTTTCAGGTCGGGCGTAAACGCTCCGTCGGGTGTCGAACCGAGTGCCGTCGCGATCGAGTCGGACAGCTCCGACGCGATCGTCTCGAGAAGCGACTCGTCGTCGTCGAGGTCGTCGACGCTGTGTGAGCGGACGGTCTCGGCGAACGCGGTTCTGACCTCGTGACGGCCGCCGTCGGTCGGCGACGAACGAGCAGCGAGCGTTCCGCCGCCGGCCGTGGTGCTGGCTCGCGTCGGTGGCGGTGTCGGATCGACGGAGACGTCTTCGACGCGAGCGACGAACCGCTCGAGTGCCGCCCGTTTGTCCTGCACTGCGTCTCGTTCCGTTCGGACTCGCTCGAGCGCGCGATCGACGGTCGTCGTGACGGTCATCGGTCGTTCGTTCGATCGTCGGGGACGGAGAGAGGTCGTGGGTCGCCCCGGGCTGTCGAGTGCGACAGCAGGACGCGGTCGGTCCCATCCTCGGCTGTCGAGGGCCTGTGATCCGACCGCCGTAGCGACGCCGGCGTCTCGACGACGGTCATGTCGTATCGGTACGTTCGCGGATCGTACCGACGCAGCGTCTCTCGGTAGACGACGACGGCTCGCATGGCTTCTTCCGCTGCCGCTCGATCGGGAAATCGTTTTCCAGTCGCGGGGAAGGGCCGTTCGCCGGTCCGTTCGCAGACGACGACGTAGGAGCCATCGTCGCTCGCGAGCGACTCGATCGTCGCCCGAATCTCGGAGAGCATCGTCGCGTCCATGCTCGTCACTCGTCTCGAGGCGACGCGCCCGTTTCGCGGTCGCTTTCGGTCGATTCACTCTCGACACCGATCCGCTCGTCACGGCCGACGGTCGCGCTGGCCGCGTACGCGGCGTCGTCGATCCACGGCGGGAGACGTCTACTCGAGCCCATATGATTTAGGCAAGCCTAAAACACTGTAAACGTATCGGTTTTTAGGGTGGCCTAAACGAAGGTCGCGACTCGACGTGACGTTCACTCGAGGTCGGCCCCGACGGCCTCCTCGACCGACTGGAAGCCGTCGCGCTGGAGCAGGTCGACCAGGCCGCGGTTGATCTCCCGGGCGGTCGACGGACCGTTGTAGACGAAACCGGTGTACAGTTGCACGAGCGAGGCCCCGGCGCGAATCTTCGCGTAGGCGCTCTCGGCCGAGTCGACGCCGCCGACGCCGACGATCGGCAGGTCGGTGTACTCGGCGAGCGTGCGGATCACGTTCGTCGATCGGTCCTCGAGCGGTTTGCCGCTCAGCCCGCCCCACTCCTCGCGCCGGTCGGATTTGATTCCCTCGCGACTCGTCGTCGTGTTGGTCGCGACGATGCCGTCGAGGTCGAACTCCTCGACGATGTCGACGAGGTCGTACAGCGACTCGGCTGGCGAGTCGGGACCGACTTTCACCAGCAGCGGCCTGTCCGCGTCGTTTTCGGCCTCGAGCGTCTCGAAGACGGTCCGCAGGTGGCCGGGCGACGCCTCGTCGAACTCGTCGGGCGTGTTCGGACAGGAGACGTTGACGACGACGTAGTCGGCGTACGGCGAGAGGCGATCGAACACCCGCCGGTAGTCCTCGACGGCCTCCTCCTCGTTCGAGGAGTTCATCTTCCCGACGTTGACGCCGATCGGGATCGACGGGAGCCCCTCGCGCTCGAGTCGCGCTTTCACGCGCTCCATTCCCTGGCCGTTGAACCCCATCCGGTTGATCATCGCCTCGTCCTCGGGGAGTCGGAACAGCCGCGGCCGTTCGTTGCCAGACTGGGGGTACGGCGTTACGGTTCCGACCTCGACGAATCCGAAGCCGAGCGCGGTCAGCGCGTGGGTGACCTCGGCGTTCTTGTCGAACCCCGCCGCGACGCCGACCGGGTTCGGGAAGGTGGTGTCGAACAGGTCGACCTCGAGTGCCGGGTGCTCGTACCGGTAGGCGTACCGGAGCGTGGCCCTGGTCGGCCACGTCGCCCCCGCCGCTCGGAGCGCCCGCTTGCCCAGGTCGTGGGCGGTCTCCGCGGGAAGCTTGAACGCGAGCGGGCGAAGCCTCGAGTAGATCGTCATTGGCCGTACGTCGGGGATTCCGATACGTAAAGTCCCCGAATGGCCCGGGTCGTGTGGGCGGAGAACGTGACCTTTGTCAGTTCGACCCCACGATCGGTTTCCGTACGCCGAAAAAACGACCAGAAGGATTCGTCTATCGGAACGGAGACTAACGGAGAACGAAATAGTTTTCCTCCGGGTACCGCTTGGTTCGACTAACAGAATTCGAGCCATGAGTCACGAAAGCCGGTCGCCTGGAGGTGTACCCCGTGGCGGATAAGCGGCTGCTCGTGCCGCTGTCGACGTCGGTGACGGTTCGCCAGACCGTCGGCTACGCGGTCCGGTCGGCGCTCGAGGGGGGCGGGCCGGCCGAACTCCACTTCGTCGTCGCGATTCCGGACGACGCGGGCATGTCGGGTGACACGCGTCACCTCGAGGAGGCCGACGACCTGCTCGAGCGCGCTCGCACGTGGGCTGACGAGGACGCAGACGACGAGTCGCTATCCATCGAGACGGCGGTACTCGGGACCGACGAGTACCTGTTCGGTCCGCGAGACTACGCCGAATCGTTCGCCACGTACGCCGACGCTCACGACGTCGACCGCGTCGTGCTCGATCCGGAGTACCAGCCGGGAGCGACGTCGCCGATGCTCCAGCCGCTCGAGCGCGAGCTCGCCGCGGTCGGACTCGCGTACGACGAAGCGCCGGTCGAGCGGCCGGCCCGGCGCGAACGGCTGGTCGGCGCCGAGAGTCTCGACCGATTCATCGGGATGTTCGGCATCTCGTTTGCCTTCTACCTCCTGCTTGGCGATCCGACCTACTGGTTCGACCTCGTCACCGGCGTGGTCGTGGCGGCGATCGTCTCGATTACGCTCTCGCACGTGACGTTCAGCGTCGCGCCACAGAAAGTCCAGTCGCCGATCCGGACCGTCCGCTTTGCGCTGTACGTCCCGCTGTTGCTGTGGGAGATCGTCAAGGCGAACGTCGCAGTCGCGGTCGTGATTCTCCGGCCATCGATGCCGATCGAGCCGAAGCTGACCCGGATAAACGCACGGGTCAGCGGCGGACTGCCCCTGCTGTCGCTCGCAAACAGCATCACGCTGACGCCGGGAACGTTGACCGTCCGGGCGAACGACCAGCGACTGGTCGTCCACACGCTCATCGAGGACGCCCGCGAGGACCTCTTCGAGGGCCGACTCGAGCGGGCGGTTCGCTTCGTCTTCTATGGCCGTGAGGCGGCCGCGATCGCCTCGCCGGAAGAACGCGGCGACGCCGAAGTCATTCGGGGTGACGAGTGGTGACGGCCGAGTTGCTCGACGACGTGTTGCTCACGGTGGCCGCGCTGTTCGTCGTCCTCGCGATCGCGATGTTCTACCGCGCGGTCGCCGGTCCAACGACCCAGGATCGGGTGCTGGCGGTGAACGTCCTCGGGACGAACACCGTCGTCATCCTCGTGTTGCTGGCGGCGGCGCTCGACGAGCCGTGGGTGCTCGACATCGCGTTGATCTACGCGCTGCTCAATTTCCTGATGGCCGTCGCCATCTCGAAGTTCACCGTCGAACGGGGTGGTGTCCTGTGATCGAGACGATCCGCTTCGGCGCGATCGTCGTCCTCGTCGTCGGCGGGCTGTTCTTCACGTTCGTCTCGACAGTCGGCGTGCTCCGACTGCCGGACGTCTACGCCCGGGCACACACGGCGTCGCAGGCCGACACTCTCGGTGCCGGGCTCACGCTCGCCGGCGTCGCGCTCGCACTCGGCTGGCAGTCGGCGACGATCTACACCGTCCTGTTACTGTTTTTCGTGTTCCTCACGAACCCGACGGCGGCACACGCGATCGCCCGCTCGGCAGCCGAGACGGGCGTCGAACCGCTGACCGACGAGGAGGGTGAGAACCGATGAGCGTGCTCGCGTACGCGCTCGTGGCGTTCGTCCTCGTGACTGCGATCGCGACGGCACTGTTTCGCGACGTGCTGTCGACGATCGTCGTCTTCGGGGCGTACAGTCTGGGGATGGCGATCCTCTACACGTACCTGCTCGCACCCGACGTCGCGATGACGGAGGCCGCGATCGGGGCCGGCGTGACGACGGTCCTGTTGCTGTTGACGATCGCCCGGACGACCCGTCCGTCGCCCGATCAGCTGTTCGAACGGCTTAACGTACCCGCGGTCGTCGCGGTCGGGGCGTTCCTGCTCGTTGCCGGCACCCAGGTGCTCCCGGAGATGTGGGCCGTCGGCGATCCGACCGCCCCCGTCTGGTCGAACGCCGAGGTCTCCCAGTACTACATCCAGAACACGTACGCCGACACGCACGTCCAGAACGCGGTGACGGCCGTCCTCGCGGCCTACCGTGGATTCGACACGTTCGGCGAAGCGGTCGTCGTCTTCGCCGCCGGCGTCGCCGTCTTGCTCGTGTTGAAACGGGAGGTGTTCGTCTGATGGCCGACGACGTAGCGGACACGTACACGGAAAGCCAGGTGATCATGACCGCAGTGAAGGTCATCGCGCCGTTTACCCTCACCTACGGGATGTTCATGACCCTTCACGGAGCCGACACGCCCGGCGGCGGCTTCCAGGGCGGGGCGATCGTCGGCGTGACCATCCTCATGCTCGCGTTCGCCTTCGGCATCGAACCGACCCGCCGGTGGCTCCGCAACTCCGTGCTGGTCTCTCTCGTCACCGGCGGCGTCGTCGTCTTCACCGGCGTCGGTCTCGCGACGCTCGCACTCGGCGGGAACTTCCTCGAGTACGATCGCTTCTCCGAGATCGGCATCGCCGGCAAGTGGGGGATGGAAGCCATCGAGGTCGGCGGCGTCTCGCTGATCGTCTCGGGCGTCGTGATCACGCTCTTTTTCGCGATGGCCGCCGGCTTCACGGCCGAACGAAGCCCGACAGCGACGGATGCGGATCGAGGAGGTGACGACTGATGCTCGAGTTACTCGCTACTCACTACGCCTACGCGCTGATGTTCGTTCTGATCGCCATCGGACTGTACATGATGATCGCCAACCAGAACCTCGTCAAGAAGGTGATCGGCGTCAGCCTGTTCCAGACGGCGATCTTCCTGTTTTTCATCTCGATGGCCTACGTCGAGGGCGGCTCGGCACCGATCGTCCCCGCCGAGGAGAACCCCGGGGAACTTGTCGTCGCCAGTCCGCTGCCGCAGGTGATCGTGCTCACGGCAATCGTCGTCGGCGTCGCGCTGACGGCCGTCGCGCTGGCGCTCGTCGTGCGAATCTACGCCGAGTACGGCACGCTCCGGGAGGATACGCTGACGGAGGTGCGTGCCGATGAGTAGCGTCGACCTCGTCCCGGTGTTGCTGATCGCCACCCCGATCCTCGCGGCGACGCTCCCAATCGCGCTCGGGCTTCGATTCGATCGCGTCGGCTGGTCGATCGCCGTGCTCACCACCACCGGCCTGTTCGCCGCGACGGCGTTCCTCGCGACCGTCGTCTACGGCGACGGGACGACCGTCACCCACGCGCTCGGGGACTTCCCGCGACAGTACGGCATCGAACTCGTCGCCGACGAGCTGTCGACGCTGATCGCGTTGCTCGTCACCGGCGTTGCGACCGGCGTGCTCGCGTACACCCGCACGGGCGGCCCGCGCGGAAACACGTTCTACACCGGCTACCTGCTGCTGACCGGCGGCCTGCTCGGCCTGACGATGACCGGCGACGTGTTCAACCTGTTCGTCTTCCTCGAGATCACGGGACTGGGAACGTACGCCATGATCTCCAGCGGCGACGGCCCCGAATCGGCGGTCGCGGCCCTGAAGTACCTGATCCTCGGCACCGTCGGCGCGTCGATGTACCTACTCGGCGTCGGCTTTCTCTTCATGGCGACGGGGACGCTCAACATGGCCGAACTCGCGACGGCGCTCCCCGACGTCGAGGGTCAGGGCGAGACCCTCGTTCGCGTCGCCTTCGCGTTCGTCTTCGTCGGCTTTTCGATCAAGGTCGCCCAGTGGCCGCTGCACACCTGGCAGCCCGACGCCTACCAGCACGCGCCCGACGGCGTGACGCCGCTGATCGCCGCACTCGTCTCGACGGTCTCGGCGTACGCGTTCGGACGGGTGGCGTTTACGGTCTTCGGCGCCGACTTTCTCGCCACCACGCCCTACGCGTCCGAGGTCGTCGTCACCGTCGGCTCGATCAGCGTCCTCGCCGGTAGCACGCTCGCCGTGATCCAGCGGCGGGTCAAGCGGATGCTGGCGTACTCGTCGGTCTCGCAGTTCGGACTGATCGTCGCCGCCTACGGGCTGGTCACCGAGACCGGCCTCGTCGGCGCGGTCGTCCACCTCGTCGGCCACGGGCTGACCAAAGCGGGGCTGTTCGCCGCCGTCGCCGTCATCTCGGTGAGCACCGGCGCTCGCACCGTCGACGAGTACGCCGGCCTCGCCAAGCGGCGGCCGGTCGCCGCGATGGCGATGACCGTCCTGCTCGTCTCGCTCGTCGGCATCCCGCCCTCGGTCGGCTTCGTCGGCAAGTGGTACATCGCACTCGGCGCTGTCGAGGCCGAACTGTGGCCGGTCGCCGCCGTGATCTTCCTGAGCACGATGCTCACGCTCGCGTACGCCGCCCGGCTGCTCGAGAAGATGTACTTCACGCCGGCGGCACCGACCGAGCGTCCAGTCCCCCCGGGTGCGGCCGCGACTGACGGCGGCTCGCCGGTCGAGACCGCCGACCCCGACCGCGTCACCGTCGGCATGATCGGCCTCGTCGTCGTTGCGGCCGTGCTGGTCGTCGCGCTCGGCTTCGCCGGTGGAACGTTCTACGACTTGCTCGAGCCGTTCGTCGAAGAGGTGTTCAACTGATGGTAGAGGTCGTCTCCGATCCGCGTCCGATCGCCGCCGTGCTGGCGTCTGCGGTCGCGGTCGTTCTGATCGTCGCGTCGCATCGCCGTCCGAACATCCGCGAGAGCTGGTCCGTCCTGGCCGCAGTGACGAAGTTCGGCCTCGTCGCGAGTATGCTCCCGGGCGTCCTCGGTGGCGTCGTCTACGAGTGGCGTCTCGGCACGTTCGTCGCCGGCGTCGACTTCGCGCTCCGTGCGGACCCGCTCGGAATGCTGTTTGCGCTGCTCGCGAGCTTCCTGTGGATCTTCACGTCGTTCTACGCGACGGGGTACATGCGCGGGCTCGACGAGCACGCCCAGACGCGCTTTTTCGCCGCGTTCGCCGCCAGTCTCTCGACGGCGGTCGGCATCGCGTTCGCCGCGAACCTGCTGACGATCTTCGTCTTCTACGAGCTGCTCTCGCTCGTGACCTACCCGCTGGTCGCCCACAACGAAGACGAAGAAGCGCGTATCGCCGGCCGGAAGTACGTCACGTACACGTTCTTTGGCGGCGGCGTGTTCCTGCTCGCCGGGACCGTCCTGGTCTACTGGCTCACCGCTGGCGTGGGCGACCCGACGCTCGCGTTCGAGGCCGGCGGCATCGGTGCGCTCGCCGAGGCGGCGAACGCCGAGCCGATGTACGCGCAGGCCGCCTTCTTCCTGCTCGCGGCCGGCTTCGGCGTGAAAGCCGCCGTCATGCCACTTCACTCGTGGCTCGCCGACGCGATGGTCGCGCCGACGCCCGTCTCCGGACTGCTCCACGCGGTCGCAGTCGTCAAGTCCGGCGCGTTCGGCATCGCTCGGCTCATCCTCGAGGTCTACGGTCCCGACCTCGCCGGCGACCTGGGCGTGAACGTCCCGCTTGCGATCCTGGCGGCGTTTACGCTCGTGGCCGCGAGCATCATCGCGATGCGCAAAGACCACCTCAAGCGTCGGCTGGCGTACTCGACGACCGCACAGCTGTCGTACATCGTCCTCGGGCTGTCGCTGTTACATCCCTACGCCATCCTCGGCGCGCTGTTTCATATCCCCGCCCACGCGTTCGGGAAGCTCACGCTGTTCTTCTGTGCGGGTTCGATCCACGTCGAGACCCACACGGACTACATCAGCGAGATGGCCGGAATCGGCAAGCGGATGCCGCTGACCATGACCGCGTTCACGGTCGGTGCGGCGGGGATGGCCGGCATGCCGCTGGTCGCCGGCTTCGTCAGCAAGTTCTACATGCTGATCGGCGCGCTCCGTGCCGACTGGTGGATCTTCGCGCTCTCCCTGCTCGTCTCGGGCGTCCTCAACATCGCCTACTTCTGGCCGGTGGTCTACACCGCATTCTTCGAGAGCGAGGACCGCCACGACGCCAAACCGCTGCTCGAGTTCCCCATCGGCGGCATTCGGGAGTCGTACTTCAGCTCTGCTCCGGCGGTCGCCGACGGCGGCACGTCCGAAGGCGAAAAGGAGTACGAGTACGCCGTCGACGAGTATCCAAGCGACCACACGGTGCCCGACGAGGACGAGGGTGACGGCGAGCACGCCGTCGAACCCGACCACGCCGCCTACGACGATCACGGCCACGACCACGATCACGATCACGACGAGGGCCACCACGGCGGCCCACCGGCCGAGGGCTGGCAGCGCCACTCGCCGCTGACCGAGAGCACGTGGCTCATGCTGGTGCCCATCGTCGTGATCGCAACCGGCGCGCTCGTCCTCGGCATCGTTCCCGACCGCGCCGTCTTCCTCGAGCTCGCCGGCTACGTCGTCGAGGTCGTCACCGGGGAGGTGATCCTCTGATGGCAATCGAGGCACTCACGATGGTCTACCCGCCGCTGGTCGTCTTCGCGGCGGCGCTGCTCGTGCTCGTCTTGCCCCGGATCGCCGGCTTCGCCGTCGGGTCGGCGAGCCTGCTCGCCGTGATCGCCCTCGCGTGGTTTACCCCAGAGGGCGCACACCTCACCGGGAGCTTCCTCGGCTTCGAGGCCACCCTGTTCCTCGTCGACGACTTTACCCGGATGCTGGGGATCGTGATGGGATTCCTGGGTGCGTTCGCGGTCGTCTACGCCTACTCGAGCGAGGCCACCCGGCGGATGACAGCCTTCGCGCTCGCGTACGTCGCGTCGGCAGTCGGAGCGGCGTTCGCGGGCGACTGGCTCGTGCTCGTGTTCATGGCCGAGATCATGGCGATGACGAGCACCCTCCTGGTGTGGGACTACGGCGGCGACGCCGTCCGGGCTGGCTTTCGGTACGCGATCGCCCACGGCATCGGCGGCAGTCTCCTGCTCTTTGCCGTCGTCGCCCACTACGCCGAGGTCGGCTCGTTCGCCTACACCGCAGACGGCATCACCACCGGGCTACCCCTGTTGCTCGCAGTGCTCGGGCTCGGCATCAACTGTGCGTTCATCGGCCTGCACACGTGGCTGCC
Organism: Natribaculum luteum; assembly: GCF_023008545.1. Classification (NCBI taxonomy): domain Archaea; kingdom Methanobacteriati; phylum Methanobacteriota; class Halobacteria; order Halobacteriales; family Natrialbaceae; genus Natribaculum; species Natribaculum luteum. Next base: position 38,690 of record NZ_CP095397.1, on the reverse strand, counting down.
CGATACCTACCCCAAGCCCCACTTCGCGGCCTCGGTGTTCCTCGGCGTCTACACGACGAAGACCAGCGCGTACATCCTCTACCGGGCGCTTCCCGACGACGGGAACCTGTACGTCGCCTACATGGGCGGCCTGATGGCCATCTACGGGGCGACCTTCGCGTTGCTCCAGCACGACATGCGCGCGCTCCTGTCGTATCACATCCAGGCTCAGCTCGGGTACATGGTCGCCGGCGTCGGCATCGGCAGCACCCTCGCGGTCGCCGGTGCGATGGGTCACCTGTTCAACAACGTGCTGTTCAAGAGCCTGCTGTTCATGGCCGTCGGCGTCATCATCTACCGGACCGGCGAGAACGACCTCTACGAACTCGGCGGCCTCTGGCGGGAGATGCCCCTGACCGCCGTCGGCTTCGGACTCGGTGCGTTCTCGATCACCGCCATCCCTGGTTTCAACGGCTACGTCAGCAAGGGGATGGTGATAGATGCCGCCGACCCCCACTACTACGGTGCGCCAGAGTACGAGGTGCTGTACTGGCTGTTGATGATCGGTGCCGTCGGGACGCTGCTCTCCTTTATCAAACTCGGCTACTACGCCTTCCTCCACGGCGAGAGCGACCTCGAGGTCGCCGACGCCAGACCCGGCCAGACAGTCGCGATGCTCGCGGTCGGCGGCGCGTGTCTCGCCCTGGGCCTGTGGTGGCAGGGCTTCGTCGACCTCCTCCCCGGCATCGAAGGGCAGGCGTTCGAGTACACGGGCGGTGAAGGCCACCTCCACCCCTACAGCACCGGCCACCTGCTCGACTCGGTCGTCCTCGTCACCGTCGCGGCCGTCGCGTTCAAACTCGTCCGCAAGCCACTGTCGAAACTCGGGCACGTCCCCGACGTCGAGGTGATCGTCAATCCGGCGATGTACCACCTCGGACGGGGGTCGATGCGGGCGATCACCGAGACGTTCGCCGCCGTCGACGCCGTCGCCGTCGGGTTCGTCCGCCGGTGTTACTGGATCGGCAACAACCCGACCGTCGCAGCCGACCGCGTCGCCCGCAAGGTACCCGACCGGCTCGTCGACACCCGCGACCGACGCGTGGCAAACGGCGGCCAGCCCTCGCGGCTCCTCCTGCGTGCGGGAATCGGTACGACGGTGCTGTTCGTCACAGTCTCGTTGACGATCGTACTGTGGCTGCTGGTCTAGACCAGCGGTAGTTTCGCCGAACGAGACCCTCTCCCTCGAGTTGTCGTCAGCGAGACGATGATGTTTCCCTCGACTACTCACGGTACGGCGGGACTACACCGGCCCCGTCGCACTCGATCGCTCTGCGATCGACCCACCCTCCGTCCTGCCGCCTGATATACTATCAAATATCTTTGAACTCTTTCGTTTTCCACACATAGATGGCGTAGAGACGTTCTCTACTGCCCGAAAATGTATTCTTGACTTATGGCAGCAAAGGTGAAGAATAACAATCACTCGAGGGCCGGACTACCGGGACAGATGAGGGCGAACGTGACACGACAGACGACGGTGCCGGTTCTGGACGGCGATCGGATTCGGGTGACAGTCGGACCGCCGGGGTGAGTAGACCCATGTACGACGAACACTCCGTCGCGGTGGTCGTACCGGCGTACAACGAATCGGGGCTCGTCGGCGACGTCATCGACACGATTCCCGCGTTCGTCGACCGGATCTACGTGGTCGACGACTGTTCGACCGACGGTACCTGGGACGAGATCGAGCGTCACGCAAGACGCCGCAACCGAACCGCTGTCGCGGCGTCGACGAGCGACGAGGACTCGACCACGTCCCGATCGGACGACGAGACCAGCGGTGCCGTCGCCGACGGCTCCGGGAAGACGGTCGTCCCCATCCGCCACGAGGAAAACCGGGGCGTCGGCGGCTCGATCAAGACCGGCTACCAGCACGCACTCGAGGACGAGGTCGACGTCACCGCCGTCATGGCTGGCGACGGACAGATGAACCCGGACCACCTCGAGTGGCTCCTCGATCCGATCGTCGACGGCCGGGCCGAGTACGCCAAGGGCAACCGACTCGGTGGTCGTGACCGTTCGGAGATGTCGACGTGGCGGCTGTTCGGCAACCTTACGCTCTCGTTTCTGACGAAGGTCTCGAGCGGCTACTGGCGGATGATGGACCCCCAGAACGGCTACACGGCGATCTCGCTCGAGGCGCTCGAGCGGATCGACCTCGAGCGGCTCTACGAGGAGTACGGCTTCTCGAACGACCTGCTGGTTGCGCTGAACACGCGCGGCGTGCGGATCGCCGACGTGTCGATGCCGGCGGTCTACGGCGAGGAGGAGAGTCACATCCAGTACCGGTCGTTCGTCCCGAGGCTCTCGTGGCTGTTGCTCCGGCGGTTCGCCCGGCGGCTGTCGGTCAGGTATCTGCTGACCGACTTCCACCCGCTGGCGTTGCTGTACGCGGTCGGAGTTGCGAGCGGTGCGGTCGCACTCGCCGGCCTCGCCGCCGCGTTCGGCCGTCGAATGGACGGGGGGACCGACGCGGGACCGCTGACGCCGATCGTCCTCCTGACCCACGCCGCGCTCTCGATCCTGCTCGCGATGACGTTCGACCGCGAGGAAAACGAGGATCTGGTGGTGAGAGTCGAATGAGAGTCATCGTCACGATCCAGCATCCAGCACACGTTCACTTCTACCGGAACGCGATCGACATCCTCGAGGACCGGGGCCACGACGTGTTCGTCTTCGCCCGCGAGAACGATCTCGCGGTTCCGCTGTTGCGGGAGTACGGCATCCCACACGAGGTGCTCGCGGGTCCCCAGGACTCGCTGCTCGAGCTGGCGAAAGTCCAGGCGACCTACGAATACCGGCTCTTTCGGCGGGCTCGCGAGATCGATCCCGACGTGATGACGGCCATCGGCGGCGTCGCCGTCTCGCACGTGGCACCGCTGGTCGGCGCGCGAAGCGTCGTCTTCGTCGACAACGAGGGCATCACGTCCCACCGGATCACGACGCCGTTCGCTCACGTGGTCTGTACGCCAGCGCGGTTCGGCGACCACTACGGGGACAAACACGTCCGCTACGAGGGCTACCAGGAACTCGCGTACCTCCATCCCGACCGGTTCGACCCGTCGCCGGACCGATTGCGCGAACACGGCGTCGAACCCGACGAGCGTTTCTCTCTGCTGCGCTTCAAGAAGTGGGACGCGCTCCACGACGTCGGTGAGGCCGGCCTCTCACCGGCCGGGAAACGACGTCTCGTCTCGCTGCTCGACGACTACGGCGAGGTCTACATCACCAGTTCCGACGACCTCCCGTCGAACCTCGAGCAGCACCGCCAGCCGATCCCGCCACACCTCGTCCACGACCTGCTGTACTACGCCGACTTTTACGCCGGCGACTCCGCGACGATGGCCACCGAGGCGGCCGTCCTCGGGACGCCGGCCGTCCGCGTCCAGTCGTTCGCCGACCCCGAGACGGACATGAGCAACTTCGTCGAACTCGAGGAGGAGTACGGACTGCTCCGGTCGACCGCCGACGAGGAGGAGGCGATCGACCTCGTCTCGCGGCTCGTCTCCGACCCGACGCTCGCCGAGACGTGGCGCAGACGACGCGAGCGCCTCCTCGAGGAGAAGATCGACGTGGCATCGTTCGTCGCGGACGTCCTCGTCTCGCAGACGCGAGACGGTCGCCGTCCCCGGGCGCGAGCAGTCGGCACCTCGCAGTAGTCAGCCGCCGGTCGCGACCGCGACTCGTACGGACCGCTGTAAGTCATTGTCTGAGCAACCGCGAACCGCCTGCGGTCGTGCCGGGAAATCGGTCCAGCAGACCGTCTCACTCCTCGTCCCGCTCGTCGGGTGATCGCCTGCCGTCGTCGGTTGATCCCGGTGGTCGCTGGTCGGCGACGACGACCGACTGTTCGTGTATCGTCTCGCGCAACGCCGTCCGCGTCGTCGACGCGTCCCGGCGGTAGTGGTCCTCGCCGAGGCCGCGCCGCGCCCCCCGCGGTTTGAGGTAGTCGCCGTCGATGTCGACGGCCGCGTCCTCACAGAGCCGTTTCAGGATCGAGCGAGCCCCTTCCGTCGTGATCGCCGGGGGCGCGATCGACCGCTCGCGGGCGAGTTCGCTCGCCGTCCGTTCCTCGAGGAGCGTCTCGATCTCCGCCTCGTCGTGGCCACGCTCGCGGAGGACAGAGCGGACGCGCCGCGCGATCGACGGCGCGTGACGGGTCGGGAACAGCGGCCACTCGTTCGACGGCGGATCGAGGACGACGCGATACCGGCGCAAGGGCGTCCGGGCGGCCGCCGGCAGTGGGACGTCCTCGAGTCGCTGTGACTTGCCGAGGACGCGGATCGTGCCGGTGTAGAAGTCGACGTCGTCCCAGGTCGCGCCGGTCCGGCGATCGTCCTCGGGGACGCGAAAGAGTTCGGCGCTCCGAACTCCGGTGTGGGCGAGCATCACGACCATCGCGTACTCGCGCAGCCGACGCAGTCGCTCGCTGCGGTCGGCGTCTGCGGCCTCGAGCGTGCGCTCTCTGACGTAGGTCTCGAGCGCGCGGCGCTTCTCGGGCGTCCAGAACTGTCCCTCGGAGCGGTCGGTCTCGGTCGGAAGCGCCTCCGTCGCGGCCTCCGTCGCGGCGGGGTTCGTCTCCAGGATGCCGCCACTGACACACCACGAGAGAAAGGCGCGGACGACGGCGAAGTAGGTGCTGGCCGTCGAGGCCGTGTACTCGCCGCGGTCGGTCCGCTCGTCGAGTTCGCGGGCGTACGAGCGCATGTGTTCGACCTCGAGTGCGAACAGCGAGGTGACGCCGTGTTCGTGCTCGAGCCACTCGCTGAACCGCCGCAGGATCGACTCCGCGTTGGACACGTAGGCCCCGGCACCGGGACCGTCGGGATCGCCGACGGCCTTGCGCTCGATGTACGCGTCGACGGCGTCGGCGACGCTGACGTCGGTCACGGGTCGCTCACCCCCGACGTGCTACGGACGACGACTGCAGGCGACGCAGACCTCGTCGTCGCCCGGGCGGACGCCTTCGACGGGTGCGGACAGTCGGGTGACCAGCCGTCGTCTGTCATCTACAACGAGTGACGGTCTCCGTCCCCGTAAAGTTGCCTTTCGACAGTGGCCAGGTTGCTCGATGGCCGTTCAGGGCGGTGCTCGACTAGGCGGCAGCCTCGTCGGACTCGAGTCGGTCGACGACGTCCTGGGTTTCGACGACGTCCGAGAAGATCACGTCGTGGATCGTGGCGATGGTTTCGGTGAGTGCTTCGGGATCCAGTCCGTCGATGGGGAACGCGGCGGTGGCGTCGGTGACGTACGTCGCGTCGTAGCCACGCGCATCGGCCTCCCGAGCAGTCGTATCGACGCAGACGAACGACAGGAGGCCGGTACAGACGACGTTTTCGATTCCGTTCCGTTTGAGAATGGCCTCGAGTCGGGTATCCTGGAAACAGCTCGGTTTCGTCTTCGTCAGCAGGTATTCGTCGTCTCTGATGTCGATGTCGTCGATAATCTTCGAGTTTTCGGTACCCCACGCAAACACCGGAGCGTCCCGTGTGGGCTGGACGTGGCGAGCATGGACGACGGTGACGTCTAACTCTCGAGCGCGCTCGAGGATTCGCTGGCAGTTTTCCAGTACGCGGTCACCGTTCGGGACGTACCACGGGCGGTCCTCGTCGAAATACTCCTCCTGGAGGTCGATAACGATCACAGCCGTTTTCGAATCCTTCATAGAACGATATGTGTATGTGGTATAATAAAAGCACGCCTGACAGAACTCGTCGTCTCGGAAGAGACCGATAGGCGGCCCCGTCGTGTCCTGCCGGGAGACAGGCACAGCAGGCAGATCAGTCTTCGGCCGTCGCCTGCGTCGGCGTCTCCGGCGCGGGCGCGGGCGGTTCGTGGGTGCCGAAGTCGGGGTGGGTCTCTTCCATCCACAGGTAGACGATCGCCCCGGAGACGAACATCGCGACCGCGGTCATGTAGAAGGCGGCCTCGGCGTTTACGAACTCCATCGAGAGGCCGATCAGGATCGCGCCGACGCCGTAGCCGGCGTCGCGCCACATCCGGTAGACGCCCATGCCGGCCGACCGCCAGGTCGGGTGGGCCGCGTCGCCGGGCACCGTCATCAGGTTTGGGTAGAGCAACGCCATTCCAAGTCCGGAGGCGGCCGCCATGATCGCCCACGGGAGGTAGCCGTCGACGAGCACCATTCCGAGGACGCCCGCGCCGGCGAGGAACATTCCTGCGACGACGGGCGGGCGTCGCCCGATACGGTCGGCGAGACCACCAGTGGCGATCTGGAGGAAGTACATCGCGCTGTGGACGCCGACGACGACCCCGACGGCTTCGATCGCGAGGTCCTGACTCGTGAGATACAGCGGCACGGCGATCCAGAACAGCGTGTCCACGAAGTTCTCGATGTGGCCGGCCTGGGCCGCCGCGAACAGCGTCCGATCGCCGTAGGTCGCCCGCTTCAGCACCTCGTCGAACGGGAGGTTCGCGTCGTGGTGGTCGTCGTCGCCTTCCATCTGTGCGAACTGGACGGTTTCCTTGATGAGGAAGATCGAGATCAGGAACGCCAGAACCACGACGGCGGCCAGGAAGTAGAATGGCTCCGGCCGGAGGTTCGTCTGGCCGGCGATGACGCCCGTGATCCAGGCACCGACGGCGACGCCGGTGTAGCCAAAGGCCTCGTCGATGCCGACGGCCAGCCCGCGCTGGTCGGGACCGGCGAGGTCGATCTTGGCGTTGATCGCCATACTCCAGGTCAGCGCCTGGTTGATACCCAGCAGGATGTTCCCCGCGGTGATCCACCACCAGTTGGGCGCGAAGATGAGGATCACCGGGATCGGCAACGCGGTGAGCCAGCCGGCGACGAGCACCGGCTTGCGGCCGTACTCCTCGCCCCACTTGCCGGCGTAGAGGTTGAGCAGGGCCTTGACGAACCCGAAGGAGACGACGAACGAGCCGATAACCAGGAACGACTCGACGCCGAGAACGTCCTCACCCAGAACGGGGACGACGGTCCGCTCCGACCCGATCGTCAGCCCGGTCGCAAACACCAGCAGGACGTGCAGCGAGAACTGTCCGAGGTGCTCGCGGATTCCCTGTCTCAGCTCGGTCTGCTCACTCATTGGTTACTCGACGACGCGGCGATCGGCTCTCGGCTCGAGGATGGACGACGCGGTAATTCGGACCTGACTCGCGGTCGGACGACGCTCCGTCTTCGCGGATTCCTGTCATCGTTGTCCACCAGTACGAACGAGATCCAGATGTAGGTGCTGCCGGACATGACCGGCACCGTTAATCGACTCGAGGCCAAACGTCGTCGTATGAGCCTCTACGAGGCCTCGTTCCGGGTGAAACACGAGTGCCCCTACCGGGAGATCTCAGAACGCTACCCGGATCTCACGATACGCGAGTGGTACCTGAGCGAGTGCCAGGTGCTCGAGATCACGTCCTCGGAAGCGCCGACGGACGACCTCCTCGAGGAGATCGACGGGCTGGGGACGATTCTCCACCGCTCGGTCGACGAGTCCGGACTGCACGTCGTCACCCAGTCGTGTCTCTGTTCGCTCGAGGAGTCGATCATCGACCGGTTCGAGGAGTACAACTGCCTGTACCAGCCGCCGACGATTCACCGCCAGGGGTGGGAGCACTACACGGTGATCGCGTTCGACGAGGGCGACGCTCGAGCGCTGCTCCGTGACCTCGAGGACGACCGGCACGTCGACGTCCTCGCCAAGACTGCCATCGCGGAACAGCAGATCCCACACAGTATGCTAGCCCCGGTCGATCAGCTGTTCGAGGGGCTCACCGACCGACAGCTCGCGGCGTTACAGCTGGCGCTCGAGAGCGGCTACTACGAGCAGCCGCGACAGACGTCGCTTCGCGAGCTGGCCGGCCGGACGGCCGTCGCCCGATCGACGTACGAAGAACACCTTCGCAAGGCGGAGAACAAACTTCTCACGAACGCCGGCACGTTCCTTCGGCTGGTGACCGCGACGTCGAACGATCCGCTGCGAGTCGACCGGTCGGGAACGGCCGAACAGCACGCCGACTGATCCCGTCGGTGGACGTTACGTCTCGCCGTCGTCGGTCACCTTTCCATCCAGCCGATCGGCCTCGAGCGCCGCCGGATCGCGTTCGGCGAGATCGCCGTGACCGCCGCCGCCAGGCGTTCGGACCGTCACCGTCGTACCGGCGGGGACGTCGACGGTCGTCTTCGCCGGGACCTCCTCGCCGTCGATCAGGTTCTGTCCCGTCGCGCCGTCCTCGCCGCTGGCGACGCCTTTCGGCGCGTGTCGACGGCGTTCGGTGAGCAGCGAGACCGTCGCGTCCGTTTCGACGGTGACGGCGCGCTCGAGGCCGAGTCCGCCCCGGAACCGGCCGCGACCGCCGCTGTCCGGACGCAGCGCGTACCGCTCGACGCGCATCGGGTACTCGGTCTCGATCGATTCGACTGGCGTGTTGAGCGTGTTCGTCATCCCGACCTGGACGCCGTCCATGCCGTCGCGCTCGGCGCGAGCGCCGAAGCCGCCGCCGATCGTCTCGTAGTAGGTGAACGTGCCGTCTCGCGCGCCGACAGTCAGATTGTTCATCGTGCCCTGCCCGTCCGCCGGCACGCGGTCGGGCGCGGCCGCCGCGAGGGCGGTGAAGACGACGTCGGTGACGCGCTGGCTGGTCTCGACGTTGCCGCCGACGACCGCCGCGGGCGGCGTCGGATTCAGCAGCGACCCCTCGGGCGCGTCCACGCTCACGGGGTCGTAACAGCCGTGGTTCGGCGGGATCTCGGGATCGGTGACGCAGCGCACGACGAAGTAGACGGCGCTTTTGGCCACCGAAAGCGGCGCGTTGAGGTTCCCCTCGACCTCCGGTGCGGTCCCCGAGAAGTCGACGGTGATCGTCGCGCCGTCGATCGTCACCGCCGTCGAAATTTCGACGTCCTCGTCGGTGATCCCGTCGCCCTCGAGGACGTCGCTCGCCTCGTACGTTCCGTCCGGCAGCGTTTCGATCTCGTCGGCGATCCGCTCCCGGGAGTAGTCGATCACGGCGTCGAATCCCCGCAGGACAGTCTCGCGGCCGTGCTCGTCGAACAGCGAGGCGAGACGCCGTTCCGCGCGTTCGTTCGCCGCCAGCTGGGCGCGCAGGTCGGCCCGGCGCTCGCGCGGGTTGCGGACGTTCGCGAGCACGAGCGAGCGGACGTCCTCGCGGATCTTGCCGTCCTCGACCAGCCGGATCGGGGGGAGTCGAAGTCCCTCCTGATAGATCTCCCGTGCGCCCGCGGGCATGCTGCCGGGGGCCATCCCGCCGACGTCGGCGTGGTGGGCCCTCGAGACGGCGTAGCCGACGATCTCGCCGTCCGGCGCGAGCGGCGAGACCATCGTCACGTCCGGCAGGTGCGTCCCGCCGGTGAACGGATCGTTGAGGACGAACACGTCGCCCGGCTCTGGATCGTGCTCGCGGACGGCGTCGACCGCCTCGGGCATCGCGCCGAGGTGGACCGGGATGTGTTCGGCCTGGGCGATCATCCGCCCCTCGCGGTCGAACAGCGCCGTCGAGCAGTCCCGGCGTTCCTTGATGTTCGGCGAGTAGGCCCCGCGGATCAGGGTCTGGCCCATCTCCTCGGCGACGCTCTCGAGCTGGTTGCGCAGTACCTCCAGGGTCACGGGATCGAGCTCGTCGGTCGTCATCGGTCGGCTCCCTCCTCGCGAGTCATCACGAGCGTGCCGTCGGCCAGCACGTCGCCCGACCACGCCGGCGGGACGACGGTCGTACTCTCCGCCTGTTCCAGGATCGCGGGGCCGTCGACGGTCGCGCCGGACTCGAGTCGGTCGCGGTCGTAGACGGCCGTCTCTCGCGGACCGTGGTCGGGAAAGTGCGCCTCCCGAGTGTCGATGCGAGTGTCGCCGCCGCCGTCGTGGCGGACCACCGGCTCGACGCCGGAAACGGTCGCCGTCGCACGCAGGTTGACGACCTCGACGGCCTCGTCCATCGCGTAGCCGTACGCCCGCTCGTGGGCGGCGTGGAACCGCTCTTCGACCGCCGCCGCGTCGACGGGCTCGTCGACCGGGACGGTCAACTCGAAGCTCTGTCCATCGTACCGACAGTCCGCTGCGCGTTCGACGACGGCGTCGTCGGGGTCGGATGCGTCGGCGAGGACGTCTGCGACGAGCCCCTCGTAGACGTCCTCGAGTCGGTCGCGGTCTGCCTCGGCGAGGTCGACGCCCACGGTGCGGACGGCGTCGTAGCTCTCGTCGGCTGCCAGCAGGCCAAACGCCGAGAGCACGCCGCTCGGTCGCGGGACGACGACGCGGTCGACCTCGAGCGATTCGGCGAGCGCCGCGGCGTGCATCGGCCCGGCACCGCCGAACGCGACGAGTGCGAACCCGCGCGGGTCGTGGCCGCGCTCGACCGTCACCGAGCGGATCGTCCGGGTCATCGTCGCGTTCGCCACGCGGTAGACGCCGCGGGCCGCCTCGAGCGCGTCCTCGAGGCCGGCCTCGTCGGCCAGTCGCTCGAGGGCGTCGTGGGCCGCCTCGACGTCCAAGGTCATCTCGCCGCCGAGTGCCGTCTCGGGGCCGATGTAGCCGAGCACGACGTTGGCGTCCGTGACGGTGGGTTCCGTCCCGCCGCGGCCGTAGCAGGCGGGACCGGGCTGGGCACCCGACGACCGGGGGCCGACTCGGAGTGCCCCACCCGCGTCGACCCAGGCGACCGAACCGCCGCCCGCGCCGACGGTGTTCACGTCGACCATCGGCGTGCGGATCGGGAGGTCAGCGATCTCCGAGTCGGTCGTCCGCTCGGCCTCGCCGTCGCGGACGAGGCTGACGTCACTCGAGGTGCCGCCCATGTCGAAGGTGACGAGTCCCTCGACGTCGTCGTCGGCGACGGTCGCCGCGGCACCGACGACGCCCGCGGCCGGGCCGGACATCGTCGTCGTCACGGCCCGTTCGCGGACCGTCTCAGGGCCGGCGATGCCGCCGTTTGTCTGCATGATCCGCGGGGACGGGATCCCCACCGCCGTCGCCTCGTCGACGAGGCGGCCGACGTAGCTGTCGATCGCCGGACGAACGTAGGCGTCGACGGCGGTCGTCGACGTCCGTTCGTACTCGCGAAACTCCGCGAGGACCTCGTGGGAGGCGGAGACTGGAACGTCGAGTTCCTCCCGGAGCGTCTCTGCGACGAGCCGTTCGTTCTCGGGGTCCGCGTAGGCGTGCAGCAGGCAGACGGCGACGCTCTCGACGTCGCGCTCGCGCAGGGTCGCCGCGAGGTCGCGAACATCCTCCGTGTCGACCGGCCGTTCGACGCCGTCGGGCGTCGTCCGCTCGTCGACCGTAAAGCGACGCTGCCGCGGAACGAGTGGCTCGGGTTTCTCGACCTCGAGGTCGTACAGGTCGGGTCGGTCCTGTCGGCCGATCTCGAGGACGTCCCGGAACCCCTCGGTCGTGACCAGCGCGGTGCGCGCGCCGTCGCGCTCGAGCAGGGCGTTCACCGAGACGGTCATCGCGTGGGCGAACTCGTCGATCTCGCCGGGGTCGATGCCCGCTCGCTCGCAGGCCTTGTCGATGCCCGCCAGGACGCCGACGCTCTGGTCGTCGGTCGTGGGCACCTTCGCGGTCACGAGTCGGTCGTCGACCGACAGCGCGACGTCGGTGAACGTGCCGCCGACGTCGACGCCGACTCGCGTCGCGCTGTGGCCGTCGACTGTCCGACCGCCGTCGGGCGCTTTCGGGTTGCGTTCGTCAGTCGTCTCCGATGCGTCCATCTCGTCGATCGTTGCGGAACCGTGCATATAGAATCAGCGAACCCGCGACACCGGCGGGGTGACGATCAGTCGTCCGCCGGCGCTTCCGGCCGGTACGACCGGCTGATCGTTTTCCACTTGCCGGTCGAGAACCGGTAGTAGTTGATCGCGGCGGGGACGGCCGTCTCGGCAAGGAAGGCGAGGTAAAGACCCGCGATCCCGAACGCCGGGATCGTCAACCCGGGGACGGCCACCTCGAGGAGCGGGATCGGGCCGATCGGCGGGATCGTCAGGCCGGCCGCACCGAGGTAGGCGACCGGGATCGCGACGCCGAACATCCCGAGCGCCTGGCTGTAGAACGGCCAGCGGGTGTCGCCGCTGGCGTTGAGCGGGCCGGCCGCCGCGCCCGATACCGCACGTAACGTGATGGCAGCACAGGCCGCGTGGACGAGCGATACCGCGGTCGGGATCGACAGCTCCGAGGGGTCGTCGGTGAAGGCGAGCGTGATCGGCTCCGCGAAGACGAAGACGATGGCCGCCGACACGAGGTAGACGGCGACGGCGAACCGGATGATCTCGTGGCCGTACTCCTCCGCGGTGTGCTCGTCGTTCGCGCCGAGTTCCTGGCCGACCAGACTCGAGGACGCGAGCCCGAACCCCCAGCCGGGGGTGTTCATCAGCCCCCAGATCCGCCGTGCGATGACGTACGCGGCGACGGTATCCTGACCGAAGATGTCGACGATCGCGAGCATCGGGAACTCGGCCATCGTCCAGACGAGGTTGGTCCCCATCACGGGCAGTCCGATCGTGATCAGGTCCCGGATCGTCTCGCCGTGGAGGTATGAACCGAACGGATCGATCTGCACGGGAAACGTCCCCATCCCGGGGAGTCGTCCCGCGACCAGCCCGGCCGCGAACGCCGCCGTCACGACGACGTTCGACAGGACCGTCCCGAGCGCCGCCCCGGTGACGCCGAGGTCGAGCACGAAGATCAACACGGCGTTGATCGCGACGTTCGCGATCGCGCCACCCGCCCGGAGCACCATCGGCGTCCAGGCGTCGTCCATCCCGACGAACGTTCGACTGCCGATGAGGTTGAGCCCGGCGAAGGGAATGCCGAATCCGACGACCCGCAGGTACGCCGCACCGAGCGGGACCGCCTCCGGGTCGTCGCTGATCAGCGAGAGCAGTTCCGTCGGGTACAGCCAGAACGTCGCCGTGATCGGCAGCGAGATCGCGACGACGAGGACGGTGCTCGAGCGGACGGCCTGTCCCAGTTCGTCGTAAGCCGACGCGCCGTAGCGCTGGGAGACGAGCGCGATGGTGCCGCCGGCGACGCCGCCGCCGACGGAGAACGCGAGCCCCCAGAACGGAGAGGCGAAGCCGACGCCGGCGATCGCTGCCGATCCGACGGCGATTCCGACCATCGCGACGTCGACGGCGTTTTTCGACATCCGGGCCAGCCCGGTCACGATTCGCGGCCAGGCGAGATCCGTGGTCCGGCGCGCCCGCTCTCGCTCGATCAGGCCGAGGCGTGCGAGCGCGAACCCGATCCAGAGGATCACCAGCCGGAACGGATTGGGGAGTTTCCGAACCACGAGAACCTACGGGTGGTAGTAAACCCCGGCAAAAAGCCCTTCTCGACCCGGCAGGTCGGGCCGGTTTCGATTCGATACCGTGTCGCAGAGAGCTGTCACGTCGGCGACTTTCACAGCCGATATATTCCCACAGCAGAAAGAACGGGACGGACGATGGATCTCACACGCACGCAGCTCGCGAGGGGCCTCGCCGTCAGCGTCGGCGTCTTTCTGCTCTTCGGAGTCGTCTCCGACCTCGTTCCAAATCCGCTCTACATCCGGATGGTCCCCCGGACGCCGCTCGACTACCTCTTTCTCGTGCTCACCTCGATCCTGGCCGGCGTCTACGTGATCCAGCGGTCGACGCTCGAGGAGTGCTCCGGCGACCGGTGTGCGTACGCCGGCACGATCGGGGGCTTTTTCGCGGTCGCCTGCCCGACCTGTAACGCCTTCCTGCTCGCGCTGTTCAGTTCCTCGGCGCTGATGACCTACTTCGATCCGCTCCGTCCGCTGTTCGGCGTCGTCGCCGTCTCGCTGCTCGGCGGCGTCGTCTACCGTCGTCACCGGCGAGCGAGCGGTCACTGACCGTTCTCCGAACTCTCACCGCCGACCTGTGAGTTCTGCCTCGAGTTGCTCGAGGTACTCGCGGACGAACGCCTGTCGCTGCTCGGCCAGTTCCCGTCCCGCGTCGGTGTACATTCGCTCGGGGAGGTCGAGGATCTTCGTTCGCAGGTGGTTCACGCTCGTCCGTACAGCTGCCGACTCGTCGGCGTCGATCGGATGGTCGGGATCGTGGATCGGCGCTCCGTACTCTCCGCCGTAGGAGAAGGCCCTGGCGACGCCGACCGCGCCGAGGGCATCGAGGTTGTCCGCGTCCGAGAGGAGCCGCGCTTCGGCCGTCGTCGGCTCGACGTCGTTCGAGTACCGGTGTGCCCGAACGCAGTGGCAGACGGCGTCGATCCGCTCGTCGTCGACTGCCAACTCCTCGAGGATCCGGCGGGCCTCTCGAGCGCCCCACGCGGCGTGATCGTCGATCTCGCCGGCGTCCTCTTTGGGCCGACCGATATCGTGGAGCAAGACGGCGAACTCGAGGACGTCCCCGTCGACGTCCGACCGATCCGCCACGAGACGCCGGGCGAGCGACGCCACCCGTTCGACGTGGTGCCAGTCGTGGGCAGGCGACACTCGGTCGTCGAAGTACGATCGGGCGATCGAACGGACGCGGTCGTGGCTCATACCGATCGGTTCGAAGTGTGTCACAAAGCTGTTTTGAATCGCCTGAGTGTTCGTGAGGTGATCGCAGGACAGTTCACCCCCGGACGTGAATCACGCCACAGCATGGCAAACTCCTCGGTGACGGCCGCACTCGAGACGTTCGAAGCCCGCCACGGCGTCGCCGTCGTCGCCGCCCGCGACGTCGGCAGCCGCGCCTTGAACCTCGCCGACGCCGACAGCGACTACGACGTGACGGTGCTGTTCGCCCAGCATCCACTCGAGTACGCGACGCTCGACGGCTACGAGACGTCGCTCGACGATGCCGTCGGCGACGTCGAGTGTCACGGCTGGAACGTCCGCCGGTTCGCCGAACTGGTCGTCGACTCCAACCCGACCGCCTTCGAGTTCCTCCACAGCCCGCTTCGCTACCGCGAGTTCGAGCCGCTGAAACGACTCGAGGACGACGTCGGCGACTCGTTCGCCCCGATCGCGCTCTATCACCACTACCGGTCGCTCGCCCGGAGACAGTACCGCAAGTACCTCCAGGGGCGACTGCTCGAGGACGGCGACCTCGCCTACCTCGTCCTCGACGAACGCGACGACGAGTACCTGGTTCGGCCGGCAGGCGACGGCGACGACCGCGACGATCACGACCCGCTGACGGTCCCGGCCGGCGAGTACGAGGAGGGCGCGACGGATCGGACAGTCAAACGCCACCTCTACGTCGCCCGTGCCGTCCTCTACGCGATGTACGTCCGCGAGACTCACGCGTTCCCGACGCTCGACTTCCCGCGTTTTCTCGAGGAACACGGCGAACGGTTCGATCCGGAGTTCGTCGAGCGAACGCGGGATCTCGTCGAGCGTAAGCGCCGCGGCGAGGGCGACGCCGTCGTCGGTCGGCTGTTCGACCCGGGCGAGGTTCGACTGTCGGCGATCGATCCAGCCGAGCACGCGGGTCGGAGCGTCGACCGGGCGCGCGTCGACGACTTCGTTCGCGAGGCGCTCCGGGCATTTTTCGACGGCCACCACGAGAACTGACGGCTGGTGCGGGATCAGTCGTCGTCCGCGACGGACCAGCGCAGCAACGCGCCGCCGTCCATCCGTTCGAGCCCCTCGAGCTCGAGCCGCGGGAACCGTTCGACGAATCCCTCGCCGTCGGCCAGCGTCGGCGCGTCGCGGCCGCCGATGACTGTCGGCCCGACGAACACCGAGCACTCGTCGACAAGGCCGGCCTCGAACAGCGAGAAGATCAGTTCGCCGCCGCCCTCGACCATGATCTCCTCGAGTCCCTCCCGCTCGAGGGCGGCGAACGCCCGCAGGAGGTCGACCCGCGTCTCGCCGGCGGTGACGAACTCGACGCCTGCCCGGGAGAGTTCGGCCCGGCGTTCGACGCTCGCCGCCTCGCTGACGAGCAGGTAGGTCGTCGCCGCGTCGTCGAGGATTCGCGCGTCCGTCGGGGTCCGTGCCCGCGAGTCGACGACGACGCGAGCCGGGTGTTCGGGCTCGCCCGCCTCGAGTCTGCGCGTTCGCAGGTCGGCGTCGTCGAGCGTGAGGTGTGGATCGTCGGCGAGGACGGTCCCGACGCCGACGACGACCGCGTCGCTGTCCGCGCGCAGGCGGTCGACGCGCGCGAAGTCGTCGGGACCACTGATCGCGATCTGCTCGCGACGTCTCGAGGAGAGTTTTCCGTCCGCGCTCATCGCGGCGTTGACGACGACGTGCATGCGCGGTCGGTAGACGCCGCCGCCGAAGCCAGTTTCGGTGTGGGGATCGAGCTCGACTCGAGATAAATTCACGTTGAACCAGCGGTAATGAGATCTTTCGCGATCTGCGGCGGAATAATCGACACCCGGGCCGTGATGAAACGTTCAATAGCGGATCGCGCTCGATTCGCCCGGCCGAGAGGTGAATCGGTGCGGCGCACTCGAACAACGGACGTCGTTCCGGGGACAACGATCGACCCGTTTTATTCCGATCTCGGCGCTTCTTTTGGTGGTATGAAACGATCCGTGCCGACCGTCGTTCTCCTGGCCGTGCTGTTGCTCTTCGCGGGAACGATTCCGAGTATGGCTGTACGACCGGTATCGAACGAAGACGCGCGACTGCAGCAGAATAACGACACCGTCACTGACGACGACGCGACGGCGTGTAACTACACCGACCTGTACGAGGAGACCATCACGTCGGTCGTCCAGGTACAGGTCGGAACGACGACCGATGACGACCCCCGCGGCGGCGGACTCGGGTCGGGATTCGTCTACGACCTCGAGAACGAGACGGCCTCCGTCGTCACGAACCAGCACGTCGTCAGGGAGCAAGACCAGGTGACGATCGAGTTCAGCAACGGCGTCTCGCGCGAGGGCGACGTCGTCGGCACCGACGTCGGCAGCGACCTCGCGGTCGTCGCCGTCGACGATCCACCCGAATCCGCAGACGCACTCCAGATCGTCGCGCAACCGCCCCAGCCGGGCGAACGGGTGGCCGCACTCGGCAGTCCGTTCGGCCTCCAGGGGACGATCACCGAGGGGATCGTCAGTGCAGTCGACCGCTCGATCCCCAGCCAGCAGGGCTTTCTGATCCCGAACACGGTCCAGACCGACGCGCCGATCAACCCCGGCAACAGCGGTGGCCCGCTCGTCACCTGCGACGGGACGGTCGTCGGCGTCAACAGCGCCGGCGGCGGCGAGAACCTCGGTTTCGCCATCGGCCCGTCGCTCGTCGAGCGCGTCGTCCCGGCGCTGATCGAAGACGGCGACTACGCTCACCCGTATCTCGGAGTGCAGACGATCGATGTGACGCCGACGCTGGCCGAAGCGAACGGCCTCGAGCGGACGAACGGCGTCTACGTCCAGGCGACCGTCCCCGACGGACCGTCGGCGGACGCGCTCGAGGAGTCGACCGGTACCGAGACGGTATCCGGCCAGGAGGTGCCCGTCGGCGGCGACGTCATCGTCGAAATCGACGACCGGGAGATCCGAAACGGTGAGGAACTCGGCAGTTACCTCGCGACCGAGACGTCGCCGGGTGACGACGTCGAAGTGACCGTCGTCCGCGACGGCGAGCAGACGACGGAAACCGTCACGCTGGACGAGCGGCCAGAGCCGGACGCGCGATAGCGCCGTCGATATCGCAAACGAGAGTCGTGGCTGTCGTTGGACGACGCGTCCGACCAGAACCGACGGCGATCGGTCAGATCCAGCCCGACGGGAGTTCGTCGCGGTGATCCTCGATCAACTCGAGGAACGGCCGAATCTCGTCGAACTCCGGCCCTCTGGTGACCTCGTGGCTCTCTCTGTCCCAGGTGACGTATCCCGCCTGCTCGAGCAGGGGGAGGTGCGTGTGAACGAACTTCGTCTGTAGCGCAGAGAGTTCCTTTTCGCCAGCGTGAACGCCCTCGGGGACGATTACGCGGTCTTCCTGGGGGTTGCGCTCGAAGAGTTCGACCAGCAGTCGCCGTCGATAGACGTTTTTGAGTGCCTCGAACATGGTCCCCCAGTCGGCCTCACCACCCATAGAGCATATGATGCGCTAACAACAGTTATTTCCTCGGGACGAACGAAGTTTATCACTGAGGGACTAGTTCTTTCGATATCGAATACCAGCGTTCAATACATTTCTCCACGGTATCTCGAGCCCGTCTGGAGCAGACCGGAACGAATCGAGTCGACGGGGCGGGTCCACTGACTGCGGTGACGCTCGAGTCGTCCTCAGTCCACTTTCGCCCCGCTGCGGGAACGCTTTTTATGCCCCCGGACGAAAGGCGAGTGATGGATCTCGATGATCATGCCGAGGATCTCGCCTCCGACCTCGGCGTCGACAAAGAGGAGGTCAAAAGCGACCTGGCGAACCTCGTCGAGTACAGCGTACCGATCGACGAGGCGAAACAGAGCTTGCGACGAAAGTACGGCGACGACTCCGCGGGCGGCGGCGCCACGCCGACGTCCGTCGACGTCGCGGAGATCACGCCCGACTCGAGCAACGTCACCGTCACCGCGACGGTGCTCTCGGCGGGCAAGCGCTCGATCCGCTACCAGGGATCGGACCACGTCATCGTCGAGGGACGACTCGCGGACGAGACGGGCGTCGTCGACTACACCGCCTGGGAGGACTTCGGCCTCTCGCCCGGCGACACGATCACCGCGGGAAACGCCTCCGTACGCGAGTGGGACGGCGAACCCGAACTCAACCTCGGCGAGAGCACCTCGATCGCCTTCGTGGACGACGGGCTCGAGGTGCCATACGAGATCGGCGGTGAGGCCGACCTCGCCGGCCTCCGGACGGGCGACCGTGCGGTGACGATCGAGGTCGCGGTGCTCGAGTGCGAGCGGCGGACGATCGACGGCCGCGACGGCGAGACGGACATCCTGAGCGGCGTCTTCGGTGACGAGAGCGGTCGACTGCCGTTTACCAACTGGGATCCGGATCCGGCGATCGAGGAGGGCGCGTCGGTCCGGATCGAGAACGCTTACGTCCGGGAGTTCCGCGGCGTCCCCGAGGTGAACGTCTCCGAGTTCTCCACGGTGGCGCCACTCGAGCGCGAGGTCGACGTCGGCACCGAAGCGCCGGAGATGGACGTCGGCGAGGCGGTCGCGACGGGCGGCGTCTACGACGTCTGTCTCGTCGGCAACCTGATCGCGGTCCGCGACGGCTCCGGGCTCATCCAGCGCTGTCCCGAGTGCAACCGCGTCATCCAGAAAGGACAGTGTCGCACCCACGGCAGCGTCGACGGCGTCGACGATCTGCGAGTGAAGGCGATCCTCGACGACGGGACGGGGACCGTCACCGTCGTTCTGGACGACGAACTCACCGCGCAGGTCTACGGCGGCACCCTCGAGGACGCCCTCGAGGAGGCCCGCGACGCGATGGACCAGGAAGCCGTCGCCGATACGATCCGCGAGCGTATCGTCGGCCGCGAGTACCGCGTGCGCGGACACCTCTCGGTCGACGAGTACGGTGCGAACCTCGACGCGACGTCGTTCGAGGAGAGCGCGGACGATCCGGCCGATCGAGCGGTCGCATTCCTCGCGGAGGTGGGAGCATGAGCGTCGAGGGTGGCGGTCGCGAGATCGCCTACCGCCTGTTCGCGGCGGAGTACGACGACGCGACGCTTTCCCACACCGAGAGCGACGAGGAGCGCGCACCGAACTACGTCGTCACGCCCACAGGTGCGCGGGTCAACCGGCTGTTCGTCGTGGGGACGCTCACCGAGATTACGCAGGTCAACGAGGAGATGCTCCGGGCTCGCGTGGTCGATCCGACCGGCGCGTTCGTCGTCTACGCCGGACAGTACCAGCCCGACGAACTCGCCTTCTTAGAGCAGGTCGAGCCGCCGCTTTTCGTCGCGGTCACGGGCAAGGCCCGCACGTTCCAGCCCGACGACTCCGATCGCGTCTACACCTCCATCCGACCGGAGAGCATCGCCACCGTCGACGCCGACACCCGCGACCGCTGGGTCGTCGGCACGGCCGAACAGACGATCGAGCGCATCGCCGCCTACGCGCGGGCGGCCGACCTCGACGTCTACGGCGACGCCCTCGAGGACGCGCTCCTCGAGAGCGGACTCGAGGAGGGACTTGCTGCAGGAATCCCGCTGGCACAGGACCACTACGGGACGACGCCCGCGTACCTCGAGGGACTGTACGACCTCGCGGTCGACGCCGTTCAGGTGATCGCGGGCGAGCGCGACCAGGTCGAACCGTTCGGCCGCCAGCCCGACGCGACGGCCCCCGACGCCCCGAGTTTCGCCGCACTCGCCGAGCGGGGGAGCCTCGGGGTCGACGTGGCACCTGCGAGTGCGGCGTCCACACCGGAATCCGAGCCGGTAGTCGAAGCCGACGCAGAAGCCGAAGCGACCTCGGCGACGGTCGGTGAGACGTCGTCCGGCGACGCGGAGTCTACGACACCGACGGCGACCGAGTCGACCGCCTCGAGCGAAGGCACCGAGGACGCGAGTGCGGACTCGCCCGGGTCGACCGAGGAGTCCGAGACGGTGGTCGAGTTCGACGCCGAATCCGACCGGGAGTCGGAATCGGAGCCTGCAGCCGAGTCGCCGATGGACGCCGCCGAACGTGACGGTGAGGTGCTCGACGGGTCGATGGACGACGACGGCGACGACCTCGGCGACTTCGAGTCGGGCGGCTTCGACGACGGCATGTACGAGATGGACGACGAGGAGCGACAGGAACTCGAGGAGGAGTTCGGTGCCGAGTTCTCGACCGGAGCCGAAGTCGGCGACCCGGGCGAGGCGGACATCGACGTGCCCGAACCGGACGACCGCGAGGGCGGCGACGAGACGCCGGCGGAGAGCGCCGACGAGACGCCGGCGGAGAGCGCCGAACCGGCCGAAGACGCAGTCGAGACGATCGAAGACGAGACCGAACCGGCCGAGGACCTCGAGGAGGCGACTCCGGCGGCGGCCGTCGACGAGCAGGTCGACGAGAGCGACGCGACCGACGACGACGAGGACGAAGACGACGATGCCGACCTCGAGGACGTCGACCTGCAAGCCCGCGTCGTCGAGACGATGAACGAGTTAGACGACGGGAGCGGAGCCGACCGTTCGACGGTGATCGAGACGGTCGCCGACGAGACCGGCGCGACCGAAGACGACGTCGAGTCGGCGATCCAGGACGCGCTGATGGGCGGTCAGTGTTACGAACCCGACGACGAGACGCTGAAAGCGATCTGAGTCGCGAGCCGAGATGAGAGACGAACCGCGTCGGGACGGTCCTGGACCGCTGCTCGAGCCGGTGCCCGACGAGCCGGCGGCCGTGGCACGGCTCGGCGACGAACGGGCACTCGTCGTCGCCGACTACCACGCGGGCTACGAGGCCGGCTTGCGCTACGAACGCGGCGTCGACGTGCCGAGCCGCGCCGACGAGCGACGGGAGCGGCTGCTGGCGCTCGTCGAGCGGACGGCTCCGGATCGGCTCGTCGTCCTCGGCGATCTGATGCACTCGATCGGCGACCCCGGCGGTGCCGAACGGGGCGAACTCGAGGTCCTGCTCGAGTCGTTGCCGCCGACGCTTTCGGTGACGGTGGTGAAGGGCAATCACGACGGGATGATCGAGACGTGGTTCGGTGACCAGCGGGCGGGCGGCGTGGAGATCGTTCCGGGCGACGGCGTCCGACTCGGCGACGTCGGCGTCTGTCACGGCCACACCTGGCCGGCCCGCGAGGTGCTCGAGGCCGACGTCGTCTGTATCGGCCACGAGCACCCGTGCGTGCGCCTCGAGGACGGGGTCGGCGGGAGTCGCGTCGAACCGGCGTGGCTGCGAGGCAGGGTCGATCCCGCGCCGTTCGCCGAGCGATCGGCCTACCAGGGGCTCCCGTGGCTCGAGGGCGGAAC
This sequence comes from Natribaculum luteum, assembly GCF_023008545.1. Classification (NCBI taxonomy): domain Archaea; kingdom Methanobacteriati; phylum Methanobacteriota; class Halobacteria; order Halobacteriales; family Natrialbaceae; genus Natribaculum; species Natribaculum luteum. The sequence goes on along the minus strand of NZ_CP095397.1, from coordinate 16,825 downwards.
GCCGCCCCGACTCGTCGTCGTCCCGGCGTTCAACGACCTTGCCGGCGGGACGTGGGTGAACGTCGAGGGACAGTCGTTTCTCGCGCCGTTTCTGCCCGGCGGGCTGGCCGACGGCGAGGCCTACCTCCTCGACGGGACGCGACTCGGACCGTATCGATCCGTCTGACCCGCCTGGTTTCTGTCTCGGGATGTCGTGCTGACTGGCTCCGAGCACCGGCCAACGCTTAGGGTGGTCGACGCCATCTGTCCACGAGAACAGCATGACTGGCTCGAACGAACCGGTGCTCTCGTCGCCGATCACCGTCGTCGGCGACGACGAGGTGACGATGGCCGGCGACGACCTCGCGGCGCTCCCGTCTCGAGAGCGACCGGTCCGCATCGACTGTAACTCGGGCGACCACTACACGGCCGCCTGGCGCGGCGTCGAGGTGTCGGCGCTGCTCGAGTTGGCGTCGGTTCCCGGGGAAACGACACACGTGCTCGTCGAGTCGGCAGACGGGTATCGGGTCTGCGTCGACGTCGAAACCGCCCTCGACGGGCTGCTCGCGTTCTTTCGCGACGGCCGACCGCTCGCCGAGGTCGCCGACTACGAGTCGCGGTTCGTCGCGACGGGCGTTGGCGGCCCACGGACGACGAAAGACGTCGCGACACTCGAGGCCGTGGCGCTCTCGCCGGCGGAGGATCCCGAGCGCCGCGAGGAGTTGCTGTTGAACGAACGGAGCGATTGACGTTCGTCGGCGTTCGAGCCGACGGGCCGTGTGATCCTTCTCTCGGTCGTCGACGGGGATCGTGTCGCGACGACTCCGTTTCGACCGGCGAATGTGACAGGAATTGCATAGAAAATACCATGGTTCGAGATAACATACCTTGAGTGGGTAACACTATGAGCGATACCGAGGACCACGCCCACAGCCACGCAGAACACGCCCACGAACACCCGGACGTCGAGGGGCCGGGCTATCCGACGCCAGCGGCCATGCGGACCGAATCCGAACGCGAGAAGACCGCGTACGTGATGGCACCGCGGGTGGGGATGGAACAGCAAGGACCCGGCTTCGTCGGCATCGTCGACGTCGACCCGCAGTCGGAGACGTACAGCGAACTCGTCGACGTCGTCGAGATGCCAAACGAGGGTGACGAACTCCACCACTTCGGCTGGAACGCCTGTTCGTCGTCCTGTCACGCCGAGGGGCTCTCCCGGCAGTACCTCGTCGTCCCCGGCCAGCGTTCCTCGCGCATCCACATCATCGACGTCGAGGATCCACGAAATCCGGAGATGGTGAAGGTGATCGAACCCGAGGAGATCTTCGAGCACGACCTCTCGGCCCCGCACACGGTCCACTGTGTCCCCGGCGGAAAAGTCGTCATCAGCATGCTCGGGAACGCCGACGGCGAACTCCCCGGTGGCTTCCTCCAGCTCGACCAGGACGACTTCACGATCGACGGCCACTGGGAGGCAGACCGCGGCGAGATGGAGATGAACTACGACTACTGGTACCAACCGCGCCACGACGTCATGATCTCGACGGAGTGGGCCGCGCCGAATACCTACTACCCTGGCTTCGACCTCGACGACGTCGAGGCAGGCAAGTACGGCGACAGCATCCACATCTGGGACTGGGAGAGCCGCGAGCACGTCCAGACCCTCGAGTTCGGCGAGGAGGGCCAGATCCCACTCGAGGTTCGGATGAGCCACAATCCCGAGGAGACCCAGGGCTACGTCGGCGCGGCGCTGTCCTCGAACATCATCCGCTTTTTCGAGGAGAGCGACGGCACCTGGGACTGGGAGGTCGCCATCGACGAGGAGCCACGCGAGCACGAGGACTGGGACATGCCCGTGCCGCCGCTGATCACCGACATCGTCCTCTCGCTGGACGACCAGTACCTGTTCTACTCGAACTGGCTCCACGGCGACGTCCGCATGTACGACGTCAGCGACATGGGTAACCCGCGGCTGGTCGACCGGATCTGGGCCGGCGGCCTCTTCGGCGACCGCCAGGAGGTCAAGGGCACCGAGATCCGCGGCGCACCACAGATGCTGCAACTCTCCCGGGACGGCCGTCGGCTCTACTGGACGACGTCGCTGTTCTCGACGTGGGACAACCAGTTCTACCCGGAGATCGCCGAGGAAGGGTCGCTCATGCTAAAAGCCGACGTCTTCCCCGACGAGGGCCGGATGGAACTCGACGAGGAGTTCCTGGTCGACTTCGGCGACGCGCCCGGCGGCCCCGCCCGCGCCCACGAGATCCGGTGGCCCGGCGGCGACTGCACCAGCGACGTCTGGCAGTGAGCCGATGGGGTCTTCGGATTCCGATTCCGACTCCGATCCCGATCCCGACCTCGACTCCGTGTCCCGTTCCCGGAACCGAGACTCCCACACCGTCTCCCTCGTCTGGGACGACGGCCGGGAGGAGACGATCGCCGTCGGTCGGGGCGAGACGATCATCGACGCCGCGGAAGCAGCTGGCCTGTCCGTCCCCTACGGCTGCCTGTACGGCGCGTGCGGGACCTGTACCGCACAGCTACTCGAGGGCGAGGTCACCCACGTCGAAGTCCCTCGCGGACTGAAAGAGCGCGCCCGCAATCGAGGGTTCGTCCTCGCCTGCGTCGCGACGCCGGAGTCGGACTGCCGACTGCGCGTCGGCCACGGCATTCAGGCCGAGGTGATGGGGACGCCCTGGAAGTAGCGGCCGACCGAAACGGCACCTGCAAGCCCGAATCCCTTGTTTTTGTGCGAACTCCGACCAGTGTGTCGATGGAAACGTACCGACTCGAGATACGGGAGATGGAAACCGGCGGCGGCATCGACGCCGACGTCTACGGCGAGGACGACCTGATCGAGGCGTCGACGCAGATCGCCTACGAGGACTACGACCTCGAGTCCCCTTCCGCCGGTCGGCCGTCGCCGATCGTCCGGGAGGTGACCGCGGACGTGACGACGATCGATCTCCAGTTCGAGCGCGACGACGCCGGCTTCGTCTTTCGCGTCCTCGGCGATCGAGACGACCTCGCGACCGAACGGCTCGAGGACGAAGAGTGGGGGCTCGAGTGATCGCTCGGATCGCTCAAACCGGTCTGTAATGTGCGAAACAACGGTCTTATCCGACGTTCGCCCGTAGTCGGATCCGATGACCGACGGGGACGTCGCGGCGTTCACCCACCTCGGTTCGACGGTTCGTCAGGCCCTCTCCGAACGCGGCTTCTCGACGCCGACAGCGCCACAGCGACTCGCGATTCCGCCACTCGCCGCCGGCGAGGACACGCTCGTGATCGCGCCGACCGGGAGTGGCAAGACCGAGACCGCGATGTTGCCCGTCTTCGACGACCTCGTCGCCGACCCGCCAGACGGTTTCGGTGCGCTGTACGTCACGCCGCTGCGAGCGCTCAACCGCGACATGCGCGAACGTCTCGAGTGGTGGGGCGAGACGCTCGACCTCGAGGTGGACGTCCGCCACGGCGACACGACCCAGTATCGACGGGGAAAGCAGGCCGAGGACCCGCCGGACGTGCTGATCACGACGCCGGAGACCCTGCAGGCAATGTTGACGGGCGAACGCCTGCGCGAGGCGCTCGCCGACGTCTCCCACGTCGTGATCGACGAGGTCCACGAACTCGCCGCCTCCAAGCGCGGGGCGCAACTGGCGGTCGGCCTGGAGCGCCTGCGCGAGCTGTCGGGCCCGTTCCAGCGGATCGGTCTCTCGGCGACCGTCGGCGACCCCGAGGCGGTCGGACAGTTCCTGACGGGCGCTCGCCCCTGCGAGATCCGCGAGATCGACGTCGGGAGTAACGTCTCCGTGGCGGTCCGGGAGCCCGAGATCACCGAGGAGGACGAACGCCTCGCCGGCAAACTGATGACCGAACCCGAGACGGCGAGTCACGTCCGCCTGATTCGGGACCTCGTCGCCGACCACGAGTCGACGCTGATCTTCGTCAACACTCGACAGACGGCCGAGGCGCTGGGCTCCCGATTTCGGGAACTCGACCTGCCGATCGGCGTCCACCACGGCTCGCTCTCGAAGGAGGCCCGGATCGACGTCGAAGACCGGTTCAAGGCGGGCGAACTCGAGGGCCTGCTCTGTACCTCCTCGATGGAACTGGGTATCGACGTGGGCAGCGTCGACCACGTGGTCCAGTACCAGAGCCCGCGCCAGGTGACGCGCCTGCTCCAGCGGATCGGGCGGGCGGGCCACCGCATGGACGCCGTCTCTCGGGGGACGATCGTCACGACGCGGCCGGACGACACACTCGAGGCGCTGGCGATCGCCCGTCGCGCCCGCGCCGGTGAGGTCGAACCCGCGGCGATCCACGAGGGGAGTCTCGACGTCGTCGCGAACCAGATCCCCGGCATCGTCCAGAGCCAGGGCGCGACGTTCGTCGAGACCGCCTACGAGATCGTCTCGCGGTCGTACCCCTTCCGGGCCCTCACGGAAGCGCAGTTCCGCGACGTCCTCTCGGAACTCCACCGCAATCGGATCGTCTGGTTCGACGAGAGCGAGGACCGCATCGAGACGAGCGGCGGCACCTGGCAGTACGTCTACGCGAACCTCTCGATGATCCCCGACGAGGAGACCTACGAGGTCACGGACATCGCCTCGAGCAAGCAGATCGGGACCCTGGACGAGCGGTTCGTCGTCAACTTCGCCACGCCGGGTGAGGTGTTCGTCCAGCGTGGCGAGATGTGGCGCATCGCGGAGGTCGACGACGACGAGGGCGTCGTGAAGGTCAGCCCCATCGAGGACCCCGCCGGCGAGATCCCCTCCTGGATCGGCCAGGAGATCCCCGTCCCGTACGCCGTCGCCCAGGAGGTTGGAGAGATACGCGACGTCGCCGAAGCGCAACTCGCCGCCGGAGCCGACGGGGCCGCCGTCGCTCGAGAACTGGCGAGTCGCTACCCCGGCGACGAGTACACCGTCGAACGGGCGGTCGACCCGCTCGAGCGCCACGTCGAGAGCGGCGCGCCAATGCCGACCGACGACCGGGTGCTGGTCGAACGCGAGGGCCGGACGGTCGTCGTCAACGCCCACCTCGGTCACATGGCCAACGAGACGCTCGGTCGGGTGCTCTCGGCGCTGCTCGGCCAGCGAACCGGCTCCTCCGTCGGTCTGGAGATCGACCCCTACCGGATCGAACTCGAGGTGCCGACGTCGATCGCGACGAGCGACGTCCTCGAGGTGCTGGAGGAGACCGACCCCGGCCACGTAGAGACGATCGTCGAACTCGGACTCAAGCGCTCCGACGCCCTCGCCTTTCGACTCTCGCAGGTGTCGGCGAAGTTCGGCGCGCTCAAACGCTGGCAGGGGTCCGGCCGACTGTCGAACGACCGCCTGCTGGCCGCACTCGAGGACACGCCGATGTACGCAGAGGCCGTCCGCGAGGTGTTCCACGAGGACCTGGATGTCGAGCAGGCGAGTCGCGTGCTCGAGGCGATCCGAGAGGGTGATCTCGAGGTGGCGACGACCCGGGGACACAGCCCGGTCGGACGGGGCGGTCGCTCGGCGGGGAAGGAACTGCTCGCGCCCGAGAACGCCGACGCGAGCGTCATCGAGACGGTCCGCGAGCGCATCCGGAACGATCGCGTCATCTTGCTGTGTACCCACTGCAAGGAGTGGCAGTCGAAGACGAAGGTCCGACGGGTCCGCGAGCAACCGGAGTGTCCGAACTGCGGATCGACCCGAATCGCGGCACTGAACCCGTGGGACGAGGAGGCGGTCGCGGCCGTCCGCGCCGAAGAGAAAGACGAGGAACAGGAGCGGCTGACCGAACGCGCCTACCGGAGTGCGAGTCTGGTCCAGAGCCACGGCAAGAAGGCCGTGATCGCGATGGCCGCCCGCGGGGTCGGACCGCACAACGCCGCCCGGATCATCAACAAACTCCGCGAGGACGAGGACGACTTCTACCGGGACATCCTGCGCCAGGAACGCGAGTACGCACGGACCCAGTCGTTCTGGGACTGATACCGACGGACTAGTGGCTCGACTCTGTGCGATACGTTCGGGGAGACGAGTAACGTCGCCGACTCTAGGATACGACGGCCGATTCGATGGAGACGCACGCCACGAGAGCGTGAACCAGGCCGAGAGCGTGAAACTGGTGTGACACAGGAGGCCGCCTCGAGTACGTAGAATCCAACCGCGGAATCCGCTGTCTTCATCGCCGGTCGCTCCACATGCGGGTCATCATTGGGAGTGTGCGGAGAATATAACCCGAACGACCGATCAACGCTACCATGGATAGTGAAAAAGAGAAGATGCTGAACGGGGAGCTGTACGACGCCGACGACCCCGAACTTGTGGCCGAGCGGAAACGCGCACGTGACCTCACGAGACGCTACAATCGCACGACGGCACACGACCAAACCGAACGACGGGAACTGTTAGAAGAGCTTCTCGGCTCTTGTGGTGAAGAATGCGAGATAGAACCGCCATTTCGCTGTGACTATGGGTACAACATCCACGTCGGCGAAAACTTCTATGCGAACTTCGATTGCGTCATCCTGGACGTGTGTCGGGTGGAAATCGGACAGAACTGCCAGATCGCACCGGGCGTCCACATCTACACGGCGACGCATCCGCTCGATGCGAGCGAGCGAATCGAGGGGCCGGAGTACGGCAAACCGGTCACAGTCGGTGATAACGTCTGGATCGGCGGCCAAGCGGTTCTCAATCCCGGCGTGACGGTCGGCGATAGCTCCGTTATCGCATCCGGTGCCGTCGTCACCAAGGACGTTCCAGACGAAGTCGTTGTCCAGGGGAATCCGGCAGCAGTGGTGAAAGAACTGGATTGAGAAATATGCGCTGTGTATTTAGCAAATCTCGAGCAGACTACCGAGGCGCTGTCAAAAGAAGCGTGCTACATATAGACGTGCGATCTAGCACAGTGACATCTACAGGGGAGTAGGGTATTCACAGCGCGTACCATCTTATCAGTTTTCAATCACGATACTCTACGTGTGCACCGTACGCACTACCAAATGCTGAAAAGAACGAGGCTAATCCGACAGCGAGAAACAGTTCCCACGGTGTCGGCCAGATTAGTGAAGCAATATAGGTTATGATCAATGTTACTGTGAGCGAAATAACTCCCGCAATAGCTGATTTTTTGAGCACCTTCGAACCCATACAGCAAACCACCCGACAACGTTACAAAGAACTTGTCCACAGTTCCTTCGCGCGTTCTCTTATCTTCACAAATTATAAACATAATGCTGTCTCTTATCCCACATGTTATTAATTACTATAAATATAATTTGAATAGAACCCACATCAGTTATGAACACAGACACGTTAGCAGTCGTATGGCTGATACGAAAGTCGCAGTAGTGACAGCGGCGGGAAGCGGTATCGGGGAAGCCTGTGCCCGGCGGCTAGACGAGGATGGATACACGCCGGTTCTGTTGTCACGGTCGGGAAGCGCCGTCGAAGTTGCGAACGACCTCGGCGGAGATGGGTTCGAAGGGTCGGTGACCGATCCCGATGACCTGGCAGCCCTCGTCGAGGCGACGTACGAGCGCTACGGTCGTATCGACGCGGTAGTGAACAACACGGGCCACCCACCGTCTGGTGATCTCCTCGGCATCTCCGACGAGGAGTGGCACGAGGGACTGGACCTCGTGCTGTTGAACACCGTCCGGATGGCGCGACTCGTCACACCCATCATGGAAGAACAGGGCCACGGGTCGATCGTGAACATCTCCACGTTCTCTGCGTTCGAACCGTCGAGTTCGTTCCCCGTCTCGTCGGTGCTTCGGGCTGGACTCGGGAGTTTCACCAAGCTCTACGCCGACCAGTACGCAGCGGCCGGAATCCGGATGAACACGGTTCAACCCGGCTTCGTCGACAGTTACGACGTAGACGAGGAAACGAGAGAGCGAATCCCGATGGGACGCCCGGCACAGACCGCAGAGATTGCAGACGCAGTCGCGTACCTGCTCTCACCTGCTTCGAGCTACATCACCGGTCAGAACATCCGCGTCGATGGGGGGATTACGGCGTCCGTTTGAACTATCCGAAGCGCGGGGAGTACGATGCCCGCTCGAGTCGTACGGCCTGCGGTACCGATGTACCGGTGCAATCGCGACCGGCCTGCGGGACACCGGAACTGACGGACAGCAGCCCGTATCAGGCCTCGAGGTGTTCGATGCTGGCGTAGCGGCTGGCCCGCCAGCCGGTGACGACCGCGACGACCGTCCCGACGCAGAGCGCGAGGGCGAAGCCGGCGACGTAGACTTCGAGTGGCGTCCGCAGGAGTCGTTCGAAGCCGACGACGGACGTGGCAAACCGGTTCAGTCCGGCCGCAATCGGCGGTGTGGCCGCGACACCGACGACGCCGCCCACGAGTCCGATGAGGAGTCCCTGGACGCCGATCGTCCCCGCGAGCACCCGCCTGGAGAGGCCGATGGCACGCAGCGCCGCGAGTTCGTCTCGCTGCTGGTAGGCCACGAGCGCGAACAGGTTGATCGTGAGGACCACGCCGCCGACTACCGCCAGGCCGACGAGCGTCACGCCGCTCGCGAGCACGAGCGTTCGTTCCTGGAACATCGACTCGAGTTGTTCGTCGCTGGTGCGGACGTCGTACTGCGGGTACTCCGCGGCGAGGTCGTCCCTGACGGCGTCCCGGTCTGCTCCCTCCGCGACGTCGGCAGTGATGAACGTCGCCCGGTCCGTGCCCGACGTTCCGGCGACCGCCTGGAGGTCCGCGAGCGGAACCGTCACCGCGGGCGAGCCCAGGTACGTCGAGTAGTACGAGGAGGTGCCGACGACGGTGAACTCGTATCGGGCCGTCTCCCGGCTGGTGCCGACGTAGATCGTCTCGCCGACCGAGACGCCGAGGTCGTCGGCGAGTCGGGGATCGATCACGATCTCCTCCCGCGTTGGTTCGTCGGTGGGTTCGCGGACGTAGGGATCTCCCTCGGGTTCGAACCCGCGGCCCGCCTCGAAGTCGAACCCGTCGTGGGTTTGCTGGACGCCGACGGCGGGCACGCGCTCGAGTTCCGAGGGATCGGTGCCGACGTAGACGTCGTGCATCGCGATCGGCGAGGCGGTGCGGACGTCGGCGCGGGCGGTGAGGTCCGCCGAGATCTCGTGTGCGCCGACGATCGGGTTCTCCGTGCCGCTCGAGGACGGGTCGATCGGGTCGTTCGTGATCCAGATATCCCGGTTCGCCCGATCTAACCCCTCCTCGCCCATCTCGACGACGCCGACGCCGAGGCTCGCGAGCAGCGTCACCGAGAGCACCGCCAGCGCGACCGCGAGCGTGGTGAGGACGGTCCGACCGGGCGATCGACGAAGCTGTGCGAGCGCGAGTCCGACGACGGCGTTCGCTCGAGCGGCCGCTCCGCGAACGCTCATCGGCTCACCTCCTCCAGGATGGTCGTCCGGGCAGCGACCGCGAGCGGGTAGGGGACGGCCACCAGTCCGGACAGCAGCGCGACGACGATGGCGTACGGTACGAACAGGGGGTGGGCGACCGCGACGGTTCCCGGGGCAACCGTTGCACCGGCGACGGCGTTGACGGCGGCGATTCCCGCGACGCCGAGCCCAACGCCCAGGAGTGCGCCACACAGCGTCGTGACAAGCGTCGAAATCGCGACGACCGCGAGCCGGCTGTGCGTCGGGAACCCGACAGCCTCGAGGACGGCGAGCGTTCGGCGATCCTCGTCGACGGTCATCCCCATGGTCGTCGCGACGAACGACGCACAGATCGTCACGCCGACGAGCAGCGCGATCGCGCTCGTCGCGAACGCGAGTCCGTCGTCGAACAGCGCCGCTGGATCGACGCCGCGCTCGGACGCGACCGCCGCGTCCGGATACGCGTCGACGGCGGCCGACTCGGCCGCGCCGGCCTCGCCCCACACCAGTACCCAGTCGGCCAGTTCGCCGTCGTCACCGCCCGACAGGGACTGGAGTTCGCTGAGGTGGACGAGCGCGACCGGCACGTCGGCGTCGCGTCCGTCCGCCGCGGCGTCGACGGCCGTCACGGTGAACGACGGTGCGTCGTCGCTCGTCCGCACGCTCGAGGCAGCGAGTTCGTCGCTGGTCGACGCGCCGAGCCGTTCGGCCGCGTCACGGGAGAGGACGAGTTCGCCGGTTCGGGGCCCGTCGTACGATCCCTCGGCGTAGTGGGGGTCGCCCGACTCGAGGGAGTCCGTCGACAGCCCCGCGACGGTTCGTGGCCTCTCGTCGGAGACGACGCCGACGACGAGGACGTGGGCCGTGTCGCCATCTGCCGTCTCGAGTTGCACCGTCTCGACGAGGACGGGCGAGGCGTGCTCGACGTCCGCTTGCGAGCGGATCGCCGCGGCCCGTTCGTTGGTCGAACCGAGTCGCGGGCCCTCGACGCCGTCGACGGCCGACAGCGTCCCGCTCTCTTCGGGCGCGACTCGGACGGCAGCGTCGTCCGTGGCCACGGCACCCCCGCCGGCAAGCGCCAGGGCGATCCCGGTGACGACCAGCAAGAGCGCGATCGTCAGCGCGACCGCGCCGGTCGTCGCCGCGACGCGACCCGCCGTGGTCCGCGTCGCGCGTTTCCACAGCCTGGTGGTCGAGAGGCCGACGAGGCCGGCCCACCGCGTTCGCCGTCGCCCGCCGTCGTCACCGCTCATCGTCGACCACCGTTCCGTCGCGAAGCGAGACCACTCGATTGGCGACGGCCAGCGTCGCGGCGTCGTGGGACGCCACCAGCACCGCCCGGTCGCGGCCGACGTCGGTCAACACCTCGAGGACGTCCGCGCCGGTCGCCGTGTCGAGTTCACCCGTCGGCTCGTCGGCGACGATCACGTCCGGGTCCGTCGCCAGCGCCCGGGCGATCGCGACGCGCTGGCACTCGCCGCCGCTGAGCTCGCCGGGGAGGTGGGTGACGCGATCGCCGAGTCCCACCTGCTCGAGCAGCGTGGTCGCGCGCTCGCGCCGTCTGGATCGCGGGATGCCCGCCTGGACGAGCGGCAACGCGACGTTCGCGCGGGCCGACAGCGACGGGAGCAGGTGAAAGCGCTGGAAGACGATGCCCACGTGGCGACGTCGCAGTCGCGCTCGCTCCCGGTCGGAGAGAGCGGTGACGTCGGTCCCGAGCAGTTCGACGGTGCCGTCGGTCGGCACTAGGAGGCCGGCGACAGCGTGGAGGATCGTCGACTTGCCGCTCCCGCTCGGTCCGGAGAGGCCGACGACGTCACCCGCCCGCACCTCGAAGGAGACTCCCCGGAGTGCGGTCACCGATCGCTCGCCGCTCGAGCGAAATCGTCGGCCACTCGAGCCGTACTCGTGGGTGACGTCGGCGAGACGAACTGCTGCCGTCGAGTCGTCCTCGTCGCTCGTCCCTGCAGTCGACGAGAACGTGTTCCGAAGTGAGCGGTGGATCATCCTTACGGACTCAACTCGATCCAGCGGACGGCACGACGACCCATTGTTTCTGTCTACCTTATCGTCGACCATGCAGTCGTTTACCGTCGTGGCTGAACGCTTCCCGTCTCGTCGTCGATATCCACACTGTGATCGTCCGCAGACCGTCTTCGTCGCCGACTGCTGTGTTTTCAGGACGGTACTCGCCGTGACACCGTCAGCGACGCTTGAGCTTCGTCAGTCGTGATCGTTCGACGCCGCTACAGGCAGGTCGAAATTCGAACGTACAGCTGACTGTTCGATTTCCGTGACGGTTCGGACGACAACGAATTGAACGATCGTGACCGAACGGGGTCATAATCGATCCATGGCCGCCCTCTACGCGATTTCGTCCGGCAGCCGACACGTGCTCGAGGTCCGTATCTCGCTGGAAAAGGACGGTACTACCGTCGGCGGATCGTCGGTAGCCGGCAAATAGAGCTGATCAGTTTCGAAGAGAGTCACGATAGTGAACTCTTACAGCGGGACGGCGGTTGGCGACGGGACGGGAGCGCGGTCGTCGACGCCAATCCCGTAACTGCCAAACCACTCCGGTCCGATTGCCTCAGCATGAACTTTGCACCCGGGGCGTGGCGGTACGCCGTTTTCCCCCTGCTCGCCGCGCCGTTCGCGTTCGTCTTCAGCGTGACCGCGAGCGTCCTGACGCTTGCGCTGGGCGTCGCGACGCTCGCGTTCTTTCGTGATCCGGAACGCTCTCCGCCGCCGGCGGGGACCGTCTCGCCCGCCGACGGCAAAGTTTCGGTCATCAGAGAGGAGGGCGATCGGGTCCGTCTGGGCGTCTTCATGAACGTCTGGAACGTCCACGTCGTCCGGGCACCGTTCGGCGGCACCGTCGAGGCGGTCGACCACTCGCCGGGTGCGCACAGACCGGCGTTCTCGAAGGATTCGGATCGAAACGAGAAGGTTCGCGTTCAGTTCGCCGGCGACGAGGACGACGACCACGAGGTGACGCTCATCGCCGGCGCGTTCGCCCGCCGCATTCACCCCTACGTCGAACCCGGAGACGACCTCGAGCGGGGCGAGCGGCTCGGCCACATCGCCTTCGGGAGTCGCGTCGACGTGCTCTTTCCGCCCGCCGTCGACCGCGAGGACGTCGCCGTCGAACTGGGCGAGAAGGTAACGGCGGGCGAGACCATCGTCCTCGAGGAAGACGCCGGGTTCGCGGTCGACTCCGTACTCGGGGACGATGAGGAGGGCGATCTCGAGGACGTATCTGACGAAACGGATTTGAGCGACGACGATAAATCGGACGACGGTGAACGTTCGTGGACCTGACGCGTCGACAACTGCTCGCGGCCGCCGCCGGTGGCGGCGCCGTCATCGGCGGCGGGAAGGCGGTCGACAACGTCTTTCTCGGCTACGACCGACTGACGGGAACGAACCTGCAACGGCAGGACCTCGATCCGCTCGTCGCCGAGCGGCTGTATCCCTCCGGCGAGCGCGTCGCGACGGTCGACGGCTACCGGATTACACAGGACGACGGCGTCGTCTCGGTCCGCGACGGTGACGGCGATGGCGACGAGCCGATCGCGTCGTTCGACCCGTCGACGGCCGACCCCGAAGACGCCGCCGCAGTCGACGAGGACCTTGGCCTCGCCGACGGCCCGCTCGAGCAACTGGTCGCTGACCTGGGGGCGCTCGAGGCGGGCGACGTACAGTTTCGCTACGACAGCTACCCCGACTTTTTCGATCTCGTCGCCGCGAGCGAGGATCGCCCTTACACCGTGTCGGCGCTTCGGGGCCGGCGCTCCGTGAACGCGACACTGATCGAGGGGTTCGCGAACGCCGATCCGACCGATCCGGAAGCGATCGTCGAAGGGCTCGTCGACGGCTTTCGCGAGCACACGTTCTACGACGTGCCGCGGTACGCCGCCGGGTCGGTCGAGGACAACGTCATCTTCGGGTTGCGCGATCTCCGCCAGTACTTCGAGTCGTCGACCGACTTCGCGTCGATCACCGACGGCGGGAACACCGGCCTGTTCTGTTACGAGCTCACCCGTCGGTCCGTCGACGCACTCCAGGCCGTCCACGCCACGGAGCAGACCACGCCGGTCTTCGCGGGCTACGTCAAAGACGACCGACACAAACACGTCTACACGATCGTCGCGAGCGCGATCCGTGAAGACGGCGCGCTCGTCGTCCCCGTGACGTTCGTCGATTACACCCACTCGACGCTGTACGACGACCTCCGCCTTCGCTGGCTCCTCGGGGAAGGGCTCGACGCCTACGACGCCCGCCACAGGGCGACGAGCGTCGACTGGTACCGGTAGCTCATACTGCTGGACGAAACGGGTCACACACTGATCGCACGTGAGACGCTGTCGGCGTGGCGACAGCCGTCGAGTCGCGATCAGGTGTGTACTGACTGTTGTTCAGTAGTATCACTCGAGGACGACCCCGACCTCGTTTCGCCGCAAGAACGGCGGCGTGAACGGGTCGTTGTACTGCAACACGAACGGCTCGGCTGCCGGCTCGAGGTCGTGGGCCGCGAGCGTCTCGAGGAGGTCGCGCTCGTACCGCTCGACGCGCTCGTCGGTCGCGTACCACGAGAACGGCCGGACCGCGACGGTCTTTGGCTCCTCGAGAACCAGGTCGACCGACGGATCGGTCGGGACGGGTGCCGACTCGCCGTCGTACTCCTGTGGAAGGTAAAAGCCCATGGTCACGCCGTCGTCTGCCGAACTCGAGCGAACAGGCGTGGTCATCGCGATGCGGGCGCTCTCCGTGCGAACTGGGGCCGTCATCTCGATTTCGGATCGCTGGGCGTTCGTCCCCGTAATGTACTGGTAGAGTCGTCCGAACGCCGTCCGCGAGTCCGGCGCGGTCGTCTCCGCGAGAATCGCCGCGGGATAGCGCCTGATCTCGACGCCGTCGAGCGTCCGTAGCGTCGTGTACTCGATCCGTTCGGTCGTCTCCCTGACGTACAGCCCCCAGCCGATCCACAGCGCCACGAGTCCACCCACGACGCCCACTAGTCGGGCAATTCGTCCCATGCCGGACCCTCGTCGGCCAGGGAAAAATATGGCGTTTACGTCGAACCGGACAGTCCCGAGAGCCGACCGGTCCAGACGGGACGTCGCTCAGCGACTCGCGTCGATCGCCTCCCGGGCGGCCTCGAGGTGGCTTCGCTCGACGACGACCTCGTCGGCCCGGTCGTTCGCCTCCTCGGGGCCGTACTCGCTCGCGACCTCGCGGATCGCCTGCATCGATGCGTCCCGGACAAGCGCCTGGACGTCCGCCCCGGTGTACCCCTCGAGGTCGGCCGCGAGGTCGGCGAGGTCGACGTCGTCGGCCAGCGGTTTGCCACGCGTGTGGACCTCGAGAATCTTCGTTCGCGCGTCGGCGTCGGGTTCGGGAACGAGGACGTGGGTATCGAGTCGCCCCGGTCGGAGGAGTGCGGGATCGATGTGTTCCTTTCGGTTGGTCGCCGCGAGGACGACGAGGTTGGGGTTCTCGCTCATCCCGTCGAGTTCCGTCAGCAGTTGCGAGACGACCCGTTCGGTCACCTCGTGGCTCTCGCCGCGTGCGGCCGCGATGGCGTCGATCTCGTCGAAGAAGACGATCGACGGGGCGGCCTGTCGGGCCCGCTCGAACACCTTCCGGATCGCCTTCTCGGACTCGCCGACGTAGCGGTCGACGATCTCGGGTCCGTCGACGTGGACGAAGTTCACGTCCGTCTCGCCAGCCAGCGCGCGTGCGAGCAGGGTCTTGCCGGTCCCTGGCGGGCCGTAGAGCAAGACGCCCGAGGGCGGGTTCGTATTCGTCCGCTCGAACAGCCGATCGTAGGTCAGAGGCCATTCGACCGATTCGCGGAGGGTCGATTTCGCCTCTTCGAGACCGCCGACGTCAGAAAAGTCCGTCTCCGGGGACTCGGCGACGTACTCGCGCATCGCCGAGGGCTCGACCGACGCGAGCGCCGCGTCGAAGTCGGCTTTCGTCACCTCGGGATCGCGGTTCCACGCGGCCCGGTCCTCGGCGTCGGTCGGTCGCCGCCGGATCGCAGCCATCGCCGCCTCGCTCGCGACCGCGTCGAGATCCGCCCCGACGAATCCGTGCGTCCGGGCGGCGAGTTTCTCGGTCGAGACGTCGTCGGCCAGTGGCATGCCGCGGGTGTGAACCTGCAGAATCTCGAGTCGGCCTCGTTCGTCGGGGACGCCGATCTGGATCTCCCGATCGAACCGGCCACCCCGACGCAGCGCCGGATCCAGCGTGTCGACGCGGTTCGTCGCCCCGATGACGATCACCTCGCCGCGAGCGTCCAGTCCGTCCATCAGAGTCAAGAGTTGCCCGACGACACGGCTCTCGGCGTCGCCGTCGTCGTCTCGAGTGCTCGCGATCGAGTCGATCTCGTCGAAAAAGAGGATCGACGGCGCATTCTCGCTTGCCTCCTGGAACTTCTCGCGGAGCCGTTCTTCGCTCTCGCCTTTGTACTTCGACATGATCTCCGGCCCGGAGACGGAGACGAAGTGCGCATCGACCTCGTTCGCGACCGCGCGGGCGATCAGCGTCTTTCCAGTTCCCGGCGGGCCGTAGAGCAAGACGCCAGAAGGCGGATCGATCCCCAGCCGCTGGAACAGTTCGGGCTCCGACAGCGGCAGTTCGATCATCTCCCGGACGAGTTCGAGTTCCTCGTCTAAGCCGCCGATGTCCTCGTAGGTGACGCCCGACGTCGTCGCGTCGCCCTCGGCGTCGACGTTCCGGCTGACCGACGGGGACACACTCGAACTCGAGTCGCTCCCTGCACGTTCGCCAGCCCGTTCGGTGCCGGTGACGTCGACTGTCGTCGACCCAGTGATGCGAACGTCACCCGTCGGGTCGGTCTCGAGGACGGTAAACGGCTCCGGGGCGACGCCCTCGATCCGAATCTGTTCGCCCGCGCGGATCGGCCGGTTCCGGAGCTTCTGATTCGCGACGCGTTCGGCGAGTCGCGCCTCCGCCGCCGACAGCGACGGCGGTGGCGACAGCGTCACCGTCTTCGCCTCCTGGATCGCGGACTGATCTTTGGCGCGGACGGTGACGGTGTCGTCGACGTGAACGCCAGCGTTCGCTCGAGTGTCGCCGTCGATCTGGACGACGTTTTCCGGGACGGTAGGATCTGCGGGCCACATCTTGGCGACGGTGCTCTCTTCGCCCTCGATGACGACGGTGTCGCCGCTGAGAACGCCCAGCTTTCGCCGTGCCATCTCGGGAATGCGGGCGACGCCGCGGCCGGCGTCGCGCTTCTCGGCAGCGCGAACGGTGAGAGTAACGCCGACGTCCGACTCGCTCATATCGATTCCTTTCGGCCCGGTCGTCTTGAGAATTGCCCCGTCGACGCCGCGGGCATCGGCGATCGGTACGCTCGGACGTAGCTCTCGCTACCTTCCATGCGTTTAAGAACGTCGTCGTCGAAGTGCGTCTTGCTTCCGGGCGTCCGGAAGCGGGTATGCGAG